>NZ_JAPZPP010000009.1:0-32522 GCF_040407495.1 Sphingomonas faeni | reverse complement strand
GCGAGCAGGGCCTTGCGTCGCTCGGTCCAGATCTTCATCTCGTCGACGAACACCGTCGCGTCCACGCCTTTGAGGATCGCCGCCTTGGCGCGCCCGAGCTGGTGATCGAGATTGGCCAGTTCGGCTTCCCGCTCGGGGCGGGCGCTGACTGTTTCAGCCGTCAGGCGAAGGGTCTCTGCCTCATATTCCAGCAGGAACGCTGCGACGACGTTGTCACGCAGCATCTCGCTTGCCAGGCCTGCCAGCACGCGTGCGTCGAGTTCGTCCTGGCGGATCGTCAGCCGGTTGTCGCACCAGGTGGGGCCCTTCTTAGCGGCGCCCTGACAGCCGAATCGGGTCTTGCCCGATTTGGCATAGCTCGCGCCGCAGCTACCGCAGGTCATCTTGCCGGTCAGCAGATACCGCGGGCGCTGTTGCGCGAAGAAGGGCAGGCTGGTTAAATCGGTACGAGGTTTCCGCCCGCGCGATAGCATAGCCTGACGGGATTTGACCCTGTCCCACAATTCGAGGGGTACGATGCCGAGCGCCGGGGACTCTACGTCATCGGATCGCTTGTCCTCCGGGTTGACGAAGGCATGGCGTTTGCCCGTTTCTGGGTTCTTGCGATACGTCTGTTTGGCGTACGGCCGTCGGCCTACATAAAGCGGGTTGTTGAGGATGCCGGTGCCGCGTGCGGCATTGCCGGTCAGCGTGTTCGGCGTCCAGGCCGCGGCCTTGCCGAGCGGATGTCTGCTGGCTTTGCCGCTGCGCGGCGATGGCACGCCGTCGGCATTAAGGCGCCGCGTGATGGCGATGGGCGACAGGCCGGCCGCATAGTCTTCGAAGATCCGGACCACCACCGTCGCCTCGTTCGGGACAATCTGCTGCAGGCCGCGGATGCGTTCGCCATTGCCGTCGTGCTCGATGCGCTTCTCATAGCCGTACGCAGAGCCGCCGGGGTTCTTCCCCATCGCGTGGCGACGCACGAGCGCATCGCGCGTCTTGTCGCTGGTAGCGCTCAGCTGCTCGGCGTTGATCGTACCGATCATGCCGATGTGCAGCGGCGTGACTATGCCTTCCTTGCGCGTCGCCAGCAGGATGCCGCGAAACCGAAGACTGTCGAACAATGTCGCAATATCGGCCTGACTGCGCGACAGCCGGTCCATGGCGTCGGCGTAGACGATGTCGACGCTGCCTGCGGCAACGGCGGCAAGCAACGCCTTCATGCCGGGGCGGTGCATGGTAGCCGCGGACTCCGCTGCGTCTGTGAAACAGAGCACCTCCTGCCAGCCTTCGCGGATGACCTCGCGCCGGCACATCATCAGCTGCGTCTCGATCGACTGCACGTCCTGTTTGTCCGTCGAATACCGCGCGTATATCGCACACCGCTTCATCTTTCCTCCATTCGTGCTTCCTGCATTCGCAACGAAGGTCGTCATGATGGTCGCCTCCCCGTTTTCGGGGCGACCTGATTCTTCTGAGAACTCTGCTGCCGCGCCAGGTCGCGCGCCAGCAGACGCGCGAGGTCCAGTGCGAGATCGTGGAGCGGGGAGGGCGGCTGTGACGGCATCCACGCCATCTGGGACCCGCGGCGCCACGCCGACTCCGACCTTCCCACATAGTTGCCGGGCCGCATCGAGACGGGGCCGTTGGCCGGTCTGCCGCTGCTCATATTGGTAAATGCAGACCGTCTGCATTTCAGCAAAACTGGTGGAAAGCGGCCTGTCCGCTTTTGGATAGCAATACTGGTGAACGGACCTTCGTTCATGTGGCAGGGGACGGTTCTAAGCGCCGATCGCTAGAGAAAACCGGACTAGCCGGCTTGGAGGGACGTGCTAGTTAAGCCGACCTTCGTCCCCGGGCTGGTAGACGCAGCGCCATGTCGCTCGTCCTCCGGCGGCTGGGCGGCCAGAAATCGAAGGGACGGAGATTGTCCGGAAGCGTCGCGTTGTCATCTCAGAATGCATTAATAATGCGACGCCTGCTCGGAGAGTTGCTAGATCTTGACGAGGAGGTGCGTAGCGGCACATTAAGGAAGGACGGCTGAATCGGATGGAGCCGGCCGGCATGGTGACCCAATGAGCAGAGCGGATCTTGTAGTCCAGCTGGCTGAGGCTGGCGCCCAAAACGACCATGTGAAGCTCGAGCGCACTGTCGCCGCGCTCGTGGCAGAGGCGCGTGCCAAGCGTCACGATACCCTAGCGGACCGGCTTGCTAAGGCGCTAGGCTTCGTCGCTCCGCCGTCGCGGCAGGCTCCGCGTTCGGTCAACGGATCCGTGCTGCCCGAGAAGGTCCGTGATCTGCTGATCGAACGCCCCGCGCGGCGCGGTCTTGACGACCTGACGCTACCGGCCGACGTCGAGACGCAGGTCCGCGATCTCATCGACGAGCAGCACCGTGCCGACGTGCTCCGGTCGAACTCTCTCGATCCCCGTCATCGAGTCATGCTCGCGGGACCTCCGGGCAACGGGAAGACCACTCTGGCGGAAGCGATCGCCTTCTCTCTCGGCGTGCCGTTCCTCACCATCCGCTACGACGCGGTGATCGACAGTTATCTCGGTGAAACCGCCGCTCGCCTTCGCCGCGTGTTCGACTACGCTCGTGCCACTCCGTGCGTGCTGTTCCTCGATGAGTTCGACGCGCTCGGCAAGGAGCGTGGCGATGTCCACGAGACGGGCGAGATCAAGCGCGTCGTGTCGTCGCTGCTGCTGCAGATGGACGATCTTCCCTCCTACACAGTCATCGTCTGTGCCTCAAACCATCCCGAACTGCTCGACCGTGCCGTATGGCGGCGCTTCCAGCTCCGTCTCGAACTACCGATGCCTACGCGCGCTGACCTCAGGCGATGGCTGGATCAGGTCGGCGCGGATCGCAAGGCACTGGGTTTCGATCCGGCAGCGCTCGCTCGCGATCTCGAAGGGGGGAGCTTCGCCGAGGCGGAGGAGTTCCTGCTTGATGTGAAGCGCAAGATCGTCCTGTCCGGCGGTGCGCCCAAGACGATTGTGGCGCATCAGCTGAAGACGTGGAAGAAGCGCTTCGGACCAAAGGCGGGGGCGAAGTTCGACGACGATGGCCGACAGCAATCAAATACTGCCGCTCCGACGGACGCCTGACGACAAGCAGAAGCGCCTGAAGGGGACTGCTGACAAGAGGTCCCGCCCCAAGATCGAAACGCATATCCAGGTCGACCGCCTAGGTGGGCTAATGTCGCGCACGTTCACTGATATCCTTGACCGGGATGACATCGATGTCGCTCGCGATCCGGGGGCCATGGCGCCAGAACGTGCCCTCGTACTCGAGATCATTGGCCGACCTGCCTCCTTCGTTAAGGCCGCGGAAAAGGCGGGGCTGGAGTGGCTCGCCGAGGAAGTCGCTCTCCTGCACGGCGTGACCGAGTATTTCGACATCGGCGGTGATGAGTACGACGACGAAGAGGCGGCAGCCGAGGCTGAGGAATTCAACAATCTGTTGGGTGTCAACCTCGTCGCCAACGAACC
Source organism: Sphingomonas faeni (assembly GCF_040407495.1). Classification (GTDB taxonomy): domain Bacteria; phylum Pseudomonadota; class Alphaproteobacteria; order Sphingomonadales; family Sphingomonadaceae; genus Sphingomonas; species Sphingomonas faeni_D. The sequence continues at coordinate 29,046 of NZ_JAPZPP010000009.1, read as the reverse complement.
CCTCGAGGCCTTCGAGGACGTGACGGAAGGCAGGTTGTATCTTGGCATGCCCACGGTCGCGTCGTTCGAACGGCTGCGCAGGCTTTGGGATGCGTATGCCGCGAATGAGAAGGCGCCCGAGGGCGACGGCGTCTGGTGGGATCTGTTCTCCCATCTGCATCGCATCCGGCCGTGGAATGCCGACGACCGCGTCAGCGACGCAACGCGTCGGCGGCTGAGGGTGGAACGCACGCGCAGTCCTGAGGAAGAGGTCAGGATCGAGGTGGACCTCTGGTACCGCTTCGACCCGCGCCACAGGGACGACGCGTATGACGCGTTCAGGACGACGATCGAAGCTATCGGTGGCGAGATCCTCGACGTCATTCGAATCGAAGAGATCCGCTATCACTCCGCGCTGATCCGTCTTCCTTCTTCCGCGGTGGACGCCATTGTCACCGGATCGGGGCCGCTCGCCTTCTCTGACCAGGTGATGTCCATCAGGCCGCAGAGCAGTTTCCGGTTTGCGATTGACGAACACAACCCCGAGCCCGTGGAAGCGTCGTCTGAAGCCCTGCAACCTGCGGATGGAAAATCGATCGGCGCCATGATCGATGGCTGGCCGGTCGAGAACCACGCGCTGTTGCGGGACCGCATTGACGTGATCCCGCTCGACGTGGCCGATTCGATGGCGCCCGTGAACACTCGCTTCCACGGAACGGCGATGGCGTCGCTGATCCTGCGCGGTGACGGCCACTTTGGGGCCGAGCCGCTGTCGCGCGTGCTCAAGATCGTGCCGGTCCTTGAGTCTGACGACAACGACGAACGTCCGCCGATTGACAAACTGCCACTGGGATTGATCCATCGCGCGGTGCGCGAACTCAAGGAAGGCACCGACGGCCAACCGCCGAGCGGACCCGACGTGGTCATCATCAACCACTCGATCTGTGACGAGGCCTTCGGCTTCTCGGGTTCGGTTAGCCCCTGGGCTCGCCTGCTCGATCATCTCTCCTGGAAGTACAAGGTGCTCTTCGTGGTCAGCGCGGGCAACATCCGCGAGCCCTTTGACGTGCTGGACTACCCGGACGCCGTCCAGATGCGGGCTGCCACGCCCGATCACAGGCGGGCGGCGATTTTGCGGGCGATCGACGCGGCCAAGTCCCAGCGTACGATCTTCGCACCCGCCGAGTCGGTGAACGCCCTGACGGTAGCGGCGGCACACTCTGACGGTTCGACCGATATCCTGCCGGCGAGTCTTTCCGATCCGTACGTTTCCTTCTCCGCTCCGAACATCAACTCGGGGCTCGGTCTCGGATTCGGGCGCTCGGTGAAGCCGGATGTCATGCTGCCGGGCGGCAGGCAGGTCGCGCACCCTACTATGTCCGGGGTCCTCCGCGTCCGTGGGCATGAGGCGGCCGCCTACTTCGGCCAGAAGGTGGCGAGTCCGGATCCGGCAACCGGCGACGTGACGATGGTCCGCCGCTCGTCCGGCACCAGCAACGCCGCCGCACTCGCCACTAGGGCCGGCTTGCTGATCGGCGACGTGCTCGACGCCTCCCCAGATCCGACCGGTGACGGTGTTCCATGGCATGCGCGTTCGACCGCCGCACCGGTGCTCAAGGCGTTGATCGCCCATGGCGCCAGCTGGGGTGACGTCGGCATCGGCATGACTGATGTTCACCGTTCGGGTATGTCCCTGCCTCGCGCGAAGGAGACTGTTTCGCGTGCTATCGGTTATGGTCACGTCGATCCCAGCCGCATCGTGTCGGGTGACAGGAAGCGGGTGACCCTGCTCGGCCAGGATCTGATCAGGAAGGAGCAGCGCCACACATGGCGCATTCCGCTGCCCTTCGATCTGAGCTCGAGCGCCGAGTTCAGGCGCATAGTCCTGACGCTTGCATGGCTTACGCCGGTCAAGGCGAACAGCTCGAACTACCGTATGATAGGTCTGGAAATGGTCGGTGGCGACGGGCGAAGCAGCATCTGGGAGGGTGCGGCGCGTGCTTCCCATCAGCCGTCTGTCGCGTCGTCGAAGAACGGCACCCTGATCCACGCCGTCTACGAGGGCAAGAAGGCTGTCCCGTTCGACGAGAACGGCGTGTTCGAGATCAACGTGCAGGCGGTGTCCAGACTCACCTACGTGAGCGACTTCCAGATACCCTACGCGCTGGCGGTGACGATCGAGGTGGCCGACACCATATCGGCTGACATCAGGGACACGATCCGCCGTAGGATGGGTCTGCAGGTGAGGTCTGGCGCATGATCCTTTTTGACGATTCCCTCTCCATCGGCCACCTCGACGATGACGAGCTGGCCGACTATCTTGACGAAATCGGCGATGAGGATGCTGCCAAGGCTCTGCGCACGCTGGGCGTGCGGGGCCAGGGCCTTGCGCGGATGCGCGGTGCGGCATATGCGCACACCGCGCACGTTTATGGGTTCATCGCCGAAGGACCGCCCACAGCCGACCGGGTGCCGATCGTGCCGGCGGCGGGCATCGAGGCCGACGCGACGCTCGTGTCCGACCGCATTAAAGTGACGCTCGATGGCTTCCGGGTCCAAGAGTATCCGGGGCTCGGTCTGCACACGGTGCTGTTCGACTTTACCGGCCGTGACCAGGCTGGCGGCGAAAGCCAAGATCTTCGGTTCGCAAGCGTGCTGAAGGCCAACGATGCCGACAACGCCGCCGTGAATGGCTCACCGATCTTTACCGGCCTCACCGTGCCGCCCGACGGACTCTCCTTCCAGGCGCGCACGATCACGATCCGGTCGGCCGGCGACGAGACGATCCTCAACGTGCTGCAGAGCGCGACTTTCAAGGACGGGTTGAAGCTACTTGGGCACATTCAGCCTGCTCTTCCTCAGCTTGTTGGCCTCGCCGGCGGCATCACCGAAAACCTGGTAAAGCGTCGCTGGAATCGGCAGGTCCAGTCCTTCGATCTCGGTCTGGACTTTAGCCGAAGTCGGACGTCGGCACGTCTGCGCCGCGGATCGTACGTGGCCGTGCAGGTGCCAGATGTCAGCCTCTGGAACTGGGCGAACTGGGCATTCGATCCTGGAAGCATGAATGTCGTAGATGCGGACGGGACGGTCGCGCCGTACAACACCATCCTGTTCGCCATCACCGACAGCGATGCGCAGGACGCCCTGTCAGCGATGCGTGGCGAGGGTCGCGAGGCTGTCGCGGCGATTATGGGATCCCGGGCGGCGCCTGCCGCCGCTTGAGGTCATGATGACCGAGGGCCACGCAGAGCAACCCGATGGCAATGCCCCGGTACGGAGGACTTGCGTGGTTCAGTCCAGCATCGGCGTCGATCTTCGCTGAAGCTAGGATCCATGCCTTAGTTCCACGGATCTGCCGCCTAGTAGCGCTTGTAGATGCTACCTGAATGGATGGAAGATGTCGGGGAGCGGTAAACTGGACATTAAGGTCTGCAAGTGGATCGTCGAAGCTGCTTCGACGAGGCTTTGTTTTACGTTACCGCTGATAGCGGCAAACAGTCGACGCCTATGACTCGATGTGTGCTTACAGGTTGGCCTGTTCCTCTTCGTTTAAGTCAGCATCGGGACCGTAACACAGTTCAGCGCAGGCTTCGCGCAGGCAGCCGCCCTCGATCTCGATATTGTCCCGATAGGCGTCCCCGATGAAGGCGAGGGTGTCGACGTGCTTCGCCTCGAAATACATCGGATGCACATCGTTGCGACCAGCACCGTAAACGACGCGGCCGACTTTCGACCAGATCGATGCCATCGTGCACATGCCGCAGGGCTGGAGTGTCGAGTATAACGTTGCCCCGCGCAGCTCCAGTTCTCCGGTTTGCTCACAAGCCCGACGGATCGCCATCATCTCGGCATGAGCGGTTGCGTCAGGCAACTCCTTGGTCTGATTGCGTTCGGCGGCAATCACCTTCCCGTCTAGCACGATGACGCATCCAAGCGGCGAGGTTGAGGGATCGGATCCTTTGGAGCGCGCGACGTCTATCGCCATTTGCATCCAGTGTTCGTCGGTATGAGTCTGCATTGTGTATCCACCTAATTGCAGCTGCTGTAAGATTTGGCGGGTCACTTCGGTTGCTTCAGCTCTGCACCACCCTCACGGTCGCTTCGGTCGGGTCGACCGGATCCATCACGAAAGCCCCGGCATCACGGTTTGCGACAAGCCATGCGACGTGCGCAGCAGTGATGCGCTGGCCCGGCACCAGCCGAGGAACGCCAGGCGGCGCGGGCGCGATCATTTCGGCTGCGACTCGTCCAGCAGCCGCCTCGTAGGCCACCATTTCGGCTGGGCCGTAGAGTGCCGCAGGCCCGGGCATCGCCATGTCGACGGACAGGGTGCCGATCCCGGGCACAAGAGAGATTGCCGGCAGGATGGAGGGATCGGAATCGAGCTGCTTTACGAGATACTGCAAGCCACGGACGAGCTTGCGGAGATCGGACCTGGTTGTGCCAAGCGACAGGACCGCCAGAATATGGCGCGTGTCGGAGAGTCCCATGCTGATCCGGTGATGCTTGTAGAGCCAATCGTCGATGGCATACCCCGATACGCCCAGGGCCGAGACGTCGATCAGTACCTTCGTTATGTCCAGATCGGCATTCGGCGGCAGATGGTCGTCGCCGAACACGCGCAGACCCGCGATACCGGCAATTTTGCCGCGAACGTTCTTTGCCAAGGCGATGACGTCGGTCCACAGCTGCTCGCCGTTCAGTGCGTGATCGCGCCGCGTCGCGTCGAGCGTAACAAGTATCGGTACCGACGGGCTGGTGGTCTCGAACAGCTCATAGGCCATCCACAGTCGCTGGCGATCGATCAGGTCGCCCTTGGCGACGATCACCGACCCCTGCGCGAGGGCCCCCATCGTCTTATGGGCGCTGTAGACGGCGGCATCCGCCCCCTTGGTCAGCGGATCGTCCGGCAGTCCTTCACAGAATACGAACGCACCACCCCAGGCGGCGTCGACGATCAGCGGAATGCCGTGATCGTGACAGACGGTGGCGAGCGCCGCTATATCACTCGTGACGCCGTAGTAGGTCGGGCTGACGACGATGAATGCCTTGGCAGTCGGATGCGCCGCCAGCGCGGCGACAAGCGCCTGCGGCTCGACGCCATGTTCGATGTCCCAAGCCTCGTCGATCTGTACGGGGACGACAACGGCATCGAGCCCTGTCGCGAGCGCATAGGTTCGCTCGGCTTTGTGAGCGTTTGCGGCGATCAGGATGGTGTCACCCGGCCCGGCGACGGACGCCATCACGGTGTGAAGGCTCTGCGTGGATCCGCCGGTCACGAACCGGCAGAAGTCGGCATTCCAGGCCTCCGCCGCGATCTCGTGCGCCCGTTAAAGCGCGAGTTTTCCTTCGGTCCGATCGTCGAGACCCTTCGGCGTGAGCACGTCAGCTTCGAAGACCCGCTTGCCGAGCAGCGCTTTCATGCCGCCGGGAATAGCCGAGCCTTGGTTGTGGCCCGGCGCTCCGAAGCCGACGACCGGCCTCTTCTCGATTGCCGCCAGCGCATCGGCCAACGGCGCACTCTTCTGATCCATGGCTAATCCTCTCGTGATCGAGTGGGTCAAACGCACGGCCGCCGGAAAGCCCCACGAGGATCGTTGATCTTCTTTACCAAACAAGCAGTTAGCGGCGGCGTAATGCAATGGCCGAATACTTCGCGTACCAGCGAGATCGAAACGTAAGGCATGCGCATGACACAATTGCCTCGACCTTTCCGGCCGACCACGCGCAGGAACGATCGTTGCCTCTGTCAGCGGTCCGGAGGGTGTCGCGGACGAATTAATGTAACGCCCCCAGTCATCGAGCAAACAAAAACTCGATTGGAAGCTCGATCAGGGTTAGAAGTTGGCACAGGCAAAATTACGATCGAGCGTTAAGTCATGGTTCTGTCCGTTCCAGCAACCTGACACCAATGATCACCGAGCAACTCGTCCAATCGAGGCGGGTCGAACGGATCTAGGCCCGAGCCGGGATAAAATGTCATTTCCCCAAATCGGGGTATGACGCCTGTGTCGTAGAAGTCGACACGGACGAATGCGAACCCGCATCCCAAAGCTTCTGCCCCCTTAATCATAAGCGGCAAGCTAATCGGCGGGTGAATATTAAGGCGATCGGCATCGGTCGACATTCCGCGCCAATCCCGATCGAAGATTACCCATCGGTGGCATGTCTCACGATCGACGTGAACCTGGATCGCTTCGACCCGGCCGTGGAACACGTAAAGCTTGTAATCAACCGGCAGCGTCGGTCCCTCGCCGACAAAGGGTTCGATCAGTATGCCGCGCGGCACGTTACGATAGCCCCATTCGTCGAGCCAGAGGCCGTAGGACCGTTGCATCCATGCCGCTGCCGCTGAACGGACGGCGTTCCAGTCGTCCGACGCATCGCGAACGATGCGGTACTGGTTGCAGCCGTGACGCGATTTAACGACGAACGGGCCGGGAAAGGGGATCTGGTCAGGCAGTATCTCGCCCGACCAGAGGGTGGGGGTTACCCAATCGGTGCCAAGCATGGCGGCGACGAATGGCTTTACGGCTACCTTGTCGATCATCTGCGGTATGCGGGGATCGCGGTCGACCAATTTGCGTCGCTGTACGAACTCGGTGAAGCGTTGCGGTCGGTCGATCGACAAACGTCGCCGGTGCCGCCACCAATAGGTCAAGTGCACGCGGATCCACGCGGCGAGCGCGGGCGCGGGTCGCGCTTTTTCGCCGAAGTCCGCCAGATAAGACGTCTGCGGCCAAGTCACCGAAAGCGGTGCAGTGGTGCTGGGGATCATGTCAGTCTGCATCGATGATCAGGAGGCCGGGTCTACGTGATCGGCCTGCATGTCGGACGCACGCTCCCGGACCAGCCAACGATACAGGCTCGGCAGCAGCAGCAGCGTAAGCAGCGTCGAGGTGACGATCCCGCCGATCACAACGGTCGCCAATGGCCGTTGTACCTCCGCGCCCGCGCCGCTCGCGATCGCCATCGGGACGAAGCCGATCGAAGCCACCAATGCAGTCGACAGCACCGGGCGGAGGCGATCGCGTGCACCTTCACGGACCGCATCGTCGACCGAGCGCGGGTCGCTGTCGCGGCCGTCACGTAGGGAGTTGATGTGGTCGACCAGCACCAGCCCGTTGAGCATCGCGATCCCCGACAGCGCGATGAAGCCGATCGCCGCGGTGATCGAGAACGGCATGTCGCGCAGCCACAGCGCAAGCACGCCGCCGGTCACCGCGAACGGGATACCGGTATAGACGATTGCGGCTTCCTTGACGCTGCCGAGCGCGGCGTAGACCAGCAGGAAGATCAGCACGAGCGCTGCGGGCACGACGATCGACAGGCGCTTCTGCGCGGCCTCGAGCTGGTGGAACTGGCCGCCGAACTCGATGCGATAGCCCGGCGGGAGCTTGACCTGACCATCGACCGCGGCGCGGGCTTTCTGGACGTAGCCGGCGAGATCGCTGGTGTTGAGCGTCACCATTAGCGCGGCGCGGCGTTTGCCGCCGTCATGGAGAATCGGCTCGACCTTCGGCGTGACGCGCAACCGGGCGATGCGCGACAGCGGCACCATGCCGTACTCGCCGACGCGCAATGGGAGGGCGAGGATCGCGGACGGATCGGCACGCAGGCTTTCGGGCATGCGTATGACGATCATGTGGCGCGCTTCGCCTTCGGGGATGAAGCCGACCTCGGCGCCGGCGATCGCATCGGTGATCGCCGTGTTCACCTCGGCGGTGCCCAGCCCGAGCCGCAGCATCGCAGCGTGATCGAGTTCGACGACGACGCTCTTGGGACGACCGGCGGTTTCGAACTCGACATGTTCGGTGCCGGGTTGCTTGTCGAGGATCGCCTTGGCCTGTTTCGCCGCGCGTTCGAGAACGTCGTAATCCTCGCCGAAGATCTTCACCGACACGTCGGCGCGGACGCCTTCGAGCATCTCGTTGAAGCGCATCTCGATCGGCTGCGCAAACTCGAAGCTCTGGCCCCTATAGACCTGCCGGCCGATCTTCTCGATCCCCGCGACGAGTTCGTCCTTGGTCTTCGGCTTGCCGTCGCCGGTCGGCCAGTCCTTCTCAGGCGTATAGAAGATGTAGAGGTCGTTCTCGTTGGGCGGCATCGGATCGGTCGCGACCTCGCTGGTGCCGATCCGTGCGAAGGTATGGCTGACCTGCGGGAATTGCCGGCGGATCTGGCGTTCGGTTTCCTGTTCGATCGCGAGGCTGCGTTCGAGCGACATGCCGACCGGGCGATAGACCATCGCGGTGATCGAGCCCTCGTCGAGCTGCGGCGTGAACTGCGACCCTAGTGTCTTGAAGACCCCGAACGTGACCGCGAGCATGACCAGCGCGCCAAGTACCAACAGCTTCGGTTGTGCCAGCGCGCGCTCAAGCGTCGGCGCGTAGCCGCGTTCGGCGAGCCCGATCAGGCCCTTGTGGCGGCTGTCGTCCTTTTCGCTGGCCGGCGCGCGCAGCAGCCAGGCGGACAGCGCGGGGACGACCGTGAACGTCCAGACCATCCCGGCGAAGATCGCGAGCATGACTGCCTGCGCCATTGGCTGGAACAGCTTGCCCTCGACCCCGCCGAGGCTGAGGACGGGGACATAGACGAGCGCGATGATCGCGATGCCGAACATCGTCGGGCGCGCCACCATCCGTGCTGCGTCCGTTACCGTTTTGCGGCGTTCGTCAGGCGTGAGGTCTTCACCCTTGGCGCGACGGCGCTCGGCCAGCAGCCTCAGGCTGTTCTCGACCACCACGATCGCGCCGTCGACGATTAGCCCGAAATCGAGCGCGCCGAGACTCATCAGGTTTCCCGACACGCCGATCGCGTGCATCCCCGAGACGGTGACGAGGAAGGCTAGGGGGATGACGATCGTCACGATCAGCGCCGCGCGCCAATTGCCCATCACCAGCAACAGCACGAGCGCGACGAGCAGCGCGCCTTCGCCGAGATTGTGCTCGACCGTCGAGATCGTCCGGTCGACCAGGTCGGCGCGGCTATATTGCTGGTGGACAACCATGCCCTTGGGCAGCGCCGACTGGATATCGGGCAGGGCGTCTGCCACGCGGAGCGCGACCTCGCGACTGTTCTGCCCGACCAGTATCATCACGGTGCCGAGCACGGTCTCGCGGCCGTTCTGCGTCGCGGCGCCCTGGCGCGGCGCCGATCCGATCACGACGTCGGCGAGATCGCGGACCTGGAGCGGCAGGATTCCGCCTGCGAACTTCACCGGGATCGCGCCGATATCGGTCGCGCTCGTCACACGGCCGTTGGTGAGCACGGTGAAGCGCTCGGCGCCGCGTGCGATAATGCCGCCGCCCGCATTCTCGACGTTCTTGCCGACCGCCTGCGCGAGTTCGGCCGCGGTCACGCCGTGCATCGTCAGCCGCCGCGGATCGGGCTCGACGACGAACTGCTGTTCCAGACCGCCATTGGTGTTGACGTCGGCGACGCCGGTGACCGCGCGCAGCATCGGACGCACGGTATATTCCTGCGCCTCGTAGAGCTCCATCAACTGGCGCTGCGCGTCCATGCTCGCGGGCGCGTGCTTCCATTCGAGCGTATAGTAATAGATCTCGCCGAGACCGGTGGTGATCGGCGCGAGCTGTGGCGAGGCGCTCGGCGGCAACTGGTCGCGGACCGCGTTCAGCCGCTCGGTGACGAGCTGGCGCGCGCGCATCTGGTCGGTGCCGTCCTTGTAGAGCAGCGTCACCTGGCTGAGCCCGGTCTTGGTCAGGGAGCGCGTCTCCTCGAGCCCCGGCTGGCCCGCCATCGCGCGTTCGATCGGCAGCGTCGCGAGCCGCTCGATCTCCTCGGGCGCGAGGGCTGGGACCATCGTGTTGACCTGCACCTGCACCCCGGTGATGTCGGGGATCGCGTCGATCTGGAGGTTGGCGAACGACCACAGGCCGACCGCCGCGATCAGCGCGGTCACTACCGCGATCGCCAGACGGCGTCGCGTGACGAAATCTAGGAGCCCGGCAATCATCGAGCGAGCGCGTTGCCGCCGTTGAGCGCGCGCAACTGAAGCAGCGCCTCGAGTGCCTCGCGCCGCGTATCGAGCACCGCGTTGGTCGCCTCGATATAGGATTGCTGCATCTGCATGTAGATCGCGAGCGGGATCGCCCCGAGCTGGAAGTTGCGATTGGCCTCCTCGGCGGCATCGGCAAAGCTGCGCGGCGTCGTGCCGTCCCATTTGCCGAGCGCCGATCGCTTCGCGTCATATTGCGCGGTCTGGTCGAACACGTCGCGTGCGATCCGGCGCTCGGCATTGACCAGCGTCGCGTTGGCCTGTGCCTGGCGTCCCTGCTCGACCGCGACCTCACCGGCCTGGCGGTTCCATAGCGGGATCGTCGTCGATAGGCGGACACCGTAATTGGTCTCGCGGATGTCCGAACGCGCGCGGTCGTAATAGGGGCCGATGCCGACCGTCGGGATGCGCGCCTTCCGCGCGAGATCGACGCGCAGCCCCTGTTGCTCGAATTGCGCGCGCAGGGCCTTCAGCTCGAAATTGTTCGCGGTCGCGTTGGCGGCCAGCGTCGTACCCGATGGAAGATCGGGGAGCGACATATCGGGGCGGACGATCCGCAGCCGCGCGGCGAACGGCGCGCCGCGCAATTGGTTGAGTTCGTACAGCGCCGAATTCGCCTCGGCATCGGCGATCGCCGCGGTCCGCTCCGCACTGATCGCGCCCGCTTGCAGAGACGCGGCTTCGAGGCGCGGGGCGGGGCCGGCTGGATCACGCGAGACGATCACGCGCGCGAGCGCCCGCATCCGGTTCGCCACTTCGCGCGCGACGCTGGCCTTCTCGTCGGCAGCAAACAGGCCATAGCCTAGCGAGCGTGCGCGTGCAGCCAGCGTCGCATCGAACTGCTGGAGCCCCATCTTCGCGAGCTCCACCTGCCGCTCGGCGATCGCGCGGCGCAGCGCGATGCGGCCGCCGAACTCGATCGGCTGGACGACCGAGACGGCATAGGTCAGCCCGTCGCCAAGCGGCTTCCCGCTCGTGCGATCGTCGGCGCGGCGCTGGCCGAACTCGACGACCGTCTCGGGATCGGCCCAGCGCCCCGCGGCCGATCGCTCGACACCCGCGGTCTCGATCTGGCGTTGGTAGAATTGTCGTTCCGGATTATTCGCGACGACGTCCTGCGCCAGCCGGTCGAGTGAGATCGCCGTGCCAGTCGGGGCCTGCGCATACGCGGCGGGCGGCATGACGGCGCCAGCCATAACGGCCAAGGCAACAATCCGCATTACGTGCTTCTCAGAAGACATACCCTTGGAAAAATCGGTAGCGGAGGGGTCGGCGGCGCGTCGATTAAATCCGCGTTCAGAGTCTGAACTGCAATTCAATTGACGGCGCGTCCCCCGAACTGCGAACTGGTCGCATGACGCATATCCTGCTGATCGAGGACGATGCCGGCACCGCGCACGAGATCACGCTCGAGCTGGCGGCGAACGGCTATGCGGTGACGCATCAAGTCCGGTTGGAAGACGGTTTCGTCGCAGCGCTGGATGATGGCGTCGACCTGCTGATCGTTGACCGCCAGCTTCCCGATGGCGAGGGGCTTGACCTGATCGCGCGGCTACGGGCGGACGGCCGCCGGACGCCCGCGCTCGTGCTCAGCGCGCTCGGCAGTCTCGACGACCGGGTCCGGGGATTGCGCGCGGGCGGCGATGATTACCTCCCCAAGCCGTTCGCGCTGGTCGAGCTGATCGCGCGCGTCGAGGCGTTGCTGCGGCGACCGAACGAGACGCGCGACACGCGGCTGATAGTCGGCCCGCTCGATCTCGACTTGCTGGCGGGGACCGCGACCAGGTCGGGGCGCGCACTCGACCTGTTGCCGCGGGAATTGAAGCTGCTCGATTATCTGGTGCGCCGGCCTGACCGGATCGTCACGCGGTCAATGCTGTTGCGTGACGTGTGGGGCTATACCTTCGAGCCCAACAGCAACGTCGTCGACGTCCACATGGGCCGCCTGCGCCGCAAGGTCGATGGCGAGAGCGAACCGCAACTGATCCGCAACGTCCGCGGGCAGGGCTATGTGTTCGATGTCCCGGTCTAACCCCCGCGCGCGCGCGACATGGCGGTGGGGCGGGGCGATCGCGGCGTTGCTGATCGTCCAGTCGCTGGTGGTCGCCGGGCTGTTCTGGGTGCTGGCGAACGGCAGTCATCAGCGGATGGCGGAGCGCGGTTTCGCGCGGGATTGTCGCGATCTGGCTGCACTGGCGGCGCCGATGCGGCAGTCGGCCGTGCGCGCGATGCTGACGCGCGATATCCACCGCGATCGCTTCCTCGCGCTGTTTGGCGCCGATGGTACGCTGATCGAGGGCAATATCGCGCGCCTGCCGGTGCCGGTGATTACGCGAGGATCGGTGATCGCCGACGTCGAGACCACCGAACTGCCGGGCAAGACCCGCGATACCGCGCGGCTGGTCGTGTGCGCGATGCCCGACGGATCGCGGCTGGTGACCGGCGTCGATCTCGACGATGCGGAGGAGGCGCTGCGCGTGGTCGAACGCTCTCTGGCGATCGCCCTGATTCCCGCGATCCTGCTGGCGATCGGGTTCGGACTTGCAGCAGGGCGCCGTGCGGCGCGCCAGGTTGATGCGGTGCGCAAACTGACCGCGCGGATCGTCGCGGGTGATCTGGCGGAGCGCCTGCCGGTCGGGCCCGATCCCGACAGCTTCGGGCTGCTCTGCGCGCATATCAACGCGATGCTCGACCGGCTTCAGCTGCTCGTCACCGAGGTGCGCGGCGTCGGCGACGACATTGCGCATCAGTTGCGTACGCCGCTTACCCGCCTGCGCGCGCGCGTCGAACGCGGGCTGCGCGAGGCAGACACGCGTGCGCAGTTCGAGGCGGTCGGCGATGCCGCACTGGCGGAGGTCGACACCCTGCTCGGGATCGTCGCTGCGCTGCTGCGGATCCGCGAGCTGGAGGATCATGCGCGCCGCAGCCGCTTCGCCGCGGTCGATCTCGCGCGGTTGGCGGAGGATGCGTGCGAGCTTCACCGCCCGACCGCGGAGGATCGCGGGATCGACCTGACCTGCGAGATCGCCGGGGCCGCCTCTGTCGAGGGCGATGCAAGCCTGTTGATGGAAGCGGTCTCGAACCTGATCGACAACGCGATGAAGTTCGGCCCCGCGGGCGGTCGCGTCCTGCTGTCGTTGCGGCAGGACGGCGAGCGCGTGGTCATGACCGTGGCCGACGACGGGCCAGGCGTACCGATCGCCGAGCGGTCGCTGGTCACGCAGCGATTCTACCGCGGCCGGCAGGATTGCGACGGCGCCGGACTAGGGCTCAGCCTGGTCAAGGCGATCGCCGACCTGCACGACTTCACGTTGCGGTTCGCCGAGGTCGGCAGTGCCGTCTCGCTGGTCGGTCCCGCGTATCAAGACTGAACCCGAATTTAGACAACCGGGATGCCGATCGCACGTTCAATCCTCGACGAAACGACGCGTAACGAGATGGGGAATTCGTCCTGCATCCGCCGCCGTTCCTCGCTCGAAAGGACGATCCATGCGGTATATTCTCCTGGCTACGGCTTCGCTTCTGCTCGCCTCCCCCGCGCTGGCTCAGACCCAGACGCAGACCGGCCCGTTCCCGCTCAACAGTGTCACAGACCGGGTCCATTCGGGCCCACAGGGCGGCGATTTGCGCAACTCGATCCAGGCGTTGCAGCAGGCGCTGACCGAATTGCAGCAGCTCCAGTTGCAGACCAAGCAGGCGCATTGGAACGTCTCGGGAACGTGGTTCTACCCGCTCCACGAACTGCTTCAGGAGCATTACGAAGGCGTGGCCAAATACGCCGACGAAGTTGCCGAGCGCCTGCAGAGCGTGGGCGTCTCGTCCGACGGGCGTGCCAACACGATCATCCGGACCAGCCGGATACCCGAATTTCCCGGCGGTTTCGTCGACGACGGCAAGGTGATTCAGTGGTTTGCGCAATATTACCGCGTTACCAGCGACGAGCTGGGGCAGGGCATCAAGGCGACCAACGATACCGATCCGACCACAGGCAACCTGCTGCAGGAAGTACAGCACGCGATCGACAAGTATCAGTGGCAGATGCGTGCAATGATCCAGTCGACGCCCACCGATCCCAATACGGGTGCTGACCTCAACAACGGTCGCACGCTTGCCCCCGCCGGAACGCCGAGCGCGCCGATCAACTAAGGAGAGGGCGAGCGTTGGCGTGGTGCAGTCCCGTGGAGAGGCATCACGCCGATGGGCGATCCGGCGCGCAATCGTGCAACCTGACCTACCGCGTCAAAAGCGCATGGCTCAGAACCGCATGGCGACGTCGATCCCGCCGCCGCCCGAGCCCGCCCACGGCGTCAGGCGGACGCGGTCGTCGTGGCGCGAGGTCAGCAGGAAACCACCGGCGCTGCCGATCACCGCGCCGGCAAGGACGTCGTGGACATAATGCTTGTCGGCCCGGACCCGTGCGACGCCAACAAACGAGGCAACCAGCAACGCGGGCAATCCCGCTTCCCAGCCATAGCGTTTCTCGAGCGATGCCGCCGCGGCGAAAGACACCGAGGTGTGGCCGGAGGGGAAGCTCTTGTCGTCGCTACGATCCGGGCGGCGCTCATGGATCAGTTCCTTTAACGCGAATGTCGTGCCGCCAGCGACGAGCATGCTGGCACCCGCGTCCAGATCGCCGCGCCAGTCACCCTGAACAGCGGGCACGCCGAGGGCGGCACCGACGAGCAGGTCACGGCCGATATCGCTGGCATCTGCCCAGCCTTTTGGACCGGCGGTGGCGGGGGCGGCCCACGCCACCGGCGCGAGTACCAGCAATGCGATAATCTTGAACTTCATTCCGCCAGGGTCCCTTTTTGCGGTGATTTATCGAAAGCTCCGATCATGCCCGCCACGCCAAACCCCGCCTTAACCGTGGTGATCTCGGCGGTCGGTCCGAGCATGCTCCTCAAGTCCGCGACGGTGAGCAGCCGGTGCGTGCTGCTGCGTCCGATCCCGGTGCGGCGCAAAGATTCTGCGGTTGTCGCATAGACTGCGAGCCGTCCGCCGGGACGCAGCACGCGCGTCAGTTCGGCAAGGACCGGGCGATCGTCGTGCCAGAAATAGGCGACGTTAGATGCTAGGATGCGGTCGACGCACTCATCGGGCATCGGGATGTCGGTGAACGGCGCATGGTAGAAAACCGCGCCGGGGTTACGCCGGCGGGCGGTGTCGATCATGTCCTGCGAATGATCGAGGCCATAAACCCGTCCTGCTCCCGCTGCCGTCGTCAGCGCGGGGATTGCGTCGCCGGTACCACAGCCGAAATCGAGAACGCTATCGCCGCGTCGGACATCGAGCGCTGCGATCGCGAGGCGCGTCGGCCGACGGTTGGCGACGCGCATCGCATGCCCGACCAGCCGACCGCCCACGCCGCTAGGGTTCTCAAGCTGCCGCGCGAGGGTAGCGGCGAGCGGGTTCACGCCGCCTTGAGCTTTGCGTTGATCTTGCCGAGCAGCACCCGCATTTCCGCACGGCGCCCCGCGTCCCATACCGGGCGTGCGCTGCTCACCGGTGCCTGGAGTCCGCGCAGGACATATTGCTTCGCCTGGGCGGGATGCCCCTCGTCGTTGAGGAAGTCGGCATAGAAGAAATTGTTGTCGAGACCGTTCGGATCCTGCTTCAGCGCCGCCTCGAGCAGCGCGCGCGCCTTCGCCGTGCTGCCGAAGCCGATCGGGAAGCCGGGGACGCGGTAATAAAGGACGCCCAGGCTCATCTTGACGCCGCCATCGGCGATGTTCGGATCGATCCCTTGCGCCTTTTCGAGGATGTCGCGCGCCGACCGGGCAAGACCGAGCTGTTTAAGGACGCTGGCGCGCGCAGCCTCTTCGCTGACGACGATCCCCTGCCACAACAGGGGCTCTGCCCGGCCGGGATAGCGTGCGGACACCTGCGCGGCTTGGCCGGCGAGCGCATCGAGCTGGCGATATTGCTCGTTCCGGTCGGCAACCTGATAGCGGATATGCGCCCACTGATCGTTGATACGGCGCACCGCGGCGTCCATCGCCGGGTTGTTGCTGGCGTTGGCGGCACCCGCTCCCGCAAAGGTGAGCGCGGCGAAAGCGAGAGCGTAACGGACGGTCATGATAGGGCTCCTGAAGGATTGTCCTGAAATAGGCCGCGCGCGGTCAGTACCTGTCCCGCGAGACCGCGATCGACGACGCCCGGCAGCATCGCGTTGAGCTGCGTGAAGACGCGCTCGGGCAGCCCGATCGACACGTCGCGCTCGCGCCGCTCGATCGCGCGGAAGATGCGGTCGGCCACCGCGTCCGGATCATCCGCGGTCATCTTGGTCAGCGCCATAAAACGCTCGATCGTCACGGTGTTGAAGCCGGTCCTGACCGCACGCGGCGCGACGTGCGTGACCGCGATCCCGCGCCCCCCGAGTTCGCGGCGCAACGCTTGGCTAAGCCCTTTCAAGCCGGCCTTCGCGCTCGAATAGGCGGTGAAATAGGGGTAGGGGACCGCGCCCATCACCGAGCCGATGTTGACGATCTGGCCATCGCCGCGCGCGATCATCTGTGGCACGACGGCGCCTGCGAGGATCGCGGGTGCGACTAGGTTGACCGCGTAGCCGAGCGCGATGCCGGCCGCGCCCTGCCGCTCGAAGGGCCCGAAATACTGGAGCCCCGCGACGTTGGCGAGAATATCGATGCGCCGTTCTGCAAGCGCGCGAGTGAGGTTGGCCAGCGCCTCGGGATCGGCGAGATCTGCGACGAGATGGTCGTCGCAAGCAGTCGATGGGACCCGATCAATTCCCGTAACGTACGCGCCGCGTGTGCGCAGTCGGGCCGCGAGCAGCCCGCCGAGCCCTCCGGCAGCACCGGTTAGCAGGATATGGCGGCCTTCAAGCTGGGACACGCGTCGCCTCCAGCTCGATCCCGGCGAAAAGCGCGCCGAACAGCCCGAACATCGCGTTGGCCATGTCGATGATGGCGCGCTGGTCTTCGGGATCGTCGATCCGGTTCATTAGCTTTTCGAAGAACACCATGTGGTCCTGGTCGAGCGCACCATGCGAGGTCAGGTAATGAAACGCGTCGTCGGGCAGCCCGAGCGACGCCTGCACCGCGCCGGCGCCGTGGCTCGCCATTGCGATGCTGGTGCCCTCCAGGACATAGACCATGCCAAAGAACGCGGCGGGGTTGCCCGTGCGGATCATCTCGTACGCATGTTCGACCATGGCGCGCGTGGCAGGAGAGGGGGCTTTGCTCGCTGCCATGCTGTCGCCCCCAGCCGCTTCGATGTCTTCCAGGATCCAGAATTCGTGACCGGTCTCTTCCTCGATATACTCGTCGAGTGCGGCGACCAGGACCGGTCGGTGCGAAAGCCGGGCCCGTGCTTCCTGCATGAGCGGCACGGTGTGGCGGACGTGATGGAACGCTTGCGTTAGATACGCGATGTAATCCGCGCGCGTGATCCGTCCGGTCATCCCGGCGACGAGTTGCGGGGTCATCGCAAACCGCGCTTGTGCCTCTCGGGTGTCGGCAACGAGGCGGTTGAAGAAAGGCAGATCTGACTGCGCGTGATCCATGGGAATCTCCTGAGGTGGATAGGCGGTGTCGATCGCGGCGCGGCGGAGGCGGCCGTTGCCGGTGAGAAGTCCCGTCGCGGGGGTAAATGGCGGGACGACCTGCCAGTCCGCGATGTGCGCGTAGGCAGGGAGCGCTTCGTTGGCGGCGGCGACTGCGGCCTCGACGTCCGCGGTCGGTGATGACGGGACGAGCAGCGCGTCGATCGTCGCGCGCCCGTCGCCGCGTACCATCGCCTGGAATATCGCGGGTTGGCGCGTCAATATTCCCTCGACCCATTCAGGAGCGATGTTGCGGCCGTGGCTGGTAACGATGAGTGCCGACTTGCGCCCCTCGATCCAGAGCCGGCCGGCGTCGTCGATCCGTCCCAGATCGCCGGTCGCGAGCGGGCCGGGAGCGCGCGGTGCGCCGACTGTGCCAAGGAAAAGCGGCCCATCGATCAGGATTTCGCCGTCGTCGGCCAAGCGCAGGGTGTTGGCACCGATGCTCCGGCCGACGCTGCCGCGTGATGTCGGATCGCCGTCATCCAGTGAGACGACCGAGGCGCATTCGGTGAGGCCATAGCCTTGGCGTACCGGCAGTCCGAGGTCCGCCGCCGCGTCGAGCAGGAGCGGATCGATCCGCGCACCCCCGACCGCGACTAACGTCAGCTGCGGCAGCCGGATACCGGTCGCGCGCATCGCCGCGACGAGACCGCCGAGATATTCCGGCACGAGTATCAGCGACGTGATCGCCTCACGATCGATCGCGCCGAGGACCGCCATGACGTCCGGGCGGAACGGATCGGCCATGCCGACCGCGGACTGCGGCAGCGCGACATAGGTCCCGCCTGCCAGCATCGTCGCATGCAAGCCAGCGACGGTTTCTAGCAGGATGCCCGGCGGCAAGATCGGCAAATGCCGCCCGGCATGATGCACGCCGAGCGTCTCGACCACCGCCTGCGCGACCCCGAAGAGATGGTCGCGCGACAGGCAGATGCCCTTCGGATCACCAGTCGATCCGGATGTGAAGGTAATGCGGCCGGTACCCTCGGGCAGGATGCGAGAGGCCCGGTTACTGAAGGTCTCGCGAATTTCGAGGCGTGGTTCCGCGCCGAGCGTTAGCATCACCGGCCCCGAAAGCAGCATCTCCGCACCCGCTGCGTCGAGCGCGTGATCGGTCTGGGCGCGTGTGAAGAACGGCGGAAGCGGGATCGTCGCGATGCCCGCTTCGAGGAGAGCAAGATCTAGGACGCATTCGCCGACACCGTGACCGATCTGTATCGCGACCGGACGGCCATCGCCGAACCGAGTTGCGAGGTCCTTGGTCATCAGAGGGAGGATGCGTGCGAGCGTCGCCCAGGGTATCGGCGTCGCGCCGTCGATGGCGATGGCATCGGGTCGGAGTTCGGCATGGCCGAGGATCGCGTCGAGCAACCGCGTCATGCGCGCACACTCCGGTCGAGCCGCGCGCGACACGCGGCGATGTCGCCCGCACACACGACCGGATCGGTTTGGTAATAACGCCCCCAGGTCTCGCCTGCCGCGCCGAGTGCCTCGATCCGTGCAGGGGCGAGTTCGATTAACTCGAGACCCAGGCGCGCGAACATTGACCGCAACGGCTGGGTCAGTACGGCGACCGCGACATCCGCCTGACCGGCGAGTGCCGCTGCCGCCTCGTGCCACAGGGTCATCGTCGCGCCGGAACGCTGCGAGGCATGGTCGCCGAGCTCGACGACCCGGGCGCGGGGTACCGGACGCTCGAACCGTTCGGTCAACAGCACCTCGATTGGGCGGTCGAGATACCCCTCAAGAAACAGGGTGCCGGCTTCGGCCAGTCGATAGCCGAGGGTCGCCTGCGGCAAATCAGGCGCACCGACAGTCAGGTAGGTCGGATAATCGCTCGCAGGGATGGCCCCGTGTACGGCGGCGTAACGGTCGTGGATCAGCGCGATCAGCGCGGCGTCGTGCATATGCATCCTCCCAGATGCAGATGGGACGCCGCCCGCACGTCACGTCCTCAGTCCACGCTGACAAAAAACATCAGTTAACGCCGATTTGACGTCGGCGAACGCGGAAAGTCGACGATTTCGTCGTCCTTTCAAAGAAGCCGAAGGAATAAATGATAATCATTATCAACTTTCCGCGCGTAGATCGGTCCTATGAACTTGAGTTTAGGGAACGGGTGGTGGCGCAAGGGTCTTCGATAGCTTAGATATTGGCCCTGAGTATAGTATCGGACGTTGCAATCGTGCCGTTCGACCACACCGCGCTCCTGCCGAAAGCCCCTGCGATGATGCCGTTCTTGACCTCAAGGCCAGCCGTCGCGATAGCGTTCGCCGTGCTCGTCTCGGCCTGTGCGGGCGCTCCATCCGTAGCCAACACCTCCGGTGCCGCGCCGCGCTTCGTCGCAGAGCGTTTCTTTGCAGGCCGCCTCGATGGCGTCGGCACTCTCAAGATCGTGCTGCACGCGCCGGTCACGACGCACGTGATCAGCATCGGTCGTGTCGGCGCCGACGGGATCCTGCTGCTCGACCAGCACATCGAACAGCAGGGTAAGTCCGCACGCGATCGGCAGTGGCGGATCCGGCCGCTCGGCAACGGGCGTTATACGGGCACGCTGACCGACGCCTCCGGCCCGGTAACTGGGGAGGTCGAGGGCAATCGGCTGCACCTCGGGTTTCCGATGAAGGGCGGCATGCACGTCGATCAGTGGCTGAGACTGTCGTCCGATGGGCAGGTGGCGCAGAACCATCTCATCGTCCGCAAGCTGGGCGTTACCGTCGCGACGCTAGAGGAAACCATTAGGAAGTTGCCATGAGCGTCCATAGCGAACGCCATCTCGTCTCGCGGACCGGCTGGTTGCGCGCGGCGGTGCTCGGCGCGAACGACGGGATCGTCTCGACCGCAAGCCTGATCGCGGGCGTCGCCGCGTCGGGTGCGACCACCGGCGCGGTGCTTGTCGCGGGGTCGGCAGCGATGGTTGCGGGCGCGATGTCGATGGCGGCGGGCGAATATGTCTCGGTCAGTTCGCAGGCGGATAGCGAAGCTGCCGACCTTGCGCGCGAACATGCCGAACTCGCCAGCGACTGGGCGCACGAGCATGACGAACTGGCGCAGATCTATGTAGGGCGCGGACTTGATCCGACGCTCGCGCATCAGGTCGCGGAGCAGTTGATGGCGCATGACGCGATCGGCGCCCATGCGCGGGACGAGCTCGGCATCTCCGGAATCGTTATGGCGCGCCCGGTCCAGGCGGCGTTCGCCTCGGCGATCAGCTTCGTCACCGGCGCGGTCGTGCCGCTCGCGGTCGCGGCCCTCGCCCCGGCGCCGCACCGGCTGGTCGTGGTGATCGGCGCGACGCTGGTCTGTCTCGCGATCCTCGGCGTGGTAGGCGCGAGGGCAGGGGGCGCCCGGCCGCTGCGCCCTGCGGTCCGCGTACTGCTCTGGGGTGCGGCAGCGATGGCGGCGACCGCCGGGATCGGGCATCTCGTCGGCACTGCGGTATGAGCGTCATGCCCTATGCCGAGGCCAGCCACCGGAGTCCGCGATGAAAGCCCCGACGATGCGCCGTATCCGCCAGTATCATTTCTATTTGGGCATGTTCTTCGCGCCCGCGATCTTATTGTTCGCGCTGAGCGGTGCATTCCAGACATTCCGGCTGCAGGAGGCGAAGGGCTATGGCGGCACGCCGCCCGGCTGGATCGTCTGGATGGCCAGCGTGCACAAGGACCAGTCGCTGCCGCGCGAGAAACGCGGCGGGCCTCGCACGCTAACGCCGCTGGCACCGCTCGCCGGGGCGGCGTCGGGACCTTCCACCAAGATGTCGTCGGGATCGCCGTCCGGCCCCGCAAGCCGCGGGGAGGATCGACCGTTCGCACGCATCTCGCCGCTGCCCCTGAAGATCTTCGTCGTGCTGATGTCGATCGGGCTGCTGGCGTCGGCGATCCTCGGCATCGTCATCGCGCTCACCAATCGGACGATGCGCCGGACGTCGGTGATCGTTCTCGTGGCGGGAGCAGTGTTGCCGCTTCTGCTCCTGCTGGCCTGAAACGCTGGCGATCGGCCGTCAGCGGCTTGCCAGCATTAGGTGCGGTTCGGGTCAATCACTGCGATCGTCGCGCTGCATCAGCCAGTCCTTTGCGCGCGCGGTGGACACCACGATATCCGCGGGTTCACCAGGCAGCCGCGCGTCGTCCGGCAGCGCAATGACTCGCCGGTCCGTCCGATCGGCGGGCGGCGTGACATCGTTTCCAAATATTTCGGACGCGACTTCCTGTTCGGACAAGGGCAGTATGCCACGAGATTGCCGATGCCGGGCGCTAGGGTGACGTGCAGCAATGCTCGCCAAGGTGAATGCCAAGCTCGGCCCCTGAACCGCGGAGCCATGTCGTAGCCGACGCCGATCCGATCCCGCCCGCCGGCCTGTCCGCGGTGCTTACGGCCCACCGCCCGCAACTTGTCCGGTTCTTCACCGGGCGAACGGGAAGCGTGGCGGAGGCCGAAGACGTAGTGCAGGAAATATGGCTGCACATCGCCGCGCCCATGACGGGCCCGATCGCGAACCCGCTCGCCTATCTGCACCGTGTCGGCATGAACATCGTGCTTGACCGGGTACGGGCCGGGGGGCGGCGGCAGCGGCGCGACGCGGGCTATGTCGAGGTGACGACATCGGTCATGGCCGCGGAGGCAATCGACGATGCGCCCTCCGCCTTCGACGCGGCGATGGGGCGCGAGCGGCTCGACCGGCTCGTCGCTGCTCTGTCGGGGCCCCCCGAAGGCGCGATGCGTGTTTTCCGACGGCACCGCATCGATGGCGCCTCGCATGAGGAGATCGCCGCCGAACTGGGCATATCCCGCAGCGCCGTCGAAAAACATGTCGCGGTCGCGCTCCGGCACCTCAGAAAGGCGCTCGATGATTAATCGAGGCAAGCAACTGCGGTGCGCGATGCGCAGCGGCGTCTATCATTCGGGCGGGGAAAGGAGGGCGGCATGACGGACATACGCACGGCGATCGACGATGCGGCCTCCTGGCACGCGCGGCTCGATTCGCCGGAGATGGATTGGGAGGCGTTCGGCGCCTGGCTCGATGCCGACCCGTCCCATCGCCGCGCCTATGACAGCATCGCGCTGCTCGACGCCGAGATCGGCAAGGCCGCGCCCGCGATTGCAGCCGCGATGCCCGCGAACGACGACATGGTCGCCGAGACGTTGGCGCCGGCACGCCCGGCACGCCCGTCGCGCTGGCGTTGGGCTGCGCTCGGCACTGGCGGCGCGCTTGCAGCAGGGCTCGCGGTCCTGCTCGCCGTCCCGTCGGCCGATACGGCGGCACAGCTCTACACGACCGGTCGGGGCGAGACGCGCGCGGTCACGCTCGCCGATGGCAGCCGCATGCAGGTCGACCGCGGGTCTCGCGTGTCGGTCAGCGGCGGGACGAGCCCGGTGATCGAGATTGCGGACGGTGCGGCGAGTTTCGCGGTGCGCCATGACCCCTCGCGCCTGCTGATGGTGCGCGCCGGCGGCTATGAAATACGCGATATCGGCACGCGGTTCGACGTCGTTAACGCGCGCGGGCGCGTCGCGGTCACGGTCGCGGAGGGTGCGGTGGACGTCACGCCGATCGGCGGGTCATCGGTGGACACGACGATGCTGCACGCCGGACAAAGCCTGAATATCACGCCGTCGAAGCAAATAGCCGAGCGCCGCACCGTCGAACCTGCACGCGTCTCGGACTGGGCCGATGGACGACTCGATTACGATGGCGCACCGCTGGCGCTGGTTGCCGCCGACATATCGCGGTATGCCGACGCCCCGCTGATGGTCGATCCGTCCGCGGCGAACCTGCGTTTCTCCGGGGTATTGACGATTGGTGATGGATCGCGGCTCGTCGATCAGCTTCGCGCAGTCCTGCCGATACGCGCTCGTCGCGTCGGCGGCGTGGTGTATCTGGACGCCGCCGCTTTACGCTGAGGCGCCTCACGCTAAGCAGGCCCACAATGAGCAGGCCCGTCCGGGGCTGACGATCGCGGCCGGTACGCTGCGATCGGCGCTCGACGCGCTCGCGCGACAGAGCGGCATTTCGATCGGCATGGCGGGATCGCTTCCCGACCTGCGTGTCCGGCGCATCGATCGCGCGCGTGATGTCGGCGATGCATTGCGGCAGATGCTCGCCCGTAGCGGGCTGCGTGCCGTCAGGGTCGACGCGACCACATGGCGGATAGAGGCGGCTCCGCGGAGTCCCTCGCGTCCGCCCCGGCGCCGCGCGCCGCCGCCCGACCTCGCCAGCGGCGACATCATCGTCACCGCCAGCAAGCGCGATGAACGCCTCTCCGATCTACCCGCCTCAATCAGCATTGCGGGCGGGCAGGTGCTCGACCGTCTGGCCGGGCGGCGTGGGCTGGTCGACGTGATGGCAAGCACCGACAGCGCGTTCTCGACCAATCTAGGCCCCGGTCGCGACCGTATCTTCCTGCGCGGCGTCGCCGACAGCGCATTCAACGGCACAAGCCAGTCGCTGGTCAGCCTGTATCTCGACGACGTGCGGATCGGCTATGCCGCGCCCGATCCCGATCTGCGGCTCGTCGATGTCGACCGTGTCGAGGTGCTGCGTGGCCCGCAGGGAACGCTCTACGGCACCGGTGCGCTGGGCGGCGTCGTCCGCATCGTCACGGTCGCGCCCGATCTGGAGCGCTTCACCGGTAGCGCTGCGATCGAGGGAACCGCCGTCGCCAACGGCGCGCTCGGCGGTGCGGTCGAGGGCATCGTCAACGTGCCGATTCTGCCCGGCACGCTGGCCCTGCGCGCCTCGGGCTGGAACGAGACGATGCCCGGCTGGATCGACGACACCGGGCGCAACCGCCGCGATGTCAATCGGACACGCCGGATCGGCGGCCGCGCCGCGTTGCGCTGGGCGTTCGGCGATTGGCACGCGACGCTTGGCGGCGTTGCGCAGCGGATCGATGCGCGCGACAGCCAATATGCGACCGATGGCCTGTCGCGTGCGACCCGCATGGCCGAGCCGCAGGACAATGACTTCAC
Organism: Sphingomonas faeni; assembly: GCF_040407495.1. GTDB lineage: Bacteria > Pseudomonadota > Alphaproteobacteria > Sphingomonadales > Sphingomonadaceae > Sphingomonas > Sphingomonas faeni_D. The sequence goes on along the minus strand of NZ_JAPZPP010000009.1, from coordinate 4,507 downwards.
CGCAGCCACTCTCACGCTCCAGGGGCCGATCGGCAAGCTCGACGTGCAGGCGACGACCGCATTCGTCGACCAGGAATTCGGCAGCACCTATGATGCCAGCGTCCTGGCGCCCTCGCTTGGCCTGACCGCGCCGCTCGCCTATATCGAGGATCGCTCGGCGCAACTCCTGTCGCAGGAAGTCCGCGTCAGCGACCCGACCGCGCGCCACCCGTGGATCGTCGGCGCGACGATCCTGCATTCGACCAGCCGGCTCGACGGCCGGTTCATGGCCACCGGCGGCTTTCCAGCAGTGACGGCCCGGCGCGACGAAGAGGATGTGATCGACGCCGCCCTGTTCGCGGAGGGCACGCAGCAATTGACGCAGACGCTCGATTTCAAGCTCGGCCTGCGCGCGTTTTCCACCATCAGCCATCTCGAACAGGTCGATCCCGACCGCGAACGCGCGGCGCGGGTCGGCATCACCCCCAGCGCGACACTCAGCTGGCATCGCGACGATCTCGGTCTCGTCTGGCTGCGCTATGCGAGTGCTGTTCGCCCAGCCGGTGTCAGTCGCACCGCGCCGATCGCCGATCGCCGCATCCCCGGCGACGAGTTACAGAGCCTCGAACTGGGGTGGCGGATTCGCGTGGGCGGGGATGTTCTAGCGCTACACGGAGCAGTCTTCGGCTCGGTCTGGGAGCATTTGCGCAGCGATACCGTTGGCGCGGACGGCCTGCTCGGGACGGTCGATGCGGGTAACGCGAACAATTACGGGCTCGAACTAGGGGGCCGGCTGGACTTAGCGCCGGTCGCAATCGACTTTAGCACGACGCTGCAGCGTGCGCGCTTGACCTCAACCTCTCCGATTAGAACGGTCGATGACGAAGATCGCCGGCTGCCCGTAGTACCTGATATATCTGCGAGGCTCGCCGCCTCGCGAAACTTCGACCTGCGCGGTCTGCCTGCCCAAGTCTATGCGGCCGCTCGTTATATCGGTCGCACCCGGCTAAGCTTCGATCCGCTGCTCGACCGTCCGGCAGGCCATTATGCGACGATCGATGCCGGTAGCTCGATCGATATGGGCGCACGGCGCTGGTCGGTCGACGTCACCAATCTGCTCGACAGCCGTGGCAACACCTTCGGCTTCGGCAATCCGTTTACTCTCGGCAGCACGATGCAGACCGTGCCCGTACGCCCACGGACGATCACGCTGCGGTTAGCGATTGGGCTTTGAAATGACGTAGCTGCTCACAGGGGGGCATCTGGAACCGCTTCTCTGCGTATATGAACGAACGGCCGGAGTAGAGCAGTCGCAGGCAGGCCGAAAATGACCGGTTGTGGGTCTGGCCGAAGGCTGGGCGGCAGGGTGCGTTCGCCCACGCCAAGGCATTCAGGCCGGCGATCCAGGCTCTCCAGAGCGGCCGTTTGTTAAACCCGACATTTTTGCGCTCTCGACGAAAAAAGCCAATTCGGGAAAGATTAATCAAAACAGATCACAGCGCATGCACTGCTCTTGGCGCGATGCAACGCGCTGGCGTGCTAACCCGTAGCACACTGGTTTCGCAATGTTCCAGGTTTTTTGCCTAACCAATATTGCCTGCATTCGACCTTACAAGGGTTGCTACGCGTTGGAGTATCACGGGTAAATGACCGCGCGTTGGCGTTTCGGCATACCTGAGCGATGCAGCGATATTTCGTTAACCTGACCGAACACGGCCTCCGGATCACAGACGATGACGGGTTTCTGGCCTCCGGACTGGAGGCCGCTCGGCAAATGGCGGTAGCGGGCGCTCGCGAAATGATGGCGGCCGACATCGTGAACGGAAAGTTGTGCCTATCGACATTGATCGAGATATTGGACGAGAACCGGATCGTCCTCGATCGTGCGAGATTTAAGGACTTGATCCATGTATCTGGTGGCTAATTGCGCGATTTATCGCTGAGCGCATAGCTTTGACTGCGTCACGCTTCCCCTCAGTCGAAGCCCTGGCGTGGTTCATCGCTTCGACTTCACCCGGCGTTAACGGCCGGCCTAGGACACGTTCGAAGTGGCTCTGCACCTTACTTGGTTTCATTTCGCGCAAATAACAAAATGCGCACACCTGCTATATAGCTTATGTTAAGATATGTTGGTTTAGCGGTGGCAGCAATCGGTATTATGCAGCGTGATTGCCCATCTCCGCCATTCCACTTTCGTGTTCATTCCCAACGTACCCCTCTGTCAGTCACAATTAGGGGGCCAGTGGAACCGAAGATGCACGGTATTCGCTACATATTGATCGTTGGTTCTCGGCGACTGAGAGACATCGTGCTCTCGCGTTATATCGGGAGAGCTAATGTCAGTATTTTATTTTGAGATAGTCGATGCCAAACCGAACATTCCATGCGTCGGCGAGAATCTGCCGTCCCTCGCAGCTGCTCGCTGCTTCGCATTAAAATATGCGGCGCTGTTACTATGCGATCAGGGAGAGATGTTTTGGGAGGGGGAGGAGTGGGTGATGACGGTTACCGACGCAAACCGTCTGACCATGTTTACGATTATGATCTGCGCTACGGCAGCACCTGCTACTTTGAACCTCAAGAAATTGAGCTGAAAAGCGTACGGCCATGGGCGTTTATCTCGGCGGGTCGTTGAAAGCCGCCCGCCCGCTTTCCTGCCCCCATCACGACATTCGCGACGGATAGCCGGGCTTCAAAATTGGTCTATCGCCAAAAATGAACTGGCGTCCGAAGTTGAGAAGCCGAAAACGCGTTGCGAACGGCTGGAATTGGGTCACGGAGGCGCGGCAGCTGGCGACCAACTCAAGCCGTTCGTAAAGCGAGTTACGAACGGCGGCTCCGGACGGAACCCGTCATTCGACGAGGCCAACAGGATGATCGGCGCTCGCCCATATTTGCGATAGAGCGCGACTGGTAACTGGTCTTGAACGCCGCCATTCCTGAGGTCACTTGGCACCAGCATCAGGCCGACTGGCGATGGGTCATTGCCGACGGGCAGCTATCGGGCACCTCTGTGCGGATAGCTGACGTACGTGGCCTTTCCTGCACATTGTTTTCCGAACCGGTTGATGAACATTGGCCCGCGGCAAGGGCCGGCTCGGGCCGGTCGTATGCCAATGGTTCGGAAAACGGCCGTTTTCTGCACACCGCTGCCATCAGCCGATTCTCAAAAGGGATCGAATTTTGGGAATGTACGGGTTGGGACGGATTGTGCTGAAAAAGCCGGGATCGGCCGCGGACAGGCGCGTGATTTGAAACCGAGCTAGGCGGGCGCGGCGCCTCAGGCGGGTGGCGTAGCAGATTTTACCACGTGGCGGTCATCGACGTATTATTACCTGCGTATCGACCAACTAACCTCGTAGGTAACTCTGAAACCGTCATGGTCTGACAGGCTGGGGCTGTCGGCAGATCCATCGAACATTGCTTCGACGCGCACCGGTTTCACATCCACTTGAGAGCCAGTCTCGTAAAGTTGGAGATCCTGTGTATCCATCCAAGGCTCATCGCCGTCCCATGAAATTCGTACATCGCATGGAAGCGGATTCTCGGTGCAGTATTCCTGGACGATCGAAAACGGCTCCGTCACGTTGCGAAAGCGCTCAAACCGTATTGTCGAGCCCTTCATGTTGAAGTCGCCGCCTACGATCGTTGGTATATCGTGGTCACCTACCATCGCGATAAAGGCACCTAATTCCTCGACCTGAAGGCGGTGCGCCCGCGCATGGCGACGCGGCGATACCCTTGAGGACGCTTGCGAATTGAGATGCGTGTTGAACAGATTGATCGTACCCGGCACGCCGGGGATAGCCATGCGAGCGTAAAGCACGCCTTTGTTGCCAAGACAGTCCAAACCCGCGCACCGTCGCTTACCGAACGGTTCGGATCGGCTTTCGGTAATGGGATAGCGGCTGAGAATGGAAAGGCCGGACCCAACCAGGTGAATTCCAAGCTCGCCTTTTTTCCACTTGTAGGGGCCGGGCATCCGGTCGGCTCCCGGCAAAGTCTTCCCTTGGGTACGAGAAGGGCCAGAGACCATATTTGGATATCCGACACCTTTCACGGCCTTGACGGCCGTCTGACTGAACATTTCCTGCACCATGACTACGTCGGGTGCCGTGCCCCGCGCCAACATGCCCTTCAGCTGCGCGTTGATCTGCGCCAACGAGCCTCTTCGCTTTCCACGAGCAGGCCAACCTAATCCTTCGATATTGAATGTCAGAACGTCGAACGTGGTGCTGGCACGAGAACCATCAGCTGAGACTGACACACGAGGGCCCTTCGTCGCCGGCCCCTGGTTCATCAGTGGAGTGGGTAACGAGGTACAGCCCGATGCGCCGATCAGAAGAGCAAGCGCTGAAAAACGCTTGGCCGCCAGTCGGGTAAACCGGCTGAAATTGTAGAGCTTGCGAAAGGGCATAAGGTGGCTGCTTGTGAGATCCTGACAGCTAGAATGAGGTGGTCCCGGTTGTCTGAACAGGCTCGCGGCCTGGATAAGTGGATCACCGCTGGTTGATCATGCCGCTGCGAG
>NZ_JAPZPP010000008.1:0-151830 GCF_040407495.1 Sphingomonas faeni | reverse complement strand
CCCGCCCCATGCCCCGCCAAGGGCGAGAACGTGCAAACGGAGATACAGGTGGACGGAATGACGCTGGTATCCCGGCAACCCGGGATGATCGAGGCCGACGCGGCCGGCGAGCTGGTCGGCCTGCATGTCGAACGCGGAACCTGCTACGGCTTCAACGCAACCGCGACGCGTGTCTGGCAATTGCTGGAACAGCCTCGCACGGTCGACGGGCTAATCGGCGATCTTCTCGCCGAGCACGATGTGGACGAGGCAGAGTGTCGCGAAGATCTCCAGGACCTGCTCCGGTCGTTGGAGAGCGAGCAGCTTGTCAGCTTGACGCCCGCATGACCGCGCTTGCCGGCCTGTGGAGCCGGCGTGACGAGGCGACGGAACCCGCGGTCGGGCGGATGCTCGACGCCCAGGCCGGGTTCGGACCGGACCCCGCGATCCGCCGCACGCTGGACGCCGCGACACTCGGGCGACGGCTCTATTCGCTCGTTCCGGAAGACGATTTCGACCGTGGACCCGTCCTGGGCGGCGACGGCACGCTGCTACTCGTCGCGGACGCCAGAATCGACAACCGCGAGGAGATCGCCAGCGCGCTCGGCCTGTCGATCAACCTCGCCCGCACCGCTGAGCCGCAGCTGCTGATGGCGGTCGTCGAGCAATGGGGGATTGCAGGTCTTGCCCGCGTGGTCGGCGCCTTTGCCGTCATGCTGTGGGATGCGCGCCGGGGCGTGCTGACCCTGGCGCGCGATCCGATGGGCGAGCGACCGCTCTTCTACCACCGTGGCGACGGCTTCGTTGCTGCGGCCTCGATGCCGCGCGGACTGCACGCTCACCCCGACATCCCCTATGCGCCGAGCGAGACAGCAACGGCCGACTTTCTGGCGATACTGCCCGAAGGCGAGGAAAGCTTCTTTGCCGGCATCACGCGCGTACGCCCCGGTCACGCAGTCGCGATCGATGCGGACGGCATTGCCGAAACCCGGCTGTGGACGCCGACGCGCACGATCCTGCGGCTCAAGCCCGATGACTATGCCGAAGGGTTACGCGCCGAGCTGGACCGTGCGGTCACCGTCAGGCTGCGACGGATACAGGGCGCGGTGGGATCGCATCTGTCCGCCGGCCTGGATAGCGCCAGCGTCGCCGCCACGGCAGCGCGGTTGTTGACCCCCGAACCTCTCCACGCGTTTACCGCGGTACCGGGCGTTGGCGCGCCCGTGCCCGGCGGAACGATCGGCGACGAGGGGCCGATCGCGGCACGCGTAGCGGCACTGCACGCCAATATCGTCCATGTCCCGGTTCGGGGTGACGGCCGCTCGCCGCTGCCGCTGCTCGACCGGCATTTCGATCTCTACCAGCGACCGGTGATGAACCCGTGGAATGCGATATGGGGCGAGGCGATCAACGACGCCGCGCGCGCGCAGGGCGTGAGCGTCCTCCTCACCGGGCAGCTGGGCAATTTTACGCTGAGCCATGACGGCGTCCCGCATCTGGCGCAGCTGTTCGGCACCGGGCGGCTCGGCGCGCTTGCCACGCTGACGCGGCAATTGCGCGCACAAGGCTGGCGACGGCGACGGATCGGCGCGGCGACGCTGGGGCCGTTCGTGCCCCCCGCCGTCTGGACTTGGCTGGTCGATCGCTTCGGCCACTCGCTGGCACTCGAAGGCTATAGCGCGCTACGCCCCGGCGCGATCGCCGACCTGGACAGCCGCGCCGCGGCACGCGGCACCGATCTGTCCTACCGCCCCTGGCGCGATGGCCGCGCGATGCGGCTATGGGGGCTCGATCGGGTCGACATGGGATCCTACAACAAGGGCACGCTTGCCGGGTGGGGCATCGACCTGCGCGATCCCACCGCGGACCGACGGCTGATCGAATGGGCGCTGAGCGTGCCGGACGAGCAGTATATTCTGGACGGAAAGCCACGCTCGCTGGCGCGCCGTGCGTTTGCGGACCGGCTGCCACCCGAGCTCATCGGCGAACAGCGGCGCGGCTATCAGGCGGCGGACTGGCATATCGGCGCGACCGCAGCATTGGCGGCGGTGGCCGCGGAGCTGGACAGCATAGAGCGCTGCCGATCGGCGGGAGCGGTGCTCGACGTCGAGCGGTTGCGCGCGCTGATCCGCGACTGGCCGGATTTTCCCGCGGACGACCCGCGCTGGAACCAGCTGGCGGTCACCGACCGCTATCGGTCGATGCTGCTGCGCGGAACCGCGGCCGGGCATTTCCTGCGCCGGGCGGCGCGCAGCAATTGATCCGACGCCTGCTCCTGCTGGGCGAGGCCTTGGTCATGCTGGCGCTCGCGTCGTTCCTGATCGCGATCCTGTCGTTCCGGCGTGTTGCCGCGCTGTCGGCGGGAACGCGATCGCGGACACCCGCCACGCATGCCCAGGCCCACGCGATTGCAAAATCGGTCGCCGCCTGGGGCCGGCGCGTACCGTGGCGGGCGGTCTGCTTCCAGCAGGGCCTTGCCGCCCAGTTGATGCTGCGTCGAAGGGGATTGGCGGCAGCGCTGCATTACGGAGCCGCGCGCGACGACAAGGGACTTTTGGTCGCGCATGTCTGGGTTCGCTCGGGCGGCACCGACGTGATCGGTTGCGAGGGCGCAGAGCGCTACGGCCTCCTGGCGGTGTTTCCGCCCGGCTGAGGTCGTAGGCACCGACTCTGTCTTGCAATGCCGAAGGCTATGCGGCTCCTGACCGGGCAGCTGCGACATCGGCGTATCGGCCGCAATATTGTCCACCGGGCGCCCCCCCGACCATCTGCGTCCCACAATATTTCTTCGGATGCATGACCACATCGCGAAGAACCAGAATCTGGCCGTCGTGCAGTTCCACCGTCAGATGCCCGTCAGGCCCCACCCTTACGAACGCCGTCGACAGGATCCGGCGTCCCAAAGCCTCGACAGGCGAGTCCGCCAGCTTGCCAGGGGGGACTGAGGCAACAGGGGCAGGGGCAGGGGCAGGGCCCGGAGCGAAACTTCCGGTCACCGGCACCGGTTCCGGAATGGGGCCCTGTGCTGCCAGTCCGCGAGCGCCGGCGTCTTGCCCTGTCATAGTCGAGGCGGCCGCCCCCTGATTGCCGGGCGTCCCTTCGCGTGAACCTTGGCCGGCGGTCGCTGGAACCGGGATAGAATTACGCATGACATCATCCTGCGGTGAAGGTGTGCATGTGGCGAGTGCCATGGAGAATGGTAGCAACATGCGGAGCATCGGGAACCTCCGTCGGCTTGAACATGCTTTTCGATAGGCCAGCGGCCGCCCCAAGTCACGACGGTTCGGGACCGAAAGGTGACGCCCTGCACGGCACAAGCGGCGAACGAAGGCCATTACGCCGCGACCATTTTTCGCTTTGTCCGCAGCAGGTTCCGGATTCTGCCCCCCGCCGAGACGCTTTGCATTTATTTTGAATGCTTCTGTGCAAACCGGACAATCTGGCCCTTGACCAACGTGAACGTTCAATGACAGAAATGAAATATAAAGAGCCGATTGCGAACGAATCTGACGGCATATGTGCGCCTTGCACAGTGCAACTATGCGATCGTGCCATACAGGGGGACTATTCAATGAGCATTTCCAACCGTGGCAATATCGCACCCACCGGCAAGGATAGCGGTTCGGTAGATCCGCTGGCGTATTTCAACCGTCTGGACGGTGATGAGATAGTGATCGGCACGTATGATCCGCACGCGGACACCACCCCCTTGCTCAACAACGACGTGGCTGTCGGCACAGGCTCCCCCCTGACGGACATCACCCATACGCCCGGCGATATGGGCCCCGGCTCGCTCGATGCGCTGGCGGACATCGCCCACACGGTGGTCGTCGCAGGGTGCGGCTGCGCGCTGTGCCAGGGCATGCGCGAGGCCGAGACCGGCGCAAAGGACACCACCCCCAAGGACGTCGTCGATCCGACCGGTGCCAACCCGGAAGGCAACAACATCGGCCAGTTGCTGCCGCTCGGCACCAATCCTGACGGCAGCCATTTCTTCACGGGCAACCGCAACGTCGATGCGACGCTGATCGGCTCCAAATGGGGCACGCTCAACCTGACCTACAGCTTCCCGACATCGGGTTCGAACTACAACGGCAGCGGCTACGACACCAACGGGGTCAGCCTCTATCATATCGATCTCGGCACGCAGCAGCAGGCCGCGGCGCGCGCCTCCTTCGCCCAGCTGTCGGCCGCGACCGGCCTGACGTTCACCCAGATCACCGACACCGACACCGTCCACGCCAACATCCGCATCTCGCAGAGTGCCGATCAGGACGTCGGCTCGGCCTATGGCAACTTCCCCTCCGACACCCGCGGTCTGTCGGGCGACATCTGGTTCGGCCGCACCAGCCAGCCCTATTACGACCTCGCCTTCAAGGGGACGTGGGGCTACGCGACCATGATGCACGAGATCGGCCACACCATGGGGCTGAAGCACGGGCATCAGGACTATACGAACAGCGATCTGTCCTTCTATTTCGGGGGCGCGCCGCGCTTCGGCACGCAGTCGCTGACCCCGGATCGCGACGGCCAGGCCTGGTCGCTGATGACCTATACGCCAGCACCGTTCACCAACAGCAACTTCGCCGGCGAGAAGATCAACCAGCCGCAGACCTATATGCAGTATGATCTGGCCGCGCTGCAGTATCTGTACGGCGCCAACTACGCCACGAATGCCGGCGACAGCGTCTACACCTTCAGCCAGACGACCGGCGAGATGTTCATCAACGGCGTCGGCCAGGGTGCACCGTCGGGCAACAAGATCTTCCTCACCGTCTGGGATGGCGGCGGCAACGACACGATCGACGCCAGCAACTATGCCAACGGCGTCACCGTCGATCTTCGCCCGGGCGAGTTCTCGACCTTCGACCAGGCACAGCTGGCCAACAACCTGGCCTATCAGGGGCTGACCAACCTGGCGCCCGGCAACATCGCCATGTCGCTGCTCTACAACAACGACGCGCGCTCGCTGATCGAGAACGTCAAGGGCGGCGTCGGCAACGACATCTTCATCGGCAACACCGCCAACAACGTGCTCGATGGCGGCGCCGGCAGCGACACGGTGATCTTCACCAACACCACCGGCGTCAACGTCACGCTGAACGACACGGGTGCGGACGTCCTCGTCACCCATGATGGCGAAACCGACACGCTGCGCAGCATCGAGAACATCCAGGGTACCGTCGGCAACGACGTCCTGGTCGGCAACAGCCAGAACAACACGCTGAGCGGCGGTGCCAGCGGCGCAGACACGCTGTCGGGCGGTGCCGGCGACGACCGCCTGATCGGTGGTGGTTTCACCGTCACCACGAGCTTCGTGGTCACGCCCGCGACCGCACCGTCGCAAGCGGATATCACCAAGCCCCAGGCCACCAACAACGGCAGCATCGCGACCGCGGTGAACACGGCGGGCGCGTTCGATATCGACGCCAATGCGAACATCACGAGTTCGACCACGATCCCGCATGCGACCATCAACGCCGTGGCGGCCGGTGGCGCGCTCGAATATTACCGTGTCGACGTGACGGCGGCCGGTGCGCAGGCGATCTTCGACATCGACGGTACCGGCTCGCTCGACGACAGCATCATCGAGCTGGTCAACAGCGCCGGTACCTTGCTGGCCACCAACGACACCGGCCCGGGCGACCCCGGCACGACCGTCAATGACGACGCCTATATCACTTATACCTTCGCTGCTGCGGGAACCTATTACATCCGGGTCGGCCGCTACACCTCTTCGGCCGTGGCCCAGCCGATGCTGGCCGGGCAGACGTACCAGCTGAACATCTCGCTTCAGGGTGCTGCCGGCTCGACCGTTTTCACGACCAACAACACCAGCAGCATCGTGGCCGATGGTGGCAACGGCAACGACTTCCTGCAGGGAACGTTCGGCAACGACATCCTGAACGGCGGCAACGGCAACGACACCGCGTCCTTCGTGACGGCCTACAGCACCACGGCGGCAGGCGTGACCGTCGACTTGAACACCCAGGGCGTAGCCCAGAACACGATTGCGGCAGGAACGGATACGCTGACCGGCATCGAGAATTTGATCGGTTCGCAGTATAACGACACCCTCATCGGCGACGGCAACGCCAACATCATCGAAGGCGGCCTGGGCAATGATGCGCTGAGCGGCGGGGCAGGCGACGACACCGCCTCCTATGTCGGCGCGACGGCGGGCGTCACGGTCAGCCTCGCGCTGCAGGGCGCCGCGCAGAACACGATTGCGGCAGGGACGGACACGCTGGTCGGGTTCGAGAACCTGCAAGGATCCGCCTTCAACGACACGCTCAGCGGCGACGCTTCGGCAAACGTCATCTCGGGCGGCGCAGGCGACGACACGCTGGCCACCGGCGGAAACGTGGGCGGCACCGTCGACCTGCTGGACGGTGGCGCCGGATCGGATACGGCCTCGTTCGCAGGCTATACCGCCAACATCACGGCGCGACTGAACGGTACGATCGACGGGACCGCGAACATCGCGGGCGCGGCGATCGCCACATTGCACGGCATCGAGAACCTGACCGGCGGTAGCGGCAACGACATCCTGATCGGCGACGACAACGCCAACGTCATCGAAGGCGGCCTCGGCGACGACGTCCTCGACGGTGGCGCAGGCGTCGATACGCTGCTCTTCACCGGCACGACGGCGGTGACGGTCAACCTTGCCGCGCTGACGGCACAGGGCCTGGGCAACGACACGGTCATCGGCTTTGAAAACGTCCGCACCGGCGCAGGCGCGGACAGCGTCACCGGCGACGCCAACGACAACATCTTCTTCGATGGCGGCGGTGCCGACACCTATCGCGGTGCGGCAGGATCGGACACCATCGACTATTCGGCGTCGACATCGTCGGTCACCGTCAACCTCAACACGACCACCGCCCAGACGGTCGGGGCGTTCGGGGGTAGCGACACGATCCTCGAGATGGAAAACGTGATCGGCGCGGCGAACTTCGCCAACGCGCTCACGGGCGGCAACACGACGGCAAACCGGCTGGTCGGCGGCGCGGCTGCAGATTTCCTGGTCGGCGGCGGTCTTGCGGATACGCTGATCGGCGGCGACGGCAACGACGTCATCTTCGGCGACTACGTCAACACGTTCAACACCGCCGCGGCGACCGCGGACGGCAACGACGTGATTGAGGGCGGTGCCGGCAACGATGTTCTCGTCGGCGGCATGGGTAACGACATCCTGCGCGGCGGCGACGGCGACGACACGCTGGTCGGCGGCATCGCCAATGGCAGCGCGGCCGGACTGAGCGCTGTGTTCGTCAACGACGGTGGGAACGACACGTTCGACGGCGGTGACGGCACCGATCTTGCCTATGCCTATTATACGGATCGTGCCGGCGGGGTTCGCTTCGATCTCGGCAATCTGGAGGGGAACAGCGCGATCACGATCGATGGCGTGGCGGCAGGGTCCTTTACCAGCATCGAGCGCGTGGTCTTCCGTGGCGGCGTCGGCAACGACGTCGTGCGGGGCGGCGGCACGATCGACACGCTGATCGGCAATGCCGGCGACGATGTTCTGGATGGCTGGTACGGCAACGACACGCTTTCCGGCGGGCTCGGCAACGACACCCTGATCGGCGGCGAAGGACTGGATACCGCCACCTATGCCAACTCGACGGCCGCGGTGAACGTCGACCTGCGGATCCAGGGCGTCGCGCAGAACACCGGCGGCGAAGGCATCGATACCCTCATCGACATCGAATACCTGACCGGCTCCGGCTACGGCGACACGCTGCGCGGCACGGACGACTTCAACCTGCTGACGGACAATGCCGTCGCCACCACCACGGCGGCGCTCAGCCAGACGGACTCGCTGTTCGGCTATGGCGGCAACGACAGCATCCTGGTGACGCGTGCCAACACGACCACTGCCGGCACTGCGACTGCGGCGACCAACATCAACATGGATGGCGGCGACGGCGACGACTTCATCGAACTGCGCGGCGGCACGCTCTCGACCGCGCTGGCGACGAACGTCGCAGGCCTTTCGGGGTCGACCTATCTGGCGCTCGGCGCGACGTCCAACGATCGCAACCTCGATGTCGTCACCGTCGCAGGCGGGGCCGGCAACGACCGCATCGTCCTGACCGGCGTTGCCAGCGCAACGATCGACGCAGGAACGGGTGACGACATCGTCAGCATCAGCATGCGTGGCGCATCGACCGTCAACAACTACCAGATCACGCTGGGGGCGGGTGCCGACATCATCCAGCTCGGCGTCGGTGCGACTGCAGGGACATCGACGGACGTGGCGACGACCGCTCGGACCAACCGCGTGAACGACTTCCAGGGTGGCAATGCAGGCGATAAGTTCGAATTGACGAACTTCCTGAACCTGGGGCTGACGGGCTATGCAACCAATGGCAACGCTTTTGCCAGCGGTCACCTGCGCCTGATCCAGCAGGGCGGAGACCTGCTGTTGCAGGTCGATCGCGATGGCGCGGCGGGTACCGTCAACGGCTTCGTGACGATCTTCGCGATCGGCAACGGCTATACTGGCGGCTTCACTGCCTTCAACTTCGACGGCTTCATCGGCGACCTCACGCTCTCGGGCTTCTCCGCCGACGAAACCATCACCGGTGCAACCGGTAACGACGTCCTCAACGGCAGTGACGGGAACGACACGCTGATCGGCCTGGCCGGAAACGACACGCTGGACGGCGGCAACGGCAATGACGTGCTGCGTGGCGGTGCAGGCAACGACATCCTGATCGGCGGTGCCGGGATCGATACCGCAAGCTACAGCGAAGCGACGTCCGGGGTACGCGTCAACCTCACCGTCAGCGGTGCGCAGGTCACCGGCGAAGGGACCGATACGCTCACCGGCATCGAGAACGTGACCGGGTCGGCGTTCAGCGACGTCATCACCGGCGACGCAGGGGCCAACGTCATCGACGCGGGCGCCAGCAACGATGCGGTCGACGGCGGGGCCGGCAACGACACGATCTTCGGTGGTGCCGGCGACGACATGCTCATCGGCAATCTGGGTGCCAACACGATCGATGGCGGCGACGGCCTCGACACGGGCGTGTTGCTCGAGAAATACGCCGATTACACCGTCACCCAGACCGGCACGGGATCGGCAACGATCGTCCATAACGGCGCGATCGAGAGCAACACCTTCACCAATGTCGAGCGCTTCCGCTTCTCGGACGGCGTGGTGCTGACGCTCGGTGCGGGCGGCAGCGACCTGTTCGACCTGTCGCAGAAGACGGGCGCGGTGGCGCTGGCGACGGGCGCGGGGAACGACTCGATCCTGGCAGGCGGCGCGCTGATCGCTGCAGACCGGATCGACGGCGGGGCCGGTACCGACCAGATCGGTCTGAAGGGCGACTATACCGGTGCCAACCGGCTGGTGCTCGATGCGGGCACGATCAGCAATGTCGAGGTGCTCGCCGTGCTGGCGGATGGCCGCTACGACATCACCAGCGCCGATGCGACGGTGGCGGCCGGCCAAGTGTTCACCGTGTTCGGTGGTAACCTGGGCAGCGCCGACAGCCTGACCTTCAACGGTTCGGCCGAGACGGACGGCTCGTTCCTGATGTTCGGCGGCCTTGGCACCGACACGCTGACGGGTGGTGCGGGCAACGACGCGTTCTTCTTCGGACCGGGAGCATTCGGTGCGAACGACGTAGTCGTGGGCGGCGCTGGGATCGACCAGCTCGCGCTCGACGGCTTTGCCGGCAACCTGACGTTGCGCGCCGGCAACGCCGATGTCGAAGTGGTCGCCTTGCTGCGCGGGCCGAACGGCACCGACAGCTATGGCACGCTGTTCGTCGAGGACAGCTGGGTGGCGGCCGGCGCGACCAAGACGATCACCGCGGTGACCAGCTTCCAGGGTCAGACGGGTTCGGTCATGACCGATCTCGTCATCGACGGCAGCGGCGAGACCAACGGCAACCTGCGCATCATCGCAGGATCGGGCAACGACACGATCTTCGGTGGTGCCGGTGACGACACGCTGTTCGGCGGTCTGGGTCGCGACAAGATTTCGGGCGGAGCAGGTACGGACACCTTCGTGTTCAATTCCGCAGCGGAATCGAACGTCACGGTCGGCACCGGCGGGGCAGCGGTCCTGCACTACGACACGCTGTTCGGCTTCACGCAGGGCACCGACGTAATCCAGGTCAACGGCCAGTCCTACGGCGCCGCCACGGCGGGGCTGAACGGCCGGCTGGACGATGCCACCTTCAACGACGATCTTGCCGCAGCTTTCGGTAACATCGGCGGTAATGCGGCCGTGACGTTCACTGCAACGTCGGGTAATCATGCAGGCGAGACCTTCATGGTCGTCAACACCGATGGCGTCGCCGGCTACCAGGCCGGCAGCGACCTCGTTCTGCATCTCGCCCCGGCGAGCGACCTGACGCCGCCTTCCGTTATCCTGTAAGCACCACCAAGGGAGATCACATCATGACCAAGACCACAAAGACCACCGTCGCGCGCAAGCCCTGGGTACGCCCCGCAGTCCAGAAGATCGCGGCCGGGCAGGCCGAGGTCGGCACCCGCACCGCTGGCGACGGTACGTTCACCACGTCCTGATACGTTCTACGGTAACGAGAATGGCCGGCGCGACACCTGTCGCGTCGGCCATTTCTGTATAAGAACACGAGCGGCATTGGCCGTCGCTTCCGGAATTCGTCAGGCGAGTGTGACTTCCCGATCGCGGTCCTATTCAATTGGAACCATGCGAGGCCGCGCCGATTGCGCCTCAGTCCGTCAGCATAGGTCGCTCGTCTCCGGTGTCCCTACAGAGCCTGGATCGGTTCGCGACGCGCAGATCGATACCTGACTCGAAGAGTGTTGCGCGGCATGGCGGCGCCTCACATGATCGCACCATGACGCTTTTCCGATCAGCATGTCCGGCCTGATGAGCGAGACGTTCGCGGATGTCCGCGCGCTCGTCGCCGATTTCCTGCATTTCGGCGGACGCCGACTGGCGATCACCGTCGCGCTGATGATCGCAGGCGGCCTTCTCGAAGGTGTAGGGCTGGCGTTGCTGGTCCCGATCTTCTCGCTCGTGTCACCGGCTGGCGGTGGTCGGTGGCAAGCGCTGATCGTAGAAAAGCTCACTGCGATCGGACTGACGACGCATGCCACGCAACTGGGCGCGGTACTGCTCGCGTTCTGCGTGCTGGTCGGCGTGCGCGCGGTGGTGCTGAGCACGCGCGACCGGCTCGCCTCCGATCTCGCGCTGGGTTTTGTCGATCACCGTCGGCTGATGGTCATCACCGATCTGGCCCATGCGCGTTGGTCGCAGCTCGCCCGACTGCGCCACGCGCGGATCGCGCACATCCTGTCGAGTGAGATCGCGAGGCTGGCCTTTGCCTGTTCGACGATCATGCAGATCATGATGGCAGGGATTATGCTGGTGGTGCAGGCGGCGCTGATGCTCCTGCTGTCCCCGCTGGTCGCGATGCTGACAATCGGGTTCGCGCTGCTCGGGATGGTCATGCTGGTGCCCCTGTCCCGGCGTGCGGCGAATTCGGGGCGATCGACCGCGCGTTTCGCGTTTCGTATTGCAGGTGAAGCGGCGCAGTTCCTGGGCGGGCTCAAGATCGCGGTCGCGCATGACATGGCGGATGCGTTCGTCGCGCAGATCGGTGAGGAGAGCGCCAAGCTTCGCATCGAGCAGGATGCGCAGGTCCGGTTCCAGTCGCGCGTCGCCATCGCATCGGCCAGCGTCTCGTCGCTGGTCGGTGCGGCGATGATCTTCGGCGCGGTGATGCTGGACGTGCCTACCGTCACGCTGCTGGCGGCGCTCGTGATCCTGGTGCGGATGAGCGGCCCGGTCCGCGCGTTGCAGATGCAGGCGCAGCAACTGTTCGGCGTCGTGCCCGCCTTCACGGCGTTGCGCACGTTGCGCGCCGATCTGGGCCCTCCGGTCGTGATCGGGGCGGATGCGACACTCCTGGATGGGGACATCCGGTTCGACCGCGTGACGTTTCGCTATCCCGATGCGCCGACGCCGGTGTTCGTCGGGCTCGACCTGACGCTCCTGGCGGGCGAAACGATCGGTCTGTCGGGTCCGTCAGGCACGGGCAAGACCAGTTTCGTTGACCTCCTGACCGGACTGCTCGAGCCGGATGAAGGACGGATCCTGGTTGGGGACGCGGTGCTGGAGCCGGATACGCTTACCGACTGGCGGCGCGGGCTCGCCTATGTCGCGCAGGATTCCTACCTCATCAACGATAGCATCCGCCATAATCTGAGCTGGGGCACGGCTCGTCGTCCAGATCACGAACTGTGGACAGCGCTTACGCAGGTCGGCGCGGCGGAGATGGTCGCGGCGATGTCGGCGGGGCTCGATACGCCTGTCGACGAGCGCGGCACGCGGCTGTCGGGTGGCGAACGTCAGCGGATCGCGCTTGCGCGCGCGCTGCTGCGCACTCCCCGAATGCTGATCCTCGACGAGGCGACCAACGCGATCGATATCGCAACCGAACGTGCGTTGATCGCCAATCTGCGCCGTGCCCTGCCCGATGCGACGATCCTAATCATCGCGCACCGCGAGGAGACGCTGGCCGCCTGCGACCGGGTGATCGCGCTGGACCGCCTAGCAGCGCAACGCATGGTTGCGTGAAACCACTTTACGGTCTGGGCACCGGCTGTCGCACCATAGCTCGGCGGTGTTGGCGAAGGACGTCCCGTTCATCAAAACGTCCCGCGCATCAGGCGAAACGCGCGACCTCGTTCATCGCCGGGTCGACCGGATAGCCGGTGACCTTGATAACGCCGACATCGAGCCAGGCATGCGCGGACATCTTACATGTCGACGTGTCGACGCCCAGATGCAGGACGCTACCGATGCCTCGGCGCGCGAGCATCGCGCGCGCGGCGATCGCCTGTTGCAGGCAGACCGCGCGGAACGGCATCCATGGCGCAACCGCGCCCACCGCCCACCGAATGCTGCGAACCGTGGCTTCCTGCTCGATCGACAGGGCAGGTAATGGCGGCAATGGCGCATGGGGCGGTATCGCCCCACCCAAATGCGCGGCGAGTTGCTTAAACGACCGCAAACCGCTGCGGAGGCGCGCCACTGCCAGGGCCAGTACGGCCTCGCCGACCAGATTTCGGTTGGTAGGCCCCATTCGTGCAGCGCTGCGCAACTTGCCGACGAGACCCGTCACGGGGCGAGCATCACTTCGGCGACGTGACGGCGACCGCCGGTGCGCGCGAGCTGAACGAACACGCCGACGGTGCTGCGGACATAATGCTGGACGTCGTCGCGGCTCAGCCGGCCACCACCCTGCAATACGAGCAGGACGATCTGCTCGATCGCGCTCGCCGCGCTGTCGGCATGCACCGAACTCATCGATCCTGGGTGACCGGTGTTGATCGCGCGCAGGAAAGTATAGGCTTCTTCGCCCCGCAATTCGCCGAGGATGATGCGATCGGGCCGCATCCTGAGCGAAGCCGCGAGCAGCATGTTGGCATCGACCCGCGCCTCGCCCAGTTCACCACGCGCGGCGAGCAGCCCGATCGCGTTGGGATGGTCCAGCTTGAGTTCGGGCGTATCCTCGATGAGGATGAGGCGCTCGGTCGTCGGCACTTCCTGCAACAACGCATTGAGGAACGTGGTCTTGCCCGTCGAGGTACCGCCCGAAACGAGGATGTTCTTGCGCGCACGCACAGCGGTGGCGAGCATTCCGGCGATGTCGTTCGCGTCCAACATCGCCGCCAGCTCTTCGTCGACTCCCGATCGTCCGGCGACGGTGCCGCGCCGTGTCTCGGCAAAGGCGCCCGCAGCGACATAGTCGCCGAGCCTGAGGTTGGAGGAGACATGTTTGCGGATCGCCAGCGCCATCGGCCCGCGCGTGGCGGGCGGGCCGATGATCTGCACGCGCGCGCCATCGGGCAACGTCGCGGACAGCAGCGGATGTTCGCGATTGATGCCCTGGTCGCTCAGCGCCGCAATCTGACGGGCGAGGCGCGCGAGCAGGACGTCGTCGAGTGCCGGAACGTCATGGCGTTCGATCAGGCCTGCCGTGCTTTCGGTCCACACCTCGCCCGCCCGGTTGACATAGATGTCGGTCACGTCGCCGCGCTCGAGAAACGGCGCGAGCGGTGCGAGATAGCTTCGCAAATACAGCCGCGGGAACCGCACCGTGTTCTCGGTCGTCGCCGCGCCGCTCATTTTCGCCCCTCGACGGCAGAAAAGTCGAGATCGCGCGAGACGAACACGCTGATGCTGGTGCCGGGCCGCACCTTCAGCGTCGGCGTGACCTGCGCGTTCTGGCCGAAACCGGACGCACCGATCGAAGATCCCGGCAGGCCCAGCACGAGAGTATCGCTGTTGTTCGAGCGCGACGCGAGATTGACGCCGACCGCAAGCACGCTCTGCAGGATCGCGCCGGCGAAGCGCGCAAAGAAATGGCTGTCGACCTTCGCCTTCATGCCCGTCCTTCCGAGCGTATCCGCCACGGGCGAGGCGAGCGCGATCGCCGCACCGTCGGGGCGTACCAGCCGCGTCCACACCACGAGCGCGCGGTTCTGACCGGCGGCCACGTCGGATCGATATTCACCGGTCAGCCGACTGCCGCGGGGAATCAGCACGCGGCTGCCATCGAACCCGCGCACGTCGCGCGAGACCAGCGCGCGCGCAAGTCCTGGCCGGGCCGTATCGAGCGCGCTTTCGAGCACCGCAGGGATGAGCGTGCCCTGCAGCACGGTGGTGCCGTGCCCGGCGAGCATTATCGCGCGCGCGCGCGCGCCGGGCGCGGCGGTCGTTGCCGGGAACGCCGTGGAAGAGGCCGGTGCGCGTCCGCCCTCGTCCGATGCGCCCGGCTGGATCGCTGGATCGCCATCGGCGGCGGTTGTGTCGATGACCAGCGTCGCAGCGTCGCGCATCGGGCTCGACATCTGGACAGGCGCGATGGCGGCAGGCGCGGGGCCTTGCGGAACATAGACGATCTGGGGTGGCGAGGGCGCAGGCTGCTGCTGCGGCTGCGGCGGGGGCGGCAGCATGATCGGTGCAGGCTCGTCGGACGGTGTCGCGACAACCGGAGCGGGCGGCAACTGGAGCGGCGGCGGGGCAGGCGCGCCTCTGCGTTCTGCGCTGCTCGCGCTTACCGTGGGTATATCCATCGCCTGACGCCGACCGTCGAGAACCAGGAACAGTGCGAGCCCCGCTCCAACCGCCCCGCTTGCAATCAGCAACGTCGAGGGCCCGCTGGTCGTCCGCGCGACGACCGGTCGTATGTCACGATCCCGATCGGGCAGGGTCGGGTCTACGCGCGGATCCTGCGTCATCGGCGCACCTTCGGTACGAGCCTGCGGGCATACGCCACCCGGGCGTCGCGACGGAATATCAGCCGCGCGCCCACGCTGTCGATCACATAGATACCCTCGCGCATCGCACCATTCGCCAGCGTCTCGTGTCCTTCGCTATCGAGGGCGTAGATCGCCGGCAGTGCGGCGCTCGCCGGCCATTCCATATAGGTGTGGACGCCGTCGTCGGAGATCGCCGAGGGCCGAAGCGTGCGGTCCCCGCTCAATCGGTAATAGCCGACCATCGCTGCGATGGCGGGTCCCGGCGCGATCGGCGATGGATAGCGGAAGCGGATCGCATACGCCATCTGGTCGACCGGTCCCATCAGCGGCGTCAGGTCGAAGGTGTAGAGACGGTGGTCGGTGACGACAACCATGTTGGTCGACACGCCACCCTGGATTTGCTTCACGAACAGGTGGTCGCTGCGTTTGTTGCTTGTCACCTGCCACGCGCCGCTGTCGCCGACCGCCACGTTTTCAATGCGTTCGTTGCCATCGAATTCGATGGCAACCTGATAGCCGGGCGCACCCTGCACCTGGATAACGCGGTCTTCGGCATAATCGAGCACGAGCACATGCGCGCTGCCGGGAGGAGGGGGCGGCAGATCCTGTGCGAGCACGTCCGTCGCGACAAGCAGCAGGAGCGAAGCGATCATCCGCATCATCGCGTCTGCCCGACGATCGGCTGGCCACTGCGGCTCATGCCGACGATCGCCTGGCGCGGTACGCCGGGGATAGTGACATAGCGGGGCTGGCGCACGCCGCTCAGCGGCGAAGGCGTGATCCGGTTGGCTACGCCTGCCGGACCGCTCGACAGCGGCGACGGGGCGACCGACGCTTGCCCGGCCGTCGACTGGTCGGTTGAGGGGGCGGAACTTGAGGTGACCGGCTGCGCATCGGGGACCAATGCTTCGGCGCTGCGCTGGTAATGCGTCACGCGAAAGCCGAGTGGATCGACGAGACGCTGCTCCAGCGTCATGGGCTCGCCGGTATAGCGATAACGGACCACCGCTATCCAAGGTTGGGCAGCATGCACCTGCCCGTTGTCATCGCGGCGCTGCGTGTCGAAGCGCACCAGCACCATGTTGCGTCCCGTCACCGAAACGCTCTTCACGCGCGTCTCGACCACACTGGAGCGCGGCAGCGTATTGAGGGCGCTGTCGGGGTTCGACGTCTGCGTCTGCGCGATATAGCGCGCGCGCACCGCTCCTTCGGACCAGCCTGCGACCTTCTTGTAGTTGGCTTGCGCGGCGGCGATGTCGAAGCTCTCGCGGGCGATGACATATTGGACGACGAAGGACTGGGTCAGCGCGGTATCCGCGCCGACGCGCGTAGGCTGGAGCGGATCAAGCGCCTGCACATAGCCGGTTTGGCGATCGACCAGCAACGTATAGGGCTGGACCGTCTTGAGCGGCATCAGCGCGACCAGCGCGCAGGCTTCGGCGAGCGCGATGAAGGCCGCGATCGACGCCACGATCCAGGCGATCTGGCGCGAACGGCGCGATGCGACCTCGCGGTCGCGATTCCAGCTTTCGGCCTGGCGGTAATAGGCGTCGCGGTCGTTGCCGACGGTATCTGTATCGGTCTTGGCGCGCGTCATGATCTCGTGTCCCGCCGGGCGGCGCTGGAGGAAGGTCGGGACCGCGACCGACGCTGGTGGGTGACGCCAAGCGGCGCCGTGTCGGACCAGCCCGGCTCCCGGACCCCGCCCCGACCAGGCGCGCCCGACGCGGCGAGCACCGCGGTGCGGCGGGGGCCGTCTATCTGAACCGGCGAGCCCTCCGCAGAGGCGGGCCGCATGTGCGCCATCGCGGACTCGCGCCGTTGCAGCGCCACGATGCCGTCCGCCACCGCCGCGGCGCGCGACCGCCCTTCGGCAGGGGCACCGTGCACCGGCCCGGCGACGCGCGGAGCGGCATCGGAGAAGGCAGGGGGGGATATGCGAACGTGTCCCGCGCTGGGTGCGGGCAGCCGGAAACCACCCGCGACCCGGGCCACCGCCACAAGCCCCGCGATCAGGACCAGGTCGAATACGATTGTCACCACCACGAGTTCGATCGCGGCGCCGAAGATGGGGGCGTTCGCCAGGCGCTGCGTCAACAACTCGGCGATCCAGCCCTCCACCATCGCCAGCTCGCTCGCGAGCAGTATCGACGTTGCGACGGTGCCGAGGATCGTGGCGACCAACCCGCGCACCCAGCCTTCGAAAAGCCCGCGTGTCGCATCGAAGAGCGCGAAGGCGATGAAGAGCGGGCCCAGCGCCAGCAGCAACCCGGCGATCAGCCGGACCGCGCCGAAGGCACCCACGGCACCGATCAGGAACAGGATCCGGGCCAGTGCGAAAGCATAGGGTTCCACCGGATTCGGAGTGCCCTGCGCTGGTTCGACGATAATCTGGCTGCTGCCGACGACCTGGCGGTTGCGCATGTCCTGGACGCCCGCGCCCGCGCGTCCCAGCCCCAGATCGTTCAACTGGATGAACGCCTGGTCGACCAGGTCGAGGCGCGCGCCGATGTCGCCAGTTGTACCCGGCAGCCCGGCGGGTGCGCCGATCGCCGCGGTCAGTTCGGCGGGCCCGGCGACCGTGACGTTATAGACCAAGGTGCGATACGGTACCCATGCGGTCGCCAGCGCCAGCACGAAGCCGATCTTGGCGAACGCCATGACTCCGTCGCGGATCCCCGGCGTCGTGCCCATCAGCATCCGGAAACCGAAGCCGGCGACGAACAGCGTCAGCAACGCGGTCAGCATGACAGACGCTATCGATCCCGGTGCGGCGAGTGCCTCGTAGCCGGACGCGCCGAGCGTGCGCGCCTGGCAGTCGACAAACGCAAGCGACGCGCTGACAAACCCGCTGTCGGGACCGGTGTCGAGCTGCAGCGACGGGCAAACCATCACGCCACCTCAAGGAGGCGCGGGAGCCACGCCTCGGGCGCGTCGCCATGTTCGGCGCGGATGTCGTCGAGCAGCCGGACGGTGCGCTCGCGCCCCGACAGGATCGTCAGCAACTCGCGCTCGCCGGTCAAATCCAGACGCGCGACGACGCTTTCCCCGCCATGCTTGACGAGAAAACAATGCGCGGTGTCGGGAAGCGTGCGGATCAGGTCGAATTCGTGCGCGGAGAGTCCGAACCCTTCCATGTAGTCGGCCGCCCGCGCCTTGGGGTTGGCCATGAAGATCTGGGTCGCGGCCTGTTCGATGATCGCGCTGGCGATACGGCTTTCCAACGCGTCCTGCGCGCTCTGCGTGGCGAAGCCGACGATGCCGTTGCGCTTGCGGATCGTCTTCTCCCAATCCTTGATGCGACGCACGAACACCTCGTCGTCGAGCGCCTTCCATCCTTCGTCGACCACGATGATGGACGGGCTCCCGTCCAACCGTTCCTCGACACGGTGGAACAGATACATCATCGTCGGCGTGCGCAGTGTCGGATCGTCGAGGATCTGCGTCATATCGAAGCCGACCGAATCCGCACTCAGGTCGGTCAGGTCGTACGGGTTGTCGAACAGCCACGCGCGCTCGCCGTCACCCCACCACGCGCGCAACCGCGACCACAGGTCGGTGCCGTGCGGACGGTGGCCGCCTCGGAAGAGTTCCGCCAGATGTCCAAGCCGACGATGCTCCACCGGCAGTTCGAAATTGGCCGAGACCGCATCGCGAATTGCCGCCATTTCCTCGATATCTGCTGCGCCCGCCAGCGTGCCGATCCAGTCGATGAGGAACTGGCGGTTGACCGGCGTGTCATCGATCTGGAGTGGATTGAGGCCGGAGGGGATACCCGGGCGAAGCCGATCATAGCGTCCGCCGATCGCGCGGATGAATAATTCTGCGCCGCGATCCTTGTCGAAGAAGATGATCCGGGGGGCGAACTTACGCGCCTGCGCCAGCAGGAAGTTCATCACCACGGTCTTGCCCGATCCGGATGGCCCGATGACGGTGAAATTGCCGAGGTCGCCGTGATGGAAATTGAAGTGATAAGGACCGGCGGCGGTCGTCTCGAGCATGGTGACGGCGTCGCCCCATTGGTTGCCGGTCGCGCGGCCGACGGGAAAGTTGTGGATGCTTGCGAGCCCCGCAAAATTGCCTGTCGAGACCAAACCACGCCGCGCGATGTATTTGAAATTGGCGGGAAACTGCGCCCAGAAACCGGGTTCGAGCGCGATCTCCTCGCGCACCGCCACGATACCGAGATCGGCGAGCGATGCTTGGACCTCCGCTATGCCCTCGTCGACTTCGGCCAGCGTGTCGCCGCGCACTGCGATCGTCATGTGGTGTTCGCCGAAGCCCGCACGCCCTGCCGCGACCTCGTCCTTGGCAAGGCCCAGTTCCGTGCGCAGGCTGACCGCTTCGTCCTCTGCCGAGCGCATTCGTCGCATCGCCAGGTTCATCTGCGACAGGACTGCCTGCCGCTCCACGAAGGCGAAGGACTGCGCGACGGTCAATTCGAACGGAAGGCGCAGCAGGTCGTCAAACATGCCAGGCGCGGTCTGGCCGGCGTAATCCTTGATCGAGATCATACCGGCAAAGCTGCGGGGCGTCGCACCGGTAGGCCCGAATTCGATCGCGTCCTGTCCGAAACTGATCCGGCGATAGGGCAGATAGGCGCCGAGATCCTGATGCGGCAGCAGCACCGGTCGGCGCTCGCCATTGAGGAGAGTGGACAGAAATTCGAGCGGCTCGGAACACGCGCCCTGATCGCTGTCGTAGACCGAAAGCAGACGCGGTCCGTAGCTGCCGAGCGCCGCCATGAGCGTGTCGCGTGCGGCATTCAGCTCTCGCGCCTCCTGCGCAAAGCCGAGCGATGTTCCGCCACGTGCAAAGGCGCCACGCAACCGATCGAGCATGCCCAGCCTGCCGGGCAGGGGGCGCCGGACGAGAGTCAGGAACAGTTCGTTGACGTAGAGGCGACGACTGGCGAGCCGGGCGTCCCATGCGGCATCGAGCCGCTGCGAGAACGGATCGGGTTGCCTCGCGGACACGACCGGATCGACCCGGCGGCGAACGATGTGATGGTACAGCGCAAACCGCGACGTCCCGATCGCCTGGAGCGTCGCGTCGCGCAGCCGCTTGCGGTAATTGAGTTCATCGGTATCGGCGGTTTCGAACAGCAGGCCGCGCAACGCTATGACCTGCATCAGCAGGCCGTCGCGGGTTTCGATCGTGTGGTCGTCGACATGGCGCGCATATGGCAGGTGGTCGCCAACCGGCTTTTCCCGGTCGACTGTCCGCCGGTCCCGCGAGAGCGACGACGTCAGGGCCGGTAGGAGTTGCATCGCCAGATCGTGTAGTTGCGCACGCGGGGGCAGCGGCTGACGCGCGTGATCCACAGATCGACGAAACGGGGTTCGCGCAGGCACATCAGCACGCCTGCGACATGGATTGCCAGTGCTGCGACGAAGACCCAGGGCGAACGGAAGATCAGGAACAGCTCGGTAGCGATCATCGCGTTGACGACGAAATAGCTATAGGTGACACCCGCGAACATCTGCGGTCGGGTCAGCGCCACGAAGACGGTGTCGCGCTCCAACCCGTTCATGCGTTAGCCGCCAGCGCCGGCGGCGGACTGGATACCCGCGACGATGCTCGCTGCGCCAAACAAGATGAAGCAGCCCAGGATCACAGTCGCGCCGTACCGCCAGTTGATCCGTCCGGTCAGCATCAACAGGCCGACGGTCGCCACCGCGATTACCGCGACGACGGTTGCGACGGTGCCGAGAAGCGTGCCCTGCAACCATCGCACCGCTGCGACGATGGCGCCCGATCCCTCGGGGTCGCCCACATCCTGCGCCCGTACGACACTCGACAGCAGCAGCGTCGAGCCGACTCCGATCCGCCCGCCAATTCGCGCCAAGCGCCTCGCAACCGTCATGCTATTGCCTCGCTGCACCCGGGCCTCAGGCCGCGATGATGCGGACTGTGCCGTTGCCGCGACTATGCTTTTTCAGCCGCGGCACGTGCGCGACGAAGTCGGCGATCATCGCGTCGCGGCTGGAAAAGCGCGTGCCCGCGGTCTTGGCCAGATCGGGCGCGATCGCCAAGTTGCCGGCCAGCGCGTGGCGCCGCACGAGATCACGGACCGCATTGTCGATCCCGCCTTCGCCCGGGATCACCACGAGCACATCCATGCCAGTGCGCCCGCGTGGGGCGGCGAAATAGCCGTCGACGATCTTGTGACTGTCGATCGCATACTGGCCTTCGTAGATGTTCAAGCGTCGATCGGTCGAACTGGTCGCCCATGCAGGCGTCGCGATCCCGATCGCGGCGGCTCCTGCCAGCGAACCGGCTCGGGCCATTACCTGGCGTCGATCAAGCCCCGTCGCACGATCCTGCCCTTGATCCGCTTGCCCCGCCGACATGACACACCCCTTATCGATTATCGTTACAGGGTTAGGCTGGTCGTCACAGGAACACAACGCCGCGCGATGCGAAGTTTGTACTAGAATCGAACGCTAGATTTCGCTCGGCAACTTTACTGTCCCCGCCGCAAGCAAGTCTTCGAGCCACGGGTTGACGACCGCGTCGATCACGAGGTGAACGCGCACGGTTGTGCCGCCATTGGTGACGGCGTGACGGTCGGACAGACGCAGATACCATACCGATCCCGGCGCCATGTCGACACGCAGGCCGTTCAAGCGGAAATCGACCTGCGGATTGGTGACGACCGGAATGTGCAGCCGCGCGACGCCCTGTTCTGCGGACAGATCGAAATCGCTGTGCTCCTTGATGATCGAGCCCGGTGCGAGCCGCATCAGCCTCACCGCTTGAAGCTCGCAGGCGAAGGTTGCGAGCACGGTGCGGAAATACGGGCAGGAGTCGAGCAGCTCGGTTTCGATCCAGTCGGTGCAGCCCGGACGGGGCGCGATGCGCATGATCGGGTGCACCGCACCGGCGGGGGCACGCAACGGCAGAGCGCTCCAGTCGCCTTCGTAGTTTTGCTGTACAAAGTGCGCGGTCCAGCTTCGCCTGTCGCATCGGTCGAGATCGGCGGCGAGCGCCGCGGCGTCGAAGCGAAGCGGCAGGCATAGCCGATCGGGCCAGCGAACCGGCGTCTGCGACGGTGCGACATGGTGCGTCATGGTCGTATCCCCGACTATTTCCATCGCCCCTGCTCCATAGTAGCCCAACGACCGATCGTGCCCGCCATCCGATCGAAGCCTAGGACACGAGCCAGCGCATACCAAGGAGTCGTGATGCACTATAGCCCAGATAGCCCATCGCCCCTGAGCGCCGTCATCGCATTGGTGCTGAGCGATGAATCGCTTCAGCGTCGGCTCGGCGCGATCGAGGTGAGCGATGCGTTCGTGGCCGCAGTGCTCGAGCTATCGGTGGCGCACGCTATCGTGCTTGACCCGGAGGCGGTACGCCAGGCGATCCGACCGGATCCGTTGGGAATAAGCCGCTGGATGCCGAGCCCGGTGACGCTTGATCGCTGGCCAACCTGCGGCTGGCTGCCGGCCTATAGCGTGCCGACCGGCGGTGTGCCTGCGCTCGACTGGGCCTGGTTCGGCTCCGAACGACTGGCCGACCCGTTTTTCGTGGAAACGGTGCAGCGCGTTGCCAGCCGTCCGTTGAGCCTGATGCTGCGCACGCGAACGTCCCTCGAAGCGCTTGCGGGCGATGACGCCACGCGAGGCCCCGAGCCTGCGGGATTCATCTATCACATGTCGCGCTGCGGTTCGACGCTGGTGGCGCAGACGTTGGCGGCCGACCCAGCCAATATCGTGCTTTCCGAGCCTGAACCGTTCGACGGCGTGCTGCGCTGGGCGGTGGAATCGGGCGCACCGCTCGACGAACAGATCCGCGCGGTCCGCACGGTCGCTGCGGCACTCGGGCGCGATCGGTCGGGTACGACGCGACGCGTCTTCTTCAAGCTGGACAGCTGGCTTACCGCCGCGCTGCCGCTGCTGCGAGCGGCGTTTCCCGACACGCCCTGGGTATTCGTGTATCGCGACCCGATCGAAGTGCTGGTGTCGCAGGCGAACGCGCGGGGCATCCATACCGTGGCGGGCGCGCTGCCGATAAGTCTGTTTGCAATTCCCGATGCCGAGCGGCTGCCGGCCGACGAGCATGCCGCGCATATGCTTGTCCGCGCAAGCGAAGCGGTGCTTGATCACTGGAGGCTGGGGGGCGGGCTGCTGGTCGATTACCGCGAGATGCCGGATGCGATCGTCGATAGGATCGCACCACATTTCGGGTTCGTCCCCGATCCGGTCGAGGCGGCGGCGATGCGAGCGGCGGCAACGCGCAACGCCAAGGTGCCCACCAAGACCTTCATCCCCGACACTGCCGGCAAGCGCGCGGCCGCGACACCTGAACTCTGGGACGCTGCGCGCCTCGTCGCGCCGGTCCATGCCCGGTTGGCTGCGCTCAGACGCGACTCCATGATGCGCGATGTTGCGGTAACGCAACGATGACGCGGGCATGTATTGACTCCGGTTCGACGCCGGATGACGATGACGTCAGTGCCTGGACGTTTTTCCTTACCAAAACACCGTACCGCGTTTCCAAGTCGACGGCATCCTGACACACTATACGTGAGACCGGCACAGAGGGGATATCGACATGAGCGCATCGGAACCATTTGTCGGTCAGATCCAGACGTTCGGGTTTAATTTTCCGCCGGCAAATTGGGCCCTATGTAACGGGGCCTTGATGTCGATCGCCAATAACCAGGCACTGTTTGCGCTGATCGGCACGACCTATGGCGGCGATGGCGTGAACACCTTTGCGGTGCCCGACCTGCAGGGACGCGTGCCGATCCATCAGGGCACGGGTGCGGGCTTGTCGACGTACGCGATGGGTCAAAAAGCCGGTGTCGAAAGCGTCACGCTCACACTGCCGCAGATCCCCGCGCACTCGCATACCTTCCTCAACACATCGACCGTGAATTCCGTCCAGACTCGCGCAACCACGGCACAAGCTGCCAGCGGATCGCTGCTCGCGCGCTCGATCGACGCCAACGCTACAGGCGATGCGATACCCCAGATTTACGTACCGGCTGGCACGGCCGGCACTCAGGCTGCACTCGGCGGCTTGACCGCATCGGGCAGCAACGCTGTTCAGGGCGGCAGCCAGCCACATACCAACATCCAGCCTTATCTGACGATCAACACCAGCATCGCGCTGTTCGGGGTGTTCCCCAGCCGCAACTGACAGGGATACGATCGGGCATGAGCCGGATCGGGGCAAACGACTATCGTCGGCGTCCGGGGTCATGGAGCCGACAGCAACAGGGATATCGCCATGGCTAGCACTCCGTTCTTGGGCCAAATTCAGCAATTCGGGTTCAACTTCGCGCCGCGCGGATGGATGACGTGCAGCGGACAGCTTTTGTCCATCCAGTCGAACACGGCGCTGTTCGCTCTGCTTGGCGTCAACTACGGCGGCGACGGCAGGACCACCTTCGGGCTGCCCAATTTCAACGGGCGCGTCCCGGTAACGCAGGGTACCGGTGGAGGCCTGTCGTCCTATCAGATGGGACAAGCAGGCGGAACCGAAGGCGTCACGTTGACGATCCCGCAGATGCCGGCGCACGTTCACGATGCCACGGTGACCGCGGCGGCGCTCAACGTCGTCCAGACCCGCGCAACTACGGCACAGGCTGCCAGCGGCTCGCAACTCGCGCGGGCGATCGACGCCAACACCACCGGCACCGCGGTTCCGCAAATCTATGTCCCGGCGGGCACGAGCGGGACTCAGGTGCCGGTCGGCGGGTTGAACATCACCGGCACTAACGCGCCTGCGGGCGGCAATCAGCCGCATTCGAACATGCAGCCCTTCCTGGTACTCAATACCTGTATCGCGGTGCAGGGCATCTTCCCCAGTCGCAACTGATCCGGAACGCATTCGGCACTCAAATGGACGACCGCTAGCATCTCGAAACGGGCATAGGGTCGGCAACAAAGGATATCGGCATGGCAACGGAACCGTTTATCGGTCAGCTCTCGACTTTCGCATTCGACTTCGCACCGCGAGGCTGGGCGCAGTGTAACGGACAGCTACTGTCGATCAACAGCAACGCCGCTCTCTTTTCGCTGCTAGGCACCATGTATGGCGGCAACGGGCAAACTACTTTCGCCCTGCCCGATCTGCGTGGGCGCGTGCCGGTCGGGACGGGCCAGTTGTCTGGTGGGAGCACCTATGTTCAGGGTCAGAGGGCCGGCACCGAGACCGTGTCGTTGCTGGCCACCCAGATGCCGACGCATACGCACGTCTTCAGCGGTTCGGGGACGCTCAATGCCGTCCAGACGCGCGCGAGCGCTGCGCAGGGCGCCACCGGATCGCTGCTCGGACGCGCGATCGATGCCAACACCACCGGCACCGCGGTCCCGCAAATCTATGTGCCGGCGGGCACGAGTGGGACGCAGGTGCCCTTGGGCGGCGTGAATGTCACCGTGACGAACGCCCCCCAGGGCGGGAGCCAGGCGCACCCGAACATCCAGCCCTATACGACGATGAACACATGCATGGCGACAGTGGGAATATTCCCCAGCCGCAACTGACCGCCGCAACTGCTGCGGCCTCTATCACGGCAAGGATCGTTTCCGGCGACGGTCTACGCCGACGCCAACCCAAAAGACCGCTACGCCGCCAGCCCGTCGCTTCGGCGATCGATCCGCGGCCGATCCGCGGCCGATCCGCGGCCGATCCGCGATCGACGCATTTCGTACGTCGCGGTGTCGTTTCCCAGGTCAAGCTGTCCAAGGGAACGCGGACGCTCCGACTATTCCCCGAATGCCTGTTACGACGCCGTGAATTTGCCAATCTCTAGTTGAAGACGGATTGGTAATAATGGCCTGGCTGGCCCTGGAGGGGCGCGGCGATCTGGCTGAGATGGACCTGATCGGGACCGAACCCGGTGCCCTTAAGCGCATAGGTGCCGGTCACCAGCATGGCATCGGGCCCCGAACGCAGTATCAGAATGAAGGGCGGCCGCTCCAACTTCGCATGGTTTACCAGTGGGGTAACCTCCACGACGTCCAGCGCAACCGGCTGCGGATCACAATTGGCCAGCAAGACCTGCCCGACCAGCGGAGCGAATTCCTCGATATGGATCGTGCGGGGCAAAGGTAGGCTTGTCATGCCTGAGGTTAGCACTGCGCGGCAGTGGATCAAGCCCGGATATCATCGAGCCAATGCGACAGGAACGCGGCAGCCATCGCGGTCGCCTGGGCCTTGAAGATCAGATCATACGGTGCCTCGGGCCGCGCCGCGATTGCGCCGAGCGCGCCGTCGAGCCAGGCAAGGTCGAGCCACTCGCCGACACCGGCCCGCACATAGTCGGGCAGACGTTCGCGCGTCGACTGCGCATGACGATGGATCCGCGATGCATAATCGGGTGAAAAGGGCATGCCGCGCGTGCGCAGCCGCACGGTATCCGGCACCTTGCCCGCCAGCAGCGCGCGGCCAACGGCGCGGTTCACCCCGCCTTCGGTCACGAAGCGATAGGGAAGCCCCGCGAACAGCATCAGCAGGCGCCGGTCGCGCAACGGCAGGAGGCGGCGCAGACCCGGCATCGGGGTCGTCGTCGTCTCGTTGAGGCTCTGCACGATCGATGGCGAATAGCCCCACATCTCGTCCCGGCGATGAATCTTGGTGGCGGCGGACGGGACGTGCAACGCGGGGCGCAGCTCGCGTTCGGCGATGCGCAGCGCGGATGAACTCAACTGGACCTGAAAGCCGTCCTGCGGCGAGCGGGCAGCCAATCGCCCGGCCAGGCCGAACAGTCCGTCGCGCATCCGCTGGCGCAGTCCCAGGCCATCGGGATACGCGGTCACGCTCCACTCGCCTTCGCATCCATCGAGCACGGCATCGGCACCGTGCGCCAGCGCCTCGCGGTAGAGCGAATCGTAGAGATAATGACGCGGCGACATGACCGGATGCTGCAACCAGCGCAGCATCGCATCGGCTGGCCGGAAGGGATCGGCATCGGTTGCGGGAATGACGGAGCGCATCGCGATTCCCGCTTGATCGGCCACCTGCCGCGCAAATGCCGTCTCGTCGGGCAGGCCGCTGCCCACCGGTGCCGCAGAGGTCAGCGCGATGAGCGTTCCGGCCCCGCGCTCGGCGGCGGCAAATACTGTCGTCAGCGAAGAATCCAGCCCCCCGCTCAACAGCACGGCGCTGGAGGGATGACGCGTCATCTGCTCGCGCGAAATTCGGCGCAGCAAAGCATCGAGCGCGTCCACCGCATCGGCAAAATTGCCTCGCCACGGCGTCGGCGCAGGGAGGGGAGCGCGTACGCTCGTCCGTACGCCCGCGCGCGAGATCCGCACGCAAGTGCCGGCTGTCACGCGCCGCACGTCGCGCAGCATCGTCCGGTCGCCGATCGTCCCCCGCATCGGTGCCCGTCCCATGTAGAGCAGGAGGTTCGCGGTGTCTGGCGCAGACTCGACCCAGTCGAGCCGCGCCAGTGCGGCGACGTGCGAGGCGACGGCGACGCGACGCCCATCGCTCGCGAACAGCAGCCTGTCGCGCAGCGTGTCGGACGCCATCAGCGTCAGCGTCGCACTGTCGCTATCCCAAGCCACATAGGTCCATTCGCCCAGCATGTGCGACGGCGCATCGTCGCCGAAGCGTGCGAGGGCGGCCCGCGCGAGAGTGGCCGACGGGGTCGCGAGGGGGAGCCCCAGCATCACCGCCAACGCGTCGCGTTCGTCGATATGGCCGAGCAAGGCATGGTCGACGCCAACGATCGCCTCGCCACCCTCGCGCGTGACGAGGAGCATGCGGTCGTCGGTGTCGCGCGTCAGACCCAGCGTCCGGCGATCGCTCATGGGCAGCGGCGCGCCGTCGAGCGACGCGAGCGCATATAATCCGTCAACCGTCATCGCCGCGATCCCCATCAGTTCCTCCCGCACCGCCGACCCGCACCGCCGACCCGCACCGCCGACTCTCACCGCCGAATTGACCCTCGTGCTCGTGCATGCGACACACCCTGTCCAGACCACGCGGACGTCGGCGCGGTGCATCGAGGAGCGCGGAATGATCGTCGTGTTCGACGACCACTGCAATGTCTGCAACTTCTATGTGCGCTGCCTGAAGCGGCACGATCGAGATCGCCTGTCCTTCTTGCCCGCCAGCTCGCTACGCGGTCGCGAAATTCTTCTCGCTTGCGATGAATCGCCCGACGATCCGGCGACGATGATAGTGATCGGACCGGCAGGCCCGCTGAAACGCTCGGATGCGGTGCTCGCCGCGATTGCCGAACTGGGCGGCGCATGGCGCATGGTGCGCCTGTTCGCGTATCTTCCGCGCGGCATCCGCGATACGCTCTACACCGGTCTAGCAAAGCATCGCTATCGCTGGTTCGGTCGAACCGACCTCTGCACGGCATGCGAGGAACGCGTTCGTTGACGTTGACGCGCAACGAACTGGCTTGGCTGGATGCGCAGCCGACGGACCGACTGCCATCGGTGCCTCCGGCTTTACTGGGCCTGTCGGAGCCCACGACGGTCGCTGCGCTCATCGCGTGGCGTCGCGCGCGGCTGGCGCGATGATCGGTTGCTCGGCGCTGGTCATCGTGGTCGCCGGCCTCGTGATGACCGCCTTGGTCCAGGTCTGGCCGCTGCGCCGCTTACGCTTTCTGCTCGATTCCTTCGCGATCCTTCCCGAATGGCGCTTCTTCGCACAGGCTTCGACATTGGGCGCAGATGATCTGGCGCGCGACACGCATCTGATCGTGCGCGACCGCGATGCGGCGGGGCGGATCGGCGGCTGGCAGCCGGTTCTGAGCGACGCCACGCGGTGCTGGCATCACGCGATCTGGAACCCGCAGGCGCGGGTGACCATCGTCATCCTGACGCTCGGCGAGGATCTCGCGCGAGTCTGCAGGCAGGGCATGGTGGCTGAAATCCAGCAGTCGCTGCGGTATCTCATGGTGCTGCGGTGCGCGCTCGAGGCGCCGCATGATCGAGGGGTGCGTAACCGGCAATTTGCGATTGTCCACACGACCGGACGACAGGCGCGCACGATCGGGGTGGATTTCGTGTCGGCCTGGCATCGATGGTGATCCCGCCTGCCGCCTATGCCGCCTATGCCGCCACGCTGCATCTGACGACCGTGCCACTTGCGATCTGGTGCGTCCTGTCGTCGCTGGAGGTGATCGCGATCCGGCGCGTCTATCACCCCGGACGTCCGCTTGGCGTCGATCTGGGAGCGTTGGCGGTCGAGCGGATCAGGCCGGCGATCTTCGCCTCGCCGCTCTGTTCGCCACCTGCCTTGCTGGTCATGCCGGTGGCACGGTTGGCTGCCGGGGTCGCATTGCCGCTTTTGACCGCAGCGAACATGATGCCCGCGGTGTTGATCGCGTTGCTGGTCGTGATCGGGTCCACCGCGCTGCTGTCCGTGCCGATGCGCGGTAGCGATGGCGCGGACAAGATCGCGCTCGTTGCCTCCACCGGTGCCGCATTGATCGCGGCCGGGCAGATCGCGGACGATAGCCGGCTTTGCCTCGCGGGTCTGATCTGGACGGCGGGCCAGGTGACGATCGCCTATGTCACATCGGGCGTGGCGAAGCTTGCCCGCCCTTTCTGGCGGGACGGCACCGCGATCGCCGCAGCGATGACGAGCCATCAGTCCGGGCATGTCTTCGCCGCGATGATCGTGCAGCACCGCCATGCGGCGATCGCGCTGTCATGGGCGGTGATGCTGGTCGAGGCGCTGTTCTTGCTCGCGTTTCTGTCCCCCACGCTTGGCCTCGCGCTGGTCACGGCGATGGCCGTTTTCCATGTCGCGACGGCCGTGATCATGGGGTTGAATACCTATCCCTTAGCCTTTGCCGCGACGTATCCATGCGTGATCATGGCGAGCGGGATGGTTGCGCCGTGGCTGGGGATCGCATGACGCGCACCGCGTTCCGGATCGCGATCGAGCGGGCCAAGCCGCTTGGCGCACGACAGGAACTCGCGCTGCTGCGCGAGGCGTATGCACGACGGCCCGATGCACCGCTGCTGCGCTTGAAACTCGCCAGCGCGCTGATCGAACAGGATGCGTTCGATACCGTCATCGCCCTGTTCGATGAAGATGTCCCGCAGAACCACGGCGAAAGCGCAGTCCTAGTTCAGGCGCTGTTCGCACGCGGGACGCTTACCGACACGCATCGCGCCGTCGGCGTTCTCGAAAATCTGCCCGTCGGCCCGTCCCATGCGCAGGTGCTGGCCGACCAGGCCAAGGCCTACCGGCGGCTCGGGCAACGCGACGTCGCGCATGACCGGTTGGTGCGCGCGCTGGCGCTGGCACCGGCGAATCTCGACGCCTGCATGCGGATGGCGGCGATGCATCTCGAGGCCGACGACCCCGACGCGGCGATCGCGATGCTCGATGCCCTTGCCGACGCCGGGGTTTCGCATGGCTATGCCTTCGCCGCGCGGGCTCGCGCGCTAGCCTGCGCCGGACGGATCGAGGAAGCGCGCATCGCGACCGGGTTCGATGCGTTCCATCATGCCGGCACGATCGATACGCCGCCCGGGTTCACCCGCGCCGGCTTCGACGCGGCGCTGGCGCGCGCGTTGCTCGATCATCCGGAGCAGCGCTTCGGACGCTACGGCACCGCATCCGAGCAGACCTGGCGGATCGACAAGCCCGCGGTCGGGAACGTGCCGCTGGTCGACCTGTTGCTCGACACGATCGTGCGCGCGGCCGAACGCCATGTGGCCGCGATCGCGGACAGCGATCATCCCTGGGTCCGCGCCCGCCCCGATGCAGGCCTGCTCAACTGCTGGTGCGTCATCACCGACGGTGCGGGGTACGAGAGCTGGCACATCCATCCGTCCGCCTGGTTGAGCGGGGTATATTATGTTCAGGTCCCGCACGGGATTACGAACGGCACCGATGCCGGCGGATGCATCGCCTTCGGCTTGTCGGACGAGGAGGTCGGCACGCAGGCTGCGGCAGCCTATGGCGTGGACCTCGTGCGACCCGAAACCGGCATGCTGATGCTCTTCCCGTCGCACAGCTATCATCGCACCTTTCCGCATGGCACGTCCGAGCGGCGGATCTGCCTTGCCTTCGACATCTGCGCCGCCTGATGCTGATCGGCTTCGACCGGATCCTCGACAGCAACCGTCCGATCGCAGGAACGCTGAACCGGCCCCATCACGAGGGCGACCCCATTCGCATCACCTGGGGAGCAGGCGGCGCATGGCCCGAAGCGCCGCTCTGGTCGTTCGACGGCATTACGCTCGCTTTCGATGCGCCCCACGTCGCACGCTATCGTTGCACGCAAGACGCGATCACCGTCGCGCCCGCTTTGCTCATTCCGCCGGACATGGCGCCGGACATGATCGAAGCGCTGCTGATCGCGACCGCGCTGCCCGCCACGATGTGGCTGCACGGCGCCTTCATGCTTCATGCTGCGGCAGTACTGCCCGCTGGCGTCGACGGAGCGCTGGCGATCGTCGGGCGATCGGGCAGCGGCAAGTCGCGGCTGGCGGCGGCTTTCATGGCGCAAGGCGCGCGGCTGATCGCCGACGACAGCATCGCCATTGTCGGAGAACGCTGCTCGGGACTTGCAGGCGGCTATCATCTGGGCGCGTTGGGCGACACGGAGCGCCCCTTCCATCCTGTACCCGACGATCGATCCTGCGCTTCGGCGCGTTTGGGCGCGATCCTGGTACTGGATGACATTGCGAAGCCGAAGCGCTGCCGTGCGGTCGAGGCGGTCGCGACGCTACTGGTGCACCGCCATCGTGTGAACGCGGCGTATCATGCCGGATTGGCACAGCGCATGGTGTCCGATGCGGCGCGCCTTGCGCGCGACGTGGCGATCTATAGATGGCCTAGAGGTGAGGCGGACGCGTTGCTCGACGACGCTGTATGCCGGGCAGTGATGCGGGGCGAGGATCGATGAGCGATATGTGGGCGCGCAACGCGGACTGGGTCGGAACCGAGGTCGAGGACAGTTTCGTCATGATCGATCTGGCGACGGGCACCTATCTGGCGCTGAACCGCACCGCGAGCATCGTGTGGAAGGCGTTGGAAACGCCGCAGACCCGGGAAGCGATCGAGTCGCAGCTGATCGAGCGGTTCGCCGTATCGGTTGACGATTGCACGACGGCGGTCGGTGCGCTGCTCGATCAGATGCGCGATCTGAAGATTGCTCATCTCGTCTGATCCCATCCCGCCGGCCTCCCATCTGGCCAGCGCGTTCGGCCTGCTCTGGCGATCGGACATCGCGCTGAGCGGGTTCGATACGGTCGACGACGGTGGTGACCGGGCGGGGGATATCGATGTGTACCGCGTCAACCGGCTTGCCGATCGCCCGGCCGGTCGTGCGGTCGACAGAGGCTTCGTCTACGCCGACGGCATCCGCTTCTGCTGGGACGAGGAGGTCATATTCGATATCTCCGCGTCCACCATTGCGTACAAGCCCGATCGCGACTGGACCGGCGTGATGCCTGTCAGCTTTTATAGCACCGTCGCGGCGCTGATCGCGGCTTGGCGCGGGCTGGTCCCGCTGCATGCGAGCGCGGTCGCCATCGACGGTCGGGCGGTGCTGGTCGTCGGCCGGTCGGGGGCGGGCAAGTCGACACTGACTGCCGGATTGATGGCATTGGGCGCACGCTTCATCGCGGACGACCTGGTGGTGCTGTCGGTCGGGCGGCACCGGATCGACGTGCAGCGGGGAAGACCCACCATTCGTCTGCATCCCGACACCGCGGGCCCGGTCGATCCGCATGCGGCACCGGTACTCGGCGACCCGCTTGGCAAGTGGCTGGCCCGACCTGATGACCGTCAGCGGGAGGCGCTAGCGCTCGGTGCGGTCGTGATCCTCGACGCAGCCGATGTCGCGCCCGCCGCACAGTTGCTGCCGCACCTGTTCCGGCGGCGGCGAATGGCGGCGCTGCCCATGCGCGACACGCTGATCCAAGACATCCTCGCCATTGCATCGCGGGTGCCGGTGCTCGCCTATCCCGCGCAGACTGACAGCAGCGCACCGGCGCGACGAAACAGGGCCGAAGAGGTGATGAACTGTGTGCGCGCTACCATGACCCGCGCGCACAACGTGCAGCAGGACCCCTGCGATCGGTAGTATCGCGGTGATTAGACGGTCTGGGCGAAGCGAAGTTTAGGAGCGGGTAGCGTCCACGTAGGGGCCACCGTCATTGCCGCGAAGATTGAACCGATACGTCTCACCTACATCAAGCGTCTGGATTTCAGGAGCAACCCACACTTCCTTCTGAACCACCGGGCCTACCTCGTTCATGCGTCGTCCCCCATAGATCTATGTTAGTTTCTTACTATAGCGACGAACCCGACTCTAAAGTAGAAGACGGATATTCATTGCAGCATCAACACTACGATGCAAGTCTTGTTGCAACCAGTTCTGTGCGATCATCCATCGATGCTTGCAGATCGACGCTTGACGGTTCGATGCGCAGATCGAATGAAGGTGCATGGGCGCAGGTCGCAACACTGTTAGATACGCGCTTGCGACACAGGCCTATCGATCGGGAACTGTCCGCCTGGTCGACCCCGACCTGTCGGGATACGAGCATATCGTGGGCACCCGGCGCGGCTTGTTCGCGGCAAACCGTGCAGGGGTCAAACTGATCGCCTACGGCTTGTTCTATGGGCTGACGATACACGACGACATGATCTTAGCGTTCGAGGCGTGCGACCGCGTTCATAGCCTGAGCGCGCGCGGGCGGCTCGTGCGGTTTCGGCGGGAGGGTGCGCATATCGCCGCGGCCGACGTGATCGCCACGGGGCTCGACAATGGTTGTCATCAGATCGACATCGTCGACGGTCGGATATGCGTCATCGACACCTATAACCAGCGTATCCTGCGCTATCCGCTGACCGGCGGGGAGGGCGAAATACTGCATCCCATCCCGGGAAATTTTCTGCGTGATTCAGGTACGGACGATGGCCGCGACGACTGGGCGCGGGGCTATGCGCACGTCAATTCGCTGATCGCGTGCGGCGATGCGATCCTGCTGATGCTCCACAATGGCGCTGACAAGACCGGTCGACCAAGCGAGATCATGCGGTTCGACCGCGACTGGCGTCCGATCGCGCAGATCCCGGTGGACGGCCTGGGCTGCCACAGCTTCGCGGTGCTCGAGAACGGCGCGGTCCTGACCTGTGGATCGTTCGGCGGCGAGCTCGTCTCGACCGATGGCGTCAAGGTGGCGGTGTGCGACATGATGACCCGCGGGCTGTCGGTCGATGCCGAGACCATCGTAGTCGGGGGTACCGCCTTTGCCGAGCGCAACGTGCGCGACGAGGAGCAGGGGGCGATCCTCTTTCTCGACCGCGGCTATCGACGTCAGGCGATTGTCGCCATCCCCGCACCGCCGATGGAGATCCGCCGTATCGACGGATGCGACCGGTCTCTGTCGGGTCACATCGCGGCAAGCGGTCCAGTCCAGCTCGTCCTCACGAACGCGAACGCCCCTGTCTGCGCACCGGCGATCAACCGGTCGTCGGGGCCGTAGAAGGGACCCGGCTGCAAAGGAACACCGGCGTGGGAACGACCTCGTAACGCGAGGGCGCGGGCATGGCGGACGAAGGCGACGATTCTCTTCAGCCTGTTACGCGCCCGCGCCAGCACGAAGATATTCGCATCAGCGAGTGCGAAGCCAGGTCCGCATCGCCGGATAGGCCGGCTCGCCCGCTGCCACCGCGTCGCCGCACGCCGCCATGCCCCAATATTGGAGCATCGGGAGTCCGATTGGGGAACTCTGGGTAAAGGCATTGATCAGATACTCGGGCCCGCCTTTGTAGCCGGCGTGGAACAGCGTGCCGATCGGCAGGCCGATCGCCATCGCTGCGGCATAGGACCACGCGAGCGCCGCCATCTCCTCTGCGGGATCGTGGAGGACGATCGGCAGCGTCGCGCGTATCGCCGGATCGGTGACCGCCAGATGTCCGCCCTCATGCAACAGATCACCGACCCAGCCCGGCGAGAGCGGGTCATAGATCAACGCGCCGTCGCGCACGGTCATTCCCGGCACGAAACAGTCGTCGGGCAATGCCCCTTCGCGAACGACGATCCCGAGCCCGCGCAGGAATGCGACGATCGCATCCAATTCGGGCGCATCTTTCAGGGAGGCGGGAATGAGAGCCATTATGCCACCTGTCGAGGCGGGCGCGATCCGTGGACACGTGCAGTCAAGATGCGCGGCGCTAGCATAGGCCGAGCGTATGGGATCGAGGCGCTATTGCCAATCGAGAGTCGATGAAGGAGCATCGGGCATCACCGGCCCGAGAGCCTATGAAAGACAGCGCATGAGGAGAATGACCGCAGGCATCGCGATTCTGTTGGCGGGCGGCATGACCAACCAGATTTCGATGGCTCAAAGCCTGCTGGTCCCGCCCGCAGGCCCCATCGTCTCACCGTCAGTCGATCCGGTCGCGCGCGCGATGGCCGCCAAGGCGTTGGCCGAGGCGGACGCGCTGTCGATCACGAAGACCACGATCGTCGGCACTGACATCGCCGGCACGCCTGCGGTTGCCAATGCTTCGGGAACGGTGGGCGATTCCCCGATGCAGGTAAACGGGACCGATCCCGACAATACGGGATATCTGGGCTTTCGCTACGGCGCCGATCCGGCCGGTGTCGCCAATTACTGGGTAAAGACGCGCGGTACCAAGATGAACGATTATGCCGCGGTCCAGCAGGGCGACCGGATCGTGGCCGATTACTGGCAAGCCGGGACCGGCGGGCAGACCGGCCATGCCGGGGGCATTATGGTGCTGGTCGACAATGCGGCGTTCACGGCAGGCGAGGTCGCGGGGCGCTGGGCGCTGTTTACCGGCACCGGCATCCATAGCTCGCAGGTGTCGCAGCAATATCCCAAACGCTTCGGATCCCTGAATGCGATCGTCGCCAACAGCTACCAGCAAGTGATTTTCCCCGGCGGCGCGACTGGCGCGACCCCCAAGCCCAGCGCCAATTTCGGAGGCTGGGTGGTGATCGGCGCGGGCGCGGCGTCGCCGGGCTTCGGTCCGCTCAAGTTCACAAGCGCGGGCGCAGCGCTGCTATCGGTGCCCGAGGGCGGCGCTTTCGAGGTCGATGCCGCGGCCAAGCCCTATTTTACGATGGCAGACGGCGTGCGCCGCAGCGTCGTGCTCGCAGACACCGCCGCCCCGACCGTACAGGTGCTGGCGGGTGCGGGACCGGATGCGAGCGCGACGATTGACGCTAGCGGCATGTCCGGCATGGTGACGCTGGTCACTGGCCGGGGCGCGAGTGCCGGGAGCATCTTCGCGATCACCTATGCCCATCCCTATGCGTCGGCGAGCTATCCCGTGGTCTCGGCGGCAAATCCTGCGGCGGTGGCGCTCGTCAAGACTGCCTATTTGTCCGCGCGCGCCGACGGCTTCACGCTCAATCTCTCTTCGGGGATCAGTCCCGGGACCTATGTCGTCACTTTCCAAGCACCGGGACGATAGGACGCCGTGCCATCCAATCCCCGATTGTCATGCCGCGAACCCACACGGTCACCGACTGAAAACAGGTCTGCATGTCGCGATTGACGCTTGCCAAGCGGCGGCGACGTACGCGCGACGCCTCTCCTTCGCGTGCCGCGAGCAGCGGGCGGGCGGTCTCGAAACACTGCATCATCGCATCGCAGCCCGTCGCATCGCGCCCGTCGTCGCCGGTCGATCGCATGATCCGGCAGTGCATCCGGTTGCCTGCATCGGCGATCAATAGTGCGCGCCAAGGCGGTAATGCAGGCGCTGTCACGACGATGTCCTGCCCTGCCGCTACGATCGACCAGGGCAAGGCGACGACCGTCATGACGATCGGGACTGCCCATCGACATCCGAATTTGGCCGTTCGGTTCTGCATCAGCGGTCCCCTTGCCTATCGCGCGCCTCCTGATGCACGGGAGGACGGCGATCGTACAAGGGGGCGGAAAGTTGTGAGCCGCCCCGTCAGCGACCGCTGCACTGCTTGATGTCGACGCATGCCCCCGACGCCCCTTCGGCTTCGAGCCGCGAATTCGCTTTCGTCTGCGCCTGTCTTGCCAGACACGACGCGCACGCGGTGCCGATGCCGCAGCTCGACGACGAACGCGTTGCCGCGATAGCGCGCAGGCATCAGGTGATGCCGCTGGTGGTCGCGGGGTATCGCCGCACAGGGACGGTGGTCCCCCCAGCCCTGGCCAAGCGGCATGATCCGGTCGCGCCTTTTCGGCTCGCACGCGAGGCGATCCGGTTGCGCGCACTGCTCGAGGCCGAGGGGATCGAGCCTCTGTTCCTGAAGGGCAGCGCACTTGCGATGCTGGCTTATGGTTCACTCGACGCCCGCCAGTTCGGCGACATCGACCTGCTGGTGCGTCCCAGCGAAGCAGCTCATGCCGCAACGCTGCTGGGCGCGGCGGGCTATCGGCTGTCCGAGTCCCCCGTCGGAGACCTCGAGGCTGAAGATTTGGCCGCTCGAGATTTGGGTGCGAGGATTGCGAGACTATTGCCTCTCGCCAAGGACATCGCGCTCACGCATCGGGATACCCGTCATGTCGTCGAGCTGCACTGGAGGATGACCGACAATCCCCACGAACGTCCACCGCGCGATCACGGCGGCGTGCAGATGGTGGAAATCACACCTGGGACAGCACTCCCTACGCTCGAGGGCGAGGCACTGTTCGCCTATCTGTGCGCGCACGGTGCTGCGCATCTGTGGGCGCGGCTGCGCTGGCTGGGCGATGTCGCCGCGCTGCTGGCCAATGCCGACGATGGTGGCGAGCGGCTCTGGATCGCGGCCGTCGCGCGCGGGCAAGAGCGCGCCGCAGCCTCCGCGATCCTGCTCGCGCATCGTTTCCTGGATACGCCGCTGCCGCCTGGTTTCGCACCGCGGCGGTCGCTGCGCCTGCGACTGTTGGTCGCGGCGGCCGCGCATGTCGTCACTGCGGGCGGCGGCACCACCGATCTTGCGCATACGCGTTGGCGCGGCTGGGCGGAGATGGGCGCAAAACTGCTCCTCGCATCGGACTTGGGCGACCTGCGAGGCTGGTCGACCCGGCTGCTGTTTTCGGTACCGGCCGGCGAGCACGTCGGTCCGTCGCGCTTGTGGTATGTGACTCACCCGCTGCAACGCATCCCGAAACTGCTCAAGCGGCGTCGGCTGCGGCGCGATCGGCGTGTGCGCTAGGTCGCGCTTTCGGTCCGCACCTTTTGTCGTTCGGGCCCGAGATGAAGGGCCGGGTCAGATCCAGGCCCGCGTATCGGATCGGTGCATCGGGTAGAGATTGACGTATTGTGCCATGCGCGGGACTTTTGCGAGATTGGCGCTGGCACCGTGCGGCAGTTCCTGTCGCCAGATCACCAGATCGCCGGCCCCGCCCGCAATCGCCACGGCCTCGTCCGCCAGATCGACATCGCGAGGATT
Organism: Sphingomonas faeni; assembly: GCF_040407495.1. Taxonomy (GTDB): domain Bacteria; phylum Pseudomonadota; class Alphaproteobacteria; order Sphingomonadales; family Sphingomonadaceae; genus Sphingomonas; species Sphingomonas faeni_D. The sequence goes on along the minus strand of NZ_JAPZPP010000008.1, from coordinate 113,225 downwards.
GCGACCGTCGAGGCTCTCCAGCCAAGCCAACAACCGGTGGTGGAAGCCCGGCACCACGCGCAACGCCCCCTGATCACCGGCGGTATCGGTCAGATACAGGATGCCCTGCGTTTCGAACGGAATCGGCGACGCGAGATTGGTATCCCAGTGGAGGTCCGGTCCTGGAAAGGCATAGGCTTTTGTCACCGGCGGATTGAAGCTTAGCCGGTCGCACGACGCGATCAGGTCGGCATGGCCGTAGAGCTGGGCGAAGGCGCGATGCACGCGCAGCGCGCGACGCGGCACGTCCATTGCGGGATGCTGGAATTGCTGCACCATGATGCCACCCTCGCGGCCCCCGTACCAACTCATCGGGTCGTCGGGCGTCGCGCCCTTCAGCGTCCAGAGATGCGTGGCGATCGCCGCGGCATCGTCGGGAGCGATGGCGTTCCGCAGCACGATCACGCCGTCGCGCTCCCAAGTCGCGATCTCGGCATCGGAGAAGACTGGCGCGGTCGCCATCACCGCCGCCTGCCGCACGCGTTCGGCTTCGGGTGCGACCTCGCCACGATACCAGGCGCCGTACCGCGACAGCGCGGCCGGATCGGGCTTGCCCGCGGTGGACAAGATCCAGGCGACGAACGCATCCCAGTCCGGGCGTTCGCGACCGCAATGTGAAATCGCCTGTTCGAGCCCAAGTCCCAGAGTATCGAACAACGGGCGCAACGGTACCGGAGGCGATACCGGTGCCCCGCCGATCATTCCCGCCCAGAAATCACGCAAGCCTTCGATCTCTTGGAACCTTGGCATCCTACCCCATTCCCTATCCCAACGCCGGGCATGTCGCCTCCACGGAGGCACAAACGCGTGTTCGATGCCATATGCGCTCTTGCCGTCAAACGCTCAGCATCACGTTGGAAGGTCAGCCACGCGATCATCGCCGTGCGCTCTTGTTTGTAAAGTCGCTGCGCATTTGCGTCGACGATGTTTCGGTGTTGCGAGGGTCGCTATCACCCTGTGTCGGCGCTGATGCACGGACTGGTGATCGGGGCGGAGCATCGACATCTGCCACGAGAGGGTGCGGATGTGGAGGAACAGGTTCGGCTCGATGCCCGCTCGTGACAGCGGCTGCCTGGCACGTTCTATCTTTTGAGCCGTTTGCTGCTGATCCCCATCTGCAGGAACCGATATGACCGACGATCCGCGCACCAGCCAGCCGACACGTTTTCCCGATGAGCCGCAGCAGCCACGCCCCGGCTTGACGACCGCGATGCGGACCAAGCCCGATCATGGCGAGGAGAGTTACGTCGGCAAGGGCCTGCTCAAGGGCAAGGTCGCGCTTATAACCGGCGGAGATTCCGGTATCGGCCGGGCAGTGGCGATTGCCTATGCCCGTGAAGGTGCAAGCGTTGCGATCTCCTACCTTGCGGACGAGCAGGCCGATGCCGAAGAGACGCAGGCTTGGGTCGAGAAGGCAGGACAGCGGTGCGTTTTGCTGCCGGGCGATCTCCGCGACCGGGATCACTGCGTAACCCTCGTCGAGCGTACGATCGCGGAACTTGGCGGCATCGATGTGCTCGTCAACAATGCTGCCGCGCAGACCATGAACGAGGGGCTTGATAGCATCGACGATGACGAGATGCAGGGCGCTTTCGCCGCTAACGTCTTTGCCATGATCCGTTTGGCCAAGGCCGCTGCACCGCACATGAAGCCGGGCTCGGCGATCATCAACACGACCAGCGAGCAGGCCAAGGTCGCTGGCAAGACCATGATCGTCTATGCGGCGACCAAGGGCGCTGTCTCGAGCCTGACGGTGGGCCTGTCCAACCTCCTCTCCAGCGACGGCATTCGCGTGAACGCGGTGGCGCCCGGCCCGATCTGGACGCCTATTCAGCCGATCGCCAAGTCACCGAAGGAACTGGAAACACTCGGCCAGGACACCCCGATCGGCCGCGCAGGACAGCCGGGCGAACTCGCTCCCGCGTATGTGATGCTCGCTTCGGCGGAGGGGAGCTACATGTCGGGCAACGTCGTCGCCGTCACCGGCGGCGTTCCGATTTCCTGAGCCCGACGCGGCGACCTCAGCCGGCTGCACGTCCGCTGTCAGCTGTCAGCTACCTGCTGAGGTTGCCACTAGATTCATCGTGACCTGGGCTTTTTGGAGACACGACAGCTGGAGCAAGTGTCGGCCGATAGTATCGGAACAGATGGTCGTGATGACGCCTGCTGTGACAAGCTCAATATGGCAGCCTGGCTTACAACCAACTGACTCACACCCAAAGGCCTACAGCAGACCCGGGATTGTTCATTGACGCATGACTTTCTCGTCCACGGCGTCGTTCTCGAAATATTACAGACCGTAACATATCCGTCATATGCCCCGCCTAGCACCGGAATTGGCCCAGCAAAGGCCGACCGGGGGGAATAGAGACATGCTTACGAAATCGAATGGCGCGAGCCTGAACGTACTCGCTTACGCCACGCTCGTCGCAGGCCTCGTGCCCACTGCGTCGCTTGCCCAACAGGCGATCGTCGTCCGCCAGGGCACCACCGACACCACCGCAAAGACCGTCGGCGGGACGGATACGCTCACGGTCGAGGCCGGCGGAACGCTGGCGCCGGGCGCGACCCCCGCGATCAGCTGGACGACCAGTTCGACAGGCCTGCGGATCACCAATGCTGGAACGATCCGTACGACGGCCGCAGGCGGTCGCGCGATCAACGCATCGGGCGCGAGCAACCCGCGCACGATCACGCTGACCAATGCCGCGGGCGGCCTGATCGAATCGCAGGACGACGCCTTCCGGATCAACGTCGCACCGACGTCGGGCACGATCCGGGTCGACAATTACGGTATCATCCGCAGCACCAATGGTGGCCAGGCGCTCGATTTCGATGCGGTCACGTTCGGCCCGACGGTCATCATCAACAACTATGCCGGTGCCGAACTCCGGTCGTTCGGCCAGGACGCAGTCCGCCCCGGCGACCGCGCGGTCGTAACCAATGCCGGGCTGATCCTGTCCGACGGCGCCGCCAACAACAGCTATGACGGCATCGATTTCCAGGCGGGGTCAGGCATCGTCAACAACCAGGCGGGCGGCACGATCTCCGGCCTGCGCCACGGCGTCACCGCCGACAATGCGGTGACGGTCAACAACGCCGGTACGATCCTCGGCCGCAACGGCTCGGGGGTCGGCTCCGATGGCATGGGCACCGTCGTCAACGTCGGGACGATCACCGGCCGGTGGGACGGCGTCTCGATCAACGGCGATGGCGACGGCGTCGACATCGACCTGCTCGCTTCGGTGATCAACAACGGCACGATCCAGGGGCTCAGCGCGAACGGCGTCGATTCCGGCGGTCGCGCCAATACCGCAGAGGGCGTCGCGATCGGCGGTGGCACGATCATCAACAACGCCGGCGCGACGATCTTCGGCGCGGGTACCGGGATCCTGGCCAGCAACGACACCAATGCGGGTCGCAGCGCGGTCAATGCGACGACGATCACCAACGCCGGCACGATCCAGGGCGGCACGGGCCGCGCGATCACGCTGATCGGCGGTTTTTCCGACACCATCACCAATTCCGGCACGATCATCGGCGGTGCCGCGGGCGCCATCGACATGGGTGGCGGCGACGATATCCTGAACATCCAGGGTGGATCGATCATCACCGGCATCGTCGATGGCGGCACCGGCACCGATACCGTCCGCCTCGGCTTTCCCGGCCTCGATACGGGTGGCAGCTTTGCCGGCTCGGTCAATTTCGAATCGCTGCGATCGGTCACCGGCAATTGGACGCTGACGGGTCTGCAGGCCTATGCCAACGGCATCGAAGTCGGCAGCGGCACGACAGTCTTTGGCAACGCCGCGACGCTGTCGCAGAGCAGCATCACCACCCGCGGGCTGCTGACGATCAACGAGGCGACCAATACGACCTATACCGGCGCGATCGCCGGCAACGGCGCGGTGTCGAAGACCGGCGCCGGCAACCTGTCGATCGGTGCGCAGGCGTTTACCGGCGGACTGAACGTTACCGGGGGCACGCTGACGCTGACCGGCCAGCAGGCGGCGTTCGGCTATTATATCGGCACCGGCGCGACGCTGACGAGCAACCTCGCGGCGACCGTCGCAGGCGCAGCAGGCTCTGGCTTTGTCGGCAACAGCGTCACCAACCTCGGCACGCTGAGCAATCGCAACGCAAACGGCCGCGCGATCGACCTGTCGACGAACGGCTCGCTCAATCTCAACATCAGCAACGAGACCGGTGCGCTGATCGAAAGCGCGAACGACGCGATCCGCATTGCCGGCAACCCGCGCGGCGCAAACGTGTCGATCCGCAACTCGGGCACGATCCGCTCGACCAATGGCGGCCAGGCGATCGACTTCGATGCGATCGGGGGCGGTTCGTCGATCGAGATCATCAACACCAGCACCGGGATCATCCAGTCGTTCGGCCAGGACGCGATCCGCCCCGGCCAGGGCGCGGTCGTCATCAATGCCGGTCTGATCTTCTCCGACGGCCCCGCCAACAACAGCTATGACGGCATCGACTGGCAGGCGCGCTCGGGCGTCGTCAACAACCAGGCGACCGGCACGATCTCGGGCCTGCGCCACGGCATCACCAGCGATGTCGCGGTGACGGTCAACAATGCAGGCACGATCGTTGGGCGTAACGGCTCGGGCATCGGCTCCGACGGCACGGGTACGGTCGTGAACTTCGGCACGATCACCGGGCGGTGGGACGGCGTCGCGATCAACGGCGATGGCGACGGCGTCGATATCGACTTCATCGGTTCGGTGACCAACAGCGGCACGATCCAGGGCCTCAGCGCGAACGGCGTCGATTCCGGCGGTCGCGCGAACAGTGCCGAGGGCATCGCGATGGGCGGTGGCACGATCGTCAACACTGCCGGCGCGACGATCTTCGGTGCGGGCACCGGTATCCTGATCAACCACGACACCAATGCGGGCGGCGTCGCCGACGGTGCGACGACCATCAACAACGCGGGCACGATCCGTGGCGGCGCCGGCCGTGCGATCACGCTGGTCGGTGGGTTTGCCGATACGATCACCAATTCGGGGACAATCACCGGCGGCACCGCGGGTGCGATCGACATGGGTGACGGCAACGACATCCTCAACATCCTGACCGGGTCGGTCATCACCGGCACGATCGATGGCGGCGCGGGGATCGACCGCGTCAACCTGGGCGGCGCGGGCGGCAGTTTCGGCGCAACGACGGGCTTCGAGACGCTGGCGGTCAACACCGGCGCCTGGACGCTCACCGCACCCTCGACCTATGCGAACGGCACCACCATCGCGAGCACTGCAAGCCTGACCGGCACCGCGACCACGCTGACCGGCGGGATCGCCAACGCGGGTATCCTGGTGTTCGACCAGCGCGTCGACGGTACCGCCGCGCTCGCGCTGACCGGCACGGGGCAGCTCGTCAAGATCGGCAGCGGCGCGCTCACGCTCGGCAGCCAGTCCGGTTTCAGCGGTGCCACTGCGGTCAACGCCGGGCGCCTCGTCCTTGCCGGCGCGCTGCCCTCGGCGGTCACGGTCGGCAACGGCGCGACCCTCGGCGGGGTCGGCACGATCGCCGGTCTCGTCGTCGCGACGGGCGGAACGGTCGCACCGGGCAACAGCCCCGGCACGCTCGCGGTCACCGGCAATTTCGCCCAGGCGAGCGGATCGACCTATCTCGCCGAGACGACCGCAGCCGGGCTTTCGGACCGGATCGCCGTCGGCGGCACTGCGACGCTTGCCAGCGGCGCCATCCTGAACGTCACGCGCGACGGCGGCGCCTATACGGTCGGCAGCCGCTACACGCTGTTGACCGCGAATGGCGGGATCACCGGCAGCTATACCGTCGTCCAGACCCCGACGAACGGCACTGAATTCCGCCTCCTCCAGAGCAACACCGCGATCGCGATCGCGGTGGCACGCACCGGCGGATCGCTGGCTGGGCTGGCGACGACGCGCAACCAGGCTGCGGTCGCACCCGCCTTTGCCGGATTGGGTGTCGGCAACGCCGCCTATGGCGCACTCACGCTGGTGCCCGACGACGCGGTCGTCCGCGATGCGTTCGACGACCTGGCGGGCGAAGTCCATGCGACCGTCCGCACGACGATGCTGCGCGGCGCGCAGACCGGTGAGGACGCGACGCGGACCCGCCTGCTCGAGCCCGGCGACGCCAGCGGGATCTGGGGCCAGATCCTCGGCCAGCGCGGCTCCGACGACGGTGATCGCAACGCCGCCCGCGCCACCCGCTCGGGCTGGGGCGCGTTCGGTGGCGTCGACCTGGCGCTCGACGGTGCCCGGCTTGGTGTGGCCGGTGGCTATAGCCGGACCGACCTGTCGATCGCCACGCGCGGCAGCACTGCAGAAGTCGAAACCAAGCAGGTCCTCGGCTATGGAGGCGGCACGCTTGGTCCGGTCGCGGTGCGCACCGCGGCGGGCTACGCCTGGACAAGTGCCGATGTCACGCGTGGCATCGCGTTCCCCGGGTTCGCGGCGGTCGCGCGCTCGAACTATGACGGCGACGTCCTGCACGGGTTCGTCGAGGCGGGGCTGCCCACGGCGATGTTCGGCGGTACCGTCGAACCCTTTGCCGGGATCGAGCTCTACCGCGTCCACACCGACGGCTTTGCCGAAACGAACAGCGCGGTGGCGCTGACCGGTCGCGATGCCAGCGAGGTGTTCACGCTGACCACGCTCGGCATGCGCGGCCAGACGCCGATCGCCGAGGGCCTGAGTGCACGCTCGCGGATCGGTTGGCAGCATGCGCTGGGCGACGTCACCCCGCGCTCGCTGGTACGATTTGCAGGAGGCGGCCAGACGTTCCAGGTCTCGGGTGCGCCACTGTCGCGCGACGCGGCGCTGGTGTCGCTCGATCTGGCCTGGCAGCCGGTCGAGCGGCTGACGATCACGTCGGGCTATTCGGGCAGCATCGGCGGTGCCAGCGAAGACAACCGGTTGCGCATCATGGTGTCGCTGGGACTGTAGCGGGAACGTTCAGGGAGGCGAGACGACGCCACGCCTCCCTAAACGGCAAGACCAAGCACGCCCGGGGCGCGATCGAGTGGCGGGAAAGAGCAGGGCGGGGCCGATCACCCCGACCGGCAGCCAACGTCGCTTCGCCGCCCACGGCGCCCCAACCGTAATCCTCTGCCCGATTCGGCGCTGTCCGGAAGAGACGCTGTAAGAGCAGTTCCAGGCAAGGCGGATGGCATCTTGGGCAACGGCGAGAACGCGTGTCGACGACACTGCCATCAATACCGATCAAAACAGCTGATAGACTAAATATCATACCACCTCTGGTTTGCAGCGTGATTGGTATTGTTTTGCTATTTCGAACGTGACAGCATGTGCCTGTCCGAGGGTCGGGATGGTACTGCCGAGCAATGTCAGCGAGCTCACGGGGCGTTAGATCCCGATGAACGAGCGGCGTAAAGTTCACGAATGCTTCCGGACAGGGTCGGAAGTAGTCGATCGCGCAGCAGCATCCCTGTGCCCTCTTGGAATATAAGGGGGAATAGAATGGTTTCGTTCAAGGGGTTGATGGCCACGACATGCTGCGTGGCTGCGTTGGTCGCGTTGCCGGCTCAGGCTCAAACCCAAGGTCAAGCTTCGGATACGGGCAGTGCCACGATAGGGGCTGGCGACGCTGTGCAGGACGGCCAGATCGCGATCGGCGATCCCGTCGCGTCCGCCAAGCTGGCCGCGGATACGGACCGGGCCGGAGATCAGCGCGAGGGCGGGAACATCGTCGTGACCGGCACGCGCATCACGCGGCCGAACAACCGTTCCGCCGCACCGATCGTCACGACGACCGCCGCGGAGATCGCCGCGCAAGGCGCGACGACGATCGAGGAAGTGCTGAACCGCCTGCCGCAGGTGCAGGTCAACTCGGAACAGAATTTCAGCGATTCCGAAGGACGCCAGCGGATCAAGCTGCGCAGCCTCGGCTATGAGCGGACGCTGACGCTGATCGACGGCCTCCGCGTCGGCCTCGCCAACACGGTCGACGTCGGCATCATCCCCAACGCGCTGGTCGAGCGGATCGACGTGCTGACCGGCGGTGCCTCGTCGGTCTACGGCTCTGACGCGGTGTCGGGCGTCGTCAACTTCGTCCTGAAGAAGAATTTCGAAGGTATCCGGCTCGACGCGAACTACAGCTTCTTCAATCACGACAACGACAGCAATGCCGTCACCGATGCGGCAGGGCGCGCCGGGTTCAACGCCAAGCGCGGACTGACCAACGATGGCGGACGGTCCGACGTCAGCCTGGCTGCTGGCGCCAACCTGTTCCACGACCGGGTGAACATCACCGGCTTCGTCAATTATCGCCAGTCCAACCCGGTCGAACTGGTCGATCGGTCCTATTCGGTCTGCGAAGCGGTCCAGCCGACCAACACCTCGCCGCTCGGCTGTTCGCGCGCGAGCTTCACGCCGGCGGGCACGATCATTCCGCAGTCGGGGCCGCGCGCCGGGCAGATCCTGGTCAACAATCCCAACGGCAACGGCACCTTCATTCCGATCAACAGCGGACCGCCGGGCACTTCCGCCAACCCCTATGACAATTGGGCGGTGCAGCGCGCGTTCAACCGCATCAACGTCGGCGGCTTCCTGACCGCGAAGATCAGCGACGACATCGAGCTTTACGGCAACGGGCTGTTCTACCGCGACAAATCGTACAACACGCAGCTCAACCGCACCTTCAACTTCGGCGCGTACGGCACCGATCCGTTCCGCGTGAATTGCGACAACGCGTTCCTGTCGGGCGCGCAGGCTCAGGATCTGTGCGGTGCCAATGCCGGCGTCGCGGGGCAATATGCGCCGATCGACGTCCGCTATCGCTTCGACGGATTGCCGCTGGTGCAGCAGCGCTTCACCAACGAGGGCTACCGCATCGTCGCGGGCCTGCGTGGGCGCGGGTTCAACGACGTGTGGTCCTATGACGTCGCTGGCATGATCTCGCGCGCGCGGCTCGACACCATCGACGTGCCGTTCGCGCGCTTCGACAACATCAATCGCTCGCTCGACGTCGTCCGCGTCAACGGGACGCCGACCTGTCGCGCGGTCGTCAACGGCACCGATCCGTCCTGCGTGCCGTTCAATGCGTTCGCGCCGTTCAACCAGGACGCCGCGCTCAACCAGTATCTCTATGGCGGCGCGACCGGCGGGATCAGCACGCGCATCCCGCGGCTGTTGCAGTTCGTCGGCACCGTCAGCGGCGACCTTGGCAAATACGGCATCACCTCGCCGCTCGCGGAACAGGGCATCGCGATCGCGCTGGGGGCGGAATATCGCGAGGAAATGGAACGGACGATCGTCAACGAGATCTTCCAGCAGAACAATGGCGGCGAGAACCAGCGCTTCACGCAGAGCATCCTCGAGGCCAATGCCGAGGTGCAGGCACCGCTGATCGAACACCGTCGGTTCGCCGAACTGTTGCAGGTCAATGCCGGCTACCGCGTGTCGAAATACAACCGGCTCGACGGCAAGTTCGATACCTGGAAGGTCGAGGGCCTGTGGGCGCCGATACCCGACATCACGCTGCGCGCGTCCTACAACAAGTCGCAGGCCGCACCGGGCGTCAGCACCGCGCAGGGCGCCGCCAACATCTTCTGGAACCAAGGTTTCTATTCCGATCCTTGCGCACCGCGGGTCGATCCGTCGAACCCCAATGGCGGGCGCCTGGCACCGTCCGCGACGTTGCAGCAGTGCCGCAACACCGGTCTTGCCGACAATCTCTACGGCAGCGCCTCGCTGATCTGCCCGGACGATCGGTGCACCGTGCGCGAAGGCGGATTCGAACTGAAGCCGGAAAGTGCCTATACCAAGACGTTCGGCGTCGTACTGCGCCCGCGCTTCCTGCCCGGCCTGACGGTGTCGATCGACCGGTGGCTGATCGACCTGAAGGACCAGCTCGACTTCCTCCAGCCGCAGAACATCATCGGCGAGTGCCTGGCCACCGGGAACGACTATTTCTGCCGCGGCATCGTCCGCAACCCCGGCACCGGCACGCTGTCCAGTTCGCCTGCGACCAGCCCGGCGACCGGTTGGGTGGCCCGCGGTTCGGCCAATGGCTACAAGTCGCAGTCGCACGGCTGGGATTTCCAGGGGCAGTATAATGTCGGCCTCGGCGGGTTCGGGCGGCTCGACATGAGCTTCAACGGTACGCTGATGACCCGCGTCGGTTCGCAGTCGTCGCCGACCATCGAACCACGCAATTGCGTCGGGTATTTCGGCAATCTCTGCGGTGAGAGCATGCCGCGCTGGGCACACCAGTTCCGCACCACCTGGACCGCGCCCGACCGCTCGACCAGCCTGTCGGTCAACTGGCGTCACCGCGGCGCGATGCCGCTCGACATCTATGCGCCCGAAGACACCGGCATCCCCGCGCAGGACGTGAGCGCACGCCGCGATCAATATCCGGGCGTTGGCTCGTACAACTGGATCGACGTCGCGCTGAGCTTCGACATCAACAAGCAGATGACGTTCCGGCTGGCCGCGAACAACGTGTTCGACCGCGATCCGCCACTCATCCCGGACAGCCGTTCGCGGATCGGGCTGCTGCGCGGCAATACCGTGATGGGGTATGATCTGCTCGGACGGCAGCTTGTCGCCGGCGTCTCGCTGCGGCTGTAATTACGGCAACGTTCGATGCCCGGGTCCCGATCGACATTGATCGGGACCCGGGCTCTATCTGACCTTCACCCTATGCCACGCATTGGCATCCCTGCTGCGAGACGGTCGGTATCCGATCGCAGCAGTGCCTCGAAGCCGGATCAGGCGATAACCGCGTGGGTCGCCGCGAGGTCCAGCATCGTCGAGAGCGGAGCGATCATCTCGACCGGTGCCGCGGTCGTCTGGAATGCGGCTGTCGGGACGATGTGCATGACCAGATCCTGGCCGGCCTGATAGCCGTCGATCCCGTTGGCATCGACCACCAGGAACGTCTCGCCCTGATGATTGCCGGCGCTGGCGTTGAAGAACACCGCCGACCCGCTGGTCAGGCTGCCACGTACCGCATTGCCGAGGTCGGTGTCGAAGCTCACATCGTCGAGCCGGCCGGTGACGTCGGCGGCGTAGGTGTTGCGAACGACGCCCGCGACCTGGACGACGTCTGCACCGCGCGTGAAACCGACCAGCGTGTCGTATCCCGTGCTCGAGGATTCGCTGGCGGCGTTGTAGACGAAGACGTCGTTGCCCGCCCCGCCGGTCAGCGTGTCGCGACCCGCCCCGCCGAACAGCGTGTCGTTGCCGCTGCCGCCCGACAGCCGATCGTTGCCCGATCCGCCGAAGATGTTCAGGTTGCCGTGCGCGACCGCGCGACCGTCGACGACCAGATCGGTCGTGACGGGCAGCCCCCAGACCGTCTTGGTCGCCCCCCCGGTGACGAAGCTGTCGGCGATCGTGATGACATAGTCGTTCGCTGCATTGCCCGGCTGTGCCGGACCTGCGAGCAACGCCACCGTCTCGACGCCGGCACGGCTGTCGAGCGTGATGGTGTAGTCGCCGTCGAGCGCCAGCTGGTCGTTGCCGGCGCCCCCGACCACGACATCAGTCGGGCTCCAGCGATCCGCCCCGAACAGGAAACCGTCATTGCCCGCGCCACCTGTCAAGGTGTCGACACCTAGACCACCATACAGCGTCAACGATCCCGACGTGACCGCGGACCCATCGACGGTGAACGCATTGCCCGCCGCCAGGTTGGTCCCGAAGACCGTAAAACTGCCCGCCGCGCCGATGACGCCGTCGTTGAGGACGATATCGTAGCTGAAGCCCGGTAGCGCGGCGAGAACCTCGACATCGTTCAGCGTGGTGGCGGTCAGCACCAGTCGGTTGGCGCCGGTATAGTCGCCCTGCAGGCCCACCTGGTCGATGCCCGAACCGCCGTCGATCCGGTCGGCGCCGGTCAGCGCCGCCCCGAAGAAGAACGCATCCGCGCCGGCTCCACCGCTGACCCGATCGACACCGCCATTCGACAGGTCGAAATAATCCGCGCCTCGCGTGCCGCCATAGATGTCGTTGCCGGCGGTCCCGAGGATATGGCCGGCAGCGTCCGGGGCAGGGGTGGCGATCCCGCCGACCGTGATCGTCGCGGTCGCGGTCGATCCACCGCTGATCGTGTAGGTGAAGCTGTCGGTGGTCGTTGCGCCCGCCGCCAGCGTGCTGAATGCGCCGTCGGGATTATAGGCGAAGGTGCCACCCGACAGCAATGTGAGCAGCGCACCCGAGGACAGGCGGACGGCCTGACCGACACCCGCTGCGCTACCGTTCAGCGCGATGACGCTGAGCGACGCGTCGCCGCCCGTGTCGTTGGCGAGCACGGTGCCGCCATAGATCGAGATCGCGGTGGTCGCGAACCCGTCGGCGACCGCGACGGCCGGACCGGTGCCACTCCGCACGATCCCGATCAGCGCGATCGCCTGGTCGTGATCGGTCGTCGACAGCCCGTCGTTATAGCCCGCATTGTAATGGACGATGTCGAAGCTCGATCCCGCATACAGCCCGGTCGAGACGATGATGTTGTCGAACGACTGATAATAGCCGTCGAAATAATAGGTGTACCGCTCTTCGACCGGCAGTTTGTAGATCAGGTTGGACAGCGCGCCGGTGTTGCCCACCGGTGCCAGCGTCTGCAGCGCGGTCTCGTAGTAGAAGCCGTTGAAGTCGCCATTGACGACGAACTGGTGCGACGGATCACGCGCGAGGATCGTGTCGACATAGGCCTTGGCTGCGGTCGCCTGCGCAGTGCGGGCGGCATCGCCGGCATTGTTGGGAGGCTGGTTCGCGCCGTACAGCGCGTCCGACCCGCCACGCGAGGTCGAGTGCATGTCGATCGCGGTGAACACCTGACCGTTGAACACGAAATCGGCGACGGCGGGCTTGCGCGTGCCGGCATAGGCGTCGGCCTGGATCGCGGTCGCCGATCCCTCGACATAGCTCACCCGCTCGGTGTTGAAGAGGAAGCCGTTGCGGATGTTGCCGTTGGGCGCGCCCCCGCTGATGTTGGTCGCGGTCGGCGCGACCTCGACATAGCGATAGGTCGGGCCACCCGCTGCGGCGATCGCGTCGATCAGCTTCTGCGCGGTCGCGGCGCCCGACAGGTCGGTGCCGGCATTCTCCCCATCGGCGTCCTGGACCTCCTGCACGCCGATGATGTCGGGGTTGTGCAGCGCGTTGACGATCTCGTTGGCGTGGATCGTGAACCGCACGTCGACGGCCGCCTGCTTGACGGCATAGGTGGCGTCGGTGTCGTCGGTCGCGCGCGTCGCGACAGGCGACAGGTTCTCGAGGTTGAAGCTGGCATAGCTCAGGCCCGATGCGGTCCCGACCAGAGTGGTCGTCTCGCGGGGCAGGGGGGCCGCGGTGGTCGCGGCGCTGACCGTGCCGATCGGGTCGACCTCATACTCGCCCCCGAAGTAATTCACGATGCCGGTGACGTCGTTCAGCGTGTCGCCCTGATGATAGGCGCCCGCAGCCGATGTGCCCTGATAGATCTTGATCGTCTCGGGGTTCACGTCGCCCGCCGAGATCGTCATGCCGCCCCGGCTGTTCAGCCCCGTAGCGCCCACGCCCAGCGACGCGACGACATAGGTCTCGCCATTGGCATTGGTGTCGGCGACGACCCGCGGCGCACGGACGGTGACGCGCATCCCTTCGAGCGATTCATAGAAATCGGCGCCGTCGGTGGTCGGATCGTAGCTGGTGAGGCGATCGTCGTCGATCACCTGGGTGGGCGGCGCGCGACCCGTGCCGTCGGTCGCGATCAACACCGCAGCCGGCAGCGCGACCGACGGGTTGGTGACCGTGATCGCGGTCGGGCTGTTGAGCTGCGTGATCGTCAGGTTGGTCGTGGCCGACGCGAATTCGGCGACCGTGCCAGACAGCGTGATCGCATTGCCGACCGAGACCGTCGGTGCGGTGGTGCCGGTCGAGACGAAGATCGCGTCCGACGTGCCGATATTGCCGTCGCCGTTGGGATCCTGGATGTAGAAGCCGTTGCTGCGCAGCGCGGTGACGACGCCGCTGGTCGCTACGACCTGGCCGGTGAACAGAGAGCGATGGCCCAGACCCTGGATATCGTAGATCGCAATCGGGCCGGTATCGTCGTTGAGGATCGTCGCGGTCGCGCTGGGGGCCGGGACGACGAAGCCGACCGGGTTGGTCAGGTTGACGACGAAGGTCTCGTTCGCCTCGTTGACCCGGTCACCGTTGACGAGGATCGTGATCGTCTTGCTCGTCTCGCCGGCCGCGAACGTGACGGTGCCGGTCTGCGCAACATAGTCGCTGCCTGCCTGCGCGGTGCCGTTGGCGGTGGCGTAAGCGACGCTCGCGGTACCGACGCCGCTCGAGCGGGTGACGGTGAAGACCGCGGCGGTGGCGCCGCCATCGCCTTCGAGCAGGCTGATATTACTGATCGCCGCGGTGGGGTCGGTGCTCAGGCGTGCGGTCACCGAGACATTGTCGATACCCACTTCGTCGCGGCTGCCGCTGCCGACCGACGAGACGTGGATCCAGCGCAGGTAGAGATAGCCGCCATCGGCAACCGTACCGGCGATGCTGACCTGTTCGTTCTGGTTGGTGAAATTGGCGGTGGTGTTGTCGATCGCCGTCGGGGTCGTGAAGCTGGCCGCGGCCACGCTCGTGAAGGTCGTGCCGTCGGTCGAATAGGCGAGCTGCATGGTCTCGCCGCGCGTCGCGTTGTTGCGATACGCCCAGTCGAACCCGATGTCGAAGCTGGTCGCGGTCGCGCCGCTGGTGTTCTGGATGCGCGCCTCGATGAAGCCGCCCGCTTCGAGCTCGGCACCGGTCGGCTGGAGGATCAGCGCACGGTCGTTGACCGGCGTGTAGACACCCGCGGTCACCGGATCGCCGTTGATCAGGCCGCGGCCAAAATCGCCCCCCGATGCGCCGGTGAAACCGTAGGCCGGGTTGGTCTGGTCCGACAGGCCGACGACGCGCCAGACGTTGGAGTCGAGCTGTCCGCTGCTCGCCGCGGCGCCGGGCGCGAAGCCCGATGCGGCGAAATTGGCGAAATTGGTCGCGAAGATCGAGGCGATCACGGGCACCGCGTCGTCATTGGCGATCGTACCGGTCGCCGGACCGCCAGCGATGATCGCGTTGGTCGGGTTGGTCAGCGTCACCTGCAACGTCTCGTTGCGCTCGAACACCGTATCGCCGTTGATAACGACGCTGACCGTGGTGCTGGTAGTACCCGCCGCGATCGTGAAATTACCTGCCAGCGCGACATAGTCGCTGCCTGCGGACGCGGTGCCGTCCGACGTCGCCGCCTGGAAGCTGATCCCGCCGGTCGGGGCGGGGGCACTGGCGGTGACGGTGAAGACCAGCACGCTCGTGCCCGCATCGCCCTCGATGATCGAGGCGTTGGCGATCGACAGACCGGGAAGGTCGTCGTTGAGGATCGTGTTGGTCAGCGTCGCCGGGTTGACGACATAGCCGGCGCTCGGCGCGGACAGCCCGAGCACGAACGTCTCGTTGGCCTCGACCAGCGTATCGCCCGCAACGGTGATCGTCGCCGTCGTCGTGCTTTGCCCTGCTGCGAACGTCGCGGTTCCGGTTGTCGAACCGACGAAATCGGCTGCATCCGCGGTACCGCCCGCAACGACCGCATAGGTCACGGTGGCGGCCGCGGCGGTGCTGCCGGTGCGCGTCAGCGTGAAGGTGTAGACGCTGTCGGTGCCATTGCCCTCGGCCTGGCTGACGGCATTGGTCTGCAGCGCGATCGTCTCGGTCGCGGCGGGGGCAGCCTGCGGTGCGAACGCGACGCCGCGAAAGGCGGTGTTGGTCGCGGCGGTGGCGAGGCGCGTGCTGCCTCCCGTCAGAATGCCGTTATAGCCCGTCGCATCGCTGAACAGGTCGAGCGCGGCGCCGGTCGTGCCGAACAGAGTCACGGTGCTGCCGCTGATCGATCCCGTCAGGCCGGTAAGCCCGCTGTCGTCGATCGAGCCGTTCGCGGTCCACAGGCCCCCGACCAGCGAATATTTGAACAGCCCGCCACCCGTCCGGCTGTCGGCGACATACAGCGTGTCGACGCCGTCGACCGCGGCAGTGAGATCGGCAAAGAAGAAGGCGCCCGGCGCCGAGGCGGTCGCGCTGGGCGAGCTCGCCGAGCCGTCGCTCGCGATCGTTGTGATGGTCTGCCCCGCGGTGGTCGGTTCACCGGTGCCGACGGTCGAGATCCGGAAGGCGCCGGACATCGAGCTTTCGTAAAGCTGACCATCATGGATACCCAAGCCGCGGACGTTCACGGGGCCCGTCGCGCTCGTGTTGAGCTGAGTCACGGCCGAGGTGCCGAAGCTGCCATAGGACACACCGGTTGTCGACGTGCTGACGTAGAAGCTCGCGCCGTTGTCGCTCGCGATGCCGCGGATATTGCCCGAGCCGATCGCCAGCGATGTCGACGTGTCGACAAGGCCATCGACGCCGACACGACCGACGACGCGCCCGGTCGCGGCCGCCAGCGCCGCGGCATTGGTCGTCGCGACCGCGGTGTCATAGCCGGTCAGCATGAGGAAACGGCCATCGACGCTGCGCGTGAGAAGACCCTCGAGTGCGGAGTTGCCGATCGCGGTCAGCGTCTGGTTGGCGATCCCGCCGACACTGGTATCGGCGGTCGGCAACGCGATCGACTGAACCAGAATCCCGGTCGACGTATATTCGTCGAGGAACACCGCCGCGGTTGCATTCGACAGCGCGGTTGCGCCTGCTCCGACGCGGTAAATAACGATATTCCCTGCGGTAAATGCACTCACGACCGATCCCCCGATTACGCCACGCGATTCGTGCCTCGTCGTGCACGAAATCTCCCAATTTCATGCGCCTATCGCCGTTCCGTGACGACTCGATGACGAAATTGTCAGGTTTGGCAGCGAAGGAAAGATAAATCGCGGGGCCGCCACGGCTGCACCAGGAAAACGATGCAGCCGTGGGCAAGCGCTATCGCTATTCGCGCAGCGCTTCCTCGCGCAACCGGGTGAAGGGGGTCAGGATGTACGCCATGATCGAACGCTTATCGCCGATCAGGTTGACGTCTGCGGTCATGCCCGGACCGATCACCAGACGCTGGCCTTCGGGGCCGCGGAAGTTCTGCGCGTCGGCGCGCACACGCACCGTATAGTGGCTTTCGCCGGTGCGCTCCTCGACCGTGGCATCGGGCGAGATGGTCAGGACGCGGCCGTCCATGCCGCCATAGACGCCCGATTCATACGCAGTGATATTCACCCTGGCACGCTGGCCGATGCGGACCGCGGCGATATCCTTGGGACTGACCAGCGCCTCCACGGTCAGCGTATCGGCGCTCGGCACCACCTCGACGATCGGCTGGCCGGCGCCGATGCTGCTGCCCACCGTCGACACGAGCACGCGGTTGACGCGGCCGTCGACCGGGGAGGCGACCGTCGAGCGCCCGAGCTTGGCGGCGAGCGCCGGCATCGAGCGCTGGCGCGCCGCCATCTCGGACTGCGCGGTCGCGAGGTCGGTACCCGCCTGCGCACGCCAGGCGCTGCGGACCTGGGCAAGGCTGGCACGCGCCTCCGCGACCGCCGATTGCGCGCGCGCGATTGCGGCCGAGGCCTGCGCGGCATCGGTACCCGAGACCGCGGCGCTGTTCTCCAGCTGGATCAGCGTCAGCTGCGGCTCGATCCCGCGTTCGACGAGCGGACGGATCATGTCGAGCTGCCGCTTGGCGGAATCGCGCGCCGATACGCGCGAAGCATAGGCCGACCGCGCTTCGGCAACCGCGCGCTCGGCCTGCGCCGCGCGCGCCGCGCCCGCAGCGCTCAGGCTCGCAAGATCACTCATGCGCGCGGCGTGCAGCGAGCGTTCGATACTGATCTGCTGCCCGACCTGAGGGGTCGTGGCGGCGGGATAGACCGGCTCGCGCCCGGCGATCTCCGCCTGCAGCCGCGCGATCTTCGCGTTGAGTGCGCCGACGGTGATCTCGCTACTGCCGAACTCCGCCCCCGCCTGGGTCTGATCGAGCCGGACGAGCGGCTGGCCGCGTTTCACGAGATCGCCGACATGGACGAGGATCGCCGAGACGACGCCGCCCTCGAAATTGGTGAGCACTTGCAACCGGCTGCTCGGCACGACCCGACCGGGTGCGTGGACGGTGCGGTCGAGCTTCACGATGCTGGCCCAGGCGATGAAGACGGCGATGAAACCGAGGATCAGCCATAGCAGGAGGTTCGATACCGCCTTGGGCTTGATCCGATCGGCGAGGTCTTCGAGATGCGTATCGGTCATGGATCAGGTACTCAGGCCGCGGTGCGGGGACGCTGGAGCGCTTGCAGGACGGCGTCGCGGGGTCCGTCCTGGACGACCTTGCCGGCCTCGACGACGATGATGCGATCGACCAGCCGGACGAGCGCGGGGCGGTGCGTGATGAGGACGAAGGTGCGGCCCTGCAACTCGGTCTGGAGCCGATCGATCAGCTGCATCTCGGTCGTCTGGTCCATTGCGCTGGTCGGCTCGTCGAACACCAGCACCTGCGGACGACCGGCCAGCGCACGCGCGAGGCTGATCGACTGGCGCTGGCCACCCGACAGGCCTTCGCCGCGATCCGCGAGCATCAGGTCATAGCCATTGGCGATCCGTCCCATGAAGCCGTGCGTGCCGGTCAGTTCGGCAACGCGCAGCATCTCGGCATCGTCGACGCCGATCCGGCCGAGCGTGATGTTCTCGCGCACCGAACCGCTGAGCAGCACGCTTTCCTGCAGCGCGGTGCCGATCAGCGATCGCATCACATGCGGATCATATTGTCGGATATCGGTGCCATCGATCATCACCAGCCCTTCCTGCGGCTGATACAGACCGAGGATGAGGCGCGCGATCGTCGACTTGCCCGATCCGACCTTGCCCAGCAGTGCGACGCGCTGCCCCGCCGGAATGACCAGATCGAGCCCGTCGAAGGTCTTTTCCGCAGCTCCCGGGTAGCGGAACGAAACCCCGCGCAGCTCGATCCGGCCATCGAAGCGCGCGGGCCTCAGCGCGGTACCGCGCGGCTCCTCCGACCCGGTTTCCATCATCGCGTCGATCTGCTTGTACGCCGTGCGCGTCGCCGACAGTCGCGACAGCAGTGCCGCGATCGTCGCCAGCGGCTGCACCGCGCGGCCCGACAGGATCGAACACGCTACCAGCGCGCCGGTGGTCAGCTTGTGGTCGGCGATCAGGAACACGCCGACGACGACGGTACCCGCATAGGCCAGCGTGTTCGCAGACGCCGCGACCGTCGTCGCGATCGTCGAGACCAGGCGTTGACGCGTCGAGCTGTCCGAATGCTGTTGATTGGCCCTGTTCCAGCGTTGGCCGAGCAGACGGCTCGCACCGCTGGTCTTGACCATTTCGAGCGCGCCCACGGTCTCGACCAGCACGCTCTGCTTGGTCAGCCCTTCGCTCATCGAGCGCGCCGACAACCGGTCGAGCGCGGGTCGCGTCAGCCAGCCCGCACCGACCACGATCGGGATCGCCGCGAGCGGCACCCACACCACCATCCCGCCGAGGATCGCGATGAAGATCAGCGTGATGACGATGAACGGCACGTCGACCAGCGCGGTCATCGTCGCGGATGCGAAGAAGTCGCGCAGCGTCTCGAGCTCGCGCATCATGCCGGTCAGCGCACCGGTCGAGCCCTTTTTCTGGTCGAGCCGGATCGCGACGAGCCGACGGAACACGCGTCCACCGATGTCGTGATCGATATCGGCGCCTGCCAGATCGGTGAAATACGCCCGCAACACGCGCAGCACGAAATCGAACACGACGACGATCGCGAGCCCGATCGACAGCGCGACCAGCGACGAGAACGCGTTGTTGGGGACGACGCGGTCGTACACCGTCATCGTGAACAGCGACGTGATCAGCCCGAAGATATTGATCATCGCAGCCGCCAGAGCGACCTTCAGATACGTGCCCTTGTTGCGCAACATCGGTTCGATCAGCCACGGCGCGAAGCGCGGCCGCGGGTGTTCGATCATGTCGTGACTGGGCCTGTCATGTGGCATGTCGTGGTGCGGAGTCATCGGGGTTCCAGCGCGGCAGGTTGGATGGCCAGTGCCGGCAGCAAGCGGCCGGTGCGGGCGAGAAGCGCGTAGCGCGCGGTATCGAGTTCGATCACGGTCTGGACATAGCGCGCCGCAACACCGAAATAATTGCTCTGCGACGCCAGCAGGTCGAACAGCGTGCCGCGCGAGACGCGGAACCGCTCCGCCAGCACGTCGCGCGCGCGCCGGCTCGCCAGGTAATTGGCTTCGATCGCGGTCTGCGCGGCCTGCAATGCAGCGACATCGGCCAGCGCGATCTCGGCATCGCGCTGCGAATCGAGCCGGGTGCGCCGCAAGCGGGCATCCGCACCATCGGCGCGCGCCTGCGCCTGGTCGACGCGCTGCGGCCCACCACCGCCCAGCCGCAGGCTAAGCGTCAGGCTGCCACGGATATCGTAATCGCGCGCCGTCTCGATGATGCCGTAGCGCCCGGCATCGATCCCACCGGCGAGTTGCGGCAGGAGATCGGACTTTACCGCGCGGACGTCCGATCGCGCGGCGTCGGCACCGAGCTTGGCAGCACGGATCGCGGGTAGCGTGTCGATATCAGCGACCAGACTGGCGGTGCCGATGCCGGCAAGCGACGGTTCGGGGGCGCGGGCCAGACCGGCAGGCGGCGCATGACCGATCACCGCGATATATTGCGCCTCCGCGCTGGCCAGCTGTCGCCGGAAGTCGGCCAGCTGCGAATCCGAGGAGGCGATATAGCTGTCGACCTGTGCCACGTCGCCGGCCGCGGCCGCACCCTGGAGGATGCGATCCTCGATGCTGCTGCGCAGGCTGCGCTGGCTGGTCGCAAAGGCTTCGCCCAGCCGGACGAGCACACGGTAGCCGTAGACGGTGTACCAGGCCGAAACCGCGCGCAGTGCGATTTGCGTACCGACATCCTCGATCCCGACGCGCGCCGCGCTCAGCCGCGCCTCGCTCGCCCGGATTCGGCTCAGGCTGGACCCGAAATCGATCAGCGGTTGCTGGATACGCAGCAACCCGTCGGTGCGGTGGCTGGGGCGCGAGCGTTCGAGGACGTTGTTGGGATCATTGGAAAACGCCCGATCAATGATCCGGAACGTCGAAATCGACAGGTCGGCGACCGGCAGCGCGCGCGCGCGCGCTTCGCCGCGTACGCCCTTGGCTTCGTCCGCCTGCGCGATCGCCTCATCTAGCGAAGGGTTGCGCGCGACTGCCTCGCCGATCACCTGCTGGAAGGTCGCAAGCGGGGATTGCGCATGCGCCAGTTGCAGGATCGGATCGGCGGTCGGATCGATGTGCAACGGATCCCCGCTCGGCGCCGGCAACCCGCCGGGCACGCCTTGCGCCCAGGCCCCGAGCTGCGGCGTATCCCGAACCGGCGACGGCGGACCATAGGATCCACCCGACACCCGTGCGATCGGCGCGTCTGGAATCGCGATGTCGACCGTCGGCGCAGGCGCGGATGACACCGTCACAGGCGTCGGAACGGACGGGTTTGGCAGGGCGGGCGATGGCGGCAAGGGTCGCGGCGTCGCGCCCTGCTGCGGATCGACGACCAGCGACCCTTGCGCCGCGGACGGCGCGCGCTGGGCATGGACGGGACCCGCAGCCAAGGTCAATCCGGCAGCGAGGGCAGCCGTGCAACCCGAACGGCGCACGCGCACCATTCGTTCTAACACGGGCCATCCTGACACGAACATCGTGACGACGACCGACGATCACAGTCGCCCCTTGGTCGCACCCAGCCATCGCAAAGCACGATGGCCATCGAACTTGTCATGTCGTCGTACCCCAGCCCGACACTCGGGTTCGGCTGTACTCCACCGCGTGCGCGGCCGGTACGGTCGATCCCCTTGCTCCCCCATGGATCGCGGCAGATACCCTCCCAGGTCGCCGATCCCCTTGCATTTCCATTCTTCTATTTCACGGCTCACCACAAGAGCATCACCGACCGAAGTCGTAATGTTCCGTCTCGTTGCGGATATGTCGCTACCCTGGCATGCACCGAGATCTTCTACGGAGCAGTTTCCAGGCCGCTTCCACCGAGCGTTACGTATTCGAGGACATCCTTGGGGAGCATCATGGTTTTGCCGACGGCCGCGGCTGGAAACGCCAGACCCGCGGCGTGCGCACAGACTCGGCGATACGAACGGGCTCTATCTCCACATCGGCCGGCTCGGAACGGATCGAGCAATCTGGTGACCGAGCACGACCAGTGCCGGTCCACATCGCCGAACGCACTTGGACCAGGCTTCAACGGCGCGCATTTCGCCACCGTCGGCGGGGCCGAATCCTGCCATATCGATCCGTACGATGCCGATCCGACGATCACCGATGGCACTGACGTGCCGCAGGTCAATCTCTGGCGTTACGGTCGAGGAGCCGATGGTGCTGCATCAAGGTGAGCGTGGTTAGCGGCAGCAGGCAGGTCGTACCCGACGGATCAAGTACTTAGCTATCTTTGGAGGTTGGCAACGACTTGGGCATATTGTCCCAGTTGGTTTGGATGCGTTGACGCCATTCCATACGCCTCACTTCACGGCGTCGGCGGCGAATGTTCGCAAATACCCAATATGCACAGCCAGTTAGCGCCAGCAAACATGTGCCAATGGCGAGAAACATGATCTGAAACATTCTGCAAAGGCCTGTTTTTTCTATACGACCTCGATCGCCAACCCCTGAAACACAGACCTATCCGGGAAGAATAACAACCCAGTTCTTAATATTTGTAAAACTCAACTGAATAATATTACGAATTAACTACTGATCGCTGCGCGATGTCGAAGGCGGTTGCGCGGCGCCCAGTTCAGGAATTATGGAGTCGTCAAAGTCCGCCATGTCAGCGATCTACGTGCTCAAGCTTTGCTGCAAGACCATGCGAACCAGCGAACACATGCTGGCTGCTCGATCCAAAACTCGGGAAACGCCGCAGCACACCATGGTTCAAAGCGCGGAGATGCGATCATACAGTGGCGCGATCGTATTCACGCTGGCATGCGGCCGTGCATACCTCCCCAGGCAGGCCAAATCATAATGCCCCGCAACCGACCTGACGACCGTGAACTGGCGTTGCTCGCCGCCTGCCTGCGGCCGCTGGCATCGCCGGATAGAGCTGCGGTTATCGCGCGGAACGCTGCCATTCCGTTCGATGCCGACCGGCTGGTTACCCTGGCACACCGCCACCGGGTCAGTGGTTTTGTCGAGCACGGGCTGGCGACGATCGGCCACGCGCTACCGGATACCGCCGCCACCCTGCTCGCGCGACGGGCGGCCGCGTCCCGGATGCAATCGCTGCGCAATACCGGAGAGGAGATCCGCGTCGGGCAGGCATTGGCCTCAGCCGGGATCGACGCGGTGTTCGTCAAGGGATCGACGCTGGCGATGCAGGCCCATCATACGCTGACGCTCAAGACGTCCTGGGACGTCGATGTCCTGGTTGCGCGTGGCCGGCTGGATGCGGCGTGCGAGACGCTCACGGCGCTTGGCTATCGCCTCTCGATCCTGGGCGGGATCACCGACCCGGTGCACATCCGTCGCTATCTCACCGCCCACAAGGAGTCCGAATGGTATCATGACGAACGCGGTACGGTCGTCGAACTGCATACCGAGCTCGGCGACAATCGCGCCGCCATCACCACGATCGGCCTGGATTCACCGCGCACGCCGGTCGAGCTGATGCCCGGTACATCGCTGGCGACGCTCGCGCCGGCGCCGCTGTTTGCCTATCTGGTGTTCCACGGCGCCAAGCATCTGTGGGCGCGCCTAAAATGGCTCGCCGACGTGGCCGCGTTGTTGCACGACGCGGATATCGAGACGCTGTACCGCGAAGCCGTCGCGCTGGGCGCCGGGCGCTGCCCCGGGCTGGCGATCGTCCTGGCGCACGAAATGTTCGGCATCGCCGTACCGCAGGCGTTGCTGGAGGACATCCGCCGCGACCGCGTGACGCGACGCCTCATCCGCTTCTGCTACACCGCGATCGTTGCGGACGAAGATGCCGAAGGCCGGCTGATGCGACCGATGCGCGAGTTGATCGCGTTCGAACGCGCGCAGCTCTGGCTCGTACCCGGTCTCACCTATCGCTGGGGTGCAGTCCGCAGCCTGCTGAGCCGACCCAACGCGGTCGCGCATCTCCAGGTGCCGACCTGGGCGGTGCCCGTCGCCATCCTGACCGGACTGCCGCTGCGGCTGTTGCGCCGCCCGGCACGGTTGCGGCCGCAAAGCGAGGGGAAGACCGCCAGACCGCTGTAGCGCCAGCGTGGTCAATTCCGACACCGGCTTGCTCTCGGTGCGCCGGCCCCGCATGCTTCGCTTCATGCCGTTCCTTCGCAATCAGACTACCGCCCCCGCGGCCGATGGCTCGACGGGATCGCTGGTCGCGGACGCAAAGGCGCTGGTCGGCGATTTCGTCCGCTATGGCGGGCGACGACTGGGCGCCGCACTCGCGCTGATGCTCGCAGGCGGCATTCTCGAAGGCGTCGGGCTAGCGCTGCTCGTGCCGATCTTCTCGCTGCTCGCGCCGCAGACCGGTGGACGCTGGCGCGCGATGGTCGTCGACACGCTGTCATCGATCGGGCTGGTCACGCGGCTCGAGCAACTGGCGGCGGTGCTGCTGGCGTTCTGCCTGCTGGTCGGCGTGCGCGCGGCCGTGCTGTCGGCGCGCGACCGGCTGGTCTCGGACCTGTCGCTGGGGTTCGTCGATCATCGCCGACTGATGGTCGTCACCGATCTGGCGCATGCGCGCTGGTCGTCGCTGGCGCGGCTGCGGCATGCGCGGATCGCGCACATCCTGTCGAGCGAGATCACCCGGCTGGCCTTTGCCTGTTCGGTGCTGCTGCAGATGATGACGGCGAGCATCATGCTGGTGACCCAGGCGATCCTGATGATCCTGCTGTCGCCGGTCGTCGCGCTGCTGATGATCGGCTTCGCGCTGCTCGGCCTGGTCGTACTGGTGCCGTTGTCGCGGCGAGCGGCCGACGTCGGCCGATCGACCGCACGCTTCGCGTTCCGCATCGCCGGCGAGACGGCGCATTTCCTCGGTGGTCTCAAGATCGCGGTCGCGCACGACATGGCGGACGCGTTCGTCGCACAGATCGGCGAGGAGGGAGCACAATTGCGCACGCAGCTGACTCTGCAACAGCGCTTCCAGTCGCGCGTTGCGATCGTATCCGCGAGCATCGCCTCGCTGGCCGGGGCGATGATGATCTTCGGTGCGGTGCTGTTCGACATCCCGACCGTGACGCTGCTCGCCGCGCTGGTCGTGTTGGTACGGATGAGCGGACCGGTCCGGTCGCTCCAGCAAAGCGCGCAGCAATTATTCGGCGTGCTGCCCGCCTTTACCGCGTTGCACGACCTGAAGATCGATCTCGGCCCGCCAGTGCCGATCACCAGCGGCGCCGGCGCGCAGTCCGTTCGAAACGGAACGATCCGCTTCGACCGCGTAACCTTCCGCTATCCGGACGCGCCCGCAGCCGTGTTCATCGGGCTCGATCTCGCGATCGGCACGGGCGAGCTGGTCGGGCTGTCCGGCCCGTCGGGCACTGGCAAGACCAGCTTCGTCGATCTGCTGACCGGGCTGCTCGAGCCGAGCGAGGGCAGGATCATGATCGGCGACACCGTACTGGGCCCGGCCACGCTCGCGAGTTGGCGACGTCGCCTCGCCTATGTCGCGCAGGACTCCTATCTGATCAACGACAGCATCCGCCGCAATCTCACCTGGGGCAGCGACGTCCGCCCCGATCCGGACCTCTGGCAGGCGCTCGCGCAGGCGGGGGCGGCCGACATGGTCGGCGCGATGCCGCAGGGGCTCGATACGCCGATGGACGATCGTGGCACGCGGCTGTCGGGCGGCGAGCGCCAGCGGATCGCGCTCGCCCGCGCGCTGCTACGCGATCCGCAGCTGCTGATCCTCGACGAAGCGACCAACGCGATCGACATCGCGACCGAGCAGGCGGTGATCGCCAATCTGCGTCGTGCGCTACCCGAGGCGACGATCCTAATCATCGCCCACCGCGAGGAAACGCTCCGCGCCTGCGACCGCGTGATCGTGCTGGAGGCCGCGCAGACCGTCGATACATAGCCGGACAGCCGTTGCGATCGGAGATATCGGCGCGGTCGACGTCGCCTCCAAGCGCCATTTTCCCCGCTTGCGACGACCGGGCAACACGTTAAGCGTCAAGGATATTGCCGTTTTACCGGAGCTTTCGATGCGCCTGACTTTTGCTGCCGCTCTCCTCGTTGCGTCCGCGGCGCCGACATCGGCGCAATCGCTTCACCAATATGGCGCGCTAGCCCTCTCGCCTGCGGGCGACCGGATCGCGACGGTCGAGAACAAAGGCGCGCGCGCTGTGGTGACGATCCGCAGCGTCGCCGACGGGCGGGTGCTCCGGACGATCGATCCCTGCGCGACGTGCAGCTATTCGGGACTGACCTTCGCGCCGGACGGCGACCTGGTCTTTCTGGTGCGCGACGGCACCGCCGGCACCGTGCGGCTGACCTATGCCGATGCCCGGACGACGCGCACCGTCGCCACGATCGCCGGCATCGCGCAGACGCCGCGGGTCTCTCCCGACGGCAAGCGGATCGCGCTGCTGGTAACGCTGGGCGCCGCCAAGGAATCGGGTGCGACGCAGGCGGGCGTGCGGATGATCGGCGAGATCGGCGAGAAGAGCGACGAGCAGCGCCTCGCGGTGTTCGACATTGCGAAGCCAGCTACGGCGGTGACGCCGCTGTCGCCGGCAGGGCGCTATGTCTACGAATATGCCTGGACGCCGGACGGTCGCGGTTTCGTCGCGACGACCGCGCTCGGCAATGGCGACAACAACTGGTGGGTGGCCACGCTCGACGCGATCGATGCGCAGACCGGCGCGGTGCGCGCGATCGCCAAGCCGGCGACACAGCTCAACCAGCCGCGCGTGTCGCCCGATGGACGAACGGTGGCGTATATCGGCGGGCTGATGAGCGATTTCGGCTCGATTGGCGGCGACGTCTTCACCGTGCCGCTGGCAGGCGGAAGCCCCCGCAACATCACCGCGGGCGCGAAGTCGACCGTGACCACGATCGACTGGACCAAGGCCGGCCTGCGGACGGTGACGCTGGCGAGCGATCAGGTCCAGCTCGGCACGCTGACGCCCGGTCAGCCGGTCGTGCCCGGTTTCGCCAAGCCGGCCAGCGTGAGCGCAGGGGACGGTCGCGCGGTATTCTCCGCCGATGGCCGCATCGCCGCGGCCGTGGTGCAGGATTACGAGCATGCCCCCGCGATCTATGCGGGACCGATCGGTGCGGTGCGTCAGATCACGCACGACAACGACGCGGCGCCCGCGCTCGTGACCGCGCGCAGCGTCAGCTGGAAGAACGAGGGCTACGACGTGCAGGGCTGGCTGCTCGCGCCTCGAACCCCACCCGCGGGCCCATCTGCGGGCCCATCTGCGGGCGGGGCGCCGATGATCACGCTCGTCCACGGCGGCCCCTCCGCGGCATCGACGCCTGGGTATCTGTCCGAGAACTCGCTGAATGCCGCGCTGCTGAAAGCAGGCTATTACGTCTTTCTTCCCAATCCACGTGGCAGCTACGGCCAGGGCGAAGCGTTCACCGCCGCCAACAAGCGCGATTTCGGCGGTGGCGACCTGCGCGACATCCTTGCCGGGATTGACGCGGTCGAGCGGATCGCACCGATCGACGACAAACGTCTGGGGCTGGGCGGGTGCAGCTATGGCGGCTTCATGGCGATGTGGGCGAATACGCAGACCGATCGCTTCAAGGGTATCGTCGCGGGCGCCGGTCTGTCGAACTGGGTGAGTTATTACGGCACCAACGGCATCGACCAGTGGATGCTGCCGTTCTTCGGCAAGTCGATGTACGACGACATCAAGGCCTATGAGGACGTGTCCGCGATCTACCAGGCCAAGCGTGCGAAGACGCCGACCTTCATCTATGTCGGCGAGCGCGATATCGAGGTGCCACCCACCCAGTCGATCGAATGGTGGCATGCGCTGAAGGATCGCAACGTGCCGGTGAGCCTGGTGATCTACCCCGACGCTGGCCACTGCGTGACGGGGCTGGAGCAGTCCGCGGACGTCCGCCAACGCGCGATCGCCTGGTATGATCGCTACGTGAAAAACGCGCGCTGAGCATTCCCTGAACCCCGGGCGCCGGCATAGGCGCCCGGGGGTTCAGACGAAACGCGCGACCTCGGTCAGCGCCGGATCGACCGGATAGCCGGTGACGGTGAGCCCACCGGCGTCGAGCCAGGCGTGCGCCTCCAATCCCGTCCTGGTCGGATCGCGCACGCCGAGATGCAGAACGCTGTCGATCCCGCGACGCTCCTTGCCCCGTTGCCCCGTCACACCGTCACACCGTCACACCGTCACATGCGGCGCATATTCCATGTCGAAATGGGCCAGGGGCGGTTCGGCCTCGTTGTCGAGCGGTGGGGCCCGCCGCGCGGTGTCGGTCAGCCAGGCGGCGATCCCGGTCCCCAGGACGCGACGTTCGTCCTCGTCGGGCCCCATCAGGATGACCTGCCCGTAGGTCCCGCATTCGCTCGGTGCCATGTCGACCGCATAGAAATTCCCCCCACCGTCGACCGCGAAGGGCAGCCAGCCGGGTATCCAATATGCCGCCTGCACCGGATCGCCCTCTCGCCGGGTGATCCCGTCGTTCATCGTATCGCCCTGCTCCTCGAGGACCTCGGTCCAGTCGCGATACGCCGCAAGCGCTGCCGCACACCCGATGAAGTCGTACGAACCGAAAACCGGGCTGATTACAGTGCCAGGGGCTGGCGACGCGATACCGTAGCTGTCCGGCTGGCCATTCGCACGGCGCCAAAGTTCGCGCAGATCGTCGGGCAGGCGATAGCCCGTCTCGGTCTCGATCGCAGCGAGATCGGCCTCCGTCGCGGGCGGGTTCAGGAAATGCTCGATCGCGAAACCATGGCCTGCATGAAATTTCGTCCATGCCGCCCAGGCGGTGGCCATTCCGGTCATGCTGCTCTCCCGATCCTGTGAAGTACGGACGTTGCGCGCAGCCTATGCAATGGTCCTGCTCCGATCCAGCAGGTCTTCGAGCCACGCAGGATCGGGCGCGGTGCTCGAGACGTGCAAGGTCTGCGGCAAGGCGGGCGGGGTCGAACGTCAGTGGCAGGCAACCGATCGGGCCATCGTGTGCCAAGGGCGGGGACGACGGGAGACATGGCTACCGGGCGCGGGCATGTTGTCCGCTGGGCTCAGCCACGATACGCTTCCCCTGGGGTTCCGAGCCGTAGCGTAAGACGTGCCCGCCCGACTGCCCAGCAACTCGGCAGCACCAGCGAACACGAGCTACGGACACCAGAACAGCCTATACCACAACGGGGGGACAAGCGTGACCACGATGCACCATGGCTACGATACGTCTGCGAGCGATCCGCACGCTCAAGCCGGACTGGCCGCGTTCGCTGCGCTCGTGCTGGCCGACGAGGCGCTTCAGGCTCGGCTCGGCGCGATCGAGCAGCCCGATGCCTATGTCGCCGACGCCGTGGCAATCGCCGCTGCGCACGGGATCGTGCTCGACATGGAGGCGATCCGGCCCGATCGGCTCGGTATCAGCCGCGGGACGCCCAGTCCGGTGACGCTCGATCGCTGGCCACCTTGCGGCTGGCTGCCCGCGCGGGCCGTGCAGACTGGCGTAATTCCCGTGTTCGACTGGGCCTGGTTCGGTCCCCAGCAGCTAGACATGCCGTTCTACGAGGAAGCGGTGCAACGGTTCGCGCCGCGGCCGTTCAACCGCATGTTCCGAGCCCGCACCAGCCTGGCGACGCTGATGGCCGGCGCCGATGCCGCCCCTGCGCCCGCCGGCTTCGTCCATCACATGTCGCGATGCGGGTCGACGTTGATCGCGCAGATGCTCGGCGCGGATCCGCACCATGTCGTGCTCTCCGAGCCCGAGCCGCTGGACGCGGTCGTCCGCTGGGCGATGACATCGGGTGCACCGCTGGACGAACAGGTCGCAGCGCTGCGCGCGATCGTCGCCGCGCTTGGTCGCGACCGGTCGGGACGGACGCAGCGCGTCTTCTTCAAGCTCGACAGTTGGCACGTGCTCGCGCTGCCGCTGTTCCGCGCCGCCTTTCCCGAGACGCCGTGGGTGTTCGCGTATCGCAACCCGGTCGAAGTGCTGGTGTCGCAGCGGCGCCAACGCGGCATCCATACGGTCGCGGGGATGCTGCCGGTCGGGCTGCTCGACATTCCGGACGCGGAGAACATGGCGGCGGATCGGTATGCGGCGCTGGTGCTGAAGCGGATGGGCGAGGCCGTGCTCGAGCATTGGCATCTGGGGGGTGGCCTGCTAGTCGATTATACCGAGATGCCCGGGGCGATCGTCGACCGGATCGCGCCGCATTTCGGGTTCGTGCCCGATCCAGGACAGCGCGCCGCGATGACCGCGATCGCGCTACGCAGCGCCAAGGCCCCTGGCCTGCGTTTCGTTGCCGATAGCGCGACGAAACGCCGCGACGTGACGCCCGAGATCGACGCCGCAGCGCGTGAATTCACCGACTCTATCCATGCCCGGCTCGAAACCTTGCGCCATGATACTGCAATCCTATCAGAACAGGCTTCATAACCGACGCAATTTTTTAGATTTGATTGACTCTCTAGTCTTGTAGGCATCATGTTGCATTCGTAAGATCGATATATAACTTCGGTTAATATACTATACTATCTTAAGTTATCGGTGATTTTGCAAAAAATGGCATGATCGTTCGCATCCGGTACATCAGTATTCCAGTGCATCGCGTCCATCGGCACGGCAGCAAGAAGGAATTTTGCATGGGTGTGGAACGCTTCATCGGCTCCATCAATATGTTCGGGTTCAGTTTCTCGCCCCTCGACTATGCGTCTTGCGAGGCAAGGTAATGTCGACCTCGCAATACTCCGTGTTGTTCTCATTGCTTGGCATAGAATTTGGCGGCAATGGCGTGAACACGTTCGCACTGCCCGATTTGCGCGGTCGCGTACCGATCAACATGGGCGAGGGGCCCGGCCTGCCACTTTATGCCATCGCTACACGTGGCGGAAGTCCATCCTCTACGATCAGCCCCACGCAGATGCCCCGGCATACGCACGGCTTCAGCAGTACCGGATCGGGGCTGAACGCCATCAAAGTGAAGGCTACGGCGCAGATCCCCCTAGGTGTTTAGTCCCGGCATATGGTGGATCGGATCAACGATGAACCTGTCCGGCTCTGACGTCCAGATCTTGGCGATGTATTCGTAGGGTGTGAGGCCGCTGAGCGTCTTCAGTCGGCGGGCAAAATTATAAGCAGCCATGAAGTCGGCAAGGTGCGTCCGTAGCTGCTCGTGGCTCTCGTAGTGGAAGCGTTTGACGGTCGCTTCCTTGATGGTGCGGTTCATCCGCTCAACCTGACCATTGGTCCAGGGTGGTTCGGCTTGGTAAGCGGGTGCTCGATGTCATTGGCTTCGCAGATCATGTCGAAGCGCATCTGCCGCGACCAGGCGGTGTTGCGGTTGCGCGGCTGCTCGGCGAACTGGATGCCGTTGTCGGTCAGGATCGTGTGGATCCGGTACGGCACCGCTTTCAGCAGGTGTTCCAGAAATTCCCAAGCCGTCCGCCTGTCAGCCTTGTCGACCAACTGCGTCACCGCGAACTTACTCGTGCGATCGACGCCTACGAACAGATGAAGCTTGCCTTCGGCGGTCTGCACCTCGGCGATATCCACGTGGAAGAAGCCGATAGGGTAGCGTTTGAAGCGCTGCCGCTTTGGCTTGTCCCCCTCGATGTCCGGCAGACGGGAGATGCCATGGCGTTGCAGGCAGCGGTGCAGCGTTGACCGGCTCAGGTGCGGGATCGACGGCTGCAATGCGTAGAGGCAGTCGTCCAGCGGCAGCAACGTGTGACGCCGGAATGCGACGACCGCTGCCTCCTCGGCTTCGGTTAGGGTCGTGGAGTGAGGGGCCTTCGGCCCGGTCTTCAAATCCTCGACCGTCGCCCGCTTACGCCACTTCGCCACCGTCTTGGGGTTGATCCCCAGTTCCTGGCTCAACGTCGCGAGCGAAGCTTGCGATCGCTGTATTGCTGCTCTGATGGCGTGCGTGGTCGTGGCCCTCCCGTGACGTACCTGTCCCATATGGCTTCCTTCCATTCCAACGAAAGGATCGCACCATCAAACCGTGGGATCAAACACCTAGCGCTTCAGGAAGACGAATGCAGGATAGCGGCCGTCGGGCAAGAGCCGATCATCGGGACCGTAGAACGGACCCTGCTGCGGCTTGACGTGCGGTGTCGCGACCGTCTGGTAGCATGCCGATATGGGGGTATCGGTGAACCGGAAATGGCAGCCCCACAGGATGAGCAAACCGCCCGGTCGCACGCAACGATCGAGCATCTCTACGGCCGCGGCGAACTGGGCAAACGCCATCAGTCCGGTACAGCGTTCGGGGCGCAGCACCTCGAGATCGCCGTGACGCAGCACCGACAGGCAGAACACTGCGTCATAGCCATCCGCCACCAAGGCATCCGGCGTATCGGCGCAGGCAAAGGTGATCTGTCTCAGCTCGAGGCGGTCGACGGTCCGTCGAGCCTGCGCGATACAGGCGGGGTTGGCGTCGATCGCGTCGATCCGCGCGTGCGGCAGATATCGCGCCAGCGTAATCGGCTCCTCGCCTGTCGAACAGCCAAACGACAACACGCGCGGGGCAGCGGCCTCCATCAATCGCGCCACCACGAGCGCGAACAGCGCCGGATGCCGATCCAGTCGCGTCACGGTCGCAGGCTGGAACAGCAGCGCGCCGCGACGGCTGGCGCGCAGCCAGCCACGACCGAGCGGCGTCGCCAGCGCCCGCGTAAAACGGACGAGCGCGACCAGACGCGCAAACCGCTTGAGACGGTTGTGCATGCCGTCCCTCACGACCAGGTCCGCACCGCAGGCACGCACGTCACACTGTCACCTGCGTGCGCCATCATCCGCCAATATTGCAGCACGGGCAGCGCGATGACCGCCGCGGCGTAGGAGCGGGGGATCGTCGCTCTCTCCTCGGCTGGATCGTACACTACCGCGCGACGCTGCACCGTCATCGCCGGCAGCACCGCCCCGGCCACGATCCTGCCCCCGATACGCTTCGGGACCGCGAGAATGCCGGTCAGTTCGTGAGCATCGCCCAGCGCGGAAGGATACCCGGTCCTCATGTCGACACGTCTACGAGTCTACGACCATACGGACAAGGCCTGCATGACGTGAGACCTGTTCGCGGGGGCAGACGACGGAGGGTGGGTGGGCAAACACCCGGCTTGTTAAACGCCCTTCAAAGGCCGAGCATCGGTCCGCACGCGTCGCTGTGCGGGTCGATGTCCTCCTATGCAGGAATCGCGCATGACCAGGATCGTGCTTTTCGCAATATCGGCGCTCTTGCTAGCCAGTTCCGCCGCCAGCCGCGCAGGTCGATCCGGTCGCGCGCGCGATAGCCGCGCAGGCGCTCGCGGTCGCGACCGCGCCGACGATAATGAAGACCATGATCGTCGGTGGGGAGCAGCCCAACACGCCAGCGGTTGCAAACGCTTCGGGAACGGTCGGCAACTCGCCGATCCAGGTCAACGGCAGCGCCGCCAACGACACCGGCTATCTCGCGTTCAAATACGGCGCGGACGGCAAGGGGGTGACCAATTACTGGGTCAAGACGCGCAGCCCGGCGATGAACGGCTATGCCGCTGTCCAGAACGGCGATCGCATTGTCGTCGACCTCTGGCAGGCGGGCACCGGCGGACAGACCGGGCATGTCGGCGGGAGCCGCGTCACCGTCGACAATTCGGTTTTTTCGGCAGGCGAGGTCGCCGGGCGCTGGGCGCTGTTCACCGGCACCGGGGTCGCGTCGTCGCAGGTGAGCAAGCAATATCCGGTCCGCTACGGGACGATGAACGCGATCGTCGCTAACAGCTATCAGCAGGTGATTTTCCCGGGCGGCGTCAACCCGGCGCTGCCATCGGCGGGGAGCAATTTCGACGGATGGATGGTGATCGGCGCCGGGGCGGCATCGCCCGGTTTCGGCGCACTAAAGTTCCTGCGATCGGGCGCCGCGCTGCTCGCCACACCCGAAGCGGGCGCGTTCGAGGTCGATGCGAACGCCCGGCCGTATTTCACCGCGGCCGACGGCATCCGGCGCGGCGTCATGCTCGTCGAGACCATCAACCCGAGCGTCAAGGTTCTGCCCGGCGCGGGCTCCGGCGCAACCGCCACGATCAACGCGAACGGCAATACGGGGATCGTCCTGCTCGCCACCAGCGCGGCAACGGAGGCAGGGGATATGTTCACGGTAACCTATGCCCATGCCTATCCGTCCGCCAGCTATCCAGTCATCTCCGCCGCCAATGCAGCGGCGGTCGCGCTGGTCCGTAACGGGTATCTGACCGCGACCGCGACCGGCTTCACGGTCAGCCAGCCCTCCGCCCCCGGCGCGACGCTTCCCGCCGGCACCTATGCCATCACCTTCAACGCGCCCGGCGCGTGACGGCACCGGTTTCTCCTCGCCGCGCTTATCTTACAAACATCTCAGCCGAATTCGCGTTCGTCTGTGCGTGTGCCGGACCGCTCGACCCACCCCAGGCCTGGCAGACGCACGGCGATCTCGATGGCGACAGGCTCTCCGCGATCGCCCACCGTCACCAGGTCGTACCGCTGGTCGTCGAAGCGCTGAAGAGGTGCAAGCTGCCGATCCCCCCGATGCTCGCCGCGCGTCATGATCCGCTTGCGCCGCTCCGGTCCGCCCGCGAGGCGGTCCGGTTGCATACGCTGTTGATGGCGGACGGGATCGAGCCGGTGTTCCTCAAGGGCAGCACGCTGGCGGTGCTGGCGTACGGCGCGATCGATCGCCGCCAGTTCGCCGATATCGACCTGCTCGTCCGACCGACTGACGCCCGCCGCGCGGCGATGGTACTCGAGAAGGCCGGGTACCGGACACCCGGCGGGGCATGCAACCTGCCGGAACGGGTCGCACACACGATGCCGCTCGCCAAGGACATCGCGGTCCGGCACCCCAGCAATCGCCAAACCGTCGAGCTTCACTGGAGCATGACCGACGCCGTCCACGGCCCCCCGGTCCGGGACCGCGAAGCCATCCAATGGGTCGACCTCGCCCCCGGCGCGGCAGTGCCGACGCTCGCAAGCGACGCGCTGTTCGCCTATATCTGCAACCACGGCGCGGCGCATTTATGGGCACGGCTACGCTGGCTGGCCGATGTCGCCGCGCTGCTATCACGCGAGCCCGATGGCGGCGACCGGCTCTGGCACGGCGCGGTCGCCCGCGGTCAGACCCGCGCCGGCGCCTCCGCCATCTTGCTCGCCGGGCGCTTCTTCGGCACGCCCCCGCCATCGTCCTTCGCCGCCCCCCGATCGCTGCGCCTGAGACTACTCGTCGCGCTGGCGCGGCGCACGATCGAAGCGGGCGGCGGAACCGCCGAACTCGCCCGCTCGCGCTGGCGCGGCTGGGCGGAGATGACCGGCAAGCTGCTCGTCGCCTCGAGCGCGGGCGATCTCACCGGCTGGATCAGGCGTCTGTTGTTCTCCGCTTCCGATGAGGAAGACGCGGATCGCTCGCGCTTCTGGTTCGTGCTCCATCCCCTGCAGCGCATCCCGAAGCTGCTCCGGCGACGCAGGCGACGCCGTCATCGCGAACGAGCATGAACACCGCATCGCAGTATCCGATCGCTTCTGAAAGCAAGACCATTCCCACGGAGGCTGTCCGCTCACCGCGCCCGGTTCAATAAAAACCAAGGCCTTTCAAAGTTGATCTGTTTCCGGTTACCACGCGATGAAAGGCGCGGGCACGCCGGGGGGTGCTGAACTTATGACGATAAAACAATTACCCGAATGCCTGTTCGGCCGTCACTTGCGTAACGCCCACGGAGTCCGGTTCCGGGACGACATGGCGTTCAGTCGCTGCGTCGGCTGCCGCGTCCCGATGGTCAAAGTACAGGGGCGTTGGCGTCCGGTCGGTCGCAGTCCGTTGTGGCAATATCTCGCTGTCGCTGCCTTGCTGCTGCTCTTGGCCTTTGGTCTGCAGCGCTGGTATGCCGCGGCTCACCCCAAGCACGACATCGTGGTCTTCGTCGGGGACAGCATCACCGAGGGCGTTGCCGCGAGCGATCCGCTGACGACCTCGCGGCCCGGCCGGTATCAGGTTCATGCCGGCAACGATGTGATCGTCGCGAACGAGGGCGTGAACGGCATCACGCTGGGCTCGCTGGCCGGGCTGGTATCGCTGGAGGACTATTATCAATCGGGACGTCGCAATGTCGTGGTCCTGGGTGGCGGTTCGAACGACTTCGCGCAGAACGCCAAGGCCATTCCGTTGTTCGAGACGCTACAGGACTACGTCAGGCGGCTGAAGGAGGATGGCTGGATCGTCGGGGTCGGCACGGTGATGATGCGCAACGGCCTACCGCCGGAACAGGAACGCGAACGTCAGGCGTTCAACAGGATGATCGTTGACGGACCATTAAAGAGCCAGGGCATTGCCGTGCTCGACTTCGACGCGGAGCAACGCGCAGGCCGTGTTCCCCTGGCAGATGGTGTGCATCCGACCGATGACGGTTATGCGGGCATGAGCAAGCTGGATGTCGCATTCGTCGACAAGGCTCTGGATAAGCATTGAAGCCTTCGCGCCAGGTGGATCACGACGACATGACACTGACCCGGCGCGCAGCCGTAAGCGGCATCGTCAGCACCGTAGCGCTGGCGGGATGTGGTGGCGAGGGCGGCACCGGCGATGGTCCTATCGTCGTCATGCCGGCAACCCCCGCGCCTGCACCTGCGCCTTCCCCGGCACCTACGCCGACACCGTCCGCCCCGCCGCTCCAGTCACGCGCCACGCTCGGTATCCTGACGTTGGGCATGTCGGTTTTTCTGGGCGATGATCTGGTAGGCTTCGACAATCCCGATCGCGCCGCCATCATCGCGGACAACACCCCGACCCGCTACTTCGCGAAAGCGTTGATGGCCGCCCGTCCGGCCGGCAGGACGATCCGCGAAGTCAATGCGGCCGTCGGCGGTTCCTTCGACGATCAGACCCCGAACCAATATGCCGGCGTGGCAGGAAAGCCGTACGACGTTGTCATTCTCGGACTCGGGATGAACAGCGGATCGGCGTATGGCGTGCATGGTCGCGGACCGAACGCTGCCTTTACCAAGGAAAGACTTCGAACACTTCTGCGCGAGATCAAGACGACCGGCGCCGTGCCGATCGTCTGCAACACGGTGCATCCCTGGCCCGAAAAGACGACGCCGCTGTCAATTCGCAGCGCGCTGTCCGAGGGCATCGCATGGCCGGCCGAGCAGCAAACCCTGCTTTACGGCGGGACCCTGGCGTTTGATCGAGAAGCCGGCACGTTCGGCTCGCCGCTTCCGAGCGAAGAGGGGCGTGGGCTGTTCGAGCGTGCCGGGGGGCAGGCGATACGCGCCGGCAGCAAATTACGTATCGACGATCGTACCGGGTTGAACGATGGGCAGAATGCCGGGGCAAATGCCGGGATCATCATGACGGTGACCCGCAGGGTTGGCGGCAATACGGTGCAGGTCGAGCCCGGATCGATCCAGGAGAGTGGGGTCTTCACCAGTGTCGTTCGCCATTTCGATCCGCCGATCGACGAATTCCTGGTCCCGCCCTCTACCCAGCAGGTTCAGAAGTGCGACTGGACCGGGGGCGGCGTGATCGTGGATGGTTTGGCAAGCTATGCGACCTGGAACGGGATACTCGCGAACCTTGCTCGCGAGGAGGACGTCAAACTGCTCGATTTCGAATACCGCGGATTCAAGTGGGTAGAGCGGCGCGGTTGGCAGAGCGTTTACACCTCGACCTACCAGGGCGTGGTGTTCGAAACCTATAATCATCCGCAGTGGGCAGCCCAGCGCGTCGTCTACGGGGACATGATGACATGGCTGGCAGGCGTGCTCGATACGAATGGGCTGAGTGGCGGCTTCGAACGACTTGTAGGCCCGCCCCTATCCTGACGACACGATCGGATCTGATAAAGCCTGCGTGAATCCGATCGTGCAGCCCGTTGCGATACCTGTGTCCTGATTGGTCTTGTCACAGGAACCCTTGGCGATCGTAGACGTTGGGGCCGGGCAGCCGCACTGGCTGATACTGGGAGTGACCTATGATTAAGAAACTGACCTTGGCCGCATCGGCCTTTGCTCTGGCCGCGTTGCCGGTTGCAGCAAGCGCCGCCCCTGTTGCAAGCTCGGCTGGGTCGCTCTCGTCGGTTCGTGCAGGCACGTCTACGTCGAAGTCCAGCAATCTGGCTGGTCTCCAGGATTCGAGCATCGCCCCGATCGTCATCGGTATCGGCATCCTCGCGGGTGTGACGTACCTGATCATCGATCATGAAAACGATGACGACTCGGACAGCAACTGATTGAAATGGGCCGGTAATTCCGGCCCGTTTTTACATGACGCAGAGTTTCCACACGACGCGCTGCAGCGCGACGGTATGAACCTGCCGGGTTAAAGCGATCGCTCGGCCGCCATGTCCGGTCTCTAGATCAGAGCGGACCCGGTTTAGCGGTTTGCTGTTTCAGCTGCCCAAAACCATCGGGCTTCGAACCCGATCGAGGCGTTTGACCAGGCTCGGACGTTGTTTTCCCCGATAGCTTTCCCGGAGACGACGCATCGCCGCCAGCCTTTGCCTCCAACGTCTCCACGCGACGTGTGAGCAGGTCGAGATCGAGCTTTTCCGGGGTCGCCTGCAACGCACCGACCTGCCGCTCCAGTTCATCGATGCGCTTGTTGGCAGCGGCAATACGTATATCCGCCTCCATCCGGTCGACGTCCGCAGCTATCGGGTCCTGCGTCGCCTTCGCTTTGACAACCGTGGATGATGATGGCTGATCGCAGCCTGCCATCAAGGTCAGGCACGCCATCGACAGGATGGCTCTATGGAAGTGTGTCATGGTCTGCGTCTACGCCGATGCTTTCGCGCGTGCATAGTCCGAGCGCGTGCCGACGAACCTGATGAGGCGATCAGCCTGTTCCTGCGGGTGATCCTCGTACCGCGACCAACGAGCATTTTCCGTCATGGGAAGGGTCTGCGTCGCGTGTGCTATATATAGAGCCGGATAAATCTCGCGTCGCCGCTACAAGAAGCGTTCGCCGGCGTGGTCGCGGAACAGCTCGTGGTTG
Source organism: Sphingomonas faeni (assembly GCF_040407495.1). GTDB lineage: Bacteria > Pseudomonadota > Alphaproteobacteria > Sphingomonadales > Sphingomonadaceae > Sphingomonas > Sphingomonas faeni_D. Next base: position 74,040 of record NZ_JAPZPP010000008.1, on the reverse strand, counting down.
CGGACATAGTCGGACAGGATCTCGAGCGACTTGTGGCGGCTGACCTCCTTCATCTTGAACACGGTCGCGCCTTGCCGCGCCGCCTCGGTCAAGAAGCCGGCACGCAGCGAGTGCCCGGCCACCTGTGCCGGATCATAGCCCGCGGCCGCAGCGCGGGCCTTGACCACCAGTGCCACGCCGCGGTCGCTCATCGGCCTAGCCGTGATCCGCCCTTGCGGCGTGAGTTTGCGGAATACCGGGCCGTCACCGAACCCGGCGCAAGCGATCCATGCCAACAGCAGCGCCTTGGGTCGGATCCGGCGCCCTTCTGGCACCGCGATCGTCGCGCCTTCGCCTTCCTGGTCGGTCTTCGATTTGCGGATCGTGATCAACAGCCCGTCGGGTGTGATCGCGACGTCGTCGATATTGAGCGCGACCAGCTCGGATCGCCGCAAGGCGGCTGCCATGCCGATCGCGAGCAAGGCGCGATCACGCACCGCGCGCACGCTGTCGCCCTCGCAGCCACGCAGCATGTCGCGCAGCATGTCACCGTCCGCGGCACGCTTCTGGACCTTCTTGATACCATGAGTGCGCCGGATTCCTGCCACGACATTGCGGATCGCGACCGCGCCCGGTTGTTGCTGCGGCGGATCATACCCGGCCTGCGCATGCATATAGCCGATCGCCGCCAGGCGCCGCCCGATCGTCGATGGCCGCGCGCCGGCGTCCGCTTCGCTCGACAGGAAGATCGCCACCGCGCCCGGCGCGGCGGGCAAAGGGTCGATCGCACGCGACGCACACCAGGCGAGAAATATCCGCCAGTCCGATTCATACGCACGTCGCGTCGCCGGCGCCCGCGCGGCGTTGACGTAGGCGCGCGCGGCCTCGATCTCGTCGTCGAGCAACGACGGGATCAACGGCGTCGACGAAACGCGCGCCAATGCGGTATCGTCGAAGTCGTCGGTCATGCGTCGTTGCTCCAGCAGTTCGTCGAATGATCCAAAATTCTCTCGACCAGAATTCAATCGGATGGCGTGTGATGCGCCAGACGCCGCATGCCAATTCCACCCCGCCGAACCAAGCTTTTCTTTATTCCGAGAATACCATTTATCGGAAGAATACGGAGCCAGACTTTTGCCAGGCGACCGCCCGAGCGAACACCGTCGCTCAACCGCCATCCACGCCATCGGTCCAACACGATCCGACATAACCGTTATGACTCTTCCGCTCGGTCATGAGCTTAAGCCTGTAATTAACGCGACTTGTCGTTACGCAGGTTGTCAGTAAGAAACCGATTTTTCGCAGAACAGATGATAGGGTGTCGGACATGACCGGAGACAAGCGCGTAATAGTGGTCGGGCTCGGCTATGTCGGGTTGCCGCTCGCTGTGGCGCTGGCCAAGTCGTTCGAGACCTGGGGTCTCGACGTCGATACCGGTCGCATCGCCGAGCTCGAACGCCGGCACGATCGCACGGGGGAAATCGATACCGATCGCCTCGCCGCGTCGAGCCTGCGCCTGACGACCGACCCTGCTGCCTGCCCCGACGCCGATTTCTACATCGTTACCGTGCCCACGCCGGTCGATGCGAACAACACGCCGGATCTTGGTATCGTGATGGCCGCGACGCGTACCGTCGGCGGCATGCTGAAGCTTGGCCGGCGTTCGATCGTCATCTATGAGAGCACCGTCTATCCCGGCGTCACCGAGGACATGTGTGGCCCCGAACTCGAGCGGATCAGCGGCCTCAGATGCGGCGAGGACTTCTTCCTCGGCTATTCGCCCGAGCGAATCAATCCGGGCGACCGCGAGCACACCGTCGACCGGATCACCAAGGTGATCTCCGGCCAGACCCCCGACGTGCTCGAGGACATCGCCGCACTCTATAATCAGGTGACGAGCGGTGGCGTGTTCCGCGCAGCGTCAATCAAGGCAGCCGAGGCGGCCAAGGTGATCGAGAACGCGCAGCGCGACATCAACATCGCATTCGTCAACGAGATCACGCAGATCTTCGCGAAGATGGATCTGTCGGTGTGGGACGTGCTGGCGGCAGCCGGCACCAAGTGGAACTTCCTGAAGTTCGAGCCGGGCCTGGTCGGCGGGCACTGCATCGGCGTCGACCCCTATTATCTCGCACACCGCGCGACCGAGCTCGGCTGCGATCCGCGGATCATCCTGGCGGGCCGCGACATGAACGACGGCATGGCGGCGTGGGTGGCCAAGGACGTGCATGACTGGCATGCGCGGTCGGGGGGCAGCGGCGCTGGCAAGGTGCTGATGCTCGGGCTGGCGTTCAAGCAGGACGTGCCCGATCTGCGCAACTCGAAGGTCGCCGATCTAGTCGCCGCGTTCCAGGCACTGGGTCACCGGGTCGACGTCCACGACCCGCTCGTCTCCGCGCCCGAAGCTTTGCACGAATATGGCTTGGAGATCGTTGCCGTCCCCGATACGGCCGAGTACGATCTGATCGTCCTGGCGGTACCGCACCGCGAACTGGTCGAGGATTTCGGCCGGTTCGCGCAAGTGCTGGCGCCGGGTGGAGGCATTGTCGATCTCAAGAACGCGCTTGCGGGATCGCAACACATACCCTCCGGGTCAAAACTATGGACGATGTAGAACGCGACCCTACATGCAGACGGAGCGGTCGGAGTGCGATCGCGTGTGTTTGCGTTCGAGGTTTGCGTGTTCTCTAAATTGTTTCGCCGCATGTCGGCCAGCGTATCGTCGGCGCAAAGCTTCGCCGGTCCCAAGGGCAAGCGTCTCTATGCGATCGGCGACGTTCATGGCCGGCTCGATCTGGTCGACGATCTCCTCGGGCGCATCGAGGACGACATCGCCGACCGTCCGGTGGACACCGCGGCAGTGGTCTTTCTCGGCGACCTAATCGATCGCGGACCGGATTCCGCCGGCGTGATCGAGCGCCTGCAGAGTCTGAAGCATTTCCCTGCCAGGATGCTGTTCCTACTCGGCAATCACGAGGAGTTCCTGCTGCGCGCCTTGGCAGGGGAAGCCGGTGTCGCGCACGACTGGCTGGGATTTGGCGGTGACACCTGCGCCGAAAGCTATGGGATTGCGGTCTCGGCCCTGCAGGCGATGGATGACCAACGGATTGCCGAAATACTGCGGGCCGCGATTCCTGAAACGCACGTCGCGTTCTTGAAGACCTTCGGTGATACGTTCGCGTTCGGCGACTATCTCCTCGTCCACGCCGGTATTCGGCCGGGCGTTTCGATCGAGCAGCAGCAGCCTCGTGATCTGCGCTGGATCCGGCAACCCTTCCTGTCCGACGCGCACGATCATGGCTGCATGGTGATCCACGGTCACACGATCAGCGACGGCATCGACCGTCGCACCAACCGGATCGGGATCGATACCGGTGCCTATCGGACCGGCGTTCTTACTGCAGCCGTGATCGAGGAGGACGATCTCCGCTTTCTCGCGACGGGATTGCAACCGGCACTAGCGTAGTGCGACCTTGATCATGCCCTGCGGGCGTCGCCTGAAACGATAGAAGTCGAGCGAATCCCACCGCGCTGCCAGCACGATCGCAAGCGGGGGCAGCATGGTGAGTGCGATATCGACCATCATCGGACCAGGCCCCCACGGGTAGCCATCGATATGATACCGCGTGAAATCGAGCGCCTCGTTGACCAGTTCCAGGGCAAGCACGATCAGCGACGGTGCCCATGCACCCAGCGGCAGACGCAGCAGCCATGTGAAGCCGAGCGTCAGCAACACTCCCAGCAAGAGATGCCAGTCATGATGCGAAAGTCCCGTCGTGGCGGTCAACCAGACCTTGAACGCCTCCCAGTCGAGTACGAGCGCGATCATCGCTTGCCGCCCCCGTCCATGGTGGCGGGCGCATCGACGGATTCGGCGACGAACTCGGCACGGGTCACCCCGTTATCGTGCAGGCGGAACATGATCTTGGCGAGGCATTTGGTGCGAGCATCGGTAGGCACGACGACGCGTACCGGCCGCCCCGCCGCCCATTCTGCCGCACGCGCCTTGAACTCGCGACTGCGCAAGGTGCGTCCCGCGACCGAAAGATCGCATTTGCGGGGCTTGGCCACGACAAGGATTTCGTCGGTTATAGCCTGGCTGGCATTGCCACCGACCTGAAGCAGCAACGTAAGCACTAGGAACAGCGACATGCGGAATCGCATCCGTCGCACGCTCGATCCTGTCAATAGGCGGAGATCGATATACTATAGTCTTGCGCCAAGTTGCTCACCACGCGGGTTGCGACAAAGCGGGGTTAATTGTAGATGTGACGCCTGCATCATGGGGATGCGGTTCGGCTTGCAAGGCAACGATATGACGAGAAACGGATCAATGAGCCGGATAATCGCTCTTGGCCTGGCAATGCTGCTGGCCGCCTGCGCTTCGACGCGAGGCGGTAACATCTCCTACGATTCCAGCAATTTTGGCGCGCCGGATGCCCCCAAGGTCGTAGCGGTCGATGACACCTACAAGCTTGCGCCGCTCGATACGGTCAGCGTCATGGTATTCCAGGTGAGCGATCTCACGCGCGATTACGATATCGATCAGAGCGGGCGCATCACCATGCCGCTGGTCGGCCGGGTCGATGCGGTGGGGCTGAGCACCAGCCAGCTAGGCACTATGATCGCCAAGCGGCTCGATGAGAAATACCTGCGAAACCCCAGCGTTACCGTATCGCTGAAGGCATCGGCCAGCCGTGTCGTCACCGTCGATGGATCGGTCCGCCAGCCTGGTATCTATCCCGCGACCGGACCGCTCTCGCTCGTCCAGACGATCGCGCTCGCGCGCGGCACCGACGACCTGGCAAATCCGCGCCGTGTGGCCATTTTCCGTACGATCGGCGGCAAGCGCATGGCCGCAGCGTTCGATCTGACCAGCATCCGCCGCGGCGAGATGAAGGATCCCGAGGTCTTTCCGGGTGACACAGTCGTGGTGGACGGTTCGGCCGTCAAGAAGACCCAGCGCGACCTGATGCAGAGCCTGCCGCTCGCTTCCATCTTCTTGGCGCTCTGACGTCTTTCGTCTCTAGGATCATTGTACATGGCAAGCCCAGGGGCCGCTGGTCCCACGAATCTGACCGTGCAACCGGATCAGCGCCGCGATCTCGCCCCCATGACCAACGAGAGCGGTTATGGTAGCTATGGGGCCGCGACTGGCGGGCGCGAACTGTCCCTGTCGCTGCTGTGGCGTATCGCTGTCGAGTGGCGTTGGCTGATCCTGGCGGCGATAGGTACCGGCATCGCCGCAGCGGTGCTTATCACCTTGCTAACGCCGCTGAAATATCGCTCCACCGCCTCGCTCGAGCTCAACCCACCTCAAGTCGAAATCATTGCTGACGAAGGTTCGAAAGGCGGACGACAGAATAGCGCACGCAGTGATTCCAATTTCATTGGAACGCAGCTTGCCTTGCTCAGTAGCCGGGCATTGGCCGAACGCGTCGCGCAGAATCTCAACCTTGCGGCAGATCCAGCGATCGTCGGCGAAGGGACCGATCGCACGGCCAACACCGCCATTGCGGCGGGGTTCGTACAGGGCGGGACGAAGGTAATCCTGCAACCGCAAAGCATGATCGTGACCGTCTCGTTCGTCGCGCGTGACCCGCAGATCGCCGCGAAGGTCGTCAATGGAATCACCGACGCCTATATCGCGACCAATCTCGAACGCCGTTACCAATCCTCGTCCTACGCGCGCGATTTTCTCCAGCGCCAGATCGCTACCACACGGCGCGATCTGGAACGGTCGGAACGGCAGCTGACCAGCTATGCGCAACAGCAACGCCTGATCAGTACGGGCGGCAGCGAGGAAGGCGGCGACGTCAACTCGCTGACCGGCAGTTCGCTGGTCTCGCTCAACACCGCGCTGGCCGCCACGCAGGCACGCCGCATCGCAGCCGAGCAAAAATATCGTGAAGCCGCATTGGGCGGTGCAACGACCGAAGGCAGCAGCAACGCGGCACCGTTGCGCGGCCAGATCGCCGCACTCAATGCCGAATATCAGCAGAAGCTTCAGACCTTCCGTCCCGATTACCCCGAAATGGTCGCGCTGAAGGCAAGGATAGATGCGCTCCGCGCGTCCGTCGTCACCGAGACGCGCACGGCGAATTCGGATCGCATCGGTACGCTTCGCCAGGACTTCCAGGCGGCGCGCGCCGAAGAGGACCGGCTACGCTCGCAGGTTTCCGGGCTTAGCGGCACGGTCCTCGATCAACGCGGCCGCCTTATCCAGTATAATATTCTCAAGCGCGACGTCGACACCAACCGCACGCTCTACGATGCACTTCTGCAGCGCTACAAGGAGATCGGCGTCGCCGGCGGGATCGGCACGGCGGTCGCGTCGGTGGTCGACCGCGGGCTGGTACCGGGCGGGGCATTTTCGCCCAATCTCTACTTCAACCTCCTGATCGGGGCGGTGCTGGGCTTCATCGTCGGCATGCTGGCCGCGATCGTACTCGAGTTCATCAACGACACGATAAAGTCGCCCGACGACGTCCGCGACAAGCTGCAGTTGCCGTTCCTGGGAGGTATTCCCAACGCCAAGACTGCCAAGCCGATCGAGGAATTGCGCGATACGTTGTCGCCGGTTGCCGAAGCCTATCTGTCGACCGCCTCGGCGATGCAGTTCGTCACCGAGGGTGGCGCGCCCAAGACGCTGCTCGTCACCAGCACGCGTCCAGCCGAAGGCAAGTCGACCTCGGCCTGGGCACTGGCGTACAGCTTTACGCGGCTCGGCAAGTCGGTGCTGCTGATCGATGCAGACATGCGCCGTCCCGCCTTTGTCACGGGCCGGGAGAATGTCGGGCTGTCGCATATCCTGACCAATACGGGATCGCTCAGCGAGCATGTGTTGCAAACCGATGTCGACGCGTTGTGGGTCATGCCATCGGGTACCATTCCACCAAGCCCACCCGAGCTGATCGCTTCGGCACGGTTTGCCGCTCTGCTTGCCGACGCCTCGGCGACGTTCGACGTCGTCGTCATCGACGGTCCACCGATCCTCGGCCTCGCCGATTCCCCCTTATTGTCGTCGATCGCACAGGCCACGCTGATGGTGATCGAGTCCGGTCGCACCCGGACGCGGGCCGCGGTCGAGGCACAGAACCGCATGCGCACGGCTGGAGCGCACATGGTCGGCGCCATTCTGACGCGCTACCAGCCTCAGGCGTCCTACGGTTATGGCTACGGCTACGGCTATGGGCAGAACAAGGATCAGTATCGCTACGTCGCGGACAGTAACGACAAGAAGCGCCGCATCATGCTGACGATGCATGATGAACCGTAAAGACCGCGGCTCGCGCCGCAGGGCCGCAGGCCGTGGAGGTCTGGCCACTGCGCGCGGCTTTGCGTCCGCTGCGGTCCTGACGGTTGCGGGCGTATCGGTCGGCTGGCTCTCCTTCCAGTCGGCAATGGTGAGGACGTTGCCAGCGACGTCACCCGCGATCGCCCGGTTTGCTCCCGGTTACCCTGATGCCGTGCTCGCGCGGACTGCGGCGATGCTTGTCAAGCAACGCGGCATGCTCGACACCGCCACGCTCGACACCGTGCGGCGCGGGGCGGCACATGCACCGCTCGATGCCCGTGCCTATCTGATCCTGGGCCATCAGCAATTGCTCGACGGTATGCCTGCCCGTGCTGTCGCGACGCTGGAGGCCGGGCAGCGGCTCGATCCTCGCCAGCGGCTGATCCACCTGCTGCTGCTCGATCGCTACCTACGCACTGCACGCTACGCCGATGCCGCGACGCAATTCTCGGTTCTCGCGCGGATCCTCGGCGCGACCCAGGTGCCGATCGCGACCGCAATGGCGAAGATGACGATGGCGCCCGAAACGCACGACGCGGTCCGCCATACGCTGCGTACCGATCCGGTCCTGGAACGCAGCGTGCTGATCGCGCTCGCCAAGTCCGACACCGCGCCGGACACGATCTTCGCACTCGCAAGCCCCGCAGGCCGTGCCGATGCGCGCGACAAGGAAAGCTGGGGCCCGATCTTGATCAACCGCCTGGTCGAACGCGGCCAATATCCTATCGCGCGGTCGGTCTGGCAGCGTATCTACGGGATCGCGCCGACGCAGGCCGCAGCGCCGATCACCAACGGCGGTTTCCGCGAGACCGCAGCGTCGCCCCCGTTCGACTGGACGCTGACCGCCAGCGGTCTTGGCGCAGCCGATATCCGCAACAATAGCCTGATCGTGGACTATTACGGTCGCGACAGCGGCGATCTCGCGCGCCAGTTGCTGGTCCTGCAACCGGGGCGCTATCGGTTCGCGTTCACCGTTGATCCCGGCAAGACCGATGGAGCCGCCAAGCTCTATTGGTCGCTCGCCTGCGGATCGACTGCCCCTACCAACCGCGACCAGCGGATGAACGTCGTCGTGACCGCGACCGCCAAGCCGCACCGCATCACCGGCGAAATCGTCATTCCAGCAGGCTGTCCGGCACAGACGCTGACGTTGCGCGGCGAAGCTGGCGATTTCCCGTCCCCGCTGAGCGTGACGCTGCGCGACCTCGACCTTCGCCCCCTGTCGGGACCGGCGTCGACGGGCAAGCCGGCAGGTGCGGCGAAAGCTACATCGACAGCCGCATCGGAAACCACCCCATGATCCGCCATGCAGCCGTCCCTGTTTATCTGCTCGCCTGCCTATTGCTCGGAGGCGCGAGTGCGGCAGGATTCATCGCCAATTTCATCCTCCAGATCGTCAGCCTGCCGCTGATCGGCTGGGCAGTATGGCAGATGATCCAGGAGCGTCCCTCTGCCCAGATCCGCGCGCCGCTAGGCCTGCTCGCGATCTTCCTCGTCATCGCGCTGGTCCAGTTGGTGCCGCTGCCGCCCGCGCTCTGGACCCTGCTGCCTGGGCGCGGCGCGGTGGTCGAGGGCTATCGCCTGCTCGGCATTCCCCTGCCCTGGCTGCCGTTGACGCTGGCGCCCGATGTCGCCCCGTCGAGCATCCTCTGGCTGCTGCCGGCGTTCGCCGTACTGCTGGGCATCGTCGTGCTCGGTGCGTTTCGCGGACGCGGCATCGCCGTAGCGATCGTCGCGGTCACGCTCGCCTCGGTCGCGATCGGCGCACTGCAGGTGATCGGCGGTAACAGCGCCTATCTCTACCGGGTCACCAATTACGGCGTCGCCGTCGGCTTCTTTGCTAACGCCAATCACAATGCGACGCTGTTGCTGGTCTGCATCCCGTTCCTTGCGGCGCTGCAGGTGACCCTGCTGAAGCGGAGCGGGTCGCAGCGCAGCGCCTCGGCGATCCGCCTGCTGGTGGGTGCAGCCTATGCCGTTCTCTTCGTCGGCCTGCTGATCAACTCGTCGCTGGCGGGGATCGGCCTGGGCGTCCCCGTGGCGCTCGGATCATGGCTCGCCTTCGGGCGCCAGCGCCCCGCGTTGCGCCGCGGAATCGTCGTGGCCACCGTCGTCGTATCGATCGCGGCGGTCGTCACGATCGTGGTCGGCCCGTTCGGCAACAACCTGTTCGGGGCGCAGAAGGCGAATGTCGAACTGTCGCGCCAGACCTCGTTCGCCCTCACCGTCCGCGCGGCTCGCGACTATTTCCCGATCGGCTCGGGCACCGGCAGCTTCCAGCCGGTCTATCACCTGCAGGAGCCGCTTGCGTCGGTCACCACGACGTTCATGAACCACGCACACAGCGACTGGCTCGAACTACTGCTGGAGACGGGCATCGTCGGGGTAGCGTTCGCCGCGCTGTTCCTAGCCTGGTGGGTCGTCCGACTGCGCGCGATCTGGCGCGCGACGGAGCCCGATCCGTTCGCGCAGGCGGCCGTCATCGCGACCGCGGCGATCATGTTGCACAGCATGGTCGACTATCCGCTCCGCACCGCGGCGCTGTCGGCGGTGTTCGCAGCGTGCATCGGCCTGATGTCGGGCGTTCGTCCCTATACGCAGCGTAGTCGCCAGCCCTCCTCGGCCCGCCATCTGAGCCTGTAGGTTGGGTTTGGACTACGCGGTCGCTTAGGCGGTCGCGGGGGCGGGCGCAGTCGCGCGGGCGATCGCGTCGAGATAGCGTGCCTCGACGACCGAGACGTCGAACTCGCGCTCAGCGATGGCCCGACTGCGCCGCCCCATTGTCGCGCGCGCGTCGGCGTCCAGGTCGAGCAACGCGAGCATCGCATCCGCCAACGACTGCGCGTTGCGGGGCGCGCACAGAAACGCGTTCTCGCCGGCGCGTGCGATCTCGGTACAGCCGGGCACGTCGGTGGCGATCAGCGGGCGCCCCATCGCGGCTGCCTCGAGCAGCGACCGCGGCATGCCCTCGCGGTAGGACGGCAGCACCACAGCGGTCACACGCGCCAGATACGGCCGGACATCCGCCGCCTCGCCAAGGTAGCCCAGAATCCCCTCGCGCTCCCAGCCATCGACCATCGCGCGGTCGATCGCGGTACGGTTCTGTACGTCGAGAAACCCGAGCAGCTGGAACGCGACATCGGGCCGGGTCTGGCGGACGATCCGGGCGGCCTCGGCGAACTCGACCACGCCCTTGTCGCGGAGCAGGCGCGCGACCATCAGAAACATCGGAGATGCCCCCTCCCCCGCTGGGTCGGGGACGAACTGCGCCAGATCGATCCCCGAACCGGGCAACAGCACGGTACGCGGCGCGCGGACCAGCCGCTGCGCGACGAACAGATCGCGGTCGTGGCGGTTCTGAAAGAACACCGTCGCCGACCGTGCGAGCGCGGTGCGATAGAGCCTCCGCACGATCCGCGTGAGCAGTCCAACCTTTATGAACGCGGTACCCAGACCCGAGATGTTGTTGATCACCGGGATGCCGAGTGCATGCGCCGCGAGCGAGCCGTAGACGTTAGGCTTGATCGTCCAGCCGAGGAACGCGACCGGGCGAAGCTGTTTCAGGATGCGGTAATATTGTGCGGCAAGCTTCAGGTCGCGGACCGGGGACAGCCCCTTGCTGTCGATATCAACCGGGAAATAGCGCACGCCCATAGCGACCAGCGTCTCGCTATGCGCATCGCGCGGCGCCAGCGCGACGACGTCATACCCCTCGCGCTGCAACCGGGCAATCAGGTTGCGGCGGAAGTTGACGATATTCCAGCTCGTGTTGATCGACAGGACGATCGTTTGTGTTTGGGGCATGCCGTGTGTTCCGAACCACAAATGGTAGTATACATCCGGCGTCTATGCGCTGGACCCGTTCGTGACGAGAGCTATATCGCTTGATATCGCCCGGCGCTGGGTCTCGAAGATTGGATCCGCTTTGTTCCCCTATTGGCTTTTATTCGTGCTGTGGTCGGTGGGTGCCGTTCAAGCCCAACTTCGGCACGAACGGGATCCCCGCGGCCTGTTCTTCGTGGTGGCCGTCTGCACGACAATCCTGATGATTGGGTTACGGTTCGAGGTAGGTGGCGATTGGGGCTCTTATGAGCGGATATACAATGATATCTTCTTCTTGTCCCTGCCGGCTGCGTTGAAGACAACAGATGCCGGGTACGCACTGCTAAACTGGCTTGGCGCACAGACGGGGCTGGGCATAGGCTTGGTCAACGTCTGTTGCGCCGCGCTTTTCATGGGCGGCTTCGCCAAACTCGCGTGGCGCCAACCCAATCCTTTTCTCGCAGTGCTGGTGGCAGTGCCCTATCTGATCATCGTCGTTGCGATGGGGTACACGCGACAGGCCGCTGCAATCGGTGTCATATGCTTTGCCCTCGCCGACGCGTCGGAGCGACGTCTCATCCGAATGGTGATGCTGATCGGCATTGCGGCGCTGTTTCACAAGACGGCTATTCTCATTCTACCCATTGCGCTTATCCCGATCTTCCGACGAAGCGTGGTACTCGGCAGCCTGGGTGCGGTGCTGTTCGCCGTTCTTTTCGTTTTATTTCTGCGGGATACGTCAGACACCCTAGTCACCAACTACGTTCAGAGCACGTATGATTCGCAGGGTGCAGCGATCCGCGTAGCAATGAATGTCGTGGCCGCAGTGCTCTTCCTGCTGTTACGCAACCGCATTGACATGCCCTCGTTTCAAAAAAGCTATTGGACGACATGCGCGATCCTTGCCATCGTATCGATGGTCGCGCTGGCGACGACTTCCGCGTCGTCCGGCGTAGACAGAATTTCGCTATACCTAATACCGCTGCAGGCGGTATTTTACTCACGACTTCCCTATTTACTAGGGCAGCGCGGGAGGGCAGTACCTTCCATTCTTATCGGCGTCATAGCCTATAGTTTTCTCGTGCAGTTTGTGTGGCTCAATTTTGCCGATAATGCGAATTTTTGGATTCCATTTACGATCCTAATCTAATTTCGATGCTCGTTGTAAGATTTTTACTCTCATCGAAATTCTTGTTGCATTGTCCTCCAATGCACTCAAGCGACGCGTGTTGCCGTTGCAACAACCGCGCCTGGCTAATCCGCGTCACCTTATCGTCATGATTAGGCACCGGCTGAGTTAGGGTTGAGCTTGTCACGTTTCTACTGCTAAGCGAACCACGGCAACGCCGATTCAGGCACGGCCTCTCGATCAAGGGCGAAAATGAAGACGATCATTGACGAGGTGGCGGCGACCGTCACCGTGACCAATACCGCTGGACACGACACCACCTATCCGATGGCAAGCGCGGAGGGCTTCAAAGCTGCTTCCGATGCATGGCTGCGCGTTGGGTGGGACGCCAAGCACGTCTATTCGTTCACTTGGATGGGTCGCCCGATCATCCAGCTGCCCGAGGACATGGTCCGGCTGCAGGAAGTGATCTGGACGCTCAAGCCTGATGTCGTCGTCGAAACGGGCGTCGCGCACGGCGGCTCGCTGATCTATTATGCATCGCTGTTCGAGGCGATGGGCCAAGGCCGCGTGATCGGCATCGATATCGAGATCCGCGCGCACAACCGTCAGGCGATCGAAGCGCATCCGATGTTCAAGCGTATCGACTTGGTCGAAGGATCGTCGACCGCGCCCGAGATCGTCGATCAGGTGAAGGGAATGATCGAGCCCGACGAGCGCGTGCTGGTGATCCTGGATTCGAACCACACCTACGATCACGTGCTGGGTGAGTTGCGCGCTTATGCCGATATGGTGCCGGTCGGCAGCTATATCGTCTCCACCGACGGGATCATGCAGCAGGTTGTTGGCGCACCGCGCAGCCAGGATGATTGGGCTACCAACAACCCGCAAGAAGCCGCACGCGATTTTGTCTCCGAGGATACGCGCTTCGTGATCGAGGAGCCCGAATGGCTGTTCAACGAAAGCCCCGTGACCGAGCGCGTGACCTATTGGCCGTCCTGCTTCGTCAAACGCGTTCGCTGACGCAAACCTGAGACGGGAGACAGCCACGTGAAGGTAGTGCTTCTGGCAGGCGGGCTTGGCTCGCGGCTTTCCGAGGAAACACATCTCCGCCCCAAGCCGATGGTTGAGATCGGCGGCAATCCGATCCTGTGGCACATCATGAACATGTATGCCCGCCACGGGTTCGACGAGTTCATCGTCTGCCTTGGTTACAAGGGATATTTCATCAAGGAATATTTCGCCAATTTCGTGCTGCATCGCTCTGACCTGACGGTCGATCTGGCGGATGGGTCGATCACCTATTCGCGCGGCGAGGATGTTCCGAAGTGGAAGGTGACATTGGTTGATACCGGCGCGGAGACGATGACCGGTGGGCGGCTGAAGCGTATTCGCCATTTGCTGCCCGACGACGAACCGTTCTGTATGACGTATGGCGATGGCGTGTCAGACGTCGATATCGGCAAACTTGTCGATTTCCATACCGCGCATGATCTGGACGCAACGGTAACGGCGGTACGTCCGCCGGGTCGCTACGGTGCAACGGTGATTGCAGACGAGCGCGTACTGCGCTTCGAGGAGAAGCCGGCTGGTGACGGCGGGCGGATCAACGGCGGTTTCTTCGTGCTCGAACCGCGCGTGCTGGACCGCGTGACAAGCGACGCGATGCCGTTCGAAGCCGAACCTCTCGCCGGCCTTGCCGCGGACGGTCAGCTCGCCGCGTTCCTTCACGACGGATTCTGGCAACCGATGGACACGCTGCGTGACCGTACGCAGCTCGAAGAATTGTGGGCTGGTGGCAATCCACCGTGGAAGACATGGTGACCAACGGCGGAGGCGTTGACCGCGCGTTCTGGAATGGTCGCCGCGTCCTGTTGACCGGTCATACCGGATTCAAGGGCACGTGGGCCGCGTTGTGGCTCAAACGATTGGGTGCCGAGGTCCATGGTTTTGCGCTCGCCCCGGAAACCGATCCGGCCTTGTGGACCTTGCTTGGCTCCGATCTGGTGGCGAGCGAAACGATCGCCGACATTACCGATCGCGCGGCGCTGGCGAAGGCGATCGACACCGCCCGGCCGGAGATCGTCCTGCATCTGGCCGCGCAGGCGCTGGTCCGACGCAGCTATGCGGATCCGCTGGCGACGATCTCCTGCAACACGATGGGCACCGTCTGCTTACTTGACAGCTTGCGGGGTGTCGCCGGGCTGCAAGCCATCCTCGTCGTCACGACCGACAAGGTCTATGCCAATAACGATAGCGGGCGCGATTTTGTCGAGGACGATCCGCTAGGCGGGCATGATCCCTATTCGGCATCAAAAGCTGCGGCGGAACTGCTAACACGCAGCTATGCCACATCCTATTTCGACAAAGCAGGCGTGGCCGTGGGTACCGCGCGCGCCGGTAACGTAATCGGTGGTGGCGACTGGTCCGCGGACCGGTTGATCCCTGATGTATGGCGCGCGATGCAGACGGGGCTTCCGCTCAGCTTGCGCTTCCCCGACGCGACGCGACCCTGGCAGCACGTGCTCGAGCCGATCCGCGGCTACCTGCTCTATGCACAGGCGTTGGCGGAAGATGCGATGACGCCCCGTGCGCTCAATTTCGGCCCCGTCCCGGGCACGCCGATGACTGTCGCCGAGGTGGCCGATACGGTCACCGCGGCCATGGGCGCCGACCCCGCATGGCAACGCGACAACGGCGAGCATCCGCCTGAGATGAAATTACTCTCGCTCGATCCCGCGCTTGCCGGGCAGGCGCTCGATTGGCGACCGCGGTTGAACGATGCCGCGAGCGTTGCGTGGACCGCGCGCTGGTATTCAGACTTCGCCGCAGGCAGCAACGCGCGCGCACTGTGCGACGCGCAGATCGATCAATACGAGGCTATTCCATGACGTCCGACAAACCTTCGCCCAGCGCGGCGCCGATCTGCCAGGGCTGCGGCGCGGTACTGAGCCGCACCGTCGTCGATCTCGGGTTGCAGCCGCTCGCCAACAGTTACATCACGCCCGAGCGCGCCGACGCACCCGAGCCGGTCTATCCCCTGCACGCGCGGGTATGCGACGCATGCCTGCTGGTGCAGGTCGATGACGTGGTGCCTGCCGAGGATATTTTCGACAAGGATTACGCGTACTTCTCGTCTTTCTCGGACAGCTGGCTGGCACATTGCAAACGCTATGCCGAGGATATGGCGGCACGTTTCGATCTTGGCCCGCAGTCGCGCGTCGTTGAGATCGCCAGCAACGACGGCTACATGCTGCAGTATTTCGTCGCCATGGGCATACCGGTGATGGGTATCGAACCCGCCGCCAATGTCGCCGAGACCGCCATCGCAAAGGGTGTGCCGACCGAAATCGCGTTCTTCGGTCTGGACACCGCGCGCCGGATGGTAGCGGAAGGCTGGGCCGCAGACCTGCTCGCGGCTAAGAACGTGCTGGCGCATGTCCCCGACATCAACGATTTCGTCGCCGGCGTACGCGAGATACTGAAACCCGAAGGCGTGTTCACGGTCGAGTTCCCGCATCTGCTGAACCTGATAGAACAGGTTCAGTTCGATACGATCTACCACGAACATTTCACCTATCTCTCGCTACTCGCGGTGAAGACGATCGCCGAACGCCAAGGGCTCAAGATCGTCGATGTGACGAAGCAGCCGACGCATGGCGGCTCGCTGCGTGTGTTCATGGCACGGGAGCAAAGCGCGCACACGGTGACGGCAAACGTACAGGCGCTGCTCGACGAGGAGGTTGCTGCCGGGCTCGATCGGCCGGCGGGATACGAGGGCTTCGACGCCCGCGTCCGCGCGGTCCGCACTGGGCTGCTCGATTTCCTGCGCACCGCAAAGGACGAGGGCAAGCGCGTCGTCGCCTATGGCGCCGCGGCCAAAGGCAACACGCTGCTCAACTATTGCGGCATCACCGTCGCCGACGTGGATTTCGTGGTCGATCGCAACCCGGCCAAGCAGGATACGCTGTTGCCCGGTAGTCATATTCCGGTGCGAACCGTCGATGCGCTGGTCGCGGCGCGGCCCGATCACGTGCTGATCCTGCCATGGAACATCAAAGACGAGGTTATGCGCCAGCTGCCCGAGGTGGCCGGCTGGGGCGGCGACTTCGTCATCGCCGTACCCGAGATCCGGGTCGCAACTGGTGCGCTTTGAACCGACGCGGATCGCCGGCGTCGTCCTGATCCGACTGGATGTGAAGCATGACGCACGAGGAGCGTTCGCGCGCACCTTCTGCGCCGAAGAGATAACGGCGGCTGGCCTGCCTTTCACCGTCGTGCAGGCCAATCTGTCGCGCAACACCGTCCGTCACACGCTGCGCGGGCTGCATTATCAGCACGCACCGCACGGCGAGCCCAAGATCGTGTCCTGTCCTCGCGGGCGGATCTGGGACGTGGCAGTCGACCTGCGCGACGCATCGCCGACGTATCGCCAGTGGCAGGCGTTCGAGCTCTCCCCCGACAGCGACAGCGCCTTGCACTTACCGACCGGCGTGGCGCACGGCTTCGTCACGCTCGAGCCCGACAGCGAAGTCCATTACCTGATGGGTGCAGCCTATGTACCCGGCGCCGCGACAGGCGTGCGTTGGGACGATCCGGCGATCGGCATCGACTGGCCCGTCCAGCCTACGGTGATATCTGACGCCGACCGGGGCTATGCCCTGCTGGAGCCGACGGTATGACGATTGCTCCGAACAGGGCTACCGTCGTTGGCGGTCACGGATTTATCGGCGCGGCGCTGGTAACGCGCCTCCGCGATGCGGGGACCGAGGTCGTCATCCCCGAGCGTGGTGCCGTCCCCCTTTCATCCGCTGGGCACGTCTTCTTCTGTGCCGGGCTGACCGCCGATTTCCGCGTACGCCTTCACGATACGATGGCCACTCACGTGGCGCTCGCACAAGTTTGGCTCGCGGAATCCCGCTTCCAGTCGTTCACGTATCTGTCGTCGACCCGGGTGTACGCCGGTCAATCCAGCGGACGCGAGGAAACGCGCATTGCCGTCGACCCGGCGGACGCGTCCGATTTCTACAACATATCCAAACTGGCGGGTGAGGCGCTGGTACTGACCGATCCGCGTCCGACCGCGCGGGTCGTCCGCCTGTCGAACATATTTGGTGCAAGCGACCGGTCTGACAACTTCCTGACGTCGGTGGTCGGAGACGCGGTCACCAGGCAACGGGTTCATATCGGCACAGGTGCGAGCGCCGCCAAGGATTACCTTGCAGTCGAAGACGCCGTGGAAGCGATCACACGCATGCCGTTGCGGGCGGAAAGTCGGCTTGTGAACGTCGCGAGCGGAACCAGCACTGACAATGCCACCATCGGTGCGGCGCTTGCCGAGCGGACGGGGGCCCAAATCACTTATGGCACGGCGTCTACCATCGGCTTTCCAACGATAGATATTGCGAGAATGCGTGGCGAACTGGGGATCGAGCCCGAGGATTTTCGTTCGTCCTTCGCGCGCATGTTGAGAGCGGCGGCATGACCGTGGCCGGGTTGGACATTCACCCCGACGCTTGGGTCAGCGACGACGCGCGCATCTTCCCTTCAACACGTGGCACGCGGATCGTGGTTGGTGCAGGGTCGGCGATCTTCGAATTCGTCGTCATCCGCTGCGTTGGCGGATCCGGCGATATCCTGATCGGCGACCGGGTGAATATCAACCCACACTGCGTGCTCTACAGCGGCAACGGCATCACAATCGGCGACGATACGCTCATTGCGGCGGGCACCAGCATCGTGCCGGCCAATCACTCGATAGCGCAACTCGACCGTCCGATCCGCGCTCAGGGTTTCGCTCCCAGCAAGGGCGGCGTGACGATTGGCCGAGATGTGTGGATCGGGGTAAACGTCACGATCCTCGACGGCGTGACCATTGGCGACGGCGCTGTGATCGCAGCAGGCGCGGTCGTTACCAAGCAGGTCGCCCAGCATGAAATATGGGCCGGCGTACCGGCCCACCGCATCGGCAAACGCTGATCAGCCGATGCTCTTTCGAATTTTCCGGGCAAACGTTCGTCGGTAGCTATGCAGCCTATTCGGCTTGGTTAGCCGGATCGATTCCGCAACGATGCTGGCTTGATATACATCCGAGATATTGAGCGCAATCTTATCATCTATGACATATCGGGTCAGAAAATCCCGTACGGTCTGGCGATACTGCGACGACGCCTGAGCAAATGACAAGCGTTTGGCCTTCTCTTCAATTTCCTGAACGTCAAGGTTGTGATGCGCAGCCATAGTTCGAGCCCATCTTACACACGCGTCATATGCTTTATCCCCTCCCTTGGTCCAGTTTCGGTGCGCCTTGGCATAAGCAACAGTGGCAACGACTTGATCTTTGATTGTCGTCAGAGAATTGTCAGTGCGCAGATATTGCGTCTGTAGATACGACTCGTACAGTAGAGCTTGGAAGGAGAATGTCAGCCTTCCTTCTTCCGGAAGTGGAAGGTCCGAATGAAATGGAATATTAGGATCTTCGTTGAATGAATGACTTTTAACACCGAGTGCTGTTTGACCGTGGCTATGTCCCGATACACCGGCGATCATTAACGGTTCGTGCGCAAGAATGTAACGATCAGTCACGCTGAGAAAAGCAAAGGCTGAAAATGTATCAGGAATTTGAGATTGATAAAAAGATCCACGAACCTGCTTGATGCGATCATACAGCTGGGAACTAATTACACCGCCGGTATAAGTTGTTGGTGCTTCATTAAAGCTGAGATCTCGCTCCAACACTCGCCGCATGACTGTCCGACTGTCGCGCCACGACCAACCCGACGTCATTGGTACTGAAAGATATACACCTTGCTGTGATTGCTGATCGATTGGCCAGCGGAACGTACAATTGACCGATGCAAGGGCCTCGGCGCCGGACTCCCTCATCATTGCTACGGCACGTTCAATTCCCGTCGGAAGAATGCCGTCGTCATCGCCAATCAACGCGATTAAATCGCCCGTCGCGTGCTGCATTGCGAACTCGAAATTGTGCGACATGCTGAGCGAAGCCGATGGCTGGACACAGCGCACCCGACTGTCGCCAATCGCCTCGATAACCCTGTTAGTCTCAGGGTTATTGCCGTTATTGCTAACGATTACCTCAATATTGCGATGCGTCTGATTGATTACCGTCAACAGCGATTTTGCCAGCGTATCCGGCCGGTCTCGCGTCGGTATCACGACAGAAACTTTTTCCCCGGTCATCGTCTAAGCTCGCTCTTCGTAAATATGATTTATCGATATTGCGTCGGATTGAATTATATTGCCCAACGGGCGCGTCTGTAGCCGATGCGGTCTAGGACGATCAGTCGTACAGCAGGAGCGCTGAAGGCGGATGCCGCAATCGAGGCCAAGCCGGCCAAGGCCAGCGGTACCAGTTGCCACATGCTACCGTCCGATATTCCTCGGAATAATATTTTAACCAGAACAACCGCTAACGTTGCCGAAACGATGGGAATGATAGTATCCTTGACGTACCAAGCCCGCATCTCGGACCGGAGCAGACGCTGGTGCATGATGTTGATCGTGAAGATCAGGTGAAATACATTACTAAGCAGCCACACGATCGCTACGCCAGTACCGCGGTATACCGGGGCCACATACATGATCGCGGGCAAAGCGAACACTAGCACGACAACGTTTGATAGGAACGCTAAACGGGTCCAACCCGCCCCTGTCTGCAGATAATAGGGAAGAACCATCAGTCCATTCAGTAGATTGCCGATAGCAATGATTGAAAGTACCGTTGCAGTCTTCCCCGCAAGTTCCGGATCGTGCGTCCATAAGAGAAGCACTTGATATGCGAATAACGCCATAACTGCAGCAACACTGCCTGCGCCCACAGCAACCAACTGCGATCCTAGATGATATAGGCGAACAAGCGCACCTGTTTCGTTGCTTGATAACAACTGAACTATTCTAGGCTGCCAAGCGCGGGCAAGCGGGTAGACTACGGAGAATATAACAGCCGCAACGGTACTAGCGAGACTATAATAACCAAACTCCTTCAACGTTACAGCGCGGGATAACACCAGTTTATCCACTTGCGTAACGAGCACGCCGACAAGGGTTATACCGGTCATACCTCCGGCGAACCTGCCGACCGACCGCAATGCGCTTCCCGAAAAACGAGCATTTCTCGCAATTTTTGGTACTGAACGGTAGGTCAAGGCAGCTAACAACGCGACCGTCACGACTGACATGGCTGCCTGCCATTCGAAAAAGACGATGATAGACGCTCCGAACATGTGGAATATCAGCAATATCCCGACGCTGCGGACAGTTGCCAGTAGCGCAGTCGCGCCATTGGACAGCACTTGGCGTTGTAAGCCCACGAGGCAACTTAAATATATGCCTTCCATAAACCGGATGGCCGCAACAAATCCCATCAGCAAGAAGGCCTGCGCAACCACAGGCTGAGGTACAGATCCTGTTTTGAGCCAATGCGATGCCAGCCAGCCCGATGACGCCCACATCCCGAAAACGATGACTAACGCCACGACCAAACAGATAGTTTCGATCGATCGCAGCAAGTCCCTGATCGATTCAGGCTTCTGCGTACCACCGCTAAGTCGAGCCATTTCACGGCCCAGCGTCGGCGACATGCCCATATCAAGCAGCGCCAGCCAGCCCTGCAGCATGGCAAACAGTCCGATCAGACCAAAGGATTCGATACCAAGATATCGGATGTAGACTGGCACGAACGCAAAGCCGATGAGGACGGTCCATGCTTGGCCGGCATAGTTCGCAATCACGTTACGCCGAAGCATGAAATATCATCCAGTTAGAAAGGCTCGTCGACCGCAGCGGCCGCCTAACATGGAGGGGCTTAACACGCATTCGAAAAGTGGGCTCGTTTCTAGGTGCGAACAGAGAGATGGCGAACAGGCTGGAAAGGTAGGATACGTGCGCAATGATTGTGCATACCACGCCTCGCTTGCCTTCTGATATTTACGGCCAAGTACTGCTGCTCAGCGCAGTCGACCTCTCGGCACCGCCGGGCGGACGAGCTATGCTGAGCCGGACCAACCTGCTGGTGCTGCGCGACCTGCTCGGCGATCGGCTGGTTCATGTGCGTCCGCCCCGCTCCACCTCTCGGCCCCGTGACGCGTGGCGCGGCTGGGTCGACGGGATCGACGCCACGCTGATCGCCGATCTTGTCGCGCGTATCGATGCGGAAGAGATCACGCAGATGTTCGTCGACGGGTCGAACTATGGCGCCGCGGTCGCTGCGGTGAAACGCGCGCGGCCTCGCGTGCGGATCATCACTTTCTTCCACAACGTCGAAACCCGCTTCTTCTGGGGCGCGATGCGCACACGGCGCACCATCAAATCGGTGGCGGTGCTCGGTGCGAACTGGCTTGCCGAGAATATGGCGGTCCGCCGCAGCGACATCCTGGTGACGCTCAGCGATCGCGACTCTGCCGGGTTGCGACGCCTGTACGGCCGCGGCGCCGACGCAGTCGCGCCGATGGTGCTGGAGGATCGGGCAGCGCCCACGCCTCCCGCCCCTGCAATCCCCGGTGGCTACCTGCTGTTCGTCGGTGGCGGCTTCTACGCCAATATCGCCGGCATCCGCTGGTTCGCGCAGGAGGTGGCGCCGCGGATCGATCTTCCCGTGAAGGTCGTCGGGCGCGCGATGGAAGAACTCGCAGACGTGTTCGACGCGATAGCCAATGTCGAGCTGGTCGGAGCGGCTGACGACCTCGCGCCCTGGTACGCCGGCGCGAGGCTGGTGATCGCGCCGATCTTCGACGGATCGGGAATGAAGACCAAGGTCGCCGAGGCGCTGATGTATGGCAAACGCATCGCCGCTACGCCGGAAGCATTGTCGGGTTATGCTGAGGACGTGGTGGCAGCGAGCTGGTGCTGCGAAGACGCCGATGCCTTCGTCCGTGCCGTGGCAGACGTGGTAGCCGCGCCACCACCGCCGTATGATCCCGCGATGCGCGCGCTGTACGAACGCGATCACTCGCGGACTGCAGGTGCCGCACGGCTCAGGCACATCATGGCTCCGTCGAGCAACTCGACGCTTGCATAACGTTTAATCATCACGCACTGTTTTTGTGTACTTTTCGACAGGTCGGGTCGGGTCGGCAAAACGTTCCAAGATGAGTACGATCAGAATATGAAGATTTGCGTAGTAACCCCGGTCTGGGGAATCGCTGGTGTGCCGCTGGCACAACGACGGTTGGCACTTGCACTCTTCGCCCGAGGCCATCAGGTTGATCTCGTCATAGGATCGACCAACCCTGTGCTCACCATCCCAGACACGCCGGGAGTAAACGTGATCGCTTGGGATGTATCTGGCATCCGCTATATTATTCCTAAGTTAATTAGTTACTTAAAAGTCGCCAAGCCCGACGTGGTGTTCTCCGCCGAAGATCACCTCAACGGCGCAGTGCTGGTGGCGGCGATCCTGGCAGGATCGAAGGCAAAGATTACTGGCTCCTCTCGAGTGCCACCCAAGGACAGCTATTCGAATACGCCCTTCACCAGAGGCTGGCTGCGCAAGCAGGCGATGCGCGTCACTATGCGCCGCGCCGACGCGCTGACCTGCGTGTCCGAAGACATGGTTGCCAATTACCGCACGTATTTTCCGGCGGGCAAGCACGTCGCGGTCTACAATATCATCGACGACACAACCACGCGGGCGCGCGCGGCGCAGCCCGTTGACCATCCCTGGTTCGTCGATCGTGATCTGCCGCTGGTCGTCGCGGCGGGGACGCTGACGGGCCGCAAGAACTTCCGCATGCTGATCTCGGTGATGGGCGAGCTAAACCGTCGCGGTCACGACATCCGCCTGGCACTGTTCGGAGAAGGCTATCGCCGTCCCGAGCTGGAGGCGCAGATCGCCGAGCTGGGCATCGCCGACCGCTGCTGGCTTCCTGGGCAAGTCGATAATCCACTCGCCTATTTTGCGCATGCCGACGTGCTGGCGTTGACCTCCTATGCCGAAGGGCTGCCCAACGTGCTGGTTGAGGGCATGGTCGCGGGCTGCACGCCTGTCGCGACCGACTGTCCGACCGGCCCCCGCGAGGTGATCGAGGGTGGAAGAGTGGGCTATCTGGTGGCGATGGACGACGTGCCGGCGATGGCCGACGCGATCGAATGCGCTCTCGCCGCCCCGGCGACGCGCGACGTGCTGGACCGTGCCATCGCGTCGTTCCGCGAAGACGTAGTGATTGCCCGACACTTCGAACTACTGCACATCAGCGGATCCTGATTTCTCGCTGCGGGCCGACGTCGTCGCATGGCACGACCGCGCGCGCATCCACGCGCCGTTTTCAAATGACCTGAAAGCCCCTACGAGGCGATATTTTCGCCGACCGATCTGCACGAGACGCTGCCTGCCGGGCCGGGAAAATGCAGTAAACGTCAAACCGGATTCCTCATGACGACCCAAAAGATCCTTTTACTCGCTGGTCGCTACGGCCTGTCCGGCGTGCCGCTGGCGCAACTGCGTCTGGCGCGCGTGCTGGCACGCCGCGGACATACGGTGAAGCTTGTATACGGCATGCTGAACGAGGGCATCGAACAGCCCGTCGGCGATGGCCTGGACATCGTGTTCCTGCAACGCGCTCGCGTCTCGTCGATGGTTCTCCCATTGGCGCGGCTATTCAAGAGTTATGAACCCGATATCGTCTTCTCGGCGGGCGACCATCTCAACTCCATGGTGCTCATCGCGGCGTACCTGTCGCGGACGACCGCCAAGATCAGCTGTTCGTCGCGCGTAACGCCCTATGACACCTATTCCAGCCAGGTCTTCAGCAAGGGATGGCTTTTGAAGCAGGTCATGAGGCTCGTGATGCCACGCGCCGACGTTCTGACATGCGTTTCCAAGGACATGGTCGATCAGTACAGGCAGATATTTTCCTCGTCCCGTCATGTCTGCGTCTACAACATCGTCGGCGATGCTGAGTCCCCTGCTGTAGCCAACCGGACGAATTCCAGATCTTCGTTGCCGCGCGACCATGTCTATAGGATCATTGCGGCTGGCGCCCTCGAACCCTGGAAAGGATTTGCCGATCTGATCGATGCCATGAGCATCGTCGTTCGTTCGGCAGATGCCCACCTGACCATCCTAGGTGAGGGATCGCAACGATCGGCGCTGCAATCTCGTATCGACGATCTGGGCCTGTCGGACAGCGTAGTCCTCTACGGTAACGTCGAAGATCCCCTAAACTATTTCAGTCGTTCGGATACATTCGTACTATCGTCCTATCTCGAAGGGCTGCCCAATGTTTTAGTCGAGGCGATGCTTTCCGGTTGCACACCCGTATCGACGGACTGCCCTACCGGCCCACGCGAAGTCCTCCAGGACGGACGATATGGCTATCTCGTTCCCTTGAACGATCCGGCGGCGCTGGCGGCAGGAATTCTCCAGTCGTTCGAATCGCCGATATCGAATGACGATTTGCAGGACGCGATACAGGGATTCCGTGTCGACAACGTCTTGAAGCGGCACGCCGAATTGCTTGGCGTCGATGGGTTGTGATGTATGGCTGAAATACCAAAAAAACATGCAATACTGTTCTATGGAGGCTTCGCGTCCAGATCAGGCGGCGCGTTCATGCATACCACGACCTTGTCGGAAGGTCTTCGTAATCGCGGGTGGTCGGTCGATACCATCACGCTCGACTGTTTGCCGTGGGTTTTCCGATACCTTCCTCATATCGTAACGATCATAGGAAACTGGATATATCCGCCACTTGGCTTCTATTACAAAGGCCTGCTTACCAGAGAGCTGTACAAGATTTTTATCGAGCGCGATAAATCCGACCTGCTTGTATTCGAAGATATCTATCTCGGATGGAATTCCGATAATCCGTCGATAAGCGTTCTGCATGCCGTGTGGAGCGATAATCTCCAGTCATATAATTTTGACAGCGACAAGATATCTCGATTAAAGGCAAAAGAAGTAAAGTTGATCAACAGACTCGATCATCACGTAATCACCGTGTCCGATCCATATAAGAGGTTTCTTGAGGATATTCATTTCCGCGGATTTGAAAGTATCGATCTCGACGTCGTTGAGCTAGGGGTGAATACGGATGACTTTACCCCACGCGGGCACAAAGACGATTTCGATCACAACCGGTCCTTGATATATTGCGGTGCCTTGGAGGCGCGTAAAAATATCTACTTCATGCTTGATGTATTCAGCCGTATTGCCGCGGTCGACCCCTTGGCAACGCTTACGATTGTCGGTGACGGACCCGATCGTGACGGCTTGGAAAAATATGCTGCGCAGTGCAAGATCTCCGTCGATTTCCTAGGAAGGTTACCACACGAGAAGGTTCTTCTAGAACTTGCGAAGCACGATATCTATATCCACACGGCATCAAAGGAGTCGTTTTCTTTTGCGCTTCTCGAGGCAAAGCTTTCAGGTCTGACGACGTGCGCCTTATCGAGCCTCGAAGTGCCGCAAGAATTTATCGATGTCGGCCTCGAAGATTTCGACGTGGAGGAATGGTCCGCCAAAATCCTCGCGATCGACGCTCGTCCCGACCTGAAGGATTTTCCGGATTACTCGATCGATCGGTTGACCGAGCATACGCTCTCATTGGTCTCGATGTGACCTGACCCTCGCCGCCCATTCCACCGCGACCGCGGACCGATCGGCGTGTCGAGGGGCGCCGGTTGCTCATCCGGACTGTGGGATGGTGAAATTGCCGCTTTACCGCGACGGCACGCCTTTCGGTCGGCGTGGATCGATCACCATCGGCGCCGCTTCCGCCTCGGCAATAGCGTCTTGCCAAAAGGCGTAACAGAGCAGTCGGTTCCAGCGAGCACATACCAGTGACGATAGCCATCAGTTAGTAAGAATAGGGATAATCATGACCGGCAGGCCGCAAAAATATGTGGCATGCGCGACTGACTTTTTTGGTGGGTCGCCTGCATTGATACCCTGCTGCCTAGATGTACATTTGCCGGAAGAAATGATCGGACAACTATCTCCTCTCGCCTGTGACCACGCCCGCCACTGGACTTGCGCGGGGCGATGCGCTTTGAGCGGCATTCGGTGGAAATAGTAGGAAGTAGCGCATGTGCGGGATCGCGGGTTATTGGAGCAAGTCTGGCGAGGCAGTCGACGCCACCGCCATGGCGTCCGCGCTGTCGCACCGCGGCCCCGACGACAGCGGTGCTTGGGCCGACGCAGAAGCTGGTATCGCTCTGTCGCATCGTCGGCTTGCAATCATCGACTTGTCGCCCACCGGGCACCAACCGATGGCTTCGCCCGACGGACGCTGGCTGCTGGTCTACAATGGCGAAATCTACAATCACCTAGCGATCCGCGCGGAACTTGAAGCGGACGGCGCGATTGCTTGGCGTGGTCACTCCGATACCGAGACGCTCGTCCACGGCATCGAGCGCTGGGGGCTGGAGGCAACCTTGCAAAGGTCGGTGGGGATGTTCGCGCTGGCGGTTTGGGACCGAAAGGAACGCCAGCTTCATCTTGCCCGCGACCGGATGGGGGAGAAGCCACTCTTCTACGGATGGAGCCACGCCGGCCTCGTTTTCGGGTCGGAGCTCAAGGCAC
Organism: Sphingomonas faeni; assembly: GCF_040407495.1. GTDB lineage: Bacteria > Pseudomonadota > Alphaproteobacteria > Sphingomonadales > Sphingomonadaceae > Sphingomonas > Sphingomonas faeni_D. Next base: position 47,271 of record NZ_JAPZPP010000008.1, on the reverse strand, counting down.
TGCGCGCGGCGCCCGGGTTCGACAATCCGATCGATCCAGAGGTTCTGTCGCTCTACTTCAGATTCAATTACGTTCCCGCGCCCTGGTCGATCCTTCGACATGTCTACAAGATCGAGCCAGGTGTGATTGCGACATTCGATCGCGCAGCGCTCGAAACGATCCCGCCCGCCCCGCCGACCGCAAACAATGTGTCGTATCCCGGAATCACGCTGCGGCGCTACTGGTCGCTAAATGACGTCGTCGCGGCTGGTGCCGACGACAGGATGACCGAGGCAGAAGCGCTGTCCGGCCTGGAGACGCGTCTGTCCGATGCCATACGGCAGCAGGCGATCGCCGATGTGCCAGTCGGCGCCTTCTTGTCCGGCGGTGTCGATTCCTCCGCGATCGTCGCGCTCATGCGCAATGTGACGAATGCCGAGGTAAAGACCTTTACGATCGGCTTCGCCGAGACCGGCTTCGACGAAGCCCCCTATGCGCGCGCGGTAGCCGCGCATCTCGGCACTGATCACCATGAAATGTACGTAGGTGCCGAGGACGTACGCGCCGTGATCCCCGATCTTGCGCGTATCTACGACGAGCCGTTCGCGGATTCCTCGCAGATTCCGACCGTGCTACTCAGCCGCCTGACACGTCAGTCGGTGACGGTTGCCTTGTCGGGTGACGCCGGGGATGAGCTGTTCTGTGGCTATAACCGGTATCTCGTGTCGCGCCGCACCTGGGACAGGGCAGCGCGCATCCCGGAGCCCGTGCGTCGCAGGCTAGGCAAGGCCCTGACGTCGATCTCGCCCTCGCGTTGGGACAGTCTCACCAGGCTGCCTGCGGTGCCAAGTATCTCGCAACTTGGCGACAAGGTCCACAAGGTCGGGCGGATGCTGCAGACCCCTCTGGGCATCGCCGACATCTACCGCGCGTCGAGCGAGGAATGGGCTGGTAGGCTGCCGCTGACATCATCCGCGCGACTTGCTGCGGGGATCGATACCCCGCCTGCGTTGCGCGACACGGCGCAGGAGCAGATGATGCATTGGGACATGCAGTCGTACCTGCCCAACGACATCCTGGTAAAGGTTGACCGCGCGGCGATGTCGGCCAGCCTCGAGACGCGCGTGCCCCTGCTCGACCACCGTGTGGTGGAACAGGCGTGGGCGACCCCGCTCGAGTTCAAGATGCGCGGCGGGCAGGGCAAATGGGCACTACGGCAGATCCTGTACCGCTATGTACCCAAGGAGATGATAGAGCGCCCCAAGGCGGGGTTTGCGATCCCGATCGGCACATGGCTCAGGGGGCCCTTGCGCGAATGGGCGGAGGATTTGCTGTCCGACAGCGCGCTAGCCGAACAGCCTGCGCTCGATGCAGCCATGATCCGCGGGCGTTGGGCCGAGCATATTGCTGGTACGCACGACCGGACCGGCGCGCTCTGGGGCGTACTAATGTTCCAGGCATGGGCGCGCGAATGGACCGCAGGCTGATCGCTACAAGGCCTGCCGTTGCTGTTTGGCGACCTGCCCCCTAGAGCCATCTCGATTTTCAGGAGTGACTGCATGCGCGTTCTCGTTACCGGCGCGGCCGGGTTCATCGGCTTCAACGTCAGCCGCCACCTGCTCGCACGGGGTGACACGGTGCTCGGCATCGACTGCCTCAACGACTATTACGACGTCAAGCTGAAGCATGCGCGGTTGGCCGAGCTCGCCAAGCTGGGTACCGGCTTCGCGTTCAAGCAGGTCGATTTCTCCGATCACGTCGCGCTCGAGGCCGCGCTCGATGGCGAACACTTCGACCGCATCGTCCATCTCGGCGCACAGGCCGGCGTGCGCTATTCGATCGAGAACCCGCGCGCCTACCTGCAGGCCAATCTCGCTGGGCATCTCAATATGATCGAGATCGCCCGGCACCGGAAGGTCGAGCATATGGTCTATGCCTCGTCCTCGTCGGTCTATGGCGGCAACGACACGCTGCCGTTCCGCGTCGAGGACCGCGTCGACCAGCCGCTGTCGCTCTATGCCGCCACCAAGAAGGCGGACGAGCTGATGAGCGAGACCTATGCGCATCTCTACCGGATCCCGCAGACCGGCCTGCGTTTCTTCACCGTCTATGGTCCCTGGGGTCGTCCGGACATGGCGATGTGGCTGTTCACCAAGGCGATCTTCGACGGCAGGCCGATCAACGTGTTCGGTGAAGGCAACATGCGGCGCGACTTCACCTATATCGACGACATCGTCGCCGGCATCGTTGCCTGCGTCGACAATCCGCCAGCCGACGACGGTACCGTGAAGGCCGGTGGCAGCATCGGCCCGCACCGGATCTACAATATTGGCAACAGCCAGTCGGAGGATCTCGGCCAGATGATCTCGCTGATCGAGCAGGCCTGCGGCCGCCCTGCCACGCGCAATCTGCTGCCGATGCAGCCCGGCGACGTGCGCGATACGTTTGCCGATATCAGCGCGATTCAGCGCGACCTGGGCTTCGAGCCGCGCACCACGATCGCCGAAGGCGTGCCACGGTTCGTGGAATGGTACCGCGCCTATCACGGACTGTGACGATCGAGCGGACGCCCAGTGATCGCGATCAACCCTTTTTCAATACGGCGGGTTCAATGCGACGGCTCGATCGATTTTGGCATATTCTGAAAAATCGGGAACTAGTCTCGACAGACGAAGTTGGACCATCGCAGTATACTGGTATCGAATATCGCTGTGCTGCAAAGATTCTACGTGACAACGCAGGCCGGTCCGGTGTAGGCGGATCACGATATTAGGTTCTCTGAATCCTAAAAGGGGATGACGGCGTGAAATTGAAGGCTCTTTACACGGCAATGGCGGCGCTTTCGCTCGTCGCAGCGCCGACCATCGCGGCAGCGGCACCCGTTGCCACGCCGCTTACCCAGCCTGCGACCGAATCGGTCGACGGCGACAACGCACTCGCTGGTGGCGGCTTCCTGATTGCGGCACTCGCAGTCGTAGCCGTCGGCCTCGGCATCTATGTCGTTGCAGATTCGGATGACTCGCCCAACAGCCCGTAAGCTGTTCGGTTTCCAATAAGAAAATGGCTCGGATGGTAACGCATTCCGGGCCTTTTTCTTGTCTATGATTCGTAACCATCTGAAGCGATCGGTAGACGACCATGGCTAACGCCGCGTTCGCGCTTAGTGTGTTGGTGCCGATCGCAATTACGGTGACGGGTCCGGTGAGCATGACCGGGCAGAATCAGGGTGCAGACAGGACCGCTGCACGGACCGTACCGGTGACAGCTACCCTGCCGGGTCGCGAAGAGGATGGCCGTGTCGCGGCTATCGCGTTCCGCCTCGCCGTTGCCGGCCATACACGGTGCCAACTGCCCGAATCTACAATTGGGCTTGTCTTGCAGCATCTGTCGCAATTCGAACCAAATGATCGCGCTGGGCTAACGAACAGTCATGCGCTCGACAAGGGACCAGGCGTCATTGCCGTCGTGCCGACGGGCCCAACCGCCGGAGTCATCGCGCCCGGCGATGTGCTACTTGCTATAGACGGCTCGGCGCTGCCCCCCGAAGTCGGCCTTCTCTCACGCTTTGATGCGCGCGTCGCCCATGCCCGCGCCGATGCGATCGACGATCTACTTGCCGCCAAGATCGCGCCTTTTGCGATAACGCTACTGCGAAAGGGCATCGTATCAACCGTACGAGTCACACCTGTGCTTGCCTGCCCATCACATGTCCACTTGGCTCGATCGGGACAGCGTAACGCCTATGCCGACGGACGGCACGTCTTCCTAACCACCGGACTGCTCGCGAAGATACACGACGACGACGAACTCGCCTTCGTCATCGCGCACGAAATGGCGCACAACATCCTGCGCCATGCGACCGTGATGCGCAGCAATAGTGTCAAGCATGGCCTTGGCCATACGCTGGGAAACAGTGGCCGGATTGTACGACAAGCCGAACGCGACGCCGACGCACTTGCCGGCGTACTGATGATCGACGCCGGTTTTGATCCGGTCAGAGGTGCGGCCGTGCTGACGCGGCTCGGCAACAATCTCGGCCTGTTTGAGGCGCACGATTCCGCCGGTCGGCGGATCGCCGCGATGCAGGCGATGCAGGCGATGCAGGCGATGCAGGCGATCGTAGCGGCACAGCGCATGCCATGACACAACGCGATTTCTATCAGGTACTTGGCGTCACGCATGACGCCACGGCGACCGACATTCGAGCTGCGTTCGTGCGGCTCGTCTGGTATCATCATCCGGATCATGCGCCGACTATCGGTGATCTGACGAAGCGCTTAGCCGATGTGCAGGAAGCCTATCGCTGCCTATCCAATCCGGATACGCGCGCACGGCACGATCGCGCGCTGAAGGACGACGAACGACAGCATTACGCGCGGCAGCGCAGCATCCACCGCCGCCTGCGCCGGTACGATGTAAGGCATCCGTATTCGCAACCGCGCCTCTATCGCCGATTTCGCTGGCGTTCCCTGCTGATTACGTTGATCGGCGCTGCGATAGTCACGCGTGCCACTCTAGAATTCATTGGCTGACAGCTGGTCATGCAAGCAAGGGTCTAACGTCATGCGCGTCCTTTCAGTGTTCGGAACCCGTCCGGAGGCCATCAAGATGGCGCCAGTCGTCAATGCGTTGGCAGGAGTAGAGGGCGTGGATGCGCGCGTATGCGTCACCGCCCAGCATCGCGAGATGCTAGACCAAGTTCTCGGCCTGTTCGACATCCGTCCCGACTATGACCTCGACTTGATGAAACCTGGTCAGGACTTGACCGATATCACCGCCAACGTGTTGCACGGCCTAAAGCCGATCCTGTCCGACTTCCGGCCCGATCTCGTGCTGGTTCACGGCGACACCACCACCACGCTAGCGGCGACACTTGCGGCCTATTACCAGCGCATCCCAGTCGGCCATGTAGAGGCCGGCCTGCGCACGGGAAACATTCTATCACCGTGGCCGGAAGAGGTGAATCGCAAGGTTGCAGGCGCTATCGCTACGCTGCATTTCGCCCCTACCGAACGCTCGCGTGCAAACCTGACCGCCGAGAATGTACCGGCCGGCAATATTCACGTCACCGGCAACACCGTGATCGATGCGCTACAGCAGGCCGTCGCCATCATCGGTGCCGACGCAGCACTGGAGCGCGATCTGGCCGACCGGTTCGCGCTCGATCCCGCCAAGCGCCTTATATTGGTGACCGGACACCGCCGGGAGAGCTTTGGTGATGGGTTCAATCGAATTTGCGCAGCGCTCGCCCGCCTCGCCGTTCGCGACGATGTCGAGATCGTCTATCCGGTGCATCTCAACCCTAACGTGAAGGGCCCGGTCTCCGGCACGCTAGGCGGCCTTGGCAACGTCCACCTCCTCGCGCCGCAGGATTATCTGCCGTTCGTCTATCTGATGAACCGGTCGCATCTCATTCTGACGGATTCGGGGGGCGTCCAGGAGGAAGCGCCCTCGCTCGGCAAGCCGGTACTCGTGATGCGCGAGACGACCGAACGACCGGAGGCGGTGGAGGCAGGAACCGTCCGTCTGGTCGGAACCGACGTCGATCTCATCGTTGCGACCGCGACTATGCTTCTTGACGACGCTTCGGCTTACGATGCGATGAGCTTCGCGCACAATCCCTATGGTGACGGACAGGCAGCCGCCCGTATCGCACGGATCGTTCAGGACATGGCCCGGGACAGGACAGGCTCCTGAACCACGCGGCGCGACGTCTTCCGCACCGGTAACCGCGTGTCGGTTATTTCGCTCCGAAGCCGGTGAGCATGATTCCGATGGTGCGCAACGCGATCAGCAGGTCGAGCCACGACGAGAAGAACTTGATGTAGTAGAAATCATAGTTAAGCTTGACGTGGACGTCGTCGAGTCCTGCGACATGACCCTGGTTGACCTGTGCCCAGCCGGTAATCCCCGGCCGGACGATATGTCGATAGGCATAGAACGGCAGTTCGCTCTCGTACCAGGCGGATAGCGGCACCGCCTCCGGGCGCGGCCCGATCCAGCTCATCTCACCGCGCAGAATGTTGACGATCTGCGGCAGTTCGTCGATCCGCGAACGTCGCAGGAAACGGCCGATCCCGGTGATGCGATTATCGGCATCGCGCGTGATCGCCGAGTGCCGCGCCGCGGCATCGCTGGTCGTCGCCTCCTGCTCCACCATCGTGCGGAACTTGATCATATCGAACGGCACGCCGCGATAGCCCATCCGGCGTTGGCGAAACAGGATCGGCCCGGGCGAGCTTGCCCGCACCAGCAGCGCGACGACGATCAGCAACGGCAGCAGGATCGGCAGCAGCACGACGCTCGCGACGATGTCGATCGTTCGTTTGACACCACGATAGCCGAGCGCCGGCAGCAGCGACCCAAAGCTGTTCTCCGACAGGTGCTCGATCTGGACACGCCCGGTCAGCGATTCCCGCAACTGCTTGGTGTGATAGACCGGGATGCCGGAGAGCGCCGCCTGGGCCAGCATACGCTCCCATTCGGGCGCGTGATCGGAGCGTAGATCGACCACGATCGAGGCACTGGGATCGTCCGGAACGACAGGTTCGACCAACCTGATCCAATCCACGTCAGGCGTATCGTCGACGATACCGGTCTTACCAACCGGTACATAGTACATGCGCTTCGGTGCCGCGCGTTGGTTGAAGTAACCTAGAAGAAACGTCATGCCTACCGAAGCAATATATCCGGCAAGTAGCATGGACCCGCTATAGCTGGCTCGCGAAACCAGTAATATTGCCGCAGCGGACCCGAACGTTGTCGAGAAAGCCGGTAATATAAAACTGAATGCGCGCGCGCCCGGATAGATCGTTACCCTGCGAAACACGAGCAATGCCACGACCGCCGATATCAGCGAGGTAATCTGCGTGTTTACCGTGCTTGGCAGATCCAGTGAAAAGGTACCGGACGCTATCAAAGGCGAAGTAAGCGGCACACAATAGGCGGCTAATGCTACGAGAACAAGCGGCTTCAACAACCGAACCTCTGTGTGGCTCGCTCGCGTCGATCTTCCCTGATCACCTCGTACTAACAAAAGCCACCCCATACTCAGCCAGCGACCAACCATCTCTATGTCAGAGCTGCGGCAAAGCCAGCGTACAGTCGAGCTAACAGGCCACTATGCCGGACAACGCACAAGAGCAAGCAATTCAAATTTACAATAATCATTGCCGACTAGCTTGCATGCCAACCGTCCGGCACGTGGGATCCGGATACGGCGCTCGCCGTTGAAAACTAGGTCGAAAAAGATGCTTTTACAGAGCCGACACCTTTACTCGCGCGCTCTTACCGACGCCCGATGAGCCACAGTATAGGCTTGACGATCCCAGCTATCATTATCGACGGGAGCCGGTCATCACAGACGTACCGAATGCCAATTCCTGATATAGCTGCCTAGGACCGCGTGATCCTGATATCGGTACCGGCTCAAGGAAAGCCTTGATATTCAAATCCAGTCAGCCGTTTTTATCAGTAGTGAAACGACTAGCTACCTCGCAGGATCGTCCTGTGCGCCTTACTCCGCGATCGCGTTCAGGATCGCGCGGCCATAGGCCGTCTTGCTGAAGCGTTCGCCGGCCGCGCGGGCCTGATCGATCGAGATGAAACCCTGCTGGTAGGCGATCTCCTCCAGGCAGGCGACCTGGATGCCCTGACGGTGCTGGATGGTGCGGACGAACTCCGAGGCCTCCAGTAGGCTATCGTGCGTGCCGGTGTCGAGCCAGGCGTAGCCGCGGCCCATCTGTTCGACGAACAGGTCTCCGGCGTCCATGTAGAGACGATTGAGATCGGTGATCTCGAGTTCGCCACGGGAGCTCGGCTTCAGGTCGCGCGCGAACTGGACGACGCGGTTGTCGTAGAAATACAGGCCGGTGACCGCATGGTGCGACTTGGGCTTTGCCGGCTTTTCCTCGAGGCTGACCGCCTTGCCGCCCTCCCCGAACTCGACCACGCCGTAGCGCTCGGGATCCTCGACGCGGTACGAGAACACCGTCGCGCCACCCTTGCGTGCGACCGCGCTCGCCAGCAGATCGGTCAGATGCGCGCCGAAGAAGATGTTGTCGCCGAGCACGAGCGCGACATCGTCGTCGCCGATGAAGTCCGCGCCGATCGTGAACGCCTGGGCGAGGCCCTCGGGCTTGGGCTGTTCGGCATAGGAAATCGCCAGGCCGAATGCCGAGCCGTCCTCGAACAGGCGACGGTAGTTATCGAGATATTCGGGGCTCGAGATGATCAGGATGTCGCGGATGCCGGCGAGCATCAGCACCGACAGCGGATAATAGATCATCGGCTTGTCGTAGACCGGCAGCAGCTGCTTGTTCACAGCCAGCGTCGCTGGATGAAGCCGCGTGCCCGAGCCGCCTGCGAGAATGATACCCTTCATTGGGAGATGTCCTTCTTGGGGGCCCCGAGCAGTTCGTCGAGGATGTTGCCGAGCGCAGTCTGCCACGCCGGCGGATGGATGCCGTAGTCGCGGGTGATCGTGTCATGACTGAGCAGCGAATTGGCGGGGCGCGTGGCGGGGGTCGGGTATTCGGCGGTCGCGATACCCTCGACCTCGGCGCTGGCCCCGCCCCGCGCGGCGCTCTGGGCGAAGATTTCGCGCGCGAAACCTGCCCAGGTGACCGCGCCGGCGTTGCTGAAATGATAGGTGCCGGTCGGCGCAGCGGGATCTTCGACAAGACGCATCGTGATCGTCGCGAGCGCGGCTGCGAGATCGGTCGCCGACGTCGGGCTGCCCTGCTGGTCGTCGACCACGCGCAGTGTCGGATTGGTCGCGCCGACGCGGAGCATCGTCTTGATGAAGTTGTTGCCGTGTGCGCTGACCACCCAGGCAGTCCGGACGATCGCGTGCCGTGCGCCCGAGGTGCGGACCGCGAGCTCGCCCCCGAGCTTCGACGCGCCGTACACGCCAAGCGGCGCGACCGGATCGTTGACGTCCCACGCGCCATCGCGGGCGCCGTCGAAGACGTAATCGGTCGAGACCTGGACGATCGGGATACCCGCCTTCGCGCAAGCCTCAGCGAACGCTGCGGGCGCCATCGCGTTGACGGCCCAGGCGGTGACGATGTCGCTCTCGGCCTTGTCGACAGCGGTATAGGCACCGGCCGAGATCACCGCGGCCCAGGGCGTGGACGCCACCATCGCGGCGATCGCGGCGGTGTCGCGCAAATCGAGTTCGTCGATGTCGATCGCGGTGACCGCCCAGCCTTCCGGCCAGGTATAGCGCTTCAGCTCGGTGCCGAGCTGGCCGTTCCCGCCGGTCACCAGGACCTGTTTGATACCGTCCGCCTGACCGCCATCGCTCATACCGAAAGCCCGCGGCGCTGATCGGCCTTGTGCTCGGCGACGATCGCTTCCCACCAGCTCTGGTTGTCGAGATACCAGGCGACGGTCTTCTTGATACCCGTCTCGAACGTCTCGGTCGGCTCCCAACCGAGCTCGTCCTTGATCCGGCTCGCGTCGATCGCATAGCGCTTGTCGTGGCCGGGACGGTCGGCGACATAGGTGATCTGCGTCGCGTAGGACTTGCCGTCGGCACGCGGGCGCAGCCGGTCGAGGATTGTGCAGACGGTCTTCACGACCTCGAGGTTCTGCTTCTCGTTGTTCCCGCCGACATTGTAGGTCCGGCCGGGCTCGCCCTTTTCGAACACCGCGTGCAGCGCGCGGACATGATCCTCGACGAACAGCCAGTCGCGGACCTGATCGCCCTTGCCGTAGACCGGAAGGTCGGCGCCCGCGAGCGCCTTGACGATCATCAGCGGAATGAGCTTCTCCGGGAAATGATACGGCCCGTAATTGTTCGAGCAGTTGGTGATCAGCACCGGCAACCCGAAGGTATGGCCCCACGCGCTGACGAGGTGATCGGAGCCCGCCTTCGACGCCGAATAGGGCGAGCGTGGATCGTACGGCGTGTCCTCGGTGAACAGCCCGGTGTCGCCTAGCGAGCCGTAGACCTCGTCGGTCGAGATGTGATGGAAGCGGAACGCCGCCCTCGCCTCGTCGTCGAGCCCCAGCCAATAGGCGCGCGCTTCGCTCAGCATCGTGAAGGTGCCGACGACGTTGGTCTGGACGAACGCGCCGGGGCCGTCGATCGAGCGATCGACATGGCTTTCGGCAGCGAGGTGCGTGACGATCTCGGGCTTGAACTCGGCGATCGCGGCCTTGACGGCCTCCGCGTCGCAGATATCACCCTGGACGAAGCGGTAGCGGTTCGAACTCGCGACGCGCTCGACCGTCGACAATGTGCCGGCATAGGTCAGCTTGTCGAAATTCAGGACCTCATGGCCGGTGTTCTCGATCAGGTGACGGACAAGCGCCGAACCGATAAAGCCGGCCCCGCCGGTGACGAAGATACGCATGGGTCTGTCCTTCAGACGAGCGGGCCGAGCGGGCGGCCGTCATAGGGGAATGGGCTGTCGAACGCGGCGAGCAGCGGCTGGACCGCATCCTTGGCCGAGAGTTCAGGAGTGGTGCCGGCCGGCATCGGCCATTCGATGCCGATTGCCGGATCGTCCCAGCGGATGCCGCCATCGGCGTCGGGGGCGTAGGTGTCGGAGCATTTGTACGTCACTTCGCAATCGGGCTCGAGCGTCACGAAGCCGTGCGCGAAGCCGATCGGGATGAAAAGCTGATGCCCGTTCTCGGCGGACAGTTCGGCACCGACCCACTGCCCATAGGTCGGCGAACCCTTGCGGATATCGACCGCGACATCGAAGATCCGGCCGCGGATGCACCGCACCAGCTTGTCCTGCCCGCGTGGCGGCGTCTGAAAATGCAGTCCGCGCAAGGTGAATGCGGGGACCGACAGCGAGTGATTGTCCTGCACGAAAGTGCAGGTGATACCCAGCTTGGCGAACGCCTCGACATTGTAGGTTTCGGTAAACCAGCCACGGGTATCACCGTGACGCCTGGGACGGATCAATTGAACGCAAGACATGGGCAGGCGACATAGCCGTGCACTCGATCAGGGGCAATCGGGCGAACGGCTCCGGTTCGTGCCGCGCCGTTCGCCCTCGATTGCTAGGCGACCCGACGCACCCGCACCAGATATTGCATGACCATGAACCGCCCCAGCATGCCCAGGCTCAGCGCATTCAGCAGGCCCTTTTTCCTGCCGAGATAGCCCCCGACGGTCTCGAGCTTCAGCCCCGATTTCGTCATCATCTCGACCGCGGTGGCTTTGGTGAACCACCGCAGATGCGTGCGATCGAGCAGCCCTGCATCCTGCAGTTCATACCGACCGCGAAGAACCAATGGCACGACCAGGCTATGATGATTGACGTTCGGGATGCTCGCCACGATGATTCCGTTGAGCGCCAGGCCCCTGTGAAGCTCCTCGACGGTCGACCACGGATCCCGCAAATGCTCGAGCACGTCGAAGCACAGGATCGTGTCGAACGGCCCATGGTCTTCGAGAAGCGTGCGCAAGAAGATCGGGTCTTCGAGATTTCCGCTGACCGCGACGTCGACGCCGTCTGCGGTATCTCCAGCGACCTGATCCGCCACGACTACAAATGTGGCCCCATGCGCGGATTTCAGTGCAGCACCTGTTGCCCCGACGCCACCACCGAGATCGAGCACGCGCCCTGCACAATCGGGAATTATATCAAATACATCACTACGAACATGATTATGATATTTATCTATAGCTTCGACCATAATATCTATAGCTTCGACCATAATCGTTTTTTCCAAGCTTGGTATAGAATCAACCAAGACGGTATTTATCATTATTCATGGTTGATTATAGAATTGAATGCCTTTCCTATCTCACCGTGATCTTTCGATTTATAAACCACTGCTTTTTGGGAATAATTCCGCTATTTATTCATGAAAGATCGCCATGCCTTCCATGGTCGCGAAGATTTTCGAACGAACCTTCGGCATCGCCGTGGGAAGGAAATACCGGGCAATCTCTACGAAAACCCGATCGGAGCATCGGACTTGCACCCGGGGCACCCGCAGGCCAGAGATGGCGTGACGCCATGCCTTGCGCAGATCGACAGCACGGATCTGCCGTAGATCAACTGGCCAGCTCGAAGCGGCGCTTTTCCGACCCGGTCGGTAGCACCCTGTCGTGATGCCGGCTTTTTAGAAGGGAACGACTATGCGGAATCGCACCGGTATCGATCGGCGATGGATGATGGGCAGCACTTTGCTGGCAATCGCGTCGACAGCATGCGGGCAGGCTGCGCGTTCGAGTGGCGCCGGAACCGTCCGCGCGTTCGGTGCGCGGGGTGACGGCGTCACCGACGACGCGCCGGCGATCCAGCGTGCCATCGATGCGGCCGCACAGGCCGGCGGAGGCGTGGTGACGCTCGACCCCGGCACCTATCTGTTACGCTATCGTCCCTCCGACGACGGCGATGGCGGCAGCGCCTTGACGCTGCGCTCGGGCGTGACGCTCGAAGGGACCGATCGCGCACGGTGCATCCTGAAGCTTGCCGATGCGCAGTTGGGCCCGGGCAGCTATGCGCGGATCATCGCCAGCAAGGGCGAGATCAGCCGCGCCGTGCTCCGAGGCTTTACGATCGATGGCAGCCGCCAAGGCCAGGGACAGTTCCGCGACGGGTTCGGCGGTGCCGCTGTGCTGCTGGGCTGGAAGGGACGCTGCGTCGACGTGACGGTCGAGAATCTGACCGTTCACGATGCCGTCGGCCAGGGCATCATGCTGCAGGGATCGATCGAGTCCGTATCGCGCAACCTGCGCATCGCCAACAACCTGGTCGAGCGGACCAGCTTCATCGGCATCCAATGCTCGCAGTTCGACGGCGTCGAGATTGTCGGCAACCGGATCAACGACTGCTACGACAATGCGATCGACGTGTATGGCGACGATACCGCCGGCCATTCCACGGTCGCCACGTCGCATCGCGCGACGATCACCGACAACCAGATCCGCGGATGCAGCATCGGCGTATTCCTAGAAACCGTCGCGGACTGCGTCGCCGCCCGTAACGTGATCGCCGACTGCCGGACCGCGGGCGTACGCGTCAATCGCATCCACGGCGAACCGCGCAACCTGACGATCGAGCGCAACACGATCAGCGGCACGCCGATCGGCGTCGCGATGGGCGGGGATACGGGCGGCGTCGTCATCCGGGACAATGCCATTCGCGGTTTCACAAAGGCCGGTATCGAATTCAGCTACAACGTCAGCCGCGTGACAGCGACCGCGAACCGCTTCGTACCCGCCACCCGGACGACACCGATCGTGCTCGGTCAGCCGACCACACTGGGTTCGACGCCCGAAGAGCAGCTCGCGCATGTCAACATCAACAACAGTCGCGTCCCGCGCGGCCACGACCAGGAAAGCCTGTTCGTGAACCGGTACCGGCGTATCGCCGATGTCCAGGTCGGCCAGTTCGTCCGCCAGTAGCACTCATCCCGGCAGGACCCGTGCCTTTGTCCCGCAGGTCCCGCTACCACGCGAAGACGCCTGTGCCACGCTGGTGATCAAAACTGGCATCAGGCTTCGTCGCGCGGGCGGCCTCGTCAAGCCGGCGATCGGCATGGACCTGCCTTGGATGGCGAAGCGCGCTTACCTTGCGATCCCGTCCTTGACGATGGTAGGCGGCCGAATGAAGTGGTTGATAGGACAGGCGTCTCGCCATCGTGCTTTGGCGGTGGGGCTCACCGCCCAGATCGTCCAATACGGATCCGCGTTGCTGCTGATCCCGTTCATGGTAACACGGCTGTCCGCTCCGACGATCGGAATCTGGTATATTTTCGTGACCGTCCAGTCGCTTGCCATGGTGTGCGATTTCGGTTTCCAACCCAGCTTCACGCGCGCGATCGCCCTCGCCTTATCGGGCGCCAGGAAGCTTGAACGCACCGGGCTTGGCGAGGCCGTGCCGCAAGACGAGCAGCCGAACTATCGTCTGGCGGCCGAAGCCCTCGCTGCCGCGCATCGCTTCTATCGCCTGCTGGCACTCGGCGTAGTGGTGATCCTGGTCGTCTGCGGCCTGCCCTATATCACGATGCTGGCGCGCGAAGGCGGCATCCCTACCGGATCGGTCCAGACCGCCTGGTTGCTGTTGTGCGGCAGCATCGGACTGACGCTGTCCTTCCTGTGGATCAGCCCCCTACTGATGGGGTCCGGTCGGGTCGAGCAGAACTATCTTTACATCATCGCCAACCGCTCGACCTTTTCGATCCTGGGGATCATCGTCCTGCTGTCGGGAGGTGGACTGGTCGCGCTTGCGATGACGCTGATCGGGGCGCAGATCTTTGCCAGGCTGGTGGCGCAACGCTTCATGCGAGGAACGCTGGGCGATCACGACGCCCGCAATGCCGACCGCGATGCAGTGCGCGATGTGCTCAAGATCGTATCGCCCAACGCCGGTCGCATGGGTGCCGTCGCGATTAGCGGCTTTCTCATCACGCGCTTCAGCCTCTTCGTCATCTCGAGCGTCGCAGGCGTCGCGGTCGGTGGTACCTATGCGTTGTCGCTGCAGCTGTTGATGGCGCTGTGTGCAGCCGCACAGCTGCCGATGCAGGTGGCCATGCCGCGGCTGGTCGCCGCGCGCGTCGCACAAGACGGTATCGAACTCCGCCGCATATTCGGTGCCGCGATGATGCTTTACGGCACGATCTATCTCACCGGCGCCGCGTTCGTGCTGTTTGCCATACCGCCGCTATTGACGCTGATCGGCAGCCATATCGCGTTGCTCGATCGGCCGGTTCTGGCGCTGCTTGCGGTGATCCTGCTGCTCGAAGGATTCCACTCGAACGCCGCTTTCTTCATCACTACCGCGAACAATGTTCCCTTTCTGCGGTCATCGATCCTGTCAGGTATCGCCGTCGCGACCGGTGTGATCCTGCTGAGCTGGGGCGGTGCGGGAGTCGCGTGGATCATCCTGTGCCAAGGCGTCGTGCAGCTGGCTTACAACAACTGGCGCTGGCCATTGATGGCCTGGCGGGAGATCGCACGGACATGACCCGGGACACTCCGAACGACGAAGGCCGTTTCGTCTGGCGCCCCGAACCCGATGCGCCAGTCGCAGGGTTGACGAGCGAATGCCTGTTCGAAAGCGCGGTGCGTATCGACCACGCAAGCGCGACACCGACGCTCACGATCGCCATCCCGACGTATCGTCGCCCCGGCCTGCTCGAGGAAACCGTGGCGAGCGTGCTGGCGCAGACCGATCTCGACGGCGTCGAACTGGTCATCGTCGAGGACGATCCGGCATCCGCCGATGCGGACCGGCTGCTCGCCGCGCTGCCGGGGCTCCGCGACATCGCCTTTCGCTATTACGGCAATGCCATCAACGCCGGGCTGTTCGGCAACTGGAACAGAAGCCTGTCACTCGCCCGCGGCGAATGGGTCACGATCCTCAACGACGACGACCTGCTCGACCCGACCTTCGTCGCGACCATGCGCCGGGCGCTATCCGCCGATCCGGCGATCGACGCGATCGCATGCTCACTACGGTTTCTCGACCAACGTAGCGGCGCGGGCGACCCCGCTGCGCCGCTGTCCCGCGCGGAAAAGCTGCGCAACTTGTTCCGCTTCGGACTTGGCAGGACGCGTCGTCTGCGCCCCGCGCAGATGTTCTTCGGCAGCCTCGCTGGCAGTGGGTTGGGGCTCGTCGTGCGGACCAAGGTAATCCGTGCGCTCGGCGGATACCGCGCCGCGGATTATCCGTCGGCGGACTATTTCTTCATGACCCGGCTCGCGCGCTATCACCGCTTCGTCCAGCTGCGGGCACCGCTCGCGATCTCGCGCGTCGATACCAACGTCTCCTCGCGCCCGGAGACGCAACTGGGCTTCCTGCGCTGCCAGGCGCGGCTGCAGGATGCCTTGCTCGACAGCGGCATCGCGCCCCGCTGGTGGCGTCATATCCAGGCGTCGACGATGGGCATCGCCTTGCGCCATACCAACCGGTACTGGAATCAGGCTTTCGATCGCGAGGACGTCGCACAGGCGATCGATGCGACGATCTCGTTTCGCCATCTGCGCCCGGTGCGGTGGTACCGCCTGCTGATCGGCGCAGTATGAACGCCGCCATGACGACCGCTGCAGCCCCCTCCCTGACGCTCGATCCGATCGGTCGACCGCTGCGCATCCTGAACGTCAGCCAGAATTATTACGTCCGCGGGGGGATGGACGTCGCGATGTTCCGCCTCGAGGACATATTGAAGGCGCACGGCCATCAGGTCATCCCCTTTGCTGGCGCGGACTCGGCGAACCGGCCGACCGAATATGCCCGCTATTTTCCGCCTGCACCGCCCACCAGCGATACCGGCTCGGCCGATCTGCTGCGCACGCTCTACTCTCCGGGCGCGCGGCGCGCGATCGGGCTGGTGCTCGACGAACAGGCGATCGACCTGGTCCACCTCCACAGCTATTTCAAGCGCCTGACGCCTGCCATCCTGCCGGAGATCGCGCGGCGCGGCATTCCGATCGTCCAGACGATGCATGAATATCGTGCGGTCTGCCCGATCTCGCTGCTCTACCGCGACGGCAATGTCTGCACCGATTGCCACGATCGCCGCTACGCGCAGGTGGTGCGGCATCGCTGCGCCGGGGGATCGCTGACCCGGTCGCTCTGGAACATGGCGGAGATGCGGTTGTCGGACATGCTCGGCCACAAGCGCGACATCGCCCGCTATCTGTCGATCAGCGACTATCAACGCGACCGCCTGATCGAAATGGGCATGGCGGGCGAGCGCATCGAGACGATCCATCACCCGGTGACCCTGCCGCCTGCAGCTGGGGAAACGCAACGCGACTATGTGCTCTTCGTCGGGCGGCTGGAACGGTACAAGGGCATCTTCCCGCTGGTCGACGTGGCGCGAGCGCTGCCCGCGATCCGCTTCGTCTTTGCCGGCGAGGGCCCCGACGGCGATGCGGTCCGCACGTACGCGGCCGGCCTCGCCAATGTCGAATGGCGTGGCAATCTGGACGATGCCGCACTGGCGGCCGCGAGGAACGGTGCCTTGTGCGCGGTCGTCCCGTCGCTCGGGCCCGAGCCGTTCGGGCTTACCTCGATCGAGGCACTGGCGCACGGCACGCCAGTGATCGCCTCGGCGATCGGTGGGGTCGCCGAGACCGTCCGCGATGGCATCGACGGTTTCCACGTCGCCCCCGGCGACCGCGATGCGCTGATCGACCGCATCCAGCGTTTTGCCGACGCGCCCGACATGGCACGCCGGATGGGGTTGGCCGGCCGCGCGCGCGCAGCCGAGGATTTCTCGCCCGAGCGTTATTATCAACGGACGATGGCGGTCTATCGGCAGGTCCTGTCGGCAACACGGAGTGACGCGGCATGATCGCAAACATGATCGCAAAGCTTACCGGTCGAACCTACGCCATCGATGCCGGCGACATCGGCTACCTCGTCGCGAAGGGCGGCATCCCGTTCCTGCGCGGCATGATGTGGAGCCTGGTGCGGCTGCGTCGGCCGAGTGGTTTGTTGCTGGGTCCTGGGATCCAGTTCGTCCAGTCCGGTCGTCTCCGGCTCGGTCGCGGCGTCGCGATCGGTGGCTATGGCTATGTCGACTGCGCCGCGCAGGACGGGCTATCGCTCGGCGACCGCGTCACGTTGCGCGAACGAGTGTGGATCCAGAGCCGCAGCGGCCTCAACCGGCGCGCGGCAAGCCTCACGATCGGCAAACGAAGCTATATCGGGCCGAACGCGGTCATCGGCCTGGGCGGGCCGGTGGTGATCGGCGAAGACGTTCAGATCGGTGCCGGCCTCAACATCACCGCGGAATCGCACGAAGCGGGGGCGGACGGCAGCTTCGTCTCTGGCGCGGTATCGCGCAAAGGCGTCACGATTGGTAATCGGTGCTGGCTGGGCAACAACGTGTCGATCCTCGATGGCGTCACGATCGGCGAAGGCGCAGTGATCGGCGCAGGCTCGGTCGTCACCCGCTCGATCCCCGCCTTCTCGGTCGCGCTCGGCGCACCGGCACGCGTCACGCGGTCGATCGGCCCTGCAGATCAGCTCGGTCGGTAGGACGGCGTCCCCACTTGCCGCCCCGCCCCCACGCCACTCGCCTCGATACCACTCGACGCAGGATGTGGTGCGGGCAGCCGGCGTTTGCCGCGACGGAACAGCGCTTTTGCCTGCCGGAACGCGAAGGGATGGCCGGCATGTTCCAGCGCGAAGAATGCCCAGAGGATCGGCATCACCTTCGACGAACTGAAGATATCGATGAACAGCGCGGCGACTGCAAGCATGACGAGCGAGAACTTGCCGATACTGCGCTGTTTCAGCGCGCGCAGCGACACCACAATCCAGCCCAGGAACAACACGACTCCGATCAGCCCGGTTTCGCCGAACACGCGAACATAATACCCGTCGACCGCGTTGCTCCACGCACCCGGTCCCCAGCCGACGAACAGCGTGACCCAGGTGGCAGCGGTCGACTTGACGATGATCGGCCAGCGGACAGCGCGATATTTGAAACTCAGATCGCCGCGCGTGTTAGGCATATAGCGGTAGATCAGGACGCCGTTCAGGAAGCGCTCGCGATAATAGCTCGGTCGCGGCACGGTCGGAACGCGCTTCCACGTGTATTTTAGCAGGCTGCCCATCGCTAGCGGTGTTTCGGATTCACCGAGCCGCGACTTGCTGATCGCAGTGTACAACGGCTGTGCGGCGACCGTCGCGACGACCGCACCGGCGAACCCGACGGCCATCGTGCGGCCAGGGCGGGCGGCCGCGAAACTAACGAGAATGCCGAGCAGCGTGACGCGTGCCTGGGTCAGGAAGATGAGCACGATCATGAAAGGCGTGAGCCACAGCGCCGGTGCCGCATAAGCCAGCATCGCCAGCATCGCCGAGGTTTCGAACGGTCCGGAGGTGTTGATCGTCAATCGCTGCGACGCGCCGGCAAACTTGCCGATGCGCCCGATCACGCCAAAATATTCCGCTCCGCCCCAGATGACGAAGACGCTGCAGACGATCAGCAGCGCGGTCCGCAACGCGCGCGTACTCAGCCGCGGCGCAGCCTCGTAGATGATGAAGAACCACGTCATGTATTGCGCCAGCCGCAAGCCATAGACGATCCCGACCAACCCGCCCTGCGCGATGTTGATGACCGCGGAGATCAGCCCGAACCCGATGAATATGAGATACGCGCGGGCATAAATGGGGATCGACAGGCGCCGACGCGCGGTGACGATATAGATGAAGAACGCGAACGCACTGATGAGGTCTTCGGGACGGATGGCTGCGGCGCCGATCGCGTACAGGTCGATCTTTGGCGCCAGGACGTACAGCGCGAAAAGGACCAGATAGATATTCATCGCACGGTTCCGGGGTGAAGGACGCCAACGTCGGAGCGGCTGGGCGACAGCGGCTATGTCACAGGCGATCCGCTGCTGGCAACTCCGCCGAACGGAGCCAGCAGACGCGGGAAGAAGCGGGCCGCCTCGACTTCGGCACCGGCGTTTATGGCGCGCGCATGCGCGATGCAGGACTGCTGGGCCGTGGTCCAGTCGCCGGCGAGATCGGCGACACGCTCTTCGATCAGCGCGAGATCGCGATCGTGATCGAGTGTCATGAGATGGCCAGGTGTACGGATGCGGTCGCGGATGCACCCTGTATCGTTCGCCACCACCTCGACGCCCCGCGCGAATGCCTCGAGCATCACCAGCGGCTCCGCCTCGTCGATCAGCGTCGTCGGCAGCACGAACAGGTCGACATCGGCAAAGAACCGCTCCTTTTCCGCACCCGCGACGGAGCCACGATACTCCACGAGGCCCGGTCGTCCATCCGGCGCGGCAACCGTCGCGGCCGCCAGCGCCGCGCGCAAGGCGGGATCCGCACAGGGGCCGGCGATCACCAGGCGCCAGTCATGCCCGCGCGCCGCAAGACCTGCGAACAGATCGAGCAGATACGGCACCCCCTTTTCCCGTGTCAGCACGCTCATATGGCCCAGCGTGACCGGCCGCTGGGGACGGGCCCGAGGATGATCGTCCTCGATCCGCGGGCCGAACAGATAGGCGTTGGAAAGACTGGTGGCGCGGTCGTCCGTCTCATCGTCCAGATAGAGGCCGGCGAACCGGCGCCGCATGTCGTTCGACAGCAATATGTGATGCTGGCGGCGCCCGCCCGCTGCGACCAGCGCGCGCATCGCACGCGACGGGCCGAGGTTGATCGGGCGAAAACTGTGATGGTGAACCCAGTGTTCGATGCCGCGCAACCTCAGGATCAGGACTAGCAGGACGAACAGCCAGACGCCGCGCTGTCCGGGAACCGAGAGATAGGCGCGATCATGGCGCTTTCCGCCGACCGCCAAGGCGAGCGCAGCGCTCATGGTCCGCTTGAGCTTGGTTGTGCCCCCCCCCCCGGTATCGCGCAGACGCGCCGGTGCGCCGTGCGCGACGAAATAGTCGAGCATCGCCCGGTTGCAGTTGGATTGCCCGTGCAGCGGAGGCGGAAGGGCGCCCACGAACCAGAGACGAGGGCCAGATGCTACCGTTGATCCCGTCGCGCCGGGAGGATGCAAAGCTGCGGGGGTGGGCATGATCAAGCGAGCCTGTGGGGAAGCGGATGGGTGGTCGACGTTGCCATCCCGAAACCCGTATGCGAGACGCGCACCTTACCGACGATCACGGGCGAGGAAAAGTGACCGCATCGTACACTACGCGTCACGACGACGTCACCGCAGCGGCGGGCCAGCCGACGCACCGCGACGACGTCATCGCGAAGACCGGCTATACTACACGCCGCGGCGACTTCATCATGGCGGCCGGATTGCTGTGTCTGGCGCTATTGCTCGGCGGGGGCAGCCCGATTTCACCGATCCAGCGGATGATCGTGGAAATCGCCGGCGTCTTTGCGCTCGGATGGTTTTTCGCGCGCGGCTGGCATGCGCCCCGCAGCCGGTCGGTCACGACCGGCCTGATCCTGATCGGCGCGCTGGTGCTGTTGATCGTCGTGCAGATCATTCCGCTGCCACCCGGCCTGTGGCGCGCGCTGCCGGGACGCGAGATGATCATCAGCGTCCTCGACGTGGTCGGCGCAGGCAGCACCTGGTTGCCGCTTAGCCTCGATCCGACCGCGACGCGCGAAGCGGGGTATTACCTGATTCCGCCGATCGCGATGTTCGTCGCCACGGTGCATCTCGATCGCGACGCGCAGCTCAAGCTGATCCTGCTGATCGTCGCCGCGGCGGTCGTCAGCGCCATGCTGGTGATG
Organism: Sphingomonas faeni; assembly: GCF_040407495.1. Taxonomy (GTDB): domain Bacteria; phylum Pseudomonadota; class Alphaproteobacteria; order Sphingomonadales; family Sphingomonadaceae; genus Sphingomonas; species Sphingomonas faeni_D. The sequence goes on along the minus strand of NZ_JAPZPP010000008.1, from coordinate 26,134 downwards.
ATCCAGGCCCAGGGCGCGATGTGGCTGACGCTCTACGACGCCCCGCATGCCACCAAGGGCAAGGGAATCTTCGCCAACAAGAACCATAATGCCGCCATGCTGGTGGTCGCGATCCCGCTGGCGGCCATGCTCGGTCGAAGTGCCCTGCGGTTTGCCCAGCAAAGCACGCAGCGCGCGGTGACCGGCATCGTGATCGCGATCCTGGCGCTGGCAGTGCTCGGCTGCCTCTCGCGCGCTGGCATCGCGTTGCTGCCAATCGCGCTCCTCGCCTGCGTCCCCGTGTTCGGCGGCTATGCGCTGGTGAAGCGCCACTGGAAGATCGCCGTTGGTGCAGCCGTGGCCCTAATGGTCGCCGCGATCCTGATCGCGCAGTCGTCGATCGTGAAGGAAACGCTCGACCGGTTCGGTGCCAGCCAGGAAGGCCGCTACGTTTTCTGGCCCGACGTGATTGCCGCGATCCGCCAGTTCATGCCATGGGGATCGGGCCTGGGAACGTTCGTCCCCGTGTTCCGGATGAGCGAGACGCTCAACGCGGTACACCAGACCTATACCAATCACGCGCATGCCGACTTCATGGAAATCGCCCTCGAAGCGGGCGTGCCCGGCCTGTTGCTGGTGATCGCGTTCTTTGCGTGGTTCGGCGTCACCGCATGGTCGCGCTTGCGCGGCCGGATCGACGCGCCGGACTTTTCGCCGATGCTGACGGCCGCGACGGGCATCCTGCTGCTGCTGGCCGCCTCGATCGTCGACTATCCCTTGCGGACGCTTTTGCTGGCCTGCGTGTTCGCGGTGCTAGCCGCGATCCTGGCGTCTCCGCTGCGCTTTGCCGCCACGCCCAATCCCTTCGGTACCGGCCGTGACGCGGCGCCGCGCCATCCCCGCCGAAAGGCGAGGCTCTAGCCAATCGGCCAAACCACGGGTAAGCGGCCAAGTCGGTTGCGGAAACAGTCTGCAGCCCGGTAGTTTCTTGATAGAGGCCATAATGAAGGCTGGTAGTTTCCTCCTGCTGTCGAGCATGACGCTCAGCGCTTGCGTCTCGTCCGAAAACTGGAAGAGGCTGCCGGCGGGCCCGGCTGCCTACACCACTATTCCGGCGAAGATTCCGGTGGATTCGCGTCCCGAATACCGCATCAATCCTCAGGACAAGCTGACCATCACGGTGTTCCGCGAACCCGACATGTCGGTCGAGGAAGCCCCGGTCGAGACGGGCGGAACCCTGGTGCTGCCGTTGATCGGACGTATCCGTGCGGCGGGACAGACGACCGCCGCGCTGGCCAATTCGATCCAGGCACAGCTGGCAGCACGCTATCTGGTCGACCCGCGCGTCTCAGTGATCGTAGCGGAATCGCGGGCGCAAAGCGTCACCGTCGACGGCGCGGTCGGCATTCCCGGTGTCTACGGATTGCAGGGCGACACGACGTTGCTTCAGGCGATCGCGCTGGCGCGAGGCGCGACGCGCACCGCGACGTTCGACAAGGTCGCCGTCTTCCGCACGATCGACGGACAGCGCCAGGGCGCCTTGTTCAACCTTGGCGACATTCGCAACGGCGATGCCGAGGATCCCGTATTACAGAGCGGCGACTATGTCGTCGTCGGCACATCGGCGATCAAGACGGTCGGCTATGACCTGCTGAGCCTCGCACCGGCCGCAGCGCTCTTCATTCCGCTAATACGCTGACCGTTGTTTCGTCATCAAATATCCTCGTTCGTCCGGATCTCGCATGAATAGTGTACCCCCCAGCCTTTCGCGTTTCCCGGATGCGGATACGCCGCTCCTCAACGATGTGCCGGACGAGACCAAGGGTCCGATCGATCTGCGCGCTGTATGGTCGGCAGCCTATCGCAACCGCGTCAAGCTGCTCATCACGGTCATCGTGGCGATGTTGCTCGGCCTGCTGATCACGTTCCTGAGCACGCCGATCTTTCGGGCCGACGCACTGATCCAGATCGACCAGCAGGCGGCCCAGATCCTGGCGGGTACCGATGTCGAGCCGAGTGAATCGATCCTCGACGGCGACCGGTTCCTCCAGACCCAGATCGACGTGATCAAGAGCCGGACGCTGGCACGCCAGGTCGCGGAATCGAGCGGTCTCTACCGGAACAACAGCTTCCTCGAGAAGATGCACGTCAAACCCGCGGCCGAGCCACGGGGATCCTATAATCTGGTCCAGACGCGTCGCGAGCAGGTCGTCGACGCGCTTCAGAAGAATCTCGACGTCGAGCTTCCGGTCGACTCGCGAATCGTGACGATCTCGTTCTCGAGCCCTGACCGCCAGCTGTCGGCGCAGGTTGCCAACAGCTTTGCCGACAGCTTCATCGTCAGCAACATCCAGCGCAAGTTCAACACCTCGGCCTATGCCCGTCGCTTCCTTGAAGGGCAGCTCGGCCAGACCCGCCAGCGCTTGGAGGAATCCGAGCGTGCTCAGATCGCCTATGCGCGCTCAGCCGGGCTGATCGACGCGAGTTCAGGGTCTTCCGAAGGCCAGTCCTCGGGACCGAAGTCGTTGACGACCGCAAACCTGATCCAACTGAACCAGGCCTATTCGCAGGCCGTCAGCAATCGCATCATGGCCGAGCAGCGGTGGCGTGAGGCATCAGGAACAGCGCTGCTGAACCAGCCCGAAGTCCTGAGCAACGCCGCGATCCAGGTGCTGATTCAGGAGCGCGCCAAGGCGCAGGCGGAATACGCCCAGAACGCCAAGCGCTATCTGTCGGGCTATCCCGGCCAGACCCAGGCTGCGGCGCAGATCGACACGCTCAACAACCAGATCTCGCGCATCGCCAGCGGCATCCGCGACGGCGTCCGCCAGCAATATCAAATCGCCCTGAGCCAGGAAAAGGCGCTCGAACGCGATCTCGACAAGCTGAAGGGCACGACGCTCACCGAGCAGGGTCGCGGCGTCCAGGCCAATATCCTTCGGCGCGAAGTCGATACCAACCGCGCGCTCTACGATGCGCTGCTGCAGCGCTACAAGGGCGTGAGCGCGACCGCCGGCGTGTCGTCGAACAACGTCTCGATCATCGACCGCGCCGATCCACCGATCGTCCCGGTATCCCCGCGACTGTTGCTCAATCTTGCACTGGCGCTGTTCACCGGCCTGTTGCTGGGTATCGGCTATGTCGTGCTCCGCGAGCATTTCGACGATGCGATCCGTTCGTCGGAGGATGTCGAGACCGAACTCGGCACGAGCATGATCGGGCTCGTGCCGATGCTCGCCGCGGGCCAGAGTCCCAATGCCGAGTTGCAGAAGGTACGCTCGGAGACGTCGGAGGCCTATTACGCGCTGCGTGCGGCCCTCGAACTGGCGACTCCGACCGGTGCGCCGCACAGCCTGATGGTGACCAGCACGGGGCCGTCGGAAGGCAAGTCGACCACCTCCTATGCGCTTGCCCGCGGGTTCGCACAGATTGGTCGCCGCGTGATCCTGATCGATGCCGACATGCGCAAGCCGGCCCAGCATCGCAATCTGGAGCTACCCAACAAGTTCGGCCTCGCCAATTTGCTGGCACGCCAGGCGACGCTGCAGGAAGTGCTGCAGCATACGACCACGCCGAACCTCGACTTCATCTCGGCCGGGCCCCTGCCCGTAAATCCTGCCGAGTTGATCGCCGGATTGGGGCTGGCGACGCTGATCGAACAGATCAAGGACGATTACGACATCATCTTGGTGGACGCCCCGCCAGTGCTGGGTCTCGCCGATGCGCCGACGCTCGCGTCGCATGTCGATGCGACCTTGTTCGTGGTCCAGGCCAATCATGCCCGCGGTCGCCAGGCGCGGATCGCGCTGACCCGGCTCAAGGCCGCACGTGCCTATGTCGTCGGTGCGCTACTGACGAAGTTCGATGCCAAGGTGATCGGGCACTCGACCGATTACGGCTATTCGTACAGCTATGGTCAACCCGATACCCGGAGCTGAATGCATGCCGGATACCGGTAAGACCATCCCCCAGACGCCCGATCGGCCCGCCACTAAGACGGTTGGCAAAACGGGCCGCATAGCGCGTACGCTTGTCGCCGTACTGCTGGGGACCGGCCTGTGCTGGCAGATCAGCGCGGCCGGGGTCGCCGCGCTCGCGGCCCGGTCTTCGGATCCGCACCTTCTGGCGGCGACGGGATCAGCCGCGCATCCGCAGGCCGGGGCGATCATGGCGCAGAGCCTGCTGGCAGCCGGGCAACGCGCGCCTGCAGCGGCGCTCGCCCGGTCGATCGTGCTGGTCGACCCGACCAACGACCGGGCGATGCGCGTGCTCGGGCTTGCGACCGAGGCGCTCGGGCAGCGTGACCGCGGCGCCGCGATCATGCGGCAGGCAGCCGCACTCGGGTGGCGCGATACGCCGACGCAATTGTGGGTGCTGCGCGACGCCGTCATGCGCGACGACTATGTCACCGTGATCCAGCGCGCCGATGCGCTGGCGCGCCGCAACCGATCGGGCGAACTGACCCAGCCGCTGTTCCGGGCTGCGGTCACCGAGCCTCACCTGCGCGGTGCGCTTGCCGACAGCCTTGGCGACCAGCCGATGTGGCGCGGTGCGTTCTTCGCCGATATCCGCCAGAACCTGCCGGCAACCTCGACCGCAGGCATGGAAGCGCTGTTTCGCGACATGAAGGCCCGCGGCCAGATGATCGGACCGATCGAATGGTTGAGCTATGCCGAACGCCTGATCGATCTCGGCCAGTTCCAGCGAGCGCGCCAGGTCTGGGCGACCGCTTTCAATATCCCCGCGAGCCGATTGTCGACGTCGCCCTATGACGGCAATTTCGCACGCGCGGCGGTGCGGCCCAACGACGCGCCCACCAGCCGGTTCGAATGGGTCTTCAACCCCGATCTTGCGATGACCTTCGCCGACGCTCCAGGCGGATCGTCGCTGACCATCCCCACCGACGTCGCGGGCGGCACGCCGCTCGCATCACAGGTGGTGATCCTGCCGGCCGGCGAACATACCCTGACCGCACGGATCGACGGATCGCCCAGCGCCGCGGCTGCCGGGTGGACGATCACCTGCCTGCCCTCGAAGCAGGTCCTGCCGCGCCGCCTCGCACGCGGAGCGAGCGACGAATTGTCCAACGTGACGTTCGACGTGCCCAGCGACGGCTGCGGCGCGCAACAGTTGGCATTGATGACGCGCGACCGGCTCGATGCGCAATCGGTCACGATCGGCGACATCCGCGTTCGCTAGCCCTCCGGCCCGACGATCGCCGGAAGGCTGTCCTGCCGGGCAGGACAGCCGCTATTCGGCGTGGACCGGAGGATTGACCGCTAGCGCGGCCTTGCTGCGCTTGCGGCCGAAGACACGAAGCAGGTTCTGCTCGATCAGCCGATAGGTGAGATACCCCGCGGCGATCGCAAACACCGATATCAGCGGTACGCCGATCGCGGTCGGCAGCTTGGGCATCGCCACCGACGTGATCTTGCAGACGAACGATATCGCGATCACGTGGACCAGATAGATCGAATAGGACGCATTGCCGAGCTCGGGCAGTAGCGTACCCGCATAGGGTTTGCGGAAATCGGCGTAGAGCGCGAGCGAGACCAGCGCGGCCGACGGGACCCCAAAGGCCCATACCCGCCACGCCGCACCGCTTATCGGCAGCGTCGCCAGGACAAACAGGCTGCCGAGCAGCATCCACGGGAACAGCCGGCGATCGTAGAGGAACGTGCCGATCGTCATCCCGAACACGAACTCGATCATGATCGGATTCTGCAGAAAGAAGGACGTTCCCCGTCCCGACAGGACCAGTGCTAGCATGACGAACGCGGCGGTTGCCCAGGGCCGCTTGGTCAAGGCCATCGCCACTGCGACAACGGCGTAGAACAGCATCTCATATTCGAGCGTCCAGCCGACGTTCAACACCGGATAGGTCTCGGGGCCATTGACCCAGGACATGAACAGCAGCGACTGGAGAAGATGCCCCGGGCCCGACACCTCATTTCGCGCCAGCCCGGGGATATGCGTCAGCGCGAACGTCGCGATCGTCATGATCCAGTACATCGGCACGATCCGCTCAATCCGACGCTTCACGAACAGCGGCGCCGTCGTCTCCCGGCTCGAGCCGATGAAGACAATGATGAAGCCCGAGATCACGAAGAACAGGTCGACCCCGTAAACGCCTAGTTCAAGTACCGGATAGGGGTCGTCTCCCCCGAAATAGGATATCGTCGTGATCTGCGCGTGATAGGCGACGACGACGGCAGCAGCGATGAACCGCAATATCTGGATACGCAGGAATGTACGCTTGTCTTGCACTGCTAGCGGACCCGAATTACGGAAGGGTGTGAGCCCTCCCGGTATGCAAAAATCGGAATGGAGGTAACGGAGGCGATCGACATAATATCCCGTGTTTACCACAGGCTAGGTCGGGGATCTGCCATCGCGAAGGCCGCTTGGCTTGCCACCGGCCTTGGCCTCGCCGTTGCGACCGGATCCGCATCAGCGCTATCGCCATACATCAAATCGGCGCGCGACCAAGTGGTGTTCGTAGGCGACAGTATCACTTTCGGGCAGGGGTCGTCGGACCCCACCACCAAATCCCGACCTGCGCTTTTCGAGCAGCGCTTCGGGACCAAGGTCGATGTCGTGAACAAGGGGATCAACGGCATAACGCTGGGGTCGATCGTCGGGATCAACGATATCGGCGCGATCAAGCGGCCGGGCGTCCGTAACGTGGCGATCATCCTGGCTGGCTCGAACGACCTCGAACAGGACGCAAAGGCGCCGGCGCTGTACGCAACGCTGCGGAGCTATGCGACGGGACTGAAGGCCAGCGGCTGGAAGGTCGCGGTCGGGACGATCCTCGCGCGCCATTTCCCGGCTGACAAGGAACGTGAACGTCTCGCGTTCAACACGATGATCAAATCCGGCGAGATCGCGGCTGCCGGGATCGTCGTGATCGATTATGCGCGCGCGCAGGACAAGGGCGGGATTCCGCTGGCGGATCCGGCCCATCCCGACGACACCGGGTTCGTCACGATGGCTGCACTCGAACGCCCGGTGATCCTGCGCCTGCTGCGATCGAAGTGACCGGGGCTGTTGACTACCGCGCATGACGATCGGCGATGAGCCTTCGACGATCGCCTGGAGAGCTATGCTGGCCAGGGTCTATCAAAGCTAGCGACGTCTAAACCTTGCCGTTTGCCAGATCGGCATACCGGCGGGCCAGTTCGAGATGCACGGCTTTTGCACAGCCGTCGCTGGTCATTTCCGCGATCGACCGCTCCTCGGCCGCCCTGGCAAAATAATAGTCGCGTTCGTTTTCTGCCATGGGTTTGGGCCAGACGTCCTTGAAATCGATGCATCCAAAATTGCACCGAAATCTCCCCTATCGCCGAGAAACAACGGAATATATGGTATAGATGTACGCCTTTTCAGGTAGAATTCGACGGTATCGACTAGCCCGGCTGCGTTCGATCATCGGCCCTCGTCGGGGCAAAAGACCGCAGCCCTGACGACGTGGAGCCTCTCAGGCCTGTCGCTCCGCACGATCGCGCTGTCGCCAGTAGAAGGGCTGCATCGACAGGCGCTGCTTCCAGCGGTTCGACAATTTGGCCTCGCGACTGCCCATCTTGTAGCCGGCATATTTGGCGAAGGTCCGCGTGACCGCCGAGGGCAGCTGCAGCGGGTCGTGCCGCGCCAGATAGGTCAGTTCCGAGCGGATGAAGCGAAGCCCCTCCCCTTCGGCCGTGCCGAAGGTGTCGAGCAGCCAGCGATTGCGACCGTGAAACACGCCAACATCGAAATACCGGCGGAATTCCTCGGCGATCGTATAGCCGTGGCTGTGGATCACCTCTGCATCGCCGCGATAGGCGATCCGCCAGCCCTCGATCAGCATCTGTCCGGCGACCAGCTGGTCCTCCGCGAAGAACGCATCCTCAGGGAACCCACCGACCGCCGCCAGCGCGGGGGTGCGATAGGCGGCGAAGGAATCCGAACAGAATACCGTCTTCACGCCGCTTCGCGCGCGATCCTCGAGCGACCGCGTCTCCGAGGCCGGGGGATAGTTGGTCAGTCGGGCATGCCGCTCGATACCGCGCGCGACGGTGCGCGGCAGCTGCCGACCATACGCCATCCCGACCTGCGGATCGGCAAACGCATCGACCAGTCGGGCGATCGTATCGGGAGCCTGCGGGATGGCATCCTGCGTCAGCATGACGACGATATCGGCCTCGGGCCGCATCTCGACCGCGCGCTGCCGGGTTCCGCCATGGTTGAACGTGCGACGCTCGATCCCGACGACCGTCGCCCCGAAAGCGCGGAACGCCGCGCAACTGTCATCGTCGGACTCGGAATCGACGATCAGGAACTGTGCAGGCGCGAGCCCCTGCCCTGCCAGCGCCGGTAACAGCGCCGACAGATAGGCGCCCGCGTTGAGCGTCGGGATGACCACCGACACGCGCGCCGGATCGATCGTCCACTGCTGGGTTCCGGGCCGGGTTCCGGTTTCGGACACGGGAAAGGCCGGATCAGAAGGCATTGTCGTGCCTGATGACGAAGATGGTCCTGAACAAAATCCACATATCCTTACCCATCGACCAGTCGCGCAGATACTCCAGATCGGACGACAGCCTGTTGGTCAGGTCTGCGGTCAGAACCGTCGCGCCGCGAAAACCGCGGATCTGCGCAAGGCCGGTCACGCCCGGCTTGACCGCATGGCGATGCCGATAGCGCGCGTCGATCTCCCAATAGAGCTGCTCGGCCGCGCGCGCCGACAACGCATGCGGCCGCGGCCCGACCATACTCATGTCGCCACGCAGCACGTTGATGAGCTGCGGCAGTTCGTCGATGCTGTTGCGCCGGATGAACTGGCCGATCCGGGTCACGCGACTGTCGCTGCGGGTGGTCAGCACGCTGGCGGTCGCATCGCACTGGTCGTCGAACATGCTGCGGAACTTGAGCATCATGAACAGCGTGTTGTCGCGGCCGATCCGCTGCTGACGGAACAACACGGCACCGGGGGATTCGAGACGGATGGCGATCGCGATGCCTACCAGCAACGGCGACAGCAGCACCAACGCCAGCATCGAGACGACGATGTCGAAAAGCCGCTTCATGATGCGGTCGCGCAGATGCAGCGGCCCTGCCGACACCACCAGTGTCCGGTGGTTATGGTAATGGCTGACGCCGATCATACCGATGCGATCGACCTCGGGGGTGAGAATTTCCCCGTCGACGGCCATGCTTTTCAGCACATGCGCCCAGGCGACCACGCGGTCGTCGCGGCAGGCGATCACCACGCGGTCGGCATGCGCAACGAGCTTGGCGAGGCGGTGATATTCGAGCGGATCCTCGGTCGTGGGATCGAACCCGATCTGTCCGGCATCGAGGATCATGCCATGCGACGGCGCAGTCCAGGCGATGCCGTCGAGCACCACCACGGTGCTGAACGGCGTCCCCCCCAGACGGCGCAGCATGGTCCTACCCAAGATCAGCCGTTCGCCGATGATCAGCCCGGCCGCGCTCAACGTGCCCGTCCAGAAGACCAGGCGGGAGAACGCCGCGCCGACCTTGAAGGAATAGGCGATGATCAGCATCGCCGCGGCGGCGAAGGCGATCGCGCGGATCGCGGTGAACGCGCCGACCCGCGGATCGCGCAGGACTGCCCCGTTGTAGGATCCGTTGATCGCCGCGACCCAGAGGTAGATCGGCAACAGCACGCTCAACATCGTCGTGCCGTGGAGCGTCGACCATGTGCCGAGATAAATCAGGTTGGCGAACAGGAACCCCAAGCCGATCGCCATCACGTCGGCCCCTGCCAGCGCCGCGTAGCAGCGTATCCGTCGCGTCTCCATGTTTTTGACCGAGATCAGCGAGTCTGGGAGGATCAAGGATTCTGTCGGGTTGGTGACGCTGTCGTAGCGACGATTGCTCTGAATATTCATCTAGTCTGTTCCGGTGGACCATTGAGTGGCTTGCCCGCCAGCGTCCGCCTATGCCACGGATATGCAACGACCGTTAGTCTCGATGCGGCCAGCGTTGCGGCGGGCGGGCGGGCCCTGCCACGATCGTCGACTGCGCCTTGGTCGTTGGTACAGCCGGTCGGCTTTGATCCCATACACGGAGCAATCATGCTTTCTTCCAATCCTGGCATTCTGTAAGGCGACCGCATGAAAATCAGCGCGCGCAATCAGATCTCCGGTCGTGTCAGCAGCATTCATCCCGGCGCGGTGAACGGCTCGGTCAAGGTGGATATCGGCAACGGTATCATCATCACCGCCAACATTACCGAAGAGGCGATCGCCGACTTGGCGCTCGGCGAAGGCGATCAGGTGACAATACTCGTCAAGGCGAGCGACGTCCTGATCGGAAAGTGATGCGCGGGTCGGGATGCGTCGGTGCGGCCCTGCACGGCGCAACCCGACACCGGCCACATCCAATAGCTGCGGGTCACGCCCTCGACCGGGAGCGCACAGGTGGCGATTGATGGTCCCCTGAAGGTCAACGTCCAGCTCCTGCGCGGCGTGGAACCCGCGATCGGGCCGGGCAAGGCGCTTGTCCTCGACGCGATCGAGCGCACCGGCTCCATCTCCGCTGCGGGGCGGGATCTCAAGATGAGCTACCGGCGCATCTGGCTGCTCGTCGACAGCCTCAACCAGGCATGGATCGAGCCCGTGGTCGAAACCCGTGTCGGCGGTGGCACAACGGGCGGCGCTCAGTTGACCCCGTTCGGCGAGAAGATGCTCGCCAGCTACCGGGCAATCGAAGCGCGCATGGTCGCTGCGGCCGCGGGACCGGATTTCGACTGGTTGATAGACGCCATCAAACCGGAAGGGTGACGCATCGCGCCTTCGCTTTCCTTCGTGTCGTCCTCGCCGATCAGGCTTTGCTAGCGGTTCGGCAATACCGACGGCTCACGGCATCCATACCACCATCATGGGCAGCACCGCAGTGCTGTTGCCGACCACTTGCAGCAGATGGCGGCCTGGCATCAGATCGAAATCAACCATCTTGCGCAGGCCTGTGCAATCGGGCCCATGCGCATGCGCGACCGACGGAATGGGCGGCGCCACGCCCGATGTCCCGAGCGTCGGGTCGCGCAGAACGTCGATCCACGCCGCAGAGCCCAGCACAACGCGGTAGCGCCCCCTGGCGGGTACGGCGAAGGCAAACATCCCGCCGCTGCTCGCCGGCCCGACGGGCTTCTTCGCGCGGACGGAATAGGTGATCTGCGGTGTCGGCAGCAGCGTCGCCGTGACGCCCGACCCCAGCGGTAGAGTGGTGGCCGTCCTAGCCGTGTCGCCAGCACGAACCGGCTGCTTGCGAGCCCACCCTTCGAGCCCGCTCGGTAGCGGAACCGACGTCGCGGGGCATGCGACCTCGGCATGGCCCATCGAGGGCATCGCCTGAAGGCTCGGAGCAAGGACGAGCAAGGAAATCAAGAGGATGCCGGCAAGGTCTTTTCCAATCGATTCAGGTCTGTATATGGCTGGATATAGACCTAGTTACCCTGCACTAGCAGCGTGTTGGTCGACAGGGGAAATTTTCGATGCGTTACCTGCTCTGCGCCGTCAGCATCATCGCGCTTGCTACTCCCATTCTCGCACAGGACCGGTCGGTGCCACGGGACGACGAGTCGACCGCGACGGCGACCGGTGCCAACGAAGACAGGGCCAATAACGACAGGGCCGGACTCCCCGAGATCACCGTCACGGCGCGCCGTCGCGCCGAGGACGCACAACGTATCCCCGGGTCGCTCTCGGTGGTGGGCGGCGCGCTGCTCGACCGCTCCTACACGGTCAACACGCAGCAACTGTCACAGCTCGTACCGACGCTCAACTACAGCTCGGCCAACCCCCGCAATACCGCCTTCACGATCCGGGGCCTGGGCAGCAGCGTCGTCGCCGTCAGCCAGGCCAATGACGGGCTCGAGCCGGGCGCCGGCTTCTACGTCGACCAGGTCTATCATGCCCGCCCTGCGACAGCCGCATTCGACTTCAGCGACATCGGCCAGGTCGAAGTGCTGCGCGGTCCGCAGGGCACGTTGTTCGGCAAGAACAGCACCGCCGGCGCGATCAACATCACCACGCGCGCACCCACCTTCACGCCCGAAGCGAGCGAGGAGATTTCGGTCGGCAGCTTCAACTTCGTCCAGGTCAGGGCGGCCGCGTCGGGGCCGATCAGTGATACGCTGGCGTTCCGCGTATCGGGCGTGTCGACACGCCGCGACGGCGTAATCGACAATATCCGCACCGGCCGGGACCAGAACCAGATCGGCAACCAGGCAGTCCGCGGGCAATTGCTGTTCAAGCCGTCCGAGATGTTCCAGATCAAGCTCAGCGCCGACTTCACCAACTTCCAGAGCAACTGCTGCACGCAGGTCTATTACCGTGTCGCGACCCGCGACGTGGCGCGCACCGCCACGCGGCAGTTTGCCGGACCGACCGGCCTTGCCACGCAGTTCAACTACACGCCGCCCAGCACCAACCCCTATGACCGCGTAACCGATATCGACGCACAGCTCGGCGTCGATACCAACGAGGGCGGCGTCGCGGCGATCGCCGACTGGAATCTCGGCGGTGCCACGCTGACGTCGGTCAGTGCCTGGCGCTTCTGGAACTGGGATGCCGCCAACGACCGCGACTATACCGGCATTCCGATCCAGATCGAACAGCACATCCCGTCGCGCCAGGATCAGTATAGCCAGGAGCTTCGCCTCGCCTCGAACGGCAACCATGCGCTCAGCTACGTCGGCGGGCTGTATTTCTTCCGCCAGCGCGTGGAGGGACGGCCGATCTCGATCTACGGCCCGGCAGCCGCGCGCTATCTGATCGGCACGACGACAGGCGCGAACGCGACCCCTGTCGCTGCCAATCTGCTCGACGGCTACGGCACCGATGGCCGCACCGATTTCCAGTCGAACAGCTACGCCGCGTTCGGCGAGGTCAACTGGCGGCCGGTCGACCGGATCACGCTGACCGGGGGCCTGCGCTACACCTATGAGCACAAGACCGGCAGCTACGACACGTTCGTGTTCGGCGGGCCTGCCACCACCAACGCCGCGCTGATCAACGCCCGGCTCGGGATCCTGCGCGGCCAGACCTATGCCGCGAAGGTCAACGATGGTGCGCTGACCGGGCGCGCCAACATCGCCTGGCAGGCGACCGACACCGTGCTCGGCTATGTCAGCTACGCGCGCGGCGAGAAGTCGGGCGGCATCAACATGTCGGGCTTGCCGCTGAACGATCAGAACCTGCCGGCAATCGGCACCGCCGTCGTGCGGCCGGAAAAGAACACCGCCTATGAAATTGGGGTGAAGACGCGCCTGTTCGACAACCGGCTCATCGTCAACATCGATGGCTTCTACACCCGTGTCACCGACTTCCAGACCAACGTCAGCGACACCCGCGCCGCAGCCGCGCTACGTACCTATCTCGCCAACATTCCGCGTGTCACCGTCAAGGGCGTGGAGGCAGACGCCGTTGCAGCGATCACCCGCGACCTGTCGCTTCGGGCGTCCGCTGCATATGCGGATGGCCAGTATGACAGCTACCCTGCGGGCCCCTGCCCGATAGAGCTGATCGGCAATACAGCGGCGTCCTGCAACCTGAGCGGCACGGGCCTGCCCGGTTTGCCGAAATGGTCCTATACCGTCGGCGGCGACTATCTCCGTCCCGTCGAGGCATTGAAGGGCAGCCTGTTCGCGCACGCCGATGCGAATTATCGCAGCAAGCAGTTCGGCGATCCGACCGGTTCGCGCTTCACGACGATCGGCAGCTACAGCGTCGTCAACGGCAGCGTCGGCTATCGCAGCGAAAAGGGCTGGGAGCTTGCCGTCTTCGCCCGCAACCTGTTCGATCGCGACTATATCCAGAACGTCACGATCCAGGCCGGCAATTCGGGCCTGATCCTCGCGACACCCAGCGATCCGCGCACGATCGGCGTGACCTTCCGCGCGCATCAATAAGGCCGTTGCGGGGAGAAGCGACGATCGGTCCTTGCAGCACGGTGCTCCAGTCCGCCGGATTTTCCCGGCGTATGTGGCGCGCACCATGCGCTCGGTTCATCGCCGGTCACCGGCCGCAGCCATTTGCAGAAGCTCAGGCATCGGGCAATGAAGCGCCATGCTGCTTCAGATTCACGCTCGACCGAGACCGACAGTTCGCCAAGGCATATCGCTCTGCCTTGCAGCCGTCGTAGGAACTCTACCAGCCTCGGGCGGCGCCCAGACATTTTCCATAGCATCCCGGGCGGATCCCTTGCAGGGCCTGCAAAACGTTGTTGTGGAGTATTACGACGTCTCCGGAACTGACGAGCAGTCGATCAATGCTTCTATCCAATCGAATAGTCCGCATCGGCCGGACGGGAGCTGGGCGCTGGGTCAAACCCGCTACACCTCGCGCTATCGACCTCTCCAGATGACGACCAAGGGAGTCTGCAAGGTCGTAAAGCTGGATTCGCAACTTGGCGCGATCGTCGTTTTGCCGCGATTGGTGGCTGAAAGCTCTGTTCCTCAGCGTATTCGGGCGAAATGGGGACCGTTCATCGCTGGCCTGAAGGAGCACGAAGCGGGACATATCCGGCTGAGCTACCAGCATATCCATGATTTTGGCGTGGCGATCGTCGGAACGAATTGCAGCCATTACAAAGCCGCGTACGATGCCGATGAAGCTGCCTCGCGGGCCACGCAAAACGCCTATGACCGGGAAACTGACAGCGGCGCTACGCAGTGTGCCGTGTTGCAGTAAACGCTATCGTTCTCATCTTCCTGGGGAAAGACGCCGCAGTACCTACTCTCCATTCCACTATCACCCTTTTGCGACCACCGACGCCTGAATTAACCGTCCCCAAAGCCCGACGTCCATTCACGGGGTCTGAAGCGAAGTCGTGGAAACGCGCGTATTTACGACGCGGATGGCGGCTACCCTTTATGGCGGCGAATTCATGCAACTGGGATGTCATGCCGCAGGTTCAGCGGTGATGACCCTGTTCGACAATCAGATCGTTATCGTCACCGGCGGTGAATCCGGGATTGGCGCCGCCTGCGCGACAGCGTTGGGCAATGCCGGTGCCCGCGTCGTGATTACCTATTTCAAGGATGCCGCAGCGGCACAGTCAGTCTGTGCCGCGATCGGTGGCAACGATCGTGCGATTTCCGTGCAGGCCGATGTCGGTGACGAAGCCGCGGTCGAACGCTTGTTCGCGGAGGCCGAAAAGGCATTCGGCACCGTCAGCCTGCTGGTCAATTCCGCCGGATTGAACATGAGCGGAGTGATGCTCGTCGACATGGAGCTTGCGCAGTTCGACCGGGTCATCCGGTCCGATCTCTATGGCCCTTTCCTGACCTGCCGACGGCTGGTCCGCGCGCTCGAAGCCAAGAATGCCAAGGGCCGGATCGTCAACATCTCGTCGATCCACGAACGCGCCCCGCGCCCGGGCGGGGTCGATTATGATTCTGCCAAGGGTGGCCTGTCGCAGCTGACCGCGACATTGGCGCTGGAGCTGGCGCCCAAGGGTATTGCGGTGAACGGCGTCGCGCCGGGAATGATCCTGACGCCGATGAACCAGTCCGCGCTCGACCATCCCGACGAGCTGGCGGCGAAGGAAGCGGCGATCCCGTGGAAGCGTGCCGGCCGACCCGACGAGGTGGCGGCACTCGTCGTGTTCCTGCTGTCGCCGGCAGCGGACTATATCACGGGCACCACCGTCACGATCGACGGCGCGCTGTCGCTCACCGTGGCGCAGGGTGCATGACGATCACGTACGCAGTCGAGCAGCTCGACACCGTCATGATCTCCGCTGCATCGGTCGTCGACGGCATGGACCTGATGAGTCCGTTCGTGTGGCGGGAAGGCGACCTGTACCGGATCATGGTGCGCGGCGTGCCGCATCCGCTCGGGCCCCGCGATCCGACCGGGATCATCGCGCGCGGGGAGAGCCGCGATGGGCTGACCTTCACGATGGATCCGGGCCTCGCGATCATGCCTGGCCCGGGTGCCGAAGACACCGGCGGGTGCGAGGATCCGACCGTACTCGTGACCGGTCATGAGTATCTCGTTTATTATACCGGCGTCGATGCGGCGCGAGCGCAGGGGTGCATGATCCTGGCGGCGGGGCCCGACCTGACCGCGCTGGTGAAGGAGGACCTGGTGCTGAAGGCACCGCCCGGCGAAGGCAATATCAAGGAAGCGACGCTCGCGCAGACCGCAGCCGGGGATTGGCGACTATTCTACGAATATGCCGCGAACGGCGCGTCGCGGATCGGCATGGCAGGCGGGCCGACGGCGAAGGGTCCGTGGACCGTGCTGCCTGATCCGTTCGGGATCCGCGCGGACAGCTGGGACAATTGGCATCTGTCGACCGGGCCGATCTGGCAGGCGGCGGGGCAGGATCCGATGATGTTCTACAACGGTGCGACGCACGATGCGCGCTGGCGGATCGGCTGGATCAGCTTCAGTCCCGATTTCGCGCGTGTGACGGGACGCGGACTCGAACCGCTGCTGGTGCCACCACCGGCGTCGAACCGCGAAGCGACCGACATTGCGTTTGCGGCATCGACCGTGGCAGCCGGCGATCGGATCGCGCTCTACTATTCGCTGGAGGACCGGATGCTGCGGCGAGCGTTGATACGCCGATATGGCGGTTAACCGGCTCGGGATTACCCGCCCTCGCCTCAACGACCTGTTGCAGGGCGAGATGGAAAATTCTTTGCTGAATGCGCTAGTGAACCTTGACACCGCTTCCGGTCTGGTCGTCCATATTCAAGTATCGGAAGCGGCCTGACGCGTTCAAGTCGCGCCGATCCTCGGGATCTGGGCATAGAGATTAGAGACATAATCGCTATGCCGACTGCGAGCGGCATGCTGTTCGGAGCCAGACCTGAAAACATCTTCCTCTCGTTCTGACACGACAGATTCCACTGCCCCTGGCAGCGTGATTATGGTGCCGCAGGTCAACCAGAAATCCTCCCGCTTGGCCCGAAACAGGCGAGCAAGGAAGTGGGGCCGTGCGCCATGAGTGATATAACTCTCAAGGGTTTCATCGACGACCCAAGCCGTCCCCTCGTTCAACAAATCCCGGATAATCCACCCAGCGACGGGGTGCGCCTCCTGCACTGTCCAGAATGATATGACGCTCATCTGCATACCGGCAAGCACGGCTGTTTCATCAGAGGTCATCGGCGCCGATCGCTGGCGGGCGTAGCGCTGCAACGCTGTGCTACGCCCCTCATCGGCTGTCCACGCTGCCAGCTCGATCACAAACACCGCCTGAGTATTGTCTTCAGTCCATGCCTCGGAACGCAGACGGGACAACCGCTTGGCATGACCCTGCGCGCGCGCAGACGACAGGAATGGCGCCACGCCCCGAAAGTGTTGCCCGCCTAGCGCATGAAGTGCCTTGGAACGCGTCATCAGCGCTTCGCGATCGAGCTGTGCTGCCAGGGCAGGCACGATGTTTTCGGTCATATGTCGACTATATCCTATAGAGATATAGTCGACAATCGTCTGCCTACTGGCGCATGGAGCTATGTGCGCTAGTTGGCCTGAATGTTCGTCGTCACCGCCTGGCTGCCGGCATGACGCAGGAGGAACTTGCCTTCCGTGCCGGCATGGATCGGACCTACCTCAGCGATATTGAACGTGGGCGCCGCAACCCAACCTTGCTGACGATGCAGGACGTGGCAACACCCTTGAACCTCCGTGTGGTTGATCTGCTGGAAGGTAGCGACGCTCTCGAACCGCCCGAAGCACCCTTACGCCCCCGAGCTGCCCGAAACGGCTAGCCTACACGACTTTGCACTGCGCAAATCGCTGCTTCCCCGAATCACATTTGCATGCAGGCGATCCGCACTGGCTGACAAAACCGGAAAAAATGTAATACATAAGCGCCGCTAAGGCTATCCTGCCATCACGACCGCAAAGGCAAAAAGCGTTGCACAAACAACGCTCAGGGCATTGCGTGGCCCGTGATCCACCGCTTGTTCGGTTCGCCAATCAGTCCAGCAGGCGCATCTGTCCCGCCGCTTCCAGATCTACCTGAGATTGGGATGGTGGCCCTTTGACAGGCTCTGGAAATGGCTATTCAAAAATGGCTGCAAAATCTAGTGGGGATGCGATGGGCTCTCCCCGAAGTTGAGCGTGGATTAGCTGAGACGCCCACCAGGTTGGCTTGCAATGACGTGCTTTGGCAGCCTCTTCCAGCAACGCCATATCGTCCTGGGTAAGCCGTACCTCAAGCCGCTGCTTCCCGCCCCCCTCGGGCAACGAGCTTTGCGTGGCGCGTGAGGCCGTAAGTGCCTGCTCAATCAACGCCCGCATCGCTTGCGACCGCCCCCCGAACTGTTCGGCAAAGGCGTCGAAATAAGCAGCGGTCATGTCGTCGAGGCGGACTGTGAAACGGGTCATTCATTATTTATGGCAGACAAAACCGGAATTGTAATACAAAACCGGCCGGTGGCCTATCCTGCCATCAGAACCACGTAAAGATTTTATAGATACAAAGTTTGTCCGGACGAACTTTCAACGACCCACCACCGGTCCCTAAGACAGGACGATCCTGCAATGAGCGATGCCCGTCCAAGCTTCCGCAACCCGGCCGAAAAAGCGGCTTATGATGCCGTCCTGATCGATCTCGCCGGCCGTCCTCGCGGAAACGAGGCGGTCATGGCTTTTCGCACGCCGACCGATCCCATAGCAGCGGTGATCGCCGATGCGATGGTTCACGCAGGCGCCGTCAGCGATGAACTGTACACCCGTCTACTTACTGTTGTGGATCGCCGTTACGCCGCGTTTCGTCACGGCGTTGGCCAACCCGTTACGCGCGCCATTGCGTTTGATGCGTTCGGCACCCTGGTCCATATCGGCCGCAAGCGGCATCCGTTCGAGCGGTTGATCCGGCAGGCGCGCGACCGGGCGAAGATGATCCCCTCGCCGATGGCCCAGCCGATCGGGCTTGCCGACTATGCAGCAGCCCTAGGGCTGCCTCGTCCGGACATCGAGCTGGCGGCACTGGATGAGGAATTGGCGACGATCACGCTCTAC
Source organism: Sphingomonas faeni (assembly GCF_040407495.1). GTDB lineage: Bacteria > Pseudomonadota > Alphaproteobacteria > Sphingomonadales > Sphingomonadaceae > Sphingomonas > Sphingomonas faeni_D. The sequence continues at coordinate 7,163 of NZ_JAPZPP010000008.1, read as the reverse complement.
CTTGATACGCTCGATACGCTGCACCGGGTTCGCGATCAGGGCATGAAAGTCGCCCTCGCCTCCAACCTCGCAATGCCCTACGCGGCCCCACTAAAGGCCCTCCTGGGCGATTTGATCGACGTTTGGCACCTCTCCTTCGATGCAGGCGCGATCAAGCCTGAGCGGGCGTTCTACGCCGGCCTGACTGCCAAGCTAGGCTGTGAGCCTAACGAGCTGCTGATGGTGGGCGACACCTGGCGGGACGATATCGTCGGCGCCGTCGATGCTGGATCACGTGCAAGGTGGCTCGATCGCGATGGCCGTGCGTCCCACGTTCGCCGCTTCATTGCCGCTAGCGGCTTGGCCGACGCGTGCCCGGATCGAGGCCCGGCAACCCATAAAACGGAAATGGAGCTTGTCATCGAAAGCATCGATGCGAACCTCGACTATCTCCATAATCAGCGTTGGGCGAACGAGATGGGCCGTTTACGCCAAGCTGTCGAGCGTGCGCCCGATACTGAAAAAGCTGCTGCGAAACAGGCGGCGGAAGATCACTATTGCACACGTGCTCAACCCGAAAACAGCCGAGCCGCTTTGATTCAGAGTGCGTTCGAGCAGATTGAGGCACGCCGCGCGAGCGACTGACTTCTCCATCGCTAAGCCCAGCGGCGTTAGGCCGCCTTGGCGCCCAATGCCATTTGCGCTTACACACGAGTCCCGTCCCGTTACCGGCCGCCTCGGACCTATCGCCGGATTCGGGCTTCGGAAGAGGCGTGGTCGCTGGCCAGAGCGACACCTGAACCCAATCTTTGCCAGGCTGCCAGTGCCTGCTCGTTCATTCTTGGGGGGCAACCTTCGGAAGCGCATTGTCGTTCTTGTTGATCTGCCCGTAGGCTACGCCAGCGATGTAAATTACCACGAGAGATTTCACGACCAACCGGAACCATGACAAACCGTATCTCCTGCTATGACAGCACAACCTTCCTTCGGGATCAGGCAGATTGCAGAAGCGGAGGTTAGTGGTCCAAGATCATCAAGCAACCGGTAGGTCCCGAAGGGGAGCGACGATCAAAACGGCACCAGCGTAGCCGTGGGTGAGCATGTGGATTATCAACTCAGGATTGATCGATATTCGCCCCATCTCGCTGTAGAACGGCTAAAATGCTCGCTGATACGCGACAGGCCACGAACCAGCCAACCGAGTGCAGCATATCATTCATGGGAACATTTTGCTCCAGACTGAAGCCGTAGAACAGCACCTCTTGCGCCAGGTTCGCTCGCCCATCAGCAGCATGCCTTAACTCGTCCGCCAGAATCAGATCAATAACACTACTGCAATTTTAAATTTTCATTAGGATCGCCAATTTAGCCGTTCAGGGCATCTTGGTACTTGAAAAATATGCTACTCATTCATCATGGTCAAGGCGAGATACTGGAATGCTCGGGACGCGCGAGATTCACTGACCGTCCAACGGCAGCAACCCGCAAGAACCGGCCAGCTACTTGAACGTATCATACGCAGGTCAGTCGCCGATCGGGCTTTCACCGTGCTTGCGGAGGACATCGTTGAACGCTTCGGCCATCAGCGCCTGAAGGCTGCGACCCTGACGGCGTGCGAGCGTGTGCATCGCAAACGACATTTCGGGCGAGAAGAAGCCGGCAATCTGCTTGCGGCCCTGGCGGCTGGCGGGCCCGGTGGTAGCCCCCTGCCCTCCCAGGGTCTGGCCGTTCTGACCCTGCCCCGCCGGCGCATGGCTCGAATTGGTCGTCTGCGCGATGCCGGCAGACGCGGCCGGTGCGGGGGGCGTGCGATCGCGCAGATTGGCGAACGAGGGCTTGCGGCTCATACTGCGACTTTTCCTTTTCGCGCCGGTTTGACAGGTTTGGTCGACATGCCGACCTGTCTACATGTCCACTCGTAGATCTGTCGAACATCATCGGCAGCCTTGCCGGTCGGCTCGAACTCCATGACCGTGCGGCCTTCGGCGCTGGCGTGGCGGAAGGCGGCGCGATCGGGGATCTGGACCGGACAGGCGGGCGTCCCGAAGCTTTCGACCAGTTCTCCCGCCTCCTGATAGACCCGCGGTGCGTTGGGCGAACCCGCGGTGAAGACGACGAAGGCCGGCTTACGGAGCAACTGCACCAGTTTTGCGGTCGTCTGGATCGCCGAAAGATCGAACGCGCTGGGTCGACACGGGATCAGCACCAGATCGGCGATCTCGACCGCAGCGCGTGCAGCGCTGTCGGCATGCGGCGGCGTATCGATGACGATAAACTCGGCGCCCTGTTCCCTCGCCTGCGCAACCTTCGCAGCAAGTCGGGGCGGCGGACTATCGATCACTTCGGGCGGAGCCTCCTCGCGCCACGCCGCCCATTGGCTAGCGGTCGCCTGGGGATCGGTGTCGATGACGAGCGCGACCCGCCCGGCATCGTGCGCGGCTGCGGCGAGATGAAGCGCCAGCGTTGTCTTGCCCGCCCCGCCCTTCTGGCTGATGATTGCGATTGTCGTCATGTCAGACACCCTACATGTCTACATGGCGACAAAGCAACAGGGCTGGCAAGCGATTTGGCACCGCGTACGCTTGACGCTTCTGTCTTTGCCCCTGCCCTATCGACATCGGCCCCGGCACGCAGACCAGCTGGATTGGCACGCACCACCAACCTCTTGCTCCAGCTAGGGAGCATATGACGGCGTAGCCGGCATTCCAGGTTTATCCTTTTGCGAGAGCGTTTCTCATGGTGTTTGGTCTTGTTCCGGTGTCGCCAGACTGATTCACCGACCGGCTAGGTCGGTTCGACTGATAACAATTATATTAACTTAGGAGCGGTTGCAGATGGAAATGAGACTCGCGCTCACGTAGATCGATGCTCGCGCCAAGCTTGGCGAGCATCTTGCCCAATTGCCCGCCGACCGTCGCTGCTGCCATATCCCGGCATGACAGGCCTGCGACCATCGCCGCGACCTCGCTGGCGCGTTCGCTCTCGTGCTGCACCGCATCGTCGGGCAGGGGCGCCGGCCGCATCCAGCGTGGCATGAAGCCGAGCACCCGCTGCGGAAGGGTCGGGCGGTACGCATTGGACGTCTGTCGGTAGCGCGGTCCCGGTCCGTCCGCGTCGATCCGCTTGAAGCGGCGCTGACGGACGAGGAATCCGATATCCTCGAGGATGTGAAGGGCACGGGCGATCGTCGCCCGGCCAAGGCTCGTCGCATCGGACAGATGATCGTAACTTGGAAAGACGCGCCCGCGGTTGAGACGCGCCAGCGTGAGGATCTCCTCATAAACGCGTACGGCGGCTGCAGTCAGCGTAACGATCCGGCGCTCGGCCGCGGTCAGGACGCGGTCGCCGGCACGCGCTTCGCGGCGCAACTGGCGGCCCGCATCGAGCGTCCGCCGGGCGATCCGCAGCAAATTGTCGGTCTCGCCCTTGGCGGGTACCGCGAAGAACAGCTTTTCGAACGTTCCCGCCTCGATGCTGTCGCGCAGCACCGGCGCGCCCGTGCGATGCGGCGTGCGCGTGCGTCCGGTGGCATCAGGCGCCGTGCAGTGCGCGCGCAGGCTCCCGCCCGCCTTGCCAAGCGCCCTCGCGGTCGCCTGGCCCAGGGTAAAAACCGTCATCTTCCATCCCCTTGTCGGGGCTGGGACCAAGGCAAAAAGGGGCGTGGCGCGAAACGCGCATCCTTGAACCGAAGTTCGTGTCCGGCTATATGAAGGAGGTCTGAAAGTGACCTCGGATCGACGTTTGGCGACGTCGCTCCATCAAAGCTTGGGATGCCCGGCCTCGTGCCGGGCTTTCCTTTATGGGGTCACAGCCGCTCCATCTTCGGTCGTGCCAGCATCAGCGCCGACATTTCCTGATTTTTGCAGCAAATCCTGGAGAGCGAAAGCACCTACGGTTCGTGCTTTCGAGTATCAATTACGAAATACTTTACATTCCGACGGCGAAAGTTCGTGCTTTCGAGTATCAATTCATTGGTGCGTTCGTGCTTTCGAGTATAAATTACTGCACAAGTTCGTGCTTTCGGATATCAATTCCGATGCAACTTCGTGCTTTCGAGTATCAATTCACGATGCCTGCGAATCGGGCGATGCCGATTCGCGACGCGAGTCGGAAATCGAGTCGCGCATCGATTCCCGGCCTGCATCGCGCCCCGAATCGGTCGGCGGACCGATCACCGGAGCAGACTCGGCGAGCAGGGGAGGGCGTCGGGTAATGACGACCTTGACCGGGTTGCTCTTGCGACCGCGCTTGGCGGTATCGACGATCGCGTCGGGGTCGTTGACGGTCTCGATCAGCTCTAGCCGATAGTCCGGGATCGTGTCAGCGCCCGCGATCTGCCGCAGTGCGGCGCGGAAATTGGCGAGCGGATTCTGGTAGCCGATCTGCAGGCGGAAGGTCGCCAGGTCGATCTCGAACCCGTCACCATCGCCGGTCGAGCGTGCGACTTCGTAAATCCTGCGCTCGATCGGTCCGAGTTGAAAATACGCCGCGGCATAGTCGAGAACATGCCGATCGAGCAGGATTGCCCGGAACAGCCAGTCGCAGAGCCGTACTTTTACCGCCTTCAACCGCCGTTCGCCGGCCCGCGTCTTGTTGTAATGCAGCTTTGCCTCGGACAACCACGAGAAGAACCCTTCCTCGCCTTCGCCACCCGCCTCGATATTGGTCTTGATCTGCGTGCCCTGGAGCCGCTCCAGCGCCTCGGACAGCCGACCATAGGAGCGCGCGCTGTGGTTGCTGCCGGTCACGCTGAACAGATCGTGCGCGGTGAACACGAAATCCTGCGCGACGTCCTCGCCCGCCTCGAGCTTGGCGGCCATGAGGCTGGCGATGTAGAGCACGATCTCCTTGTCGTAGATCGTCGCGACGCCGCTGGCACTCGGGCGGACCTCGATCGTGACGGTATCGGTCTGGTAGCTGAGCGGCTTCATCCAGGCATTCTTGCTCAGCGCGAAGAACGGGAAGGCCATCAGCGAGCGCTCGCCACGGATCTCGCCATAGAGCGGGCTGTCGAGCAGGAAGAGCTCGCCTTGGGGAATCCGGGACGGCGTCGTCTTGCCATCCTTGGTGCGCTTTACGGTGGGCGATCGGGTCATTGCTCATTCCTACTCGAAAGCACGAACTTTTGGCATCCCATCTCCTGTCATACGGGGCGGGGAGGGCACTACTGCCGTCCAGTTCGTGCTTTCGAGTAGAAATTCATCCGCGACATCACGCAAATCGACTAAGGGTGCGGTGCTGCCTGCCGTGTCTGATACGCGTCACTAACACGTCTGGATGTCGACATGTCGGTGTGTCGGGGCTTCGACAGGATATCGTGGAGCGATAGGGCGCGTTACGCCCATCCGACAGGTGTTCCGTCGCCTTTGTTCGAGAAGGAGCGGCCGTGACACGCAGACGATCCGACGCACCGACGATCCGACATCCCGACGATTCTACATGTCGACACATCGGAATGTCGACGCGTAGCAGTGCTTCAGCGGCCGTCGATCCGCGTCTCGAACACGTCCGGAACAGGACGGCAACGAAATGCGAAAGATTTCGCTTTCCTTCGAATCGGCGCTGACTCATAGAATCACGATGCCGATCCGCCCCGAAAACCGCTGGCTTTATCCGATCGACTGGCCGCAGCTGTCGGACACGATCCGGTTCGGTCGCGCGGGCGCACGCTGCGAACAATGTGCGAGACCGCATCGCCGCTTCGTCGCGCATCTCGGCGACGGGCGCTGGTGGGACGCCGAAACGGGATGCTGGCGTTCCGCGCAAGGCCGGAGGATCGCAGTCCGCGATCGCTTCGAGCTGGCCGGCGTCCACACTACCTATGTCGTGCTCGCCTGCGCGCATCTCGATCACGATCCGGGGCACAACATGCCGGCCAACCTCGCCGCCCTGTGCCAGCGCTGCCACATGCTCCACGACGCGGCCGAGCATCGCTGGCAACGCTGGTGGAACGCGTTCCGCCTGCGCGCGCTACGCGACCTGTACGAAGATCCCCGCGTCACGCGCGACCGCCTCGCCTTGAGCCCTCGATCAATCTCCGGCCGGACGCATCAGTCGAGTGCGGTGACACGGTAAGAGCAAACCCTATGTCCAGTCGTCGACACGCCTACATGTCGACGACTAGACATGAGCTCAACGCGACATGTCGAGCGACAGTCGTTCCACGAGAGTCGAGGCCTCGGCCAGCCGATCGAGCGCGCGGGGACGAACGAGACGGTGGACTCCCACCGCGGCGAACAGATCGAGACACTGCCGCCAATGCGCCGTCTGGCGTCCCATCGGCGCGACCAGCTGACCGCGGAAGGTGTTGGCAATCAGCGCGCCGACCGCGTCCGCACCGGCCAAGGGTGCGATCGCCGTTTCCTCCCCCCAGCCGAGCAGCACCACCGCAGCGAGGTCGAAGACACGCTCCTCACCCGGCACATCGATGGGAACGCGGTATTTGTCCATGTCCACAAGGACCGGTTCCAGCCCGTCGGGGGTCCGCGCGATCGCGCCGAGTGACGCGCGCCACAGCTTGAGGTTGCGCAGGCCTGGCGATAATCGCGCCGACCCGTCGCCGACCTCGATCGCGCAGATATCGTCGCAGATCACGCGGTGGCCACGATGCTGGAGATGCATCGCGATCGTCGACTTGCCGCTGCCTGCCGGTGCGATGAAGGCGACGGCACGTCCGTCGACCGCCACCGCCGACGCGTGAAGCGGCAGCAGCCCGCGCTGCTGGAGAAGCGCGCCCATCGCCGATCCGAGCAGATAGGCGCGTACATCGCCGTCCGGTGCGCCTGGACATGGCTCGACGATCATCTCGCGCCCGTTGCGGACCAGGAAGCGACCGACGCGAGGAACGTCCATCCAGAAGTGATCGGCGTCGACGCGGACCGCGGGCAAGAGTTCGGGGGCATCGGGGGGTGGGGCTGGGGCCAGCCTGACGTCGACATCGATGGTCCGATCGACGCCCCTCCCATCGACGACCTCATCCATGACCGGGCACACAGCATCCGGATGAAGTTCGGGAAGCGGTAGCGCAGATTGCAACCGGAGGCCGAACGCCCGATAACATGACGAAGAGGGTGGCGAAGACCAGGGTGACATTTGCCCGGCTTATCCCCCGCCCCATGCCCCGCCAAGGGCGAGAACGTGCAAACGGAGATACAGGTGGACGGAATGACGCTGGTATCCCGGCA
>NZ_JAPZPP010000007.1:0-153141 GCF_040407495.1 Sphingomonas faeni | reverse complement strand
CTCGCAGCGGCATGATCAACCAGCGGTGATCCACTTATCCAGGCCGCGAGCCTGTTCAGACAACCGGGACCACCTCAGTCATCCGCTAATCACGTCATGCGCATGGGTGGTCTCCACCGCGCGAGAAGAGGCAGTTCGTGACAACCGTACTGGATCGAGCCGCTCTGAAAGCATCGCCCGACCATAGTTTGATTATAGAGAGTGATCATATGCGACCGTTGATCCTGCTATCCGTCTGCTTCCTTGCTTCTGCCTGCGGCGTCGGCGCCAGCGCGCCGACCGTTATAGACGGGAGCAGCGCTGCGACCTTCAATCAGACCTTAGGCGCGGCAAAGGCCGACCTTGGCCCGAAGGATCGCCTCAAATTCGAAGCCGCGCTCTCAGAATTCAAGGCGCGGACATTTGCCAAGGCCAACTCTCGGCAGGAGTATCAGCATCTACTGCGCAAGGGGCTCGACGGTCTGACGGCGCCGCGTGTCGTCGATCAGTTTAACCGCGACGTGGACCGGGTTGGTGGCCAAGCTGCGGATGCCGTGTTTGAGGCCAAGCGAGCGTTGAACCGCAAATAGCTGTTGGCTGATGCCGGACACTGCAATTATCAACCGGTAGATCGCAATCCGCCAGACCGATACCCGGCCATTCGCGCGCCCTTTGCTGATTCCCAACTTCAGACACTCATTCATCTCCGCGTTGACCGCTATCTAGGTCTGATTTTCCGGCATGGACGTCGTAAAGGGGAAGGTCAGCGGACGGTCCGCTTTTGCGCACCTAAATTGCCAAGTTGCCGCTTAATACACGTAGGGTAGTAGCGACACAGATATATCGGCTATGCCGGATATATGGATAATGATTCGGCCATTGCCGCCCTGGGCGCGCTTGCGCAAGGCACCCGCCTAGACGTGTTTCGCCTCTTGGTCCGGTTCGAGCCGACTGGCATGGCGGCGGGCGAGATCGCCCGTCAGCTCGACGTGCCGCAGAACACCATGTCCGCGCATCTCGGAATCCTCGCTCGAGCCGGCATCGTCCGATCCGAGCGGCATAGCCGGTCGATCATCTACCGCGCCGACCTCGACGGTCTGCGGGCGCTTACCCTGTTCCTGATCAAGGACTGCTGCGCCGGCTCGGCTGAGCTGTGCGCGCCGCTCCTCGCCGAACTCTCCCCATGCTGCTGAAAGGACGCGCGATGGCCGTCGACATCGTGATCTACCACAACCCCGCCTGCGGCACGTCGCGCAACACGCTGGCGATGATCCGCAACGCCGGCATCGAGCCGCACGTCGTGGAGTATCTGAAGACCCCGGCCTCCCGCGCCCTACTGGTCGACCTGATCGACCGCGCAGGCATCACGCCCCGGGATCTGCTGCGCGAGAAGGGCACGCCCTACGCTGAGCTCGGTCTCGGTGACCCCTCGCTGACCGACAATGCGCTGCTCGACGCCATGATCGCCCACCCGGTCCTCATCAACCGGCCGCTGGTCGTCTCGCCCTTGGGCGTCAGGCTCTGCCGTCCATCCGAAGCCGTCCTCGATCTGCTGCCCGAGGTGCAGCGGGGCGCGTTCGCCAAGGAGGACGGCGAACAGGTGGTGGATGCCTTCGGGCAGCGCATCGCCTGATGCTCCTCGCCCTCGCCATCTTCGCCGTCACGATCGCGCTCGTCATCTCGCAACCTCGAGGTCTCGGCATCGGATGGAGCGCGCTAGGCGGCGCGGCCGTGGCGCTGCTCGTGGGGGTGGTCTCGCTTTCCGACGTCCCGGTGGTGTGGGGCATCGTCTGGAACGCGACCGCGACGTTCGTCGCGATCATTATCGTCAGCCTGCTGCTGGACGAAGCCGGGTTCTTCGAATGGGCGGCGCTGCACGTCGCCCGCTGGGGCGGCGGGCACGGTCGACGGCTGTTCGTCCTGATCGTCCTCCTCGGCGCGGCCGTTTCGGCGCTGTTCGCCAACGACGGCGCGGCGCTGATCCTGACTCCAATCGTCATCGCGATGCTTCGGGCGCTCGGCTACCGTGACAGGGCGACGCTCGCGTTCGTCATGGCGGCCGGATTCGTGGCGGACACGGCCAGCCTGCCGCTGATCGTCTCCAACCTGGTCAACATCGTGTCGGCCGACTTCTTCCGCATCGGCTTCGCCGACTACGCGTCCGTGATGGTGCCGGTGGATCTCGCGTCGATCGCCGCGACGCTGGTCGTGCTGCTGCTGTCCTTCCGCCGTGACGTGCCGACCGGCTACGACGTGGCGCAGCTGCGCGCGCCAGCCGACGCGATCCGCGATCGGGCCACGTTCCGGGCCGGCTGGGTCGTCCTCGCCGCCCTCCTGACCGGCTTCTTCCTGCTCGAACCCATCGGCGTCCCGGTCAGCGCGGTCGCCGCTGCCGGCGCGGTCCTGCTGCTCGTCGTCGCCGCACGCGGCGACGTCATCGAGACCCGCAAGGTCCTGCGCGGAGCGCCGTGGCAGGTGGTGATCTTCTCGCTGGGCATGTATCTGGTCGTCTACGGCCTGCGGAACGCCGGCCTGACCGATCACCTCGCCGGTCTCCTCGATCGCGCCGCCCAGGGCGGCGTCTGGGGCGCGGCGTTCGGCACCGGCATCATCGCCGCGCTGCTGTCGTCCGTGATGAACAACATGCCGACGGTCCTAGTCGGCGCGCTGTCGATCGACGCGACTCATGCAACGGGCACGGTCAAGGAAGCGATGATCTACGCCAACGTGATTGGCTGCGACCTCGGCCCCAAGATCACGCCGATTGGCTCGCTCGCGACGCTGCTGTGGCTGCACGTCCTCGGGCAGAAGGGCATCCGGATCGGTTGGGGCTACTACTTCAGGATCGGCGCGACCCTGACCGTCCCGGTGCTGCTGGTTACGCTCGCCGCGCTGGCGCTGCGGCTCGGTGCCGCCTGATGCCGCGGAATCGAAGAGACTCTACAGGACACACCCGCTGATGCCCCTACGCACGCTCTCCGACCCCGACCACCTGCCCGCGCTCGATCGGCGCTTCGCTCTCGATCGGCCAGCCGTCGGGCTGGGTGCGGGAGATTCAGCCCCGCGCATCCTGCTGCTCTACGGCTCCCTGCGGGAGCGGTCGTATTCCCGGCTGTGCGTTGAGGAGGCGGCGCGCCTGCTGCGGTTCTTCGGTGCCGAGACGCGCATCTTTGACCCCTCGACCCTGCCGCTGCCCGACCAGGTGGCCGGCGACGACCATCCGGCCGTCCACGAACTGCGCGAACTATCGATGTGGTCGGAGGGGCATGTGTGGTGCAGCCCCGAGCGGCATGGCCAGATCACCGGCATTATGAAGCTGCAGGTCGATCACCTGCCGCTGTCGATGGGCGGAATGCGCCCGACGCAGGGTCGCACCCTTGCCGTCATGCAGGTGTCAGCAGGGTCGCAGTCGTTCAACAGCGTAAATACCCTGCGCGTACTCGGCCGCTGGATGCGGATGGTGACCATCCCCAACCAGTCCAGCGTCGCCAAGGCGTTCGAGGAGTTCGATGACGCCGGCCGGATGAAGCCGTCCAGCTACTACGATCGCATCGTCGACGTGATGGAGGAACTGGTCCGCTTCACGATCCTGCTGCGACCGCACGCGGCCCAACTGGTCGACCGGTATTCGGAGCGGAAGGACGCTGGCGTCCCGATCAACGTGGCGACCGACCTGTCGAGCATCGCGACGGCACCGCAGAAACCTGGCTGACTGAATTGCACCTCTTGGCTCGGCTCTTATAATCAAGACGACTGCTCGTGAGCATCGACAGGTGGCCAGATCCTTGGCCGCCAGGACCCACAACTGGACGCTCAGCTTGCCATTCCCGCCTCCCAACTTCGGACGTCCGTTCATCTTAATATTCTGACCCACTTCCACCCGCCAAGGTATGAGTGGTGGTAAGTGGCATTTCCTAGAGCGCTAGGGAACCTCGAATGCGGTCAGTATAGGGTACGGTTCCGCCGATCCTGATCCGCACTGGTCGGCTAACCGGGCGAGCGCCTGTCGCGCTGATATCATTCCTGCAATGTTGGCATCCTGTCCGAGATGGGCATGGTGGTGGTCTCCAGCACGATCGCGGTGGGCGAGATCGGCCATGCCTTGATGCAACCGGTGCGCTGACAGGTGATGGAGGCCTTGCTCTCACTCGTGCTTTCCCCCGCTTTGCGGACGATCTTGCGTGGTGGACGCAAGCTGGCTGCGCCCAGCGAGAGCGGCTCGCACCGCCCTATTGAGGCGGACGACGGACTGGCGTCCTCTTATTAGCACCGAACGCCGGATCGCGCTCGGTGCCACTCGTCCGTTCATCCCTTCGCTGCCGCTGCGGCAAGCTCCTCGAGGTCGAGATCATGTTCGAGATCGTGAAGCGTTTCGTCATCGATACGACCGGCACGGTGCAGGCGGACCAATTCGGCGCGGCCGGCTGTGACTGCGGCGATGATGACATCGAAATGGCTAGCGATCGCTGCGTTGCGCTCCTCCGCCGTACCGTCGAAGGCATCCGCTGCTGTGGCACGGGTCCGATAGCGACGCAGGAGCTGTGGATGGATGACCGTACCATCGGCCGCCACGGCCTCGCGCTCAACGAGGGCCAACTGCGCCTGGAACAGCATCATCTCGGCCGCGTGCAAATCGAGCGGCGGTCGCGCGCTGGCGTCATCGTGGGGCTTCACGGTCCGGATGACCCAGCCCAGCGACGTGCCCTGCACCAAGACGGTGACTAGGATCACCGCAAAGGCAGTGACAAGCATTAGATCCCGCCCTGGCATCGCCTCGGGCAAAGAGAGTGCGACCGCCAGCGTCACCACACCGCGCATCCCTGCCCAACTCATCACCACCGCCGCACGCGCGCCGAGCGGTTGCTGTCGCGTCCAACCGATGCGCCGAACGGCCGAGACGCCGGCGTCGACGCCGAAAATCCATAGGAACCGCGCGACGACAACTGCCAGGACGATGAGCAGCACGAGCTGCGCCATCGTATCCACGACCACGCCGAGCCCGCCGACCCGGTCCAGCAACCCTCGCAACGACAGACCGATGAGCAGAAAGACAGCGGCTTCGAGAAGAAACACGAGCACCTGCCAAAACGCCAGCGCTCGGATACGGACGCGCGCGTCGAAGACGACGTGTTGATACCAGCCACAGGTCAGGCCCGCGGTAACGACGGCAATGACGCCGGAGACGTGCAGCAGTTCGCCACCGATATAGGCGCTCCAACACACCAGCACGGTCGCTGCAACCATCAGCGTATCATCGCCAAGCCGGCGAAGCAGAACTACCCAAAGCCCGCCGATCGCCGCGCCTACCGCGATGCCACCCACTACCAGTACAAGGAAGGTTCCCGTCGCCGCACCCATATCGAAGCTGCCGGTCAGCACCGCCGCCACTGCGAACCGGAACAGGACCAGCCCGGCAGCGTCGTTCAGCAGACTTTCGCCCTCGAGCAACGTCGTCAGCCGGCGTGGCAATCTGACCCGCTGCAACACGGCACGGGCGGATACGGCATCGGGCGGTGACAGGATCGCGCCAAGCGCAACGCAGGCGGCCCAGGGTAGCTGCGGCATCAGCAACCGAGTCACGATCGCCACAATCGCAGTCGTAAAGAAGACAGCGCCGACTGCCAGCGAAAGAATGCCGGCCATGTGACGCCGGAACGGGGCAACGGCGGTGAACCATGCGCCGTCCATCAGGAGGGGCGGGAGAAACAGGACAAGGACCAGTTCCGGATCGATCGCGATCCCGTGCGCACCGGGCACGAAGGCGACCGCACACCCGCCGACGATCAGCGCAGCTGCCGGCGGTAGCGACAGGCGCCGGGCCAGATAGTGAAGCGCCAGTACTACCAGGAACATCAGGATGATCAGCTCGAAGTTCGCCGCTGGATGCACAAAGCCGCCCTTCTTTCCTGCTCGTCCGGTCGTCCTGCAATCTGTCCCGAACATCGTCAATGCCACCGGAAAGCGTAACCTGGCGCGGCTGCTCTGGCCGAGGCCGTTACCCGGCGATTGCCGTCGCTACGGTGGCCAGGCTAATGTTGGTGCTCAAAGGGGACAGCGCTCATGGAAACGATCGGCCGTGACCTGCGGGAGATGCAGAGGGTTCCGCTGCAGCCTGCCCACATTGCCGCGATCCGGGCGGCGGGGACACGCACCCATTATCGCAAGGGGACGATGCTGGCTGAAATCGGCGCTCCGGCCGACCGCTTCGTGTTTGTGGAAGATGGGGAGATCGAGGTCGTCAACCCGTTCACGGGCGATCGGCTGGTGCCCTCAACGCTGGGCCCCACCCAGTTTATGAGCGAAATATCGCTCCTGTCGGGAGGCACGTGGTCGCTACCAATGCGAGCAGCAAGCGACACGGACGTTGTCGAAGTACCGCGATCCGAGATGCTTCGGCTGATGGCGGAAATACCGGAGCTGTCTGACATCGTCATCACGGTCTTGGCGGCACGCCGTCGGCGGCAGCTGGAAGCCGGCGACGGCATGCTGGTGTTGGTTGGCGAGGCGGAGGACAAAGCGGTCAGGAAGGTGGCCGAGTTCGCCGCCCGCAATCGTCTGCCCTATCGTTCCTACGCGCTTGGCAGCGCCGAGGCCGCCCATGTCGCCAGCAGTTGCGGAACCGCGCCGCGTGAGCCCGTCGTGGTTTTCGGCCGCGACCTGGTGGTGAGCGATCCGACGCCGGAGAAAGTGGCACGGCTACTCGGACTCGATCAGGACGTTCCCGAAGACGAGGCATTTGATGTGCTGATCGTTGGAGCCGGCCCCGCCGGCGTGTCAGCCGGCGTCTACGCGGGAGCCGAAGGATTGCGCGCACTCGTGGTCGACGAGACCGCCATCGGGGGCCAGGCGGGCACCTCCAGCCGTATAGAGAATTACATGGGCTTTCCCACCGGCATCTCCGGTGCCGATCTCGTATGGCGCGGCGAGGTGCAGGCGATGAAATTCGGCACGCGCTTTGTCATGCCCCGGCGGATCGAAACATTGGATCAGCTCGACGACGGTGCCTACTGTGCAACCTTCGCCAATGGTCAGCGCGTTCGCGCCACATGCGTGGTAGTCGCCACCGGGGTCCAGTACAGACGCCTGCCGATCGCGCGTCTGGCCGAGTTCGAGGGCGCGGGCATTTACTATGCCGCGACGGAAAATGAGGCGCGTTTCTGTCGGGATACGGAAGTGTTGGTCATTGGCGGCGGTAATTCGGCTGGACAGGCGGCGATGTTCCTCAGCCGAACAGCGCGGCACGTTCGCCTGCTGGTACGTGGCGATACCCTGGCCTCGTCCATGTCTAATTACCTGTCCAGCAGGCTTGAGGCAGACCCCGCAATCACTATCGAATACGGCGCCCATGCCGTTGAGCTTCATGGCAGGGACAGTCTGGAGGCAGTGACGATCCGCAATGCAGACGGCGACCGCACCGTGGCGAGTTGCGCTGTCTTTGTGATGGTCGGCGCGGCACCCAATACGGGCTGGCTCTCCGAACTGGTCGCTCTCGACGGCAAGGGCTTCGTGCTAACAGGTGAAGCGGCCGGGGCTACGTCTCCTTTCGCCACGTCGTGTGCAGGCATTTATGCCGTCGGCGACGTTCGCGCTGGGTCGGTGAAACGCGTGGCGTCTTCGGTCGGAGAAGGATCAGTCGTTATCTCAAACGTATGGGAGCATGTGCGCGACTTGAACCGTTCCTAATAGGAAATCGCTGTGCCTTTCTGACCGCCATTCAGCAACTTGGAGCGCGTTTCCCAAAAACCAAATTCACATTTGTTCAGATTGCTTGGAGCCAATCACAAATACCCACAGCACATCCTCTAAAGCCGAAAGATCGCCTCGCAGTCCGGAGATCTGATTGAAATTGGACCACTATTCCCTCTGCCCGTCGAGCCTCAAAATCCTCTAGCTCGGCAGCGGCCCGGCCTTACGGTAGCTTTCGATTAAAGCATCAAAAACGGACACGTCAGACCTGCTTCGTGCCAGGATCTGCGCGCCAGCAACCGCACCGTAGATCGCGTGGGCTCTGGCACCCACGCTTTCGGCATCCCCCAATCCTGCGGCGGCGAGCTGACGGCTCAGCCATGCGACATTGACATCGGCGAAGGCCTGGACCTCCTTTAGGACCGGCGCGGGAAGACCATCATGCTCCGCCGCCATGAAGCTGCTCAGGCACATTCGGTTGCCACGCTCCAGAGATGCCCGAAAGATGCCAGGGTATTGCCGCAACGCTTCCGCAGGCGACTTGGCCTTTTCTGAGATCGCCTCGAGATCGCGGGCGATGTCCTCCCAGTAGCGACGGGCGACCGCCTCTCCGAGCAGCGCCTTGTTGGCGAAGTAATAATTGATGCTGGCCGCTTTGATGCCAACCGTCGTCGCCAGATCGCGAAAATTGATACCGCCATAACCGCGAGCCATCGCCGCCTCACGCGCCGCCAGCAGGATCGCTTCCCGAGCATTTCCCTTGATCGTCGCCATTATCGAACCTCCACCTGCCATATGGCAGGCAGGGGTTGACATCGCAAGTCCGTGACGGCAGTCATCTGCCTGTCATCTGCCTGTCATCTGGCAGGCAGGTGACTGATACGATATAAGCGAGACATCTGATGGCCGACAAGCTGACGCTCTTCACCTCTCCCTCAGCCTTCCCCAATCCACAGCGGCTACGCATCTTCATGCATGAGAAGGGCATCGCCGACCGCTTCGCCGAAACGGTGTACGACATGTCGCCCGTAGGCGAGCAACGCGGGTGGCCGCACCTAAAGATGAATCCCTGGGGCGAGACGCCGACGCTGGCGCTGGCCGACGGCACGTTTCTGAGCGAAACCTCCGCCATCGCACGCTACCTCGACGACAGCTTCGAGGGCCGCAAGGTCATGGGCGAAACGGCCCACGAGCGTGGGCTCGACCAGATGTGGGACAACCGGGTCTGGGTGCACATCCTCTACCCGATCGTCACCGCATTCCATGTGCTTCACCAGGGTCTCGGTCCCAAGTTGGAGCTGACGCACAACCCCGCCTGGGGCGAGCATTCGCGCAAGGTGGCGCTGGCGCATGCGGCGCTGGTCGACCGACACCTCTCGGACGGGCGCCCCTGGCTGCTGAGCGGAGACGAGCCGACGTTCTCGGACATCACGTTGGCGACGGCGATTGCCTTCTCGAAGTTCCCAATCAACGCCACCCCGCTAGATGAACGCTTCGAGTTTCTCGACGCGTTCTGGCGGCGCTGGCAAACCCGGCCGACCTTCCTGGCCGCTTATGCCGATGGTCAGAGTGGTGTTCCGGAACTCGACGCTCGCGCCTGAACTGACGATCTAGCGACAGCGGGTCGTCGCGGAGCATGCCCGTCGACGACCCGCGTTCCTCCCGAAGCTGTTCAGGCAATGGCGGACGGCATAGCGCCAGCGATCATCAACGCCAGCGAGCCTGTGGACAGCGAGCGCGCGCCGTAGCGACCCCCGCGTCAGGACGTGCAGGTAAGCTGATTAAGGCGTTGGGGGTTTAATTCGCGGCTTCGAAAGCGACCAAATTACGAAGGTCCGATGGCTTCCCTATCAGAAACCCCTGAACCTGATCGCACCCCCATTGCCGCAGTATAGACAGCTGATCTTCGGTTTCCACCCCTTCGGCTACAATGACGAGCCCCAAGCTTTTTCCTAGCCCGATCGTCGCCTTGACGATTGATGCCGACGACGGGTTGTTGTGCATGGTAGCCACAAAGCTCCGATCGATCTTGATCTTGTCGAAAGTGAATTCCCTAAGGTTGCTGAGTGAGGAGTGCCCTGTTCCAAAGTCGTCCATGACGACCTTTGCGCCGGATTTTCGCAGGTCTCGGAGGGTCGCAAGGACGTTGTCCCGTTGGAAACCAAGGAGCGTTGCGCTCTCGGTAACTTCTAGTTCCAGTCGGTCGAACGCGACCTGCCAACTCCGTGCCGCATCGTAGATTTCAGCCGCAAGGCCGACGGAACGAAACTGAATTGCCGACAGGTTCACTGCTAGTGACACCTTCGGATCCCAGGTCGATGCAGTACGAAGCGCGTGATCGATTATCCATGAGCCAATAGTGCCGATAAGTCCGCTGGACTCGGCGATGGGTATGAAAACGTCCGGCGGTATCTCGCCTAGGCTTGGGTGGTGCCAGCGAAGTAGCGCCTCATACGCGACGATCTCGAGCGAGACCGCGTCGGCGATCGGCTGGAAAACCAGACGGAACTCGTTCGAAGAGATCGCATTCTCAAGGTCTCTCGAGAGCCGCACGCGCCGGCTCTCCTCTTCCTTTAGATCCACGTTGTAGATGCGGGCCGTGTTCCTGCCGTCTGCCTTAGCACGATACAATGCAAGATCCGCAAGCTCGTGCAATTCGTCTCCCGTCTGACCCGGTTCGGAAATGGCTACTCCGATACTCATTTTGATCGCTACACCTTCGTCAGACGGCGCAGACGCCATCTTGAAGATGCGCGAGATCAGTGCTTCCGTGGACGCTGGTTGTGATCGCGCTACCTGAATGACAGCAAATTCGTCACCGCCGATACGCGCGACCAAGTCATCGCCGCGGACGCACGAAGTCAGTAGTTTTGCGGTTCGCTTTAGCACCCGGTCTCCGCCCGCATGACCCAGTCGATCGTTGATCGCCTTGAACGCGTCCAGATCGACGGCGAACACCGCTACGACGTCGCCTGTGCGGACGCTGCGAGCGAGTTCGTGAGCAAGACGGTTCTCGAATAGAAGGCGGTTCGCGAGCCCGGTCAGCATGTCATGGTTGGCCAGGAACTCGGCGCGGTGCTCGGCGGTCCGACGGCTCTCGACAGCCTTACGGTATTCATGCAGTCCACGCGCGAGATCGCCGAGCTCGTCGGCCCGCTCAAGTCCAGGTACGTCCCCGTCACGTTCGCCCGTCCGGAAATCTCGCAGTCGCGCCGCCATGATTGTGATGGGCAAAACCAGCTTCCGACGAAGCCAGATGGTCATGCTGAATATGATGGCTACGATGCCGAGCCCACCGAGAAGCACCGATATGATATCTCGCCGGCTCTCACGGCGATTCTTGTCCGCCGCCCTCGCAATCGCCGACGTCAGTGCCTGTCGCGCCTGACTACGGCTCACTTCCAAGGAGGTCAGCGCGCTCAGAAATCGTGGCATGGCCGCTTTGATGTCAGAGGGTCTAAGCCGGCTCGTTTCAATCAACTGGTCGGAAGCCGTGGCAAATACAGTTGCGGCCGCCTGCCCCTCATGAGCCCATCCCGCTTTCGATCTACGATTGTTTGATTGGCCCCTTTGAATGGATTCCAGTTTGAACTGCGCGATCCGCTTATGCAGGTCCTTCCACCATGCATCGGGTACCCTCACCCCATGTTCGGCATCCCGGGTCAGGCGGCCAACATCTTGACGCAGCTCCCGTTGTGCTTGATCCAGCCGATCCTCTCGCCCCAACGCTTCGCTCAACAACGTAATGTTTAGGTCGGCCTGATGGATCTTGTTGCCAACCGAGAGGCCGACAGCCAGCACCGCTAGAGCCATGACGATGACAGAGGTGCAAGCTATAGATACGCGGGCCGATATCGATAGTCGCACAGGCTTCTCCCCCGAAACTCGTTTGACGTTAAAGCGTTACCTTATGGTTAGGAATCGTAGCCGTGCTCGCTGCACGCTTTTTCGAGCTAGAGACCCTAGGCGAACCGACAGCCGAGCTGGGTAAGGCCAGAGAGGCCGCTAGGCGCGGTTCAAGTTGAGGAAGACCCATAAAGCGACATTCAGAGCGAGCTTACCCTCTCTCAACTCCGGTCCTTCGTTCACCTCGGCAAAGCAGATGGTGTGGGGGTTTTAGCTGAGGCGGCTGAACCGCACGGGGCGGTCGATCTGCGTTGTTCAATCTAGCGGCATCGCACGGCTTTCGCCGTTCTCCAACTTGTCGCGCTGCTTGACGAATCAAGCTCTGATCGCGACGGAAGGACATGCCGTCCGAGACGACGTTGAATGCTAAGAACCTCGCCGCCCTTGGAGCCGAACGCTTGGCGGAGCTGTTGCTCGATGTAACCGCCGGTGACGCGGTGGCCAAGCGCAGGTTGCGGCTCGAGCTGGCGAGCTGCGGAGGCGGTGACGTCACGAGCGAGATCCGCAAACGGCTGATCTCCATCGCTAAGTCGCGCTCGTTCGTCGACTGGCGCAAGGTTAAGGAACTCGCTCGCGACCTCGAGGCGCAGCGCGAGGCCATCGCAGTCCACGTCACGGCGACGAACCCCGATCAGGCGTTCGACCTTCTTTGGCGCATGCTGGAGATGGCACCCTCGCTCTACGAGCGGTGCGATGATAGCAACGGCACGATCGGCAGTATCATCGCAGATGCGCGGGAAGATCTCGGCGCTATCGCCGTTGAAGCCCGACAGCCAGTGGGCGCCTTGGCAAATCGGGTGTTCGCGGCTGTCTGCGCGAACGACTATGGCCAGTTCGACGACCTGATCAGCCTGACAGCGCAGGCGCTTGGGGCTGATGGGCTGAGCCGGCTCAAGGCGCAGTTCGAGGAGTTGGAGGCGAACGCACCCACGGGCGCAGGCGGCGAACGCAGGGTAATCGGTTTGAGTACGCGCGCGCCGATCTACCAAGACGATTACGAGCGCGGTTATCGTGGACGTCTTGTCCGCTCGGCGATGACCGAGATCGCCGATGCGCTCGGCGACGTCGATGGGTTCGTGCGCCGCTATTCGGAAGCAGAGCGGGCCAACCCCGCGATTGCGGCAGCGATTGCGGAGCGGCTGCTGGCCGCCGATCGCAGCCAGGAGGCACTAGTGACGCTTGACGAAGCGGACAGTGCCTTCCGACAGGGCGGCTACTGGCCCAACTGGCAGCGTGTGCGGATCGAGGTGCTCGACGCACTAGGGCGCTCCAGCGACGCCCAGGAAGAACGCTGGCAGGCGTTCGAGCGCGGTCTCGATGCGGGATACCTCCGGGCGCACCTCAAACGGCTGCCGGACTTCGACGACATAGAAGCAGAGGAGCGGGCGCTCGGCGTTGTCTCACGCCATCCATCCGTTCACCAAGCACTCGCCTTCCTGATCGACTGGCCCGCTCTCGACCGTGCCGCCAGCCTCATCATGACGCGGATCGACGAACTTGATGGCAACGATTATGGTCTGCTAACCCCGGCAGCCGACGCGCTTGAGCAGCGACATCCGCTCGCTGCTACGCTTGTGCTCAGGGCGATGATCGATCTGTCGCTAGATGCCGCCAAGTACAAGCGCTACGGCCACGCCGCCCGACATCTCCAGACTTGCGAGCATCTTGCCCGGCGCATCGACAATTTTGCGGGGCATTCAACCCACGCTAATTATGTGGAAGACCTCAAACGGCGTCACCCACGAAAAAGCGGTTTCTGGGATGCATGACCGAACCGTGCAACGCGGGCATGACGCCGCGCCAGCACGAACAAAAACTGACCAGGCCACGTTGACCCACAAGCAGACGTCCCCGCCCCCTTCCCAGCTTCGGCCGCTCGTTCATCCCGGGGTTACGACCGCTTTGGGAGCCTGACCCTGCGAACTGGAATGTCGTGACAGGGCAATAGTTTAAGGAGCAGGCTGTCCAGGTCGAAGTTTTGTGCGCGATGAGCTTCCGACGGCTTTTGCGAGAGGCTCACGCACGGGATGAGCGGCGACGCTACGTCGAACCGTAGGTGCCAATCCGGATTCCTCGTTCCACAGAACCAGGATTGTAGCGATCGGTGCGGCGGTGAGGATCAGCAGGAAAAGGCTATCAGCCATTCGTTGGGCTGTAGCGGCTGCGAGAAGCCACCGTTGGGCTGCATCGACGGGCTAGGTCGCGTCGAGCGCCTGCCGGCTTTCCTAGGGTGAAACGGGCGGTCCGCGGTCGCTCGGTGGGCAGACGGCCTGATCTGCGACCGATCATAGGCGGCGCGTGCTTCCTTCTTCCCCAAAACGGAATACGCCTCGTTGATCTCTTTCGCACGAGCAGAGACATCCGTACCATGATTGGCATCGGGGTGATATTGACGGAGAAGCGCTTTCCACGCGGCGTGAATAGTTTCGCGACTTGCCGTCGAGCGCACACCTAAAACAGAATAATAGTCGGGTGAGAGAGCCATCTAACTGTTACTTGCGGCGAAAACGCGAAAAAGGAAGGTCCGCCTAGGCAACTGCCAGCGGCTCAGGCGCTAACGTCGCGAAAAAAAGGCGTTCAAGCCTTATAATTCCATCCTGGCTGAGCTGAATGTATCCCAAATTACTGACCGGGATTTCTACGAGGCCACGATGAACTAGAGCTTTTAACCATCGATCCATAGATTGTTCTGGAAGATTAATTAATTTTGCAACTTGTGAAGCTGTCACCACACGACCTTCCGCCTCTGCCAGATACATGTGAAGTAGAATCAGGCCCACATGATCGCTAAAAAGATCTTTTCCTAACTCGATGAGCCGCGCGTCATAAACATGCTTGACCCGAAGGGCTGCTTTCCAAAGCCGTGACGGTGACGGTTCCTGCCTCCCGTCAATCCAAGACAATGTCGTTATCAAACGTCCTTCGTCGCCGAACTTGGATACCAACAGATCCGCTTTTATAAGGCTGCCATCGGGACGTACATATGCTTTGCGCAGATGGGTGGGAGCGGCCTTATCTATCAGCCCCGTAAGCATTTTACTGCTTCTGGAGAGATCAGCAGGAGCGGTAATAGCTTTGTATGATATACCAATTAACCGATCAGGCCTGCGCTGAACTAGTCGACAGAACCCGTCATCAAAATCTAGAATGATCCCTGCCATGCTGGATACACAATGAGCGACGGGCATTCAGCGCCTTTCGAATAATTTAAGTTAATTTTCTCAAGGTTTGCGGGATCGGCTTACTTCGTATGCTTGGCACGTGACTGCTACCGGTTGTTACCCCCCCATCTAGCACAACTAAAAGACGATCGAAAACGCACAAAGATGCTGGGGTTCGATGCTGTTGGCAATCGACCGCGGTGAGACCCTTTGCCGCTTGCGTCAAAGCGTGGGCGGAGGTGAACGCTCAGGTGCTCGGTAGCGTGAGAAACTCAGCGTTTGCCGTGAGCGAGCGATTGGTTTAACTACCACTCGCTGGGTCGGAGTTTCACGTGAGCCATATTAGTACGGCAGTCGAGTATGCACTCCATACCCTGCTCTACATCATTGACTTGCCTGACGACGCAGCGGCGCCAAGTTCCAAGGATCTGGCTACGCTGCGCGCACTGCCAGTGAAGTTCATGGCAGGCGTGACGACCAAGCTTAACAAGGCGGGGATAGTCGTCGCGACCGAGGGTATGCGGGGCGGCATTCGCCTCGCCCGATCGGCTGAAGAAATATCGTTTTATGACGTCGTGGTCGCAGTCGACGGCCAAAAAGCGCTCTTCGACTGCCGCAATGTTAGGCATGCATGCCCCTTGTACGGTCAAACGCCCCCTGCCTGGGCGACGTCCGGCGTATGCGGGATCCACGCCGTGATGCTGGAAGCCGACGCGCGGATGAAGGATGTTCTGAAAGCGAGAACACTTCGCGACATGGCTGATCATGCCGCCACGCGGGTTCCCGCGGAGTTTCGGGAAGAAACCCGAATATGGCTGGAAAACAGATCTCAAACGAGGCGGCGAACATCGAGTTCGCCAGAGGGCATCGCGAAATCTGCTGAGATGACGGAGGTAAAAATATGCCAGAAGTGAAAGCCCGTTTGCAGCAGCTGGCCTTGATCGAGCAAGCCGCCCAGAACGCCGTTTATGTTGCTGATCAATGCAATGAGCTTTTGATTGGTATTCGAGCGGATGAATGCCTTCAGACTGTTCGTGATCGCATCGCTGAAATTTCCGAGCAAGGCCGACTGTAGATAGGCGTTTTGATGCTACTTTGGCTTGAAGACCCATACCCGGACATTCGACCACCCTTCCCCACTTCCCAACTTCAGACACTCATTCATCTTCGCGCGGACCGCTATCAACGTCCGATTTTCCAGCATGAAACGTCGTGATGCAGAGGAGATGGAACCGTCTGCTTACGGAAGGACAGATGACGATCGTTAGCCGCGTGTCTGAACCAGACGGCGCACCTGCGATTGACAAGTGCTGCACGGCATGGCTGATTACAGGCATGGGGATCGCGATCTCCCCACGAGGCGTCAGCTGAAGAATCGCGTCCAGCTCAACATGCCAAGGACGCGTCATGCCTGCTCACAACGCTATTACTCCAGATAAGCTATCCCGCCTCGTTGCGCTGCCTGGATCTCCGCGCATCATCGACCTTCGCGATACCCCGCCCGAAGCAATACCCGGCTCTCTTTTCCGCGTTGATGACGATCCGAGCCGCTGGATCGATGACAGTGGGCGTACCATGGTTGTCGTGGACGCAGATGGCAGAGGCAAAGCCGTGTCGGCTGCAGCGATCTTGCGAAGCGATGGCAAACCGGCCGAAGTGCTCGAAGGCGGGTTTGCCGCCTGGACGGCGGCCAGATTGCCGACGGTATCACTGGCTCATTTGCCGGAACGTCACGCAGACGGGCGAACCTGGTGGGTCACCCGCGCCCGACCCAAAGTCGATCGTATCGCTTGCCCGTGGTTGATCCGCCGCTTCGTCGATCCGGACGCGCGCTTCCTGTTCGTAGCACCGGGGGAAGTGTTGGCCGTTGCCGAACAGCAGAGCGCCGAGCCCTTCGACGTTGTCGATGAGGGCGTGTTCTGGAGCCATCGCGGCGAACGCTGCACCTTCGACATGATGGTGGAGGCCTTTGGCCTTGGCATGCATGAACCACTGGTAAGGCTGGCATCGATCGTCCGCGGTGCGGATACCGATCGCCCCGACGTAGCGCCGGAAGCCGCTGGCCTGCTGGCGATCTCGCTCGGCCTATCCCGCATCTACAGCGACGATCACGAACAGCTCGAAGCCGGCATGACGATCTATGACGCGCTTTACCGCTGGTGCCGCGACGCACAGAGCGAAAAGCATAATTGGACATCACACCAGCCTGCGCGCGCCAAGGTGCAGCTATGAGCGCGGCGACGATGGAAGCCGCTTTGCCAGCCCGCCCCGAACCGGTGACGCTTCGTCAGGCTTTCTGGGTCTGGTTGCGCATTGCCATGCTGTCGTTCGGAGGCCCGGCCGGACAGATTGCCGTGATGCACCGCATCCTCGTCGATGAGAAACGGTGGATTGGCGAGCAGCGGTTCCTGCATGCGCTGAACTACTGCATGCTGTTGCCGGGACCGGAAGCGCAGCAGCTTGCCACGTACATCGGCTGGCTGATGCACAAGACGAAGGGCGGTATCGTTGCCGGTGTCCTGTTCGTCATTCCCGGCGCATTCGCGATCATGGCGCTAAGCTGGGTCTACGTCCTCTATGGACGGGTCGGCATCGTCTCCGCGCTATTCTTCGGCCTGAAAGCGACGGTTCTGGCCGTCGTGCTACAAGCGGTGGTTCGGATCGGCGGACGCGCGTTGAAATCAACGGCTTCCCGGTTACTTGCCGCTCTCGCGTTCATCCTGATCTTCTTTCTTGGCGCGCCGTTTCCCCTCATCGTGCTCGGCGCCGGCCTGATCGGATGGTGGTCCGGTCGCCAGGGCCATACGGCGTTTCGAGGCGGCGGACATGGCGCGTCCAAGGGGGCGACCGTCGCCGATGCCGATACGCTGCTTGGCGAAGACTTGCCCGCACATGCCCGGCCGACTTGGCGAGAGACAGTACGGACCGCACTGGTCTGGCTTGCCTTATGGCTGCTGCCGGTGGCGGCGTTGCTCATCGCACTCGGCCCCGACGACGTGTTCAGCCGCATCGCGACCTTCTTCTCGACAATGGCAATGGTGACGTTTGGCGGGGCCTATGCGGTCCTCGCCTATGTCGCGCAGCAGGCTGTCGAGAACTATGGCTGGCTCGGGCTGAAAGAGATGCTCGATGGGCTCGGCATGGCAGAGACCACGCCGGGGCCGCTGATCATGGTCCTGCAGTTTGTCGGCTTCCTGGGCGCCTACCGCGCGCCGGGTACGCTCTCGCCGCTGTTGGCGGGGACGCTGGGCGGGCTTCTCGCGACGTGGGTGACGTTCGTACCCTGCTTCCTTTGGATCTTCCTTGGCGCCCCCTTTATCGAACGCCTGCGCGGAAACGCCGCGGTCGCCGCTGCCCTGTCAGCGATTACCGCCGCGGTGGTCGGTGTGGTCCTGAACCTCGCGGTCTGGTTCGCGCTGCACACCTTGTTTCGCGAGACGGCGGTAGTGGCGATTGGGCCTGTGCTCTTCGATGCGCCGATACTTGCCAGCATCGATCCGTGGGCAGCGTCGCTCGCCGTAGGGGCGGCGGTGGCAGTGTTCGTTCTGCGCGCTAACGTTATCGTCACGCTGCTTGCGACCTCGGCTGCCGGGATCGTCCTTCACTTTCTCGGTCTGGTCGCCTGAAAGCGCTTCGCTTGAGAATGGCAAATGTTGATCGGGTACGCCGGCAATCAACTTGATTACGTTGGAGAAATCGAACTCTTTTCGGTCATCACCACGCTGGACGCATCCCCCCCTAGGGGATAGGATGTTCTATGACGTCTCTTTCAGATCTCCTCGCGCAAGGCACGACGCACGCCTGGCTGTTCGTTCCCACAGCGATCCTGCTGGGCGCGCTTCACGGGCTCGAACCCGGCCATTCCAAAACAATGATGGCGGCTTTCATCATTGCGGTGCGCGGCACGGTGAAGCAGGCAGTGTTGCTTGGCCTTTGTGCGACGCTCTCCCATACGGCCATCGTATGGGTGATCGCGCTAGGCGGAATGTACCTCTGGCGCGGCCTCGCTCCTGAGACGATTGAACCCTATTTGCAGGTTGCGTCGGCCGCCATCATTATCGGCATGGGCGGGTGGATGCTGTGGCGAACGCGTCACGAGCAAAGCTTGTCTGCCCTGAACGATCACGATCATTGTCATGCCGATCACGGGCATGATACCTCAACTCGGATCGACACCGGCCACGGCATCTTGCGACTGGACGTTTTCGAGGACGGCGTGCCGCCCCGGTTCCGCCTCACAACCGAGCGTGGCGATACTTGGCCTGCTAGTGACGTGGCGATTGAAACGGAACGTCCTGACGGCACCCGCCATGCCTACAGCTTTACACAACAAGCGGGCTATCTGGAGTCTCGCGAAGAGATACCGGAGCCTCACGAGTTCATCGCGCGCCTTGGCCTGGCGCATGGTGGCCACGCGCACAGCTACGATGTCGCGTTCACCGAACACGATCACGGGCATAACCATATTCACGAAGAGCTAGCCGGCCTGAACGAGACCGCCGGCTATCAAGACGCGCACGAGCTCGCGCATGCCAATGACATCCGCCGGCGCTTTTCGGACCGCGAAGTTACGACCGCCCAGATCGTCATCTTCGGATTAACCGGAGGACTTATCCCCTGCCCGGGAGCTATTACGGTCCTGTTGCTTTGCCTGCAGTTGAAGGCGTTCACGCTGGGCGCCGCGTTGGTGCTATGCTTCAGTATCGGGCTTGCGCTGACGATGGTTACGTCGGGCGTGATCGCCGCCATGAGCGTGAAGCACGTATCCAAGCGGTTTAATGGGTTTGGCGAGATCGTCCGCAAGGCGCCCTATATCTCAGGGGCCGTTATTATGGTGATCGGGCTGTACCTCGGTATTAGCGGATGGATGCACCTGCCAACGCCCTGAACTTTGGATCGGAACTACCGTGAGCCATGCTTCTAACCCCGATCTACTCAACCGCCTCAAGCGGGCGCAGGGCCATCTGGCGACGATCATCAAGATGATTGAGGAAAGCCGCGACGGCCTTGAAACAGCACAGCAGCTCCAGGCCGTTGTGAGCGCACTCGACAAAACGAAGACGCTTCTCGTGGCCGACCATATCGAGCATCATCTGGAAGACGTCGTAGGACCTTTGTCACGTGAGGCTCGACAGAAGCTGTCACGCCTCACCGACCTTGCAAAGTATTTATAAGGTAAACAGCTGTAACGTAAATCAAATCTTATATCTCCTGCGCGTACCGCACGACAGCAATGGGATGAGACGGGCATGGGAACCGAGGGCGGATATGACGATGACCGCCTTCAAGCGCTCGGGTCCGATCTCGAAGGCTGCTTTGGCAACGAGATCGACGATATCAGTCCGGATATGACTCGTCTCATGCTGATACTGAGTCATGTTCCACCTGTGAGGCCGGACGCACAAAGACATGCAGGTTCGAAAAACGACTTAGACAAGTCGGCCTTGGCACTATCCGCCCCAGCAAAATCATTACCCAAGCTGCACTTAGCGATACATAAATGGGTCGGCCGTCTACCAAATCCCAGGTTTGGCAAGGTGGAATAGAGCCGACTGCTGATTCGATCAGGTTGTGACCCGCATGTTATGCGTACGACAAATCCTTAATGACCAAGACGACATGACGTAAAACGTTTTTGGTTTTCGCGGATTTAATGATTTCTTGTTCGGGTAATGCAACGATTGGAACTAGAGACATACACCATCGTTACTTACCCGTCATAAAGACAGGGAGAGTAGTATGTCTGATTATCGAAGCGGTGAGCCGATCCGGGAAAAGCGCCGTAGCGGTGGAGCGACGATCGCAATTGTGCTGGTTGTGATCGCCGTGATCGTTGGCCTTCTGTTCGCCACGGGCTTTTGGAGCGCGAACGTTACCAAGGACGGCGCGCTACCACAGGTTTCGGTCAAGGGAGGCGCGCTGCCCAAGGTCGACATGGATTCGAAGGAAGTCGTCGTTGGAACCTCGAAGACCAAGGTGGAAGTGCCAAAGGTCGAGACTGAAACAAAGACGATCGACGTCCCGACGGTTGGCGTTAAGGACAACGGCGAGAAGTAAAGGCTAGCTACTTTATGGCCCTGCCTTCGGGCAGGGCCTTATCAAGATACTTACCTATTATTCAACAAAGCACATCCACCGGTCAGCCGCCCACCCCCCGTTCTCGCGCCCAAACGACTGCCGCGCTGCGGCGGTTCACGCCGATTTTGCCGTACAGCCGCGCGACGTGGTTGCGGACGGTGTTTCGAGAAAGCCCTAGCTTTTCGGCGATAGCGCTGTCCTCAAGCCCTTGGCATATCAACTCGAGCACTTCGCGTTCGCGTGGGCTGATCTCCGCTGTCGATAAGTTGGCCGGATTTTCCCCTCGCGGATTTCGCAGCGTGGCCAGCTTGTCCATGATCGAGCGGCTGAGCCAGTTGGCATCCTTCATCACCGCCTCGATGGCCTCGACCAGTTCCAACTCCCCGCGTCTGCGTGCGGAGATGTCCTGATAGAGCCAGAGGACGCATTCATCGCTGCGAACGCTGATGCGTTCGGCGGAGGCGATGCAGTCGACTGGGTTGCCGTCCTTTCGAATGACTCGAACATCGTGACCGCGAAACCCGCCACGCCGACGTATCTCATCTTCGAGACCCTGGCGTTGCTCGCCGTCGTTCCAAAGCTGCAGATCGTCTGCCACCCGGCCTATCGCGTCGTGCCCTGAATATCCCGTGAGACGTCGGAATGCGTCGTTGACGTTTATGATCCGGTGATCCTCACCGGTCGTGATCACCATCGCGACAGGCGCCATGTCGAACACTGTGGCGAAGTGGCGTTCGTTCGTCTCAAGCGCGCGTTCCGCGCGACGCCGGGGTTCGAGATCGGCGAACGTGAATAGCAGACACGGATCGTTCCCGACCTCGATTGGCTGACCGGCGAGAATGACAAGCTTCGTGTCACCGCCCGCTAGAGGCAGTTCGGCCTCTACCTGCGGCACCACGGCACCAGCTGCGACACATTCCCGAACAAAGTCGCGGCGATCGACCTGGGAAAACAGATCGACCTCGAACAAAGTGCGTCCGACCAGATCACCCCGCCCATACCCGCTCAAGTCGATGAAGCCCTGGTTTATCCGGACGTAGCGTTGGTCAGATACACGCACGATAAGGGCTGGTGCAGGGTTCGCTTGAAACATGGCCTCGAACCGATCTTCGGCATCGAAGCGTTCGGATACGTCGTGAATGACGAGCGCCAGGCAGTCGGGTTCGCCCCCGTCGTCATCCATTGCGACGTCGCGAACCTGGTGGACCCAACGCGGCGTATTTGTGCCCAGCGGCGCGACTTCGACGATCAGATCGGGGAAAGCCTCTCCCGCCAAGAGCCGCATCAGCGGATACTCGCGGTGGGTAAGGCGACGATGGTCGCGGTAGCGCAGGCAGAAGCGCTGGACATACTGCTCCGCGGTCTCGCCCAGTTCCTCCACCTTGGCAATGCCGTGCATCGTCAGCGCAGCAGCGTTCGCGCCAAGAATGATCCCCGCCGGGTCCATCAGGATGACGCCTTCGAGCAGGCTCTCCATCAACTGCTCGAGATGGTGGATTGATGGGCTCGGGATAGTGCTGTGAGTGGCCGATCTCTGAGTGAAGCGCGGCGAGGGCTTGCAAGTTCCACCTGATGTATCAGTTATGCACCAGCGGGGTTGATGCAGGAGTACTATGTCTCGGCGTGGTAAAAATGGAAAAACCGGAACATTGCTTTGGGGATACGGTTAATCGCCGCACACTGGTCAAAAGGGAGGCTGCAACATGAACCTTATCATTCTTCTCGTCGTCGGCGGCATCATTGGCTGGGTAGCCAGTATGATCATGCGGACCGATGGACAGCAGGGCGTTATTCTCAACGTCGTTGTTGGCATCGTCGGCGCACTGCTTGCCGGTTTCATCATCACCCCGCTTATCGGCGGTGCCTCGATCATGGACGGCGCGATCAACATCCAGTCGATCCTGATCTCACTGGTCGGTGCCATCGTTCTGCTCGCGATCGTGAACCTTGTTCGTCGCGGTTCTGTCCGCTGACTGACTATGCGGCGGGCTCTGTTCGGCCCGCCGCATCATTCGGTGGCGCGCGGCGAAGCCGGCATCATCTCCCAGGAGAAACATCATGAAGCACTTTATCATCGGCATGGGCGCCGCAGCCCTGCTTACGACCGGCGCAATGGCGCAAACGGGTCATGCCGGATCCCACAACCCAGCGGTCAAGGACAACTCGGTCGGCCACGTCGCCGCACCGGCGGACGGTCGCAATTCGTTCACCGAGGCGCAGGCACGTGGTCGGATGGCCAAGGCCGGCTACTCGGGCGTGTCGAAGCTGGCGAAGGACGACAACGGCGTCTGGCAGGGGACTGCAATGCACCGCGGCAAGAAGGTTCATGTCGGTCTGGACTACAAAGGCAACGTCACGAGCCGCTGAATAACGATACTAGGAGAGATACTATGACGAAGACCATCACGCGACTGTTCGACAGCTATTCCGACGCGAACAATGCGGTAAGCGAGCTCGAACGCCTGGGCATACCGCGCGACGATCTCAGCATCATGGCTAACAAGCGTGATCACGGAGATCATGACGGCACCACCGGCATCGACGACGTCAACGATGATGGCGACGTGTCGCGCGGTGCCTCGACTGGTGCGGTTCTAGGTGGCGTCGGCGGTTTGCTCGCCGGTCTTGGCCTGCTTGCAATCCCGGGCCTAGGTCCGATCGTCGCGGCTGGCTGGCTCGCTTCCACGGCAGTCGGCGCCGGCATCGGCGCAGCGGGCGGCGCCGCAACGGGTGGGATCGTTGGCGCCTTGAAGGAAGCCGGCCACACGGATGAGGAAGCAAACGTCTATTCGGAAGGCGTACGTCGCGGCGGTACCCTTGTCAGCGCGCGTGTCGACGATACGCTCGCGATGGAGGCAGAAGCCGTCTTGCAGCGCAACAAGTCGGTGGACGCTGCCGAGCGCGGTTCGGCGTATCGTCAGTCCGGCTGGAACGGGTTCGACGACAAGGCTCCTGCCTACACCGACGACGAGGTCGTGACCGAGCGCAACCGGTACGGCACCACGCCGAGGATCTGATTGAGTGGGCGGCCCGTCCCTTGAAGGGGCCGCCCCTTCTTTAATGCGCCAAACACGTCACGCAATCTGCAGTCCGATGAACGCCCACGCGTGAACCGCCGCATGTCGACTGCTCCCGACCGAGCAGTCGTAAGACAACGGCCTGAGGCGACATTCTTAATCCAAAAGGGGTAGCCGCGAGGGGAGCTTGCTGAAGCCTCTGATGAAAGCGCACCGGTGACCGTAGGGAATACGCCAACTACTGTTCGACGAGCCCATGGGACATGGAAGTCGCATCGCGCGATTGACGTGACGGCGCCCTGGATCATCGCCTCGATCGTCACGTTTGCACTTTACGCGGGTCGATCGGTCCTGCTGCCCATCATCCTTGCCATTCTGCTGTCTTTCCTGCTGGCGCCGATCGTCGCCGGCTTCCGCCGATTGCGCGTGCCCCGAGCCCCGGCCGTACTCCTTGCGATACTGATGGCACTGGGCACGATCGGCGTGACTAGCGCCATCCTCGTTAGTCAGGCAGCGACGCTGACGAAGGACGCGCCTGCGTACGCGGAGCGTATCACTGCGAAAGCGGCCGTAGTCCGCATCGCACTCCACGACCGCTTTGGCTCGATACTGCAGACGAATGGGGGCGGTAGCCGCCAGAACGCCCAAAATGCGCGCCGAGCAGGCACAGCGTCCATGGCCCGGCCGCGAGACGACGCCGCGATCCCCGTGGAGATCCGGGCACCGCCAGCAAGCGCGATGGACGAGATCCGCAGCTATGTCTTACCTGCGCTGGCACCTGTTGAAACGACGCTGATCGTTCTCATCGTTGCGATCTTCATCCTTTTTCAGAAGGAGGATCTACGTGATCGTCTGATCCGCCTTATGGGTACTGCCGATCTCCACCGGACGACTGTAGCGCTCGATGAGGGCGCAAAGCGGCTCAGTCGATATTTCCTATCGCAGTTCGTCGTCAATGTCGGGTTCGGCGCTGTGATCTGGGGCGGTCTGTTCCTAATCGGCGTACCATCGCCAGGTCTTTGGGGCGTGTTGGCAGGACTACTTCGTTTCATTCCCTATGTGGGCGTGCTGGTTGCAGGGGTCGGCCCCCTGGCATTGGCTGCGGCCGTCGACCCAGGCTGGCTGATGGTCGGCTATGTCGCCTTGCTGTTCCTGATCGTGGAGCCCCTCGTCGGCTATGTGGTCGAGCCCCTGCTCTACGGCCACTCAACTGGCCTCTCACCGGTGTCAGTCGTCGTCGCGGCACTGTTCTGGACGTGGATCTGGGGACCGCTCGGTCTGGTGCTATCGATGCCGCTAACGCTGATGCTCGTCGTGCTCGGTCGTTACATTCCGGCTTTCGAAATCTTCGACGTCGTGTTCGGCGACCGCCCCCCGCTCTCGCCGGCCGAGACCTTCTACCAACGCGTGCTCGCAGGTCATCCCGAAGAGGCCATCGAGCAAGCCGAAACTCATCTCGATACGCTGTCGCTCGCTGCCTATTATGACGAGGTCATACTTGGCGGCCTGCGGCTTGCAGTTGCCGATGTCGACCGTGGTGCCGTGGAACGCACCGCGCTTCGGGCTATATGCGAGACCACACTCGAAGTGCTGGAGGCGTTAGAGCACCACCCTGACCCGGTGGCCACCTCTAGCCTTTCTGATGGGATCGACGCTCCCGTATGGCGCGGATCCGAGATCGCCAACGGCGGAAATGGTAGCGTCGTGTTGTGCGTGCCGGGACGCGGCCCACTGGACGCGGCGGTGGCGCGAATGGCGGCACAATTACTGCGCCGCTGTGGATACCAAGTGCAGGAACAGCAGCGCATGAACGGGCGGGATGGCACAGTCACCCCTGTAGCGGCCAAGGCAAACTTCATCTGCATCCTTGGCCTGTTTGATGATCGGAGCTTCCGACGAATGCAGCCGGTGATTGCGAAGCTGGAAACCGAGACCACCGGTGCGACCATTATGGTAGGCGTTGTGCGGGTCGAAGGTCAGGTCATACAACAGGCGGAAAGAGATTTTGTCGCGTCGATCGGCGCCCTTTGCAGCGCGATTAGTACTAGGGGGTGAGCATCTGTCGGGTAGTCACAATGGTGTCCCATAGGGCAACGTAATGGATGACCAGACTTGGAA
The DNA here is from genome assembly GCF_040407495.1 of Sphingomonas faeni. Lineage (GTDB taxonomy): Bacteria > Pseudomonadota > Alphaproteobacteria > Sphingomonadales > Sphingomonadaceae > Sphingomonas > Sphingomonas faeni_D. The sequence goes on along the minus strand of NZ_JAPZPP010000007.1, from coordinate 127,196 downwards.
GGCCAAAATCTTAGACTTGTAACGTTGACTGCGGTATTTAACGTGGAACTGATAGCAGCAACAACCATTTAATCCATTCGTTACTCAGTAGACAGGGGACTTTACATGAAGAAGGCATTCGTTATCGCGATGGCGGCGGGGCTCGTCTCGCTGTCCGCATGCAACTCCAGCCCAACCGAGCAGGCAGCCGATAATATCGAGTCCAACACGGAGGCCGTTGCGGACAATCTGGAAGACGCCGCAGATAACGTCGGCAACGACGCCGCAGAAGCCAGCCTCGAGAACAAGGCCGACGCCGTCCGGGCAACTGGCCAGGATCAGGCCGAGGACATGCGGACGAACGATCCCGACACGAACCTGTCGAACGGTATTTAGTTTAGCGAGACAGAACGGGCCGCTCCCAAGCACAGCTCGAACTGGGAGGGCATCCGAGGCAACTTGGGTGCCCTTTTGCTATCTATCGTAGCGCGAAACCCCATGAGATCGCAACGGCGACTGCTCATCGACCCTTTGCCTCCGACCAAAGTATCGCAGTTACTCGGCTAGGCGGAATCAATAAGCCGTCGCTCGTATCGACCTCTCCGCTTTTCACTAGAGAGCGTCCATTCAAATAACCCTATTTGTCCTGGCCCAACCACGGGCAAGCCTCACCGCCCCATATCGCCGTGGTTTGTCAGGGCGACCCCGGGCGTTACGTCATGGTCCAGCAGCGTCACTTACCGATACTCCCAGCTCAACGATTGTTGTTCAGGATCAGGTCGAAAAGGGGCTTACCCGCTGAACTGGTTGGTCTAGACCATATTTTCCAAGAGGGCGGAGCGCCCGACTAAGGGGTGGCTGTGCCTGACCTATATGACACTGGAGATCGTTCTGGTCAGAGCGTGGCGGACGACGAGCGGATCGCAAGCCAGGTAGCCGGCGTCGACCGTCATACCGACCCATTTGTCGCGGCAGTTCACGCGACACGCATGCCGATGATCATCACCAATCCGCGGCTTCCAGACAATCCCGTGGTCTTCGCCAATGACGCGTTCTGCCGTTTGACTGGTTATGAGCGCGAGGAAATTGTCGGACACAATTGCCGGTTCCTACAAGGGGCGGACACCGATCCGGTAACACGCAAGGCCTTGCACGACGCCGTTGAGCAGATGAAGCCCATTGAGGTCGACATCCGGAATTACCGAAAGGAGGGCGAGCCGTTCTGGAACCGGTTGCTGATGGCTCCGGTATTCGATGCCGATCAGAAGCTAGCCTATTTCTTTGCTAGCCAAGTTGACGTGACGATCGAACGCGAGCGGTTGACGGGCCTCGAGCGTGACAACGCCGCGTTGATGGCGGAGGTCACCAGCCGGCTGCGTACTCAGCAGGAACGTGAGCGCGAGTTGGCTTTGGCGCTGCGAGCTGGCGGGTTCGGCACCTGGAGTTTCGAGCTTGCCAGCCGAACGCTGACCGCATCGGAAGAATGCAAGGCGTTGTTCGGTCGTCGCCCCGACAGGCCGTTCACGTATGAGGACCGGATCGCCGCCATCCATCCGGACGATCGCGAGCGCGCGATCGAAGGCATGGAAAGAGGCGGTGACCGTGGCCGTGATCGCCGCGAGGATTATCGGATTTTCTGCCCGGACGGCAGCATGCGCTGGATATCGACGCGGGGGCAGCCTTTCTATGACGCGGAAGGGCGTTTGGTGAGGGTAGCTGGCGTATCGATGGACGTTACCAACGCGAAACGGGCGGAGATGAAGCGAGAGGCGTTGGTCCGCCTCAACGACCACCTTCGCGACCTCAATGATGCCGCCGACATCTCGTATCTTGCGGCCGCAATTTTGGGTGAAACGTTGGGCGTCAGCCGTGCCGGTTATGGCTTGGTCAACCGCACCGATGAGACGATCATCATCGAACGGGATTGGAATGCCCCTGGCGTTACCACGCTCGCCGGAACGCTCCTTTTTCGCGATTATGGATCTTACATCGAGGATCTTAAACGCGGCGATACCGTAATCGTAGAAGATTCCCGCCTCGATCCGCGCACAGCTTCAACATCCGCTGTGCTGGAAGCAATTAGCGCCCGCTCGTTCATCAACATGCCGCTGACCGAGCAGGGCGGGCTGGTCGCTTTGCTTTACCTGAACCACAAAGGAGCCCGGCATTGGTCGACCGAGGACCTCGACTTCGTGCGCGAAGTGGCGGTGCGAACCCGAGATGCGACTGAGCGTCGTCGCGCTGAACGTGAACTGGCCGATCTAGCGGCTTCGCTCGAGCAGCAGGTCGTCCAGCGAACGGCTGAGTTGATGTCCGCCGAGGATGCCTTGCGCCAGTCGCAAAAGATGGAAGCGGTCGGCCAGCTGACTGGCGGCATAGCGCATGACTTCAACAACCTCCTGACCGGCATCAGCGGCAGCCTGGAGATGATCCAGCTTCGCCTCGCGCAGGGGCGAGAAGCGGATGTCGATCGCTACGTAGATGCAGCCCAGGGCGCCGCCCGTCGGGCTGCCGCGCTCACGCACCGGCTACTTGCCTTCAGTCGCCGCCAGACACTCGATCCTCGTCCAACGGACACGAACACCCTCGTAACCGGCATGGAGGAGCTTATACAACGCACCGTCGGGCCGTCAGTTGTCGTAGAAACGTCACTGGCGCCAAATCTCGGCTCCACACTGGTTGATCCAAGCCAGCTCGAAAACGCGTTGCTCAATCTGTGCATCAATGCCCGAGACGCCATGCCTGATGGCGGACGGATCATGATCGAGACGCGGGACCGCAATGTAGACGCACGCGCCGGGCGTGAGCGGGATATCGAACCCGGCCCGTATGTATGCCTTTCAGTCAGTGACACCGGCACTGGGATGATGCCCGACACGATCGCCAAGGCATTCGAGCCGTTTTTTACTACCAAGCCGATCGGTAGTGGCACAGGCCTCGGCCTTTCGATGATCTACGGCTTTGCTCGTCAGTCAGGTGGACAGGTCCGCATTCATTCCAGCGTGGGGGCCGGCACAACAGTCGTGATCTACCTGCCGCGCAGCGAGCAGACACCTACAGAGGAAGGATTGCCTGCTTCGCTTTCTGACGCGCCCCGGGCGGTAGGTGGCGAGACGGTACTCGTGGTGGACGATGAAGCAACAGTACGAATGCTCGTCACAGAAACGCTCGTTGACCTTGGCTACGCCGCGCTTGAAGCATCTGATGGCCCCTCCGCGCTGAGCATGATGACACCTGAGCGGCATATCGACCTGCTCGTCACCGATGTTGGCTTGCCAGGCATGAACGGCCGTCAACTCGCGGACGCGCTTCGCTCCAGCCGACCTGATCTCAAGGTGCTATTCATCACCGGCTACGCAGAAAGCGCGGTGTTGAATCACGGGCACCTCGAACCGGGCATGCACGTCATCACAAAGCCGTTCGCTATGGAGACACTGGCCTCGCGCATCAAAGAACTGATCGCCCCCTAAAACCGCTCCGGTGCGGTCTCATGCGCTGATGCGTTACAGTTATATTGACCTTGCCATCGCCGTCTTTGGGGCCACCGGGCATGTATTTGACCTGATTTCGATGGCTCAGCTGAATAAACTTTTAGCCAGAGGTGGATGCCTCGAGTCGGTGTTTGGCTTCGTAAGACCGTTCGATCTCACTCAACCTTAGCGTGAGTTCTCTCCCGGGCAAATGGATGGTTAGTCTCTGCCGTTCATCTTCGTTAAACCGATCAGCCTTAACTAACAGGTCTCGGATGGCTGCGCGACCGACAACCCTGTCGCCGCCAAGCCAGCCACTGGCAAGTGCGATCTCTGGAGCCAAAATGAGTAGACCATAGGCGTCAGGTACGAAGTGCTCAATTATGTCAATGGTATCCTTGAACCGTGTTCACGGCTGAGTGTTATACTGATAATCTAGGCTTGGCGACCGGGTGTGTGACCCACAAACGGTCATTCAGGCGCCCTTTCTCGCCTCCCAACTTCGGCCATTCATTCATTAGCCGCTTTCGACTTCTGCTAGCAGTCCGATCAAGGCTTCGCGTCCAGGCCGCTTAGCGACCTTACGCCGTCGGGACGGTGCCGCCATCAATCACGAATTCGGTTCCGGTTATGCTGCCTGCCCGATCAGAAGCGACGAACGCGACCAGGTTCGCCACCTCGTCAGGAGTTGCTGGTCGGCCGAGCGGTATGCCGCCCAGTGAGGCCATGATCATCTGCTTTCCCTTCTCAGCGCCGTCCTCACCGCCGAGACGTTTGGCCAGTGCGACGGAGGCCTCGGTTTCAATCCAGCCAGGCGACACGCGCACAACCCTTACCCCTGCTGGCGACACCTCTTTTGATAGGCTCTTGCTATAGTTCGAGAGCGCCGCCTTTGCAGCGGCGTAGGCGGTTGTCGCTTCCGGCAATGGCATAACGTGCTGGATCGAAGTCACATGGATGACCACCCCCGCGCCCCGCGAAACCATTTCCGGAACCAGCCCCCGATCGAGCCGGATGGCCGGCATCAGGTTGAGGTCGAGCTCCTTCGCCCATTCCTCTTCGCCAAGAGCGGCAAACCCGCCTGCTGGCGCCGAGGAACCGCCTAGCATGTGAACGATAATGTCGACCCCGCCCATCCGCTCGCGGACCGCGTCGGCAAGAGTTGCGCAGCCCTCCACGGTGGTAAGGTCGGCCGCGAAGAAAAGCTCCTCAGGTAGTGTTTCTGGCTTGCTCCGAGCAGTCGTCAAAACGTGAGCACCCAGCTCACGAAACAGAGAAACCGTCGCAGCGCCAGCGCCACGGGTTCCTGAGGTGATGAGGGCGCGCTTGCCTTCCAGCGAAAGGAACGGAATCACAGCGCGATCTCCAGACCGGCAATCGCGCCATCGGCAAGCGTAAACTCGTATCGCAGGTCGACGGGACTGCCCGGGAAGTTCCCAACTACATGGCTTGTCACGACGGCTTTATTGCCTTTGTCGGTAATGGCGAACGGCTCAGTGGCGCAGAGGTATTTCGCGAGATAGCCCACGGCCCACGCCTGGATTCCATCGCGACCAGTGTAGGTGTGTCCCTCGTCCTGCACGGTCGCATCGGCGGTGAAACATTCAGCGATAGCCACCGCATCGCGTCTCCTGTCCGCGTCGAAGTATCTCGCAATCCCAGGTAACAGATCGATGGCCATGACGTCCTCCATTTCGCAGCGAAGCGCTCGCTCCGCTCTCCCGAACCAAACTATGGATGGACGGCCTGTAGGATAATCAGGATAGATAGGGATGAGACGTCACGGAAAGCGGGACAATGTCACGGTCGGGACTGATTGAGCTGGAGGCGATCCTCGCCATTGTCCATCGCGGCTCATTCCGCGCGGCTGCCGTTGATCTCGGCATGTCCACAACCGCGCTAAGCAACGCAGTCGGCAAGCTTGAGCAGCAGCTCGGCGTTCGTCTGCTCAATCGGACTACGCGCAGCGTCTCGCTGACAGACGCCGGAAGAACTTTTGTCGGCCAGATCGCGCCGGCGGTTCAAAACATCCAAGACGCCATGAACACGGCGCGATCGCAGCAGAGTACGCCGTCGGGTATCCTGCGCATCAATTCCTTCGCAACCGCCGCCCGAGAAATCCTGTCTCCACTGGTTCTGGAATTTATACGTCGGTACCCGCAGGTTCACATCGATCTCGTCACCGAAGGACGTCTTGTCGACGTTGTGGCGGAGGGCTTTGATTTTGGCATTCGCACCGCCGACCTGATCCCAAGTGATACGATCGCGATCCCGCTCGGCGCTCCTCGGCGCTTCTCCGTCGTGGCGTCGCCGGCATATCTTGAGAAGCGCGAGACGCCGCAGGTGCCGCATGATCTCCTGGCGCACGCCTGCATTCGCGTGCGGTTGCCCAATGGCGCGCCGTATCGTTGGCATTTCGCGAAGAACGGCGAGTCGATGCAGATCGATGTACAAGGCCCAATCACATTGGACGAGGCCAGCCTGTCTCGAATTGCCGCGCTGGATGGTGTTGGGATTGGGTTCTTCATGGAAGCGGATGTCCGCGACGATGTCGCATCGGGCAGGCTTGTCCAGATGTTGGAAGACTGGACCCCGCCCCTTGCACCGCTATGCCTCTACTACCCGAGCAGGCGCCATTCATCGGCCGCGTTCAAAGCGTTCATCGATCTCGCCCGGGAGATTGCTGCGGTCACAAGACGCTAACCCCCGGTCGCAGATATCCGCGGCTTAAATAGGGCTTCTCGGAGCCGCTATCTGCTTATCGACTGGATGACGCCGTCGGCGCGGAGTTTAGCCCGGAACCCGTGCATCTTGCATAGCTACTGTCCGACGACGATCAGACCGTTTGAAGTCGCTGCCGCCTGTCGGACGGCCTTTAGCGGCTGGTATTCCGGCGCGTCGTAAAAGTCGCGAACAGCCTGGCGGTTCGGAAACTCCAGCACGACTAGCCACGTCGGGGACCAGTGTCCCTCGATGATCTCAGGCTGGACGTCTTTGACGAGCGGTTTGCCACCGAACTGCGCGGCTAGGGCGATCGCAGCGCCCTCGTAGTGGGTCATAGCCTGCAGATCACGTACTGTGAGATCGATGAGGACAAGGGCAGTCATAAGAGTTTTGCCTAGTGATTGAGGGTTGCGGGTGATCCGCCCGCGCTACCCGAACGCCAGTTCGCGACTGACGTCCGGTAGCCTTGAGAAAGCGCGAGTCTGAGCGGACATGTAATGACCGGCTCGAGAACGACGCCCTTGAAGACAATCTGTACGAAGTGATTCCGGCTCAGGCATTGAGCCGCTCAGTTGATCAGGTCATCGGCAGGGCGGCTCAACGCACTTAGGTAATCGTGAAGTCGATAATGACCTTGCCGCCGCGCTCAGCATGGATGGCGGCTTCGACGATTGCGGACGGCGGGTAGATGCCGCTGATCGGTGTGTGCAACGTCCCGCTGACGACAAGCGGCAAGACGTCTTTGACCGCGGCAGGAGCGGCAGCGGCGGAGTCCGGGTTGCCAAGGAAGAAACCGTGGACGGTCACCTGCTTGAAGATTGGCAACCAGGCCGGGATCGACATCGTCGCGCTGCCCAGAATGGAGTAGGCGACGACGGCCGCGCGGGGCGAGACGATGTCGGCGATAAGGCCAATCGCCTCGCCGCCGATCGCATCGATACCCAAACCAATGCGACCGCCCTCGACCGCCCTCTCTGCCTCAGCTTTGGTGTCGTCGCCAGCGACCAAGACCACGTCGGCGCCGGCGGCCTTCAATTCGTCGACGAGTTCGGGACGCCGGACAATGTTGAGCGTCTTCAAACCGCGAGCTTTCGCGACCCCGATCACCGATCGGCCCACCCCCGAATTTGCGGCGTTCTGGACAACCCAGTCACCTGGTTTCAGTGTCGTATATTCGCTGAGCAAAAGGGCCGCAGTCGGCGGGTTGATTCCCAGCATCGACAACTGATGCAGGTCGGCGTCGGGAAGAGCGAACAGTCCCTCTGCAGGAATGGTCATCCGTTCGCGCCATAGCCAGGTAAAGACTGGAAGAAGCACGCGGTCACCGATGGCGAGATGATCGACGTCCTCGCCTAGGCCAATGACGCGGCCAACCCCTTCGTTTCCAACAGGCCCAGGAGCGGTTGGCAGAACGGGAAATCCGCCTTTGATCACGTAGAGGTCATGGGGATTGAGTGGCGAGGCCTCGAGTTGGACCAGCACCTCGTTCACGCCGGGCGCGGCTGGCTCCGGCAGATCGGTGAAGCGCAACACGTCACGAGGCTCGCCGAAGGCGGAAATCTGGATCGCTTTCATCAGGATACTCCTTGATCGAGCGGCATGGCCGCAGCGGTTGGTTAGTGGAGCGGTGGCTCCATAAACAGGCCCTGGTCCGCGAATTTGCCGCAGTCAACGTAAAAGTGGAGCCGTCGCTCCGAATATGTTAGGTCGCAGATTAGAAGACCTGAGCGATGTCCGTTCACGTCGCAGGCAGGAAGAAACGCGATGACGACTAAGGTTGAGAGCCAGACCCCTCGCGGGCGCGGACGACCACGTCTGTTTGATCGGACAGCGGCGCTCGACCGGGCAATGCGCGTGTTTTGGGACAGGGGTTACGAGGGCACGACGTTCGACGAACTGATTACCGCGATGGGGCTGAGCCCCTCGAGCTTCTACAACGCGTTCGGAAACAAGGAGGCCCTCTATCGCGAGGCGGTCGGTGCATACCTCACGGGGCCGGGTGGCTTCTTCCCCAAGGCGCTCGCTGGCGAGGGCTCGGCACGCGATGCGTTCGCGCGGCTGATGATAGCTACGGCTGCCGCGTATACTGACGATACCGGTCCTGCGGGCTGTATGATCTCACTGGCCGGGTTGCACGACGCCCCCGAACGCGCCGACCTCCGCGACTTCATGCGTGAGGTCAGAGGCCGGTCGCTTGCGTTGATGGTAGAACGCCTCGACGAGGGCGTCCGAAACGGCGACCTGCCTAAGGGGACTGACGTCGCCCAGATCGCCGACTTCTTCGAGACAGTGTTCAGGGGCATGGCGGTCCGTGCGCGTGACGGCGCAGATCGCGAGATGCTTGAAAAGACTGGTGTCATGGCGCTTGACGCCTGGCCAGGCGGCCGGGCCTAGTCGTCGCCCTTGTCGAATGGACTGACACCTCGCCCGAACGAGAAGTTCTCTGATGGTAGGGGAATGAGAGTTACGAACACATCGTCCGGCCTGATTCCGACATTGTCGTGAAGGCGCTGGACGATCTCTTTTAGCAACACTCGCTTTTGCGACATGGGGCGCGATGCAGGGATGTGCACAGAGATGATGATCGCGCCCGCTGAGCGATCCACGTCCCCGTAGGTAGGATGGAGAAACAGATAACCTTCGGCATGCTCGTTGATCACGACAAACTTGTCCTCGGGAGGCAGGCCGAAGCTGGCCTGAAGCGAGTGCGCGAGGGCGTCCGCAATGGCCTTACGCTGATCCAGGGAAAACAGGTCCTTGGGCACATGGACGTTAAAAAAGGGCATGACGTGATCCTCATTGCATAGTGCTTACATGAAGCGTGTGTATTTGGAGTAGAGGCTCCACAAACTTGCTCTGCTTGCGATTTGCAGGATCGTCAACGAGTTTTGGAGCCAAGCCTCCAGATCATAGCGGAGGATGACCTTGTCCCAGACATTCCTACGCTAGCGTTGGCATCAGTCTCAACGTGACGGGCCACCCGGCCCCCGAAAGAAACTGAAGCAGCATGACAACCCTAAATGGAGTTCTGACTCCATATTGTGTTGACGCTTGGCGGAACGTCGCTTATCGGTTTTTGGAGCACGCGCTCCCTAAAGCGATGCGCACGGAGATTCCTGATGACCCGAGTAGTCCGAATTCACGAATACGGTGACGCCAGCGTTCTCCGAATTGATGACGTAGACGTGCCGGCGCCGGCAGCCAACGAGGTTCAGATCAAGGTCAAGGCGATCGGAATTAACCGTGCCGAAGTGATGTTCCGCAATCACGCTTATCTACAGGAGGCACACTTTCCAAGCCGCCTTGGCTACGAAGCTTCGGGCGTCATCGAGCTCGTCGGTGAAGCAGTCGAAGGTTTCGCCATCGGCGATGTGGTCAGCGTCATTCCCTCACAGGATATCACTAACGGCGGCACCTATGGCGAACTGGTCAACGTGCAATCACGCTTGGTCGTAAAGCATCCGGAGACATTGTCTTTCGAGGAGGCCGCAGCGGTTTGGATGCCTTATGTCACGGCTTGGGGCGCGCTTATCGAACAGGCAAAGCTGTCCCAAGGTGAGGCCGTCATCATCTCGGCGGCGTCCAGCAGTGTCGGCATTGCCGCGTTCCAGGTCGCTAAACTTGTCGGCGCTACCGTCATCGCAACGACGCGAACCGGCGCTAAGCGCCAAGCTCTTTTAGATGCCGGCGCCGACCATGTCGTAGCGACGGACGAAGAGGACCTTGTAGCGAGGGTTCTCGAAATCACGGACGGGATCGGCGCTCGCGTCGTATTCGACCCGGTCGGCGGCCCTTCGTTCGAGCCACTGACGGCCAGCATGGCGCGAGGCGGGATCCTGCTGGAGTATGGGGTGCTCAGCGCCAATCCCACGCCGTTCCCGTTGCTTACCGTCCTCAGCAAGTCCCTAACGTTGAAGGGATACCTTTACACCGAAGTGGTATCCGACGATGCCATCCTCGAGCGCGCTAAGACGTTCATCACGGACGGTTTGGTATCGGGTGCCCTTAAACCCCTGATCGCGCGTGCCTTCGCTTTCGCCGACATTCAAAACGCTCATCGCTTCCTGGAGTCCAACGAGCAAATCGGCAAGGTCGTCGTTACGCTCTGACCTGATTCCGGCCACTGAGCCTACTAAAGCGCTATTCGGAACCGGGCATCCATTCAGCTGCCACCGCAGAGGAGTGTTACGCTCCGTAGTATCGTTCGACCTCACCCAGCCGGAGCGTGAGCGCTCTGCTGGGCAAATGAATAGTTAGTCTCTGCCGTTCGTCTTCGTTAAAACGAGCGGCCTTTTTTAACAGGTCACGGATGGCTGCGCGACCGACGACCCTGTCGCCGCCAAGCCAGCCACTGCCAAGCGCAATCTCAGGTGCTAGGATAAGGAGGCCATAAGCGTCAGGTGCGAAATGTTCGATTATGACGACGGTGTCCTTTTTGCCGTGATCGCGGCTTGCTTTTATACCGAGGATCTATCCTTGGCGACCGGCGGGCCATCGGACCCACATCTGGACGTTCAGCCCGCCCTTCCCGCTTCCGAAGTTCAGACATTCGTTCAGGTCAGGAACTTAACGTTGTCAAAAGTCAGCGGGACTAATTGCACCGGAACGCCGGCTCGTAAGCGAATAGGCCTGGCAAGCCGCCCGTCATGACGAACAACAGCGGTTCCTCATTGCGCCACGCGCCTTCTCGGATAGCAGCGATGAGGCCAGCAAAAGCCTTCCCGCCATAGACCGGATCAAGCAGCAACCCCTCAGACCGGGCAACCAATCGTACTGCTTCGAACATTGCTTCAGTCGGCACGCCGTAGCCCTCGCCAAGTTGGCCGTCCGTGACCACGATGTCGCCATCTATAAACACGTTGGCCGGATCGATGAGTGCCAGGGTTCTCATTGCAAGTTCGGTGGTGATCGCCCGCGCCTTCCGGATTGGGGCAAGGACCGTGAAAGATTCGATCCGACCGGGCTCGTCTCCCGCCGCCTTCATACCCGCAGCCAAGCCGGCGTGTGTGCCGGAGCTGCCGTTCGGCACGATGATCCGGCCGAAGCGAAGCCCTAGGTCCTGCTCCTGAGCCATGATCTCCTCTGCGCACAAAGCGTAGCCGAGGCAACCAAGCGGCGAAGAGCCACCAGAACCAACGACATAGGCGCGGCGCTCTTGGGCAGACAACTGCTCGGCGCGATCGTGAGCGACCGCTAAAGCATCAACGTCACCTGGTCTTCGATGGACAGTTGCGCCGAACAGATCGTCGAGCAGGACATTGCCATTGCGACGGTAGGCCTCGTCGTCGCGCGCGACGGTATCGGTCAGGATCAACTCGCAGAAGAGTCCTGCGCGTGCTGCTGCGGCCGCGCTCAGTCGGGCATGGTTCGATTGCCGCGCGCCTGTGGTGATGAACGTATCGCAGCCTTGGTCCAGTGCCTCGCCGATCAGGAACTCCAGTTTCCTAAGCTTGTTGCCGCCCCCACCGACACCCATCAGGTCGTCGCGCTTGACGTAGATTGGAGGGCAGACCGAGCATCCGAGCGCTTGTTCCAGCCTGGTCAGACGCTGGATCGGCGTGGGCCCCTCGAGCAAAATAAATCGAGGTCGTTTCTCAAGCTGAATTAGCATCGATCGTTCCGGTCCGGCGGTAGGAGTCTCTCGTGGCAGCTTCGGGCGGCCTCGTCACGCTTACGAGCCCATAGGCGGTCATTCCTGCAGTTACGCATTAGGACTCGTTTTAAGAGGGTCGCGACGCCGACCCCTGGGTCAATTCATCTCCGGACGTTTGCAATCCCATGAGCGCTCTCCAGCTTCGGATATTCATCTTTTTTGAAGCGACTTTAGACAGTTAGTCGACCCGACCGCCTAAATCTTTTGAGTACGAACCGCCAGTTGGACTCTGCGAAGGAAACCTTTCTCGCATTTCCTAGTCCGCTGGTAGGATTATGGCCCCAACGGGGGATCATATGCCAGTTCGAACAAAGTGGCTTCTAGAAGCCAGCACTCTAGCCGCGTTCCTTCTTCCAACCGGTTCCCTTGCCCAAGTTGCACCCCAACCGGGTGGAGAGACCGGTTCAGGAATTTCGGCAGGCGACCTAGTAACGGAGACGGGCAGCCAGGATATCGTCGTCACTGGGATACGTAGCGGCATCGAGCGGGCGGTGAAGATCAAACGCGATGCGGACAGTATCGTCGACGTAATCAGTGCCGAAGACATCGGCAGGTTTCCGGACGTGAACGTCGCGGAGTCCGTGCAGCGCATCAGCGGCGTTCAGATCAATCGGACTCGTGGCGAAGGCCGCAGCGTCAACATCCGCGGATTGCCCGACACGTTCACGCTCGTGACGCTGAACGGTCGAAGCGTCCCGAATGCGTTGAACGACCTATTCACACCTTTCTCACGCTCGTTCGACTTTTCCGCGCTTCCCTCAGAGTTCGTAAGCACGCTCGAGGTCTACAAGTCGCCAACTGCGGATCTCGATGACGGCGGTCTCGCTGGAACGGTCAACATCCGTACGCCACGTGCGCTCGACCTTGGAAAACGCGTGTTCGCGCTTTCCGCCCAGGCGGAACACGAAAGCAATTCGGGGAAGGCGTCGCCGCGGATTTCAGGTCTGTTCGCCAATAGCTTTCTCGATGGACGATTGGGCGTAACTCTCGGCGGATCCTACACGCAACGTCGCCCGCAGACGCATCAGGTCGAAACCGGCTGGAACACCGTCACCGAAGCTCAGGGCGTGCCGCTTGGCGGAGGCGGAGACGACCTGAACGGCGATGGCGTGATCACGCCGAACCGGCTCGTGCGCATTCCAGGTCTGATAATCCACGACATGTTCACCGAGAACAACCGTCGCCTCAGCGGCCTCGCATCGCTGCAGTATCGACCCACCGACACGGTCGATCTGTACGTCGACGGCTTCTACACGCGCGTCGACGTCGAGGCCGTGCGTCAAGAGAACTTGCAGAACTTCGCCGGGTCGTCGGGCGTCGTGGCGTCCTCAACGCAGGTGCTCGACGGCGTCGAGACAGCAACCGACTTCACCGTAAGCGGCCTCGATCTGCGCAACGGTGGCCGTTACCAGGATCGCAGCGGCTACATCCGCTCGCTCGTGGGGGGAGCCAAGTTTCACAACGACGACTGGACGGTCGTCCTCGAAGGCTCCGCCCAGAACTCACGCCAGCGACGTAACACGCTCAACATCGCCGACAGCATCAACGGTACCGCGCGCGTCGTCGCCAATCCCGGCGATGACATTCCGAGCATCACCTATCTTGACGGCTTCGACCAGCGACGGCTCGACCCGAACAATTTTAGGTTGTTGAGCCTCAACGGCGAACTGAACCGCGTCACCCGCGATCGCCTATGGGATGCCAAGCTGGATATCCGGCGCGACTTCGGCGACCGGGGCATCACATCGCTGCGCGCTGGCGCGAAATACGTCGATCGCGCACTCTACCAAGACAACAAGACGCTGACGATCTCCGCTGCAGGCGTATCCCAGCTCTACGGTGGCCTCCCCGCTGGGCCGGTGGCCGGTTCGTTCAGCGCCGCGCCGTTCATGATCCTGATCAAACCCGGGTCCGGATCGTTCCTGGGCAGCTATTCGGGGGACGCCTCCTTCCCGCGGCAGTGGCTGGGGTCGGACGCGAAGTCGTTCGTTAAAGGATTCACCGAGGACCAGCTTATCGCGGCCGGCACGTATACCAACGACGCGACGGGTATCCTCGACGTCGCGGAAAAAACCCTGGCACTCTACGCGCGCGGCGACATCGCATTTGGCAAGTTGACCGGCAATATCGGCTTCCGCGCGGTCCGAACGGAACAGACCACGCGCGGCGTCAGTCCCGATCTCAACGGCATCACCGTGGAGGTCGAGACCGGCATGATCACGCGCGTGCCGGCGGCTGGGCCGCTCGCGGTGCACCGCACCTATTGGGACTATCTGCCGAGCCTAAACCTCAAATATGAGGCGACCGACAAACTGCAGCTCCGCGTTTCGGCGTCACGGACCATATCGCGACCCAACCTGGGCGACATATCACCGACCACCACGGCGAACGGCACCGGTCTCACGGTCACGAAGAACAATCCGTATCTCGATCCCTTTCGAGCCAACAACGCGGACGCGACGATCGAATATTATTTCGGTCGTGACGCGCTCGTCGGCGCCTCTTTCTTCTACAAGAACCTGGAAAGTCTGATCCGCCGCGAAATCAGCATCCAGTCCCTGCCAGTGACCTATATCCGGACTACAGGCAGCACGACGCTGCAGACCGATTTCACCGTCAGTCAGCTGGTCAACGGCTCCGGTGTCGATCTGAAGGGGGTGGAACTGTATTTCCAGCAGGCCTTCACCTGGTTGCCCAAGCCGTTTGACGGGTTCGGCACTATCCTGAACTACACGTACATCGACAACAGCGACCCAACCCAGCTGACGGCCGCGTCCAAGCACAACTACAATCTGATCGGCTACTACGAGAAGGGTCCCATCGGTGCGCGCGTCTCCTATTCCTGGCGCAGCAGCTACCTTGCCGCTGCAGCCGTGGCGCCGGTGATGGGGCGGGTCAACCGCGCGTTTGGCACGCTCGACGGCAGCGTCAGCCTGAAGGTGACGCCCCAGGTGTCGGTGGTGGTGGAGGCGGTGAACCTCCTCGATCGCGACGAGATCGTCGAATACACGACCGGCCTTCCAGCAAACTATCTCGACTCCGGTCGACGCCTCTTCGGTGGTGTTCGCGTCAATTTCTAACACGCCCGACAATCGGCGGCTCCCAAGACCGGGGCGCCCAAGCAGGACAAGACCATGACTGACTCGATCAATCGGCGCGGCGTACTGTTGGCAGGCACTGGTAGCGCCTTCAGCCTCTACTCGTGGGCCGCCGCGGCCCAGGCGGCGACGCCGCAGACGAAGCCCGACCTCCGGCTTGCGCGACGCCCTGGATCGAAGCCGAAGAACATCCTCGTCGTACTCACCGACGATCACCGCTACGACGCGATGGGGTTCATGAAGGCCCAGGATTTCGGCGACACGCCGACACTTGATCGGCTTGCGCGCGAGGGCACCCATTTCACCAACGCCTTCGTGACGACCGCGCTGTGCTCGCCGAGCCGCGCATCGATCTTCACCGGCCTGTATGCGCACCAGCACAAGGTGGTCGACAACAACCATCCAATCCCGCCAGGGCTGGTCTTCTACCCGCAATATCTGAAGCAGGCGGGCTACGACACGGCGTTCATCGGCAAGTGGCACATGGGGACCGAGGGTGACGCACCCCAGCCGGGGTTCGATCACTGGGTCAGCTTCAAGGGCCAAGGCACGTATCTCCCCAGTGCGGATGGCCTGAACGTCGATGGCCGTCACGTCCCGCAGAAGGGCTACATCACCGACGAACTGACCGACTACGCACTCGACTGGATCGGCAAGCGCGACGGCAACCGGCCCTGGATGATGCACCTCGCGCACAAGGCGGTCCATTCGGAATTCATCCCGGCGGACCGTCACAAGGGCCGCTACGACAAAGAGACGTTCCGCTACCCGGAAAACATGAAGCCGGGCATGCCGGGGCGTCCCATGTGGGTCGAGAACCAGCGCAACAGCTGGCACGGCGTGGACTACGCCTATCACGGCAACCTAGACATCGCGGACTACTACAAGCGCTACATGGAGACGCTGCTGGCGGTCGACGAGGGATTGGCACGTATACTGAAGCTGCTGGAACAGCGCGGCGAGCTCGACGACACGCTGATCCTGTATCTGGGCGACAACGGATTCATGTTCGGCGAACATGGCCTGATCGACAAGCGGGCGGCGTACGAAGAGTCGATGCGGATCCCGATGATCGCGCGGTGCCCATCGCTGTTTCCAGCCGGTAGCAAGGTCGAGGCCGTCGTCGCCAATATCGACATCGCACCGACCATGCTCGCCGCTGCCGGGCTGCAGGCCCCCGCGCACATGGCCGGCGCCGACATGTTACCCCTCGCCAAGAACAAGGCGGCCCCGTGGCGCGATGAGTTGCTGTACGAATATTACTGGGAACGCAATTTCCCGCAGACGCCCACCGTGCACGCCGTGCGCGAGGAGCAGTACAAGTACATGCACTTCCATGGCATCTGGGACTTGGACGAACTCTACGATCTGGCGGCGGATCCGCATGAGAACGACAACCTTCTGGCGAAGCCGGGGCACGAGGATCTGGCCGCGCGGTTGAGCACGAAGCTGTTCGCGCTGCTGGAGGGAACGAATGGAATGCAGATTCCACTGAGCGCTGATGCAGGTTTCCAAGCCCGGCTGCGAGCCCCTTCAGGAGCAAAGCAGGCACCATTTCCCGCAACCTTTTATCAGCCCCCGCCCAAGAGATGATTACCCGAGTTTGTTGCGGAACGGGAATTTGGGAGTACACTCAGGCTTGGGTAGGGGACTTTCGGTACGTCCCTCTAGAAGACCCAGTTCCGGCCATTCACGCCCCTCAACTCGCTTCCCGCAATCGGACATTTTTTCACGTACGGGCGATACGAGAGGTCGAGGAATGGTGAGCTGCTGAGACCTCAGCTATCGCTAAGTGATGACGGTCGGATCAACCTATCCCCTCCGCGGCCATGGCCGCCTGGACGGCGGGCCGCGCCTTCATGTGCTCCCGCAAGCCGAGTAGCGGCAATGGCAGATCTAGCGCAAACCGATCCGCCCAGAGCAGCATGACGAACAGGTAGAAGTCGGCGACGCTCGGCGTGGCCCCGAACAGATAGTCGCCCTGCAAGCCATCGGAAAGAGGTTGCATCAGGCGGAGCACCGTATCGCCTGCCCTCGCTTTGTCGGCAGCGCTACCGGCGTGCCACATCGGCTTGTACGCCCGATGAATCTCAGTCGTGATATATGTCAGCGCCTCGATAACCCGCGTCCGCCCCATCGCGCCGCCGATCTGCAACGCAGGCGTCTCGCCAGCGATCCAGTCGAGAACCGCTAGATTCTCGGTGATCATCGTGCCGTCGTCGAGAATGAGCGCCGGCACGTATTTCTTCGGATTGATCCGTGTGAAGTCTTCGCCGCCAGCCGTGCGGAACGTGCGCAAATCGACGCGTTCGGCTTCAAACGCCATCCCCGCCTCTCGAAGCGCGATGTGGTCGGCCAGGCTGCAAGCGAGCGGGCTGTAATAGAGCTTCATCGAATAGACTCCTTGTGAGACACGGCATGGACGGTGATCGCGATTGCCAACACAGCGGGCAGCGTCACGGCAGGAAAATCACGAAGCAGCGCGGACGGACCACAGATCCCGACTGCCACTTCCCAGATGTGGAAGAGCGCATGCCCCGAGAGCCAGATCGCGGCCGCCCCCCAGGAAACCGAACGATGGATCGGACGTGCTGCACCCAACAGGAACGCCGTGCCGACGCCGAGGAAGATCAACCCGATGTCGCGTACGAAATGCTGGTTGAATGGTCCGGTCGTGGTGACGCCGGGAACCGCGAAATACCATCTCACGGGCGAGGCGAGCATGAAGACGCCGTTTGCGGCCGCGCCCACTCCCAGCAGGATCGCGATGCCCAGGACGACGCGGCTCACCGGCCTGCGAACCATGTGTCGTAGTCAGTCGCGCCGATATGCGCTCCGGCCGCGGGCATGAGCGAGATGTCGTCGATCTTCGCGCCAAAATAGAGCGCGTCGGCCTCCCCCACTACGCCGCGCGCATCACCGGTCGCCTCGAGATAGCGACGCACTAGCGCATCCATCCGGAACGCCGTCGGGCCCGCCACCTCGATCGTCCCGTTCGCAGGCGGCGCGACGACGATCGTGGCGAGCGCGTCCGCGACGTCATCGGCCGCAATCGGCTGGAACAAGGCGGTCGACAGGTGGATCGCTTCGCCCGCTGCGGCCGAATGCGCGATGCCGCCGAGGAATTCGAAGAACTGCGTCGAATGCAGTATCGTATAGGGCACGCCCGACGCGCGGATCAGCGTCTCTTGCGCGACCTTCGCGCGCATATAGCCGCTGTCGGCAAGGCGCTCAGTCCCGACGACCGACAGCGCGACATGGTGCCGGACGCCCGCGCCTGCTTCGGCAGCAAGGATGTTGCGGCTCGAGGTTTCGAAGAATGCGAGCACCGCGGCATTTTCGAACGATGGTGAGTTCGCGACATCGACGACCACTTCCGCCCCGGCCAGCGCCTCGGCGAGGCCCTCCCCCGTCAGCGTGTTCACGCCGCTGTTCGGCGACGCGGCGACGGCCTCGTGTCCCGCTGCCTCCAAACGCGAAACGAGCTTCGAACCGATGAGGCCAGAGCCCCCGATAACGACGATCTTCATGTCCCGATACCTTTTGCAAAGCGGCCCGCCGGATCGGCATCGGCTCACTGTAGGACGGGAGGTAGCAGGGCGTTGGCCCAGGCTCGTAGAGCCAAGAACCGCGAAAGCGACTAGGCCAAGATCATCATACTCGGTCGGCCAGCAGTCGTCGTAAGGCGGCGACCGCCTCGTCGACCCTGTTCGGGCGAAGGTTCGTTGCGCTCAGCAACAACCCCGGCATACGGCGCTCGGGATCCTGATACCAAGGCGACAGCGGCGACGGCGCGATCCCGAGTTCGGGCGCGCGCCGCGCCAGCGCCATATCGTCGATCCCCTGTGGCAATCTCAGGAGTGCGATCGGGCCGGCGACGGTCTCTAGCGGATAATCCGCCTCGAGCGCACGGTGCAGCGCGGAAAGCCGTTCGGCATAGAGCCGCTTCATATTGCGCAGGTGACGCAGGTAATGACCCTCGGCGAGCAGCTGAGCGATCGCAAGCTGCGACGGCGCGAAGAAGCTCGGCCCCAAGGTTGCCGCCGCTTGCCCGAAGCGCGTGGCGAGCGCCATCGGCGCGACGACGAAGCCGATTCCGACCCCGGGCTTCAACGTCTTGCTGAAGCTGCCCACATGGATCACGCGCCCCGTGGTATCGCCGCTTGCCAGCGCCGGCGCGGCGCGCGCGCCAAGTTGGAGCTCCCCCAGATAGTCATCCTCGATGATCCAACCGTCGGCCGCCTCGGCCCAGTCCAGCAACGTCCGTCGCCGGGCATGGCTCATGGTCGCGCCCAGCGGGGAATGCTGCCCTGGCGTGACGATCGCGACCCTGGCGTCGGGCGCGAGCGCTATTCCTGCAGCAACGTCGATCCCCTCCCCGTCAACGGGCACGGCGACCGGGCCGACGCGCGCCATCTCCAGTCCCATGCGGGTTATGGGGTAGCCCGGCTCCTCCATCCAGGCGCGCTGCCCCGATGCGCCCAGCACCTGCAACGCCAGCGCGAGCCCACCGCGATAGCATACAGTGACGATGACTTGGTCGGGCACGCAACGGAGACCTCGCGCGATCGCCAGGTAGGCGGCAATCTGGGCGCGCAGTGCAGGGTGCCCGCGCGGATCGGGATAGGTCGTCGGCGTCATCGCATCATCTCGGACCGCGCGTCCGAGCAGGCTGGCCCAGAGCTTTGTCGGAAACGCATCCTGCGCCGGCACGCCGGTCTGAAAGGGCAACGCCGTTAGCGAAAAGCCGCGCAGCATCGTCGAGAGCGGCCGGACGATCGGCTCGCTCGGCGTGGAAGCATGGCGGGGAGGCTTGGCGATCACGCGGGTGCCGCCCGAACCGGCGGTGCTCAGCAGCAATTCAGACACCAGCGCATCGTAAGCAGCCTGCACGGTTCCTCGAGCTACACCCAGCTGGCTTGCCAGATCGCGGACTGATGGCAGGCGCGCGCCAATCTCCAGCCGCCCGTCGTCGATCGCCGTTCGGATGTTGTCGCACACTTGATGAGAGAGCGAAATCGTCGCCCTTCGGTCCGGCTTGATGATGAAGTGCGCATGGGAGGCCATGCTCTTACGGTACAGTGTTAGTGTCCCATGACGAATGCGTTCCGATGACTCTGGCGACGAGTGCAACATCTCGGTGCCAAGACCATTGCCTAACGGAGGGAGCGAGACCGACAAGCAGACAGTCGCGGACTACTTCATGCTTCCCAATTTCGGCCGCTCGTTCATCTCGGTCAGAATGCTGATGTGGGATACAGCTGCCTAGCCCCCACCGACGGCCGTCTCAATGAGAGAACGTCAGGTGCTCTTGTCATCCTTGAACAAGCATATCGATAAGGTGGTCCTCGGCGGGTAGTTGCCCATCGAGCATCAGCATGGCGAGGCCATGAACGAGCGACCAGGATCGCAGCGCGCCAGTCTCCACTTGATCCGACCCGGCGTCAGTCGGCGATGCCGCTGCCGCATTGGCATGTAACATCCGTAATGCCTCTATTTCTCCTGTCGCCTGCAACTGCGCTGAAGACGTGAAGATCAGTCGAAAGATTGCCGGATTGGCGAGCGCAAACCGCACATAGGCCCGACCGGTTGCCGCAAACGCAGCGGCGCCGTCCTTGCCGCTTGCCGCGTTTCGCTGGGCGATGGCGAGCCGGTCCAACCCTTCCAAGGCAAACGCGCGCATCAGCGCCGCCTTGTCGGGAAAATGCCGGTACACCGAGGTCGCGCTGACACCGACCTCGCGGGCCATCTCGCGCAACGACACGCCTTCCACGTCACGTTCGGCCAGAAGCCGCAGCCCTACCTCGATCAGCGCCGCGCGAAGATGGCCATGATGGTACCGTTTTTCCATGTTGACACTGTTACCTTCTCGCCTATGATCACGGTGTAAACATTGGAGGCGGGCATGGCTAGCGTTCTGACGCGGATTAATGAGGGGACCGGGGAAGCCAAGCAGGCGGCGCACCCCTTCCTGTGGGGCATTCACCGGCCGATGGAGGACGAACTGACGCTTACCGAGTTGGAGGTCCGTGGCGCCATCCCGCAGGCACTACGCGGTCGCTACCTGCGAACCGGGCCGAACCCGGTCGCCGCCGATTCCGCCTCTTACCACTGGTTCACTGGTGACGGCATGGTGCATGGCCTGGCGATCCGCGATGGCAAGGCATTGTGGTATCGAAATCGCTGGATCGGATCGCGTAGCAACGCGGCTGCCCGTGGAACAGCGCCGGCACCGGGGCCGCGGCACGGCTCCAGCGACACCGTGAACACCAACGTCGTCGATCTGGGCGGGCGCGCCTTTGCGGTCGTGGAAGGCGGCAGCTACCCCGTCGAACTGTCCGAGACGCTCGACGAGCAGCGCTACGATAATTTCGGTGGATCGCTTGTCGGCTCGTTCACCGCGCATCCCCACCGCGATCCGCTGAACGGCGAGCATCATGGCATCTGCTACGAAGGGCGATGCCCCAACGAGATCCGTCACGTCGTCCTCGATGCCACGGGCAGAGTGGTGCGCGAGGCGCCGATCGCGGTCGAACATGGCCCGATGATCCACGATTGTGCGATCACCGCGCGTTACGTCGTCATCCTTGACCTTCCTGTGACCTTCTCGCTGGCGGCCCATCTTTCCGGTCAGCCGCTACCCTATGCCTGGAACCCCGCGCATCGTGCCCGTGTCGGGCTGATGCCGCGCGACGGCGATCAGCACGCCATCATCTGGTGTGACGTCGATCCGGCGTATGTCTTCCACGTCGCCAATGCCTTCGACCTGCCTGATGGTCGAGTGGTGCTCGACGTCTGTGCCTATCCGACGATGTTCGCCGGAGCGCCCGGTGGGCCCGATGCGACCTCGCGCGGGCTGGAGCGCTGGACGCTCGATCCTGCTGCCCGCACAACCACGATCCGGACGATCGATGGCGCGCCACAGGAGTTTCCCCGCATGAACGAGCGCCGGTTCGGCCAGGCCTACCGCTACGCCTATGTCGTGGCAACGCAATCGGACCGTCGGTTCCAGAGCGCGAGCCGGCTCTACAAACACGATCTCGTCGAGGGCGGACGGGAGGTGCACGACTTCGGTGCCGGCCACCATCCCGGCGAATTCGTGTTCGTGCCCGCGCACGAGAATGCGGGTGAAGACGAGGGATGGCTGATCGGCTTCGTCATCGACGAGCCGAGCGACACTACCGAGCTGGTGATCCTCGACGCGCGCAAGTTCGAGAGCGGTCCGGTCGCCACGATACGCTTGCCGCACCGCATTCCGCCGGGCTTTCACGGCAACTGGATCAACGGAGGAGGCGCACAATGAACACGATCGTCACGACCATGAAGGACAGCATTGAAATGAACCGCCAGACCGGCAGTCGCATCGGCCTCATCGCCATCGAAGCGGGCATCAATTTCGGATTGCCGCTGCTGATCTACGATCGCGTGGCGCCGCAATCGGGCGACGTGGTCGCGTTGATGGCGTCCTCGCTTCCACCACTGATCTGGTCGCTCGTCGAGTTCGCCCGCCGTCGTCGCGTCGATGCGCTGTCGATCCTGGTCCTGGCAGGCATCGCTCTGTCGTTGCTCGCCATGCTCGGGGGCGGGTCCGTCCGCTTTCTCCAGTTGCGCGAGAACCTCGTCTCGGCACTGATCGGCCTGGTGTTCCTCGGCTCGGCCGCGATTGGTCGCCCGCTAATCTATCAGCTTGCCCGTGCCGGACTTGCGCGGAAATCGCCGGACGAGGTCGCCGCGTTCGAGGCAAAGCGTGACACGCCCCGCTTCCGCCGCGTCATGACGATCATGACGTTGGTTTGGGGGATCGGCCTGCTCGCATCGTCGGCGCTTGCCTGCACGCTCGTCTTCGTACTCAGCATCCATGATTACATGCTCGTCAGCCCGTTCGTCGGCTACGGTTCGATGGGCGCGCTCGCACTTTGGACGGTCTGGTACAGGCGCCTCGCCCAACGCCGCGCGGTACGTTGAAACGCGGAGCCTTATCTTAGACGACCCAGAACCGGACGTTCACGCGCCCTTCCCCACTACCCAACTCCAGACATTCGTTCATTACAGCACTGGCTAAGCCTGGCGAATGATCGTCCGTCATGGATGGGAAGGATGTTGGCGGTCGGCCCGACAGCCGAAGCGACCTATACGGCTGGTCGGATCAGCACTACACCCTTTCTGCAAGCAGCGAAGCGTTAGGAAAGTATGATGAGTCGTTGGACTTTCCCGTTGTGGTCGTAATCGCCGTTGTTGCCCATAGCCCTGCAAGTTCGGCGCAAAGTCTAATCTCAAAAAAATACATCCTAGACCGCAAAAAAAGCGATGACGCTGCGCGAATGATCGCGAACGCTGCTCCCAGCCCGCTCAACATTAATTGGCCAGAACTTCGTAGGAAAATATACAAGTCCAGTCTGCCCACGGACAATTTCAGGATTACAATCGTAGCAGGTCAAATTTCGATCAGCGACGACAGCCCCAGGCCGATAATTCACGTTTTTTCAGACGATGGATCAATGAAATGGAAGATAAATGATGGACAAGTTCTCGACGTATCAGCAAAGCTAGCTGGTGACAATGTTGAGGTAAGGTGTATTGGCGACGGATATGAGCGAATGACGGTTTATCGCAACGTTGGGCAGAGCCTAGTGGCGGAGTCTACCATTACTAGTCCGATACTATCGGTGCCAATTCGCTTCAAAAGCATATACACTTAATAAATCGGGCGGTATACTACATAGGTGTTGAACTGGCTATCTGATGCTGCGGATATCAGCGAATGTTCGAAACTGTACGGACGCGCCCCGTCCGACACCTTCCGCCCAGACCCACAAACGGACGCTAACGCCTCTTCCTTCGCTTCCCAACTTCCGACGCTGGTTCATCGTTACGAATGACCGATTTTCACACCGGGTTATCCGCTCGCGACTGTCGTAATGGGATAGGAAAGCAAACCGCCTGCTGTTCGAGTCAGAATAGGCACAATAGCCGATGATCGTTCGTGTAGAGCGGATGGCGATTTAGCGCCGTCAAGTGCCCTTAAAAGGCTGAGAACCGGCGCCCAGAAGCAGCAGGCGATTAGTCGTCGAGCGGCGAGAAGGTGCGCGTTATCGCGCTTTTCCCATCCCCCTGGGACTTTTCGACGACAGCGCATCTCGAAGCCAGTCGCCAACGACTGCCACAACGCGAGGTGATCCGAGGTACGGGCCTAACTTCGACGCCTCATCCGGCGCGCCTGTGACTGCGCCTTCCTGGAACGAGTGCCCAAGTCCGTCCAGCATCACAACTCGAGCGAGGTGGTTGCTCGCCAAAGCGGCACGTGCCGCAGGTGCGTCATCCACCACCGTATCCTTGGTCCCGTAGACCGCTAGAACGGGTATATGCAGGGCCTTGAGATCAGAGGCCGAGCGTAATTTGCTCCCTTTCCAGGCATCTGGAACGTCGATCATCGTGAGCGCTTGTTCCGCCTGCGCCAGCGGGAACCCCGCTGCCTCGAACCGGTCGATAGCGTTTGCGCGAAGGCGTGAGATCGTAGTCGCATCTCTGCTGTCCACGCGAGCCTGGAGCAAAGTCATAGCCGCATCCGCCGCCGGGCCGACGAGGGTGTCACGGCCGCCGACAACCATCTTCATCATCTGCCTGTAAAGCCCCTTCCTAACGTAAGGCAGCCCGTCGCCAACATTGCCCGCGAGCGTCACCACGGCCGCAATGTTTGGATCGGCAGCCGCCGCCGCGGGCGCGATTACACCGCCCCCGCTATGGCCGACCAATGCAATGCGGCTGCCAGCGATATCTGAGCGATGGCGCATCGCCGCAACAGCGGCGGCAGCGTCTGCGGTCAGCCGCTCGGGATCCTCCTCATAGGTGCCGGTCGACTGCCCGACCCCGCGCTTGTCATATTCCAGAGCAGCTATACCGTCGGCCGAAAGCCGCTTGATTAGCTCGGAGAAGCCGCCACGTTTATTGGGTCCATTCCCCTGAATCATCACGGCCAAGGGATAGGGACCTTTCCCGTGGCCTGCCGGGAGGTACAGCGTTCCCGCCAGAACAACGTCCGGTTCGGATGAAATGCGAACATTGATGGCCATCGGCCCGGGCACAGCCAAGCCAAGGCGGTTCGGTGAAGGTTTGCCGACAGCTGCCTGTGACTGCGCGTCTATGCCGCCCACGATGCCTGTCGCGGGAAGCAAAAGCAGGGCTGTTAATAGCCGTATGGGGGACACCCAGAACATATCAGTCATGGCTTTCATCGTTGCTCCACCTCCTCACTGTGCAGCACGGCCGGTATGCCATGCCGAAGTCTTTCCACCGTTCGCTGCCGAACTACCGCTGGTGGCATTCGGCAGCCCTCGCTCCGCGCTATCGGAACATATGTAGATTTAAGAGTCAAACTATGTTGGTTGGGACCAGATCATTCATGCGAATTAACAGACGCCAGCCTTTTAAAGACATAGGGTGTCAAACCCTCATGAAGCGTAAGCTTTGTCGCTGAAGGTAGCCTGTCGAGCCTCAGCTTGCGCACCGAGCGCGTTCCGTCCACGTCGAGCCCCTGATCGGATACGGCGCCGACGTCAAAGCGTGGGAGGATGTACGGCCCCTCTGCATCTCTACCGACAATGTATGATATGGTTTGCCGATTGTTCAGCAGCATCTCGCCGTCGACGAGCTTTATCGTGCCGCAGAAGTCGTTTGCGAACAAGCCGTTCGCGCTGGCATCAACAACAGGCTTACGAAGATAAATAAATAAAGCAACAAGCAATACAGTACCGGTTGCAACGACACCTATGCTAATTACACGTCTCATCTTCGCTCCCCCCTTTGCGTGTCGGACGCTCTTCCTCTCGGCCCGTACACGGTTCGGCGTTTCGTCGCCCCTCCGCTTTGAGCCTCACGCTGCTAGTACTAGACCCACAACAACATATGTAGATTTATGAGTCAAGTAGGTCTGCAGAGGCCCAGCCAGTCGCGTGGGTTGTTGAAGGGTTCCTACAACTACCGGGCAAGCAAATCGCGCGAGGCGTCTGCAAGAATTCGCGTGTGCCACCGCGAAATAGATACCACCGCCACAAATTCGATCGCCAGCTCGGCGACTTGCGCCCTCAAGGACGACAAATCGAGCATCAATACGCCCATGAATAACGACAGCGTGATCATTGCCGCTCCAATCAGCGTGCCGCACTTCACGATGCGCGGCCAGTCACCCTCCACGAGCATCCAAGCAAGAAATAGGTGCGCCATGCCGAGCAGAAGCCACGTGATCAGCAAGACCGGGATGGCGCTGTTCTGGGACCAGATCAAATAGAGGTTCGGCCCGTCGCTGGCGCTTGGGTTGCCGAAAGGCGGACCTTCCGCCGAGGACAGGAAGCCGACCGCCTGCTGGAACTGCATAGCTGCCATCGGGATGAGTACTCCCAAAGCGAGCGCGTAGGTCGCAACGATTAGTCGCCCTTCGCTGTGCTTCCCGATTTCGCGCCATGCTGCGAACAGGCAGCCGAGAGCGAACAGGAATGGACGCCGATCCTCCACCGCGGCTTCGAACTCCGCTTCCATGGCCATCGCCCACGTTCGGCGATCCGAGCCGAGAGACCGACTGGCCAATGCCAGCAAAGCCCGCGACACAGCTGCTGTCACGCGAAGGCGGCTTTGGTGAAGGTCATTGGGCCGGCGGATGTTGCCGTCCGCGCAAATGCCACTCCAGCATTCGTCAAACGGTACGCATGTCGAGCAGGACGGCCGGGTTGTTCTGGTTCGCGCCACTCGGCCTCAACAAGCCCCTGGTCGGTCATGCGGATCAGTAGCGGGTACAGCGTTCCAGACAGAAGCCCCGTTTCTTTCATCAGATCGTAGCCGTGGCGCCACTGCTGCGTATGCGCCGCCAGCGCTTCCAACAAGATCAGCATTTGCTTCGATGGTCGACGATTACGGCCCATGCTCCTACTCAACCTAAGTAGAGTTATCTGTCAACTGCCCAGCTGGCAGTATGGACCTGCTATCCGCCGTTCCGACGGTGGTGCCTGCCTGCTGGCGGTCAGCGAACGGGCATGTCACACAGCGCCAAACTATGAGCGATGCGGTAACGACGTGGATCGACCAATTTGAGCCGTTCAAATGGCTGAACTTATCGCGGTCTGCCCCATCATGAAGCAAAAAGAACAAACTGCCGAAGTTGGGACAGGGAAGCACCCAATGGATGATCGATAGCTGGCGAAACACGCGCTGCCCTCCGGCTTCCCGCTAGACCCATTTCCGGACATTCAGAGCCCCCCGGTTCGTTCCCAACTCCGGCCATTCATTCAGGTGGGATGCCATGGATATCCGCATCAGGTCATTCGCCGGAACCGCTCTGGCCAACGATGACATGTCAGTAGCGGCCCCTTTGCTCGACCCGTCGCCGTTGCAAGGCCAGACGAAGCGGCAGGTCCCACCAGCGGTAAGCGGCAAAGGCGAAGGCTATCGTGAAACCATAGAGGGCCGCCGCAACCGCCACCGTGGCCCATGTCGTCGTGCCACCGGCAGCGATTCGATTCATGTACAGGTACACAAAGGGATAATGCGTGATGTACAGCGGGTAGGATAGCTGCCCTGCCGCACGGCATAGGCGGCTCACCATCCGACCGCCGCCAGAATGCCGCCCCAACACGATGATCGCTGGAAACAACAGCAGCACGCAGAATGCCTGATACAGGCCGTTCAACTTGAGGCCACCGTAGCTGGGCAGCACGGGGGCGGCGAAGACGACGCCGAGGCTCAGGCTGAGCGGCACGAAGCCGATGCGCCATCGCGGCAGCCGGTCATGCAGGCGGAAGATCAGCAGACCGGTGATGAACGGATAGGCAAGCCGCACAGGCGCGCCCCAGAAATTGGCAAGCCCCCAACCGGTATCGTAAGACCCCAGCGACAGCGCCATCGCCGCGGACACCAGTCCGGCGATAAGCGCTGTTATCGCCAGCGCTTGCGTTCCGAGCCGCCGGAGCACCAGCGCATAGGCCAGATTGCCGATATATTCCTGTAAAAGCGTCCAGGCGGGGGCATTCAGCGGATGACTGTCCCCCAAGCGGTTGGCCAGCGGCGCGGATGGCAAAGCGAACAACGCCATGACGAACGCGAACACGATGAGTATTCCCGGCGCATTCTGCCGATTGCCCGCGAACGGGTCGGCCACATAGCTGAGCAGCCCCAGCACCGCGCCCAGCACGACGAGGGGGTGCAGCCGGATCAGCCGGCGGATTAGGAACTGGCGTGTCGACATCGTTCCCCAACGATCGTCATAGGCATAGCCGACGACGAAGCCCGACAGCGCGAAGAAGAAATCGACAGCCAGATACGCATGCGGCAGTAGCAGTCGTGGCGCATCGAACAGCACCGTGATGCCCTGGATATGGAACGCCACAACCAGCAGCGCTGCGGTGCCGCGCAGCCCGTCGAGAACCCCGAAATGAGTCTTGCCGTCCCGGATCGGCACCACGGCATCCAGTGGACCCTGCGCAATCATCGCCGTGCCGCTCGTGCGGGGTTACCCACGACCGTCTCTCCAACTGCGACATCACGGGTGACCACGCTGCCGGCGCCGACAATCGCATCGTCACCAATCGACACGCCGGGTAAGATCAATGCGCCACCGCCGATCCAAACGTTCGCGCCGATCCAGATTGGCCGTCCGAACTCCAGCAGCCGCGCCCGCAGAGCGGGGTCGCGGGGATGGTCGGCGGTCAGGATCTGCACGCCCGGCCCGATCTGCGTACCGGCACCGATATCGACGCGCACGACGTCGAGCACGACGCAGCCGAAGTTGAGGAACGCTCCTGCGCCGAGATGGATGTTATAACCGTAATCGCAGTAAAATGGCGCTCGGACGGTTACCCTTTCTCCGACGTCCCCCATTGCCTCGCGTAGCAACCGATCGCGAGCGGCCGCTGAGGCGTCAGCCATGCCGTTGTACCGAGCCATCCACGCCGCACTGCGCGCCGCGTCGGCCGCCAGTTCGGGATCGTCGGCGGTGTAAAGCTCGCCCGCCAGCATCCTAGTCTTCTCGCTCATCACATTCAGCTCAGATCATGCAGGTCTTTGCCGAGCGGCGGGGTAATCCGCAGATCGGAAAACCGTACGCCCAGCCCCTCCCGCTCGGGCGTGCAGGCCATGGGGCCGACGCGATATGAAGACATCACGGGAAACGGTGCCAATCGAACAAGAGGCCACGTTATGCCATCCGCCGACACTTGCAACCGCAACACACCGTTGGCGACCGTGGCACGCATCCAGAAATCGCGTGGATCGTGTGCGTAAGGGCTGGTCGCCCAGTCCGAGCGATCATCGGTCAGGACGCTGCTCAACATCGCGCGGCTATCGGACAGTTCGATTCCGGCCTTGATCCAGCGACGCTCGTCGATCCGGATCATGATACCTGCCTGATCATAAAGCTGTCGATACTCCCCGCGAATGCGCAGCTGCGCCGTGAACGCGGCAGGAGTGGCGAAACCAAGGAAATGACCGGAATCCCGTGTGAAGCCATAATGCGTCTCGCGCCAGAAATCGGTGGCCCGATCGGTGACCAGTGTCACTTCTCCCCTCGCATCCACGTTCCAGCGACGGGGCGCATTCAACCAGACGCCGTCGCTTCGCCCCAACACGGTATGTGCCACGGTCCCGCTGCCGCGTGCGATCGACGGCACCGCGAGCGCCGTTGCACCACCAATGATCGTGCGCCGCGATACTATTGCTTCCTGCATGCCCCCCGTCCTCCCTATACGCTACGACAGCGGAGCGACGCCCGCTGACGAACAATTTGTACAAATGTACATGTGCTTTGCAAAGGGGGTGCCGTGAGCGGCGGGACGAAGCGGAAAGATCCTGAACGCCGACAGCGGATCGTCGAAGTGACGCTGGATGTCGTCGCCGAATACGGCGTGACCGGCACCACGCATCGCCGCATCGCGGCGGCTGCAGCCGTGCCGCTCGGGTCCGTCACCTATTATTTCGCGACACTGGACGACCTTATCGCAGCGGCATTTCTGCAACTGGCCGAGCAATCGTCGGAGGAATTTGCGAAGCGGATGGCAATGGCAGGCGATCGGGACAGCGCCAAGGCGGCGATCGTCGCCATCATCGCGGGATCGATATGGGCGACACCGCGCACCTTGCTGCTCAGCTACGAACTCTATGCCTTTGCCGCACGCCATCCGCCCGTCGCCGCGGTGATGCAGCGATGGATGAGCAATAGTCGCGTGGCGCTCGAGCGCTTCTTTGATCCGTTGACGGCAAGGGCGCTAGACGCGCTGGTCGAGGGCATCGGCATCCACAATTCAATCGACACCGAGCCGCTTGAGGAAGATTCCATTCGGACGATTGTGGATCGCATTACCGGCATAAATAACAACTTTAGACAAAACTGACGGTTTGGACAAAGCGACCCACAAGCCGCCATTCAACGGTACTAAGACGGTTCCCATCTTCGGACACTCATTCATCAGCCCGCCCTTTGATCTGGCTAGGTGCTTGGTGATCTGAGGGAGTTGCGTTCGAGGATCTGCGATGTAATTGCGACCCCTCGTTCGCCGCCGCAGTTGGTAAGCGCCCCGTACCCATGACCGGACTTGCGGTCGATAATCGCACTCGCAAACCATAGGGTGTTCGACCCATCGTGCGTTAGTCTGCTGGCCGGAGAGTCGGATGGTCCGTTGAGGCTCCAGCCCCCGGCATAGCCCAAATCCGGCTGGGCTGGGGTAAGCAAGTGCTTTAGCGTCGTTGTACGAAGAAAAGGTGGCCCGCCGCCCAAATAACTGGCCAGGAATTGCGCGTAATCCGAGGCGCTGATGTGTACGCCGCCGGATGGCCATAGTACCGCCGGATTGTCAGCCTCACCAAGGGCCGGGTCAATGGGTTTCGATATGCCACCATTAGCTTCCCGCCCCCACGGCCCTGTTCGAGGAGGTGCCCAAAACCCCGCTTCGGCAATACGCAAAGCTCTGAAAACTTCGCCCCGCAGTGCCTCCTCCCATGTAACGTTGACCGCCTCTTCAATAGCTGCGCCCACCATCACGTAGTTCAGATTGCCGTAGCGATAGACACCCCGCCTTTCCGGCGGAGCACTGCTAAGAACGCGCTCAACCAGATCGCGCCGTTGTTCATTGGCAGATTTTGGATCGGCGCGCCTCGCGTCCAACCACCGAGGGTCAACGAAGGTATCGGTTAGGCCTGCTGAATGACTTAATAGTTCCTCGACACGTATGTCGACCCAAGCATGATGCGATGCGATTGCGGGGAAGAGACTAGGTACGCTTGCGCCCCATCGGCACCGTCCGCGATCGACCAAGCGAGCGTATAGGGCGGCTGTCATTGCCTTGGTATTGGAACCGATGTGCCAACGGAACGACGGATCGAGAATTGCGCCATCTTCGCCCTGCGAGATAATTCCCGATACGCCCGCCTTCGAACATGTGAGGCCCACCGCTCCATTGGGTATGACGTCCGCTCCACGCACAGCGCCTGATAAAGCGGCCCCCGCTGCACCCACGAGGAAGCTACGTCTTCTCAACTGCCCTCGCCCCATCATAATCTGACTTGGCGGATTGTTAGGGCATGAGATCAACAGGGGATATGATTAACTCGGCCTGCTCGCAAACGTACCGATTCCGGGACTGGTGTCGTTGCCAGCTGTCGGACCAACCTCATCTACAGCGGCGTCCAATGCAGCAAATCCAGATAGACAGCTGCCGTTCGACGTGTATTGTTTGAGCACCACACCAAGGAGGCCTCCTGCATGCTGCTACCCATACTCGCTGCGGCAGCAACGCCTGCTGTGACCGCTGCACAACAGCAACCTGTCCAAGTGATGGTGCTGGGTAGCTATCATTTCGGCAACCCTGGTCGTGACAAGGTGAATGCCCACGTCGACGATGTCACCACGCCGCAGCGCCAGCGCGAACTGGAAGCACTGGCTGATGCCATCGCTGAGTTTGAACCGACGCGGGTCATGGTCGAGGCGCAACGCCCGGGCCCGACCTACGATGTGACGGACTTCGCAAGGTTTTCCCCAAAAATGCTCAAGACCGACCGGGACGAGACAACCCAGATCGGCTACCGCATCGCTGCTCGCGCCGGCCTTCGGTCCGTTCAAGGTATTGACGAGCAACCCGACAAGGGTGAACCGGACTATTTCCCGATCGGCCGGGTCGAAGCTTATGCAAAAGCTCACGGGCAGCAGGCCTATCTCGACGCCGCCTTTGAAACGGTCCAGGCGTCTGCCAAGAAGTTTGAGGCAGAGCAGGCAACCACCAGCATACCGCGGATGCTGATCCGCTATAACGACCCCGCTACGCCCATGGGTGGACAGGATTCATACTACTCCCTGCTCCGACTTGGTGACGGTAACGAGCAGCCCGGCGCAGATCTGAATGCCATGTGGTACCTGCGCAATGCGAAGATCTTCGCAAAGCTCATCAATGTGGCCAAACCGGGCGATCGCATCCTCGTCGTGTACGGGGCTGGCCACGGGTACTGGCTGCGACACTTCGCCTCGACGATGCCGGGCTACAGTTCGGTTGATGTCAGGCCCTATCTTGAGAAGGCAGCCAGCAAACTGGCCGCGCCGAGATGAACCAGTCGCTCCTTGCCATACCAGCGGCGGTTCTGCTGATCGGTGCGACCAACGTACATCGCGACTGGGCAGCGACCTTGCGAATGGACGCCAAGGCTTATCACGACCAGATCGCCGACAATCACCCTGGTCCCTACAACAAACTCGACCCCGGCTTTGCGCGTCGCAACGATGCCGGTCTGGCGTTGGCCCTGCGTCGTGCGGCAACCGCTGGAGACTACCCAGGATATCTATGGGCGATGCGCGGTTACGTGGCGAGCTTCAACGATGGGCATGTCGCGCTCGACCTCGATCAGCCAGCCGCCCTGCCGATCCGCTGGCCCGGCTTCCTGACCGGCTTCGACGGCACCGGACGTCAGGTCGTGATGACCCGAGCCAATGACGCCCCCCTACCGCTCGGTGCAATGCTCGCAAGCTGCGATGGCATTGATGCCGAACACCTGGCTGCCCGCAACGTCGGCGCCTTCCGAGGCAGGTGGGAACTGGTCAGCCAACGAGCGACCAATGGTGGTCGGTTGTTCCTCGACGCCGCCAACCCTTACATCAAGCGCCCAGTCCGCTGCCGCTTCAAGGTCGATGGCAAGCTAAAGGACGTGACGCTCAGCTGGCGCGATCTGCCTGATGCAGACTTCGACGCACGTTTTGCCGCTACCGCACCGCGGGCACGTCCAGAGTTCGCGGCTCGAACCCTTGCTGACGGCACGCGCTGGTTCTCGCTCCCCAGCTTCAACGGTGACCCCGACAGCGCTGATGCCAAGTCCCTAACGCCAATCATCAAATCGATGAGGAAGGACGCCCTCGCGATCGCAGCGGCACAGCGCATCGTGCTCGACCTTCGAGGCAATGGCGGTGGATCGTCCGACTGGTCGTATCAGATTGCGGCGATCCTCTGGGGCCAGGCTGCAGTGAACGCGCTGCCATCAGGATCGGAAGGCGTCGACTGGCGCGCTTCGGCGGGAAACATCGCCACGCTTGAAGGCTATCGTACCGCCTGGCAGAATTCCGCCGATGTCTCGCAGGCGGTGAAAGACTGGGCCGCGCGTACCGCGAAGGGCATGACATCTGCCCGCGCCCTCGGCCAAGCGCTCTGGCGTGAAGTGGATGCCGACGAAGCTAAGCCAGCGGCAACCGGCGCTGCTCACATGCTGAAAGCGCGGGTATTCGTGCTGACGGACTGGGGATGCGGATCGGCATGCCTTGATGCGGTCGATCGATGGACCGCGTTAGGCGGCATTCACGTCGGGCAGGAGACGAGCGCTGACTCGCTCTACATGGACGTACGGCAAGTCGCTCTGCCCAGCGGTTTTGCCCGGGCCGTCATTCCGATGAAGGTGTATCGCGGCAGGAAACGCGGTTCGAACGTCCCGGCCAGGCCGGTACATGCTTACACCGGCGACATGCGCAATACCGATCAGCTCGAGCGCTGGATCACTGCCCTTTAGCCTTAAACAGTAAAATGCATCGTCTGTTCGACTACTTCGATGCCCGCGCATCCCACCATGAAATGGGCATTCTTTTGAAAAAGCTATTATCGGCTGGGTTGCTCATTAGTTTGGCGTCTGGAGCGAATGCTGCCCCAACGGGTCCGGTGCGGCTGCCGTTGGAAAGTTACCGCAAAGGCGTAGCGGCACGAGTGAAGGTGGCCGGCCGGGAGCGGCTTTTTCAACTCGACACTGCAGGCGGACTGACGGTGATCTCACCAGCGCTCGCGAAAGAGATGGACTGCCAACCCTGGGGATCAATCACCGGGTTTCATATGACCGGCACGAAGATCACCGCCCCACGTTGCGACAATGTTGCAATCCACTGGAAGAACCAGACCCTACAGAGCCCTGTTGCAATCGTCATGGACGTGGGGTCTCCCGACACACCGATCGATGGTCTGCTTGCCCTCGACGCATTCGCCGGACGCACTGTAACCATCGATTTCGCAGGTCGCGAACTCACGTTGGAAACACCTGAAAGCGCGGCTGGGCGCAAGGCGAACGCGGTGGAGCTTCCTGCTCATCTGGCTCGTGAAATAGGCGGCCTGGCGCTGTCTGTGTTCATTGACGTCCCCACCGAACGTGGACCGGCGCGCCTCGAGCTGGACAGTGGCAATGGCGGCACGATCCTGGTTGCACCAAAACTTCTTCCTCTACTCGGCTTGAAGAAGGTTACCGGCGAGGGACCGCAACAAGGCCACTTCCAGATCGCTCCCGGTGTCGAAGCGTCCGGGATGATCTTCAGCCCCGACATCGTGATCGATGGAAACCTTGGCATGCCGTTTCTCAAAGATTGGGTGGTCACCATGGATCTTGCTCAAGGACGGGTTTGGCTCAAACGCAGTGCCGTTGCAGCACCCGCCGGCATGGGGACCCCGCCGCCAGTGAAGCCTGCGGGGTAAGGGGATGCTAGTGAAAATGTTAATGATGGGCGCGTTGCTCGCCGCCCTTCCCGCCGGACCATCGCAAGACCGCGGCCCACAAACGATAAGCCTCGAACTTTTTCAAGGTAAGCAGTTCACTGTTCAGGCATCGGTTGGCGGCCGCGAGCGGACCTTCTTGTTTGACACCGGCGAGGGGGTGACAATGATTACGCCAGCCCTGGCCCGCGACCTTGGCTGCGAACCTTGGGGCAATGTCACGGCGTTCCGTATGACCGGAGAGCGCCTGGATCTACCACGCTGCGATGACGTTGCTTTCAAAATGGGCAGCCACGCCTTCATAGCACCGACAACGATCGTCTACGATCTCGGCAAGCTCGATGCCGACACTGCCAGGCTGGACGGCTCGATCGGGCTAGACCTCTTTGCTGGCCGTATCATCACTATTCGCTTCGCTGGTCGCCAGATCGTGATCGAAACACCGGGCTCCCTCGCGGCGCGTATGAAGTCCGGTCTCGAAGTGCCGGTTCGGCTGGTGCGGGGAGCAGAAGGTGCCGCCCTCGATGTCAACATCGGGGTAAACACCCCCCGGGGCCGTGCCTGGATGGAACTGGACTCTGCCAATGCAGGGCCGACCATCTTCGTGTCGCCGCAGATCGCGCCGCATCTAGGCTTACGCGCGGACATTCGGACGGCTCAGCCGGTTAGCGCAACGATTAGGCGCGACGTAGTATTTACCGGGCAAGCACGCGTCTTTCCGAATATGATAATGGACGGCAATATCGGCATGCAACTGATGGGCAGGCGCGATCTGACGGTCGATTTGGGATCCGGCCGCGCGTGGATCGGTAAGGCGCAATGACATACTTGCTTGGACTGATCGGCGTTCGGCTCTGGGTAGGCGGCGCGTTAACATGAGTGAGCCAGTGAGAAATGATGCCCACTTCTCCCGCCCCTCCTACCTACCAGGCGTCGAACTCGTATCCGTCGAGTATAACGAGCGAGCCTTTCCCGAGCACAGCCATGCGGAATGGGTAGTCGGCGCGGTCATGGCAGGCTGTGAGGCCCTCGCTGTTGGCGGCAGAACCTACAACGTCGAGGCAGGTCAGGTACTGCGTCTTCATCCCGACCAGCCGCATGCCAACCGAACGACGGGAGGTGAGACCTTACGCTATCGCGTCGCGTACATCCCCGACGAAGCGATACGTCCCTACATCGCCGCGCGCCTGAACGCGCCGCGGTTTGACTCCCCCGTGTTGGCTGGCGATCAGTCTCACTCCATCGTTGCTGATGGGCACACTTTATTGTGTCGCGACGACGCGGGGCGATTGGAACAGGAAAGCGCGCTCGCCGATTTGGCTGGGGTCCTGTTCGCCGACCAGGTGAAACAATCGTCGGATGACACCCGCGTATCCAGCGATGCCGTTGCGCGCGCTCGAAGCTACATCGACGCCCACTTCGCCGACGGCTTTGGGTTGGGCACGCTCTCGACCGTATCCGGGATCAGCGTCTTCCATCTTGCGCGTAGCTTCCGCAAGGCAGTCGGGATCACCCCCCTTGCGTACCGCAATCAGTGCCGCATCGTCGCAGCACGACGCCTGCTTTTGGCAGGTCAGCCAATCGCGGAGGTTGCGCTTGATGTCGGCTATGCCGATTAAAGCCATCTCACACGGCAATTCCAGCGTATCGTCGGTGTATCGCCGGCACGCTACGCAAACAGGTAAGCTCGCACCGTTTGCCCGACAGCAATATCGTTCAAGGCGGCGAGATTTCATTCAGCTAACCGCATGGAAGACCACCAGCGAAAGCCGATCACATGCACCACCCCATGACCCGTCGCTCACTGCTTCATGCTGGTATCGCCCTGGGTACGGCTGCGGCATTCCCGCCAGGTATAGCCCAGGCGGGCGAGCCGGCTCATGACGTGACCTATGTCGAGGACTTCGACGAGCTCTGGCGGACACTGGACGAGCGCTACTGCTATTTCGGGGAGAAACGCACCGACTGGAGAGCAGTAAGGCGAATGTATCGCCCGCTCGCCGCTGCCGCCCAATCGTCCGAAGCGTTCGCCGGCGTTGTTGGCCGGGTAATCGGCGAACTGTACGACGCGCACACCCACTTGAATGATCCGGCACCGGATGCGGCGCGCGGGCCATATTTTGATTTGTGGGTCGAACCCAACCGCGATGGTACGGCGTTTGTCACAAGCGTTCGCGATGGGTCGCCCGCAGCCGATGCGGGCATTACGCCAGGGTACAGCGTATTGGCGATCGACGGCCGGCCGATTGGGCAGATCGCCTCGGACATAATACCGCGCTGTCTTAGCCGTCCAGATCCAGCGGCAACGGCGTTTGCGCTTAACGTGGCGGTATCGGGGCGGCGCGGCATGCCAAGGACGTTAACGGTGCGGTCGACCCCAGGTTCGGAACACGTCGTTCCTGTCCGCGTGAAGCAACCTGTTACGCTCCCCAATGTCGAGAGCCGGATGGTAGCTCATGGCATTGGTTGCATCGTCGTTCGCAGCTTTGCTGACGATGCGGTTGTGACGGCCTTCGACGCGGCGCTGGCAAGTTTCCGGAATGCACCCGGACTCATCATCGATGTTCGTCAGAATGGCGGCGGCGACACCGCGGTCGCCCGCCCGATCATGGGGCGATTTATCACCGGGACGATGCCCTATGCCCGCATGCGCAGGCGCGACGGCAACCGACTGAGTGCTGCCTGGACAGAGACCGTAGAGCCGCGGGGCCCCTTTACCTACACCGGTAAGGTCGCTGTCCTCACAACGCGGTGGAGCGCCAGCATGGCGGAAGGCTTTCCCATGGGCATGCGTGGTCTCGGGCGTGCAGCTATCGTAGGAACGCCAATGATGCGGGTAGGTGCCGCGGTCTTTCCGTTACGGCTCGACCGCACTGGTCTGGCGCTGCAATACTCAGCAGAGCCAGTTTACGACGTCCAGGATAAACC
Source organism: Sphingomonas faeni (assembly GCF_040407495.1). GTDB lineage: Bacteria > Pseudomonadota > Alphaproteobacteria > Sphingomonadales > Sphingomonadaceae > Sphingomonas > Sphingomonas faeni_D. The sequence continues at coordinate 89,365 of NZ_JAPZPP010000007.1, read as the reverse complement.
CAGATGGGAACTGGAACCCGATGTACCTGTCCTCATGGGCGACGACATTTTGGAGGCTGCAATACGCGATCTGCGATCAGCGTGACCCATCCCCTGCCATTGCGAGCGTCTTGTTCATACTCCAGAATCCGACTGAGATGCGCCGGGTAACAGGGTTGCGACTTGAAAGCGGAGCCCTCTCCATATCGCAAGCAGAGCCGGATGGGCCGCCAGAGGTCACTTCAGCCAGGCGAACGCATCGAACTCGCGTGCGAAGACAGTGCGGGCAGCACGCTCGTATACCTTACGCCCAGCATCGCCATTGGTAAGGACCACGATCGCCAGGCCCGACACGAGGTCCACCACGAATAGGTTCGCGACGCCATCGTTGGTGCCCCAGTGCCAAGCGAAACGCCGCCCACCGTCACTCTCCATTCCCCAGCCTAGCCCCCAGTCGAGTGTTCCCTTCACTCGTGTGGTCTTCGACGAGAGCCCCGGATAGCGCTGTGCGAAAGCTAGGAACCGCGCGTAGTCGCTGGCGGTGGTCCACAATCCGGCTGCCATGTTGGGCGTCATGAATATTGGCATCGCCGGTTTGCCAAGTGCGATGACCGCTTTCTCCCGTTCGCCTAGCGTCCACCGGTCGACTGGTTTCGGCGGGCCAGCATCGCGACGCATCGCATAGCCCGCTGGGCCCTTGTCCACGAGTACACCGCCGCCTCCGTCGTGCGCCCAGGCGACCGCTGGCTCGGTGCCTCGCGCCCATCCATAAATGCTTCGGCCCATCCCCGCCGGTCGCAGGACCCGCGTTTCAACCACCTGAGCGGCGGCCTGTCCTGTAACTGCCTCGACCAACCGGCCGAGCAGGACGAAGCCTTCGCCAGAGTAGCGGAATCGTGTGCCGGGAGCGAACGCGGCTGTTAGTGACTCGCCCGCTTCGTCGCGCCAATTAGGCAAGCCACTAGAGTGGGAGAGCAGGTGGCGAGGCGTAATCGATCGCGTCGCAGCATCATCCGTGAACGCGAAATGCTCCGCCACCGGACGGTCGAGGTCGATCAAGCCCTCCCGCACCATGTCATGAACCGCGACCGCCAGAACCACCTTCGACAGCGATGCTGCTTCGAACAATGTATCGGGTGTCGCGGGCACCGCATTAGCCTTTGCGTAGCCGACCGCACCAGACGAGATGGCGCCGGAGCGGTCCAGCATTGCCCAGCTCGCGCCCGGTACGGACGCCAGGTCCATCCAGGTGGACATGTTGGCAAGCATGCCGGGTGTCGTCGCGGTTTTTGCCTCTGCCGCCATGGCTAGGGCGAGCGTCCCGAAGCACGGGGCAGCGAGCATCGTCCGCCTGGACACCAAATCCATTATCAACTCCCGTCAGCGACCTACTTACTGGCATACAGGTTCGGCGCGACTAGGCTAGCTGAGACCACCGCCGCGGAAAATCGTCGATCGATCCGCGTCAGCGACGACCCATAACTGGCCATTCGGGCTCCGTTTGCCGCTCCCCAACTTCAGACACTCATTAATCTCTGTGCGGGTGTGCCCTCGCCATGAGGATCGGTGCAGCATAAGACTGAGTGATGCGGATCGCGATCATAGACACGAGCACCACGCGTGCTGCGATCATTTCGGAAGGCCTGCGTGAGGCCGGACTCGACGATATCGTCGTTATCGACGGCATGCTCGGGATGGTCGCGGCGTTGGAGAAGGCAGCGCCCGAAGTAGTGCTGATCAACCTCGAAAATCCCAGTCGCGACGTGCTCGAGGAGTTCTTCGCGGTGTCGCGCGCCCTCGCCCGCCCGATCGCGATGTTCGTCGACCAGAGCGATGCGGAGTCGACGAACGCCGCGGTCGATGCAGGCGTGTCGGCCTATATCGTCGACGGGCTCGCCAAGCAGCGGATCAAGCCGGTCATTGACCTCGCGATCCGCCGGTTCCAGGCGTTCGCGAGGTTGCAGGCCGAACTGCACGAAGCCCGCAGCGCTCTCGCCGATCGCACCACGATCGACCGCGCCAAGGCGATCCTGATGAAACGCCGCGGGATCGACGAGCCGACCGCGTACGGCCTGCTTCGCGCGCAGGCGATGCGATCCAACCGCCGGATCGCCGAGATCGCCGACGCGATCGTCACCAGCGATGCGCTCATGGGAGATTTGTGATGGCGCTCGACCGGGTCCGCATCGGTTTCCTCCCGCTGGTCGATGCGGCGCTGCCGATCCTTGCGCGCGAACGGGGGTTCGCGGAGGCTGAAGGACTGGAGATCGAACTCGTCCGCGACATGACCTGGGCGACGGTGCGCGATCGGCTGTTGTACGGGCATACCGACGCCGCGCACATGGTCGCGCCGCTGGCGATCGCGACGGCTTTGGGCCGTGGGCGGCCGGCGGTGGCGATGGCGGTACCGTTCGTGCTGGGGCTCAACGGCAACGCGATCACGCTATCGCTGCCGCTCGCGGCGCAGGTGATGGACGGCGACGCGCTCGGCGATCCGGTGGTGCTGGGTGCGCGACTGAAGGCAGTCGCGACCGAGTGTGCCGCGACGGGGCGGCGGTTGCGGTTCGGCGTGGTGCATCGCTATTCTAGCCATAACTACATGCTGCGCTACTGGCTCGCGGCGGTCGGCATCCGCCCGGATACCGACGTCGAGATCGTCACGACCAGCCCGACCTTCGCTGCCGATGCGTTGGCGGCGGGCGAAGTCGATGGCATCTGCGTCGGCGAGCCGTGGAATGGCGTCGCGGTCGATCGCGGCGTCGGGCGGATCGCGCTGGTAACGGCGCAGGTCTGGCAGCGTGGCGTCGAGAAGGTGCTGGCGATGCGCGCCGCGACGCTGGCCGAGCGTGGCGACGTCGTCCACCGGCTGATCCGTGCACTGCACGCTGCCGCCGCGCAGTTCGTCGATCCGGACACGCTTGTGGAGAATGCGGCGATTCTTGCTCGCGCGGAGTATCTCGATGCCCCGGTCGATGCGGTGGCGCGGGCGGTCGGCGACCGGGTGCGGCTGGTTAAGGATGCCGTGCCCATCCACGTTCCCGACTTCATGTTCCAGTACCGCGAGGCGGCGAACTTCCCATGGCGCAGTCAGGCGGCGTGGCTGTATTCGCAGATGGTACGCTGGGATGGCACGCCGTTCTCGGCCGAGGAGGCGGACGCCGCGCAAGGGGTTTTTCGTCCTGACGTGTATCGCGCCGCGCTGGCGGGCTCAGGCGCGCCACTGCCCAATGCGAGCTCGAAGCTGGAGGGTGCGATCGGCGCTGACAGCATTGGCGCGGGCTCTACGCAAGGACGGCTGATCCTGGGGCGCGATGCGTTCTTCGATCGTCGCGCGTTCGACCCGGATGATATCGAGGGGTATCTGGCTGGATTGCCCTGAAACTCTCTTCTCCCCTCCCTGGGGAGGGGTTGGGGGTGGGTCGGACGGCTTGAGCCGCTTCGGTTCGGACATGCGGAAGCCGACCTACCCCCTGCCCCTCCCTTTCAGGGAGGGGTGTTTTAGCGGTCAATCGCCCCGCCAAACCCAAATCTGCTGCACCCGCGAAATGATGCTTGCGCGATACGGCCACTTCGGTCATCTTCGCATTGTCCGGCGAGGGAGTCGGACACGAAATCATCGCGAGACTGGTTCCAACGACGGGACCTGACCGCGTAGGACGATCCACCGATCGTCCATAGGCAACGAAGCCGCTCCGATGCGTCCGCAAGGTCGCCGTCGGGGCGGCTTTTTCTTTGTCCATCGCAGATGGGGAACCGACCATGTTGTTCGCATCACCAGGTATCGACACCGCCGCGCCGAAAGCCACCAGGATCGACCTGTTCAGCGCCACCACGCCGCAGATGCGCGCGTTCCACGTCACGTGGCTCGCGTTCTTCGTGTGCTTCTTCGCATGGTTCGCCGCCGCGCCGTTGATGCCGCTGATCAAGGCCGAGTTCGGCCTCAACAAGGATCAGATTGCCAACATCAACATCGCCGCGGTCGCGGTAACGATTCTGGTGCGGCTGGTGGTCGGGCCGCTCTGCGACCGGTTCGGCCCCCGGCGCACCTATACGTGGCTGCTGCTGATCGGTGCGATCCCGGTGTTCGGGCTGGCGTTCGCGCAGACCTACGAGACGTTCCTGTTCTTCCGCCTCGCGATCGGTGCGATCGGCGCATCGTTCGTGATCACGCAATATCATACCAGCGTAATGTTCGCGCCCAACGTAGTTGGTACCGCGAACGCGACCGTCGGCGGCTGGGGCAATGCCGGTGGCGGCGCGGCGCAGAGCCTGATGCCGCTGGTCGTCGCGGCGCTGGTCGGCCTAGGCGTCGAGCACGCGTTCGGCTGGCGCGCGGCGATGTTCGTGCCGGGTGTCGCGATGGTCGCGATGGCGTTCGTCTACGCGCGCTACACGCAGGATACGCCGCAGGGCGACATCGTCGACCTCCGCGCCGCGGGCATCGAACTCGACGGCGGCAAGGCTACGGGCATGGCGATCTTCCGCCGCGCCGCCGCCAATTACCGCACCTGGATGCTGGCTGCGACCTATGGCGCGTGCTTCGGGGTTGAGATCTTCATCCACAACATCGCGGCGAGTTACTACGTCGATCGGTTCGGGCTTTCGCTGACCAACGCGGGACTGGCAGCAGGGATCTTCGGTGGCCTCGCGCTGTTCGCCCGTGCGCTCGGCGGGATCGCGAGCGACCGGATCGCGCTCAGCAAAGGCCTAGATGGCCGCGCGCTGCTGTTGTCCGCGCTGATGCTCGGTGAAGGCGTCGGGCTGGTGCTGTTCGGTCATGCCGGCAGCGTCACGCTCGCGATCCTGGCGATGACGATGTTCGGGCTGTTCACGCACATGGCGTGCGGCGCGACCTATGCGCTGGTGCCGTTCATCGACCGCAAGGCGCTGGGCGGTGTTGCCGGGCTGATCGGGGCGGGCGGCAACATCGGCGCGGTCGCGGCGGGGTTCCTCAACAAGGCGTCGGCGACCCCGCAGCAATGCCTCATCGTGCTCGGCTACGTCGTCGCAGGCACCGCGGTCTGCGCGCTAGCCGTCCGCTTCTCCGCCACGCACAAATCGAACGAGCGCGCGCTACTCGACGCGGCGCTCGACGCACGCCGCACCAGCGACCGCTCGGTCAACGGCGCGCTCCCCGCATGACCCTCCCTTCCCCGGCTCCAACCCGACTGGACGATCTGATGGAACACCAAACCCCCTGCCCCGACACCCCCTTTTCCAAGCGGCGCGAGCACCTCGTCGTGATCGGCAACGGCATGGCCGGCTGTCGCGCGGTCGAGGAACTGATCGCACGCGACCCTACCCGGTACCGCGTGACGATCTTCGGCGCCGAGCCGCATGTGAATTACAACCGCATCATGCTGTCGCCGGTGCTGGCGGGCGAGAAGACGTTCGAGCAGATCGTCATCAACGATCACGCCTGGTACGCGACCAACACGATCGAACTCGTGACCAGCGACCCGGTGCAGGCGATCGACCGCGTGGCCAAGACCGTCACCGCGCGCTCCGGCCTGACGGTATCGTACGACCGGCTTCTGATCGCGACCGGCTCCGATCCGTTCATCATCCCCGTCCCCGGCAACGACCTGCCCGGCGTGATCTCGTTCCGCGACATGGCGGACGTCGACCACATGCTGGAGGCTGCGGGCAAGGGTGGAGCGGCGGTCGTCATCGGCGGCGGGCTGCTCGGGCTGGAGGCCGCACACGGGCTCACGCTGCGCGGGATGAAGGTCACGGTGATCCACCTGATGCCGACACTGATGGAGCGGCAGCTCGACGAGGCGGCGGGGTGGCTGCTCAAGTCGGCGCTGGAATCGCGCGGTCAGGTGATCCTCACCGAGGCGAACACCGCCGAGATCGTCGGCGATACCCACGTCGAGGGCGTGCTGCTGAAAGACGGCACGCTGATCCCCGCGAGCCTCGTCGTCATGGCGGTCGGCATCCGCCCGTCCGTCGCCTTAGCGCGCGACGCCGGTCTTGAGATCGGTCGCGGGATCAAGGTCGACGACCATATGGTCACCAGCGATCCATCGATCCTCGCGGTCGGCGAATGCGTCGAGCATGACGGCAACGTCTACGGCCTCGTCGCGCCGCTGTGGGACATGTGCCGCGCATTGGCCGACGGGTTGACCGACAGTCACAGCGGCTATCGCGGATCGGTGACCTCGACCAAGCTGAAGGTCGCCGGGCTCGACGTGTTCTCGGCGGGCGATTTCTCCGGCGGTACAGGCGCGGAGGACATCGTCCTGCGCGATGCGTCGCGCGGCATCTACAAGCGCGTCGTGGTCAAGGACGACCGGATCGTCGGCGCGGTGCTGTACGGCGATACCACCGACGGCGGCTGGTATTTCGACCTGCTCAAGCGGGCGGAAGACATCGCGCCGATCCGCGACATGCTGATCTTCGGCCAGTCGTTCGCCTCGGGAGGAGGCACCGCGGACCCTAAGGCGGCCGTTGCGGCGCTCTCCGACGATGCGGAGATTTGCGGCTGCAACGGCGTCACCAAGGGCAAGGTCGTAGCATGCATCGGCGCCGGCAACGCGACGCTCGACGCGGTCCGCGCGACCTGCAAGGCGTCGGCATCGTGCGGATCGTGTACCGGGCTGGTCGAGACGCTGCTCGCGGTCACGCTGGGCGACAAATATTCGGGCGAACGTTCGGTGAAGACGATGTGCAAATGCACCAGCTTCGGCCATGACGACGTCCGCCGCGAGATCGTCGCGCAGGGCATGCGCTCGATCCCCGAAGTCATGCAGAAGATGAGCTGGTCGACGCCGGACGGGTGTTCGTCGTGCCGGCCTGCTCTCAATTACTATCTGCTCTGCGCATTGCCGGGCGACTACAAGGACGACCAGCAGAGCCGCTACGTCAATGAGCGCGTGCACGCCAACATCCAGAAGGACGGCACCTATTCGGTCGTGCCGCGGATGTGGGGTGGGCTCACCAACCCGCGCGAGTTGCGCGCGATCGCCGATGTCGTCGAGAAATACGATGCGCCGATGGTCAAGGTGACGGGCGGCCAGCGGCTCGACATCTTCGGGATCAAGAAGGAGGATCTGCCCGCGGTCTGGGCCGATCTCAACGCCGCCGGGATGGTCAGCGGGCATGCGTACGGCAAGAGCTTGCGCACCGTGAAGACCTGCGTCGGCTCCGACTGGTGCCGGTTCGGGACGCAGGACTCGACCGGGCTCGGCGTGAAGGTCGAGCGGATGACCTGGGGCAGTTGGATGCCGCACAAGTTCAAGATCGCGGTCAGCGGCTGCCCGCGCAACTGCGCCGAGGCGACGATCAAGGATTTCGGTGTGGTCTGCGTCGACAGCGGCTACGAGCTGTCGGTCGGCGGCAATGGCGGGATCAAGGTCCGCGCCACCGACTTCCTGTGCAAGGTCGCGACCGAGGAGGAGGCGATGCATTATTGCGCCGCGTTCATCCAGTTGTACCGCGAGGAAGCGCGCTATCTGGAACGAACCGCGCCGTGGATCGAGCGGATCGGCGTCGAGTATATCCGCGAGCGGATCGCCGACGATCCGGAGGGCCGCGATGCGCTGGCGGCACGGTTCCTGTTCTCGCAGCAGTTTACGCAGGACGATCCGTGGGCGGCACGCGCGGCGGGGGAGCATCGTGAGCAGCATGCGCCGATGGCGCGGTTTACGCCTCTAGATGCAGCGCGAGAAATGGCATGATCGGCGAATGGCTCGATATCGGCTGGGTCGACGAGATCCCGGTCCGCGGCAGCCGCACGGTGCAGGTCACCGGCGGCGACGACATCGCGGTATTCCGTACGGGCGACGGCAAGGTCTTCGCGCTGGCGGATCGCTGTCCGCACAAGGGCGGGCGACTGTCGCAGGGGATAGTCCACGGCGGCGCGGTGGCATGCCCGCTGCACAACTGGCGGATCGCGCTGGATACGGGCGAGGCGCTGGGCGAGGACAAGGGGTGTACGCCAGTTATTCCGGTGAAGGTGTCGGGGGGCCGGGTGTTGCTCTGCCGCACCTCAACCATGAAAGCCGCCGCGTGATCCCGCCACTGCTCCCTCTCCCCTTTGGGGACAGGGTCGGGGTGAGGGGTCGGGGCGCGTACTGCCCTTCCCAACTGCCCCTCACCCAACCCTCTCCCCAAAGGGGAGATGGCTAATGGCGCCCGTTCGCACCACCTGCGCCTATTGCGGTGTCGGTTGCGGTATCCTTGCGACGCCGACTGGCGAACGCAGCGTCACTATAAAGGGCGACCCCGATCACCCCGCTAACTCAGGCAAGCTGTGTTCGAAGGGCACGCATCTCGGCGAGACGATCGGGCTCGAAGGTCGCCTGCTCACCCCGATGATCGGCCAGCGCCGCGCCTCCTGGGACAAGGCGCTCGACCTCGTCGCGAAACGTTTCCGCGACACGATCACGCAGCACGGTCCCAACAGCGTCGCCTTCTACGTTTCCGGGCAACTGCTCACCGAGGATTACTACGTCGCCAACAAGCTGATGAAGGGCTTCATCGGCTCGGCGAACATCGACACCAACTCGCGGCTCTGCATGGCCAGCGCGGTCGCCGGGCATATGCGCGCGTTCGGCGAGGATATCGTCCCCGCGAGCTACGACGATCTCGACGCCGCCGACCTGATCGTGCTGGTCGGATCGAACACCGCATGGTGCCACCCGATCGTCTATCAACGCATCCGTGCGCGCTGCGACGCGGGCGCGAAGCTGGTGGTGATCGACCCGCGCCGGACCGAGACCGCGGACGAGGCCAACCTGCATCTCGCGATCCGGCCCGGCACCGACGTCGCGCTGATGAATGGCTTGCTGGCGTGGTGTCGCGACGCGGGCGTGGTCGACTACGACTATCTCGCCGCACACGTCGCGACGCCCGACGATTTTTGGGACCAAGTCGGCGAGGGCGGAGATCTGTGGTCGGTGGCGCGCATTTGCGACGTCCCGCCGCAGGACCTTCGGCGCTTCTATGAACTGTTCGTCGCGACGCCGAAGACGGTGACGATGTTCAGCCAGGGCGTGAACCAGTCGCTGTCGGGTACCGATCAGGTCAATGCGATCACCAATCTGCACCTCGCCACTGGCCGCATCGGCAAGCTGGGTGCGGCTCCCTTCTCGATCACCGGCCAGCCCAACGCGATGGGCGGGCGCGAGGTCGGCGGGCTCGCTTCGTCACTCGCCGCGCACATGGACTTCGCGCCCGAGAACGTCGCGCGTGTCGGCCGGTTCTGGGCCGCGCCCAACATGGCGACCAAGCCGGGGTTGAAGGCGGTCGACCTGTTCCGCGAACTCGGCAACGGCTGGATCAAGGCGCTGTGGGTAATGGCGACCAACCCCGCGGTGTCGATGCCCGACGCCGGCCGCGTGCGCGAGGCGCTGGCCGGTTGCCCGTTCGTCGTCGTCTCCGACGTGATCAAGACGACCGACACTTCGGTCCACGCGCATGTCCGCCTGCCGGCCGCCGCGTGGGGCGAAAAGGACGGCACCGTCACCAATTCGGACCGCACGATCAGCCGCCAGCGCGCGTTCATGGCCGCGCCCGGCGAGGCGAAGTCGGATTGGTGGATCGTCTCCGAAGTCGGGCGGCGGATGGGGTGGAAGACCGCGTTCTCCTACGACCGTCCGGCCGAGATCTGGCGCGAGCATTGCCGGTTGTCGGCCTATGAAAACGACGGCACGCGGCTGTTCGCGCTTCCCGGTCATGCCGCTAAGGGCAATGCGGAATACGATGCGATGACGCCGTTCCGTTGGGGTGGCGCACCCTTCGCGGAGGGTCGGTTCTCGACACCCGATGGCCGTGCGCGCCTCGTGCCAGTGGCGCAAAAACCGGTTGCAGCACCGCTCGCCAAATGGCCGATGACGCTCAATACCGGGCGTTACCGCGACCAGTGGCATACGATGACCCGCACCGGCCTGTCGCCCAAGCTCGCGCGCCACCGCGAGGAACCGCTGGTTGAGATCCATCCCGACGACGCGGCCAGACTGGGAGTCGTCGATGGTGGCTTGGCCCGCGTGACGACGCCGCAGGGCGACACACTGTTCCGCGCGACCGTCGTCGCGACGCAGCGGGCGGGCGAACTGTTCGTGCCGATCCACTGGACTGACCGCACCGCCACCGGCGGCCGCGCCGGGCTGCTGCCTCGCCCGCTTGCCGATCCGATATCGGGCCAGCCGGGGTTCAAATCGACCCCCGTGCGGATCGAGCCGGTAGCGACCGAGTGGCGCGGCTTCGTCGTTGTCCGCGGCGAACTGACGCGCCGCCCGGACTGCCTCTGGGCGGCGCGCGTCGCGGTACCGGGTGGAACGGCGTGGGACATGGCAGGCAACGGCGCCGACGCCGCACTCGACGCGCTACTGCCCAAGGGGCAACGGATCGAGGCGGTCGATGCGGCTCGGGGCTCGCGCCGGATCGCGATATTGGAGAGCGGCAGGCTCGCCGCCGTCCTCTTCGTCACCCGCGACGGCATGCTCCCGCCCCGCGACTGGCTCGTCGCGCAACTGAGCGAGACCATCGCGGCGCCGACCCTGCTCGCCGGCCGCGCGCCGGGCGTTCAGGTCGATCGCGGGCCGATCGTCTGCGCGTGCTTCGACGTCGGGCTGAAGACCATCCTCGCTGCGATCGCCGACCAGCATCTCGCCGACGTCCCGGCGATCGGGGCTGCGTTGAAGGCCGGCACCAATTGCGGATCGTGCCGCCCTGCCCTCGCCAAGCTTCTCGTCACCAAAGGATCAGCTCATGTCGCATGATTTCCCGCCCGGTTCGGTCTGGCTGGTCGGTGCCGGCCCCGGCGATCCCGACCTTCTCACGCGCAAGGCCGAGCGGCTGATCGCGGCAGCGGACGTCGTGTTTTACGACGCCCTGGTCGGTGCGGGCATTCTGGCGCTTATTCCTGACGACACGGAGCGCGTGAGCGTCGGCAAGCGATCTGGCCGCCATTCGAAGGACCAGGTCTCGATCAACGTCTTGCTCGCCAGGGCAGCGCTCGCAGGCAAGCGCGTCGTGCGGCTCAAGGGCGGCGACCCCTCGATCTTCGGCCGCTCGACCGAGGAAATGGAACATCTCGCGGCCAACGACATAGCGGTGAAGATATGCCCCGGCATCACCGCCGCTAGCGCCGCCGCAGCATCGGGTGGCGCCTCGCTGACGCTCCGCGGCCTCGCACGCAAACTCACCTTCGTTACCGCCCACGCCCGCGCCGGCGAAGCGCTCGACCTCGACTGGACCGCCCTCGCGGCGCCCGATGCCACGCTCGCCATCTACATGGGCCGCGCGGCCGCCGGCGAGATCGCGCGCAACCTGATCGCAGCCGGTCGGGCGCCCGACACCGCGGTAATGGTCGCGGTCAACGTCTCTCTCCCCGACGAACGCATCATCCGAGGCCGATTGTCCGCGCTCGCCTTCCTGGTCGAGACGATAAGCGATAGCGATCCATCGCTGCTGCTGATCGGCGAAGCCGTCGCCGCGGCACGCGACGAACGTACGGGGTATTCCGGCTTGCTATCAACGGTGGCAGATCGTGCGGATCAAATCTTGCCCGAGGGCAGTTTGCACTGAGAACTGACGATCTCTCTTGGCGACTGGCACTTCCGGAATTGGGGGATCTATCACGAGCCGGCGTAGTACTCTGCTTCCTGCTCGGCAGGTGGTTGGAGTATGTGCTCCCGGTGGGTTGGGTAGCACTGACCCACAAGCGGACGCTCAGGCCGCCCTGCTCGCTTCCCAGCTTCGGTCGTTCATTCAGTGTCAATTGTTGGCCCAAAATTTTTATAGGCCATCAGTAACGACCGCTTGCCGCATAGTCTTTCCTAGGAAACCGGCCGCAGTCGAAAAGCGATCGCGAACCTGGTATGTCCCGGGTGCGATGTCAGTGTCACCTGCGTAGCGTGCGCTTCGGCAACCTGCGCTACGATCGCGAGGCCGAGACCGCTGCTACCTGCCGAACGGTCCCGTTTCCAGAACCGATGGAAGATCGCCGCATGGTCCTGTTCGCGGATCCCGGGGCCGTCGTCGCAGACGGCCAGCGTCCCGTCCGTGCCGACCGAAACGTCGATCCTGCTGCTGGTACCGCTATGCTTGACCGCATTCTCCAACAGGCACCCCAGCGCCTTGGCGATCCAGGCCGCGTGCCCCGCGACCATCACGCTGTCCGCACCGGGTGACAACGCGATCGACTTGTCCGAGCGGAAGGCCAGCGGTGCGATCGATGCCACGCCGTCCGTCGCGATCTGGACGAGATCGACCGATGCTGCGGTATCCAGTGCCACGGTCTCCAACTCGGCGAGTTCCAAGACCTGCTCGACGATCCGGCCGAGCGCGTCCAGGTCGCTGCAAAGCCTTGCCCGCAACGCCGCGTCGTCGACCGCCTCGACACGCAGCCGGGCGACGGCGATCGGCGTACGTAGCTCGTGGGCGGCATCGGCGATGAAATCGCGTTGCATGCGGTAACTCGACGTCAGCCGTTCGAGCAGCGCGTTGACGGCTAGCGCGAGCGGGCGAACTTCGGCAGGAAGCCGCTCGTCATGCAATCGAAGATCAAGCGGCACGCCTTCCGCGGTCTCCAGCGAAGCCGACGCCCTACGCACTGGCAAAACCGCGCGGCGGATGATCAGCACGTCGATCGCGAGCAATAGCAACAGCAGCGGCGCCACGATCGCCATTCCGTAGAGCAGGAACTGCGCGAGCAGATCGTCGAGGATATAATCCGGATGCGTGAGGTTCTGGAGCACGGCGATCCACACCCGTTCGTTACCAACCTGAGCCGGGCTACTCGTCCCTGCATAGAAGGTGCGGCGCGACTGGCGACGAAAGAAGCTTTCCTCGTCCTCCAGCGGAATATCCGCGGTCGGCAGGACCATCTTTGACGCCGATTGGAACAGGACCGTGCCGCGTTGATCGAGAATGCGGAACGAGAAGCCTGCACTGGGCGCGAACACCGCCGCGCTGGTATTGTCCTGCGTCAACCGGAGCCGGCCGGTCCCGTCGTGCGATAGCGCCTGCCGCAAGGCTTGCGCGTGGACGTGGAGCGTCTGGTGCTGAATCCGCGCCGCGGTCGTGTCGAGGAACAGGTACACGCTGCCGGCGACCGCGATGGCAGTGATCAACACCGCGATCGCATGCCACCGCAGGATCTGCGCCATCAGCGACCGCGGCTGGCTTGTCATGCGGCACGCTCCATAATCATATACCCCACCCCGCGGACGGTGACGATCTCGACATCCGCCTCGGCCAACGTCAGCCGCCTTCGCAACCGGTGGATATACACCTCGACCGCATTCGAGCCGAGATCGTCAGCGAGCCCGAACAGCAGTTGCTCGATATGCGCCTTCGTCACGACCCGGCTCGACCGGCGGATCAGCGCGGCGAGCACCTCCAGTTCGCGCGCGGACAGCACCGTCGGCACGCCGCCGATCGCAACCTCGCGCGTGGCGGGATCGAAGCTTACATTGCCGCAATCGATCGTCCGATCGACAATCGTCCCGCTACGCCGGAGCAGCGCCTGGATCCGGGCGAGCAGTTCCTCGGGCGCGAACGGCTTGGCGAGATAATCGTCGGCGCCCGCTTCGAGACCCGTCACCCGGTGTGCGACGCTCGCCCGTGCGGTCAGGGCGATCACCGGCGTGCGATCGTCCCGCTCGCGCATCGCACGCACGACCGATAGCCCATCGGCATCCGGGAGTCCCAGATCGAGGATAACGACGGCGTAGCGCGTGTAGGACAGCACGATCAGCGCATCCTCGGCCGTGGTCGTGCAATCTGACGCATAGCCCGCCGTATCGAGCAGACGGACCAGCATCGTGACCAGCTCGGCATGGTCCTCAACGATCAGGATTCTCATCGCTCGGCCCGGCTCTGGGCGCGCCGATTGCGCGGCGCTTCACGGGGCGATCGGTCTGTAAGGCTCACGTAAGCCAGGCCGCGTAGCCCGGTCGATCCACGATCCAGATCTTGATCCCAATCGATGTCGCACGATGCGCCCTCAGCAAAAATCAGAGTGTCTCCATGTTCGATACCCTTCGCCCGTTCCGGCGACCCGCTACGCTTTCCGCCCCGGCGATATTCGATGTGCCACGACGGGTCGCGCTGTTTTCCGGCAACTACAACTATCTTCGCGACGGCGCCAACCAGGCGCTGAACCGCTTGGTGGCGTATCTCGAACGCCGCGGCACCGACGTCCGGGTCTATTCGCCGACCTCGGATACGCCGGCGTTCGAGCCTGCGGGAACGCTCGTTTCTGTTCCGTCGGTGCGCATCCCGGGTCGCGGCGAGTATCGACTGGGCCTGGGATTGTCCGCTGAACTGCGTCGCGACGTGCAGGCATTCCGGCCCGATATCGTCCATGTGTCCGCTCCGGACTGGACCGGCGTCGCAGCACAGCGGCTCGCGAGGACGATCGATGTTCCGGTCGTTGCCAGCCTCCATACGCGGTTCGAGACCTATGCGCAGTTTTATGGCGCAGGGCTGATCCGGCCGGCGATGGAGCGACACCTCGATCGCTTCTACCGGAGCAGCGACATGATCCTCGTTCCGACCGCGCCAATTGCGGACGAATTCGCCGAGCAGGGCTTTGCCGACCGCACGCGCCTATGGGGGCGCGGCGTCGACCGCGACCAGTTCTCGGGCCGCCATCGCAATCTCGCCTGGCGGCGATCGCACGGCTTCCAGGACGACGACGTGGTCGTCCTCTTCTTCGGCCGCCTCGTTCGCGAGAAGGGCACCGCATTGTTCGCCGATATCGTCGACCGGATCACCACCTCGGGCGTCGCGATCCGGCCGCTGATCGTCGGCGACGGTCCCGAACGCCGCTGGCTCGCGAAGCGACTGGCGAATGCGCGGCTGACCGGCAGCCTGTCGGGCGACGAGCTCGGCCGCGCGGTCGCCAGCGCGGACATCTTCGTCAACCCGAGCATCACCGAAGCGTTCGGAAACGTCACGCTGGAGGCGATGGCGTCGGGCCTGCCCAGCGTGTGCGTCGACATCCCGAGCGGCCGCAACCTCCTGCGCAAGGGAACGGGCATGTTCTACGCCCCCGACGATATCGACGGCGCGGTCGCGGCCGTCCGCCGCCTCGCGGTCTTCTCCGATCTGCGGTCGACCATGGCGCGCGCCGCGCGTGCCGCGAGCGAAGAGTATAGCTGGGACAAGGCGTCGAAGATGGTCATGGACGCGTATCGCGCGCTCCTGAACCAGGAGCATGGGGAGACCGTACCGACTGCCAGGCCGCTGACCCGGTCGATCTCGGGCTGACCACGGTGATCGCACGGTGGCGTGGTCCGGCATGGTCGGGGTTGCGTCGCGCTACCTCCTCGCGGTCGGTTCGTACCGGCGTTGCCGTGGTGGCGATGCTCGCGATCGTCGGCATCGCCGTGTCGGCGTTGTCGCACCTGCTGGACGGCGTCAATGGGAGCGACATCCGCACGGCCTTGTCGCGGATCAATTGGCCACGCCTGTTCGCCGCCGCTGTCGTGACCGCGATCAGCTACGGGGTACTGACCGGATATGACGTGGTCGCGCTGCGGATCGTTGGGAAGCGCGTCCGCTATACGCGCGCGGCACTCGCGTCGTTCACCAGCTATGTCTTCAGCCACAATTTTGGGTTCGCGCTGCTGACCGGCGGCACCGCGCGATTGCGGATCTACCAGCCGGCGGGCCTGACGATCGGCGAAGTAGCGCATATCATGGTTCTGACTGGCGTAACCTTCTGGTCCGGCGTCCTGCTATTGCTGGGGTTCGGACTGATCGTCCAGCCAGGGACGGTGGCTGTCGCCGGCGTAGCGCTGTCCTATCCAGTGCACGCTGCGATCGGCGGGTCGAGCTTTGCCATTCTCGCTGCGGTTCTGGTTGGACTGAAACGTCGCGCAGGACGGACGCTCGTCCTATTCGGCCGCTCCATACCGCTGCCCAGCGTGTCGCAGGCGCTCGCTCAGATCATGCTGGCGAGTGTCGACATCGTTTTGGCAGCCACCGCGTTGTTCGTGCTGCTGCCGGGTGCGGAGGCAACGCTTTTTCCCGCCCTGCTGCTCGGGTATCTCGTCGCGATCGTCACCGGTCTCATTACGCACGCGCCCGGCGGGGTCGGCGTGTTCGAGGCGGTGATGCTCGTCAGCCTGCCCGATATCGACCGCGCAAGCCTGTTCGCCGCATTGCTCGCCTATCGCGTGGTCTATTACCTGATCCCGCTGGCGATCGGCATGCTGCTGTTCGGCATCCATGAGCTACGCGGCGCACGTGTAAGGTCCGCGTAAGTCGGAGACGCGATGAGGGCGTGTCCATCTGCTCGGTCTATCGGAACCCTCACATGTCCATTCGCGCCCTGTTCTGCGCATCGGTCGTCCTCGGTGTAGTCGTCGCCACCGGCGCGGACGCGCAATCGGCGATACCAACGTCAATTCCGGGCGCGACGTCCGCTGCGATCCCCGCCATTCCCGAACCGATGATCTTCGACATGGTGCGCCCGCTTGGCGCCCGTCGCGGCGAACTCGAAGTCAACGCGCTCGCGCAGGTCAATCTCAGCGGCCCCGGCCGGCATGTCGAATGGGCACCGGAAGTCGAATACGCCGTTGCCGACGGCTTCGCGGTCGAGATCGAACTGCCGTTCACCAATAGTCGCCCGACCGATTACAAGATCGGCCTGCAAGGCACATTCGGCACGTTCCGCGGCGGCCGCAGCATCCACGGTGTCCAGTATCTGGGACTCCACAACCGCCGCGACGGCGGCTGGTCGAGCAGCCTGTTGTACCTGCTCGGCAACCGCTTCGGCGAGCGACTGAGTACGATGACGATGGTCGGCGCGGGCGACGTGACGCTCAAGAGCACGAAGGGTACCGGGCTGATCGTCAATCACACGACGTTCTGGGACGTCGGTCCAGACACCGTGCTTGGCTTCGAAGTGAACCGCCAGACGGGGGCGAGCCGGTATTGGCTGCTGATGCCGCAGTTGCACCGCGCGATCGGGCAGAAGGTGTCGGCGCAGATCGGCGCGGGTACCGAACGGAGCGCGACTGGTCCGTTCCGCCCAAGGGTCGGCTTACGCGTCATTCGCGAGTTCTGACATCTGGCTGGTTTTACGAGCGCTGGCCCGGCCGGTTTCAGACTGCCGTTGGGTCCGGCGAGCCTTGAGCAGATCCTGTCGCGAGAGGATGCCGACAACCTGTCGCGTATCGCGCGCGACGATCGGCACGCGTCCGACACCGGATTCGACCATCATGTCGGCCACGACTCCGATCGGCGTATCGGGATACGCGACGAGCAGCGAAGCGTCCGACAAGGTCTCGGTCAGCGATACGTCGGTGCCCGGTTGCATAGTCCGCCAGCGCAACGCGTCGGTCCGCGACACGAGGCCAAGTATGCGACCCGCATCGTCGACGACCGGATAGCTCCGATGTTCGGCGCGATCCGCGAAAAAAATCGCCGCGTCTGCGGTCGTCATCGAACCCGGCAGCGTCGCGGGCGCGCGTGACATCAACTGGTCCGCCTGCATCAGGTCGAGCGGATCGACGCTATATTCCTGCAGGATATGCCGGCCGCGGCGTGCGATCTTCTCGGTCAGGATCGACCGCCGCATCAGCAATACGCTGACCGCATAGGCCGCCGCTGCCGCTGCAATGGTCAGCGGCAAGGCATCGAAATGCCGCGTCAGTTCGGCCGCGAACAGCGCCCCGGTGATCGGCGCCCGCATCGCCCCGCTCATGATCCCGGCCATGCCAATCATCGCCCAGAACCCAGGACCGCCGGGCAGGACCTGCCCGGTCAGCGCGCCCGCGGCGCCACCAAGGATCAGCAACGGCGCGAGGATGCCGCCCGACGTTCCCGATCCCAGGGCAACCAGCCAGACGACCGCCTTTACGACCAGCAGCGCGAGGATGACACGCACCGCGAGGGACCCGTCGAGTAGCGCCTGGATATTGGGATAGCCGGCCCCCAGGACATGCGCGTCGACCAGTCCGCCAAGTCCGACGACGACCCCGCCGATTGCAGGCCACCACATCCAATGCACCGGCAGGCGATGAAACGCGTCCTCAACCGCATACAGCGCGACCGACAGCGCCGCTGCCAGCACGCCGGTGACGAGGCCTACTCCTGCGGCCATCGCGAGCGGCCAGGCGCCGGACGGGGTCGTGCTCGGGAACGGGAACATCGCACCGCCGTCGAGCAGCACCGGCCGCCACGCGAACGCGACCAGGACGGCGACCACGACCGGTACGAAACTGCGCGGCTTCCATTCGAACAGCAGCACCTCGATCGCCAGCAGGATTGCCGCGAGCGGAGTTCCGAAGATCGCGGTCATGCCCGCCGCCGCGCCCGCGACGAGCAGTGTCTTGCGCTCGGCGGCACTCATGTGGAAGCGTTGCGCGAACAGCGATCCGATCGCCCCGCCGGTCATGATGATCGGCCCTTCCGCCCCGAACGGCCCGCCACTGCCGATAGATACCGCGGCGGATAGCGGCTTGAGCAGAGCGACCTTGGCCGACATCCGGCTTTCGCCGAACAGGATCGTCTCGATCGCCTCGGGTATGCCATGCCCCCGGATCTTGTCGGAGCCGTAGCGCGCCATCAGGCCGATGATGAGACCGCCAATAACGGGAATGGCGACCATCCACGGCCCGACGAGCGTGTCGACGATTGCGGCTGACCGCGTGGAAAGTCGACCGAACCAGAAGAGGTTGGTCGCGAGCGCGATGAGTTTGATGAGCATCCATGCCGCAAGCGCCCCGCCGGTCCCGACGACGATCGCCATCGCCGCCAGCATCAGCATCCGCCGGTCGGCGCTATGGTCCGCGAGCTGGTGGTTTTCGATTGCTCGTACCGCTGCGATCATGATGAGAGTCTTTCGCCTCCGAGGAAGGCAGGCGATTATATCGTAGTGCGATATATATCAACACGGGCTGATTGCGATGAGTGATACGGACGCATTGAATGACGCCGATTACCAGGCACTGGCGGATTTTCGCCATGCGCTGCGGCTGTTCACGACCTTCAGTGAGACTGCGGCGGCGGCGGCTGGGCTTGCGCCGCAACAGCATCAGGCGCTGCTCGCGATCCGGGCCGCGCCGGTCGACGACATCACGATCGGCTATGTCGCGACGCGGCTCGTCCTCAAGCCGCACAGTGCCTCGGGACTGATCGACCGGTTGGAGGCGTCGAACCTCGTCGTCCGCTATAATTCCGATGGCGACAAGCGCCGCTCGCTCCTGCGCCTGACACCCGAGGGAGAAACCATGCTCGAGGGCCTGTCGTCGGTCCACCGCGACGAGATCGCCCGCCTCCGCCCCATGCTTACGGAGATGCTCGATCGATTTGGGTGAAACATCGATATCGGCCGGGAAGGTTCTGTCGTAACGCGATCTAAAATGCCAGGTAACGCAAACGCGGATGGCTGGCTGTTGCGCAAAGAAGCGCTGGGTAACGAGGGGGGAATTCGAACGATGGTGACCGGTAGGCGGGGTCTTTGGGCCTTCGTGGTCGGCTGTATCGGGGTGACGATCGGGGTCGCGCTTCATCTGCCGATGTTCCTGATGGCCCGCAGCATGGGCTACCGGATGGCCGGCATGCCGATGGACGTCGGCATGCTGATCGGCATGGCGCTGATCGTCGGCGGGACCGGCCTCGCCGCCTATGGGTTGCTGCCGGGCGATGCGATGCGGTTGCGGCGGCAATTGACGCATATGACCGTCACCGGGCTGCAGGATGCACCGTTGCGCGCATCGCACTGGGTCATGATGGGCGCACTGATCGTGGCGTTGGTGATCGACGTCATGAAGCCCGCCGCGCTTGGCTTCACCCTGTCGGGCATGACGAGCGAATATGGCGTGTCGCGTGCCACCGCCTCGCTGGTGCCGTTTGCAGCGCTGTCGGGGACGGTCGCGGGATCGATCCTGTGGGGCTTCGTTGCGGACATATACGGGCGCAAGGCGTCGATCCTGCTCTCGGCGGTGATGTTCGTCGGCACGTCGATCTGCGGCGCGATGCCGAGCCTCGCCTGGAACATCGCCATGTGTTTCATGATGGGCGCGGCCGCCGGCGGAATGCTGCCGGTCACCTATGCGCTGCTTGCGGAGATGATGCCGAACCGACACCGCGGCTGGAGCCTCGTGCTCATCGGCGGCCTGGGCGCGGCGGGAGGCTATTTCGCTGCCAGTGGCCTGTCGGCGCTCCTCCAACCGATCTTCGGCTGGAGGATCCT
Organism: Sphingomonas faeni; assembly: GCF_040407495.1. GTDB lineage: Bacteria > Pseudomonadota > Alphaproteobacteria > Sphingomonadales > Sphingomonadaceae > Sphingomonas > Sphingomonas faeni_D. Next base: position 69,225 of record NZ_JAPZPP010000007.1, on the reverse strand, counting down.
CTGGCTGGCCAATCTGCCGACCGGACTGCTGCTGATCCTTCTTGGTCGGCTGATACCGGAATCGCCACGGTTCCTGGTCGTTCAGGGGCGCACGCACGAGGCGGAGATGGTGCTCGCGCGCTTCGGTGGCGGGCGCGTGACGAGGCAGGACGCGCTGTCGAATGATGGGGCGGACGTTGCGGCACGGCCGACCCTGCGCAACGCTGGAGCACTCGTCGCCTTCAGCATCGCCGCGCTGGCCTGGGGCTGCGCGAATTTCGGCCTATTGCTGTGGCTGCCCGCCGACCTCGTCGCTCGCGGTTATAGCGTCGGCGTGGCTAGCGGACTGCTCGCCAAGGCCTCGCTGATCGCGGTCCCCACGATCTTCGTCGCGGCGCTGCTCTACAGCCGCTGGAGCAGCAAGGGTGCGCTCGTCGCGGCCATCGCGATGCTCGCCTTGGGACTCATCGGAGTATTGTGGGTCGAGCGGCAGTCCGGCATCGTCAGCCCCGTACTGCCGGTCGCCGCACTGATCGTCGGCGTGAACGCCATCATCGCCATCTTGTTGCCCTACGTCGCTGAGAGCTTCCCGGCGCGCATTCGGGGGCGCGCCACGGGATGGGTGGCGGCCTGTTCCAAAGCCGGTGGCCTGGGCGCACAAGGGCTCGCGATCGCGGGCGCGGTCCCGCCGCTGGCGACGGTAGCGGGCTTAGTTCTGGTACCGACGGCCGCCTCTCTCGTGCTCGTGGCGTGGCTGGGTCGCGAAACGAAAGGACGAGATGTCGACGTTATCTAGTCAGCGATCTAAATGTACAATTCGCTGCGTGAAGCAAATGACGGCGTCTGACGACCTCAGACTTAACCAGCGCATTCGTGGTTAGCGTCTTCGAACTGCCAAACCTAAAACCGGGTTATACCAACTACAGAGACCCAGAACCAGCCATTCAGCGCTATGACGCCGTTTCCCAACTCCGGTCGTTCGTTCACTCTCGGGCAGGCGTGACGGCCGGTGCCCCCCTATGTCATTCTCGCATATAGATCGGAGACGGCGCGCGCACCGTCGTCTTGCCTTCCAAGACGTCGGAGTGAATGCAGGACGCACGAGCATCCCACGTTGAGATTCCACGCCGACCTACTATGGTAACCGACATATGGATTGGGTGACTGAATGCGTCTTCAGCGATTAGAGTTGATCAACTTCCGCGGGTTCGAGCACCACACGGTGCAGCTCAACCCTGGCTTCAACCTGATCATCGGCGAAAATGGCGCGGGCAAGACATCCATCCTAGAAGCGATCGCAGTCGCCCTCGGTGGATGGCTGCAGAGTTTTCCTCGGACGGACCAGCGCCACATCCGTGCTCGCGACGTTCGGCGGGTGGAACAGAACGTCAGTGGCCGGTTTCGCGCACATCCGCAGTTTCCCGTAGTTGTGGATGCCATCGGCAGCGTACGCTTTGATAACCTGCTCGGATTTGAGGAGTGGCAAACCGTCCGATGGCACAGGAGCTTGGAGAACGAGAAGGGCAGAACCACGAACGCCGGCACACGAGAGCTTAGATCCATCGCACGCCTCGCCTCAAGCGCGCTGCGTTCTTCCGGGGACGTGACCCTGCCGGTAGTCCGCTATTTCGGCGCGGGGCGGCTCTGGGAGTCCGTCCGAAGCACAGAGAATAAACGGAAGCAAACCAGGAGCCATATTGCCGAAACAGGCGGCCGCTCCGACGACTTCCGGGACCTCTCCGACCCCTTCTACGGCTACAGGATGAGCGTCGGTAAACGCGCAAATCCAGCCGATCTCATGCGCTGGATGGGTGAGGAGCGTCGGAACGAGTTGGACACCGACGAGGACTCAGACGCCCTTTTCCTAGTTTTCCAAGCCATACGCTCGCTACTGCCGGAGATCGCTGGCGTCCGTTACGACCTGCGCCGTTCCACCATGGTGCTGGAATACAAGGACCGGCCTGGCCTCGCTTTCGAGGACATGAGCGACGGCTACCGCAATGTCATAGCACTGGCCGCCGATCTCGCGATCAAGATGACAATGCTCAACCCGCACCTCGGTCCTGAAGCGTTGCTCCGCACTCCTGGCGTCGTCCTAATTGACGAGATCGATCTGCATCTCCATCCCACTTGGCAACGAAGGGTCTGCAACGACTTGCGGCGCACGTTCCCCGAAGTGCAGTTCATCTGCACCTCACACTCTCCTTTCATCGTCCAATCTCTTCGATCGGGCGAGGAACTCATCGTGCTTGACGGTGAGCCGACAAACCAGACCGCCAACCTCTCGCTCGAGGAAGTTGCCGAGGGGCTGATGGGAGTTCGACACGCTGAGACGGGTGAGCGCTACCGAACCATGAAGAACACGGCTCGTTCGCTCCTGGAGGACATGGACCGTCGCGATCTCTCAGAGCGGCAGCGCTTCTACGAGTTCAAGCGGCATTTGGCGGAGGCAACGGCGCCGTACGCCGACAATCCTGCATACCAGGCCTACCTTGAGATGAAGCTGTACGCCAAGGCGCCCCCAGGGGCAGAATGAGACCGGTCCAAAAGCAGCCGTCGCCTCAAACCGATCCCTTTGATCCTTATGAAACGGCGAAGAACCATCTGCTCGGAAGACTGGGGTCGTATTGCAGCTACTGCGAGCGCAAGATCGTCACGAATTTGGCGGTCGAGCACATCCAGCCCAAAGGCCTGCCTGCGTTCGCGCATCTTGAGACCGATTGGACGAACTTCCTGCTCGCCTGCGTGAACTGCAATTCTACGAAAGGGCATCAGCCCGTCCTGCTGGACGACGTCCTGTTGCCGGATCGCGACAACACCTTTCTAGCCTACGAGTACACGATCGATGGCAGGGTCCGCGTGACCCCGGGGCTGGCGCCTCCCCTAGCCACGAAGGCCCAGGCACTCCTCACTCTTACCGGGCTGGACAGGAAGTTAAACTCGGTACTGGACGAGAACGGCAAGCAGATCGTGGTGGACAGGGTCAGCGGGAGAGCCGAGATCATGGCTATTGCATTGGATCAGGTGGCAGAAATCGCCGCCGACCCTTCCAACCAGGGAGTAAAACGTTCCACGGTCAGGATGGCGAACGCAACAGGCGGCTTTAGCGTGTGGATGGCAGCCTTTGCGGGCGATGCGGATATGCAAGAGCGGCTCATCGACGCCTTCGCCGGAACTCGCGCCAGCGGTTGCTTCGGAACCGCGGGGCATACGACCGTCTCGCCGCACCCGAATACCGACGGGCTAAGCTCAGGTGGAAGAATCTAGCCGGCTCGGCTTGACCACTGACGAGCAGTGGCAGGCAGCCGATCTCGGCTCTCGATAAGCGGAGGCATCGTGCGCAGCAGCTCCTTTTCAGGAGCCGCCTAACCGTTCGTCCGTAACCCATCACCTTGAACAGCGGACCGCCTCGGGCGGCATCGGACCCAGAACCGGACGTTCACGCCCCTTCCCTCGCTTCCCAACTTCAGACGTTGGTTCATCTTTGCGAATGACCGATTTTGAAGCCCGTCTATCCGCTCGCGAATGTCATGATGGGAAGGAAATCGGACTGGCCGTTATTGGGTAGGCGGCCAGTGTTAGCAGACACTGCGTGGCGCAGCCGCTTTTCAGAAAAGGGCCGTTGATCGGGAGTCAAGTTGTCGCGCTATTACCTTGATGCGGGTAGCGGCGCTATCACACCGCTACTAACGGTTTTTACAGAATAGTACCGAACCTCACGGCCCCCACGAGATTTAGCGGTTTCCTGCTCATTTAGCATAACCGCTATCAGGTAGCAGCTTGTTGAGCGGGGGGTTCCCCCAATTATAGCGGTTGTGCAGCTGTTCTTCGTGACACCAATATGCGAAAAACCTCGGTCTGCCGCCATTTCAGACGCCTTGGTTATAAGTTTTTCGTATAACAATGAATTATCATATGGCTCTGACGTAATGTACGTTCTTATCTGGTTATTTGATTGATACGATCCGCCGACTTCGCCCTCTGATGGAAGTCCAAATCTTTTTCCGAGTAGGCCCGCAAGTTGTGCATTTGCACTGGTCGAAACTAATAACGCTACGATGCAAAATCCTAGAATATCTTTTCGCATCTGAATTCCCTAAATTAGATTTTAGATTCTGGAAATTGGACCAAAATTATCTAGGATTTGTAAATACTGGATGAGGTCGGGCGAACCGATCGGCCGCTTTCGACGGCAGGTATGGCCTGATTGAATGTCCATGTTTGGGCGTTAGCCACCGGTCTTGCCACCCGCGCGGGACTTTGCTGGATTGCAAACGCAAGGAGACTAGTGCGTGCATCTTACGTTTACAAAAGGCACTGGGAAGTACGATAATCTGCATATCGAGCGCAGCGGCTTACCCCTAGAGATGATTCAATGCCCGAAACAGGGCATCATCCCCCACGATATGATCCACTATGCGGTCGAGAGCGTCGTGCCGCATCGCGGCTTCCTTTCTTTGTTACGGGAAGGCCAGCCGGCGAGCTTCTCGCCCCAAGGCGATGAGGTGGCTGACGCGATCGAGCGGCTTGTCGAGACCTTCCAAGCCGAAATGTGGAGCGGAAGGGTCAGCGCCTCCGACGCCATCGCAATGTATGAGCATGGCTGTGCGGCCAGCGGGCATGCGGTCGCTCCCGTATCGACGCAAGAGATCGAGGCGATACGCGTCAGGATTGATGAGCTGAGCGCAGCTTGGTTCAACGTTCCAGAAAAGGGCAAGCTGACCGTTGGCTTTGACGGGGCGTTCACGCGTTCCGTTTAGTCCGGTGCTGTAGTGAGAAAGATCGTCCTGAACGAATGGCAGTTTCGGAAGCCCCGATACGGCATCCGAGCGTCTGATATTAGGCGAGCACGCCCTGCCTTACAGCTTCCGGCCAGACCCGCTTGCGGGGATTCGAGACGGCCTGGCGGCTTCCCCGTTTCTGCCATTCGTTCATGCAGATGGCCACGGCCTCATGAAAGCTAGATATTAACCGTGCCCGAGGGAGACTGTCCTTTGGATTAATGTCTTGAGGTCCCGCTATAGTGTCGTTCGTCGAGTCACCGCACATTTTCGGTAACGAAAGTCGCCGGCTGGCGTCTGTAGAGCGCTACGCGGTCTTCGGATCGCTTCCCGAAAACGATCTCGACAAGATCACGTGTCTGACTGCCGATGTTTTGCAAACTCCCATCTGCCTTCTCAGTATCGTCGGCGAAACTGATATTTGGCTTAAGTCGCAGGTCGGCATGGACATCGCCTCGCTTCCGCGGGCGGACTCATTCTGTCTGGCCGTGGTCGCGACTGGCACGCCCTTGGTCGTCCCCGACGCAGGCGCCGATTTGCGGTTTCGCGATCATCCCATAGTGCGTGATCTCGGGATGCGCTTTTACGCCGGGGCTCCGCTGACGGCGCCGGACGGTTTAAGCATCGGCACCTTGTGCGTGTTCGATCGAGCGCCCCGACCCAGCTTCGCCGGCAAAGACCTTTCGTTCCTACAGCAGGTCGCGGCGCTAGCCATGGACAGAATCGAGCGGCGCTTCGTCAATCGCATCTCGGATATCTTGGTGCCTTTCGCTCATGTGGCGCACCAGGCGCTGATCACGACGGACGCGGCGGGCCGCATCACCTTTTGGAATGAGGGCGCCGAGAGGATGTTCGGGTGCCCCCAGATTGAGGCGATCGGCTGCACCGTCGATATGATTGTTCCAGAACGGCTGCGCGCGGCGCACCGCGAAGGACTGGCGCGCGTGGCTTCCGGGGCGCCGTCGCATATGACCGGCCGGGCGGTCGAAGTACTGGCGAGGCGAAGCGATGGCTCGGAGTTTCCCGCAGAATTATCACTTTCGGTATGGCGCGGTCCCTACGGGGTTGGCATGGGCGCTCAGATCCAGGACATTTCCGAGCGGCGAGCCGGCGAGGAACGGCTCCACCATATGGCCAACCATGACGGGCTCACCGGTCTGCTAAACCGCCACAGTTTCCTTAAGCGGATCGAGGAACGGCTGGAACGCGACGGCAAGGCTGCGGTCTTCGTGCTCGATCTCGATGGCTTTAAAAACATCAACGATAGCCTTGGTCACGCGGTCGGCGACACTTTGCTACAGGCGCTCGCGCTGCGTCTGTCGGCGACCAGCGACCCGGCTGAAATCCTGGCGCGGCTTGGGGGCGACGAGTTCGCGACTCTGCTTCCCATCGAAATCGGTGTCGACGAAGTGGCGGTGCGGGCTAACGCCCTCATCGAGACAATCCGCCGCCCGTTTTCCGTGTCGGGCCACGAGTTGCATCTCTCGGGAAGCGTGGGCATTGCCATAGCGCCGCTCCATGCCGAGGACAGCGAGGAACTGCTCGTCCGCGCGGACCTTGCTTTATTTAAGGCGAAAAGCGAAGGCGGACGGCGCTATTGCCTGTTCGACACTGGTCTCGAAGATCAACTTGGAGCGGTGCGCGCCTTTCAGGATGAGTTGCGTTTCGCAATCAGCGAGCAGCAGTTCGAACTTCATTTCCAGCCACAAGTGCGGCTCGCAGATGGGGTGCTTATCGGTGCCGAAGCGCTCCTTCGCTGGAATCATCCGGTGCGCGGTCTTCTTCCTCCTGCGGCGTTTATCACCGTGCTCGAGACGCATCCGCTCGCTTATGAGATCGGCTGCTGGGTGCTTGATAAAAGCTGCCAGACCCTTGTGGCTTGGCGCAACCAGGGTCTCCCGCCGTTGCGCATGAGCGTGAACCTGTTCGCGGCACAGCTGCGTGCCGGGACGCTAAGCCAGGTGGTCGAGGCAGCGCTCGCTCGCCATGGCCTCGTGCCGGGCGATCTGGAGCTCGAAATAACTGAAACGATTGCGCTCCGGCATGACGACGAGGACCTGGCGCCATTGCGAAAGCTCCGTGAGCGTGGGGTCGGCATCGCGTTCGACGATTTCGGCACGGGCTTCGCGTCGCTCAGCACACTCAAGGACTTTCCGCTCACGCGCCTCAAAATCGATCGAAGCTTCGTACGCGACGTATGCAGCAATCGTCACAGCGCTGCGATCGTACGTGGGGTCATCACCATAGGCCACAGCCTCGGACTCGACGTTATCGCCGAGGGGATTGAGACAAAGGAGCAAATTGCCCGTCTGCGCGAATGGGGTTGCGCTTCTGGCCAAGGCTATTTCTACGGCAGGCCGGTATCGGCAAGCGACTTCGCCCGTCACTTTCTAGTAGATCCTCCAAGCGCCGAGACCTAGATCGCATCCTGATTTGAGGGTGCCGATCGATGCGGGCCGGCCAACGACCAACTGCTACACATTGCGCCGACCGCTGTTGTAAATTGGACATTAGCGCCGACAAGCAGCAATGCTGTTATCTCGCCGACCTGTGCGATGCCGCGGTGGCGGTCAGACCCAATACCGGAAGTTAACGCGACTTCGCGCAACTTCCGATATCCGACACTCGTTCATTTTGCCAGTTATGCGTCGCGAGCACGAGTGGCTGCGAGAAGTCCCATTTTAATTAAGGGTGTCGGGCCGCCTGCGACTTTGCTCGTTCCGCAGCGAACGGCTCGGCCGCGGACCAGCTGGGCCAACTACGTCCCGTGGCGATCTCGCGACCGAGACCATAGGCAACGCTGCCCTCCTGCGCGGCGCCCGTCATGTCCCAGCGGGGATCGAATTCGTCGCAAGTCTGATGATAGCATGCCGCGTTGTAGCGCGCGCGCTCCCGCTCCCCGGCAACGAGACCACCATTGATGAGATCGCGGCCCGCACGGAAATACACACCGGGCACGCCCTTCTGCGCCAAGGCGTAGTGATCAGACCGGTAGTACCAGCCTGCCTCGGTATTCTCCTCGGGCACGATCTTGAGCCCTTGTGCAGCAGCGACGCGCACTAGGTCGATTTCCAGCGGCGTCCTGCCGACACCTATCAGCTCGAGATCACGCGTCCGGCCCAAGACGACATGCGGATCGAGATTGAACTGCGCCGCCGTGATTGCGAGCGGCAGTACGGGGTGATCGGCATACCAGCTTGCGCCGAGCAGTCCCTTCTCTTCTGCCGTCCACAGGGCGAACACTACCGAACGCCGGGGTCGCTTCGCACTCACGAAGGTGCGGGCGATCTCCAACAGCGTCGCGGTCCCAGTACCATTGTCGATCGCGCCGTTGCGGATGCGGTCCGCGGGCGGATCGAACGCGTTCTCGCCATACGCATCCCAGTGCGCGCCGTACAGCACACTGCCGGCGGCAGGATCAGTGCCGGGCAGGATACCGACGATGTTGTGGCTGACGACATGGTCAAGAGAGACAGTCGTCGCCGCGGTGAGATACGCGCCCTTGAGTTCGACTGCCTCAAAATCGGCCTTCTGGGCGGCGAGCTTTGCAGCGGCATAGTCGAGACCACCCTGTTTGAGCAGCGCGATGCCGATGTCATTGCGCACGGTTCCACGCAAACCGAATGCAGCGGGCAGGCTGCCGGTGTCGAGCGCATATCCCGGGACGGCATCGCCCTTTGCAAGTTGAAGCCATGGGTAACTCGACGGGAACGTGTCGTGGATCTGAAAGAACGCGGCCGCACCGCGTTTCTGCGCCTCGGCGAGCTTTGTGCGTACCGCGGGAGATGAAGCCCGGCCACCAAAGCCGAGATCGCGCCCCGCCTCGACATCCGGATCGCCCGCGAGCGCCACGACCACCTTACCGCGCACATCCACGCCGCGGTACGGATCATAGCCGAGGCGCGGTTCGACAACGCCATAGCCAACGAAGACGATGGCTGCGTGGTCCAACCCGGCGGTACCGACGATCCGGGAACTGGCCGCGACGTCGGTGCCGGGTGTGAGCGCCCGCTTGGCGCCCCCCAGATCAAGCGTGAAACTGGCACGATCGCGTGTCCAGCGGAGCATCGGTACCGTCTGGCGATATCCCTCATCGCCGCCCGGCTTCAGACCAAGCTGCTTGAACCGCGCATCAAGGAACGCGAGCGTTACTGTTTCGCCCACCTGCGTCGGTCCACGGCCATGGAAATCATCGGCGCTGAGCGCGCGGACATCGGCCTTGATCCGGGCGGCGGACAGGATCGGTGGTGCCGGATCGGTCGCAGCGGTGAGGAGGAGGACGAGGGGAAGCAAACGTTTCATTACAATAGGATGACCGCGAACCGGCACTGACACAAGCGCGAGACGACAATCAATCGGACTGCATCACCGCGCCGTTCGTCCGGCACATGAACTTCTCGAGGTACGCAATCATGGACTACACCAAACTCGGTACCACCGGCCTTGACGTATTGCGGTTGCGGCTCGGGTGCATGACCTTTCAGCATCCCCGGCCGCGGCAATCGCCTGGACACTCGACGAGGAAACCAGTCGCCCCGTCCTACCGGCAGCCGTCAACGCGGGGTCAACATTACTGACACCGCCAACGTCTACTCGGACGGTACGTCGGAAGAGATCGTTGGTCGCTCAGCACACATCTACTCATCCCCGGTTTCACCTCAACCGGCATGACTGTGCGTGGCGCCACCAAGCATTTCGCCCATAAACCCGACGCAGTATGGACGCCGGAGCCGGTCGTGGCGCTGCTGTTCGAGCGGGTCGCGGCAGCTGATTTCTACATCCTGTGCCAAACAATGAGACCACGCCCAAACAGGTTGCGAAGCGTATCACCTGGGCGGCCGCCGAACTGATCGAGAACCGTCGGGCGTTGTCGCGGTGGCATTCGGCCTGGAAGGGTGCATTTGAGCGGTTCATGCAAGACTGGCCGTCTGTACTGACCGGCCGACGATTTCCTGAACCGGTCGGAATTTGCTAGCCGACGAACGCATACTGCAACACACGCGGAACCCCCTGCCCGTCACTCGAACCCGATCGCCAAAACAGCTCCCCTATCGAAAGGCTGATAATGCTCCGTCCTACTCTGATCGGCCTCGCCCTGGTATCGCTCGCGGGGTGCGGCTCGTCCGCCACGACCGCGACGCCCGAAGCGCAGCGGGTTGCCCCGCCGGTAAATTATGGCGGGTCGACGCCGGCCAAGGTCAAGCCGTTCAAGGCAACATCGGTCGCGACCTTCGACACTCCCTGGGCGCTCACCTTCCTACCCGCCGGCGCGATGCTCGTCACCGAGAAGCCCGGAAACCTTTGGCTGGTTCAGGCCACCGGTACCAAAACCGAAGTCGGCGGCGTACCGGCGGTGCATGCCGAAGGCCAAGGCGGGCTGCTCTTCGTCGCTGCCGCCCCGACCTTTGGACAGGACCGCCACGTCTACCTTACCTATTCCGAGCCGGGCGAAGGCGGGGACGGCCTCGCTCTTGCGCGCGCGACGCTCGGAACTGTTGCTGGCAAGCCGGTGTTGCAAGGACTTCAGGTGATCTGGCGCCAGCTTCCTCGCGGTGCGGGCGGCCAGTTCGGCGGGTACATCGCCTTCTCGCCCGACGGCCAATATCTGTTCCTCACCTCGGGCGAGCGCCAGCGCTTCAGTCCTGCGCAGGACCCGGACCAGGCGCTTGGCAAGATCCTGCGCCTGACACTCGACGGCAAGCCCGCACCGGGCAATCCCGGTGCGGGCAAGACCGGCAGAACGACTATTCCCGTCTTTGATCCACCGGCCAATACCGGATCGGTCGCTACAGCTCCAACCCATAATATGACGATCCCCGCCCCCAATCTGACTCCGGCAGAAACCTGGTCGACGGGTCATCGCAACGCCTACGGTCTCGCCTTCGACGCACAAGGACATCTGTGGGAGATCGAGATGGGACCACAGGGCGGAGACGAACTGAACCTCATCGAACCCGGCAAAAACTACGGCTGGCCGATCGTGTCCTACGGCAAAAACTACGACGATACGCCCATCACGTCGCCCGCCGGCCGGCGCGAGTTCCAAGAACCCGCACTGTACTGGAACCCGGTTATCGCGCCCGCTGGCTTCACGTTCTACTCCGGCAACATGTTTCCTCAGTGGCGCGGGTCGGCCTTTGTCGGCGGGTTGGCCAGCACCGCGCTGATCCGCATCGCCTTCGACGGCACGACGCCACGTGAGGCCGAGCGGTGGGACATGGGCGCGCGGATTCGTGCGGTGATGACTGGCCCCGACGGCGCGCTCTGGATACTCGAGGACGGCACTGGCGGCCGGTTGTTGCGGCTTACAACGACGCGGGGCGCGTGATTAACTGACCCACGCTAAGCTTTCAAATTTGTGGCCAACGTACGAGGAGAGGCATCTGAGGGTGAAAGCCCGGTCAGATAGACTCAGTCGTGGACGTTCAGAGCGGCTTGAGCGTATCTCGAAACCAGCCGTTCGTTCAGGTGTTGTCTAGCGGTTTAATCCGGCCGGTATCGGTTAGCACCGTCGGCGTGTAAGCTCAGTCGGAAAGACGGCCAGGCCGATGCTAGGCCGCGATCCGACCAGCGCTATACGTTGCCGCCATTAAACGCAGAAAGCGGAAGGGCATCTCGCCGGACCGGGTGAAGAAGGTGAGCATGGAAACGGCGGGCTTCGGCGGCGGGTGTCATTGGTGCACCGAAGGCGTGTTTCAAATCCTGCGCGGCGTCTCCCAGGTCAATCAAGGCTTCCTGCAATCGACCGCACCCGACGATGCCTGGGCAGAAGGAGTGGTGGTCCGCTTCGATCCTGAGATCATTTCGCTCGACATTTTGATCGAGGTCCATCTGCGCACCCATTCGGCGAACAGCGGCTATTCGCCGAACGGGCGTTACCGCAGCGCTGTCTATTTTAGGGTTGCCGACCAGCGACATCGGGCAGATACGGTGATCACCCGGCTCAGGCAGAAAGTTGACAGCGCTGTTCGGACGAAGGTGTTGCCGCTCGTCGGGTTCCGATCATCGGAAGAGCGCTACCGCAACTATTACCATACCGACCCGACCCGACCGTTCTGCCAACGCTATATCGACCCCAAGCTGGATGCGATCCGACGAGACTTCGCCCGGCATGTCCTGTCCGAGGGCGACGCAGGGCGATAGCGATTTCGACGGCTGTCATGCCAGGACGCGGCCGCGACCCAAGCTATTCCTCTGCCCCGCCGCGATTTTATCGCGATCTACGTAGTCTTCGCCGCTGCCCTCTAGATCAAACCGCCTTCGGTACGCTGTGTGCAGGTCTGCAAACCAGTGCGATTATTGCGCCTTTACGAACCGTAGCGTGAACCGGTCGCTCTCGCCGATCGCAGCATATTTCGCGCGATCAACGTCCTTCAATCGATAGCTCGGTGGCAGCGTCCAGACGCCTTCCGGATGGTCGTGGGTATCCTTGGGGTTGGCGTTGATCCGCGATTCTGCGGCTAGTGCAAAGCCCGCCTCCTGCGCCAGCCGAACGACAGTCGATCTTTTGATGTAGCCGCTCGTCTTTTCACGCGCCGTTTCCATTTCCTCCGGCAAGCAATGATCGACGACACCGAGTACGCCACCCGGCTTGAGCGCCGCGTAGAACGCCTTGAACACGCGGCCTGCTACGGCGGGGTCGTCCTGCATCAGGAGGTTGTGGACGTTCCGGAACGTTAGCAGTACATCCGCACTTCCCGCCGGGATCGAATACGCTCCGGTCGTAAAGTCGATCGTCGCGACCTGCGTCACGCCATACTCCGCAGTCTTACCGGCAAAAGCGCTGCGGGTGCGCTCTGCCTGCGCGGTCGGCACCAGCGCAACATAATGCCCCCGGCCTTTCACCAGCGGTGCGAGGATCTCGGTATACCAGCCGCCCGCCGGCAGAAATTCGATGATCGTCTGCGTCGGCTTAATGCCGAAAAAGGCCAATGTCTGTGCCGGGTGACGGTAGTGATCACGCGCGCGGTTCGCTGGCGTCCGCGTTGGCGATGCGAGCGCGGCAACGATATCCTTCGAGGGAGCAACGGATTGTGCCCCCACCCCCGTAGCGCCAAACGCGACGACACAGGTCAAGGCGGCGAGCAGTCGGTTCATAGCGTTACACTCCCTGAGCGATCCATCCGCAACAATGCCCTGCGCGAGCCGGCCGCACAATCTCGATGGCCTCCGCCAACAGTCAGATGACTACCATTCCCATCCGCAACTTCGTGCTTTCGACGGCACCACGCCGCCCCCCGGCGCTGAATTCCAGACATTCGGACCGGCCTTCCCGTTTCCCAGCTTCAGACACTCGTTCATGCCCTTAGGTCTTTGAAAGTTGACGGCGACGTCGCTCACCAAAGCGCTTCGTGGTCATCCAGATCATCAACTGCTCTCAATCTTGTCAAAGCACATTTGCAATCACACGCGCATTGCCGTCACGAGGGCCTGAAAGGCGGCAGTCGGTTGACGTCGGCTCGGATAATAGAGGTGGTTCGGGGGAAGGTGGGTGCCCAGTCGGCCAGCACTTCGACCAGAGTACCGGCGGCCCGTTTCAGCGCGGCATGTGGCAGTGTCAGGCAAGTCACCCCTAGCCCTGCCACTGCAGCGTCGCGCATCAAGTCGATATCGTTGGTGATGAAGTCGCCGCGGACTGACCGTTCCACCGTCCGGCCGTCCCGCTCGAATCTCCAGCGGTGTACGACGCCAGAGGACGTATATAGGTAACACAGACAACGATAGGCGGCGATATCATCGGGATCGACGGGAGCGGGATGATCGGCGAGGTAGGCCGGCGCGGCGACGAAGACGAGCGGCACCGGCGCGCTGATACGGACCGATATCATGTCGGCCTGCAGGGTCTGAGCATGCCGGACCCCGCAATCAAAGCGGTCCGCGACGATGTCGACGAACCCGTCGTCGACCACCAGTTCGACGGCTATGTCGGGATAGGCACGCGCAAAGTCAGCCAGCCGCGGCAGGATGGCGTAGATCGCCGCAACCCGGTGCGCGCTGACCCGGATCCGCCCCGCCGGCCGTTCGCGAGCATTGTCGAGATCGGCCAGTGCGCCCGCGACCGAGGCGATCGCCGGCCTCAGCCGCGCCAGCAGTTCCTCGCCTGCGGGCGTCGGCGCCAGCGACCGGGTGGTACGGTAGAGCAGCCGGACACCTAGTTTCGTCTCAAGCGACCGCATCGCATGGCTCAAAGCGGAGGCGGACAATCTAAGCCGCGTCGCCGCTCGCGCGAAGCTGCCAGCCTCGACGATCGTTTCGAACACCGCAAGACCGGACCAAAGATCACGATCCATTCCTGAACATCCTTCAGCCACTAAGCGCGAGACGGCCACGTCGCACGCTGGTCGCCCGCCGGCGCTCAGGCGTGGATCGGGACGCTGGCGATGAACGCGCCGATCCGCGCGATGGCATGCGACGGCGACGTCCGCTGGAACACGGCCATCGACGCCCTGACTGATGACGGGTCCCATGACGGCCAGTGGCGTATCGGCAACGAACAATTCAACGCGGCGATCGTCGCGGTGCCCGCTGAACAGGTCGCACCCTTGGTCGCTAGGCGGAAGGTTTGATTCATATCCGCCTTTGGCGGATATCTGCTTGTTTGATAAAGCAGATCAACCATCGTGGAGGGGCTTTCCAGTATCCGTGCGTTTCACCCACTCGATCAGGAGAGGGTTCGGCATGGATCAGAAGAGTGCGCCGTTGGCCGATGCGCTGGCGGCCATCGAGAAGAGGCCGATCATCGGATTTGGAGCGCCGGGCCACAATCAGGGTTCAGCCATTCCTGGCGGGATGAAGGCGTTGCTCGGCAAGCGCATTTTCCAAGCCGACGTGCTGACGCCGAAGGGGCTCGACGACCGTACCGAAGGCAAGCTGGCCCTTCAACGTGCGCATGAGATAGCGGCGGAGGCCTGGAATGCAGACTTTTGTCGGTTTGTAACCGGCGGATCCACCCAGAGTCTTCACACGGTTATGGCCTCGGTCGCCGGACCAGGTGACACCATTTTGGTCGCGGCGAATGCCCACAAGGCCGAGCGTACCTTTGCGCTCGCGACGGGGCTCAATGCCGCCATCGTGCCGGTCCAGATCGACGGGGAATGGGACATTGAGCAGGGTGTTGAGCCGCAGGCGCTGAACGCCGCCTTGGCGGCCAATCCAACCGCCAAGGCGTTCATCGTCGTCAGCCCAACCTATTACGGCGTGACGAGCGATATCGCGGCACTCGCCACTGTCTGTCACGATCACGGTATTCCCATGATCGTCGATGCCGCTTGGGGTGGTGCGTTCGCATTTTGTGAGGGACTGCCTGACGATCCGCTGACCAAGGGGGCGGATGCCGCCGTCTATAGCGCCCATAAGACGATGGGGGCCCTCGCGCAGGGATCGGTAATCGTCGCCAAGGGCGACCTGATCGATCGCCAGCGATTGTGGATGGCCTATGAGCTGTTCGAGACCACCAGCCCATCAGTACCGATCCTAGCAACGCTTGACGCGACCCGGCGAGATCACGCGTTGAACGGGGAGCAGATGTGGAACGGCGTCATTGCGCTGGCGGAGAAGGTCCGCAAGACGATTGCCGGTATCGCCCCCCTGCGCGTGTTCGGTCATGATCATTTGCCGCCAGATGCCAGTCTGGACGTCACGAAAGTGCTGATCGACGTTTCGGCGCTGAGCGTATCGGGGTATGCTATCGATGACTGGCTCTACAAGCATCACCGGATCAGCATGGGGCTGTCCGACGCCCGGCATATTCTGGCTGTTCTGTCCTTGGGCACAACCAGGTCCGATCTCCGCAAACTCGTCCGTGGCCTGCAGGATCTCGTGAAGCAGCTCGGTTCCGATCCCTCCATCCTGCCGGCAATCTCGCCTGTGCCCGGGATCGGCACCCTGTCCGTCGACATGGCGATGCCCGGGCCGACGGCACTATACGGCCCTGCCGAGATGGTCGCATACGAGGCGTCTGCGGGAAGGGTCGCAGCCGAGATGATCGCACCTGCGCCGCCTGGCGTCCCTCGGCTGGTGCCGGGCCAGCGCATCACTGCTGCGCACGTCGCATGGCTTGTTGCGAACCGTAATGCTGGGGCTTTCGTGATGGATCCGGTCGATCCCACAGAAGCGACCGTCAGGGTGGTTCAGAGTTGACGCAGCAACCGGATCACCACGCCAAATCTGACAGCAACTGCAATTAGGTGGATACGCAATGCAGACCGATACGGACGAACACTGGATGCAAATGGCGATAGACGTCGCGCGCTCCAAAGGATCCGATCCCTCAACCTCGCCGCTTGGATGCGTCATCGTGCTAGACGGGAAGGTGATTGCCGCCGAACGCAATCAGACCAAGGAGTTGCCTGACGCGACCGCTCATGCCGAGATGATGGCGATCCGTCGGGCTTGTGAGCAAACCGGAGAACTGGAGCTGCGCGGGGCAACGCTATACTCAACGCTTCAGCCGTGCGGCATGTGCACGATGGCAACGATCTGGTCGAAAGTCGGCCGCGTCGTTTACGGCGCCGGCCGCAGCGATGTGCATCCGATGTATTTCGAAGCCAAACACGTAGATACGCTTGGGTTTATCGGCAACGCCTATCGGGACGATATCAAAATTGAGGGCGGCTGCCTTCGCGAAGCCTGCGCGGAACTCTATTACGGTCCCGAGGCTGAACTAAGCGAGGAAGACCAGGCTAACCTATAAGCATGCAGCAAACGAAAGACGACGAACTGTCGACAGCTGCTAGGCAAAGGTTAGATGAGCCGCCCTCCCCCGCATATTTGCGACGACCCAAAATGCGACATTCGTCGTCCAGTTGCCCGTCTCTTAAACCCGAGGCTCATTCATCTTCTGACTGTCGGATAGGGGACGGTGGTGAATGGCTCGAGGACGAGTCCGGGACGATGGTGCCGCCCTTCATAACCATTCGAATGCGGCGAAGGGCGCCGATATCGGTAGTCGGGTCGCCCGATACCGCAATCAGATCGGCCAGCAGGCCAGGTTTGACCGTGCCCCGCGTGTCGCCAAGATGGAGCGACCGCGCGTTGCCCGAGGTCGCGGCTAACAAAACGTCTGCACGGCGCATCCCGGCATCGACCAACAATACCATCTCGCGCACGTTCTGCCCATGCGCGAACACCCCGACGTCACCGCCCACGCAGATCGGCACGCCAGCCTTTAGCGCGAGCTTGAGGCTCGAACGGCTCAGTTCGACCGCGGGCGGCGCCGGTTCGCTCCCGTTCCATCCGCGATAGTGCGAGGTCGCATCCGACGCCGCAAGCGTCGGGCAGAGCGCGATGCGCTTGGCGGCCATCGCCGCGAAGATCGCGGGGGTACCGCCATAGCCATGCTCGATGGTGTCGACACCGGCTGAGACCGCACGGCGCATACCCTCGGCGGTCGCGGCGTGGACGGCGACCGGCCGCCCCGCGTCGTGCGCCGCCGTCACGGCAGCCGTCATCTCATCGAGGCTCAGCGTAGTACGGCTCTCCTCGCCGGGTCGCCAGCGATAGTCGGCATACAGCTTGACCCAATCCGCACCCGCCGCGATCTGGCGGCGCACCGCGGCCACCATCTGGTCGACGCCCGACACCTCCTCGGCACCCTGCGGCACCGCGACGCCTGGTTCGAAACCCTTCGGACCATAGGCGCCGAGCGCGACGATGGCGCGCGTCGCGACCGACAACCGCGGGCCCGGCACGATACCCTGGTCGATCGCCGCCTTCAGCCCGACATCCGCATAGCCGGCGCCCTCCGTGCCGAGATCGCGTTCGCTGGTGAAGCCTGCGAGCAACGTCGCCTTTGCGTTTGCGACGGCGCGCGCGGTGCGCAGCGCCAGCGGCTCGTGCAGGACCTGCTCGTCCCAGCTCGTCTCGTTATACGGATGCAGGAACAGATGCCCGTGCCCCTCAATCATGCCGGGCATCAGCGTATCGCCGGCAAGCTCGACAGTCTGCGTATCGTTGGGAACCGGCAGATTGGGGCCGACTGCGACGATCCGGTCGCCCGAGACGAGCACCTGCCAGCCGGCATGGACGATCCCGTCCGCACCATCGAAAACACCCGCGGGTTTCAGCAGCGTCGATCGGGGATTGGACGCCGGTACCGCGGTTGCGGGTCCGAGCAGAACCGCCACGGACGTCAGCACTATCGTCGTCAGCCACCGCATGGTCTTTCCCTCGTTCCCGCCTTACGCTGCCACCATGGATAAGCTCCTTCGGCGTGCGCGCAATCCGGTGATCCTGTTGGCCCTGCTGACGGCTGCGCCCAGTGCGCCACCGACCGACATGGCGCGGTGGCAAGCGCAGGCCGCGCGCGTCACGATCACGCGCGACGACTGGGGCATCCCGCATATCCGTGGGCGATCAGACGCGGATGCGGTATTCGGACTGATCTACGCGCAGGCGGAGGACGATTTCGCGCGGATCGAGGCGAATTACCTGACCGCGCTCGGGCGTAGCGCTGAAGCAGACGGCGAAGACGCGGTATGGGCGGACCTTCGCCAGCGGCTGTTCGTAAATCCCGCGGATCTGAAGAGCCAATATGCCGCCAGCCCGACCTGGTTGCGTGCGCTGATGCAGGCCTGGGCGGACGGGCTAAATTATTATCTCGCGACGCATCCGCAGACCAAGCCGAAGGTCCTCACCCGGTTCGAACCGTGGATGGCGCTCAGCTTCACGGAAGGGAGCATCGGCGGCGATATCGAGCGGATCTCGCTCGGCGATCTGAAGACGTTCTACGGCAAGGCCACCCCGCCCTCGCCCGAGGAACGCGGCATGATCCCGCGCGAGCCGTCGGGGTCTAACGGCATCGCGATCGCACCCCGCATCACCGCGAACGGCCGCGCACTGCTGCTGATCAACCCGCACACCAGCTTCTATTTTCGCTCCGAGGCGCAGATGACGAGCGACGAAGGGCTGAACGCGTATGGCGCTAGCACCTGGGGGCAGTTTTTCGTGTACCAAGGCTTCAACGCGAAGGCCGGCTGGATGCACACCTCCGCGACGGTCGACAATATCGACGAGTTCGCCGAATGGATCGCACGGACCGGTGACCGCTATGCCTATCGCTACGGCAGCGAAGTGCGCCCAGTCACCACACGCACCGTCGTCCTGCGCTATCGCCGGGCCGACGGCGCGATGGGCGAGCGCCGCTTCACCACCTACGCGACGCATCACGGGCCGATCGTCGCGATCAAGGCCGGACGCTGGATCGCGACCGCGCTGATGTGGAAACCCGTCCCCGCGCTCGAACAAAGCTATCTGCGGACCAAGGCGACCGACCTCGCGAACTACATTGCCGTTGCCGAGCGGAAGGCGAATTCGTCCAACGACACGCTGTTCGCCGACGACAAGGGCGAAATCGCGTTCCTGATGCCGCAGTTCATGCCGATCCGCAGCAACCGGTTCGACTACACCCGTCCCGTCGACGGCAGCGATCCCGCGACCGACTGGCACGGGCTCCACACGCTCGCCAGCCTGCCGAGCGTCGCCAACCCGCGGACCGGCTGGGCGCACAACACCAACGACTGGCCCTGGAGCGCGGCGGGGCCGGACAGCCCCAAGGCGGCGGACTATCCGAAGTACATGGACCAGGTCGGCGGCAATGCGCGCGGCGTCCATGCCGACCTGCTGCTGACCGGCAAACGCGATTGGACGCCGGACACGCTGCGTGCCGCGGCGTACGATTCCTATCTGCCCGCCTTTGCGCGATTGCTCCCCGGACTGGTCGAGGCCTGGCACGCGCTGCCTGCCCGTGACCCACGGCGGGCGTCGCTCGCGAAGCCGATCGCGCTGTTGAAGAAATGGGGTCACCGCTGGAGCTATGACTCGGTCGCGACCAGCCTGGCGGTGTTTTGGGGCGACCAGTTGTGGCGCGAGGTCGGCAGCTTCGCACAGGCCGAGCGGTTGAACGTGCCCGACTACATCGCCGCACGCGTGTCGCCCGAGGCCAAGCTTACCGCGCTGTCCGCCGCGGTCGATCGCCTGACGCGCGACTTCGGCGACTGGCGCACACCGTGGCAGCAGATCAACCGCTTCCAACGGCTCGATGATGCGATCCAGCCGCATTTCAACGACGCGCACGCATCGATCCCGGTGCCGTTCACCTCAGCACAATGGGGCAGCCTGGCGTCGTTCGGCGCCAAGCCCTGGCCCGGCACGAAGCGTTATTACGGCACCAGCGGCAACAGCTTCGTCGCGGTTGTCGAGTTCGGCCCGCGCGTGAAGGCGATGGCGGTGATGGCTGGCGGCCAGAGCGGCGATCCGGCATCACCGCACTTCGCCGATCAGACGCAGCGCTATGCGGAGGGCAGACTGCGCCCGGTCTATTTCTATCCCGATGACCTCAAGGGCCACGTCGAGCGCAGCTACCGCCCGGGCGGGTGACGTCGCGCCCGCCCGCGCACTACGTCACCGCGCCTGAATTCTGGCTCTCCGCTATCTCTAAACTACTCCGCGAATGGAGCCGTTGCCGAGTTATACGCGAGAGCAGCGCCGAAGTCGCTGGGCCGAGATTGTTTGTAGAAACTGTCAGGATGATGGCGTTTTCCGTCTCTCAGATGCCCAAAGGACCCACAATTGGACGCTCACGTCCCGCCCCTCGCTTCCCAACTTCGGACGCTGGTTCATATTTGCACGAAAGGCGGCAGCGGTCCTCAAGAACAAGATTACCACGACATTCGCGCGGTCTTTCCCGCTTTCCTACGTTGGCCATTCGTTCATTTGGTTGGACGTCAACTCGCTCCGCTTTCTGTACGGTACACATGGAAGGCAAACAGCCATGGCAGTCGTGGAGTGACATATTTGGAACGCCGATTGCCCGACCATCCGTGGGTTGTCGTCCGATCTCGATTCCACCGATAGATAGTGTCAAGATTGCGATCTAATCCACATACTACCAAGGCCCGTGCGGTAGGAAGATCATGCCCCAACGAGATCGAGCTAGTATACGCAACGATCGAGCGCGCCTTTGGTTTGGACCCGCGCGGCCGTGCGACCTACCTAGATCCCCGGATTGGCCGCGACATGAGGGCGGACCAGGCGATCGAGGGGATGCACGTTATGACGACCATGAGCCCGACCGAGATGGCGCAGCGCCTTGGCGGCGGATTGCTGTCGTTCCCTGTCACCCATTTCGATGCGGACGGTGCGTTCGTCGAGGACGAATATCGCAAGCATTGCGCATGGATGCTTGAGCACGAACTGTCCGGCCTGTTCGCGGCAGGCGGCACGGGCGAGTTCTTCTCGCTGACGCCAGCCGAAGTCGCCCAGGTCGTCGGCGCCGCGGTGGCCGAAGCCGGCGGGCGACTGCCGGTAATCTCGGGCTGCGGCTACGGGACCGCGATCGCAACGGGAATTGCGCGCGACGCGGAGAAGGCTGGCGCAGACGGCCTGTTGTTGCTCCCCCCCTATCTGGTCGGATCGAAGCAGGAAGGGCTCGCCGCGCATGTAGAGGCGGTCTGCAAGGCGACCGGGCTAGGCGTGATCGTCTACAACCGCGACAATGCGATCCTCGACGACGATACGCTGGCGGGCTTGTGCGATCGCAACCCCAATCTGGTCGGCTTCAAGGACGGTGTCGGCGACATCGAGCTGATGACGCGCGTCTATGCGCGGATGGGCGACCGGCTGACCTATATCGGTGGCCTGCCGACCGCCGAGACGTTCGCAACGCCGTATCTGACGATGGGCGTCACGACCTATTCGTCGGCGATCTTCAACTTCCTTCCCGAATGGGCGCTGGCCTTCTACAAGGCGGTGCGCGCTGACGACCGGGTCGAGGTGCTGAACCAGCTCCGCGATTTCGTGCTGCCCTACATCACACTGCGCAACCAGGGCCGAGGTTATGCGGTGTCGATCGTCAAGGCGGGCATGCGCGTCGTCGGGCGCGATGCCGGGCCGGTGCGCTCGCCGCTGACCGATCTGTCGGCGGCGGAGGACGAGCGGTTGCGCGTGCTGATCGAGAAGGTCGCCCCCACCGCTCTTGCCAAGGCGGCGTGACAGCGGGCGAAAACCGACGGATAGTGCGGCGATGATGTTCGAACTGAGCCAGCTTCGCTGCTTCGTCGCCGCCGCCGAGGAACTCCATTTCGGGCGCGCGGCACAGCGCCTGAACATGACGCAATCGCCGCTCAGCCGGCAGATCCAGCTGCTCGAGCGAATCCTCGACGTGACGCTGCTCGAACGCACCAGCCGGCAGGTGAGCCTGACGCCTGCCGGCCGCGTGTTCCTGATCGAAGCGCGGCGGATCGTCCGGCTGTCGGAGAGTGCAGCGCTATCGGCGCGGCGCGTGGCGAAGGGCGATGCGGGACGCGTCGCGATCGGCTTCACCGCGGTGTCGGGGTATAATCTGGTGCCGCAGATCGTCGCGCAAGCGAGAGCGAGCCTGCCCAATATCGACCTCGAACTGCGCGAGATGGTGACGACCGATCAGGTCGATGCGTTGCTGACCGGGTTGATCGACATCGGCTTCGTACGACCGCCGCTCGATCGTCACGAGTTCGACACCGTCTGCGTACAGGTCGAGCCACTTGTCGTCGCGCTGCCCGCGGGGGATCCGCGACAGGCGAAGGCGGTACTCGAACTGAGTGATTTCGATGGCCTGCCGCTGATCATGTATGCGCGGCAGGGCGCGGGGTATTTTCACCAGATGCTTATCGGGCTGTTCGACGGTGCGGGCGTGTCGCCGCACTATGTCCAGCACGTGACGCAGATCCATTCTATGCTGGGGCTCGTGCATGCGGGGCTGGCCGCAGCGATCGTGCCGGAATCCGCATCGGGGCTGCACATGAACGACGTGCAGTTCCGTCGGCTTGCGACCGAGCCCGAGAAGCCGGTCGAGCTGCACATGGCGTGGCGGCGCGACAACAGTAACCCGGCGCTGGAGCCGATGCGGCGGCTGTGCGCCGAAACTGCGGCGTGATCGATCGGCGCGCGGTGCTCGCCGGTATCGCGGCGACGCCGACGCTCGTTGCGGCGCGCGCACCGGGCGATCCGGTGGCGAAGACGCGATACGGCCGGGTGCGCGGGACGGTCGAGCACGACGTGCTGGTGTTTCGTGGCGTGCGCTACGGCGCGGATACGCGCGCGCGCCGGTTTGCGCGTGCGGTGCCGCCGACGCCGTGGACCGAGATCGCGGATGCCACGCGCTACGGCGCCGCCTCCCCGCAGACCAAGGCGACCGAGCCGCCCAGCGAGGATTGCCTGTTCCTCAACGTCTGGACGCCCGCCCTCGACGCGGCGCGACGGCCGGTCATGGTCTATATCCACGGTGGCGCGCACGCGCATGGGTCGGGATCCGATCCGCTGTATGACGGCGGCGCTCTGGTGCGGCGCGGCGACGTGGTGGTCGTCACGCTGAACCACCGGCTGGCGGCGCTAGGCTATGCGTATCTCGCGCAGCTCGACGGGCCGGCGGAATCGGGCAATGTCGGCAATCTCGACATCATCCTCGCGCTACAATGGGTGCGCGACAATATCGCGGCGTTCGGTGGCGATCCGGGGCGGGTGATGCTGTTCGGCCAGTCGGGCGGCGGCGCCAAGATCGTCACACTGATGGCGATGGCGGAGGCGCGGCCGCTGTTCCACGCCGCCGCGACGATGAGCGGCCAGCACGTCACGGCCGCCGGGCCGAACCACGCGACGATCCGCTCGCGTGCGCTAATGTCGAAGGCCGGCGCTGGCGATTTTGCGGCGCTCAAGGCACTGCCGGTCGAGCGGCTCGTCGAGGCGATGGCGATGACCGACCCGATCGAGGGCAAGGGCGAACTCAGCTTCACTTCGACGCTCGATCATCATGTCCTGACGCGGCATCCCTTCTATCCCGACGCCCCTGGCGAGGCGGCGCATATCCCGCTGATCGTCGGCAATACGCATGACGAAACCGGGCTATGGATCGGCGCGATCCTGAAGCGTGGCGACACGAATTGGGATAATCTTCCCGAGCGGCTCGTGCGCGAGATGACCAAGGACCTCGCGCCCGATCACGTCATCCGCCGTTACCGCGAACTCTATCCCGATCGGACGCCGGGGCAGATCCTGCTGGCGGCATCGACTGCGGGTAGGTCGTGGCCCGGGCATCTGATCCAGGCGGAGGAACGCGCGAAGATCGGTGCGCCGACCTGGATGTATCAGCTCGACTTTCCCTCGCCGGAAGCGGGCGGCGTGCTCGGCGCGTTCCATACGCTCGATATCGGGCTGGTATTCGACAATACGCGCGAGCCGAGCGCTCGTACGGGTGATGCCCCGGAGGCGCGGCGGCTTGCCGGGCGGATGGCGGATGCGTTCATTGCGATGGCACGCACAGGTGATCCAAACTGCGCAAGCGTGCCGGCTTGGCGGCGCTATGACCTGGCGCGGCGCTCGACGATGATCTTTGACCGGACGGTGCGGACCGAGGACGATCCCCGGCGTGAGGAGCGGCTGCTGTTCGCGGTCGCGCCGTATATCAAGCCCGGCGGATAATCCTCCAATCCTCCCCCACAAGGGGGAGGTGGCACCGAAAGTGACGGAGGGGGAGGACACGGAACCGTCGTTCCCCCCTTACCTCCCCCTCCGTCTGGCGAGGGCCAGACACCTCCCCTGGCGGGGGAGGATTGTAGAATGCGACGATTATTACCGATCCCACGGAAACGCGAGCGTCGGGCGGTTGGCATAACGTCGCATGCGCAACGCAAGTCGCGCGCCACAACCGGGTTCGAGCCTCACCGTGAACGCCGCGCCGGCGATATCGCTCAAGCGGCCCTCGATGGCCACGGCGTCGATCCGGTGCTCGGCATAGGCACCACCTTGCACCACGACGGTCCGCGGATGCGTAGTGCTCAGGTTCAATAACGTCACCTCCGTCGTCGTGTCGCCCAACATATGAACCAGTGCCGCGACGTCTTCCGGCACACCCGCGCGTTTGCGGTCCGCGTCGAAATAGCGGAGCCGGCAGTGGAGCGGCACGCCGCCCTGCGAGGGCGAGGTCTTCGACCAGGGCGGACGGGCGATGTGCAGGCCGCCGGTCATGAGCTGGACGAGGCTGGTGACATTGGCGGGGTTGATGTCGATCGGCCAGTCGGCAAGCCGGGTTTCCGGTGTCGTCGGATCGGCGAGCCTCGCGGCGACGCGGTCGGCGACGTTTTTCAGGTCGGCGCGCAACGCAGTTACGGCGTAGCTCGGGTTCTTGCCTTCGAGGAAGCTCACCCACGGATGATCGCCGGCAGCCGCGCGGTCGGCGGGCGCCTGCGACATGTACCAGATCTCGAAGCCGTTGGTCTTGAACGGACCAGGTTGCCAGCCATACCAGCCGTCCGCACCGTGCATCGTCGGCGTAGACAGCACGCCGCCGATCGTCTTGGCTTGCGCGTTGATCCGCGCGGTCTGGCGGCGCCAGACGTCGATATACCCCTGGTCGCTGGTCAGCAGCGTGCCAGTCATGAACGCCGTGATCGAACGCGGCACGCGGTTGCGGTTCTCGCGCTTGCCGGTCTGCGGCACGATCGGCGAGAAGCCCCAGCCATAGACGCCACTCCACCAGTCGCGCGGGACGATGCCATCCAGACCGACGCGGCTGGGGATGATGTCGCCGTTCGCTTTTGCCCGGCCAACCCACGCGTCGAGATAGTCGAGCGCCCAGGTCCGGTATCGGTCCCCTGCCCCGAGCGCATAGGCGTTCAGTCCGAGCGTCGTCGCCTGCAGGTTGAGCGGATTGTCGCCGACAACGTCGCCGTACTCGGCATAATGCGCGAGCGTCTGCGCATAAGTCGCCTCGCCATGCTCCATGTGGAAGCGTTCGCCGGCAGCGAACGGATCGCCCGCCCAGTCGAGCTCGGTCGCGCGGCGCAGCATCGGGCCACGACTTCCGTTCATCAGGCTACGCATCATCCGCAGCTTCGGATCGTAGTTGCCCGTCGTCGGATCGCGGCCGGTGTAGAAATCGGCGTAGCGGCGCGTGCGTTCGATCAGCTTCAGGTCGCGCGGGCCAGACAGCCCCATCATGTTGAAGGTCGTCAGCCCTTCCGCATTGTGCTGCCAGTCCATCTGGACGGGAAAATCGCGAAAATACATCCCCTTGCGTGCGATCGGCACGTCGACCGTGCGCGCAGCGGTGAACTGTTTGAGGTGACCCTCCCACGCCCGTGCGTACAGGTCGCCGATACGATCGGGACCGCCTAGCGCGTGCAGGATCGCCCAGTCGTTCGTCGCTTCCGCCGCATCGTCGGGGCCGTCGTTCGCCCCCCAGCGCTCGAACACGCGCAGCCAGCCGCGACTGTCGACATACTTTGCGTAGAACGCTTCGCAGGCTTCGGCATTGGCGGCGAGCAATCGGCGTTGCAGGACCGCCCATTCAGGCGCAGCCATCGGTGTCGTGACCCGCAACGTCGCAGGCGCTGCTCGGACGACGGCGGGCAAGGTGGCGAGCGCAGCCGCGGCACCACCGAGCAGCGTGCGGCGATCGACCGTCATGCGGCCAGCTCGACGCGGCGGATCGGGCCGACGATTACCAGGAACGAAAAAATTGTCAGCAGGCAGTGCGCGCCGACGAACACCAGCGCCCAGTCGAACGAGCCCGTGGCGCCGACGATGAAACCGATCACGATCGGCGTGACGATCCCGGCGACGTTGCCGAACATGTTGAACACGCCGCTGGTCAGGCCGGCGAGCCGCTTTGGCGCGACGTCCGA
Source organism: Sphingomonas faeni (assembly GCF_040407495.1). GTDB lineage: Bacteria > Pseudomonadota > Alphaproteobacteria > Sphingomonadales > Sphingomonadaceae > Sphingomonas > Sphingomonas faeni_D. The sequence goes on along the minus strand of NZ_JAPZPP010000007.1, from coordinate 42,809 downwards.
CATCACCGCCCAGCCGAGCGACGCGACACCCTTGCCGAAGAACGCGACCGCCATCAGCGTGACGACCAGCCACTCGGCCTCGACGAACACGCAGGCAATGATCAGCGTCGCCAGCAGCATCCCGAACACCAGCGGCACTTTCCGCGCGATGTCGATCGAGCCGGTGCGCTTGAGCAGCAGGTCGGACGTGTAGCCGCCGACCAGTCCGCCGACGAAGCCGCACAGCGCTGGCGCGGCGGCAGCGAACCCAGCCTCCATGATGTTCAGCCCGCGCTCTTTCACGAGGTAGATCGGAAACCAGGTAACGAAGAAATAGGTCAGCACGTTGATGCAATATTGGCCGAGATAGATGCCGAGCAGCATCCGGTTCGCGAGCAACTGGCGCAGGTTCGTCCACGAAAAGGCCTGCGGACGGTTGGCGGCATCCTCCATCCGGATCAGCCCGCCGCCAGCCTCGATATGCGCGAGTTCGGCGGCGTTGATCTTCGGATGGCGGACCGGGCTGTGGATGTAGCGGACGAACAGCGCGGTCGCGGCGAGACCGATCGCGCCCATCACCCAGAACACCGCGCGCCAGCCATAGCTGTGCACCAGCCAGCCCATCAGCGGGGCGAAGGCGACGAGCGAGAAATATTGCGCCGAATTGAAGATCGCCGACGCGGTGCCGCGCTCGGCGCCGGGGAACCAGGCGGCGACGAGGCGGGCATTGCCGGGGAACGACGGTGCCTCGGCGAGACCGACGAGGAAGCGCAGCGCGAACAACATGGCCACCGCGGACACCCCCGCGATCAACCCGGTCAGCCCCTGTGTGGCCGTGAACAGCGACCAGGCCAGGATCGCGCCGGCATAGACGCGCTTCGTACCGAACTTGTCCAGCAGCAGCCCGCCGGGGATCTGCGCAAGGACATAGGCCCAGGCGAACGCGGACAGGATGAAGCCGGTCTGCACCGACGACAGCCCGAGTTCGGTCGATGCCGCGGATCCCGCTATCGAGAAGGTCGCACGGTCGGCGTAATTGATCGAGGTGATGAGGAAGATCAGCGCGATCACACGGTAGCGCACCGCAGTCGGGCGCCCGGCCACGCCTCCTGCAACCGCTTCTTCGGCGGGGGCTGCTGCGGCGATCGTCATGCTTCGCTCTCCTGTCCGGCACTCGATCTACGCGAGTGTTCCAGTCCGGTGTATCGAGCAGAACGGGGGCGGTCCAAGTCCTAAAACGGGTTGATCCAGCCAAGCCACGACTTGATCGGATGACTGCGGAAGATGCCGGTGCCGGATCAGTGCACCGTTCGCATCGATCGATGTCGGAATGAGATTGGCTTAGGCGGCCGCACCCGGCCTAACACAGATTGCGACAGACCGGCTCCAACGAAGCCGGCAGCAGGCACATCGTGCCGGAGTTAGGGGAGTGAGTATGACCGGGATCCGCAGCTTCAAATCCGTGCTGGCCGTGTCGAGTGCGATCGTCGCCTGCTCGCTGGCAACGATGGCCTATGCCCAGAGCGTACCGGAAACGACCGCGCAGAAAGAGGCGCGTGCCGCCGGCAGCACCACCGATACCGACGCGCCTCCCGCCTCCCCTGCCCTGCCGCCCGAGCAAAGCGTGACCGATGCGCCGCTGGCCGCGGATGCGCCGGATATCGTCGTCACCGGGTTTCGCGCAAGCCTCAACAGCGCGATCAACATCAAGCGCACGCAGACCGCGACCGTCGATGTCATCAAGGCCGAGGACATCGCCGAATTCCCCGACCTGAACCTCGCGGAATCGCTGCAGCGCATCCCCGGCGTCTCGATCAGCCGCGTCAACGGCGAAGGCCGCAACATCTCGGTCCGCGGCCTAGGCCCCGATTACACGCGCGTGCGGATCAACGGGATGGAGGCGATCGGGACTACCGGCGGCACCGACAATTCGGGTGGCGTGAATCGTGGCCGCGGCTTCGATTTCAACATCTTCTCATCCGACCTGTTCAACAGCATCGCGGTCCGCAAGACCGCCACCGCCGACGTCGAGGAGGGCTCGCTGGGCGGCACCGTCGACCTGCAGTCGTCGCGCCCGTTCGACTACAAGAAGGCGACCGCGGTCGTCTCGGCGAGCGCCAGCTACAACGATCTGCGCGAGAAGGTGACGCCGAAGATCTCGGGGTTGATCACCAAAACCACGGATGACGGCCGGTTCGGCGTGCTGCTGTCGGTCGCGTACGAAGAGCGTGCGATCAAGGAAGAGGGCGCGAACATTACGCGCTGGACTTATGGCGGGTTCAACGCCGGGTTCAACGCGGCCTCGACCTTGCCGGGCAAGACGCTCGGCCAGATCAACGATCCCAACCCCGCGACCGGGCTGTACCATCCGCGCATTCCCGGGCTCGTCAGCTACGACATCTTCCAGAAGCGGCTGGGCGCTGCTGGATCGGTCCAGTTCCAGCCGACGCCCAAGACCTTGATCTCGCTCGACGCGCTGTATTCGCGGCTCGACGGCACGCGCAAGGAATCGCAGTTGCAGGCGATCAGCTTCAGTCGGTCGGGGACGGGCAAGCCGCAGACGATCATCCGCGACGGCGTGGTCGACGGCGACAACAACATCATCAGCGGCACGTTCGACAATGTCGATCTGCGCACCCAGTCGCGCTACGACAAGCTGGTCACCGATTTCTATCAGGTGACCGGCACGCTCGACCAGAAGTTCGGCGAGAACTTCAAGGTCGGTGCGGTCGTCGGCTACGCGGATTCGGCGTTCAGCAACCCGATCCAGTCGACCGTCACGATCGATGCCGCCAACACGCCCAATTTCTTCTACGATTTCAGCACCCGGTTTCCGACGATCAAGCCGGGCGTCGACCTGACCAACCCGAACAGCTTCGCCTTCACCAGCGGCACGTCGGAAGTCCGCATCCGCCCGCAGACCGTCAACAACAGCTTCACCAACGCGAAAACGTTTGCGGAATGGACGGTCAATCCGTTGCTGAAGCTGAAGGTCGGCGTCGACTGGCGCCGGTTCGATTACAGCTCGACCGAGCAGCGGCGTCTGTCCGGGGAGTCCGTCGTGCAGACCCTGACGCCCGCGCAGCTCGCCGCCGCGACGACGCTGTTCTCGGGCTTCGGCAAGGGGCTCGACACGCCGGCCGGTACGCCAACGGCATGGGTCGTCCCCGATCTCGCCAAGTTCGCCGAACTCTACGGCATCTATTCGAACCCGCTCTACGCGACCGGTGGCGTGACCAACGCGAGTGCGCGCGGATCGTACATCACCGTGCGTGAGGACGATATCGGCGGCTGGGGCATGGCGGAGTTCAACTTCGCCGATCGAGGCCTGCCGATCCGCGGCGATGTCGGCGTGCGCTACGCCAATACCGACCAGCGCTCGACCGGCTATGCGGGACAAGGCGTCGCGACCAACCTGGTCGTTGCAGACCGCAGCTATCATCGCTGGCTGCCGTCGGGGAACCTGGTGATGGACGTTACCGATACGCTGCTGGTCCGGTTCGCCGCCGCCAAGACGCTCGCGCGTGCCGGCATTTCGGCGATCGCGCCGGGCGGCAATCTCAGCGTTTCGGGTGGCAATCGCTCCTTCAGCAGCGGCAACCCCGATCTGAAGCCGACGGAATCGGACAATCTCGACGTCTCGGTCGAATGGTATCCGACGCGCGGCGCGATCTATGCGGTGTCGGCGTTCCAGAAGGACATCGGCACGTTCGTCCAGTCGCTCAGCACCACCGTTCCGTTCAGCAGCCTGGGACTGCCTGATTCGCTTCTTGCCGGCACGAGCGCATCGCCGACCGATCTGTTCATCGTCAGCCAACCGGTCAATTCGAGCGGCGGCCGGCTGAAGGGCTTCGAGGTGAACGTGCAACAGCCCTTCAGCTTCCTGCCGGGGTTCCTGTCCAATTTCGGCGTGCTGGCGAACTACACGCACGTGACGTCGAACATCCAATATCTGACGTCCGCGACCGGTGGTGCGTCGGTGACCGCGCCGTTGATTGGGCTGTCGAAGCATGCCGCCAACGGCACGCTGTATTTCGAAACGGCCAAGTTCCAGATCCGCGGGTCGATCGCCTATCGCTCGCGCTATCTCACCGCCGTACCCGGGACCGAGGGAAATTCGTATAACGGCACGAGCGGCACGACCAACGTCGATGCGCAGATGTCCTACAACCTCACCGATAATCTGAAGTTCAGCATCGAGGCGATCAACCTTACGGATCAGGTCAACGACCAGTTCGTCGACGAGTCCAACCGCCTGAACGTGCTGACGCATAGCGGTCGCCAGTTCACGGCGGGAATGCGGTTCTCGTTCTGACGGTTCAGCGATCTCCGCTGCACCTCGGCAATCATCGACCTCGGGAGCATCATGCTGGTACGACAGGGCTCGACATTCCGGTCACGACGCCAAATCAGAACAGGACATGCGCATGACCTATAACCGCCGCGAGACCTTCGGACTGGCATTGGCGGGCGGTGCGGTCGCACTCGTGCCGCCCACCCCCGCGGTCGCGGAGCCTCCCAAGCCCGATACGTGCGTACAGCGGTTCGAGGACGACTGGCGGCGTGGCTTCGACGGCCAGCGGGTGGCCGATCTTGGCGACGGTCGCTTTCTCAATCCGCTGATCGCCGGAGACCATCCCGATCCCGCCATCCTGAAGGACGGCGCGGACTATTACATGACCTTCTCCAGCTTCGATTCCTATCCGGGGCTGACGATCTGGCACAGCCGCGACCTGGCGAACTGGCAACCGCGCAAGGCCGCATTGACGAAGAACATCGGCTCGGTCTGGGCGGTCAGCCTCGAGAAACACGACGGCCGCTACTTCCTGTATATCCCGGTCAAGGCCAAGCCGAACGCGATCCACGTGATCTGGGCCGATCATATCGACGGCCCGTGGTCCGACCCGATCGACCTCGGGCTGCCCGACCATATCGATCCCTGCCACGCGGTCGGCGAAGACGGATCGCGCTGGCTGTTCCTGTCGGGCGGCGACCGGATCCGGCTCGCCGCCGACGGCCTGTCGACGGTCGGCAAGGTCGAGCATGTCTACGATCCGTGGCGCTATCCCGACACTTGGGACGTCGAGGGCTTCAGTCCCGAAGGACCGAAGATCGTCCGCCACGGCGGCTGGTTCTACATGATCACCGCGGTCGGCGGCACCGCCGGGCCACCGACCGGGCACATGGTGATCGTCGCCCGCTCGCGCTCGATCCACGGCCCCTGGACGAACGATCCCGCCAACCCGGTGGTGCGAACCGTGAGCACCGACGAGAAATGGTGGTCGCGCGGTCATGCCAGCCTTGTCGAGGCGCCCGACGGCAGCTGGTGGTCGATCTATCACGGCTTCGAGAACGGCTATTGGACACTCGGTCGGCAGGCGCTGCTCGATCCGATCCGCTGGACCGCGGATGGCTGGTTCGCGATGACCGGTGGCGATCTGTCGAAGCCGCTTGCGAAGCCGAAAGGCGGCGCCGCGCTACCCCACGGCCAACCGCTCTCCGACGACTTTCCCACGCTACAAATCGGCAGCAAATGGAATTTCTTTCGACCAGGGCCTGACGAACGCAACCGGGCACGGGCCGAAGGCGGTGCGTTGATCCTGAAAGCCACCGGCACCGCGCCGGTGGATTCGTCGCCGCTGATGCTGATCGCCGGCGACCAGGCCTACCGGTTCGAATGCGATGTCGAGATCGCCCCCGGCGGTACCGCAGGACTCGTGCTGTTCTACGACGACAAGCTGTATTGTGGGCTCGGCTTCGACGAGCGCCGGTTCGTCACGCACCAATATGGCAACGAGCGTGGGCGTCCCGCCAATCCGCACGGACGCCGCATGCGGATCCGGATCACGAACACGCGTCACATCGTTGCGATCCATACCAGCGGCGATGCGGGCAAGAGCTGGCACCGCTTCGACCGCGGCATGGAGGTTTCGGGCTATCATCACAATGTCCGCGGCGGGTTCCTGATGCTGCGCCCCGGCCTGTATTCGGCCGGCAGCGGCGAGGCCCGTTTTCGCCACTTCCGGTACCAGGCGCTCTGACCGCGGCGCGCTTGGCTACCCAAGGCCTTGCGCGCGCGCCCATTCCTCGAACAGCGTCGGCCAAAAAGCTGCCGGCTTGCCGACCGCTTTGCTCAGGCCGAAACCATGTCCCCCGGTCGCGAACAGATGCGTTTCCACCGCCACGCCGGCCTTGATCGCAGCCGCTCGAAACGCCAGCGTATTGTCGACGACGACGCTCCGATCGTCTTCGGCGTGGACGAGGAAGCAGGGCGGCGTCGCCGACGTGACGTTCGAAGCGGTCGAATGCGCGTACTCCAGGGCGGGCGTCGGCGACGGTCCGAGCAGCAGCGTACGTGACCCGGGATGCGCGAGCGGCAAGGTCATCGATTGCACGGCGTACATCAGCGCAGCGATGTCGGGCCGTGCGCTGCCTCGATCTGCGCTATCGACCGGCGGGTAGGTATTCTGCGCGAACCGGGTCGCCAAATCGCCACAGACATGGCCACCCGCCGAGAAGCCCATCGCAGCAACGCGGTCGGGCTTGATTCCGTATGTGCCAGCGCGTGCACGGATTAGCCGCATCGCCCGTTGCGCATCGGACAAGGGGACGTCGGGCCCGGCCGCCCAGCCATCGCCGGGCAACCGGTAGAACAGCACGAACACCGTCCAGCCATGATCCGCCAGCCGGCGTGCGATCTCGTATCCCTCGCGGTCGACGACGATCCGGACATAGCCCCCGCCCGGCATCACCAGTATCGCCGACCCGTTGGGCTTGGCGGGGCGGAACACGACCATGCGCGGGCGCGCGATGCCGTGGACGGCGCGATCGGTCATGCCGACATCCGTCGCCCGATCCTCGACGATTTCTACCGGCAAGGTGCGTGGCGCGCCGGGTGCGCCGGCCGGCCAGAGATCGATCGTCTCGGTCGGGTCGGGCAATCTCGGCACGCGCCCACCGGTCCGCGCGGGCGGTGGAGTCTGCGCATCGACGCCGGTCGACAGACCGACGGCCAGCGTCCCCAGGATTGCACTCCGACGATCGATCATGCGCTTCGGCCCATCAAAAAAATGGGCGCACTCCGTGAGGAATGCGCCCGAGGAGAGGAGAGACTATGCCCGGTGCGCCTACATCTTGAAGCGCGCGCCGACGAGGAAGGTGCGGCCGAAGTGGTTGTTCTCGTAGTTCCGATTGGCGTCGAGATCGACGTAGCGGCTGCGATAATTGTCGGTCAGGTTGGTCCCTTCGAGCGATACCTCAAGTGCCGGCGTCAGCTTGTAGCGCATCGACGCATCGACGTTGGTCGTCGCGCCATAACCCTCGAACAGATTGCCGGTCGCCGACGCACCGTCGATATACGGGCTGCGATAGCTGATCGATCCGCGCGCGCTGAATTTCGCATCCTCGTAATACAGCGTGCCGTTATAGGCGCGCTTCGACAGGCCGTAGAGCGTCGCCGAGCGGGTCGTGTTCGGCAGCGCGCCGAGCGTGCCCGCAGGCGTGACGATCGTCGTCGCCGGACCACCTTGCGAATAACCGGCGCTGGAGTCGACGAAGGTCGCGTTGGCCAAGGCGCCGAAGTTGCGCAGGAAACCGGGCAGGAAGCGGAAGGTCGTCTGGAGCGAGATTTCCGCCCCCTTCAACGACGCGCCCGTGCCGTTGATCGGCGAGGTGATCTGCCACAACTGGCCCTCCGGAGCCCCCGCGGCAGGCGAGCTTGCCGGGATCACCGAAAGCGGCAGGCCGGTCGACGCGAACGTCCCGCTGCGCGTCGCCGAGACCGGGAAGCTCTCAACATTCTTCTTGAACAGCGCGACCGAGAAGATCGACTGCGGTGCGAAATACCATTCCGCCGAGATATCGAACGCGGTCGCGCGGAACGGATCGAGCTGCGGATTGCCGAACGTCACGCGGTAGTTGAAGCCATCGACCGAACCGCCCGGCGTCAGGCTGCCGAGGCTCGGCCGGGTCAGCACCTTGGCGATCGCACCGCGGATGATGACGTCTTCGGCCGGGAAAAGCGCGACGTTGATCGCGGGCAACCAATCGTCATAGGTGCGCTCGACCGTCGCGGGGGTATTGACGGTTACACCACCGACGGTCGCCGAGGACAGCCCGGTCGAGCGCTGCTTGGTGTGGACGTAACGGATGCCGGCATTGGCGGCATACCGCAGCCCGAGGATATCACCCTTAACGTCGAACTCCGTGTAGCCGCCGGTCACCTGCTCGGAGACGCTGCGGGTGTCACCGACCAACACGGTCGCGGGCCGGTTGTAGAGCCCGGTATACGCCGCCGACGCATCGATGTTCGGGATCAGGAAGCTGGTCGTCGTCCCCGCAGGCTGGCCGGCCTTTCCGAGATTGAAGATCTCGCCAAGGTTTCCGGCTGGGAACCCGTACACCGCGGTCGGTCCGAACAGCGTGTTCGGCGAGCAGGTCAGCGTCCCCAGCACGACATCGCGACCGCCGGCGTTGGGGCAGACGACGGCATCGCGCGAGAAGCCCTGCGTATCGAAGGTGAACTTGCGGTACAGCCCGCCCGCCTTGATCTGGAAGCCTTCCGCGACGTCCCACTCGGTCCGCAACTGCGCGGTGCGGAACTTGTTGACCGTTTCCGACGGCCGATCGCGAATTTCCGCCAACTGGAAGTTCGCGGGATCGGTGACGCTGGTGCCGAAGGTCAGCTTCGGGCTCTTCATGTCGGTATAGTCGTAGCTATACCCCTGCGCGTCGCGGTCGTCGAACACGAAGGTCGTCTCGACCGGGATCGTCGCATCGGACTTCGAGATGCCGCCCATCAACGTGAAGCGCAGCTTGTCTGTGACATCCTGATCCCAGCTGCCGCCGATCTGGTAGAATTCGGTCTGCGACTTGCGCAGATAATGCTCGGTACGGACCCAGGCGTCGTTGAGCGTCGCCTTGATGAGGTTGTTGTTCGAATCGATCGTGTAGTTGCTGATATCGATCGACCGCTCGTTCGACCGCAGCAGGACCTCGCCCCATTTCTCCTCGCGGGTTTCCTTGAACCGCGAATACAGCCCGTCGATCGAGACCTTGGTCGCCTCGCTTGGCGACCACTGGACGCTGCCCGTGATACCCAACCGCTCGCGCTCGTGCCGGACCGAGCCGTAGCGCGGGATGCGTGGATGGAAAGCGAGCGCAGCCGCGGTGCAGGCCGTGCTTGGCACATACACCCCGCCACGGTTCTGCGTGGTGTAGCAGCGCGTGCCGTCCACCGAATCGAACGGCCCCTGTGCCCAGCGCACGGTGTTGTTGCCGAGCTCGAAGTTGTTCGTCTTCGAATAGGCTGCCGACGCCGCGACGCCGAAGCTGCCGTCCGCCGACTTCCACGACAGCAACCCGGCGAGGCGTGGCCCGGTATTCTTGCTCAGGTCGTTATAGCTCGCCTGTGCCGAACCGACCGCGGTAAAGCCGATCTTGCCACCGAGCGGGTTGCCCGTGTTGAGATCGACGACCGCACCGAGCGAGCCTTCGTCGAGCGAGGCCTCCGCGGTCTTGTGGACGACGATCGAGTTGAACAGTTCGGAGGCGAAGACATTGAAGTCGAACGCGCGATCGCGGTTCGAGCTGGCGCCGTCGGTCGAGGTGGCGACTGTCTCCATGCCATTGACGCGGACGCGCGTGAACTGCGCACCGAGGCCACGCACCGTGATCGCACGGCCTTCACCGGCGTCGCGCTGGATCGAGATACCCGGAATGCGCTGGAGCGATTCGGCTAGGTTCTGATCGGGAAACTTGGCGATATCTTCCGCGACGATCGCGTCGACCGCGGCAACCGACTGCCGCTTGACGTTGAGCGCGGCGTCCAGCGACTTGCGAAAGCCAGTGACGATGATCTCGGCGGTCTCGCCTTCCGCCTGCACCGTCCCGGGTGCGGTCTGCGGTGCGATGGTCGCGGCCTGATCTACAGTCTGCCCCTGCGGCACGACGGCGGTCTGTGCAGGCGACGGATCGACCTGGGCCGGCGTTCCCGGCGACGCGCTGTTGGGAATCTGTGCCGCCTGCGCCGCTGCGATCGAAGGCATCGCGAGCGCGAGAACCAGACTGCCTGCGGACACGCCGCCCAGCCAGCCCATCCGTCGAACCGCAACCGTTGCTTGAACTTCCATTGCATCCACTCCCCGTTCGGCAATCGCCGATGACACCGGTTGCGCTATCGACGGCCCGCCGTTGCGCTTCCGACCTGACTATCTTGGAGAGTTCGACCCGTTACTGACCACGGTGGCGCCCGATCCTCTCCCGAAAAGCCAGCTCTTGCTGGTCTCCCCACCCGTCCCTTGCCTGCCTAGGTAACCGGTGTCACAACAATGTCGCAGGATCTTTGGCGTGTCAACATGCCGCGTCACACATCATATAAAGCAGGAGATGCATTGATGAAATTGTTGGGAATTATCGCCCCCGCGCTCGCCATCATGCTTTCCACGACGGCACCGGCACAACAGCCCGCCTCGCGCCCGATGGTCATCGTCGACGAGGCCGATACGATGCGCCAGGAGCCCACTCCCCACGGCGCGATCGGCTTGAGTACCGCATATCGGATCAGTGACGGCGTCCCCGGCCGTACGATGGAGTTCCGCAAGCGCATCTTGCACCCCGGCAGCGCGATCGGCCTCCACCGCATCGCGCATGACGAGGTCTATTACGTGATTTCGGGTACGGGCGCGGTCTCGTCCGGCGGCGTGACGCAGCCAGTGCGAACGGGGGTCGCGGCCTATCTGTTCGACGGCGAAACGGTGGGCATCCGCCAGACGGGTCGTGACCCGCTCGTGCTGATCATTGCCTATCCGATCCCGCGCTAGGTTCCGGGCTGGATATACGGGACGCGCGCGAACAATTCGCGCTCCCACCTGCGCGGATCGTCCTCGACCCTGGATCGCGCGTCGAAGATCATCGTCGCTCGAAGAGCGCGGTCGTACCGCGGCCAATGGGCCATGCCCGCATGATCGGGATCGCCCGCGATCGCGAATGCGACGAAACTGTCCTGCATCGCCTTCGACGCCGCCTGCGCGTCCGCCGCCGTACCGGTCTGCGATCCGGTCGCCCCCAGCGTGCCGAACACAAGCGGGATATCCATCGTATGGAATGCGCCGCGCCGTGGGTCCGTCCGCGAGGTGAAATCGACCTGATAAACCCAGGTCGGCGTTCCCGCATCGGCGCGCGCTTCCGCCTCGATCACCTGCCCGCGCCAGCTCCGCCCCGCCGTCGTCGCGCCGTAGAAGACGTCGGTCGGCGACCAGTCCGGATAGCGCGCGCGGTACTGCGCCACGACCCATTCCGGCAGGATGTCGATCTTGAGCTCTGGCGCCATCCGCGCGGCAACGTTGCTCCAGTCGAGCCCCCTCACCTTTGGCGAGTCCAGCCCGATGAACGCCCGCGTCTCGTCATGGGTGTTGCCAAGCATCATCGGAATGCGGTTACCGAGCGGGTTCGCATCCGGCCAGAACGGGTGTCGCGTCAGCCACGTCATGTCGAGCACCGGCCCGAAATACACCCCGCCACCCATGATCGGATCGCTCGCCGACAGCGCCGCGACCAGCTTTTCGACCGGCATCGTCAGCAAAGGCGATAGGTCGGCCTCGGCCACCCCCAGCTTCGCCAGATAAGCGCGCGCCCGCGTCGTTGCGTTGAGTGGACCGGATGCGGTCACCTGCTGCCCGCTCATCGTCGCCGCGCGGTGGAACAGGCCGGCGGCGGCGGGCATCCCCATCATCGTCGCGATCTTCGCGCCGCCGCCCGACTGGCCAAACACCATGACGCGCGACGGGTCCCCGCCGAACGCCGCGATGTTGTCGCGGACCCATTTCAACGCGAGGATCAGGTCGAGCTGCCCTGCATTGCCACTGTCGGGGAATCGGGAATCGAGCCGCGCGAGATACAGATAGCCCAGCGCGTTGAGCCGGTGGTTAACCGTCACCACCACGACATCGCCGCGCGTCGCCAGCGCCTGCCCGTCGTTCAGCGGATCGGTGACGCTGCCGTTCGAATAGGCGCCACCGTGGATGTAGACCATCACCGGTTTCTTCGCGCGGCGGTCGGCGTCTGCGGTCCAGACGTTCAGGAACAGGCAGTCTTCGGATTGCGGAGCGTAAGCGCTGGACTGCGGACAGACCGGTCCGAAATCGCGTGCCGGGCGCATCTGGCCCGGCATCGCCACGGCTACCGGCGCACGAAACCGATCGGCGCGACCATAGCGTATCCCTTTGAAGGCATGGACGCTTTGATCGACCGTTCCGACGAAGTTACCAGCCGGCGCGCGGACCGTGAGCGACGTCGCCGCGCGGGCGCCGGACGCCAGGATCAGCGCAGCGCCTCCACCCAGCGCCCCACGTCGCGTCCAGCCGTCAGCGACGGACATCGAGTCCACCCGCCAGATACGCATCGATATCGGCCTGTCGGAACAGGCTCGCATCGCCCGGCAACGAATGCTTTAGAGCAGCAAGCGCGAGGCCAATCCGCGCGATGTCGCCAATGTCCTCACCGGAGCGAAGTCCGTGCAGCACGCCTGCTGCAAAGGCGTCGCCGCCGCCGATCCGGTCGACGATCCCGGCCAGCACCACTTCGTCCGTCTGGACATGCGCCGACCGCGTGTCGATCCGTGCCGACAGCCGGTGGAGATCGACATGCTCGACGTGCCGCGCGGTCGACGCGATCGTCTGCAGCCGCGGGAATTCTTCGAACGCCGCCTCCGCCGCCTCGCGCCGCCGGTCCTCCGCACCGCCTGCAAAATCGCGGTCCAGCAGCAGTGCGATGTCGCGGTGGTTGCCGAACATCAGATCGGCATGCGCGACGAGGTCGGTCAGGATCGCACGCGGGTTCGAGTCCCAGCGTTCCCATAGTTTGCCACGCCAATTGCCGTCGAACGAGACGGGAATGCCGCGCTCCGTCGCTGCTTCGACGGCAGCGAGCGCACTGGCCGCCGGAACCGGGCCGAGCGCCGGCGTGATGCCCGAAAGGTGGAAGCGATCGACGCCGCCGAGCAGCGTATCCCAGTCCCATGCACTCGCCGGTGCCTCGGCAAACGAAGACCAGGCGCGATCATAGACCACTTCGGTCGCGCGCAGGCCCGCACCCGAGGTGACGAAATACAGCCCCATGCGCTCGCCGCCGAGCGCGATCGTCGACGTTTCGACACCGTGACCGCGCAGCGTCGTGATCGCCGCGCGGCCGAGGTCGTTGTCGGGCACCATCGTCGCCATGCCGACGTCGTGGCCAAGCCGTGCCAGTTGCGTCACGACGTTCGCCTCCGCGCCGGCGACCCACACGTCAAGCTTTGGCGTCTGCAACAGCAACTCGCGCCCCGGTGGCGAAAGCCGCAACATGATCTCACCGAACGCCAGGAATTTGCTCATATCGCCCCCTCATCTGATCCTCCCCATTCCGGGGAGGGGGACCGCGGCCGAAGGCGGGGGTGGAGGGGGGCCACCACGACCGTTACGCCCGTGGTGGCCCCCCTCCGTCAGCCTGCAGCTGCCACCTCCCCATGCCGGGGAGGAGTTATCGCGCCAGCCAGCCGCCATCGACTGCGAGAATGTGCCCCTGGACATACTTCGCCGCCGCCGACGACAGGAACACCGCCGCGCCGCCGAGATCGCTCGCATCGCCCCATTTGCCCGCCGGAATACGGTCCATGATCGATTTGTTGCGTACTTCGTCTGCCTGCAACGCCGCGGTATTGTTGGTCGCGATATAGCCCGGTGCGATCGCGTTGACGTTGATGCCCTTGCTCGCCCATTCGTTGGCGAGCAGCTTGGTCAGGCCGCCGATACCCGACTTGGACGCGGTATAGCTCGGCACACGAATCCCGCCTTGGAATGTCAGCATCGACGCAATGTTGACGATCTTGCCGGAACCTTGCGCGATCATGTGCCGCCCTGCCGCCTGGCACAGGAAAAACACCGACTTGAGGTTGGTGTCGATCACCGCGTCCCAGTCCGCTTCGGTGAAGTCGACCGCGTCGGCGCGGCGGATGATGCCGGCATTGTTGATCAGGATGTCGAGCCCGCCGAGCTTGGCGACGGTCTCATCGACGACGCGCTGAACCGGCTCGATGGTCGACAGATCCGCGGATACGATCTCCGCCTTGCGACCAAGCGCACGAATCTGCGCGACGGTGTCTTCGGCAGGCGTACGGCCGACGCAGGCGACGTCCGCGCCGGCGGTCGCAAGCGCGACGGCAATCGCCTGGCCGATACCCGTGTTCGCGCCGGTGACGATGGCGACGTTGCCGGTCAGGTCGAAGGGATTTGTCATGCTTTCTCTCTCATTCCCCTCCCGCTTGCGGGAGGGGTTAGGGGAGGGGAAACGCGGACCAACCTTGCGGCACGCCCCTCCCCCGACCCCTCCCGCATGCGGGAGGGGAGAAGATTTACGCCAGCTGGCAGATATCCAGGACGTTCATGTCGGTATAATCCTGGTTCTCGCCGGCCATCGCCCAGATGAATGCGTACGCCTTCGTGCCCGAACCCATGTGGATCGACCAGGGCGGGCTGATCACCGCTTCCTCGTTCGCCATCACGATATGCCGGGTCGCCTCGCCCTCGCCCATGTAATGGAACACGCGGTCCTTCTCGAGATCGTCGAGTTCGAAGTAGAAATAGATCTCGCTGCGACGCTCGTGGATGTGCGGTGGCATCGTGTTCCACACCGAACCCGGCTTCAACACCGTCAGGCCCATGACCAGCTGCGCGCTGTCGCAGATGCCCGGGATGACCATCTGGTAGATGGTCCGCTCGTTCGACTCCTCGAGGCTGCCGCGCTCAAGCGTTGTTGCATCGCCGACCGAGATGACGCGCGTCGTGAACGCCTTGTGCGCCGGGCACGACGCCAGATAGAAGCGCGCGCCGTCGCCAGAGAACTGCACGTCCTTCGCGCCCATCGTCACGTACAGGCAATCCTTGTTGCCGAGCGTGAACGTCTCGCCGTCGACCGAGACGGTGCCACTGACCTTGCCGACATTGACGACCGCAAGCTCGCGGCGTTCGAGGAAAGGATGCCCTGCCGCCGACGCTGGCTCAGCCTGATCGGGCAGCTTCACCGCTCCGCTAGCAACGGCGACGCCGCCGATCACGAAGCGCTCGGCGTGCGTATAGTTGAGAACGCACTCACCGTCGCGGAACAGGTCCTGAATCAGATAGCGGTCGCGCAGTTCGTCGTTGGAGACGCACTCCATCATGTCGGGATGCGTGGCGTAATACGTGCGGTCGTACATAATTAGCTCCGGTCAGGCCGCTTGCGCGGCGAAATGGGGTTCGTCGATACGGTAGGCGCGGCGGACGAGGCCGCTGGTAAGTTCGTGGGCAAGATCGGCCGCTTCCCAGTCGGCAAGCCGGTGTTCCGCCACCAGTAGCGCGAGGAACCCGCAGTCGATCCGCCGCGCGACATCGTGCCGTGCCGGGATCGAGAGGAACGCCCGTGTGTCGTCGTTGAAGCCGACGGTGTTGTAGAAGCCCGCGGTCTCGGTCGTCATTTCGCGGAACCGGCGCATCCCTTCGGGACTGTCGTGGAACCACCAGGACGGCCCGAGCTTCAGGCACGGATAATGCCCGGCAAGCGGAGCCAGTTCGCGCGCATACGAACTTTCGTCGAGCGTGAAGAGAATGATCGACAGCTCCGTGCTGGTTCCGAACCGATCGAGCAACGGCTTCAGCGCATGCACGTAATCGGTCCGCGTCGGGATGTCGGCGCCCTTGTCACGGCCATGGCTCGCGAACAGGCCGGCGTTGTGATTGCGCGACGATCCCGGATGGATCTGCATCACCATGCCGTCCTCGACCGACATCGCCGCCATCTCGGTCAGCATCTGCGCGCGGAACAGTTCGGCGTCCGCTGGCGTCCAGTCGCCGCGCGTCACCTTGGCGAACAGCGCCTCCGCCTCGACGCTCGACAGGTTCGCGGTCGCGGCGGTCGGATGACCGTGGTCGGTCGCCGTGGCCCCTGCCGCACGGAAGTCGGCGCGGCGCTTGCGGTGTGCAGCGAGATACCCCTTCCAGTCATACACGTCCTCGCCGGTCAGTTCGGCGAAGCGCGCCATCGCTGGCTTGAACACCTCGTGCTCGACGTCGATCACGCCGTCCGGGCGATAGGTCGTCACGACGCGCCCGTTCCAGCCCGATTGGCGGATCCGGCGATGCGCGGCGAGATCGTCGTGCGCGCCTTCCGTGGTCGCGAGAAACTCGATCCCAAACCGGTCGAACAGTGCACGAGGACGGAACGAGTCGGAAGCCAGCTTCTCGCTGATGAGGTCGAAATACCGGTCCGCAGTCGACGCTTCGAGCGCGACGTCGATCCCGAACACGTCGGCGAACACATGATCGAGCCACAGCCGCGATGGCGTTCCCCGGAACAGCGTGTAATGCTCGGCGAACAGCTTCCACGCCGTCCGCGGATCGGTCGCGGGGGTGCCGTTCAGCCGCGGGATCGCCAGCGCATCGAGGTCGACGCCCTGACTGTAGAGCATCCGGTAGAGATAGTGATCGGGTGCGAGCAGCAGCGAAGTCGCGTCGGTCCAGTTGGCGTTGCCCGCGAACCAGGTCGGATCGGTATGCCCATGCGGGCTGACGATCGGCAACGCCGCCACCTCGGCGTACAGCGCTCGCGCAATCGAACGCGTCGCCGGTTCCGCCGGGAAAAGGCGGTCCGGATGCAGTTCCAGAGCCCTTGCCATCGTCCATCCTCCTTGCCGCTTCGCGCGATCCTCGGCGGTTCTGGTAACCGGTGTCAGCAGATCGTGCAACTGCGATTTCCACCGATCAGCCTACGACTCGCCTTCCGCCGGTGGCGAAACCGATGCACGCCGGATCAGCGTCGACAGGAACAGCGACGGCTCCTCGACCAGATCGCTGCCATCGTCGGCGCCCGCGATCAACTTCAACGCGGCCGAGCGCGCCATCGATGCGATCGGCCAGCGCACCGTGGTCAGCGGTGGCCAGACGTGCGCGGCGATCGGCGTGTCATCGAACCCGATGATCGACAGGTCGCGCGGGATGTCGAGCCCGCGTTGCCGCGCGGCGTGAATGATCCCCGCCGCCATCTCGTCATTGGACGAGAAGATCGCGGTCGGCCGCGGCATCACGTCGAGCAATCGCTCCGCCGCGACTAGCCCCGATTCGAACGTGTAATTGCCGTCCGCGATCATGCTGCGGGGCAAGGCGATCCCGGCCGCGGCCAGCGCATCCTCGAACCCCAGACGCCGTTCGCGTGCCGAACGGAACCCGTGCGGCCCTGCGACCAGTCCGATCCGGCGATGCCCCTGCTCGATCAGATATTCAGTCGCCGTCCGCACCGCCTCGCGGTCGTTCGACGCGACCATGTGCTCGGTATCGTCGATCACCGCCGAGCCCATCCGGACATAGCGACAGCCGATCGAATCGCACAATTTGGCAACCGAATCATTCTCGCTGACCGGCGGCATCAGCAGCACGCCGAACAACCGCTGCCGCTCGAGGAAATGCCGGAGATCGTCGAGCATCGTCGCGGAGCCGCGATCGAGCGGCCGCACCACCATCTCGAACTCCGTCCCCTGCAACGCCTCCAACATGCCCTGTTGCACGTTCAGCACGGTCTGCGCATTGGGGTTGTCGTGGACCAGCCCGATCAGGAAATTGCGGCGGAGCGCCAGCGCGCGCGCCTGCGGGTTGGGGATATAGCCGAGCTCGCCGATCACGTCCTCGACCCGCTTTCGGGTATCGTCGTTGAGCAACGGCGACCGGTTGATTACCCGGCTCACCGTCTTCTTGGAGACCCCGGCGATCCGGGCAACGTCGTTGATCGTCGGCTGACCGGTCTTCTGCATTACAACGACATAGCTTGACCCGACCGAGCCGTCTTGCGGAAAAGCTGTCGCGGCCGCATAATGCTGACACCGGTTACCGATATAGAGGATGCGATGGTCAAGGCTCTGAGAGTCGATCCGCGCGACGGCGTGGCGACGCTGCTGCACGATGCGCTGGCGGGCGAAGTCGTGACGGTAGGCGAAGACGCATGGGTCCTGAGCGCCGATATCGGGCGCGGTCACAAGGTCGCGCTGGCACCGATCGAGGCGGGTGAGCCCGTGCTGAAATACGGCTTCCCGATCGGCACCGCGACGCAGCCGATCGCCCCCGGCACGCACGTCCATTCGCACAATCTCAAGACCGGCCTCGAAGGCACGCTCGCCTATCGGTTCGACCCGGTCGATACCGCGTCTGCCCCCGGCGCATCGGCCGCGACGTTTGAAGGCTATGTCCGCGCCGATGGCAGCGTCGGCACGCGCAACGAGATCTGGATCCTGTCGACCGTCGGCTGCGTCGCGCGCACCGCCGAGCGGATCGCCGCCAAGGCCGCGGCGCTGGTCGGCGATAGCGTCGACGGCGTCCACGCCTTCACGCACCCGCATGGTTGCTCGCAGCTCGGCCAGGACCTGGAGGGCACGCGCACGATCATGGCGAGCCTCGCCTGCCATCCCAATGCCGGCGGCGTGCTGATCGTCGGGCTCGGCTGCGAGGAGAACCAGATCAAATCATTGCTCGCCACGATCCCGGAGTCGCGACACGGCATGATCCGCACCTTGACGACGCAGGTCAGCGGCAACGAGATCGCGGAGGGCTGCGCGCTGGTCGCCGAGCTCGCCGCACTGGCGAGCGCTCGACGACAGACCGTCGGCCTCGACAAGCTCGTCCTCGGCGTCAAATGCGGAGGGTCGGATGGCCTGTCGGGCCTCACCGCCAACCCATTGGTCGGCCGGATGAGCGACCGCGTCACCTCGGCTGGCGGCCGCGTCCTCGTGACCGAAATCCCCGAGATCTTCGGCGCCGAACAGATGCTGATGAACCGCGCGGCGAGCGAGCCCGTGTTCGACCGGATCGTCGCAGTCGTGAACGATTTCAAACGCTACTTCCTCGATCACGGCGAGACGGTGTCGGAGAACCCCTCGCCCGGCAACGTCGTCGGCGGCATCACCACGCTCGAGGAAAAGTCGCTCGGCGCCGTCCAGAAGGCGGGCCGTGCCGCGGTCGCCGACGTGATCGAGTACGGCGCGCGGGTCCGGATCGACGGCCTCACGTTGCTCGAGGCGCCGGGCAACGACGCGGTCTCCTCGACCGCGCTGGCGGCAGCGGGGGCGACCGCGATCCTGTTCACCACCGGACGCGGCACGCCGCTCGGCTTCCCCGTGCCAACGATCAAGATCGCGTCCAACACCGATCTCGCCACGCGCAAACCCGGCTGGATTGATTTCGACGCCGGCGCTGTGCTGGAAGACGGTTTCCTGGCAACCGAAGAGGCGCTGCTTGCGCGCATCATGCAGGTCGCGTCGGGTGCTGAGACCGCCGCCGAGCGCAACGGCGAACGCGAGATCGCGATCTGGAAACGAGGCGTAACGCTGTGAACCGACTGTCTTTCGCAAACCTGTCCGCCCTGCCCGACTCCGTACAAAGCCCGAAAGGGCGTCCATCCGGCGGCGTCGGCATCGTCCATTTCGGTCCCGGCGCATTTCACCGCGCGCATCAGGCAGCCTATGTCAACGACCTGCTGATGCACGATCCTCGCTGGGGGATCGCCGCGGTATCGATGCGGACGCGCGGTACGATCGACGCACTGGCGGAGCAGGACGGGTTTTATACCCTTGCGATCCGCGACGCCGATCCGTCGCTGCGCGTGATCGGCACCCACCGCCGCTTCCTAGGGCCTGAGGACGCGGCACAGACCCACGCGCTGCTTGCCGATCCGGCCGTCGCGCTGGTGACGACGACCGTGACCGAGAAGGGCTATTGTCTTGCGGGCGATGGCACGCTCGACATGGGCCATCCCGATATCGTCCACGATCTCGCTGGAACGACGGTTCCGCGCAGCGTCGTCGGCTGGATCGTCGCCGGCCTCGCCGCGCGCCGGGCCGCCGGGACCGCCCCGTTTGTGCCGATGCCGTGCGACAACCTCGCGAGCAACGGCGCCAAGCTGCACGCAGCACTTGTTGCTTTTGCAGCCCGAACCGACTCCTCGCTGGCGGACTGGATCGCGGGCGAGGTCCGCGTGCCCTCGACGATGGTCGATTCGATCACCCCGGCAAGCGACGCCGCGTTCTACGCCGATGTCGCCGCAACCCTGAGCGTCGAGGATCGCGCCGCGGTCCAGCGAGAATCATTCACGCAATGGGTCATCGAGGACACATGTCGCCCTCTCGGCCCCGACCTCGCCAGCGTCGGCGCGACCGTAACCACCGACGTCGGCGGCTATGAAAAGGCCAAGCTGCGAATCCTCAACGGCGCGCATTCCACACTTGCTTATGCCGGGCTGTTGCGCGGATCGAGCAGCGTCGCCGACGCGATGCGCGACCCGGAACTGGCCGCGTTCGTCGACGCGATGATCGCCCGTGACATCATCCCGATGCTGCCCCCCGTCCACGGGCTCGAAATTCAGGACTATCGCGCAGCCGTCCTGCAACGCTTCCGCAACCCGGTGATTGTCCACCGGCTCGACCAGATCGCGCAGGACGGTTCGCAAAAGCTCCCCTATCGCCTCGGCGACACGCTGATCGCCAATCGCCGCGCGGGACGCATGCCGACGCACGTCGTCGCGGCGTTCGGTGCCTGGACCGCGTTCCTGATCCGCCGATCGCGCCGCGGACAGCCGATCGTCGACCCCGTCGGCGACAGGCTGGCCATACTCGCATCCGAGGGCAGCCCAGCGGATATCGTCGCGCGCTTGACGGACGAAGGCCTCGGCATTCCTCGCGAAGTGCTTGCGGACGCTACGTTAATGGCCGCGCTCGGCCGCGCCGCTACCGATGCTCACGACGAAGACTGGGGCTCGTTGTTCGCAGGCTGAGCAAGTCGGCT
Source organism: Sphingomonas faeni (assembly GCF_040407495.1). GTDB lineage: Bacteria > Pseudomonadota > Alphaproteobacteria > Sphingomonadales > Sphingomonadaceae > Sphingomonas > Sphingomonas faeni_D. The sequence goes on along the minus strand of NZ_JAPZPP010000007.1, from coordinate 21,999 downwards.
TGTCAATGACACCGGTTTCCCATACGCTTCGAAAAAATAGAATGACATCACAGGAGGGGTTCTTGGCGGCACAGCCGAACACGACCAACACGACACGAATCGCCCAGACCTTCGTGGACGCGCGCCGCGACGGTGGCGTCGTTCCCGAATTTCCCGGCGACGTGCCGGTCACGCTCGACGAGGGCTATGCCGTGCAGGACGCGGCGCTGCTGCTCGCGGACGGCGTCGTGGCGGGCTGGAAGGTCGGCCGGATCAACCCGCCGCTCGACGGGATCGACCGCCTGACCGGCCCCATCTTCGCCGATCAAATCGTCATGGCCAGCGCCGGTCCGGTCGCTATGCCAGTGTTCGCGCAAGGGTTTGCCGCGGCAGAGGCCGAATTCCTGCTCAGAATCGGCACCGCGCCCGACCCTGCCAAGTCGACCTATACGATCGATGAAGCCCGCGCGATGATCGACGCGGTGCATGTCGGGATCGAGATCGCGAGTTCGCCCTTCCCCGGGATCAACGCGCTCGGGCCAACCGTCACCGTGTCCGATTTCGGCAACAATAACGGGCTCGTCGTCGGCGCCGATGCGGAGGGGTGGCGCGAGGGCGACGTCAACGACTGGCCGGTCGAACTACGGATCAACGACGCCTTGATCGGTGCCGCGACGAGTGCGACGATGCTCGACGGGCCGTTCGGTGCGGTGCGCTATCTGCTCGAACATCTGACGGCGCGCGGGATCGCGGTGTCACCGGGACAATGGGTTTCGACCGGCGCGGTCACCGGCGTCCATCCGGTGGTGATCGGCGACCGGGTCGAGGCGCGCTTCGACGGACGGTTCGCCGTCCACTGCACCATCAAGGCCCGCTAGAGGCTGTCTTTAGGAGAGAAGCCAATGGCGAGCACGAACATGCCGGAGGTGGGCGCGGCCAGCGCGAACGGCGCGATCGGTGACGAGGGAAGAGGTGGCAAGATCGGCCGCTATCGCTGGCTGATCTGCAGCCTGTTGTTCGCCGCGACCGCGATCAATTACGTCGACCGGCAGATGATCGGCGTGCTGAAGCCGACCATTTCCGCCGAACTCGGCTGGAACGAGACGACCTATGCCGACGTCATCTTCTGGTTCCAGGCAGCCTACGCGATCGGCTATCTGAGCTTCGGCCGGATCGTCGACGTGCTCGGCGCGCGGATTGGTTATTCGGTCGCGTTCGTGATCTGGACGCTCGGCCACACGCTGTGCGGGTTCGCCGGCAATGCGTTCCAGTTCTCCGCGGCGCGCGTCGTGCTCGGCCTTGGCGAGGCGGGCAACTTCCCCGCGGGCATCAAGGCGGTCTCTGAGTGGTTTCCCGCCAAGGAGCGCGCGTTCGCGACCGGTGTGTTCAATGCGGGCGCGAACATCGGCGCGGTGATCACGCCGCTGATCGTGCCGATCATCACGATCGCGTTCGGCTGGCGGATGGCGTTCATCATCACCGGCGCGATCAGCCTGATCTGGCTGGTGGCGTGGATCGCGATCTATCGTCGTCCGCGCGAAGTGGCGAAGCTGTCGCCGGCCGAACTCGCGCATATCGAGAGCGATCCGGCCGATCCGGCGAAGAAGATCGGCTGGCTAAAGCTGCTCGGCTACCGAGAGACCTGGGCGTATGCGCTCGGGAAATTCTTGATCGATCCGATCTGGTGGCTGTTCCTGTTCTGGACGCCGGACTTTCTTGCGAAGACATACCATCTGGATCTCAAGAGCTTCGGTCCGCCGCTGGTCGCGATCTACCTGCTGTCCGATCTCGGCAGCGTCGCAGGGGGTTGGTCGTCGTCGAAGCTGATGAAGCGAGGCCATTCCGCGAATTTCGCGCGAAAGGTCACGATGCTGGCTTGCGCGTTCCTGGTGATGCCGATCTTCTTCGCGCAATATGTCGACAATCTCTGGCTGGCGGTCGGCATCGTCGGTTTGGCGACGGCGGCACATCAGGCATTCTCGGCGAACTTGTACACGATCCCGTCGGACATGTTCCCGCGCGGCGCGGTCGGGTCGGTGGTCGGGATCGGCGGCACGGTCGGCGCGATCGGCGGCATGATGATGGCCAAGTTCACCGGCTACGTCTTGCAGACGACGGGAAGCTACACGCTGATCTTCGCGGTCGCGGGCAGCACATACCTGATCGCGATCACTGTCGTGCATCTACTCTCGCCGAGGTTGGCGAGAGTGGACGCGGGCTGAAGTTGTCGTTTCTTGTTCTCCCGCCTTCGCGGGAGAACAAGCTTCTGACGACGAACATTTGGTCAAATCGCTCAATGCCGATTGGCCCCAGGGAGAGAGCAGTGAAGCGTTTCACCACGGCGTCCGTCCTAGCATTAGCCGTTGCGAGCATCGCTCCGGCACAAGCACAGGATGCGACCGGCCTCCTCTTCCACGTCTCCGCCGACAAGAGCCTCACCGCGGACTACGCCGCTGGCGATCCCGTCCCCAATTTCCGCAGCGGCGTCGACATCACCCCCAAGGGCGCGATCGGTGGCGCCGCGCGCTGGGCCGACGACGGCTATGTCGCGTGGAAAGCCCCCGGCAACATCCGCGCGGATCACGGTACACTCGCCTTCTTCTGGCGCGCCCGCACCCCTGTCGGCGAAGCGCCGTTCGTGATCTTCCGAACCGGGTTCGCCGACCATTCGAGCTGGGACATGGCGTTCCTCCGGATCGACTGGAACGGGCACGGCTTCGACGCTTTCGTCACCGACGCTAACCTCTCACGCATCCGCGTCTCCTGGACGATTCCGCAAGCTCCCGCCGCGGAAGCCTGGTCGCACATCGCCTTCGCCTGGGACGAAACCGTCGGCGTGCGACTCTACGTCGACGGCAAGCTGGTCGCGAGCAAAGACCAGAAGGCCGACCTCGACAGCGGCCTCGACCAGTTCGGCCTAGCCGGCCGCGTCATATCCCCCCACCAGGTCCAGAGCCGCTACAATTTCATGCGCGGCTCCGACCTCGACGAGATCCGCGTCTACGACCGCATCCTCGCCGCCTCCAATGTCGCAGCGCTCGCCGACAAGCACGAACCGTCCCCCGCCCCCGCGAGCGACTCCGGCGCAAAGCGCACCGCGTGGCTACACCGCTACGGCTGGGACAAGACCGCCCCACCCGTGCTCGACGCCCCCGTCACCCGCGTCCGGAAGGTCGAATTCGCGGACGCGAAGGACCTCAAGGAATGGATGTGGAAGGGCGTCGACGGCATTGCCGAGACGACCTGGCCCGGCATCTACAACCGCTCGCGCCTGCCCGGCCGCGACGATTATTTCGAGCTGCCCGACTGGAACACCTATGTCGAAGGCGGCAAGCGCTACGACCTGACCATCCCGCAGGGCGAACGCGTCAACCGCGTCGAGATCCGCGGCGCGGCGTACGGCCGGCTCGACTGGAACGACGGCGGCAAGACCACCCAGATCGCCACCCGCGCCCAAGGCACTGTCCGCAGCGTAAACCAGTTCGCCCCCCGCACCGGCGGCAAGCTGAGCTTCACCAACACGATGCAGGAGCAGCCGATCCAGGAGCTCTGGGCCTATGACATCGGCGCAGGCACAGAACCCGCCGGCAGCTTCAAGCTCTCCTACACCGTAGACGCAACCGCCTCTCCCAACCTCGCAGCCCTCGCCCCCCTCAACGCCTACATCGCCGGCCGCTTCGCCCATGACGAACGCAGCACCGTCGTCGCGATGCCCTCGGCCGGACTCAAAGCTGCGGTCGGCGCAGGCACCGGCGGCGCATCCGGCGCGCCCGTCCGCCGCAATGACGCCGCCCCGATCGTCCACATCCTGATCCCGGCAAGCTTCGGCGACGCGCTCCCCGATCGCCCGCTCGCCCGCGCGTTCGATTACGGCTGGCAGAACCTCAACGACGGACTCGACGGCATCGCCCTCGACATCCCCGCGCTGAACGCCAAGCCCGACGCCGCCGGTCTGATCGCGCTGAACGTCCGCGTGAAGGACCCGATCTGGCCCGGCCGCGACATGATCGACCTCTCCGTCTCGGTCCGTCCGAACGAAGCGCGCACGCTGTGGCTGGACCTGCGCGACCGCATTCTCCCGAACGACAGCCTCTACCTGACGATTGCGAGCGCCGCGCCGGACTTCGATGCCACCGCGATCAACGGCGCCAAGATTCGTCTCGTGTTCAAACCTCGTGCGGAAAGCCTGCCCGAACACATCGCCGACCGCATGGCGCAGGTGAAGGACAATTGGGGCTTCCTCGTCGAGGAGCATACCGCGTCGAAACGCGCCGGCCTCTACCAGCGCCTGTTCGCCGATATCTCCGACCTGCTCCGCGTCGACCCCGACAATGCGCGCGCGCGCGCCTATTGGGCCGACATCAATTATCGCCCTGAGAACCTGCCACCTTTCGTCCAGCCGGTCGCGCCCGCCGGCGTCCCGCTATGGGCCTTCCGCCAGCTCGAAGACCTCAAACGCGTCCGCCAGTTCGTCACCTGGTGGATCGACGAGCGGCAAGTCCCCTACGGCGATTTCGGCGGTGGCATTTCCGACGACACCGACCTGACCCAGCAATGGCCTGGCTTGGCGCTGATGGGAGTCGAGCCCGACAAGATCAACACCTCGCTCCGCGCGCTGTCGGATGCGGTCTACAAGAACGGCATGATCGTGAACGGCCTCGGCTATATCACCGCCGACGAACTCCACGCGTATGAGGAGGGCCTGAACAGCAACGCCGAACGCCTGTACCTTAACTGGGGCGAACCCAAGGCGGTCGAGCGCCTGATGGACAATACGCGGGCCCTCCAGACCGTGATCCTGAAGAACCCCGCCGGCCATATGCACTTCGCCAGCAACTGGTATGGCGGGCGGAAGATGTACCGCGAGGGCGCATGGGAATGGCAGAAACCTTATGCCTTCACCGTCATGCACGGCCCGATGCTCGTCGGCCTCTACAACGCCAATCCGCTCGCGCGCGGGCTCGTCACCGGCGTGATCGACGGCTGGATGGCGCACGGCAAACAAGCGCCTGACGGCAGCTGGAGCTATCCCAACGAGATCAACTGGCGCACCGACGCCGAGCGGACCGGCGACGGCGGCGGCATCACCACCTCGCTGCAGGCGACCTGGGCCGCATGGCGCTACACCGGCGACGCGAAATACCTCCGCCCGATCGAAGCACGGCTCGCGAAAGCCGGCCCCGGCGCGCTGGCCGAATTCAACGAGAACGCGTTCGACGCACTCCCCGGTGGCGCGGCGGCCCGCACCAAACTTGCCACCGCCAAGTCCGAAGACCCGTTCGCCCGCTACACTGCCTGGGCCGCGACCGGCGACACCGCCCCCTTGGAAGCACTCCACGCCGACGCGATCGCCGACAAGTCGCAACACATGGACATGTACACCGAAGGTCATTGGTGGAGCGACCGCGTCGACCAGCCAAGCGAGATCCTGCAACGGGAGCGCCTCGGTGGGATCGCGCTGCGCCGCAACCAGAGCTGGCCTGGCAATACCGTAAGCTGGCGCTTCGCCGAGCCGAGCGCGGCGACACGCGTCGCGCTCCTGCTGCCCGACGCGACGCCGACCAGGTTCCGGGTGATCGCCTACAACACCACCGATCACGCCCAGCGTGCGACGATGTCGACCTGGACCGTCACCGCTGGCCGCTGGTCGATGCAGGCGTCTGGCAGCACCGACGGCGGCAAGACGCTCGCACCGATCGGCGGCGCGACGACCATAACGCTCGAACGCAGTGCGACGACGGACGTGACGTTCGCACCGGGGACGACCGTATTCGACTTCGCCTTGGTCGAGGCGGGCACCCCGGTGGACCAGCGCGCAGACCTCGGCATCGGCGCGGACGACGTCGTCGTGAAGGGTCGGAGCGTAGCCGTCACCGTCCACAGTCTCGGCGCGAAGGGCGCGAGAGGCGGCCACGCGGATCTGGTCGACGCGGCGGGCAAAGTGTTCGCCTCCGCGAGCATTCCCCCGCTCGCCGCCCCACTCGATCTCCAACCCCGGACCGCAATCGTGAACCTGGCGGTCCCGTCCCACGTCGATCCCGAGAGGCTGGCCGTCCACGTCGCGCTTACCGAAGACGAGCCCGAAATCACGCAGGCAAACAACCGCGTGGCATTGCGCAAATGACGCGCACCCCATGACGCTTCCCCGATGTCCCGACGCCTGCTCTGTCGATAACGTGACCGCCCCTACCCCGTTCGTGCTGAGCGAAGTCGAAGCACACCTACCTTGCATCGCACCCTTCGACGTCGCTCAGGGCGAACGGGAGTATATGGGATGATGCCGAACCGCAGAAAGATACTCGCTGGACTGGCGTCATCAGTGTTTTTCACTGCTAATACGCACGCCCAGACTACCCCGTCTTTAAGCCAGGCCCTAGATGCAGCCGCGGCGACCGATCCAGACGAAGCACTCCTCCTGCTTGCCCCCTTCGACCCGCACGCCTTGCAACCGAGTGACCGCCTCGATCTGATCACCGCTCGCGCCGGTCTCGCGATCGATGCCGCCATCGCAAGGTCGGCGTTCGGCCGCACCGGACGCAGCCCCTATCGTGTCACCCCGACGACCGGCGCATGGAAGGCGGCACGCCCCGATCGCGCCAGGATCGACGCCGACACCACCGCGATCCTCGCCGATGCCGAAACCGGCATCGTCCTCCCCCGCCTGTCTCTCGATCGCACGGTCGACGCTCTGCGGACGGCGCTCCCAAATCCCGCGATCGATCGACAGATCGCCGCGCTCGAAAGTCTCCGCGACACCGCGCCCTCCGCTCCCGGAGTCGGACGCTTCAAGGGCGGCGCGGACTGGTACGCTCTCCTACTGCAACGCTCGCTCGGCACCATGACGCCGGCCTATGCCGAACGCCGGCTTCTCGTAGAACTGAACCGCCTCCACGCCCGCGCCGCGCACCTGTTCGACCGGATCGGCGCACCCAACGGGACGGTCGCAGCACGCTATGCCAAACTCTGGCAGGACGAGCGCTTTCTCTATCCCGACACCGCTGCTGGCCGCGCCGAAGCAATTGGCGACATGAACCGTATTCTCGCCACCGCGCGAGCCAAAATCCCGACGGCGTTCGGCGCGCTCCCTCCCTGGTGCCTGAACGCCAGCGCCCGCGCGTTATCCGCAAAGGAGATCGCCGCCGGCCGCGGCGGCTATCGAGAGGTCCCGACTCCAACCCGGGCCGGCGCCTATGTCGTCGACCTCAAGGACATCCGCCGCCGTCCACGCTGGACGCTCCCGAGCGTCGTCGCACACGAACTGCTCCCCGGCCACATGATCCAGTTGGGTCTGGAGGGTGCCAGCCCGCCCCACCCGCTCCGCATCGAATACGCGTCGGCCTTCGTCGAAGGCTGGGGCATCTACGCCGAGCAACTTGCCGAAAAAGCCGGCGCCTATACCGACCCCCACGATGCGCTCGGCCATATCCACTGGCTTCTGTTCCGCGTCACCCGTGCGCTCGTCGATCTAGGTATCCACCTCCACGGCTGGTCGATCGGTCAGGCCCGTGACCGCTTTACCGAATGGCAAGGTCAACCCGCCTATTTTGCGCCGTTCGACATTGAACTGGCCCGGATCCCCCTCGAACCGGGCATTCGCGTTGCAGAGGCATTGGCTTGGCTGGCAATCGTCGACCAAAGCCGAAGTAGATCACCTACCGCCTATCATAGAAGCCTATTGCTTCCCGGACGAAGCCGAATCTTATCTACTTGATAATTATGTCGATAATCATGAATTCAAATGATCTGGTTGAAGAGATTACCCTTTCTACCGAGATACCCCCCGTAACCTAAACCGTCTCTACTCTTGAATATGAACGTACGTCCACCGCTCCGCTTGCGGCGTTCGAAAGCGGCCATTCCGCTTTCACCAGGATCGGCCAATTGCGCCCCTGCCCCATCAAATGAACGAACGGCTGCTTACGCCGATCGCAGACTGATAACGGCCTGGCCGCTTTCCACCAGTTTGACTGTAAATGCGGACAGTCCGCATGCACCTTATTACGCCGTATACTGTGAAGCAGTGCGTTCCTGCCGCTTCAGGATCCGCTGCCAGAACGTGGTGCGGTCCTCCATTGGAGAAGCTTCTTCGCCTGTGGGTAGCGGGTGTCTTTGCCGAATAACCTCAACCAACCGGCCGCTAATGCCCCTGCCTCCGCCACGGCGTTTATGATAGAAGGCCACATGCTCAAGACAAGAATGAAGCGGGTCGCCGATCGCGGCAATCACGCGGTGCGTCGCCTTGCCGAAATCGAAGCCTCGATCGCGAACCTTTCCAACGAGGATCTGCTCGATTTGGCTGACATCTTTAAAGCCGAACCCCGCCCGCCAATCGGGGATATGGCGTTCGCGGAAATGGCGCGGCGGAATATCAGTCTCTGAGCGCCCGTCGGGAACGGAGTGGCAAAATCACGTGCCCCCACCGAGGCACATCGGTTACGCAAAGGATCTCCCGCAACTTTAACGATCATTATAAGGCGACGACGCAGCGATGGTAGCGATTGGCACCCGGATCGATGAGATAGGCACGCTGATCCGCGATGGCGGGGCCTTCTATCTTCGCCGCGATGTCGGCGGGCGCTACGAGCTGGAACTGCATCGCACCCCCGTAGATCTGGTAGAAAAACGCGTCCGGCTTATCGGCACATTGGTTGGCCCAGATCTGGTGAACGCTGACGGCGTTGCGCCAGCTTAGCCGGTCGGGAATGCCTTCGCCTGAGTCGTCAGTCACTGGCCGCAATTCTGATTCAACCTGACTCATTGCCGTTGCGCACAAACCACGAACGGCCATCATCCTAGCCATGGAACAGCGGATCATTCACGCCTGCGGTCATGAGCAGGGTCATTATCTTACCGGGTTTGACAGCCAGCAGGAACGCAAGGTCAAATGGCTGAAGACGACGAGCTGTCGAGACTGCTTCGTTGCGGAAAAGCGAGCAGAGGAAGCCGCTGCAGCAGCGTTGAGCAACGCTGCTATCTCCCATCTTGATCTTCCACCGCTGACCGGCACCGACCGGCAAGTCAGTTGGGCGTCTACGATCAGGACCAAGCGGCTCGCAGTCCTAATCAACTCCAATAGCGGCGTCGATTGTTACGCTTGCCTTCAGGTCACTGACGCCAAATGGTGGATCGATCGCCGCGATCTGACGGACGTCGATCTGATGGCGGCAGCGGCGCAGGCATCGGAAGTCCAAAGCGCCACGGCGGTCACGGCGTCGATCACGGATATGCATCGGACGGCATGATCATCTCGCCGGCGCCAGCGCGACGACCAACCTTGCGACGGCGGTGTCATTGATAGCACGAACTCCAACGCGATATCACGGGCATGCCCACTTCTCGAGATTCTAGCCGGTGCGAACCGTACCTCTGACAGCCCGGTGCTCTTAGGGTATACCCTTTGCTTTGCTACTCTGGCCGGTCCGATTTGCGCCAAAAAGGAACATCAAAAATTTGGCTCGGATTGGCCCTTTGGTCCGCCTGGAGTCCTAACAAAGGAAGACCAAACGGCACCCTACCAAACGGCACTGCAGAAGCTCCATTGAGGGTTGAAGCTCTGTCTTATGTGCGCTCGCACGGCCGTGTCGGCGCGTTGCAGCTCACAGCTGGCGACTGTCCCACAAACGATCGCGTTTCGAGAATGTCCGCGAGCCGTAGTCGTCCTTGGATAAGCGTATCGATAAGCCGGTCTTCAGCGAGAGGTTGCCCATCGAGCATCAACATGGCGGGGCCATAAACGAGCGACCAGGCTCATAACGCGTTGTTTTCCGCTCGAACCAAACCAGTATCGTCCGCTGATGCCGAAAGCTTGGATTGCAGCATGGGTTTCGCCCCCGCTGCCAGGAGAGAGCCAGCGGTCGATACGACGGGTTATCCTTTGGTACTCGTCGTATCGACACGCCGGCTACTATCGGCACTATGGTGCAGGAAAGCGTCGGGTAATGAGGACGTGCGGCTGGCTGACGTCATAAGTAGGCTCAGGGTGGCGATTGCCCTGCTTACCTCACCAAGGTACCTCGTTTTGCTCGAAGTAGAAGCCGCCGGTCATATCTCTGGCGGTCCGGGTCGCTAGCCATACGATGCCCGCCGCAGCCTGCTCCACAGTACGGTATCCGCTATGGCCGTTGAAATCGGTCGCAGTGTAGCCGGGATCCGCTGCGTTCACCGTGATCCCGCTGCCGGCCAGTTCTTTGGCAAACGCCACTGTCACCGCATTGAGCGCGGTTTTCGAGCTATTATACCCGAGGATGTTGACGCCGTGGAACTGGTTGCTCGGGTCCGACAGCCAGCCCAGCGAACCGAGCCCGCTACTAACCATGATCACACTGGCATCGATCGTTGCCTTTAGAAGTGGAAGGAAGGCCTGCGTCACACGGATCGGCGCAAAGACGTTCGTCTCGTAGATGGCCTTGATGTCATGGAGCGGCTGCTCGCTCGGGAGGATTGGCTGAAGCCCGGATATACCGGCATTGTTGATCAGGATGTCGAGCTTGCCGTCCTCACGTTCGACGCGGGCAACTGCACATCGCACACTTTCGTCACTGGTCACGTCAAGCGTCAGTGCTCGGACGGCAATCCCCTCGGCGGCAAGACTTGCAGCGGCTGCCTGCCCTCGATCCGCGTCCCGGCTGCCAAGCCAGATACGAAAGCCTTGGCCGCCCAATTGTCGCGCCGTTTCGTAGCCGATGCTTTTGTTGGCACCCGTGATAAGAACAGTTTTGTCGGTCATGCTATGCTCCTGAGTAGTGGCCAGCGACGTCCCGTCACCTGCGCCCCACCACTCACGGGCACAATCGGATGTTCGGCGGTGTTTGATAATCCTCTCAATCTCGAATACCCTGATCGGTATGGCGAACAATGCAGAAGTGGCAAGCCTCGATAGCCTGAGAGTATTTCTTGCGGTCGTTGAGGCACGCGGCTTCCGGGCAGCATCGAAGCAATTAGGTATTTCCCCCTCAACGGTGAGCGAGAAGATTGCCGAGATCGAGTTACAGCTTGGCGTTCCTCTTCTTACCCGGACGACGCGCAGCGTCATGCCAACCGAAGCAGGCACCGCGCTGGCTTCGCGGCTCACTCCACTTTTTGCCGAGACCCGGGCAGCGCTTCAGGACGCTGCTAATTCGCAGGCGGAGGTGCGCGGCCTCCTGAAACTTAATGTAACCGGCGCGGTCATGGTAGATATTCTCCCGCCCCTGATTGACCGATTTCTGTCATCACACCCACACGTCCGGGTCGAGATCGAAGTGGAAGATCGGCTCGTGGATATCGTAGAGGCCGGCTGCGACGCCGGGATCCGTTACGGAGAGCATCTGGCCAAAGATATGATTGCCGTGCCGATCGGGCCGTCCGTTCAGGGTTTGGCCTATGCCGCCTCTCCCTCCTATCTGGCACGACATGCGGCACCAGTCGGCCCGCGCGACCTTCTGGTCCAGGACGCGATCCGGCTTCGCTTTTCGACCGGCGCGCTCGTCGCATGGGAGTTCGAGCGCGGACGAGAATCGATGACGATTGATCCACCGGGTCGGCTAATCATCGGCGTCGACGCCGCACCGGCGGCAATCGCAGCCGCGTGTGCTGGTCACGGTATCATTGGAACCTTCAAGAATTGGCTTGATCCATTCATCGACAACGGCGCGCTCCATCCCGTTCTTCCTGAGTGGTGGCCTTCGTTCGAAGGTCCAAGACTGTATTTCTCCCGGCGCTTCGTGCCGGCGCCACTTCGCGCGTTGCTCGATTTTGTTGCAGAGGAACGACAGTCGCCCGTTCGAGGATGACGGAGAGTACGTCTAAATGCAGCAAACGCATGGCCCTCTGTAGGGCATCGCCGCTAGCCGTTCCCGAGCTTGGTCCTGTTGGGAAAGCCTCGGCCTTCCCAACTGGCGCGTCCGCTTGTCATAATCGAGCGGAGGGGTAGGCTCCGCTTTTAGGTTTGTCTCAAGCGGAGCGTTCGATCACACTGCGTAACAGGCTTTCGAGATCGCGCTCGCCATCGCGAGTCTGCGCACCCGCCTTTAGCTGGCCTGCCATAAGCTGACCGACCGACGGCTGGAAGACAAGGCTCATCCACCCCTCGCTTTCGCGTGCAAAACCATTTGCTTCGATCTCAGGTGGCACTGCTCGCTTCGCTGCAGCAATGACGCCATCCGGGAGCGCTGCAATGTTATCCGCCAAGCGTGCGACAAAGCCGTCTAGCTCATCAGCAGGTAACGCACGATTGATCCAGCCGTAACGTTCAGCCGTTTTCGCATCGAACATGTCCGCGCCAAGAATGACCTCCAGTGCCCTGCCACGTGTCATTCGCTGACTAAGATATTGCGTAGCACCCCCTCCAGGTATGATGCCCATCAGAGCCTCGCATTGCGCAAGGCCGCCAATATCTTCCGCGGCAAACGCCATGTCCGCCGCTGCAACGATCTCCGCACCGCCACCGCGAGCAAAACCAGCCAGCTTGACGATCGTTACCTGCGGCTGCCCACGTACCGCCTCTGCGAACGCCTGAAACGGGTTCAGACCAGTAGGAACATCGCGCTGCAGCTCCGCCAAATCGTCCGGCCGCTCCCCCAACGTCATGTCGACATGAGCAACAAAGAATTCGCGATCGGCGCTTTCGAATACGATCACGCGTGTCTCTGGATCGTCGCGTACAGAGGCAAGAAAGCTTCGTAGCTCTCGCATCAGGGTTACATCGAGAACGTTGATCGGAGGATTGTTGATGGAGACGGTAACGACCCGCTTTCGTCGGGAGATCTGCAGGGTCTTGTAGCTAAGTTCGGTCATAGGATCCCTTATCGGCATGCTTCAGGCAATTTGCCCATAGCTTCACCTTAAGGTATCCACTCCATACCTAGCATCAATTACGCACTTAGAGTATCCCTAGTATGGTCAACGATACTGCGCTTCCCGACCCCTATTTTGTCTTTCGCTCGGATTGCCCTAGCAGAGCTATCCTTGATCAGATTGCCGACAAGTGGTCGATCATGGTTGTGGCGGTCCTGCTTCGCGAGCCGCATCGCTTTAATGCGATCAAGCGACGGCTCGAAGGCGTGACACAACGCGTACTGACGCACACCCTGCGGAAGCTCGAACGCAACGGTATGATAACCCGAACAGTGATCGACGGTCGCGTTTTAGGGGTCGAATACGCGTTAACCCCGCTTGGCCGCTCCTTGCATGAGCCGCTTGGGGCGTTGCTGACGTGGACTACACAGCGCATGTCTGAAATCCAACAGCATCAACAGAGTTTTGACGCCCGCTTTTCGATGTAGTTATATACTCATACGAGTTGGTGTGAAGCTGATAACAAAACTATCGACCCAATGGCCCCGTATCAACAACAGACCGGTAAACGCGTGGCAGCGGGCAAAGCGGAGGCGTACGTATTGTACCTTGGCTTTCGCAATCGGGCTTACCATTGGTTCTGCTGTACATAATTTATGAAGGCTCTCAGCGGACCCGGTACATGATCTCGCCCATGGTAATAGAGGCGCGGTCCGCTGAAGCTCTGCCACCATGGTTCAAGCACAGCTTCCAGCGTGCCATTTTCGAAAGCTGGCCGTAGCCAATCTTCGAAAAGATGCACAATTCCGCATTCATCAATCGCTGCCAAGACGGCTAGGTCCATGGCGTTCACATCGATTGCCAGAGGCCCGGCAGGCTCAATCTCGACGATTCGATTGTCCCGCTCGAAAGTCCAAGGGGCGACGGCCCCGCTGCCGTACCTTGCCGGGAGGCAGGCATGGTCGAATAGGTCGTGGGGATGCTGGGGCCGTCCATGCCTTTCCAGATAGGCAGGCGATGCCGCAGTTGCGAAACGTTGCTTCGCAGGGCCAATGGGTAGCGCGACCATGTTCTTGGTCAGCCGCTCGTCATAGCGAATGCCGGCATCACAGCCTGCTGCCAGAATATCTACAAACCCGTGTTCAACAACGATCTCCACTAAGATGTCCGGAAACGCGCGTGTGAACCCTGGCAGGATGCGGGGTAGCACCAGCCGAGCCGCATTCACTGGTACGTTGAGACGCAGCGTCCCACGCGGCATCCCTCGGAAATCGTTGGCACGGTCGAGTGCGGCTTCCACATCAGCCATCGCGACTTGCAACCGCTCCAGCACATGGCTGCCAGCCTCCGTAGTTGTAACGGTCCGTGTTGTTCGGTTGAGTAGACGGATTCCCAGTCTGTCCTCCAATCGCCTTACGGCGCCGCTGAGGCTCGAAGCGCTGATGCCTGTTGCCTTTGCGGCTTCGCGAAAGCCACCAGCGGTCGCGACAGACACAAAGGCCCGAGCCGCAGAAAGATCAGCTACCATTGTTCATAAATCCGCACGCAGTGTAAGTTGATTACCGCATTATCATATACAGCCCACCGCATTATGTCTCCTGCCAGAGGAGACTGGGCATGTCAGAAATCAGGCGTTTTGCGATCGTCACGGGGAGCAGCCGCGGGATCGGTCGGGACACGGTACTACGTCTGGCAGAACGCGGCGTTTCGTCGATCATAACCTACCGCAGCCGGCGCGACGAAGCAGACAACGTCGTCGCAGCTATACAACAGGCCGGTGCCAACGCCGTTGCTCTGCAACTCGACGTCGGCCAGGCAACCGGTTTTGACCGCTTTGTCGAAGACGTTCGCCATGCGCTAACCGCACTCGGGGCGGAACGGTTCGACTATTTGGTAAACAACGCTGGCATTTCTTCGTCGGCAAATCTAGTAGATGGGACAGAAGCCGAACTAGACGAGCAATTTGCGGTTCATTTCAAGGGGCCGTTCCTACTTACCCAGAAGCTACTGCCCTTGATGAACGACGGGGGAAGGATAGTGAACATCTCATCCGGACTTGCCCGCTTCGCCTATTCGGGTCGTGCAATCTACGGCCCGATGAAAGCTGCCGTGGAAGCATTAACCCGCTATATGGCGCTAGAATTAGGACCGCGCGGCATCGCCGTCAACGTGGTCGCGCCTGGCGCGATCGCGACGGATTTCAGTGGTGGGGTGGTGCGCGATAATCCGGAAGTGAACAAGGCGTTGGCCTTGCATACGGCGCTCGGCCGTGTCGGGGGCCCGGCGGATGTCGGTCCGGTGATCGTAGGCCTGCTCTCTCACGAGTTCGGCTGGGTCAACGCGCAGCGGGTCGAGGTCGCCGGCGGTGTCCAGATCTGATCGATGCGGTTCCCCTCCAACGGAGTTAAGTCGACATGTTATCTGAGGAAAACTCGCTCGCCGGCTTAGTTCCTGACCCCAGAATTGATTGGCCCGAAGGACACGGGCCCGCCTTGGCGCGTGTCTTTGCCCAAAACAAAATTGATATCGCTGCCGCTCCTGAAACCGTTTGGTCACTGCTACTAGACTGCAAGCGCTGGCCAGATTGGTATTTTCATTGTTCGGACGTGTCCGTTATTAGTGGAGGGCCGCTACTACAATATGATACTAGGTTTCGCTTTAAGACGTTAGGCTTCTTCTTTAATCCGAAGATCGATGTCTTCGAACCATTCCGTATGTTGGTGTGGTCAGCCAAGGGGCCGGCGGGCACTAAGGGGGCACACGCATGGTACATTGAGCCGACGCCAAACGGTTGCCATGTGGTTACAGAGGAAGCACAGCAAGGATTGCTACTGTCAATCATCGGCCGACGCACTCGTAAAAGGCTACTAAAAGCACACGGCGAGTGGTTGCGCGCGCTCAAGGACTTAGCCGAAGACAGTTAATTACGGAATGTTTTATCCCGGCGAGGTATACCAGACGACGCGGCAGACACGGTATTCTAATATTTTCTCTAAGAGCCTAATTACCTGATTCTGTATTCACTGACGGCCATGTAGAAAGAACATGATCGATTAACGCGTTCAAAGACATTTTTGACGTGCCCGCTTTTGCCTGAACTGCCATCCCATGATTCACTGTCATGATGTAACTCGCGAGCATGGCACAATTCGCCGATCCAAGAAGGTCACCATGATCGCGGGCAACCTCCAATCGCACGCGGAGAGCCGATTCCGCCATCTTGCGACGCGCTATCAACTCTTGCTGAATGGCTGCGCCGTCGCCTGAACAGGCCAATGCGCCATTGATACCAAGACATCCACGGCTCTCACCATTCAGTGTCATGATCGCGACTGCCCCCTCCAGGATCGTACGAACGACCTCCCGGCTCGTCGGTGCCTCCAGCGCCTCGGACATAAAACGCATATAGCGATCTTCGTATCGATCGAGCGCCTTGCGAAACAAGGCCTCCTTGTTGCCAAAAGCCGAATAGAGTCCTGGGCGCGCTACGCGGGTTGCGCGCGTCAGGTCCTCGAAGGAGGTACCCTCAAAACCCTTGTCCCAGAACACCTCAAGCGCTGCGTCCAGGACGGTTTCTTCGTTAAATTCTCTGTGGCGTCCCATTTGCCTGCCTCGTAAAAATTCAATACCGATCGTTATAAAGACCTTGACGTCCTTTGTCTACATTCGATACCAAGCGATATAGTAACGACCGGTATCGAATCTTTCGGCTGAGAGCTTCAGCCGTGTCGGTCCGGTTTCACCGCACGAAGGACCCATCATGGCTAACGACCTCGACCAACAACGTATCGCAATTACCATGGACTATTTTCGCAAGCTCGACGCCGGAGATCCCAGCATGATGGACCTCCTGACCGACGATATTCAGATGTATTTTCCCAAGTTCGGCGTCGGATACGGAAAGGAAGCCGTGGGCCGTGCCGCCCAGGGTATGATGAGCACACTCCAGAAAATCGAGCATGACTTCGAGCGTATGAATGTTCTCGTCTCGGGCGACCATGTTATCGTGGAAGGTTTCGAGGGCGGCGTGAGTTCCGACGGTTCGCCGTGGCCAGTCGAGGGCCGGTCCGAGGGACGTTATTGCAACGTCTTCCAGTTCGACGGCCTCAAGATCAAACGACTCCACATTTACGTCGATCCCGACTTCGACAGCACGCATGAGGAGCGCTTCCTGTGGGACGCTGTGGGTATGACCCGTCCCGGCGACCTCTAAGCAATTCCATCAATCCAAGAGCGCAACGGCCCGTTAGAGCGGAACGCTCCGCGGGTCGTAAGCTTCCAAGTTCGCCTTCCCCGCAAGGGGCGCGCTGAGGACAGAACATGCAGATCGACTTATTCCCCGGCTTTTCCGAGCAGTTTTTCCATGTGAACGGCAATCGGCTGTTCGCACGCGTGGGTGGTCCGGACGACGCCCCCCCCTTGCTGCTCATCCACGGTTTTCCCCAATCACACTTGGAATGGCATCCGGTCGCGCTGGACCTGGCCACAACGCATCGCGTGGTGGTGATCGACCTAAAGGGTTATGGCCGATCTGCGGCTCCTGCAGGTGATGCCGCTCATCTCGTTTATTCCAAGGCGACGTGGGCTGCAGAGGCGGCGGAGATCATGAGGCAACTTGGGCATCAGCGGTTCACCGTCGTCGGACATGATCGAGGTGCGCAGGTCGCTTATAAGCTGGCATTGGATTTCCCTGAGCGCATCGAGCGACTAGGCATCATGGACAATCTGCCGGTCTTCGTGGTGTGGGAGATGATAAAAGCGGTCCCGGGTTCCCTCGATCACTGGACATGGATGGCCGAGCCTTATCCGACGCCTGAGCAGCGCATGACAGCTGAATACATCGAGGAAATGTGCCGGCCCTACAGCGGGAGCGGCACGCTGGATTGCTTCCACCCTGCCGCTTTAGAGCAGTTCAGGCTCGATTGGAGCGATCAAGCGCACGTGCATGCCTATTGCGAAGACTTTCGCGCCGGGGCTGGTCCGGACTTAGAAACCGACCTCGCGGATATGGCAGCAGGAAAAAGGATCACCTGTCCGACTCTTATTCTGTGGAGCCGACTCGTTTTCGGCGCGAGCCCAAAAACGCCACTGGACATCTGGCGCGAGACTTTTGCTCCCGAAGCCTTCGGCAACGGCGTCGACCATGGTCACTTTATCGTAGAGGAAAACCCTACCGCGGCGCTCGAAGGGATCAGACAGCTTCTGTCCGTGGATGATCGCTTCCGGGAACAGCCGCTTTCAATGGCGGCACAATGACCGGCTCGCCCCCCCATTCGCCGCAGTCCCTCGTCGGTCAGGTGGCACTTGTTACTGGCGCTGCCCGCGGTCTCGGTTGGGAGATCGCACATCAGCTCGCAATGTTGGGTGCCGAAGTGATCGTTGGCGCGCGAGACAAAGAGAAAGCCGATGAAGCCGCCGGCCGGATCGACGGCAGAGGTGGTGTCGCCGTCGGACTGAAGCTCGATGTCGTGAACGAGGCCGATCGTCGTGATGCGGCTTCTTTCTTGGATGCCGCCTATGGTCGGCTCGACATCCTGGTCAACAACGCGGCGGTCTACCTTGATAGCCCGGATGCAGCGACCCCGGCCTTCAAGCTCGCCAGCGAGACGCCCGAGCATCTGTTGCGTACGACATTCGATGCAAACTTCTTTGCACCGATCCAACTCACACAGCAGGTGCTGCCATTGATGCGCCGCTCCGAGGCTGGCCGGATTGTGAACCTGTCGTCCGTCCGTGGCTCCTTGACCCTCCAGGCGGATCCCACCTCGCCGGTCTATCCGAACAAGGCCCTCGCCTACGACGCTTCGAAAACGGCGCTCAACGCCTTCTCGCTTCAGCTTGCCGACGAACTCCGAGACACCCCGATCAAGGTGAATGCCATCCATCCAGGCTGGGTGCGGACTCAGATGAGCAGCGAACACGCGGACCTGTCGCTTGAGGACGGTGCAAAGACCGCCGTAATGTACGCGACGCTTCCGCGAGACGGCCCAACCGGAGGTTTCTTCTACCTGGATCAGAAGCTGCCTTGGTGATCCGGAAGTAGCAGGCAAGTGACGATGAGATGCTCATTCAGCGGCGGATCCGCTGCGGGATCGGCTGTCAAGATCACTGGCCAATCGCCGCACAACCAAACCCTTTCGGCTGGATAACGTATAATGAGCTCTATCATAAACCTGTTTGAGCCTGGGGCCATCGGGCCAATGGCCCTGTCCAATCGCATTGTCATGGCACCAATGACGCGTTCGCGAGCGAATGAAGATGCGGTGCCCAGCGGTATGATGGTCACCTATTACGAACAGCGCGCCAGCGCCGGGCTCATAATCTCGGAGGGGACGATCGTCAGTGGCGAGGCTACGGGCTATATCAAAGTTCCTGGGCTGTTCACGCCTGAGCAGGTGGCCTCGTGGCGACCGATAACGGACGCCGTGCATGCCAAAGGTGGCCATATCATCACCCAGCTCTGGCACGTCGGTCGGGTGTCACACCCCGATCTGCTTGACGGCGCTCTGCCGCTGGCTCCTTCCGCGATCAATCCGGAATTCGAGGCTTATACGCGAAACGGCCGGGTGCCCACGGTAACCCCGCGCGCCATGACGCCGGAGGATATAAATCGCACGATCGAGGATTTCCGGAAGGCAGCAGTCAATGCCATGGCGGCCGGCTTCGACGGGGTCGAGCTCCATGCCGCCAACACCTACCTGTTCCACCAGTTCTTGGTGCCGAGTGCCAATCAACGAACGGACGAGTACGGCAGTACGATCGAGAACCGGGCACGCTTCCTACTGAAGGTTGTAGATACTGTGGCGGAGGCGATCGGTATCGACAGAGTCGGCGTCAGGATGAACCCGTGCGTGGACGGGCCAGTCGGGATAATCCTTGATCCGGAAGCCGAGGCGACCTACGAATACTTGATAAGAGAATTGAGTACGAGGAAGGTTGCTTTCCTTCATCTTACCGCATTGATGTTCGTTCCCGGCCTGGATTCAGAAGATCGCACGCTGGAAATGGCACGGCGCTTTCGACCGCTTTTTTCAGGCCCTTTGATTATCAATGGCGCAATGACACGCGACGCTGCCGAGTACGCGTTGCGCGAAGGGATCGCTGATTACGTCGCATTCGGTAAGGACTTTATCGCTAATCCGGATCTAGTCTATCGGCTAAAGAAAAATGTGCCTCTAACCGAACCAGACCCGAACACCTTCTACGAAGGGGGCACGTCTGGATATATTGATTATAAGACCGTCGATGACGCGGCAACCAACTGAGTTGCGGAAGCAATTCCCTTAATAAAGCCCATACTGAGGATATACGTCCCGTATATGGATCGTATTTTGGAGTCAATAGCTGGTGTCGCCTACGGGACCCCGCCCCACCGCCCGCTTTCCGCCAAGGAACGACAGCAAGAAGGCATTCGCGTTCTCGAAATCGATCGGAAAACGGGAAAGTCGAAGCGATCTACGCCGAAAGAAGGCGTCGAAGCACCCGCCTGAAACGGGCGACAGGCTCGCCGGATCGTTCTACTTTCATGCGGAGCAGGGTCCCGTGCCACGCCGCAAGCACCACTGCGGCGACATCATCGACGCCATCGGTCTCTACAATGTCGTTTAGCACCGCGGCAAACGCGGCGGTCTGCTGCTCCAACACCTTAGCGAGCGCACCGCGTAGCGGCTCGGTGTGGATCGACGCCTCGGTCGCTAGGTCGGGGATCAGGCAGCCGACGCCCCAGTCGCGTTCGTTAAGCGCGCTCTCGATAGCGTCAAAATATGCTTCGAGGCGCCGCGCTGGCGGGCGCGACGTATCGCCCAATGTCACCCTCATGATTGTGTCTAGGCGGGCGACATAATGATCCAGCACGACGAGCGCGAAGCGCTCCTTGGACCGGAAGTGGTTGGTGAAAGAGCCGAGCGGCACGTCCGCGGCAGCGGCGACCTGCCGCACCCCCGTCGCGGAATAGCCACGCTCGTGGAAGAGACGCGCGCCGGTTTCGACCAGAAGGTCACGTTGCGAGGAGACTGAGGGAGACGACATGCCGGAGACTTAACGCAATACGATCGTATTGACCATCGCTGTCGATCGTGGAATGCTTTGCCGATCATGACCAATCTCACTCACCACCACATTGATGCCCGTGGCATCCGGCTCCACGTCGTCGAGCAGGGCAGCGGTCCGGCCGTCGTCTTCTGTCACGGCTTCCCGACGACATGGGTGAGTTGGGCTCATGCTATGCAGACGACGGCCGATGCGGGTTTCCGTGCCATCGCGTTCGACATGCGCGGCTACGGTGAGAGCGACGCTCCGGGAGACGCGAACCTCTACACACCCTTCCAGACGGTAGGCGACGTGATCGCCATTCTCGACCACTTCGAAATCGCCCAAACGATCCTAGTCGGGCATGATTTCGGGGCTAACATCGCGTGGAACGCGGCGATGATGCGCCCGGACCGGATCGCGGCGGTGTTCGGCGTCAGTGTACCCTTTCTCCAGCCCGGTGGCCCGAGCTTCCTCGATCAGCTCCGGGCAGCAGGCGCAGACGGCTTCTACATGTTCGATCAGATGACTGCCGAGGCCGATGTGAAATGGGCTAATGCGACCCACAGCATTCCGGCCAGCCTCTACTGGTTGTCGGGCGAGGCTCCGGCGGAGTTGCGGTGGGACCCGTTTGACCCCGACCGGCACATGCTGCGGTTGGCGCCGAGTGCGCCCACGACCATCGACCCCGCCTATGTCCAAGAGATGGTGCGGGTGTTCGGCCGGACGGGATTCCATGCGCCGCTGAACTACTACCGGGCGATCGACGCCTTCTTCGCGGTCGCCAATCGTGCGTTTGCCGGCTGCGTGATCAAGCAACCGAGCTTCTTCCTGACAGGTGCCGCAGATGGCCTGAATGCGGTACGCAGCCCGACCGAGGAGTCGCTTCGGCCAACCCTGCCGGGGTTGCGCGGTTTCGTCGCGCTGGACGGCGTAGGGCACTGGCCGCAGCTAGAGGCTCCCGATGCGTTCGATGCGGCGCTAGTGTCGTTCCTCCGGTCGCTGGGTGAACGTCAGCGATTTAATGTTTGTGGCGTCTAAGCGCGGCATCATTCATGCCTAGCCGGCTCCCCGCCGGAACACGGTCTTTCCCTTAAACGAAGGGCCGGTGGGATAGCGGGCGTCGTTCAGTCGGCCCCGCCAGAGGTGGTTCTAGGAATCTGAACAGCGGGGATAAGTGGATTGCCGATCTAACAGCGGCCATGCTGGCCGCGAAGA
>NZ_JAPZPP010000006.1:0-328493 GCF_040407495.1 Sphingomonas faeni | reverse complement strand
TGGTGCACCCAGAGCGATTCGAACGCCCGACCCTCAGATTCGTAGTCTGATGCTCTATCCAGCTGAGCTATGGGTGCACTGGAGGGGCGCTGATAGCAGGCATTTTCGGGGGCGCAAGGGCGTAGCGCGATAAAGTTGTGTCGCGCGACGCGGACGCATAGAGCGGCGGGCATGAAACTCGCCGCTCCGCTCCGCTCGCTGTCGCTACTCGCCCTGCTCGCGGCGTCCGCATGCAGCAAGGATACCACCGCCTATCCGTCGCTCGGACTGCGCCCGGTCGAGAAGCTCGGATTCGCCGAACCCGAGGTGAAGACCGCGGTGGCCGCGCCCGATCCCGCGCTCGATGCAGATATCCGGACGATCTCGGGCAAGCTCGATGCGATCGCCACTGGCTTCACCCGCGACGCAGCCAAGACCGAGGCCCTCGCCCGGACCGCACGCGGCGGCGCCGTCGGCAGCGACGCGTGGCTCGCCGCGCAGACCGCACTTGCCGGACTCGACGACTGGCGCGCGCAATCGTCCGCACTGGTAACGGACATCGAGCAACGCGCCACCGATCGCGCTGCCAAGCTGCAAGCCGACTATCCCGCGCTCGCCGCGATCCGCGACAAGGCACAGGCGGAAAACGATCGCCAGGGCGTCACGATCACGCGCATCCAGGCGAGCCTCCCCGCCGCTTGATCCGTTGCTGATCCTCGCCCGTCAGGGGGAGGATCAGACGGCTAGAACCCCTTCAGCAACGGCAGGATCGTCGAATAATCGTCGGTCCACGCGGTGAAGCCCTTGCGCGCCGCCAGCGGCGCCCACTCCGGATCACCCGACTGCAGCGCGGCAATCGCACGCGGATCGCGTGACAACGCCACCCAGTCCGACGCCGACGCGCGATCGACTAGCAAGCTCGACGGACGGTATTTCAGCTCGACCGCAGTCCACCCGCCCTCGCGCGCCGCCGCCGCGATCACCGGTTCCAGATCGATGAACCGGTTCGAGATATGCACCAGCAATAGGCCGCGCGGCGACAGCACCCGGCCATAGGTGGCGAACGCCTCGCGCGTCATCAGGTGCATCGGCACCGAGTCCGATGAAAACGCATCGAGCGCGAGCAGGTCGAGGCTGTCGGGCTCGTCATGCGCCAACGCGATCCGCGCATCGCCCATCCGGATCTCCGACTCGGGCAGGCACCGCGACAGATAGGTGAACTGCCCGGTATCGCGCGCGATCCGCACCACCGCCGGGTCGATCTCGTAGAACCGCCAGTGCTGACCGGGCTTTGCGTAACAAGACAGTGTCCCCGTCCCCAGCCCGACGACACCTATTCTCGTCTGCGGGCCGTACAAGGCGGGTGTGGCTTGCATCGCCTGCCCTACGCCCGATCCAGCCGCGTAATAGGTCGTCGGCGTCCGCTCGCGCTCAGGCGAACCGCGCAACTGGATGCCGTGCACCGTCGTCCCGTGATCGAGCTCGCGAACGCCGCCATTCGGGCCCGGCGTATTGCGCACGGTATAAACCCCGAAATAGCTCCGCACCCGCGCGCCGGGATCGAGCGAGAACTCGAGCGACCGATATCCGCCGAACAGCACCAGCGCACCCGCCAGCACGACCATGTACGGCCGCCGCGCACCGATCGCGACGAACCCGATTGCGGCTATCACGAGGAAATCGAGACCCTGCCGGCTCTCGCCGAACGCGCCGTCGGGATGGGTGATCCGCAAGCCGGTCAGGACAACCAACGCGACGACGATCGCGAGCAGCGCGACATGTTTCGCCGGCCCCTTGCCCATCCACAGCGCGCGGAATCGCCCGAACAGATACATCTGCGGCACCAGCGCACCCGCCGCAAGGATCAGCAGCGGATACTCATACGTCCAGTCGAACACCACTGGCGCCACCAGCGCAGCGAACACCCCGCCAAGCGCGCCACCCGCCGACATCGCAAGATAGAAGCCGGTCAGACGATCGGGCGCCGGCCGCTTGCGGTACAGTGCCGTGTGCAGCGCCACCGAGATCATGAACAACAGCACCAGCGCGATCCCCGCGCTGAAGAACGGCCGTTCGTTGACCCCGCCCATGATGACCCCGCCGAACAGCAATATCGTGATCGGCGCGATCCGCGTGAGCAGGTCGGCAAGCCAGCGATCGTTCGCAAACGCCACGCTGAAGCTGAGCAGATACAGCCCGAGCGGGATCACCCACAGCAGCGGCATCGCGACGATATCGGTCGTGATGTACGTCGATGTCGCCAGCATCATCCCCGACGGCACGAGCGCCAGCGCGATCCAGTGCGCGATCCGCCGCGCGCCCGGCGGCGCGCTGGTCGCGGCAACGTGATCGACTGCCGCGGTCTTGGGAAGCCGCGTGGCGCAGACGAGCACCAGCATGATCAGCAGCAGATACCCGCCGCTCCACAACAGGCTCTGGCCGTGCACCGCCATCAGCGGCTCGACCAGCAACGGGTACGCGATCAGCCCCGCGAAACTGCCGAGATTGGACGCGGCATACAGCGCATACGGATCGCCGCCCCCGCTCGCCGCACTGAACCATCGCTGAATCAGCGGCGCCTGCGCGGAGACCGCGAAGAACAACGGCCCGATCGACAGCCCGAGCAGCCACGGCACCCAGAGCGCCGGCAGCGCGTCCGCCGGAAGGTCCATCGCGATCAGCCCGATCGGCAACCACAACGCCGCGACGATCAACACGCCAAGGTGGATCGCCGCCTGCGCGCGTGGCCTCACCCGCCCGAGCCAATGCGCATACGCATAGCCCGCGAGCAGCAACGCCTGGTACACCAGCATCGCCGAGTTCCACACAGCCGGCGCGCCCCCCAGCCGCGGCAACGCCATCCGCGCCACCATCGGCTGGACGAGGAACAACAGGAACGAGCCCGTCAGGATCGTCGCCACGAACATCGTCCGGCACCAGCGTGCCATCAACGGCCGCACTTCCATCGCATCGGTGTCAGACATAGGCGGGACGGTCGATCCGGTAGAGGATGTGGCGGCGAAGGCGGTCATCGTCGGCGAGCTTCGGGTGATCGAAATCGCCGTCGACCACGCGGGTCATCCCGAGCCGCTCCATGAGCGCACGGCTGGCCGTGTTTGCAGGGACGGTGATCGCCCAGACCGTCGACAGGTCCATCTCACGCCAAGCCCAGGCGAGAGAAGCCTCCGCCGCCTCCCGTGCGTATCCCTGCCCCCATTCGCTTTGGACGAGACTCCAGCCGATCTCGGGTTTCCCCTCGATCGGCGTACCGACCGGGCCGGGCTTGATCCCGCACCAGCCGATGAACGCGCCGGTATCCCGTCGTTCGAGCGCCCAGAAGCAAGCGCCATAGTCGGCGAGAGTCGCGTTCTGGCGCACAACCACAGCGGCGGAATCGGCCAGCGTCGGCGCCGGCCCGAGATACGCCATCACCGCCGGATCGGCGCACATCGCATGATGCAAGGCGGCATCGTTATCACGCCAGCCGCGCAAGATCAGCCGTTCGGTCTCGATCATCCGCCGAGCAATTTCGCCGCATGCGCCGCGTGATAGGTCAGCACGCCCGAACAGCCGGCGCGCTTGAACGACATCAGCGTCTCCAGCACCATGACGTCGCGCTCCGCCGCACCCGCCGCAACGGCGTGCTCGATCATCGCGTATTCGCCCGACACCTGGTACGCGAACACCGGCACCTCGAACGCCTGGCGAACGCGGACGATGATGTCGAGATACGGCAGGCCGGGCTTGACCATCACCGTGTCGGCGCCCTCCGCCAGGTCCATCGCGACCTCGCGCAGCGCTTCCTCGGCGTTGGCATTGTCCATCTGGTACGTCTTCTTGTCGCCCTTCAGCAGCCCGCGCGAGCCGACCGCATCGCGGAACGGCCCGTAGAACGCGCTCGCGTACTTGGCGGCGTAGGACATGATCTGGACGTTGTGGTGCGACTCCCCTTCGAGCGCGCTGCGGATCATGCCGATCCGGCCGTCCATCATGTCCGACGGCGCGATGATGTCCGCGCCAGCGTTCGCCTGGTTGAGCGCCTGCGCGACGAGCATCTCGGCGGTCGTGTCGTTGACGACGTAGCCAGCCGCGTCGACCAGACCGTCATGGCCGTGGCTCGTATACGGATCGAGCGCGACGTCGGTCAGCACGCCGACCTCGGGCACCGCGTCCTTCAGCGCGCGGATCGCCTGACACATCAGATTGTCGGGGTTGAGCGCCTCGCGACCGTCCTCGGTCCGGCGCTCGACCTGCGTGTACGGGAACAGCGCGATGCACGGGATGCCGAGGTCGCGCGCCTCGCGCCCCCGCGCGACGATCCCGTCGACCGACCAGCGCGACACGCCCGGCAGGCTGGCGATCGGTTGCTCGACACCCTCACCTTCGGCGACGAACAACGGCCAGATCAGGTCGGCGGGAGTCAGCACGGTCTCGGCGTGGAGGCGGCGGCTCCAGGCGGAGGCGCGGGTGCGACGGAGGCGAAGCGCGGGATAGCTTGCGGTCATGGCGGGGCTTTGCGGGATGCGCGGCGACGGATCAAGTTTTACGGGAGAAGCGTTACGGGTGCGAAACCGCATGCCGTGCGTTGGGGGCCTTATGTCGAACGATACGATCACGTCCGCCGCGCTCGTCGTCAACGCCAAGTCGCGCAAGGGCCAGAAGCTGTTCAAGCGCGCGTGTGCGGCGATGTCGGGGCTGCCTTATGAGGTCGACGCGCATGCAGTCGAGGACCCGAAAGACCTCGAAGCGACGGTTTTGCGAGCGCTCGCGAAGAAGCCGGACCTGCTGATCCTCGGCGGCGGCGACGGCACCGTCAGCGGGCTGGTGGACCTGATGGTCGGCCACGACGTAATCCTCGGCGTCCTGCCGCTCGGCACCGCCAACAGTTTTGCGCGCACGCTCGGCATTCCGCTGAATATCGAGGGCGCGGTGGAGGTGATCCGGACCGGCAAGCCCCGCCGGATCGATCTCGGCATGATCGACGGCGACTATTTCGCGAACTGCGCGGCAATGGGCATCAGTCCTAAGATCGCCGAGACGGTCCCGCACGGGTTGAAGAAGATATTCGGCAAGGTCGGCTATCTGGCGTGGGCGACGTATCAATATATGCGCTTCCGTCCGTTTACGTTGATCGTCGGCGAGGGCCCGACCGCGGTGAAGATCCGCGTCGTCGAGGTGCGGATTTCCAACGGGCCCTATCACGGCGGCACCGAACTGGTCGACGCGGCGGCGGTCGATTCTGGCGAGATCGTGGTGCAGGCGGTGATGGGGCACGTGAAGCGGCGACTGGTGCAGAACTGGTATGCGAGCGTGTTCCGGCTCGAGTCTCGACATGAGAAGGTGCGGGACTTTCGGGGGAAGAGCCTGAAGATCAACACGATCCCGCCGTTGCCGATTTCGATCGATGGCGAAGTGTTGGCGAAGACCCCGGTGACGGCGAAGGTCGCGGCGGGGATCATCCGGGTGATGGCGCCGGCCTGAGGCG
Source organism: Sphingomonas faeni (assembly GCF_040407495.1). Taxonomy (GTDB): domain Bacteria; phylum Pseudomonadota; class Alphaproteobacteria; order Sphingomonadales; family Sphingomonadaceae; genus Sphingomonas; species Sphingomonas faeni_D. The sequence goes on along the minus strand of NZ_JAPZPP010000006.1, from coordinate 323,029 downwards.
GGGGGCGTTCCCTCCTCCTTGTTCTCCCGCGAAGGCGGGAGCCCAGTCTGGGTCCCCGCCTTCGCGGGGAAACAATTTAGTGGAGGGGTGAGCTATCCGCGCACCACCCCGGCGAAGGCCGGGGCCCAATTGGAAAGGTCAGAGTAACTGATCGCAGTCCTACGTTAGCAACGTTCCCCAATTGGGCCCCGGCCTCCGCCGGGGTGGAATTGAGTGGTGGCGTTACTTGACCCGACGAACGGTCAAAATTTTAACCGGCGCAGCAATCATCTGCCCCTTCATCACCCCAACCCCGGCAGTCGGCGACGTCGGCGCAGCAAGAATCCGCTTCACCACATCCATCCCCTCCACCACATGCCCGAACGCCGCGAACCCAGCCGTGTCCCCGCTCCCCGCCGGATTAGCATCCAGCGACAACACCGGCCCAACCGTGATGAAGAAGTCCGCCGTAGCGCTCCCCGGCGCAAACCGCGCCATCGAAATCGTCGCGTCGACGTGCGACAACCCGGTCTGGCTGGTCGGTTCATGCTTCACCGGCGGCAGCAGCCGCTTCGCATCACCTCGCGGCCCGCCCTGGATCAACCCAGCATCCGCCCCGAGCTTCATCGCCCGGTAGAACGTCACCCCATCAAGCCGCTTCTGGTCGACATACCGCAGGAAGTTCGCGGTCGTCAGCGGCGCGCGCTCCTTCTCCAGCGCCAGCGTGATCGGCCCCTCGCTCGTCGTCATCACGATCGAGACGGTCGCCGGAGCAACAGGCGAAGGCGCCGGCGGAGCCTCCTGCGCCGAGACGGAAACGGCGCCGACAACGGCAAGAGCGAGCGTGACGAATCTGGAGATCATCCGCCACGCTACCGCGTCGCCCCGCTCCTGTCAGCGGCCCCGCGACACGATATTGCGCGCGGCAAAGTTTTGCTTGGGTTTGCACGCCCGCACGCAATGCGTATCCGGGTCGCGATGACCGATCTCGCCATTCTCTACGAGCACCCGCTCTGGTTCGAACCGCTGTTCGCCGCCCTCGACCGCCGCGGCGTCGACTTCACCCGCGCGACGCCCGACGGCTTCTGGGACCCCGCCGACCAGATCGCCCCCGCCCCCGTCGTCTTCAACCGCATCGCGATGTCGAGCTTCCTGCGCGACGACGAGCATCCGATCTTCGACACGATGGCGATGCTCGATCACTGGCGCCGCGCAGGCGCACGCGTGATCAACGGCACCGACGTCCTCGCGATCGACGCCTCGAAGGCGCGGCAATTGTCGCTGATCGCCTCGCTCGGCCTCGCAATCCCCGAGACACGCGTCGTCCACCGCGCCGCCGACGTCGTCCCCGCCGCGCAGACGCTCCGCTTCCCGCTGGTCGTGAAGGCGAACATCGGCGGATCGGGGGCTGGCATCATCCGCTTCGACAGCCTCGAAGAATTGCGCACCGCCGTCGCCGACGCCGGCCTCCCGAGCAGCGTCGACGGCGTGCTGCTGGTCCAGGAATACGTCCCCGTCCGCGACGGCGCGATCACCCGGATCGAGACGCTCGACCGCAAACTCCTCTACGCAATCGAAGTCGCAGGCGGCGGCGCGTTCGATCTCTGCCCCGCAGACGCCTGCGTCGTCCCCGGCTCGGGCATCAAGATGGCCGCGGTCGAGCCCTCGCAGACCTTGAAGGACGCGGCTGAAGCGATCGCCCGCGCGGTCGATCTCGACGTCGGCGGCGTGGAAGTCATGATCGACGACCGCGACGGCGTCGCGCGCTTCTACGACATCAACGCACTGTCGAACTTCGTCGCCAAGCCATTGGATGTGCTCGGCTGGGATCCCCACGACCGCCTCGTCGATTACCTCGTCGAACAGATCGAGAAGGCCCGCTGATGCGCTATGGTTACTGGACTCCCGTTTTCGGCGGCTGGCTCCGCAATGTCCCCGACGAAGGGATGGAGGCGAGCTGGGCGTACACCAAGGCGCTGACGCAGAACGCCGAGCGCTGGGGCTACGACCTGACGCTGATCGCCGAGCTGAACCTCAACGATATCAAGGGCATCGAACAGCCCGCGCTCGACGCCTGGTCGACCGCGGCGGCGCTGGCGGCGGTGACCGACAGCATCGAGCTGATGGTCGCGGTCCGCCCGAACTTCCACCACCCCGCACTGTTCGCCAAGGCGGCGGCGAACATCGACCGCATCTCCGGCGGACGGCTCGCGCTCAACGTCGTGTCGTCCTGGTGGGCGGACGAGGCGAAGCAATACGGCCTCCAGTTCGACCAGCACGACGATCGCTACGCGCGCACCGCCGAGTGGCTGACCGTCGTCGACGGGCTGTGGACCAAGGAACGGTTCGACTTCGCCGGGCAGTTCTACACCACCGAACAGGCGATCTGCTCACCCAAGCCCGCCAAGCGCCCGACCGTCTATGCCGGCGGCGAAAGCGAGAAGGCGAAGGCGATGATCGCCGCGCAGTGCGACGCCTACGTCATGCACGGCGACCCCGCCGACGCGATCGCGCCGAAGATCGCCGATATGGCCGCGCGGCGGGAGGCGGCCGGCGGCGCGCCGATGCAATACGGCATGGCCGCCTATGCGATCGTCCGCGACAGCGAGGCGGAGGCCAAGCGCGAGCTGGAGCGCATCACCAGCGTCACCGAACTCCCCGCGGGCTATGCGAACTTCGACCAGTGGCTGTCCGGCACGCAGCTCGAACGCGAATTGAAGATCCAGGAATACTCCGTCTCCAACCGCGGCCTGCGCCCCAATCTGGTCGGCACGCCCGAGCAGTTGAAGGAGCGTGTCGCGGAATACGAGGCGGCCGGTCTCGACCTGCTGCTGCTCCAGATGAGTCCGCAGGCCGAAGAGATGGAGCGGTTCGCGGTGCAGGTGATGGGCTCCGCATGATCCGCCTGATCGACGTCGTTAAAACCTACCCGGCAAGCGAGGCGGCCGCTCTGGACGGCGTATCGCTCGAAATCCCCGCACGCGGCGTGTTCGGGGTCATCGGCCAGTCCGGCGCGGGTAAGTCGACGCTGATCCGCCTGATCAACGCACTCGAACGCCCGACTTCGGGCCGGGTCGAAGTCGATGGCGTCGACGTGGCGGCGTTGTCGGCGGCGGACCTGCGCGCGCTACGCCGCCGCATCGGCATGATCTTCCAGAACTTCGGCCTGCTGTCGTCGCGCACGGTCGCAGCGAACGTCGCGTTCCCGCTGGTGCTCGCGGGCGTATCCAAAGCCGAGCGCGAGACGAAAGTCGCCGCACTGCTCGACCGCGTAGGCCTCGCCGATCATGCCACCAAATACCCGGCCCAACTCTCCGGCGGGCAGAAACAACGCGTCGGCATCGCCCGCGCGCTCGCCACCGACCCCGACATCCTTCTCTGCGACGAAGCGACCAGCGCGCTCGACCCCGAAACTACCCGCTCGGTCCTGACCCTCCTCCGCGACCTCAACCGAGACCTTGGCCTGACGATCGTCCTCATCACCCACGAAATGGATGTCGTCCGCTACGTCTGCGATCGCGTCGCCGTGCTCGAACGCGGCCGCATCGTCGAGACCGGCGACGTCACCGATATATTCGCCAACGCCACTCACCCCGCGACGCAGCGCATGCTGGCGGCACTGGCGGCATGAGCTTCTTCGCCAACATCGACTTGTCGGACATCGGCCAGGCCTGCCTCGACACGCTGATCATGCTCGGCGGATCGCTGATCCTGACGATCGCGTTCGGCCTCCCGCTCGGCGTCCTGCTCTACCTCACCGACCGGGGTCGGCTGTCGCAGAACCGCGTAGCCAACGCCGTGCTCGGGATCATCGTCAACATCCTCCGCTCGGTGCCGTTCATCATCCTGCTGATCGTGATGATCCCGCTCACCGTGATGCTCGTCGGCACCTCGCTAGGCGTCGCCGGCGCCATCCCCCCGCTCGTCGTCGGCGCCGCGCCCTTCTACGCACGGCTCGTCGAAGGATCGCTCAAGGAAGTCGACCGCACCACGATCGAGGCGGTGCAGGCGATGGGCGCCACCACGCGCCAGATCGTCACCGGCGCGCTGATCCCCGAGGCGCTGCCCGGACTGATCGCCGGCGCCACCGTGACCGCGGTCGCGCTCGTCTCGTTTACCGCGATGGCGGGCGTGGTCGGCGCAGGGGGCCTCGGCGATCTCGCGATCCGCTTCGGCTATCAGCGCTTCCAGACCGACGTCATGGTCGTCACCGTCGTGCTGCTGGTCGTGCTCGTCCAGATCCTCCAATATGCCGGCGACGCGCTCGCCCGCCACTTCACCCGCCGCTAGGAATCGCCATGAACCGCCGCACCTTGCTCGCCTCGTTCTCGCTGCTCGCGCTCGCCGCCTGCGGTGGTGCAAAGACCAACGACGGCAAGACGCTGACCGTCGCCGCGACCGCAGTACCCCACGCGGAAATCCTAGAATCGATCAAACCGACGCTCGCCAAGGAAGGCGTCGACCTCCAGATCCGCGTCTTCAACGATTACGTCCAGCCCAACCTCCAGGTCGAGCAGAAGCAGATCGACGTCAGCTATTTCGAGACCAAGCCGTATCTCGACGAGTTCAACGCTTCGCGCGGCACGCATCTCGTGCCCTATGCCGGCGTCCACGTCGAACCGCTCGGCGCCTATTCGCGCAAGTGGAAGGCGATCGCGCAGATCCCGAACGGTGCGACCGTCGCGATCCCGAACGAGCCGAGCAACGGCGGCCGCGCGCTGCTGCTGCTGCAGAAGGCCGGGCTGATCACGCTCAAGAACCCGACCAATCCGCTGTCGAGCCTCAACGACATCGCCACCAACCCCAAAAACCTGCAGTTCAAGGAACTGGAGGGCGCCACCCTGCCGCGCACGCTCGGCGAGGTCGATCTCGCGCTGATCAACACCAATTACGCGCTCGACGCGAAGCTCAACCCGGTCCGCGATGCGCTCGCGATCGAGGACAAGAACAGCCCCTACGTCAATTTCGTCGTCGGCCTGCCCGGCGGCGAGAAGGACCCGCGGGTCGTGAAGCTGATCGCGGCATTGCGCAGCCCGGCCACCAAGACCTTCATCGAGCAGCATTATCGGGGTGCGGTCCTCCCGGCGTTCTGATACCGGCGCGGGCCTCGTTAGTGTAATTCTGAGGCTCCATGACGGTCGTCGCCGCGTATCTCTATCGCCATGGCAAGCGCGTCCGCGCGGTCTCGATCGATGAAAAGGTCGACTGTCCCGCGGACCGTTCGGAGTTCGTCTGGATCGGCATCTGCGACCCGACCGACGCCGAGATGCGGACGCTGAAGGACCAGTATAACCTCCACCCACTGGCGGTGGAGGACGCGATCAAGGCTGATCAGCTCCCCAAGATCGACGTCTATGGCGACCAGTTGTTCGCGGTCGCCCGCACCGCGCAACTCGAGGGCGACAAGATCGCGTACGGCGAAACCGCGATCTTCGTCGGCCACAGTCACATCATCAGCGTCCGCCACGGCTCGGCACGCTCGCACAAGGCACTCCGCGAACAACTCGAAGCCGCACCGACATTGCTTATCAACGGCGTCGACTACGTCCTCCACGCGATCCTGGATTACGTGGTCGACGGCTATCTGCCGATCGTCGAGAGCATCGAGGACGAAGTGCTGGCGATGGAACAACGCACGATCGACGCATTCCTGGGCCGAGACGAGATAGTCCGCATCTTCGGGCTCCGACGCGAAATGATCCGCTTCCAGCGTATCCTCGGGCCGATGGGCGAGGTCGCAGGCAAGATCGTCCGCCTCGACCTGCCCTGCATCGACACCGAGGCGAAACCGTATTTCAGCGACGTGCTCGACCATGTCCGCCGGGTGCAGACGATGGTCGAGGGGTTGCGCGAAGTGCTGACGTCGGTGTTCGAATTCAGCAACCTGCTCGAACAACAACGTACCGGCGCGATCACCCGCCAGCTCGCCGCCTGGGCTGCGATCCTCGCCGTCCCCACCGCGATCGCCGGGATCTACGGCATGAACTTTGAGAACATGCCCGAGCTGAAAACGGAATACGGGTATTTCGTCGTACTGGGCGTGATCGGTGTCGTCTGCGCCGCGCTATACGTGAAGTTCAAGCAGGCGAAGTGGTTGTAGCGGAACCGATCACCCACTCCGTCATGCCGGGCTCGTTCCGGCATCCACCGATCCGCATACTCGCCAGCCGTCGATACGCGGCACCGTGCCCCCCGGAACTAGTCCGGGGTGACGCGGGGATGCAGCCGTCCCTCTACTGCATCCTCCCCCGCCAGGGGGAGGTGGCTGGCCCTTGCCAGACGGAGGGGGAGGTAAGGGATAACTGTGGTTGCGCGTTCCTCCCCCTCCGTCACCTTCGGTGCCACCTCCCCCTGGCGGGGGAGGATCGAAGAGCAGCTCAAACCTTGACGAGCATCTTCCCCGTGTTCCCACCCGAGAACAGCCCCAGGAACGCATCCGGCATCGTCTCCAGCCCTTCGTGAACAGTCTCCTGCCGTTTCAGCGTCCCCGCCGTCAGCATCCCGCCCATGTCCTTGTAGAACTCCTCGGCGCGATTCATGTAGTCGCTGACGATAAACCCGCGGATCTGAACCCGGTTGCCGATCAGCCGCGCGAGGTACTTCAGCTGCGTCGCAGCCCCGCTGTTGTACACGTCGATCATCCCGCAAACCGCGAACCTGGCGTGCATCCGCGCATGCGCCAGCGCCGCGTCGAGATGCTCGCCGCCGACGTTATCGAAATACACGTCGATACCTTTCGGAGCGGCCTCGCCGAGCGCCTTCACCACCGGCACATCGCTCTTGTAGTCGATCACCGCATCCGCGCCGAGCGACTTCACCCACGCGCATTTCTCCGCACCGCCGGCCGAGCCGATCACCGTCATGCCCTTGGCCTTGGCGACCTGCACGACCGTCGATCCGACCGCCCCCGCCGCCGCCGACACGAACACCGTATCGCCCGCCTTCGCCTCGGCAACCTGAAGCAAGCCGAAATACCCCGTCATCCCCGGCATGCCGAGCTGACCGAGAAACGCCTGCGGTGGTACGTCGAGCGCGGGCAGCTTCTGCACCTGCGCCGCCGGCACCACCGCTTCGTCGCGCCACCCCGCCATGTGCAGCACCATGTCGCCGACCTTGATGCCGTCGTCGTTGCTCTCGACCACTTCGCCGACCGCGCCACCCTGCATCGCCTCGCCCAGCGCGAACGGCGGGACATAGCTCTTCACGTCGTTCATCCGCCCGCGCATGTACGGGTCGACCGACAGCCAACGATTGGCGATCCGCACCTCGCCGGCGCCAAGCGTCGACTGGTCGAGATCGATCATGGCGAAGTCGGTATGCTTCGGCATGCCTTGCGGACGTGCCTTCAGGCTCCATGCACGGGCCATAAACTTGCTCCTGTCTTGATTATTCGTGTTGCGGGTATGGCGAAACGCACACTCAACGCAACCTGCAAAAAGGCCCGGACGTTTCCGCCCGGGCCCCTTTCCGGCTGGCATCACGCCACGCCAGCCAACGCTTTCAACCAGTTAGTACGTGGTCGAACCCGACTTGCCGAGCGTGTCCGACGTCGTGCCAGTGGCGGTGCCGCCGGTCGTCGTGCCGGTGGTCGTGTCGGTGCCCGATGCCGTACCGGTCCCAGTGCTGCCCCTCTGCGTGCTGCCCGTCTGCGAGCTCGAAGCATAACCGCTGGTGCCGGCATCCTTCTTGTCGCCGCCCGTGCGATCGCCGTACTCGAACATCGCCGAGTTGCGCTCTTCTTCCTTCCACGCCGACTTGGCTTCGTCGGCCGACTTCGACAGCGTGACCTTGCCATCGACGGTCTTGATCCAGCGCGACGGGATCGAGTGATGCACGCCGCCCGCATCGCGGTCGTTCTTGGTCAGCAGGATCCGGTCGCCCTTCACCTTGTCGACCGTGCCGACATGGCTGCCGTCGGAGCCGACGACTTCCATATGCTCGGTAACCTGCGACAGCGAGCTACGCTGGCCCTGACGCTCATTGCGCCACGACGAGAACTCGTTCTCGAACTTAGAGCGGTTCTCGTTGCGATATTCGTCATAGTCGCGGTCGAGCGCCGCGATCTGCGTGCTGCGCCAGCTATGGTAGTGGTCGTCGTGCGTGTTCGACGCGCGATTGCCGAACGCACGATTGTCCGAGTTGCCATAGGACCGCTCGTCATAGCGTGCATCGGCTTCGCGGCGACGCTCGGCCTCGTCGTCACCGAACCACGAGCGAACTTCGTCGCCTGCGCGCGCAATGAACCCGCGATCGTCATAGTCATAGCCCTGTGGCTGGCGACCATAGTCACGCCCCTCGTTACGGCTGCCGCCGCGCGAAGAGTTGCGGTTGTCGTCATCGGCATCGCGGTTGCGACCTACGTCCTCGAAGCGACGGCCATCCGATGCGTAGCTACCGTGATATTCGGTATCGCCCGAACCCTGGCTGCGCTGGCCGTAGGACTGCTGACCATAGCCCTGGCCGGAGCGCTGCTGGCCATAGCCCTGCTGCCCGTAACCCTGGCCCGATCCCTGGCCGTAGCGCGACTGGCCATACCGGTCGCCGCCCGATGGCTGCGAGCGATCATTGTGGCCGCCATAATAATCACGACCGCCCTGCTCGCGACCATATTGATCGCCGCGTCCCTGGTCGTCACGCCCCTGATATCCCTGGCCGCGGCCGCCGCGGTTGTCGTCGCGGTCATATTCGCCGGCGGCTTCATATTCACGCGCGCTGGTACGACCATAGCCGCCACCGTCTGCGCGGAAATCGCGACCATAATCGTTCGAGTTCGGCCGACCGTAATAGTCGCCCGACTGGCGATCTCGGGTGTTGCGTTCGTAGACCATAGGAACCTCCTAATTGCTGTCCTGCGGCTGCCGGCCCCGTCGATCGCGGGGTCGTACATTCCGAGGACTACAAGCGCCAAACTGGCGTAATGTTCCTGCGATCGCGGTAACTCGACGGCGACCCGACGCTCCGTTGCGACGACGCGCCGAAGGTCAGTTGACGCGGTCGCACCAACCCGGTTGCAACGCCCAAATCGAGCCGCTAGATCATCGATCCTGGCCTATGGCCAACCGCGCGGGGCCGTAGCTCAGATGGGAGAGCGCCGCAATCGCACTGCGGAGGTCAAGGGTTCGATTCCCTTCGGCTCCACCACGCGCAAAGCCTCTTCTAACTCAGTATTATGCAACGCAGCGTACCTGCGATTCGGTCAGCGAAACCACCATGTTGGTATCGCAAGTGAGTTTCGGCGAACTCGTGCACAGCTTTCCATAACGCTACGGTCGAGGCGGTGAACTTGCGCAGGTACTCGCCACGTAGGTGGGAGTAGCTTGCGCCAGTGCCCTGCTCGCTATGTGGGCCAGCTTCATCGATCTGCGCTTCAGGGACGCCCCGGCACTTGTGAACGCGGTCTACTGGCAGCGCGATATGCCGCGACGACAGCGGAGTAACTCGCCGCGCTGAAGCAGGCCGAGGCCGCTTCGAGGTCTACCGGAGCTACGACGGCGTCGATCGCCGCGGTCAGGACGGCTCAGCCACTACCAGAATAGCGCGATGCGGGTCTTATGCAGTGCCATGACGATCGAGTAGCCTCGCTCGTCAGCTTGCTGCTGGCAAAGCCTGATTCTGCAAACGTGCCCATGCGACTATGTCGTCAAGCGTGTCTTCCCACCGTAAACGGGTCGGAACCCAACCTCTTCGATAAGCCTCGTGGCGTCAGCGCCGATATTTGACGGCTCTGCCGTGCCACGAGGTCTGCCACCGATATTTATCAGGTCACCGCCCCCGAGACGCTGCGTGAGTCCGTCCATCACTTCACGTTGTGGTCCCGCTTTTCCACCGCCAATGTTCACAAGTCCCTGCACGTCGCTGCGGAGCAGGCTCAGGCAGCGACGTCGGATACGTGCATGAAATCCTAAAACTGGGTGCCGTCCGTCAGGTCCATAGGACAGCGGTCGAGTAGCGATGCCATCATTTTGGCAGCATTCGTCCTCGCTTTTCCCCAAGGCCGACAGGAAAAAAGATGCGGCCCCAAGCGAATGGCAGGTTCATTTGCGGGGTGAAGCGATCCAGGAGTTCGAACAAGGACGCCTTGGCCTGACCATGGGGCGTTGCGGGTTCTATCAGGCTCACCCGCTCCTTCATGGTATGGTATCGCCAGCTATATTCGGCGCAGGTTCCCGCAAGGACGGCTCGCTCGCCCCCGTATTCGGCGAAGAGCCGAACCAGGTGAAGGGAGCCCGCAACCCAATCCAGATTAGTTGCGGAATTCCAGTATTTGCTGGGCGTCGTATCCCACGCGAAATGACGAAGATATGTTGCTTCAGCGCGTTGAATTACCCCTTGAACACCCACCTGAGCGGAAATGTCTACATGATAAAAGTTAGCGCCTTCAATTGATGGGTTATTTTGGGCCACAACATGGGCACCCCAACCGTCATGTATCAGACGGAAAACAGCACGCCTGCCAATGAATCCAGAACCTTCGGCAACGAGAACACGCATAGTCATTATTGACGCATGCGTCAGCGCTCGGTCGACCGTAGTTTACGTTCAAACAAACACGTTGGCGGCATTGAATGTTTTATAACAGAACCTCCATAATGTTGATGCCCTGACCTTAACAACGGGTTGCGGACCCATCCTATGCTCGTTACTCGATCACATATAAATCTCAGATGGGCGGTAAGCTTGTCGCGGGAGCATTCCAAGCAGTGAAAGCGCAACTATGCAGAGCCTATCATGTCTTATCTGCTCGGCTCCGGACCCGCTCATTCTCGACGAGCGATCACGGGTGCCGATTGCGCAGAACTTGATGTACCGTTCCGCTACCGCCGCGCAGAATTGCCCAACGGGCGCTCTTAAGATCGTCCGGTGCATGTCATGCGGCTTTGCATGGAACGCCGCTTTTGATCTTGCGTTACTCACTTACGACGAAGACTATGAAAACAACCAATCTTTTTCACCAGCGTTCGAGCGCCATCTTGAGCAGGTCGCGACTGTTATCAAGGATCGTGTAGGTCATGCCTCTGATCTAAACGTTGTGGAAATAGGCTGTGGTCAAGGCTATTTCCTACACAGGTTACAAGACCTCTTGGGTGACCGTATCGGGCAGCTTATCGGTTTCGATCCGGCCTATCGCTCAGATAGCGTGATCCCTTCCGGCGCGCGGGTCGAGCAGGCCTACTTCAATCTCGAGTCCAGCCATCGGGTAGATGCTAACGCTGACGTTCTCGTCACCCGGCACACGATCGAGCACATTGACGATCCCATGGCGTTTCTTCGTTCGATCAGGGCCGTCGCCAAGGAAGGCTGCCCCATTTTTGTCGAAACGCCGACGATCCAGTGGATACTCGACGGGGCGGTAGCGCACGATCTCTACTACGAGCATTGCAGCATCTTCGACGCGGAATGCTTGCGGCTTGCATTGGAGACGGCAGGCTTCGTCGTTCAGGACGTTCAACACGTACTCGACGGCCAGTATCTTTTAGCGACCGCCTACGCTGGAAATCCCACGCCGCAGCACCGTGCGACGCCCGTTCAAAACAGCGGGTATCCAGAGCGCCGCGCCGAGTATGTAGCGCATTGGGCAGATCGGATTGAAAAGGACGGGAAGGACGGTGAGCGCGTGGCGCTATGGGGCGGGGCATCGAAGGGTGTCACCTTGGCGCTGCTGCTCGGCGAGCACGCCAAAGCGATCGATGCGGCTATCGACATCAATCCGGCGCGTTCGGAGTCGTTCATGGCAATGAGTGGCATTCCGGTAATCCTGCCGGACAAGGCGCGGCAATCGGGCATCACAAAAGCCTATGTGATGAATCCTGCGTATTTCGCCGAGATCCAAGATAGCTGCACGGATGCTGAGTGGCCGTTGAAGCTTGTGCCGGTCAAATGACTGACCCGTTACTCGACCGAATAAATCGAGATAGATCGGAACGTGATCCGCTAGCAGGTGCGTTTACCTCGATTAGTGCGCCTCCGTCCTCGAAGAGACAGAATATAGACTCCAGGATGAAAGCATGTAGCCAGATTCTGGAGGCTAGAAATATTCCCACTGATCAGAGCGCACTGCTCATTTCGATTAGTATGCGGTTGACGGTCTTGTCCAATGTGCTTTCGCAGCGTCACGACCTGATCGAACCGGCGGTCAGACGAGTTATCGGTGCCTTTACCTAAGCGATACACTTCTGGAGCTGACAGCTGAGCAGCCCATCATCCTCACAAATGGCGTGCCGGCGTTCGATATCGAGACGTTAGCGGCGAGCATACTCTCAAGAACTGAGGTCCAGGGCCGAGGTTAGGGGGCATGCCAGAAGCTCACCTTCCTGCCTTAAGGCGGGCCATGGTTGCGTTGAGATCGATGTCCTGCTTCACCGCAATATCATGGCATATCCTATGTAGTTGAGTGCCCGCCCGCGCAATCGGCGTTGATATCAAACGACTTTAAGGCTCTACGGTTAAACGGACGCTCATCAGGTTAGCGCCGTCTGCTTGCGAAATAGACCGCCTCATTCAGGATCCTGTCCATGTATTGAACGCCAACCGGCGCCATCTTCCCTGATTTTGGCATTAGATCGATTATGCGTCATCGCCATCGATTTTTTCTGACAGCCGCCAACCGTGTTTCCCCCTGCTTCAAAATTTCTTTATTAATTTCCGCACCAGGCAGAACGTATGTGCATTGGTCCATCTGGCATCGCGCTGATCTCGCAAACTCCTTATACCAACCCGGCGATACTTCTCTTTCGCTCGACCATTCCTTCGGGCACATCATTGAACTGCAGCAATGGGAGCAATCAGACTGCAGAGGTAAAGGGTTCGATTTCCTTCTTCGGTTCCACCAGTGCGCTAACGGCGTTAGGCGCCCGTCTTACTTATACTCTTTGCGGAGAGTCTTTTGACCCGCCGGGGATTTCTGGCGGCAAAATTCAATGGAGAGCTTTCCAGTGTATTACGCGTAGCGCTCGGGAAAATCTGTGTCAGGAGCGCGATTCAGTGCGGCAACCAGGCAGCGCGGTCCAGCCGCCCACTATTTTTGTCTTCCAGACGCCGACAGGTTTCGCGGACCGGATCCGGTATGGTGGTGACGATTGGCGGCGGGTTCATCATCCTCGCGGTCTTTCTTGTCGATCACGACCGAACAGCATCCCCCTCTTCGGACGAAGATACCGCGTTGTGCGGGACAATCATCATCCCGTGTTTGGGCAACGAACCTGTACGGCAGCCGACAATTCCGTTCAGGAACGATGTCGCTAGATAGCCGTATCGACGGTGCATCCCGATTGTCGGGTTCGAGAGGACGTCTCATGAAGTTTACGCATCTGATCGCTGCCGGATTGGCTTTCGCGACGCTCGGCCTTGGCGTTGCCGCTCCGGCCGAGGCGCAGCGCGATCGAGGCTACAGTCAGCAGTATCGTGACCATGATCGCCGGGACGATCATCGCAGCGACCGCCGGGATTTCCGCCGCAACGATCACCGCGGCGATCGTCACGATGACCGGCGTTATCGCGGTCATGACAATGACCGTCGCAACTGGAACAATAGTCGCCGCTGCCGCACCGAATGGCGCAACCATCGTCGCGTGCAGATTTGCCGTTGATGTAAGGCGATCCGACGCGGAGTATAACGCGGCGGCAATAGACGGACGGCGGCATGATGCCACCGTCCGTCCCTGCATGTGAACCCCTGACGAGGATTTGGACCATGAAGCGTTTGTTCGGTGCTGCTGCAGTGATTGCGGCGACCTGCCTTTCCGTTGCAACGCCAGCGCTAGCGCAGTCGCAAGCTGACGATGCACGCTTTGCCGCCGCTCAGGCACGGCTCGACAGCGAATTGCAGATCTTCCGCACGGAATTCGATCGCTATCAGTCGGTCCGCGGCAACCGCGGCGGCTACGCGCCACAGGGCGGCTATCGCACCGCGCCGGATCGCAGTGGCGGCTATCAGGAAGCGTATCCGGACGAGCGCGACGAAGGTAACTACGACCCCTCACGCTACTATCGCGCCGGCCCGAACTATCAGGAGCGCACGCTGTCGACCAACGACCGCGTCTATGCCGGCCAGGACGGCAAATATTACTGCAAGCGAAACGACGGCACGACCGGGCTGATCATCGGCGCGGCCGGTGGCGGTATCCTCGGCAACGTCATCGACGGCGGCCGTTCGCGGATCGTCGGCTCGCTGCTCGGTGCAGCGGCGGGTGGTCTCGCCGGCCGTGCAGTGGACCAGAACAACAGCCAGGTTCGCTGCCGCTGATCGTCGGTCGATCCTCCCCCGCAAGGGGGAGGTGGCGCCGAAGGTGACGGAGGGGGAGGACACGGAACCGAGGTTTCCCCTTCCTCCCCCTCCGTCAGGCGAAGCCTGCCACCTCCCCCTGGCGGGGGAGGATCACAGGCTTTACTTCGCCACCCCGACCAGCTTCTGCGTGAAGTACGTCATCTGCAAAGCCTGCAACCGAGCCCCCTGCTCGATATCCGCATCGCCCGAATGGCCACCCGCCGTGTCCTCATAATACAGATACGGCAGCCCATATTCCTTCAACCGCGCCGCGAACTTCCGCGCATGCTGCGGCCCGACGCGGTCGTCCTTGGTGGTCGTCCAGATATACGGCTCCGGATACGCGACGCCTTTCCTGATGTTCTGATACGGCGAGATCGTCTCGAGGAACGCCTTCTCCGCCGGCACCGTCACCGAGCCAAATTCGTCGACCCAAGACGCCCCAGCCGCGATCCCCTCATACCGGATCATGTCGAGCAACGGCACCTGGATCGTCACCGCCTTCCAAAGATCCGGATGCTGGTTGAACTCGACCCCCATCAACAACCCGCCATTCGACCCGCCATAAATGCCCAGCTTGGCCGGACTCGTCAGCTTCCGCGCAAACAGGTCCTTCGCGACCGCAGCGAAATCGTCGTAGATCACCTGCCGCTTCGTCTTGCGCCCGGCGTCATGCCACTTAGGCCCGAACTCCCCGCCCCCGCGGATGTTGGCGAGCACATACGACCCGCCCCGCTCCAGCCAAAGCTTGCCGGTGCTCCCCGAATAGCTCGGCGTCATCGACACCTGGAAACCGCCATACGCCGTCATGATCGTCGGCGTGGTGCCGTCGAGCGTGATGCCCTTCTTGTGGACCACAAAATACGGCACCTTCGTCCCGTCCGTGGACGTCGCCTCGAACTGCTCGACGACATCCTTTGACGCATCGAACTTGGGCGGCAGAGTCTTGATCGGCTTCGGCGCAGCCCCCGTCGCAGCATCCAGCGAATAGAGCGAGGTCGGCGTCAGGAACCCCGTCACTGTCAGATACGCATCGTCGCTACGATCGGTCGTGCTCGCGACGTCGATCGAGGCATTGTCGGGCAGCGCGATCGGCTTGGCAGTCCAGCCCCCTGCCCCATGCGTATAGACCGACGCGCGCCCACGGGCATTGTCCGACACCACCAGCAACAGCTTCGACCTGGTCAGCCCCATCCCGTCGACCGACTGGCGCGGCCCCGGTGCGAACACGATCGTCGGGTTGATCCTGCCCTTCTCGACCTCGGCGAGCGGCGCCGACGCGACCGCTCCCTCGGGGATTTTCCCCCACGGGTCACTGGTCGAGAAGATCACCTGCCCGTCGATCATCCCGGCCGGAAACGTCCGGTCGGGCAGATCGAGCGGTCGCGTACCCGTCGGCGTCCACACCAGCTTGTCCGCGCCGAAAAAGGTCTTGCGCCGCTGGATCACGATCAGGCGGTTGCCCTTCTCGTCGGTCAGCACGTTGGTCGCGGTACTGCCCTGGTCGGTCGCCGCCCCACGATAGACTTCGGTCGCGGCGGTCAGCGGCTGGCCGCGCTTGAGCGTCTTCATCACGAACGCATAGCCCGACTGGGTCGTCGTCCCCGCCCCCCAGTCGCGCGCGACCAGCAGCGTATCCTTGTCGACCCACGCCGCATCCTGCTTCGACCTCGGCAGCAGAAAGCCGCCTTCGACGAAACGCCCGGTCGAGAGGTCGAACTCGCGGTACGTCACCGCGTCCTCGCCGCCCTCCGACAGCGCGACCAGACACAGCCGCTGCTCGGGCTCGAGGCAGGTTGAGCCCTTCCACACCCACTGCTTGCCCTCGGCCTTGCCCAGCGCATCGAGATCGAGCGCGGTCGTCCATTTTGGCGTGGCGCTCGCGTAATCCGCCGCGCTGGTCCAGCGCCACAACCCGTGCGGGTGATCGGCATCGCGCCAGAAATTATAGATCCGCCCGAACATCTGGTTCGGCATCGGAATACGATCCTTCGCCGACGCGATCGCCAGCGCCTCGGCATAGAAGGTCTTGTAGCGCGGATCGTTCTGGAGCCGCGGCAACGTCTTCGCATTCTCCGCCTCGACCCAGGCCAACGGCTTCGCGCCATCCTTGTCCTCGAGCCAGATATACGGGTCGGCGGCGGTGTTCGTTGTGGTCATCGGTGCGACTTGGGCAAGCGCGGCACCGCCCGCAAGTCCGGCGCCACCGCTCAATATCGTCGCCGCAAGCATCGAAGCCAGAACCCGCATCACCGTATCTCCCTGATTTGCTTGGCGGGATACATGACGAGGTCTATCGCGGTCCGCAATGCAACCGGACCAGATATCCGCCGCCGACGGCCTGCCCAAGCCCCGCCGCTTCGTCGCGATCGCCGCAATTTCGGCAGGCACCGCGCTGACGATCATCGACGGCGGCATCGCCACCGTCGCGCTCCCGACGATCGCGCGCGACCTGCACGTCGGCAACAGCGCGGTGGTAACCGTCGTCACGGTGTACCAGCTGATCCTGGCGATGGCGCTGCTCCCGTTCTCCGGGCTCGGCGACCGTATCGGCCTGAAACGCATGTACCAATACGGCCAGCTGATCTTCACCGTCGCGACGTTGCTCTGCTTCTTCGCCAAGAGCCTGCCGTTCCTGCTCGTCGTCCGCGCCGCGCAAGCCCTGGGTGCCGCGGCGGCGCTCAGCGTCTCGTCGGCACTGATCCGCTCGATCTATCCGACCAAGCAACTCGGTCGCGGGCTCGGCATCAACTCGGTCGTCGTCTCCAGTTCGGCGGCACTCGCCCCAACGATCGGCGGTCTAGTCCTCGCCATCGCTCCCTGGCCCTGGGTGTTCGCCAGCGCCGTCCCGTTCGCGATCGCGTCGCTGCTGCTCGGCCGCGCGCTACCCGAACCGCGGAAACACGACGAACCCTTCGACGTGCTCGGCGCAGTGATGTGCGCGGCGATGATCGGCCTCGTCATCGGCGGCGCGGAAAGCGCGGTCCACGGCGACAGCCCGATCGTCTCCGCGGCGATCGTGCTGACCGGCGCGGTGATCGGCTGGTTCTTCGTGAAGCGCGAGCAAGGCGAGACCAAGCCGATCCTCCCGATCGACCTGCTCGCGCGGCCCGTGCTCGCGCTGTCGGCGATCGGCGCCTACACCGCGTTCATCGCGCAGATGACGCTGCTGCTCTCGACCCCGTTCCGCCTGACGCACGCCTACGGTTTCAGCGCGGCGGAGGTCGGCGCGGCGATCGCGCCGTGGCCGCTCGCCAACATGTTCGTCGCGCCGTTGTCGGGCTGGTTGTCGGATCGCTACCCGGCGGGGTTGCTCGGCGGGATCGGCATGGGGGTGTCGATCTGCGCGCTGCTGCTCATCGCCTACATGCCCGCGGACCCCGGCTATTTCGACATCGCGTGGCGGATGGCGTTGTGCGGCTCGGGCTTCGGGATGTTCATGGCGCCGAACGCGCGGCTGATCATCGGCAGCGCCCCCCGCGAACGCGCTGCGGCGGCTGGCGGCCTGGTCTCGACGGTGCGGCTGGTAGGCCAGACCACCGGCGCCACCCTGGTCGCGGCGTTGCTAGCCATGGGCGTAGGCGCCGGCATGACCCCGCCGCTCGTGGCCGCCGGTCTGGCGCTAGTGGCGGGCCTATGTAGCCTGAGCCGCCTCCGCCCCTCGATCCGCAACCCACCAACCGAGGAAACCCAAGACGTGCAACCCGCGCAACAGACGCGGTAACTCCCTGCTCCCTCTCCCCTCCAGGGAGAGGGTGGGGGTGAGGGGCAGCCAAGCAGCGCTGCGCCTGGAACAGCCCCTCACCCCAGCCCTCTCCCCGCAGGGGAGAGGGAGCAGAAGGAAGAAAAATGTTCACCCGCGAAGGCGGGTGCCCAGTCTGGGTCCCCGCCTTCGCGGGGACACATGCTTTGGTTTGGGACACCCTAACACCGAGAGCTACCACCCCGGCGGAGGCCGGGGCCCAGTTGGCACGTCCGGAATAACGAAGGACAGTCCTTCATCATTACTGTTCACCCAACTGGGCCCCGGCCTTCGCCGGGGTGGCGGTGGGAGAACTACCGGTGCCCCTCAGAAAGCAGCCGTCGCCTTAGCCTCCCCCATCATCGCAGCCCGCACCAAGGGAATCGGCGGTCCCCCATAGCTCAAGAACTCGTCATGAAACGCCTTCCAGGCCTTCCGCCCACCCCGCGTCGCAGTCCAATCCGCCCGCAGTTTCCGGATCATCAACTTACCCATAGTATAATTCAAATAAGCAGGATCATACGTCCCCCGCGCCGCCTGCTGCTTCGCGTTCCCCTCGTCCTGATAACATTCGTCGACGAACATCCGGAACGACTGCTCCTGCGTCATCCCCTTCGCATGCATCCGGATCGCCGAAAGATACCGGCAATCCCGCAGCAACGCGTTCGAGATCTGGCCGACATGCGTCTCCGGATCGCCGTTATTGAGCCCGGCCTCCCACATCATCTCCTCGGCATAATGCGCCCACCCCTCGGCAAACGCATACCCCACGAACAGCCGCCCGAAGAGCGACGGAGACCGGTTCGCATGCAGGAACTGGACGAAATGCCCCGGCATCACCTCGTGCACCGAGGTGAACAGCAGGTCGTTCTTGCCCGGCACGAACGCGTCCTGCACCGCCTTGGTCCACGCGGGATCGGGCGGCGAGATATAGTAGATCGACGGCACGCCCTTATCGAACGGCCCCGGCGGATCGATATACGCCGAGTTCTGCCGGTTATACGGTGGCGATTCCTCGACCAGCGCCTGCTCGGTCCCCGGGATCGTCAGCAGGTCATGGTCCACGACGAATTTCCGCAAGGTCGGGATCTGCCGCCGCGCCTCCGCCACCGGGCCGCCCACCGGCTTGTTCGCGTTCATCTTGTCCATGCACGCGAGGATCGTCTGCCCCTTGGCGAACACGCCGCATGCCTGTGCCAGCGCCGCCTGGTTGCGCTTCAGGTCGGCGACACCCGCCGCCTCGAGCTGGTCGAGCGGCGTATCGACACCCTCGGTCATCGCCACCATCCGCGAGAACTTGTCCGCCCCGAGCGCAAAATCCTGCGTCGCGGTCGCGCGCTGGCCCTCGGTCCACGTCCCCAGATCGCGCATCGCCTTCGACGCCGCCTGCGCCGCGTCGGTCAGTTGCTTCTGCGCCGCCGCATCCTTCACGCCGGCAAACGCCTTCACCGCGTCGCCCGCATAATAGTCCGCAAAGCCGTTGAACGCCGCCGTCCCGTAGTTGACGTAGCTCAGCGGCATCGGCGTCTTGAGGTTCGCCTTGATGTTCCCCGCCGCCGCTGGAATCTTCTGCAGGAACGCCGTCAGCGCCTTCATCCGCGTCGTCGCATCGGCATAGTTGCGCGCGATATACGTGTTCGGATCGAGCCCCGCGCTCACATACCAGGCCGGATTATGGTGCGGCTGGTCGGCATCGTCCAACCAGAACAGCTTCCCCTTGGCGACCTGCACCAGATAGTCGCGCTCGAACGCCTCGTCGGGTTTCAGATTTTTGAACGCCCCCGCCTTGTCAATCGCGCCATGCAGGAAGTCCGCCTGCCGCTTGAGCCCCGCCGCGCTCCAGTCGCCCAAGCCGCCGTCATATTCGTGCTTGCCTTGATAGACCGCATTCGCCGGGTCGATCTTGAACCAGCCGTCGATGAAGCCATCGCGGAACCCCGCCCAGTCGCCCGTCGCAGCGGTCGTCGACGCGGCAGGAGCCTGCGTATTCGCGGTCGTCTGCGCAGGGCCGCACGCGCTCAAGGCGAGGACCGCGCCGAGCGCCGTCGTCAGAAGTCCGATCCGCATCCTGTCTCCAATTCCGATTCGTCTGGGACCATGCTGCCAGTCGAAGCCTCGGTACGCCAGCGTGCGGAACGGCGGGCGCGATGAGCCGTTGAACGCACACCTCCCTAGAGAGACTGGATAGCTTGATGCCCTACGTAAAAACCCGTGACGGTACCGATATTTACGTCAAGGACTGGGGCACGGGACGCCCGGTGATCCTGACGCATGGCTGGCCGCTCAACGCCGACAGCTGGGACGCGCAGGCGATGGCGCTCGCGCACGCCGGCTTCCGCGCGATCGCGTATGACCGCCGCGGGTTCGGTCGCTCGGGCCAGCCCTGGACCGGCTACAATTACGACACGCTGACCGACGATCTGGCCGACGTGATGGAAGCCACCGGCGCGAATACCGACGCGACGATCGTCGGCTTCTCGATGGGCGGCGGCGAGATCGCGCGCTACATGAGCCGCTACGACGGCAAGGGCGTGGTCGCCGCCGGGCTGATCTCGTCGGTCGTGCCGTACATGCTCAAGACCGACGACAATCCCGACGGCGTCGACGAGGAAACGCTGGCCAGCATCGGTGCGAACATCGAGGACGATCGCCCGGCGTTCTTCAAGACCTTCCTCCAGCAATTCCTCGGCGTCGGATTCATCACCTCGCCGGTCAGCGACGAGGTCGTCGACTGGGTGTGGAGCCTCGCGATGCAGGCGGGCCTTCACCCGACGCTGGAGTGCGCCAAGGCGTTCGGCCACACCGACTTCCGTCAGGATCTGGCGGCCTTCCGCGTCCCGACGCTGGTCGTGCACGGGACGAGCGACAAGACGGTCCCGATCGACGCCACCGGCCGCGCCGCCGCCAAGGGCATCGCGGACTCGCAGCTGGTCGAATATGACGGCGCCCCGCACGGCCTGACGATCACCGAAAGCGATCGCTTCACCAACGACCTGCTGACGTTCCTGGGTCGGTAACGCCAGCCTAAATCCTCCCCCGCCAGGGGGAGGTGTCGCGGAAGGTGACGGAGGGGGAGGACGGCGAAACAGAGGTTTCCCTTTCCTCCCCCTCCGTCAGGCTGGAGCCTGCCACCTCCCCCTGGCGGGGGAGGATTAGAAACTCAATTCCCCAGTGGGACGATTACCTCGTCCGGATGCGCGACGTTCAGTTCCTTGCGGACCATCTCGTCGACCATATCCGGGTTCGCATGATCCGGGTTCAGCAACGCCACCCGGTTCTTCAAAACCTCACGCTTGCGATCGAGCGCGGCATAGTCCTGCTCGCGCTTCGCAAGCTGGCGCTTGTAATCGCCATACGCGAACATCCCGTTGGGCCCGAGCACGGCATACGCGCCGAAGAACGCCATCAGCGTCAGCCCCAGCGCCGGCCACGCGGCCTTGCGCATCGTCTTCCGCAACTTGCTGGTCTTCGTCGTCACGCGTGCCATGTCGTCCTCCGGTACTCCAAACTCCGTCTACCACTCACCCCGTCACCCCAGACTGGTTCCGGGGTCCACCGTTCCGCAAACTCACGACTATCGAGATTTCGGGACCGTGGATGCCGGAACAAGCCCGGCATGACGGAGGGTATGGTTGGAACCTATCAGCCCCCGATCAGGATGTCGCGACCCGCATAGCGCGCCGCGTCGCCCAGCTCTTCCTCGATCCGGATCAGCTGGTTGTACTTCGCCAACCGGTCCGACCGAGCAAGGCTGCCCGTCTTGATCTGACCGCAGTTCGTGGCAACCGCCAGATCGGCAATCGTCGAATCCTCGGTCTCACCCGAACGATGCGACATCACCGCGGTGTACTTCGCGCGCTGTGCCATCGACACCGCCTCCAGCGTCTCGGTCAGCGTGCCGATCTGGTTGACCTTCACCAGCAGCGAATTCGCGATACCCTGGTCGATCCCACGCTTCAGACGCTTCGGGTTGGTCACGAACAGATCGTCGCCGACCAGCTGGACCTTGTCGCCGATCAGGTCGGTGAGCGTCTTCCAGCCCTCCCAATCGTCCTCGCCCATGCCGTCCTCGATCGAGAAGATCGGATAGCGCCGCGTCAGATCCGCGAGATACTCCGCCATCTCGGCGCTTTCGAGGATCCGGCCCTCGCCCGAGATGTCGTACTTGCCGTTCTTGTAGAACTCGGTCGCCGCGCAATCGAGCGCGAGCATCACGTCCTCGCCAGGCTTGTACCCAGCCTTCTCGATGCTCGACATGATGAAGTCGAGCGCCTCGGTCGTGCTGCCGATGTTCGGTGCGAAACCACCCTCGTCGCCGACGCTGGTCGACAGGCCCTTCTCGCTCAGGCCCTTCTTCAGCGTGTGGAAGATCTCCGAGCCGCAGCGGACCGCCTCGAGGATGTTCGACGCGCCGACCGGCACGACCATGAATTCCTGGAAATCGATCGGGTTGTCGGCATGCTCGCCACCGTTGATGATGTTCATCATCGGCACCGGCAGCAGATGCGCCTGCACGCCGCCGACATAACGGTACAGCGGCAGGCCACGCGCTTCGGCCGCAGCCTTGGCGACGGCGAGGCTGACCCCGAGGATCGCGTTCGCGCCCAGCCGGCCCTTGTTCTCGGTGCCGTCGAGCTCGATCATCGCGCGATCGAGGTCCGACTGGTCCTCCGCGTCCATGCCGAGCACGGTGTCGGTGATCTCGTCATTGACCGCGTCGACCGCGCCGTCGACGCCCTTGCCGCCCCAGCGGGTCTTGTCGCCGTCACGACGCTCGACCGCCTCGTGTGCGCCGGTCGAGGCGCCCGACGGCACGGCGGCGCGGCCGAAGCTGCCGTCTTCGAGCAGCACGTCGACCTCCACGGTCGGATTGCCGCGGCTGTCGAGGATCTGGCGTGCATGAAGGTCGATGATTGCGGTCACGTAACGATGCTCCTACAAATCCCGGTGCCGGGTCGTTCGCGCCGCCTCTACCGTCTCACGCCATATCGGGCAATCGCGCGCGCTTCGGGAACCGCGCTCCAACGACGGTGTTGAGGGCGTAACAATTCTGAAAGGGACCGTCATGGCCGACACCAGCGTAAACGACACCGTCAACGACCTGAAAACGATTGCGAACGAGGTCGGGACCGAGCTCAGCAAGACGATCGATAACGGCGATGTCTCGGCCAAGGCCGGCGACGCCAAGCAGGCGATCAAGGACGGTGCGAACAAGTACACCGCGCAGGCGACCGACAAGGTCCGCACCTTCGCCGAGGACGGCAAGGCACGCGCGAGCGGTGCCCTGGAGCAGGTCGCCCAGTTGCTGACCGATGCCGCCGGCCAGGTCGATGAGAAGCTCGGGTCTCAGTACGGCGGCTACGCCCGCAGCGCCGCCGACAGCGTCTCGGGTTTCGCCGACCAGGTGAAGGCGAAGGACATCGACGAGCTATTCGACGATGCGCGCGAACTCGTGCGCAAGTCGCCGGCCATCGCGGTGGGTGCAGCAGCGGCCATCGGCTTCGTTGTCGCGCGACTGGTGCAGTCGGGCGTCGATGCCAACTCGAAGGTCTGACGTCTTGGTCGATCCACTGACGTTCACGACCGGCGAAGACGAGAGCCTCGTGTCGATCGTCGGTCGCCTGGCGACCGAGACGAAGAGCCTCGCGACCGCGGAAGTCGCTGTCTACAAGGCGAAGTTCGGGGAGACCGCCAGCGCGTACAAGTCGGCCGCGATGTTCTTCGCGGTCGCCGGCGTGCTGGCTTTGGCCGCGCTGATCGCACTGCTGGTCGGTGCGATCTTGACGGTGGCGACGCTGGTGGGGCCAGGATGGGCGACCGCCATCGTCGTGGTGGCCGTCCTCGCAGTGGCGGCGATCCTGGCGATGATCGGCAAGTCGAAGCTTCAGACGAAGAGCGAGCCCGTATCATGACATCCGCCAAAGTCGCCGCCGCAGAGATCGAATCGGCTCTCGCCCGCCAGCGCGTCATGATGACGCTCGGGCAGTTGCAGGACCGGCTCAATCCGCGGAAGCTCGCGCTGAACGCCAGCCGCGACGTCGCCGATGCCGGCACCGCCGCGCTCAGCGCCAGCGTCGAGACCGTGAAGCGCAATCCGGGACCGACCGCGGGGTTTGCCGCAGTCGCCGGACTGTTCCTCGCGCGCCACCGGATCGTCGGACTCTTCCGCCGCGGGCGGTGACCGCCCTGACCACGGTCACAATATTGAAACCTTGAAGTCCCGGCTCGCGTTGAACCCTCATTGCATTGAACGGCGAGCAGCTTGCCACCAGAAGGACATTTTCCATGACCGACGCAAAGACCACTGCCAACGACGCCGCCCACGAGACCGAGAGCCGCCTGCGCGAAGGCCTCGACACGGTCCGCGAGACCGCATCGAAAGTCTATCACGACGCCGGCGACAAGGCTTCCGAGGTTCTCGAAGTCTCGCGCGAGAAGACCAAGCGCGTCGTCAACAACCTCGAATCGAACCCGCTCGGCATCCTAGTCGGCGGCCTCGCTGTCGGTGCCCTCGCCGGTGCGCTGCTTCCGCGGTCTGCACGCGAGAAGGAACTGCTCGCCCCCGTCGGCAAGCGCCTCAGCGAGACGCTCGTCGCGGCGACCGCGGCCGCCAAGGACGCCGGTCGTTCGGAACTCGGCGAGTTGGGCCTGACCAAGGACAATGCACGCGACCAGGCCAAGGGCTTGCTCGAGGGTATCGTCAAGGCGGTCACCACCGCTGGTACCGCAGGTGCGAAGGCGGTTTCGCAAAAGCCTGCCGTCTGAGGGTTCAAACCGCGGGTCGAACACGCTAGGGAGGCGGCAACCCCCTCCCTAGGAAAGCAAGCGCATGAGCAAGCTCCACCTCGTATTCGGCGGCCGCGTCAGCGACCCGCGCACCCTGGATTTCAACGATCTGAGCAAGATCGAGTTCGTCGGCGTATTCCCGGATTACGCTAGCGCCGAAAAGGCTTGGCGTGCGGCGGCGCAGCGTACGGTCGATGACGCCGAGATGAAGTTCGTGGTCGTGCACCTCCACCGGATGCTCGAGCCGAACCTGGGCGCCACTGTCGCCTGAACTACTCCTGAGCCGTCATTCCCGCGGAGGCGGGAACCCATACTGGCTGACGTAGCGATCTGATCGCGGCGATATAGGCTATGGATCCCCGCCTTCGCAGGGATGACGGTGATATGTGTGGCAGCACATCTGCATTCGCCAACGTAAGCTTGTGCTCATGACCTAGCGAAACTGGCATAGCGCAAAACAACTTGCCCTCACCCTTCCCACGGCCAAGCAGCCGCGGGCCCCTTCCCTCTCCCGTCGGGAGAGGGAGAGACGCCAAAGGCGGCGATGGGTGAGGGCACGCCAAGCAGTGCTCCCCGCACCCATCGCGTTGGCTCGTTGACTGACGCATTCCGCTCACCCGGCGCTCTCCCCAGATAGGGTAGACATTCGCCGGTACAGCCAACGAAGGCGTACAAACGCGCCCTTCCCCCCTTACCGTTCGTGCTGAGTAGAGACCGAGTAGGCTCAAAGAGCCGTATCGAGGGCGCGTATCGAAGCATGGGTTCCGAGCGCCAATATCCTTCGATACGCCGCTTCGACAAGCTCAGCAGCTACTCAGGACGAACGGTGGAGGTGTGGGCGTGGGTGTGGGTGTAGACTAGCGTGGGGCGGCGAGCGCTTGTCAGGGACAGGGCGCTCAAGCCGCGCGGTAGTGCCAGAGCAACAACGGCCGCGCCAGCACCAGCCCTGCCAAAAACCCGCCGATATGCGCGCCAATCGCAATCGGCCCACTCGCCCCGACCGAGGCGCCAAACCCGGCCAGCCCCATCAGCAACTGGATCCCGATCCAAGCCGCGGCCAGCCATACTACATGCACGACCCCAGCCGGCACCGGCCCGATCGCCTGCGCCCGCCGCTCGCCATACAAAAGCGCATAAGCCCCAACGACCGCCGAAATCGCGCCCGAAGCGCCAATCATGGGCGCGGTAGAGTCAGGCCCGAACGCCCAATGCCCCGCCGCCGCCGCATACGCGCCCAGCACATACAGAACGACCAACCCGACAGTCCCCAGCGCCTTCTCGACAAACTGCCCGCAATACACCAGCATCACGAGGTTCAGCGCGATGTGCGCCCAACCGCCATGAATCAACGTCGCGGTCAGCGGCGTCGCCCAGGACGGCACGACGAACATATGTTCGCTCGGAATACCGAGATCGGTCATCCGCAACGGGATGAACCCGGCATTCACCGCCCAGTACCCAAGCGACCCGCTCAGCACCAGGAATCCCGAGACGATGACCGTCACGATCGTGATGATCGCCGTCGCCCGCGTCTCGAAGAATTGCATGAGGCTCAGATGAACTCGATCTTGGAGACGACGTAATACCGCTCGCCGGCCGGCACCGTAACCTCGACCTCTTCGTCGAGTTTCCGCCCAATCAGCCCGCGACCCAGCGGCGAATTATACGAGATCCGCCCGGTCTTAGCGTTAGCCTCGGTCTGGCCGACGATCTGATACTTCACCGGCTTGTCGTTTTCGTCGAGCAACGTCACCGTCGCGCCGAACACGACCTTGTCGCCCGACAGGTCCTTCGGGTCGATGATCTGCGCGCGGCTCAGCTTGTCCTCGATGTCCGAGATCGATGCCTCGACCTGGCCCTGACGCTCCTTCGCGGCATGATATTCCGCGTTCTCGCTCAGATCGCCGTGCGCGCGCGCCTCTTCGATCGCGTCGACGATCGTCGGACGTTCGGCTTTCAGGCGCTTCAGATCCGCGCTCAGCGTCTCATAGCCTTCCTGCAGCATCGGCATCTTTTCGACGGTCGCCATCATCTCGTCCCCAAATCCATTTCCCCGCGCGAGGCCCTGTACCAGCCCCGCCCACACATCATTCTCATGTCGGGATCAGTCGTGCGACTGCGAATAATAGGATTGCAGCGGCCGTACTTCAAGGCTGTGCGTCGAAAGCTTGGCGATCGCCTTCGCCGCTTCGAGCGAAGCGGGCGCGGTCGTGAAGTACGGAATGCGTTGTCCCAGCGCGGAAGCCCGGATCGGCTGCGAGTCCTTCAGGCTCTGCCACCCCTCGGTAGTGTTGAAGATCAGCGCGATATCGCCGTCCTTGATCCGGTCGACGATATGCGGCCGACCCTGCGCGACCTTGTTGACCTTCTCGACCGGCAAGCCGGCGCGCGCCAGATGATCCGCGGTGCCGCCGGTCGCGACGATCGAGAAGCCCGTATCGATCAGCGCCTTCACAGCCTCGACGATCATTGCCTTGTCGCCGTCCTTCACGCTGACGAAGACATTGCCCTTGGTCGGCAGGATCGTCCCCGCGCCAAGCTGCGCCTTGGCGAATGCGATCGTGAAATCGGGATCGATTCCCATGACTTCGCCGGTCGACTTCATTTCCGGTGACAGCACCGGATCGACGCCGGGGAACTTGTTGAAGGGGAACACCGCCTCCTTCACCGCATAATAGTCGATATGCCGGTCGATCTTCGGCAAATTGACCAGCTTCTCGCCCGCCATCACGCGCGCGGCGATCTTGGCGATCGGCGCACCGATCGCCTTGGCGACGAACGGCACGGTGCGCGACGCGCGCGGGTTGACCTCGATGAGGTAGACCAGCCCATCCTTCACCGCGAACTGGATGTTCATCAGCCCGACCACCGACAAGGCATGCGCAAGCGCCACCGTCTGCCGCTCGATCTCGGCGATGATCTCCGCCGACAGCGAATATGGCGGGATCGAGCACGCCGAGTCGCCCGAATGGACACCCGCCTCCTCGATATGCTGCAACACGCCCGCGACCACCACGTCGGTCCCGTCGCAGATCGCGTCGACATCGACCTCGATCGCATCGCGGAGGTACTGGTCGATCAGCACCGGCGAGTCGCCCGACACCTGCACCGCGGTCGCGATGTAATGCTCGAGCTGCCCGATCGTATCGACGATCTCCATCGCCCGCCCGCCCAGCACATACGAAGGCCGCATCAGCACCGGATAGCCGATCCGCTCCGCCGCCGCGACCGCCTCGTCCCGACTCCGCGCGAGGCCATTGGCCGGCTGCAACAGCCCGAGCTTGGTGATCAACGCCGCGAACCGCTCACGGTCCTCCGCCAGATCGATAGCATCCGGCGTCGTCCCGAGGATCGGAATACCCGCAGCCTCGAGCGCCCGCGCCAAGTTCAACGGAGTCTGCCCACCGAACTGCACGATCACCCCCACAAGCGTGCCGTTCTGCTGCTCGACATGCAGGATCTCCAGCACGTCCTCCGCGGTCAGCGGCTCGAAATACAACCGGTCCGACGTATCGTAGTCGGTCGACACCGTCTCCGGGTTGCAGTTGACCATGATCGTCTCATAGCCCGCATCCGCGAGCGCGAAGCACGCATGGCAGCAGCAATAATCGAACTCGATCCCCTGCCCGATCCGGTTCGGCCCGCCGCCAAGGATCACGATCTTCTTCCGGTCGGTCGGCTCGGACTCGTTCTCGGGCTCGCCGAAGCTCGGCGCCTCGTACGTCGAATACATATACGGCGTCTTCGCATCGAATTCGGCCGCGCACGTATCGATCCGCTTGAACACCGGCCGCACGCCGAGCTTCAGGCGATGCTGGCGCACCTCCTCCTCGGTCACGCCGCCGGTCATCGCCTTGACGACCTCGTGGATCAGCCCCGAGCCGCGCGCGATCCCGCGGTTCATGCCCCGCAGATTGGCGGATTGCAGCGCCAGCCATGCGAGCCGCTTGTCGCTGAACCCCATGCTCTTCAGGCGGCGCATACCGGGCGCGTCGATCGGCAGGCCGTCCTTCATCACCTCGGCCTCGGCCGCGATGATCTCGGCGATCCGCTCCAGGAACCACGGATCATACTTCGCGATCGCGTGCACCTCGGCGACCGTGAAGCCCTCGCGCAGAGCCTGCGCCGCCACCAGCAACCGGTCCGGCGTCGCGACGGCCAGCGCCGCCTCGATCTCCGCACGCGGCGCACCGACCAGATGATCGACCTGATTGAACCCCGACAGACCCGTCTCGAGCCCACGCAACGCCTTCTGCATCGATTCGTGGATGTTGCGACCGATCGCCATCACTTCGCCGACCGACTTCATCGCGGTGCCCAACGTGTTCGACGCGCCCTTGAACTTCTCGAACGCGAACCGCGGAATCTTGGTCACGACGTAATCGATCGTCGGCTCGAACGCGGCAGGCGTTGCCCCCGTAATATCGTTCTCGATCTCGTCGAGCGTGTAGCCGACCGCCAGCTTCGCCGCGACCTTCGCGATCGGGAAACCGGTCGCCTTCGACGCCAGCGCGGACGAGCGCGAAACGCGCGGGTTCATCTCGATGACGACCAGCCGGCCGTCCTTCGGATTGACTGCGAACTGGACGTTCGAACCGCCTGTTTCGACACCGATTTCACGCAACACCGCGATCGATGCGTTGCGCATGATCTGGTATTCCTTGTCGGTCAGCGTCAGCGCCGGCGCGACCGTGATCGAGTCGCCGGTGTGGACACCCATCGGATCGACGTTCTCGATCGAGCAGATGATGATCGCGTTGTCGTTGCGATCGCGCACCACCTCCATCTCGTATTCTTTCCAGCCGAGCAGCGATTCCTCGATCAGCACCTCGGTGGTCGGCGACAGATCGAGTCCGTTGCGGACGATCGCAATGAACTCCTCGCGGTTGTACGCGATGCCGCCACCCGAGCCGCCCATCGTGAAGCTCGGCCGGATGATCGACGGAAGCCCCGTCTTCTCAAGGCCTTCGAGCGCTTCCTCGACAGTATGTGCGATCGCCGAGCGCGCGCTTTCCAGCCCGATCCGGTCCATCGCGTCGCGGAACTTCAGCCGGTCCTCCGCCATGTCGATCGCATCGGCATCCGCCCCGATCATCGTCACGCCGAACTTCTCGAGCGTACCGTCATGGAACAGCGCGAGCGCGGTATTCAGCGCGGTCTGCCCGCCCATCGTCGGCAGGATCGCGTCCGGGCGCTCCTTCTCGATGATCTTGGCGACGATCGCGGGCGTGATCGGCTCGACATAGGTCGCGTCGGCCAGCTCGGGATCGGTCATGATCGTGGCGGGGTTCGAATTGACGAGGACGATACGATAGCCCTCCTCCTTCAACGCCTTGATCGCCTGCGTGCCCGAATAATCGAACTCGCACGCCTGGCCGATGACGATGGGTCCTGCGCCGATGACGAGGATCGAGGAGATGTCGGTGCGTTTTGGCATTAGCTTGCCTGTACTATCTGGCCGACCAACGCCCCAAGAAGGGCATTAGCAAGCGCAACTATTGATGGGTTTTTATATTTTGCAATCAGTTCAGACAAAGCTTGAATCAACGTTACTTGCAAAAGATAAAGTCTGAATTCGCCAGCTCTAATTAATTCTAGACCGGCCTTAATTTGACCTATCAAACGCTCACGCAACCCTGGTGAGTCGGGATCGCCATTATCAGCCGTTAAAGCAACTAAAACATCATCAATCGGTTTTTCGATCGTCAAAATTTGATTATGATTCAAACTTACGGAGCGGTCCGATGCCGGAACCTTCCCACCCTCACCAAGAGCAATTTCGACTTCTAACAAACCATTATTTGAAATCGTGAATAACCAGTAATCAGGATCGCGAACTACAGTACCGTCCTCAACAAGGCTTTCTATAACTCTGGCGAGATACTTCTCGGTAATGCCATTAGAAAGCCCCTTCCTAATTTCTGATGGGGCAACGTGTGTTCTAGTACCTTCAGTATTTAGATGCTCATACAGATACAGAAGAACGCTTTCCTTCCATTCCACGAACATTTTCTGCATCATAGCAGCCTTACAAAACGATCGAACAGATACAGGCTATCCTGCGGACCCGGGCTTGCCTCGGGATGATACTGCACGCTGAACGCGTTTCGGTCGGTCAGTTCCAGCCCCGCGTTCGATCCGTCGAACAGCGACACATGCGTCTCGCGGACGTTCGCCGGCAGGCTGTCGCGCTCGACTGCGAAGCCGTGGTTCATGCTGGTGATCTCGACCGCGCCGTCGGATAGGCGCTTGACCGGGTGGTTGGCGCCGCGGTGGCCCTGGAACATCTTGGTCGTGGTCGCGCCGACCGCGAGGCCGAGCAACTGGTGGCCGAGGCATATGCCGAACAGCGGCTTGCCCGTCTCCAGCAACTGGCGGATCACCGGCACCGCGTATTCGGCGGTCGCAGCGGGATCGCCGGGGCCGTTCGACAGGAAGATGCCGTCGGGGGCGAGCGCCATCACGTCGTCGAAGCTGGCGGTGGCGCTTACGACGGAGACCTTCGCGCCTGCCTCGACGAGGTTGCGGAAGATATTGCGCTTGCTGCCATAATCGATCGCGACGACGTGGGGCTTCTGGCCTCCCCTCCCGCTTGCGGGAGGGGATTGAGGGGTGGGCTCGCGCTCACCTGCCGGGGGGACGGTCGAGGAGTTCTCAACCGCACCGCTGTCTGTCGAGGAGGCCGGGAGCCCACCCCCGGCCCCTCCCGCTTGCGGGAGGGGGGAAGAAGAATAGCCGAAGCCCAGCTTCCAGACACCGCCCGGAGCATCCTCACCCCAGCCATAATGCATGCTCGTGGACACGTCCTTGGCGAGGTCCATGCCCTCAAGCCCCGGCCACGCCCGCGCCATCGCCAGCAACGCAGCCACGTCGAACTCGCCGCTAGCCGAATGCGCGATCACCCCATTAGGCGCCCCCGCCACCCGGATCCGCCGCGTCAGCGCGCGCGTATCGACCCCCGAAAGGCCGATCCGCGCATGCCGCTTCATCCAGCCGTCGAGACCCTCGACCGCGCGAAAGCTCGACGGCTGCGTCACGTCTTCGCGGACGATGATGCCGAGCGCGTGCGGGTCGTCCGCCTCGACGTCGTCGGGGTTCGCGCCGACATTGCCGATATGTGGAAACGTGAAGCAGATCATCTGCCCCGCGAACGACGGGTCGGTCAGCACCTCCTGATAGCCGGTCATCGCGGTGTGGAAGCACACTTCGCCGACCGCACTGCCCTCTGCGCCGAACCCGCGACCCCAGATCACGTCGCCATTGGCGAGGACGAGGACGCCTGTAGCTCCAGCAGGCATGGCTATTGGATTGGTGTCGGCCATCAGGCTGGGCACTCTCTTTACGTTGACGATGTCGCTAAGTGGTGTCCGCTAAGGCCGGCGTGCCGCAGCGTCAATCTGTTAAACGGACGGCGGACGCGCTATCCCGTCGGGCTATCCCGAACCGCCTGAAAGACCAGTACATGATTCGCGACGACATCAAGGCTGCGCAGCTGACCGCCATGAAGGCCGGCGACAAGCAGAGCCGCAACGCTATCTCGTTGATCCAGGCCGCGATCAAGAACCGCGACATTGAGGCGCGCACTGGCAAGGCCCCCGAGAGCGACGACGCGCTGGTGGTCGAAGTGCTGCAGAAGATGGTCAAGCAGCGCCGCGAGTCGATCGAGATGTTCTCGAAGGGCGGCCGCCAGGAGCTCGCCGATGCGGAGACCGCCGAGGTCGCGGTGATCGAACGCTTCCTCCCCCAGCAGATGAGCGAGGCGGAAACGACCGCAGCGATCCTGGCGATCAAGGCGGAACTTGGCGCCACCGGCATGAAGGACATGGGCCGCGTGATGGCGGAGCTGAAGGCACGCCACGCAAGCGAACTGGACATGAGCAAGGCGAGCGGCCTGGTAAAGGCAGCGCTGTCTTAAATGGATAAGCGCGAACCCCTTCTTCCTCCCCTCCCGCAAGCGGGAGGGGACCGAGGGGTGGGCCCGCACCATCGTCTGGACCGACCAACCGAGAGGGCGCGAGACCTCCGCAACGAAGCGACGAATGCCGAGCAGATGTTATGGCGGCAACTTAAAAGCTCGAGGCTGCAGGACCTGAAGTTCAGCCGCCAAATGCCGATCGCAGGCTTCTTCGCGGACTTCGCATGCCGCTCGCACAAGCTGATCGTCGAGCTCGACGGCAGCCAGCACGTCGAAGCGGCAACCTATGACGTTAAGCGGACGCAAGCGCTCGAAGCCGCCGGCTACCGCGTCGTCCGCTTCTGGAACAACGATCTGACCTCGAACATGGCCAGCGTATTGGAGACCATTCTGACCGCTGCGATCGGAACCGAGCGCGTGCCCACCCCCCAGCCCCCTCCCGCAAGCGGGCGGGGGAGCTCTGTCGTGGGTGGGACAATCTAGTGGCCCTAACCCCACAATTCCTCGACGAACTCCGCGCCCGCACCTCGCTCTCGGCGCTCGTCGGCAGGACCACCAAGCTCACCAAGGCCGGGCGCGAGCACAAGGGCTGCTGCCCGTTCCACAACGAGAAGACCCCCTCCTTCTACGTCAACGACGACAAGGGCTTCTACCATTGCTTCGGCTGCTCCGCGCATGGCGACGCGATCAAGTGGATGACCGACCAGCGCGGCCTCCCCTTCATGGATGCGGTAAAGGAACTTGCCCAGGCCACCGGGATGGACATGCCCGCGATGGACCGCCAGTCCGCCGCCAAGGCCGAACGCGCCAAGGGCCTGCACGAGGTCATGTCCGACGCCGCCGACTGGTTCACGGAACAGCTGAACGGCCTCCCCGGCACCGAAGCCCGCGCCCTGCTCGACCGCCGCGGGATCAGGCCCGAGACGGCGCGCGCGTTCGGCATGGGATTCGCCCCCGACAGCCGCGGCAAGCTCAAGGCCGCGCTGAAGGACTATGGCGACCCGATGCTGGTCGAGTCCGGCATGCTCATCGAGCCCAAGGAATTTGGCTCGGGAAAGGACCCGTACGACCGGTTCCGCGGCCGGCTGATGATCCCGATCCGCGACCCCCGCGGCCGGACGATCGCGTTCGGCGGACGCGTGCTCGACGGCGGCGAGCCGAAATACCTCAACTCCCCCGACACCCCGCTCTTCGACAAGGGCCGCACGCTCTACAACCTCGACAAGGCCGCCCCCGCCTCGCGCAAGTCCGGCCGCGTACTGGTGGTCGAGGGCTATATGGACGTCATCGCGCTCGCCCAGGCCGGCTTCGGCGAAGCGGTCGCGCCGCTCGGCACGGCATTGACCGAAGCACAGCTCGAACGGCTGTGGCGGATGGTCGACGTGCCGCTGCTCTGCTTCGATGGCGACGGCGCCGGCCAGAAGGCGTCGCTCCGGGCCGCCCACCGCGCGCTCCCGCTCCTCGCGCCCGGCCGCAGCCTCGCCTTCGTCACGCTCCCGCAAGGCCAGGACCCCGACGACCTCGTTCGCGCCGGCGGCCCCGGTGCGTTCGAGGCCTTGCTGAAAACCCCCGAACAGCTCGTCGACCGGCTCTGGGCGTCCGAAGTCGCTGCCGAGGCGCTCGACACCCCCGAACAGCGCGCCGGCCTCAAGCGCCGCCTCCACGAACTCGCCGAAGGCATCGCCGACCCGTCGGTGAAGCAGCAATACCACGCCGAGTTCAAGAACCGCTTCTACGAGCATTTCAAACCGGTGCGCGCGCCCTTCGTGCCGCGCGGCGAGCGCCCCAAGGGCGGCTGGAAGCCCCCCGCAGCACCGGTGACCGAAGACGCGAAGGCCTTCCTCGCCACCGGCATCGACCGCGTCCTGGCCAAGGCGGTGCTCGCCGGCCTGATCCGCCACCCGGTCGAGATCGCGCGTCACATGGAGGTGCTCGGCTCGCTGCAAATGATCGACGGCGCGCTCGGGCGATTGTTCGAAGCGGTCGTAGATGTTGCACTTGAGGACCAGAAGCTTGATAGCGGGCGCTTGCTCACCATATTGGCGAGGTCCGGTTTCAATTCAGTCGCGAGTGACCTGTTGAGAGCCGATACGATGCCCTATTCGTTCACGCAGACCACGGCCGATCCAGCCCGCGTCCGTGCCGACCTCGACGAGGCGATCGCGATCATGGTCGCCCGCCCTGAGGTAGACGCGGCACTCAAGCAGGCGACCGCGGCGATGCAGACGCACTTCACCGAAGATGCGTTCGAACGACAAGTGGCTATGGTAAGAGAGAAACAGGCGTTGGAAGTCCGACTTGCAAATCTTGTACAGTCGAACGAAGACGCCCGAGCGTTGGGTACCGAGGGCGATTGATGGCTAAGGCGAACATGGCGGAACCCGCCGATACGAACGAAACCGGCGATGCGCCGCTGATCGACATGAACGATGCGTCGATCAAGAAGGTCATCGCGCGCGCCAAGAAGCGCGGCTACATCACCTATGAGCAGCTCAACGAAGCGCTGCCGCAGGGCGAGATGTCGTCCGACCAGATCGAGGACATCAGCGCCGCGCTGAGCGAGATGGGCATCAACATCGTCGAGAACGACGAAGCCGGCGAGGACGGCGAGACCGAGCCCGCCAAGGACGACGAGGACGAGCCGGAGGCCGCCGACGCGGATGCCGACACAGGCCCCGCGATCGAGAAGAAGAAAGAGACCATCGATCGCACCGACGATCCGGTCCGCATGTACCTGCGCGAGATGGGCGCGGTCGAGTTGCTCAGCCGCGAGGGCGAGATCGCGATCGCCAAGCGCATCGAGGCGGGTCGCGACACGATGATCCTCGGCCTGTGCGAATCGCCGATCACCTTCAACGCGATCATCGACTGGTCGACCGCGCTGAACGAGGGCACGATGCAGCTGCGCGAGATCATGGATCTCGACGCGATGCTGTCGAAGGACCCCGCGCCGGAAGCGATGGCCGAGGACGGCGAAGCCGACGACGGCGAGATCAGCGAGAAGAACGCCGGCCCTTCGTTCAAGGAAGAGGCCGAGCCCGAAGAGCCGTCCGCCGACGAGGACGAGGACGGCGAGCGCCGGGCCCCGCGCGCATCGGACGACGAGGAGGAGGACAACACCCTCAGCCTCGCGCAGATGGAGGAACAGCTCAAGCCGATCGCGCTCGAGCGGTTCGCCAGCATCACCGCGCTCTACAAGAAGTTCAGCAAGATCCAGCAGTCGCGCGTCGACGCGATGGGCATCGGCGGCGATTTCTCCGCGGCCGACGAGCGCAAGTATCAGAAGCTGCGCGAGGAACTCACCGCCGAGGTCGAGAGCGTCCAGTTCCACAACGCCAAGATCGAATATCTGGTCGATCAGCTCTATGCCTATAACCGTCGCCTGACCGCGCTGGGCGGCCAGATGCTGCGCCTCGCCGAGCGCCATAAGGTGCCGCGCAAGGACTTCCT
This sequence comes from Sphingomonas faeni, assembly GCF_040407495.1. Classification (GTDB taxonomy): domain Bacteria; phylum Pseudomonadota; class Alphaproteobacteria; order Sphingomonadales; family Sphingomonadaceae; genus Sphingomonas; species Sphingomonas faeni_D. The sequence continues at coordinate 286,894 of NZ_JAPZPP010000006.1, read as the reverse complement.
CGATCGCTATATCGGTCACGAGATCGACGAGAACTGGCTGACGACGGTCAACAAGGTCGACAAGAAGTGGACCGCGTTCGTCGCGAACGAGGGCGAGGCGGTCGAGCGCATCCGTGCCGAGATCGCCGACATCACGCAGCAGACCGGCATGGCGCTCACCGAGTTCCGCCGGATCGTCAACATGGTCCAGAAGGGCGAGCGCGAGGCGCGGATCGCCAAGAAGGAGATGGTCGAGGCGAACCTGCGGCTGGTGATCTCGATCGCCAAGAAATACACCAACCGCGGCCTGCAGTTCCTGGATCTCATCCAGGAGGGCAATATCGGCCTGATGAAGGCGGTCGACAAGTTCGAGTATCGCCGCGGCTACAAGTTCAGCACCTATGCGACGTGGTGGATCCGCCAGGCGATCACCCGCTCGATCGCCGACCAGGCGCGGACGATCCGTATTCCTGTCCATATGATCGAGACGATCAACAAGCTGGTCCGCACCAGCCGCCAGTTCCTCCACGAGCAGGGCCGCGAACCGACCCCGGAGGAGATGGCCGAGCGCCTCTCTATGCCGCTGGAGAAGGTCCGCAAGGTGATGAAGATCGCCAAGGAGCCGATCAGCCTCGAAACGCCGATCGGCGACGAGGAGGATTCGCATCTCGGCGACTTCATCGAGGACAAGAACGCGATCATCCCGGTGGACGCCGCGATCCAGGCGAACCTCAAGGAGACGGTGACGCGGGTGCTGGCGTCGCTCACCCCGCGCGAGGAGCGCGTGCTGCGCATGCGCTTCGGTATCGGCATGAACACCGACCACACGCTCGAGGAAGTCGGCCAGCAGTTCTCGGTCACCCGCGAGCGCATCCGCCAGATCGAGGCGAAGGCGCTGCGGAAGCTGAAGCATCCGAGCCGGTCACGGAAGATGCGCAGCTTCCTCGACCAGTAAGGGTTGCGGATTTCTGATCGAACGAATGGGCCGCGGTGGAAACACCGCGGTCTTTTCTTTACAAGAAGACCGAGACGTCGGTTCAACGAACGATCGCGTTTTCGTGCATCTTATTTTAAACTAAAATCATGCATGTTCCAGAAGCCCCACAAACCGATACACTCAATTCGGACAATCAATACTCGTCTCTTTCTGATTTGGCCGCGCCAGATTTAACCGCATTATATCTCAAAGCCCGAAGCGAATTTCGAAAACTGATCAAACGAGCAGAGCGCATATCAAGAGGGTCAGGTGGTATACCATCAACCGGGAACCGAATGTTTTGGTCTTCCATTCTCTTCATGAGACTAAGTGTTACAGCGAAAAGTTTAGACATTTTACTCCCAGACCCAAAGCCACGAGAGCACTGGGATTTTGGCGCAGTCGCATCATTGGCTCGCGTGCTATTGGAAGCTGCCATTGTCTATAATTGGCTTTGCGGAGACAAAGTCGACGATGACGAACGAAAGGGCAGATTTATCCTGCTATACCTTCACGATTATGGATCTCGTCGGCGCCTGTTTCCCGATGATTTCAAAGATACTAGTGAGGTTTGTGAGGACCTAGTACGTCAGTTTGACGAAAACACCTTTTTGCAAAGGTATGATGCCAAACAAAGACGCGTTGCACTAAGAGGCGAGAAAACCCCGTTTATTCAAGATGACGTACTCATCCAGATGGAAAACGATCCAAATCAGTTCCGTTTGCTATATCGTTTTCTGAGTCAACATACTCATACTGGTCCAATGGCATTCTATAGAATAATGGAACATGATCGCGGTTCTGGAGTCGAAACTAAGCACGAGAAACGTTACATGCTGTTCGCGATCAACGCCGCCTGGGAGTGCCTCAATCAAGTTATCGACGAGCACCTTCTGATATTTCCGGACGCGGAGACGAGGCCTCCGCACCTCACCCCGCAACAAATTGAAGAAAACGTTGAAGTAGCTCAAGGCAGACGCAAGCCGCGCAATCATCGCCGACCCGTGTAGGTGGATCGTGTTTTAACGAGACGGTTAATATATTTTTCGATTAGCGAAAGTTTATTGTTACGGTAGCGGACTATGAAAGTCGTCCACGCAACCAGCAGTCGCAACCGTGCTCGTAAATGGTCACACGACCGACGGAGTACTGCTTTCGCTAACCGGCGGTCCGCGCTACCGATCAATATCACGACTCTAAAGACCCGCCATGCCCCGCATTATCCTGTTCAACAAACCGTACGACGTCCTCAGCCAGTTCACCGACGTGAGCAGTCCGACCCCGCGCGCGACGTTGTCGCAGTTCGTCGATGTGCCGGACGTCTATCCGGCGGGGCGGCTCGACCGCGATAGCGAAGGGCTGCTGCTGCTGACCGACGACGGCCGCCTCCAGGCGCGGATCGCGGACCCGAAGTTCAAGCTGGCCAAGACCTATCTCGTGCAGGTCGAGGGCGATGCCGGCGAGGACGCGCTCGATCGGTTGCGGAGCGGGGTCCTGCTGAAGGACGGCCCTGCCCGCGCCGACGTCGAGCGGATCGCCGCGCCCGACCTCTGGCCGCGCGTGCCGCCGATCCGGGTCCGCGCGAGCATCCCCGATTGCTGGCTGAAGATAACGATCCGCGAAGGCCGCAACCGCCAAGTCCGCCGCATGACCGCCGCGATCGACCACCCCACGCTGCGGCTGGTCCGGTGGAGCATCGGCGACTGGACCGTGGCGGGTCTGGAGCCCGGCACGTGGCGCGACGCCTGACGGGCGCTTGAGGCGGGCTGACGGGTGCGCGGGGGCCACCGGAGGCGGGTACGCTCCACGGGCACGACCTACAGACGGCAGCGGTCGTTATTACAAGCGGAACGCCTCCCCACCCACGCCGTCATCCTGACGAAAGTCAGGACCCAGAGCCAAGCAGCGCGGCGTTCGTGATCCTGGGTCCTGACTTTCGTCAGGATGACGGGGCGGCGGGGGTTACGTCACGCCCGCCCAAGCCTCGTCATTGCCGCGGAGGCGGGAACCCATACTGGCTGGCCTCGCACCATGATCACTGGCCCCCGAGGATATGGATCCCCGCCTCCGCGGGGATGACGGCGCGTTGCGTGACGCGCCGAGGTTGCATGATGCGATGGCGATGATGACGATGATGGCGCACGACGAAAACTCCCTCCCCTTCAGGGGAGGGTCGGGGTGGGGCATGTCCACGCGAGCGCGCTCAGCGTGGCAAAGCCCCTCACGCCTCAAACGAGCAGCCATCCCAATCAGCGAGCAAGCCTGTTTCCCCGCGAAGGCGGGGACCCAGACTGGGCTCCCGCCTTCGCGGGAGAACAAGGAAGCGCAAGTCGGCCTGCGCAGGAAGGCGCGTCCGTGTCCGACCAAATAACCGCCCCATGTCCCGAGGGACAGGCACCACCACCGCCACCGCTGGCCGGCGAGCTAATCGGCTGTCCTACACGCCCGGAGAAGCGCACCGTCACCAGATGCCCGCGCCCACCCCCTTAACCGCGACACCGCTCCCACACCCCGACGTCACCCCCACGTCAAGAAAGCTTCCCAGCGTCTACACTTCCTATACTTCCGTGCTGCAGCATAAACGCGAAACACCGACAATCGGCAACGTTTCCAAAAGCTTGCCGCCCGAACCAGCCCCCGCCCCGCGCACAACGAAAAAGGGCGCGGGGACCATCGCCCCTGCGCCCTTCTTCAACTCGAACAGTCTCCGATTACTCGGCGGCTGCGGTGCCCTTGGCAGGGCGCATGTCGCGACGCTCGGCGATACGCGCTGCCTTGCCGGTGCGGCCACGCAGGTAATACAGCTTGGCGCGACGCACGGCGCCCTTGCGGACGACTTCGATCGAATCGACGTTCGGCGAGTAGAGCGGGAAGACGCGCTCGACGCCCTCGCCGAAGCTCATCTTACGCACGGTGAAGTTCGAGCCCATGCCCTTGTTCGAGCGCGCGATGCACACGCCCTCGTAGTTCTGAATACGCGTGCGCTCGCCTTCGACGACCTTCACGCCGACCTTCAGCGTATCGCCAGGGCGGAAATCGGGGATCGTCTTGTTGGCCAGGAACTTCGCGATGTTCTCGGCTTCGATCGTCTGCAACAGGTTCATGTCTCGTCCTCGTGTCGCCGCGCGCCAGAGGGCGACTGGACCCGAGCGCCCTCATGGCGCTCCCAAAGGTCCGGTCGCCGTGACCGTGTATCGATCTCCGCGCGGCGTTTGCGCCATGCAGCGATCTTCGCATGATCCCCCGATCGCAGCACCTGCGGGATCGTGCGCCCTTCCCATGATTGAGGTCGGGTATAATGCGGATATTCGAGCAGCCCCGTTTCGAAGCTCTCGTCATCCCCACTAGAAGCCGCGCCCATTACGCCGGGCAGCAGCCGAATGCAAGCATCGAGCAGCACCAGCGCCCCCATCTCGCCCCCCGACAGGATGTAGTCGCCGATCGAGACCTCCTCGATCTCCCGCGCCTCGAACAGCCGTTCGTCGAACCCCTCGAACCGCCCGCAGAGAATGGTGACGCCAGGGCCCTGCGCGAGCTGGCGAACCCGCTCCTGGGTGAGAGGCTTCCCCCGAGGAGTCATCGCCAGCACCGGCCGCCCATCGGCAACGCTGTCGATCGCCGAGGCGACCACGTCGGCCCGGAGCACCATCCCGGCCCCGCCCCCTGCCGGCGTATCGTCCACCGACTTGTGCTTGTCGGTCGCAAAGTCCCGGATCTGCACCGGCGAGCAAGACCATCGCCCCTCCCCCAGCGCGCGGCCCGCAAGCGACGTCCCCAGCGGCCCGGGAAACATCTCCGGATACAGCGTCAATATCGTGGCAGCGAAAGTCACAGCGTCCAATTCTCTATGCGTTTGCGCCAGCGTGCGGCGCCGAATGCGCCCAGCACCTATACGGATCGGCGCAGTGGAACAATTACGCTGGCGAAACGCTCGCGGCGGATGGACGATTGCATCATCATCGGCGCCGGCCCAGCGGGGCTGACCGCGGCCATCTATCTCGCGCGGTTCCACCTCTCGATCCGGCTGTTCGATTGCGGCAGCAGCCGCGCCGCGCTCATCCCGTGCACGCACAACCATGCCGGCTATCCCGAAGGCATCCGCGGGACGGACTTGCTGGCCCGGATGCTGGCGCAGGCTGAGAATTATGGTGCGGTCCGCGAGGGCGTGCGGGTAGACGCGATCGAGGTCGACGACGACGGCTTCACCGTGCGGCTCGGCGACCGCCGCGCGCGCGCCCGGAGCGTACTGCTCGCCACCGGGGTCGTGAACAACCGCCCCAACATGCCCGACGCCATCCACGACGAAGCGCTGGAAGCGGGGTTGCTCCGCTATTGCCCGATCTGCGACGGCTACGAAGTCACCGACAAGCGCGTAGGCATCATCGGCACCGGCGACCACGGCATGCGCGAGGCGCTGTTCCTCCGCGGCTACACAAGGGACGTGACGCTGATCGCCCCAGAGGGCGGCCACGACCTCGATCCGGCATGCGAAGCGGCACTAGACGACGCCGGGATCGTCCGCGTCGGAGGCCCCTGCGGCAACTACGCGATCGAGGGGGACAAGCTGGCGCTGGACACGGTCGAGGGACGGTTGTCGTTCGACAGCATCTATCCAGCGCTCGGATCGGTCATCCGTTCGGAACTGGCCGTCGCGGCAGGCGCACGCGCATCCGAGGACGGGTGCCTGGAAGTCGACTCGCATCAGCGCACATCCATCCCCGGCCTGTTCGCGGCCGGCGACGTGGTGAAGGGCCTCGACCAGATCAGCCACGCAATGGGAGAAGCCGGCGTCGCCGCGACAACGATCCGCAACATGCTCGCCGAACAGCGACCACTTCGGAGGTAATCGCTACTCAACTTAGGAGAACAAGGCTTACTCAGCCGCGAACGAAGCCTCGACGATGAGCCGGTCGGCATTCCACTCAGGAACGGCCTCGGGCCGCATCGGTATCATGAACCGCTTGCCGGGCTTGTCGTCCACGGACGGCCGCTCGATCTCGATCACGTCGCCCGCACCGAAATTATCGATCGCAACGACGCGTCCGATAGCCTCGCCATCGGTCGAGACGACATCGAGCCCGATCACATCCGTGTGATAATATTCACCATCTTCCAGCGGCGGCAGCGACGACCGCGGCACCGTCAGTTCGGTCCCGCGCATCGCCTCGGCAACGTTGCGATCGGCGACCTCGGCGAAGCGCGCGATCATGCCGTTGTTGCCGTTTCGCGCCGACTTCAGCGTCAGCCCGCCGTCGTTGAAGCTTTTATAGCTCCCGAAATTCTCCGCGAAGATCTTCAGCCGCACTTCGCCACCGATGCCGTGCGCACCGATGACGACCGCGAGCGTGACCTCAGCCTTCCGCTGAGCCCTGGTCTGGACCGGGGGTGTCGTCGGATCCTTCGGCGGGGTCTTCGGCGGAGACGCCTTTGTTGGTGGCATCTTCGATGTCCTCGGGTGCGGGGGCTGTGCGGGGTTCGGATTCGGGGGCCATCATGCGCTCCTGTTCGGGGTTACCGATCAAGAGAACGCATGAAGTCCGGATCGGGTGCGGTTGTGCACCCGTTGTCAGCTTCCGTCATCCTGGGCTCGACCCAGGATCCGGGGTCACGAACGCTGTCGTTCCCGGCTCCGGATCCCAGCAGTCGCTGGGATGACGGAACAAGGGCGGCCGGGATGTCCCGACCGCCCCAGATCTTACGAAGCGCTCGTGGCGTCTTCGACTTCGGCAGCGACGACCTGCTCGGTCTCTTCGTTGCTGCCCGTAGCAGGTGCAGCCTTCGCGGCAGCTTCCGCCTCGGCAGCTTCGGCCGCCTTGGTCGCCCGCTCTTCAGCGCGCTCGGTGGCCTTCTCGCCGGGCTTGCCCTTGTTCGGGTTGTTGCGGGCCGAACGCTCGAGCACACCAGCCTGGTCGAGGAAGCGCGCGACGCGGTCGGTCGGCTGCGCGCCGACGCTCAGCCAATGCTTCGCGCGGTCGGCGTCGAGCTGCACGCGCTGCTCGTTGTCCTTGGCGAGGAGCGGGTTGTAGTTGCCGATCTTCTCGATGAAGCGGCCATCACGCGGCGAACGCGCGTCGGCAACGACGATCTTGTAGTAAGGACGCTTCTTGGAGCCACCGCGCGCGAGGCGAATGTTGATTGCCATGATATTTTCCTTCGTTTTCTAGATAGATCCCCGAGCAAAGCCGAGGTGTCGTGGTTGGATAAGGAGGTTATTTCTTCTTCAGAAAATCATCGAAACCGGCAGGCATCTGCGGCATCTTGGGGCCACCAAGCCCCGGCAGACCACCGCCGCCCATACCGCCGCCACCGCCCGGCAGGCCACCGGCGCCAGCCTTGTTGAGCATGTCGCCCATCTGCGGCCCGCCGATCGCGTTGCCAATGCCGCCGAGACCGCCGCCCATGCCGCCCTTGCCGAGCATCGCCATCATGCCCTTCATGCCGCCCATCTTCTTGATCTTCTTCATGGCGGTCGACATTTCGAGGTGCATCTTGAGCAGCTTGTTGACCTCCTGCACCGTGGTGCCGGAGCCCTTGGCGATGCGGATCTTGCGCTTGGCGTTGATCAGTTCGGGCTTGTTGCGTTCCTTGATCGTCATCGATCCGATCATCGCGTCCATGTGCACAAGCACCTTTTCGCCACCGACCGACGCGACCGCGCCCTGCGCCTTCTTCATGCCCGGGATCATGCCCGCGAGCGCGCCGAGCCCGCCCATTCGCTGCATCTGCGCCAGCTGGGCGCGCAGGTCGTTCATGTCGAACTGACCCTTGGCCATCTTGGCGGCCATGCGCTCGGCGTCTTCGGCCTGGATCGACTCCGCGGCGCGCTCGACCAGGCTGACGACGTCGCCCATGCCGAGAATACGGCCAGCAACACGCTCCGGATGAAACGCCTCAAGCGCATCGAGCTTCTCGCCGGTGCCTGCGAACTTGATCGGCTTGCCGGTGACCGCGCGCATCGACAGCGCCGCGCCGCCGCGCGCATCGCCGTCCATGCGGGTCAGCACGATACCCGTCAGCGGCACCTGGTCGCTAAAGTTCTGCGCGACGTTGACCGCGTCCTGACCGGTCAGCGAGTCGACGACGAGCAGGATCTCGGCCGGGTTCGCGACGTCGGCGACCGCCTTCATCTCGTCCATCAACGCCTGGTCGACATGGAGTCGACCCGCGGTGTCGAGCATCAGGACGTCATAGCCCTGGAGCTTGGCAGCCTGCATCGCGCGACGGGCGATATCGACCGGCTGCTGCCCCTGCACGATCGGCAGCGTAGCGACGTCGATCTGCGTACCTAGCGTCGCCAGCTGCTCCTGCGCGTTCGGGCGATTGACGTCGAGCGACGCCATCAGTACCTTTTTCCGCTCGCGACCGGCCTGGCCGAAATTGGCCTGCCCCGCCGCCAGCCGCTTGGCGATCTTGGCGGTCGTCGTCGTCTTGCCCGAGCCCTGGAGGCCGACCATCATGATGACGGCCGGCGGCGTGACGCCCAGCTCCAGCTCGACGGCATCCGAGCCGAGCATCTCGACCAGCGCATCGCTGACGATCTTGACGACCTGCTGCCCCGGCGTGACCGAACGCAAGACGTTCTGGCCGATCGCCTTCTCGGTCGCCTTCTCGACGAACTCGCGTGCGACGGGCAGCGCGACATCGGCTTCGAGCAGCGCGACGCGCACTTCGCGCATCGCTGCGCGCACGTCCGCTTCGGTCAGCGCACCCCGGCCGCGAAGGCGGTCGAAGACTCCGCCAAGTCGATCGCTCAGGCTTTCGAACATCGAAATACTCCCATACACCGCCATGGAGACACAAAGAACGCCAAACGCAAAAGCGCCGGCGGGCGAAACCTCGCCGGCCAGCGTGCATCCTTGGATGCTCGTCCAATGCGCCCCGTAACGGAACGTGGTGGGCCACCTACTGGAATGCTGCCAGGGATGCAAGATGGCGTCCTGGATCGTCATTATCGGGTGCCGCGCCTTGGCCTTTCGCTAAGGCAGCCTGCAAATTGGGCTCCAGACTCGCATGACCAACATTCTACCGTGATGTAGATCAACCAAGCGCGCCCGAGCCACGCCCCGTCCCGCCTGAGCTACGCCTTAACATCTCCTACACCTGTGCCATGCCACACCGTAAACCAATCAGAGACCGGACAGGCCAGACCCATGACCGCAAAGTCGGCGGCGCTCCGCGCGCCCCGCAACATCAGTCGGGAATTTATGACCGGCGCCGTCATGGGCGCCGCGCTTCTCCTGTTCGTCGGCACCGGCGGCACGGTTCTCCTCAAGGCGCTGGCACATCTCCACGGTAGCGACGTGGTGATCGATCGGACGCTGATCGCAACCATGTTGCTGAACGTCTCACTGATCTTGTTCGGCTGGTTTCGCTACCGCGCGCTGGCGGAGGAACTCAGCGACCTGACCGAAGCCGGTCACCGCGCAAAGGCTCTAGCCCAGCGTGATTCTCTGACAGGTTTCTTAAATCGCCGCAGCCTGTCCGAGGACGGCGCGACGTTATTTGCCAGCGCCAGCCGTCGCGGCAAGGCGATGGCCATGCTGACGATCGACATCGATCACTTCAAGAGCGTCAACGACCTGCACGGCTATGCGATCGGCGACCTGCTGCTTGCCTATGTTGCGGAAACGATCGCCGCAATAGCGCCTGGCGCTAGCCTGCTCGCGCGGCTTGGCGCGGACGAATTCGCCTGCACCTTCGTCTTCGACTCAGCGCACAAGAACGTCGCCGACCGGATCGCCGAGCGGATGGTAGCCGGCCTTGCGCTCCCGTTCCGGACCAACGGCGTCGACATCCATCTAAGCGTGTCGATCGGTATTGCCCGATCGGACGTCGACTGCAGTTCGATCGACGCGCTGCTGCGCAACGCCGATATCGCGCTCCACGCCGCCAAAACGGCCGGACGCGGCCGCCATGCATGGTTCGATCGATCGATGGAACGTTCGCTGCAACTTCGCGGCGAACTCGAAGCAGGCCTGCGCAACGCCGTCCCCGCGCATGAAATCGTCCCCTATTTCGAGCAGCAGGTCGATCTGGCCACCGGCTGCATCACCGGTTTCGAAGTGCTTGCCCGCTGGGAACATCCGACGCGAGGTACGATTGCGCCCGACGTCTTCATCCCGGTCGCCGAGGAGATTGGATTGATCGGCGATCTCTCGCTGTCGATCATGCGCCAGGCATTCACCGCCGCACGGGACTGGGACGCCGCCCTTACCCTGTCGGTCAACGTATCGCCGCTGCAGTTGCGCGATGCGTGGCTCGCGCAGAAGATCATCAAGACGTTGGTCGAGACGGGTTTCCCCGCCAGCCGCCTGGAGATCGAGATCACCGAAAGTGCGCTGTTCGACAACCTCCCGCTGGCGCAGTCGATCGTCGGGAGCTTGAAGAACCAGGGCATCCGGCTCGCGCTCGACGATTTCGGCACCGGCTATTCAAGCCTGGCGCATCTGAGGGCGCTGCCGTTCGACCGAATCAAGATCGACAAAAGCTTCGTCACGTCGATGCTCGACAACCCGGAGAGCATGGCGATCGTCAACACCATCGCGCGGCTGGGGGATAGCCTTAATCTGCCAACCACCGCGGAAGGAATCGAGGACGCGGCGATCGAGGAACGCCTGCGCGCGATCGGCTGCGCGAAAGGCCAAGGATATCTTTACGGCAGGCCGCTCGGCACGGCGCAGGTTCGACGGTTGCTGGCGGAGAAGCGATTGCTGGCGCAACGGCCGGACCGTGATGCGCCGCCGCCACGCGGGATCGCGCCGCGGTTGGCGGGGTAATTGCAAAACACCCATATTCTTGGGTGGCCTATCCCAACTTACGACGACCCCGGCGAAGGCCGAAGCCCAATTGGAAGGGTCGCAGTAACCGCGGATAGTCCGTTGTTAGCAGCGTTACCCAATTAGGCCCCGGCCTTCGCCGGGGTAGTGTGTGATGGATGGCGGCAGGGCCATTACCCTCGTTCTCCCGCGAAGGCGGGAGCCCAAGACCAAGCAATGCTCCGTTAGCTCCCTCGATTCCTGCGTTCGCAGGAGAACAGGATGTCGGACGCGCTAGCACCGCAACGCAAAGCGTGGACTTCGCTCCACGCCCCCCCTAAATCGCGCGCATGTCACCCGCCCCCGCGCCAGAGGTCATCAGCCTCGGCTGCCGCCTCAACATCGCCGAAAGCGAGACCATCCGCGCGCTCGTCGCCGGGCGGGACATGGTCGTGGTCAACAGCTGCGCGGTCACCAACGCCGCGGTGAAGGCGACGCGCGTCGCGATCCGCCGCGCCAAACGCGATCGCCCCGAGGCACAGATCGTCGTCACCGGATGCGCCGCGCAGATCGATCCTGCGAGCTTCGCTGCGATGGCCGAAGTCGACCGCGTCGTCGGCAACGCCGACAAGCTGACGTTTTCAGCCTGGCAGACGGATGACGCAGTGGTGGTCTCCGACATCACGCAAGTCCGCGAGACCGCACCCCACCTCGCCGCGAGCTTCTCCGCCCACGCCAGAGCGTTCGTCGAGGTCCAGAACGGCTGCGACCACCGTTGCACCTTCTGCGCGATCCCGTTCGGCCGCGGCCCGAGCCGCTCGGTCCCTGCGGGCGCGGTCGTCGATCGGATCGCCGGCCTAGTCGACGCAGGCCATCGCGAGATCGTCCTGACCGGCGTCGACCTCACCAGCTACGGCCCCGACCTTCCCGGCGCGCCGACGCTGGGCCACCTCGTCGAACGCATTCTGCATCACGTGCCCGCGCTCGAACGCCTGCGTCTCTCCTCGCTGGACGGCATCGAGATCGACGACCGCCTCTTCGCGCTGCTCACGACGGAGGCTCGGATCATGCCGCACATCCACCTGTCGCTGCAGGCCGGCGACGACATGATCCTCAAGCGCATGAAGCGCCGCCATTCGCGCGCCGAAAGCGTCGCCCTCGTCGAGCGCCTCAAGACAGTCCGCCCCGACATCGCGATCGGCGCAGACCTGATCGCCGGCTTCCCGACCGAGGACGCGGCGATGTTCGCCAACACGCGCGCGCTGATCGACGACTGCCACATCGTCCACCCGCACATCTTCCCCTACTCGCCCCGCGCCGGCACCCCTGCCGCGCGGATGCCGCAGGTCGAACCCGAAATCCGCCGCCACCGCGCCGCCCTCCTACGCGAGGCCGGCGAAACGTCGCGAGCGAACTGGCTGCAAACGCTGGTAGGCACCTCGCAGGATCTGCTCGTCGAACGCCCCGGCGACCGCGGCCATATCGGCAATTTTGCAGAAGTCCTGCTGGACGAACCCGCCATACCCGGCGACATCGTCCGCATCACGATCACCGGCGCCACGTCCGACCGCCTCAGCGCAACACGAGAACCATCATGAGCACCACCCCCACCTGGCACGACAAGCTGATCGGCGGCTTCAAACGCACCTCCGACCGGCTCGTCGGCAACCTCGCCGGCCTCGGCGGCGCACGGCTCGACAACGCGACGCTCGACGACATCGAGGAAGCACTGATCGCGTCGGACCTCGGCCCCGAGACCGCCGGTCGCATCCGCCACCGCCTCTCCGAAGGCAGCTTCGAACGCAACATGGAGGAACTTGGCATCCGCGTGATCGTCGCGGAAGAAGTCGAGAAGGTCCTCGCCACGGTCGCGAAACCAATCGAGATCGACGCCTTCCCGCGCCCGCAGGTGATCCTCGTCATCGGCGTCAACGGCTCGGGCAAGACCACCACCATCGCCAAGCTCGCGCATCTGCTGATGGAGCAGGATTACGGCGTGATGCTCGCCGCCGGCGACACCTTCCGCGCCGCCGCGATCGGCCAGCTCCGCACCTGGGCCGAGCGTGTCGGCGTGCCGATCGTAACCGGCCCCGAGGGCGGCGACGCAGCCGGCGTGGTGTGGGACGCGGTCAAGAAGGCAACTGAGACCGGTATCGACGTACTCATCGTCGACACCGCGGGCCGCCTCCAGAACAAGCGCGAGTTGATGGACGAATTGGCCAAGATCCGCCGCGTCCTCGGCCGTATCAATCCCGAGAGCCCGCACGACATCGTCCTGGTGCTCGACGCCACCACCGGCCAGAACGCGCTCCAGCAGATCGAGGTCTTCAAGGAGGTCGCGGGCGTCACCGGCCTCGTGATGACCAAGCTAGACGGCACGGCGCGCGGCGGCGTGCTGGTCGCGGCCGCGGAAAAACACGGCCTGCCGATCCACGCGATCGGGATCGGCGAGGGCATGACTGACTTGCGCCCGTTCGACGCGAACGAGGTTAGCCGGATCATCGCGGGTGTAGAGAGCGTTCGGAAGTAAAGCCTTTCCACTCGCTCCACGCCCCCTCTCTTTTCCGTTCGTCCTGAGCGTAGTCGAAGGACCGGCCCGTTTGTGGCAATGTCCTTCGACTACGCTCAGGACGAACGGTATTCTGGATTGATCTCGTGACCCCAACTAAGCCCCCCCTATCCCCCGGCCTCCGCATGGCGGTCGACTACGGTCCGCTCGCGGTCTTCTTCGCGGTGAACTTCCTCACGCCCGGCCTGCCGATCGTCCGCGTCGTCGCCGCCACCACCGCGTTCATCATCGCCACGATCGCCGCGATGATCGTGTCGAAGGTCAAGACCGGGCATATCTCGCCGATGCTGTGGCTGTCGGGTGCGCTAATCGTCGTGTTCGGCGGGCTGACGATCTATTTTCACGACCAGCGCTTCATCCAGATGAAGCCGACCATCATCTACGCGATGTTCGCGGCGATCCTGACGTTCGGGCTCGTCACCGGCCGCCCGCTGCTCCAGTCGCTGCTCGCCACCGCTTACCCCGGTCTGTCCGCGGATGGCTGGCGCAAGCTGACGCGCAACTGGGCGGTGTTCTTCGTGTTCATGGCGGTGCTGAACGAGGCCGTGTGGCGCAATACCACTTGGGATTTCTGGGTCGGCTTCAAGCTGTGGGGCGCCATCCCGCTGACGCTGCTCTTCGCGTTCGCCAACATTCCGATGCTGTTGAAGCATGGATTGCAAACGGGCGACAAAGCCGTGACCGACCTGCCGCCCGAAGGGTAACCTTACTGCTCCCCACCCGCTCGCGGGAGGGGTCGGGGGAGGGGCCGACCAAACAGACCGGACGCCGGTACGTACGTCGCGCCCTCCCTAGCCCCTCCCGCGAGCGGGAGGGGAATTGGGTTCAGCCAGCGACCTTTGCGTAGCGCTCGCCGACGACGTCCCAGTTCACGATGTCCCACCAGGCCTTCAGATAGCCCGGACGATCGTTCTTGTACGTCAGGTAATAGGCGTGCTCCCAAACGTCGTTACCGAGCAGCGGCGTGCCGGGCTCCTTGGCGTCGTCCATCAGCGGGTTGTCCTGGTTCGGCGTGCTCGTCACTTTCAGCTTGCCGCTGTCGTCTGCGATCAGCCATGCCCAGCCCGAGCCGAACTGCCCCGCGCCCTTGGTGTTGAACTCTTCCTTCAGCTTGTCGAGGCTACCGAAGTCGCGGTCGATCGCCTCGGCGAGCTTGCCCGACGGTGCCTGGCCGTTCTTGGCTGCCATCGTCTTCCAGAAGAAGTCGTGGTTCCAGAAACCGCCGCCATTGTTGCGGACCAGCGGCGGCTGCGACGAGATCATGCCGAGGATGTCCTCGATCGACTTGCCCGCCAACGCGGAGTCCTTCTCGACCCCTTCGTTCAGCTTGGCGGTGTACGCCGCGTGATGCTTGTCGTGATGAAACTTCATCGTTTCCTGGTCGATCACCGGCTCGAGCGCGTCATAGGCATACGGCAGCGGTGGGAGTTCGAAAGCCATGGGGGTTCTCCTTTATGGGGTCGGACGCTCAACGTCCGCACGTCGCAAATGGTCCCGCAAAAGTCGTTGCGCAAGCGTATCCAGCGGCCGAAACGCCGCGACCCGAAGGCATCATCGGCTAGGCAGGTGGGTCAGGCGGCCGTCTTGCCATATTCCTGCCGCGTGACGGGATGGCTGGACGAGAGGCCGCCATCGACCGCGATCGCCTGGCCATTGACGTAGCTGGCGTCGTCGGAGGCGAGGAACAGCGCGACCTTGGCGAGTTCCTCGGGCTGCGCGCCGCGGTGGAGCGGGTTGAGGCGGCCAACACGGTCCATCTTGTTCGCCTCGCGCGCGTAGTCGAAGACGGGCTTCGTCATGCCGGTCTCGGTCAGGCCGGGGCAGATCGCGTTGACGCGGACGTTCGAGCCGGTGAGTTGTTGCGCGGAAACGGCGGCGAGGTTGATGACGCCGGCCTTCGAAGCGGAATAGGCGGGCGAGCCGGCGCCCGAGCGAATCCCGGCGACGCTGGCGGTGAGGACGATCGCGCCCTTCCCCCGCTCGGCGATACGCGGGGCGGCATGCTTGATCGCGAGGAACGGGCCGATCAGGTTGACGCGCAGCACTTCGGTGATGAGCGCGACGTCGGTGTCGAACAGGTTGGCCATGCCGCCCGAGATACCCGCATTGGCGAACATCACGTCGAGCCCGCCGAAGCTGTCGCACGCCAGCGCCACGGTGCGGATCACGTCCTCTTCGACCCCGGCATCGATGCGGATCGCCTTCGCCGTGCCGCCGGCCTGCGTGATCAGGTGCGCGGTTTCGTCCGCGCCCTCGGCCTTGTCGGCAACGACGACCTTGCCCCCTTCGCTCGCGAACAAGAGCGCGGCGGCACGGCCGATGCCGGAGCCTGCGCCGGTGACGATGATGGATTTGTCCGTAAAGCGCATCGCATGGTCCTTCGGTTAGATCGTGACGCCGCCGTCGATGACCATCGTCTGGCCGGTCATGAAGTTGCTTGCCGACGACGCCAGGAAGACGACCGCGCCCGCGATCTCCTCCGGCTCGCCGATCCGGCGGAGCGGCACGCTGGTGTTCGCTGCCTCGATCCGCTGCGGGTCTTCCCACAAGGCGCGGGCGAAGTCGGTCTTGATCAGGCCGGGGGCGATGCAGTTCACGCGGACGTTCGACGGCCCGAACTCGACCGCGAGGTTGCGGGCAAGTTGCATATCGGCGGCCTTGCTGATGCAATACGCTCCGATCACTGGTGAACCGCGCAGCCCACCGATCGACGAGATGATGATGATGCTGCCGCTGCGGCGCTCCAGCATCTTGGGCGCGACCATCTGGATCAGCCAGTGGTTGGAGACGATGTTGTTGTCGAGGATCTTCCGGAACTGGTCGTCGGCGATGCCGGCTTGGGGGCCGTAATAGGGGTTCGAAGCGGCGTTGCAGACGAGGATGTCGATGCGGCCGAACGTCGCGCGGGTCTGATCTACCAGATGCTGAAGCCCGGCCTTATCGGAGATGTTGGCGGCGACTGCGATCGCGGTGCCGTCTCCGTGTCTGGCATTGAGTTCGGCAGCAACAGTGTCGCACGCGTCCTGCTTGCGGCTGGAAATCACGATCTTCGCGCCGTGCTCGGCCAACTCGCGCGCGGAGGCGAGGCCGATGCCCCGCGACGATCCCGTGACGATGGCGACCATGCCGGTCAGGTCGAACTGCGACATCTTCTACTGCTCCCCTTCCGCTTGCGGGAGGGGTCGGGGGAGGGCCCGATCTTTCCGCAACGTTTCATGCCGGGGAGGTCAGCCCCTCCCCTAACCCCTCCCGCAAGCGGGAGGGGAATCAGGCCCCCGCCTTCACCGCAAACCCCCAAGCCGCGTCCGCGAGCCCGTGGATCTTCGCCACCGTCTTTTCTGCCTGAGCACTCGACGCAGTGCCGTCGATGATGCGCTTCTTGATGCCCTGCACGATGCCGGTCAGCCGGAAGAGGTTGTAGGCGAAATACCAGTTGAGATCGGGCACGCCGTCGCGGCCGGTGGCAGCGCAATAGCGGTCTACAACCTGCTCGATCGTCGGAATGCCCGTTTCCGGCCCGGTCATCCCGAGCACGCCCGAGCGCCCCTCGGGTTCCGTCACCCAGCTCATCAGCAGATACGAGAAGTCCGCCAGCGGATCGCCGAGCGTCGACAATTCCCAGTCGAGCACCGCGATAACCTTGGGCTCGGACGGCGCGAAGATCATGTTGTCGATGCGGTAGTCGCCGTGGACGATCGCGGTGCGCGTCTGCTCGGGCAGCGTACGCGGCAGCCACCCGATCAGCCGTTCGACCGACTCCATATGCTCGGTCTCGGCGGCGCGATATTGCTTGGTCCAGCGGCCGACCTGGCGCTCGAAGTAATTGCCGGGCTTGCCGTACTCCTCGAGCCCCGCCGCTGCGTAATCAGTGTTGTGGAGCGCGGCGAGCGTGTCGACCATCGCCTCGTAATGCGCGTTGCGCTCAGGCGGAGTCGCGTCGGGCATCGCGCCGTCCCAGATCGTCCGGCCCTCGACCATCTCCATGACGTAGAACGCCGAGCCGATCACGGCCGCATCTTCGCATAGGCCGTAAGGTCGGGGCACGGGAAAGCCGGTCGGATGCAGTCCCGCGATGACGCGGTATTCGCGGTCGACGGCATGCGCGCTCGGTAGAATCGGCCCGAACGGTTTCCGGCGCAGCACGTAGGCGCGATCCGGTGTGTCGAGGCGGTAGGTCGGGTTCGACTGGCCGCCGGCGAACTTCGCGTAGGTCAGCGGACCGGCATAGCCGGGCACGTTGGCGGTCATCCACGCGCCAAGCGTGTCGAGGTCGAGACGGTCCTTGTCGCCGACCTCGATCGTGCCGACCATGCTGGTCGATGCGTTGCTCACGAGAAGGTGATCACGCTACGGGTCGTGTCGCCGCGGCGGAGTTCGTCGAACGCGTCGTTGATACGCTCCAGCGGCATCCGGTCGGCGATGATGGTGTCGAGATCGAGCAACCCGCGCATGTAGAAATCGACCAGCCGCGGGATGTCGACCGGGAAGCGGTTCGAGCCCATGAAGCCGCCCTGCAAGCGCTTGCCCGACAGCAAGTCCATCGCCGACAGCCCGACCTTCTCGCCGAGCGGCATCATCCCGAGGATGGTCGCGGTGCCGCCGCGACGAAGCACTTTCACGGCGGTGGCTGCCGATTGCGCACGACCGACTGCCTCGATCGCGTGGTGCACGCCGCCCTTGGTGATCGCGACGACCTCGTCCGCTGCGGTCTCGGACAATGCATCGATACTGTGAGTCGCGCCGAGCTTCTCCGCCATCGCGCGCTTCTCGGGCACCGGATCGAGCGCGATGATCTTCCCAGCGCCGGCGATCTTCGCCGCATTGACCGCCGCCAGCCCGATGCCGCCGCAGCCGACCACGCATACCGTCTCACCCGGCGTAACGTCGGTCGTATTGAAAACCGCGCCCGCCCCGGTGGTGATCGCGCACCCGAGCAGCGCGGCACGATCCATAGGCATGTCGCGGTCGATCGCGACGCACGCATGTTCGTGGACCAGCATCATTTCCGCGTAGGCGCTCAGGTTGAGCATCTGCGCGATCGGCCGGTCGCCGAGCATGAGGCGGGGGGCCGCGCCCTTGGGACGGCGAACGCTGGCGTCGATGCATAGCGACATCCGCCCGGTGACGCAGAACTCGCACTGACCGCAAAACGCCGAGAGGCAGGTCACGACATGGTCGCCGACCTTCACGCCGCGCACTTCGTCGCCGACTGCCTCGACTACGCCGCAAGCCTCGTGCCCCGGAATGGTCGGCATCGCATGCGGATAGGCGCCGTCGACGAAATGCAGGTCGGACCGGCACACGCCGACCGCGACCGTGCGGATCAGCACTTCGTGCGCGGTCGGCTTCGAGATGGTGACATCCTCGATGCTGAGCGGGGTGTTGGCTTCGAAAAGGACTGCGGCTTTCATGGGTAGGTGCGCTCCGAAACGAGACCGTCATCCTGACGAAAGTCAGGACCCAGAGCCAAGAGCGCTGCCCTTGTGGCTCTGGGTCCTGGGTCGAGCCCAGGATGACGAAGAAAGAAGGGCGAACGGGGAATGCGGTGAGTTTACCGGCTCACCCCGACGTCACCGCTGGACACGCCGCCCTTGCGGAAGTCGCCGTATTTCCCGAACTCATTCCTCGCGATCGAGCGATTGTGGACCTCGTCCGGGCCATCCGCGAACCGCAGAGTCCGCATCGCCGCCCAGTCGTGCGCCAGCCGGAAATCGCCCGACACGCCGCCGCCGCCATGCGCCTGAATCGCGTCGTCCAAAATCCGCAACGCCATGTTCGGCGCTGCGACCTTGATCATCGAGATCTCGATCTGCGCGGACTTGTTGCCCGCCTTGTCCATCATGTCCGCCGCCTTCAGGCAGAGCAGACGAGTCATCTCGATGTCGATCCGCGCAGTCGCGATCCGCTCCTCCCAGACCGAAAAATCAGCGATCCGCTTGCCGAACGCGACCCGGTCGAGCAGCCGTCGTGCCATCGCCTCGATCGCCGTCTCGGCCACGCCGATCGTCCGCATGCAGTGATGGATACGCCCCGGTCCAAGCCGCCCCTGCGCGATCTCGAACCCGCGCCCTTCGCCGAGCAGCACGTTCTCGACCGGCACGCGAACGTTCTCCAGCACGACCTCACCATGCCCATGCGGCGCGTGGTCATAGCCATACACGGAGAGCATCCGCTTGATCGTCACGCCGGGCGTATCCATCGGCACAAGGATCTGGCTCTGCTGCTGGTGCCGCGAGCCCTCGAAGCTCGTCTTGCCCATCACGATGGCGATCTTGCAGCGTGGGTCACCAACGCCGCTCGACCACCATTTGGTGCCGTTGATGACGTAGTGATCGCCGTCGCGCACCATCGACGTCTCAATGTTGGTCGCGTCCGACGACGCCACTGCGGGCTCGGTCATCAGGAACGCCGAGCGGATCTCGCCACGCATGAGAGGCCCGAGATACGCCTCCTTCTGCTCACGCGTGCCATAGCGGTGAAACACCTCCATGTTGCCGGTATCGGGCGCGGAACAGTTGAAACACTCGCTCGCCCAGCTGACCTTGCCCATCTCCTCCGCGCATAACGCATATTCGAGATTGGTGAGCTGCGTGCCTTCGAATTCGAACGAATCGTCGACATGCGTCTGGCCCGAATGCGGCGGCATGAAGAAATTCCACAAGCCCGCTGCCTTGGCTTTCTCCTTCATCTCCTCGATCACCGGAATCACCTTCCAGCGCTCGCCCTCATGCGCCTGCTGGTCGTAATCGGCCTGACGCGGGCGAATATTCTGGTCGATGAAGTCGCGTACCCGGTCCCGGAAATACGTCTCTCGTTCGCTCAGCGTAAAATCCATGCGGGCTCTCCAATCGTCATCGCTTTGGAGGCGAGTTAGACCATACCGCGTATTCGGTAAAGCGTGCGGAGGGCGTGAGAAAGCATGTTTTCAAGTCCGCCCTGAAAGCGCCTAAAAAGCACTGTATCTTCAAATCGAAGCTGTTAGGGTGTTTCGATGAAGGTTCCGGCAGAGGCCAGCGACGAGAGCGAACAGGGGACCAAGCGCTTCCGTGCGAAGCGTGACGCGATCCTCGCCGCGGCGGCAGAAGCGATCAACGAACAGAGTGCCAAGGGCATGACGTTCGCGGACGTCGCGCGGCGCGTCGGGCTCAACACGACGAGCGTTACCTATTATTTCAAGCGCAAGGAAGACCTCGCGGCGGCGGCGTTCGAGAACACGCTCGAATCGCTGATCGCGATGCTCGACGTCGCGGCGGAAGAGGCAACGCCGGAGGAACGCGTTCGCCGCTATCTCGCGCTCAACATGGACCGGCTCGGTCGGATTCAGCGCGGCGAGGAGAAGGCGTTCGCGGTCCTGTCGGATCTGCGCGCCACCGAGGAGCCGATGCGCGGTCGGCTGATGGCGGGCTGGCGCGAGGTGTTTCGCCGCACCCGCCTGTTGTGGGGGCCGACTTCGTCGCGCGCGCAGACCGATCTCAACGGCGCACGCGCGCATGTGCTGCTGGAAAACACGTTCTGGCTGCCGATCTGGCTGACGCGGTACGAGCCCGACCAGTACGGCCGCGTCGAGGAACGGCTGATGGACGTGTTCGCGCACGGCATCGCGGGCAAGGACGCCAAATGGTCGCCTACCTTGCTCGACCTCAGTCATGACGAGGCGGAGCCGGGGCGCGAAGCGTTTCTGCTCGCCGCGACGCGCCTGATCAACGAACTCGGCTATCGCGGCGCATCGGTGCAGAAGATCGCCTCCGAGCTGAACGTGACCAAGGGCAGTTTCTACCACCATCTCGATGCGAAGGACGATCTCGTCATCGCATGCTACCGCCGCAGCTTCGACACGATCGCCGATGCACAGAGCCGCGGCGAGGCCGAGGGCGGGAGCTACTGGCACAAGCTGTCAAGCACCGTCGCGACCCTGCTCGACGTACAGTTCGCCGAACGCGGGCCGTTGCTCCGCACCACCGCACTCAGCGGCCTGCCGGTCGGCGTGCGCAACGCGATGGTCGATCGCTCGAACGGCATTGCGCGGCGCTATGCGGGCATGATGATGGACGGCATCGGCGAAGGCTCGATCCGCGCGGTCGATGCGCTGATCGCGGCGCAGGCGTTGATGGCGCTCCAGAACGCGGCGTTCGACATGCGCAAATGGGCGTCGACGATGCCGCGCGAGCGGGCGATCGCGATGTATGCCTCGACCTTGATGTACGGCCTGTTCGACGATCGGATTGCGAAGGCCTGACCGCATTCGGGGGCGTTCGCACCCGTTACGGTTTTCTTACCTCGTGTTAATCCGCCGCACCCGATGCGACCTCCGAACCGAGGCGGCATGCATAATATCACTACGGATCTCGGATCGGGAATCATCGAGGTCGAAGCCTCGGGGTTCTGGACGCTCGAGCATGTCGAGGACTTCCTGCGCGACCTGGAGCGCGAGGCACGACGCGTGCTGGCCACCGGCAAGCGCCACATGCTGCTGTGCAATTTCTCGAAGTCGGCGATCCAGCCGCAGGAGGTGATCGCGATGCTGCAACGCGTGGCCGTGTCGATGCCACTGAAATCGCGTAGGGTGGCGCTGTATACCGAGGGGAAGCTTGCGCGGTTGCAGGTGAAGCGGATCGCCTCGGTGCGCGACGACATGGCGGTGTTCGACGACCGGGAGGCGGCGCTGACTTGGATGCTGGGGGAGGCTTCGGTCCCCCCGGACGCAACCGCCACCCCTCCGTCATCCTGACGGACGTCAGGACCCAGAATTACAAACGCCGTCCCTCGTGACCCTGGGTCCTGACTTTCGTCAGGATGACGAGGGAATGGACAGTTACCTCGCAGCATCCTCCGCGCGCTTCAGCAGAACCCCGGCGCGCCAATAGTGGAACAGCGCCCACGGCGTCATCAGCACGATGATGATCAGCGCATAGCGCAGCGAATCCTCGCCGAACCCGGGCTTGAGCAGATCGCTCAGCCACCCGACCAGCGTTGGCCCGAGCCCGAGTCCAACCAGGTTGATGACGAGAAGCGTGATCGCCGCCCACATCGCCCGGATCTGCAACGGCGCGAGATGCTGGATCAGCGCGAAGCTCGGCCCGAGGTATGAATTGGCGAAGATCAGCGAGACGAAATAGCTGCCGATCGCGATCGCCGGCGCGTCGATCAGGTAGAACGCCAGCGCGAACGGCAGCGACAGCCCTTTCATGGCCAGCACAACCCAAGCCTGGACGTGGAGGCCATGACGCCTGGCCAGAACGTCCGCGATCTTGCCACCGGCCAGCGCGGAGATCGCGCCGAACAACGCCCCCGGCAGCGCGATGTAGCGCGAGATGTCGAGCATCGAGATGCCCAGCGATCGCTGGATATAGCTCGGCCCCCAACCGGTCAGCGCGTAACCGATCATCGACGTCAGCGTGACGCCGACCACCAGATGCCGCGCCGGGGCACTCGCCCACATCGACGCGAACCCCTGCGCGACGCTCGGCATCGGCGTCGCCACCGCGCGCGCCGCATCGGACAGGCCGCGGCGAGGCTCGACCATGAACAGACGGACGAGCACGGCCAGGACGATCCCCGGCAGGCCGACGGTCATCATCGCGATCCGCCAGCCATAGCTGTGCGCAACGACGCCACCGATCAGCGTGCCGAAGCCCGCGCCGAGCACCACGCCGAGCGAATACACCGCCATCGCACTCGCGCGTTTCTCGGGCGGGTAGAGATCGGCAATGATCGAATGGCTGGGCGGGCTCGATCCCGCCTCGCCGATGCCGACGCCGATCCGGAACAGCATCAGTTGCGTGAAGTTCTGCGCGAGCCCGCACAGCGCGGTCATCGCGCTCCAGATCGTCAGGCTGGCAGCGATGATGTTGCGGCGACTGGTCCGATCGGCGAGTCGCGCGACCGGGATGCCGAGCGTCGCGTAGAAGATCGCGAACACCAGGCCAGAGAGAAGCCCGAGTTGCGTATCGGTCAGCAGCAGGTCCGCCTTGATCCGTTCGAGCAGGATCGCGAGGATCTGGCGGTCCATGTAACTGAAGAAATAGGTGAAGGTGAGCAGCGCGAGCGTCAGGCCCCGCCGCTTCATCGCCAGCGCATCGGCGATCTCGGGATGGGACTGATACGCTACGGCCATTGGCGATACCCTGACATCTAATTGCGTGGCAACGCTAGGGCATCAGCCACGTACCAGACAAGCTAAAGCTGAAACCGAAGCACACCCGGGAGGAGCCAAGGGAATGGTAATGTCGGGCAAAACTGTTGTGCCGGATCAGAGTCTTACGCGTTTTAGGAGCTGGCCGGCGGTTCGCGGGAAGGACGGCGGAAGATGCGTCCTCGTTCGGGTCGCTCTTCCGCCTTATCCCCTCTCCAACCTCGTGGCCGGGCTCGTCGGTCCATCGGCGATGGAGCGGAGCGTCCGGGCAATCTGAATACCGGGTATGCGGCCCCCTCGCATAGATTCGCGGCGTTGCAAAGCGACTTTTGGCTGCCGCCGCATTCTTGGCAAAATAGGACAAGGGCGATGAGCCTAACTGACGACCGTCGTCGACATCCACGCCTCCCCTATCGCGGACGAGTCGTTCAGATTTTGGCGCGTACCAACCCTGGCTCCCGTTCACGCTTGAGAACTGGGCCGGGCGGTGGCGCGCGCGTGCCAGGCGCTCAGGTGGGTCAGATCGTCGGGTAACGCGATGCCGACGAACTTCGCGAAGTCGATCGTCGTCAGCAGGACGATGTCGGCGATCGTATAGCGCTCGCCGTCGAGCCAGTCGCGGCCGCCGAGCACACGATCGAATTCCGCCATCGCCGCGAGAACACGGGGACGCTGGCTTTCGCCGAACTCGGTATATTGCGGCTGGACGATCCGCGCGGTCCAGGGATGCGTGTGCAGCCACACCATCGACAGCGGCGTCATCAGCCGCAACTCGATCCGCCGCGTCCACATGTCGATCTCGGCGATGTTGTGCGCGCCGTGACCGAACATCGGGGGGTCGGGATGGAGGATCTCAAAGTAGCGACAGATCGCGACGCTCTCGGTCAGCACGCGGCCGTCGTCGAATGCAAGCGCGGGGGTTTGGCCCAGCGCGTTGACCGAAAGGAAAGCGTCCGACTTGTGCTCGGCCTTGGGAATCGAGATCTGCGCCATCGGTACGCGGATCTGCTTTTCGGCCAGAAAAATGCGGACGCGACGCGGATTCGGCGCTGGCAGCGCGCTATCGTAAAACAGCAAGGGCGTCTCCTCGTTTCCAATTTTCGAATATACCGTATGGCATTGACCGATGCGTTCGCCTAGCGGTGCGCGGATGACGACTGCCGCAGACATGCTCGCCACGGGTTTTGCCACGCTGCCCGACCTGATTCACGCCCACGCGCTCGAACGCGGCGATCGCATGGCGGTAGCGGACGCGCAGGGCGGCATCGACTATCGGACCCTCGACACGCTGATGGATCGGGTGGCGGCTGGATTGCAGCGGGACGGGGTCGGGCCGGGGACGGCGGTGGCGATCGTGGCTGCGCCGACGACCGACTATGCTGCGGTATTCCTTGGTGCGGTACGCGCCGGGTGCGTCGCGACGCCGATCGCGCCGTCGGCCACGGCGGCGGCGATCGCAGCGATGATTGCGGATAGCGGCGCACCGATCGTGTTTCTCGATGCGGAGAATGCGCGGGCACTGGCCGGTTATGAGCTTACCGCCTGCGTGATCATGTTTGACCACAACGGCGGCGAACTAGGTTTTGGCGACTGGCTGGCGTCGCCGGAGGAGCCGCCAGCCCCAGTCGAAATAGCCCCCGAAGACCCGTTCAACATCATCTATTCCTCCGGTACCACCGGCACGCCGAAGGGCATCGTCCAGAGCCATGCGATGCGCTGGGCACATATCTCCCGCAACACCGCTGCCGGGTTCGACACCGCGGTGACGATGATCGCCACCCCGCTCTATTCCAACACCACCCTGGTCAGCTTCCTGCCGACGCTGGGCTGGGGCGGCACGGTCGTGTTGATGGGCAAGTTCGATGCACGCGCGTATCTGGAACTCGCCGAGCGCTACCACGCGACTCACACGATGCTGGTGCCGGTCCAGTATCAGCGGATCATGGCGCTGCCGGATTTCCACGCTTTCGACCTGTCGGCGTTTCGCTTCAAGACTAGCACCAGCGCGCCCTTCTCCGCGGCGTTGAAGGCCGACGTGGTCGCGCGCTGGCCCGGCGTGCTCGTCGAATTCTACGGCATGACCGAGGGCGGCGCGAGTTGCGCGCTGAATGCGACCGCCTATCCGGACAAGCTCCATACCGTCGGCCAGCCGATGCCGGGCCACGAGATCCGTCTGATCGACGATGATGGCGCCGAGGTCGCGCCCGGCGAGATGGGCGAAGTCGTCGGCCGCAGCCCGGCGATGATGAACGGTTATCACGGCCGCACCGAGGCCACTCGCGACGCCGAATGGCATGACGAAGACGGCAACCGCTACATCCGCCACGGCGACGTTGGCCGGTTCGACGCGGACGGTTTCCTCACGCTGATGGACCGGAAGAAGGACCTGATCATCTCGGGCGGCTTCAACATCTATCCGTCGGATCTGGAAGCGGTACTGGTGCAGCACCCGGCGGTCGCGGATTGCGCGGTAATCGGCGTCCCGTCCGAGGCCTGGGGCGAGACGCCGGTCGGGTTCTACGTGCCGCGCGATGGCACCACGGACGATGCGGCGGCGATCCTTTCCTGGGCGAACAGCCAGCTCGGCAAGACGCAGCGGCTCTCTGCATTGCACCGCGCCGACGAACTGCCGCGAAGCGCGATCGGCAAGGTCCTCAAACGCGAACTCCGCGACAGCCTTTCAGGGGCCACCGCGTGACCAGTCTCAAACAGGCGATCGAAGCGCTGGAGCCGTTCGACGGCGGCTGGCGCGGGACGGTGCCGGACAACTGGTTGCAGGGTCGGACGGCGTATGGCGGCTTCTCCGCTGCGCTCGCGCTGCACGTCGCCCAGACATCGGACGTCGACCTGCCGCCGCTGCGGTCGGCGCAGGTCTCCTTCATCGGACCGCTGTCCGGCGATATCGTGATCCGTGCGAGCCGGTTGCGACGCGGGCGCAACGCCGCATTCGTCCATGCGGATGTCGAGAGCGAGGCCGGGCTCGGGCTGCGCGCGACGTTCGTGTTCATGGGCGCGGTGGCGTCGCGGGTCGATCATCAGACTGGCGGCGCGCCGGACTTTCCCATGCCCGGTCCCGACACGCAGACCTTCCGCGGCCACAGCGCGGTCGCGTTCTCGCGCAACTTCGACCTGCTCGATCGGCGGGATGACCGCGTAGGACCGGCCGAATGGCTGCGCTGGGTGCGGCTGGCGGAGCGCGAGGAGCTCGATCCGATGGTCGAGCTTGTCGCGGTCGCGGATTGCCTGCCGCCCGCCGCCCTGAAACTGCTGGGCGGCCCTGCCCCGCTCAGTTCGATGACGTGGCTGCTCAATATCCTCGGGCCCCAGCCGGTGACGCGCGATGGCTGGTGGCTGCTTCGCGCGACCACCGACTACACGAAGGACGGCAGCTCGAGCCAGCAGATGGCGATCTGGAACGCGGACGGCACACCGGTCGCCGAACAGATGCAAAGCGTCGCGATCTTCGCCTGACCCCGACATATCTTGCGACACTTTGACGGTCCGGCGGCAAAAGCCTGCGACAACCGATGTTTAGAACGACGGTCATTCGATGGGAATTCGTCCCACTCCGCCGGAGACCGACATGCGCAAGACCGTCCTAACCCTGATGCTCGCCGCCAGCGCGATCACGTCCGCCGCCGGCGCGCAAACCGCCCCCGCGACACCGCGCCCGCCGATGCGTCAGGATGCGAACCACGACAGCGTCGCCACGCACGCAGAAGCGATTGCGCAGGCCGACGCTCGGTTTGCGCAGATGGATACCGACCATGACGGCCGGATCACTGGCGGCGAGATGCGCGCCTATCGCGAGGCGCTGCACGACCGGATGGTGGCCAGCGGTCGCGACGTCCCCGTGCCGCCGCCGGGCGGTCGCAAGCATGACGGCATGGGCCGCCGGATGGATCCGAACGGAGACGGCAGCGTGACGCGCGAGGAGTTCGAGGCACGCGCGCTCAAGCGGTTCGACCGGATGGATGCCAATCACGACGGCACGATCGACGCGACTGAGCGCGCCAATGCCGCCGAGATGCGCCACGTCGATCGGCGCGAGCGCCGCGATGGCGCGATCCCGCCCGCGCCTGCACCTGCTCAATAATTCGGAAGAGGAGAGGCATCGGGCGTCGGTGCTTCCTTTGGACAGCTGCCATGCTAGACACTGCCCCGATGGGGGATATGCCGCACCTGCTGCTCGTCGACGACGAGCGCTCGATCCGTGAGCCGCTGGCCGTGTACCTGACCAAGCAGGGATTTCGCGTCACGCAGGCGGGCGATGCCGAGGCGGCGCGGACGCGGCTGACGGCGTATGCGATCGATCTCGTCATCCTCGACATCATGATGCCGGGCGAGGATGGGCTGTCGCTGTGCCGCCATATCGCCGCGACCAGCGACGTACCCGTGATCCTGCTGACCGCGCGAACTGAGGAGACCGACCGGATCGTCGGGCTTGAGATGGGCGCGGACGATTACGTCGTGAAACCGTTTTCACCTCGCGAACTGGCGACGCGCGTGAAAGTGGTGCTGCGGCGTGCGACTGCGGGCGGATCGCGTCAGCATGCGCCGGAGAGCAGCTCGTACGGGTTCGCCGGTTGGGTGCTGAAATCCGGCGAGCGCGCGCTGATCGACCGCGAGGGCGTGTCGGTACCGCTGTCGACCGGCGAGTATAATCTGCTGCTCGCGCTCGTCACGCGCCCGCGCCAGGTCCTGACGCGCGATCAGTTGCTCGACCTGACGCAGGGGCGCGAGGCTGCCGCGTTCGACCGCGCCATCGACAACCAGATCAGCCGGTTACGGCGCAAGATCGAGGCGGATGCGAAGACGCCCGAGCTGATCAAGACGGTCTGGGGCGGCGGCTATACGCTGGCGGCGGAAGTCACGCGCTTGTGACGAAATCCCGACCGTGGCCGCACAGCCTCGCCGGACAGATGGCGCTGCTGATCGCGGTCGCGCTGTTCGTCGCACAGGTCATCAACTTCGGCATGATCCTGCACGATCGATCCGAGTTCCGCCTTGCGCAGGCAACGCGGCCGGTCGCGACGCGGATCGCGGATGCGCTGGATCGCGAGGCGCATGGCGGCCGCCCACTGAGTCCCGACCGCGGCCGCGTACGCCGCTTGCCGGCAAATCCGATCCCACCCACGATGTTCGAGCGTCATCCCGAAGTCGCCACCGAACTGCGCCGGCAGTTCGCCGATCTAGGGCTGACGGTCGGGCGGATCGATACCGGCCTTCGCCCCGCAACCGACGAGACGAGCGACGCGCATCGCCGCGACGGGCTGCGGCGCGGCGATCGGCAGGGCGCGACGCTACTGATCGCGATCGAGCAGCCCGGACGCGGATGGCTGATGATCACAGCGCCTTGGCCGCAACCCGGCTGGCGGTTGCTGCTGGCGGTACTGACGCAGACCGCGATCCTCTACATCATCGTGCTGCTGCCCGTGCTCTGGATCGTCCGACGCATCTCGCGCCCGCTCCAGGATCTGCGCCGCGCGGCGGAGAGCTTTCGGCCGGGCGATCCAGGTGCGCCGATGCCACCGCATGGTCCCGATGACGTCGTTGCCTTGATCGCGGCGTTCAACGCACTGAGGCTGCGCGTGACGGGGATGCTGGACGAGAAGGACCGGATGCTCGGGGCGATCGGCCATGACCTGCGTACGCCGCTGGCGGCGCTGCGAGTGCGCATCGAGTCGGTCGAGGACGATGTCGATCGGGCGCGGATGATCGATACGGTGGCGGAGATGAACCGCACGCTCGACGACATCCTGTCTCTGGCGAGGCTGGGGCGGCCAAGCGAACCACTGACCGATGTCGACCTTGCGGCGCTGGTCGATGCGGTGGTCGAGGATTTCCGCGATATCGGCAGCGACGTCAGCTTCGTCGAGACGGAGCGGCTGCGGATGCATCTGCGTCCCTCACTGATCCGCCGCGCGGTGCGCAATTTGATTGAGAATGCGATCAAATACGGTGTGTCGGCGGAGGTGCGTGTCGAGGCAGGCGCGAGAACCGTGGCGATTGTCGTGGCGGATCAGGGACCTGGTATTCCAGAAGACCGAATGGGCGACGTGTTCGACGCGTTTACGCGGTTGGAGAGCTCGCGCAATCGCGAGACGGGAGGGATCGGCCTGGGCCTGGCGCTGGCCCGCGCGATCGTGCGAGAGGCTGGCGGTGAAATCCGCTTGGTCAACCGTCCGGCTGGCGGTCTCGACGCGATCATCGAGTTGCCGCGCTAGATTTCCACAATCCTCCCCCGCCAGGGGGAGGTGGCGCGAAGCGACGGAAGGGGAGGATACGGGGCAGCGGTATCGCTTACCGCCCCCTCCGCCTGGCAAGAGCCAGCCACCTCCCCCTGGCGGGGGAGGATCGTTTGGTCGCTCAGTCCTCGACGATCTGGCTGTTCGTCCGCGTGTCCTTCATGCGCAGGTACACGACCAGCGACACCGCGATCATCGCCGTCACGTACCAGTAGAAGCCGCGTTCGAAGCCCGCGCCCTTGAACTTCAGCGCGACGAACTCCGCGGTCCCACCGAACAGCGTATTCGCCAGCGCATAGGGCAAGGCGACGCCCAGCGCACGGATATGCGCCGGAAACAGTTCCGCCTTCACGACCGCGTTGATCGAGGTGTAGCCCGTCACGATCACCAACGCCGCCATCACCAGCAACCCGGCATAGATCGGGTTGGTGGCGCTCTCCAGCGCGGTGAAGATCGGATAGGTGAACAGCACGCCGGCAATACCGAACCCGACCATCAGCGGTTTCCGCCCGATCTTGTCCGAAAGCCCGCCCGCGATCGGCTGTAACAGCATGAACACGAACAGCGTCGCGGCGTTGATCTGGCTCGCCACTTCGCGGCTGAACCCGCTGGTGTTGACCAGAAACTTCTGCATGTAGATCGAGTAGGCATAGAAGGCGAGCGTACCGCCAGCGGTCAGCAGCATTACCGTGATCGTCTCACGCGGGTGCTTGGTGATCAACTGGATAAAGCCCGACTTGGGCTTGCCGTCGCTCGCATCGGCCTTGGCATTCTCGAAGCTCTGCGTCTCGGCAAGGCCACGGCGAATGTAGAACACGACCACGGCAAGCACCGCGCCGATTGCGAACGGGATGCGCCAGCCCCAGGAATCGAGCGCCGCCTCGCTCATCGTCGACTGCAGCACGAGCAGCACGCATATCGCGAGCAGCTGGCCCGAGATCAGCGTGACGTACTGGAATGACGAGAAGAACCCGCGGCGGTTCTTGCCCGCCATCTCGGTCAGGTACGTCGCCGACGCGCCGTATTCGCCGCCGACCGACAGACCCTGCATCAGCCGTGCGATCACCAGCATCGTCGGTGCGAAGACGCCGATCGTCTCATACCCCGGCGTACACGCGATGATCAGCGAGCCCGCGCACATCAGCGTGACCGACACCGTCAGCCCCGCCTTACGGCCGTGGCGATCGGCATAGATGCCCATGATCCACGCGCCGATCGGCCGCATCAGGAAGCCGACCGCGAAGACCGCCGCCGTGCTGAGCAACTGCGCAGTGCGATCGGTCGACGGGAAGAAATGCGGTGCGAAATACAGGGTGAAGGCGGAATAGACGTACCAGTCGAACCACTCGACCAGGTTGCCGGTCGATCCACCGATGATCGCCTTGAGGCGCGTTTTCTGATCGGGTGCCATTACTTCGTCCCCTGCGGAGCTTGTGTCGGAAAGCCGCGCTTCTCCAGCAGCGCGTTCACGTCGGGATCACGCCCGCGGAACGCACGATACGCCTCGGCGCGATCGGTCTCGTTGCCGGTCGACAACAGGATCTTCGCGAACCTGTCCGCCGTCGGCTTGTCCCACGGGCTGCCCGCCTCCTCGAACGCCGCAAAGGTGTCGGCGTCCATCGTCTCGGACCAGAGGTAGCTGTAATAGCCCGCCGAATAGCTGTCCGACGCGAACAGGTGCTGGAACTGCGGTACGCGGTGGCGCATCACGAGCTGCTTCGGCATGCCGATCTCGGCGAGCGTCGCGGCCTCGAACTTGTCCGGATCGATCACGCCGTCAGGCACGGTGTGGATCTTCATGTCGACGATCGCCGACGACAGATACTCCGCGGTCTTGAAGCCCTCGTTGAACTTGCTCGACTGCTCGATCTTGTCGAGCAACGCCTGCGGCATCGCCGCCTTGGTCTGGTAATGCCGCGCATATTTGTCGAGCACGTCGCGCGTCAGCAGCCAATGCTCGTTCACCTGGCTCGGATATTCGACGAAGTCGCGCGGCGTGCCGGCAAGCCCCGGATAATAGACGTTCTGGAGCATCGCGTGGATCGCGTGGCCGAACTCGTGGAACAGCGTCTGCGCGTCGTCGAGGCTGATCAGGATCGGCTCGCCGGGCGCGCCCTTGGCGAAGTTGTTGTTGTTCGACGACAGCACGAGCTGAGCTGGGGCGAGCCCACGTTGCCCACGATACGTGTTCGCCCACGCACCCGATCGCTTGCCGGTCCGCGCGAAGTCGTCGCGATAGAACAGCCCGACGTCCTTGCCGTTCTTGTCCGTCACGCTCCAAACGCGCATGTTCGGCTCGAACACGGGAACGGTGCCGGTGATCTCCTTGAAGTTCAGCCCGTACAGCCGATTGGCGGCGTACAGCGACCCCTGGATGATGTTGCCGAGCTCGAAATACGGCTTCAGCTGCGCCTGGTCGAGGTCGTACCGGGCCTTGCGTACCTTCTCTTGGTAGAAGCGGTAATCCCATGGCTCGATCGTCAGCGAATTGCCGGCGACCTTCTGCATGTCCGCGACTTCCTCGGCGACGCGCGCCTTGGCGGCGGGCCAGACGCGCATCATCAGGTCCATCGCCGCGGCGGGCGTCTTCGCCATGGTGTCCTGCATCCGCCAGTCGGCATGCGTTTTGAACCCGAGCAGGTGTGCGCGGTCGGCACGCAGCTTGACGATCTGTGCGATCGTCGCGTTCGTGTCGTTCGCATCGCCGTTGTCGCCGCGGTTGACGAACGCGCGCCATACCTTCTCGCGAAGTGCCCGGTCGGTGGCGTAAGTCAGCACGGGATCGACCGCCGAGCGCGTGTTGACGATCGCGAAGCCCGGCAGCTTCCGCTCGGTCGCAGCCGCCTTGGCCACCGCCTTCACGCTATCGGGAAGCCCAGCGAGTTGCGCCTCGTCGGTGACCGAGATCGCCTTGCTTTCGTCGGCGAGCAGCTTCTCGCCGAACGTCGAGAACGCGGTCGCGAGCTGCTGGTTATACTGCGAAAGCTGCGTCTTCTGCGCGTCGGTCAGCTTCGCGCCTTGCCGCACATAGCTGTCGTAGATCCGCGTCACGAGCCGGATCTGCTGTGCGTTCAAGCCGCTGGAGTTGCGGCCTGCGTAGATCGCCTGGATGCGCGCGAACAGCGGCTTGTCGAACGTGATCGCGTCCGATGCCGCGGAGAATTTGGGCGACCATTCGCGGTCGAGCTTCTGATGGGCCGGGGTGTTCATGTTGCCGGTCATCACGCCGAACAGCGTCATCACCTGGCCGTAGCGCTTGCCGGCCAGCAGCATCGGCACGATCGTGTTGGCGAAGGTCGGCTTGGCCGGATTGTCGGCGATCGTGCGGTATTCGGCGGTCCGTTCGGCGAGCGTCGTCTCGAACGCCTGCGGGAACAGCTCGGGGCGAACCTTGTCCCACGGCGGCACTCCGCCCAGCGGACCGGTCCAGTCGGCCAGTAGGGGGTTCGCGGCGGGTGTCGTGGACCTCGCACCAGTCTGCGCGACGATCGACGTAGACGCCATCAACGCAACGGCGCTGGCGGCGAGGTATAGAAACTGCACATGGATCTCCCGGTCAATGTACCGGGTAGCATAGTGATAAAGTTACGTAGCGGAAGGCGTACGCATTGATCAGCGCGTAGCGCCGATCTTACGCGCCGTAAGATCAGTCGCCGGATCGATCGTTGCGAGGCTGGCTTGCAGCCACTTCCGCGGCCGCAATAAGCCGCCGTCCCGTTTCCGCAGCGGCCTGCGGCGTGAAAGTGATCGCCAGGCCGTCGAGGCCATCCAGCGTCACCAGCCCGTTCTCGGCGGCGGCGATGCCTGCAATAGTTTCCGGCGTTATCATGGTCTCACTCCCCCGACCGTTGATCCTGCCAAGGCCCCGCGCCGGGTACCCGTCACTCACCCCTGGAACCGTACAGATATTGTGGTTCGAATTCAGCAACGGCTGCGAGTGCCTTACGATCCACGATATTTACCTCGCCTGCCTTGAACGTCAGCAGGTTTTTCTCGCGAAGCGCTCTCAACACGCGGTTTACATGAACGCCGGTCAACCCGGTCGCTTCCGCCAGATCGGGCTGCGTCATCGGCAGCATGAACCGTCCGTCCTCCGCCATCCCGATCATCTCCAGCCGCGCGTTGAGTTCGCAGAACAGATGCGCGATCCGCCCTTCCGCGCCGAGCCGCCCCAGACGGAAAATCCACTCGCGGTGCATCGCCGCGTCGAGCAACGTGCTGAACCACAGTTTCTGCGTCAGATGCGGATAACGCTCGGTAATCGACTGCAGCGTGCGGTGTTCGAAGCAGGCGATCTTCACCGGCCCGAGCGTGGCGATGTCGTGATCGAGCCGCTTCATCGGGAATGCGTGGAGATCGATGAAATCGCCTGGTACGTGCACGGCGACGAGCTGACGCTGACCCTCGCGGTCGTCCATGTAGCGACATACGAACCCCTCGAGCAGTAATGTGCTCGTCTCGATCAGGTCGCCCGCACGGACGATCTGCTTGCGCCCGGGCACCTGCCGCACGGATTCGATGCCGTCCTCCAGCACCTGCTTTTCTTCGTTGCTCAACTCATGGCGACCACGTCCCATGAGGAATTTTTCCGAGATCATCGACACCCCTTCATCACCCGGCCTCGTACCGCCCTCCGCGATAGAAGAACAGATCGGGATTCGTACTGATCAACATCAAAGGTTATGCCGGTTGCGAAACATTGCCGCGGTTCGCGGGTTCCTCCCCGACCATGTACCAGCCAATTTTCCAAAACGATCACCCACTCGCGCGCAAGTTCATCGAAAACGTGCAGGCGCCGCAGTTTCCCTGCGTCGGCGCAAAATCCGCGCTCGCCAAGGGTCAGATGGACATTCTCGTCGCTCGCGACGTGCGGTCCGCTTGGGATGACATGAGAATTTCTCCGGCGCTCGGCGAGACCGTCCGCAAATACCGTGAGGATCGTGCGATCTTCCGCACGCTGATCATATTGTTCGAAGCGCCTGCTTTGCTGTCGGAAGAAGAGTTCGAGGCACATCTCTGGGCCCGTGCTCAGTCACTTAGCGACAAGGACGAATGGCTCGGCTACCGCCCCGACCCGTCGGTGAGCAGCGATCCCGACGATCCGCATTTTTCGCTGAGCTTTGCAGGGGAAGCGTTCTTCGTGGTCGGCCTGCATCCGAATGCGAGCCGGCCCGCGCGAAAATTCGAATCGCCGGCAATGGTGTTCAACCTGCACGACCAGTTCGAAGTGCTGCGCGACCAGCAGCGCTACGACAAGTTGCGGTCGTCGATCCTGGCACGCGACCTCGAATATGCCGGCTCGATGAACCCGATGCTGGCGCGACACGGTGAATCGAGCGAAGCACGCCAATATAGCGGGCGCGTCGTCGACGAATCCTGGAAATGCCCTTTCAAGCGAGGCGAAGCCCGTGGCTGACATCAAGACGATCCCGCCGCGTTCGGGCGCCGGTTTCACGCTCGACAAGGGCCAGACGCTCACCGTGATCGATCCTGAAGGTCGTCAGGTATCGGACTTGCTCGCCTATAGCCGCGTAGACGTACGCGAGGCGATCTCGTCGGGACGGACGCTCGATTATGCGAGCCGGTTGTACCTGACGACCGGCGACCTGCTCTATTCGAACCGCAGCAACGTGATGCTGGAGATCGTCTCGGACGATGTCGGGCGGCATGACTTCCTGCTGACTCCGTGCTCCAAGGAAACCTTCGCGATCATCTATGGCGATACCGATCCGCATCGCGGCTGCTTCGGCAACCTTGCGGAAGCGCTCGCGCCTTGGGAGATCGAATCGGATCAGATCCCGGTGGCGTTCAACTGCTTCATGAACGTGCCGATCAACGGCGAGACCGGCGCGTTCACCGTCGAGCCCCCGCTGAGCAAGGCCGGTGACACGATCGTCTTCCGCGCCGCAATGGACCTGGTAATCGGCATGACCGCATGCTCGGCACTGCAGTCCAATGGTGGCTCGTTCAAGCCGATCCAGTACCGGATCGACTGAACATCGTCAGGCGTGCAGGCGGACCGCGCCCGCCGCGCGGATGTCGGCAATCGATGGATAGCCGTTGACGGCCATCAGCAGGTCCGCCTCGGCCAGCATGCAGCGGAGAACGTGCGCCGCGCCGGCTGCGCCATCGAGCGCCAGTCCGTAGGTGTAAGGCCGGCCAACGCCAACAGCCGTTGCCCCGAGTGCCAGCGCTTTCACGACGTCGGTGCCGGACCGAATGCCCGAATCGAACAGCACCGGCGTCGACCCAGATGCGCGGACCACGTCCGGCAGCATGTCGATCGCGGCGATGCCACCATTCGCCTGCCTCCCGCCATGATTCGAGCAATAGATACCGTCGGCACCTTCGTCGATGGCGCGGCGTGCGTCATCGGGATGGCAGATACCCTTGAGCACGATCGGCAGTTTCGTCAGCGAGCGCAGCCACGGCATGTCCGCCCAGGTCAGCACGCGTCCGAAGGTCGCCGCCCAAGCGCCGATCGCTGCCGCCGGATCCTCTTCGGGCGGCTTGGCGAGCAACTTGCGGAATGCCGGGTCGGAGAAATAATTCATCAGCACGGCACCGCGCAATTGCGGGAAATTCGCCGCATTCAGATCGCGAGGTCGCCAGCCCGTCACCCAGGTATCGAGCGTCACGACGATCGCCTTGTACCCAGCGACTTCGGCACGGTGTACCAGGCTTTCGGCGACGCCGACGTCCTTGGGGGTGTAGAGTTGGAAAAAGCCAGGGGTGTCGCCAAGCGTTTCCGCGACCGTCTCAAGCGGGTCGTTCGACAGGGTCGACGCCATCAGCGGCACCCCGGTCGTTGCCGACGCATGCGCCGCCGCGAGGTCACCATGCTGATCCTGCGTGCAGATCCCGTTGATCCCGACCGGACTCATGAACAGCGGCGTCGGCAGCGTCATGCCGAACAGATCGATCGACAGGTCGCGGCGACGACAATCGATCATCATTCGCGGCACGAGCCCCCAATGTCGAAACGCCCGTGCGTTCTCGTCCTGCGTGAACTCGTCCCCGCACCCGCCCTGGAGATAGGAGAGCACCGCCGGTGGCAATGCCGCGCTGGCGCGCTGCTCGAGCGTCGCAAAATCGACCGGTAGCGCTGGCAGCACACCGCGCAGCCCCGCGCCATAGATCGCATTCTGGTAATCGCCGTAGTGCGCCATCAGACCCCTCGCACGGATGTTGACGATGATCGTGACGGAGTAGCGGAAAGACTGCAATCCAATGCCGCACACAAACTTACGCCGAGCCGCGCGCCGCCACGCACTCCTGCCGACTCTACGCCTTAAGATACGGTCCGAATGACCCACCTGGACCACGATCGAGCGTCCTTGACTCGATCGTGGTCCGGCATCGAACCCCGGGATCAGAACTTCACGCGCACGCCGAAATTATAGCGGGCGCCGGTTTCCTGAAGCGCCAGGAAACGGTCCTCGACTGCCGACCATTCCTTCACCCGCTCGTTGGTGACGTTGACGCCCTGCACATAGACCTGGAAGTTCGAGGTCAGGTCATAACCGACGTTGAAGTCGAGCTGGCCATAAGCGGACCGGTTGCGAGGGCGCCCTTGGCTCGACCGGCATTGCCGCAAATAATCCGACCGCCAGTTGTAGGATGTCCGCGCAGAGATGCCGTATTTCTCGTAGAAGACGCTGCCGTTGGCGGAATGCGGCGACAGGCCGTTATAGCCGCAGTCGAAGTCGGGTAGAACCTGGTCGCGCTGCACCTTGCTGTCGACGTAGGTGTAGTTGCCGGTAACGCCGAAGCCCGACGCGAAACCCGGCAGCCAGTCGAACGCATATTGCGCCCCCACTTCGATGCCGCGGATATAGCCGGTCTGCCCGTTGCGGGTACGGGTATCCTGGAACACCCGGTTGAACCGGTTCACTGGCAACGTCTGCAGCTCGAGGAAATCGCTCAGATCCTTGTGGAATCCACCGACACTAAGATAGCTGACCGGGGTCATGTACCATTCCACCGACAGGTCGTAGTTGGTCGACCTGAACGGCAGCAGGCCCGGGTTTCCGCCGCTCGACTGTGGTACCGAGATGCGTCCGCCGAAGTCGTTGTTGACGCCGAGATCGGTCAGCGTCGGACGCGTGACCGTCTGCGAGAACGCGGCGCGCGCGAGCAGCTTCTCGGTGACGTTGAACCGGATGTTCGCCGAGGGCAACGCGTTGACGTAGCTGTTGCGGACCGTGACCGCCGTCGCTGGCCCATAGGTGAACTGCAGCGTATCGTCGCCGGGCGTGTTGGCGATGTTGATGACGGGCGTGTCGAAGCCCGAGGAGACGACGTCGGTTTTAATGACACGTACGCCGACATTGCCTGCCCAGCGCTCGCCGCCGAACTGCATGCTCATATAGCCCGCCGTCAGCTTCTCCTGGACGTTGACGGTTCCACGAAGCTGCTCGCGTACGCCGAACGGTCCGCCGGGCAGCGCGAGTACCTGCTGCGCGAAGGCCGCCTGCTGCGCGGGAGTCCGGCCGTTGGTCGGGATCGACAACGTGGCGGGGTCGTTCAAATAGGCGAGAAATGCCTTCGGATCGAACTGGAACAGCGAGGGCGGAATAGTCTGGCCTCCTCCCAGGAGGTTGGTCCAGTCATACGCCTCCAATAGTCCTGACGCGATCGGGACCTGGTATCCGCAATAGGTGCAGTTCGAGTCGCTGTTGTTGAACTGCCGATTGATCTTGCGGCGTTCGGTATAGGAGCCGCCGATCAGCACCGATTTCAGGATCGAATCCTGTACGTCGTACTTCGTGTCCAGGTGAAACTCGGAGCCGCGGTCGCGCGACCGGTTGGTGTCGATCCCCATGTAATGCAGCCGCATGCGGGCGGGGTCGTTGATGATCGCATTGTCGAACGATGCCGTCGGCAGGCCCTGACCGGGGTTCAGGTTGAACTGGTAGCTGTAGGGCAGCAACGCACCGATCACGAGATACTGGTTCGGCGAGATGCGGTTCGCCCCCGTGACGGACGCATCCAGTCGCACTTCGACGTCGTCGGCCGGGTTCCACTTGATGTTGCCGCCGAACTGATAGCTTTCGGACTCGCGCTTCGTCAGGTTGTAGACGTGATCGATCTTCGAGTTGAGACCGTTATTGGTCAGCCTGTCGCGATTGTCCGCTAGGAACTGCGGGTTTTGGGCGATGAAGTCGCCGCCGATCATGCCCAGTCCGGTCGCTGTGGCGTTGCCATCGAACGTCGGCGCGAAGTACGGCGCGGACAGGAAGTTATCCATCTTGCGGACCACGCCCGACACGGTGAACTTCGAATAGATGCCGTCGACGGTGATCTCGAGATTGTCGCGCGGCTTGAACTGGACGGCACCGGCGAGGTTGATCCGCTCGCGCGCTTCCTGCGAGCGCTGGTAATAGAGGCTTTGGGGAACGTTGACGTTGCCCGCCACCGGGTAACGCGGATCGGCGCCGGTGATCAATGTCGGGGTGCCACCGATCACCGAGATAATATCGGGCCGTCCGTTGATCCACCCGTCGATCGCGATCGTGTCTTCCTGGTTCTTGCGCTTGGCGTACGACCCCGACAACACGACGCCGAAGGTCTTGTCGGTGTTGGTCCACGACGCGGTCGCCGAGGTGTCCGGCCCCGCCTTGTCGCGCAACGTGTCGTAGATCGCACCGGCGGACGCGGAGAAATGGAACCCGTCGCGCCCCGACAGCGGCCTTGCGGTGATGATGTTGACGGTGGCCCCGATGCCGCCTTCCTGCAGCTCGGGCACGTTCGATTTGAAGACGTCGGTACGCTGGATCATGTTGGACGACAGTACGTCGAACGAGAATTCGCGGCCCGGATTGTCGGTCGCCATGATGCGGCCGTTGACCAGCACGGTGTTGAATTCGGGCCCAAGGCCACGAACGGTAATGAACTGGCCCTCGCCACCCGACCGGTCGATCGCGACACCGGTAATACGCTGGAGCGATTCGGCGATATTGGAATCGGGGAATTTGCCGACGTCTTCCGCGCTGATGCTGTCGACGATCTGCTGCGCGTCACGTTTTACGCGCGCGGAATTGGCAAGGCTGCTGCGAATGCCGGTAACGACGATCTCTTCGCCGGCGCCAGGACCGTCCTGGCCCACCTCGGCGGCGGCCGGCGTCGGTTCCTGCGAGAGCGGGGTGGCGTCACCCTGGACCGATCCGGGTGTGGGTCGAGTTGCTTCCTGCGCCAAGGTCGGCGTCGTGACGAACACGCTGCTAAGCAACAGACAAGTATATGCAGTGATACGCTTCATATTTCCTCTCCCAGTACCGATTCCAATTTCGCAAATTCGGTATTTTTCTTTTCCTCGAAGCTATATCTGCCCGATGGTAAGAATTCTAAAATATTGGGTTCTGTGTTTTTTGAGAAGGATGGTGATGAGCTTAATCGAGTAAGGCACACATCCTATCTCATGAATCGTGATATTTGCTCCGCGCTACTCGCCGTTATGTACGAACTCCCGAGTTCAGCGGGCCGGCGCTGGTTGCGGCCTTCAAGTGGCTTGCTTGCCGCTCACATAAAGCAAAACCCAACCAAACCGCCTCGATCGCCGGCGCGGTACGTAGCACCCCGCAATTGGTCATCGGCCTAGGGCACGATCCAACCCAATATCACAACATCTTCCGCAGCATCGTGCTGACGAACGGTTTAGCCAGGCCGCACACCGGACCTGTCCGAACTCATTCGAATACAGCGCTTGCTGCCGTGATCGCCGCATATGCTGTGATCATGCTCACCTCTCCTTTCCCGACGTCTTAGCGCCAGCTTCAAAGGTTATAATGACGATCAATCTGCAATGTAAAGGATTACATTGCTCGGTTGGTCGATAAGCCGCGTACCGCAGCCCGCGCGCGATCTTTACAATAGCCCCATGCGCCGATCCGGACCGACGGCAATGCTGGCGCGCCGGATAGGGCGAATGTCATCTGGAACGCGCCGAGAATCAGCACATCGGCCACTCGACAGTCCGAATGCACGGCAAGCGGCGATCACAGGCGCGGCATTGCCGCGAGCGTTGGCGATACGTCGCTGGAGGATTGGACGGCGCCACCGGCACGACGCAACCCGCCCCTGTCGGGACGAGTCGGGATGCGTTGGAATTAGTGGTTGGTGCCTCTGGCCTCTACCGGTTCTCGCCGATCATTATATTGTTTTTCCTGCCTTTTCATAGTTGGTTGATTTGCGAAGTGCCCCCTAAAGTGCCCCCATCCTCAGGAGCGTAGGGGGTATGCTGCAAGCCGTTCGCGCATCCAATCATCGATGTCGGCCTGTCACCAGACGCTGGCTTGCACGGTCAGCTTCACTTGCTGAGGGAACGTACCGGCCGCGACCATGCGGTAGATCGTCGATCGACCAAGGCCTGTGGTCTTCATCACGTCAGGTACGCGCAGGAAGCGACCGCCGGAGCTGGCCTCGCCGCGTTGTCTAGCGGTAGCGAGGGTCATAGCGGTCATGCGGCTTCCTTGAGGCAATCGTGTTCAATAGGCGGGCGAGTACGGCGCGAAGCTTGCATTCATGGGCGAGGAAGTGTTCGCCCCTTCCCTCGGGGGCGACCGCTGCGGACCTGATTTCAGCATCAGACGCGCCACGCTCGCCGCTAATTTTGTAATTGAGTGCGCGAACGGTAATGCAGAGTTCGTCCGCAAGGCGACCCTTGCCCATCAACCCCGCTGCGGTACCAGGGCCCATCATCCGCACGACCTCGATCGGAAATGCTACCTGTTCCCGCTTTAAGGAACACCCAGTTGGAGTGCGGCCCTGTTCCCGAATTGGGGGACAAGCAGCTAGCTGTTGCGATGATTCATTCACGTGGGTTTCAACGGCCGCTGCAATGCTCATTATGAATCTCCCACTGGTGGAGATTCGGCGAGCGGGAACGCCAGCGCGCATTCATGTCGGTCTGTTCATATTACCTTGGCCTCGTACGAAACTCCATGGGAACGAAGGCCTTCGCATTTGCGACCTTGCCTTGGAGCATCGTCGCTCGGAAGGAAGTGCCTCCCACGACAGAAGCTCCATGCCCGCGGCTGCATAGTCACCCTTCGCGAGGCGAGCGTCGACGTTTTCTCTCTGTACGACGATGTGGACGCGCTCGACCTCGAGGATCGTCCGAACAAACTCTTCCGGCGCCGACCGATCCTCAACGAGGTGGTTCTTGATGAGGTCCGATATAGAGGCATGCATTCGCCCGTAATGCTCGAGAATGAGTGGCTCGCCGGCCAGAGCACTGGCGGCTTTTTCGGACACCATGCCCGAAAACTGTCTGATCCGGCGCTTCAATGGCTCTGCTCGAATCCCGGCATACCATGCCCGCGCCATCCCAACCGTGACGCCAGGGCGCGCCGCAAGCCACCGTATCTCCTCATAGATTGCCAGCAGCGTCGCTTCATCCGCCGGTAAAAGGATTTCGGCCATCGAATGAGTCTTTCCTGATTACCGCGCTCCATGTTCCCCGCCCATGCGTGAGCGCGGACGATGGAGCGCGTTCAGGCCACGCCGCTGAGTATGGGCGACAATGGTTAGAGGTCGTTTGGCCGCACATCGTCGGACGACGGTACAGGTTCTGCAATCGCGGAAGCCGAGGCACCTCCCTCGTCACGAAAGTTGGCCAGCCATGGCAGGCGTTCCTGCGTCATCCGCGTGTCGCAGTTGAGTCGGGCGATCTCCTTGTCGTTCGCGTCGATCGACGCGGACGCGGCTTCCACCTTGCAGTCGGCATTCTTCTTCGCGATCCACGCGCGTTGCTGCGGCAGGAGCCGTTGCCGCGTGGTACCGGCGAGCGCCTGCCAAGTAGCGCCGATCGTCTGCACGGCGAGCTGGTTGTCGGTCTTGGCGGACGTGAGGTTGGCTGCACGCTGCTCGCCGAGCGCCGCATTCTGCTCGGCAGTCTGTTGCGCCGCGGCCTGAGCCTCGGCACGCTGGCTATTTTCGGTCGACGCACGCAACAGCCCCGACGCCAGAACCTCGGCCGCGAAATCGAACATGTTGTTGCCGCTTTCCGTCTCGGCGAACACCTTGTCTCCGTTGTCGGTGGGCTGCACGTTGAATTCGATCCCCGTCGTGAAGCTGTCGGCATGCCGCTCGATATCGGATGCGTCGGCGAGCGCTGACACGCTGTTGAGGCCCGCGGTCTCGCGCGTATGGTCGGCATCCGCCAGCGCATCGGTCGCGAACCTCACCTTCAGCGTACCCGTGCAGAAGCGCTTGGTGCTGTTGGGATCCTCCTTCGAGGTGCGGATGTCGTCGATCGCGATGACCAGCTGCCCGATCGCGGCGCGGATTTTCGACAACGAGACCGATCGTGCGCCGTCCTCGCCGCGAACCTTCGCCGAGATCACCTTCTCAAGCTGGTCCTTCACAATTTCCACGACCGGCGCCTGCGCGCTCTCGGCGGTACAGCCGACAGCCGTACCGCCATCGTTGCATGCCGCCGTGCCCAGCGCCAATGCGGCGGCGAGGGCGATATATATCCTGTGCATGACTGCTCCCTTACGGCAATTCGACTTTGTGAAAGCGGCGCGCATTGGCCTGCGGATCGTCGGTTTCGATCA
The DNA here is from genome assembly GCF_040407495.1 of Sphingomonas faeni. Lineage (GTDB taxonomy): Bacteria > Pseudomonadota > Alphaproteobacteria > Sphingomonadales > Sphingomonadaceae > Sphingomonas > Sphingomonas faeni_D. Next base: position 243,676 of record NZ_JAPZPP010000006.1, on the reverse strand, counting down.
GGCGGGCGATCGCGCCCACCGAGACTGGTTCGGCCGCGCCGAACGGTGCGGCACTGGCACTGGCCGGCGTGCTGGCGGTGATCCGGTAGCGGACCGGGGCACCGCCATCGGACGCGACCTGGACGATCGCGCCGAGCGGCACCAGCGCGCCGCCGTGGTTCAGCACGATCTCTGTTCCATCGACCCCCGTTATCCGCAGCGGCGCGAGCGTGAAAGCGATGCGGCGTGCGGCGGCCAAGGCCAGCGCATTGCCGAGCCGGCGCATGCTGGGATCGGCGGGCGTCATGCTTGAACAGCCGCCCTCGCCGCCGACGATCTGCGAGCCAATTTCTGCACTGGCGTCGACCATGCCGCCGAAGACCACGCTGCCGCGCGCGTCGCGGACGCGAAGATCGAAACTCGCCGAAAGGCGCGTGCCGGCAACGCAATAGTCGCCCGCCGCGCTGGCGCTGACCGCCATGTCCGGCGCGCCGACGCGGCCGGTAACGACATAGTCCGGGGTGGGCACGTCGCGCCCGCCGCTGCTCGTCGATAGCCGGACGACACCGGATTCGAGCAGCGTCGACTGCAGGCGGTCGCGGAAGCCGCGGAGCGGACCTTCCTCGATCGTCGCCACCTTGACGGCCGCTTGCCCCTGCGCGAGCGCCGGCGCGGCACAGAGCAGCGGGACGAATGCCGCTGCAAGCCGCATCGTCACTTCCTCTTGGCCGGCTTGACGAGCGCGCGGATATCGTCGGTGGAGGCGGGGCGGACGATCGACCCCACTGGGATCGGTGCTGCGAATGCGGTCGCCGGCATGGCCTTGGACATCCGGCCGACGATCTCGGTGATGCGCACGAGGCCCAGCTTGCTCTCGTTCGACCCGATGACCTCGCCGCTCGACGGATCGCGGATGACGGCGCCCTTCGAATAGACCGCCATGATCGCACCCGGCTGCACCGCGCCCTCGCCATAGTTGAGCATCAACTGCCCGTCGCCCTGTACCGCGGCGACCTGGATCGGGTAGATCGAGGTGACGAGCCCGCTTGCTACCTTGGCCGCGGCAGACCGGATCAGCAGGGCGCTGTCGATGTTCGATTCTCCGCTGCAGCTCGACCCTGCCTTCTGCGTTTCGTCGATATGGGTAACGTATTTGATCTCGCCGGTGTCGGTATCGGTGATCTTGATGTCGAGCGCCAGTGTCGCGCTGGTGTTCGTGCAGCTCGCGCCCTTGTTGCCCATGAAACCGGCGAGCATGGTAGAACCGATATTGTCCGCCTTCTTGGCCGAGATCGACGTGATCGTCCCGTAGATGAGATAATCGATCCCTTCGAACCCGCCGACGCGACCGGGGGCGTTCGTCGTCACCATGCCACCCTTGGCACGTGCCTGTTCGCCAACGAGCTTGCCCATCTGCTGGCGCTCGATCATGCGAAACTTGCCCGTCCCTGCGATTGCGCTTTCGATCATCGCCGACAGTGTGTCGGCCTGATTGCTGTGGGTCAGGTCGTCGATCCGAACCACCGCGACAGTCGGTTTGCCCGCTTGCGCCGACGCCAGCGCAGGCGTCAGCGCGACCAGCGCGGCCGCCATCATCACGATTTTCATGTTCAATCCCCCTGTTCGTCGCAGTTCGTTCGTCGTGCGACGTCATCAACGACGGCGATCTCGCGCCGGCGACCGGCATGCCCCATGCCGATTGCCGCTTATTGCCGCAGGCTCGGCCGCTGCTCCTATCCGGAAAAAACCCGGAACGGACGGTAATGATATCGCAATGTATTTTCGTCCGCGCGCTGTGAGGAACTGTAGGGCGGATGCCACCGGTCTTTATGCCTGAGGCGTGGACTGCCGATCGTCGGCGCGTTCCGCCATCGTCGAGAACGCAGCCGCCTGGTCGAGGTGGATTCTGCGGCGGTCGGAGGAGTCCGCTCGTGCCGCCAGGCACAGTTTCTGTTCCGCCTGCTGCTCGTAAACCGCGCGGTCCTTGGTCATCGTCATACCCCCGAAATACCGTGCCGCATCTGTGCAAGACGGTGCCGCCGCGGTCAGTCCGGGAAAAACCCGCATGGGGCATGCCGAGCAAGCCTCGACGACCTCGGGGTATTTCCCCCACTTCAGCATCGCCACGGACCCGGCCATGGAAGATGGAATGAATGGTTCAAGCGAATGGTATCGATCCTGGTTGGCAGCATGGCGACCGCGGCCGGGCGAATGGCCCGTCCTGCTCGGCTATGGGGCCGTGTTCTGGGTGCTCCACCATCTGGCCGTCCTGTGGGGCGGCACCGGCTATTATTCGCTGTGGTTTCCAGCAGCCGGCGTCCGGCTGGCGCTGTTCTGGCGGTTCGGCGCGCGGCTGACTGTCGCTGCGGTCGCGACGGAGATCCTGGTTCAGATCCTTGGTGGCGTAATCGTGTTTCACGAGCCGGACTGGCCGTCGGCGATGGCGCGGGTCGCAAGCCCCGTACTCGCCTATGGCATTGCGGTCGCGCTGGTCCGCGCCCTCACCCGACGGTCCACGGGCAGCCTTGCGACCGCGCCCATGCCGCTCGGCTTGGCATCGGTTGCCGCGCCTCTCAGCGCCGTGCTGTTTGCGCTGCCATGGTCGATCCTTCGTCCGGAGGTCACGAACGTCACGAGCGTGCGCGAGATCATTGCGTCGCTGACGGCGTTCGGTGTCGGCGACCTGCTTGGCGTCCTGTTGGTAGCCCCGCCCCTTCTCTACGCCGCCGACCTGTTGAAGGGCCGGGCAAGCCTGCCACCGCACCGCCCGAACCTCGCCGCCGTCGCCGAAGCCGTCTGCGTTCTCGCCGCGTCGCTGGTTCTCGTCGCAACGCTGGCGACGATCGGTCTTGGCTTACCGGCGACCCCGGTGCTGCTGGCGATCGCGTGGATCGGACTGCGGTTCGGCCGTGCCGCAGCGTGGACGTCGATCGTCGTCACCGCCGTGTTCGTCCTGCCCGAAACAGCGGGCGCGATGGCATTGGACGCCCGCCTCGCGCTTCATATGAGCCTGGCCGCGGTTGCCGTGGTCGGCTATCTCGCCGGCAGCTTTGCCGATGCGGAAGCCAAGGCGGTTGCCGCTGTCGCGCGTCGCGACCGGATGTTGTTCCAGGCAGAGCGCCTGAAGACTTTGCGGGCAATGTCCGTCGTCGTAATCCACGAGATCAGCCAGCCGCTGTCGACCCTGTCGATCGAGGCGCGACACCTCGCCGACATCAGTCGTGATGCGGACCCGGATATCCGGGACACCGCCGCGCTGATCGAGCGCAAGGCGGACACGTTGGCGACGCTCGTCCGCCGTCTTCGCCGCTTCGGCGGCCGCGCCGTCGACGAGCCGTCCGTACTGCCCGTGGCGGTGTTGCTCGACAGTGTCGTGGCGCTTGCGCGCCCGGAAGCTGCCATTGCGGGCGTCACGATCGATGTAGGCCCTGTCGGCCCCGATCTTGCTGTCATGGCGCAGGAGGTCGAGTTGGCGCAGGCTCTGGTCAATCTCGTGCGCAATGCCGTGCAGGCGTGCGACGACAACCGCGTGGAGATCACCGTGACCTGTCAGGACGATCTCGTGGCGATCACGGTTGCGAACCACTGCGTCGATCATCCCCTCGTACACGACGGGATGGGCGTCGGATCGCTGATCGCGCGGACTATCGTCGGTGCGCATGGCGGGCAGCTATCACGAGTACGGACCGGACCCGCCAACATTGCCCATATCGTGACGCTCCCGCGTGCGGAGGAACCGGCATGACCATGGCCGCCACCGTCTACATCGTCGACGACGACGCCGATCTCGGCGCCAGCGTTGCCCGCCTGCTGACGCGCCACGGCCATATGGCAAGCGCCTTCGACGCGCCGCGGGTGCTGCTCGACGCGCATCGGCGCGCGCCAGCGGCTTGCGTGATATCGGACGTCATGATGGGCGAGACCGACGGTTTCACCTTCGCTGACACGCTGCGCGCGCTGGATCCGAACGTAGCGCTGGTCTTCATGACCGCCTGGCCGACAACCGCCAACGCCGTGGACAGCATCCGTCGCTACGGCGGTCTTGATTACCTCGAAAAGCCGATCGACGAGGCGCGTTTGTTGTCGGCGATTGGCGAAGGGGTAATCTGGTCGACCGACCGCCGCGCGCTCGCGCGCCGAACGGAGGCGCTGACCATGCGGGAGCGAGAGGTCTTCGATCTCCTAGTTAAGGGCTACAGCAACAAGGCCATTGCGGGCGAACTGGGTCTCAGCGCCAAGACGGTCGAAAGCCACCGAGCGGCGATCGTAGCAAAGACCGGCGCCAACGGCCTCGCCCAACTTATGAAGCTGGCAGAATAAATATTCTGACCGATCAGTTGACCTCAGATCGACTGGCTTTCCAGCAGGACGCCCGACGGTTAGTCATCGACGACGGGGACATCTTGATCAACGCGAATATTGTTGTGCTGCTGACCATGATTGAGACGCAGGATGATAAGACCCACATGCGGACATCCGAAAGCGTATTCTCGTTCCGACAAGCGGCCGTTTGTTCATCCAACCGTCCTGTTATTCGAGGGCGTCTCGGTGGAGTTCGGCATGCTCGGGGCGAACAGCTGAGCGGATGCCACTCTCTGCGGTGTGGCGACGCTCCCGTACCCGCCTCTTCTCGAGCGGGTGTCATCGATTAATCCGACGGCAATGGAACCGGGGGTATAGAAAACATTCCACGCATGGCATATTCCATCCATTCATGTGACGTGGAGTACACCGACGAGTTCGGCGACTGGTGGGCCGGACTGTCCGAGAAGGAGCAGAACGACGTGGCCGCGATCACCGAGATGCTGGATGAGCGCGGCCCAATGCTGCCGTTCCCGCACTCGTCGCAGATCAAGAGCTCGCGCCATCCCCACATGCGCTAGCTGCGCGTCCAGAGCGGCGGCGACAAGACCGGGGACGATCGCTTCTACGAGACCTTGGTGCCGGTCGCGGACGACCTCTACGACGTGCACCTGACCGAACTGAGGAAGGAGGGACTGCTACGATGAGCAACCGCAAGCCGTTCGCCGACCTGACCCGCGCGTTCACCGAGGAGCGCCGCCAGGCGGTCGACATCCGCAAGAACCAGCTCGCCGACGAGCTGACGCCGGCGCAGCCGTGGTCCTGACACAGAAGGCCCCAGACCATGGCTAATCGCAAAGCACTCCAAGCGCTCACCGCCGACTTCTCGCAGGAGCGCCGCGCCACCGTCGAGGCGCGCAAGGCTGAACTCCGCGCCGAGATGTCGCTGGCTGAACTGCGCGCCGCGCGTCACTTCACCCAGGAGACGCTTGGCGAGACGCTGTCGGTCGGACAGCCTGCCATCGCCAAGATCGAGAAGCGCACCGACATGTATGTCGGGAACCTGCGCCGCTTCATCAACGCCATGGGCGGCGAGCTCGAGATAACCGCGCACTTCGCGGACGGCGACGTCGTGATCACCAACTTCTCCAACATCGGGGAGGAGCTAGGCGACACGGCACACGCCGCGCCGATCGTCCGCCCGGTCGTGCGCGACTGAGCGGACCGCCGCCCGCGGTCGATCACGACGACGTCGCGAGTCGTAGGCGTTGAAGATCACCAAGCGCGATCGCGACTGGCTCGAGCACTTCGCGTCTGGCGGGCGCGAGCGGCCGCGAGGCATGGGACCGGGTGGCGTCTACAACTTCGTATCGCGCAAGTGGATCGTCCGGGTAGAGCGCGACGTAGACTTCGGGCCCGAACTCTACCGTCTGACCCCCGAGGGTCTCGCCGCGCTCGAGCGTATCCGCAGGGACGGCGAATAGCGATGCTAGACGACCTGAAGACATTCGAGCGCGTCGCCGACGAGGCAATCGGACGCCTGCCGCTCCTGCAGCTACCGGCACGCGCGATGCTGGCGGGGCTGCACTGGGTCGTATTCCTAGGCCGGCACGGGCGGCAGCTCGGCGGCACCGCCGAGCCTGCGGTCAGCGAGCGATCATGACGCGGATCGGCCACTTGCTGCCGCTGCTCTGCCGATTGCCGGCCGAACCCTATGACGAGAGCGCCGACGACGCGATCGGCGCCTTCCGCAAGGTCGATCCGGACGGCGCGCAGCTCATGAAGCTGCTCACCTACCTCCACTTCTCTGAGTTCATGCCCGAAGCGCATCGCGGGCACTTCGTGGTAGAGCGCTCCGGGGCAAAGTTCCGGCTGCTGCACAGGGACGTGCCGTTCGCCGAGGCACAGGCGAGGGACATCACGCTCAGCGAACTCGCGATCCCGTTCCCGCTCGAGGAAGCCGCCCGGATCGAGCCGGAGTTCGCCCGTCTCGCCCAGACCTCGCCACAGGTGGACTGGGGCTTCGTCGCGAGGTTCATGCACGACAACGTTAACGATTCGGCACTTGCTGCTCGAACCGTTCCAGTCGAGGATAGAGATTGGCGGGGCATACTTTGAGAGTATTTAATCCATGCGTACGCTGACCGGTGCGGCATTCGTATCGCTTGACGGCGTGATGCAGGCACCTGGCGGGCCTACAGAGGACTTAACCGGAGACTTTGGCCAGGGCGGCTGGGTGTTCGGCATCGGCGACGATGTGATCGATCCAGTGCTAGGCGACCTGTTCAAGCCGCCCTACGCTCTGCTTCTAGGTCGACGGACGTACGATATCTTTGCAGCCTACTGGCCGTTCGTCGAAGGCGAGGTGGACGGGATGGGCCACGCTCTGACTGCCGCTGACAAGCATGTTGTAACGCATGGCGATCAGCCGCTCGACTGGGCAAACAGCTATCGCCTGGACGGCATTGCCGCGATCCGAGCCCTAAAGGATAGCGACGGTCCAGACTTGCTGATTCAAGGCTCCTCAACGCTCTACCCTCCACTTCTCGCTGCTGGGCTAATCGACGAGCTGGTTCTGATGACCTTCCCCGTCGTGCTGGGGGCCGGCAAGCGTCTGTTCGGCGACGGCACGCCTTCAGGCGCACTGCGCCTGCTTGACCATCACGTTGGCGCAAAAGGCGTGATCGTCACACGCTGGGCACAAGCGGGACAGATTCCGACTGTGGGCCATCCTCACCCCAGCACTAGTGCGGCTGAGGCTGAACGCCAGCGGCGGATGAACGAGGGAAGTTGGTAGTCCTAGGTCGACAAATCGCGCTCGACCCATAGTCGGCCATCCGCGCGCCCTTCCACGCTTCCCAACTTCAGACACTGATTCATAACCGCCTGCGCCTTCCAAGGTTGATGCCAACATCCCCCACCGAAGCGCCCAGTGTTCATCTTGAACATCAACCGCCCTAACCCTTGTCAAAGCACGCCTGCGATCACACACGCATTGCCGTCACGAAGGCGCGGAAGGCAGCGCTAGGTTGGCGGCGGCTGGGATAATAGAGGTGGTTCGGGGGTAACGTCGGTGCCCAGCCGGCCAGCACTTCGACCAGCGTACCGTCGGCCAGTTGCAGCGCGGCATGTGGCAGCGGCAGGCAAGTTACCCCCAGTCCTGCCACCGCGGCGTCGCGCATCACGTCGATATCATTGGTGATGAAGTCGCCGCGGACCGACCGTTCCACCGTCCGGCCGTCGCGCTCGAATCTCCAGCGGTGTACGACGCCGGACGACGTGTACCGGTAACACAGGCACCGATGCGCGACGAGATCGTCGGGATCGAGCGGAGCGGGATGATCGGCGAGATAGGCCGGGGCGGCGACGAAGACCAGCGGCACCGGCGCGCTGATACGGACCGATATCATGTCGGCCTGCAGGGTCTGGGCATGCCGGACCCCGCAATCAAAGCGGTCCGCGACGATGTCGACGAACCCGTCGTCGACAACCAGTTCGACGGCGATGTCAGGATAGGCGCGCGCAAAGTCGGCCAGCCGCGGCAGGATGGCGTAGATCGCCGCGACCCGGTGCGCGCTGACCCGGATCCGCCCCGCCGGCCGTTCGCGGGCGTTGCCCAGGTCTGCCAGCGCGCCCGCGACCGAAGCGATCGCCGGCCTCAACCGCGCCAGTAGTTCCTCGCCGGCGGGCGTCGGCGCCAGCGAGCGGGTGGTACGGTCGAGCAACCGAACACCCAGTTTCGTTTCCAGCGACCTCATCGCATGGCTCAAAGCGGAGGCGGACAACCCAAGCCGTGTCGCCGCTCGCGCGAAGCTGCCAGCCTCGACGATCGTTTCGAACACAGCGAGACCGGACCAGAGATCACGATCCATTCCTGAACATCCTTCAGCAACCCATGCGCCGCAGACGATCTAATCCTCGCGCTGTCCGGCGTCCATCTGGGGGCTACACAGTACAGGATGCCACCATGAACCTCGACACTTATCGCCCGCTCGGCCGCTCCGGCCTTCTTGTCAGCCCGCTGGCACTGGGCACGATGACCTTCGGCACGCCGCGATGGGGGCTGGACGAGAGCGGCAGCCGTGCGGTGTTCGATCGCTACACCGATCTGGGCGGCAATTTCATCGACACCGCCGACGTCTATGCAGGCGGGCGATCGGAAGAGATGGTCGGTAGTTTCGTCGCCGCGCAATCGTCGCGCGATCGGATCGTCATCGCGACGAAATCGGGGTTTGCGACCGGCCGCGGCTATCACGCGGGCGGCAATGGCGCGCGCCACATTCTGGCGTCCGTCGAAGGATCGCTGCGCCGACTGCAGACGGACTTCATCGACCTGTACTGGGTGCATGTCTGGGACGGCGTAACTCCGGCCGAGGAGCTGTTGCGGACGATGACCGCCCTCGTCGCAGCGGGCAAAATCCGCTACTGGGGCATATCCAATACCCCGGCCTGGTATGTCGCCGAACTCGCGACGCTGGCGCGGGTCCAGGGCGATCCGGCGCCGGTCGGCCTGCAATATTTCTATTCGCTAGTCGAACGCGGGGTCGAAGCCGAGCACCTGCCACTCGCCCGATCGGCGGGCATGGGTCTCGTTCCCTGGAGCCCCCTCGCTTATGGCCTGCTCACCGGAAAATACGACCGCGCGACCGTCGAGGCCGGTCCCAAGCGGGCGGGCGGCGTCCCCAACCAAGCCGGGCAGGACGATGCCGCGCGGCCCGCCGACGACAAACGGCTCGATGGCGACAATCCGTTCGGCGACACGCTGTTCACCGAGCGCAACTGGCAAATCCTCGACGGTCTGAAGCGTGTCGCCGCGGAAATTGACGAAACGCCGGCGCGCGTCGCACTGTCCTGGGTGGTAAGGCAACCCGGCGTCGCATCGACGCTGATGGGTGTGAGCAGGGCGGAGCAGGTAACCGACAATGTCGCCGCACTCGGCCTCAACCTGCCGCCGGAACACCGCGCCGCTCTCGATGCCGTAAGCGGTGGAAGCCTGCCGTTCCTCTACGGCCTGTTCGATCCTGCCGCGCGAAACGGGATTGTCTTTGGTGGCGCAGATGTCCGAAGCTGAAGCTTCAACCTAGAGCTGGCAGCGTCCTGGTACCGGCAACCTGGGACTAAATCTGCGCTCGTTCGTGTTTAATCGCCAATCTTCGCGTTGTAGAATGCATCGTCCGCTAAACGGGTGTTGCACACCGGCATGCCGGTATAATACGGCTGCCTCCGAATAGACTTTCTGATGCTGATACCCAATTGTGGATGCTCAGCGGTTGCTGAGCCAAACCGAGAACCGGGCGTTCATTCATCTGATTAGTGCAGGCGGGGGCTCCGCGACGGCGGCTAAGCAGCATTGAGAATATAGCTCAGACTGAACTGTCGGGCGTGCGCGGTGCCGCTTGGCACAAAGGCTTCAGTTTCTGCAGCAGGTTCCTGGGGAGATAGCGGAGGTGGCGGCAGTCGGTTCTATCAATCGCCCTCGTCATACTGCCGTCGGCGGGGTAGGCACAGAGTAATGGACGTAGAACATGGCCACGAGCCGGATCAGTTCAGGTAACGCGTTAAAACAGCGGCACGGGTAGGCGGCAATGCCCTTGATTTTACGGCTCATACACAGCCGGTATCATCCCCCCGCCCCACCGCTATGTTGGTTTGAGAAATCCCGCTAAGCTGCTTCACTACGAACAGTTGCGAGCAAACCGGCGATATAGCGACTTTCTACCGGCCTGCTGAACAGGTAGCCTTGGATGTTACCGCAGCCCTCGCCGCGCAGCAGATTCAACTGGCTAGTATCCTCGACACCCTCCGCGGTCGTCTCCATGTCGAGCGCAGTTGCCAGGTCAACGATCGCGCGGACGATCGCGGCGGCACTTGGATCGCTGGCAATGCTGGTGATAAATGAGCGATCGATCTTGATCTTGTCGAACGGGAAGCTGCGTAGATAGCTGAGCGACGAATAGCCGGTGCCGAAGTCGTCGAGCGCGACGCGGATCCCCATCGCGCGCAGCGTGTGCAGCAACGCGATCACCGGCCCCTCGCCGTCGAGGAAGACCGATTCGGTGATCTCGATCTCGAGCCGGTTGGGGGCCAAGCCACTATGCGCGAGCGCCTGCAGGATGATCGCCTGGAACCCGGTGTTGCGGAACTGCAGCGGCGAGACGTTGACTGCCACGCGGATATGCTCGGGCCAATGCATCGCCTGCCGGCAGGCCTCCTGCATCACCCATTCGCCGATCGCGATGATCAGCCCGGTATCCTCCGCGATCGGGATGAACTGGGCTGGTGGAACGATGCCGCGCTCCGGGTGATGCCAGCGCACCAGCGCCTCGAACCCGCCGATCCGGTCGGCCTTCAGGTCGAACACCGGCTGATAGTTGAGGACGAACTGGCCCGCTTGGATTGCCTCGCGTAGATCGAGTTCGACCTGTCGACGCCAGCGTGCCGCGGCGTCGAGCGCGGGTTCGAAGAAGCGGAACACGCCGCGACCGTCTTCCTTGGCCAGATACAGCGCGAGATCGGCATTCTTGAGCAGTTCGTCGGCATCCTTGCCGTCGACCGGGCCGATCGCGATGCCAATGCTGACCGCAGTCGCGATCTGGTGGCCATCGGCGTCGACTGGCAGGCGCATCATGTCGAGGATGCTCTGCGCGAGCGCGCGCGGACGGTCGGCCTCAAACTGCCCGGACAGGATGATCGCATATTCGTCACCGCCAAGCCGTGAGACCAGCCCGTCGGATGTGACCTCGCTTACCATCTTGCCGATCGCCTTCAGCAGCGCGTCGCCGACCGGATGGCCGAGCGTGTCGTTGACGCCCTTGAAGCGATCGAGATCGAGGCACAACACTGCGATCGCCCCGCCGGTACGATCGATCTGGAGGATCGCCTGATCGAGCGATTGACGGAAATAGGTCCGGTTCGGTAGTCCGGTCAGGACGTCGTGGAACGCGAGATGCGTGATCCTATTCTCGCGCTCGATAATGCCGGCCGACATCCGGTTGAAGCTGGCGGCGAGCCTGCCGATCTCGTCGCGCCCCTTGACCACGATATCGGCACGACTGCCCTCCTCCAATGCCCGCGCCGCCGCATCGAGCGCGGCAATCGGTTCGGCGATCCCCATCGCCAAGCGACGACTCCCGAGCACGACCAGGATCAGTCCCGCGAGTCCCGCCAGCGCGATGCTCGCCTGCAAGGGCAGATACGGGGTCAGCGCGGCGTTGAGAGGATAGCGGATCAGGATCGCCGCTTGCGGTCGATGCGTCAGGCCGGCGAGCGGCTTGGCGATCGCGAAAGCACGGCCGGTCGGCAGGTTGAGCGTCGCGAGCGTTCGGGCCGATTGCGACGCGCCGACCAGATGGTTGATCGCGGAGTCCGATCCGATCGACCGATCGACCGCATGCCAGCGCCCCGCGTCATCGCTGCGCAGGATGGTCGCGATCAGCGGGATCGCGGACAACCGTTCGAGCGCATGCATTTCGGTGCCGTCGAGGCGCACCGCGAAAACCACCCAGCCGACCTGCGTCGGTGCCATCACCGGGGAGAGGATAAGCCGGTACACTTGGCCTCCGACTGTTACGACAGCGTCGCGCCGGACATTCGCGATCGCAAAGGGAAACCGCGCGACCGTCGCCGCCAGCGCACCCGACGGACCGGTCACCTGGCCGTCCTGATCGACCACGAACGCGGCGGTGACGTCGGCCCGGTGGCTGATATTGGCAAGTGCCGACCCGATCGTCGGCCGATCGCCGCTGGCGACCGCGGCCCGAAACCCGAAATCGCGCGACAACAGGTCCGCCGAGGCGATCAGCGACTGCGACCGAAGCAACCAGATCCGGTCATAGACGCTGCCGCTGGTGATAAGTTCCTGGCGCACGGAATCACGGGCATGCGTCCAGATCATCGCCTGTGCGACGACCGCGAGCAGCACCAGCGTCACCGCAAACAGGCTCGCATACAGCACCGACAGCTTGGTGCGGAGATGGCGGAACCGCGGCGGGCGCAGGCGCATCACCGGTGCAGCACGAAGGTCGTGGCAAACCCGGTGGCAGCGACGTCGATCGGCTGCGACGCGGTGCTGCCCAGCGCGCGGATCGAGGGATGCCAGACGCGGACCGTACCGGCGCCTGCAGGCACGCCGGTCATGCTAACATGCCCCGCCTGGTCGGTTAGCGCGGCAAACGGGGTGGCGGTCACGAACACGAATCCGCTCATCGAGTCATGGATGTTGCAGCCGAGCGGGACGACGCCCGGACGATCGAACAGGACGGTACGCGCATCCTCCTGACCGTAGAGTTTCAGGTCGAACTTCTTGGTCTTCGAAAACGAATAGACGTGGTGACGCACCCGATCGCGGTTGGGGAAGCCGACCGTCGCACCGACCGGCACGATCAGCACGTGCGGCTGGAACGCGATGTCGCGCTGTTCGATCATGTATGGCCCGCGCACCGTTACGCCGGGCGCCTTGGGCGTCTCGATCGTGACGACCGCGCCGTTCAGCGGCTTGCCGTCGAAGCCGCGAACATCGATCGCCACCGTCGCGGCATGCGCGGTTGCGGGCAGCGCCAGCGCGACGATCATCGAACACAGGCGGCGGGGGGCGAATACGGACATATCACCAGCCTCTAACCGTCGGAGGATTGCGAACCCGTAAACGTCACGAACGCTCGCTTGCGTCTTTTTTCGACGGGGCCATGTCGCGCTGGTCGGGCGCTAGAGACCGAGAATTAACCAATGGTCTCCATGAGATGCCGCATGATTCGCATTCCGCCCTCAACCGTCGCCGGGTTCATCGCTAAGTTCGCCGTGGCGACCCTGCTCATGGCCGCGAGCCCCGCCGCGGCGCGGGACGGTCGTGCCGGGGGCAAGCTGATGCTGACCAACGGCGTCACCACGATCGAGGGTAGCTCGGGCGGCGGCGTCTCGACCTGGGCGCTGATCGCCGGAAACGAGACCGTCGACGGGATCGGCGGCTCCGCCCATGTCTCGGTCATCCTGCTGCCGGACTATCGGTGGGAAAGCCATGGCGCCGCGATCGGCGTCCACGACCGGCTGGAACTGAGCTATGCGCGACAGAATCTCGATACGCGGGACGTCGGTGTAAAGCTCGGCATCGGCCGTGGCTATACGCTCAACCAGGACGTGTTCGGCGCCAAGTTGCGGATCGCCGGCGACGCTGTCTACGGCAGCGCGTACCTCCCGCAGATCGCGGTCGGTGTGCAGTACAAGCACAATCTGGATGCGCCGATCGTCGCCGCAGTCGGCGGGCGTCATGCGAGCAGCACCGATCTCTACGTCGCCGCCACCAAGCTCCTTCTGCGACAGAGCATCCTGCTCGGCACCACGGTCCGCTACACGAAAGCCAACCAGAACGGCCTGCTCGGGTTCGGTGGCGATCGCGGCGGTAGCCGCACCGTCCAGATCGAAAGCACACTCGGTTACCAGATTTCGCGCCAACTGGTTGTCGGCGGCGAATATCGCTCGAAGCCCGACAATCTTGGGTTCGCCAGAGAGAATGACTGGAAGACCGCCTATGCCGCCTATGCGATCAGCAAGAACCTGACCGCGACCGCTGCCTATGTCGATCTCGGGTCAATCGCAACGGCGGAGCGCCAGCGCGGCGGTTTCCTGTCGCTCCAGACCGCTTTCTAGGGGATATTTACGATGTTGGTGCTTGCCCTGCTCGTCCTACTCCAGACCGCGCCCGTGCCGCCGGGCGAGGATGCGGTCGCGCCCTATGCGATGAGCGACGCCAATGCGGGCGGCGGTCCGTTCAAGGGCGCTGCGATGCTCGCGGCGTTTCACGGCGTGGCCGGCATCGACCGGATCGTCGACGACCTGGTGACCACGAGCCAAGCCGATCCCCGGATCGGCGACATCTTCAAGGGGCAGGACATGATCCGCCTCCGCCGCACGCTCAAGGAACAGTTCTGCGTCCTGCTGAATGGCGACTGCCAGTATACCGGTCGCGACATGACGACCGCGCACAAGAACCTCGGCATCCAGGCCAAGGACATGAATGCGCTGGTCGAAAACCTCCAGGCGGCGATGCGCCGCGAGGGCGTGGCGTTCGCCAGCCAGAACGCCTTCCTCGCCAAACTGGCGCCGATGAAACGCGATGTGGTCACCCGTTAGACCAACGACCCACCATCGGACGTTCACGCCCCTTTCCTCGCTTCCAAATTCGGTCGTTCGTTCATCTCCGCGATATGGCCGCTTTCACGCGCGGCTAGGTGACGGGTGTTTCAGCTCCATCTTCGCGGCTTGTATCGCCCTCTTAGCTCAAGCGGCGTTGGCCAACTTCAGCATGGCCGGCGTCGCATGCACCGTTCGGCGCGAGGGATTGCCGCCATCGACCACGCGATCTGAGGCAGCTTGTCGAGATGCTTGTCCAGCGTCAGCGGGTACTCGCGGATGCGGATACCTGTCGCATTGTAAACGGCGTTGGCGATCGCCGGGGCGACGCCGGATATACCCAACTCGCCAACGCCTTCGGCTTTTAGCGGCGACATGGTCGGGTCGAGTTCGTCGAGGAAAACGACATCCTGGTGCGGGATATCGGCGTGAACCGGGACTTCGTAGCCGGCGAGGTCGTGGTTGACGAAAAAGCCGAAGCGCTTGTCGACCGCCAGCCTGTTGCACCTTGTGGATCGACGGGTCGACCCCGCCCCGCAGTAGCTTGGCCGCGTTCTCCCGCATGGCGCGCGCCTGAAGCAAAGCCGTGTCCGGGTACGAAGCGAAGACCAGGCGCTTCTCCTTGCCCCCGTATCTGAACTTCATGCGCCAGCTGCGATATCCGCTGGGCATGATGTATAAATATAAGCCGCCGGAGTCGCCGAGCTTGTAAGCCTTCTCCTTCGGCTTCGCCTTTTTGATGGCCGTATCGGTCAGCATTCAGTGCCCCCAAGCACGAAACTCGGTGCCCCCGAAGTGCCCCCAAATGATCGTCGCTGCATTGGGTGACAATGGGACGAGATGGGACTTCACACGCCCTGTAATAGCACCAAAACCCGCCCCTTGCGGGACGGGTTGGGATGCGTTGGAATTCGTGGTTGGTGCCCCTGGCCGGAATCGAACCAGCATGCCTTGCGGCAACCGATTTTGAGTCGGTCGCGTCTACCAATTTCGCCACAGGGGCAGCGGCGGGTTGGCTAGACGAAGCTTTCGTCCGCCGCAAGCGGGTTTAGTCGCGCCTTCAGTTTCGCGGCGGCCGGCGGCGGTAGCTAAGCGCTTCGGCGATGTGGATGCGGCCGACGGTCTCGCTGCCTGCGAGATCGGCGATGGTGCGGCCGACGCGGAGGATGCGGGTGTAACCGCGCGCGGTCAGGCGCATCGCTTCGGCCGCTTGGGCGAGCAGTTTGCGGCCGGCTTCGTCGGGCGTGGCGACGGCATCCAGCAACGCGCCATCGGCCTCCGCATTGGTGCGAACTGAGTGGTCGCGGTAGCGCTTGGACTGGATCGCGCGAGCGGCGGCAACGCGGGCGGCGACCTCGGCCGAGCCCTCGGTCGGCGGGGGGAGGATCAGGTCGGCGGCGCTGACGGCCTGGACGTCGATGTGCAGATCGATTCGATCGAGTAGCGGACCAGACACCTTGGCCTGGTAATCCGCGGCGCATTTGGGGGCTCTCGCGCAGGCCAGGCTCGCGTCGCCGAGGTGGCCGCATCGGCACGGGTTCATCGCTGCGATCAACTGCACGCGAGCGGGGAACGTAACGTGCGCGTTCGCCCGGGCGACGCTGACCGTACCCGTCTCAAGCGGTTGTCGTAGCGAATCGAGGACGGCGCGCTGGAACTCCGGGAGTTCGTCGAGGAAGAGGACGCCGAGATGAGCGAGGCTGACCTCCCCCGGCTTCACTTTCAGCCCGCCTGTGGAAAGCTTCCCTTTCGTTGCACCAAGCGACAGTCACGGCTGATCAATGACGCACATTCCGCTGCACTATACCGCACGTTTCGTTGCACTGCGTCAGCCTTGCGCTCCGGCGGCTTACGTTAGATGTTCCGCAACATGCCAATCCATGCCGCCGATTCCGAAGATCTAGGTGCTATCTTAGCCTCAAACTCTGGGGTGGACGGCGCAGAGTTAACCGATACCGAGATCGCAACTGCGGTGATTCGCAGGGGCATCATCGAGCCGCTTGTAGCACGTGACCGATGCTCGGTCGCGGACGTCAGCGACGCGGCTAAGCAGATCGGTTGCTCTACAAGGACTGTCTGGACCATCATAAAGCGGTATCGCAGCACCCGACGGCTTCGCGACCTTTTGCCTCCAAAGAGACGAGGCACCCGCGGACGAAGTTTTCTCGATCCGAAGGTCGAAGCGATCATCGTTCGGGTGTTTGAGACACATCATCTCAGCCGTATGCGGCCGACCATTGTTCAAACTGTGCGCGAAATTCGACGTATTTGTACGTTGGAAGGTTTAAAGCTTCCAAGCACCGACTCAATTCGCCGACGGCTTGCCCGCATTCCAGAAATTGAAATAGTCGCAGCACGAGAGGGCAGAAAGAAGGCTGGCGAGCGGTTCCGTCCGGTGTCGGGCGCAACACCTGTCACAAACGCTCCGCTTCAACGGGTTCAAATTGATCACACGAAGGTTGATCTCATTGTCGTCGACGAAAAGAACAGACTCCCTCTTCAAAGACCGTTCATCACGATCGCCCTCGACGAGTTTTCTAGATCCGTCCTAGGATTCCACCTATCGCTTGAAGCCCCTTCGGCAACGTCCGTCGGATTGTGTCTAGTCCATTCCATCCTACCCAAGGACGATTGGTCAGGTAAGATTGGTTTGCAGTTTCCATGGCCAATGTACGGTAGGCCAGACGAAATTTATGTCGATAACGGTTCCGACTTTCACTCAGAAGCTGTTCAGCGCGGATGCGACGCCTGGGGCATGCAAATCAATTTCAGGCCTGGAGGCATGCCACACTTTGGGGGTATTATTGAGAGAATGATGAGGACAGCGATGTCGTCAGTTAAGACATTGCCTGGGGCAACCGGTTCATCGATCATCGAGCGAGGAGACAGGGATCCAGATCGAGATGCAGCGATGACGCTCCCCGAGCTGGAGTTAATGTTCGCTACCTTTTTTGCGGGCCAATATCATTGCACGCCTCACAAGCACCATGGCCTGACTCCGAATACCAAGTGGATGCAGGGTATATTCGGTGACAAGAGTGAGCGCGGACGGGGTGTCCCGACAGAAATTCAGGACCCCCAACGATTACTCATCGATTTTTTGCCAATGGAACGCCGAAGGCTTACGCAAAGAGGTATTCGGTGGGGCGGCGTCCATTATATGGACGATATTTTGCGCCGCTACCTAATGGATGGAAAACACCGGGATTTTTTGGTCAGGCGTGACCCGCGCGACGTTTCAGCGATCTGGTTGTTAGCCCCAGACGAGAACCGTTATTACCGCATCGGAACGAAAGAGATCTCGCGGCCTTCATTGTCATTGTGGGAACTTGAGGCCGGCCGCAGAGCAATACGGGCGGAGGGACGAGCGGACTATGACGAAACGGCATTGTTCGCAGCAGTAGAAGCCCAGCGCCAGATCGCGAACACAGCGGCAGGCAATAAATCACAAGCGCGACGTTCTCGACTTGCCGTAGAACGGAGAGCGCGGAACGATGCGGGCAACTCGAACGCTCCCAGTGACACGATGCTCCCCCAGTCGCCTCTTCCACAGGCTCCTTGGAGATATACGGAAGCTGCAGCGCCAGACGAAGATGACGTTTTCGAGATACTCGAGTGAACGCTCCTCTGCGCCGCCTCACACCAAAAATTCACGCTATAATTGGGGCATCTCCGGAGGTCAGGCTGGAAGCGCTGAAGGCTCAACCCTTCGTCGCCTATGGCACCGCCAAACGCATTTCAGATCGGTTAGAAGAATTATTAATAAGCAAAAGGTCGCACCGTCCCGCGAGTATTCTTATCTCGGGACCCACTAACAACGGCAAGACAATGCTCGTTAATCGTTTTATCGGGCTACATCCCCCCGACGACGACCCCTCTGCCGAGGCCATCACCGCAAAAGTATTATATGTTCAAATGCCGCCGACACCTGATCCTCGACAGTTCTACACCTCTATCCTAGATCGTCTAAACGCACCAGTCCGTAGAACGGCTATTTTGAGCCAACTACAGAGCCAAGCACTACGTTTGGTTGAATCGGTAGGTTTAAAGGTCCTAGTTATTGATGAATTACATAATATCCATTCCGGTCGAGTTGAACAGCAACGCGCATTCTTAAATGTACTTCGTTACGTCTCGAATGAAAAGCAAATACACCTCGTTGGCTGCGGCCTCATAACTGCGGTTCGCGCACTGCAATCAGACGAGCAGCTTGCAAACCGTTTTGAGCATTGGCCGCTTCCTAAATGGACCTCAGAGAACGGAACTCGAGCTCTACTGAACACTTTAGAGTCGACTTTACCGCTACAACACGCGTCTGAACTGTCACAACCCGATATTATGAGCCGGGTGCTTGCCTTGTCTGGAGGAACGATAGGGGAGATTGTCCGCCTGGTTAATGCAGCGGCTGCAGAAGCGATACAGAACGGAGCCGAGCGGATCGATGCCTCCGTTATCGACGGATTGCGCTGGATTCCGCCAGGGGATCGCCGACGGGCGGCCGAGCTTTCGTTGGGGTATCGAGATTAACTATTGAAACCGCTTTTGCCATGGCGGCCCAAACCACAAGTCGACGAATTATTATCGTCATGGCTGTTACGTGTTGCCCACGGTAACTCTCCAAAATTGCAGACTTTTTCTCACTTGATTTGGCCAGGAAGACAGCTTTGGAACCGAGATCTCGATGCAATGGCACCGCGCGATGTCGTAAATGACTTAGCCAGACTAACTGGAACAGGCGAAAATGAAGCCTGGGCTACGACCCTCTATTCACTAGAGGGCATCTTATATGAACGCATTCGAATAACTAATGCTTCTCGTTGGATTTTGCCTCTCGGAATTTATCACCGAACTCGGCGCCGAGGAGGTCAGCAATGGTGCGCAATTTGCCTCAGCACTGATAGACAGGCGTATTACCGGAAAAATTGGCGCCTCGCCATAGTAAGCACGTGTTCAAAACATGGAATTGTGCTTGCCGACCGCTGCATCGACTGCGGTTCTCCTGCAGTGCCTCACCAAGGACTTGATCCGTGTTGCCACGTTTGCGGAAGTGATCGACGCTCTTACCCTCACGTGATCGCGGACTCAAAAGCGCTTCAACTCGAACATAACTTTCGTGAAATTCTTGCCGGTCGCGCCCACCCGCCCGAAGCATTCAGTAATATCTACCCACTTGCCTTCTTCAACCTAGTTCGACAGATCCTCTCGATTGTGACTGCCAACCCTCGAGCTCAGCGGTTGAGAGAAACCGTATGCAGACACAATGGCGGGGATCCCAGTGAGCCAACTTTTGAAGGTATTATCTCGGCTCCGGAGTTTTTGTCGAGTAGCGAAAGGCATAGGATGATGGCAATTGTTGCGCAGTTACTGGATGGTTGGCCGTACAAGTTCGTCGCACTCTGCGCGGAAGCAGGCATGTGGCGTTCCTGGGCCCTTCGAGGAGATCGGAGTTCAATCCCGTTTGAGTATACAACGGTGGTGGACAGGTATCTACACGGAACCTGATTCAGCCATCGTTCTGTACTTATCGACAGTCTTTTAGAGGGCAGTCGCCAGCAGAAGGAGGAGTCGTGTCGTCAGCCTTCAGATGGCAGACGGCATAGAGAACGTCGTCGTGATCGGGCTGGTCAGTGCATCGCAGCCTTGCCGCTTCTGCACCCTCGCGTTGGTAGATTACGGCGTTATCGACACTCGCCACCCATACCGGACTATTTCCATCAAAACCAGCAAGCCACGCATGTTGCTCGTCTGACCGTGTGCGAGCGAGAACCCATTGTGCGTCATTCATGGTGCTCATCCTTCGGGGGGGGCGGCCGAACAGGCGGGACCGAAAGCTGCCATCGGTTTATCGTTCTTCGCGCCGCGTTGGAAAGACCTGGCGACATACCGTCATTCGTTCAGCGCCGAACGGACGCGCAGCCGCAGCACGCTATAGATTTGCCTGCTCGTCGACTGGCAGCTCTGCGTCCGGACCATAATAGAGCTTGGCGCAGTCGTCGCGAAGGCAGCCTCCCTCAATGACGATATCGTCGCGGTAGGCGTCGCCGATGAACGTCAGCGTGTCGACGTGCTGTGCTTCGAAATACATCTCGTGGACATCATCGCGGCCCGCCCCGTAAACAACGCGCCCGACCTTCGACCAGATCGACGCCATCGTGCACATGCCGCAGGGCTGCAGCGTGGAGTAGAGCGTCGCACCGCGCAGCTCCAATTCCCCGGTGCTTTCACACGCCCGTCTGATCGCCATCATCTCGGCATGCGCGGTTGCGTCCGGCAATTCCTTGGTCTGATTGCGCTCGCCCGCGATAACCTTGCCATCGAGTACGATCACGCACCCCAGCGGTGAGGTCGAGGGGTCGGAACCCTTCGATCGGGCGATTGCGATCGCTTCGTGCATCCAGCGTTCGTCCTCTTGCGTCATCGTCTTGGCTCCCTGTCACCGTCTTACAACACGCAGCGGACACAATGGATCGTTCGGCGCGGTCATTTTCGAATGCAAAGGATAGCCGAATGCTACCGTTCCTTGCTGCGTGTTGGGAAGACAGGCCCCCGGACGGTCATTTTGGCAGGGTCGTAGGGTTTCTGCAGGCCAACGATATCGTCGTAGGTTCCACGCAGCCAGGTATCGATGTCGGCAGGGTCCAGGATCGTGATCAGGGACGGAACCGGCTGTGCCGCACAGTCGCTGCTCACGTATCATAAACTGGTCATGGATCAGGCGCGCCGTATCCTGGCGTCGCCATAGAAACCGTCGAAGCAGCCTCCCATCTAACGGCTCATGACCAATAGCATTCTTCATCTCGGGCTGATGGAAGACACAGAGATCGAGCTTGATCTGGCCGCCCTGGAACTCGCAGCGCTCGATCACCCCGGTGTCGATCTCGATGAATATATCGACGAGCTGACCGACATAGAAATAGCCCTGCGCGCTGCTGACGGCGACGCAGTGAGCAGCGCTGCTCAGGCTCAAGCCCTGAGCAGCGTGATGGGCGAAGAGTTTGGGTTCTCTGGCGACCGGGTGCACTACGACGATCCGCAGAATGCGGATTTGATCGCCGTCGTCGATCGACGGCTCGGCCTGCCGATCAGTCTTTCGATTATCTATGTGGCGATGGCACGACGCCTCGGATGGTCGGCGATGCCGCTCAATACCCCCGGCCACGTCCTGGTCCGCCTTGGCGACGCGTCGGATGCGCTGATCATCGATCCCTTCAACGATGGTCACATCGTCGCCCCTGAACAGGTGGAAGCCTTGTTGGAGCAGATGACGGGCCAGGCCCGGTTTTCCGACGGGATGCTTCCCCTGTCGAACCGGTCGGCGCTCGTCCGCCTGCTGCTCAACCAGGCGACCCGTGCCGAGCAGGCCGGGGATCCCGCACGCGCGCTGGTCCTGTACGAGCGTATGACGATCGTGGCACCTACGCATGCCCATGGTTGGTGGGAGCGCGCCAGACTTCAGCTGGTCGCAGGTGATGTGGCCGGCGCCCGCAGCAGCCTCAGTGCGATGCTGGAGATCACCCGGGACGACGATCTGCGCCTGCAGGTATCGGCAGCGCTCGATGCCCTTCCCCGGCCGACGCCGTCATGAATATTGCGGTGGATCGACTCTAGCCGTGATGCCTTATCCTAAGCGCGTCCATTGGCGCTCATGCCAGGCCCGGGACTGAACCGCGTCTCCGAAACGCCAGAACCGGGTCTCGCGTGTGTGGGGACCTGCGCGGACGAGCGTCCAGCACTCACCCGTCGGCAGCTCCACGACGCGGTGAATGTGCGCAGCGTCGACATGGTAGGTTTCGCCAGGGAGACGGTGAACCAGTTCGCTGTGCCAACCGCCGTTTGGATCCAGGTGGAACACCTCTTCAACATATCCGCCATCGAGAATCTCGGTGTCGAAACTCCAGGGGTGGTCATGCGGCGTCGCGTGCGGTTCTTCCATCTTGAACCGGTGCAGTGCGCGTCCGTCATCCAGATGGTATTTGGTAAAAGCCCGCGACATGCGCTCGACGCTGACGATCCGCGTGCCTTAGCTAGCATCCGATGGGCGGGTTGCGGACTTGCCGCGAGCTTTTTTCGCTTTGCCAGTCGCCGCGGCTTTTCGCTTACGTTGGCGACCTACGGCGAGTCGCTCGCGCCCTTGCGGCGTCCCTGCAACGTCGATGACATAGACGTCGATGAAGGGGCGCCGCTCCATCGGCACACGCGCTACCAGCATCTCGCGCAGCTGCTCGGGCGTGAGCGGCGCAGTGCCGTCCTCGGGATGCGCCGGCAGATTGTAACCGGGCACGTCGCCGAACCACAGCACGATGTAGACGCCACGACCTTCTGCTCGCCAGTCGATCGTATATTGAGCGTCGAGTTGCTCGGAGGCCGCGGCCCATACCTGCGTATGCCACTGCCCCTTGATCTCGACCGGCAGGGCCATCTTATCGAGGCGCAAGGCGATGTCCGCTCGGGTCGTGCCCGGCATCTGCTCCTCCGGCGCAAAGCTGATCGCATCCGGCAATTCGTTCGAGAGTTGGCCGATCAGCCGGTTTCGACAGTAATTTTCCTCGTGCGGACGGTCGCGGTCCCAATAGACCACCCAGCTGTCGAGATTGTCGCCGGCGAGCTTTGCGTTCAGTTCGCCCAGCCGGTCCGCGAAAAACGCGCGCAGGTCGTCGAGCGACTTAGGAGGGGTTCCCGTTGCAGCCGCCTTGAGCTGGTCGAGCGTGGCGGCGGTGTAGTCGTGATCGGCTTGGACACGACGCTGCTGGGCGGCAGCATGCTTAAGGTCGTCCAGGTAGCCGTAATCGCTCGCCTCCATCAGCGATGCTAGCATTTTACCTGCGGCCGCTGTGGGCAACGCCGATAGGGCGGCGATGCATTCTTTGAGGAAATCGGTGGCTTGCCAGGGGTTAGTGTCCCCATGCGACACGCCCTCGGGCCGCTCGAGGTAGCGCCAGGTGGGCGCGAAGGCGCTCACGATGTATCCGAGCTGTTCGGCTGAAAGCGTCGACAATCGAGAACCTGTTGGCGTCTGGATCACTGAACGCAGGTTCCACAGAAACTCGGGGCGGTCGGCGGCCGCAGCGCGTAGGTCGGTCTCGCGGTCAGCAAAGTCGGCCATGAAATCCAACGCCAGCCACAGGAATAGGGCATCGATATCGGCGCAGGTTTGGGCGCGACATTGGACAACCGTCTGGCGGATATCAGCGAGATCACCGGCGAGCACTGATGGAACAAGTCCGCTCATGATGGTCGCAGGCATCATGGGAAAGCGGGATAGCCATTCGCGACATAGCTGCGCGGCGAGCGGTACCATCGGCAGCAGGTGAGTCAGATAGTAAAGGTCGTAGACGTGGCGAGCATTGGCCTCGAGGTCCGGTTCGATGCTTGTGCGGTAGAATTGCTCCTGATCCTCTGGCGTGCCCAGACACAGATTGACCAAAGCGTCCTCAATGCCGAGCGAGTCTTCGGTGTTAGACGCTGGATCGCGCCGCCAAGCCATGAAGACGCTGTCGATATTCTGGCGGGGAAGGTCCGAAAGCGGCTGACCGGTTCTCAGCATCTCGGACACCCCGGCGATCAGCACCGTTTCGATTGGGTAGCTTTTGCCCTTTGCGTGGGCTTCGGCGATCTGGCGCGCCGTCGGGAGGTCCGCGCGCCTCAGGCTTGCGGCAAAGCCCGACAGCACGCGCTCGGCAAGCGCCGGGGTCAGGAATCCTGCCATCTTCTCTTCGGCACCACCTGGTAGATCATTCACATAGTAGTCGAGGCCGCGGTAGGCGTCGGCGGCCTCTGCGAGTACGGCGGATCCCGCGTCGACATGTTGAAGATTGTCGGTGATCCATGCGCGGTGGTCAGCAAACGCTGCCTCGCGCTCGGCATCCCGCTCGGCCTCCCACGCCGCATCCTTCGGATCTCGCGTATCTTCGATCGGCCTGGAATAGCGCTCGATGACATCGAGACGCAGCGGATCGTCGCCTGCGGTCTCTTCCGCTGCCGCGCGGAGAGACGGTGACAGCCCTCCGCGTCGCCGCCCCATCCAGAGGAGTGTGTCCCAGATTTCGGTGTCCGGAGTGGCAATATTTTCCCGGTGGCGCCAGGCCCGCAAAAGGACTGCGCAATCCTCTTCATCGGGGTAGAGACCGAGGGGAACGTCACCAACCCGAAATGAAAGCTTCCGCAGCTCCTTAGCGCTGACAGCAAGCAGGATCTCGGCCTGAACGGCCTGTCGCAGTGTTGATTCGCCGGCGAAGAAATCCCTGATTTTCTTCGGGGCCTTGTCGTCATAACCGCGTTGCCCGCGCAACCAGCTCGTCCAACGCCCGAGCTGCTCTGCCGAAGGCGCCGGCGCATATTCGAGGCGTCTGGCAAGAATGGAGAGTGCGAAATCGACCAGCGCCATGCGCTGGTGGTCATGGCGACGCACCATCGTGCCGTACTCTGCGATGACATCGAGCCATTTCTCCAACTGCGCTGAGGGCAGTTCGAGAAGGTGTTTGCTGGGAAACAGCGACTGATGAGATTTTCGCGTCGCCTTGCTGGCCGGACTCAGTGTCAGGCCCAGGTTGCACAACAGGATCGGCACCGCCAATTCCGGCGTGATATCCCGGACGGCCATGCTGACAGCGGCATTTGCCGCATTCCGCAGAGAACCGCTGTCACCGAGTTCGGCGAGGGCCTTTAGGAGGACCGGCCAGTCGGTCACGGCGCCGCGTTCGTTCAGGATCGCAAGGGTCGTCCCGCGCTGATGGTACGATCGCTTCGGATCGAGAAGCATCGCGCGCAATTCGCTCTGGAGAAGCGTGCCGAGTTCGGTACCCTGCATCGCCTCGATCAGCAGGGCACCAAGCATATGGTGTTCGCCAGGCGCGTTCAGGAGCGCGAGCAATTCGTCCTTCAATTCGACCCGGGCGAGGCCCCGCGCTGACTGGCGCGACCAATCTTCTGCCCGGAAAAAGGGGTCCTCATGCGACAGCGCGGCGAGTGCGCGCAGCAGCGCGCGAGCCGTCGGCAGCGGCAGGCCGTCGACATCGCCATAGCGAAGGACACCGTACGGATCATCGCTCACGCAGGTCATGCCGAGCTCGGGCGAGAAACCGGCGAGCCAGGCGTTCACCGCGCGCAGCGACGTCGGCACCGATCCACCCTGACGCAGCAAGGCAACGACCCGCCTGGCGGACTGTCCCGAGGACACGCACCGCGCGAGCCACTTGGCGGCAAGATACTCGGCCACGACGCGGTGGACCGGGACCAGGAGGTTTTCACCTTCGCCCTTGAACAGCCTTGTCTTGATGGCCTCATCGAACTCGGTCGCAAAGGGCAGCGAACGCATGCTTGGGCGTGAAAAATACGCGGATGGGAGGTCTCCCACCGCACCGCTGAACACGCCGAGCTTGTCGCACAGCAGGAAGGCTGCGGCTGCGGCGCCGGTCGAGAGCATCAGCTCTTCCGGGTCGCAGCCGGCATGCGGCCTGTCCTTGTGGCGATCATTGGCTTCCAGAACAAGTTTGGGGCAAGCCTGGGCGAGAAGCCCGCCGCGGGTTGCTGGCAGTGCGCCACCATCGAGCGCCACCTCGCCAAGCAATTGCAGCGTCAGCGGATTGCCATAAATGTCATGCAATCCCCGATCGATCAGATGGGTGAGCACCTGCTCGGCGTCGAGTTCGGGAAAGCGTGTCTCCAGAAACCGCGCTGCGTCGTCTCTGTCGAATGGTTGGAGCTCCAGCATCGTGGCGTCGCGTCCATAATCATCCTTGATCCGGATCCGATCGGCGGCGCCCCGCCAGTCGGCCGCGCGGCAGGACAGTATGAAGTCGGGATTGTCGAGTTCCGACAATTTGGCCAGCACCGCCTCGATGCCTCCGCCCTCTGCATTTGACGCGACTTCGTCAACGCCATCGATGACGATCCGCGTTACCATGCCGAGCTTCTTTGCGGGGTTGGCCATTCGCACCAGCTGCGTCGCTCGAATGAAGATCGCGCCGTCGATACCCTCGAAAGACTCCATCAGAATCGACTTGCCGGCCCCGGGATCGCCGACGATTACGAGAGGGCCCTCGAGCGCCATCACTTCGCTTTGGTGAAGCACGACCTCGACATCTTTCGGCGGGTCGATCCGCTGCAGCTTGCGCGCGATCGGACGGGGCCCGGCTTGGTCCGGGCCATTCAGATTGAGATCCTCAACCAGCTCGCTTTTTGTTTCCGCTTCGATATCGGTCATGAAAGGGGAATAGCCGGCTCGGCGCCCAGGCGCCATTTCTTACGGGAAACCATGCGCGACCTGCTACCTACCGCGCCCCGTGGCCAGAGCTGTAAGCAGGGGGGCGGCTCTAGTCCGTGCCGTCCGGCGTACCGGAGCCACCCGACGATGCGCGCGTGGTGTAAAGAAGCAGCAATGGACCTTCGACAGCGGGAAGAGCTGTCGTTATCGTGAGAAGAATGCTTGTGACAAAGGCCATGACCGTCTCGGCGGCGGAAGCGATGCTTTCCGGGCTGGCGCGCGACGCCTCCAGCGGACCCATCAGGCTCCCCACGAAGGGGCACCACCACCATGCTGGGGGTGAGGCCGCAGTGGTCCAAGCGCTGATCACATGGGCGCAGTCGATCCGCCACCCCGCGCTCCAGACATACGTGCCGAATGCCGAAGACCCGGATGGGCAGATGACGACCCTTACCCGGCAGTTCTTCGGCATCGCCGCGGCGCTGTTGTGCGACCGGGCGAGCGCGGTCGACGGCGCAGTCATCTCGGAGGCACTGCGCGCGCAAGCGCTGGCGCGCCTCGACGTGATTCAGAGCGAACGGCCGCGCGAGGCATCGCGCGGGCCCCAATATGAGGTGCTGTGCGTCGATCACCTCGACCGCGCGGCGCCCCGTCTGCTCTACGACCTCGACCTCGAGGGACAGCCGTCGCTGAAGGGAACGAGCGCCTTCATCGAGGTCGCGCGTCAGATAGACCGGACCATAGTTCCAAGGGAGCTATCGTCCTCCATCCCACCATCATTCACCGACGCGGTCGGCGGGGCTCTCTACGAGCTGTTCCGCAACACCGAGGACCATGCCCGTGTCGACGAGCGGGGGGACCGGCTTGGTCGTTCGATCCGCGGCGTACAGGCCAGGCGGCACGCAATCCCTCAGGCCAAGCTCGCTGAGTTCGTCGGCACGTCGCCCCCGCTTGCGGCATACTGCGCGAGACTTCGGCCGCCGCGGGCGACCAACAAGGACCTCCAGCTGATCGAGATCTCGGTAATCGACAGCGGCCCCGGCTTCGCCGCCGCGATCACCAAGCGGCCCTTGGCGGAGTTGACGCCGGTGGAGGAAGCCGACGCGGTCCGCCGCTGCTTCCAGAAGCACGCCACCGGCAAGACGACCTCGCGCTCGGGTCTCGGGCTGCCGAACGTCGTCGACATCCTCCGGGAGCACGGCGGTTTCATGCGCCTGCGCACAGGCCGCCAGTCGCTCTACGCCGACCTGAGCCTCGAACGCCGGACGCCCTACGGTACGCTTCCCGAGTTCGTCACCTGGCCGTCCGAACGCGAGACCTTCCCACGCGCGTCCGGCACCCTCCTCACGATCCTGCTTCCGCTCGTCGTCGAGCCGTGAAGTACCTCTTCGTCCATAGGTTCGACCGCATGGTAGGAACGGCGGCGCGCGACACGCTGGTCGCGTTCGTCGGTCCGCGCGAGCTCGACGTCGGCGCGATGGTCGGCGAACTCGAGAAGGAAATTGACGCGCGCCTCGTCCCGGACGAACTCGTCATCCTCTGCCGGGAAAGCGTGGCGGGCGAGATCGTGCGCTCCTTCTCCGCGCCCGGCCCCTTCCGCCGGCTCCAGGAAAGGCTGCTGAAGCGAACGCCGGTCACCCTCATCTCGTTCGGTGGCAACGGCTTTGAATTCCGGCGCATGCCGCTCGACGACGGCGAGCACGTGTCGGACGTGGCCCTGACCGACCTGCTCAGGCGCGGTGCGACATCGATCTTCCGGGACCACAAGGGCTTCGTGGAGTCCACGAGCGCGTACCACTTCCGCAACCCGTCGGGTCGGCACACCGGCCGCTTCATCCGCCTGTCCAACATTCTCGTGCGGCAGTCGGAGATCACGTTCGTCGCGCTGTGCGCGTTGCGACACATACCCGAGGACACGTCGGTCGTGTACGTCGACACGCCATCGCTCTTCGCGCTCGTCGCCGCGATCAACGATCTGCGCGCGTCTGAGGATGCACTGCCGCCCGTGCTGGTCGACAGCTTTAGGTCCTACGACGGCGTCGACACCTACGCGCACTTCCGCACCGGCGGCGCGGTCGCGCTCGTATCCGCATCCTCGAGCGGCAAGCTCGCGAAGCGGTTGGTCCAGAGAGGCTTCGACAGCCGCAGGATCGTGCACGTGCTCTTTCTCGGCGAAAAGCCGGAGACTCTGGTCGCGGCGGTTGACCTAGCATTCGATCGGCAGAATAACCCAGGCGGCTTCATCCGAACGGTGGAAGCCGACAGCGGTGCACCCTGCTCGATGTGTGCCAACGGATCGATCGCCATCCCGATCCAGGGGGATCAGTTCGACATCGCCGGCCCGCAACCCGAGCCGCTCGTCATCAAGCGGACGAAAGAGCATGCGGCGCTCTCGGCCACGATGGCCCGGCACGCCGGCACCGGCACGTTCCAGATCAACGCCGGACGACCGACCCGTCAATTCGCGATCGACGCGGAGAAGGTCGCCACGTCTGAAAGCGCGGAGAAGAGGCTCGCGTACCTCGCGGCCGCAAGCATCCCGGCCAAGCTCGGGCACTGCATCGTGGCGAACGCCGAGTCAGCGCCTTTCGCTAAGCGGGTGCTCGATGCCGCGGACAGCGCCGCTCCCATCCTCACGCGCGAGGAATTCGAGCAAGCCCGTGCAGCGGTCGAGGACGCATTCACCGATCCGATACTCGTCGTGTCCGCAGTCGTCGGAAGCGGCCGTCAGTTGCTGGACCTCAGCCGGATGCTGAGGTCGTGCCCCGAGGCGCCGCTCCTCTACTTCGCTGGGCTCGTCGTGACCGAGAGCACCGAGCGCACCCAGACCCTCACGCGCAATCTCGCGCTGACCCATAACGCCGCCGAGCACCCGCTGATCATCGTCGATCAGATCAACCTGCCCGGCTTGGCTGCACCGAACCCGTGGGACCGGGAACTTGCCGTCTTCGACGAAACGGCGAACCGGAGTGTGCCGATCTCAGCGGAGATCGAGCAGCGCCGAGAGCGCCTTCGGCAAACCTCGGTCGGATTGGAGCAGGAGTTGTTCCTGACCAACGCGCCGGGCGATCCACTCAAGATCCAGCGCGGCTTCGCGTTCTGGCCGGAAGGCCTGCCCGACAAGGCGAACACGCAGGCGGACGTGTTCTTCACGATCGCCTCCATCCTGCAGGGTCTCAGGACTGGCGAGGGCCGGAACGACAGGCAGACGCTGAGGACTGAATGGTTCTACCGCACGCTACTCAGCCCCGAGAACTTCGGACGGTTCAACGACGCGGTGATTCAGGCGAGCCTGCTGCGCGCCGCCCGTCCGTCCGAACTCGATTACACGGACAATGCGCAGACGAGCGCGGAAGCGGCACGGGTGCTCCGCCGCATCCTGGAGAGCGCCACCACGCCCCGCGGCGAGGCTGCTGCCGAGTTCCTGGTCGCCCTCGCGACGGGGCGACTGAGGGTGGCGAAGGACGACCTCGCGACCGTGCTCGACGGCCTGCCGCCGCAGACACCGCTGGTAGATGAACTCGTCGCTCTCTGTCGATCGCGGCTGCTTCCACCCTGACCCATCGGATGGAGTTGCGCGAAAAATCCATTTTCCAGCACGTCGGGCGCAGTTGGAAAGTCAAACGGATCGTTAAGGTCCTCCGGCAGGGAAAAGCCGATCGTGTTGTGCTCGAGTACCGCCCTCAGGCTGGCGAGACTCATATATTTGTAAAGACGCATCGGCCGCTAAATCCTCGACAGGTCCATATCATACACCACTCGCGGACCGACACGGGCCCAGAGCCGCATCCCCACGGCGAGAGATTGCAGGCAGACTAGGCATGGAAACGGGCCGAGACGTGTCAATCGAGCACCCGCACTTCGCCATTGGCGGCTGAGCCGGATACTATGAGCGCCTCGTGCGATGACTGCTGGGACGCTAGGTAGCGCTTTTGCTTTTCCGCACGATCGGCCTTTCTTTCGGTCAGATGGCGCTCAACCGTGTATTCGGGTTCCGGGTTGGGTGCCGGCTTCAGGCGACTGGATTTGCGGATCCTGTCAGCAAACGACAGCGCAGCAAGGCCTTGATCGATTAGCTGGACAATCCGTGCCGGCGCTCCAACGCTCCTTCCACCATAAAGCGCCTTGAGCGGCGGCGGCCGTGACTATGGCTGTTCCTAGGATCGTCAAAAACGGCATTTCAGGCTCCCCAAGCCTCGGCGAACAATTCGGACGGTGGGGTGCGACGAGCGCGAAGTCGAGATCTTTGAGCGAGCATCGACGCCTGAACGAACTGCCGCTTACCGCGAGTCACCGACCGAAACCGGCCAGTCCGGTTTCCACCAAAGGCGGATATGCGGTCCTACGTCTCGGAAGCTGCTACCGTATCCACCCTGGGGACGAACTTGTAGACGGTGCCTCGAGAGATGCCGAGTTGGCGAGCGACGTGTGCGGGCTTCATACCGTCGGCGATCAACTTACGCACCGCGTCGGGATCAATACGCGGCTTGCCGCCTTTGTAGACGCCCCGTGCCTTCGCTGCCTCGATACCTTCGAGTTGCCGTTCGCGTCGGAGGTTCGTCTCGAACTCTGCAAATACGCCGAGCATATCAAGAAACGCTTTTCCCGCTGCCGTGCTTGTATCGATCGGTTGCTCGGTCGCCTTAAGAGCGATCCCCCTGCCCTTCAGCTCATACACAATATCCTGCAGATCTTTCATCGACCGAGCGAGCCGGTCAATGCGGGTCACCACCAGAGTGTCGCCTTTGCGAAGGAAGTCGAGCAAGACTTGCAATTCCGTCCGTGCGCCGCGCTCGCTGCCCGATTTCTTCTCCGATCGGATGGTCTGGCAGCCAGCGGCCCGCAGCGCCGTTTCCTGTATCCCAAGATCCTGCTCGGAGGTCGATACGCGCGCGTAACCAAAAAATGTCATTGGACCCCCATCTGTTCAGTCAGGTTCTAGACCGCTTGCACGGAGTGTTCAATCTCTATGAATATGACCCTGATTGAACAGGAACAGTGTTCATCACGGTGTGTTCACTCACGGTATACTCCAGCGAGACGGCAGGACACGGCGGGTCTCCCCGGTCGTTCAGGTCCCACGCCGGCCCTTGCAAGCCCATGTTATGTAGTATCATCGACACACAGGCCGCGGCTTCCAGGCCCAATGTCCCCGGCGGTTCACGACCGGGCCGGACCGAAGCGCCAATGTCCTCCACGAAGGCCGCCAGTCCCCTCCAGGTCCCTATGCTTGGCGGCGCTAACAGGCTTCCGGTCAGCATCACGGCGTGGCGAAAACCCTCGCTTTTTCAGACATTTAGGGTCCCATTTGGGTCCCCTCCCACCCAGCCGGGGGAGCCCATTGCGATCATTGCCAATCGGGTTCGAAATCGACAGCTTCGCTCGCGCCGCCACAGCGCCAGTCCGACCCTGTGCACACCCGCCGGCCCCCTAAGGATCGCCCTGGATAGAACCGATTATTTCTCAGGCGCCGACGTGCTTCTCTTGCCCGCCAGTCGCAAAAGGTCCTGCCGGTCTCTGAGGACGACGAGGCGGGTGGCTGGTTTGCAATGACGGACCGGGGGAAGGCGTAGGCTCAGGGGGCCGAAGCGTAGTTTCCCTGTAGAGAGCAGGCAAGAACCCTATTCAGCCAATGATCGTCTTCTTCTGACTTAATATGCGAGTTCATTAATCTCTTTAAAATAGGCTTCTTGTGCCATCTGATAAAGCGTATCAAAACTTTCCCACTGCATCTTCAGGGATAGCGGGGCGCTTGGTCTGTCGTCGCACTTCGATCGCGGCAAAGGTTCCCGATTGACATGTAGATCGTCACTGCCCCTACGGGGCGCGGAGTATCTCCCTGACCATTGAAGAACCTGATGCGCTGACCGGAGGTGGTCTTCCTGCTGCAATGATGTCTTGGGTAGCTAAGCCATCTTCCACATTTGGGGAAGGTTATACGTACTAGGAACAGAAGCGTGGCCTTCTCTGTAATCTTGTTTCTGCGCGAGTGCCGCCTTTATGATGAGTTCGAGCGCCAGACTGCTTTCGCGTAGCCACCCCCAAAATAAGGCCGATTTGGCACCTTCCACCTCCCCGCCAATTGGTGACGGGTCGATGGGGACGCCGGATCGCATGGACCACATACAAAACGCTAGATACCTCGCACCGTCCGCCTTACTCCAGAACCCGAGTGCGGAACGCCGTATCCATTCATATGAATCAGTCTCTGCTGACATCTGCTCTCGGACCTAGCTGATTGGCAGATCATTCAACTGGGGGCGGGCGGCCTTTGCAATACCCTACACGGCGGATCGCTTCGTTCTACGATCTGCCACAGCTCGCCCGCACCGTCGCCGACCGGGCACCGCAGGACGCCGTGGTCGGTGGGGCATTTCGATCACGGGTCCCCTGGCCGCCCTCGGGGGGAGCCCGTGGCAATCGTGGTCAATCGGGTTCGAAATCGACGGCTTCGCTCCCGCGCCCACGGCGCCAATCCGACCCTGTGTAAGCGATCGCCTGCGCCGTCTCTCAGGCATCAGGTTCGCAATTCGAGATTACGCGGCAGCAAGGGCGACGTCGCTCTTGCAAATTGCGGATTGGAGGAGGTTGCGATAGGGCCGATTTGTTCGATTCAAAACCGTTTGGCAGCGAACGTAGATTGATCTCGGCGTTTACTTTGAAGCCTCAATTATAAAAACTATCTTGCTGGCAGCTAGATGCAGTGCGTAGGCTGCAACGTAAGACGGTACGACTTTAGGTGCCGCTCCCTGACCATGTGCGGCATCGTTGTCGCGGATTTTCGGTAGCCCAGATTGTATAGTTGCGACCAGTTGGTCAAATGATGTGTCAAGATATTCTGGCCACAGCTTATTTGCCCGTGCAACCTTCATGAGATCGCTGATTCTGGCTCCTTTTGTGTAAGGCCAGCCCTTAATTTCAAAGACCGCTTTTAAAGTGCTTTCTAGAGAGTTCGCCGCCATCGCGACGGCTTGGCGATGCTCGCCTTTGCGGTAGTGACTGTGTGCCTGCGTAAATTCCTCACGAGGTCCTGCGTATGCTGGCCCATTTAAAAGGCTTAGAGCAGGTTTAACCACCTCGGCATGGATGTACTGGCTGTCGATTCGCAGTAAATTACCGCTCTCATACTGGTATCCTAAAGTAGCCTGCCGGAGGCGGTAGTTAATCTCGTCGATAGCATCAGCACCTGATCCCTCTACTTCCCACTCTGAGCGGTGGCCATATTGGTTCTGATGCCCGGCAACCATGATCGCTTTGCAAATTAGTTCAAGTAGATCGAGCCAATCCGTAATATTAGCCTTACTCATAAAGCTAATGATGCGAGACCCAGAGTGTTCTTCCGTCGATATTTTATAAATGCCCTTTTCTCGACAATACACCTTCTCGATGCCCGTCCAGAGCGAGTTCTCAACGTCGGGGAAGCCGTAAGAGCCGCCCGATCGCGCAACTTTTCCAATCGCCTGAATTGCAATCTGAGTTATTTGCACCCGCAAAGGGCTGGAAACTTGTGTGTATTGATAAACGTCGTCAGCGCCCGAACGGGCCGCGTCCGCCTGTCGTTTCGAATACAAGTCCCAGATCGCCATTCTACCCCCCCAATTTTTCGTTGGCTTAGCCGGGGGGCGAGGCCTTGTCCAAGATCGTCCGACAACTTTGACTGCTACACCGCATGGCTGACAATTCGCTCCGTCAGGCGAGCACCGATCTTGAAGCGGTGATGGCCTAGCCAAAACTAACCAAGAAACGTTCGCTTCTAAGTCACCTCGTCCACCGTCGCATCGCAACCAGGAGCGAAGATGAGGGCTGGCCGCGCCTTCTCCCTGCCCTCTCAGTCGGCCTATGGCCAGTCAACAGCCTATAAGTTTCCACCGTCACCCCTTGGAACGATAGGGCGCAAGGTCCGAGGCGCTCCTCGCTGCTGCCCGGTCGACTTACCCTATCGACTTCAACGACGACCCGTACGCGCTCTTCCGTGAACCTCACATACCCTCAGCCTCCTTCGGGACGCTGGGGGTTCTTTTTTCGACTTCACGCCGACTCGGCAATGCATAGGATGCCGGCATGGATACCGAACGCCCCCAACCGGCCCTGAGGGCTTGGCAGGACTGCCTAGTCGACACGATCCTAGAGGAGCTGGCCCTGGGCATGAACGTCCGCATCGTCCTCCCCGGCACTTCGTCACCGATGGCTGTCGAGGATGCGCGTGTGGAAGGCGCTCTCGTCCTCCTCAGCGATCAACCGGGCACCCGGTATTATCTCGGGTCAATGGCAGGCGTTACGCTCATGGCGGCCCCTCTGGACGGGAGAGGGACGGGAACGTGGCGACCGCACTCCTGGACGCCCACGATGAACATCGACTGATCCCACGATGGACGTCGAGACCCTGAGGGCTTGCGCCAAGATCGCCAAGTTACGGGCAGACCGCGCTAGGCTCGACCAGTCGCACCTGGGAGACCGCAGGGATGGCCTGGAGCGCCTTGGAGCATCCCGTGCCCTCGACCAGCTCGCCGCAGACCTGGAGGCAGCCGCAGTAGCCTTCGAAGCCGATCCGTCCGGGGTCGATCCCGAGGACGACGACCAGTAACCGCAGGCCTCCTCGCGTTACCAGGGCCGTATTGGTCAAGTAGTACACCGCAGAAAGCCAAGGGGCGACCGAATGACCGGCTTCGCCCAATTGCCGGTCGCCTACCAGCAACTATAGATTGCTCTGAAGCAGCCGCTCATTCATCTATAAACGTGGCGCTACAATGCGCCTCGTATAAGAGTGTGAAAATGGAAATATTGATGTTGATCTGTCTGGTCGCCGCATTGCTCGGCTGGGTAGCGCCGCGACTGTGGCAATCGCGGTCTTTTTTAGCGGTGATGCTTGTCGTTTCTGTCCCCGTATTAGCTCTATACGTGAGGTACGAGGCTTTCGCCCGCGTCAACGACTGGGAAGGCATGGGGGCAATGGCGCTTATAGCCCTATGCCTCATCTGGATCGTCGTCAGCTTTACGGCCGGCATGGTGTCCATCCGCTCAAAGCGGCATGTCCGTTAAAGAGGCTTCGATCTCCAAAGCTGCCAGTCCGCTTCCTTTCCCATTCCAGCCATTCCGCTAACGCCCAAATAGCGGACACTCCACGGGCCGGGGTGACTGCGGATCACCCGCCGGCTAGGTGAGACTGCTAATAGCGATCGGAAGTCGATCAGTCTTCAGGAGAGTGCCTGTGCTTTTTCACACCATGGTCGGATCGAATGACATTGAACGGTCCAAGCGCTTCTACGACACGGTGCTCGGCACCTTGGGTGCAGGGGAAGGGACGCGGAACATCGCCGACAGCGGCCATACACGTCTGATATACAATAACGGCAAAGGAACGAACTTCATCGTCAGCCAGCCGATCAACGACGAATCGGCAAGCGTCGCCAACGGCAGCACCGTCGCATTTTCATGCGACTCGCCCGAACAGGTGAAGCAGCTTCACGATGCCGCCGTTGCCGCTGGCGGGACATCGATCGAAGCTCCGCCCGGACCGCGCGAAACTGCTTCAATGGGCACCATCGAGCTGGCCTATTTCCGTGACCCCGACGGCAACAAATTGTGCGGAATTCATTTTCCTGCCTGATCTGTCCGACACGGGTCCGCTTCTGATTGTAGCGGACCCCGATCACGCGATCTCGCGAATGTCCGCTTTCCTGCCCTAATCGGACGTTCGGACAGCGCGGCAGGGTGCGGCAGGGCCGTTCGGTCCCTCGCCGTCCCGCGAATGTTTGGCGTGTACCAGGGGGGCGTCCAAAAGGGCTTTGGCATGAGAACCGATTAGAAGACTCACTGAGTCCCATGCGGGCCCCGCCGCTACCCTTGGGACATGGCGACGCCTAACGCCTGTCAGTGACTCTCCCAGACGCTCCTAGCCTATCCAGGCCGGCAGGGTCTCCAGGTCCTCCAGTGTCAACACGATCCGCTGGGCCCCCGAACCGCCTGCCTGGACCTGATCGACGACGTAAATGCCGCATCCCATGTAATGGCCGGTAGTTCCCTCCCTCAGGTCGACCGAAGCGCCGCCGAAGGCCCGCAAGGTCTCCATGGCCGCCGATGTCAGCACGACCGACTGGCCCTCCTGGGACTCAGGGTCGACTTCGTCGATTACGACGACGCCGCACCCCGCGTGGTCCGCGAACGTATTCCCGTCGCCCAAGTGAAGCTCCAGGCCCCCTTCGAATACCTCAGCGGTCAGCTCCAGGACGCCCAGGTCGTCGTTCGCAATGCGTGTCATCTAGGTCATCGCTGTTCCCCGTCGTTCGTGTCATCCATCATCAAATATTGGACCCGACAGGTCCCGCCGTGCGTCCATTCAAGTTCGATAGCGCCGTTCGGCCAGTCGATCGTCGCTCGCTTAAAGACGGACCGAAGCGCTAAGTTCGCCTCCCCGTGGTCCAACGCTTCGCGGTCGACAGTAATGGCAGCTAGGACGCGGTCGGCCCTCGATCCAACAACTAGGCCGGATGCGGCGTCTCTCTTGTCCCGGAGTTTCTGGAGGTCCACCTTTGCTTCCTCCAGTTCTCGCTCCCTCTTAGCGAGCCGGGCCGTCAGCGTAGGGCTTCGCTCATGGGAGAGGTTGTCCGTCAGAGTCTCGATTTCCTCGTGCCACGCATAAATCCCGTCCTCCAGCTCCCCAATCTCCCGTTCAATCGATAGCGCCCCGGCGGCGCCCTCGCGGTCCCGCAGGATGACAGGGAGGGCTTCCAGGAGCCGACGCTCCACAAGTTCGTAGGGGACGGATTTATACTGACAACCGGCGCCCACCTTCGCCCGCGAACAGACGAAGGACGGCTTGCTCCGCGAGCCCTTATTGACCTTCGACATCGTGGCGCCGCACGTTGGGCACGCTGTAAGGCCGGCGAGGAGATTGGAGACTGGCGCGTATGCGTGTCGCCCTCGCGCAGGGGCCCCGCGAGTCTGTGTGAGGACCTTTACGGCCCCGAAGGTCTCGGGGGACACGATGGCGGGGAAGTAGCCGTCAACGGAGTCCAGCGGCGTCCGCTTCTTCAGCAACTTGGACCCGACTTGAACGTGACTCACCACATGGGGCGTGAAGATCCCAAGGACGGCGGGATTGCTGAGGATTTTCTGTATGTAGGTGCCGTGCCAATGGGTGCTCCGGCCCCATGTCGGTATCCCTTCAAGGTTGAACGTCTTCGCGATCAAGTTCTGCCCGATGCCTTCCAGCGACATCCTGTAGATACGGCGAACCAACTCCGCGCGATCGTCGTCGAGGACGAAGACGCCCGCTTCCCGGTCGAGCCGGACCCAGGCAGGCGCTCTGCTCGTGAAGGGTTTCTCTCTGATCTGATCGACCTTCCGGCTCCAAGCCTCCTTCAGTCGCCGCGACTTCACCGCGCTCTCTTCGTTCGATCGCATGAACCCCATGATGGAATACATCATGCCCATCGGGTCGCGCCGAAGGCCTTCCAGAGAATAGACGCGCTCATCCAATAGCGTGACGACCGTTATTCCGCCTTGGATCATATTCGAGAGGAGGGTCTGGGCATCGAAAGCGTGGTCGCGGCTGATCCGGTCCAGGCTCTCAACCAGGAGGAAACTCCCTTTAGGGACATGCCCAACCCGGACAGCCTCCAGAAACTCTCCGAGCATCCCGACATTCGCATTGCTGCTACGGAACGCGGAAACCCCAAGGTCCTGAAAGGTCAGGCTGTCGTCCAGGACAAGGCCGTGTCGGCTCGCATAGCTCTCGGCCAGCGCCGTCTGTCGACGTAGGCTATCGCCCTCCAACTGCTCCGGCGTACTAAAGCGAAGGTATGAATAGGCGCGGGTGCCGCTATCGGGTGTCAACTTTTCCATCAACTTCCGCTATCTAATGACGGGGTCTCCAGTCAATAACAGGTTGATGGTGGGTCCGCCTGGGTCTGGGAAGTCGCTGATGGCATCCTGTCTTCCCGGTATCCTGCCACCGCTCGACCCTGCCGAAGCGCTGGAAGTATCTATGGTCCAGTCGGTCGCTGGTACGCTGACCGGCGGGCGCCTGACCCGCACAAGACCCTTCAGAGCGCCACACCATTCCGCGTCGATGGCAGCACTCACCGGGGGCGGTGTGAACGTCTTGGGTCTCGTTGCACTAGCTTGAGTGCTGCTGCACAGGGCGGGGCTTCCTTGCACTAGCAGCGAGAGAAAGACATTATGCCCGGGTGCTCATATCACGTCCCTTGAACTCGCTGAGAAGGTTGCCCGGGCAGATCAGTCACTTCTTTGCCCCATTCGTCTAGGCCATGGCCCATACGGGTTGAGCCAGCGTCGGGTGAGGCGCTTTCATCGTGGCTTACTCGCATCGGGAACTTGCACGATGTTAGTTTCGAGCAGCTGGTTCAAGAATACTTCGGATACAGCGGGAGTTGGTCCGAAATTAATTTTACGAGCGATCTAAATCTTTTGCAGAATATCTGCAGATTAAGTCGCGTAGAGTTTAATAAAGTTCGTTCGATGACGTTTGATGGCGTTGTTCCATATGCATTTGGCGATAATGCAGGAGGTTTTGAGGATTACGTTCTAAGTCAGACAGTTTTATTGAAAAGCTGGAACGATCGGCCTAGACTGACACGAAATTCCCTTAAGTGGCGGCCTTGGGGTTTTGGAGATCGAGTTCGGGCCTGTCCTCGATGCGTAGGCGAGGATTGCACTATCGCCCTGCGTTTGGACTGGCTGGTTCCAGTTTCACTATCATGTGCCACGCATCAGTGCTTCCTTCAGGAATGCGTATTTTTACCTGGTCAGTATGTATTGTGGAATCAAACCTTTACAGGCAAGCCGACGCTCGAAATGGTTGAGTTAGATCGTATTTCGGGCAACGCTTTTCGCGAGGGGATAATACCCGATCAATTCATTACACCTACACGATGGTTCAGGACGCTCAGAACGTTAGTCGAAGAGCTAATCGCGCCGGGTTATGTCCATAAAGAAAAACGAAAGTTAATTGCTGAGCTTTGGCACGAATATGGAGACAGAATACTGCGTTTAACGGGAGGATCGTTTGAGCTATTACAGTGGATAGATCAGAGAGAAGTGTTGAAGGTGGCTTCTGTTGGAATAGCTCACCTAATTAATACATCATACCAAGAGGTTTTAGGGGTAGAATGGCCAATTAGATCCGCGGAAGTCAAAAAAGCAGCCCACTACCTAAAAGATGCCTTGGCAACACGAGTATGGAAAAATACTTTAGCAGATGGTGGCTATGACAGGGCGAAACGAGATTCCTCTTACGCTTCGCTACTAGGGAACATTTTATACTGGCATCGCGACTCGCAAATGGAGCGCGCATGGATGATCGAAATCTATTTGCAATCGAAAGGGGTTTCAAGTTTCTCAGCTAACGATATCAGAATGTATAAAGGATAGATTAAATGTGCCCGTTTAGGGGTCATTTGAAGCCTCCGTTTGGTATTCTTAAAGCATTTTAAAAGAATGTGTCTCATGACAATGGGCTCAAAGCCTTCGCTTTAAGAAGCGTGTGGACCGCAAGTGCTGACGTCTGAAACGCCGGACAGGGTATACCCTAAATGACGCTTCGCTTTTGCGCTGTGCAACCAGGGTCCTTCTCCTGAAAGTACATGTTCATTGGCCCACCCTGGACGTACAAGCACCAAAGGTACGCTGGTAAGCTTCGCCGGCCTGCGGCTTCGTAGGGCAGTGGCTGCGGTAGCCCAAGCGTTTCAAGTGTCCTCGAAAGCACGAACTGAGTTGCGATAGGGAGGGGAGGCGCCGGCGGGGTTGTCTTAGGCGACGTAAAACACCCGTTTGTCGCGCATCTGCGATGGCGACAGGGTTTTCCGTCATCCCTAGTACCTAGCGACGACTTTTGGGACAAAGCCGTCGTAGCAAGTCCAGCCACATCGCGACGATCTACGGGAAAGGCTGTCTGGCGCTCGGCGCCTTTCGCGCGACGGCATGGTGATCGCTCCACCGCCGTCTAGAAAGGGATAGGCTATCGAAAGAGTCTGGGTGACATCGCCCAGCAAAACGATCGATTTCGCTACTGATTTCATCATGGTAGGCCGCTTGCATGACCGCATCCGATCGCGCCGAACAGAATCTGATCCTCCGCTGTCCGGAGCCGCTCAATGCGGAAACGCCCCCGGATAAACTGATCACGTCCTTCCTGACGCCGCAGGCGAACTTCTACATCCGCAGTCACGGACCAACGCCGGAACTGGCCGACGATCATCGTATAGCGCTGGACGGCTTAGTCGACCGCCCGCGCTCCTACACGGTTGCCGAACTTCAAACGGCATTTGCGACCCGGACAGTGACCGCGACCATGCAGTGCGCCGGCAATCGTCGGGCACATCTTCAAGACGTGGAAAAGACTTCGGGCGATCCCTGGGACGTGGGCGCGATCGGCAATGCGGCTTGGACCGGCGTCGCACTGTGCGACGTACTCGCCGCGGCCGGCATCCAAGATGGCGCGTCGTTCGTCGGCACTACGGGGGCCGACGACGTGGATGTCGATGGTGAGACGGCGCCGTTCGGTGCCTCGATCTCGATCGCCAAGGCGCTAGAGCCGGACGTGCTCATCGCCTGGGGCATGAACGGCGAGGTGCTGGCCCCCGAACATGGCGCACCGCTGCGGCTCGTCGTGCCGGGCTATGCGGGCGTTCGTAGCGCCAAGTGGCTGACGCGCATCGAGGTGCGCGATCGCCCGTCCGATGCGCCGATCCAGGCCAAGGACTACAAGCTCTTTCCGGCGTCGGTAGCGAAGGAGGACGCGGATTGGGACCGGGGCCTGACGATCGAGGAGATGCCGCTCAACGCTGCGATCTGCGCCCCCGTGGACGGCGCGCATATCGGCGCCGGCGCATGCGAAATCGCGGGCTATGCGGTCGCCTTCGGCCGAGCGGTCTCGCGCGTCGAGGTCTCCGTCAATGACGGCACCGACTGGCTGCAGGCGGAACTGACCAGCCAACCGGATTCACCCTGGAGCTGGACGCAGTGGCACGTCACGGTCGATCTCTCGCCCGGGCTCCACGTCCTGGTCGTGCGCGCCGTCGACGGTGCCGGGCAGATGCAGCCCGAACGGCCCGAAGCGATCTGGAACTTCGCCGGCTATCTCTCGACGGCTTGGCATCGCATCACCGTCACCGCTGGCTGATGGACGCGCCGCACAACGCCGATCGGGCCCATGCGAAGCTCGCGGAGAGCGCGAGCTCGCTAAAGGACAGCGCAGTCCAGCAGGTGGACAGCGCTGATCGTCGCACGGAGCTTGCTGCAGACCGCACAATCCTCGCCGGCGAACGCACCTATGCCGCCTGGGTGCGTACCGGCCTGGCGGCGCTCGCTTCCGGGATCGGCGCGCGCGCGCTGCTCAAGGACGTCGTGTTCCCGTGGCTGGCGACGGCGACCGGGACGATGCTGATCCTGTTCAGCGCCTTTTGCTTCGTCGCCGCGGTGTGGCGAGAGATGGGTGCCGGCGCCCCGCCGCCACGACCGGACATAAAGCGCCTGCCCGCGGCGTTGCTCGTGGTGATGAACGGGTTTCTCATGCTCGTGTCGCTGGCCACGCTCGTCGGCATCTGGACGGCACGCTCGTAGCGCAGCGACGCCAACCGCGCTGCGAGCCGATCAGCTCCAGCAGCGCATCGGCGGCTTTCGTGCGGTATAGCTCCTTGCGACGCAGCTCGAGAACGACGCGCGGGCCGAAACCGATTGGTCCCGCATGCAACGTAACCGGAGTCGGTACATATAACGGGCTCAGATAGACGCTAACGACCGGCCGGTCCGAGCATTTGCCCGACCAACATGCCCATTGACGGTTGGGGCAAACGTCTCATAGATCGACTTTGGCAATGGATTTCTGCCGGGCAATTTGGCCGAACCGCTCTGATAAGAGCTGATGATTCCTACTTGGCGCCTTCGGGCAGCAAGGAGGAATTGTGCGCGCTACCTTTCGCAATCTCGTCGGCACGCTGAACGTCGCGGCATTCATGCGCGATCGTCACGACCATGCGATCTCTGTCCTGCGCTGGGCGCTGATCTTGCTGCCCATGGCGGCACTCGTCGGGACGCTATGTGCGGCGTTCCTGTTGAGTCTTGATACCGTTACGCGACTGCGGTTCGCATCGCCCTGGCTGCTCTATCTGCTGCCGGTGGGCGGGTTCGTGGTCGGATTGCTCTACCATCTCACCGGGCGCTCGGTGGAGGGCGGCAACAACCTGATCGTCGAGCAGATCCACGAGCCTGGCGGCGGGGTGCCGCTGCGGATGGCACCGCTCATCTTCTTCGGCACAGTGGTGACGCATCTTTTCGGTGGCTCGGCCGGACGTGAAGGCACCGCCGTCCAATTGGGCGGAAGCCTTGCCAGCGGTTTCGGCCGCGCGCTCCACCTCGATGCGGGCGGCACGCGCATCCTGTTGATGACGGGTATCGCGGCCGGGTTCGGCGCGGTCTTCGGCACGCCGATCGCAGGCGCGGTCTTCGCGCTCGAAGTGCTGGCGATCGGCCGCGTTGAATATTCCGCGCTAGTGCCTTGCCTCGTTGCAGCGCTAGTCGGCGATTGGACGTGCCTCGCCTGGGGTATCCATCACGGTGTCTACCCGATCGGTACGTTGATACCGGTCGATGCGCTGCTTGTAACGAAGGCAGGTGTTGCGGGGATCATATTCGGACTGGTCGGTCTGGCCTTCGCCGAAGCCAACCACGTGGTCGGGGGATGGCTGAAGCGGATCGTCCCCTATGGTCCACTACGTCCAGTGATCGGCGGGGTCGTCGTTATCGCGCTCGTCTTCCTGTTCGGCACGCGCGACTATCTGGGCCTGGGTGTCCTGGCAGCAAGACCCGAGAGCCTTACCATCGCCAGCTTCTTCGGACCGGATACGCACCCGTGGAGTTGGGCGATCAAGCTGCTGTTTACCATCGTCACGCTCGGCGCGGGTTTTAAAGGCGGTGAAGTCACGCCTTTGTTCTTCATCGGCGCAGCGCTCGGTAACGCGCTGGCGCCTTTCTTGGGCGTGCCGACGGGCCTGTTCGCCGCGATCGGCTTTGTCGCGGTGTTTGCCGGGGCCGCCAATACCCCGCTCGCCTGCACCTTCATGGGGATTGAACTGTTTGGCGCCGGCTATGCGGTGCCGATCGCCGTCGCCTGTTTCGTGGCCTATCTCTGCTCGGGCCACAACGGCATCTACCTGTCGCAGCG
The DNA here is from genome assembly GCF_040407495.1 of Sphingomonas faeni. Lineage (GTDB taxonomy): Bacteria > Pseudomonadota > Alphaproteobacteria > Sphingomonadales > Sphingomonadaceae > Sphingomonas > Sphingomonas faeni_D. Next base: position 199,886 of record NZ_JAPZPP010000006.1, on the reverse strand, counting down.
CGTTGCGATACCCAAGGTGCCCGCGAACGGCCTCGCGCCCAATGCAACACTGCGCGAGACACGTACACGCCGCACAGCACTTCGCGCCCAGAACCGCGTGTCGTGAGTTGATGGCTTAGCCTGATCCTCCCGATACGTCGGGCGCAGCCTTCGGATCGGGGTCTTGCGCCTTGCCCTTCGCGGCACCCGGCTGCTTTGCGCTCATGGCGGTCAGATAAGCGACGATCGCCGGCACGTCAGCCTGTGCAACGGGAGCCTTGTAGACCTCGCGCATCTTGGTGACCTCCGCGGTCCACTGGTCGGAAGAGAGTGGCGGCTGGTTCAGCGCCATGCTCGCCGAATGACACGAGGTGCAGTTGGCGTTGATGACGTCCGCATGCGGACCAGCCGGATATTGCCCTTCGTCGGTCGGGAGATCGACCGAGGTGGACGCCAGCGAGAAGCCGCGCGCCGAAACGCTTGGCGGCGGTGGTGCGGCCGGGGCGGCAGGCGGCGGGGCTATGCGGCTGTTCGGGGCACCGATCGCAAGTAGCAGAACGACGGTCGCGCCGACGAACCCAAACGACAGCGTGCCGATGGAAGGCGTTTTCATGGGGGAGCGCTCCTCAGCCGACGACGATGTTGGTGGTTTCAATGTTGCCGCGCATGAACCCGCCCGGGTTCCAGATCGGCGTCATCGGCTGCGCGATGCCGGCGGTGTTCCAGCAGCGCGACATCAGCCTGGTCGGGCCCGCATGCGTGAGCGGCACCTGCGCGTCCCAGCGGCGGAAACTGTATTTGCCGTGATCGGGGCCGAGCGTCGTCTTGTACCAGGTCTTGCCGTTGTCGGTCGACACATCGACCTTGGCGACGCCGCAATCGCCCCCCATCGCAATGCCGCCCAGCGGGATCGACCGGTCGAACGCGATCGCCTGCCCTTCGTCGAGGCTCGTGACCCAACTGCGCGGGATCATCTTGTTGATCGGAACGGCCGGGAAATCCTTCTGGCCCGGCCGCACGTTCGCGCCTGGAGTGTCAGGGATTTTGTACGCCTTGGCCATCCAGTAACCGTCGTCGGGCGCGGCGAGCACCTCGATGTCGTTCAGCATCTTGACCCAATAGGTCGAATACCAGCCGGGTACGATCAGCCGGACCGGGAAGCCGTTGAGGAGCGGCATCTGTTCGCCGTTCATCCCGAAGGCGAGCATCACTTCGCCGTCGCGTGCGTGGTCGATCGACAGCGACTTGGCGAAATCCGGTCCACCCGCGACCACCGGCTGGTCGAGCGCACCGAACCGCACTGCAACCGCGCCCGGCTTCACGCCGGCGATGTCGAGCACGTCGCGCAGGCGCACGCCGAGCCATTTGGCGTTGCCCATGGCCCCGTGACGCCACTGCGCACCGGCAACGGGCGGCTGGAACAGCGCACGCGAATTGCCCGAGCATTGATTGATCGCCGCCAGCTCGACGCGTGGCAACTTCAGCAGTTGCGCGAGCGAGATTGACAGCGGCCGCGTGACCGCGCCGTGCACCTTGATCCGGAACGCCTCGACATCGATCGCGGTGGGGATGTCAGCCCAGTGCCAGCGGACGAAGAACTGGTCGTTTGGCGTGAAGACGTCGCCATTGAACACGCTCATCGGCGTTTCCAGCAAAGGCGGGTGGATACGCTGGAGGATCATGTTGCCCTTGCCAGGGAACGCACTGGTCATCGGTCGTTCCGACGGACCGCCAGGCAGGTGCAGATCGACAATGCTCTGCGCCAGCGCGGGTGCGGCGATCAACGCGCCGCTGCCGATCGCAGCCTCTGCGAGAAAGCGACGGCGGTTCGTCGCCTGCGCCAGTTTCATATCCAGGCTGTCCACCAGCATTCTCCCTTCGATGTCATGCTCTTATGCGCGATCCGTCCGACGGTCTGCCCGGTACGGGTCGATCGGATGCGCCGGTTCGATCCGGCAGGACGATCAGTTCGGCCCATCAATTGGCTTGGGCGATGCAGGGCGACACGAACAGGTTTCCGCGCCAGCCGCCTGTGACCGTCTTGGCGCCGACCAGCAGCCACATCGCTGCGAGCGCGATGGTAAGGACGGTGCCGACGATCCCGAAAAAGCCGAGCTGGAGCGTCGTGCCGAGCTTGAAGGTGGCGACCGTGTAGACGCCGAGCGGGAAGGTGTAGCCCCACCACCCGAGGTTGAACGGAATGCCCGCGCGCCAGTAGCGGATCGTGATCAGCGTCGCGAGCGCCAGCCACCACAGGCCGAAGCCCCAGAGCAGCAGCCCGGCGATCGTGCCGATCCCCTGCGCTACCGCGCCGATCTGCCCCAGGCCGTTGGCGGCGAGGATCGCGGGCGCGTCGCTGCCGAGCACCAGCATCCCGAGCGCACCGGTGCCGATCGGGCCTAGTGCGAGCCAACTCGATGCGGCCATGCTCTCGTGCGGCAGCTTGTGCAGCGCCATCCGCAGGATGAGGATCGCGAGGATGCCGAACGCGACCGGCACCGAATACGCCCAGAGGACAAAGGAGGTCGCCAGCACCACGAACTGGTGGTGCGCGTCCGCCAGATGCGGTGCGAGCAGGCCTCCGCTCGCGCCTGCGACCTCGGCCGCGACCACTGGCAGGAGCCACACCGCGGTCATGCCGTCGAGCGAATGTTCGTGCCGGGTAAACATGAGGTAGGGGATCGCTACACCGCAGGCGAGCGACATCGCGACGTCGATCCACCACAATGTCTCGGCGATCGGGATAACGCCGGCGCCGAACCGCGGCAGGCCGAACGCCAGGAACCCGTTGATGATCGTCGCGAGGCCCATCGGGATCGTGCCGATGAACATCGACACGGTATTGTGCCCGAAGATCCGACGCGCCTCGTGCCCGAACATCGTCCAGCGCGCGGTGTAGAGCCCGGCGAACAGCGTGAAGAGCGCGATGTTGAAATACCACAACGCCTCGCCGACCGGGTGCAGCGATGCGCCGACGCCCGGCACCTGCGGCAAGGCCAGCGCGAGGATGCCCGTGCCCATCGTAGCGGCGAACCAGTTGGGGGTGAACTGGCGGATCATCTCGCGCGGAGAATCAAGCCGGCTGAGCGGCTTCAGACCATCGAGAACGGGTTTCAGATCGGCAGTCACTTGCCAGTCTCCTTGATGAGATCGGTCAGCGCGTCGGCCGCCCGGGTACGATAGCGCTCCTTGTGCCGCAGCGCGTAGAATGGACGCCGCGGCAGACCGAGCGGCAGATCGTGCAACGTGCCGGCCGCGATTGCAGGTGCGACGACATGCTGCGACAGCACCGCGACGCCCGCGCCGGCCTCGACCGCGCTGCGGACCGCCTCGTTCGATGGCAGGGTCAGCGCTATGGTAAGGTCCGACGGATCGACGCCGCGCTGGCGCAACACCTCCTCGAACGACGAGCGCGTGCCCGATCCCTGCTCGCGGACGATCCAGCGCGCGGTCCGGATCCAGTCCTCGTCGATCGTGTCGGCAGCGCGGTCACTCACCAGCACCATGCGGTCGTTAGCGACCGTCCAATGCGCGAGCGCGGGCTCGTCGATCACACCCTCGACGAAGCCGAGCTCGACCGCACCGTCGAGCACGCGCGCCGCGGCCCCCTCGGTGTTGTCGATCGCCAGTTCGATTGAGATCGCGGGGTAGCGCGCATGGAACGCGGCCAGCTGGCGGGGCAGCCAATAGCCCGCGATCGTCTGGCTTGCGACTAGCCGCAGAGTGCCGCGCTCCAGTCCTGCATATTCGGCCAGTGCAAGTTCCGCGCTGGCGGCACGGCCAAGCACTGCGCGTGCGTCGACCAGAAACATACGGCCCGCTTCGGACAGTTCGATCCCACGGCCGACCCGGTGGAACAGCGGCACGCCGTGCCGCGCTTCTAGCGCGGCGATGGCAGCGCTTGCGGCTGACTGCGTCACATTGAGCGCTTCGGCCGCGCGCGTCATGTGCTCGCGCTCAGCGACACCGACGAAAATCCTGAGTTGTTCCAGGGTCATGCCCGATCTCCTTGCCCCAATGATAGGGAAAGGAGATCAATCGCACCAACCAAAGATTACGGTCATTCCAATCATATATACCGATCGGTCATTTCAGAATGTCGATAACCGCCTCACGTTCATCGACCAGTTCGGCAATCGTGCGATCAAGCATCGTTCGCTGGAATGGATCGAGGATCAGTCCTTCGATACGCGCATACCCACCGCTTTTGCAGTGCACCGGCACGCCGCACACCAGCCCTTGCGGGATACCGTAGGAGCCATCTGACACCACGCCCATCGACACCCAATTGTCGCCTGCGCCGTGCACCCAATCGCGCAGATGGTCGATCGCCGCATTTGCTGCCGACGCGGCCGAGGACGCACCCCGTGCTTCGATGATCGCGGTTCCGCGCTGCGCAACGGTGGGGATCAGGGTCTCGCGGTACCAGGCCTCGTTTCCGATACGGTCGGCAAGCTTTTGGCCATCGAGTTCGGCATTCCCCCAGTCGGCAAACATCGTCGGCGAATGGTTTCCCCAGACGACGAGCTTTGTAATCGCATCGACACCGACACCCGCCTTGGCCGCAAGCTGTCCCTGCGCGCGGTTGTGATCGAGGCGGATCATCGACGTGATGTTTTCGGCAGGGAAACCCGGTGCGCTTTGCGCAATGATCCAGGCATTTGTGTTGGCGGGATTACCGACGACCAGGATCTTGGCGTCGCGTTTGGCCACTGCGTCCAGCGCTGCGCCCTGCGTCTTGAAGATCGCTGCGTTGGCAGCGAGCAGATCACGGCGCTCCATGCCCTTCGAGCGGGGACGAGACCCGACCAGCATGGCCGCATCGATGTCCTTGAAAGCCACCATCGGATCATCAGTAATGATCACATCTGCCAGCAGCGGGAACGCGCAATCCTCCAGTTCCATGACCACGCCGCGTACTGCGTCCAGCGCCTGCGGCACGTCGAGCAGTTGAAGGATAACGGGCTGGTCCGGTCCGAACACGTCACCCTGCGCGACCCGGAAGAGCAGCGAATAGCAAATTTGTCCTGCGGCACCGCTGATCGCGATCCTGACGGGGGGCTTGGTCATTTTGGAAAGGGCTTTCGTTGGGAGATTACAGACGGTGTGAGACCGATCAACGCGCCGCCAGGGCAAGCGCCGCATCGCGCCCGGATGGCACCAGATTGGCGAGACCTTTTCCTGATCTTACGGCACCAGGAACGTAGATCAGGCTCTGCGCATCCGTACTGATCGGGATCGTCGACACGGTGGTGTACGTCAGCGTGTCGATCCCAGCGACCTTGTTGGTTCCGGCCAGGCTGGCATAGATCCTCGTACCATCGCCCGACGGCCAAACCGCACTCGGAGCCGCTTGTAGCGGGACGGTTGCCACAGCCTCCAGGCTGTCGGTTCTATAGACCTTGATTGCAGGTTGATCGCCGCCAACGCTGACATAGGCAAAGGAATCGTCTGCGCGCTGGGCGAAGTTGACCGCGCCCGTTGCTGGACCAGTGTTTATCACTTCGCGTACCGCAAACGGCGGTTTGGCAGCAAAGACCGTGGTCGTGCCGCTCTCGCGGCGTGTTGCCCAGATCTGTTTGCCATCTGGCGAGACCGCGATTGCTCCCGCACCTGCACCGTTGCTGGCAACGTGTCCGACGACGCGCCGATGCTCGACGTCGACAACCAGGATGGACGGCCTTTCAGTAAGCGATACAAAGGCATAGCGTCCGTTTGGCGACAGGATGGTCGCGCCCGCTCCGCCACTTGCTGGTACGCGGGTGATCTCCCGCGCTGTCTTAGGATCCACGACCGCGATGGCATGTTCATCGCCGAGCGAAACCCAGAGTTCGTGCCCATTGGGCGTAAACGCGACGGCGGTAGGCGACGTCTGGAACACGGTCCGGCCTCGTTCCGTGTTCGTGGCCAGATCTACGAGCGTCACACTGTGCTGCGCTAATGCCGATACCGCCAGGGTCCGCCCGTCACGCGTTGCAGCCAGGTGCTGGACTTTGGGGCTGGAAAAGCTGGGCTCAGCTATCGCGCTTTTGGCGAGGTCGATCCGTCCCAGTTCGTTGCCCGCTGCAGGATCGATGACAACGATCTTCGTCGATGTAGGGTCAGACACATAGATCCGGTCATGATGGCTGAGGTCGATATCAGCCTTCGACCACGGTGCCTGAACCGCCTTGATATCGTAGGGAAAGTCGTCCGCCGCAGGTGCAGCCCAATAGGCCTGAGCGATCGCCGGGACTGGCGCTACGGAGGCCAACATCGCGGCAACCAGAACGATCGCAGCTTTCATCGTTTGATCCTTATCACGGACCCGGCGGGTGATCGTGCCGGTCCGATGCCGCTAGATCGACCGATATGTCCCTCGCGTCCAACGCATGGTCGCGATGATTTCAATACGAAAACGCGATTATAGATCGCCGACCGTTCCTGTTAAATGATTGGAATGACCGTGGTTATGCGTTGGACCGACCGCCCCGCCGCAATCATCTATCCTGTCACGCTCGGCATTCATCGAGACGCGCGGAGACTTCCTCATGGCAACACAGCCGATCTACGATCTCGCTACCGAGACACTCGTTGCTCCTAAGCCTGTGCGTCGACATCTCGCAATCGTGCCGGATGCAGGCAATTATGACGAGCTGGAAAGAACGGCTCCAGGCATCGCATCGCGCGGCGTCCATCCTGCCACGTTGGGCTTGCTCGTCGGCGTGTATGCAGCAATGTTGCTGACTTTCTGGACCTTCTTCGCACGTGATGCAGCTACGGCGCTCGTCCTGACGGTCGTGTCGGTCTTCATGATCCTGTATTTCGGTCTGATTGCTGGCGGCATCGTACTCAGCGATACTCCCGCCCCCGGCGAACCCCTCCGTTCGTTCTCGGAGTTCATCAAGGGCCCGGTCGATATCTTGACGGGCACGATCACAGGGCGCGAAGCGGCTATACAGATGCTCTTTCTCCCGGCCTGCATGGCCGTGCTAGCAACGATTATCGGCATCATCGCTCGCGTGTCGTAAACAGGAAAACTAGGGACAGGACGATGAGATCACGCATGACCTTGCTGATGGCGATAGGCTTGTCCGTATCGACCGCTGCTATCGCGCAAACGGACGGCTTCGCGTCCGCGATGGATGCGGCGATGACGCGGATGCACGGCGCGATGATGACTGGCTATTCAAACGATCCCGATCGCGACTTCGCAAGGATGATGATCCCGCATCATCAAGGTGCGATCGACATGGCTGAGATCGAGCTGCGTTACGGCAAGGACGAACGCCTGCGCCGGCTTGCGCAAGGGATCATCGTCGAACAGCGTCAGGAAATCGCGGTGATGCAGGGCATCCTATCCGAAGGCGGCGCGTTGTCACGTCACACCGGACCGACCGCGACTGGTCACCCCCATCACGGAGACCGTCCATGAAGCGTTTCACCCTAACCGCCTGCACCGCCTTGTGCTTTTCAGGCCCTGCGTTTGCCCAGCAAGTGCCCAATGCGACCCCCGACATCCCTGTCAGCGCGCAGGACCGGTTCTACACGTCGGACCAGTTCTCCAACACCGTGTCGGTGATCGACCCATCAACCAACACGCTGCTCGGCGTCATCAAGCTCGGCGACCAGACCCCCGCCAACCTCAGCCCGCTCTACAAGGGGCAGCTGCTTGTCCACGGCATGGGCTTCTCGCCCGATCGTAAGACGCTGGCGGCGATCTCGATCGGTTCGAACTCGGTGACGTTCATCGATACCGCGACCAATGCCGTGAAGCACACGACCTATGTCGGGCGCTCGCCGCATGAGGCGTTTTTCCGCCCCGACGGTCGCGAAGTCTGGGTCGCGGTGCGCGGCGAGGATTATATCCAGGTGCTCGACGGCAAGACCTTCGCGCCGACCACGCGCATCCCCGTTCCTAATGGCCCCGGCATGACGATCTTTTCGCCAAACGGGAAATACGGTTACGTCTGTTCGAGCTTCTCGCCCGAGACAGTTGTGATCGACACCGCCTCGAAGAAGATCGTCGGTCGCGTCAAGCAGGCGAGCCCGTTCTGCCCTGACATCGCCGCGACGCCCGACGGTAAGCAGGTCTGGTTGACGCTCAAGGACGTCGGCAAGGTCATGGTGTTCGACGCCAAGCCACCCTTCGCAGTGCTCAAGACGTTCGATACCGGCGCGATCACCAACCACGTCAATATCGCCCGCAATAAGAATGGCCAGTTCGCCTTTGTGACGGTCGGCACCGAGAATGTCGTGAAGGTGTTCCGCACCACTGACTTCGTGCAGGTGGCGAGCATCCCGGTCGGCGCGCTCCCGCACGGCCTATGGCCGTCGGGCGACGGCACGCGGATGTATGTCGGGCTGGAGAACGCCGATGCGGTCGCGGCGATCGACACAGCAAGCAACACCGTCATCGCGACGATTCCAATCGGTCAGGGGCCGCAAGGCGTGGCATATGTTCCCGGCGCGGTGCCGGTAGGCGATGGCCGTGCAAACCTGGTGCCGCTCGCGCAGGCCGGCATGAAGATCCAGCTGACTCTATCCGGGACTGGGCGCAGCCAGGTCACGCTGTTCGATCAAGGCCAGGTCCAGATTTTGCAGGCGGCGGTTGCGGGCCTCAGCCCAAAGATGCCCTATGTCCTTGGATTATCCTCCCACGCTGACGGCAGCGGCGTGATCCAGCCTCTGGCGAAGTTCATGACCAATCCGGCGGGCGGCGCGATAGTAAACACGCTCGGACCGCTCCGCCAGATCGTCAGCGACGCGAAAGGCGACATGCGCCGTTACCTCGTCATTGCTCCGGGCGACCCGATGATGCCGGGCGCTGTCGTTCAGGTGCAAAAATGAGGATTCCGGTGAAACCTGCGCCCCGCTGTCCGTGTCCGGTATATTCGGCATGACGCTGGGCTAGGTCGACACGACGTCTCGAGAGTGTCGGAAAGCACTTGTTTGTCGCACAATGGTGATTACGACTGGGTTTTCTACATATCGGGCCGCTGAATGCCAACAATGGGAAGGAAAGCGGACTGGCTGCTTTAGAGAGGGCAGGTGCGCTCCACTACCTGTTGCACTTCCATTTCGTCGCAGCAGGATGCCTTTACGCCTAGCTCATTACAGGCCCCGATCCGGCGCCGCATCGGCCTTCCGTGCCTGCCCGCCTGATAGTGCTGGGGGTCGCCGTCGTGATCCACTCGATCATGTCGCAGCTGCTCTACGCCGGGCTGTTCGTCGCCATATCCGTGCCGGTTGAACAGTTTCGCCGCGGTGCGGAGCTGATGTCAGTACATGGCGCCCAACTCGCCGGAATGGGTCTGCGATGCGGCATGTTCTGGGTCAAAATCGAAGCCCGGCTTAAGCGAGACCGGTAGGACGAAGCGTTTGCTGCGTGCCGGCTGGTCAGCTTTCTCCAAACAACTCACGTTGCGCCTTGTCCAATTCCTCTGCGTAGCGGCGTCGCGCATAGCTCTCGGAGAGGATGCCGAGAACTGCCCCGTCGCTTCCAACTACCGCCAGTTCGTCCGCACCTTCGGTATCGAACGTAGTCATGACGCTTCTGATGTCTGAATCCGGCGTAAGGGCGAGACCCGTGTGGATCGCCAGCGACCCGATCGGTGCCTTCTGATCGACCTCTTCGGCAAATGCACTGGCAGTCTGTACGATACCGCCATAATTTTCGTGGTCATCGACTAGTAGGACCCGACTTGTGGAACCAAGCGGAAACGCCCGACGAAACTCGGCGATCGTCGTGTTGCACGGCGTAGCCCTTTCGACACGTCGCATCATCTTGCCCGCTGTAAGCGTTCTGACCCAGCCGACATCGCGGGCGCTTTTGATGGTTTCGCCCCGGAGATGCAGGCGCCACGTAGAAAAGGAATAGCCGAACAGCTCGCGGACGATGGTGGACGAGACCAGCGATGCTGCAATGGCCGCGCCGGCAAGGGAGAAGTCGTGGGTCGCCTCAAGGACTAGCATCGCCATCGTCATCGGCCCGCCAACTACGGCGACCGCTAATGCGGCCATCCCCACCAGGGCCGCATTGTGCGGGTCGATCACAGGCGATCCGACAATCCATTCGAGTGAACCAGCAAACAGGTGACCCAGCAGGCTGCCCAAGAACAAGGATGCGAAGAACAGGCCACCGCGGAAGCCAAAGCCAAGTGAGATGATGGAGGCCGCGCACTTGACGACGAAGATGGCGGCGAGGAAGCGCAGCGATACCTCGGCTTCAAGATTGAGGTGGAGGGCGCCGTGACCAGCAGAGAGAATTTGCGGCGTGAGCATCGCCAGAGGGATGAGCAGAAGACCGCCCAATATCGGCCGGCAAATCGAGGGTATCGGCAGTTTGCGTGTAGCTGCTTCCATCTCCGCAACAGCCCGCATCAGCAGTATACCAGCGCCAGCGGCACAGGCCCCAAGACCGGCGTAGAGAAGGTAGTGGAACGTCTCGATCTGTTCGCCTGCATTAGCCGCAACCAGATACGGTTGAGCACCAAACGCCTGCGCCACAAGGACACTCGCCAGGCACGCCGCAGCGACAGGTGCCAGCGCTGATATCGTATAGGCCCCGATTACGATCTCAAAGGCATAGAAGGCCCCAGCTAATGGAGCCCCGAATGCACCTGCGATGGCGGCGCCCGTTCCGGCGCCGACCAAGATGCGCAGATCGGACCTGCGTAACGCAAACCAGTTGCCGCTGAGCGAGGCGACGAGCCCTCCCAACTGCGCATACGCCGCCTCAAGCCCCACAGACGCACCGAAGCCGTTGGAAAGGATCGTTTGCCCGGAGATAACGAGGCTGTCGGACCATGACATGCGACCACCATGAAGGGCGTTCGCCTCTACAGCGTCGACCATCCGGCGCCGGCGAGCATGAGTAACCCAAGAGAAGAGTGCGAGGACGGCTCCACCAGCCGGCAGGGCAAGTAGAGCAAGGTAAGGGATCGTCGTGGCCGCACTCAGCCTTTCATCCGGCGACAAGGCATAAAGCAGATGCTGCATCGCCTGTGCGAGCGTACCCTGGACGACACTGAGCAATCCGGCTGCACTGCCGATCATGATGGCCAGCACGATGAGTGCAGCTTCGCTGGATCGAAAAGCTTTACGGAGCCACGATGGCGCCACCCGACCAGATCCAGGTGGACTAGCTGCGCTATCGATCAGTGGCGCTGAAGCCATGTCAGTCGGCGTCCTGCATCAAGGTTGCAAACAGGGCTGCGGCGAGAACGGCGCTCGAAAGCCACATCACAATCGACAGCGTCCAAGACGTCGCCAGTCCAGCTGCCGTGATTGTTGCAAGCAGTAGGACGATGAGAACGGGCATGGCTGCCCGCGAGTGGAAAAAACGCATGAAGCCGCCTACGCCTGCTACATCTGCGGTGCCACAACCTTCCGAGCCGCCCGGTACGCTTCCTCGCCACGGACGCCATTCAGTATCTTCGAACGCCTGCGGCTTGGCCATGCTGCCCATCAACAGTACCCGGCGATCAGTGCAGTGGCCAAGTCCACATCACTAGAGGCGTACCAACCAAGACCACCAGAACCGATAGTGGTGCGCCCAGCCGGGCGTAATCGCTGAAGCGGTAGCCCCCAGGACCAAAAACCAAGGTGTTACACTGATGCCCAATCGGCGTCAGGAAATCGCATCCTGCCCCGATAGCGGTCCCGATGAGGAAGGCTTCGGGGCGATATCCGAGGTCATGCGCGAACACCGCCGCGATTGGCGCCATCACCAAGACCGTCGCGGCATTGTTGAGAAACGGCGTCACAGCCATCGCCGCTACGAGGATCAGGGCGACCGCGCCCCATGGCGGCAAGGAGGCCGCCAGATGGGCAAGCGAGGTCGCGAGTACATCCGACGCGCCGGTGGTGCGCAGGGTTTCACTGACCGGAATGAGCGCGCCCAGCATGATGAGAATTGGCCATTCGACGCCATCATAGGCATCTCGCAGCGGTAGCGCTCCGGTCGCCATCATTAGACCGGCAGCGGCGAAGAAGGCGACGGCCACAGGCACATAGCCGGTCGCGGTTACGGTCATCGCCACCGCGAGGATGATAAGTGGTAGGAAGCGACGCTTCGAACTTCCCAGACGCAGGGCACGCTCTGCCAGCGGCAGCGTACCGAGGTCACGCATGCGTTCCGGCAAGAGTGTGAGGGGTCCTTGAAGAACAATGACATCGCCGGCGCGCAAGACGGTCTCGCTGAGCTGCTTGGTCAGCCGTTTGCCGGCGCGCGATACCGCGATGAGATTGACGCCATAGCGTTGCTGAAGCCGCAGTCGTCCAGCGGACTGGCGGACCAACACGGAGCCGGTGGTGATGACCGCCTCAATGACGCCAACCTCATCATCTTCGCTGCCTTCCGGTAGGTCACGATGCTGTCCGGCAAGTGCTAGGTGGTCACCCGCAATGACACGCTCAAGCGTATCCGGGTCACCGCCCAAGATCAGCGTGTCGCCGGCAGCCAGAAGGAACTCGGCCGTAATGCTCGTGCGCACATCGTCACGGACAACATTGGCGATCGTCACCTCATTATCATGACGGTCGATGAAGGACTCAACCGTTTCGCCGACAGCGGGCGATCCGTCTTGGATGGTCGCCTCAGTGACATAGTCCGTGATGTTTAGAGCTTCGCCCATGGTCGGCGCTGCGCGGCGTTCCCTGGGCAGGAGGCGGTAGCCGAAACGCAGGAAAATGAGGCCGACCACAAGCAGGCCCAGCCCCGTTGGCAGATAATCGAACATGCCGAACGGCTCACCGGTCATCTGCTCTCGTACTCTGCTGACAATAATATTCGGCGACGTACCAACGAGGGTCATCAACCCGCCAAGGAGCGAAGCGAACGACATCGGCATCAGGAACACCGAGGGGCTAGTGTCCGATTTCTTCGCCGTCTGCACGGCTGCCGGCATCAGCATAGCCAAGGCACCGACGTTCTTTACGAGCCCGGACGATACCCCGACTGCCGTAGTCAGCACCACGAGTTGCGACCGGACGCGTGTCACGCGCCGCGCCAGTATCCCGAGCGCGCTCTCGATTAGGCCGGAACGCTGCATTGCCGATGAGATCACCAGCGCCGATCCAACGATGATAACGATGTCATCGGAAAAGCCAGTAAATGCCGCTTTGGGCTTCACCAATCCCAGCGACAGCCCGGCAAGCAGGGCGATGATGGCCGTGACATCATAGCGAAATCGGCCCCAAAGAAAGAGGCCCATCATGCCAATCAGCAGGCCAATCGACATAAGTTGCGGCGTGGTCATGCAAGCAGAATCCGTAAAATGGCGATAGTCACGCCGGTTATTGCAGCCAAATCCCGACGAGTGCCGCCAAGACGGCAATCGCTAGGAAGCCGTTCACAGAGATCAGCAACCAAGCCGGCAGTCGCTGAGTCTCGGGCCGCGGTGGGGCGATAGGAATCATTTCACGCCAGACCGCTGCAACGAAGCAGAAGCCGCTGAACAGGATCAGGACGGTTGCGGTCGCACCGGCAAGCCAGCCGGGCACGATGTTCTCAAGCAATGCGCGGGCGCCAATTCCTGCGGCTAGAGCGGCAAGCCCGGTACGGACCCAGGCTGCGTAGGTGCGCTCCGCTGCCATGACTGTTCGATCGGCAGCAAGCTCCGTGCGCCGATCGGCGCTATCTGCTTGCTGCTTGGCGCTATGCTCCAACCGGTCCGCACCGTGAACGAATGGGCCGTTGAAATCACGGGTCAATGACAGTCGTTCGTTGGCCATGGATGATCAACGATACCCACACGCTTTCAGCACATCGAATGTTAAAAAGGATCATGCCGAATAAGTTATCGAGGTTAGCAGATCCCCCGCCTTCACAGGTGTCAAAACCGGCTGGTTGCGGCACGAAACCTTTCTCGAAAACGATCCAGACCGTGCGAAAACTCCAACCCCGAATGTAGCGTACTAATATAGCTGCGTGTCGGTTGCCAGGTGATTGGCTATCTTGCGTCGCAGCCATATCTGGCGACGTTATGTTTCGAGCATCACGTCTGTATCGGGGGCGGCGGTGAGTTTTCGCACGGTCTGGATCGAATTTCGGGAATGTCCGGGTTGGGGAGGAAAGCGGACCGTCCGCTATTGGGAAGGCGGGTGGCGATAGCCGACATTGGGCAGCTGCCACCTTTCCCGAAAAGGATCGAACTTCGGGAAAAGGCGGTTTGAGTGGGCTAGATTGGCTGATCCAGGCAGCCAAATACCGGACGCTGACGTTTATTCAGTCAACCTGCCGCTCTAACCAAGACTGGACGAACGTTATCGGGTCATCGACCTGCTCGCTGATAGGTATGTCGGGCTGCAAACCGACGTTATCGATTGGTTCGTCCGGCAACCGCATCGACCGGCTTGTGGCCCATCGAAGAACGAAGAGCTTGGACGGAGACGGAGCTTCCAAAACGTTCGAGTAATCGATTACGCCCGCCGTCGGGCCACCAAATGTCGTGACCTTTCGGCTCTGGCGAGCATCGAGGACGAATTGGTCGCCGCTGGACCCTGCGCCTGTGGCGATAATGCCTACCCGTTTTGGGTTAGGCATGATGCGTGGGAAGGTCGTAATCGAAAACGGCCGGTCTCCGCTGCTTACCCAATCGCTCTTAGCATTGCGGATGCGAGCAACAATACGCCGCAGCTGCGATACCGTATCTGGTGAGAAGCTAGGATCTTTAAGCATCGCTTCGTACAGGTCCGCATTGCGTGCCGTCGCGCGAAATTCGACATCGATCGAATATATCGGCCGCGTGTAAAGCCATTCCATTAGCTTTGAGTATGATCCGTCGCTGCCACCAGAGTTATTGCGAGCATCGATGACGAGATTGGGAGTGCTGTTTAAGAGAAGGTTGTTATCCTTCAGTAGTCGTTCAATCTTTTCTCCATTCTCGCCGTAAAAATTTGGCAGGCGCAAAATCGCTGTTTTGTTCGATAGCCGGCGGAAGAAGAAATCGGGTGATGGAACGATGTTTTCTACCGGCACTGCGGGCGTGGGTTTCACCCGCACCCAGTCAACCGAAAGCGAAGCAAAGCGCAGAACGGAGCTTTTGCCAAGGAACCTTACCGTAGTTGTTTGGGCGCTGTGATCGCGCATGTAATATGTGCCGCTCCAACCATGGGCCGAGGGCGTCAGCGCGAATTTTACCTGACCCGGGGACCATGCAGCAGACTTGCTGCTGGTGATGACACCCAGTGCGCGCTGCGGATCGGCCGGATCGGCCAGAATGGCGGCTTGATAACTGCCGTCGGTGCTGGCCCACGTCGTGCCGGCAAGAGGCTGCCTTGCCATAGTTGCGGCGGGTATTGGCCGGTTGGTTGAAAAGAAGGGGCCTCGTGAAGCGAGGAGCGTGTCGGCGTTCGGCGATGCCTGCTCCGGCAATGAGGCTAAGGAATAGCTTGTATGACGATCCTTGAACCAAGCGATAACGTCGCCGATGATTTCACCCTCTTTTACTGGGTTTTTTTCAATCTCAGCCCGTTTAGTGCGCACCAGCGCTTCGAACTCTACAGCCTTCGCGCCCGCCGCCTTGTCAGCAAAGCCAGCATAATCATGCCGAAGGACCTCAAGGACGAAATCGAAATCCTTGAGAGCATCTTCCCTTGACTGAGCGAAGGCCGGGCTTGGTAGCAGCGATATGGCAATACCGGCCAGCAACTGAATTGTGAATCGACGTGCAGTAGCTATCATGCTCAAATATCCCAACGCTCGCTACCACCTCGTGCAGCGCCGACCGGCCGTCTGCAATCAGAAAGCGCGAGGATGATCTTCCGACCGTGACGGCTATGATGCGGCGGTTTCAAAAGGATCGCGAGGTGGGATTCTGTTCGTCGGCAATAAGTAGCGAGGCTGATTGAAAGCGGACTGGCGCCTCATGCTCAATGACACTCGCCAAGCCGGCGGCCCACGAAAGTTGATCGAACATCATATCCCATAAATGTGATTGTTTCTTCAAAGGAGAAATAATCGCTACTGTATCGACCCGAAACACGCACGGGCATGCCTCTGACATCGCGATCCGGAGTATCTATCGTTGTATCGAGGAGGATGCGGCCGTCTGCAACGGCAGCTCGACCCCATCCGTCATTTGAACTGGCTACGCCGGCAAGTGCCGCTAGAGTTGGCTGCTGTGCAGCCTCTGCCGAAAGACAGTGCCGGCGCGCTACAGGCGTACCCGGAACGCCACCCCGACCTGGACGAGTGGTCGTTACCTCCCATTCGCCGCTCTGCAAGGCCTGTGCCCGCGCAACGTCGCAGGCAGACGTGCAAACCGTAAGTAGCGATGCAGCAATGAGATATGAGAACTTCATCCGAGTAGCCTTCCCTCCGACTTGGTAAGGCGTCCTACAAGCTCAATGCCTAAGCGGTGGTTATGACCACTAGTGGACCGCATTCTGGCAATCCTGCCTTTCTCGATTGGGAACCCATAGCGGAACAGTCGCCGGGGCGATCACGGCGAGAGCGTCCAAAGGCACCCCGTTTCCCAAAATCTGTTCCCGATTGCTCTTTCCGAAATGGCCTGTCGGAGGCGGAGAAACGGGAAACATCGCGCTTAACGAATGGCCGGTCTCGGGAGCCCGGATCGCCATCCCGACGTCCGATTGTGGGCGTGAACGGCCCTGCCGTTTTTAAGCGCCGACTAGCCCCGCCAGTGTCGGAAAACACATGATTGTCGTCAGGCCGCAAGTTAGGCGATCGGGGCTACCCCATTCTGCACGTGGTACATGCGACAAACCCTGTCGCTTTGTCCGGTTGTGCGGAAACCAGAATCCGGGGGTTTTCCGTCACTGATCAAAAAAGGGCGGGAAGTCACGCTCAGCGTCAATCGGGGTATACCTGTACGAGTCGATGCGCTGAGACATTTTTCCCGTCTCGATAGGGTTGACTTCGAGTTGCGAGACGTCCACCTGTCGAGCATCTTAGAGCCTAACGAGACAGGACGGACATGGCGAGCATCATCGGGTACGCACGGGCTTCCTCGGACGATCAGGACTGCACGATCCAGGAGCGGGCCCTCCAGGCGGCAGGGTGCACCATGATCCGGTCGGAGAAGCGGAGCGGTACGTCGCTAGTGGGCCGGACCGAGCTGGATACGATCCTCGCCTTCCTTCAGGCGGGGGACACGTTGATGGTCACTCGCATTGATCGCCTGTCGCGGTCCGTCCGGGACCTGGAGGAGCTGGTGGAGACCCTGAAGACTCGCGGGGCCTTCCTACGGGCCACGGAGCAACCGATCGACACGTCCACGCCTGCCGGCAAAGCGTTCCTTCAGATGCTCGGGGTCTTTGCCGAGTTCGAGACCGCCTTGCGTCGGGAGCGGCAGATGGAGGGCATTGCGAAGGCGAAGGCCGCCGGGGTCTACAAGGGCCGCAAGCCCTCCGTGGACGTCGCTCAGGTTCGCCAGATGAAGGCGGAGGGCGTGGGCCCGGCGGAGATTGCCCGGCGCCTGGGGATTGGCCGTGCGAGCGTCTACCGGGTCCTGGGAAGCGCGGAGGGGCAGGCAGCGTGACCGATCTCGATGCGATGTCTTGGCCTGACCGCCAAGCCGTCCCGTTCATCGACCTGCGAAGCGTGCCGCTCTCCGAGGGCGCCAAGGCGTTCGTTCAGACCCTGCTGGAGGAGATCATCCTTCCCACTTGGCCCGCGACCATGCAGCAGCGCCCGTCCACCATTCTAAAGCACCGGCAGGTCCTGGCGGGCCTTGTCGGTGACCTGCTTCGTATCCGTATTCGTACCGGAGACGCTATTGGCAAGCACGGCGTGGCGGATAGGGACTTCGTGACCCTGCCCTTCTCGCGGGACGTCTTCCTGCGGACGCGAGACGCGCTGATAGGACGTGGCCTGCTGCAATTCCTCGGCGGCCATCGGTGGCTATCGCACAGTATCGCCCCAGGGACGGTGACGGGGTCGGTCCAGGCGTGCTTCCAGTTAACGGCGGAGCTGCTGGTGCTCGCTGAGGAAGCGGGCGTGCTTGGCCGCGACCTTGAAGACTGGGGGGCGCACTGGACTCGTCCGCGCTCTGAGACGGCACCGAAGGACGACACGTCGTCACTCGTGATCCTTCGTGCAGAGAAGACGTTGGGCGCAGGGAACGCCAAGAGCACCGGGAGGCCTCTCCCGATCAATCTTACGGACCCGAGAGTTGATGCCATCGCACAGGAGCTGCGGGAGCATAACGCCTTCGTCGCGGAGGCGGGAGTGGACGGCGTGGCGTATGCGGGGCTCGCCCGTGTCTTCAATAATGGCGACCTGGACGGGTTCGCGTGGCGCTGGGGGGGGCGCATGGTCTCGCTACCCGGCGGCGGCTATGAGGGAGAACGCAAGGCCGATCGGTTCACGGTCATGCGACTTGGTGGCGAGCGGGTCGGCGAAGTAGACCTAAAGGCGTCGTACCTCACGATCCTCTATGGCCTGCGGGGCCTGCCGCTCGATGCGTCTGTCAACGACCCGTATGACGTCGAAGGCGTCGACCGGGAACTGGTGAAGAAGTGGATTACCCAGGCTCTTGGTCGCGGGGACGCGGATGCTAAGCGTTGGTCCGACGAGGCGCGGCGTCATTACTCCTCGCAGTTCCCTGGACGGAATATCACCGTCGATCATCCAATCACGGAGGCGCGTGACGCGATCCTTGGGGTCCATCCGGTCCTCGGGGACCTGAAGTGCGGCCCCGACGTCTCCGTGCACTCGCTGGCTTTCCACGAGAGCGAGATCATGCTGGCGGCCATGCGGCGCCTTCGGCAGGACGGCGTGCCCAGTCTACCTGTTCACGACTGCCTCATCGTCCCCTTGCAGCAGCGAAGGTTCGCCCAGGTTCAACTTGCGGAGGCGTTCTCGACGCACATAGAGGTGGAGACAGGCGCTCCCTCTGCAGCGGTCCCGGCAACACACCTCCAGCCTGAGGAGGACTTGCTGTCACCTGTAGGTGAATGAATATCGATCCATCACTCCGGTGCCTTCAGGCTCTTACAGTCACCAGGAGGAGCCCGGAGCATACTGGAAGGAAAAGTCCTTGCCGGGGACGCCTCTGTCCCGCTGGGGCCGTGCTTTAATCATAGTCGCGCCTTGGACGACCACGACCGATGTCACGAGCAGCACCGTGAGGCAGCCGGGTCTCGAAGCGGCGAAGTTGCCGGCGAGCGTCCTTGTCGCCAGCGTTCACCGCAAGACGCAGCCAATGTCGGTAGCCCCGAAAATCCCGCCGATTGAAGCAGGAGATGGCGGCGTTGTAAGCCGCCACCGGATCGCCTCGCCGCAATGCCCGATGAGCCAAGCCGGCGGCAGAGAACGGTTCGGCCGCAGACCTGCCGTCCTCGCCGATGCGGCGGCTAAGCTCCGTCATCGCGGAGGGATACCGTCGCAATGCAAGATGCCAGAGCAACCCCATGCCGTCGCCCGGTGACAGGCCGTTACACCATGCGTCGGCAAGGCGCTGAAGTTGCTCATTGGGACTGCCCATGGCTCTTCGTACGGGGCTCGGCCGTGTTCCTCAATTCGCTCCTGCCGATCTATCTGTCCTCAATCCTAACGGACCGATTGGTTGAAACCGGCCTGTCCGCTTCGAGCTGGCGATCGCCGTAACGACCTTTGAAACGTTCGGTGAGGCGTGTGCAATGTATGATATGGAAAGTTCGATGAGCACGATTTTTTGGTCATGGCAGAGCGACTTGGACAAGCGCGTTACCCGCGATGTGGTCCGCGATGCGCTCGCGTCGGCGATTGAGGACCTGCACGCCGAACTCGACGAGCGACACGAACTAACCTCAGACACTCAGGGTGTGCCGGGCTCGCCCGACATCGTCGCTACAATTCTTGCCAAAATAGACGCCGCCGCCGTGTTCGTCGGGGACGTAACGCCGGTTGCCATATCCGCCACTGGGAAAGCCGTGGCGAACCCTAACGTCCTGATCGAGCTGGGCTACGCCAAGAAGTCTCTAGGACTGAACCGCGTCATCACTGTGTGGAACACCGCGTTCGAGGGCGCCGAGATCGATCGCCTGCCATTCGACATGCGTGGCCGACGTGGCCCGATGTCCTTCCACCTTGCGCCGAACGCGGACACGGCAGTGCTGAGGGCCGCACGCGACGGCCTGCGCAAGGGGTTAGCCGAGGCACTCCGTCTGTCGGTCGGCACAGCAGCGACGGCGGCCGGTGGCGATGCCGTCCCCGACTGGCAACCTTCTGGACCAACAAGCTCAGCGCTTTGGTTCGACGATCGAAACCCGCTGACAATCAACGAGGGTGGTCGGCCCGGATCGAAGACCGTCCATCATGGACCTTACTCCTACGTGCGCATCCTGCCGCGAAGCTGGAAGCCCCCCACCGACTGGGGTCAGGGCGCACGCCAGCCAAGTATTCTTGGTAACACCGAGGGCTTCAGTTCGGGCATGACCAGAGGAGGGCAAATCGTGTACTCGGGCAGCTTGCGCTCCGCCGAGAAACGGCCTCTCACGAACTTTGTCATGCAGTTTAAGTCAACGGGCGAAATCTGGGGCGTCACACCTTTCGTCACGCGAGGCGAGCGAGGCGGCAGCTTCTATGCGGACGCCTTCATCAGTAACGTCTATGAGTTCATTGAGAATAACGTGCGCCACCTCATCGAGAACGGTGCGGCTGGACCCTACCAAGTGCGCATGGGCTTCACCGACATGAGCTCGATGCGATGGACCACCTCTACTGGATGGGGCGGCGGGCCCGTCGCCCTGGAAGAGCAGGTGGATGCCTCGATGACGGTCCGCAACGCGTCAGAGGTGGAAATCCTTGCTGCGCTCGACGTCGGCTGGGGAGAGATTGCGGGCGCGTTCGGACTTCCTCAGCCGCCCCGTGCGATCCTCGTTAAGCAAATCCGTGGCTATTGACTGCCGCCGAAGCGTCCCGCCTTTACCCCTCCGTCCAGAGTTGCACACCGCTCAGGTCGAGACCGTCGAACCTGAGCTGGTCGATCGCCAAGCCCAGGGGGCTCAGGTCGCCATAGCCTTCCCCTGCGGTCTCGTCGGACAGCTTGTGGCCCTGAATGTACGCCATGTTCTCCCGAGCGATGCTGCTGGTCCGGGCCGCCGTGCTCCAGGTGTGGCGGAACTCGCGCATGGGCTGGCGTCCGGTCCCCTCTAGGTGGACGCCGTTGTCCTTCAGGTAATTACTTCGCCAAAGGCCGGGAGGATCGACCGCGCAAGCCACAGCCAGCGGAGAAAGGTCAGAGAAGGCCCATATCACCGCGCCCTACACTCATATTCGGCAAGGGGTCTTGTCGACACAACGTGAAGAGGTTATGCGATCCGGCAGCCGCGATCTCCAGCGCACGCTTCGCCGTCTCCTGCCCTTTCACCTGCCGTAGGTCCGGACCGTGATCGGCGGCTTCCGCGATTCCGGGCTTAGGGGGACTAAGCAGGCCATAACCTTTGAAGTGGTTCAGCAGCGACAACAGGTCGGGTGCGGCGATGACCTCGATCTCACCGGCCCACGCTGCTTCCGAGCCTTGCGCGGCGGGGCAGACGAGCCCCTTCCCGACTTCCGATGCGTGCAATGCCGCGAGCAGCACGCCCGGCGACGCGGTGATCCGCGCGTCGAGGCCGAGTTCGCCGACGATCACGTAATCCGCCAGTGCTTCTGCATCGACCACGCCCATCGCGGATAGCAATGCCAACGCGATCGGTAGATCGAAATGCGATCCTTCTTTCGGGAGATCGGCGGGCGACAGGTTCACCGCGATGCGTTTAGGCGGCAGCGACAGCCCCATGCCCGCGATCGCACCGCGCACGCGTTCGCGACTTTCACCGACCGCCTTGTCTGCCAAGCCGACGACGTTGAACGCAGGAAGTCCTGGAATCAGTTGGACTTGCACCTCGACCGCGCGCGCTTCCAAGCCCAGATACGCCACCGTCGCTACAATCGCCGCCATGCCCGCTCCCCCGCGACACGACGTCACGCCTTATTCATACCCGATTTGCCATGTCTGCAAGGACACGCGGCCCAGCGCCGCCGATCCGCGCCGTCTTGCCATCCTAATACACCGGACCCACATGCCTTCCGTGAAAGCAGTCCGCTCCCCCGTCCTCCGCTTCGGCCAACTGGTGCTCGGGGCGCTGCTGATCGTGAGCGCGCCGCTGCTCGCGCCGCTGCCCGGACCTGCGGGCATCTTCCTGTTCGCAGGCGGCATGGTGCTGATACTACGCAATTCGCGCTGGGCGCGGCTGAAATGGGCACGGTTGAAGCGGCGCTGGCCGAGAACCGGGCATTTCGTCGATCGGATGATGCGGCGACAAAGCGCGATCCGGCGGCACGAGCGCGCCAAGGCGGCGAAAAGCATGCCGATCACGCCGGGTGCGAATTGACTTACCGCCGCCCTTTCCGTAAGCGCCCAGCCATCAAGGCCGTCCCCGTGGCGGCCGTTTTCTATTTGATGACCTAGGGAATGACCAATGAAGCGGACCTTTCAGCCGAGCAACCTGGTACGCGCACGCCGTCACGGCTTCCGCGCACGGATGGCGACGGTCGGCGGCCGGGCAGTGATCCACGCACGCCGCGCCCGCGGTCGCAAGAAGCTGTCGGCCTAACCATTCTAGACAAACGCCGCGATTTTCTCGCGGCGAATGCGGGGAAGCGCGCACCGATGCCAGGATTCGTCCTGCTCATGCGCCCCCGCGATGACGGTGATGAGACGATGCGAATCGGCTTCACCGTCACCAAGAAGATCGGCAACGCCGTCGTCCGGAACCGCATGAAACGGCGGTTGCGGGCGTTGGCGCGTGAGCTGTTGGCGGAACGCGGCGTTGCCGGGGCTGATCATGTGCTGATCGGGCGTAACGGCGGAGTCGAGCGGGACTTTGCGCTGTTGCGGACTGAGTTGGGTAAGGCTTTCCGCAAGGTCACGCCGCAAGCTGCCGACGCGCCAGTAGGTAAGGTTGCCACTTCCGCCAACACCACCACCCCGGCGAAGGCCGGGGCCCAGGTGGGAAAGCGGCCGTGATGCAGGAACGCCCGTCGTTAGCTACGTCCCCCAACTCGGCCCCGGCCTCCGCCGGGGTGGCCTCTAGGTTTGGATGGCGTGGTGCCGAATGCGCGACCTCCAAGCGCTCCTTGTTCTCCCGCGAAGGCGGGAGCCCAGTCTGGGTCCCCGCCTTCGCGGGGAAACACCCTTGCGGCGTGGGCGAACGTCGGTTTTGACATGTTAGCCCGCCTCCTCATCCTCCTCGCACGCGGCTGGCAACTCGGGCCCTCGCTCGTTCTGCCGTCGAGTTGCCGCTACGATCCTTCGTGTTCCGCCTATGCAATCGAGGCCGTTGAGCGCTATGGCGCGCTCAAGGGGGGCTGGTTGGCGGCGAAGCGTATCGCGCGTTGCCATCCGTGGGGCGGGTACGGCCCTGACCCAGTCCCAGACATCGACAAGAAACTGAAAGACGCCGCCCTGTGAAAGACGACAAGCAGAATTTCGTGCTGTTCGCGGTGATCGCGGCGCTGATCCTGTTCGGATGGCCGCTGATCCAGGGCAAATTCTTTCCGACCGCGAATCCGCCGGTCACGAAGATCGAAGGCGGCAAGACCAAGGCCGTCGCGAACCCGGCCGCCGATCCCGCCGCGGACGGTGCCGCCGCGATCGGCGATCGTAACGCGATGATCGCGAGCACCCCGCGTATCCGCATCGAGACCCCCCGCGTGTCCGGTTCGATCAACCTGAAGGGCGCGCGGATCGACGATCTCGTGCTCAAGGGCTATGACGAGACCGTCGCGAGGAACTCGCCGCCGATCCGCCTGCTCTCGCCCGCCGGTGCGCCCGACGCGTATTTCGCAAGCTTCGGCTGGCGCGCACAGGGCCTGACCCCGCCCGCCGCCGACGTCGTCTGGACGCCTTCGGGCGCGACCACGCTGACGCCGACCACGCCGGTCACGCTCGACGCGACCAACGCCACCGGCCAGCGCTTCCGCATCCAGATCGCGGTCGACCAAGACTATATGTTCACGGTCCGCCAGACCGTTCTCAACGCCGGCACCGCGCCCGTCCCCGTCGCCCCCTACGGCCTGGTCAACCGCGTCGGCATCTCGAAGGATCCGTCGTCGATGACGATCCATGTCGGGCCGATGTCGGTCGATAACGGCGGCGCGCATTACCGCCCGAACTACAAGGACATTGACGCCGCCGCGCAGAAGTTCACGACCACCGGCGGCTGGCTCGGCTTCACCGACAAATACTGGCTGACCGCGATCATCCCCGACCAGGGTCAGGCGTTCGACGGCCAGTTCCGCGCTGGCGCCAACAAGGCGTATCAGGCCGACTACGCGCTCCAGCCCAAGCAGGTCGCACCCGGCCAGTCGATCACGCAGGTCTCGCGCTTCTTCGCCGGCGCCAAGGAAGTCCGCCTGCTCGATCGCTACACGGATCAGGCCGGCGGTGTCGCCAAGCTCGACTATGCGATCGACTGGGGTTGGTTCCGGATCGTCGAGAAGCCGATCTTCTATTATCTCGACTGGCTGTTCCGCGTGATCGGCAACTTCGGTGTCGCGATCATCCTGCTCACGGTCACGATCCGCGGCCTGCTGTTCCCGATCGCCCAGCGCCAGTTCAAGTCGATGGCGGCAATGCGCGCCGTCCAGCCCAAGGCGAAGGCGCTTCAGGAAAAGCACAAGGACGACAAGGTCCGCCTGCAGCAGGAGACGATGGCGCTGTACAAGGCCGAGGGCGTCAATCCGCTCGCCGGTTGCGCCCCGACGTTGCTCCAGATCCCGATCATGTACGCGCTGTACAAGGTGCTGATGCTGACGATCGAGATGCGTCACCAGCCGTTCGTCGCGTGGATCAAGGATCTCTCCGCGCCCGATCCGCTGACCCCGCTCAACCTGTTCGGCCTGCTCGCGTTCACGCCGCCTCACATGATCGCGATCGGTGTCGTGCCGATCATCCTGGGCATTAGCATGTACTTCCAGTTCAAGCTGAACCCGACGCCGATGGACGACACGCAGAAGCAGGTCTTCGCGCTGCTGCCATGGGTGCTGATGTTCGTGATGGCGCCGTTCGCGGTCGGCCTTCAGGTCTACTGGATCACGTCGAACTGCCTGACCATCATCCAGCAGAAGCTGCTCTACGCCCGCCATCCGGGCCTGAAAGTGCCGGTGACCAAGTGAACGAGCCATCCAACCTCGGCCCTGACCTTGAGCAGACCGACGCACCGTTCACCCCCGAGATGCTCGAGCATGCGCGCAAATTGTTCGCGGGGCATGTCGGCTTCCTGAAGTCGGCGCCGACGCTCGAGTTCCTGCCCGATGCGTCGGTGCCGGAGGTGGCGTTCGCCGGTCGCTCGAACGTCGGCAAGTCGTCGCTGTTGAACGCGCTTACCGGTCGCAATTCGATGGCGCGTACGTCGAACACGCCGGGCCGCACGCAGGAGCTGAACTTCTTCGACGTCGGCGCCCCGCTTGCGTTCCGCCTCGTCGACATGCCCGGCTACGGGTTCGCCAAGGCGCCCAAGGACGTCGTCAAGAAATGGCGTTTCCTGATCAACGACTTCCTGCGCGGGCGTGACGTGTTGAAGCGCGCGCTCGTGCTGATCGACTCGCGCCACGGCATCAAGGACGTCGACCGCGAGATCCTCGAGATGCTCGACAAGGCCGCGGTCAGCTATCGCATGGTCCTGACCAAGGCGGACAAGATCAAGGCGTCGGAACTGGTCGAGGTGACGGAGCGCACCGCTGCGGAGGCCCGCAAGCGTCCCGCGGCACATCCCGACATCCTGGTGACGTCGAGCGAATACGGCATGGGTATCCCCGAGCTCCGCGCGGCGGTGGTCGAGGCGGTCAGCTAAGGCAACGGTGGCTGACCGATCTTCAATTTCCGGCTGACATGATCCGCTAAACTCCGTAACTTCCTGCAAAAGGGGAGTTACTATGCGCGCGCGTATCGGGGCGATGCTGGCGACGGCAGCAATGTTGTCGGGCTGCGGGGGTGGCGGGGACGGTGGTACTGTTGCGACGGGCGCCAGTACGTCCTTACCAACGCCCACGCCAACGGCGTCCGCGGGATGTTCGTTGCGCGAGCGGCAGGACTGGGCGGCAGCGCAACTTCGCGAATGGTATCTGTTCCCCGACACGCTGCCGGCGACGCTAAGTCCGGCGGCCTACGCAACGGTCGACGATTACATAGACGCGCTCACCGCCACCGCGCGGGCGCAGCGCAAGGATCGGTTTTTCACCTATCTGACGTCGATCAAGGAAGAGAACGCCTATTATAATGCCGGATCCAGCGCAGGGTTCGGTATCCGGTTTGCGCTGGACCAGTCCGGCCAGCGCCTGGTCGTGGCGGAGGCGTTCGAAGGCGCGCCGGGTCTCGCGGCAGGGATCGATCGCGGGACGGAGATCCTGGCGATCGGTACGACCTCCGCCACGCTTCGGACCGTGAGTGCGATCGTCGCCGCCGAAGGTACGGCCGGACTGACGACGGCGTTGGGCCCCGATACCGCGGGAACGTCGCGGGTTCTGCAGATCAACAACGCGGCGGGTACGCGTACCGTCACCGTTACCAAGACCGACTTCGCATTGCTGCCGGTATCGACCCGCTACGGCGCAAAGATCATTCAGGATGGCGGACAGAGCGTCGGCTACATCAATCTGCGGACGTTCATCAAGACCGCAGAACCTGCGCTGAAAACCGCCTTCGCCGACTTCCGCGCGAAGGGCATCACCAAGGTCATCATCGACCTGCGTTATAACGGCGGAGGCCTGATCGAGACGGCAGAGTATCTGGGCGACCTGCTAGGCGGGGCGCGATCGACGTCCGAGGTGTTCGACTACGTCACCTTCCGTACGGAGAAGGCCTCGAACAACACCACGCGGTTCTTCGCGCCCAAGGCGGAATCGATCGCACCGACCCGGATCGCGTTCATCGGGACGGGCGGCACGGCATCGGCTAGCGAACTTGTGATCAACGCGTTCACGCCGTATCTTCACGCCAACGCCGGACTGATCGGCACCAACACCTACGGCAAGCCGGTCGGCCAGATTGCGCTCGACCGGGAAGCATGCGACGACCGCCTGCGTGTGATCGCACTGGCCACCCAAAATGCCGCACGCAGCGGCGATTACTACGACGGGCTGGCAACCAAGGTCGAGGCATCTTGCCAGGCGTCGGACGATATCGGCTACCCGCTCGGCGACCCGCTCGAATCGTCCACCCGTCAGGCCTTGAACTTCCTAGCCGGGCGAAGCTGCACGCCGATCACGGGCGCTGCGAACGCACGGTCGCTCCGTACCGCCGACACACGGCGCGACCTCCTGATGCCGGATCAACCGGGCACCGCACAGCGCGTCGTGCCAGGCATGTTCTGATCCGGACCTGTCGAACCCGATCCGCGAGCCGCAGCGATTGCCTCTTGTCGCCCCCTCGCCTAGCACCGCCCGCATGAAACTGATCATCGGCAACAAGGCCTATTCCTCCTGGTCGCTGCGCGGCTGGCTCGCGTGCAAGCAGTCGGGGCTGCCGTTCGAAGAGGTCGTCGTGCCGATGTACGACGCCGATTGGGAAAAGCGCCGCTCGGGCGACGAGTTCGCGCCGTCGTCGGGCAAGGTCCCGATCCTGTGGGACGGCGACGCGGTCGTATGGGACAGCCTGGCGATCGTCGACTATCTCGCCGACAAGGTCGGGCGCGAGCGCTTCTGGCCCGAGGACAACGCGGCACGCGCCATGGCGCGATCGATGGCGGCGGAGATGCATTCGAGCTTCGCCGCGCTGCGTCGCAAGCACAGCATGAACGTGCGCCAGGTCTTCCCGGCGCGCACGCCCGACGACGACGTGCTCATCGAACTGCAGCGGGTCATGGAGATCTGGGCACAGGCGCGCGCACGCTTCGGTGGCGGCGGCGATTTCCTGTTCGGCCAGTTCGGCGCGGCGGACATCATGTTCGCGCCGCTCGTCACGCGGATCGTCACGTACCAGCTGCCGATCGCACGCTTCGCGGCAGGCTACATGCAGGCGATGTTCGAACATCCGTTCATGCAGGACTGGATCGCCGCGGCGCAGGAAGAGGAATGGGTCCTCGAACAATTCGAGCAGCCGGTGCCGACGCCTGCATGAGCGCGCCGATCGATCCGGTCGCGCTGACCCAGGCGTTGCTCCGCGCGGATAGCGTCACGCCGGCGCGCGGTACGGTGTTCGATGTCCTGGAGTCGGCGCTCGTCCCGCTCGGCTTCGCAGTCGATCGGTTCGTCGTCGGCGAGGCGCCAGACGGTCCGGTCGAGAATCTGCTCGCCACGCGCGGCGATGGACCGCGACATCTAGCGTTTGCCGGCCATGTCGACGTCGTCCCCCCCGGTGAAGGCTGGACAGGCTCGCCCTGGTCCGGCGAGGTCCGCGACGGATTGCTCTATGGACGCGGCGCGGTCGACATGAAGGGCGCGGTCGCCGCCTTCGTCGCAGCCGCAAGCCGCAGCGATGCCGGAACGCTGTCGCTCATCATCACCGGCGACGAAGAAGGCCCCGCAACATACGGCACCGTCGCATTGATGCAGCGGATGGCCGCGCGTGGGATCGTTCCCGACCTGTGTCTGGTCGGCGAACCGACCTCGACCGTGCGGCTTGGCGACATGCTGAAGATCGGGCGGCGCGGCTCGGTCAACATCTGGCTCACCGTGCCGGGGCGGCAGGGCCATGTCGCCTACCCGCATCTCGCCGACAACCCGATCCCGCGGCTGATCGCGATCCTCGCCGAGATCGAGACCGTGGTACTCGACACGGGGACCGACTGGTTCCAGCCGTCGAACATCGAAGTCACGGACATCGCAGTCAACAATCCCGCACACAACGTCATCCCCGCCAGGGCCTCGGCGCGCCTCAGCATCCGGTTCAACGACCAGCACCGCGGGACGGACCTGATCGAGCGTATCCGCGTGATCGCCAAGCGGCATGCGCCGGGCGTGGCAGTGACGGGCAAGGTATCGGGCGAAGCGTTTCTTACCGAGCCGGGTGCGTTCTCGACGCTGTTGTCGGACGCCATCGTGGACGCGACCGGGGTCACGCCGGAACTGTCGACCACCGGAGGAACCTCCGATGCACGCTTCCTGTCGAAGCTCTGCCCGGTGGTCGAGTTCGGGTTGATCAATGCGACGATGCACAAGGTCGACGAGGCGGTCGCGATGGCTGACCTGTTGACGCTGACGAATATCTACGAAGGTGTGATCGCGCGCGCGCTCGGCTGAGCCTTCTTTCCTCCCCCGCTTGGGGGGCATCAAAGCGTAGCTATTCCCGTCCGCGCCTCAGGACGATATACAACGCACCCTGCCCGCCGTGCCTCGGATGCGCGCCACGGACCGCCGCGATCGAATCCGCATGTCGCGAACCCGCCAGCCAGTCCGCCACTGCCGATCGGATCGCGCCCCGCGCGTGCGGACGTTCGCTTTCCGGCCGCGGCGGCTTGCCCGTGACCAGCAGCAGCACGCGGTCGCCGCGCGCGATCGCCCGCCCGAGCCCGACATCGAGCAGCGCATGCGCAGACGCCAGTGTATGCCCGTGCAGATCGATCGAGCTGTCGGGACTGACAACGCCGCGCGTCAGCCTCTTGTCCCAGCCGCCGTCGAGCGTGTTGGCCGTGATCGGCTTGGCGACCGGCCGCGACACAACCGCCGGTTTCGCGCTCGGCCGGCTGGCGAAGGGCATGACGACCGTGCGGATCAACGGCTTCACCTTCCCCATCGGCGCGGGCGGAGGCGGTATGGCCTTGCCGTTGGGCCCGATCAAAGGCTTTGGCGGGGGTGGCAGCGGCGGTGCTCGGTCCGGGATGCGGATCGCGACCACCCGCATCGGCCGGACGCTCGCCATCACGCGCGCCCAGAGTTGCGCCTCCTCGGGGGTGAGGGGGTCAGGGTTGAGGGGTCGGCCCGCCATCTTGCGCCCCATCTATCTGACCGTTGAAACGTTGGCCGTTCAGACGCTGGACCGTGCCGATCGGCAGCAGCAGGAACGCGGTGCCACGCCCGGCCATGCCACCTGCGGTCGACTCCGCCGCAGGGCCCGCGCCCCAGAACGTGTCGAAGCGGTTGCTACCCTTAATCGCGCCGCCGGTATCCTGCGCGATCCACAAGCCGCTCGCGTCCTGCCGATCGAGCGACAGGAACACAGGCGCGCCGAGCGGCACGAACTTGACGTCGGCGGCTGCGCTGACCTGGCCGGTGACCGGAAGGCCGAGCGCCCCCAACGGCGCTCCCTCGAGTTCGCGAAAGAACACGAAGCTCTTGTTCTCCCGCATGATCGCCTGCCCTTCGGCCGGGTGTGCATGGAGCCATGCGACGATGCCCTGCATCGAGGTCTGGCCCGGCTGGAGCAGGCCGCGCGACTTCATCAGCGCGCCGATG
This sequence comes from Sphingomonas faeni, assembly GCF_040407495.1. Lineage (GTDB taxonomy): Bacteria > Pseudomonadota > Alphaproteobacteria > Sphingomonadales > Sphingomonadaceae > Sphingomonas > Sphingomonas faeni_D. The sequence goes on along the minus strand of NZ_JAPZPP010000006.1, from coordinate 169,603 downwards.
CCGGTATAATCGCGCCCGTTCTGAGTGGCGTAGCCGACGCGCAGGATCTCGCCGTCGGGCAATCGCAACCGCCCGGATCCCTGGATCTGGAGAAAGAACAGCTCGACCGGATCGCGCGCCCAGGCGAGGATCGGCGCCCGTCCCGATAGCGCACCCTGCTCGATCGCGGTCCGATCGTAATAGGGCACGAGATTGCTGCGATCGACGCGACCACGAACCTTCTTGCCCTTCAGACTGGTCGAAAATACGCCGAGATCGACGTCGATCAGGTCGTTAGGACGGCCGTAGATCGGCGCATAACCATCGCGCCGTTCCAACGAACCGGCGATTTCCGGCTCGTAATAGCCCGTCGCGAACGCCTTGCCGTCGCCGACCTGCGCCGCCTCGAACCATTGCGCGAAAAAATTGCGTGCGCCGCCACGTGGCACCGAAACAGCGGCGGCACAGGCCGGCTGCCAGTCGGCGCCGCGGGTAAGACCCGACGTGTCGTTACGCCGAACAAGCGATGGGCAACTCGTCACGAAGGCCGCCAGCGCGGACTGCGCCTGAGCGTCGTCGATCGGCAAGCTGGCAACCGCAGGCCCCGCGACGACGCCTGCGGTTGCCGCATTCGTCGGCGTTACGGGGGCGATGACTGGAATCGGCAGGACCGGCACCGCACCGACGATTCGCTCCGGCATCTGAATGCCGCGGATGTTCGGGGATGCGCCGGTGTCGCGTGAGGGATGAACGCGTACGGGCTCACGCGCGGGTTCGCGATAGGATCCCCGGTTATCGTCGACCGGCACCGGCCCCGACCGCGGTGGCGCGACACCGCCGACGCACGCGCTTAGCAAAATCGACAGCGCCAGCGCGCTGGCCCCGGCCCCCTTGGATCGCACGATCACGCCTCGTCGGTGTCGGCAAGCTTCCAGTTCGGATCGCTGCTTTTCAGCGTCCGTGCGAACGTCCACACGTCATGCGTCTCGACGGCGTCGGTCAGCGACCCGGCCAGCACGACGCCGTCGCTATCACGCGTGACGGCGGCAATGTCTGCATCGAACCGAACGGTGATCCGGGCATCGCGACCCGACACGCTCGCGTCGGCAATGATCGCGCGCTCGATCGACACGAGGCGGTTGTCGAGCACTTCACCCGCCGCGACCCGCGCTGCGATGGCTTCGGCGAACGCGGCACAGACGTCGTCTTCCGCGAGATAGCCAAGCTGTTCCTCGTCACCTTTCCAGAATGATTCGAGGACCATGCGGTAGGCCGCCTGGGCACCTTCGAGAAACTGGTTGACGTCGAACCCGGATTCGGCGGCAACGATCGCGCGCAGACCGGCTTCGGCACGCGGCTCGATATTGCGGCTGGCGATCTCGCGCGGCTCCGGCGTCGCGTCGACCGTTCGCGGAACGGCGGCGATCGCCGGGCGGTCTTCGGCAGCCCGCGGCAGGGGCTGTTCATGCCCCGTTCGCTTGCCGAGCACGCTGTAGAGTCGCATCGCCAAGAAGCCTGCAACCATCGCGAGAAGAACTACGTAAAACAACCGTGCCTCCGATCTTCGGGCTAACATAGGCCAAAGCTGTGCTGATTCAAACCCGGGCCCGTTGAAACGCCCCGTCGGCACTGCTACTCGCAGCGCCCTGACCGATATGAACGCGCAAGCGTGCCGCTTCGGTCCCATTTCCGCGCTTATCTTCGAAGGACATGACGAATGGATGATCAGGACAACGGCGTGGCTGCGCCAGACCAGGCACTTGCAAACGGCGAGGACACGAACCCCGCTGCCGGGCTGATCTCGCAATACGTCAAGGACCTGTCGTTCGAGAACCCGAACGCACCAGCGGTCTACCAAAACCAGACCCCGCCGGCGATCGACGTGCAGTTCAATATCGGTGCGGCACAGGTCGGCGACGAGGTGCATGAGGTCGTGCTTAAGATCGACGTTCGCGCCGAGAGCGACGGGCAGGTCGCGTTCATCGTCGACCTTTCGTACGCGGGCCTGTTCGGGCTGCGCAACATCCCGGCCGAGCATGTCCAGCCGTTCCTGCTTGGCGAGGCTCCGCGCCTGCTGTTCCCGTTCGCGCGCCGGGTGCTGTCCGACGCCGTGCGTGACGGCGGCTTCCCGCCGCTGCTGCTCGAGCCGATCGATTTCGGCCAGCTGTATCTGACGCAGTCCGAGCAGGCTGGCATCCAGCCGAACGTTGGCGATTTCGGCCAGGCCTGATCGACCGGAGGCGGAGCGTTATTAGATGAACCTCACCAAGGCGCTGGGATCGGTCGGCGGGCTGACGCTCGCCAGCCGCGTCCTGGGGCTGCTGCGCGACTCGCTGTTCGCACGGTTCGTCGGCGCCGGGTTCGCGTCGGACGCGTTCCTGATCGCGTTCCGCCTCCCCAACATGTTCCGCGCCCTTTTCGCGGAGGGCGCCTTCTCCGCCGCGTTCATCCCGATGTTCAATCGGAAGGTAGGCGACAAGGACGGGCGCGGGCTACCGGACGGGATCGCGTTCGCCGAGGACGCGCTGTCGGTGCTGTTGCCGACGCTGATCCTGATGACGGTGCTGTTCGAGCTTGCCGCGTGGCCGATGACGTGGCTGCTGACCTTCGGGTTCAACGGCGCGAGTGCGGAGCGGTTCGACTATGTCGTTCACCTGTCGCGGATCACCCTGCCCTATCTGCTGCTGATCAGTCTGGTGTCACTGCTCGGTGGTATCCTCAATTCGCTGCACAAGTTCTGGATCAACGCGGCGGCGCCGATCCTGCTGAACGCAACGCTGATTGCGGCACTGCTGCTGTTCCACGAACACCAGCCACTGCTGACCGCGCGCAACCAGGCAATCGCAGTGACGGTCTCGGGGGCGTTGCAGCTCGCCTGGCTGATCTGGGCGTGCCGCGCGTCCGGCGTGATGCTCCGGCTGAAGCGCCCGCAACTCAATCCCGACGTTAAGAAGCTCATGTCGCTGATCTGGCCCGCCGCGGCCGGGGCGGGCGCGGTGCAGATCAACCTCGTCGTCTCTACCGCGCTCGCCGCCGCCTTGCTGCCGGCAGGATCAGTCTCATACATCTATTTCGCGGACCGGCTGAACCAGCTGCCGCTCGGGCTGATCGGGATCGGGCTCGGCACCGTCCTGCTGCCCACGATCTCGCGCCAGCTCGGGCGCGGCGAAGATGCAGAGGCGATGGCGACGCAGAACCGCGGCATGGAGCTCGCGCTGTTCCTCACCCTCCCCGCAACAGTCGCGCTGATCGTGTGCGGGGTGCCAATCGTCGGTGCACTGTTCCAGCACGGCAAGTTCGCGCTCCAGGACAGCGTGCTGACCGCGCAGGCCTTGGCCGCGTTCTCGATCGGGTTGCCGTCGTACATCCTCGTGAAGGTCCTGACGCCGGGCTATTACGCGCGTTCCGACACGCGCACGCCGGTGCGGTATGCGACGATGTCGATGGTCGTGAACCTCGTGCTCAACCTCGCCTTCATCAAGCCGCTGGGCCATATGGGGCCGCCGCTCGCTACCGCGATCGCCAGCACGGTGAACGTCGCGATGCTGTACCGCACGCTCGTCCGCCGCGGGCACTTCACGCCCGACGCGCGGCTGCTGCGGCGGACGTGGCGGCTGCTGGTCGCCGCGCTGATCATGGGCGTGGTGATGTATTTCCTCAACGACCTGTTCCAGCCGTTCGTGACGGGTGCCAGCGTCGAGCGCTGGGGGGCGATGCTCGTGCTGGTCGCGACCGGCGGCGTCGTCTATGCGATCGCGACATTGCTCACCGGCGCGTTCCGGCTGGGCGACATCTCCACGCTTCTGCGTCGTTCTAAGTAAGGTTTCTCCATGCGCGTCCTGTCCGGCATCAAGCCCACCGGTAATCTCCATCTCGGCAATTACCTGGGGGCGGTGAAGCAGTGGGTGACGTTGCAGGACGACGTGGCGGCGCAGGGCGGCGAATCGATGTTCTTCATCGCCGATCTGCACGCGCCGACCGAATGGATCGCGCCCGCCGAGCTCTCGTCGCACACGATCGAGGTCGCCGCGACGATGATCGCGGCGGGGATCGACCCGGCGAAATCGATCCTGTTCAACCAGGCGCGCGTGTCGGCGCATAGTGAGATGGCGTGGTTGCTCAACACCGTCGCCCGCGTCGGTTGGCTGAACCGCATGACGCAGTTCAAGGACAAGGCGGGCAAGAATCGCGAGGGCGCGAGCGTCGGGCTGTACGACTACCCCGTGCTGATGGCCGCCGACGTGTTGCTCTACAACGCGACGCACGTGCCGGTCGGCGAGGACCAGAAGCAGCATCTCGAACTCGCACGCGACATCGCGACCAAGTTCAACGGCGACTACGGCGTCGACCTGTTCACGCTGCCCGCGCCGCTGATCAGCAAGGCGGCGCCGCGGATCATGTCGTTGCGCGATGCGTCGGCGAAGATGTCGAAGTCGAACCCGTCCGAGCAGTCGGTCGTCAAGCTGATCGACAGCGACGACACGATCGCCGACAAGTTCCGCAAGGCGAAGACCGACCCCGACGTGCTGCCGACGACGGTCGAGGAACTCGGCGACCGCGCCGAGGCGCGCAACCTGCTGACGATCTACGCGGCGTTGGCGGATAGCGACGTCGCGACCGTGCTCGGCGAGTTCGGCGGCAAGGGCTTCGGCGCGTTCAAGCCTGCGCTGGCGGATCTCGCGGTGGCGAAATTGGGCCCGATCCGCGACGAGATGGTGCGGCTACTGGATGACCGCAGCGCGGTGACGGCAGTATTGCAGGCGGGCGCGGAGAAAGCGCGCGCGCTGGCGGCACCGGTGTTGAAGCAGACGCAAGACGCGATGGGATTGCAGGTTTAACCCCTATCCCGTCATCCTGACGGAAGTCAGGATCCAGAGCCATAAAGGGCAGCGTCCGTAACGCTGGATCCTAACTTTCGTCAGGATGACGGGGTAGTTTTTGGTGTGCCGGGTCACGCGGCTACAGGCCGCGATATCGCGCGCACAAGCTTGTTCCCCCGCGAAGGCGGGGGTTCAGACTGGACTCCCGCCTTCGCGAGAGAACAAGGAAGTACGGGCTAGCCTAGCCTTCCAGCTCGCGCATCAGCACGCGCACCGCCGCGTCGATATCCCGGTCCGAATCACGCAGCTCCTCGATCTTCCGCACCGCATGGATCACCGTCGAGTGATCGCGCCCACCGAATTTCCGGCCGATCTCGGGCAGCGACCGCGTCGTCAGCCGCTTAGCCAGGTACATCGCGATCTGCCGCGGCCGCGCCACAGCCCGCGCGCGCCGCGCCGAAATCAGGTCGAGCGGCTTCAGTTCGAAATGCGCCGACACGAGCTTCTGGATCTCGTCGATCGTCACGCGCTTCTGCGCCCCCCGCAGCACTTCACCCAACGTCGCCACCGCGAAGTCGAGGTCGATCGTGTCGCCGGTCAGCTGCGCATACGCGACGACCCGGTTCAGCGCGCCCTCGAGCTCGCGGATGTTCGCATGAATCCGCGCCGCGAGCAGGTCGAGCACGTCGGTCGGCACGCGCATGTCGGGCAGGTCGACCAGTTTCCGGTCGAGGATCGTCCGGCGCAAAGTAAGATCAGGCGCCTTTATATCCGCAACGAGACCGACCGACATCCGGCTGACGATCCGCGCCTCGACGCCTTCCAGCGCCTGCGGGCAGCGATCGGCGGAGATCACCAGCCGCTTGCCGGCCGCCATGATCTCGTTGACCGTGTGGAAGAATTCTTCCTGCGTCGCGTCCTTGCCGGCGATGAACTGGAGATCGTCGATCAGCAACAGGTCGGCACCGCGCAGCCGCTGTTTGAAGGCATGCGTATCGCGCGCGCGCATCGACGCGACGAAATCGTACATGAAGCGCTCGGCGGACATGCACAGCACGATCGCGTGCGGGTTATGCTCGAGGAACGCGTGACCGATCGCGTGCATGAGGTGGGTCTTGCCCTGCCCCGTGCCACTGTGAAGGAACAACGGGCTGAACCGGACCGGCCCCGGCTCGGCAAGCACCTTGGCCGCGTTGAACGCGACCTTGTTCGACGGGTCGACGACGAATCGTGCGAAGGTGTAACGCGGGTCGAGCGGCGGACGCTCTGCCGGTATGCCGATAGGCGCCAACGTCACAACGGGGGCCGGTGCTGGTTTCAGCGACGGATCAACGCCGAACTTCATCGACGCCTGCACCGGCTCTGCGACCGGCTTCGGGGCCGGCTGGGCCTCGACCGGCAACGGATCCGCAACGGGCTTGGCCGGAATGGCATCGGCCACCGGCTCGATCGCCAGCACGACGGGCGCGCGACCCGGCACCCGGGTCTCGATCTGGACGGTGCGGACGTGGGGCAGGATCTGCTTGAATTCGAGCACGAGTCGGTCGGCATAGTGATTGCGGACCCAGTTCGTCATGAACGCCGACGGCAGCGCCAGCCGGATCGTGTCGCGGTCCTCTCCGGGGATCAGTTCGATCGGCTTGAGCCACTGCTCGAACAGGCGTGCCCCCGCCGAATCGCGTAAGGATGCACGTACGCGAGCCCAGGCCTTTTCGGCCTCGGTCGCGTGCGTTACTGATCCTTGCCACTTCGTCACGCGCACGCTTCTCCGACCCCGCGAGATTGCTCGCGCGGGTGATATAGTCCCGACAGAAAATGGTCCCCCTGACGACCCCAAGGGTCATCCGGCATCTTCGCCCTGTGTGTTTGATGCAGCGGTGGAAACCACCGTCGCTGTGAGCCCCGTTATGAAGCGATCGACGATCCGAGCAAGACCCCGAGGCGTCACATTTTCGAAATAAAGCGGGTTGACTTGATCAAGCCGCGGAAATGCGTCGATATTTTTATAAGTGGCTGTGTTTACGTATTTTTTGCGAATTCAACCATTACGTGACTTGACTTCGGACCACTCGAATCGCGGGGAATCCGTGGGTTACGCACCGTCGCACTTGGTTCCCTTCGCAGACGCAAAAAACCCGCCGGGAATGTCCCGACGGGTGATCCGCTTTCGACAGTGATCGGTCGCTTATGCGAGCCCGGTCACGGCCTTGGTCAGACGCGCGAACTTGCGGCTCGCGGTGTTCTTGTGCAGCACGCCCTTGGCGACGCCACGCTGCAGCTCAGGCTGTGCGGCCGCGAGTGCGGTGGTCGCTGCGCCCTTGTCGCCCGAAGCCAATGCGGCCTCGACCTTCTTGATGAAGGTACGGATACGGCCGACGCGGTTGCCGTTCACTTCCGCGCGACGGTCGTTGCGACGGATACGCTTTTTCGCCTGCGGCGTGTTCGCCATGAAGCCCTCTGGATGTTCGAATGAATAAAAAGGGGCGCCGGATTGCTCCTACGCCCTCTCGAAGCCGCGGCCCTACCCACTTTGTCCTAGATCGTCAACCGCGTTGGCACTTCGGGCACCAGAACGTCGAGCGCCCGCCCTCCGTCCGCCGCTTCACCGTAGCACCGCATTCGCACGGCTCACCCTCGCGCCCATAGACGCGCCATTGCTTGGAGAAATAGCCAAGCTCGCCATCGGGCCGGACGTAATCACGCAGCGACGAACCGCCGGCCAAGATCGCCGCGGTCAGCACCGTACGAATCGCCTCGACGAGTCGCTCGAGTCGAAACAGCGATATCCGCCCCGCCGCGCGTGACGGCGCGATCTTCGCCATGTGCAGCGCCTCGCACACATAGATATTGCCGAGACCCGCGACGATTCGCTGGTCGAGCAGCATCGCCTTGATCGACGCCCCCCGGCCTTCGAGCGCCTCGAGCAGATACGCGGCGGTCAGGTCGGGCCCAAGCGGCTCCGGCCCCATGCTGAGGAACGGCGGGTAATTCGCGATGTCGTCGGTCGCCCAAAGATCGAGAAAGCCGAATCGCCGCGCATCGTTGAGCGCGACCGTCCGCCCCGCCGCGGTGCCGATCAGCAGGTGGTCGTGCGCGAGCAGTTCGCTCGGATCGACTCGCCAGCGACCCGACATGCCGAGATGGAAGACGAGCGTATCGCCACGATCGGTATCGATGAGCCCGTATTTGGCACGACGGCCCAAATGCGTAACGGTCGCCCCCGTCATCCGCTGGCGCAGGTCGACCGGGATCGCTTTGCGCAGGTCGGCACGACGCGGCTCGACGGAGGTCAGGCGCTGGCCCTTCAGCACGGGCTCCAGCCCGCGCACGGTGGTTTCGACTTCTGGTAATTCTGGCACGGTTTGCAGCTAGGTTGCGTTTGCTCGCGCCACAAGGCGCGGCTAGAGCGCAGGATATGAACGACTTGATCGCGCCCGCGCCCGCACTCACGCCCGATACCGTCTCCTTCGGCTACGAAGACATCCCCGCCACCGAGAAGACCGCCCGCGTCGGCGGCGTCTTCTCGAACGTCGCAGGCAAATACGACCTGATGAACGATGCGATGTCGGGCGGCATGCACCGGCTGTGGAAGGACCGCTTCGTCCGCCGCGTAAAGCCGCGCGAAGGCGAGCAGATCCTCGACATGGCCGGCGGCACGGGCGACATCGCGTTCCGCATGGAGCCGTCGGGCGCGTCGATCACGGTCGCCGACATCAACCCACAGATGCTCGAAGTCGGCATGCAGCGCGCGCAGAAGCGCGGCATCAACGGCCTCGTCTGGACCGAAGCCAACGCGGAAACGCTGACCTTCCCCGACAAGTTCTTCGACGCGTACACGATCGCGTTCGGAATCCGTAACGTGACCGACATCCCCAAGGCCTTGCGCGAAGCTCACCGCGTCCTTCGCCGTGGCGGACGGTTCTACTGCCTCGAATTCTCGACCACCGTCTGGCCTGGGTTCGCCGAGGTGTACGACGCCTATTCGCACAAGATGGTCCCGAAGCTCGGTCAGCTGCTCGCACAGGACGCCGACAGCTACCGCTACCTGATCGAATCGATCCGCCGCTTCCCGGACATGCCCAAGTTCAAGAGCATGATCGCGGACGCGGGCTTCGTGCAGACGAAGGTCGAACCTTTGTTGGGTGGCCTCGTCGCGATCCACAGCGGTTGGAAGATCTAGTGATCACGCGAAGGCGCGAAGGCGTGAAGAGTGGTTCACGCGGAGACGCGGAGACGCGGAGAGTAAGTGAGCGCGAAGGCGCCAGGTCTTGCGCGCGTCAGCGCTTTGCTAGCCATTCGCCAATAATGAAAAGCCGCATCCGCGGCGAAGCCAAACACCCCCGCGCCTCTGCGCCTCTGCGCGAACCAGTTCTTCCTTCTCTCCGCGTCTCCGCGTCTCCGCGTGAACCAATCTATCTTCGCGCCTTCGCGCCTTCGCGTGAACATAACTCTTTTCAAGGCGCGCTCACCCAGTGACCGCTTCGACCACCCACGTCTGGCGCCTCCTCAAATGGGGCCGCATCCTCGCTCGCCACGGCGCACTGCGGGGCATCGAGCGCGACCCGAACACCCCCGCCCCTGTCCGCCGCCTCGCGCGGATCGCGCGGTTCGGAGCGCGCGTGCCGGCAGTGCCGCGCTATGCGGATGCGTTCCAGGCGATCGGGCCGGCAGCGATCAAGCTCGGGCAGACGCTCGCGACGCGGCCGGATCTCGTCGGCGAGGACGCTGCGCACGACCTGCTGAGATTGCAGGACCAACTCTCCCCCGTCCCCTACGAGACGATCGAGGCGGCGATGCTGGCGAGCTTCGGCAAGCCGCTGGAAACGCTGTTCTCGCGGATCGAACCGATCCCGGTCGGCGCGGCGTCGATCGCGCAGGTCCACCGCGCCGTCACCACCGACGGCCGCCAGGTCGCGGTGAAAGTCCTCCGCCCCGGCGTCGAGGACGATTTCGCGCGCGCGATCGACACCTACAGCTGGGCCGCGGCGCAACTCGAGGCGCTCAGCCCCGAAGCAATGCGCCTGCGCCCCCGTCTCACGATCGAGACGTTCAAGCGCTGGACCCTGCGCGAACTCAACTTCCGCCGCGAAGCCGCGTCCGCCTCCGAACTCGCGGAGGGCATGACCGCCGAACCCGATTTCGTCATCCCCGCGATCGACTGGGCGCGATCGACCGCGAAGGTCATGACGATCGAGTGGATCGACGGCATCAAGCTGTCCGATCGCCCCGCGCTCGTCGCCGCCGGCTACGACCTGCCCGCGCTCGCGCAGACGTTGGTCCGCGCGTTCCTGCGCCAGGCGATTGCCGACGGGTTCTTCCACGCTGACATGCACCAGGGAAACCTGTTCGCGCTCCCCGGCAACCGCATCGCCGCGATCGATTTCGGCATCATGGGTCGGATCGACCGCCGCGCCCGCGTCTGGCTCGCCGAGATCCTCTACGGGCTGATCACCGGCAATTATAAGCGCGTCGCCGAGATCCATTTCGAAGCTGGTTATGTCCCCGCGCACCACGACGTCGCCGAATTCGCCACCGCGTTGCGCGCAGTCGGCGAGCCGATGCGCGGGTTGCCGGTCAAGGACATGTCGATCGGCATGATGCTCGACAGCCTGTTCTCGATCACGCGCGATTTCGACATGGTGACGCAGCCGCATCTGCTGCTGCTTCAGAAGACGATGGTGATGGTCGAGGGCGTCGCGACCAGCCTCAACCCCGACATCAACCTGTGGGAAGCCGCCGAACCGTTCGTCCGCGACTGGATCCGCGGCGAACTCGGCCCCGAGGCGATGATCGCCGACCGACTGATCGCCGACTTCCAGACGCTGACGAGGTTGCCTGAGCTGGTCCGCCGGATCGAAGCGCATTACCCCGCCCCCGGTGGCGCGCCGCCGACGATGCCGCTGCGCGAGATCGAAGTGATCCGGATAGGCGGCGGCTGGCGCTACGCCGCGGTCGCAGTAATTGCCGCCGCCGTCGGCATCGCGGGAACATGGTTCGGCCTGACATGACGCTGCGCCACGCCTGCCCGTCGCGCCGACCGAGCCGATGCGGCGCGCGCTGATCCCGGTCTGGCTGGCGGCACCGTCGCGGTTCGCCAGCATTTCTAAAGCCGGCGCATGCGGCGTCGTGGCGGCGCTGGCGTTGCTGCTCGCTGTGGCGGTGACAGCGGCAATCGCCGCGTCGTTTAATCCGGTGGACACCGCCTTCTATGCCACGATCGTCGAGGGTGTGCGTCATGGTGGCAATTACTATGCGGTGACGGCGGATGCGCTGCGGGCGGGCAACTATCCGCTGGCGCCGTTCACCGCGTTCGAATTGCCGACGCTAGCGGTGATCGAGGCAGCGTTGCCCCATGTCACGGTGATGGCGATGCTGTACCTGCTGACCGCTGCGGTAGCCGTCGCGTGGTATGGACGGCTGCAGCCGGCGCTCAAGACGCGCGCGGCGCAGGTGGCGGTTGCGCTGCTGCTGTTCGCGAGCCTTGTGCTGCGGCCATCGTTCGTCGCCGTGCCGGAACTCTGGGCAGGGCTCATGGTAGCGCTTTCGCTCGCAGTACGGCGGCGCGATCGCCATCTCGAAGCGACCGCCCTGGGGCTGGCAGCCGCGGTGATCTGCGAGACCGCTGCGCTCTACCCGATCGTCATGCTGGCCTTCGCGCTGGCCGAACACCGGCGCCGCGAAGCGCTCGGCTGGGCGGCCGTGCTGATCGTCGTGGCCGTCGTACTCGCGGTCCATGCGCATGCGGTGGCGCAGGTCCTCAGGCCGCTCGACGATCTGCTGTTCGACTGGGCTGGAGGACTGGGCATCGGCACGGTCCTGTCGGCGGCAGCATCGGTCACCGCGCTCGTCGCGCTCCCCTTGTGGCTCGCTGCGCCGATCATCGGCCTTGCCCTGTTCGGCTGGGCGACGTGGCGCGATCCGATCGCGACGCGCGTGCTTGCGACGATCGTCCTGACCGTGGTGCTCATCGTAGTGTTCGGCCGCGAGGATACGTCGCACTGGGCGCTGCTAGTGACGCCGGTGCTGCTGACCGGGCTGGTGTTCGTCCCCGACGGTTTGCGCGATCTGGTCCAGGCGGCGCTCGACAGCCGGCGCATTACCGTGACGCGGATTATCCGCTAGAGATACGATCATGAAGCGCATTCTCCTGATCGTCGGTGGCGGGATCGCCGCCTACAAGGCGGCCGAACTAATCCGCCTGCTCAAGACCCGCAGCTATGCGGTGCGCTGCGTGATGACCGAGGCGGCGCATCATTTCGTCACGCCGATGACGCTCGCCGCACTCAGCGAGGACAAGGTCTATACGACGCTCTGGGATCTCAAGGACGAGGCCGAGATGGGCCATATCCAGCTCAGCCGGCAGGCCGACCTGATCGTCATCGCACCCGCCACCGCCGACCTGATGGCACGCATGGCGGGCGGCCACGCCAACGACCTCGCGACGACGCTGCTGCTCGCCACCGACAAACCCGTGCTGGTCGTGCCCGCGATGAACGTCCGCATGTGGACCCACGCCGCGACCGTCCGCAACGTCGCGCAACTGCGTGCCGACGGCGTGACGGCGATGACGCCCGACGAAGGCATCATGGCGTGCGGCGAATATGGTCCAGGCCGCCTCCCCGAACCGCCCGCGATCGTCGCCGCGATCGAAGCGATACTCGCCCCCGCCCCGCCAAAGCGCCTTGCGGGCCGTCACGTCCTCGTCACCGCCGGGCCGACGCACGAGCCCATCGACCCGGTCCGCTACATCGCCAACCGTTCGTCGGGCAAACAGGGCTTCGCGATCGCCGCAGCACTGGCACGGCTCGGCGCACGCGTGACGCTTGTCGCCGGCCCCGTGACGCTGCCGACTCCGCACGACGTCGACCGGATCGATGTCGAGACCGCGCGGGAGATGGCGGACGCAGTCGACCACGCGCTGCCCGCCGACGCCGCGGTCATGGTCGCCGCCGTAGCGGACTGGCATGTCGAGGCCGTCCCGCAGAAGATGAAGAAGGGTGACGTAACGCCGACGCTGACGCTGGCGGAAAATCCCGATATTCTCGCGACTTTGGCGCGCAGCCCGCACCGCCCTCGCTTGCTGATCGGGTTCGCCGCCGAGACCGAGAGCGTGATCGAGCACGCCGTTGCCAAGCGTGTGCGCAAGACCGCGGACTGGATCGTCGCCAACGACGTATCGGGCGACGTCATGGGAGGCGCGGACAACAGCGTGCATCTTGTTACCGAAGCCGGAGTCGAGAGCTGGGAGCGTCTGCCCAAGGACGCGGTCGCCGCCCGACTGGCAAACCGCATCGCCGATGCGCTAGAAGCTGCATCATGATCCGTATCGAACTCAAACGCCTGCCGCACGGCGAAGGCTTGCCGCTGCCTGCCTACGCCACCGAGGGCGCCGCCGGGATGGACGTCGTCGCCGCCGAAGCGTTGACGCTCGCCCCCGGCGACCGCGCCGCCGTCGCGACCGGCTTCGCGATCGCCATTCCCGCCGGCCATGAAGTCCAGGTCCGCCCCCGCTCCGGCCTCGCGCTCAAGCACGGCGTTACCTGCCTCAACACCCCCGGCACGATCGACAGCGACTATCGCGGCGAAGTGAAGGTGATCCTTGCCAACCTCGGCCAGGAGCCCTTCGCGATCGCGCGTGGCGACCGCATCGCGCAGCTCGTCCCGGCGGTTGTCCTCCGCGCCACGGTCGACGAGGGCGCGACGCTCGACGACACCGCCCGTGGTTCAGGCGGCTTCGGATCGACCGGCCGATGATCGCCGCCTTCCTCCTGCTGCTACAAGCCGCGGCGTCTCAGGCCGATCAGACGCCGGTCGTTCCCACGGCCCCGACAGCGCCGCCCACCACGGTCCCCGCATCCAGCTTGTTGCCACCGCAGGACTGGAGCACGCTGCCCGTCCTGCGCATCCGTCGGCAGGCGACCACGCTCGCCAATACTTCTGCCTATGTCCACGGCGAAGTCATGGCCGGGCGTTGCGCGAAGGCCGTCCGGACGGTGCAGGGCTGGTCGCTCACCCTCGACCTGGCGGTGCTAATGACTCCCGATGGTCGGATCCGGCGGATCACGCCGCGTGCGATCGACTGCCCGACGGTCGAGCAATATGCGGCCGGCGTCATTCTCGGCGCGCGCGATGCGATCGACGTGGTCGATACCGCCGCCGACACCTGGTATCGCACCAGCCTGACGTTCGCCTGGGGCGCATGACTCTCTCCGACGACGAACTCGTCCGGTATGCGCGGCATATCGTCCTCAAGGAATTTGGCGGCTCGGGACAGGCGCGGCTGAAGGCGGCGACGGTCGCGATCGTCGGCGCCGGCGGGATCGGCTCGCCCGCGATCCAGTATCTCGCAGCCGCCGGCGTCGGTCGCCTGATCCTGATCGACGACGATTCGGTCGAACCCTCCAACCTTCAGCGCCAGACGATCTTCACGACTGCGGACACCGGCATCGCCAAGGTCGCAGCGGCAGCGGCAGCGGTCCAACGGATCAATCCGCATGTCGCGGTCGAAACGCACCGCCTGCGGATCGATCCGACCAACGTCGCATGCCTGCTGGCCGGTGCCGACGTCGTACTGGACGGCTGCGACAATTTTGCGACCCGCTTCTGCGTCGCTGACGCCGCGTATGCCGCCAAGATCCCGCTGGTCTCCGCAGCGGTCGGGCAGTTCGAAGGCCAGCTCGCCACCTATCGCGGCTGGGAGGCGGACAAGCCCTGCTATCGCTGTTTCGTCGGCGAAGACCCCGAGCGTGCCGAGACGAGCTGCGCGGAGGACGGCGTGCTGGGCCCCGTCACCGGCGTGATCGGCAGCCTCGCCGCATTGGAGGTGATCCGCGCGATCGCCCCGTTCGGCGACGACCCCGCGGGGAAGCTTCTGTTGATCGACCTTCTGGCCCTGCGCTTCCGGTCGATCCGCCTGCCGAAGGATCCGGGCTGCTGCGCCTGCGGTACGGCACGCGGCTAGGCCTTCTCGACTGCGACTTCGTCACCCCGGACCGGGTCCGGGGTGACGGATGGGTGATGGCCCGGTTCAGCCCGCCAGCAGACCCTTGGCGAACTCGCGCACGGCCGGACCGATGTCGGCGCGCGACAGCGCGATCGCGAGGTTTGCCTGGATATAGCCCGCCTTGTCGCCGCAATCGTAACGCTGACCGTCGAAGGTGAAGCCATGGAAAGGCTGGTTGCCGATCAGCTGCGCCATCGCGTCTGTCAGCTGGATCTCCTCACCGGCGCCCTTCTCCTGGTTCTCGAGGATACGCATCACGTCGGGCTGGAGGATATATCGGCCGGGAATCATCAGGTTCGACGGCGCCGTGCCCTGCTTGGGCTTCTCGATGAGAGCCATGACTTCGGTCAGCCGGCCATCGATCGCACCGGGCGAGATGATGCCGTATTTGTCGGTCTCCGAATCGGCGACTTCGAGCGCGCCGATCACATTGCCGCCGACCTGATTATACGCCTCGACCATCTGCTTCATAAAACCCGGCTTGCCGACCATCAACTCGTCGGGGAGCAGCACCGCGAACGGCTCGTCGCCGACGATCTCGCGCGCGCACCACACCGCATGGCCAAGACCCAATGGCTCCTGCTGGCGGACATAGACCGGCGAACCCGGCTTCATCCGGATATGGCTGATCGCGTCGAGCGACTTGCCGCGCTCGCGCATCGTATCCTCGAGCTCGTACGAGATATCGAAATGGTCCTCGAGCGCTCCCTTGCCGCGACCGGTCACGAAAATGATCTGCTCGATTCCCGCTTCCAACGCTTCCTCGACCGCATATTGGATCAAGGGCTTGTCCACGACGGTCAGCATTTCCTTGGGCATCGACTTGGTCGCCGGCAGAAAGCGCGTGCCCAGCCCTGCGACGGGAAATATGGCCTTGCGAAGCGGTTTGATCGTCATTCGGAACTCCAATTGGGTCGTCAGGGTCTTTTGGTTGCACCGCAGCATTTACCGGTCGTTACGGGTCCACGCAATTCCAGTCACCCGATCCATGAAACGCTGTACCCGGTTAGCGCGTCATTAAATATCGTCAGCTAGGGAGGTTCCATGTCCAAGATCCTCGTCATTTTCGGAACGCGCCCCGAAGCGATCAAACTCTTTCCGGTGATCCGCGCGCTGGTGGCAACCCCTGGCCTCACGGTGCGAACTTGCGTCACGGCGCAACATCGCGGGTTGCTCGACCAGGTCCTCGCTATCGCTGATCTGTCCCCCCACATCGATCTCGACCTGATGGAGCCGGGCCAGACGCTCGATCGCCTGACCGCACGCCTACTTACCGGGCTCGGCGACGTGATGGATGCCGAGCGGCCCGATCTCGTCATCGTCCAGGGCGATACCGCAACCGCGATGACAGGTGCGCTCGCCGCCTATTACCGCAAAATACCGGTCGCACATGTCGAAGCAGGGCTGCGGTCGGGCGACATCTACCAGCCTTGGCCCGAGGAGGTGAACCGCCGCATCGTCGCACCGATCGCCGCGCTGCACTTCGCCCCGACCGAGACGGCGGCGGAGGCGTTGCGGCGCGAGACGATCCCCGCCGACACGATCCACGTCACCGGCAACACAGTGATCGACGCGCTGCACTGGACCGCGGACCGCGTCGCGGCGGATCCTGCACTCGCGGCAGGTCTCGATGCCATCGCGGTACGGTTCGCGGGCAAGCGGATCGTCCTGGTCACCACGCATCGCCGCGAGAATTTCGGCGACGGCATGGCGGCGATCGCGCGCGCGATCGGCCGGATCGCCGAGCGTGACGACGTCGCGGTGCTGTTCCCCGTCCACCCCAATCCCAACGTCGTCTCGGTGATGGACGCGATCCTCGGCGACCGCGCCAACGTCGCGCGGATCGAGCCGCTCGATTACCCGCATTTTGTCCGCGCGCTCAGCATGGCGGAGATCGTCCTGACTGATTCGGGTGGCGTGCAGGAAGAGGCTCCGGCCCTCGGCAAGCCCGTGCTCGTGATGCGCGAGACGACCGAGCGCCCGGAGGGCGTCGCCGCCGGCACCGCCAAGCTGATCGGCACCGACGAAGACCGGATCGTGTCCGAAATCTTCACGCTGCTCGACGACCCCGCGGTATATGCCGCGATGGCGTTCGCCCATAACCCGTTCGGGGACGGCCATGCCGCGGCCAGGATCGCCGAGACCATCGCAGAAACACTCGCAAAGGGCGCCGGGCATGCTGTCTGATACCAACCTTAACGTCGTCGTGCTCGGGCTCGGCTATATCGGCCTTCCCACGGCGGCGATTATCGCGCGGACCGGCGCACAGGTGCTCGGCGTCGACGTGACCGAATCGGTCGTCGAGACCGTCAATTCGGGCCGCGTCCATATCGAGGAGGTAGACCTCGACGGCCTCGTCTCCGGCGTCGTCACGCGGGGCACATTGCGCGCCTCGACCGCGATCGAGCCCGCGGACGTCTTCGTCATCGCCGTGCCGACACCGTTCGATGCCGATCACGCGCCTAACATCGGTTACGTCCTCGACGCTGCGACGACGATCGCGAGCGTGCTGAAGACGGGCGATACGATCATCCTCGAATCGACCTCGCCGGTCGGCACCACCGAGAAGGTCCGCGATCTGCTGGCGACCCTGCGCCCCGATCTGCGCGTACCGGGCAAGACCGGCGACCAGGCGGACATCGCGATCGCCTATTGCCCGGAGCGCGTGCTGCCCGGACGCATCCTGGTCGAACTGATCGACAATGACCGCGTCATCGGCGGGATCACGCCGCGGTGCGCGCGCAAGGCACTGACCTTCTACCGCCGGTTCGTGCGAGGCGCCTGCGTCACTACCACCGCGCGCGCCGCGGAAATGACGAAGCTCACCGAGAACGCGTTTCGCGACGTCAACATAGCATTCGCCAACGAATTGTCGCTGATCGCCGACACGATGGGCGTCGATGTCTGGGAGGTGATCCGCCTCGCGAACCGCCATCCGCGCGTGAACATCCTTCAACCTGGTCCCGGCGTCGGCGGGCATTGCATTGCGGTCGACCCGTGGTTCCTGGTCCACGCCGCGCCCGACCAGACGCCGCTGATCCGCACCGCGCGCGAGGTCAACGACGGCAAGACCGACCACGTCATCGCGCAGGTCGCCGCGCTCGTCGAGGCGACACCAGGCGCAACGGTCGCGTGCCTCGGCCTCGCGTTCAAGGCGAACATCGACGACTTCCGCGAGAGCCCTGCGCTCAAGGTTGCCGAAGCGGTGGCGCGCCAGTTCGGCGATCGCGTGCGGATCGTCGAGCCCTATGCGCAGACGCTGCCCGCCGTGCTCGCGGATACCGGCGCCACGCTGATCGACGTCGATACCGCGATCGAGACCTGTTCGATCATGATCGTGCTAGTCGACCACGACGTGTTCAAATCGATCCCGCTCGAAGAGCGCGCGGACAAGGCGGTGATCGATACGCGCGGGATCTGGCCGGATCAGCCGCGCGCGTCGGGGCTGCCGGTCACCGCAGCGGCACGTCTCGAGTCGCAACGACTGGCGGGATGATCGGCCGCGTCGAAGTCGCAGCGATCGCGCGCGCGGCGACTTCGAGCACCTCGGCGCGGGCCTTGGACGAGGCATGCGTGCGACTGCGGAACAGTCCGCCGTCGATCGTGCCGCCCTTCTGCCGCCAGAATTTGGGCGCCGACATAGGATCGTACCCGGCATTGGCGAGCAGGTAGATCCCCAGCAGGTCCGCCTGGTCCTCGGTCTCGCGGATCAACCGGCCGTTGCGGCCGAGTTCCGCCAGTAGCCCCCGATTGATCTTCGCGGCGTCGAGCCTGTCGCGGTGGCGCAGGATGTTGTGCGCAAGCTCGTGCGCGACGACGACCGCGATCTCCTCGTCGGTATAGCTCTCGAAGAACCGCTCGCCGATCTGAACGATCGCGCCGTCCGCCGTCGCGCCAAGCCCGCTGCCGAGCAGGATCTCGAATCGCGAGCGACAGCCGGTGACCGGTTGCACCGCGATGGGCAGACGCCGTCCCGCCCGCAGGACAGTAAGCCGCAACGGCTTGCCGATCGGTGCCGCCGCGATCACCGCCTCCGCCGCATCGCGCGCGCCCGCGCCCTCGGCCGCGTCTGTGCTCGGCAGCCCGGGTTGCTCGGTATCGTTGATCGCGACGATCGAGTCGTTCGCACGTATTCCCGCCCGATCCGCCGGTGCGCCCGCCACGACCGCCTCGACCCCGATCGTCAATTCGAACCCGAACGCCTTTGCGGCGGACTGGCGTGCAGAAGGACCATATTGCGTGAGCGCATGGATCGGCATGCCGACCTGTGGTTGCTGCCGATCGCACAACGCGGCGTTGGCGGTCGTCAGTCGGTAGGCGATCGTTGCAAGGCGGAGATCGGCGGCACGCAGCGTCTCGAAGAATGCGGCATCGGGCGCCTCTTCCTTGGCGGGGGACGCGGCAGTGAGCAGCAGGAGCGGCAGCAGGCGGGTGATCATCGACATGGACCTCCCTTAGCCATCGCGCACCGCCGCGTCATGCCGCATAGGCACCGATCGTATACGGTCCTTCGTCCCCGTCCCCACCGGCGTCCCCGTCGGCGCGGGAACCCCAGGGACACGTTGCGACCTACCGCCGAACATCCTATGCGACCGCGCGTTCGATCACGTCTCGTACATCTTCCCCTCGCCATCGATAGCAGCATGATTTCAAAGCTTTTCAAGTCCCGTAGCAGCGCCAAAACGAACCAGCCCAGCATCCCCGACGGCCGCCGTGTCTATGCGGTGGGCGATATTCACGGCTGTGCGGACCTGCTGGACGAACTGATCGGCCTGATCGAGGCGGACGAGCGCGCGCGCGGCCCTGCAGAGACTACTCTCGTGTTCCTCGGTGACATCGTCGACCGCGGCCCAGCCTCTGCCGCCGTGATCGACCGCCTGCGCCATCTTGCCGCCACGCGCGCCGACGTCCGCTTCCTGCTCGGCAACCATGAGGAAATCTTCCTCGGTGCGCTCGACGGCGAACCCAAGGCGCTTCGCCTGTTCTGCCGGATCGGCGGCCGCGAAACCATCCTGAGCTATGGCATGGACGCAAAGGAATACGAGCGGCTCGACTATGAAGAGCTCGTCCACCGCATCGACGTACTCGTGCCCGACGAGCACCGCGAATTCCTGCGCCGCTTCGAAGATATGATCGTGATCGGCGATTATGCATTCGTGCATGCCGGGGTCCGCCCCGATACGCCGCTCAACCTGCAGCGGACGTCCGACCTGCGCTGGATCCGCGATCCGTTCCTCGATCATCGCTCGACGCTCGAAAAGACTATCGTCCACGGCCATACGGTAAGCGACGCAATCGAGCGACGCAGCCACCGGATCGGCATCGATACGGGCGCCTATGCGTCGGGTCGACTGACGGCATTGGGCATCGAGGGCGCCGAGACATGGTCGTTGCAAACTGCAGCCGATCCCGCGACCGACGGTCCGCTGGTCGGCGAGAAATAACCTAGGCCAAGCAAACTGTCGCTTTTACCGTGGTTTGGGATCGGTATAAGGTTTCTGCGGTAGTGTGTTGCACTGCCGCAACGGTGCGAAACCCTTCGCGGCGTTATCCAGACCTCGGTTGCCTCGGCGGCGGTTTCGTGCCAATGCCGGGCTGACGAGCACAAAGGGAGTTCATCATGCGTCTTGGGAAATATATCCTGACCGCAGCAGCAGCCACGATGGCAGTTGCTCCGGCCATGGCAGCACCGGCCACTTCGTCGGCTACGGTTCGTGCAGGTTCGGTTTCGGCCGACAAGAACGAACTCGCTGGCGGCGGCATCATCGTTGCGGTTCTCGCAGCGGCTGCAGTTGTTGCCGGTATCGTTATCGTTGCAGACAACGACGACGATTCGGACAGCAACTAAGTCTTACGACTTTAGTCCGAGAAATAGCGGTCTTCGGGCCGCTATTTTTTTGCCTGCCGTAGATGCGGAACGGGCCGACCGCCGCCCGCGGCAACGCAGTATTTCTCTCGCCGATCCCACATCGTTCGCGTTGCAGAGATGCGGGCGCCGACGACTCGTGCGTAGAAGCCGGCCCTATGACACCGGTCCATTCCGCTGATCGTTTCCGGCCGAACCGATATGACGATCGACCACACGCAAAGCGCGCAACGCCCGCTACCCGGTCGAAGACGTAAGCCGAGATCGGTTTTGATACCGCACCGAGGGCTCTCAGGCAGCCGGTCGCCGACCTGCCGATCACCACATCCGATCCAACGAAAAACGCGCCCGACGGATGACCGCGGGCGCGCTTTCGAAACGATCAGGCAGGCCGGCGAGTCCGCCGGCCGTAGATCACGGCTGAGGCTGGCCCGGCGCACTGCCCGGCATCCCGCCCGGAGCGCCACGACCCATCTGCGCCTGCGCCTGCATCTGCTGCACCACGCTCTGCGGCAGGAAATCGAGCAGTTCGACGTCGAACACCAGCGTCGAGTTCGCAGGAATAGGCCCGGTCGCCTTGTCGCCATAGCCAAGCGCCGGCTTCAGCCAGAAGCGATACTTCGAGCCCTTCGGCATCAGCTTCAATGCCTCCGAGAAGCCCGGAACGACGCCGGTCACGGGCATCGGCGTCGGCTGCTGCGACTTGTCGAAGGTCGTGCCATTCAGCAGCTTACCCTCGTAGTTCACCAGCGCGACATCGGCATCGGTCGGCTTGGCCGCCCCGGGCTTGCCGGGTGTGATCACTTTGTACTGCAGCCCCGACGCTGTCACGACCACGCCCCTGGCGCGAGCATTGCGCGCCAGGGGATCGTCACCCTGCCGCGCGAGCGCGACCGCGGCGATCAACGCAAGCGCGATACCGACCCAAAGATAGACGAGGTAGCTGCGTTTGGTAGGCTGCAACGGTACTGCGGTGACGGTCGACATCGGATCAGGCCCCGGTCATCTGGTCACGCCGGAGCGCCGTGCGTGCCGTTGGAAAGCAAACGGGGGCGCCGATCACGACACCCCCCGAAACTATCGGCCTACCCGCGTGCCGGGCGTGGCCGACCAAATTCTTACCGTGCGCCGTCGCGCTCTGCGCGCTTGCGGTCGAGCTTGCGCGAACGACGGATCGCTGCTGCACGCTCGCGTGCGCGCTTCTCCGACGGCTTCTCATAGTGCCGGCGCAGCTTCATCTCGCGATACACGCCTTCGCGCTGCAGCTTCTTCTTAAGCGCGCGAAGGGCCTGGTCGACGTTGTTGTCGCGTACGATGATCTGCATAAACCCGTTTAGCTCCGGTCGAATAGATTTTTGCCGTCGCGAATAGGTCCGCGCCGCATGAACTTGGGCCCCTATCAGGGGAGGGGCGGGGTTTCAAGCCAAACCGCGCGCCCCCTGGGTCGGCACACGACTTTGCCGCCTTTGCGGCGAGGCAAATGCGCCGCTAAGAGCAGCCGCATGACCCGCATCCCCCTGACACTATATAATAGCCTCACGCGCCAGCTCGAGACCTTCCAGCCGACCGATCCGACCGATGTCGGGGTCTACACCTGCGGGCCGACCGTCTATAACTATCAGCATATCGGCAACATGCGCGCCTTCCTGTTCGCCGACACGCTGGGTCGCGTGCTCCGGTGGAAGGGGTGGCCGACGACTCACATCATCAACATCACCGATGTCGGGCACCTGACGTCCGACGCCGATGTCGGTGACGACAAGATGGAAAAGGCCGCCGCCGCGCAAGAGCGGTCGATCTGGGAGATCGCAGCCTATTATACCGACGTGTTCAAACGTGACGTCGCGCGCCTCAACATAGTACCGCCGGCGCGCTGGGCAGTCGCGACGGATCATATCGCCGAGATGATCGCGTTCGCCGAACAGATTGCACCGAAGCATTGCTACGCGCTCGACAGTGGGCTGTATTTCGACGTGGCGACGGTGCCGGACTATGGCCGCCTCGCGCGTGCCGGCACCGACGATATCGAAAGCCGGATCGAGCCCGTCGCGGGCAAGCGCAATCCGCAGGACTTCGCGATCTGGCGCACCTCTGCGCCCGGCGAGAACCGCCAGATGGAATGGGACTCGCCCTGGGGGCGTGGGGCGCCGGGCTGGCATCTCGAATGCTCGGTGATGAGCAAGCATTATCTCGGCGCGCATTTCGACATCCACACCGGCGGGATCGACCACCGCGAGATCCACCATCCCAACGAGATCGCGCAGAACCAGGCGCATTGCGAGTGCGCGGATACCGGTGCGAGCGTCTGGATGCACAACAACTTCCTGGTCGAACGCGCGGGCAAGATGTCGAAATCGTCTGGGCAGTTCACGACGATGCAGACGATCGTCGACCGCGGCTTCCACCCCCTCGCCTACCGTCTGATGTGCCTCCAGGCGCACTATCGCAGCGAGCTTGAATTCTCCTGGGAGAACCTCGCGGCGGCGGCGATCCGGCTGAAGCGGATGGTGCAGGCGGTCGAGACGTTGCGTGCTCGCGAGCCCGGCGGTCCGTCGGGCAGCGCGCATGCCTATGCCGATCGACTGGAAGAGGCGGTGTCGGACGATCTCGCCACACCGCGCGCGCTGCCGATCCTCGACGAGTTGCTCGCGGACAAGCGAGTGGCGCCTGCCGACCGGATCGCCGCGCTGGACGATTTCGATGCGGTGCTGGGGCTGAACTTGGCCACGATCAGCCGCGAAGACCTGCGCATGCGGCCGACAACCGCAACTGTCAACGAAGCGACTATCGCCGCGTACCTTTCGGATCGCCGCAACGCCCGCGCCGCGAAGGACTTCGAACGCTCGGACGCGATTCGCGACGAACTCGCCGCCGCGGGTGTCGAGGTGATGGACGGCGACTCGCTAGGCTGGGATTGGAAGATCGCGCTCTAAGAAGCCCGACCAGCTTCGCCGCTATTCGATCCTCCCTCGCAAGGGGGAGGTGGCTGGCCCTTGCCAGACGGAGGGGGAGGATAGGGCAACCTCTGTCCCGTATCCTTCCCCTCCGTCTCCTTCGGCGCCCCCCACCCCTGCCGGGGGGGGATGGAGAAGTCGCACGCGAACCGACCCGTGCCCATCCCTCGCAACTTGACATGCTCCGCCACCGGGCGATGGTCCCCGAATGAAAGTCGTCCTCCCAGCCGCCGCGCGTCCGCTCCTCGAACCGCATCTCCCCGCGGACCTCGACGTCGCCTGGTTCGCCAAGCCCGCCGACGCCAACGCGATGATCGTCGACGCGGACATCGCCTGGGTCGACATGCAGCCGACAGAACTCGTCGCCGACGCAATCCGCCACGCCGGACCAACTCTGAAATGGGTCTCGACGATCTACGCCGGGCTCGACGCATTTCCGCTCGATACGCTGCGCGACAACGGCGTCACCCTGACCAACGGTGCCGGCATCAACGCCGTCGCGGTCGCCGAATACGCCGTGATGGCCGTGCTCGTCGCCGCCAAGCGCTTCGACGCGGTCGTGCGCGCCCAGGACCGCCACGAATGGCTGAAGGACGCGCCCGGCAAGACCGAACTCGCCGGCACTAAGGCGCTCGTCATCGGCTATGGTACGATCGGCAAGATGATCGGCGACCGCCTGACCGCGTTCGGCGTGGACGTGACCGGCGTAACCCGCACGGGCCGCGATGGGACGATCGGTCCGGATGCATGGCGCCATCGGCTCGGCGAGTTCGACTGGGTCGTCCTTGCCGCCCCCTCGACCGGCGCCACGCAGGCGATGATCGGCAGCGACGAACTTGCGGCGATGAAGTCGTCCGCCTGGCTGATCAACATCGCGCGCGGCGACATGATCGACGACGACGCACTGATCGCGGCGCTGACTGACGGCGGCATCGCCGGCGCGGTGCTCGACCCGACCAACCCCGAACCCCTGCCGCCCGAGCACCCGCTCTGGTCGGCGCCGAACGCCATCGTGACGATGCATCTGTCGGGTCGCAGCCAGACCACGATGTTCGCGCGCGGCGCCGCGCTGTTCCTCGAAAACCTCGCTGCGTTCCTCGCCGGCAAGCCGATGAAGAACGTCGCCGACCTCAACGCGGGCTATTGAAACCGGCTGCGATACCCGCCCCAAAGCTTTACTTCATTGCGCGAAAAGGCGTTTTCCCGCATGGCCAGCCCTACAATTCATCAATCGGACGACATGATATGGCCGCGAACTGGGCCCCCGACAGCTGGACGCGTCACGAAGCACGACAGCTCCCCACCTATCCCGACGCCGCCGCGCTGACCGCCGCGACCGACCAGCTGGCCACATTTCCGCCGCTCGTCTTCGCCGGCGAAGCGCGCAATCTGACCGCGTCGCTCGCCGAGGTCGCCGCCGGCAAGGCGTTCCTGCTCCAGGGTGGCGACTGCGCCGAGAGCTTCGCCGAGCATAGCGCGAACAACATCCGCGACACGTTCCGCGTCATCCTGCAAATGGCCGTCGTGCTCACCTTCGCGTCGAAGCTCCCGGTCGTGAAGCTCGGTCGCATGGCGGGTCAGTTCGCCAAGCCACGCTCGACCGATACCGAGACGATCGGCGGCGTCGAGCTGCCGTCGTACCGCGGCGACAACGTCAACGATATCGCCTTCACCGCGGAATCGCGTGCGCCCGACCCGCAGCGGATGATCCGCGCCTATTCGCAGTCGGCGGCGACGCTCAACCTGCTGCGTGCGTTTGCGCAGGGCGGCTATGCGAACCTGCATCAGGTCCATCGCTGGACGCACGACTTCATGGGCCGCAGCCCATGGTCGAAGAAGTACGCCGAGACCGCGGACCGGATCGGCGAGGCGCTCGAGTTCATGGCCGCCTGCGGGATCGATCCCGAGACCGTGCCGCAGCTCGCGCAGACGCATTTCTACACCAGTCACGAGGCGCTGCTGCTCCAGTACGAGCAGGCGTTGACCCGGCAGGATTCACTGACCGGCGACTGGTACGACACCAGCGCGCATTTCTTGTGGATCGGCGATCGCACGCGCTTCGAGGGGTCTTCGCATGTCGAATACCTCCGCGGCATCGGCAACCCTATCGGCATCAAATGTGGACCAAGCCTCGAACCAGACGCGCTACTCCGCATGCTCGACACGCTCAACCCCGGCCGCATCCCCGGCCGGATGACGCTGATCACGCGCTATGGCTATGACAAGATCGAGGCGAACCTGCCCCGCCTGGTCCGTGCCGTCACGCGCGAGGGCCATCCGGTGGTCTGGAGCTGCGACCCGATGCACGGTAACGTCGTCAAGGCCGCCAACGGCTACAAGACGCGGCCGTTCGACCGCATCCTTGCCGAAGTCCGCGGCTTCTTCGCAGTCCACCGCGCGGAAGGCACGCATGCCGGCGGCATCCATACCGAGATGACCGGCCAGAACGTGACCGAGTGCACCGGCGGCGCGGTCGACGTGACCGAACAGTCGCTAGCCGATCGCTACCACACGCACTGCGACCCTCGCCTCAACGCCAGCCAGAGCCTCGAGCTCGCCTTCCTCCTGGCGGAGATGCTCAACGAGGAAATGGCAGAGCGCAAGAAGGTCGCCGCCTGAAGAAAATACCGCGGGCGTCCAGGAATGTGCGGCAAGCGTCTTGACGCCCGCCACCCCATTCCGTAGACGCCCGCATCTGCTAACGGCCCCTTCGTCTAGCGGTTAGGACGACGCCCTCTCACGGCGTAAGCACGAGTTCGATTCTCGTAGGGGTCACCATTCTCGAAGCAATTAAGCCGGCTGGTTTCGGCAACAATCCTAACTTCGGTAACGGATCGGGTTTAACCGCTGTCCGGGGATATGTTCGATGGCGCCGTTACCATGTTTGTCGCCGTACGGCGGCAGCATTCGGGCGCTGGTTGCAGCGAATTCCAGCTGATCCGTACTGTCCTTACCGGACGCCGAACCCTGCCCTGCTGTTTTCGCCATCGTCGGTCCGCTCGCGACCGGCCAACACATTCTCCAACTCGGACAGCGAATGCGGCACGTCGATGTGCTGCGCCCCGAGGAACAGGCGCGATCCCGTACCCTCGGGCACCGCGTGGGTCAGCTTGTCGATGTCTACTAGCGCCCTGCCTGCGGGCAGGATCTCGATCTGAACGAATCGCATGGTCGTCTCCAATGTCGCGTCCTGCATCACGAACGCACGAAGGGTAACGAACGGCTGCACCCGAAAGCTGCGCTGCGCGTTGGAGCGCCGAGGAGATGATCATGATCGACGATCCGAAAACCGACGACGCGTCCCCGGCCGACGAGGCGGAGGAGATGGAGAAGGTACAGGAGGACGCTGCCAAAGAGCGCGAGGAAAACGGCGGCTATCAGTAGGCTGGCGTGCCTCGCGGTTACTCCACATGTGCAGGACTGAGGCGAGATCAGAGTGGCGAACGAGCCGAAGTGGCTGAGAGCGGCGCGGGCTACGCTAGGTACCAGAGAAGCGGCGGGATCGGCGAACAGCGCGACCATCCTTGGTTGGGCGAAGCGTATCGGTACGAAGGTACTGGGCATGATCTACAACGCCGACAGCGTGCCGTGGTGCGGCGTTTTCGTCGCGTACTGCCTGCAGGAGGACGGAATCGAACCGGTTGCGATTGCCGTACGTGCAACGTCGTGGTCGACATGGGGTCAAGCGCTCCGACCTGAGCGCCTCGCCCCCGGCGCCGTGCTGGTGTTCGAGCGACCGGGTGGCGGCCATGTCGGCTTCTACGTTGGCGAAGACGCGAAGGCATATCATGTCCTAGGCGGCAATCAGGGGGATGAGGTCACGATCGCGCGGGTCGCCAAGGAGCGGTGCATTGCACGACGATGGCCGGCAGACCGCGCAGTGATCGGCAAGCCGGTGCAGATGGCGGCGAGCAGGCCGATATCCATCGACGAAGCATAGCCGAATCAACCGTACCTTAACCCTCGGCGGTTACCGCACAGAGATCCGTCGAAGGGATCTGCGATGAAGCGCTTCTTGTCTTGCCTCGTACTGTTGGCGATCGCCCAGCCTGCCTGGGCGAGTGGCGATGATGCACCCTATTACGGTCCGATGAAGCGCTGGCACGGTATCGGCGTCCAAACCGGCTACAGAGATCGAACCGAGAAGGACGGATCATGGCGCATCGATGCTGCGATACACGGTCGGACGGATGCGATCGATATGGCCCTGTACCGGGCCGCAGAGCGTGCCCATGAGCTCGGCTACCGTTACCTATTTCTGTTGGGTGGCAACGGCTCGAAGTCGCCGGGCCAGGATATGGCAACGGTCTACGCCCGTCCGAGCCATGAAGCTGTGCCGCCTACCGGTTGCCGTTCCAAGAAGCGGACGACCTGTTACACGGCGGACGTGCTCGAAATACTGCGCATCCTCGGCGGCCCCGACGGATCCCAGCCCGGAGTGCCTATCCTGGCCGGTCGAGATGAGTTCGGCCGGGAAGTGTTCTCGTCAGGCTATGGGACCGGCGGTGTATCATCGCTGCTCCCGGGCGGCATCGTGCGCAGCCAGGTGACCACGATCGTCGATGGCAGGCTACGCATTCGCGGCGGGCGCCCTCCGGAAGTTCGGCCTGGGTTCGTTCCGGTCGCCGTTCCCACGGTTCCTGCGCGCGTGACAACCGGGGCGGTGGCCCCTCCAGCGTTCAGGTATGCGCGACCCGGTGTTCAACAGTCCCCCTCCCCCGAAGTGCAGATCAACGAGCGTTTCGAGCGAGCATTGAAGGCAGTCCAACCCGTGCACGGCAGGGATCCCAACCTCGGCTGGACGATCAGCGACTGATGACGCCGGCCCGCAAACGACAGCCTATTCAGGGTTACCGGGTCGCTAACCTTCAATATTTGGAACGATAGGCCTTCGGTGCGGCTTCTAGGTTCATCTGCAACCCCTGTCCTCGACTGGATTTGACGATGAGCACGAACCTTGTATCCGCCGTTTTCGATAGCCATTCCGAAGCAGAGCGCGCCGTGTCTGAGCTGCGCGCCGCCGGCGTCAATGACAGCGCGATTTCCATCGTCGCCCAGCATGATGGCAAGAACACGACGACGGACGGCAGTGGCGACACGCAGGAGTTCGTCGGCAAGGTCGCGGCTGGCGCGGGCATCGGCACGCTGCTCGGCATCGCTGCGCTTGCCATTCCGGGCGTCGGTCCACTGGTTGCTGCTGGCGCGATCGCCTCCGCTGCCATCCCGGCCGCGGCAGTCACCGGCGCGGCGCTTGGCGGTGCCGTCGGAGGTCTGGAGAAAGTTATGACCGACCACGGTGTCAGCCGCGTCGATGCCAGCTATTATGAGGGCCGCATCAATGAGGGCGGCGTGTTCGTCTCGGTCGACACTAGCGCCGCTGGCGTCAGCCCTGAAGCGGCGGCGGATATGCTCTACCGGTCAGGCGGACACACCTCGACGCGGACCAAGGTCACAATGGCCTGAACTTCGACTTTTTCTAAGTCGATCACAGACGGGCGTCCCGATTGCGGGGCGCTTTAGTCTGTTGGAAGCCAGCTTTCGCATGTCAGCAGGAACAATGCGCCGAACAGTTCGGCCACACTGCGCATCATGAAACCGGGGATCCGATCAGCAGGACGCCGACCAACACGAACCCCGGACGCCTGAGTTCCCTTGTGCAGTTCAGTGCAATCTGCGGTTTACGATCGAGCCGGGGAATTGATCTAAGCTCGAAAAACCCGTTCTCGACGGTCGGGCCGCTTCCCCTGCATTCCATCTCCGGACGGTCGTTCATTCGGACTGAACAGGATCGTCATCGAGCGTGGCAACTCCCATCAACGGATGCATGACGAAGGTCCAGCCGTCACCGCCGACAATCATCAGGCGAAGCGATTGACGATCCGCAGTGCCAAGCAGCGATGCTGCTCCCGACGAAGCCGGCAGAATGACCGTCCTGCCATCCTGAAGAATGCCGGTTGCCCAGCCACGCCGCCCATTGCGAATCTCGTTGGCAAGCCGCTCGAGCGCCGTCTCGAGCGCCGTGCGCGCACGTTTTCCCGTGACCCATGCATAGCCGACTGCCCCCGATTCCGGCGGTGCTACCAAGGGTTGGCTGGGAACTTGAGACGGCTGTTTGACAACGCGGCGGGATTTTTCCTTCGGGGTATCAAGAGGACGCACACCCTCCATACTCATCATGCGCGCAAACTCATCCATCGCTATTCCTTCAGTGGTAACGCCAGGAGCGCATGGGCTTGACCACTGGTTCCTACCGAATGAGAGGATGGCTCAGGCGCCCAAACTACGCAGGAGATGCTGGCCGTCGAACTAAACAAGGCGAGCGTCTGTTTTTCGGTATTCAAGCCAACCTCCCGGCGGCATCATGTAGCTATGCCTGCGTGCCCAGGCGTCTGACATCTGTGATCCTAGACCTTAAGCCTTGCCCCCACCGACGGCCATCTCGATACGGGAATGCCGGGTGCTCGTGTCATCCTTGAACAAGCGTATCGATAAGGTGGTCTTCGGCGGGCAGTTGCCCATCGAGCATGAGCATGGCGAGACCATGAACCAGCGACCAGGATCGTAGCGCGCCAGTCTCCACTTGATCCGAACCGGCGTCAGTCGACGATGCCGCTGCGGCATTGGCGCGCAGCATCCGTAATGCCTCGATTTCTTCTGTCGCTTGCAACTGCGCTGACGACGTGAATATCAGTCGGAAGATTGCGGGGTTGGCGAGCGCAAACCGCACATACGCCCGGCCAGTCGCCGCAAACGCAGCAGCGCCGTCCTTGCCGGTCGCCGCATCTCGCTGAGCGATCGCGAGCCTGTCCAGCCCCTCGCGGGCCAGCGCACGCATCAGTGCCGCCTTGTCGGGAAAATGCCGGTAAACCGAGGTCGCGCTGACCCCCACCTCGCGCGCCATCTCGCGCAGCGACACGCCTTCGACGTCCCGTTCCGCCAGCAACCGCAGCCCAACCTCGATTAGCGCCGCGTGCAAATCGCCATGATGGTATCGTTTTTCCATGTTGACACCGTTACCTTGTCGCCTATGATCACGGTGTAAACATTGGAGGTGGGCATGGCTAGCGTTCTGACGCGAATTGATGAGGGGACCGCGAAAGCGCAGCAAACGGCTAGCCCCTTTCTGTCGGGCATTCACCGGCCGATGGAGGAAGAACTGACGCTGACCGAACTAGAGGTACGCGGCACCATCCCTCATGCGCTGCGTGGTCGCTATCTGCGGACCGGGCCGAACCCGATAGCCGCCGATCCCGCATCGTATCACTGGTTCACCGATGACGGTATGGTGCATGGCTTGGCGATCCGGGACGGCAAAGCGATCTGGTATCGTAACCGCTGGATCGGATCGCGCAGCAACGCTGTTGCTCGCGGAACGGCGCCGGCACCGGGGCCGCGACACGGTCCCAGCGACACCGTGAACACCAATATCGTCGATCTGGGCGGGCGCGTCTTTGCGGTCGTGGAGGGTGGTAGCTACCCGGTCGAACTGTCCGAGACGCTGGACGGGCAGCGCTACACCGATTTCGGTGGATCGCTCGCCGGATCGTTCACCCCGCATCCCCACCGCGACCCGCTGACCGGCGATTAGTGTTCTTACCCGCGCGCGCGAAAGCGGATGAAGACGAGGGGTGGCTGATCGGCTTCGTTATCGACGAACCCAGCGATACCACCGACCTAGTCATCCTCGATGCGCACGCATTCCAGGGCGCTCCGGTCGCCACGATACGCCTGCCGCACCACATTCCGCCGGGCTTTCACGGCAACTGGATCGACGGGGGAGACGCACAATGAACACGATCGTCACGACCATGAAGGACCGCGCTGCAATGAAGCGTCAGACCGGCAGCCGTATCGGCCTTCTTGCCATCGAAGCCGGCATCAATTTCGGGCTGCCGCTGCTGATCTACGAGCGGGTAGCGCCGCAGTCGGGCGATGTGGTCGCGCTGATGGCGTCTTCGCTGCCACCCTTGCTCTGGTCGCTCGTCGAATTCGCCCGCCAGCGTCGCGTCGATGCGCTGTCGATCCTCGTACTGGCAGGCATCGCGCTGTCGCTGCTCGCCATGCTGGGAGGCGGATCCGTCCGCTTCCTGCAATTGCGTGAGAATCTCGTGTCGGTACTGATCGGCCTCGTATTCCTTGGCTCGGCCGCGATTGGCCGTCCTCTGATCTATCAGCTTGCCCGAGCGGGTCTGGCTCGCAAGTCGCCGGACGAGGTCGCTGCGTTCGAGGCCAAGCGCGACACGCCCCGCTTTCGCCGCGTGATGACGATCATGACGCTGGTTTGGGGGATCGGCCTGCTTGCCTCGTCCGCACTTGCCTGCGTGCTCGTCTTCATGCTCAGCATTCACGATTACATGCTCGTCAGCCCGTTCGTCGGCTACGGTTCGATGGGTGCGCTCGCGCTTTGGACGGTCTGGTACAGACGTCTTGCCCAACGTCGCGCAGCACGTTGAGACACCGGGATCTTCTCTCAGACGGCCCATAACTGGGCGCTCAGCCGGCCCATCAGCTCCCCGTCCAGTCGCGTCACATCCATCAGACCGTTGGCGTCACGGTGGTTGGCTACTTTGGCATGCCATTGCATTCCCGACATCAAACCCGCCCGCTTCATTTTGCTAGAACTGGCGCAGTGCGCGCGCGGGTTCGGCCCGTGCGACGCGCCACGCCTGGCTGGCAACCGTGGCTGCGGCGATAGCAAGCGCGAGCGCACTGGCGGCGACGAAATAGACCGGCGACAGGGGGATCCGGTCGTCGAACCCACTCAGCCAGTGCGACATCGCGAACCATGCGATCGGCCACGCGATCACGTTCGCAAGGAGGACCGGCTTGAGGAACTGGACCAGCAGCAGCCGCATTACGACGCTGGTCGAGGCCCCCAGCACCTTGCGGATACCGATCTCCTTGACCCGCCGCATCGTATCGAACGCGGCCAGACCATAGAGCCCAAGGCACCCGATCGCGACCGCCAGCACTGCGCCCGTCGAAAACAGCCGCGACCGCTGGACGTCCTGGCGATAAAAGGATTCGTACAGTTTCTGATCGACCGTCGTGGCGGCCGGCGGAACCGCCGGCGCGACGCGGCGCCACGCCGTTTCCAGACGTTCCAGAACGACGGTGGGATCGACCGAGGTACGGATCACCACGATGGCGCCGTAACCACCGCCGGGCCGATAGCTGTAGGCGAAGGCCTCGACCGGGTCGCGCGGCGAACCGAAGCGCATGTCGGCAATCACACCAACGATCCTTACCGTGCCGCTGTCGAGCGAAACGATCTGACCAATCGCTTCGTCGGCTCGTGTGAACCCCAAGCGTCGAGCAGCAGTACGATTGAGCATGATGTTCGCCACCCTGCCCGCCAGGGCCTTGCGCCCGGTGTCGCCGTTGCCGATGTCCAGCGCGAAACGATCCGGATCGAAGACCCGACCTGCCAGCAGCCGGGCTCGGTAGGTGTCGAAGAAATGCTCCCCGACCGTAGCCTGGACGATCATCGGCGGCTCGCCTGTCGCGCCCGCGCGTTTCATCTTGGCGATCGCGAATGTACCGCCGCCGGGCACGACACCGCTCGTCGTGATGCCTGCAACCCCGCGGGTCTGGCGCATCGCATCGACCAGCCGGGCACGTTGCCCCGGATCGAGCGCGGGATCGCCGTAACCGCTCATCATGATCAGGCCGTCGCGCCCGAAGCCGATATCCGCCTGCTGAACGTGCCGGGTCTGAGCGAACAGCACCGCCGTTCCGATCATCAGCGCGACGGCGATGCCGAACTGGGTGACTACCAGCGCCTTGCGCAGTCGTGCGCCCGCGCGATCCCCTCCGGGGGTCCGGGCCGCGGCAAGTACGCCCGCAGCCTGAAACCGCGATATCACGAAGGCCGGGTAGAATCCTGCGAGCAACGTCACCAGCACAGTCATCGCCACGAGCGGCGGCAGGATCGACCCGGCCCCCCAATAGGCGATCGAAAGGTCGGTGCCGCCGATCGCGTTGACGAACGGCAGCGCGATCTCGGCAAGCGCCAGCCCGATCAACGCCGCCAGCGTCACGGCGGCAAGTGCCTCGCCGAGCAATTGCCCGATCAGCATCCGCCGGGTCGCACCCACGACCTTACGCATCGCGATCTCTCGTGCCCGGAGTCCGGCGCGCGCGGTCGCGAGATTGACGTAATTGACCACCGCCAGCAACAGCGCGACGATCCCCACTCCGCCCAGCACGGCAACAACTGTGCCGACCCCTTGGCCGGCAAGGTGGCGCCCGGAGAGCGGCACGATGCCTTCCTTCAGGAATTGACGCGCTTCGGGATTGAAACCGGGATCGGGATGGCGCCGCATGAATGCACCGATCCGATCCGCCGCAGCGTCGGGGAGAGCCAGAAACGTCACGACACCATTGCTGGTAGATCGGGAGTCGTCGGTGAGTTCGGCCGGGATCGCCGCGAACAGGACACTGGCGTACGTCTGGTTCTTCGGCAGGTCGGCGATCACTG
Organism: Sphingomonas faeni; assembly: GCF_040407495.1. Taxonomy (GTDB): domain Bacteria; phylum Pseudomonadota; class Alphaproteobacteria; order Sphingomonadales; family Sphingomonadaceae; genus Sphingomonas; species Sphingomonas faeni_D. Next base: position 135,501 of record NZ_JAPZPP010000006.1, on the reverse strand, counting down.
CCCCAACCCGGTAGACGCGCGCCTTCCCATCGATCGCGACGGCCAGCGTTCGTCCGAGCGCACTTGTCCTGCCGAAATACGCCTCCGCGACGCTTTGGGTGACGACAATCCCATCCGGGCGAGCGAGCGTGCTCGCGGTATTGCCCTCGATGACGGGAAACGGAAAGATTCGAAAGTAATCGTGGTCGACCAAGGCCAGTTTGCGCGTCGTGCTCGTGTTCCCGGTCAGCACCGTCGCTGTGTCGTAAGACGTCATCCGCGCCGCGACGAGATCGGGGAACGCCGCCGCCAGTTGACCGGAGAGTGTCGGCGAGGACGGAATCTGCACCTCGGGGTTGCCGGGAAACTGGATCGTGCGCTCGATCGTCCAGACCCGCTCCCATCCCGGCAGCACGCGGTCGTAGTTGGTCTCGAACCGGACGAACAGCATCAGCACCAGGAACACCGCGATGCCGAGCGCGAGCCCGCCGATGTTGAGGATGGCGTACAGCCGATGCCGGGTGAGCGAACGGTACAGCGTCAGGAAGGCCGAGGACATCGATCCGCCCCTATTCGTGACGCAGCGCGCGCGCGGGTTCGGCCCGTGCGACGCGCCACGCCTGCCCGAAGACGGTGGTGCTCGCGATCAGCACCGCGGCAAGAGATGCACCGACGAAGAACTGCGGCGACAGCGCGATCCGGTCGTCGAACCCGCCGAGCCAGCGCTGCATCGCGACATAGGCAAGCGGCCACGCGATCAGGTTGGCGAGGATAACCGGTCGCAGGAACTGCCCGATCAACAGCCGCAGCACCTCGGCGGTCGAAGCACCGAGCGTCTTGCGGATACCGATCTCTTTCACGCGGCGCGCGGTGTCGAACGCCGCCAGGCCGTACAGACCGCTACAGCCGATCAGGATCGCCAGCACCGCACCGATCGTGAACAGCCGCGAGCGTTGCGCATCCGCCTTGTAATAGCGTTGGTACAGATTGTCCTCGACCGAGCGCGCCTCGAACGGAACGCCCGGCACGACGCGCTTCCACGCCGTTTCCAGTGCGGTCATCATCGTCTTCGCATCGGCGCCGGCATAGCGGACCGCGGCGAACGGCGAGAGGATGTCGACCGTGTTGTAGGTATAGGCGACCGGCGTGACCGGATCGCGTGGGCTCCGGAAGCGAAGATCGTCGACCACGCCGATGATCGTCGAGTCCCGCTCGCCATCGTTGATCGCCTGCCCCAGCGCCGCGGTCGGCGACGCAAAGCCCAATGCGGTCACCGCCGTCCGGTTGATCACGACGTTGGGCCCAGCCCGCTTGCGTTCGGCGAGCGTCAATAGGCCGCGGTCGTCGGCATGCGCGGCATCGAACAAGCGCCCCGCGACGAGACGCGCACCGTACACGCGGAAATAGTCGCGGCCCGTGCCGACATCCATCAACGATATCTTGCCGCCGGGCACCCCGGCGCGGCTGTACCCCGAGAAATTGGTCGTGCTCTGGTCACCCGGGGCGTTGTTCGCGACCGTAACGCCGGTGACGCCGGGGGCCGCCGCGAGGCTGCGCAGGATCGACGCGCGCTGTGGTGAATCGATCCCGCCGGTCATCAGCGAGCGGACGATCATCAAGCCGTCACGGCGAAACCCGAGATCGGCGTCACGAATATGCTCGGTCTGTTTGAGCATGACCCCGGTCGCGATGGCGAATGCGATCGCGATCGCGAACTGCACGACCACCAGCGCGCTCCGCAGCCGGGTCCCGCTGCGGCCACCACCGGGTGCTCGCGTCGAGGCGAGCACGGCGGCCGGGCGAAATCCCGACAGTACGAACGCGGGATACAGCCCCGCGACCAGCGCGATGCTCAGGATCAGCAGGACCAACGGCAGGATGACGCCGTCCCATCCGACATAGCGGATCGCCAGCGTCGTTCCGCCAAGCGCGTTGATGAACGGCAGCGCGATCTCGGCAAGCGCGAGGCCGATCAGTGCCGCCACCGCTACGGTCGCCAGCGCCTCGCCCAGGAACTGGCGCACGAGCGACCGCCGCGTGCCCCCCAGCACCTTGCGCATCGCGACCTCGCGCGCGCGCAAGCCGGCACGGGCAGTGGCCAGGTTGACGTAGTTCACGATCGCGATCAGCAAAGTCAGCAAGCCGACCGCACCTAGCGTCGTGACGATCGCGCGATCGCCCGGACTATACAGATGCATCGCGGTCAGCGGCCGTAGCGACTGGAAATACTCGCCTTTCTTGAGATTGCCGCCGGCATAGGCACGACGATCGAGGAACGCAGGCAACTGCGCCTCGAACGCGCGCGCCGCGACGGCATCGGGGAAGCGCAGCAGCGTGGTCAGCGATGCACTGCCCCAGTGATCCCACCATTCGTTACCGAAACGCGCCGGCACGAGTTGTGCGAACATCTCGCTCTTGAAGGTGACGTTGTCAGGCATGTCGCGCAGCACCGCGCCGACCCGGTAGGGATAGGTCGTCCCATCGATCGACAGCTGCAGCGTCCGGCCGATCGCCGACTGGCTCCCGAAATATTTCCGCGCAGCCTGCTGCGTGACGACCAGGCCGTTCGGATCGGCGAGCGTCGCTGTCGGATCGCCCTCGACCGCAGGAAAGCGCATCAGTGTGAAGAAGTTCGGGTCGACCGTTCCGAGATCCTCTGCCGTCGCCTGCCCGCCCTGCTGCACGGTTGCCGCGGTGTTCATGTAGCGCGTGCCGATCAGTTGCGGATAGTCTGCGCGCAACTGTTTGAGCTCGTTGCCCATCGTGCTCGGGCTGGTGTCCGCCGGATAGCCCGGCATCACATAGCGCTCCTCGATCACCCATAATTGATCTTGCTGCGGCAGCACCCGATCGTACCCGGTCTCGAACCGCACGAAGAGGAACAGCACGAGGAACGTCGCGATCCCCAGCGCGAGCCCGCCGATGTTGAGGAGCGCGAACAACCGGTGGTGCGCGAGCGAGCGATAAAGACTGGTAAGCGCGGACATGGCGGTTCCTTCAGGCGTCGCTAACGGGCTTGGGGCCGGACTTGGTCGCGGCGAGATGGCGGACGAGGACTACTAAGAGCAGCATCAGCACGAGCATCTTGAGCGAGCGTCGCATCAGGCGGCGCGCCGTGCCGACGACAGGATGCGGCCATCGAGCATATGCACCGTCCGCTTGGCGATATCGGCGTGCGACGGGCTGTGCGTGACCATCACGATCGTCGCGCCCTCGGCGTTCAGCTGGCCGAGGATGTCCATCACCTGCGCGCCGTTCTCGGTATCGAGGTTGCCGGTCGGCTCGTCGGCAAGGATCAGCCGTGGTTCGCCGACGATCGCGCGGGCGATCGCCGCGCGCTGTTGCTGGCCGCCCGACAATTGATGCGGGTGATGCCGCTGGCGGTGCGCGATGCCGACGCGGTCCATCGCCGCCGCCACACGGTCCTTTTTCTCGCGCGCGGGCATCGTCCGATAGGCGAGCCCGAGCGCGACGTTCTCGGCAATCGTCAGTTCGTCGATCAGGTTGAAGCTCTGGAACACGAACCCTAGCCGATCGCGACGCAGCTTGGCGAGTTCGGCTTCCGGCGCGCGCGCGATGTCCGCGCCTTCGAACAGATATCGTCCGTCCGTGGGCCGGTCGATCGTGCCGATGATGTTGAGCAGCGTCGATTTGCCGCAGCCCGACGGTCCCATGATCGCGACGAACTCACCCGCCTCGACAGCGAGATCGATACCACCGAGCGCGGTCGTCTCGATCTCGTCCGAGGCATAGGTGCGGCTGAGGTCCTGTAACTGGATCATATCGAATCCTATCGGATGAGGAGGGTCTGGAAGGGGGTGTAGGTGCCGAGGGCGGTGGTCACGATCCGCTCGCCGGGGGCGAGGCCCGAGACGATCTCGACCTGATCGGGATTGCGTCGGCCAGTGACGATCGCGCGCCTGACGGCCTTCTTGTCGCCGTCGAGCACGAACGCCGTGGTACCGCCGGCATCGAGCCAGCCACCCGAAGGCGCGACCACCGCAGGCCGGTCCGCGCCGAGCACGAGCCGTACGTCGAGCGTCTGGCCGCGGTTCAGGCCTACCGGCGGCGCACCGCGAAAACCAAGTTCGATGCGAAACCGGCCCTCGGTCACCTGCGGCAGGATCTTGATAACCGCCATCGGATAGCTGCGCCCGTCGATATCCGCCGTCGCGCCGAGCCCGGCCCGCACGCGGCCGAGGTAGAATTGATCGACATCCGCGGTCAGCTTCCACTGCCCTTCGGAGTCGATCTGGCCGACCGGATCGCCGGCCTTGAGCGTCTGCCCGGGCTGGAGCGTGAACGCGGTGAGCCGTCCCGCGACCGGCGCGCGCAGCACCAGCGCGGACAGGCTCGCACGAACCATCGTCAGGCTTTCGCGCAGTTGCCGCGCGGTCGCGGCGATGCCCGACGACTGGTCCGCCAGCGTCGCCCCCGCCTCCGCTGTGCCGCGGTCGAGCGCAGAAACCCGCGCCTGTTGATACCCGACATCCTCGCGCACCGGATCGATCGCGGCGCGCGTGATGATCCCCCGGTCGAACAACACCTGCTTCTGCGCGAGCAACGTCCGCGCCTTCGATAGCGAATTGCGCGCTTCGGCCAGGTCGCGCGCGCCGTCCTGCCGCGTGTTCTGCACCGACCGCCGCTGGGCGCTGATCGCGCTCAACTGCCCCACGATATCCGCGGATCGGCTGGCCACGTCGAGTTCGAGCGATGGATTGGACAAGCGTGCGAGTGGGGTTCCGGCCGCGACCATCGCGCCGTCGCTGGCGGCAAGTTCGGCGACCTGCCCGCCCGAGATCGCGGTCACGAACACGGTCCGCAACGGTGCCACCTCGGCACGCAGCGGCACGAAATCGCGGAACGGCGCGCGCACGATGTCACCGGTACGGATCGCGGCGGCATCGACGGTCAGCGCATTGGCGCCGGGCATTAGCAGCCACAGCACCGCCACCGCAGCCACCACCGCGAGCGCAAGCACCCCGCGCAAAATCCGCTTGCGCCGCTTGGCGTGCGGACGTTCGATACGCCGGTCCATTGCGGCGCCAGTTCCAGGCAGGGTCGTCTCGATCATGCGGACAGTGTACCGGACCAAACGCGCCGAACCTAAGCAACTGTTAATACACGGCTTTCTTAAAGCATTCCGGCGAGCGGTCACCGCTACTGTACCAAGTGTTCGTTTCCGGACACTATGACGGCCATGTCAACCGAATCGCATATCCTAGTCATCGACGACGATCCCGATATCGCCAAGGCAGCGCGGTTGTTGCTCGAGCGGCATGGCATGCGCGTATCGACCGCAGCGAACCCGGAGGCGGCCTGGGTGCTGCTCGCGGGCGAACCAATCGACGTCATCCTGCTTGATCTGAATTTCGCACGCGGACGGACCACCGGCGAGGAGGGGTTCACAATGCTCGACCGACTGATCGCGGCAGACGCGCGGGCCGTGGTCATCGTCGTCACCGGGCATAGCGGGATCGCGGTCGCCGTTCGGGCGATGCGCAGCGGCGCGACCGATTTCGTGATCAAGCCCTGGAACAACGAACGCCTGCTGACCACGGTTGAGCGCGGACTGGCACTGCGCCGCGCGAAGCTGGAGACCGCGGCGACACCGCCCGTTCACGACGGCATCCTGCTCGGCGAAAGCCCCGGAATCACGCGCGCCCGCGACCTGATCGCTCGCGTCGCACCGACCGCGGCGCCGATCCTCATCCACGGCGCTGCGGGCACCGGCAAGACGCTGATCGCACGGCTGATCCATCAGGCGTCGCCACACGCCAGCCTACCGTTGGTCACGTTGGATGCCGAGGCGGCGGACGCCGCCGTCATCGCCGAGCGAACCGCGGCGTCCGCTGGCGGGATGCTGGTTATCGACCATATCGACCGGTTGCCTCGTGCGCTCAACGGCGTCCTGCTGTCAGCGCTCGATGGCATCCGCGTCATCGCGACCACGCGCATCGACCGAACCGGCGTTCGCGCCGCGATCGGCGAAGACCTGCTCGACCGGGTCGGCACGATCGAAATCACGCTCCCGCCACTCGTCGATCGCGCGGGCGACGCGGCGCTGCTCGCACGCCATTTCCTCACACTGTTCGCCTACCGCCACGGCAAGCCCCTCAAACCGCTCGACGCAGACGCGGTGCGGACGATCGCGGCGGATCGCTGGCCCGACAACGTCCGCGGCCTGCGTCAGACTATGGAACGTGCGGTCCTGCTCGGCAATGGCGAGACCCAGGCCATCGGTAACCTCCTAATTTCACCCGACACCGCAGAGCCGCAATCGCGCGCACCCGATCTATCGCTCGCACGCAACGAGGAGACGCTGATTACCGCAGCGCTCGAACGCCACGCCTTCAACGTCAGTCGCGCCGCCGCTCAGCTCGGGCTGACCCGCGCAGCGCTCTACCGCCGGATGGCGCGCTATGGCCTCTGACCGGACGCGCGCGGCGGTACGCGCACTGGTGATAGCCGCGGCCGGTGCCGGTAGTGCGGTTGCGGCCACGCGCGGCCTGTACGCCACCGCATTGCTCGCCGCGATGATCGCGATCTGGATCGCCGCGCTCAACCTGGTCGACACTGGTCCGCGCTTACCGATGCCGACGCCGCCAATCCCGGCCGCGTCTGCCGGAGAAGAAGAGCGGCGGCGGCTGAACGCCTATCTCGATTTGTCGCCTGCGCCCCTGGTCGCGCTCGACGACGGCCGGTTACGTGCCGTCAACCGCGCCGCGCGGCGATTGCTCGGCGCAGGCGATCTGGTCGCGGATCCGCCCGAGGCACTCGTTACCGCGCTCGCCGACACTCGCCCCGGACGCACCACCACGATCGAGATCGGTCACGGCACCGACCTCCGAAGCTTCGCGCTGGCCATCGGCCACCTCGCGCTTGCAGGGCGGATGACGCGGATCGGTGCGCTGATCGACATCGACGCCGAGCTGAAAGCCGCGGAGGCCACCGCGTTGCGGGAACTCGTCCAGGTCCTGAGCCACGAGATCGTCAACGCCCTCACCCCGATCGCCTCGCTCGCCGAGACCGCGGTGGCTATGCTCGACGATCCGGACCCGATGCTGCCCAAGATACGCGACGCGGTCGAGACCGTCGCGCGCCGCGCCGCCAGCCTGCACCGTTTCGGGGAAAGCTACCGTGCCTTGGCGAAGCTACCCTGTCCCTCGGCGGAGCGGATCCTTCTGGCTGGGTTCGTCAGCGATCTGACGGCGCTGTTTACGACGCGATGGCCGAGGATCGCGTTCACGACCGACCTTCTGGACGCACCGGCCTATCTGCTGGCCGACCCGGATCAACTGACCGCAGCACTCTGGGCCGTGTTGCAGAACGCAGCCGAGGCGTTGCACGACACGTCCGATGCGCGGGTCACGCTCACCATCTCCGCCTTGGTCGGCCAAACCCAGTTCACGATGGCGGACACCGGCCCGGGTATTCCGGCGGCAAACCAGGCGGACATCTTCCGCCCCTTCTTCACCACCAAGACCGAGGGCACGGGTGTGGGTCTGGCGCTCGCCCGACAAATCTTCCGCGGCCACCACGGCGATCTCAGCCTCGTACATTCACTACCGAGTAAAACGCGGTTCGAAGGCAATGTTCCTTCCGGTCCTACCAGTTGAACAGCCTCTGGCAAAGCGCCAGACCGCATTGGCTGATTTCTTCTTAGACAGACCGTTATTACACTGACCAACTTATTACATATTCTAAATATTTATTAGATACCAACATTCAGATTTATTAATCGTTACCGATAATGTATCTCCCTATTTGTTGGGACTCCAAGATCTGTTGAATTCACTATGATTGACCTTACTGAAACGGCGTGACCTCATGCGATTTGCAGTTCGACATCAAATGTATGGAGACAAGCTATGATACGATCGATCGTCGCCATGTTGACTGTCTTCATGCTGAGTTCCCAAGCGCTGGCGCAGGTTCCGCCGTTCCCACCGGCCTTCCGAACGCAGGAGATCGCGACCAACGGTGTCACAATTCATGTTCGCGTCGGCGGAAAGGGACCCGCCGTCGTCTTGCTCCATGGCTACGGCGAAACTGGTGACATGTGGGCGCCGATGGCGGCAAATCTCGCACGCGATCACACTGTCATTGTTCCGGATCTTCGCGGTCTGGGCCATTCGTCAAAACCTGCCGGCGGCTTCGACAAGAAGACGCAGGCAGGCGACGTCGCAGGAGTGATGGACGCGCTCAAAGTCGTAAAGGCCGATCTCGTCACGCACGATATCGGCAATATGGTCGGCTACGCGTTCGCCGTTCAGCACCCCGAGCGCGTAAAACGGTTCGTACTGATAGACGCGCCGCTTCCCGGCGTCGGCCCTTGGGATGAGGTCCTCAAAAACCCATTGCTCTGGCATTTCCGCTTTGGTGGACCGGATATGGAGCGGTTGGTCGCAGGACGCGAGCGCATCTATCTCGATCGATTCTGGAACGAGTTCTCGGCGACCCCAGCGGCGTTCACGGAAGGGTCGCGTGATCATTATGCCAAGCTGTACGCCCTGCCGGGTGCGATGCATTCGGGCTTCATGCAGTTTGCCGCGTTCGATCAGGACGCAATCGACAACAAGGCGTTCCTTGCCGCCAAAGGCAAGCTGGACATGCCCGTGCTGGCCATTGGCGGCGAAAAATCGTTCGGGCCGATGATGGCAACCGTCATGCGCTTCGCCGCAAACAACGTGCAGGAGGGTATCATTCCGGGCTCCGGGCACTGGATCATGGAAGAAAATCCCAAGGCGACCAGCTCGATTGTCCGCGCCTTCCTCGAGCAAGGCACGTGAGCGGCGGTAAGCATATGCTCAGCCTGTGCTTGGCACTGACCGCCACCTCTTCCGCGTTCGCTGCACCACAAGGCAGCGAAACCCGCCTGACTCCACCCGAAATTGCAGCGATGGCAAAGGGCGGTGCCGGCGCAGGCACGTCGGGCGTCACCGGTATGCAGACCACTACCCTGAACGGCGACGCGGCAGTTGCCGGTCCTTATACGATCGCGCTGCGTGTTCCGGCGAACATGCGGATCGCTGCACACACCCACCGCGATGAGCGCTCTGCCGTCGTGGTCTCGGGAACCTGGTATTTCGGCTATGGCGCTTAGGCCGAAGAAGCTGCCGTCAAGCCTCTCGTCTCCGGCAGCTTTTATACCGAACCGGCAGGCGCGCCGCATTTTGCGCTGACCCGTAACGAGCCGGCGGTCGTGTATATCAGCGGGTTTGGTCCGACCGACACGCAGTATGTCGAAGCAGCATCCGATCCAAAAACTTCGCCCCCGGACGGCCCTACCGAAAACCGAAAATAATACGACGCTGTCTGTGAAGCGACGGTAGCGAGTCGCTGAAGCGGTGTTGCGGACTGATCAGCAAGAGCGTCAGGCGTTTTACGGGCATACATATCGCGCGGAGCGGCAGGACTGCCCTTATGCCCGCTCGGCATGGCGCATAGCCTGGGGCGAGCGACCGAACGCACGTCGGAACGCGCGACGCATCCGTTCCTCGTCGCCAAAGCCGGTCTCGGTCGCAATGACTTCGATGCTGTGGCGGCTTTGTTCGACCATCTGGCGAGCGGCTTCCACCCTTAGGCTCTCCACGGCCTTGGCAGGCGACGTTCCCGTCTCGATGCCGAACGCCCGGCTGAACTGACGGGGGCTGAGGCCGGCGACCCGCGCGAGGTCGTCGACCGACAACGACTTGCCCAGATTGCTCCTCACGAACAGCAACACGTCGTGGATCCGATCGGAGCGCGGCGCCAGGGCTTGGTGGACGGACGACTGCGGCCGTCCTCCGGTGCGCTGATAGTCGATGACCAGGGTCTTCCCGACTGCACGCGCCGCGTCCAAGCCGAGATCGTTTTCAAGCATGCACAAGGTAAGATCGATCCCGGCGCTGTTGCCCGCGGCGGTCCAGAACGCGCCATCGACGACGAACAGCCGGTCCTCCAACAGGTCGAGGTCCGGAAAACGCGTTCGGAAGGCCTCCGTGAATGCCCAGTGCGTCGTCACCTGGCGGTCCTGCAGCAGACCGGCATCGGCCAGCGCGAACGCGCCGGTGCAAATCGAAGCAAGCCGTCGCGACTTTGCCCCCATTTCGATCAGGAATGCCGCCAGCCGCGGCGACGTCGGCACGACTTCGGTATTGCCGCCGATGATCAGCGTATCGAACGACGTGTCCGGGAACGGCGCAGTCATCAGCATTACGCCCGACGATGTCGCGATCGGCCCGCCATATTCGGACAGTATCATAATGTCGTAGATGGGTTCGGCGGCGGCGATGTTGGCGAATTCGAATACCGAAAGCGCCGCCAAACTCATGACCGGGAATCCCGATGTCACGATGAATCCAACGGTTATCATGGTTTTTCCCGCGACCTGAAAGGAGGGATATACGACATTTGGGCAAATACTGGACGGTGCTAAGACTTGATATACCGCAAATGCTTGGGGATCTGTATGATGATCTTGTCGAGACGCGCTGCCATCGCCGCTGCGAGAACTTTACCGTGCAACATTCGCCAATGCTCGTGGCGCATCGAAGCCTCATGACGCCTTTCCAGCCCTTCGCAGAGCATCGCGTCCCGAGCGGACAAGGCGATGCGCGGATCTGTGCGCCGGTCGACGCCGGCCACTGGCTGCAATCCGACGAACCGGCGCTGGTCGCCAAGGAGATCCTGTCATGAACACGAATCCCCCCACCCCCGCCGAAGTCAAGATCCTCGCGAACGTACCCGTCACGCGCGTGCTCGCGCTGGGCCGCTGGACCGATGCCGCGCTCCCGGAGAAACGGGGTGCGGTGATGCCGTTCGAGGCGCGGGAGACCATGGCGCTGATGCTGGCGGGGAAGATCGACCAGTGGTTCGCGCGGTCGGACGGCGAAGGCGCGGTATTCCTGATGAACGTCACCGATCCGGCCGAAGCGCATGCACTGCTCGAGGCACTGCCGCTCGGACAGGCGGGCATGATGACTTTCGAGCTGATCCCGATCGGGCCGTTATGGCCGCTCGGCCTGCTCGGACGCGACGGATAATGCAGCCTTCTGCGACCCGCCGTGCCGTCCTTGCCGGCACCGGGGCAACGGCCGCCGCCCTCGCCCTGCCTGCAACAGCGCTCGCAACCACGCTCACATCGCCTTCTAGGATCGGACCCAAGACCATGAGCCATGTCACCATGAAGGACGGCGCGAAGATCTATTACAAGGACTGGGGCACCGGCCCGGTCGTCACGTTCTCGCACGGCTGGCCGCTCAGCGCCGATGCGTGGGATGCGCAGATGCTGTTCTTCGGCAAGCTCGGCTACCGCGTGATCGCGCATGACCGCCGCAGTCATGGCCGCTCCGACCAGACGTGGCACGGCAACGACATGGATACGTATGCCGACGATCTGGCGACGTTGCTCGACACGCTGGACGTGAAGGATGCCGTGATGGTCGGTCACTCGACCGGCGGCGGCGAAGTCGCGCGGTACCTCGGCCGACACGGCCTGTCGCGCGTGTCGAAGGCCGTGCTTATCTCGGCGGTGCCGCCGCACATGCTGCAGACGCCGTCCAATCCGGTCGCGGCCCCCAAGAGCGTGGTCGATGGACTGCGTGCTGCGCTGATTGCCGACCGGGCGCAGTTCTACCGTGATTTCCCGATGGTGTTCTATGGTTACAACAAGGGGATCGAGCCGTCGCAGGGGCAGATCGACTCGTTCTTCATGCAGGGAATGATGGGCAGCCTTGAAGGACAGTATGACTGTATCGCCGCGTTATCAGAGACTGATTTTACCCAGGACCTGAAGTCGATGGCGATCCCCACACTGCTTCTCCACGGCGTGGAGGATCAGGTCGTGCCGATCGATATTGCCTCGCGTAAATCGATCGGGATTTTGCCGAAGGGCGTGCTGGTCGAGATCGAAGGCGCCCCCCATGGTATATGCGTCACGCACGCCGACCGGATCAACGCCGAACTGCTGAAATTCATTAAGGCCTGATCCGGGCCGTCGATGGCGAACACGATTCGACACCCCGGCACGAAGCGAGCATCGTCCCGGCATGCCGACCAACGACAAGACCGAGCGATCACGCTGTCGATGGGCGCAGGGCGATCCGTTGCTCGCGACCTATCACGACGCAGAATGGGGCGTGCCCGAACGCGACCCGCGCGCGCTGTGGGAAAAGCTGATGCTCGACGGATTTCAGGCCGGGCTGGCCTGGATCACGATCCTGCGCAAGCGCGACGCGTTCCGGAATACCTTTGCGGGCTTTGATCCGGACATCGTCGCGCGGTTCAGCGAGCCGGATATCGCGACGATGCTCGGCAACGCCGGTATCGTCCGCTCGCGCGCGAAGATCGAGGCGACGATCGGTAACGCTCGCGCCTATCTCGCGATGCGCAATGCGGGCGAGGATTTCGCCGATTTCGTCTGGGGGTTCGTCGATGGTACGCCCGTGATCGGCGATGGCGAAAAGGCGTTGACCCGCTCGCCCGCATCCGAAGCGCTGTCCGCGGCGCTCAAGCAACGCGGTTTCAAGTTCGTCGGCCCGGTCATCGTCTATGCCTGGATGCAGGCCTGTGGTCTGGTCGACGATCACGAAACGTGCTGTTTCCGCCGAGCGAAGTCATGAGCCTGCCACCATCGAGGTCCGTCGACCACGCGTTTACAGACGGCGCAACGATCAGGGCGGTCCGCTACCCCGGCTGGACGATCGCTGCGACGATGCTGGCCTCGAGCCTCGCCTTCATCGACGGCTCGGTGACCAACGTCGCGCTCCCCGCGATCGGCAAGGATCTCGGTGGCGGTGCAGCCGATCTCCCCTGGATCATCAACGCGTATCTGCTGCCGCTTTCGGCGCTGCTGCTGCTCGGTGGTGCGGCAGGCGACCATTATGGCCGACGGCGAATGCTGGTGATCGGTACAATTCTGTTCGCGCTTGCATCGATCGGCTGCGCACTGGCGCCGACGCTGTCGATCCTGCTGGCCGCGCGCGGACTGCAGGGCATCGGCGCCGCGATCCTGATGCCCAACAGCCTGGGCATCCTCGGGAGTTCGTTCGGGGGGGAAGCGAGGGGTCGCGCGGTGGGGACATGGGCCGCAGCCGGCGCGATCGCCAGTGCAGTCGGCCCGCCGCTTGGCGGCTGGCTGGTCGACACCCTGGGCTGGCGCACGATCTTCTACCTCAATCTGCCTGTCGCGGCCGCCGCGATCGTCGTCGCGCTGCGCTATGTCGAGGAAAGCGATCCCGGCGAGCAGCGGCTCGACTGGCTCGGCGCGATCCTCGCGACCGCCGCGCTCGGGACGCTGACATGGGCGCTGACTCTGTGGTCGAGCGGTCATGTCCTGTCGCCGAAGATCGGGGCGGGGCTAGGCGTAGGCATCGTCCTGCTGCTCGCGTTCGTCGGCCAGGAACATCGTCTGGGCGACCGCGCGATGATGCCGCTGACCCTGTTCGCGTCACGCCCGTTCGTTGGGCTGACCTTGCTGACGTTGCTTTTGTACGGCGCGCTGGGCGGATTGCTGGTCTTGTTGCCGTATCTGTTGATCGTCGGTGGCGGCTACAGCCCGACCCAGGCGGGCTTCGCGCTGCTCCCGTTCTCGATCGTGATCGGCACCGCGTCGCGCTTTGCCGGACGACTAAGCGAACGGATCGGTCCGCGCTGGCCGCTGACGATCGGACCGATCGTTACAGGGGTCGGTTTCGCGCTGATGGCGACCGTCGACCCTGCGGCCCGCTATTGGAGCAACGTGCTGCCAGGCCTGGTAGTGATCGCACTCGGAATGGCCGGCGCGGTCGCGCCGCTTACGACCGCGGTACTTTCATCCGTCGACGATCGACATACCGGCACAGCATCGGGGTTCAACAGCGCAATCGCGCGAACCGGGGGCTTGATCGCGACAGCGTTGGCCGGTGCCGTTGTCGCTGCATCGGTCGTACAGTTGACCACGGCGTTCCACACCGCGGCCCTGTTGGCAGCATTTTCCGCGGTGATGGCAGGCATCATTGCATTTGCAACACTCAATCACGAGCGGAGCAGGCGATAGCTTCACGTTAGCGACCCCGGACTAACGCCAGGCGCGAGCGTCGTTTCGGCCAAGCAGTTGAACTCCCGGCCGAAAACGGCACGGGTGGTGCGTTCGGACGTTTTTAGCCTGACATTCCGAGACCACGTCTCGCTCGCAGCGGCAACTCCTAGTACGCGGCTATTGCTATTGCGAACCTTTCTCATATTTCGTAAGCGCTGCGAGCTTCTCGGGGGAATGTCGTGCGTTTCAATTCAGGCTGCCTGCTCGCCATAACGGCGCTCGCCACACCGTCCGTCGCGAGGGCGGGGACGATGTCGTCGCCTGAGCCCGACCAGGAGATCGTCGTTACCGCGCGGGCATCACCGACCCCGACGGTCGCGGACGATCACTACAAGCCGACGCCAGACGCATCGACGCTGCGGTCTGCGGCCTCGCCGCTCGATACACCGCAGGCGGTCAACGTGGTGCCCGCACAGGTCATTCGTGATCAACGGCCGCGCTATCTCGACGATGTCCTGATCAACGTCAGCGGGATCACGCAGGGCAACACGCTGGCCGGCACGCAGGACACCGTGCTCAAGCGCGGCTTCGGCGGCAACCGCGACGGGTCGGTTATGCATAACGGTACGCCGGTAGTGCAGGGCCGCGCGTTCAACGCCGCCACGCAAAGCGTCGAGGTGCTCAAGGGCCCCTCCTCGCTGCTCTATGGCATCATGGATCCGGGCGGCGTGATCAACATCGTCAGCAAGAAGCCTCTGCTCGAAACGCATCTGAATATCGCGCTGACCGGATCGAGCTATGCCGCCGGCCGATCGGGGCTGGAGGGCATGGCCGACCTGACCGGATCGCTCGGTGGCGATTTCGCCGCGCGGCTCGTCGTCGATCATCAGGACGAGGATTACTGGCGCAATTTCGGCGAGCGCCGCGACACGCTGATCGCGCCGTCGCTCGCCTGGTACGGGACGCGCACGCAGGCCGTCGTCTGGTATGAATACCGGAAATTCGACTATCCGTTCGACCGCGGCACCGCGCTCGATCCGCGGACGCTGACACCGCTCGCGGTCCCGCGACGCCAACGTCTGGACGACGTGAACAACAGGATGGCAGGGTCCAGCCATCTCGTACAGCTTGCCGTCGACCACCAGCTTGGCGGCGGCTGGGCGGCGCGTCTCGCGTCCAGCTTCAACAGCGAAACCTACGACGCCGGCCAGCTCCGCGTATCGGGCGTTAATGTCGCGCGGGGTACGCTCACGCGCAGCAACGATGCGACGCTCGGATCGCTCAGCACCGACGCCTACGCGCAGGCCTATGTCGATGGCGGGTTCGAACTGCTCGGCCTCGATCATCAGGTGATCGTCGGGATCGAAGGCGAATATCGCCGCTATTACCGCCGCGACCTGATCCGGCAGGCGGTCCGCTCGACGTTCAGTTATGTAAACCCGGTCTACGGACTGGAAGCTTTCCCAACGACGATCTCGGCCAGCGACAGCGACCAGACCGATCGGCTCTACAATTACTCGCTGTTCGCGCAGGATTCGATCCATCTCGGCGACCGCTGGATCGTCAGCGCCGGCGGGCGCCTGGTCGGTTTCGACCAGCGTGCCGGACGAGGTCGGCCATTCGTTGCGAACACCGACCTTAACGATTGGGAGTTCGTGCCGCAGGCCGGGCTTGTCTGGAAGGCGGCGGATGTCTTCTCGCTGTATGCAAGCTATACCCGATCGCTGAAGCCCACGTCGACGATCGCACCGCTTGCCAGCGGCGTTACGATCGGATCGGGGTTCGCGCCCGAGCGCGGGCGATCGTTCGAAGTGGGCGCGAAACTCGACGTGCCTGACCGAATTACAGCGACGCTGGCGCTGTACGACATCGACAAGCGCAACGTGCTCGTATCGCAGTTCAACACCGCCACGGGCCTGACCGAATACCGGACCGCGGGCCGGGCGATCTCGCGCGGGGTCGAGTTCGATGTGTCGGGGCGGATCACCGAGGCGCTGAGCCTGATCGGCAGCTATGCCTACACGCACGCCCGCACCACCGAGGACCCGGTGTTCGCTGGCAAGGAGCTGGCCAATGTCGCGCCGCACACCGCGTCGCTGTCGGCCGCGTACGAAGTCGGGCGGATCGCCGGCGACGACAGCCTGCGGCTCGGCGGCGGTGCGCGCTATGTCGCGCGGCGACCGGGCGATAACGCGAACAGCTTCAGGCTGCCCGATTACACCGTCGCCGATGTGTTCGTGACCTACGACACGATGCTCGCTGGGAAGGCCGTCACCTTCCAGTTCAATCTGAAGAATATCTTCGACAGGACCTATTACACGTCCGCGGTGAACGTCTACGGCGTGGCGATCGGCGATCCGCGGCGCGCGATCGGCACGATGAGCTTCCGCCTGTGATGCGGTGGCTCGTGCTTCTTGCGCTCGCCGTCGCCTCGCCGGTCGTCGCGAAAACATCGACGGCTGTGCTGGTGATGCAGCAGGGCGGACCCTCCGCCGCCACCGACCTCAAGGTTCGCGACCACCTGACCGCGCGGGGCTTTGCGGTGCGGCTCGCCGGTCAGGATGCGGATCCGGTATCGGCGCGCGGTGCCGCCCTGGTCGTGATCTCGTCGAGCGTCTCGGGCAAGGACGTGAAGCCCGGCTGGCGTGCTCTCGCGGTGCCGCTGGTCACCTGGGAGAACGACCTGCTCGACGACCTCGCGATGACCGGAAAGCGCCACGATTTCGACTTCGGCGAGGCGGACAAGGAGCGTTTCGTGTGGATCGTCAACGCGCCGCAGGCGATGGCGGCGGGGCTGCCCGCGGGGATCGTCAACGTCTATGTGAAACAGGCGCCGATGGGTTGGGGAAAACCGGGCCTCGGCGCGACGACGATCGCGACGATCTACGGCCAGCCCGAAAAGGCCGCGGTGTTCGGGTACGAGGCCGGCGCGACGATGGATTACGAGACGCTGGCACCGGCGCGGCGCGTGATGCTGTTCCTCGGCAATGACGGCTTCAACAATTTGTCGCCCGCCGGCCTTCGTCTGTTCGACGCGGCGATC
The DNA here is from genome assembly GCF_040407495.1 of Sphingomonas faeni. Classification (GTDB taxonomy): domain Bacteria; phylum Pseudomonadota; class Alphaproteobacteria; order Sphingomonadales; family Sphingomonadaceae; genus Sphingomonas; species Sphingomonas faeni_D. The sequence continues at coordinate 118,477 of NZ_JAPZPP010000006.1, read as the reverse complement.
GACTGGGCGGTTACCGCGAAATGACCCGGCGCATCTTGTTCCAGATCCACTGGTTCCTCGGCATCACCGCAGGCCTCGTGCTCGCACTAATGGGCGTCACCGGCGCGACGATGAGCTTTGAGGACGAAATCATGGCGGCGCTGAGCCCCGGCGTGGTCACGCTGGCACCATCGCTCCTGCCTCGCCTCTCGCCAGACCAGATTATAGCCGCCGCGTCGTATCAGCGTGACGGCGCACGCGTGACGCAAGTCGTGATCGAGCGCGATCCGACGCTGGCGGCCGAGGTGACTTTCGCGCCACCCAAGGGGATCCGTCGCGGCACGCACATGTTCGTCGATCCCCGCACCGGCGTGCTGCTCGGTCCGGCAACGGGTGAGGCGTTCTTCCGCACGGTCATGGACCTGCATCGCTGGCTCGCGCTGCCCGGCGGACCGAACAGCATCGGCCGGCAGATAACCGGATTTGCCGCGCTGTCACTGATCTTCTTCGCGCTGTCGGGGCTGTATCTGCGCTGGCCGCGGCGCGCGCTCGACTGGCGATCCTGGCTCGTGCTCGATCTGCGCAAGACCGGGCGCAATTTGTACCGCACGCTGCACGCGGTGATCGGCGGTTGGCTGTTCGTGTTCTACCTGCTGAGCGCGCTGACCGGGCTGACCTGGTCCTATGACTGGTACAAGCGGGGTGCGACGTATGTGCTGACCGGCAAGATCGGCAAAGACGACGGGCGCCGCGGCGAGCCGGCTGGCACTGCGCGTCCTCTCGCACCGGCATGGGCGCGGTTCGTGGCGAGCGAAGGCTCGCGCTTCGACCGCGTCGCGATCACCGTTCCGACGGGTGACAAGCCCGTCGTCATGCGCATGCTGCCCCGGAATGTACGGTTCGATCGGATGACCGACGAACTGCGGTTCGACGCGGTCACCGGCGCGCTCATGCAAGCCGAGCGCTACGCCAAGCGCGGACCGGGTGCGACGCTAGCGGCGAATTTCTACGCGCTGCATACGGGTGCCTTTTTCGGCATCGCCGGTCGTATCCTGTTGTTCGTGAGCAGTCTCACGATGCCGCTGTTCACGATTACCGGGCTGCTGCTGTATCTCGCGCGACGGCGATCGAAGCGGGCCCTCGCGGCGGTAGCGGCGGCGATGGCCCCGTCCTCCGGCATGATCGGCAGCGACATGCTCGTCGTTTATGCCTCGCAGACCGGCAATGCCGAGCGGATCGCCCGGTTGAGCGCCGCGGCCTTCCCCGGTGCGAGCATCCGCGAACTGGCGACGCTCGATGCCGAGACATTGCGTACCGCCGGCCGTGCGCTGTTCGTGGTCGCGACCTACGGCGAAGGCGACGCCCCCGATCGTGCCCGCAAATTCGCGGCAACGACGATGTCCGCCCCGATCGATCTTGGGTTGCTCGACTATGCGGTGCTGGCGCTCGGCGACCGCGAATATCCCGATTTCTGTGCATTCGGGCACCGTGTCGATGCGTGGCTGCATGCCAGCGGTGGAAGGCGATTGTTCGACCGGGTCGATCTCGACGATGCGGACATCGATGCCGAGCGGCATTGGCAACAACAGCTGTCCGCGATCGCAGGCGCGGCGATCCAGCCCGACTGGCAACGCGCGGACTATGCGTCGTGGACGCTCTCGGCGCGTGAGCACGTCAATCCCGGTAGCCCAGGCTGTGCAGTCTACAGGGTGGTGTTGACCCCGGATGCGCAGAACGACTGGGCGCCGGGCGCAATCGCCGAGGTGTTGCCGCGTCACGATCCAGACCGCGTCGGTCGCTGGTTGGAGCGTGTCGATCGTTCAGACGAGCCTGGGTTGCGTGAAACCCTGCTGGATAAGATGCTACCCGACGACGGCAATGCTCCGCTCCAGCTACTCGCACACCGCGACTATTCGATCGCGTCGATCGCAGAGTCCGGCACGGTCGAACTTCTGGTCCGCGCCTGTGAAGCGCCGGATGGCGGGCTCGGGATTGGCTCCGGCTGGCTGACGCAAGTCGCACCAATCGGGGGGGCCGTACTGATGCGGATCCGCGACAATCCGGGGTTCGCACCCGCCGACCCCGCAGTGCCGATCGTCCTGATCGGCAACGGCACCGGCCTTGCCGGCCTGATGGCGCATCTGCGCGATCGCGCGGCCCGCGGTGGCGCTCCCGCATGGCTGCTGTACGGCGAGCGATCGGGCGCGCACGACCGGCCCTATGCGGCCGAACTGGCGACGCTTGCTGGCGACGGACCATTGACGCGGATCGATCGCGCCTTCTCGCGCGACGCGGACTGCGGTCGCTATGTCCAGCACCTCGTCGCCGATGCCGCCGACGAGATCATCGATTGGGCGGATCGCGGCGCCGCGTTCTATGTATGCGGCAGCCTCGCCGGCATGGCGAGCGCGGTCGATGCGGCTCTGCGGGCAATCTTGGGCGATGCTCGGCTGGAGGCGATGGCCGAACAGGGGCGGTATTGCCGTGATATCTATTAGGCAGCCGAGGTCGAACGCCCGCTGCGCCTCGCGATCAGGATCAGCAGCACTATGGCCGCGGCCAGGACGACGGACGCCAGCGGACGGCTGAACGCCAGGCCGCCATGGTCGACCGGCTTGTCGAGGAAATCGCCGACTGCGGCACCGAGCGGGCGGGTCAGGATGAACGCCGCCCAGAATAGCGAGACCCGGCTGACGCTTGTGGTGAAATACAGCAGCACCAGCAGCGCGAGGCCAGCTGCGAAGATGGCGGCCGCGCCGGTATAGCCGAGCCCGCCGGTATCGGCGAACCAGTCGCCGAGCGCGGTGCCGAGCGTCTGCGAAACGGTGATCGTGATCCAGTAGAACAGCTCCGCGCGCGGTTCGTGCACCGTCTCCACCGCGATCGAGCCGAGCGTGCGATACCAGGCGAACAGCGCCGCCAGCACGAGCGTGAGCAGCAGCGCTGACCCGCCCCCATAGCCGATCCCGAGCGACCGGGTGGCGAAGTCCGCCATTGTCGTGCCGGCAGTGGTCGAGGCGATGATCGTCGCCCAGTACAGGAACGGACGATAGCGCGCCGCGGCGATCTGCGCTGCGACCAAGATTACCAATGCGCCGAGGAAGATCGCGCTACCGACCAGATAGCCGAGGTTCATCGACATGCTGACGGTGTCGCCCGCGGTCTCGCCCAGCGTGGTCGCGAGGATCTTGATGATCCAGAAACCGAGCGTGACCGCCGGTACTTTGCTGAGCGCGGCACGGGCCGGGGTTGCGAGGGGCATGCGCTATCTCCAACGAACCGCGCGACGTCTAAACCTGTTGCGGCACTGGGCGAAGTGGCGACTGCGAACATTGGGAAATAGTATGGTAGCTGCAAGCTCCTCCCAATGCGCCGCACTAGGCCGAGCGCGCGCAGATCGATGGTGCGGGTATGGTCGCGTGCGGCACTCAAGTGTAGCTCGCCGCGCTCGTACTTATCAGCACTGAACACGCTGCCTGCCGCCCAGACTGTTCCCGCGCTACGAGTGCTTGGCAGCGCCGTCACGTATCGACACCTCCGGAGAATTGCGCGGGATGCCGGAAGTACGACGGTTGAGGAAGCTAGGGACGAAGCCGAGTAACGCATGTACCTTGGGGTTGCGTAGGCCATCGGCGGGATTGCGGCGCACCCACGGTCCGATTAACTCCGACGCGTACCGCGATAGGCAGAGGACGGCATTAGCGACACGCCGTGCAGCGAGTCCCTCGATCGTCATACGGCAACCTCCCCGAACCCTGGGCAAAGGGTTACATTCGCGCCGTACCGCAACGACATGAACCCGACGGTTCGATCGATGCACCATACGGAGAACGCCAATGACTGCGACCTACGATACCAAACTCGGACTTTACATCGCTGGCGAGTGGCTGACTGGCGACGGTCGCGATACGCGCGATGTGCTCAACCCGGCGACAGGCGCGGGGCAGGCCGCGTTGCCGCTTGCCAGCGCCGCCGATCTCGATTCCGCGCTGGAGGCGGCGCAGCGCGGGTTCGTCGCGTGGCGGGCCACCCCGCCCGAAAAGCGCGCCGCAATTCTGACGCGGACCGCACAACTGCTGCGCGAGCGCGCCGATCATATCGCGCGCATCGCGACGCTCGAACAAGGGAAGATCCAGGCCGAGGCCAAGGGCGAGGTCGCCTTCGCCGCCGCGCTGCTCGATTTCCATGCCGCGGAGGGCCTGCGCGTCTATGGCCGCGTGCTGCCCCGCCCCTCGGGCAGCCGCAGCCTCGTCCTGCACCAGCCGGTCGGTCCGGTCGCGGCGTTCTGCGCGTGGAACTTCCCGATCATGAACGTCGTGCGCAAGATCGCCCCCGCGCTCGCCGCCGGCTGCTCGATCATCATCAAGCCGTCCGAGGAAACCGCGGGCAGCGCGGTCGAGGTGCTCAAGTGCTTCCAGGATGCGGGGCTCCCCGGCGACGTCGCGCAGTGCGTGTTCGGCGTGCCCGACATGGTCTCGCGCCACCTGCTCGCCTCGCCGATCACGCGGAAACTGAGCTTCACCGGGTCGGTCCCGGTCGGCAAGGCACTGATGAAGCTCGCCGCCGACACGATGATGCGCACGACGATGGAGCTTGGCGGTCACGGCCCGGTGCTGGTGTTCGACGATTGCGATCTCGACAAAACGCTCGACACGCTGGTCGCGCACAAGTTCCGCAACGCCGGGCAGGTCTGCGTCGCGCCGACCCGCTTCCACGTGCAGGACGGCATCTATGACCGCTTCGCCGCGGGCTTTGCCGAACGGACACGCGGACTGAAGGTCGGCGATGGGATGGATTCGGCCAGCCAGATGGGCCCGATGGCCAACGCGCGCCGCCCCGATGCGATCGCCGAGCTGGTTGGCGACGCGACCGGCCATGGTGCAAAGCTGCTCGCGGGAGGCGACTATGGCGGTCAGGACGGGTTCTTCTTCCAGCCGACGGTCCTGTCCGACGTGCCACTGTCGGCGCGCGCGATGAACGAGGAACCGTTCGGCCCGGTCGCCCTGCTGAGCCGCTTCGGTAGCGACGAGGACGCGGTCACCGAAGCCAACCGCCTGCCGTTCGGGCTGGCAGCGTATTGCTTTACCGAGAATGGCCGACGCCAGAACATGCTCGGCGATGCGATCGAGGCCGGGATGATCGGCATCAACACCGTCCGCCTGAGCTATCCCGACAGCCCGTTCGGTGGCGTCAAGGACAGCGGGCACGGCTCCGAAGATGGTCCCGAGGGCATCGCGGCACATCTTGTCACCAAGGCCGTCCACATCAGCTGATTGCGGCCCTGCGGCTTCTACCTCCAACGAACGCGACCTGCCGGAAAATGCCGAACCGGCGATACCGGCAGGTCGCCCCCGACCCGACGACTCCGGCCGAACACCGGCCTGGATAGCTACATATCAGCGCGATACCGCCACCCCTGCCCCCACAATCAGGGCCAGTTCGTGGCGTGAGCGCTTGGCACCACCGATCTCAATTCTGAAACTCTTCCTTGTCGATCAAGCATAGCCGACTGCACTTACGACAGAACTTGTCCATCTCGGATGCTTTGCACCAAATAAAATCGAATTTGGTTCAATTGCCAATTGCGGCCAAATCCCAATCGGATCATGAAGCTGCAAGGTCAATAATCTTCGAACAACATTTTTCGATTCATTGACGACTGATTAACTAAAACTCAGTCTACCTAATTGTGATTGTAGTCAAGAGCCAACTTTTACTCTTGAATTCTATCCAGAAGATCAGTGCACCAATACGTGCTGCTGGTTGCGGCGACCTGTGCCTTGGCAAAACAGCCCCCACGATCGCCTCATCGCTCCGGATATTCCGGAAACATAGGAGAAGGCGCTATGAATGGTTATGCTCAGAACTATCTCGGTGGCTCCGTTCAGCAACGGTATGGCGGCGGCAGCCCCGGGGTCGGTTGCCCGATAATAACGACTACGATGGTTTGCACGATCGGCGTGGACACGGCGGCCGGCGTGGGAGCCGGCGCTCCAGGCTGCAAGGATGTGATGTGGACGGCAGGCTGTACCTTCGCCGGCCAGCAGGCGGCAGTTGCGGATTGTGGTAACGTACTGACCACGCTCGTCTGTACGCTCGGTGCGCCGCAAGCCGCACCCTCACCCAAGGGTGCAGTCGATTGCGTACAAATCGCGATGAGCTTTGGCTGCACATTCCAGGGCGGACAAGGTGTCGGGAAGCAGGCGGCCGGCTATGGCGCGGCCTGTGGCAACGTGCTCACCACGCTGGCCTGCACGCTCGATACCCAAGCACCCGCAGCCGGTGACGCTATGTGCGTCACGTTGGTCACCGCACGTCCGACCTGGTGCGTGCCGGTACCCGCAGGCGTCGGCAGCGACGCACAGGCAGCGGATTGCAAGCATGTCATGTGGACAGCGGGCTGCACGTTCGCGGGACAGCAGCAGAACGCCGTGGGATGCGCCGAGCTGGTTACCACGACGCTCTGCACGCTGGCTGGGGCACAGCCAGCCGAGGCGTTGGATTGCGGCAACGTGCTGACGACGCTGGCCTGCACGCTGGGTGACGAACAGACCGGCGCGCTGGGTGCGGCACCCGGATGCAAGGACGTGCTGTGGACTGCAGGGTGCACGTTCCAGGCCGCCGAATCGGTTGCGGATTGCGGGCATGTCCTGACGACGCTCGCCTGCACGTTGGTCGCGGTTCCCGAGGAGAACGTCACGGCGACGGATTGCAAGCACGTGATGTGGACGGCGGGTTGCACCTTTGCGGGTCAGCCGCAGGCGCCCGAGGTCGAGCTCGACTGCAAGCACGTGATGTGGTCGGCGGGCTGCACCTTCTGATCGATACTCGAAAGCCGCCGGCCCTCAAGGGTCGGCGGTTCTTCGCGATTTCCCTCGCATATGGCAGGCCGCATGGACCCGATCGTCACCCGCAATCTCATCCGCTACCTGACAGGCAAAGGCCTGATCGATCGCGCCGGGATCGTCGATGGCGGCATGGTCCTGACGATGAGCCGCAGCCGCAACCGGTTCGTGATGCTCAAGCAGCGAAACGGCCCGGCGTATTTCATCAAGCAGGCGATCGAGACCGAGCCCGGTACGCGCGAGACGATCGCGCGCGAAGCAGAGGTCTATCGCGGCGCGTTCGGCGACGACCGCCTGCGCCCGCTGCGCGATCTGCTGCCGCAGTTCCGGCTCTACGACGCCGAGCAGGGCATCTTGATCAACGATCTGATCCCGGACAGCGAGACGCTGACCGCGGTTCACCGCAAGCTCGGAACCTGCCCTGTCGACCTTGCCGCACGACTGGGGTCCGCCTTGTCCGCCTATCACGCGATCCGCTTCGTCGAGGGCGCACCGCAAGCCGCGCTGTTCCCGCAGCAGTCGCCCTGGATCCTTCGGCTCCACGGCGAGGCGGATGTCAGCGGCATGCGGCGCAGTCCGGCGGCATCGGCGCTGCTCGACATATTGCTATCGGCGCCAGGCGCAGGTGCAATGCTCGGCGAACTGCGCGAGGGGTGGAAACGCGATACGCTGATCCATACCGACATGCGGTGGGAAAACTGCCTGCTCGCCCCGAAGGGCGAGGCGCTGGCCGATCGACAACTCTACATTATCGACTGGGAACTGGCGGATATCGGCGACGCGGCCTGGGACGTCGGCAGCATGCTGCAATCCTATCTCGCCTTCTGGATCGGCTCGATGCCTGCCGGATCAGACCCCGCTGCGCTGTTCGCGCGTGCGACCGTGCCCCTCGCGTTTGTCCAGCCCGCGATCGCGGCCTTCTGGACCGCGTACATCACCGCCAGCGATACCTATCGGGGCGACGCACCGGGCTTCCTGAAACGCTGCATCGGCATGTTGGCCGCTCGCATGATGGTGACCGCGTTCGAACGCAGCGCCTGGAGCCAGACGACCGATCCGATCGCCATTCTCCTCGCCCAAACCGCGCTGAACATCCTCGCCGACCCGGACCGCGTGGCGGAGGAATTGCTCGGCATCGGCGATCCGACGCCTCGCGCGATCAACCAGGCAATCGCGGCGTGACCGGTACCGCAAGCGAACTCGCCCCCTTCGTCGCGGCGCTGCGGATCGGCGACGACGGTGCGATCCTGCTCGATGACGTTGCGGTCGGGCGAGTGAGCGGCGCAGCGACCGAAGACGCGTTGGCGACAGCGCTGATGCCAGTGGTCTACGAGCATGCCTATGCGCGAGTATTTCCCAGGGACGATGCCGTCGCCTCGGTCGAACCCGCCGACCTTACCGCCGCCTTGGAACATGCCAATACCAGCCGATCACGTGCCGAGCAGGGATGGATTTTCAGCGGGAGCGACACGAATGGCAGTGTGCTGGCGACACGCCACGGCCGCACGCGCCGGTTCGTGCCCGGCCAGTTCATCGCAATCGATGGCGTCATGCCGATACCGAAGGGAAGCGCGTTGGCGGTGCAGATCCCCGGCGGATCGACCACCGCGCAGGCCGGTTTCTATTACGCGTTCGGCGAGGCGTTTCGCGACGTCAACGATCTTGCGCCGATCGTCCGCTTCTACTGGAACGTGCAGATCAGCGGCGCGGTCGATCTGGTGACCGGATTGACCGCCCTGCTCAACCGCTACCGGATACCGTTCGATTTCAAGATTGTCGTCCGCAGCGCCGATTACACCCGCCGCGACAACGCGGTGCTGTATATCGCGCAACCGCTGTTTCCGGCCGTATCGACGATACTCCTCGCGGCCTACCCCGCTTTCGCCGCGTTGCTCGACGACCCTGTGCCGCTGTTTGCGAGGCGCCTCGCGCCCGGGCTGGGCTTCGCCGAGGATCCAGGCAACCGCGAGAGCTTCGGCATGGCCCGCAGCCAGCTGGTCGCACAAGCGCTCGCCGCATCACGCGCCGATGACGGGTTCGCCGTGCCGAAGTTCGCCGATACGCTGACGGCAAAGATCGCGGAAGCAGGCCTGCGCGCAGACGCCTTATGGCTCAACGCCGGCTCCGACGATCAGTATGACGTTCCTCCGATGCTCTCGCAGCAGGCGATACAGTGATCATGAACCCCCTCTATCTCGAAACCGCCTTCGATATCGGCACCAAGCTTGCGCGTGACGCGGTGTGGCACGGCGTGCGCTGCAACTGGTTCGGTCCCATCCATGAGGATTTCATCGGCGCCCAGGTGCTCGGGTGCGGCACGATGGGTCCGACCCTGTACGACGGCACCGCGGGGATCGGCCTGTTCCTCGCACGGCTGCACCGGGCCACCGGCGATCCGCTCGCGGCGCGAACCGCGGCTGGCGCAATCGCACATGCGCTGGACCGTGCGGCGGATATCCCCGAAGCACTCCACCGCGGCTTCTACACCGGGTTTCTCGGGATCGGGTATGCGGCGATGCAGGCCGGTGCTGCAATCGACCGCGAAGACCTTGTCGCGCAAGGGCTCGCGATGGTCCACCGCGCAGTCGCGCTGTCGCCGGAGGGTCGCGTGGCGATCGACGTGATGTCCGGCAACGCAGGCGCGATACCCGTGCTGCTTGCCCTCGGTGTAGCGCATGATGCGCCTTCGCTCACCGATGCCGCGATCGTCGCCGGGGAACGCCTTCTCGACGCAGCGGAAACCAGCGACCGCGGCCTGTCCTGGAACGCGATGGGCGAGATGGCTGAACTGGTCGATATGTCCGGCCTGTCCGACGATCTGGTCGCCGACTTTCGCGCCCAACGCCGCCCCAATCTTACCGGGCTGTCGCACGGCGCGGGCGGCGTCGGCTGGGCGCTGCTCGAACTCGCCGCAGCAACCCAAGACGATCGGTTCGCCTCGGCAGGACGCGCTGCGTTCGCCTATGAAGACAGCTGGTTCGATACCGCGAGCGACCAGTGGCCGGACCTGCGCAGCCATGATCCAGGCAAGCCGCTCGGCGCCGCCCCCGCTGCCTGGTGCCATGGCGCGGTCGGCATCGGCCTTGCGCGCATGCGGGCGTTCGAGCTCACCGGCGACGCGACGATGCGTCCGGCGATCGAGTCCGCCTTGCGGATCTCCGCGCGATCGGTGATCGGCCAGCTCGCTCGCAGCAGCTGTAACTACTCGCTGTGCCACGGCGCGGCCGGCGACGCGGAGCTGTTCCTGAACTGGGCCGCAGTGAGCGGCGATGCCGAGGCGAGAACCCTCGTCGACGAGATCGCCCGGCACGGAATCGACACCTATGGCAGTCCCGGTCGCCCCTGGCCGTCGGGCACGCCCGGCGCCGGCGAGTCCCCCAGCCTGATGCTGGGTCTGGCCGGCACCGGTCACTTTTATCTCCGAGCGTTCGATGCCACGGTGACACCGTCGGTGCTGCTGCTGGCGCCATCGTCGGTAAATCGCGTCGTCGCGCAGTCGGACACTCGAGCGCCAGCGTTTGCCAACTAACCGCTACCAAAGTTTCTGCTAACAATTCTCAATAGCCTTGATCTACATTCTCGAAAACGATAGGCGGTGGCGGTGACCACGCCACACTCTCTCATGTCCCAAGGGTCTACTCGACCGGCCGTTACCGCCAAGCGCAAACGCACGTGGCGAAGCTGGTGGCTCAAGCAATTGCACAGCTGGCACTGGATCAGCGCGGCGCTGTCCCTGACTGCGATGCTGCTGTTCGCGATTACCGGCATCACGCTCAATCACGCGGCATCGATTGGTGCCAAACCGATCGTCGTGGAGAAAAGCAGGATGCTACCACGGTCGCTGCTCCACATGCTGAGCGCACCGCATACCGCCGATGCGCCGCTCCCCGTTCCCGTGGCCAAGGCGGTCTCAACCGCGGTCGGGCTCGATCCCGCCGGCAAGCCCGTCGAATGGTCCGACAGCGACGCCTATGTCGCGCTGCCCCGACCCGGCGGCGACGGCTGGGTCAGCATCGCACGCGCGACCGGCGCGATCACCGCCGAAACCACCGATCGCGGCTGGATCTCGTACCTGAACGACCTGCATAAGGGTCGCAACGCGGGCGCGGCGTGGTTCTGGTTCATCGATATCTTCGCCGGCGCGTGCATCCTGTTTACGCTTACCGGGCTGCTGTTGCTGCAACTCCACGCGCGGCACCGGCCCTCGACCTGGCCGATCGTCGCGGCCGGGCTCGCGCTTCCCGTCTTGCTCGCCATCCTGTTCATCCATTGAGGGGTTTCGCCATGCGTCCTACCGCGTTCCTGTTGCTCGGCGGGGCGATCGCCGCGCCTGCCCTGTTGTCGCCTGCGGTTGCAGCGCCGCCCGGTGCCGTGACGATCACGATCCCGCGGCTCGACGTCGCGGAATATCATCGTCCCTATGTCGCGGTATGGCTGGAGCCGGTCGGTGGCGGCGCGCCGCGCACGCTGGCGGTCTGGTATGATCTCAAGAAGCGCGGCAACGATCCCGGCACCAAATGGCTCGCGGACCTGCGCGCGTGGTGGCGCAAGGGTGGCCGCAGCATGACGATGCCCGCCGACGGCGTCAGCGGCGCGACGCGGACGCCGGGCCAGTACACCATTCCGCTGCCCGCAGACGTCAAGTCTGGCCAATACGTCCTCAACGTCGAGGCTGCGCGCGAAACCGGCGGTCGCGAACTCGTCTCCATACCGCTTACTGCCGGAGCCCGTACCACGGGGAAGACCGAGCTCGGCGCCGTCGCCATCTCCACCCGCTAAGGATCACAGCATGAAGCCTTTCGCCATACGCCTGATGGCCGCCGCTGCGCTGTTGTCGATCCCCGCCGCGCTGTCGGCGCACCGCATGTGGCTGCTGCCGTCCGCCACCGTGTTCTCGGGGACCGATGGCTGGGTGACGGTCGATGCCGCCGTCTCGAACGACCTGTTCTTCTTCGATCACCAGCCGCTACGTCTCGACGGCATGAAGGTGTGGCAGCCCGACGGCAGCGAAGGCGCACTGCAGAACGGCGCGACCGGGCGCTATCGCTCGGTGTTCGACGTGAAGCTCGACAAGCCCGGCACGTGGAAAATCGGCACGCAGATGTCCGCGGTCATGGGCAGCTTCAAGGTCGACGGCGTCGAGAAGCGTCTCGGCGGTCGTCGCGGTCCGCCGCAGCCGAACGCCCCCGCCCCGTTGACCGTCGCCGACATCCCCGCCAACGCGACCGACGTGAAGGTCACCGAGGTGTCGGGCCGTAACGAAATCTTCGTGACCGCGGGCGCGCCGACCACCACCGTGTTCAAGACGACCGGCAAGGGCCTTGAGTTCGCACCGATCACGCACCCCGACGAACTGGTCGCGGGCGAGACCGCGAAGTTCCGCTTCCTGGTCGACAGCAAACCCGCTGCCGGCCTGAAGGTCACGGTGATCCCCGGCGGCAAGCGTTATCGCAACGACGAAGGCGCACGCGAGCTGACCACTGGCGCTGACGGCGTGCTCAGCGTTTCTTGGCCGACCGCCGGGATGTACTGGCTCAACGCGACGCTGACCGACGCCAAGGCGACCACGCCGCGCGCGACCGAGCGGCGGATGAGCTACGTCACGACACTCGAAGTGCTCACGCCCTGAGGCGTTCGGCCGTGAGTTTAGCGGCATGAGGATCGCGCTGCCACCGACGATCGACGCCGCGGCGTTCGGGGCGCGCGATCCGTCGGCGGTGGTGCTCGATCTCCACGGCGCGACCATGGGGACGTCGTGGAGCGCGCGCTTCGCTGCGCCCGCCGGTACCGACCCGTCGCCGATCCAGTCCGCGATCGTCGCACGACTAGCCGGGCTGGTCGGAGAGATGAGCCACTGGGCACCGAACTCGCTCCTGTCCCGCTTCAACCGGTCGCCGAGCGGCACCTGGACGACGCTCCCACCCGACTTCGCACACGTCATGACGCGCGGCCTCGCGATCGCCGAGGTAACCGGCGGCGCGTTCGATCCGACGATCGGCAAGCTCGTCGATGCCTGGGGTTTCGGCCCCGTCCCCGTCGCGTGCCCCCCAAGCACTGCCGAAATCGAAAAAGCGCGCGCGACATCGGGTTGGTCCCGGCTCTCGTTCGCCGCCACCGGCGCCCACCTCCGCCAACCCGGCGGCACCGCGCTCGACCTTTCGGGGATCGCCAAGGGCCACGCGGTCGACACCATCGCCGACCTCTTGCACGACGCCGGCATCCCGAACGCACTGGTCGAGATCGGCGGCGAACTCGCCGGTCGCGGGATCAAGCCGGACGGCGATCCCTGGTGGGTCGACCTCGAGAGCCCCCCAGGGCTGACACTCCCCCCGCTCCGGATCGCGCTGCACGGCCAAGCGGTAGCGACCTCCGGCGACTACCGCCGCGGCGCGCACACGCTAGATCCACGCACCGGACGCCCGATCGACACCGGCGTCGTTTCCGCCAGCGTCATCCACGAGACCGCGCTCGAAGCCGACGCTTGGGCAACCGCACTCACCGTGCTGGGGCCGCTAGAGGGCATCGAGCTCGCAAACGCCAACGGCATCGCCGCCCGCCTCGTCACCGAGATCGACGGCACCGCGCAGGAGTACCTGTCGCCTGCCCTGGCGGCGATGCTCGAAGACTGACCACCACCGTCATTCCCACGGAGGCGGAAACCCATATCGGCAAACCTCACGATACGATCATGAACTTTCCGAGGGTAAGCATTTCCGTCCGCGCAGCGACCATGCCTGCGCAAGACCAGCCTTCGCAAAGTTGGGACGCAGGAGCATGTCCGCTCCACCCCACGACGCTACCCGATCCCGCCCTCGCGCGTTACCAAAGCCAATGACCGACGCGCTTCCCCCCGCCATCCCCGCCGCGACGCTCGTCATCTTCCGCGACACGCCAGGCGGCCCGCCCGAACTGCTGATGGTCGAGCGGGCCAAGGCGATGGCGTTCGCGGGCGGCGCACTGGTATTCCCCGGCGGCCGCGTCGATCCCGGCGACCATGCGCTGGCAGCTCTGCTCGGCCACCCCGACGACGAAACCGCCGCGCGTATCGCCGCGATCCGCGAAACGATCGAGGAAGCCGGCCTGCCGATCGGCCTGTCACCGATGCCCTCCATACAGGACTTCGAGCAGTTGCGCGCCGCCCTTCACGCCGGAACCGCGTTCGGTGAAGCGTTGGCGGGCGCAGACACGTCCCTCGATCTCGATGCGCTGGAATATTTCGCCCGCTGGCGACCAGCACACGCCCATGCGCGCATCTTCGACGCGCGCTTCTATCTCGCCCGCCTGCCCGCCGACGCCCCCGCGGCGCGGGTCGACGAGACCGAAAACGTCCGTTTGTTCTGGGCCACCGCCGCGCACGTTCTCGCCGAGACCGATGCCGGACGCGCGACGATCATCTTCCCGACCTGCCGCAATCTCGAACGCCTCGCGCAGTTCGCCGATTTCGACGCCGCGGTCGCTGACGCGCGCGCGCATCCGATCCGCACTGTCACGCCGTGGACCGAGATACGCGATGGCGTCGAGCATCTCTGCATCCCCGACGACCTCGGCTATCCGATAACGTCGGAGCCGATGTCGGACGCGGTGCGCGGCTGACATGCGCGCGGTGCGGAGGACGATCGGGTGGCTGGTGGCGCTGGTCGTCATCGCCACGTTGGCGCTGATGCTGTGGGCGAGCCTTCGTGGACGGCCGCAGGACGTGCCTTGGGCGCCGCTTGACCTTGGCCAGCCGGTCGGCCTGTTCACGGGCCGCAAGCTGACCGCGCTGACCGAAGATTTCCCGCAATGCCGCGCGCTGCTCGACCGCGCCGGCGTCCACTACACCGTCCTGCAGCCGCGCAAGCGCGACGGGCAATGCGGCTATGCAGACGGCGTGCGTCTAACCGGCGGTGCTCGAAAGATCGCCTTCGCACCTGCCGGGTTGGGCGTCGCCTGTCCGGTCGCCGCGGCACTAGCGATGTGGGAATGGGACATCGTCCAGCCTGCCGCCGAACGGCACTTCGGCGCACGCGTCGCGTTGATCGATCATTTCGGCAGCTATAGTTGCCGCCGCATCGCCGGCAGCCATTCGAGCAACTGGAGCGAACACTCGACCGCCGACGCGGTCGACATCGCCGGTTTCCGCCTGACCGACGGCACCCGCATCACCGTAGCGCGAGACTGGAAAGGCGACGATCCCAAAGCCGCATTCCTCCGCGACGTCCGCGACGGCGCATGCCAGCTGTACGCGACGACGCTGTCCCCCGACTACAACGCCGCGCATGCCGACCACCTGCATCTCGACCAGGCTAACCGTGGGTCGATGGGATGGCGTGCGTGTCGGTGATCCGATCCCCCTCGTTACCCCTCCCCCGGCGAAGGCCGGGGTCCAATTGGGAGACCTGGCTAAGCGAAGGGGTGCGCATCGTTACTGCGACCTCTCCAATTGGGCCCCGGCCTTCGCCGGGGTGGATAACGCCCTGACAGTCCGCCTCGCTACCCGCGAGATTTCAGCTCGCCAAGGTCGTCCCCGAATCCACCTTCTCGACCCAATACGGAAAGAACGCCGGCTGCCGGTTCGACCAGCCCGACGCGGTCGCCGCCGCCTCGCTGATCGACTGGAGCAGCTTCCGCCGCAGCTCCGGATGCAGATGCGGGAGCGCCGCCGCCGCGCAGAACGCCGATGGTAGCCAAGGCCGAACCTCAGCGCCGATCAACCGCTCGTACAGGAACCGCAACGCCGAGAAACTCGTCAGCCGCCCCTGCCCCAGGTCGAACGCGACCAACGTCATCAGCGGCGCCAGGAACGGCTCGATCGCATCCAGACCGCTATCGTCCGGCACCATCGCGCGCAGATCGGGAAGGTTGTTATAGAGCCGCGCCTGCGCCCGGATGCTTGCCGCCTCGACTACGTCGCGCGACCAGCGCTGCATCGCGTCCTCACGGTCCAGGCCCACATCGAGCGAACGCCGGATATACCGCTGCGTCGAACTCGGAAAAGCCGCGAATTCCTTCATCTCGGCGAGGGTCATAGACCCCTGTGCCGGTTTCATTCTGGAAGCCATGTCGTCACCCCGCTCTCGTCAAGGAACCGGCAGACTATGCGCTCGGATGGTTAACAACGACCCTATCGCGCGTCATCTTTCCGTAACACCAAGCGACCATGAAAGCTGTTGCGCTGCAACAAGGCTGCGACGAACCGAACGAAACTAAGCGATTTGATCGTCTTGCGCGGCGTTTGGGCAACAAAAAAGCGCCGGTCGTTGCCAACCGACGCCCGTTCGTTGAGCAGATGCGAGGGTTACGCCTGCTTTTCGCGCAGCGCCCGCTCGGCATCCTCGTCATAGCCCGACGACTTCGCCGGCTCGGTGCCCGACCCCGGCTGCGTCGCTGAAATCGGATCGCTGCCGTCCATCGACTCGTCGAGCCCGTTGTCGAGCCGTGCGTCGGCGCTGTCGGGATTCTTCTGCAGGCGCTTGCCGATCGACTTGTCCTGGCCCGCTTCCTGGCGCGGATCGCGACCCGAACTCTTGCCCTCGGCGTCCTTGTCGTCGGGCGCTACGGACAGGCTATCCAGCGCGCTCTTGTCTATGTCGGTCATTGCGACGTCCCTTTTTAATCTTGGCGATGACCAACGGTCGAAGTGCGCTTTGTTTCCCCGCGAAGGGCCCCGGGAAGCGGCTCAATCCAGCGGCGTAACCTTCACCGTCTGCTCCCACAGATACGCCTGCCCGAACACCGTCATGAACGCGATATCGGTCGCATCGCGCCCGACGCAGACCCGCGCGATATCGCTGCACGTCGCCATCTTCGTCGCATCGATCAACCGCCAGTCGCCTGCCAGCCACAGCTCCGCGACCGCATGGAAGTCGGGCGGATCGACGCCCGGCGCATAGGCCGACACGCACCGCGCCGGGATCCCGCCCGCCCGCGCGAGCGACACCAGCAGATGCGAATAATCCCGACACACCCCCGAGCGCGACGCAAACGTATCGAGCGCGGTCGTCTCGCCACTGCTCGATCCACAGCGATAGTCGAGCGACTGGTACACCCACTCGGTCAACGCCGCCGCCAGCGGACCGCCTTCCAGACCCCCGAACTCGCGCGCGACGAAGCCCTCGAACCGGTCCGACGGGCAATAGCGGCTCGGCATAAGATACGGCGTCAGCTCCCCGTCGAGCATCCGCGGTGGCGTTGCCGGGTACAGCTCGAGCTGCACCCGCTCGCGCTTCACCGCGACGATTGCCTTATACTCTGCCGTGAACCGCCCATGCCCACGCGACCAGCAACGTTGCCCGACCCCATCCTCGCCGCGCACGGCCCGGATCGGACTGTCGGACCACAAGGTAAGGGACTCGGACTCGATCGTCTGGTCGGCCATCGCCGCCGCTTCGATCTGGAGGAGCACGTCGGCATCCCCAGCGATCCCGTAATCCAGATGCACGTCGATCGAGAGCCGCATTGCGCGTCCCATTCCTGTCCCGAGGCCAAAAGAAAAGGGCCCGGCGGTGTCCCGCCGAGCCCTGCGTTCGTCACACCCTTAGCCGGAGTTAGTTGCGGCTGCTACCAAACAGACGCAGCACGAACATGAACATGTTGATGAAGTCGAGGTACAGGCTCAGCGCCGACATGATGACGACCTTGCCGACCATGTCCGTGCCAGCGACCTGCGCATACAGCGCCTTGGTACGCTGCGTGTCGTAGGCGGTGAGGCCCGCGAACAGCAGCACGCCGACGCCGCTGATGACCAACTGCATCACGCCCGACTGCAGGAACATGTTGATCAGGCTCGCGAC
The DNA here is from genome assembly GCF_040407495.1 of Sphingomonas faeni. Lineage (GTDB taxonomy): Bacteria > Pseudomonadota > Alphaproteobacteria > Sphingomonadales > Sphingomonadaceae > Sphingomonas > Sphingomonas faeni_D. The sequence goes on along the minus strand of NZ_JAPZPP010000006.1, from coordinate 100,881 downwards.
CAGCAAGCCGACGACGCCGATGATCAGGAACGTCCCGAACGCCGACAGGTCGCGCTTGGTGGTGTAGCCGTACAGACTCAGACCAGCGAAACCGGCGGCAGTGGCGAAGAACGCACCCGCGATCGACGTGCCGCTATAGACCAAGAAGATGGTCGACATCGACAGGCCCATCAGGACGGCGAAGCCCCAGAAGAGCATCTGCATCGTGCCGGTCGACATCTTGTTCTGGCCATAGCTCATGCCGAACACGATCGCGAGCGGCGAGAACATGATGACGTACTTCAGGATGCCGCCGCTCATGAACACCTGTGCGGCAGGCGACTCTGCGCCGCCCCATGCGAACAGCATCGCGACGATGCCGGTCAACAGGACAGCCGAGCCCATGTAGTTATACACGGACAGCATGTACGACCGGAGACCAGCGTCATAGGCCTCGGTACGCTGGCCCGTGGCCGTCGTTCCGAACGGCGCGGCGCGGGGCCGGGGGTCAGACCAATTAGCCATGGTGAAATCAGCTCCTTTGTCCGGCATGGTGCCGGTTACGGTGGATATCGTCTTTTACAGGACGCTTTTCAAGCAGAGTGGTTGCATCCGCGCCCCGGATGGCGGCTAACATCGGTCAATATATGATCCGCCTGTTCGTCGCCCTCCGCCCGCCGCCCGCTATCCGTCGGGAGTTGCTCGACATCATGGAGGGCGTCCCCGCCGCGCGCTGGCAGGACGACGAGCAACTGCATGTGACGCTGCGGTTCATCGGCGAGGTCGAGCGGCCCGTCGCCGAGGATGTCGCCGTCGCCTTGAGCCAAATCGTCGCGCCGGCGCCCACCGTATCGCTCGCCGGCGTCTGGCGGTTCGAGAAGCGCGGGCGGACCGACACCTTGTGGGCGGGCGTGGCCCCGCACGACGCGCTTGCGGCACTGCACCGCAAGGTCGACCAGGCCTGCGTTCGCGCCGGGCTCGAACCCGAGCGCCGCGCTTACCTCCCGCACATCACCGTCGCGCGGCTGGCGCGGTCGGCGGGTACTGGCTTTGCGATCGAGGAATGGCTGGCGATCCATGCGGGGCTCATGAGCGCCCCCTTCCCGCTGAGCCATCTCGTCCTGTACCAGAGCCATCTCGGACGCGACGGCGCGACCTACGAACCGGTCGCGCGCTGGGCACTCGACACCGGGGGCGGAACCTGAGCGGTGCCGGGGGGTTCGCCAAGATATCAACAGGGAGAGACGACATGCGGATTGCGACACTGGCGCTACTCGGCGCCGCGACGATGGGCCTCAGCGCCTGCGAGAAGACCGGCATGGACACCGGGACGCCGATGGCCGGTGGCCAGCGTGCTACGGCAATGCTCCACACCGCCGACGGCACCGACGTCGGCCGCGCGACCGCGACCGAAGTCGCCGGCGGCATCCGCTTCACGCTCGATGCCAAGGCGATGCCGCCCGGCACGCACGGCGCGCACATCCACACCGCCGGTCGCTGCGACGCCCCGGACTTCGCGACCGCGGGCGGCCACTGGAACCCGACCGGGATGAAGCACGGCAGCATGAACCCCCAGGGGCCGCACGAGGGCGACCTGCCCAACCTGATCATCGGCACCGACGGTCGCGGCACGATCGGGATCACGATTCCGGGCGCGACGATGGCTGGCTTGCTGGATGCGGACGGCGCCGCGTTCGTGGTGCACGCGGCACCGGACGACATGATGACCGACCCGTCGGGCAACAGCGGCGGACGGATCGCCTGCGGCGTGTTCCAGGCGGGGTGAGTGAGGTCGCCCCTCCTTCGTTCGGGAGGGGCATACCTCCGCAGCCTGATAGCGGCATCGCGGCCTTGGCCTGTTGCCCCCGCCCGTTCGTGCTAAGTAGAGACCGAGTAGACGCCGAAGGCGGCGTACAGAGGGCTCGTATCGAAGCACAGATCCCCCGCGCCAACCTGTCCTTCGATACGCCATCTCGATACGCTGCTGACGCACCTACTCGACGGCTACTCAGGACGAACGGAAAAGAGGGCAATTCGCGATATCCCTGCCCGGCTCCGGACCCGACGCCGACCGCTCATTCCTATTCCGCTCCTCTTCCGCTCCTATCCCGTTCGTCCTGAGCGAAGTCGAAGAACATGTCCCCAAGCGCAGGTGCTTCGACTTCGCTCAGCACGAACGGGTTGGGGGCGGGCTCAGGCTCACGGTCCCGCTGGGACTAGGGCACAAACTCGGCACTTGCCCGAGGTTCTGAGTCCAAGCCCAAACCCTAAGCCGCCTCCCCAGCCGCCCTTGCCCGCTCCTCCCGCGTCGCCTCGGCTCGCGGCGCCAACCGATACGCTGCCACCGCGCACGCCAAGGTAATCGGCGTCACCACCAGCAATGACAGCATCCCGATCGACAGGCTCCCGGTCAGCGTCGACACCCGCCCCGCCATGTACGGCCCAAGCGCCAACCCGATCAGCGTCGTCCCGATGAAGAACGTCGCCGTCGCCGTCCCCCGCATCCGCGGCAACACCATGTCCTGCGTCGTCGCCGCCGCCGCCCCCAGCGCACACGACGCGGTCAACTGCGCGAGGAAAATGCCGGCATAGAACGCGGTCGGCGACGATGCGGTAAAGGCGAGGATCAGGAACGGCACCGGCACCACCGCACCGAATATCACCACCCACAACCGCCCCGCCGGGTTACCTTGCCGCAACCGATCCGACACCACCCCGCCGATCGTCAGCCCCAGGAAGCCAGCGGTCGCGCCAAGGCTGCCGATCATGAACCCCGCCGACGCCGGCGTCGCACCAAGCTCGCGCAACGCATAAGGCGCCGCCCAGAAGCTCGCCGCATAGCTGAGAAACGCATTCAGCCCGTAGGCGACGACCGTGCACAGGAACGCCGGCGTCCCGACGATCAGCGCGAAGGTCGGCGGATCGCGGCGCTTCAACGCCGACGCCCACGAGAACACCGCATACACGCCGATCCCGATCGCCACCCATTGCGGCCACGGCTCGCCGACCGCGATCAGCCCCGACACCGCCGCGACCACCACCGCCAGCGCGAGCAGGTTATACCCAAGCGCCCGAGCGCCGCCCATCGCCGCGCCGATCAACGTCAGCGGCGGCACGATCGTCACCAGCTCGGCGCCGAACGCCCGGAATGGCGTGGGGTGCTTCTCCGGTTCGGGCAAACCCTCGACCAGCCCACGGATCGGCTCCTTCAACGTCGCGATCCAGACGGCGAGCAACAGCCCCGGCACGCCGACCGCCATGAACGCCGCCTGCCAGCCGACCAGCCCGAGCGGTCCGCCGCCCGGATAGGCCTTGTTCCAGCCCTGCACGATCAGCCCGCCGATAAACAACGAACAGCCGCCGCCGACGTAGAGCCCTGCGGAGTAGATCGACAGCGCGGTCGCACGCAGCCGCTTCGGAAAATAGTCGGAGATGATCGAGTATGCCGAAGGACTCGCCGTCGCCTCGCCGATCCCGACGCCGATCCGCGCGGCGGCAAGATGCCCGCTGGTCTTCGAAAAGCCCGACAGCGCGGTCATCACAGACCATAGCGACAGTCCGATCGTCATCAGCCTGACGCGGTGCCAATTGTCCGCCAGCCGCCCGAGTGGAATCCCGAACAGCGAATAGAACACACCGAATGCGGTGCCGTACAGGAACCCGAGATCCTGATCCTTGAGCCCCAGGTCGCGCTTGATGTCCTCCGCCAGGATCGAGATGATCTGCCGGTCGACGAAGTTCAGGACATAGACGAGAAACAGGATCGACAGCACGTACCAGGCATAGCGCGACGCGCCTTTTTCCGGCTCGCCAGCTATGGTTTCGGCGTTCGCCATTGACCCCTCCTCGATGTTTTCGAGCTATGGGTATCAGGCAGCCTTGAATAGGCGAAGCCCTTTCGGTGGGGTCGGGTACGGCAGAGCATCCTGCGACCATCCCCCTCGCCGGGTGAGGATCAAACGGTCGCGCGTCAGTGCGATCCGATACGCCCCCGCTTCAGTGCACCCTGTTCGAGCCGCAGGAGCAGCGCCTCGATCGTCGGCGGCGTGCTCTGTTCGGCGGGCGGTCGGGCGGGCCGGGCAATCGGTGTCGGTGCGACCATCTCGGGTATCGGGTCGGGCGTCGTCTCGCGCACGGCTTCGTATGCCTGGTCGGGCGCGGCCGTCTCCGGCGCAATCTCGGGCGCAGTCTCCGGCCTGATTTCGATCGCCGCCTCGACCGGAAGCTCGACCGGCTTGGGCGCCGGCGCGGTCACGAACGTCGACGGTTCGGCCGATCGCGGCATGTCCACCACCGGCGCGATCATCGGCTGCGCCAACGGCGAGACCGGGCGTACCGGCGCCATCGGCACCGGCAGGATCGCCTTCGGATCGAACGCCGCGAGCGGCAGGTCGAGATCGGCCGGGATGGTCCGCTCGTCACGCACGCCCCCGCTGCCGCCAACCCCCACTTCCATCATCGGCGTACCGAGATCGGCCGCCGACATCGGCTTGCGCGGCGGTGCATCGGGATGCGCGTCGGCGCGGCGGATTACCGGCATGCCGTCTTCGCGCGGCGTGCGCTTGGCGAGCATCCCGCCGGGCCCAAACAGCAGGAACAGCGACGACCAGAGCAGTGCCCCGACCAGCAATCCGCTACCCAGCGCCAGCAACACCCGCGCCGTCATTCCGAGCGGCGGCGACGCGGCGGGCACCAGTGCAGCGACGCCCGTCGTCCACACCAGGCCCTCGAGCGTCTCGATCGACAACAATGCGACGATCACAGCCATGAGTACGCCGCCCGTCACCGCGCCGTACAAGGGCAGCGCTCGGATCAGGTTCTGGCGGATATGCGCGACCATCAATTTTCCCGTGCGGCGGCCGCGATCAGCCGTCCATAAAGAGGATCATAACGCCGAATGTTTGACGACCAGTTACGCTCTTCCTTGACGAACGCACGCCCCCGCGCCCGCCGCTCGTCCCAGCCCGATCGATCCGCGAACATCCCCGCCAGCGCGGTCGCGATCGCGGCCGGATCGTCCGGCGGAAAAAGCGTTCCGGTATCGCCGTCGCGGATCAGTTCGCGGTGCCCGCCGACATCGGACGCCGCCACCAGCCGCCCCTGCGCCATCGCCTCCAGCGGTTTCAGCGGCGTGACGAGATCGGTCAGCCGCATGCGCTTGCGGGGGTAAGCAAGGATATCGACCAGCCCGTAATAGCGCTCGACCTCCTGATGCGGCACGCGCCCGACGAAGTGGATCGCGTCGGTCGCGGGCGACGCCGCCGCCTGCGCGCGCAACGCCGCCTCCATCGGCCCGCCGCCGACCAGCACCAGCCGCGCGTTGGGACGCGCCGCAACCAGCGCCGGCATCGCCGCGATCAGGTCATCGAGCCCTTCGTAATCGTAGAAGCTGCCGATGAACCCGACGACGTCCGCGCCATCTAGCCCGAGTTCGGCCCCCAACGCGTCGTCGCGCGGCGGCGCGGTCCCGAACAGGTCGAGATCGACGCCGTTGGGCGATACCATGATCTTGTCCGCCGCGATTCCCCGCTCGATCAGGTCGCCGCGCAGGCCCTCGCAGATCACCGCCACGGCATCCGCCCGCCGCACCGCCCACGTTTCCAGCGTGCGCGTCGCCCGGTAGCGCAGCGACGTCGCCGTCCCCGTGCCGTTGCCGACCGCAGCGTCCTCCCAGAACGCGCGGATCTCGTACACCAACGGCAGCTTCCGCCTGCGCGCGACGATCAGCGCGGCCAGCGCGTCGATCACCGGCGAATGCGCATGGAGGATGTCGGGCTTGAAGGCATCGACCGCCGCCTCGATCCGCTTGGCGAACGCAGCGATTCCCACAACCTCGCCGACCGGACCCGGGTTCACCCCTGCCGTCGTGCGGTGAAAGGTCAGCCCGTCGACAGATTCCACCGAGGCAGGCGCAACGCCGTGACGCGGGCCGGTCACCGCAGCGACGCTCCACCCCAGACCCTCCTGCGCCTTGAGGATAGCCCGGGTGCGGAACGTGTAGCCGCTCTGCAGCGGCAGGCCGTGATCGAGGATATGAAGAATACGCATCGTCGACGCCATCTGCCACAGATCGCTTAACGGCGCGTCAACCGACTATGGCTACGCACGAATCTCGAGACGCTTTCGCAGCAAAGGAGGCCGCACCCATGATCGACAATCTCGCGCTCGGCCTCAGCCACGGGCTGATGATGCTCGCCGCGTTCCTGCTACTCAAGCGTCCCGATCTCGATCGCGAGCCGAGCCCGCACGACGCACCCGACAAGAAGCAAGCCCCTACCGAGAAACGACGCGATGCGTGATCTCGCGTTCATCGCCTTCCTGATCGCGTTCTTCACGATGGGGTTCAAGCGGCCGTTCCTGCTCGTGCTCGTCTATGTCTATATCGACATCGTCTCGCCGCAACGGCTGACCTATCTGCTGCTTAATACCGTCCCCATCTCGCTGATCGCGGTCGCGCTGGCGGTCGGCGGCTGGATCCTCGCCGACGACAAGCGCGATACGCGGGTCGGCGCACGGCAGGTGCTGATCGTGCTGCTCATGCTCTATTGCTGGGTGACGACGATCGGCGCGGATTTTCCGGTCGAGGCAAAGGAGAAATGGGACTGGGTCTGGAAGACGCTGATCTTCGCGGCGTTCCTGCCGCTGACGCTGCGCACGCGGCTGCGGATCGAATCGCTGCTGCTGTTCATGATCCTTTCGGCCGCGTCGATCATCATCGTCGGCGGGATCAAGACGATCGCTAGCGGCGGCGGCGGCTACGGCCAGTTGAACCTCATGGTCGACAATAATTCGGGGCTGTACGAGGGCAGCACGATCAGCGCCGTCGCGATCGCGATCATCCCGTTGATCTTCTGGTTCATGGTCCACGGCACGATCTTCAAGCCCGACTGGCGCGTGAAGGGCTTCTGCCTCGCGCTGGTGTTCGCGTGCCTGCTGATCCCGGTCGGCACCTCGACGCGGACCGGACTCGTGTGCATCGGCTTGCTGGCGGTGCTGTCGGTACGCGCGGTGAAGCGCAAGGCGCTCTACCTCGCGGGGGTGGCAGCGCTTGGTCTGGCCGCGGTTCCATTCCTGCCCTCCGCGTTCACCGACCGGATGAACACCATCAAGACCTACGATGCGGACGAATCCGCTTCGACGCGGCTGGCGGTGTGGAAATGGACGATCGAATACGCCAAGACCCACCCGTTCGGTGGCGGCTTCGAGGCGTATCGTGGCAACCGCATCCGCTATGACCTGAAGAGCACCGGTGCCGCCTCCGCACCCGGCCCGCGGGTCGAAACCGACAAGGCCCGCGCGTTTCACAGCGCCTATTTCGAGATGCTCGGCGAACAGGGTTATCTGGGGCTCGCGCTATGGCTCGCGATCAATTTGATCGGCGTTTTCAGAATGGAGATTCTGCGTCGACGCTATGGCGACCCGGCCGGCGAATTCGCCTGGGCCGGGCCGCTCGCAGCCGCGCTTCAAAGCGGGCAGATCATCTACCTGTTCGGCGCGGCGTTCGTCGGCATCGCGTTCCAGCCGTTCGTCTACATGCTGATCGGCGCGCAGATCGGTCTGGACACGTATCTGACCCGCAAGCGCAGCGAACAGACCTTCCGCCCGATGCGCCGGGCACCCCCCTCCCGCTAACGAGAGGGGGGGCAGATAGCATCAGTCGACCGGCTCGTCGGCCAGTTCTTCTTCCAGCGCGTCGATGATCGCCTTGTTGAACGCAGGGATGTCATCCGGCTTGCGGCTCGTGATCAGATTGCCATCGACGACGACCTCCTCGTCCACCACATCCGCGCCCGCATTCTCCAGGTCCGTGCGGATCGACGGGAAGCTCGTCACGCGGCGTCCGTCGATCACGTCCGCCTCGGCGAGCAGCCACGGCGCATGGCAGATCGCGGCGATGATCTTGCCGTCCTCCATGAACTCGGTGATGATCTCGATCGCACGCTCTTCCTGACGCATCGTGTCCGGGTTGGCGACGCCGCCTGGCAGCACCAGCGCGTCGTAGTCGTCGGTATCGACCTCGTCGAGCGTCAGGTCGGGCGTCGCCGTCTCGGCTTTGTTGATGTCGCCCTTCATGCCCTGGATCGGGTCGGTCTTGATCGACGCGAGCGTCACTTTCGCGCCCGCCGCCTCCAGCGCCTTGCGCGGTTCGAACAGTTCGACGGTCTCGAAACCATCGGCAGCGAGCATCAATACGCGAGCTTGGGAAAGATCGGCCATGTCATGTCTCCAGTGAAATCCCGTGTCCCCTCAACCAAGCGCAGCCCGCCTCGTTCCGGAACGATGCGCCTTCCCGAACATTTGCAGAGATAGCCCGAAACTACCTGCCCCATGAGACCCTCGAGGGACCACCGCATTGCCCATCAAGATCGTGTATTCCGACGACTCCAAGCCCGGCATCACCCGCAAGAAGATGCGGAACGGCTGGGGCTATTGGGATGCGAAGGGCGGGCGCATCACCGACCGCGACGAGATCGACCGGCTGAACGCCGTCGGTCTGCCCCCCGCCTACCGCGACGCGTGGTTCTGCCCCAAGCCCAACGGCCATATCCAGGCGGTCGGTTGGGACGAGAAGGGGCGGAAACAATACCGCTATCACCTCGGCTTCCGCGAAGCACAGGAAGCCGCCAAGTACGAGCGTTGCGCCGACTTCGGCCACGCCCTCCCCAAGATCCGCAAGGCGGTCGAGGCCGACCTCCGCAAACGCTCGCTGACCCGCGAACGCGCGGTCGCCGCGGTCATCCGCCTGCTTGATGGCGGCCACATCCGCATCGGCAACGAAGCCTATGCCGAAGCGAACGAAAGCTTCGGCGCCACCACGCTCCGCAAGCGCCACGGCGAGGTGAAGGGCTCGACGCTGAAACTCCAGTACAAGGGTAAGTCCGGCAAGATGCGGACGCTCAAGATCACCGACCGCTCGCTCAGCAGTTTTGTCAAGAAATGCCAGGACCTCGACGAACAGCATCTGTTCGCATGGCTCGACGACGCCGGCGTCGCGCACCCGGTCACCTCGACCGACGTCAACTGCTACATCCGCGACGTCACCGGCACCGATTTCACCGCCAAGAACTTCCGCACCTGGGCCGCCAGCGTCGCCGCATTCGAGGCACTTGCGTCGGCCGAACGCGACCTGAGCCTCAAGTCGATGCTCGAGCCCGTCGTCGCGCGGCTCGGCAACACCCACGCGATCGCCCGCAAAAGCTATGTCCACCCCTCGCTGATCGCACTCGTGAAGACCGGTCAAAGTACCTTTCGCAAGGCGCTCCGCCTCCCCCGCGCCAAGCGCTACATGAGCCGCGAGGAATGTGGCCTGATCACCTTCCTCGAAGCCGGCACGCCCGCCGTTGCAACCCCCGCTGTTGCAACCATCGCAAAAGCGGCCTGACGAGTATCTCCATGTCCAACACTACCGCCCCCAAGCAGCCGATCTTCGACGCAGGCGACGTCGGCGACCAAGCCCAGGGCTTCGTCACCGCCAGCGTCGCCTGGATCCAAGCCTATTGGCTACAGATCCTGATCGCGTTCGGCATCGGCGCGGTCATCGTGATCGTCCTCCACACCGCACGCCGCTTCGGCGGCAAGCTCTGCGAACGCCCCCGCGCGCTCAACGGCTGGGGCATTGTCGTCGGCAAGGCGATCGCCCGGACCGGCAATTTCTTCATCGTCATGCTCGCCGCCAAGCTGGTCGCCGGCTACTCCGCCGCCCCGGGCGAAGTCGCGACGACGATCAACTTCCTCTTCACCGTCGCCACCGTGTTCCAGGCGGCCGTCTGGGTCCGCGAGATCATCCTCGGCGCGATCGAGCACCGCACGCAATCCGAACATTATTCGGGTGAAGCGCTGCTCTCGGCGATGGGCCTGATCCGCCTGCTCGTCACCTTCGTGGTGTTCGCGGTCGCGCTGGTGGTCGTGCTCGACAATCTCGGCGTGAACGTCACGGGCCTCGTCGCAGGGCTCGGCGTCGGCGGCATCGCGATCGGTCTGGCGGCACAGGGCATCTTCGCCGACCTGTTCGCCGCGCTCGCGATCATCTTCGACCGCCCGTTCCGCCGCGGCGACTCGATCAGCTACGACACCGCCTCGGGCAGCGTTGAGGCGATCGGCCTGAAATCCACGCGCATCCGCGGGATCGACGGCGAGGAGCGCGTGATCTCGAACAAGAACCTCCTAAACAAGGAGATCCTCAACAACACGCAGCGCAACCACCGCCGCGCGAAGTTCGTCATCGGCGTTACCTACTCCACGCCCCCCGAAGTCTGCTCGCGCATCCCGGCGATGCTGAAGGAGATCGTCGAAGCCAACGACAAGATCTTCACCCGGGCAGGCTTCACCGGCTTCGGCGCGTCGAGCCTCGATTTCGAGGTCCAGTTCGACAGCAAGGGGCCCGATTACGCGAGCTTCTACGACGGCCGCACCGCCGTCGGCATCGCAATCCTGAAGCGCTTCAACGACGAGAAGATCGAGATCGCCTTCCCGACCCAGGTGAATATGATGGCCGCACCGGATGGTTCGGTGGTGATGCCGTATCCCGAAGGGCGACGGTCCGAGGCGGAGGCACCGCCCGCCTGATTATCTACCCGTCCGCTCGACGCCTTCGGCTTCGGATATGTATGCGCCGGTTAGGGTAGCCCTACCCTACCTTGTTCTCCCGCGAAAGCGGGAGCCCAGTCTGGGTCCCCGCCTTCGCGGGGAAACAATGCTTGCTAGGGTAACGCGAAACCACAGCTCGCAGACGAACCCCGGCATGACGTGTCCACCGCCATCCCAGTCACCATCCCGGCGGAGGCCGGAGTCCAGTTGGCGAGGTTGCAGTAACGAAGCGCCACGGCCGTCAGCTTCGTCCCTCAATTGGACCCCGGCCTCCGCCGGGGTGGTGGTCTCTAAATAACCCGACCGGACGCCTGTTCGGTTGAAGCGAGACTAAATACCGCCCTCGTCCAGCGACAACAACGTCGCATTCCCGCCCGCACTCGTCGTATCCACCGAAACGGCCCGCTCCGCACAGAACCGATACAGATACCGCGGCCCGCCAGCCTTAGGCCCGGTCCCCGAAAGCCCCTCACCACCAAAAGGCTGAGACCCCACCACCGCCCCGATCATCGACCGGTTGATGTACAAATTCCCCACCGCAGCCTCAGCCTCGATCACCTCGGCCGCGCGCGCGATGCGGCTGTGCAGGCCCATCGTCAGGCCATAACCCTTGGCGTTGACCCGAGCGATTGTCTCGCTTAACTTCCCCGCCTCCCACGTCGCGACATGCAGAATGGGCCCGAACCACTCCTGGTTGAGATCCTCGATCGCCCCGATCCGAACCAGAGTCGGCGGCACGAAGAGCCCTTCTGTCGGCGCATCGAGCGTCTTGACGATCTTCGCCTTCACGCTCTCGCGATACGCCATCAGCCGGTCATACGCGGCCTGGTCGATCACCGGCCCAACATCGGTCGCGGGATCGCCCGAGCGCCCGATCCGCAGCGTCTCCATCGCTCCCGACAGCATCTCGATCACGCCGTCGGCGATATCCTCCTGCACCAGCAGCAGGCGCAACGCCGAGCAACGCTGTCCCGCCGACCGGAACGACGACGCGATCACGTCCGCCACCACCTGCTCGGGCAGCGCGGTGGAATCGACGATCATCGCATTGATCCCGCCAGTCTCCGCGATCAGAGGCACGATCGGCCGCGTCTCGTCGTCGAGTAGCGACCGCGCGATCTTCCGCGACGTCGCGGTCGACCCGGTGAACGCGACACCCTGGATCCGCACGTCCGCCGTCAGCGCCGCGCCAACCTCCGGCCCGCCGGTCACGAGCACCAGCGCATCGACCGGCACGCCAGCCTCATGCGCAAGCTCAACCGCACGCGCTGCGATCCGCGGCGTCTGCGGCGCTGGCTTGGCGACCACTGTGTTGCCGGTGACGAGCGCCGCCACCGTCTGCCCGAGGAAGATCGCAAGCGGGAAGTTCCACGGCGCGATCGTCGCCCAGACGCCGCGACCCTCGATATGCAGCGTGTTGCGCTCGCCCGTCGGCCCCGGCAGTTCGATCGGATGCAGGTTCAACCGCGCCTGCTGTGCATAGTACCGACAGAAATCGGCGGCTTCGCGCACCTCGCCAATCGCATCGCCAATCGTCTTGAACGCTTCCTGCACGCAGATCGCCATCAGCTCGTCGCGGTGCGTCTCGAGCAGGTCGGCGAGCCGTTCGAGGCAAGCCGCGCGCTCGTCGACCGGCGTGGTCGACCAAGCCGGGAATGCCGCATGCGCACGCTTGATAGCGGCCGCAACGGCATCCCGCTCCCGCATGCGGGAGGGGCTAGGGGTAGGCACGCGCTCACCACTGGCTGCAACGCTTGCGGCTGCCTGCTCATCACCAGCCGTAGCCGACGACGATAGCGCGGGCCCACCCCCGGCCCCTCCCGCATGCGGGAGGGGGGCATTAACGGCCTTCACCACCGCCTCAAGCGTCGCCACATCGCTTAAATCCAACCCAGCGGAATTCCGATGCCCCCCAGCCCCGAACAAATCCACCGGCAACGGAATGCTGGGATGCCGCTTCCCTCCGACCGCAGCGATCTTCGCCACAGGATCCGCCAAAATCTCAGCCTCGGTCAGCCGCTCATCCGCCAACTGGTGCACGAAGCTCGAATTCGCCCCATTCTCCAGCAACCGCCGAACCAGATACGCGAGCAGGTCCCGGTGCCCACCAACCGGCGCATAGACCCGGCAATGATAGCCGTTCTCCTGCACCAGCCGCTCGTACAGCCCGTCGCCCATCCCGTGCAGCCGCTGGAACTCGAAGTCGCGCGAGTTGCCCGCCCATTCCATGATCGTCGCGACCGTCAGCGCATTGTGGCTCGCGAACGCCGGCCGGATATTCTCGGCCGCCAGCATGTCCTTCGCCACGGCCAGGTACGACACGTCGGTCGCTGCCTTGCGCGTGAACAGCGGGTAATCCGCCAGCCCCTCGACCTGCGTGCGCTTGATCTCGCTATCCCAATACGCGCCCTTCACCAGCCGCACGTTCATCACGCGGTCCAGCCCGTTCGCCCATTCGATCACCGGCCGCGCTCGTTTGCCGTACGCCTGCACCGCCATGCCGAACCCGTCCCAGCCCTTCAGCGACGGCAGCCCGGCGACCGTGCCGATGATGTCGAGGCTCATCTCCAGCCTTTCGGATTCCTCCGCGTCGACGGTCAGCGCGATGCCCTTCGACGCCGCCTGCACCGCCAGCGCCTCCAGCATCTCGGTCAGCGCGGGCACGCATTCGCTCCACCGCGCCACCTCGTACCGCGGGTGCAGCGCCGACAGCTTGACCGAGATCGAGTGCCCCGCCGCCGGATCGCGCCCGACCGCATCGACCGCACCGACATACGCCTGGAAGTATCGCTGCGCATCGGCGTGCGTCCGCGCCGCCTCGCCGAGCATGTCGAAGCTCGCCGTGAAGCCCTTGTTCTCCGGGCGGCGCATCCGCTTCATCGCCTCGTCGATGGTGCGGCCCATCACGAAGATCTCGCCCATCATCTTCATCGCCGCGCCGACAGCCTGCCGCACGAACGGCTCGCCTGCGCGGCTGATCAGGCGCCGCAGCGGCCCGGTCGATCCCTCGCCGACCAGCACGCGGCCGACCACCAGTCCCCAGGTCGCCGAATTGACGAGCTTCGAATTCGACTTGCCCGCATGCGCGCGCCAATCGGCATCGCCCAGCTTGTCGGCGATCAGCAGATCCGCCGTCTCCGGATCGGGCACGCGCAGGAACGCCTCGGCCAGCGACAGCAACGCGACGCCTTCCGACGAATTCAGCCGATATTCCTGGAGGAACTGGTTCACCCAGCCCTTGCTCTGCGCCGCCCGCAGGTTCGCGAGCAGTCCGAGCGCATGCCCCATCACCCGCTCGCGCGAATCCGAATCGAGCGCGGCGCGGTCCAGCAACGGTTTTAGAACATCGGGTTCGCTCGCGCGGTACAGCTTTGCCATGATATCGCGGGCATTGGACGTTACGGCAGTCGACATTTTCCAGCTTCCGGTTGGGTGAGGCTTGCGATCCGCTCGCCTGTACGCCTAGAGACATTCCAGCGCTTAGCGCCAAATGAGCTTTGAGGGGAATGCCGTGGCGACGATCACCACCGCGCAGATGCAACAGCACATCGGCACCGAGACGGTTTCCGACTGGGTCGAGGTTACGCAGGCCATGATCGACAAGTTCGCCGACGCGACCGGCGATCACCAGTTCATCCACATCGATCCGGTCCGCGCGGCACAGACCCCGTTCGGCGGCACGATCGCGCACGGCTTCCTGACGCTGTCGCTGATGCCGTTGCTGTCGTCGAAAGTCCCGGACGCGCCGACCATCGAGGGCGCGAAGATGGGCGTGAACTACGGCGGCAACTCGGTCCGCTTCCTGACGCCGGTCCGGTCGGGCTCGAAGGTACGCGGCCGCTTCAAGCTGCTCTCGTTCGACGAGAAGCGTCCCGGCCAGTGGCAGCAGACCAACGCGTTTTCCGTCGAGATCGAGGGCCAGGAAAAGCCCGCCCTGATCGCCGAATGGATCAGCCAGGTCTTCGTCTAAACTAATTCCCCTCCCGCTTGCGGGAGGGGTCAGGGGAGGGTCCGAGATAGCCGCGATTGCGGCGGCCGCTTGGGCCACCCCCTCCCCCAACCCCTCCCGCAAGCGGGAAGGCAGCAGATAAGGATAACATCATGCGCTCAGCCGTCATCGTCTCCACCGCCCGCACCCCCATCGGCCGCGCCTATCGCGGCGGCTTCAACAACACCCCCGCCCCCACGCTCGCCTCGCATTCGATCAAGGCCGCGGTCGAGCGTGCCGGCATCGACGGCGCCGAAGTCGACGACGTCGTCTTCGGTTGCGCGCTCCAGCAGGGCCACCAGGCCGGCAACATCGCCCGCACTTCACTGCTGCGCGCCGGTCTCCCCGTCACCGTCTCGGGTATGTCGGTCGATCGCCAGTGCGCGTCCGGCCTCATGGCGATTGCCACCGCCGCCAAGCAGATCATCACCGACAACATGGACATCACGATCGGCGGCGGCGTCGAGAGCATCAGCCTCGTCCAGACTCCGCAGATGCGCGTCGCGCCCGATCCCCAGCTGATCGCGATGCACAAGGATGTCTACATGCCGATGCTGCAGACCGCCGAGGTCGTTGCAAAGCGCTACGGCATCAGCCGCGACGCGATGGACGCGTACGCGCTCCAGTCGCAGCAACGCACTGCCGCCGCGCAGGCAGCCGGCTATTTCGATGCCGAGATCGTCCCCGTCGATGCCAACATGGCCATCGTCAACAAGGAGACGAAGGAAGTCACGTACAAGGACGTGACGATCACCAAGGACGAGGGCAACCGCGCCGACACCACACTGGAAGGCCTCCAGTCGCTCAAGCCGGTAATGGGCCCCGACTTCACCATCACCGCGGGCAACGCATCGCAGCTGTCGGACGGGTCGTCGTCGTCGGTGCTGATGGAAGAGAAGATCGCCTCGCAGCGCGGTCTCCAGCCGCTCGGTCGCTATGTCGGCATGGCGGTCGGCGGCACCGAGCCCGACGAGATGGGCATCGGGCCCGTGGTGGCGATCCCCAAGCTGCTCAAGCGCTTCGGCCTCAAGATGGACGATATTGGCCTGTGGGAGCTGAACGAGGCGTTCGCTGTGCAGGTCCTGTACTGCCGCAACAATCTCGGCATCCCCGACGAACTGCTCAACGTCAGCGGCGGCGCGATCTCGATCGGCCACCCCTACGGCATGACCGGCGCCCGCGCGACCGGTCACGCGCTGATCGAAGGCAAGCGTCGCGGTGCCAAGTATGTCGTCGTCACGATGTGCGTTGGCGGCGGCATGGGCGCAGCCGGGTTGTTCGAAGTGCTGTGACCTTGCAAGGTATCCGTCAAAGGGATATTTAAGGATCGGCGAAGGACATTCTCGCCTTTCTGGGAGCCTCGGCCGTGTCAGCGGCCGAGGCTCTAATACGTTTGGGGTCCGAGTGTCAGCCCGAACCCCGCCCGTGTGCTTATCCTCGACGTGCAACTTCGATGATCTTCACGACCAAGGTCGCGAAGGCAAAGAGTACGCCCAGTATCAGACACAGATCGGTGAGAGACATTCTCGATCCTTCCTGGTCGACAGCAGAACTGCTGCCGTCCTCACCATGGCGCGTCGCACGCGCATTCACCAAGCGGCATCGCGTGCGCGGATCGGCCGCCCCCGCGCAACCAACCTCCGCCCCGCCCGTTCTCAGTGGCAATCCAAGCCAATAGGAGAATGACGATGGCCGACAAGGATACCCCGCAGGAAGTCGCAGCGAAGTTCATCGAGCAGCTGAAGGCCAGCCCGTTCGTGATGATCGGCCTCAACGACGGTCAGCATTCCGAGCCGATGACCGCGCAGATCGACGACGATCAGCCCAACACGCTGTTCTTCTTCGCCGGCCGCGACAACCGTATCGCCAAGGGCGGCGCGGCGATGG
The DNA here is from genome assembly GCF_040407495.1 of Sphingomonas faeni. Classification (GTDB taxonomy): domain Bacteria; phylum Pseudomonadota; class Alphaproteobacteria; order Sphingomonadales; family Sphingomonadaceae; genus Sphingomonas; species Sphingomonas faeni_D. The sequence goes on along the minus strand of NZ_JAPZPP010000006.1, from coordinate 84,440 downwards.
CGCAGTTCGTCGGCAAGGGCCATGATTTCTTCGCGTGCATGGCCGGCGACGTCTCGACGTCGAACGACCGCACCCAGATCGACAAGCTCTGGAACAACCAGGTCGAGGCATGGTTTCCGGGCGGCAAGGAAGACCCCAACCTGACGCTGCTGCGCTTCGACATCGACAGCGCCGAGCTGTGGGAAACCGATATCTCGATCGGCGGCCGCCTCAAGATGCTGTTCGGCGGCACGATCCGTTCGGACGAGTCGAGCAGCCACGCAGTGGTAAACTCGATCGCGTAACGACTGTGGGCAGCCTGCGAGGGCTGCCCGTTTTTCTCACCCGTTCGCGGTGATGAACTCTTCCACTACCGGTGCGATCTTCTCCCGCCAGCGCGTGCCGTTGAAGATGCCGTAATGACCGGCCCCTTCCGCCATCAGATAGCGCTTCTTCTCGTCGGGTAGCGCAGTCGCCAGCGTCAGCGCAGCCTTGGTCTGCCCCAACCCCGAAATATCATCACGCTCGCCCTCGACCGCGAGCAGACCCACGTCAGTGATCGCCGCCGGATCAACCAGCCGACCCCGATGCGTCATGATCCCACGCGGCAGCGCATGGTTCTGGAACACGACGTCGATCGTCTGGAGATAGAATTCCGCGGTCATGTCGCAGACCGACCGGTATTCCTCGTAGAAATCCTGGCTTTGCGACGCGCTCTCGCCGTCGCCCTGGACGAGATGCTTATACATCTCCCAATGCGAGACCATATGGTTGCCCAAATTCATCGACATGAACCCGGCAAGCTGGAGGAAGCCGGGATACACCTTCCGCCCCGCACCCGGATAATTGCCCGGCACGGTCGCGATGACGTTCTGCTCGAACCACGCATGCGGCCGCTCGGTCGCCAGCGTGTTCACCGCGGTCGGTGCCTCGCGCGTATCGACGGGGCCGCCCATCATCGTCAGCGTCTTCGGACGGCACGGGTTCTTGTCTGCGCTCATCAACGCGATAGCAGCATAGCAGGGAACCGAGGGCTGGCAGACGGCCAGCATGTGCGTGCCCCGCTGCCCCTCGTTCGCGCCGATCGTCTCCAGATATTCGATCAGATAATCGATGTAATCGTCGAGATCGAACCGCCCCGCCGAGAGTGGCACGCTGCGCGCGTCGCGCCAGTCGGTGATGTAGACGTCGGCGAACGGCAGCATCCGCTCGACGGTGCCGCGCAGCAGCGTCGCGTAGTGGCCGGACATCGGCGCGACGATCAGCAGCTTCGGACCTCCCTCGACGCCCTCGCGCACGAAGCGCTTCAGCTGCCCGAAGTCCTTCCGCAGCACGATCTCCTCACGCACCGCGACCTCGCGGCCGTCGATCGTCGTCGTGTCGAGACCAAAGGCAGGCTTTCCCCGCGTTGCATTCGCGTGTGCGAACACTTCGAGCGCCGATGCGACCACCGTGCCGCCCCCCAAATAGGCGAACGGGTTTGCCGGATTGTTGAGCATATCCGCGCCGAAGCTCGCCATCTTGCTGGCGCCGGCCATCATCGAACGCTGGAATTCATAGGCATCGTAGAGCATGCGGTATCCTCTCGCCTCATCGGGCTTTGCACGGTGGTAACGCAATTTTGCCGCAGTGCAACGCGTGATCGACCGCCGCTCCGTCCTGCGCGACCGGATCACCGCGCTCGGCGACGCCCGGTTCTCGTTGAGCGCTACCCCCGCCACTGCTAGGCACCGCGCATGGCCAAGCCGATACCCGAAGAGAAGACGTGCCGCCGGATCGGCGATCTTGCGATGGTGTGGCATCATGCCTCCCAATATCCTCGCCAGATCGCGTTCGCGGGGCTTGCGCTGATGATGACGTCGGCGGCGACGATCGGCATCCCCTACGGATTCAAGCGCGTCATCGACCGCGGCTTCGGCCCCGGCGCGGGCGGGTCGGTCGCCAACTCGTTCCACTATTTGCTGATGATCGTCGTGGTACTCGCGCTCGCGACCGCGGTGCGCTTCTACTACGTGTCGTGGCTCGGAGAGCGCGTCGTCGCGGATATCCGCACCAACGTGCAACGCCATCTCCTCCGCCTGACACCGCGCTTCTTCGAGGAGAACCGCCCGTCCGAGATCGCCTCGCGCCTGACCTCGGATACGGCGCTGATCGAACAGGTCGTCGGCAGCACGGTGTCGATCGCGCTCCGCAACACCTTCACCGGCATCGGCGGGCTGATCTACCTGTTCGCGATCTCGCCGAAGCTCGCGGGCATGCTGATGATCGGTATCCCGCTGATCATCCTGCCGATCGCGCTGCTCGGCAAACGCGTCCGCAACTACTCGCGCACGTCGCAGGACCGAGTCGCCGACGTCGGCTCGATCGCCACCGAGACGCTCGGCGCCATGAAGGTCGTGCAGGCATTCGGGCAGGAAGACCGCGAGGCCGCGCGGTTCGCCGACGCGGTGGGCGCGACATTTGCCGCGGCGCGCGCGCGGATCATGCTGCGTGCGGTGATGACCGCGATCGTAATCGGCCTCGTCTTCGGATCGATCACATTGGTCCTGTGGGAAGGCGCAATCGACGTAGCCGCCGGCCGCATCAGCGGCGGCGCGATCGCCGCGTTCGTCCTGACCGGAGGCATCGTCGCAGGCGCGTTCGGCGCGCTGACCGAAGTCTATGGCGACCTGTTGCGCGGCGCCGGTGCGGCCGGACGCCTGTCCGAGCTGCTCCGCGAAAAGCCCGAGATCGCCGCGCCCGCCAACCCGGTCGCCCTGCCCCAACCGCCACGAGGTGCGCTCGCGTTCGAGGGCGTGCAGTTCCACTACCCGACGCGGCGCGATGTCGCTGCGCTCAACGGCTTTTCGCTCGACGTGAAGCCGGGCGAGACGGTCGCCGTCGTCGGTCCTTCAGGCGCCGGCAAGACGACGCTCTTCCAGCTGGTCCAGCGCTTCTACGATCCCGACGCCGGCCGCGTGACGCTCGACGGCATAGACCTCCGCGATGCCGACCCCGCCGACGTCCGTGCACGCATCGCAATGGTCCCACAGGAAACGATAATCTTCGGCGCCTCGGCCCGCGACAACCTCCGCTACGGCGACTGGTCCGCGACCGACGACCAGCTCTGGGCCGCCGCTGAAGCCGCCAACGCCGCCGAGTTCCTTCGCAAACTACCCGAGGGCCTCGACACGTTCCTTGGCGAAGGCGGCGCAAGGCTGTCGGGCGGCCAGCGCCAGCGCGTCACGATCGCGCGCGCGCTCCTCCGCGATGCGCCGATCCTGCTGCTCGACGAGGCCACCAGCGCGCTCGATGCCGAGAGCGAGCGGCTGGTGCAGGAGGCACTCGAACGGCTGATGGCGAACCGTACCACGCTCGTCATCGCGCACCGCCTCGCCACCGTGCGCGCGGCCGAGCGGATTATCGTGATGAGCGACGGACAGATCGTCGAGGAAGGCTCGCACGGGTCGCTGATGACCAACAGCGGGCTTTATGCGCGGCTGGCGAGTTTGCAGTTCAACGAGGCGGCTTAGGACCGATCGCCGGAAGGCCGTTTCGGGTAGCGACAATCCCCAAGCGCTCCGTTTCCCCGGACTGGTTAGGTAATCTTACCCGACCGACAGGCACCTTCCAGGCGGAGGCCGGGTTCCAGTTGGGAAACGTCGATGACGACGGCTGCGCTCCGTTACCGCGACCTCATCAACCCGACCCCGGCCTCCACCGGGGACGTGCATGCGCTTGAGAAGGGGCAGGCACCGAAATATTCCGACGACCACGGTGCCGCAAACCCAACTCCATCGATCGTGCGGCACCATGGATGCCGGAACGAGCCCAGCATCACGGAAGTCGTAGGTTCAGCCTGAACCTCGACGCGTCCTAGCCCTTCTCGACCTTCGGCTTCCTGGGTTTCGGCATCGGCAGTTCCGCGGTCGAGATACGGACGAGTTCGGCCAGCCACTCGGCATCGTCCCAGCGATCCGCGTCGACCAGCAGGCACGGTTTCGCACCCGGATAGGGCGGCGCTTCATCGATCGCGCCGGCGAACGCGCTGCCGCCTGGGGTCGGCTTCACGAACAGCTGGTCGTCGCAGATCAAGCCGACCATTTTGCCATCGCAATAAAGCCCGTACTCGCCGAACATCGGCTTTGCGGAGGCCTCCCCCGCCGCGGCGAGTTGGTCGACGATGAACGCGACGGTTTTGCGATCGGATGCCATCTGCCGATGCTGGCAGATCGGCGGGCTGATGGCGAGCCACTCCGACGACGGTGTTTAGCTTGCGACGTCGCGCCCACGCGCGCAAACTCGGCGAAACAGGAGACGGACATGCGCGACTTCGACATCATCGTGTACGGCGCGACCGGGTTCACCGGACGGCTGGTTGCCGAGTATCTCGTCCAGACCTATCCGACCGGCGTCCACTGGGCGATGGCAGGCCGCTCGCTGGCGAAACTCCAGGAAGTCCGCGACCTGATCGGTGCACCCGCGGATACAGCGCTCATCACCGCCGATTCGGGCGATCCCGCCAGCCTCTGCGCGATGGCCGAGCGCGCCACCGTCGTCATCTCGACGGTTGGACCGTACCAGCTCTACGGCTCCAACCTCGTCGCCGCCTGCGCCGCGACCGGCACCGGTTATGTCGACCTGTGCGGCGAGCCAGCCTGGATGCGCCACATGATCGGTGCGCATGAGGGCGAAGCCACGCGGACCGGCGCGCGGATCGTGTTCTCGTGCGGGTTCGACAGCATCCCTTTCGATCTCGGCGTTTTGACGCTGCAATTCGCCGCGAAGGTCAAATACGGCATCCCTGCGCCCCGCGTGAAAGGTCGCGTGCGGAAAATGCAGGGGACGTTCTCGGGGGGCACCGCGGCCAGCCTGAAGGCGACGCTCGCCGCCGCCGCGCGCGATCCCGGCATCGTCAAGCTGCTGACCAGTCCGTTCGCGCTTACACCGGGCTTCAGCGGACCGCACCAGCCGACCGGGTTGCTCCCCGAATACGATACGACCCTCTCGGCCTGGGTCGCGCCGTTCGTGATGGCGCCGATCAACACCAAGAACGTCCACCGTACGAACTTCCTGCTCGGCGAGGCTTATGGCGCGGACTTCGTCTATGACGAGATGATGGTTGCCGGCCTCGGCGATATCGGCAAGGTCGCGGCGGAGGCGATCGCGAAGTTCAATCCATTCTCCGGCGACAAGGGGCCGAAGCCAGGTGAAGGACCATCAAAGGAAGAGCGCGACGCCGGGCATTACGACCTGTTGTTCGCCGGCATCATGCCAGGCGGCGAACGGATCGACGCGGTCGTCACAGGCGACCGCGATCCCGGCTATGGCTCGACCAGCAAGATGATCGCCGAGGCGGCACTGTGCCTAGTCCAGGACGTGCAGGGCGATGGCGGCATATGGACGCCGGGCGCGCTGATGGGCACGAAACTGCGCGACCGGTTGGTAGCGAAGGCAGGGCTGACCTTTACCGTCGGGTGATAGACCGGGATCATTGGTGCAGCGAAAGCACCAGCCTTCTTGTTCTCCCGCGAAGGCGTGAGCCCAGTCTGGGTCCCAGCCTTCGCGGGGAAACACTTTTTGGTCCCGCGTGATCGTCGGGCGATGTCCGTATCGGACTATCGGCTTAAATTATAAGGTACCGACGTCACTCGGCCAGCGCGAACACCGTCGCTGCGGCGGCGGCACTGGCGACGACGCCCGAGGTTGCCGCGATTGCTGCGGCTCGCCTGCGCACGGCGCCACGAAACGCACCGAGCTTTCCGGCGTCGAGATGATAACGGCCCGCGCCGTCGTCGACGATCGCACCATAGCCGCACAGGCGCCGAAACGTCCGGGCATCCTCGGCCTCATAGGCGATCGCGCGATCCGCCACGGTCGCCCTGGCCGCGACGAAATCATTGATGATCCGGCGCCGCGACCGACCTAGACCTAACCTGTACATGCCTGTCTCCCCGCGTCGATGTCGCATACCGCGCGGGCCTTGCGCAAATCCTAACGCCGCTTGCCCTGGTGGCGGATGTTCGCCGGCCGACCACGCCGCTTGATCTCGCGTACCGGCTTACGGCCGCCACGCGGAGGCTGCGCCGCGCCCTTCCCCTCGGGCATCTCGAAGCGCAGCGCGCCCGATACCGGGTTCGCTTCCGCCAGCCGCAACTCCAGCGTCTGGCCCTGCGCGAAGACGTCGCCGCTATGCTCGCCGGTCAGCGTCCGCGCGCCCTCGTCGAAGCGGAAATATTCGCCGCCCAGATCGCGCACCGGCATCAGGCCGTCGCCGCCGATCCCCTCGACCGTCGCGAAAAAGCCGAAATTGGTCACGCCGGTGATCCGCACGTCCATCACCTGGCCGACGCGCTCCGATAGGAACGCCGCGACATAGCGATCGGTGGTGTCGCGCTCGGCTTCCATCGCGCGGCGCTCCAGCCGGCTGATGATCTCGCCGACCGACTCCATGTTGGCCGCATCGTCCGCCGGCAACCCGCCCTCGCCAAGCCCGTAGGCAGAGACCAACGAGCGATGGACGAGCAGATCGGCATAGCGCCGGATCGGCGAGGTGAAATGCGCATAGCTGCCCAGACTGAGGCCGAAATGCCCGTGATTGCCAGGCGCATAATAGGCCTGGGTCTGCGTGCGAAGGATCTGCTCCATCACCTGCGGGCGGAAGTCCGCATCGCCGATCCGCTCGATAATGTGGTTAAACGTCGCCGGGCGCACGACCTGCCCGAGCGCGAACGGCACGTCGAACGTCTCCAGATATTCTTTGAGCGCCGCCAGCTTCTCGCGGCTCGGCGGCTCGTGGATGCGGTACATGACCGGCGCCTTCTTCGCCTCCAGCGCCTTGGCGGCGGCGACGTTGGCGGCGATCATGTAATCCTCGATCAGCCGGTGCGCATCGAGCCGTTCGCGCGGCGACACCGACATGATCCGGCCCTGCTCGTCGAGCACCACGCGACGCTCCGGCAAATCGAGATCGAGCGGCGCGCGGGCATCCCGCGCCTTGGCCAGCGCATGCCAGCAGGCCCAGAGCGGCTGCAATACGCTCAGCATATCGCCGCGCTCGTCCACCACCGGCGATGCGGCGTCGATGATTGCCTGCGCCTCCTCATACGCCAGGTTCGCGGCGATCCGCACCACCGCGCGCGTGAACCGCCACGACTTAAGCGAACCATCCTTGCCGATCCGCAAATGACACGCGAGCGCGGCACGGTCGGCACCCTCCTTCAGCGAACACACCTCCGCCGACAGGATCTCGGGCAGCATCGGCACGACGCGGTCGGGAAAATACACCGAGTTCCCGCGCCGCCGCGCCTCGCGATCGACCTCCGACTTCGGCCGCACGTAAAAGCTGACATCGGCGATTGCGACGATCGCCTTCCACCCGCCCGCATTGGAGGGATCGTCGTCCGCCTCGGCCCAGACCGCATCGTCGTGATCGCGCGCATCCTCGGGATCGATCGCGACGATCGGCAAATCGCGCAGATCCTCACGCCCCTCCCCCAACGGCAGCTTCGACACCCGCTCCGCCTCGTCGAGCGCCTCCTGCGAGAACACGTCCGGAATACCGAGCTTGTGGATCGCGATCAGCGAGAAACTGCGCGCCGCAAACGGATCGCCCAGCTTCGACACGACGCGTGCCGCGATCTTGGGCGGTTTCCCCGCGAGTTCCGCCAACACCAGATCGCCCGGCGCTGCGCCACCGGCGTCCGCAACCGCGAACTCACGCCGCTCGCGCTTGTCGACGCCCGTCAGCCACAGCCGCCCGGCCTCCTCGCGCAACACGCCGAGCACCTGCTCGGAGGCGGGCGCGAGCACCTTCATCGGATGCGCGATCCAGCCATTCCCGGCCTCCTCGGTGCGCGCGAGGATCCGCTCGCCAACGCCCAGCGCCCCGCGTTTCCGTTCGCGCACGCGCAGACGCGGCGGCGGCACGCCTTCCGCCTCCCAGCGCTCCGGAACCGCCCAGACGTTGCCGCCGTCATCGACATCGGCGATCCGCAACACCGTCACCTTCGGGATGCCGCCCATCTTGTGAAAGGCCCGACCGGGCGCGCTGTCGATCAGGCCTTCGTCCGCCATGTCCTTCAACAACGCTTTCAGTCCGATCTTGTCCTGTGCGCTGAGCCCGAAGCCCTTAGCGATCTCGCGTTTGCCCGCGGGCACGTCGGAGGTGGCGATGAAGTCGAGGATCTGCTCGCGCGTCGGAAGACCGGCTTTTGGTTTGTACATGTCACAGAGATAAGCATGCCGAACCGTTCCGTCACCCCGCAACCCACCCGCTTCTCGGCGCTTGGTGCACACAGCGCCATCGCTGCCAGTGGCGGCAGCATATTGCTGAGGCGACGAGTTATGATTGATCCGGTACGCCCATTCTTCTCTTAATGCATTGTACGACGGCGTCGACGGTTTTCATTTTGAGTTACAGGTATGCCTGGAGCTTTTGAGCTTGCAACCCGCATTGATAGGCATAGTCTGCCAAAAACGATCAAGGAGAGAGACCATGGCTACATCCCTGAAGCTTGAAGCAGATCCGGAGGACAAGAACCTCGTCATTCTGCAAAGCCTGATATGCCTGCTACGTGAGAAGAACGTCCTCTCGCGCGCGGATATCGAGGAGCTTTGCGACAAGGTTCAGTCTCGAGTCACCAATCATGACAGCGATCCGCTACCTTGCCAGATGAATGGCGCGCGCGCCGCGGCCACTGAGGTCGCGCAGATTGGCGATTACATTGGTCGCAAATATGGCGGGAAGCATCGGCGTTCGATCTAGATCGTAGAGGCGAAGCTTGGCTACGAGCATCTAGCGCGAGCCGCGCTTGCGAGAGGGTCGGCCATAATAATAGACTTGCGCGACCGGTCGAACCGTAGCGTGAGATACGCAATGCATTGACCGCAGATGGCTGCGGGGCCGGGAAGCCTGTGGGTGGTTGGTAAGTATTCCGACGCACAAAGACGGGATCGCATCTTCGGTGTGCGCTTCCCCCGCAAACTGAGCATTCAGCCTCAGCCCCCCGCCCCCGCCTGAGCATAGAGACGGGATTTGCCTGGCTCTAAGCAGGGTAAATGGCTCAGGGATTCGGCGTGGCGAACTCACTTCAGTACCGCGGTCCAAATCGACGAATGACGGCTCGCTCAGGGTAGCTCACCGTCATCTCGACCGGGTACCCCTGGGCCCCGATTAGCTCAGCTCGCGACAAAGCAGGTTTCGCCAGCGACCCGCAACCGGCCGCAGATATCCGCCGCCTGGTTGGCGCTGCCCGCATTGACGCGCAGACGGTACAGCGTGCGACCGCCCGTCGCGACCGGCTGGACCGACTTGCCCAGCGCGCCGATATAGGCGAACCGCTTGGAGAAGGTCGTCCAGGCCGCGTTGGCGACCGCCTCGCTCGGATACGCGCCCAGCTGGACCAGCGAACCACCGGAGGCCGTTCCGGCACCGTTCGGCTTCGACGGCGCCAAGGGGGTTGCGGCGACCAGGCGGCCACCCGATGCGGGCACCTGCGCGACCGCGTTGCGACCGGCCACGTCATCCGCCTTGGCCGCGACGGCGCGCTTGCCCGCCACTGGTGTTTCGGGGACGCCGCGCAAGTCGATCGCACCATTGCCCGACTTGCCCGCGCTGGTCGCGATCGCTGAGTCGCCCTCGCCCTTGACCTTCAGGCCACCGGCGTCGTCGGGCTTGACCTTATAGTCGCCTTCCTGCGCCGCGATCAGCTGTCCGTCGCCCGTCGGCGCGCGCTGCTGCAGCCTGTAGATCCCAAAGATGATCGCCGCGAGCACAGCGAGACCGAGCACGACCAGCGCGATAACGCGGCCTATCCCGACGGTTTCATGCTCGTCCGGCTCGACCGTTTCGAGCCAGGGGAGCCGGTCTTCCTCGCGCAGATCCATGTCTTCGGCCATCACTTCATCTCCGAAACCGCTTCGACACCCATGATGGCGAGGCCGTTATGAATAATCTGCCCTATAGCGGACGCCAAGAAAAGCCGTGCCGCAGTCGCCTGCGGATCCTCGATCACGAGGAAACGACGATCGGGGCGGTCGTTGCCGACGTTCCACAGCGCATGAAACGCGGCGGCCAAGTCATAGAGATAGAACGCGATTCTATGCGGTTCGCGCGCCGTCGAAGCGATCTCGACAAGCCGCGGGAACTGCGCCGCGAGCTGCACAAGTGCCAGTTCGTCCGTATCAAGCCGGGACAAGTCCGCAGAAATAGGCGTAATCCCCGCCTCTTCCGCGCGCCGATGCAGCGATGCGATCCGCGCATGGGCGTATTGGACGTAGAAAACCGGGTTGTCCTTCGACGCCTCGACCACCTTGGCGAAGTCGAAATCCATCTGCGCATCGGAGCGCCGCGTCAGCATCGTGAACCGCACGACGTCCTTGCCGACCTCGCGCACGACGTCGGCCAGCGTAACGAAATTGCCCGAGCGCTTCGACATCTTGACCGGCTCGCCGTTACGCAACAGGCGGACCATCTGGACCAGCTTCACGTCGAACCGCGTCTTGCCGCCGGTCAGCGCCGCGACCGCCGCCACGATCCGCTTGACCGTGCCGCCATGATCCGCGCCCCAGATGTCGATCAGCTGATCGGCGCTCTGGCTCTTCTGGAAATGATAGGCGAGATCGGCGCCGAAATAGGTCCAGGACCCGTTCGACTTCTTGATCGGGCGATCCTGATCGTCGCCGAACTGCGACGAGCGGAACAGCGGCAGTTCGACGGGCTCCCAATCGTCAGGCGTCTCGCCCTTCGGCGCTTCGAGCACGCCATCATAGACGAGATCGCGCGAGCGCAGTTCCGCCTCTGCCGCTTCCGGCTTCTTCGCAGCCTGAAGTTCTGCCTCCGACGCGAACACCTCGTGTTCGATCCCGAGCAAGGCCAGATCGGCACGGATCATCACCATCATCGCGGCGACTGCCTGCGTGCGGAAGGTGACCAGCCATTCGCTCTCGGGCGCGCCGACATAACGATCGCCGAACTCCTTCGCGAGCGACTGGCCGACGGGGACGAGATAGTCGCCGGGGTACAGGCCCTCGGGGATTTCGACGGTCTCGCCGAGCGCCTCGCGGTAGCGCAGGTGAGCCGAGCGCGCGAGCACGTCGACCTGGCCGCCCGCATCGTTGACATAATATTCGCGGATCACCTTGTGGCCGGCGAATTCGAGCAGGCTGGCGAGCGCATCGCCGACCACCGCGCCGCGGCAATGGCCCATGTGCATCGGCCCGGTCGGATTGGCCGAGACATACTCGATGTTGACCGTGATACCCGCGCCTTGCGTCGACCGGCCGTAGTCGGCGCCCGCCTCGGGGATCGCGGCCAGTTCGGCGCGCCAGGCGTCGTCGGTCAGCTTCATGTTGATGAAGCCGGGGCCAGCGACGCTCGCCGAGGCGACGTCCTCGAGCTTCGACAGTTCGGCGACCAGTGCGTCGGCCAGCATGCGCGGATTGGTCTTGGCCGGCTTGGCGAGCACCATCGCGGCGTTGGTCGCGAGATCGCCGTGGCTGGTGTCGCGCGGCGGCTCGACCGTGACGTTCTTGCGATCGAGGCCGGCCGGCAGCGTGCCCGCCGCGGTCAGCGTGTCGAGCGCCGCATCGATATGCGCGGCGAAACGGGTGTAGAGCGTCATGGCAGTCCCGGTACGTCAAGGAAACGCGCGCTCTAGACTATCGTAGCGCGGCGCTCAATTTTAATCCCGTGGGCGGAATGTTCGTCAGCGCCCGCCCGGTTCCATCCGTTACATGAGGAGGCCATTGCCGTTCCCCCGCGGACGCGGGGGCCCAGCTAAACCATATCCACCGCCCGAGATCCTGGGCCCCCGCGTTCGCGAGGGAACAGAAGTATTTCGAGGCATATGCGTGGAAAACTAAGATCCTCGTCAAACCCGAACCAGCCCCTCGATCGCTGCCGTCTTTGCGCTCGCCGGAAACAGGGCGGCCATCGCGCGAGCCGGCTCGACACCGAAATGCGACGACACTGCGCCACCGATAAACGCATCGAGCTGCATCGTCGGCTTCAGATCGCGTGCCTCATAAAGCGCAGCAGGGGCGAGGCCCGGCCAGTCGGACACCACCCTGCCCCCCTTCACACCCCCGCCGAAGAGCATCGCAGACGTGCCCGTGCCATGATCCGTCCCCCCGGTGCCGTTGACCGCGACGGTCCGTCCGAACTCGGTCGCGACCAACACCATCGTGTCGGCCCATAACGGCCCCAGCCCCGCCTGTAGCGATGCGACCATTGCGTCGAGACCCTTCAATTGCGCGGTCAGCCGGCCGCGTTGGCCGGTGTGCGTATCCCAGCCGCCGGTCTCGATCATCGCGATCCGCGCGCCGGTGTCGGGCTTGAGCAACCGCGCAGCGAGCGCGCCGGTCGCAGCCGCATTGCGCCCGCCATCCTGCGCGAGATCGCTGGTGAGTTGCCGCGTCGCCATCGCCTCGCTCCACAAGCCGTGGAGTTGCTGGTCGCCGTCGTACAGCATCGCCACGCGTTGCAGCAGGTCGTCCGACGCGTCCGGCAGGCTCGACGGCGCATAAGACGCCACCTCGCGCCGCCCCCGCAGCGCCATCGGCACGGTCGCCGCGACCGCGATCGCGCGCGCCTCGTCCGCAGGCAGCATGCCAAGCAGCCGGTTCAGCCAGCCGTCGCGGACCTGATACGCACTCGCGCCCCCCGTCTCGAGCACGTTCTGACCGTCGAAATGCGAGCGATCCCGGTAGGGCGACGCGATCGCGTGCGCGAACAACGCCTGGCCTTGCGTGTAGAGCCCGGCACTCGCGGTCATCGCCGGATGCAGCGTGAACATGCCGTCGAGCTTGGCGCCCGTCGCAAAATCTGCCGCGAGATCACCGCGTACGCCCGCAAACGCCGGATCGCCGAGCGCGCCGATCGTCCCGAGACCATCGGCCGCGCCGCGCTGGATGATGAACACGAACCTTTTGTCGGTCGCCGCGCGTGCGAAGGCGATGCGGGGGGCGAAGGCGGAGGCCAGCACGCCGAGAGTACCGGTCGAGAGGAAGGAACGGCGGTCGAGCATGACTATCTCCGCAGCGATTCAGGGGCGACGAGCAGCAGCGCGAGCGCCTGGGCCGGGCTTTCCGCACGCGCCAGGCCCTGCGCGGTGGTGGCACTGAGCGAGGCGGGGAACAGAGTCGGCGCCAACGCCCGCGCATCGACCGGCCCGGCGCGCGCCGCGAACCGCTCCGCCGCCTCGACACGTCGCATGATCGCATCAGGCCCGGCCCAGGCTGCGGCGACGTCGTCATACCCGATCGGCTGCCCCGGCTGCCAGATCGGCTGGCCAAGCTGGTTCATCATCCCCACCGTGACGCCGGGCTGGACCATGGTCGTGCCAAGCGCGCGCTGGGTCGAGACATACCACTCCCATGGCGACTTGAACTTCACGGGTTGCGCCACCCATGCCTCGGGCGACGCGAGCAGCGCACGATAAACCGTCGGCAGGTCGCCCCCCGATTTCAGGAACGCCGTCTTCAACCGCGCGACCATTGCCGGCGGCGGCGTATCGCCCGCGAAATGCCGCGCGAGCTTGGTCGCGATGTGCGTCGCGGTCGCGGGGTGAACAGCGAGATCGGACAGCACCGCCTGCGCCTGTGCCTCGCCCGCCGCGGGATAGACCTTGCCCATCACGGTGTGATCGCCGGGCTGATGGACGTCGTCGAGGAACAGGAACGCGCCCGCGCGCGAATCGTCTTGGATACGCGCGCCGGGACCGCGGCCGATGCCAGCGACCGTCCAGCCGGTCATCGCGCGCGCGAACTCGGTGACGTCGGCCTGGCTGTAGCCGCTGCGGACGCCGAGCGTGTGCAACTCCATGATCTCGCGCGCGAGATTTTCGTTCAGCCCAGTGCGACGCTTGGTCTTCCGAACGGCGAACGGACTGTCGGGACCGATCGACACCGCCTGGTCGAGATACAGCAACATCGCCGGATGCCGCTCGACCGCGTTCAGCATGTCGGCGAAATTGCCGAGCACATGCGGGCGGATCGCCTCGAACTCCATCGGCCCGGCAAGCGCCATCACCTCGAACTTCTCGGTCGAGACCGCGAAATGGTTCGCCCAGAAATGCACGAGGCGCTCGACGAACGGCGCGTCGCCGGTCAGCGCGGCCATCGTCCGTGCCGCGACCGCCGCGCCGTAATCGTTGCGACACTGCTTGCCGATGAGCTGGCGCGCCTCCTGCCGTGCGGCCGTCCCCGGATCGGCCGCACCCGGCACAGCGGGGGAATGCGCCATCGCCGGCGGCGCACCGCCCAGGGACTGCGGCACGGCCATCGCCAGCGCAGCCGCAGCGGATTGTGTGTCCATGCCGAGAACGGCCTTCGGCATGCGCGGCCCGAACTGCGCGCGGATCGCCTTCTCCTGCGCATAATAGGCGGCGAGCCCTACAGAAATTCCGGCGGTCGAGGGCGTGCTCGCCACCACCGCCGGCCGTGGTTCGAACCGGTCGCACTGTGCCATCACCCACGTCGCCGGCTCGCCGGCAACGACATCCCCCGGACTTGCGCCAAGGCCGAACCGATTGAGCGCGATACTGGAAGCAGACACGACACTCTCCTTCGACGGCGGATATAGACGCCAAATGTCGTGGAAGTATGTCGCTTCCGCCGCTCGTCGCATCGGCGGCGCTGTCCGTCGTTGCGCGCCGTGCAATCGCGACGGATAGGTTTGCAATTGCAACCCATGCTGCACTGCAATATTTCACTGACTCGAGAGTTGGGTGAAGACCTGATCCGGCTCGACGCACTTCGGGAGATACGATCATGCGCACGACCATCAAGATCATCGCAGCAGCAGCGGCCGCCCTCACCTCGACGATCGGCATGGCCGCCGAAGCAAAGCAGAGCTTCGTCCACGAGGGCAGCACGTACGTTTACACCTCGACGCAGGACGGTGGCCGCCAGGTCATCGACGGCCGTCGCTATCCGTCGGGCCAGAAGTTCCACCTGATCGTCCGCGGCGACCGTGTGTCGGGTGTATCGGGCGGCGTCCCGGTCGCGTTCAAGACCGCAGAAGCCAATGGCGCTGCCGGCGGGATCGCCTCGGTCACGCGCTGAGCTAACCGGCTTTTAGGTAGTTGCAGCGGCGGTCGGACCTCGGTCCGGCCGCCGTTTTTGCGTGTGGCTTCGACCTACCACAACACGTCCTTCATCCTGACGAAAGTCAGGATTCAGAGCCACTGAGGACGTCGTTCGTTACCCTGGGTCCTGACTTTCGTCAGGATGACCGAGGGGGGGGCCCGCTATGTCTCTCTCAAAACCCTTCGGGCAGGTCGATCGGGCCGACCAGGTCTCGGTAGCGCGACACCGCGTACCGATCGGTCATCCCCGCAATGAAGTCCGCGATATGTCGGCTGCGGTCGGGGTCCTCCGATGGCAAGCGCTCGCGCCACTCCTCGGGAATAGTCGCGGGATCGTCGCGATAGACCGCGAACAGCCCGGACACGATCCCGTGCGCCGCATCCGCCGCCGCCAGCTGGCGCGGATGATGGTAGAGATTGGCGTACATGAAGCGCTTCAGGTCGCGCTCCGCCTCGCGCATTTCGGGCGAGAAGCCGACCAGGCACTGCCCCGCATCGCGGACGTCGTCGACGCTGGTGACGCCGCTCGCCGCGATCCGCTGGCGCGTCTCGGCGATCAGGTCGTTGACCATCGTCCCGATCTGCGTGCGGACGAGTTCGCCGACCAGCCGCTTCGGCTCGATGTCGGGAAAGCGCCGCCGTACATCGTCCCAGCCGCGCGCCACCAGCGGCACCGCGAGCATCTGGTCGAGCGTCAGCAATCCTGCGCGCAGGCCATCGTCGATATCGTGATTGTCGTAGGCGATATCGTCAGCGATCGCCGCGACCTGAGCCTCGAGCGACGAAAAGCTGGTCAGCGCGAGACCGAACTCGGCATCCGCCGCGGCGAGCGCCCAGCCAGGATGCCGCACAGGTCCATTATGCTTGGCCAGCCCTTCGAGCGTTTCCCATGTCAGGTTCAGCCCGTTCCACAACGGATACGGCCGCTCGATCGTGACGAGCGTGCGCAGCGTATGGCCGTTGTGATCGAACCCGCCCTGCCCGGTCAGCGCCGCCTTCAGCGCATCCTCGCCGGCATGGCCGAACGGCGGATGACCGATGTCGTGCGCGAGACACAGCGCCTCGGTCAGGTCCTCGTTCAGTGCGAGCGTCCGCGCGATCGTCCGGCCGATCTGCGCGACCTCGAGGCTGTGCGTCAGGCGAACGCGGAAATGATCGCCATCGGGCGCCATGAATACCTGCGTCTTGTGGCGCAGCCGACGGAAGCTGATCGAGTGGATGATCCGGTCGCGGTCGCGCTGGAAGGCATCGCGCGGACCACGAACGGACCCGTTCTGTTCCTCGTGAAGTCGTCCTTTGCTGCGCGCCGGGTCCGATGCCCAGGGCGCGCGGTAACTCACTTCGCGGGGAGCTTCGTAATGATCTCGCCGGGATCGCTGGTGAAGGTGAACGTCGAGACGCCTTCCTTGGCGAGCTGGTTGACGAAGGTGCGTGCCTCGGCATCGGTCTTGAACGGCCCGGCGAGCACGCGGTTGGTCGCCTTCCACGGCGCGGTCCAGCCGCCGCGAGCGCCGAACACGGTCGGGGCCTTGGCCTTCGCCTTCTTCCACGCCTTGGGCAGGTCGCCTTCGGTCGCGCCGGTCGACACCTGCACCCAGGTCCGCGCGGGATTGGCGCGCGCGATCCGCTTCTCCTCGGCCGCAGCCTTGTCGGCGGCGAGCTTCTCGGCGGCGGCGGCCTTTTTCTCGGCAAGCGCCTTCTTGTCGGCGATCGCCTTTTTCGCCGCAGCCTTCTTGTCGAGCGCCGCCTTCTTGTCGGCGGCGAGCTTGTCCGCAGCCAGCGTCTTGGCCGCGACCGCCTTGGCCGCTGCGTCGCGCTCGGTCTTGGCTTTCGCCTCGGCCAGGACGCGATCGGCATCATCCGAAACCGGTATGGCGGCTCGAGTCGCGACCGGTGCCGGACGCATCGGCGCGACGTCGAGTTCGGACGCCGGGATCGACAGGCCCGCGACGATCCGCGCGAGGATCGAGTCCTCGCTCGCCGCCACCGCGTGGGTCCGCGGCGACACCGCGGCGACCGTCGTCGATGCCGCGGGGGCTGGCGTTGGCGAACTGGAGAAGCCGGGTGTCGGCGTGCTGGCGCTCTGGACGGGCAAGGACTGCGGCAGGGCAGCCTGCTGGATGGGCGTCGGCAGGGTCGAAACCGATGGCGCCGCCGCTGCGGACGCGGCGAGCGCATTCGCCGCACTGGTCGGATCGGGTCGTGCTTGTCCCACCGGGATCGCTGCCATCTGCGTCGCTACGCGCGATGGAAGCGTGCCGGCCGTCGATGGCGCCGGTACCACGCGCGCTACCGGTGCGGTCGTTGCCGAAGCCACGGGCGACCTGCGGGGCTGGATGTTGGCCGCGACCACGGAGTTCGTCTCCGCGGCTGGAGTGGTACGGGCACCCTGAACCGCGACGCCCGGCGTCGAATAACCCGGCTGCGGTACCGGCTGAACCGTGCGCGCCGGAAGCGGCTGCACCATCTGCATCGGGGCGGCGGCAAGCTGGGTGGGCGCTGGGTAGGTCGCAGGAGCGGGGGCGGTAGGCGTCGTACGCACCGCGGTGGTCGCCATCGGGATCGATGCCGACGTCGTTGGGGGCACCGCGGTCGACGATGGTCGCGTCGCCGCTGCCATCTCGACTCGGCCGGGCTTGGCGCGCCGATCACGCTTGTCCTTCTTGCCGGTGGTCGCGGCGACTGCGGGCTGCGGCGTCACTGCGGCCATCAGCACCGGCGCGGTCGGGTCCGCCGCGAGCATGCCGAGCGGCGGCGCCATCCGTGCATCCGCGAGCCGTGCCGGCGTCGCGTGGACCTCGCCGAAATGGACCGCGAAGGCGCGGTCGCTCGCCGGCAGGTTGGGCAGGCGCTGGAAGAAGGGTTGCAGGCCTTGCGCGGTGCCTGCGGGCATCATCGTGGTCGCGATCTTCTCGGCACCGGCGACGTCGCCGTTCATCGCGAGGATGAACGCGCGGGATCGCCATGCGCCACGATCGCTCTTGAGCAGAAGCGGATTGAGCTGCTGGACCGCGAGCTCGGGCTTGCCCGAGATACCGAGCGACAGCGCATAGCGCCGGATCGTCTCGTCGTCGGGTGCATCGCGGAGTGCCACGCGGTAGTCGCGTTGCGCCCGGTCCTGCTGGCCGATCAGGTCGTAGGCGAGCCCGCGGTCGGCGGCGAAGTTGCGGGGGTCGAGGCCGAGGCCCTCCGCTTGCGCATAATAGCGGAGCGCTTCGCCCGGACGCTCGGACCGGACGAGGATCGACGCCATCCCCGCCTTCGCCCGACCATCGCGCGGGTTCACCTTTTCGGCGCGCGCGAACAGCGCGGCCGCACCGCTTAGATCGCCGAGGCCCATCGAAAGGTCACCCGCCTTGATCAGCGCGTCGATGTTGCGCGGGTTGCTCGCGAGCTGGCGCATCACGTCGCCGAGCTTGTCCGCGTCGGTGGTGCCGGGGATCGCCTGCACGACGGCTTGCGCGGACGCGGCGGCTGGCACGGCCGCGAGGACGAGGGCCAGCGCGGCGGTCAGGAGATGATGGGAGGACCGGGTCATGAGGATCATCTGTCTAGACGCCAGCCCGACCGAACCGGCAATGTCTCGCACGCATGCGCGCGGCGAACTGGGCTGGGGCGGCGACGAATGCAGGGTTTTGCGTACGCAAGCGCTGTAGCCCTGCTTGGCGTGCCCTCACCCTTCGCCGCCTTTGGCGTCTCTCCCTCTCCCGGTGGGAGAGGGATTTGAGCCGCGACCGTGTGGCCGTGAGGACGAACTTCCAGCAAAGTATTGAGAAGCTTCGGCTATTCCCGGCTTACTGGTTGTTCTGGCGATGCAGGAAGCGGGGGATGTCGAGCGGATCCTGAGGGGCCGCTTCGCCGTCTTCCTTCGCTGCGCCACGAGCGGCGTTGGACATGCGCTCGAACAGCGTACCGCCGAGCTTCACGCGCGGTGCGGCCGGAACCGCCTCGGGGGCAGCCTCGGCACCCGGAGCGAGCCAGCGGCGACGTGCACCACCCTCGTCCGCTGCCGGCGTCGGCACCGGAACAGCCGGCGCGATCGGTGCGCGAGCGGGCGGCACCGATGACGCCGAAGCCGGACGCGCGATCGGACCGCGGCCGTAAGGCTCTTCGCCATACGTGCGCGGCGCGGGAGCAGGCTGCGGTGCAGCAGCAACCGGCGCAGGCGCGGCCTGCGGCACCATCGTCTCGGCACCGAGCACCAGCTCGTCATCCGACTTCGACGCCGACGGCTCGACTTCCGACGACGCGTTCAGATCGAGCGGCTCTTCGTCGGCGGACGATGCAGCAGGCGCGGCCGACGAAGCGGCAGGCTCGCTCGGACGGAACGAGGTGTTCTCGTCGGTCTTGCGCGATCCGAAGCTGAACGAGCGGGTCGGCTCAGGCGCGACTTCCGGCGGACGCGCATCGGCATCGATCCCGGTCGCGACGACCGAGACGCGGATCTTGCCCTCGAGCTCCTGGTTGAACGCCGAACCCCAGATGATGTTCGCATCGGGATCGACCAGGTCGCGGATGTGATTCGCGGCTTCGTCGACTTCGAGCAGGCGCATGTCGTCGCCGCCGGTGATCGAGATAATGACGCCCTTTGCGCCGCGCATGCTGACGCCTTCGAGCAGCGGGTTCGAGATCGCCTTCTGCGCAGCCTCGAGCGCGCGGTTGTCGCCGCTTGCCTCGCCGGTGCCCATCATCGCCTTGCCCATCTCCTGCATCACCGAGCGGACGTCGGCGAAATCGAGGTTGATGAGGCCCGGCATCACCATCAGGTCGGTGATGCTGCGGACGCCCTGCTGGAGCACCTCGTCCGCCATCGTGAACGCTTCCTTGAAGGTCGTGTTCGCGTTGGCGATGAGGAACAGGTTCTGGTTCGGGATGACGATCAGCGTGTCGACATACTTCTGCAGCTCGTCGATGCCGCCCTCGGCCGACTTGGCGCGACGGTTGCCCTCGAACGCGAACGGCTTGGTGACGACGCCCACGGTCAGGATGCCCATGTCGCGCGCCGCCTTGGCGATGACCGGTGCCGCGCCCGTACCCGTACCGCCGCCCATGCCGGCGGTGATGAAGCACATGTGCGCGCCTTCGAGCATCTTGGCGAGCTGGTCGATCGTCTCTTCGGCGGCCGCGCGGCCGATCTCGGGACGCGAGCCGGCGCCCAACCCTTGCGTGATCTTGGTGCCGAGCTGGATCCGCTGCGGTGCGGTCGACTGCTTCAACGCCTGCGCGTCGGTGTTCGCCACGAGGAAGTCGACGCCCTGGACGTCGGCCCGCATCATGTTGGCGATCGCGTTGCCGCCCGCGCCGCCGACGCCGATCACCGCGATGCGGGGGGCCAGATCGTCCACTTCGGGACTAAGGAATTCGATGCTCATCGCCGTTCTCCGCACAACCCGGTAGATACGCTACGGCCGGGCCCCTGATTAATCTGTGTGCACCAACGTCACGGCCTGTTCCAGCCGAAATAACGCCAGCGCCCTCGAAACTCTTAATAATTCGCGCGTGCCGCCTGAATCAACTTGCGCATCATGCCCATACCCTTTGGCCGATGCACCGTCGTCCGCTGCGGCGCGAGCCCGCGAAGGTCGATCGGGTTGGTCGCCGCGTAGAAGGCCAACCCCGCTAGCGTCGCGAAAGCCGGTCCGCCATGCGCTTCCGGCAGCGCGGTCAGACCACGCGGTCGACCGATCCGCACCGACCGCCCGAGCGCCTGTTGCGCATAGTCGGCGATGCCCTTCAGCTCCGCACCGCCGCCGGTCAGCACGACCTGACGCCCGACCGGCCCCTCGAACTTCAGCTTGGTGAGCGCATTGCGCACTTCGCCCATCTGATGCTCGAGCCGCTGGCGGATCACGCCGATCAGCTGCGCCTTGGTGATCTGCGCGCCTTCGCCCGCGCCGTCCTCCGCGGAGATCGGCATGACCGGGATCATGTCGTGATTGTCGCGGGGCGAGGCGTTGGCCGAGCCGTGGAAGCACTTCATCCGCTCGGCATTCTGCCGCCGCGTCCCGAATGCGCTGGCGATGTCATCCGTAATGTCCTGCGCGCCGATCGGGATCGAGGTCAGCCCGACGAGCATGCCGCCGGCGAACAGCGACACGTTGGTGATTCCCGCCCCCATCTCGACCAAGGCAACGCCAAGCTCGCGCTCCTCGTCGCTGAGGCAGGCCAATCCCGTCGCGACCGGCGAGGCGATGATCGACTTCACTTCGAGATGCGCGGACCGCACGCACAGGTCGAGGTTGCGCACCGGCGAACCGTCCGCGGCGACGACATGGATGTGCACCCCGAGCCGATCGGCATGCAGACCGAGCGGCGTCTTCACCCCCGTCAGCCCGTCGAGCGTATACAGCGCCGGCTGCGCGTGCAGCACCATGCGCCCCTGCGGATCGATCGAGTTGCGCCCGGCGGCAAGCAACGCGTCGATATCCTGCTGCTCGACGCGGTGGCCGCCAAGCTCGAACTCGACCTCGGCGACATCGGACACGAGCCCACCGGCCGAGAACCCGACCCAGACGTTCTCGATGTTGATCCCGGCGATCCGCTCGGCTTGCTCGACCGCCTCGCGCACCGCCGCCTCGGTCGTCGCCATGTCGGCGATATAGCCGCGCTTGACGCCACGGCTCTCGCGCTGGCCGGTGCCGAGCACGATCAGCTCGCCGCCGTCCCCCTTCTGCGCGATCATCGCCGAAACCTTCGACGACCCGATATCGAGCGCCGTGATCAGCCCTTCCGGTGCCACCTTCGCCATGTCATCCCTCCCCGCCCGTTACGTTCGCGCCCGCCGTTTGCGACGGAGTATTCGTAGCCTCGCCCGTTGCCGGCGCGCTTGCCCCCGCGCTGGCAGGTGCCGGCACGTCGACGCTGTGCGCCAGGCTCGCGCCCGGCTTGCGCGCGACCAACTTGGTCGGATCGCGCATGTCGAACCGGATCCAGCCGCGCCCCAGCAGCGGTCTCGCCCCATCCAGTTCGGCGAACTTCACCAGCGCGCGCGGCGCACCGTCCTCGGGCAGCGCCAACGTCTCGCCGCTCTCGAACGTGAGATCCCAGCGGCGATTGCCGACCCAGGTCGCCGCCTTCACGCGCGGCTTGAGCGCAGGCGCGGCGGCGAGCAGCGTCTGGTACGACGCCTCCTGCCGATCCGCGCCCGGCCCGATCACCAGCGGCAGGTTCGGGATCGCATCGGGCTGGACCGGCTCCAGCAGCACGCCGGACGAATCGATCAGCGTCAACTGCCCATTGTCCTGCCACACCGCTGCAGGGGTCCGCTCGACGATATCGACCAGCATCGTGTTGGGCAGCCGCCGCGAGACATGCGCGTCCGCGATCCAGCCATAGCGCAGCAGTTTCTGCCGCACTGCCTCCAGATCGACCGACAGCATCGACGTCTGGTTCTGCTTGTCCTCCAACGCGACCGCATAGACCGACATCCGGTCCATCCGCTTGAGGCCCGTGACTTCGATCTGCTCGACCTTGAAGCCCGCACGCCCGGCACCCTCGGCCACCGCCGCGCCGATCATCCCCGGGATGCCGACCCACGTCGCCGCCGCGATCGCCACAGCCCCGCCCGCGCCCAGGATCGACCACGTCGCGATTTTCCGGAGCGTGTCCTCGCTGACCGGTAGCATCCCGACCAGCCGGTCCATCACCGACACCTTCTTGACCGCGACCTTCCGGCGCGGGGCGGGCCGCTTGGGCGGCGGACCGCGCTTGATCGTGCGGCTCATGGAGAAGGATGGTCCTGAAGCGCTTCGTCGACGATAGCCTGGACCAGCTCGGCATAGCTCATGCCGATATGCCGCGCCTGTTCGGGGACGAGGCTGAGCGGAGTCATCCCCGGCTGCGTGTTCACCTCGAGCAGGAACAGCCCGTCGACGCCGCGCTCGTCATCCCAGCGGAAGTCCGACCGCGACGCGCCCTTGCAGCCGAGCAACCGGTGCGCTTCGAGCGCGAGGCTCTTGCACGCATCGGTGATCTCGTCGGGGATCTCCGCCGGGCAGACGTGCACCGTCATCCCATCGGTGTATTTCGCGTCGTAATCATACCAGCCGCTCTTGGGCTTCAACTCGGTCACGCCAAGCGCCTTGCCGCCGAGCACAGCGGTCGTCAGTTCACGCCCACGGATATAGGGTTCGGCGAGCAATTCCTCGAACTCGCCCCACGGCCCGACGCTGTCGCGCGCGATCGGATTTCCGTAATTGCCGCTATCGGTGACGATCGCCACGCCGACCGAGGAACCCTCGTTGACCGGCTTCAAAACATAAGGCCGCGCCATCGGATCGCTCTCGAACAAGTCCGCCGACTTGACGATCCGCCCACCTGGCATCGGTACGCCCGCGGGAACGAGCAACAGCTTGGTCAGCACCTTGTCGATCGCGATCACCGACGTCGCGAGGCCGGAGTGGGTGTAGCGGAGGCCCATCAGGTCGAGCAGCCCCTGCACCGAACCGTCCTCGCCGGGGGTGCCGTGCAGCGCGTTGAACACGAGATCAGGCTGCGCCTCGGCGAGCTTGGCGGCAACATCCCGCCCCATATCGATCCGCGTGACCCGGTGCCCGAGCGACTCCAGCGCGTCCGCACAGCCATTACCTGACATCAACGAAACCTCACGCTCCGCCGACCAGCCGCCCATGAGCACCGCGATGTGAAGAGGACCGCTCACTGCTCCCCTCCCGCCTGCGGGAGGGGTCGGGGGAGGGGTTGATGGGAGATGCCGGTATCCAGACCGCCCTCCCCCGACCCCTCCCGCAGGCGGGAGGGGAGAGAGATGCCAACCCGCTGGATTTCCCATTCCAACGTCACCCCCGAATGCGCCTTCACCTTGTCCCGTACCTCTTCACCCAGCGCCTCGATCTCCGCGCTCGACGCGGACCCGAGGTTCAGCAGGAAATTGCAATGCTTCTCACTGACCTGCGCATCGCCGCGAGTCAGCCCCCGACACCCGGCCGCGTCGATCAACGCCCAAGCCTTGTGCCCCTCGGGATTCTTGAACGTCGACCCCCCGGTGCGCGAACGCAGCGGCTGCGAAGCCTCGCGCTCCGCCGCGATCCGGTCCATCTCCGCACCGATCACGGCAGGCTCGCCGGGCGTACCGGAGAAAACCGCTTCGACCACGACCACTCCCGCGGGCAGGTCCGAATGACGATAGGTGAACCCGAGCTTCTCGGCAGGCCAAATCTCCACCGAACCCTCCCGCGTAACCACGGTAGCCTCGACCAGAATATCGCTGACATCGCGACCATAAGCCCCCGCGTTCATCCGGACCGCTCCGCCGACAGTACCCGGAATCCCACGCAGAAACTCAAGCCCGGCAATCCCAGCATCCCGCGCGGCACTGGCAACGGTGATCCCCATCGCCCCCGCGCCCGCACGAACGCGGCCGTCCTCAACCGAAACCTTCGCCATCGCCTTAGGCAATCGCACAACGACCCCCGGCACGCCGCCATCGCGCACGATCAGGTTCGAGCCGACCCCCACGGGGAGGACGGGCGTCGAAGGATCGAGAGTCTTCAGCAGGTCGGCAAGATCATCAACGTCCGCTGGTCGCACAAGCAACTCAGCCGGACCACCGGTACGAAACCAGATAAAGTCGGCGAGTGAACCGCCCGCTTCGACCTTACCCCTAATGTTCTCCCGCGAAGGCGGGAGCCCAGTCTGGGTCACCGCCTTCGCGGGGACACAAGGTGCCGCAGAACTCACGCCAGCACCTTCGCGCGCTCGGCGGCGATCGCATCGGCCAATCCAGCCGCCCACTTCGTTATGTCGCCAGCGCCGAGACACACGACCATGTCGTCAGCCTCGATCGTCGCCGCCAACTCCACCGCCAGCGCATCCGCATCTGCGACCACACCGGCGAAACGGTGCCCGCGCCGCTTCAACCCCTCGACCAGAGCCGCCGCATCGACGCCCACCACAGGCGCCTCACCCGCCGCGTAGACCGGCGTCACCAGCACGCGATCCGCGTCGTTGAACGCAGTCTGGAAATCCTCCATCAGATTGCCGAGCCGCGAATAGCGATGCGGCTGCACGACCGCGATCACGCGCCCCTTCACGCCCTCGCGAGCCGCCGCCAGGACCGCGCGGATCTCTACCGGATGATGCCCGTAGTCATCGATGATCGTGACGCCCGCCACTTCACCAACCTTGGTGAACCGCCGCTTTACGCCGCCAAACTTCGCGAAGCCCTGCTGGATCGTCGCATCCGCAATCCCGAGCTCAAGCGCCACGCCGATCGCCGCCAGCGCATTCTGGACGTTGTGCCGCCCAGGCATCGGCATCTCGATCCCCGCAATCGTCCGCGTCGCGCCATCACGCTCGCGCACCACGCAATCGAACCGGTTGCCACCCGGTATCGGCGTAACCTCGACCCCGCGCACGTCAGCCTGCGCCGAAAAACCATAGGTCACAACCCGACGATCGCGCACCCGCGGCAGGATCCCCTGCACCTCCGGATGATCGAGACACAGCAACGCAGCACCGTAGAACGGCACATTCTCGACGAACTCGACGAACGCATCCTTCACCGCGTCGAACGAGCCGTAATGATCGAGATGCTCGGGATCGATGTTCGTGACGACCGCGATCGTCCCGTCGAGCCGCAGGAAGCTGCCGTCGCTCTCGTCCGCCTCCACGACCATCCAGTCGCTCGCGCCCAACCGCGCGTTCGAGCCGTACGAATTGATGATCCCGCCGTTGATGACCGTCGGATCGATGCCACCCGCGTCCAGCAAAGCCGCCACCATCGACGTAGTCGTCGTCTTCCCATGCGTGCCCGCCACCGCGACGGTCGACTTCAACCGCATCAGCTCGGCGAGCATCTCAGCCCGCCGCACCACCGGCACGCGCGCATTCAACGCCGCCTCGACCTCCGGGTTCGAGCGCACGATCGCGGTCGACACGACTACCACGGCGGCATCGCCGATGTTCGACGCGGCGTGGCCGATCGCCACCGGGATGCCCTTGTCCCGCAACCCCTGCACGACATAGCCCTCGGCCACGTCCGACCCCTGCACGCGGTAACCGAGGTTCATCATCACCTCGGCAATGCCCGACATCCCGATCCCGCCGATCCCGACGAAGTGGATCGTCCCGATATCCGTCGCGACGCCCTTCATGCGAACTGCGCCTTGAGCTTCGACGGCGCACCGACAGGGATACGCGACAGCGGCGCGTCCAGGCTCTCCACCAGATCGGCCAGATCGCTAGCCGCATTCGGCCGCCCGCAACTCCGCGCACGACCCGCTGCATTCTGCAACGCCGCCGGATCGAGCCCGAGTTTCTGCATCTGCTTGGCCAATTCCACCGCGGTAAAATCCCCCTGCGCGATCGTCCGCGCGCCGCCCGCCTTCGTGATCTCGCGCGCGTTCACCGTCTGGTGATCGTCGGTCGCACTCGGCAGCGGCACCAGGATCGCCGGACGCCCCGCCGCGGTCAGTTCCGAAATCGTCGAAGCCCCCGCACGTGCGATCACCAGATGCGCCCAGGCCAGTTGCTCGGGCATATCGGGCAGATACGTTGCCAGCTCGGCCGGAATATGATGCTCGGCATACTTGGCGCGCACCGCGTCGATATCCTCGATCCGCGCTTGATGTGTCACCTGCAACCGCCGCCGGAACGTCACCGGCAGCATCGCCAGACCATCTGGCACGACCTGCGACAGGATGCTCGCCCCCTGGCTGCCACCGGTCACGAGCACGCGAAAGATCCCGTCTTCCTCCAGCAACGGATACGGCCGCGAGCGCAACGCCAGCACCGCCTCCCGCACCGGATTGCCGACCAGATGCGCCTTGCCCAGCAGCTTCGGCGCGAGGCGCTCGGTCGGCTCGGACGAGGTCGCGATCGCGTCCACGCGCCCCGCGACGAAGCGGTTCACGCGTCCCAGCACCGCGTTCTGCTCATGCACCGCGGTCGGGATCTTGTCCGCGAACGCCGCCAGCAACGCCGGCAACGCAGGATAGCCGCCAAAGCCGATCACCGCGGCCGGCTTGAACGTCCGGTACAGCTCGCGCGCCATCGCCCGCCCGCGCCACACCTCGCGCGTGGCCCGAGCCCAACCAAGCGGCCCGCCGGTAAAGCGTCCAGCCGGCAAGACATGCGTCTGGATATCCTCGAACAGCCCCGGAAACCGCACGCCGCGCGCATCGCTGACCAGCGCGACGCGGTGGCCACGCTTGGTCAGTTCGGCTGCGAGCGCCGCCGCCGGGACCATGTGTCCCCCGGTCCCACCGGCTGCCAGGACATAATGCTTACTCATTCACCACTCCAGCGGACGACATAGGGGCTCCGCGTGAGAAACGGATTGCGCCGGGTAAACGCCAGCAGCAACCCCATGCCGACCGACAGCGCGATCATCGACGACCCGCCATAGCTGATGAACGGCAGCGTCATACCCTTCGAAGGTGCGAGGCCTGTGTTCACCGCCATGCTCACCAGCGCCTGCGCGCCGAACTGCGTCGCGAGCCCGGCGGAGGCGAGCAATTTGAATTCGTCCTGCTCGTCTAGCAGCTTGACGAACACGCGGACGACGATCGCGAGGAAGATCACCGCGATCACCGAGCACGCGATCAGCCCGAATTCCTCGCCAATTACCGAGAAGATGTAATCGGTATGCGCCTCGGGCAGCCCAAATTTCGCCGCGCCCGCGCCGGGGCCTGTTCCGGTCCAGCCACCCGCAGTCAGCGTATTATGCGCGGCATTCGTCTGGAAATGGTCGCCCGCGCCCTCGCCCTCGACCCCGGGAAACAGGAACGCATCGATCCGCGATCGCGCCACGCCGTAGAAGATATAAGCCGCGACCAGCCCGGCCGGCGCCATCGCCATCAGCCCGAACAGCACCTTTGCCGGCGTCCCCGCGATCATCAGCAGCGTCATCCATACCGTACAGAAGATGATCGTCTGGCCGAAATCCGGCTGCAGCATCAGCAGCACCGCGACGCCCGCAGTCATCGCGCCGGTGATCAGCACGGTCGGCAGCTCGGCATCCTTCGCCCGCAGCGACAACAGCCACGCGACCGTGACGATGAACAGCGGTTTCAGGAACTCGGAAGGCTGGAACTGTGCGAACCCGACGCCGAGCCAGCGGCGTGCGCCGTTCGCCTCGACCCCGATGAACGGCGTCACCATCAGCATCAGCACGAACAGCGCGCACCCGCCGATCGCCATCCGCCGCGCCATCGACACCGGCATCATCGACACGCCAAACAGCACGGGGAGCGACACGCCGACCCACATCAACTGCCGCCAGAAATAATAAAGTGGCGCAATCTTGTGATGCTCGCCCGAATAGCGGACCGCGCTCGCCGGCGACGCCGCCGCGACCGCGATCAGCCCGATCGCGATCAGAAACAGCGTCAGCAACAGCAGCATCCGGTCGATATCCCAGAACCACGTGCCGAGCGGCGACTGGTCGCCCCGCCCGCCGCGCCGCTTCATCTTCGCGACAATCCCGTTCTTCTGTCCGGACACACCCATATCCATGGTCCCAGCGCGCATATCGGTCATGCCAGCGACTCCACCGCAGCGCGGAACGCCGCCCCGCGTGCTTCGTAATCGCGAAACTGGTCGAAGCTAGCACAAGCGGGGGATAACAACACCGTGTCGCCGGGCTTGGCGTTTGCGGCGGCGGCTCGGACGGCAGCGTCGAGCGTGCCGACGTTCTCGACGGGCATAGAATCTTTCAAAATCTCGGCGAACTTCGGGCCAGCCTCGCCGATCGTGTAGGCGTGGACGACGTGGCCGAAGGCGGGCTTGCAGGCGTCGAGGTCGTCGCCCTTCGCGCGGCCGCCGACGATCCAGTGGACCCGGTCGAACGCAGCCAAAGCCGGCGCGGTGCTCTCGGGATTGGTCGCCTTGCTGTCGTCGACATAGGCAACGCCGCCATATGAGGCGATCTGCTCCATCCGGTGCGGCAGGCCTGTGAAACTCACGAGGCCACGGTCGATGTCGACCTCGCTTACGCCCAGCGCCTTGACCACGGCGATCGCGGCGAGCGCGTTCTGGGCGTTGTGCGGGCCCTGGAGCGTCGGCCAGCTGCTCTGATCCATGCACACGCCCGGCGCGATCTTGGTGAGGTGCTCGCCCTTCGCCGACAGCCCGCGCGCGATCTGCGCGGACGGCGCATCGCCGATGCCGATGACGGCGTCATGCTCGGCCGACTGCATCGCGAACAGCCGCGCCTTCGAGGCGGCATAGCCTTCGAAGCCGTCGTACCGGTCGAGATGATCCGGCGTGACGTTCAGCAACACCGCGACGTCGCAATCGAGCGTCTGCGTCAGGTCGATCTGGTAGCTCGACAGTTCGAGCACATAGACGCCGCCCTCGGGCAGCGCTTCCTGCTCGAGGATCGGCAGCCCGATGTTGCCGCCCATCAGCGTGGGGATGCCGGCGGTCTTGAGGATGTGGTGGACGAGCGCGGTGGTGGTGGACTTGCCATTGGTGCCGGTGATTCCGACGACCTTGTGCGGGGGGAGGTCGGCGCGGGCCTGCGCGAAGAGTTCGATGTCGCCGACGACGGGCACGCCGGCCACGCGCGCCGCGGCGGCGAGCGGGTGCGTGTTCAGCGGTACGCCCGGCGAGACGACAAACGCGTCGAAGGCCGAGAGATCATCCAACGGAGCGACGATCAAATCCTCCCCGGCACGGGGAGGGGGACCGCCAGCCGCAGGCTGGTGGTGGAGGGGGGCGTCCGCAAGCGCGACGCCTGGAACAATCCCCCCTCCACCAGCCGAGCTGGTCCCCCTCCCCGTACCGGGGAGGATTTCGTCACGCCGAGCCTCATCCGAATCCCAAGCAACAACGCTCGCCCCACCAGCAACAAGCGCCCGCACAGTCGCAACGCCCGACCGCGCGAGCCCCAGCACCGCATAGCGTTTCCCGCGCCACGCCTTCGCAACAATCACCGCAGCTTCAACGTCGAAAGGCCGACCAGCGCCAGCACCAGCGCAATGATCCAGAAACGGATCACCACCGTCGCCTCGGCCCAGCCGAGCTGCTCGAAATGATGGTGGATCGGCGCCATCCGGAACACGCGCTTGCCGGTGCGCTTGTAGAAGAACACCTGGATGATCACCGACAGCGCCTCGATCACGAACAGCCCGCCGATAATCCCCAACACGATCTCGTGATGCGCCACGACCGCGATCGTCCCCAGCGCGCCACCGAGCGCGAGGCTTCCGGTATCACCCATGAACACCGCAGCCGGCGGCGCATTGAACCACAGGAACGCAAGCCCCGCGCCGACTATCGCCCCGCAGAATATCGCCAGCTCACCCGCGCGAGGAACGTGCGGGATGCCGAGATAGTCCGCGAACTTCACGTTCCCGACCAGGTACACGATCACCATGAAAGCGACGCTGGCGATGATCACCGGCATCGTCGCCAGCCCGTCGAGCCCATCGGTGAGGTTCACCGCATTGCCGAACGACACGATCGTGAACGCCGCGAACACCGGGAAGAACCAGCCGAGATCGAGGTACATGCGCGAGGTGAACGGCAGGTACAGATGCGGACCGTTCTGCGACATGATGATCGTCGCGGCGACCCCGGCGATGATGAACTCGAGCAGCAACCGCGTGCGCCCGCTGATCCCCGCGGTGCTCGCCTTGCGCACCTTGTCATAGTCGTCGAGGAACCCGATCGTCCCGAAGCCGAGCGTCACGAACAGGCACGCCCAGACATACGGATTGCTCAGGTCCATCCACAGGAAGATGGCGAGGCACATCGAGGTCAGGATCATCAGCCCGCCCATCGTCGGCGTGCCGCGCTTCGACAGATGCGACTGCGGGCCGTCGGCGCGGATCGGCTGGCCCTTGCCCTGCCGCACGCGCAACCAGCCGATGAACTTCGGCCCGATGATCAGGCCGATGATCAAGGCGGTCGCCACCGCGCCACCCGTCCGCACCGTCTGATACCGGATGAGGTTCAGCAGGCCGGGAAACCCCAGATGCTCGGCGAGCCAGTACAACATTCAGTTAATCCCGCCTTTGAGGCCAGCCTGGAGACCCGCTACGACGCGCGCGAGGCCAACCCCGTTCGATCCTTTGACGAGCACGACATCGCCCGGCGCCAGGATCGTCCGTAACGACGCGAGCGCGGCCGCAGCGTCGCCCACATGGACGGTTTCGATCTGTCCCTCAAGCACCTGCGCTAACGGCGCCATCGCTTCACCGACGAGCAGCGCCATTTCGACGCGCGCGGCGAGAATCGGCTCGGCGAGGCCGGCGTGATAGTCATCGGAGCCTTCACCCAATTCGCGCATCTCGCCGAGCACCGCGATGTGCCGGCCTGGCTCATGGCCAAGGACGCTGAGCGTAGCGCGCATCGATGCGGGGTTGGCATTGTAGCTCTCGTCGATCACCACCGCTTGCCCGTCGCCAACCTCGACGAGCGACCGCGCACCGCGACCTTGCAGCCCACCGAGTTCGGCCAGTGCCAGCCCGGCGAGTCCGAGATCGCCTCCGGCCGCCTGCACGCACGCCAGCACGCCGAGCGCATTCGACACCCAATGCGCGCCCGGCTGCGCGATCGTGAAGCTCAGCTCATGCTCGGCCCCCTGCCCCATCCGCGCGGTAACGAACGTCCCGCCGGTCGGCAGCCGCATCGCCTCGATCGCGCGGACATCGGCGCCCTTCTCGCTGCCGAACGTGACGATATGATCGGCGTGCGGCGTGGCGTGGCCGAGCAGCCGATCGCGGTGCGGGCTGTCATAGGGCACGATCGCAGTCCCATCCGGTTCGAGCCCGGCAAATATCTCCCCCTTGGCATCGGCGATCGCGCTCTCGTCGAGGAAGAAAGCCGTATGCGCAGGCGCGATCGCAGTGATCATCGCGATGTGCGGCCGCACGAGTTGGGTCAGCTCGGCAAGCTCACCGGCATGGTTCATCCCCATCTCAAACACGCCGAACTTCGCGTCGCGCGGCATGCGTGCAAGGCTGAGCGGGACGCCGGTGTGGTTGTTGTAGCTCTTGACCGAGCGATGCACGTCGCCGGGCGCCGCGCGGTCGAGGCACGCGAACAGGGCCTCCTTCGCGCTGGTCTTCCCCACGGAACCGGTGACGCCGATGATCTTGGCGGTGGAGCGCGCGCGGCTGGTGCGGCCGAGTGCGTTTAATGCGGCAAAACTGTCCGCGACGAGGACGTGCGGGTGGTCGCAGGGTTCGGAGACGATCGCGCCGGCTGCGCCCTGGGCGAAGGCCTGGTGAATGAACCAATGCCCGTCGCCAAACTCCCCCTTCATCGCGATAAAGAGGTCGCCGGGACCGACCTCACGCGAGTCGAACGCAACGCCGCTGACGGAGAAGTCGCCTGACGCCACGCCACCGGTAGCGGCAGCGATCTCGACTGAAGTCCACAGACTCACTTCCCCCCCTCCCGCAAGCGGGAGGGGGTCGGGGGGTGGGCGCGCGCTGTCGACGAAGAGCAGCACCCGCCGAACCCGCGAGCCCACCCCCGGCCCCTCCCGCTAGCGGGAGGGGGGAAGAAGATAGCCACCCTCACGCCGCGCACTCCCGCGCGACGGTCACGTCGTCGAACGGCAGGACCATGTCGCCAACGATCTGTCCCTGCTCATGCCCCTTGCCCGCGATCAGCACGATATCCTCGGGCCCGGCCTCCCGCACCGCCGCACTGATCGCCGCACGCCGGTCGCCGATTTCCTCAGCCCCCCGCGCGCCCTTCAGGACGTCGCCACGAATCGCGCGAGCGTCCTCGGTCCGGGGGTTGTCGTCGGTGACGATCACGCGGTCGGCGTGTTGCACCGCGACCTGCCCCATCGTCTCACGCTTGCCGGTATCGCGATCGCCGCCTGCCCCGAATACCACGATGAGTTTGCCACCTGCGTGCGGCTTGAGCGCAGCGATTGCCGCTTCGAGAGCATCGGGAGTATGCGCATAATCAACGTACACCGGCGCACCCGACTTCGCGATCACCGCGCGCTCCAGCCGCCCACGAACGGGCTGCAACCGCGCGAGATTGGCGATCGTCGCGCCCACATCGCCACCGGTCGCAATCACCAGCCCCGCCGATACGAGCGCGTTCGCCGCCTGGTACGCGCCGATCAGCGGCAGAGTCACTTTGTACGTCCGGCCCTCGGCCTCAATCGTCAGCCCCTGCCCCAGCAAGGTCGGATCACGCCTCACCAGCCGCAACGTCTCGCCCTGCGTCCCCACCGTCACCAGCCGGTTGCCACGCTCGCGTGCCAGGTCGATCACCCTTGCCGATTGTGGATCGTCTGCCCAGACGACCGCGGCGCCGTCCGTCGAAAGCACTTCGGAAAACAACCGGATCTTAGCAGTGAAATACGCCGCCATGTCACCGTGATAATCGAGGTGATCGCGACTGAGATTGGTAAACGCCGCGGCGGCAACCTTGAGCCCCTCGGTCCGATACTGGGTCAGGCCGTGGCTCGACGCCTCGAACGCCAGATGGGTCACGCCCTCGCGCGCGAGCCCCGCCACATTCGACAGGAACGTCACAACATCGGGCGTCGTCAGCCCGGTCGTAACCCGCTCGTCCGCCGTCGTAACCCCCAGCGTGCCGATCGAAGCCGCATGAAACCCCGCCATCCGCCAGAGCTGCCGGGTCATCTCGACGCACGACGTCTTCCCGTTGGTCCCGGTAATCGCCACCGACGTCTCGGGAAACGGCGCAAAGAACTTCGCGGCCAGTTGCGCGAACCGCTCGCGGGGGTTGTTGTCGGCAATGTACGTGGCGCCCTCGACCGTCAGCCCCGGCCGAGCCACCACCGCAATCGCGCCCGAGCGGATCGCGTCCTCGATGAAATCCTCGCCGTTGACGCGTGCGCCTTCGAACGCGCCGAACACCGTGCCGGGCGCGACCTTGCGGTGATCGATCGCGAACCCCGTCACCTGCGCCTCTTCCGTCCCGTCGGTCAGCGCTGCGAGTTTCATGCAATAGTCCTCATTGCCCGGTCGGCTGTGTACGCGACGGGTCCTGCCACAAAGTCGGCAGGATGTCAGACACGTCGATATCGCGGTGCGCGTCGGGCACGACGCCCAGAATCGCACCGACGCGCGAGATCGTGCGGCCGACAACCGGTGCGGTGTTCCATGCCGCGGTCTTCCACCCGGCGGTTTCCTTCGTGCCGAGCGGCGAATCGAGCATCGCCAGCACGACATAGCGCGGCGCATCCATCGGGAATGCCGCGGCAAACGTCGCCACGTTGCGCGAGTGATCGTACCCGCCCGACACGGCCGCCTCGGCCGTCCCGGTCTTGCCACCGACGCGGTAGCCCGGTGCATCGCCCTTGCGCCCCGTACCGCGCTGCACGATCAGCCGCAGCATCTGCCGCATCCGCGCGCTGGTCTGCTCGCTGATCACCCGGCGCCCGACCGGCGCATGCCCCGGCGCGACCTTCAGCAACGTCGCCGGCCGCCAGATCCCGCCATTGACCAGCGCCGCATACGCGCTCGCCAGATGCAGCGGGGTCACCGCGATGCCGTGGCCATAGGCGGTGGTCATCGTCGTCGTCCGCGCCCAGTATTTCGGCCACAACGGACGGCCCTTCTCGCGCAGTTCGATATCGGGCTTGGTATCGAAACCAAGCTTCTTGAACATCGCCTGCATCTTCGCGGGCCCGACCTCGTCGGCCACACGTGCGGTGGCGATGTTGGACGAATAGATCAGCGTCTCGGCCATGTTCAGCCAGCGCTTCGGATCGCCGCGCTCGTCGTGGATCGTGAAGCGGCCGACCTGGAGCGGATGAGTCGCATCGAAGCGCCGCGCGAACGACGTCACCACACCGGTGTCCATCGCGGTCGCCATCGTGATCGGCTTGAACGTGGAGCCAAGCTCGAACACGCTCTGCGTCGTGATGTTGCGGAGCTGTTCGCTGCCCGACATGCCGACGCGGTTGGGATTGAAGGTCGGCAGCGAGACCATCGCAATCACTTCGCCGGTCGCCACGTCGAGGACGATGCCGCCAGCGCCGCGCGCGGAAAACGTCGTCATCGCGCGACCGAGTTCGCTTTCCATCGCCGCCTGGACGCGGTTGTCGAGCGACAGTGCGACCGGCGTGCCGTTGAGCGCGGGGTTGGTCAGCCGCTCGTCGAGCACGCGCTCCATCCCGCTCATGCCGTGGCCCGCGGTCGACAGGAAGCCGAGCGCATGCGCCGCCATCGTCGACTGCGGATACAGCCGCTGCGTATCGCGGTCGAATACGATCGCCGGCTCGCCGATCGCGTTGACCTGCTCGACCAGCGCCGGCGACGCGCGCCGCTGGAGATAGATGAAGCTCTTCCCCGACGTCAGCAGCGCATAATAATGCGCCTGGTCGCCCGCCTCGGGCATCAGCGCGGCGAGCTTGCTGGCGATCTCGGTCGGGTCGCCGATCAGCTTCTTCGGGTGCACCGCGATCGTCCACGCATCGATCGTCCGCGCGAGTGGCGCGCCGTTACGATCGACGATGTCGCCCCGCGCCGCGATCGCCGCCGAGCGCGCCTGCGGATCGGCGAGCGACGCCTGTACCGCCAGCATCCCGAGCCGCCCGACCACCACCAGCACCGCTGCTCCGAACAGGAACATCAGCATCATCAGGCGCGTGTGCGCCGTCGCCACCAGTGCATGACGCTGGTTGGCGCTACGTTGCTGCGAGACGGGCCGGGCGACCAAGGCGGTCACCGCCGCTTACGGCTCTCTGAGCGGGCGCCGCTCATGATGTCGCCCAGCGTCGTGTCGGACAGAAGCTTGCGGTCGAGCATCGCGACCGCCTGCGGCCGGACCTTGGCAACGGCAGCGAGGCGCTCGGTCTTGGCAGCACGGACGAGCGCGGCCTCGGCGGAGCGCGGCGTCGACACCGACGCGCGGATCACGACCGGCTTGAGCGCGGTCTTTGACGCGGCCTGGATCGCGACGTTCATCGCGCGCGGCGCGCTGACCTGTGCCATCTGGACCGGGGCAACGGGGGCAAGCTTCACGACTGGCGGAGCAGCGGTCACCGGCACGATCGACGTGGAGACGACGGACCCCGCCCCCGACGGCACCAGCAGCGCGGCGGTCTGGACCCCGTCCGCGCGCAGGCTGTTGACGTCGAGCGCCGCGAGCGCGGCCTCGCTCACGACGAACTGGCCCGCGGTCGGCGCCGACAGTGCCAGCGTATCGCCATTCCAGCGCTCGAGCTGCGCCAGATTGCCCCGCGTATCGAACTCGGTCTCAAGCGCGCGGATGTCGCGCTGCGCGGAGCGTATCTGACCATTGACCGCCTCCAGCTTCTTGCGCTCGGCAGCGACCTGCAGCGACACGAGGTAGAAACCGAGCACGACGGCCACGCAGCCCCCGAACCAGCCCACACCCTTCATCCGATACGCCGCCGTCATGTCGTCACCTCTTCCGTCCAAGGTTGCGCGGAGGTCCGCCGCGCCGTCCGTAATGTCGCCGAGCGCGCACGCGGGTTGCGTGCGATCTCGGCCTCGCCGGCGCGAACACCGCGGCCGACATGAGAAAAACTAGGTTCCGCAACGGCTTTCACCTGCGGAAGATGACGCGAACCTGAAGGCGATCCCCCGGACCGCGTGCGCAGGAAGCGCTTCACCATCCGGTCCTCGAGGCTGTGGAACGTCACGATGGCCAGGCGTCCGCCGGGCTTCAGCACGCGTTCAGCCGCGAGCAATCCGTCGGCGAGTTCGCCCAGCTCGCGGTTCACGTGGATCCGGATCGCCTGGAACGCCCGCGTCGCGGGGTCCTTCTTGTCATGCGCCTTGTAGCCGAGCGCGCGGCGGACGATGTGCGCCAGCTCGCCGGTCCGCGTCAGCGGGCGCGCGGCGACGATCGCCCGCGCGACACGCCGCGACTTGGGCTCGTCGCCATATTGATACAGCACGTCGGCAATCTCGTTCTCGTCCGCTTCATTGACGAAGTCCGCCGCCGACATGCCGGCCTGCGCCATCCGCATGTCGAGCGGGCCATCCGACTGGAACGAGAAGCCGCGCTCGGCCTGGTCGAGCTGCATCGACGACACGCCAATATCAAGCGTGACGCCGTCCACCGGCGCGAGGCCACGCGTCTCGAGCTCGGACGCCATCGCCGAGAAGTCCGCGGCAATCAGCGTCAGGTCTTCTTCGGCTTCTTCCATCGGGCGACCATTGGCGATCGCGTCTGGATCGCGGTCGAACGCGACGATCCGCGCGCCCGACTTGAGCAACGCGAGCGTATAGCCGCCCGCGCCGAACGTGCCGTCGACCATCGTCTCGCCGGGCTCAGGGGAAAGCGCGGCCAGGACTTCGTCGAGCAGGACGGGGATATGCGGGGCGGACGTGTCAAAGACGGGGGGCGTGCTCACAGCTCCACCCCCTTCTCGGCCATGTAGAAGCGCGCCATCTCCTTGACGACGGGGGGCATGCCGTCGGTGGCGATCAGCGTCGCGGGGTCCCAGATCTCGATGTAATCGAGCACGCCGTAGAAGAACGCATGGCCCTTGATGCCCGCATAGAAGCGCGGGAACGCGGGCATGATGAAGCGACCGGAGCCGTCGAACGGCACCGCTTCGCCGGACGCGGCGGCGCGCTTGATATTGTAGTCGTACTCGCCGTTCTCGGACGTGTTCTCGGATTCGCGACGATCGAGGCGCTCGGCGAGGATGTCGACGTAACCGGGATCATACGCGACCAGGCAGCGATTCTTCTGATGCGCGCCGATGATGATGGTCCCGCCGTCCTTGCCGTTCGCCTTGGGAGCATTCGCCGAAAGCGTGGTGCGGAGTGCCGAAGGGATGGCTACCCGGCCCTTGTCGTCGACAAGGCCGATACCGTCTCCTTGATAGCGACCCCGTACCGACACGCCAAAACCCTTCGAACTGGCGCGCACGCTTCACCGCGTCGAAAAGCAGCCATCGCTACGTTTCGACCGCGTTTTCAGCGAACGATGAAAATGCCCCTGTATTAACCTCCATCTACCATAGCGCTTCGGGGACGCAACGGGATTTTTGGGGATTGGACGGATTCGACGCCGGTTTCGATGCTCAGTTTGGGGGAATCTGCGGGCGAATTGAATGTGACAGTACTTAGCAGTCGTCATGACTGGGCCAACACGGGGATCGACTGAAGGACACACTCGCTTCGGAGGCGAAGGAGGCTAACGCCCAAGGTTCAGTGCAGGGCGCTCTCGCTTCCCAGGAAGGGAGCGGTTGGACGTGTATCGGCCCGATCAACCAAAGCAATCATGCAACGTCCGACCCGACGCCGCCCGTTGTCGGCAAGCGGGCAGGGTGCAGCATCGTGCCAGCTGTTACTGCGCGGGGGCTTGCACGTTCGCGCTAGGTGCTACGCCCATCTCGGCGAGAGGTTCACCCGCACCGGCGGCTTCGGTGACGTTCGAAACACCCATGTTCGCCACCACGTCGGCCTGCGCGGTACCCGCAGTCGCCACAGGCCGCTCGCGATTCGTAGACCCGATGATCGCGCTGGCGAGACCGATCAGCAACACGACCGCGGCGAGGCCAATCATGCCGACCTTGATGCGCTGCATGGTCTGGGAGGGTTCGTGAGGTGACTTCATCTTGCCCCATTCCGATACCCGACTGCCGCGCCCGTGTCGATTCTCGGAAACCAGACCGCTCAAGCGAGCCCCTTCGTTTGGCGCCATTCGGGATCGTAGAGCGTCGAAAGATAGCGGAATCCGGTGTCGCACAGGATTGTCGCGATCCGCTTGCCGGGTCCCAGATGTTTCGCCAGTGCCACCGCACCGGCGACGTTAATCCCGGACGACAGCCCCAGGCAAAGCCCCTCCTCGTCGAGCAGGCGACGGACCCAGGCATAGCCTTCCTGGTCGGAAATCCGGAACTGCGTATCGATCGGCGCGCCCTCCAGATTAGCGGTGATACGCCCCTGCCCGATTCCCTCGGCAACCGAAGATCCTTCCGCCTTCAGCTCGCCATGCGCGTAGTAATTATACAGTGCGGCGCCATGTGGATCGCTGAGTGCGATGCAAACGCCCTCGTCCTTTGCCTTAAGCCCAAGCCCGACCCCGGCGATCGTCCCGCCGGTTCCCGCCGCGCAGGTGAAGCCGTCAATCCGCCCTTCCATCTGCGCCCAGATCTCCTCGGCAGTCCCGACGATATGCGCGCGGCGATTGGCGGTGTTGTCGAACTGGTTCGCCCAGATCGCGCCCGGTGTCTCCTCGGCGATCCGCCGCGAGGTATGGACGAAATGGCACGGCGACGAGAATGCCGCAGCGGGGACCAGTACCAGTTCGGCACCCAGCGCGCGCAAGGTGTCCATCTTCTCACGGCTCTGCGTCTCGGGCATGACGATGATCGTCTTGTAGCCCTTGGCGTTTGCCACCAGCGCGAGGCCGATGCCGGTGTTGCCCGCAGTGCCCTCGACGATCGTCCCGCCGGGCTGGATCAACCCGCGCCGTTCCGCATCCTCGACGATGAACAATGCGGCGCGATCCTTCACCGACGCACCGGGGTTGGCGTATTCGCACTTGCCGAAGATGTCGCAGCCGGTCGCATTGCTCGGCCCCTTCAAGCGCACGAGCGGAGTATTGCCGATCAGGGCCAGCGTATCAGATGTCGTTTGCATGCCTGCTATGTGGCGCGGCACCCCCCCGGGAGCAAGCGAGCGAAAGTTTGCGCCGTTAAATCGGCGTGCCCTCACGGGTATCACCACGACCGAAACTCCGCGGCGCCATCCCATTGCACCACGCCGCGGAAGTCTAGATAATATGATCCATGTTAGCCGAGCGATTCGGATGCAGGAGCAGGATGCCGTGAAGAACTATCTGCGTGCTCAAGCGCTGCTGAAGGAAGCTTCGGCGGTCATGGACGCGGCCGGCGATACGTTGATCGCAGCGCATATAGCGACGCCGCTCGCGTTGATCGAAGAGCGACTTTGCCGGCCGGACAATCTGGTCAATCGCAACCCGCCAAGCTGCGAATGAAGTCCGCGCCGCCTCCGGGTACAGAAGCAGCGCAACTCGATGTCCCGGCTCGCCAGGAACGGCTCCCCGTTCATCGCTATCGAGCCGTAGCGGAAACCATAAGCCTTGACGCCCCATGTTGCATGCGCGAAGCGCTGATCACTATGAAGATCCTCCCCATGACCGCCGTCGCTGCGCTGCTCGTGCTGGCAGCCTGCAACTCCAAGCCCGCGTCGCCCGAGGTGCTGGATAGCAATCCCGATCCGATGGCGAATACACTCGCGAACGCCGCGCCGGTCGAGCTGCCGCCCGCGATCAAGTCCGAGGCAACGCTGCGTTGCAAGGACAACAGCCTGTTGTTCGTGACGTTCTTCCAGGGCGACAAGCAGGCCGTCGTCAAGACCAAGAAGGATGGACCCGCGACGACGCTGAAGTCGGACGTTGCCGGTGCGCCGAAGACCGCCGAAGGCGGCTGGTCGATGACCGGTAGCGAGACCAACGTCACGCTGACCGCGCCCGGCAAGTCCGCCCAGACCTGCCACGCGTAAGTCTTCGACGTCTTATTTGTTCTGAAACGGCCGGCGGATCATCCGCCGGCCGTTTTTCTTTACGCCGCGCACCCTTGCCCTGATCGTCGCAGACCGGCACGCTAGACCGATGGCAACCGTTGCGATCTACAGCCTCAAGGGCGGCGTCGGGAAGACGACGCTTTCGGTGAACCTGGCGTGGTGCGCCGCAACCTTGTCCGCCCGGCGTACGCTTCTGTGGGACCTGGATCCGCAGGCCGCCTCGACCTGGGTACTCGGCGGCAGCGGCAAAGCCGATCAGGCACAGGCGATGTTCTCGAAGGACGTCCCAGTTGCCAAGCAGGCGCGGCCAACCGCGTACCCCCAACTTGAGCTGATCGCCGCCGATGCGTCGCTGCGCGGCCTGGACCAGCTGTTTCACGAACTCGACAAAAAGAAGCGCCTGGCCAAACTGCTGTCCGAACTCGCCGCCTACGACCGCGTGATCCTGGATTGCCCGCCGGGCCTGACGGAGACCGCGGACCAGGTGATGCGCGCCGCCGACCTGATCGTGATTCCTGTCATCCCGTCCCCGCTTTCGACCCGCGCATACGACGCGGTCGTTCAGCACCTTGGTGGCCGCACATCGCTGCTTCCGGTCCACGTGATGGTCGACAAACGCCGCGCGCTGCATGCAGAAGCGCTGGCACGGCACTCCGACTGGCCAATCATCCCGATGGCGAGCGGAATCGAGGCGATGGCGGCCAAACGCGCGCCGGTCGGCGTATTCGCGCCAAAGTCGGCCGCCGCGCAGGCGTTCGCCGATCTTTGGCGCCGGATCGAACACCGGCTCGTCGGATGAGCGAAATGCTGGATCCGAAGAATGAGCTGGACCCACAACTCGTCCTCGGCGCCTATTCGGTAGGAGTGTTCCCGATGGCGGACAGCCGGGACGCCGCCAGCGTCTATTGGGTCGAGCCTCGCCGCCGCGCTGTCCTCCCGCTCGACGGGTTCCAGGTTTCGCGGTCGCTCAGGAAGACGATTGCCGCCGACCGTTTCCAGGTTACCGTCGACACGGCGTTCGAGCGTGTCGTGCAGCTTTGCGCGGAGAGCGTTGGAGGCCGCCCCGAGACGTGGATCAACGACAGCATCGAACGCGTCTTCCAGA
The DNA here is from genome assembly GCF_040407495.1 of Sphingomonas faeni. Classification (GTDB taxonomy): domain Bacteria; phylum Pseudomonadota; class Alphaproteobacteria; order Sphingomonadales; family Sphingomonadaceae; genus Sphingomonas; species Sphingomonas faeni_D. The sequence goes on along the minus strand of NZ_JAPZPP010000006.1, from coordinate 42,852 downwards.
CGCTCCATGTCATGGGGTTCGCGCACTCGGTCGAATGCTGGGACGGCGGCAAGCTGGTCGGCGGGCTCTACGGCCTGTCGCTCGGCCGCGCGTTCTTCGGTGAAAGCATGGTCAGTCGCGCTACCGACGCGTCGAAGGTCGCGCTTGCGCACCTCGTTGCACGACTTCGCACGGGTGGATTCACACTGCTCGACTGCCAGTTCCAGACCTCGCATCTCGCCTCACTCGGCGCGATGGAAATAGAGCGCGCGGATTACGTCGCGTTGCTGGGCGCGGCGTTGGATGGTGCGCTAAAGCCATCGTCCGCCGCCGGGGCCATATCCGCTGCCGGCGACTTCCGCGCGCTCGATCGCTTGGCGGGCAAGGCTTCCGCGACCGGTGCCGTATCCGGCCCGGTCTCGGGGAAAGTCATCGCACAGCTCTTGGTCCAAACGTCGTAGATCGGGTGCTGCACCGCGTTCAGCGCGGGACGTTCCTTGTAGAGCCAGCCCGAAAACGTCCGCCGCCAATGTGCGTCGACGCCGCGCACAAGCACCTGGACGAACGCGCCCGTCAGCTGCTCCTGCTCCCATGGCGCGGTCTGCTCGCAGGCGCGTAGGCGCAGCACCACGTCGCCCATCCGGGTCGCCTGTCCGGGTTTCAGCGTAACCTCGCGCGTTTCGCCATTTCGCTTGTTGAGCAGGCCGATCACCGCCACCCGCTGGGCCATCGGCGTGCCGCCATTGGCGACCGCGGCTGCACCAGTATCGATCGTCTCGATCGAGGAATCGATCGAATCGTCCGCGCCGGGCAGGTCCTGCTGGACCGTCGCGACCGACGTTGCAGGCGTGGTCAGCGCGCGGTATCCGAACCAGCTGCCCACCGCTAGCGCCACGACCAATACGGCCGCGGCGAGCCAGCGCATCATCACCCTTCGGGCGTCCACGCTTCGTAATCGCCCGTCGCAGCGGCACGGTGACCACCCTTTTCGAGCGCACCGGCAGGACGATAGGCCAGCGCGGTACCGGTCATGTTAGGCACGGCCGGCTTCTGCCAGGCCCGGATCGGCGGCAGCGCACGATCGGGCACGTCGTCGACCTGGTGATGCAGCCAACTGAACCACGCCGGCGGCACGCGGCTCGCGTCGGTCGCGCCCTGATAGATGACCCAGCGGCGCGGGTTGCCTGCCGTGTCCTTGCCACCCTGGTAATAGACGTTGCCAAGCGCGTCCTCACCCATCTTCGCCATGCTGCGCAGGCCGAATTTGGTGCCGAGGGTGGCGCCGTTCCACCACGTGAATGTCGATGCGAGAAAGCCCATGGCTGGCGCTTACCGCGAGTGGGGGCGGGCTTCAACCTCGATGATGGGTGGAGGACTGCTGATCCTCCCCCGCAAGGGGAGGTGGCGCCGAAGGCGACGGAGCGGGAGGACACGGAACCGAACGTGTCGCGGCCCTCCCCCTCCGTCAGGCTGACGCCTGCCACCTCCCCCTCGCGGGGGAGGATCGTGGAGGCGCTCCCTTGAGACGTCCGTTCCGCCTTGGATGCAACCGTCGTCCCTTGTTCTCCCGCGAAGGCGGGAGCCAAGACTGGGTTCCCGCCTTCGCGGGGAAACACTTGGCTGGAGACGTCGGCTAGTCACATATCCCACCCAGGCGAAGGCCGGGGCCCAATTGGGTAACGTCGGTGACGAAGCGCTGTTCGACCTTACAGCGACCTTCCCAATTGGGCCCCGGCCTTCGCCGGGGTGGTGCCATTGGTCGAACGGTTCGCGCGCCTACTTCGCCCCTTTGTCCCACGTCACCAGATCGCCCTCGACAATCCCCAGTTCCGAAGCACGGCCGCCCATCAGTTCCAGCACCGCGCCGACCGGCTCGCCCGACGGGATCGGCTGTTCCGAAAACGGCACAGTATTCTCGGCGATCCGCGCGATCGTGCCGTCGGTGCGGATGTAGAGGATGTCGAGCGGGCTCGGCGTGTTCTTCATCCAGAAGTTCGCCACCACGGGCTCGCCGCCTTTCGCGGGATACGGCCAGAACAGCATCCCCCCGTCGGGCTTCAGGTCGGTGCGGAACATCAGCCCGCGCGCCTGCTCCACTTCGGTCTTGGCGCTCTCGACCTTGAACGCATGCGTGCCGTTCGCACTCTTGATCGTCAGCGGCAGGGTAGCGACGACTGTCACATCCGAGTCAGCGCGGCTATTCATGTACGCAACACCCCCGGCGCCGACGCCCAGCGCCAGCACCGCGGCCAACACGGCCTTCGCAACGAATTTCATCCCAGATCCTCTTCGACCGCGACGGCGAGCGGCCCCTTGCGCCCTTCGACCACGCGCGCGCGGAGCGGCTGGTCGGGTTCGACCGTCTCGATCCCGGCGCGGCGCAGCGTTTCCATATGGACGAAGATGTCGCTGCCATCGGCACCCCGTATCAGAAAGCCATAGCCCTTCAACCGGTTGAACCACTTCACCGACGCCGCCTCAAACGGTCCGGCCGCGTCGATCATCGCGATCGGATCGATCCGGTCAGGCGACGTCGGTGCTCGAACTAGTTCCTCGACCGCGTTGGTCAGGTCGATCGAGAGGATCTCGCGCGCCTGGAACCCCCGGCCGCGTTGGACCGATAGCGTCTCGACGCGCGCACCTTCGGGTAGGCTGCGGCGGCCATGCGCCTGCAGGACGGAGAAGTGTACGAGGATATCACCGACGGTCTCGTCGTCCGCCACCGCGAAGCCGAACCCGCGCGTGACGTCGAACCATTTGATGACGCCGCCGATCGCACGCGTTTCGGCCGCGCCAACACCCTCAAGCGTCGTCGTTCCCGCTTCCACTGGCCCCACCTCTACCGGCATGTCAGCACCTGCTGCGTGTCGTTACGCATTGTTACACCCCTGGACGCCTTGCTAGCACGGTTCGTCGCAGTCGCAATGAATCCGTTGCGACGGCTAGTCGAAATCCATCGATTCGGGGCTGTCGGACGGCGGTGCAGCAACAATTTTGCGTGCGAGATCGAACCGGTGCCCCGCCCGGAGCATCGCTGCGAGTTGTTTCTCCTGCAATTTTCGGTCGCCGTCCCCGGTTCCGTAAGGGCCGATTCGCTTGCGCCTCGCGAAGGCGAGTGCCGATTCCACGGCGCGGTCGCCGATTGCGGGCGCAACAGACTCTGCATCACCTTCGTCGATTCCAGCGTCACGGAACGCGCCCGCGACTCGGCGAGCGCCCAGCCCGCGTCGCTGCATCGCAGCGGCCCGTTGTTCGGCAAAGGCCCGGTCGTCGACATAGCCGAGATCGGCCATCCGCTGCGCGAGTTCGCCGGGCTCGGCCAGCGCCGCGCCGATACCCCCATCCCAGCCCCGCTCACGAATTTTGCGCATCAGGTAATCGGTCAGACGGCCCCGCGTGGTCGCGAACCGCTCGACATAGCGTAACGCCATCTGTTCGAGTGCCGCGGCGTCGAGCGGTTTCGGCGCAGGACGTTCGCGCGTCCGGTCCTTACCACGATCCTTGCCGCCGCCCTTCCCGCCTTTGCCCCAGCTCTTGCCGCCGCGCCGCTTCGTGCCGCCGCTATCGTCGAACGCGCCGTTTTCCTGGTCGCCGGCATCCAGCGAAGGGGGAAACGCGTTGCTTTCGCTGTGGCTATCATCGGTCACGCCATCATTGTGCCACACTGGCACCCGAAGTTGAACGGCTAGACTGAAGATAGGCGTGGTGTGTTCAAGCGCCGCGACGAACCAAGGCAGGAACTGCGATGACGACCGACACGGCTAACAAGGACGGCATGACCGTAGCGGCACTCGTTGCAACGCCGACCCAAGACGCCATGCCGCGCCGTTTCGCCGATTTCGGTACGCTGGGCGAAGCGCTCGATTACGCCGCCAGCGGTAACCGTGGACTTAATTTCCACGACGCTCGCGGCAGTTTGTCGCAGCCTTATCCTTATTCGCAACTCAGGGACGACGCGCGTGCGATGGCGGATCGCCTGATCGCCGCCGGCGTCGCGCCTGCCGATCGCATCGCGCTGGTCGCTGAGACTGGTCCCGAGTTCGCAGCGCTGTTCTTTGGTGTCGTCTATGCCGGCGCGTGGCCCGTGCCGCTGCCCCTGCCGACCTCGTTCGGCGGTCGCGATTCGTACATCGAACAGCTCCGTGTCCAGCTGTCGAGCTGCGATCCGAAGATGTTGATCTTCCCGCCCGAGCTCGCACAGATGGCGGGTGAGGCGGCACGTCTGTCGGAGGTCGTCGGCATCGACTGGTCCGAGTTCACGACACGCGAAGCCCCCGTCGCAACGCTGCCCGAGGCCAAGTCCGACGACATCGCCTATCTGCAATATTCGAGCGGCTCGACGCGCTTCCCGCACGGCGTCGTCATCACCCACGCCGCGCTGCTCAACAACCTCGCCGCGCACAGCCATGGCATGGAAATCTGCGATACCGATCGCTGCGTCTCGTGGCTGCCCTGGTATCACGACATGGGGCTGGTCGGCTGCTTCCTGTCGCCGATCGCCAATCAGGTCTCGACCGATTACCTGAAGACCGAGGATTTCGCGCGCCGTCCGCTCGCCTGGCTCGATCTCATCAGCCGTAACGAAGGCACGACGCTCAGCTATTCGCCGACCTTCGGCTACGATATCTGCGCGCGCCGCATGTCGTCGCAGACCAAGGCGAGCGACCGCTTCGATCTGTCGCGCTGGCGGGTTGCGGGCAACGGCGCCGACATGATCCGTCCCGACGTGATGCAGTCGTTCGTCGATGCGTTCGCCGATGCAGGCTTCAAGGCCAGCGCGTTCCTGCCAAGCTATGGCCTTGCCGAGGCGACGTTGGCGGTCTCTCTGATGCCGCCGGGCGAAGGCATCCGCGTCGAACTCGTCGAGGAAACGCAGTTGTCGGGCGGCTCTCGCGGCGGTGACCGCCCGCAGCGCTACCGGGCGATCGTCAACTGCGGCAAGCCGGTCCGCGACATGCGAATCGAGATCCGCGAAGAGGACGGCACGCCCCTCCCCGATCGCGCGATCGGCAAGGTGTGGTGCAGCGGCAAGTCGGTGATGGTCGGCTATTTCCGCGACGACGCGGCGACCGAGGCGTGCATGGCGGATGGTTGGCTCGATACCGGCGACATGGGCTATATGTCGGACGGCTACATCTACATCGTCGGCCGCGCCAAGGACATGATCATCGTCAACGGCAAGAACCACTGGCCGCAGGATATCGAGTGGGCGGTGGAGCAGCTTCCGGGCTTCAAGGCCGGCGACATCGCCGCGTTCGCTATCACCACGCCCGGCGGCGAGGAAACCCCCGCCGTGCTGGTCCAGTGCCGCAGCTCGGACGAGGCCGAACGCCTTCGCCTGCGTGATGAGATCCGCGAGCGGGTGCGCTCTGTGACGGGCATGAACTGCCTGATCGAACTGATCCCGCCGCGTACGTTGCCGCGTACCTCGTCGGGCAAGCTCAGCCGGGCCAAGGCGCGCAATCTTTACCTCAGCGGTGACATCAAGCCGTACGACATCGCGGCGTAACACCAGCGTCGAGCAAATATTTAGCAGGGGAATTCCGGTCTCTCGCCGTAAGTTAGCCCTGATTTGCCGCTTCAATGCATCCATAGTGGTTCCATGCGAACGTTCTGCTAACTACCGCGGCGTAAAACCATCGCTGTGAGCAGCAGATCGCCCTTTCTATCGAACCGGACCGTGATCGACGTTCGTACGCTGCTGGGTTTGCAGGATGGCGCGAATCCCGCCGAATGGAGCCGTATTCGCGCTGCGCAGTTGTTCGCTGGGCGAGGGATGGCGTTGTTCCTGCTCACGGCCAATGTCTTCGCAGCCCTGGCTACCGCAGTGCTGATCGACGGCCTATCGCCGTTCTGGCAGATCGCCACCTGGTTCGCGTTGGTTGTCGGCATTGCCCTCGCCGTCGCGTTTCGTCGGCTGGCAACCCATCACCGCGGCGATAGCTATGCTAGCATCCGCGACATACGCAATACGGGGTGGGACGGACTGGCCCTCGCTTTGGCCTGGTCCACGGTGCCGGTGCTGTTCTGCACGCACGCCCCGTCGGGAACGACTGCCGGACTGGGAATAACCTTGGCCGTACTGATGACGGCGGCAGCTTTCGCGATGGCGCCGCTCGTGCTCGCGACGTTGGTATTCCTCGGGTATCTTGGCGCTGCGATGGTCATCCAGCTCGCGATGGCGGGAGCGGTCGCGGCGGCGGTGGGAATATTCGCCTTCACCGCGATTCTGATGATCATCTGCGTCAGCCGCGCGCGGACGCTGGTCCTGATCCGTGCCGGCGAGATCGCGCTCGCGGAGCGCGACGAAACCGTCAGCCTGCTGCTCCGCGAATTCGAAGAGACCGATGCCGACTGGCTGTGGGAAACCGATATGGCGCGTCGTGTCGTCAGGGTGTCGGCGCGTTTCGCCCATGCCTGCCGGCTCGATCCGGCCGGCATCGAGGGCATGCCGTTCCTCCAGATCCTGGCGGGGCCAACCTGGGAGACCGGCAATTTCGCCGCGGGACTGCGCACGCTTGCGGAAAAGATGAAGGCTCGCGAGAGCGTCCGGGATTTGCGCTTGCCAGTACAGATCAACGGGGAGGATCACTGGTGGGAGATATCTGCTTCGCCGCGGTTCGGCGACCTCGGCGAATTCGTCGGTTTTCGTGGCGTGGGCTCCGACGTGACCGAACAACGCGCGTCCGCCGACCGGATCAACCGCATGGCTCGGTTCGATACGCTGACCGGACTACCCAACCGGCTAATGATCAACGAGACCCTGGTAAAGACGATCACCGAAGCGGAGCGATCGGGTGGCCGTTATGGGTTCATGATGCTCGATCTCGACCGCTTCAAGGCCGTGAACGATACGCTCGGCCACCCGATCGGCGACCGCCTGCTTGGCCGTGTCTCCGAGCGCCTGGATCAGTTGATGGGTGAGGCGTATCTATGCGGTCGGTTGGGCGGCGACGAATTCGCCGTCGTCGTTCATGACGCCACCGACACCGTCGCCATCGAACGGCTTGCTCAGCGCATCATCGAGTCGCTGTCGCTGCCGTACGAGATCGACGCCCACACCCTCTACATCGGCGCTAGTATCGGCTTGGCAATCGGTCCTCGGGACGGGCGTACCGCAGAAATGCTCATACGGTCTGCGGACCTTGCGCTGTACCGCGCCAAGGACGCAGGTCGGGGCGTGTTCCGGACGTACGAACCCGAACTGCACGTCCGGGCCGAGGAACGCCGTGTGCTCGAACTGGCGTTGCGAACCGCGGTCGAAAACGGCGAGATGTATCTGGAATATCAGCCTGTTGTCGAAACCCAGACGGGCCGAGTTCGGGGTTTCGAAGCGCTGCTCCGATGGCAAAGTCCGGAACTCGGTATGATCCAGCCAAGCAAGTTCATCCCGCTCGCGGAGGACGTACGACTGATCGCGCCGATCGGCGCCTGGGTGCTTCACACCGCGTGTACCGAGGCGGCAAAATGGCCATCCGACATCCGCATCGCGGTCAACGTGTCGGCAAACCAACTCCAGAATCCGGGTTTCCTCACCACAGTCACATCGGCGCTGGCGAATGCCGGACTTTCCCCCGAACGCCTCGAACTGGAAGTGACCGAAAGTGTGTTCCTGCACGAAGGGCTAGGGGTAACTCGGGTCCTGGAGCGCCTGCTCGATCTCGGCGTGCATCTCAGCCTCGACGATTTCGGCACCGGCTATTCCTCGCTCGGGTATTTCAGTCGCACGCGGTTCTCGTCGATCAAGATCGATCGCAGTTTCATCCACGACGCGGCCAAGGGCGTTCGCGAAGCGGTTGCGATTGTCAGGGCGGTGATCGCGCTGGCCGAGAGCCTTGATATTGCGACGACGGCCGAGGGCGTCGAAACCGACGACGAGCACAAGATGGTACAGCAGCTCGGATGCACCATGGCGCAGGGCTATTATTTCGGGCGCCCCATGTCGGTTACAGACGCGCGTGCCCTTGTCAGTCGTCGGTGGAAAACGTCAGCCGCCGCCTGACGACGCTTGCCTCAGGTTCGGGCCGGCAATCATCTGAAGCCGGTGCCTACCGCCGCCGTTCCCGTCCCCCGAAACTGACCAAGCTTTCTGCACCGCTGGTCGACAATGCCGAAACGCCGATGAACGTGTCGTCCACCGGCACCTGCACGAGCAGTGTTTCCGTACCCGTCACGTCTCGCGTATCGGTCCACACCTGCGTGTCGTTGCGGCGCCAACGGACCCGGTATCCTGCGGCGCCCGGTACCGCGCTCCATTTGACGGTGGTGTCGCGCGACAACGCCCCTGCAATCGTCACGTCTTCGGGCGCAGCGGGTGCGCCAGCGATCCGTGCCAACGTCGCAATGTTTATGGCGGTCACTTTCGCGAGATAGGGGAAATCCATCCCTTCGATCGTGTCGCCGTAGACGACGCCTTTCTCGGTGCGGAGGTCCTGGTGCTGGCGGTCCCAATTCTCCGCGGCTACGGAGAAGCGCACGGCGGGATAGCCGAGTTTCAGGAACGGTTCGTGATCACCGCCCCGGCCGAACCGGTCCGGCCGGCGGTCGAGCATCACGTCGAGCCCACCGGGAATGTCGCCCGCGATCCTATCGATCGCCTTGGCCAGCGCGCGGCTGGGGCCATCGTCTTCGCCGCCCTCCGCACGGCGGCCCTGTTGCGCGACCAGATCGTCCGACGCGCGAATGCCTTCCGAAAACACCCGGACCTTGTCGGCCACCCGCACGCCGCCCTGCCCAACCGTGTTGCCGACGATGTCGTTGTTGAGCATGGCCGAAACCTTCCAGCCGCGCGCCCTGGCGGTATCGGCCAGCAGTTCGGCGCCCCACAGGCCCTGTTCCTCGCCCGAGAACACCGCATAAACGATCGTCGCATCGAAGCTGCGCTGCGACAGCGACCGCGCCGCCTCTAGCACCAGCGCGACGCCCGACGCATTGTCGTTGGCGCCCGGCGCGTCAGCAGTCGCGTTCATCACGTCGGTCACCCGGCTGTCGATATGCGCGCCGACGATCACCACGCGATTGGGGTCACGCCCCTTCTGTATGCCGAGCACGTCCTCGATGACGACTCCGGTAGGCGCACGCGGCCCGGTAAACGTCCGCGCGATCCGTTCGACCGTGATGCAGCCACCGCAGGTCGCACCGATCTCGGTGAAACGCTGCGCAGCCCAGCTTCGCGCAGCGCCGATGCCGCGCTTGGGATCGGTGGTAGTCGACGCGGTATGGCGCGTGCCGAAGCCGACCATCGAGGTGACATCGGCCTTGAGCCGGGTCGCGGATGGCGCGGGGAGTTGAGGAGGCGTCGAGGAAACCGGGGCGGCGGCCGCGAGAAGCAGCGGGATTGCAAGTATGGACATGGCCAATGGTGCCTGCATCTGGCGCATGGCTCAAGTCAGGAATTGCAACGCGCCCGATCTGACGACGGCCGAGATTTAAACCGTATCGCAGCGCCTTAACAATATAAGATGGGTACAGCTTTATGATGTATGTTCCAGACATACGGCGCAAAATGCTGAAACACCTTACGGTTCGAGGGAACCAGATGATATTAGGTCATTCGATTTCGACCATTGCTGGGGTTATCCAGTCGATCGACGGACCCGTCGCGACGATATTACAACGCACGCAAAAGCAGCTGGTCGGCATGTCATACACGGCGATCACCCACCCAGGAGACATTGCGCGCAATCTTGCACAGATCGCTGCGCTGCAACCCAACGGAGGTTCGACGCGGATACGAAAGCGGTATATCGGCGGCGATGGTGCAGTCATCACGCTCGAGGTACAGGTCTCGCGGATCGGAAGTTGCGGCGACGGACATTTGGTCGGCACGTTGTCGACATTACCACTAGCCCTGCCCTCAATCACCGGGAACACCGTCCCGGGGAATACGCCCTATGGGTTGTGGCGTCGGGCCAAAGACCTGCTCGGCGTGATGCGATCGCGCGATACGATATTGGGAGCCGATCTGTTTGCGGACCACGTGTGGGCGATCTTGCTGATCGTCTACGTCGCCGAGGCGGAAAGCCGTATCGAAACGGTAGGATCGATTGTCGCGCAACTCAATCTGTCGCGGGCCACGCTCATGCGCTGGCTGAGCGTGCTCCAATCCAAGTCCCTGATCGAACAGATCGACATGGATCTCGACGCCGTTCAGCTTACCCAGACCGGCATTGAGCGTATCGAGCGGCTCCTCTCGACCAAGACGCAGGTTACGATCAGCTGAAGCGGCTCAACTCAACCGGTCGATCGACTCACGAGTAAGCGATCCTGGGATAATCATCACCGGCACGGGCAGCGCACCTGCATCGGGGCCCGTGAAATGCGTGATCAGTTCGCCGGGTGCGCCGGTCGCAGCCGCACCCAACACCAGAGCCGCGATCTCCGGGTTTGCCTCAATCATTTCGCGGATGATCTTCGGCCCCTCGCCCTCGCGCACTGTGATCGACGGACGCAGCCCGGATTCCTCCAGCAACGTGCCGGCAGCCCCTGCGACCAGCCCCTCGGCATGCAACCGTGCCTCTTCCTCGATCGTCGCCTGGACGCCGCCGAACGCGATGAACTCCTGCGGCGGGATGACGGTCAGGATCTCGACGCCGCCGCCGGTCTTTACGGCGCGCCGTGCCGCAAACCGCAGCGCGATGCCGGCTTCGGGACTGTCATCGATCACCACCAGATAAATGCGCATTTTGGCCCCCGTTGTCGTCGGTAATTGGGCCGGGGCGGGTCGATACGCAAGTGCGGCGGGGTTGACCCGAGCGGACGAGGGCGCGAGTAGGCATGCCGTTACGTCACGCCCTGGGGAAATCCATGTCGATCGAGATCAAGATGCCTGCGCTGTCCCCGACCATGGAGGAGGGTACCCTCGCCAAATGGTTGATCAAGGAGGGCGACGTCGTGAAATCCGGCGACCTGATGGCCGAAATCGAGACCGACAAGGCGACGATGGAATTCGAAGCCGTCGACGAAGGCACCGTGGTCAAGATCCTCGTCGCCGAAGGTACCGACAACGTGAAGGTCGGCACGGTCATCGCGATCATCGCCGAAGAGGGCGAGGATGCGTCTTCGGTTTCTGCGCCCACCAAGAGCGAGACGCCTGAGCCCGCCGCGAAGGAATCGGAAGCCAAGCCCGATCCGAAGGATCCGAACGATACGGGTAGCGAGGCCAAGCCGGTCGAGCGCACCGAGGCTTCGGCCGAAGATCATGGTCGTCCGGACGACGCAGGTGCGGCCAAGCCCGCCGCCAGCGGTGATCGCGTGAAGGCGAGCCCGCTCGCGCGCCGCCTAGCCGCCGACAAGGGCATCGATCTCGGCGCCATGTCGGGTTCGGGGCCGAAGGGTCGCATCGTCAAGGCCGACGTCGACAGCGCCAAGCCGGGTGCGGCACCCGCTGCTGCGAAGACCGAAGCTGCTGCGCCGACCGCCACTGCGGCCCCCGCGCCTGCCGCGAAGCCTGCGGCCGTGCCCGACATCCCGCATGAGGCGACCAAGCTAAGCAACGTGCGGAAGACGATCGCGCGTCGCCTGACCGAGTCGAAGCAGACGGTTCCGCACATCTACCTGACCGTGAATATCCGTCTCGACGCGCTGCTCAAGCTGCGTGGAGAGTTGAACAAGAGCCTCGAATCGCGCGGCGTGAAGCTGTCGGTCAACGACCTGCTGATCAAGGCGCAGGCCGTCGCGCTCATGCAAGTCCCGACCTGCAACGTGATGTTCACGCCCGACCAGCTCATCACCTTCCAGCGTGCCGACATCTCGGTCGCGGTGAGCACGCCGTCGGGGCTGATTACGCCGATCATCTTCGGTGCGGACACCGCCTCGCTGTCGTCGATCTCGACGCAGATGAAGGACCTCGCCGCCCGTGCTCGCGACGGCAAGCTGAAGCCCGAGGAATATCAGGGCGGCACCGCCTCGATCAGCAACATGGGCATGTTCGGCATCACGCAGTTCGACGCGGTCATCAACCCGCCCCAGGCGATGATCCTCGCGGTCGGCGCGGGCGAGAAGCGTCCGTACGTGGTCGGCGACGAACTGACCGTGGCGACCGTGATGTCGGCGACAGGCAGCTTCGATCATCGCGCGATCGACGGTGCCGACGGCGCGCAGTTCATGAAGGCGTTCAAGCACCTCGTCGAGAACCCGCTGGGCATGCTGGCGTAAGCTCGAAAGCATGACGCCAACATCCTCCCCACCCACCCCGTTCGCCCTGAGCGAAGTCGAAGGGCCTGTGTCCCAGTACCTCGACTTCGCTCGGCACGAACGGTTTGGGGAGTGTTCGGCGTGAAGCAGACGACCATCGAGATCCTGCACATCCTCGCGGGGCTTGCCGTCGCGGTCGCGATAACCTGGGCGGCGGCATGGTCCTACCCCCTAGGGCAGGACGTGATCTGGACATGCGGGGCCGCGGCGATGGTTGCGACGGTGGCAATGGGCGTAGGGCCGCTGCGTCGTGCCCGCCTTCTCGACCAAACGACCCGCAGGAGTGAAGCGTGACCGACCTGCCCCCCAACAAAGCGCCGACGATCCGCGTCACTGCCATGCCCGCCGACGCCAATCCGTATGGCGACATCTTCGGCGGCTGGCTGATGGGCCAGATGGATTTGGCTGCCGGCTCGGTCGCGTCCCGGCGTAGCGGCGGCCGTGCCGTCACGATTGCGGCGGATGCGATGAAGTTCCACATGCCGGTCGTCGTCGGCGACGAAGTCTCGGTTTACGCCCACCTGATCGCGGTCGGCCGCACCTCGATGACGATCGAGGTCGAGGCCTGGCGCCGCGCGCGCCACAGCAACGACAGCTGCAAGGTGACCCAGGCGCGCTTCATCTTCGTGGCGGTCGGCGACGATCGCAAACCGCGGCCCGTGCCGCCCGAAACCAACTGAATCGAAGGATTTTCCGTGGCTGATACCTATGATCTCGTCATCCTCGGCTCGGGCCCCGGCGGCTACGTCGCCGCGATCCGTGCGTCGCAACTCGGCCTGAAGGTCGCGATCGTCGAGCGTGAGCGCTTGGGCGGCATCTGCCTCAACTGGGGCTGCATCCCGACCAAGGCGCTGCTCCGCACCTCGGAAATCTATCATTACATGCAGAATGCCGAGAGCTACGGCCTCAAGGCGGACAATGTCGGGTTCGACCTCGCCAAGATCGTCGACCGCTCGCGCAAGGTCGCGGGCCAGCTGAACGCGGGCGTCAAGGGCCTGATGAAGAAGAACAAGGTGACCGTGGTCGAGGGCGTCGGCACGGTAACTGCGAAGGGCAAGCTCAGCGTCAAGCAGGGCGACAAGACCGTCGAGCTCGAAGCGAAGAACATCATCGTCGCAACCGGAGCGCGCGCGCGCGACCTGCCGTTCGCCAAGGCCGACGGCGAGCGGATCTGGACCTATCGCCATGCGATGGTGCCGACCGAGATGCCGACCAAGCTGCTGGTCATCGGCTCGGGCGCGATCGGCGTCGAGTTCGCCAGCTTTTACAACGACATGGGCGCCGACGTGACGATCGTCGAGATGCTCCCGCGCATCCTCCCCGTCGAGGACGAGGAAGTCTCCGCCTTCATGGACAAGGCGCTGACCAAGCAGGGCATCAAGCTGCTGACCCAGACCGGTCTGGAGGGTCTCACCACCTCGGCGACCGGCGTGACGGCAAAGATCAAGGCGAAGGACGGCAAGGTTTCGGAAGAGACCTTCAGCCACGCGATCATCGCGATCGGCATCGTCCCCAACACCGAGAATATCGGACTGGAAGCGCTCGGCGTCGAGACCGACCGCGGGCACATCAAGACCGACGGCTACGGCCGCACCAACGTCGACGGCATCTGGGCGATCGGCGACGTCACCGGCGCGCCGTGGCTCGCGCACAAGGCCAGCCATGAGGGCATCATCGCGGTCGAGAAGATCGCCGGCGGCTCGCCGCACCAGATGGACAAGGCCAACATCCCCGGCTGCACCTATTCGCGCCCGCAGGTGGCGAGCGTCGGCATGACCGAAGCGAAGGCGAAGGAAGCCGGCTACGAGCTGAAGGTCGGCAAGTTCCCCTTCATCGGCAACGGCAAGGCGATCGCGCTGGGCGAGGCGGAAGGCTTCGTGAAGACGGTGTTCGACGCGAAGACCGGCGAACTGCTCGGCGCGCACATGGTCGGCGCGGAAGTGACCGAGCTGATCCAGGGCTATGTCGTCGCGCGCCAGCTCGAGACGACCGAGGCCGAGCTGATGGAGACGGTGTTCGCGCATCCGACGCTGTCCGAGATGATGCACGAGAGCGTGCTGGCCGCATATGGGCGAGCGATCCACTACTAAGGCGATCTCTCAATCCTCCCCCGCAAGGGGGAGGATTGAGGTTCGAGCTTGTCCAGCCGACCGATCGGGCCGGGCAAACCGTCTCGTTTCGGTCCTATCTCGCTTGACGCAGGCTGTTGTCCAAACGAAGGGCGGGCCGTCGCGAGGTCCGGCGCTCAGGATTTCGCGGATATAAGCCCCCGGTGCAGGATCCGCGAATGTCGATCGAACCCGTACCAGCCGCAACCGCTCGCATCGCTATTCTTGCCGCAGCCGCGCTGTGCATCGCCTCGCTCGCGCTGTTCTGGCCGGGCACCGCGATGTACGATACCGTCGCGCAATATAAGCAGGTCCTGTCGGGCGTGTACGACGACTGGCACCCGCCGGCGATGGCGCGGGTCTGGGCGCTGCTTGCGGCGTTCGGCCCCGGGGCTACGCCGATGCTGGTCCTGCAACTTGCCACCTACTGGCTGGGTCTTGGGCTGATCGGCGACGCGCTCGCCCGCATCGGGCGCTCCCGCAGCGCGGCCGCTATCATCGCGATCGGCCTGCTCCCGCCTTGCCTCGGTTGGCAGGGCGTGGTGCTCAAGGATGCGCAACTTGCCGGTGCGCTGCTTGCCGCGGTCGGGATCATCGGCTGGTGGCGGCTTGCGCGCCGTCCGCTTCCCGGCGCGATGTGGGTCCCGTTCGCGCTGCTGCTCACCTACGCCGTACTGGTCCGCGCCAACGCCATGTTCATCGTCGTCCCGCTGCTCGTGACCCTTGCCCCGCGCCCAACCTACCCGCTCGCGAAACTCGTCACCGGTCTTATCGCGGTGGTGGTCGTGCTAGGCGTCGCACCGATCGTGAACCACCGGCTTCTCCGTGCACAACCAAGCGGAGTCGAGGCGACTCAGGCCCTTTACGACCTTGCAGGCATCGCCGCCCGCGCACCGGCCAGCGACGCCACCGGCCTGACCCAATCCGAAACGGCGACCGTGCTCGCCAAGCGGTGCGCGAAGCCGTTCTTCTGGGATCCGCTAGGCGACGAGGCGCATTGTGGGACGACGATGGCGCGGTTGCGCGGGTTGCCGACCGGGACGCTCTACGTCACGCTTGCCTCGGCGGCGCTGCATCATCCGATCGCCTATGCCGGGCACCGCCTGGCGCATCTGAACTCGACCGATCGCTGGCTGGTCCCGTATCACTGGCCGAGCGCCGCGCCGCCAGCCGCGTCCGAGCCTAACACGCTCGGCCTCGCCGGTCCCGGTGCGGCAGCCCACTCATGGGAAGCAATGACCGCTATAGTCGTCGAGACACCGCTCGGCTGGCCGATCGCGTGGATCGTCGTCGCGATCACCGCGCTTGCCGTGAGCGTGTCGCGTCCGCGCGATCCGGTCCGCGACCTCGCCACCGCGCTGATCGTGTCTGCGCTCACGCTCGAGGCGAGCTTCGCGGTGCTGAGCATCGCGTCCGACCTGCGCTATCACCTGTGGCCGATGATCGCGACCGCGGTGGCGAGCGTGCTGCTTGCGGAGCGTTCACCGCCCTCAAAAATATTCATGGTCGGCGCAGGCGCGCTGCTTCTGGTGGTCGGCAGCGGGATTGCGTCGCGCATCCTGCTGCCCCAGCCGCCGCAGACCTACGCCGGCATGCTCGGCTGAGTCACCGACGGCGCCGCAGCTTCCTGCGCGGATACGACACCGTGTCGTAATATTCGGTCGTTGTAGTCGTGGTCGTGGTCGTCGTCACCGGCACGGACTGCACGACCACGGTCGTCGATCCCGCCGGGTACGCCCCGCCGCCAGTCGTCGTCACGTTCGTGACGCCATCCGGCGACGTCCAGGTTCCGCCCGGCGCCACGGTATAGCCGCGCGGTTGCTGATACGCGGCGCCGTAGGAGGTAGCTGGCGGCGGCGGATAGTCGCTGGCGTAGGCGGGCGGCGCGTAGTCGGGTGCGTAGGCAGGCTCGGCATACCCTGCGCCATATCCCGAAACCGGCCGCGGTGGTGCGCGGCGACCGCGGTCTTCGCTCTTGTCGATCGCGTAGCCGGCCGCAGTGCCGACGCCCGCACCGATCAATGTTCCGCCAAGGCGGTTACCGCGCCCGCCGATGATGTTGCCAGCAACGCCGCCGGCCACTGCACCGATTGCGGCGCCACCCAGACCGTTGTCGCGGCGCGGTGCAGGGCGATTCTCGTAAGGCGCGGCGTACCCGCGCTCGTCAGGACCTGCATAGACCGAGTCGTTGACCGCATAGTCGCGCGGGCTGATCGCCGCGTAGCCGCCACCGTCGGCGCGGTCCCAGTCGATGTCGCTCGTGGTGTCGTACACCGAACCGCGCGAGTCGATCAGGACTGCGTCATCGTAGTAGCGCGCCCAGTTATATCCCACGGGGGGCTGCGCGAGACCGTAGTTCGACCAGTCGCCGACGTAGAAGCGCGGTGCGTTCCAATAGCTTGGCACGGCCCAACCGCGATGCGGACGGCGATACCCTGCCCAGCCGCCGGGGGCGTTCGCGCCGCCCCACCAGCGACCGCCGATCTTGCTGCCCCAACGCGAGGTACGCTGCGCATGAGGCGGTCGCATCGGCGCCTGCACGACCGGCATCCGCGCCGCGATCGGACCGGGGCGGTTCGGCCGTGCCATCGGCGCCTGCATCGCCGCACCGGGCGCAGGATAGCTGGCACCGGGAGCCGGCCGCTGCGCTTGTGCCGCGCCGCCTGCCAGTGCAAGTCCTGCGCTCGCGATCAAAAGCTTCCGCATGTCCGTCTCCCTGGTTTGCCACCCGATCCAGCGCAAACGCCGGATATCTTACGGTGTTGCTTACCAAGCGTACGATGGAGTCGCCAGAAGGCGTGCTGTCCCGAAACGGGGCGTGTCGGACCGGTACTAGTCGAGCCGCTCGCTCAGCAACGCCGCCAGCGCCTCGCACCCCGCCGCGTCCTCCGCATCGAACCGCGTGGGCTCCGGGCTATCGAGATCGAGCACCCCGATCAGCGTTCCGTCTCTGGTCAACGGTACCACCAGTTCCGACCGGCTAGCAGCATCGCAGGCAATGTGGCCCGGGAATACGTGGACATCCTCGACCAGTTGCGTTTTCAGCGTCGCGGCGGCGGCACCGCAGACGCCCTTGCCGACCGGGATGCGGATGCACGCGACCTTACCCTGGAACGGGCCGAGGACGAGTTCGCCTTCGACGAGACGGTAAAAACCCGCCCAGTTCAGATCGGGCAGATATTCCCATACCAATGCGGCGGCGTTGGCCATGTTGGCGATCGGGTCGCGCTCGTCCGCGGTCAGCGCGTCGAGTGCGGCGAGCAGGTCACGGTAGAGATCGGCCTTGGTGCCGGCAGAGATATCGAACTGGTACATCTGTCTTCCTTGATTGAGAGGCAGCTAACGCTCCCCCAAACCTTCAACCAGCAAAAGCTGGGATGACTCGACGGCGATCCGGCGTTCCCTCTCCTGCCGGGGGAGGATCGCGAGGTCGTGCACGAGGCCGGACCAACGGACGTCGACGAGACGCTCATAGGCATGGCTCGCTCAGTCGTCGCGGACCTTGCCGCGCCCCGCCTTGACCCCGCTGCGCACCTTCTTCGTATCGACACGCCGCGCCTTCGCCGCCTTGGACGGTTTGGTCGCGCGGCGTGCCTTGGGGACGATCGTCGCTTCCTTGATCAGCGCCACCAGCCGCTCGCGGACTTCCTGCCGGTTGAGCAGTTGCGACCGCGAGCCTTCGCTGCGCAGCACCAGCACGCCGTCGCGCGTGAGGCGCGATCCGGCCAGCACCGCGATGCGGTTCTTCACCGCCAATGGCAGGCCGGGTGAGAGGCCGACATCGAAGCGCAGGATCACCGCGCTGTCCGTGGTGTTGACGTGCTGACCGCCGGGGCCGCCCGAGCGCGTCGTGCTCTCGATCAGCTCGCTGTCGTCGATCGAGATCGATCGGGTGATCGGGATCGCGACCATCGGCCCCTCGCCCGCTCAGTCGTCGGCGGAGTCGGGCGTCGTTACCGCATCGGCAGCCGGAGCGACGTCGGCAACCGAAGCCGCCTCGTCGGCGAACCCCGCCTTGGCGAACCGCTCGGGCAATGGCGCTTCGGCGAGCACGTCGGGCTTGCCCGGGCGCGGCACGATCAGCCGTTGCGCATGGAGCATCATGCCGAGCCCGTCGGCCTTGCCGTACACGCCGTCACCGACCACCGGTGCGCCGAGGCCGCTGGCGGCGTGGACGCGAATCTGATGCGTGCGGCCGGTCTCGGGGAGGAACTCGACCAGCGAGCGGCCGTCCTTGATTTCCAGCACGCGCCACTTGGTCCGCGATTTCTTGCCGTTCGGATCCTCGACCATCCGCCAGCCTGTCTCGGCAGTGCTGACCTTGGCGAGGGGCATTTCGATCAGGCCCGATTCACCGTCAACCTCACCGTCGAGGAGGGCGACGTAGCGTTTCGAGACGAGGCCCTGCTCGAACGCCTGCTGCAACCGGGCATGCGCCTTCGGATTGCGCGACAAAAGCAGGCAGCCGCTCGTGTCGCGGTCGAGCCGGTGCACCGCCTTCGGCCAGCGCTGGAAGCCGAACTTCAGGCTTTCGAGATGATTTTCGAGGCTCAGCGAGCCATCGCGGGGCGGATCGACCGGCAGCCCTGCGGGCTTGTCGATCACCAGGGCCTCGCCGTCGAGGAAGAGTACGCGTTCACCATGCATGCCGCCGCCCTTGCCATCATTAGCGCCTGCGTGCCAGAGCCCGCGTCGATGTTGCACCGCACGCTGGCTCTCGCGCTCCTGTTCGCCCCGACCGTCGCGGAGGCGCAATTGTGCGAGGGGCAGAGCGCGGCGATCGCGCCGGACGGTCGCGCGTTCGGGCATTTGCCGTATGGCGACGCGCCCGAAAGCGAGCTGGTCACGCTGCCGTCCGAGTATTCGGTGGGCAATCCGTGCGTGGTGCGCGCCGACATATTGCCCGACCTGTTGCGGCTGTTCGCGGCGGCGCAGGGCGATCCTTCGGCGATGGGTCAGCTCCGCGCCTTGTCGTGCCAGCGGTCGATCGCGCGCCAGCGCAGCGTGTTCTGCCGCGGCGAGACGAGCAATCCGGCCGATCGCGCGATCTCGGTCGCGCCGCCGGGGTATAGCGAGCATTCGACTGGCTATGCTTTGGATTTTGCGGTGCGGCCGGCGAACGGATGCCCCGATGCGGAGGCGTGCATGGCCGCGACGCCCGCCGCACGCTGGCTGCGGCTGAACGCGCCTCGGTTCGGGTTCGAACAGAGCTTTCCAGGCGGCAACAAGCAGCATGTGAAGTGGGAGCCGTGGCATTGGCGCTGGGTCGGGGCGAGCGAGAGTGCACCTGGGGCTGCGAAGGCGCGGTTCGTGTTCGCGCGGGCGCGGCGGGAGTATCCGGCGGATCCGGGGGTTTTGCCGCTGGTGGTGAAGGTTACGGTGCAGCCGCCTGTGCCGGTGGCGCCGGTGGTGGATGTGCCGTCGAAGAAGAAGAAGCGCTGACGCTCTTTCGCCCCCCCCCCCGCCAGGGGGAGGTGGAACCGCAGGTGACGGAGGGGGAGGAATACGCAACGACCGTTGCTCTTACCTCCCCCTCCGTCTGGCAAGTGCCAGCCCCCTCCCCCTGGCGGGGGAGGATCGACTCAGCGCATCACCAGCACTCAGTGCAGCACCAGCCCACCCGGGCGGACCACACCGTCGCGCAGCGCATGATCGTACAGAAGCTCCGTTTCCAGCTTCACCTGGTCCGACAGGCGATCAAGCATCGACCCCGCCTCCACCCCGAACGCCGCCCAATCGTTGGGCGAAATCGTCGGCAGCCAATGGCCGATGAACGCCTTCCAGTCCGAACGGAGGATATCGAGGTCCTCCTCCATCATCGCGATCGTGTCGGCGGAACAGTGCGCCTCCATCGCCACGACGGTGCGATCGATGACCTCGTCCTCGACCCCGAGATGATCGGCGACGGTCACCGCCAGCTCGATCAGCTTGCGCGAGGCAATCGCGCTTTGCGTCCTGGACTGCCGCGACAGGATGACGAGTTCGGCGCACTGGCCCGCGATCTTCTCGTGATCGTCGATCAGCCGCATCCAGTTCGCGCGGTCCTGGTCGGATACCGTCCGCACTATGGTCCTGTCGTTCATGACGCCGCTACTCCCCTGCGAAGGTCACCGGTAATACTGGAAATACGCGTTACATCTCGTCAGGGATGCAGATAGCGTCGGCCAGCATCTGGTATCTATAGTATTTTCAGCAGCCCGACCGTGTCGAAACGACCGTTTAGCGACCACCCTTTGACATGACGCCACGGCGCGCCTATATCCGCATCTCACCACAGCATCCGGGAAATGACATGCCGTCGCGCAGCGTGTCGATCGTATTGGATACCGAGGTTTCATACGCTGAGAGCCGCCGCACCTGATGCGCGCGGCCTTTTTGCGTGAACGTGCGTCCCGTTCGGGGGTTCCCGAGCACGAATTTTCGGCTGACGAGGCAAAATAAACCTATGGCATCCAAGGCGATCGAACACGGCACTGCAAAGCGCCGTATCCGCAAGGTTTTCGGCAACATCCACGAAGTCGTGCAGATGCCGAACCTGATCGAAGTCCAGCGCGAAAGCTACGAGCAGTTCCTGCGCTCCGACAAGTCGATCGGCCACGTCTCGGGTCTTGAGAAGACGCTGCGCAGCGTGTTCCCGATCCAGGATTTCGCCGGCACCGCCTATCTCGATTTCGACGATTACGTCCTTGAGCCGCCGAAGTTCGACGTCGAGGAATGCCGCCAGCGCGGGATCACCTACGCCGCGCCAATGCGCGTCACGCTGCGTCTGACCGCGTTCGAGGTCGATCCCGATACCGAGGCCAAGTCGGTCATCGATATCAAGGAGCAGGACGTGTACATGGGCGACATGCCGCTCATGACCGAGAACGGCACGTTCTTCATCAACGGCACCGAGCGCGTCATCGTTTCGCAGATGCACCGTTCGCCGGGCGTCCTGTTCGATCACGATCGCGGCAAGACGCACGCATCGGGCAAATACCTGTTCGCGGCGCGCGTGATCCCGTATCGCGGGTCGTGGCTCGATTTCGAGTTCGACGCGAAGGACATCGTCAACGTCCGCATCGATCGCAAGCGCAAGCTGCCCGTCACGGCGCTGCTCTACGCGCTCGGCATGACGTCGGAAGAGATCCTCAACTATTTCTACAACCGCGTGACGTTCGTCCGCGGCCAGGGTGGCTGGATCGTTCCGTTCCAGGTCGAGAACTGGCGTGGCCAGAAGCCGATGTTCGACATCGTCGACGCAAAGACCGGCGAAGTCGTGTTCCCGAACGGCCAGAAGATCAGCCCACGCGCTGCGAACAAGGCGTTCAAGGACGGCCTGACCGACCTGCTGATCCCGACCGAGGAAATCTTCGGCCGCTATTCGGCCTACGACCTGATCGACGAGTCGACCGGCCGCATCTACATCGAAGCCGGTGACGAAGTTACGTCCGAGAACCTCGAACTGCTCGACCAGGCAGGCATCGAACGTCTCGACCTGCTCGACATCGATCACGTCGCGACGGGTCCGTGGATCCGCAACACGCTCAAGGTCGACAAGGCCGAAGAGCGCGAGCAGGCCCTCAGCGACATCTACCGCGTGATGCGCCCCGGCGAGCCGCCGACGCTGGAGACGGCCGAGGCATTGTTCTCGGGCCTGTTCTTCGATCCGGATCGCTACGACCTGTCGGCCGTCGGCCGCGTGAAGCTCAACATGCGTCTCGACCTCGACGTCGAGGACACCGTGACGACGCTGCGCACCGAGGACATTCTCGAGGTCATCAAGACGCTCGTGAACCTCAAGGACGGCAAGGGCGAGATCGACGATATCGACAACCTCGGTAACCGCCGTGTCCGTTCGGTCGGCGAGCTGCTCGAGAACCAGTACCGCGTCGGCCTGCTCCGCATGGAGCGCGCCGTGAAGGAGCGCATGTCGTCGGTCGACGTCTCGACGGTCATGCCGAACGACCTGATCAACGCGAAGCCCGCGGTTGCCGCGGTCCGCGAATTCTTCGGCTCGTCGCAGCTTTCGCAGTTCATGGATCAGACCAACCCGCTGTCGGAAGTCACCCACAAGCGTCGCGTGTCGGCACTTGGACCAGGTGGTCTGACGCGTGAGCGCGCTGGCTTCGAAGTCCGCGACGTTCATCCGACGCATTACGGCCGCATCTGCCCGATCGAAACGCCGGAAGGCCCGAACATCGGCCTGATCAACTCGCTCGCCAGCTTCTCGCGGGTGAACAAGTACGGCTTCATCGAGACCCCGTACCGCAAGGTCGTCGACCACAAGGTCACCGACGACGTCGTCTACCTGTCGGCAATGGAAGAGGCCAAGCACACGATCGCGCAGGCCAACGCCGAGCTCGATTCATCGAACGGCTTCGTCGAGGAGCTGGTGTCTTCGCGTCAGGCTGGCGAATTCCTGATGGCGCTGCCCGACAACATCACGTTGATGGACGTCAGCCCCAAGCAGCTCGTCTCGGTCGCCGCATCGCTCATTCCGTTCCTGGAAAACGATGACGCCAACCGTGCACTGATGGGCTCGAACATGCAGCGTCAGGCCGTGCCGCTCGTCCAGGCCGAGGCGCCGTTCGTCGGCACCGGCATGGAAGAGACTGTGGCACGTGACTCTGGTGCTGCGATCTCGGCAAAGCGTGCGGGCATCGTCGATCAGGTCGACGCGGCGCGTATCGTGATCCGGGCGACCGGCGAGATCGATGCCGGCAAGTCGGGCGTCGACATCTACACGCTGATGAAGTTCCAGCGCTCGAACCAGTCGACCTGCATCAACCAGCGTCCGCTGGTGAAGGTGGGTGATGCGGTTCGTGCCGGCGACGTGCTCGCCGACGGTCCGTCGACCGAGTTCGGCGAGCTGGCGCTGGGTCGCAACAGCCTCGTCGCGTTCATGCCGTGGAACGGCTACAACTACGAGGATTCGATCCTGATCTCCGAGCGGATCGTGAAGGACGACGTGTTCACGTCGATCCATATCGACGAGTTCGAGGTGATGGCTCGCGATACCAAGCTCGGGCCTGAGGACATCACGCGCGACATCCCGAACGTCGGCGAGGAAGCTCTGCGCAACCTCGACGAGGCGGGCATCGTCTACATCGGTGCAGAGGTCGAGCCGGGCGATATCCTCGCCGGCAAGATCACCCCGAAGGGTGAATCGCCGATGACGCCGGAGGAGAAGCTTCTCCGCGCGATCTTTGGTGAGAAGGCCAGCGACGTGCGCGATACGTCGCTTCGCCTGCCGCCGGGCGTGTCGGGTACGGTCGTCGACGTTCGCGTCTTCAACCGTCACGGCATCGACAAGGACGAGCGCGCGATGGCGATCGAGCGCGAGGAGATCGAGCGCCTGAAGAAGGATTCGGACGACGAGCGTTCGATCCTGAACCGTGCGACCTGGTCGCGTCTTCGCGAGATGCTGCTCGACCAGACCGCCACCTCGGCGCCGAAGGGCGTCAAGAAGGGCGTCGTGATCGACATGGATCTGCTCGACAGCGTCGACCGCCACGAGTGGTGGAAGTTCGCGGTCGCCGACGATAAGGTCCAGAGCGATCTGGAAGCGGTCAAGATCCAGTATGACGATGCAGCCAAGCTGATCACGGACAAGTTCCACGATCGTCGCGAGAAGCTGGAGCGTGGCGACGAGCTGTCGCCGGGCGTGCTGAAGATGGTCAAGGTGTTCGTCGCGGTGAAGCGCAAGCTGCAGCCGGGCGACAAGATGGCCGGCCGTCACGGGAACAAGGGCGTCATCAGCCGCATCCTGCCGGCGGAGGACATGCCGTTCCTCGCCGACGGTACGCCGGTCGATATCGTGCTCAACCCGCTGGGCGTGCCTTCGCGCATGAACGTCGGTCAGATCTTCGAGACGCATCTGGGTTGGGCCGCACGTGGCCTGGGTCAGTCGATCACCGCGGCTCTCGAGACGTGGCGTGAGGAGAATCCGGACGCCAAGCCGGGTGCGATGCCGGAGGCGGTCCGCGATCGCCTCAAGACGGTGTACGGCGAGCAGTATCACGCCGAGATCGACGCCCGCACGGGTGACGAGATCGTCGAGCTCGCCAAGAACCTGAAGGGCGGCGTGCCGATGGCGACGCCGGTGTTCGATGGTGCCCGCGAAGCCGACGTCTCGGCGATGCTGGCGCTGGCGGGCCTCGACACGTCGGGTCAGTCGGACCTGTTCGACGGCCGCACCGGCGATCAGTTCGATCGCAAGGTGACGGTGGGCTACATCTACATGCTGAAGCTCCACCATCTGGTCGACGACAAGATCCACGCACGGTCGATCGGGCCGTACTCGTTGGTCACGCAGCAGCCGCTGGGTGGTAAGGCGCAGTTCGGTGGGCAGCGCTTCGGCGAGATGGAGGTCTGGGCACTCCAGGCCTACGGCGCGGCGTACACCTTGCAGGAAATGCTGACGGTGAAGTCCGATGACGTGGTCGGACGCACCAAGGTCTACGAGGCGATCGTCAAGGGCGACGACACGTTCGAGGCCGGCATCCCGGAGAGCTTCAACGTGCTCGTCAAGGAAATGCGCTCGCTCGGCCTGAATGTGGACCTGAAGCAGTCGGAGCCCGGCTTCGACAGCGACGGCATCCAGATCGCGGCGGAGTAAGCCTTCTTCTCCCTCTCCCATCTGGGAGAGGGAGGGAGCGCCGAAGGCGCGGAAGGGTGAGGCCGAGCCACGCTCGCGACATCACCCTCACCTTCCCACCGGCGTTGCCGGCGGGCCCCTTCCTCTCCCGATGGGAGAGGAGATATGAATTCTACAAGGACAGCTCATGAACGAGATGACCCCCTTCGCCAATCCGGTCGCCAAGACCGAGACGTTCGACCAGATCCAGATCGGCATCGCGTCCCCGGACAAGATCCGTTCGTGGTCGTTCGGCGAGATCAAGAAGCCCGAGACCATCAACTATCGCACGTTCAAGCCTGAGCGTGACGGCCTGTTCTGCGCGCGCATCTTCGGTCCGATCAAGGACTACGAGTGCCTGTGCGGCAAGTACAAGCGCATGAAGTACAAGGGCATCGTCTGCGAGAAGTGCGGCGTCGAGGTTACCGTCTCGAAGGTCCGCCGCGAGCGGATGGGCCATATCGAGCTCGCCGCGCCGGTCGCGCACATCTGGTTCCTGAAGTCGCTGCCGTCGCGCATCGGCCTGCTGCTCGACATGCAGCTTAAGCAGCTCGAGCGCGTGCTGTACTTCGAGGCGTACATCGTGATCGAGCCGGGCCTGACCCCGCTCGAGAAGTACCAGCTGATGACCGAGGACGAGCTCCTCGACGCGCAGGACCAGTATGGCGAGGACGCGTTCTCGGCCGGTATCGGTGCCGAGGCGGTCCGCATCATGCTCGAATCGCTCGATCTCGTCGGTGAGCGTACCGCGCTGCTCGAAGAGCTCGCGGTCACGAAGTCCGAGCTGAAGCCGAAGAAGATCATCAAGCGCCTGAAGGTCGTCGAGAGCTTCATTGATTCGGGCAACCGTCCCGAGTGGATGATCCTCGAGGTCGTTCCGGTCATCCCGCCCGAGCTGCGCCCGCTGGTGCCGCTGGACGGTGGTCGTTTCGCGACGTCGGATCTGAACGATCTGTATCGCCGCGTGATCAACCGCAACAACCGCCTCAAGCGCCTGATGGAGCTTCGCGCGCCGGACATCATCGTCCGCAACGAGAAGCGCATGCTCCAAGAGGCTGTCGACGCATTGTTCGACAATGGTCGCCGCGGTCGCACGATCACGGGCGCCAACAAGCGCCCGCTGAAGTCGCTGTCCGACATGCTCAAGGGCAAGCAGGGCCGCTTCCGTCAGAACCTTCTCGGCAAGCGCGTCGACTATTCGGGTCGTTCGGTCATCGTGACCGGGCCTGAGCTGAAGCTGCACCAGTGCGGCCTGCCGAAGAAGATGGCGCTCGAGCTGTTCAAGCCGTTCATCTACGCCCGTCTCGATGCGAAGGGTCTGTCGATGACCCTGAAGCAGGCGAAGAAGTGGGTCGAAAAGGAGCGCAAGGAAGTCTGGGACATCCTGGACGAGGTGATCCGCGAGCATCCGGTCATGCTGAACCGTGCGCCGACGCTTCACCGTCTCGGCATCCAGGCATTCGAGCCAGTGCTGATCGAGGGCAAGGCGATCCAGCTTCACCCGCTGGTCTGCTCCGCGTTCAACGCCGATTTCGACGGCGATCAGATGGCCGTGCACGTCCCGCTGAGCCTCGAGGCCCAGCTCGAAGCACGCGTCCTGATGATGTCGACGAACAACATCCTGTCGCCCGCCAACGGCAAGCCGATCATCGTTCCGTCGCAGGACATGGTCCTCGGTCTCTATTATCTGTCGATGATGAAGGAGAACGAGCCGGGCCAGGGGATGCTGCTCGGTGACATGGCCGAAGTGCACCAGGCGCTGAACGCCCAGGCGGTCACGCTGCACACCAAGGTCATCAGCCGCGTTCCGCAGACCGACGAGAAGGGCAAGCAGTACCTCAAGCGGTACGAGACGACCCCGGGCCGCATGCTGCTGGGCGAGTGCCTGCCGCATAGCCACAAGGTGCCGTTCGACACCGTCAACCGCCTCCTCACCAAGAAGGACGTGGGCGACGTGATCGACGAGGTCTATCGTCACACCGGCCAGAAGGAGACCGTGCTGTTCGCCGACGCGATCATGTCGCTCGGCTTCCGCCACGCGTTCCGCGCCGGCATCTCGTTCGGCAAGGACGACATGATCATTCCGGACGCCAAGGTTGGTCTGGTCGACGACACCAAGGCGCTCGTGAAGGACTTCGAGCAGCAGTATCAGGACGGCCTGATCACGCAGCAGGAGAAGTACAACAAGGTGATCGACGCCTGGAGCCGTTGCGGCGACCAGGTCGCGAACGCCATGATGGACGAGATCCGTGCGGTGAAGGTCGACGAGGAGACCGGCCGTGAAAAGCCGATCAACTCGATCTACATGATGGCCCATTCGGGTGCTCGTGGTTCGCAGGCGCAGATCAAGCAGCTTGCCGGTATGCGTGGCCTGATGGCCAAGCCGTCGGGCGAGATCATCGAGACGCCGATCATCTCGAACTTCAAGGAAGGCCTGACGGTCCTTGAGTACTTCAACTCGACCCATGGCGCTCGTAAGGGCCTCG
Source organism: Sphingomonas faeni (assembly GCF_040407495.1). Classification (GTDB taxonomy): domain Bacteria; phylum Pseudomonadota; class Alphaproteobacteria; order Sphingomonadales; family Sphingomonadaceae; genus Sphingomonas; species Sphingomonas faeni_D. Next base: position 15,466 of record NZ_JAPZPP010000006.1, on the reverse strand, counting down.
CGGATACGGCGTTGAAGACGGCCAACTCGGGCTACCTGACTCGTCGTCTGGTCGACGTGTCGCAGGATTGCGTCATCATCGAACCGGATTGCGGCACCACGCGCGCGCTGGAGATGAAGGCCATTCTTCAGGGTGGTTCGACGATCGCAAGCCTCGGCGAGCGCATCCTCGGTCGTACGACCGCGGAGGACATCGTCGATCCGAAGACCGGCAAGGTCGTCATCCCGTCGGGCACGCTGCTCGACGAGCCGATGATCACGACGATCGAAGGCCTCGGCACGCAGTCGTGCAAGATCCGCAGCCCGCTGGTCTGCGAATCGAAGATCGGCGTTTGCGGCAAGTGCTACGGGCGCGATCTCGCCCGCGGTACGCCGGTCAACATCGGTGAAGCTGTCGGCGTCATCGCCGCGCAGTCGATCGGTGAGCCGGGCACGCAGCTGACGATGCGTACGTTCCACATCGGTGGTGCGGCGCAGCTCAACGAAACGTCGAACCTCGAGGCTCACGCTGACGGTACTGTGCAGTTCCGCGATCTGCGTATCATCGTCGACCAGCGTGGCCGTCGCGTGGTGCTCAGCCGCTCGGGCGAAATCGCGATCGTCGACATGGACGGCCGCGAACTCTCGGTCGATCGCATCCCCTACGGTGCGTACGTGCTGTTCGACGATGGTCACATCGTGTCGCGCGGCGATCGGATGGCCGAGTGGGATCCGTTCACCATGCCGGTGATCACGGAGAACCCGGGCACGATCAAGTATGTCGACCTGATCGAGGGCAAGACGCTCACCGAGCAGACCGACGAAGCCACGGGTATCGCCCAGCGCGTCGTGATCGAATATCGTGCGGCTACCAAGTCGAAGGAGGATCTGCGTCCGCGCATGACCCTGCTCGACGAGACGTCGGGCGAGACCGGTCGTTACATGCTGGCAATCGGCGCTACGCTGTCGGTCGAGGATGGCGCACAGGTGTTCGGCGGCGACGTCGTGGCCCGCGTCAGCCGCGAGAGCGCCAAGACGCGCGACATCACCGGTGGTCTGCCGCGTGTTGCCGAGCTGTTCGAGGCACGCATCCCCAAGGACTCGGCGATCATCGCCAAGATCTCGGGCCGCGTCGTGTTCGGCAAGGACTACAAGGCGAAGCGCAAGATCGGCATCCAGCCCGAGGATGGCGGCGACGTCGTCGAGTATCTGGTGCCGAAGTCGAAGGTGATCGACGTGCAGGAAGGCGATTACGTCAAGCGCGGCGATAACCTGATCGGCGGCTCGCCCGATCCGCACGACATCCTCGAGACGATGGGCATCGAACCCCTCGCCGAGTATCTCGTGTCGGAAATCCAGGAGGTCTATCGTCTCCAGGGCGTGAAGATCAACGACAAGCACATCGAGACGATCGTTCGTCAGATGCTGCAGAAGGTCGAGATCACCGACGGCGGCGACACCACGCTGCTGAAGGGCGAGCAGGTCGATCGCGAGGAAATGGACGCGACCAACGAGAAGCTCGAGAAGAAGCAGACCCGCGCACAGGGCAAGCCCATCCTGCTCGGCATCACCAAGGCGTCGCTGCAGACCCGCAGCTTCATCTCGGCGGCATCGTTCCAGGAGACCACTCGCGTCCTCACCGAGGCAGCGGTCCAGGGTAAGCAGGACATGCTGATGGGCCTGAAGGAGAACGTGATCGTCGGCCGGCTCATCCCGGCAGGCACCGGTGCAGGCCTCAACCGCCTGCGTGTCGTGGCCAACAGCCGCGACGCCGCGATGCGCGTACAGCAGCGCAAGATGGCGGAGGTGTCGATCGTGGCACCGATGTCAGCTGCCGACGAACACGCCGCCGAACTGGCACGTTCGCCGCGCGATGCAGGCGGCACGGGTGAGGATCCGCTCGCAGCGGTCGTCACCTCGGGCACCGGCACCGACGCAGATGCCGGCGACTATCTGAACGAGACCGAGTAATCGGTTTCGTCAGACGCCTTCGGCGCTGACGAAAAAAAGGCCGCCGTCCGGGATACCGGGCGGCGGCCTTTTTCGTTGGGACGCGAACGGGCCCTTCCCTCTCCCGTCGGGAAATGGAGAGACGCTGAAGGCAGCAAAGGGAGAGGACCGCCCATTTGGGTCCAGCCGTCCTATTTGCGTGATGCGACGCCGCCGCTCCAGACTCTCGGCAAATGAACTCTTGGTCATCAGGCCGCTGACGTGTTGCGAGGCGAACGCCGCCGGGCTAGGCGAACAGCCGATGCGGTCGGCGTACCATCCTTCGTCGAGCGAGACGCGCGTTTCCACGCGACGCCGCAGTGCCGCGTTCGTGCTGACGGTCATCGCGCACATCCTGATCATCCTGCTGCTGTTGCGGCTGGCCCCCCCGGCGGTCGTCAAACCCGAGGAACGGCGCGATCCGGTCACGTTTCAGATAGCGCCCGAGCAGAGCACGCCTACTCACGCGAAGCGCACGCCGTCGCCGACCAGGCAGAAGCGCGCCAGCGGTGGCTCCCCGCCGCGGGCGGCACCGCGCGCCGAGTCCGCGCAGGCGCCCCCGGCCCCGGCGAAATCTCCGCCCCCTCTGCCGATCAAGATGCTGGGCGGAATGGAAATGTTCGACGCGGCCGATATCTCGAAGATGCCCGCGCATCCCGACGACCAGCTTGCGGGCGGGGATGGCGGTAGCGGGTCGGGGAAGGGTCAGGACAGTGGTTCGGCCTATGGTCCTGGCGAAGGACCGGGTGGCCAGCGACTGTACAACGCCGAATGGTACCGCGAGCCCACCCATGCCGAACTCGCCGAGTTCCTACCCAACGGTGCGCCACCGGGCGGCTGGGCGCTGATCGCCTGCAAGACGATCGCGAACTACCAGGTCGAGAATTGCCGGTCGCTTGGGGAATCCCCGATCGGGTCCGGTCTTTCGCGCGCGATGCGGCAAAGCGCCTGGCAGTTCCGCATCCGCCCGCCGCGCGTCGGCGGGAAGCCGATGATCGGTGCCTGGGTCAAGATCAGGATCGATTTCACGCAGAGCGGCGACAAGAAATAATCACGCGGACGCGTGCCCGTCTGAACTTGGCATCGCGGATTCGAAGAATATCGCCAGGGCTATGGAAATCCCGACCGACTGCGAGCATTTTCACACGATGACGACCGAACCGATCGACCGACTGCCTTCGCTTGCCCGTGCAACTCGAACGAGCGTGATGCTCAGCGCGGAGGTGTTCCGCGTGGACCGCGACGGCGCCAGCCAGCACCGCGTCACGAACATCTCGGAAACCGGCGTCTGCATCACGCAGGCCGGAGACCTCGTGGCCGGGACAGTCGTCGTCGTCGCCATCGGGTCCATCGCGCCGACCCCCGCCAACGTTGCGTGGGTCAGGAGCGGGCTGGCGGGGTTGGCCTTCCAGAAACCGATTGACGTTCCAGCCGCGCGGCGCCGGCGGGCCAACGGCGTTGCTCTGCCTGCTCCCGCCGCCGGCTGGCTCGCGGAGCTCAACAGTCCCTACAAGGACTGACCTACAGCGTCCGCGGCACGGTGACGAAGCGGCCGCCCTCGATGCGGATTTCATTGAATGCCGGCGGACTGCCGCGCGTCCGCTTCGACAATGTGCCCGCGCCGATCATCCGGATCGTTCGACCTTCGCGGTCGATGGGAATGTCGAAGGGGTCGTGAACGTGCCCCGACAACACCGCGTGCGCACCCGCCTCGGCGAGCGCGGACAGCGCTGCGTCGCCGTGGCGCGTCTTCGCGGTACCCGTCGTCCCGCCTTCGATCAGCGGATGATGCGCGCCGATGAAAATCAGATTACCCTTTGGCACCTCTGCGATTATCGCAAGCGCGCGCTTCAGCGAGCCCGGGCTTACGCGCCCCTTCGACCAGTTCCATCGCCACTGCGCCCGTGCGGTCGTCTTGAGCGGGACGACCGTGACGCCGGGAAGCTCCAGCGGCTTCTCGATCATCTGCTCGACGGCTGCGTAGCGCTGATAGGGTGCGAACAGCCGCCGGAACGGATCCCAGTAATAGGGAATGTCGTGGTTGCCGACTTCCAGCGTCACCGGCACGCCGAGCGACCGAAGCCAGTCGCCACCCTGCTGGAATTCGGCCTTGGTCGCGCGCATCGTCAGGTCGCCGGTCATGATGACCGCGTCCGGCTTCTCCTCCGCGACGCATTCGGAGAACCAGGCGATCGCCGCCGGGTCCTCCGCGCCGAAATGTACGTCGCTGACGTGGAACAGTTTCAGCGTGCGGGCGTCAGGCAAGTTCGGACAGCTTCGTCGGCTCGTGCATCGGGCACCCGTTGAACTTGCTACGGAAGTTCGCCGACTGCTTGTACGTTTCGTTGCGGGCGCGATTGACGCCACCGAGCGGCTGGTGGGCAGTGATGCCGTGCCAGATGCTGTACGACAGCGCATCGTCGGTGTGATCGGTGACGCCCTGCTCCCAAGAAAGCTGCGGCGCAATTTCAAGCGTCGCGACGGTCACGAACGGGCTCTCTTTCTCGTCCCATACCGCCGAGGCATCCTCGATCGGCATTTTTTCGAGATCGGTGTTGAGCTGCACGCGGAATTCCCAGGTGCCGCCATGCTCGATCAATTCGTCGCGCACGACCTCGCGCAACGCATCCGGGCGCGCGGTGATATCGACGGTATCGCCGGTGAGCCTAGTAAGGCCCGGCGAGACCGGGAACAGTGCGACCTTCGCGATATAGTCGCCGTGGCGAAAGGGCGTCTGCGAATAATAGGTCTCGCCGAGCGGATGGACGGGCTTGGCACCGCCCAGCGTCTGCAACGTGGCGGACTGGCCACCGACGGCTTCCAGCGCGGATTCGACGACCCGGAACGTGGCGGACATCGCCTTCTTCACGCCCTCGAACCGGTCGGTGGTCTTGGCCAGCACCTTGAGGTTCTTCGAGAATGCCTTGGCATCGGGCGCCGAGAAGGCCGGGCCGTTGACCATGATGAAGTCCTGCGTCGTGTCGCCTTCCGAGCCCGGCAGGCGCGCGCCTTCAACGTCGAGGATCTTGAGCGCTAGGCCACGTGGCAGGCTGATGCTGTCGTCGAGGATGTCGCCGGCGTTGGTAGAGATGCGGATCACCGCTTCATGCGTACCCGGCCGGGCGAAAATGCCCTGGGCGAGTTCGGCGGGGAGGTTGTCGGCTACGGTGAACGTCCCGCGCGCGATGCCGTGAGCCTTGGCATGGACCGAGCGTACCGCATGACCATAATCCTGCGACGTCGTCTCCAGAATCTCCTGGAAGGACCCCTCCAGCGTCTTCAGCGTCTCCTGCTCGTCGGGCGCGATCGTCTCGACCGAGGGATCGAAACGGACGGGGTGTTTGCTGGGCATGGGGGTATCTCCTCTGGGTACCTAGCCGTAACCGCCTGAGCGGAAAGACGTTCCGCTCCCGTTGCAAACCCAGTGCGTTGCAAACCGAACGCGCGCGGCCGATGGAGACCGGCGAAGGAGCCATCATGCACATCCCACACGTCACCGCGCCCACCGTCGCCATCGCCGGCACCACGGACCGCTTCCCCGTCCGGCGGATCTTCTGCGTCGGCCAGAATTACGCGGATCACGCGCGCGAAATGGGCTCCGATCCCGACCGGCAGGAGCCGTTCTTCTTTTCCAAGCCCGCCGATGCGGTCGTCGCGAACAGCAGCACGCTCTCCTTCCCACCGCAAACCGAAGACCTGCATCACGAAGTCGAGATGGTGATCGCGCTCCGCGCGGGCGGCAAGGATATCGCGGTGAAGGATGCCGACGCGACGATCTTCGGCGCAGGCGTCGGCATCGACCTGACGCGGCGCGATCTCCAGGCGGCGGCGAAGAAGGCCGGACGGCCGTGGGACATGGCGAAGGGCTTCGATCGCTCCGCCCCCGTCGCGGCGCTGACGCCGGGCGTCCCCGCCACATCGGGCAGTATCGCGCTGACTATCGACGGCGAGGTGCGTCAATCCGGCGACCTGTCGATGATGATCTGGAGCGTCCCCGAAATCATCGCGACGCTGTCGACCTTCGTCGCACTGGCGCCGGGCGACCTAATCTTCACCGGCACCCCTGCCGGCGTCGGCGCGATCCAGCGCGGACAGACCGTGCGCGCGACGATCGACGGGTTCGAAACACTGGAGGTGACATTCGCCGCATGATCGCCCATCGTTCGGCGCATAAACAAAACTAAACAGGGGGTTGCATGCCGGATACGAGAGACTCTGGCGCGGAAGGCTTTCTCAGCCGGGCGCGCACGGTTGCAGGCCCCGGCTTCAACCGCTGGCTGGTGCCTCCCTGTGCGCTCGCGATCCACCTGTGCATCGGCATGGCGTACGGGTTCAGCGTGTTCTGGCTGCCGCTGTCGCGCGCGATCGGGATCACCGATCCGGTCGCCTGCCCGAACCTCTCGCTGCTCGGCGCGCTGACCACGACGACCTGCGACTGGCGGGTGAGCGATCTCGTCTGGACGTACACGCTGTTCTTCGTCGTGCTGGGTGCCGCCGCCGCGATATGGGGCGGCTGGCTCGAACGCGCCGGCCCGCGGAAAGCCGGTGTCGTCGCGGCGTTCTGCTGGTGTGGTGGCATGGGTATCGCTGCGATCGGCATTTCTACGCATCAGCTCTGGCTGATCTGGCTCGGGTCGGGCGTGATCGGCGGGATCGGGCTCGGGCTCGGCTATATCTCGCCCGTATCGACGCTGATCAAATGGTTTCCCGATCGGCGCGGCATGGCGACCGGGATGGCGATCATGGGCTTCGGCGGCGGCGCGATGATCGGTGGACCGCTTGCCGACCTGTTGATGAAGCATTTCGCCAGCCCGACAGGCGTCGGCGTCTGGCAGACGTTCCTGGTGCTGGCCTGCGTCTATTTCGTGTTCATGATGGCCGGCGCGATCGGCTACCGCGTCCCCGCCGAGGGGTGGGCACCCGCTGGCTGGACCGCGCCGACCAGCGCCAAGGCATCGATCAGCCGCTTCAACGTCGCGCTGTCGGACGCGCATCGCACGCCGCAATTCTGGCTCGTGTGGCTGGTGCTGTTCTTCAACGTCTCCGCCTCGATCGGCATCATCGGCATCGCCTCGCCGATGTTGCAGGAGCTGTTCGGCGGACGCCTGATCGACGCGCCGAGCGTGCTGTTCACCGCGTTCGACGATGACCAGAAGAAGGCGGCGGCAGCGGTCGGCGCAGGGTTCGTCGGTGCGATCAGCCTGTTCAACATCGGCGGGCGGTTCTTCTGGGCGTGGTTGTCCGACCGGATCGGGCGGAAACCGCTGTTCGCGACGATCCTGGCGGCGGGCGCGGTGCTCTACGGCTTCGCGGCACCGGCTCTGGCGGGCACGACGCTCGGCCTGTTCATCCTCGTCTTCTGCATCCTTGCGTCGATGTACGGCGGCGGGTTCGCGACTGCGCCGGCGTATCTCGCCGACCTGTTCGGGACGAAATATGTCGGCGCGATCCACGGCCGGTTGCTGACCGCGTGGTCGACCGCCGGCGTGGTCGGGCCATTGCTTGTCGCGAACATGCGTGACCGCGCGATCGCGACGGGTGTGCCCCGCAGCGATATCTACCCGCCGATCTTCTGGGTGCTGGCGGCGATGCTGGTTGCCGGGTTCGTCGCGAACCTGTTCGTCCGGCCGGTCGCTGCCAAGTTCCACATGGCGGCGGATGACCGGCAGATCGCGGTCGAGACGATGGCTGGCGGGACCGTCGCCACGGCAACCGGCACGTCGCCGGTGGTCGTGTTCGCGTGGCTCGCGGTAGGGCTGCCGATCCTCTGGGGGATCTACATGACGCTGTCGAAGGCGTTGATTCTGCTCAAATAGACCGCAACCTATCCGCGCCGGCATCGGTTGCTCCTGCTCAATCTTGACAGGAGCACCCCATGGCCGACCGGCTCACGATGCAGGATCCGCGCACGCAATATCCGCAGCCTCCCTTCCCGCAACAGCCGCAGGACGCGCCGGGGATCGCGGCGAAGATGGATCCGAAGCCCGATCACGGCGAGACCAGCTACAAGGGCTCGGGCAAGTTGGACGGGCGGAAAGCGCTCATCACCGGTGGCGATAGCGGCATCGGTCGCGCCGCGGCGATCGCTTATGCGCGCGAGGGCGCCGATGTCGCGATCGTCTATCTCCCCGCCGAAGAGGCCGATGCGAAGGAAGTCATCGCGCTGATCGAGGCCGAGGGGCGCAAGGCGCTCGCGCTGCCGGGCGACGTGAAGGACGAGTCGTTCTGTCGTGCCGCCGTGCAGCAGACGGTCGATGCGTTTGGCGGGCTCGACGTTCTGGTCGTCAACGCCGGGCGCCAGCAGACTCGGCCGACGGTTGCCGATATCTCGACCGACGATTTCGACCAGACGATGAAGACCAACGTCTATGCGCTGCACTGGTTCGTGCAGGCCGCCGTACCGCATCTCCCGGTGGGCGCGGCGGTGGTCACGACCGCGTCGGTGCAGGGTTACGATCCATCGGACAATCTGCTCGACTATGCGACCACCAAGGCGGCGATCGTCGCGTACACCAAGGGTCTCGCCAAGCAGCTGATCGAAAAGGGCATCCGCGCCAACGTCGTTGCGCCGGGGCCGTTCTGGACGGTGTTGCAGCCGAGCGGTGGCCAGCCGCAGGAGATGGTCGAGACGTTCGGGTCGAAGAGCCATTTCGGGCGTCCGGGCCAGCCGGTCGAGATCGCGCCGGTGTATGTGCTGCTGGCCTCGCAGGAGGGGAGTTATATCACGGGTGAGGTCTACGGCGTAACGGGCGGCGCTGGCGTAGCCTGACCCCCTAATCCTCCCCCGCCAGGGGGAGGTGGCTGGCGTTTGCCAGACGGAGGGGGAGGAAAAGGATCACCGCAGTTGCGTGTTCCTCCCCCTCCGACACCTTCGGTGCCACCTCCCCCTGGCGGGGGAGGATTGTCAGGCCCACCACGTCGCTATTGCACATCGTTATCAAATCTGTACCTGTGCCCTGGTGACCGGCCGGCAGATCATACCCCTCGTCAAGACCGCTCCCCGCGCATGACTCGCGGCACGATCAAGACCTGGTATCTCTTCCACAAATGGACGAGCCTGATCTGCACCGCATTCCTGCTGATGCTGTGCGTGACCGGCCTGCCGCTGATCTTCGACGAGGAGATCGACGGCTGGCTCGATCCGCCGGCGCCGATGGCGACGCTGCCAGCCAACACGCCATCGCTGTCGCTCGATGCCATTCTCGGTCGCGCTGCGAAGGCCGCGCCAGGCGAAATTCCGCTCTACATCAGCTTCGACGACGAGCGCCCGATCGTCTACGTCACCACCGGCCCCACCGCCGATGCCGCGCCCGCAGCGATGCATTTCCTCGCGTTCGATGCCCGCACGGGTACGAAGATGCCGCCCTATGTCCCCGGCGTGATGGCGTTCATCCTGAAGCTACACACCGACATGTTCCTCGGGTTCTGGGCCGAAATCTTCCTCGGCGTGATGGGCCTGCTATTCTTCGCCGCGATCGTCTCGGGCGTGGTGCTCTACGCGCCGTTCATGGCCAAGCTCGACTTCGGCACATTACGTCGCGGACGCAGCAAGCGGCTCGGCTGGCTGGATCGCCACAACCTGCTCGGCATCGTGACGCTCGCCTGGGCGAGCGTCGTCGGCGTGACGGGGACGATCAACACCTTCGTCGTGCCGATCACCGGCATCTGGAAGGCGAACGGCCTCGCGGAGATCATCGCCGGCGAAGCGCGCACGCCATTGCCGGCTCAGCGCGCTTCGGTCCAGGCGGCGCTCGACGCGGTGCAGCGCAAGGCACCCGAGATGAAGCCGCAGTTCATCGCCTTTCCCGGCGTCGTCTTCAGCAGCCACCATCACTACGCCGTCTTCCTGAAGGGCGCGACGCCGCTGACGTCGAAGATGCTGCTGCCCGGCTTCGTCGATGCCGCGACCGGCCGGCTCGACGCGGTCGTGCCGATGCCGTGGTACATGCAGGCGATGCTGCTCGCACAGCCGCTGCATTTCGGAAACTACGGCGGCCTCGCGATGAAGATCATCTGGGCGCTCTTCGACATATTGACGATCATCGTGCTCGGCAGCGGGCTGTATCTTTGGCTGCGTCGTCGCGGCGGTCCCAGCGACCAGCGCGTCCGCGAAGTCGTGATGGCGGGAGACATCGCATGACTCACAAGACCAATGGCCAGATCTTCGCCTTGCCGATCCTGCTCGGCGTGTCGACCGTCGCGGGGCTCGGCGCGGGGCTGATCGGCGACGGCGTCTGGGATGTCGGCGCAGGCTTGCTGCTCGCGCTGCCGCTGGTGGTGACCGGCCGCTACTGGGTCCGCCCGGCCGAACCGGTGCTGCGCCGCCAACAGCTTCGCACAGCGCCGATACGGCGATAACGCGGAGCCGGCATGATACCGGCCCCGCGCTAGTTTCAGATCGCCGTGATGAGGCGAACGGCGTCAGGTCGCCGGATTAGCCTGCCGGGCTGGTGCGGCAGTCGACGCCCCGACCGGAGGAGCGACGGGTGCAGGAGCGACTGCGCCGTTTGCCATTGGCGGCGGGGCCATGCCGGCAGGTGGCGGTGGGGCCATACCTGCTGGCGGCGGCGGGGGAGCACCAGGACCGCCGGGCGCACCGGGACCATTCGGCCCACCAGGCCCCCCGGGGCCCTCACGACCGGGGCCATCACGACCGGGGCCATCACGACCGGGGCCATCGCGGCCAGGGCCACCGGGACCATGCGGGCCATGCCGCGGACCATCGACCGGCCCCAGTGCGGTCACCTTGCCGCCGGGTGCGACCAGGAACGAGGCGTGGACGAAGCCGTCCTCGAACCGACCCTGGATCGTCACCGGCTGCCCCGCCGCGACCAGATTGCTGCCGTCGCCTTCACGACCGAGATCGACCAGCGCGCGACCGGTGCGGTCGGCCATCACGAACTTGTTACCGTAGGTCTCGGCGACGGTGCCGCGGATCGTGACGATGCCGTCGGACTGGAGCGAGCGGATCGCGGTGGGGGTGGCTGGCGCCATCGTCACGCTCGGCCGCGTCGCGGCGACCGTGACGGCGCCGGCGGCACCGCCGACCACGAGCAGGCCAGCCGCAGCAAGGGCCAGGCGGTTGCGGCGGAGATTGAAGCGCTTGTTGGGCGCGGTGTGGGAATGTTCGGTCATTCGTCGTTCCTCTCATTGATTGACGAATCACTCTCTAGGCGCGCGCTGCCGACGCCCGCTGAACCAAGCCGTTCAGTTTCCGTTGTGGTCTTCGACATAGGGACAGGCGCATGCGGGTATTATTGGTCGAGGACGATGCGGCGATCGCCGACGGGCTGGCGCGGGCGTTGCGCGCGGAGCATTTCGCGGTCGACGTCGCGCGCAACGGCGAGGACGGCGGCCATCTTGGCGCGACCGAATTGTACGACGCGGCGGTGCTCGACCTCGGCCTGCCCAAGCGCGATGGGCTGTCTGTGCTGCGCGACTGGCGTGCGGCGGGACGCGACCTGCCCGTCCTGATCCTCACCGCCCGCGACGGCTGGTCGGAAAAGGTCGAAGGTTTCAAGGCCGGCGCCGACGACTATGTCGTCAAGCCGTTCCGCGTCGAGGAGGTGGTGATGCGTCTTCGCGCGCTCGTCCGCCGCGCCGCCGGCCACGCCGCGTCGCGCGTGACCTGCGGGCCGCTGACCTTCGACGCGCAGCTCGGTACGTTCGAGCGCGATGGATTGCCCCTGAAGCTGACCGCGTTCGAATGGCGCGTGCTGTCGGCGCTGATGCTCCGACGCGAAGTGGTGATCGAACGCGCGGACCTGATCGAGCGGGTCTATGAAGGCGATGCCGATGTGGACTCGAACTCGATCGAGGTGATCATCGGGCGGTTGCGACGGAAGATCGGTCCGCAGATGATCGAGACGGTGCGCGGGCGGGGGTATCGGCTGACGGCGGATGGGTCGTGATGGCGATATGCACCACCCCGGCGAAGGCCGGGGCCCAATTGGGGGACGCCGCTAATGTAGCGCAGTCCGCCATTATAAAAACCTTTCCAATTGGGCCCCGGCCTTCGCCGGGGTGGCGTTCAAGGCACGGATCATCTCGCTTAGACGGGCGTCCACGGTGAGCCGCTTCCACCTCATCCCAAGATCCCTCTTCGGCCGCATGCTGGCGATCGCTGCGCTGTCGACCGGGTTCGCGCTTCTGTTCGCGGGGATCACGATCGGCAACGTGCTCGAGCGCTTCGTCATGCGCGGGCTCGACGAGCGGCTCGATGCGCAGGTCGCGGTGCTCGCGCGCGCGGTGCGTCCCGATGCTACGCTCGACCGGACGCGCGCGGTCGACCTGCCCGAATTCGGCGTGCCCGGATCGGACTGGTCCTGGCAGGTCAAAGGTCCCGCCGGTCGGGTCGACAGCGGCACGACCCGTCCGCTGCCGCCGAGCACCCCCCCTGCCCTCCCGCCGGCGCCTCCGGTCGAAGCCTTACCGCCTGTCCCGCGGCCTGACCACGAGCGACCGCATCCGCCCGGCCCCGGCGGCCGGGAAGATCGCCAACTCCACGCCGGCGACACGCGCGACCGCAGCGGCGAACGCCTCCACTCGCGGACGATGGACGTCACCACGCCGCGCGGCACCGTGACGATCACCGCGATCGGGCCCCGCCGGATCGTCGAAGAGCCGCTGCGCGAGGCGATGATCCCGCTGCTCGGCTCGCTAGCCCTGCTCGGTGTCGGGCTTGCCCTGGCGACGCTGCTGCAACTTCGGTTCGGCCTGCGTCCGCTGCGCGATCTCCGCACGTCGCTCGCCGCCGTCCGCGCCGGCACCGAACGTCACGTCCCCGCCGACCAGCCCGGCGAGCTGCAACCGCTGGTCACCGAGCTGAACGCGCTGATCGACCAGAACGCTGCCGGGCTCGCCCATGCCCGCCAGCATGTCGCCAACCTCGCGCACGGCCTGAAGACGCCGCTAGCCGCGTTGTCGCTCAAGCTCGCCGAGGCGAACGCCGACGACGATGTCCGCGACATGGTCGACCAGATCGATCGCCGGGTCCGCCATCACCTCGGCCGTGCCCGCGCCGACGCGACCGGTGGCGCGCGCGCCCGGACTCCGATCGCCCCAGCCGTCACCGATCTGGTCGCGGTGCTGCGCCGGATCCACGCCGATCGCCCGATCGCGCTCGACATCGCCATCCCCGCCGACCTCGCCGTCGCAATCGACCCACAAGATCTTGACGAGATGATCGGCAACCTCCTCGACAACGCTTGGCGTCACGCGCGCGGCGCAATTGCGATCGGTGCGGAGGCCGACGGTCCGTTCGTCTCGCTTTCGATCGCCGACGATGGCACCGGCCTCGGCGATGCCGCGATCGCGCAAGCCATGCTGCCCGGCCGGCGGCTGGACGAGCAGGGCGATGGCCACGGCTTCGGGCTGTCGATCACGCGTGAGCTCGCCGAACTGAACGGCGGCACGATCACGCTTGGTCGTTCGCCCGCGCTGGGTGGCCTGCTCACGCGCCTGGACCTGCCGCAGCACCGCTAATCCGGGTTCGACCGCGCATGGCAATCGACAAGGCCATGGATCGGCGGGCGACGACGATGGTTGAGATGCCATGCCCGCTACCCTTCCCCACTCGCTATCCGCTTGGTCCGAAGCGCCGCGCGTTCGCGCGCTGAACGCACGCGATGTCCGCCCCGACGGCCGCTACGTCCTGTGCTGGCTGCAACAGGCGCTCCGCGCACGCGACAATCCGGTGATCGACGCCGCGATCCACCTCGGCAACGCGCTCGGCCTGCCCGTCCTCGTCTATCACGGACTGCGTGAGGATTATCCCTACGCCTCCGATCGCCTGCACCGCTTCATCCTCGGCGCGAGCCGCGATCTGGCACGCGACTGTCGACAGCGAGGGCTTGCCTGTATCCAGTATGTCGATCGTGCAGACGCGCGCGAAAAGGGCCTCGTCTACCGTCTCGCAGCCGACAGCGCCGCCGTCCTGGTCGAGGACCAGCCGACCTTCGTGGCACGATGGCAGTCGGAGCGGTTCGCGGGGCGCGTCGAGCGCGCGGCCTTCGCGGTCAACGCCGCATGCCTCGTTCCACCGGCCGTGCTCGGCGACGGCATCGGCTCGACCACCGCGTTTCGGCGTCGCCACCAGCCGGTACGGAACGACTGGCAGGCAGCGACCGATGCCGTGCCGACGGTGACGCCCTATGACGGAGCGCTGCCGTACACGCCGGACCGGCTGGATGCGTGTTCGGATGCCGATCTCGACAGCTTCGTCGCAGCCGCGGCGATCGACCACAGTGTGCCGGTCAGCCCGATGTTCCCCGCCGGTCGCGAGGGCGCGCTGGTCCATCTCGAGCGATTGATGGACACAGTGCTGCCGACCTACGCAGCCACGCGCAACGACGCCACCAACCCGGTCGGCGCGAGCATGCTTTCGCCCTATCTCCACTTCGGCGTGGTCGGCCCGCGCGAAGTGATGGCGACGGTCGAGGCCGCCGATGCGCCGGCCGCGAGCAAGGAGAAGTTCGCCGACGAACTGCTGACGTGGCGCGAATGGTTTCACTATCAGGCCCGCGCCCTGCCGGCGCCCGAACGGTACGGCCGGATCGCGGGATGGGCGCAGGAAACGCTTGAAGCGCATGCCGGCGATCCGCGCCCCGATAGCGAGACGCTTACCGCGCTGCTCCACGGCGAAACGCGTGACGAGACGTGGAACGCCTGCCAGCGCCAGTTCCTGATCGACGGCTGGATGCACAACAATCTGCGCATGTATTGGGGCAAGCGAATCATCGCGATGACTCCCGACCCGCAGACCGCGTGGGCCACCGCCTGCTATCTGAACGACCGCCTCAGCCTGGATGGGCGCGACCCGTCGACCTATGGCAACATCGCGGCGACGTTCGGCGGCGGTTCGCCAGGCCGGGACGGGCCATCGGTCTATGGCAAGGTGCCGACCCGATCGGATGGCTCGACCCGCCATCGCACCGGCGGTCCCGAATGGCTGCAGGCCGGCGCGAACAGAGCGCGCCCCGATGCCGCGGTGCCGAGCCACCTGCCGACCGATCTTTATCTGGCAGGCAAGCCGCCCTTGTGATCGGTCGCCTTACCGCGCATCGCACTGGCGTTCACGGGTACGCCTAGCCGCAACACCGCTTGGATTTCTTGCGCGACCCGCATGGGCAAGGATCGTTCCTGCCGATCTTGACCGATGTCGCGCCGATCGAGGATGCAGGGGACGCCGTCTGCCGCCGTGATTGCGCAACGTACAGGCGCTGGACGCCATCGACCAGATCGGTCGTCGCGCGATCCTCGAACGCGTTGATCTCCATGCTATCGAGCGGGCTTTCGTTGCGCGCGATGGCGATCAGCGTCGCCAAGCTCTCGAGCGCCGCGGCCGCGTCCGGGTCATCACCGTTCGCCACCGCATCCCAAGCATCCGGCCGCAACGCCATCGCCTCGGCGAACCCGTCGATCAGAGGTGGTTCTAGGAATCTGAACAGCGGGGATAAGTGGATTGCCGATCTAACAGCGGCCATGCTGGCCGCGAAGAG
>NZ_JAPZPP010000005.1:0-342961 GCF_040407495.1 Sphingomonas faeni | reverse complement strand
ACCGCAAGCCGCCGCCCACATGTCCCTTCATCTTAACCTACAATGTCAAAGAGCCGACAAAAATACCGACACTCGCACAACCTCCCTCTCGAGAAGCTTGCAGCATCTGGTTTTTTGCGACCACTGCGTCCAGACCGTTGAGGCCGTCCGCTGCGGTGACACCCCTCTAGGGCCGCCTGACAAACCCGTCAAACGCTTTTTTACAGTTTGAGGTCAGTTTTTGGAAAACCGACCGCAGCGCGCTGGAGGAGCCTCGCTGTCGGCACGTTCGCCCAGGTCGCGAGGGTGCAGCCGATCAAACGCTCTGCCGATACCGCCCTACCCGCCAACTCATGGTCCATTCGGATGGGAACGATCGCATTCTACACCGCAGGACTGGATAGCCATCGGCGATCAAGTCGCCGCGGGCGTAGTAGTGCGCGCTAGCGTGCCGAATGATCCTGGATCAGCGCCTCGAACGCTTCGATCGAGAGCGGTGTGTGGAACTTGCACCCCGCGGTGAAATCATCGGCCCACATGATATCGGCGACGATCTGGCCAATCTGGGGAAGGTTGAGCCAGATACTCGTGCCGCGCTTGAGCGCAGAATATGTCTGGAGACGGGCGCCGTTGATCGAAATGTCGACGACCTTGCACAAGGTGCGGCGTGTCTTGCCGATGCTGACGTCGAGGGCGACGGGGGCGCGTGGAGAACCGCGGCGGCTGGTGCGCTCTGCGGGTTCGAAGTCAGCGGCGAACATGACGTCCTCGTCCTTGCGAGTCCAAGTTTGGCTTGTCGATACAAGCCTAGCCGCCGATGCCTAAGAGGGTCTTAATGAATACCCCCGGAACGAATGAAGTCGCACCCGATCCGGGGGTTAACAGTGTCGTAAACGTAGTTACTTACGGAGCGTGAGACCGCCACCGAAACGCTTGTTGAAGCGCGCGACCTGGCCGCCGGTGTCGAGCATCGTGCCGCGGCCGCCGGTCCATGCCGGATGCGCGAGCGGATCGATCTCAAGCGTCATCACGTCGCCTTCCTTACCCCAGGTGGTGCGAGTCTGGTACTTGCTGCCATCGGTCATCTGGACGGTGATCATGTGATAATCGGGGTGCGTATCGGCCTTCATGGGATATCTCCGGTATGTGGCTGGTTCCGACCAGCCTGAAAAGGAAGGCGCGCCCGTACACGGACGCGCCCGAATTTACAAGATTGCCGAGCTTTGAGCTCCGCCTTCAGGCTTTCGGCGGATCGGCGATCATCGCCGTGAAATTCGCCTCCGCCACCAATTGTCCGTCCACCAGCGCGCGGCCGGCAAACTTGCACACCGCACTGCGTTTCTGGACGAACGTGACTTCGAGTTTGAGCAACACACCGGGCTCGACCGGCTTGCGGAACTTCGCTCCGTCGATCGCCATGAAGTAGACGAGCTTTCCCGAGCCGGCGAGGCCCAACGACTCGACCGCGAGGATCCCCGCCGCCTGCGCCATCGCTTCGACGATCAGAACGCCCGGCATGATCGGGCGTCCTGGGAAATGCCCCTGGAAGAACTGCTCGTTCATCGACACCGCCTTGATCGCGGTAATCGACGTGTCGAGGATCAGATCCTCGACACGATCGACCAGCAGCATCGGGTAGCGATGCGGCAACGCGGCCATGACGCGCCCGATATCGAGCGGGCCCAGGCCTTTTGCAGCAGTATCGTTCACGGTGTCCGTCATAGGTGTGGCTTAGCGACCCTGCGGGGTGCGCGTAGCAGCCGGTGCACGACCGGTCGGTGCTGGTGCTGCGCCCTGCTGCTGCTGCTGGCCACCCTGCTGATTCGGCTGCCAGTTCGCCGGCACGGCGGTGCTGACCGACGGCACCAGACGATCAAGCTCGGTCGTGATCGCGGCGGTGATGTCGGCGGTCGGCTGTGCGAACAGCGCAGCCTCGGGACGCAGCAACAGGCTGACGTTCTTTGCGCGAACGGCGGCCGTCACGGCGTCGCTGAGCTTCGCCTGGATCTGCTCGATCGCGTATTGCTGCGCACGCTGGGCAGGCTGCGTCAGGCGCGCGAGTTCCTGGTTTGCGGCGTTCTCCCGCGTCTGGATTGCCTGAGCCTGTGGACGCAGCGTTGCTTCGCTGGCGCCCGGAGCGCGCTGGGCCGTCTGGAACGCGGTGACCAGCGGCTGAAGTTCACGTGCTACGGCCTGGCGGCGGGTTTCGGCCTGATCGAGCTGCGCCTTGTAGGTCGTCTCGATCTGGGCGCGTGCTGCGTTCCAGGCCTTCGAGTTGGCGATTGCGCCCTGCGCATCAGCGACGGCGATGCCGGAAACCTGTGCATCCGCAGCGGTTGCGGTGATGGCAGCCGGTGCAACGAGCGCTGCGGCGAGAAGAAGCGTCTTGAACGTCGTCATCAGAACTGTGTCCCTACGTTGAAAGTAATAAGCTTGGGGTCGTCACCCTTTTGGGTAAGCAAGGCCTTGGCAAGATCGATCCGGAGCGGGCCGAACGGCGAGTTCCAGTTAACGCCAACACCGATCGACAAACGCGGCTTGGCAGAGTTGCCCAGGAAGCTTTCCTGGAACGGCAGCTGCTGCGTCAGTGCCCGGGGATTGGTGGCAGTGCCGTCACAACCACCCGTGGCATTCGGCGATCCGGCCGGGCAGATCGTGTTGGCCGTAACCTGCGCCCCCGTCGCATCGGTGGTCGTGTAGGTATAGAGCGGTTGATTGCTGGTATTCACCGCAGGCGTGAAGATCGATCCCTTGTAGATCTTTCCGGTCGCCGGATCGATAAGATCGGGGAATTCCTGCGTCGGCAACGGCCGCTTGATCCCGAACAGGCTACCGACCTGCGCATAGATCGACGGACGGAGCCCGAGTTCACGCGCGCCCGACCCCAACGGAATTTCGACTTCCGCCCGGGCAAGGTAATAGGCTCGCCCACCAAGCGCATCGTCTTGAATATTGTTGCGGTCCGTCTGCAGAACCTGGGCGGGCGTAGCATCGCTATATGCCGCACGCAAAACACGTGGACCGACGCCGCGAATATCGAAGCCGCGGAACTGTGGCTCGCCGAGATAGAAGCGATCGGTGATCCGGATGGGATCGCGTCCGGGTCCGGGGCTCTTCTCGAGCGGGTGAATATACCCGCCCTCTGCAACGACCGATCCGATGAACCCGCTGCCGAGGTTGGCATACTTGGCCCCCTCCAGACGTGTCCGGATGTACTTCACGTCGCCACCAAGGCCGGCAAAGTCCTGGCTGAACGAGAAGCGCGAGCCCGCAGTGGGGCGCAAGCGGCTGTTCAGCGTATCGCGGCTCAGCGAATAGCCGATCGAGGATGTCCACCGATTGCCGATCGCATCGCAGAGGTAGTTGCCGGCCTGAAGCCTGTTACAGGTGCCGTCAGCGTTCAGATACCGGCTGTCGAGGCTGACCTCGTCATACGACAGACCATAGCGTGCGGACAGCGACCAGAACTCGGTCAGCGGCACACCTGCTCGCAGCTGGAACCCGGTCGAGACCTGCGAGTAATTGGTCTGGCGGTCGTTACCGACATACCCAAACGAGTTATAGTCACGACGGAAGATGTCGCCGCCGACCGCGATGTTCTTGTCGAACAGATACGGCTCGGTGAAGCCCAGCTCGATCGACTTCGAATAGCTCGAATAGTTGACCCCGGCGCGCAGTTCCTGGCCCTTGCCGCGGAAGTTGCGCTGCGTGATGTTCGCCTGGATGATGAAGCGCTCGAGGCTCGAATAGCCCGCCGACAACTGAAGCTCGCCGGTCGACTTCTCTTCGAGATTGGTCTCGAGGATGACGCGATCGGGCGCCGAACCCGGCAGCTGCTTGATCTCCATCTTGTCCTGGAAATACCCCAGCGAGTTGATGCGATCCTGCGAACGCTTCACCTGGAAGCTGTTGAACGCATCGCCCTCGGCGAGACGAATCTCGCGGCGCACGACCTTGTCCTGCGTCTGCGTATTGCCGTTGATCTCGATCCGCTCGACATAGGTGCGCTTGGCTTCGGCGATGTTGAAATTAATCCCCATCGTCAGCGTTTCGGCGTCCTTCTGGAACTCCGGGTTCACCTCGGTGAACGCATAACCGAACAGGCCCGCGGTCTGGCTGAGATTGTCGACCGAATCCTCGACCAGTTTGGCGTTGTACCAGTCGCCCTTCTTCAGCGGCAGCGAGGCTGCGAGCTTTGTATTGTCGAAGTCGCGAATCTGACTGTCGACGGTGACGTCGCCGAACTTGTAGCGCTTACCTTCTTCCACCACGTACGTGATGATGAAGTCCTTCTTGTCCGGCGTCAGCTCGGCGACCGCCGAGGTCACGCGGAAATCGGCATAGCCCTGCGTCAGGTAGAACTGGCGCAGCTTCTGCTGGTCGTAGGACAGGCGATCCTGATCGTAGCTGGTCGCCGACGACAACAGGCGGAACAGACGCGACTGCTTGGTCGCCATCTGGCCGCGGATCTGGTCGTCGGAGAACACCTCGTTGCCGAGGATGTTGATCTGGCGGACCTTCGATTTTGGCCCCTCGCTGACGACGAACACGACATCCACGCGGTTCTGGTCGAGGTTGACCATCTTCGGATCGATCACCGCGGCGAAGCGGCCCTGGCGGCGATACAGCTCGATGATCCGGGCAATGTCCTGACGGACCGCGGTGCGCGTGAAAATCTGGCGCGGCGCGAGCTTGATCTCTTTCGTGATCTTGTCGCTCTTCAGCGCCTTGTTGCCTTCGATGATCACGCGGTTGATGATCGGGTTCTCGCGCACGCGGAGCACGATGTTGCCGGTCTCGACACCGGCGATCGAGTAATCCGCGAACAGATCGCTCGCCTGCAGATCCTTCAGCGCCTGATCGAGCGTTTCCGCGGTGTACGGAATGCCGACGCGCAGCTTGGTGTAGGACAGCACCGTCTCGGGCTCGATCCGCTGCGAGCCCTCGACTCGCAGAGTTTTGATCGTACCGGCGGATACCGGAGCCGCAACGGGCGTTAAAGAACTAGCCGCCCCCGTAGCGGGATTGCGCACGGGCGTGGGCGCGGAAGTCGCCACAGGCGCCGTCTGCGCGAACGCGGGCACGCCGGACAGGATCGTGCCTGCGAGAAGCAGGGCGCCCTTCCGCGCGAAATCGTAACCGTTGATCGCTGTCACCAAACCCACCCTAAAAACGTGCACATACAAGGCGCGCCCGCCCTGCCCTATCGTCGTCAGCCGATCAAGCCAGCCAGATTCTTCCAGAGCCCGAAATTGCCGAGATCGTTGAAGGTCACGAGCAGCATCAGCGCAAGAATCGCTGCGAGGCCACCGCGAAACGCCCATTCCTGAACCTGCGGCTCGACCGGGCGCCTGCGCACCGCTTCGATCGCGTAAAAGAACAGGTGACCGCCATCCAACATCGGCACTGGCAGCAGATTGATGAACCCCAGATTGATCGAGACCAGCGCGATCAGGAACACATAAGCATCGAGCCCGAGCGACATCTGCTCGCCGGACACTTTTGCGATGCTGAGCGGCCCGCCGAGCTCCTTGACCGACCGCCGCCCGGTGATGACCTGGCCCAGCGTCTCGACCATCATCGAGACGATCTCGCCAGTGCGCTTTACCGCAATCACCGGGGCTTCGATCAGGCTGACGGGGATGATGACAGGCTTGCTGCCGGCGATGCCGAGGCGGCCGATCTTGTATTCGTTGCCGAAGCGATCGCGCTGGAGTTCGGTGCCGATCACGAGCTCGCGCGATACCGGCTGGCCACCGCGCACTGCGTCAATCTGCGTGCGCTCGCCGGCGCGGATGCGGGCGTAGCGGGCGAGATCGTCGAAGGTCTCGACCGAGCGCCCCCCGATTGCGGTGATCCGGTCGCCGACCTGCAATCCGGCGGCGGCAGCGGCGCTGCCGGGTACCGTGCCGCCGACGATCGGCGGCATGCGGATGTCTCCGTACGCGAACGCGAAACCGGCGAGGATCAGGATGGCGACGACGAAATTGACGACCGGACCGGCTGCCACGACGATCGCGCGCTGCCATACCGGCTTGGACTGGAAGGTGCGCTGGCGCTCTTCGGCGGGGAGCGAGAGCCATTCGGCGGAAGGCTGGCTCGCCGGATTCATGTCGCCTGCAAACTTCACATAGCCGCCGAGCGGGAGCCAGCCGAACTTCCAGCGGGTGCCGCGGCTGTCGGTGAAGCCCGCGATCTCGCGGCCGAAGCCGACCGCGAAGGCATCCGCCTTAATCCCGAAATAGCGTCCGGCGAGGTAATGTCCCATCTCGTGCACGAACACGAGCGGGCCGATCACGGCCGCGAACGAAAGGATGGTCAGCAGGATACCGGGTGTTTCGATCAAACCGCGCAATCCTCTACACGCTCGCCCGCCAAAACCCGCGCCTCGGCATCGATCGCCAGCACGGCGTCGACGCTGTCCGGTGCGGCCGGATCGTAGCACGATAGCGTATGATCGACGATTGCGGCAATTTCGAGGAAGCCGATGCGGCGCTTGAGGAATGCCTCGACCGCTACCTCGTTGGCAGCGTTGAGAATTGCGGGGCGCGCGCCGCCTGCGTCAAGTGCCTCGCGGGCGAGGCGCAATGCCGGGAAGCGGACTTGGTCAGGTGCCTCGAAGTCGAGTCGACCGATCGCGACGAGGTCGAGCGGGGCCATCGGCGTCGCCATCCGGTCCGGCCAGGCGAGCGTATGCGCGATCGGCGTGCGCATGTCGGGGGGACCGAGCTGCGCCAGCACCGAGCCGTCGACGTAATCGACCAGGCTGTGGACCACCGATTGCGGATGGATGACGATCTCGATCCGGTCATGCGGAATCGGGAACAGCCGCGCGGCCTCGATCAGTTCGAGGCCCTTGTTCATGCAGGTCGCCGAATCGACCGAGATCTTCGCACCCATCGACCAGTTGGGATGCTTGACCGCTTGCTCCAGCGTCACGCCGCGCATCTGCTCGGTGGTCCAGTCGCGGAACGGCCCGCCGCTGCATGTCAGGATGATCCGCCGCACGCGCTCGGGGCGAGTCGCGTCGAAGCACTGGAAGATCGCGTTGTGCTCGGAGTCGGCCGGCAACAAGGTGGCGCCGGTCCTCTTGGCCGCAGCGAGTATGACGTCGCCAGCGGAAACCAGAGGCTCTTTATTGGCGATCACGACAGTGCCGCCCTGCTCGATCGCCGCCATCACTGGCTTCAGCCCCGCGCAGCCGACGATCGCGCCCATCGTCCAGTCGGCGCCCGACGACGCCGCCTCGGCGATCGCTTCGGCACCACCACCTGCGCGAATCCCCGTGCCGGAGAGCGCTTCGCGGAGTTCGGGAAGACATTTCTCGTCCGCGACGACCGCGAACTCGGCCTTGGTGCGGATCGCGGCCGCGGCGAGCTTCGTCACGTCGCAATTTGCGGTCAGCGCGACGACGCGGAAGCGATCGGGCTCGCGCTCGATCAGGTCGAGCGTCGAGGTACCGACCGAGCCGGTCGCGCCCAGGATCGTGACGCTCTTCATGCGTAGAAATGCGGCAGCAGGACGAGGAACGCCGCGACCGGCGCGACCGGGACCAGGCCGTCGAGGCGATCCATCACGCCGCCATGTCCGGGCAGGATATTGCCGCTGTCCTTCACCCCCGCCACGCGCTTTAGCCAACTCTCGTAAAGATCGCCCATCTGCGCGAGTACCGCGAGCACCGGCGTTGCCAGCGTCATCCGCATCGGCAGGCCGTATTGCATGTGCAGCACCGCCGCGACCGCGCTCGCCAGTACGACGCCACCGATCAGGCCCGACCATGTCTTGTTCGGACTGATGACAGGCGCAAGCTTCGGCCCGCCCAGCGTCCGTCCGGTGAAGAACGCGCCGATATCGCACGCCCACACCAGCGACAGCGCCCACAGCGTGAAGAGGATGCCCTCGTCCTGCCGCCGGATGATCATCAGCGCGAACACGGGAAGACCGCAGTAGATGATGCCCAGCGCCAGCTTGGGTTTGCGAGTCGTGATGACGACGAAGAACGCCGCCCCCACGAGCAAGCCCAGCGTGAAGAAATCGTGGATCACGAGGATCAGCGACGCGGGCGCCATCAGTGCGAGCGGCACCGACAGCGCGAACTGAGTCATCCGCTTGGTCTTCGCGTCGGCGCCCTGGAGCATCGACCATTCCGCCATCATGAACAGCGCGGCCACCACGCCGAGCCCCCAGAACGCGATCCCGCCGAGCGTCAGCGCAAGGCTCGCCACCGCGATCATGCCGACGCTGGCGATCATCCTGAGCTGGAGATTGGACGGCGTGCGCAACGCCTGATCGGGCGCCTTTTCAGGGTCGGTAAGACTCACAGACCACCGTAGCGGCGCTGGCGTTGGCCGAACGCCGCGACCGCATCGGCGAGCGCGGCGGCGTCGAAGTCAGGCCAGAGCGTGTCGACGAACAGCAGTTCCGCATACGCCGCCTGCCACAACAGGAAGTTCGACAGACGCTGCTCGCCCGACGTCCGGATCATCAGGTCCAGCGGCGGGAGGTCGTGCGTATCGAGTTCGGCTTCGATCGTCGCCTCGTCGATGCTCGCCGGATCCAGCGCACCATCGCGCGCCCGCTCCGCCAGACGCCGCGCGGCCGTCACCAACTCGGCATGCGCACCGTAATTCAGCGCGATCGCCAGGATCGGCCCGGTATTCCCTGCCGTCCGCGCGATCGCATCGTCGACCATCGCCACCAGATCGGGCGAAAAGCTGTGATAGTCGCCGATCACGCGTAGCCGAACGTTCTCGCGTGCGAGTTCGTCGAGGTCGCTGCGGATGAAATGCCGCAGCAACCCCATCAGGTCGCTGACCTCCTCGGCCGGACGCCGCCAGTTCTCGGACGAGAACGCGTACAGCGTCAGCGCCTCGATTCCCATCGCGCGCGCCGCCCGCGTCACTTTCCGCACCGCCTCGACGCCAGCCTTGTGCCCGGCGAAGCGCGGCAGGAACCGCTTCTTCGCCCAGCGGCCATTGCCGTCCATGATGATCGCGACATGACGCGGCACCGCCCCGCCCGCAGGAACGGCGCCCACAGGAACCGCAGCGAGCGGCGCGGCCGAGGAGGCCTGCAATCTCACTTGCCCAGGATTTCCTTTTCCTTGGCGGTCGCGGTCGCATCGAGCTCGGCAATGATGCTGTCGGTCAGCTTCTGCACTTCGGTCTCGTGACGCTTGCGCTCGTCCTCGCCGAACACGCCCTTCTTCTCGTCGACTTTGAGCGAATCCATGCCGTCGCGGCGCACGTTGCGGACCGCAATGCGCGCCTTCTCGGCATACTGGCCGGCAAGCTTGGCGAGTTCCTTGCGGCGCTCCTCGGTCAGGTCAGGAATCGGCAGGCGCAGCGTCTGGCCGTCGACGATCGGGTTGAGCCCCAGACCCGCCGAGCGGATCGCCTTGTCGGTCGGGCCGACGTTCGACTTGTCCCAGACCTGCACCGACAGCATCCGCGGCTCTGGCGCGGAGACGGTCGCGACCTGGTTCAGCGGCATCGACGAGCCGTACACCGTCACCATCACCGGATCGAGCAACGCGGTCGACGCGCGCCCCGTGCGAAGCCCTGCGAGATCGCTCTTCAGCGCTTCGACGGCACCCGCCATGCGGCGTTCTAGGTCGGTCTTGTCGTATGCGGCCATCTTAAAGCTCCTGCTCGTTCTGGACGATCGTCGACACGCCATCACCCGCCAGGACCGCGGCGAGATTGCCGGGTTCGCGGATGTTGAAGACGACGATCGGGATATTGTTGTCGCGGCACAGCGCGATCGCGCTCGCGTCCATGACCTTGAGGTCGTCGGACAGCACGCGGCTGTACGTGACCGTTTCGTAGCGCACTGCATCCGGGTGCGTCTTCGGGTCGGCGTTGTACACGCCGTCGACCGAAGTGCCCTTGAACAGCGCATCGCACTTCATCTCGGCAGCACGCAGCGCGGCGCCCGAATCGGTGGTGAAATAGGGGCTGCCGACGCCCGCCGCGAAGATCACGACGCGGCCCTTCTCCAGGTGACGCTCGGCGCGACGACGGATGAACGGCTCGCACACCGACGCCATCGGGATCGCCGACTGGACGCGCGTGTCCACGCCGATCTGCTCCAGCGCGTTCTGAACGGCGAGCGCGTTCATGACGGTCGCGAGCATGCCCATGTAATCGCCGGTCGCGCGGTCCATCCCACGTGCCGCACCCGCCATGCCGCGGAAGATGTTGCCACCGCCGACGACGATGCAGATCTCGTAGCCCTTCGCCTTGATGTCCGCGATCTCCTGCGCGACGCGCGCGGTGACGGTCGGATCGATCGAAAGACCCGATGGCCCCATCAGGACTTCGCCCGACAGTTTCAGCAGGATACGGTTGTAGCGCGGAGGCGTCATAAATCTCGAATTGTGATTGGCGGGGCGGCGCGGACCTTAGGCGGCGAGGCCCGGGATGTGAAGCGCTGTGCGGCGCGTGCATCGAAACTGGGTGGAGATGAGACGGAAAATCCTCGTTCGCGAAACTCGCGCACCAGAGAATTATCGTCATTCCCGCGGAGGCGGGAACCCATTTGGGCTGGCGTCTCGAGAGATCACCGGCGTCGAAGTGTATGGATCCCCGCGTTCGCGAGGATGACGAGGCAGCCTGAACGGATACCTCATCGTCCTTCTCCCCTCGGGGAGAAGGTGGCCCGGTAGGGCCGGATGAGGGGGCGTGAGGTTCGAGACCTCGCCACTCCCCTCACCCTTCCCACGGCCAAGTGGCCGCGGGCCCCTTCCCTCTCCCCGGAGGGGCGAGGGAGGAAGTCAGATCAGGCCTGCGGAACGCCCGAAGCAGCAGCAACCTCGGCTGCGAAGTCGGACTGCTCCTTCTCGATGCCCTCACCCAGCTGGAAGCGGACATAGTCCACCAGCTTGATCTCGGCGCCGGCATCCTTGCCGGCCTTGGCGACGACGTCGGAGATCTTGGTCTTGCCGTCCATCACGAACAGCTGGCTGACCAGGGCGTGCTCCTTGCGGTACTTGGCGATACCGCCCTCGACCATCTTGGCGATGATGTCGGCAGGCTTGCCCGACTCGGCGGCCTTCTCGGTCGCGATCGCGCGCTCGCGCTCGATCTCGGACTCGTCGAGATCGGCTTCGTTGAGCGCCTTCGGGAAGGCGGCTGCGATGTGCATCGCGAGCTGCTTGCCGAGTGCCTGGAGAACCTCGTCCGAAGCCTCCGACTCAAGCGCGACGAGAACGCCGATCTTGCCGAGGCCGGGAGCCGCTGCATTGTGGATGTACGGAACGACCGCACCCTTGCTGACTTCCAGCGTGCGCGAGCGGCGCAGCGACTGGTTCTCGCCGATCGTCGCGACGTTGTTCGTCAGGACTTCCTCGACGGTCTTGCCCGATGGCATCACCTGCGACTTCAGTGCCTCGATGTCGCCACCGGTTGCGAGCGCGATCTGCGTGACGTCACGGACGAACGACTGGAACTGGTCGTTCTTCGCGACGAAATCGGTTTCCGAGTTCACTTCGACCGCGGCACCCTTGGTGCCCGACACGGCGACGCCGACCAGACCCTCGGCCGCGGTGCGGCTGGACTTCTTGGCGGCGGCTGCGAGCCCCTTGGTGCGCAGCCAATCCATCGCCTGCTCCATGTCGCCGGCGTTCTCGCTCAGCGCCTTCTTGCAATCCATCATGCCCGCGCCGCTCTTCTCGCGCAGATCCTTGACCATCGCTGCCGTGATATCGGCCATGTCTCTAATCCTTTTTAGGTCTGAATATGGTTGCGGGCGAGGCAGAGCTTTCGCCCTACCCCGCCCGCATGACGGTTCGGCGACGACGCTTATGCGTCGATCTGGCGCTCACCCTCGGCTGCGAATTCTGCAGCGGTATCGGCATTCGCAGTTGCCTGTGCCGTGTCAGCCGTAGCCTCGACCGTCGGCTCTGCGCTCAGTGCCTCTTCCTTCGGCGGCTCGATCATCGCGCCGATGTCGGCACCGGTGCGGCGCTGCTGCTCCTGGCCGCCGCGCGTCGCTGCGATCGCGATCGCCTCGCAGTACAGGCGGATGGCGCGGGCTGCGTCGTCATTCGCGGGAACCGGGAAGGCGATGCCGTCCGGCGACACGTTCGAATCGAGGATCGCGACGACGGGAATACCCAGCGTGTTGGCTTCCTTGATCGCCAGCTCTTCCTTGTTCGCGTCGATCACGAACATCACGTCGGGAATGCCGCCCATGTCGCGGATGCCGCCGAGCGAAAGCTCGAGCTTGTCCTTCTCGCGGGTGAGCTGGAGGACTTCCTTCTTGGTCAGGCCGACGGTGTCGCCCGACAGCATTTCCTCGAGCGTCTTGAGACGCTTGATCGAGCCCGAGATGGTCTTCCAGTTGGTGAGCATGCCGCCCAACCAGCGATGGTTGACGAAGTGCTGGCCCGAACGACGCGCTGCGTCCGCGACGGGATCCTGCGCCTGGCGCTTGGTGCCGACGAACAGGACCTTGCCACCACCGGCAACAGCCGACGAGACGAATTCGAGCGCGCGCGCGAACAGCGGCACGGTCTGCGACAGGTCGAGGATGTGGACGCCGTTACGATCACCGAAGATGTAAGGCTTCATCTTGGGGTTCCACCGATGAGTCTGGTGGCCGAAATGCGCGCCCGTTTCGATGAGCTGCTGCATGGAGACGACTGGAGCCGCCATAGGGATATATCCTTCCGGTTGTGCCTCTGGGAAGCGGATGACGTCGTGGCCGAATGACCGTGACGCACCGGGCTATGATGCCTCCCATGCGGGGTTAGAGGCGCGGCCCTTAGCGTGGCTCTATTCGAAAAGCAATCGCACAAGGCCCGCTTGACTCATGGAACGCAATGAGAACATAAAGGGCTCAGAGGGGAACAGATGTTCGACTCGGCGCGGAATCACCCCGGCATGACGGGATTCGAAATGCGACGAGTGGAACGATGTTTCTGACCAAGTGTTTGCGGATATTAGGAATTTGTTCGCAACTCATAGGAAGGCGGACGTGATGTTGGTTCTGAGCTTCATGGTTTTTGCTGGTGCATTCGCGGTCGCGGGCATGATGATCGTCTCGTCGATCGCGCCGCAGTGGGAGCGTATCGTCCGCCTCGCGATGGGCAACGTCGAACCCGCGTTCCAGCCGCTCCGCACGCTGGCGGTTGCGGAGCGCCGGATCGCAGTCAGGCGCTGGGCTTCGACGTCGGCTCCGGTGCCCGCCCGCCGCTGGAACGCTGCCGCCTGATCTTGGCGTAGCTCGCGATGCTGAACGGCATCGACAGCAGGTACAGAACGCAGATGATGCTGAGCGTATGCCACGGCGCGCTCACGATCGCGGCGCCTAGCAAAACGACGAGCGCGATAGCCTCGAACCGGATGTTGCTGCGGAGTTTGACCGAACTCCACGAATAGGTTGCGATACTCGACACCATCAGCAGTGCGACGAACGCGACCCAAGGCGCCACGAAATACGGCGACGCGAACCTCGGTTCATCGGTCCAGAACCAGAAGAACATCGGCATCAGCGCTAAGCCAGCACCTGCCGGAGCCGGAACGCCGGTTAGAAAACCCGCGGACTTGTGCGGTTGGTGGCTCTCGTCGATCTTGGCGTTGAAGCGCGCGAGACGCAGCGCGCAGAACACGGCGAGGATCAGCGAGCAGATCCAGCCGACACGCGGCAACGCCGTCAGCGACCACAGATAGACGATCAGCGCCGGTGCGACGCCGAACGAGATCGCGTCGGACAGCGAATCGAGCTCGGCACCGAACCGGCTTTCGCCGTGCAGCATCCGGGCGATCCGACCATCGAGGCCGTCGAGCACGCCCGCGACCATGATCATCGCGACGGCGCTTTCCCACTGCCCGCCGATCGCGAACCGCACGCCACTCAGGCCCGAACACAGGGCTAGCGCGGTAACGGCGTTGGGAGCGACGGCGCGCAGGGGAAGTCCGCGCGGTGCACGACGTGTGCGACCGAACCGCCCCCGGCCCCGCTCTTCGATCGGATCGGTCGAACCGTCGCGGTCCATCACTGCGCGATACCACCGACCGGAACGCCACCGACGCGACCGAGCACGGTCTCACCCGCGATGCTACGCTGACCGAGGCACACCTGTGGCACGACATGATCGGGCAGGTACACGTCGACTCGGCTACCGAACCGGATCAGGCCGATGCGCTGGCCGACCGCGACCATGTCGCCGGCCTTCACGAAGCCGAGGATGCGGCGCGCGACCAGGCCGGCGATCTGCGTGAAGCCGATCCGCATGCCGTTGCGATCTTCGACGACGAAATGCTGGCGCTCGTTTTCGTCGCTCGCCTTGTCGAGATCCGCGTTGAGGAACTTGCCCGAGATATAGACCACCTGGCGGATCGTACCGGCGATCGGCGTGCGATTGATGTGCACGTCGAACACTGACATGAAGATCGACACGCGGACCAGCGGTGCGTCGCCGAGACCGTTCTCGCCGGCGAGCTCGCGCGGGATCGGCACGCGCTGGATCATCGTGATCAGCCCGTCCGCAGGCGCGACGATCAGGCCTTCACCTTGTGGGGTGGTGCGGATCGGATCGCGGAAGAACGTCGCGACCCAGATCACGACGCCGACCATCGGCCAGAACAGCACGTGGCTGACGATCGTCAGCAACAGCGTGATGCCGGTCGCGATCGCGACGTATTTGTGGCCCTCCGGATGGACTGCGGGAAATCGCCATTTGACCGTGGAGGTCGTGACGGGCGGCTTGTCGAGCGATGCCATAACCCGCGGGTCTATCCGTGCACGACGCGCGATACAACGATGAACCGGCTTTTCCTTACAGCACCAACGGTTGGCCAGCGGTTGATCGCCGCGGCATGCTCCCCTAGACGCTCCCCAAACCCCTCCCCCGAAGGACGCGCACATGGCGAAGATCAAGGTAAAGAATCCGATCGTGGAGATCGATGGCGACGAGATGACCCGGATCATCTGGGAATGGATCCGCGAACGCCTGATCAAGCCGTATCTCGACATCCAGCTCGATTATTACGATCTCGGCGTCGAGCATCGCGACGCGACCGACGACCAGGTCACGATCGACAGCGCGCTCGCCACGCAGAAGCACGGCGTCGCGGTGAAGTGCGCCACGATCACGCCCGACGAACAGCGCGTGACCGAGTTCGGCCTGAAGAAGATGTGGAAGTCGCCGAACGGCACGATCCGCAACATCCTCGGCGGCACCATCTTCCGCGAGCCGATCGTGATCAAGAACGTGCCCCGCCTGATCCCCGGCTGGACGCACCCGATCGTCGTCGGCCGTCACGCATTCGGCGATCAGTATCGCGCAACCGACTATCTGGTCCCGGGCCCGGGCAAGCTGCGCCTCGTCTTCGAAGGCGACGACGGCACGGTCATCGACCGCGAGGTGTTCCAGTTCCCGTCGGCAGGCGTCGCGATGGCGATGTACAACCTCGACGATTCGATCCGCGATTTCGCGCGCGCCTCGATGCACTACGGCCTCAACCTGAAGTGGCCGGTGTACCTGTCGACCAAGAACACGATCCTCAAGGCCTATGACGGCCGCTTCAAGGACCTGTTCGCCGAGGTGTTCGAGGCCGAGTTCAAGGACAAGTTCAAGGAAGCCGGCATCGTCTACGAGCATCGCCTGATCGACGACATGGTCGCCAGCGCGCTGAAGTGGAACGGCGAGTTCGTCTGGGCCTGCAAGAACTATGACGGCGACGTGCAGTCGGATCAGGTCGCACAAGGGTTCGGGTCGCTCGGCCTGATGACCTCGATCCTGCTGACCCCGGACGGCAAGACCGTCGAGGCCGAGGCGGCGCATGGCACCGTCACGCGTCACTTCCGCATGCACGAGCAGGGCAAGGCGACCTCGACCAACCCGATCGCATCGATCTTCGCATGGACCGGTGGCCTCAAGTATCGCGGCAAGTTCGACGATACGCCCGACGTCACGAAGTTCGCCGAGACGCTCGAGCGCGTCTGCGTCCAGACGGTGGAGAACGGCCACATGACCAAGGATCTCGCGATCCTGATCGGCCCCGACCAGCCCTGGATGACGACTGAGCAGTTCTTCGAGCAGGTGCGGTCGAACCTCGAGACCGAGATGGCCAACTGGGCCTGATCTGGCACCGCGCTTTCGGCAACGGAAGCGGGGCTTTTTCTCTCTCCCGTCATCCTGACGACAGTCGGACCCAGGGTTACACAGGACTGCGGTCTTGGCTCTGGGTCCTGACTTTCGTAAGGATGACGGAGGAGAATACACCTCTTTCCACTGCTGATCGCCGCAGCACGTCACCACGGGTGACAATTCCGTCATGCGTCCCCTAAGGTCGCACGCATGGCATTACGGCTCGACAATCAAGGTTTCAGCGACGCGCTCGTCATTCTCGGCGCGGCGGGGCTCGTCATCCCCGCGTTCGCGCGGTTCAGGGTCAGCCCGGTCATCGGTTTCATCCTGGTCGGCCTGCTGGTCGGCCCCGCTGGATTGGGTTCGCTCACCGGATCCGCGCCTTGGCTCTATTACCTGACGATCTCGAACCCGGAGTCGATCGAGCCGTTCGCCGAGTTCGGCATCATCCTGCTGCTGTTCTCGATCGGCCTCGAACTCTCGTTCAAGCGACTATGGTCGATGAAGCAACTCGTGTTCGGCACCGGCGCCGCCGAACTGATCGGCTCGGCGCTGATCATCGGCGTGGCGTTGCACTTCATCGGCCAGGAATGGGCGGGCGCGATCGGGCTGGGGTTTGCGCTCGCGTTGTCGTCCACCGCTTTGGTGCTGCCGCTCGTCGGCACCACCGGCGCGGTCGGGCGTGGTGCGTTCGCGATGCTGTTGTTCGAGGATCTGGCGCTCGTCCCGATCATCTTCGTGCTCGGTGCACTGGCACCGACAGCGAGTGCGGACGGCTGGTCGAACATCGCGGGCGTTGCGCTGCGCGGCGGGTTGACCGTCGTCGCAATGTATATCGGCGGGCGGGTCGTCCTGCCTCGGCTGTTCGGGCAGGCCGCGCGCACCAAGAGCCCAGAGCTGTTCCTCGCCGCGTCGCTGCTGGTAGTTATCGTCGCCAGCGTCGCGACGACCGCCGCGGGGCTGTCGCCGATCGTCGGCGCGCTGCTGGCGGGGCTGCTGATCGCCGAGACCGAATATCACAGCGAAGTCGAGGTCATCACCGCGCCGTTCAAGGGCCTCGCGCTCGGGGTGTTCCTGATCACCGTCGGCATGAGTCTCGACCTGCGGTTGATCGCGCAGAACTGGCCGTCGTTGCTGCTTGCCGTGACGGGCGTGGTGGCGACCAAGGCGATCGTGACGTTCCTGTTCCTGCGGGTCGCCAATTCGCGGCGTGGGGTCGCGGCCGAGACGGGACTACTGATGGGCAGCCCTTCCGAGACGACGCTGATCGTGCTTGCGACGGCCGCGCAGGCGCAGTTGATCCTGCCATCGACCGCGTCGTTCTGGCAGACCGTCACCGCGATCGGGCTGACGATCACGCCGCTGCTGGCAAAGCTCGGCCGCACCGTTTCGCGTCAACTCGAAAGCCGTTCGGGTGCCGATGCTGGCGATATCGAGATCGACGACGATGGGCCCGGAACCGTCGTGATCGGCTTTGGTCGCGTGGGCCGGATGGTGGCGGACATGCTGGCGGTCCACGGACAGAAGTACGTTGCCGTGGAGGCGGATATCGATTCCGTCGAGGCAGCGCGGGCGCAAGGGCATCCGGTGTTGTTCGGCGACGTGGCGCGCGCGGAACTGGTCGACCGGCTGAAGCTGCATACCGCCAAGGCGCTGATCCTGACGATGGACGATCCGGTGTTGACGGTTCGGCTGGCGCGGCGGGTGCGGGCTCTGGCGCCGGACTTGCCGATCGTGGCGCGTGCTCGGGATACGGCGCATGCGGCGGAGCTGTACCGGGCTGGCGTTACGGATGCGGTGCCGGAGACGCTGGAGAGTTCGTTGCAACTGGCGGAGGCGGTGCTGGTCGATCTTGGGGTGGCGATGGGGCCGGTGATCGCTTCGATCCATGAGAAGCGGGATGAATTGCGGCAGGAGATCAAGAAGGCGGCGGACATGATTGCGGAGCCGCGGATTCGCAAAGCGAAGCGGACGCCTCGCGCAGTTTGACCTCCGCTGTTCCGTGAGCAGGTTGTTCTCCCGCGAAGGCGGGAGTCCAGTCTGGGTCCCCGCCTCCGCGGGGAAACACTGTTGGCTCGCGGGACCTTACCCCAAATACGCCCCCCCTCCCCGGCGGAGGCCGGGGGCCAAGTGGAAAAGTGGTCGTAACGGAAGGCTGCCCTCCATTATCTTCGTTTCCCAATTGGGCCCCGGCCTTCGCCGGGGTGGTGGTTGCGCGGTGATCGCTTCGTCACGCGCGCGCTCTCCTCTTGCCCTCACCCTTTCCACGGCGAAGATGCCGCTGACCCCTTCCCTCTCTCAACGGGAGAGGGCGAGGCAAAAGAAGGTTGGGGCGGGTTAGCCACTTCAGCTTGGGACGACACCCACGCGGCTCTTCATCAGCGGCTGGATACGCGTCCCAAATGCTTCCACCCCCTCCAGAAAGTCGTCGAAGGTCAGCAGGACCCCGCCGGTGTTGGGGACGGCCGCCATCTCGTCGAGCATCCGCGCGACGCTTTCGTACGAGCCGACCAGCGTGCCCATGTTGATGTTGACCGCGCCTTCGGGGGCGGCGAGCTGGCGGACGTTGGTGTCCGTATTGTGCGTGTCCTTGGCGCCCTGATCGATCAGCCAGGCGATCGCGTCGACGTCGACGCCAGCGTTATAGTGTTTCCACTTCGCCATCGCCTCGTCGTCGGTTTCGGCGGCAATGACCATGATCAGGACGAAGATCTGCACGTCGCGGCCGGTCTTCGCGGTCGCTGCGGCTAGCCGCTCGTTGTTGAACGCGAATGCGGTCGGGGTGTTGACGCCCTTGCCCAGACAGAACGCGTAATCGGCCCATTTCGCCGAGAACGCCAAGCCGTCGTCGGAGGAGCCGGCGCAGATGATTTTCATGTCGCCGGTCGGCTTGGGCCAGACGCGGCAGTCGGTCATCTGGTAATAGTCGCCCTTGAAGTCGGACGTCCCCTCTTCCCACAGCTCGCGGAGGATGTGCGCGTATTCGTCGAGCATCTTGTAGCGATTGCGGAAATGTTCGTCACCGGGCCACATCCCCATCTGCGTATATTCGGGGGGCTGCCAGCCAGTAATGAGGTTCAGCCCGAACCGCCCGTGGCTGATCGAATCGATCGTGTTGCACATCCGCGCGGCATAGGCCGGCGGCACGAGCAGCGTGGCGCAGGTCGCGTAGATCTTGATCTTCTCGGTGACGGCGGCGAGGCCCGCCATCAGCGTGAAACTCTCCAGCCCATAGTCCCAGAACTCGGTCTTGCCACCGAACCCGCGCAGCTTGATCATCGACAGCAGGAAATCGAGCCCGTGCTTCTCGGCGGCCTGCGCGATCGCCTTGTTGAGGTCGAAGCTTGGTTTGTACTGCGGCGCGTTCTCGCTGATCAGCCAGCCATTGTTGTTGATGGGCACGAAGACGCCGACCTGCATATGCCGCTCCTATTCGCCGTCGAGCCAGTCGAGCAGCCACATGTTGAAATGCTCCGCGCGGGTAACGTTGCACGCGTGCGCGCCTGCCGCCATCCGGGCAAGCTGCGCGCCGGGGATGCCCGCGGCAAGCTTTTCGGACGCGGACGGGGGGACGAGCATGTCGTCGTCGGACGCGACCAGCAACGTCGGGACGCGGATCTCGTCGAGGCGGCCGGCGATGTTGAACCGGCGGACCGCCGCAACGCGTCGCTGAATCATTTCCGCGCCGGGGAAATGCGCGAGCATCGCCTCCTCCTCGTCCTGAATCCGGTCGTGATGGTCCGAAATCCATTGCGGCGGGTAGAGGAACAGCGGTTGCGCGTGGAGATACGCGCGCGGGCCGCTGTCTTTCAGCAGCGCGAGCCGGGTATCGAAGCAGCGCGCGGTGTGCGGGTCGAGCTTGGCCCAGCCGTTGATGACGACGAGCCGTTCGAGCCGTTCGGGTGCGGACAGAGCGAGCGCGAGGCCGATATGGCCGCCGAGCGCATGGCCGATGAAGGTGCAGCTCTCGAGCCCGATCAAGTCCATGAGAGCGACGACGTCGGCGGCCATCGCCTCGACGGTCAGGTCGCCGGGAACGTGGGCGTCGGAGCGGCCGGTGCCGCGGTGGTCGTAGGTGATGACGCGGTGGCCGGCGCCGAGCGCCGCGAGGTTCGGCTGCCAGTAGCTGCCCGAGCCGCCGAGGCCGCTCGACAAGAGGATCGCGGGGCCGTCGGGCTGGCCGTGCTCCTCCCAGTGGATGCCGCCTGCGATCCCCATCAGGCGAGATGAGCGATGCTGGCGATCTCGACGAGGCAGTCGGGCTTCACGAGGTCCGTCTTGATGCAGTAGCGCGCGGGCTTGGGGCCGGGGAAATACTCGGCGTAGACCGTGTTGAAGGCCGCGTAGTCGGCGAGGTCTTTCAGGAAGATGTGGTTGAAGGCGACGTCGGCGAGCGTCGCGCCGGCGGCTTCGAGCGTGGTCTTGATGGTGTCGAGGACGGCGCGGGTTTGGGCTGCTGCGTCGCCGACGTGGAGGACTGTGCCGCCCTCGCCTAGTGCCAGCACGCCCGAGACGTAGACCGTGTTGCCGGCCTTCGCGGCGGCCGAATAGGGGGCGATGGGGGTCGGGAACTGGGGCGGGTTGATGGCCTCGAACGGCATCTGCTTTCCTTTCAAGTCATCGCCGTTCCCCCGCGGAGGCGGGGGTCCAGGGTTGCGGGCGGTAGCGTTCGTGATTCCTGGACCCCCGCGTTCGCGAGGGAACAAGGAAGGGTCACTTCGGCAACTGCCCGAACGAACCGCAGAAATCGCCGACCGTGCTGACCCAGCCGAAGAACTTCTCGACATTGTAGACGGTGGCCGTTTGCATCTCGGGCGGGCCGAGATGGTGCGTCGCGTCCTCCAGCATCACGCCGAAATATTCGAGGTGGAAGCCGTCGCGCAGCGTGCTTTCGACGCAGACGTTGGTGGCGATGCCGACGAAGACGATGTTGCGGATGCCGCGACTGCGCAGGATGCTGTCGAGCTGCGAATTGAAGAACGCGCTGTAGCGGGTTTTATGGACGCGGATGTCGCCGGGTTGGGGAGCGAGCGCATCGACGATCTCATAGTCCCAGCCACCGCGCGCGAGGAACTGGCCTTGGAGTTCGGGGCGCGCGCGCATCGTTTTCAGCGCGTTGGACTTGTGCCAGTTGGGCGAGCCGGGGCCGCCGGCCTCGACATAGTCGGGGTCCCAGCCGTTCTGGAGAAACACGACCGGCATTTTCGCCGCGCGGGCGGTGTCCAGGACCTTGGCGATCTGGGCGATGGTGCCGGCTGAGCCTGCGATGTCGAAGCCGGCCGTGTCGACGTAGCCGCCGGGGGAGGCGTAGGCGTTCTGCATGTCGATGACGACGACGGCGGTTTCCGCGGGATCGAGGCGGAGCGCTTCCGGCCGTGCGGGCAACGTGACGGCGTTCGCCTCGTTCGCGCCGGTACGGATGATCGGGGTGGCCTCGGTCATTGTGACAAGCTCGCTGCATCGTCGGAATTGTGCAAGTGCGAAATGATCGGGGGGTGCGGCGCCCCCGATCACGCGGACAAGCATGTTCCCCAATGAAGGCCGGGACCCAGACTGGGCTCCCGCCTTCGCGGGCCGGTGGATGCCGGAACGAGCCCAGCATGACGGGGAGGGCTAAGCCGTCGCCAACACGAAGTCCTTGAAACGTTCGCGTAGGGCTGTCTTGAGGAGCTTGCCCGTTGCGGTGTGGGGCAGGTCGTCGACGAAGACGATCGCGTCGGGGAGCCACCATTTCGCAACGTGCTTGGCCAGGTGTTCGCGGATCTCGGTTTCTCCGACGTCGCTGCCGGGTTTGCGGACTACCAGCAACAGCGGGCGCTCGTCCCACTTGGGGTGGTGGATGCCGATCGCCGCCGCCTCCGCCACGCCCGGACAGCCGACCGCCGCGTTCTCCAGGTCGACCGAGCTGATCCATTCGCCGCCGGACTTGATGACGTCCTTCGAGCGATCGGTGATCTGCATCGTGCCGTCCGCATGAAGCATCGCGACGTCGCCGGTATCGAACCAGCCGTCCGCGTCGACCGCGTCCTCGTCGGCGCCGAAATAGCGTTGGACCACCCAGGGGCCGCGGACCTGGAGACGGCCGGCGACCTTGCCTTCGCGGGCTAGCACCGTGCCTTCGTCGTCGATGATGCGGAGTTCTATCCCGAACGGGACGCTGCCCTGCTTGCCGACGAGATCGAGCTTCTCCTCGTGGCTCATGTCGTCCCAGTGTGGCGGCGCGAAGCCGGCGGTGCCGATCGGCGAGGTCTCGGTCATGCCCCAGAGGTGCTTGACGGTGGCGCCCATGCCCATGATCCGCTCGATCATCGCGCGCGGCGCGGCTGAGCCGCCGATCGTGACCAGCTGCAGGTGCGCGGGCGCGTCGCCGGTTGCGTCCATGTGACCGAACATCGCCAGCCAGACGGTCGGCACGCCGGCAGAGTGCGTCACCTTCTCGTCGTTCATCAGGCGGCACAGCACGGCGGGATCGTTGACCGCGGAATAGACGACCTTGGCCCCCGACAGCGCGCAGGCGAACGGCAGGCCCCAGGCGGCTGCGTGGAACATCGGCACGACCGGAAGCACTACGGCGTTGGGCGAGAGATCGAACACCCAGGGCGCGACCTCGGCCATCGCATGGATCATCGTCGAGCGGTGCGTGTAGAGCACGCCCTTCGGATTGCCGGTGGTGCCGCTGGTGTAGCAGAGCATGCACGGGTCGCGCTCCGGGCCCTCGACCCACTCATAGTCGCCGTCCTCGGCGTCGAGCATCGCCTGGAAACCGTCGGGTCCCAGATCGTCGAAACAGATGAAGTGGCGGATGCTGCCCCATTGGCCGCGCAGGCGATCGACGAGCGGCTGGAACGCCTTGTCGTAGAGCATCACTCGGTCTTCGGCGTGGTTGGCGATGTAGACGAGCTGCTCGTCGAACAGCCGCGGGTTGATCGTGTGGATCACGCCGCCCATGCCGATCGTGCCGTACCAGGCGACGAGGTGGTGCGCGTGGTTCATCGCCAGCGTCGCGACCCGGTCGCCGGGCGCTACGCCGAGCTTTTCGAGCGCCTGGGCTAGCTTGCGGGCGTCGCGCGCGATGCCGGCCCAGTTGGTGCGCGTCTCGCGTCCATCGGCCCAGTAGCTGACGAGTTCCCTCGCCCCATGCTCCCGCGCCGCGTGGTCTATCAGGCGGGGAACACGAAGCTCGAAATCCTGCATTCCACCCAGCATTCATGCTCTCCCAAGCTGTTAACCGACCAGAGCGAGCCTCGTTTCCGAGGTCTTCATCTCCACCTTGGCGACACCGTGCAACGACTCGATGTGCTCGACAAGCTCTCCGTCGAGCAGGAAGTCGCGACCCAGCAGGATGCAGACCTCGCCGTCGGGCAATTGCGCGCGGACTCGGACCTCGCCGCGTGCGCCGCGATGCTCGGCTAGCAGGGATGCTAGGCCGGCGAACGCGGTCATGTCGGAGATCGTCACGACCACCTGGAAGCGCGCGAGGTTGGCGAGGCCTTCGAACGGCTGGATGCGCTTGATGCTGACGCGCGGCGTATCTTCGCCGGGCTTGCGATCGAGCTCGACGGTGATGAGCCCGCAACCACCGGCCTTGGCCGCCTCCTCCAGGTCTTTCGAGACCTGGTCGTCGAAGCAGGTCGCCATGAACTGGCCGCTGGCGTCGGAGCATTGCGCCATCATGAAACGCTTGCCGCGCGCGGACGTGCGATAGCGCGCGTCCTCGACCAGCACTGCCATCGTCGCGCCGGCGCGGCTGCCGTCGTCGGGGATGTTGAGTTCGGACAGCGCGGTGTAGGCGCGAGCGCCGTGGCTGACCGCGATATGGCGATGGCGATCGACCGGGTGCGCGGAGAAATAGAAGCCGAACGCCTCCTTCTCCTGGTCCATGCGCTGGCTGAGCGTCCAGCGGACCGCGGGGGGGAGCTTGATCGCGTCGCCCGCGGGTTCGGCGTCACCGAACAGGCCGCCCTGCCCGCTGGTCTTCTGTTCGTGCGTGCGCGCGGCGATCGC
This sequence comes from Sphingomonas faeni, assembly GCF_040407495.1. GTDB lineage: Bacteria > Pseudomonadota > Alphaproteobacteria > Sphingomonadales > Sphingomonadaceae > Sphingomonas > Sphingomonas faeni_D. The sequence continues at coordinate 318,882 of NZ_JAPZPP010000005.1, read as the reverse complement.
GAGGATCGTCTCGGCGGTGGCGTGGATGCCGGCGCGGTTCTGGTCGAGGCCGTCGAACGCGCCCGCGGCGGCGAGCGTCTCGAGCTGGCGCTTGTTGAGCAGGCGCGGGTCGACGCGCTTGGCGAGATCGTCGAGGCTGGCGAACGGGCCGTTCTGGACGCGCTCGACGATGAGCTTCTCCATCGCGCCTTCGCCGACCGATTTCAGCGCGCCGAGGGCATAGCGGACGGCGAGATTGTTTCCCCGCGAAGGCGGGGACCCAGACTGGGTGCCCGCCTTCGCGGGTGAACAAGCTTCTGGTTCGAGTTCGACGTCCGGCAAAACCTCGACATCGAACTCGGCTTGGCTCGCGTTGATGCACGGCGGCAACGCGGTGATCCCGAGGCGGCGCATGTCGTCGGTGAAGATCGCGAGCTTGTCGGTCTGGTGCAGGTCGTAGCACATCGACGCGGCGAAGAATTCGTGCGGGTGGTGCGCCTTCAGCCACGCGGTCTGGTACGCGAGCAATGCGTAGGCGGCGGCGTGGCTCTTGTTGAAGCCGTAGCCGGCGAACTTGTCGATCAAGTCGAACAGCGCGTTCGCCTCGGCCTTCTTGATGCCGTTGACGGTGAGACACCCCTCGACGAAGCCCGCGCGCTGCGCGTCCATCTCGGCCTTCACCTTCTTGCCCATCGCGCGACGCAGCAGATCGGCGCCACCGAGCGAGAAGCCGGCCAGGACCTGCGCGGCCTGCATGACCTGCTCCTGGTAGACGAAAATCCCGTAGGTCTCCGACAGGATCGGTTCGAGCAGGGCGTGCGGGTAGTCGATCGCCTCGGTGCCGTTCTTGCGGCGGCCGAACGAGGGAATATTGTCCATCGGGCCCGGTCGATAGAGCGACACAAGCGCGATGATGTCGCCGAAATTCGATGGGCGCACCGCGGACAGCGTGCGGCGCATGCCCTCCGACTCGAGCTGGAACACGCCGACCGTGTCGCCCTTTTGCAGGAGCGCGTAGACACCCGCATCGTCCCATTCGAGCGCCTCGAGATCGACCGTCACGCCGCGCTTGGCGAGCAGTTGCACCGCCTTCTGGAGCACCGACAGCGTCTTCAGCCCGAGGAAGTCGAACTTCACCAGGCCCGCGCCCTCGACATATTTCATGTCGAACTGGGTGACGGGCATGTCGGAGCGCGGATCGCGGTAGAGGGGCACGAGCTGCGCCAAGGGCCGATCGCCGATGACCACGCCGGCGGCGTGGGTGGAGGAGTGGCGCGGCAGGCCTTCCAGCTTCATCGCCAGATCGAGCAGCTTCCGCACGCCGTTGTCGTTGGCGTATTCCTTCGCGAGCTCGCCGACGCCGTTGAGCGCGCGTTCCAGCGTCCAGGGATCGGTCGGGTGGTTGGGGACCAGTTTGGCGAGACGATCGATCTGTCCGTAGCTCATCTGCAGCACGCGACCGGTGTCCTTGAGCACCGCGCGCGCCTTCAGCTTTCCGAAGGTGATGATCTGCGCGACCTGATCGCGGCCGTATTTCTCCTGGACGTAGCGGATCACTTCGACGCGCCGGGTTTCGCAGAAATCGATATCGAAATCGGGCATCGACACGCGTTCCGGATTCAGGAAGCGCTCGAACAGCAGGCCGAGCTTGATCGGGTCGAGATCGGTGATCGTCAGCGACCAGGCGACGACCGAGCCGGCGCCCGAACCACGGCCTGGCCCCACCGGAATGTCGTGGTCCTTCGCCCATTTGATGAAGTCGGCGACGATCAGGAAGTAGCCGGGAAAGCCCATCTGGACGATCACGTCGACCTCGAACGCAAGCCGCTTACGGTACACGTCGCGCCAGCCGTCCTCGCCTTCGCCGTGGAGTTCGGTGATGCGGGCGAGGCGTGCTTCGAGGCCGGCTTCGGCGTCGTCGCGGAGGAGTTTCGCCTCGCCCTCGATATCGCCGGCGAGGCTGGGGAGGATCGGCTTGCGATACGGCGCCATCACCGCGCAGCGCTGCGCGACGACGAGCGTGTTGGCGATCGCCTCGGGCAAGTCGGCGAACATCTCGTGCATCACCGGCGCGGGCTTCATCCAGGCTTCGGGGCAGCTGCGGATGCGATCCTCGGTCTCGACATAGGTAGAATGCGCGATGCAGAGCATGGCATCGTGCGCGTCGCCGAACGCGCTCTCGGTGAAGCAGCACGGGTTGGTCGCCACCAGCGGCAGGTTGCGGTCGTAGGCGATGTCGATGAGGTCGGTTTCGGCCGCCATCTCGATCGCGTCGTTGCGGCGCGAGAGTTCGATATAGAGGCGGTCGCCGAACAGCTCTTGAAGACGGTCTAGATACGCGCGGGCGCGGTCGGGCTGACCTTCGGCGAACAGCCGGGCGAGACCGCCTTCACCGCCTGCGGTCAGCGCTATGAGACCGTCGGTGTGGCGTTCGAGCGCGGCGAAGTCGACATGCGCGGGCATCTCGATCGGGCGGTCGAGATGCGCCATCGAGACGAGTGCGCAGAGATTGTCGTAGCCGGTCATGGTCTGCGCGTAGAGTGCGAGCCAGTCGAACTGCGTCGCGACGCCGTCGGGCATGTCGGGGCGCCCGACGCCGAGCATGACGCCGATGATCGGCTGGACGCCGTCCTTCTTGGCGGCGTCCGAATAGGCCATCGCTGCGTAGAGGCCGTTGCGATCGGTCAGCGCGGCGGCGGGAAAGCCCAGCGCGCGCGCCTGCTTGGCGATCGCCTTCGGATCGATGGCGCCGTCGAGCATGGTGTAGCAGGAGAAAACGCGGAGGGGGACGTAACCGGAATGCATCGACCGGAGGTAGGCGCTGCGGCGTGATTCGACCAGCGGGGATGAGTCCGATCGGAACCGTGGACACGACGAGCCGTTGCGGCGGGGACTTCTGGGAGCATTCTTCATGACCGATCCACGCGGGCACTTTGCCGATACCGAAACCACGGCTGCGGGGACGCCGCGTGCGGGCGCCGGCTGGGGGTGGATCCTGGCGTATGGCGTGCTGTCGGTGGTGCTTGGGATCATGGCGTTCGCGTCGCCGTTTTCCGCGACCTATGCCGCGACGTTGGTGATCGGGGCGTTTCTGATTGCCGCCGGGATCGTGTCGATCGTGTCGGGGTTTGCCGGCAAGGGGCATGAGGGGCGCGGCTATGCGATCGGGTTTGGGCTGGTGTCGCTAGTGATCGGGCTGATCATGGCGTTCGAGCCTGCGACCGGGGCGATTTCGCTGACGTTGTTGATTGCGGTTTGGCTTGGGGTTCGAGGGGCGTTGGAGATCGGGCTGGGGGCGCGGTTTCGGCGGGGCAAGGCGCTGATGATTGCGCTGGGTTTGGTGAATATACTGCTGGCGGTGATCGTGCTGGCGACGTTGCCTTGGTCGGCGTTGACGCTGCCGGGGTATGTTTTGGGGATCAGTTTCCTGTTTGGCGGGGTGACTTCGGTTGCTTCGGCGCTCGCACACAAGAAGGGGGCGCCGGCTTTTTCGGTTTGAGCGCCGAGCGGGCACCACGAAGCATGATCTCCCGCGAAGGCGGGAGTCCAGTCTGGGCCCCCGCCTTCGCGGGGGAACAATCTTGCTTCGGGATACGCCAGCTTATCCCCTCACATACTACCCCGGCGAAGGCCGGGGCCCAGTTGGGAGACGTTGCTGACTGAAGTCTGCGCTTCGTTACTGCGACCTTTCCAACTGGGCCCCGGCCTTCGCCGGGGTGGTGCCGGGTGTGGGGTGGGCTTCTACACCAGCTTCTCGATATCCTTGCGAATGTCCTCGGGCTTTGTCGTCGGGGCGTAGCGGTCGACGACCTCTCCGTCGCGCCCGACAAGAAACTTGGTGAAGTTCCACTTGATCGCCTTCGACCCCAGCACGCCTGGCGCGTCGGACTTCAGGCGCTCGAACAGCGGGTCCGCCCCTGCCCCGTTGACGTCGACCTTCGCGAAGACCGGGAACGTCACGTCGTAGGTCAGCGTGCAGAAATTAGCGATCTCCGCCGCGTCACCCGGCTCCTGACCGCCGAACTGGTTGCACGGGAACGCGAGAACTTCGAACCCGCGCTCCGCATAGTCACGGTGCAGCGCTTCGAGGCCGTCATATTGCGGGGTGAAGCCGCATTTGGAGGCGGTGTTGACGATCAGCAGCACCTTGCCGCGATAGGGCTCGAGCGAAGCCGCGGAGCCGTCGGCGGTCTTTACGGTGAAGTCGGTGATCGCGGTCATGGGCGGTCCTCCAGTCAGGCGGGGTGTCGGGCCAGCAGATACGTCAGGTTCTGACGCACGCCGGGCCATTCGTGGCGGAGGATGCTGTAGACCACCGTGTCGCGCAAGCGGCCGTCGGCCATCACCTGGTGCCCGCGCAGCACGCCATCGCGCTTGGCGCCGAGGCGTTCGATCGCGGCTTGCGACCGCTTGTTGAGCGAATCCGTGCGGATCTGAACGCATTCGCAGTTGAGCGCTTCGAACGCGTGCGTGAGCAGCATCCGCTTGGCTTCGGTGTTGACGCCGGTGCGCTGGACGGACTTGGCGTAGAAGGTGCCGCCGATCTCGAGCCGCTTGTTCGGCTCGTTCATTCGCATGAAACGCGTGGTGCCGACGACGGTGCCGTTCGCCACGACCGCGAACAGCCGTGCCCGCCCGAAGTCCTGTTCGCGCAACGCGGCGGCGAGCCAGCGGTCGGGCGCCTTCATCATCGCGACGTTGGCGTAGAAGGTGTCCCAGAGGTTGTCCGCCGACGCGGCCGCGACCAGCGCGTCCATGTCTTCGGCAACCAGCGGGCGGAGCGCGACGTGACGCCCGGTGAGCGTCGGCGTCTCGCCCCAGGTCACGCCAGCCGTCCCTCGTGCAGCCGCAATACGCGGTCCATGCGGGCCGCGAGCCGCTCGTTGTGCGTCGCGACCACCGCCGCCGTGCCCTGTTCGCGGACCAGGCGGATGAACTCGGCGAAGACGATGTCGGCGGTGTGTTCGTCGAGGTTGCCGGTCGGCTCGTCCGCCAGAACCAGCGCGGGCTTGTTGGCGAGCGCGCGGGCGACCGCGACGCGCTGCTGCTCGCCGCCGGAGAGCTGGCTTGGGCGGTGCGTCAGGCGGTGGCCGAGGCCGAGCTGGGTCAGCAATTCAGCTGCCCGCGCGTCCGCCTCGGCGCGTGTCGCGCCGTGGACGAGCTGCGGGAGGACGACGTTCTCGGTGGCGTTGAAGTCCGGCAGCAGGTGATGGAACTGGTACACGAAGCCGAGGCTGTCGCGGCGCACCACGGTCCGCTCATGCGCGTTGAGCTTGGCCGCCTCGGTGCCGGCGATCCTGATCGATCCCTGGAAGCCACCCTCGAGCAGGCCCACGGCTTGCAACAGCGTCGACTTGCCCGAGCCCGACGGCCCGAGCAGCGCGACGATCTCGCCCGGTGCGATCGCGAGGTCCACGCCGCGCAGCACGTCGATGGTCGCGCCGCCCTGCGTGAAGCTCTTGGTCAGCCCGCTGGTCTGGAGGACGTAATCGTCGAACTTCTCGATCTTGCGGTCGATACGAAGGCCTTCATTCATAACGCAGCACCTGCACGGGGTCGGTACTCGCCGCTTTCCAGGCCGGATAGAGCGTCGCGAGGAAGCTGAAAACGAGCGCCATCAGCGCGATCACGACGATCTCGACGGGGTCGGTCTTCGACGGGAGTTCGGTCAGGTAACGGATCGACGGATCCCACAGGTTCTGGCCGGTGAGGAGCTGGACGAAGTTCACCACCCCCTGTCGGTAGAACAGGAAGATGAAGCCGAGCACGAGCCCCGCGACCGTGCCGAGCGCCCCGATGGTGGTACCGACGACGATGAAGATGCGCATCATCGAGCCGCGCGTCGCGCCCATGGTCCGCAGGATCGCGATGTCGCGGGTCTTGGCGCGGACCAGCATGATCAGCGACGAGAGGATGTTGAACACCGCGACCAGGATGATGATCGACAGCACGGTGAACATCGCGACGCGCTCGACCGCCAGCGCCTCGAACAGCTGCGCGTTCATCGTCCGCCAGTCCTGGATGATCGCCTGTCCGCCGATCTTGTCGGCCAGCGGCTTGAGGATCTCGCCGACCTTGTCCGCGTTCACCGTCTTCAGCTCGACCATACCGGCCGCATCGCCCATCAGGAGGAGCGTCTGCGCATCCTCGATCGGCATGATGATGTACGCCTTGTCGTAATCATAGACGCCGATCTCGAAGATCGCGCCGACTGTATAGCTGACGATCCGCGGGACGGTGCCGAACGGCGTCGTCTGGCCTTGCGGGCTGAACAGCGAAATCTCCGAGCCAACCTGCGCACCGAGCGATTCGGCGAGGCGCGAGCCGATCGCGATGCGGCCGGATCCTTGCGTGATCGAGTGGAGCGAGCCCATCACGACCTTGTTGCTGATCGTCGAATTCCGGCGGATGTCGTCGACACGCATCCCCCGCACCAGCACTGCCTCGGCGCGGCCGTTATAAGTGGCGGCGAGCGGCTGTTCGATCAGCGGCAGCGCGCTGGTGACGCCCGGCGTCTTCTGCGCCTGTGCGACGATCTCGCGCCAGTCGGGAAGCCGGTTGCCGACGCCCTGCACCACCGCATGGCCGTTGAGCCCGACGATCTTGTCGAACAGCTCGGCGCGGAAGCCGTTCATCACGCTCATGACGATCACGAGGGCGGCGACGCCGAGCATGACCGCGACCAGGCTGATCGAGGCGACGAGGAAGATGAACGCCTCGCCCTTGCCCGGCAGCAGATAGCGGCGGGCTATCATCCGTTCGTAGCGGGACAGGATCATGGGCGGCCAGGTTCGATCTGTTGGACTATAGTCCGGCGGCTCTAGGACGCAGCCCGTTGCGAGGCAACTGTCGGCCCCGCATGTCGCGCCTGTGCATGCCAGTGCGACGTAGCCCGCCCATGGACCGGATTAATGCCGATCCGGCGGGGTCTAGATTGGTCTGTTGCGAATTCGCCACAGCCACAGTCCAATCGTGAAACGGCTCGTGCAAAGACCGTGACAAAATCCATCGACATAACTAGCAACAAACTCGCTGAGACACAGGCAACGGCCGTGGTTCGGGGACTGCTTTTACGCCGCACCAAAGGTGTTGAGCGAGAGCAACAAAATGGGGGCTGACGAGCGATCGTCACGCAGGCGCCCGGATCGGCAACGGTCCGGGCGTTTGCTTGTCCGGCGTAGTTCATTGTCAGTTTTATACTTCGCGACATCTTCGGTGGCAGTGCTCTTCACGGTGAAAGATCCACGATTCCGACGAAAATCGGAACTCACTTCCAAACAGATCAGCTTGGGTTAATGTGGATCACGACTTTCGTCGGTACAGCGCGGTTTCACGGGAATCGTGCCAAACGCCGCGAACACCTGCGCCGCAAGCCCTTCGCGGGCGCCCGGCGGGCGATTTATCCGGTGATGTCAGAAAAGAATTGGCGGAGAGGGTGGGATTCGAACCCACGGTACCCTCGCGGGTACGCCGCATTTCGAGTGCGGTACGTTCGACCACTCTGCCACCTCTCCGCAGGTCACCCGAGATGCTGCTAACAGCGCCTCCGATCGGTCGAAGCGCGGCCTCTAATGACGTGACTTCGGGGACGCAAGAGGATTTTAGGCCGCTGCGCACCGTCCGGCGCGTTTTCCTTGTGCGGCGCAAAACAGACCCTAAATTGGCGAATATGCCCCGACACGACAGTATCGCTCACGACATCACCAGCCCGCTTATCCCCGTCGAGGTGGTCGCGCCACCGATCTCGCATGCGAATTTCTCGATCGGCGACGTCGTACGGCATCGGCTGTTCGATTTTCGCGGGGTGATCTTCGACGTGGACCCCGTATTCGCGAACAGCGACGAATGGTATGCGGCGATCCCCGAGGACATCCGTCCGCGCAAGGACCAGCCGTTCTACCATCTGCTCGCCGAGAACATGGAGTCGAGCTACGTCGCTTATGTCAGCCAGCAGAATCTGGTGCCGGACGATAGCGACGAGCCGGTCGATCATCCGGCGATCTCGGGGTTGTTCAGCGACTATGCGGATGGCCGGTATGCGCTTCGGCAGGTTCACCGGCACTAGAGGCGATTCGCGGCGCCAGAGCCTGCATCATGCCGGGCTCGTTCCGACATCCTCCGTTGCGCTTGATCTCCAGCCGTTGATTCGCCGCGCGGTGGACTCAGGAACAAGTCCGGGGTGACGGAATGGCTGTGTTCATCCTCTCGTAAACCACCCTCCCGCGTCCCTTCGCGGTTGACAACGCCGCCCCCCTCCCTTAGCTGCCCGGCTTCTCCCGGCGGACCTTGCGTTCGTGGGGCACATGTATTTGGAAAGTGACAAGGGCCATGTTCGCAGTCGTGCGCACGGGCGGCAAGCAGTATCGCGTCGCCGCCGGAGATAAGATCGTCATCGAGAAGATCGAGGGCGATGCAGGTGCGTCGGTGACGCTGGGTGACGTTCTGCTGGCGGGCGAAGGCTCCGAGCTGCGGTCCGTCGAGGGCTTCGTCGTCGCTGCAGAGATCATCGCGCAGGCGAAGGCGGACAAGGTCATCGTCTTCAAGAAGCGTCGTCGTCATAACTATCGTCGTAAGAACGGCCATCGCCAGCAGCATACGATCCTGAAGATCGTGTCGGTCGGCGGCCAGACTGCCCAGGCGAACTCGGCGCGCAACGAGGGCGACACCGCCCCGGCCGCTCAGGCATAAGGAGTAGCTTCAGATGGCACATAAGAAAGCAGGCGGCTCTTCGCGCAACGGTCGCGATTCGGCCGGTCGTCGTCTCGGCGTCAAGAAGTTCGGTGGCCAGGCGTGCGTCGCCGGCAACATTCTCGTGCGTCAGCGCGGGACGAAGTTCTACCCGGGCACGAACGTCGGCATCGGTACCGACCATACGCTGTTCGCGCTGGTCGATGGCCGCGTCGTGTTCAGCCAGGGCAAACTCGGACGGAAATTCTGTTCGGTCGAGCTGGCAGCGAACGACACTGCCGATATGGCAGCAGCAGCCGAATAACATCGGGTAACCATCCGGGTTGACCACCAGGGTGACCCGGGTCGCGAAAGCGAACCTGAACAAGGGAGACGGGTCACCCCGGCTCCCTTTTTTATTGCTCCCTCCCCTTGGCTGTCGCGGTCCCGTCATCCCGACGTGGCATGCGCGCAGCCAATGACGCGATAGGAGAGAGCCGTGTTCGCGCGCACCAAGAGACTGACATTGCGGCCGGGTTGGCCGGAGGACGCCCCTGCACTGGCGCGGGCGATCGGCCATGAATCGGTGGTCGCCAAGCTGGCGCGTGCGCCCTGGCCGTATGCGCTGGGGGATGCCGAGGCGTTTCTCTCGGAGCCGCGCGGCGGACACGAGCCGCGATTCCTGATCGAGACCATGGAGACCGGTGCGCCGCGACTCGTCGGTGGGATCGGGCTTCAGGTTGCCGAATCGGGCCATGAACTCGGCTATTGGCTGACGCCAGATGCCTGGGGGCGCGGGTATGCTACCGAGGCTGGTGAAGCCGTGGTTGCGATGGCGCGGCATGCGCTGGGCCTGCACCGGCTGGATGCTTTTCATTTCGTGGACAACCCGGCGTCGGGGCGCGTGCTGGCGAAGCTCGGGTTTCGGCCTACGGGGCGAGTGGAGCCGCGAACGTCGCGGGGGCGTGGGGGCGAGGCGCCCGCGGTGATGTTCGAGCTGGATCTGGATGACGATCGATGTTCGCCGATGCCTTTGGCTGCTTGAGACGTCGATCCATTTTATAACAGTACGCCACCTCAACCAAGGTCGGGGGCCAGTTGGGGGACGTAGCTAACGAAGGATTTCGCTCCGTCACTGCGATCTTTCCAACTGGGCCCCAGCCTTCGCCGGGGTGGGGTCTATGTTGAGATGACGGTCTGCGAATCATGTTCCACATCCCTCGTCTTCCTGACGAAAGTCAGGATCCAGGGTAACGGGTGCGGTCGTTGATGGCTCTGGATCCTGACTTTCGTCAGGATGACGGGCGAAGGTTTAGGCCACCGCCACCGCCGCCACCCGCTTCGCAACCGGCAGCACTGCCGCCTCATATTCGCTCTCCGCCAAGCCGATCAGCGCGCGGTCGTCGTGCTTCCACGGGTGGAAGCCTGGCAGGAAATACGCTGCCCAGACGCCGGCAATCTTGCGCGCCATCCCCGGGTTGCCGAACGCGTACCAAGCCATCCGCGCCCACACCCTCGGTCCGGTGAGCCCGTCCTGGCGCAGCAGTTCCGCCATGCCCCGCGCACGTCCGGTGAAGAAGCGCCACGTCGTGATCAGCATCACCAGCGACTTCACCCGCCAGCGCGTGAAGCGTGGCCAGTCGCGGGTCGCGTGCAGCCATGTGTCGTAGGCGACGCCCTTGTGCTCGATCTCCTCGGCGGCATGCCACAGCCAGAGCGCCGCCGCCTGCTGGTCGCCGCCGGCGAGGTGCTTCGGGTTGGCGATCAGTTCGTGCGCCAGCATCGCGGTGAAATGCTCGAGCGCCGTGGTGGCGGCGAGGCTCGCGATCTCTGGCCGCCCCTTGGTCAGCGCCAGCGCCGCATCGACATCCACGATCAACGGCGCGACGTCATAGCCCTGGTCGGTGACGTGGCGGTTGAACGCGACGTGCTCGCGGGTGTGAATCACCTCCTGCTTGATGAAGGCGTTGATCTCGGCGCGGAGTTTCGGCGGCGTGCCCTCGCGGAACTTCCGGACGCTGTCGACGAAATAGCCCTCCCCCTTGGGGAAGGTCACCGACAGCGCGTTGTAGAACGCGGTCGCAATAGGATCGTCGTTCAGCCACCAGCGGCGAATCGCGGCACCGCGGCCGAAGCGGCGGTCGCGCGGGGTGATCGTCAGATCGGCAGGCGTGGTTGCTTTCGCCACGGAAACCTCCAAACAGGAATGAACACTTGTTACTTACATTGATGTAAATAGGTTTTTCTGTCCGTGACGTCAACTCCGCGCAAGCGCCTCTCCCCTACCGAATCGCGTGAAGCGGCCGTCGAGGCTGCGCGTGCCCTGCTCGTCGAGAGCGGTCCCAGCGCGGTCACGTTGAAGGCGGTCGCGGGCCGGATCGGGCGCACGCACGCCAATCTGCTTCATCATTTCGGGTCGGCGGAGGCGCTGCATACCGCGCTGATCACGCGGATGGCGGCGGACATCGTCGGGACGATCGGCGCGGCCGTGCTGCGCGTGCGGGCGGGCGAACTCGACCCGCGCGAGGTCGTCGAGATGACCTTCGACGCGTTCGGCAAGGGCGGCGCGGGGGCGCTGGCGAGCTGGATGATCCTGTCGGGGAATACCGATGCGCTCGACCCGATTCTCACCGCGATCCACGACCTGGTCGACGAGCTCGCGGAGGGCGACATGCCCGGCGACCAGCCGATCCAGGAACAGACACTGACGCTGGTGCTGATGGCGCTCGGCGATGCGCTGATGGGGGCACCGATGGCGCGCGCGCTGGGACTCCCGGTCGGGAAGGCACGCGAACTCGCGCTCGATGCGTTGCTTGCCAGCAAGGACGCGGCTGCCCCTGCCCGCTGCTGACTCCTTCGAATCGCGAGCCGAATCGCAGAGGGTGGAGATTTTCGCCAATTTCGCTATGGGGCGGCAATGCATTTTCTAGACCAAGCCAAGATCTACGTACGTTCGGGTGAGGGCGGCCCCGGTGCCGTCAGCTTCCGCCGCGAGAAATATATCGAATATGGCGGCCCCGATGGCGGCAATGGCGGCAAGGGCGGCGACATCGTGTTCGAATGTATCGCCGGCCTGAACACGCTGATCGACTTCCGCTACACGCAGCATTTCCGCGCGCCACGCGGCTCGGGCGGGTCGGGTTCGAACCGCACCGGCGCGGGCGGCAAGGACCTCGTCATCCGCGTTCCGCTCGGCACGCAGGTGCTGGCGGAGGACAAGGAAGAGGTGCTGATCGATTTCACCGAAGTCGGCCAGCGCGAAGTGCTGTTCCGCGGCGGCGACGGCGGCCGCGGTAACGCTAGCTACAAGACGTCGACAAACCGCACCCCGCGCCAGCACGGCACCGGCTGGCCATTCGGCGAGGCGTGGGTCTGGCTGCGGCTGAAGCTGCTCGCCGATGCGGGCCTCGTCGGCCTGCCGAATGCGGGCAAGTCGACCTTCATCAACCAGGTGACCAACGCGCAGGCCAAGGTCGGCGAATATGCCTTCACTACGACGCGGCCACAGCTGGGCGTGGTGCGGCACAAGCAGCGCGAGTTCGTGGTCGCGGATATTCCGGGGCTGATCCAGGGTGCGGCTGAAGGTGCGGGGATCGGCGATCGGTTCCTTGGCCATATCGAGCGGTGCCGGGTGCTGCTGCATCTGGTCGATGCGAACGACCGTGACGTGGCCGAATCGTACCGGATCGTGCGCGACGAGCTGGAGAATTACGGCGAGGGGCTCACCGACAAGAAGGTGATCGTGGCGCTGAACAAGATCGACATGCTCGATCCGGAGCTGATCGCGGCGCTGTCGGCAGAACTGGCCGAGGCGAGCGGTGCCGAAGTGATGGCGATTTCGGGCGCGAGTGGCGCTGGTATCGAGGCGGTGCTGGACCAGCTGATCGAGGCGATCGGGCCGGCGGCGGGCGCGGCGAAGGAACTGGAAGAAGGCGAAGTGCCGGTCGCATGGTCGCCGCTCTGACCCTTAAAGCCCTCTCCCCTGCGGGGAGAGGGTTGGGTGAGGGGCTGTTCCGGGCGCTAACGCTTGTGGCTGCCCCTCACCCCGGCCCTCTCCCCGACGGGAAGAGGGAGCAGTGATGTTTCCACCTTCGTCCTGTGCGCGGCTGATCGTGAAGATCGGGTCGGCGTTGCTGGTCGATCCTGATGGGAGCGTTCGGCGGGAGTGGCTGACTGGGCTTGTCGCTGACATTGCTGCTCGGACTGGTGAAGGCCAGCAGGTTGCGATCGTGTCATCCGGTGCGATTGCCTTGGGCGCACGCCGGCTTGGTCTCGCAAAGGGCGGCCGGGCGAGCCTCGAAGACGCGCAGGCCGCGGCTGCCACCGGCCAGATCGCGCTTAGTCAGGTCTGGGCCGAACTGCTCGCCGCGCAGGGGCTGAACGCGGCGCAGATTCTCGTCACGCTCGACGACCTTGAAGATCGCCGCCGCTATCTCAACGCCGCGGCCACGCTCAACCGGCTGTTGTCGCTTAAGGTCGTGCCGGTCATCAACGAGAACGACAGTGTCGCGACCGAGGAAATCCGGTTCGGCGACAATGACCGCCTCGCCGCGCGGGTCGCGCAGGCCGCCGGTGCGCAGGGCGTTATCCTGCTGTCCGACGTCGATGGGCTCTACACTGCCAATCCGCATACCGATCCTTCCGCGACTCACATCGGCAGCGTGCCGCGGATCGATGCGGTCGCGGGGATGGCGGATGACGGGTCTCAATCGGGTATGGGTTCGGGGGGGATGGCCTCGAAGATCGCCGCGGCGCGGATCGCGACGGGTGCGGGCATTCCGCTGGCGATCGCTTCGGGGCGGATCGAGCATCCGCTGTCCACCCCTGCCCGCCATACGATCTTTACGGCCGAGCGGACGGCGTCTGCGCGAAAGGCTTGGTTGGCGGGTGGGCTGACCGCGAAGGGGGCGATCCATGTCGATGCGGGAGCCGCGGCTGCGCTTGGACGGGGGCGGAGTTTGCTGGCGACTGGGGCCACTCGGATCGACGGGGGTTTTGCGCGCGGTGATCTGGTGACGATCGAGGGGCCTGCCGGGACTGTCGCACGGGGCCTTGCGGAATATGATGCGGCGGATACCGCACGCCTGCTTGGTCGGCATAGCGACGATCATGCGGCCATCCTTGGCTACGCGCCTCGGTCTGCGCTGGTGCACCGCAATCATCTGGCGCTCGTATGATCGGCCAAGCATTGTTCACCCGCGAAGGCGGGTGTCCAGTCTGGGCACCCGCCTTCGCGGGTGAACAAGCTTCTGTCTGGGGAATGGGCTCATGATCCTGGCCATCACCGGCGGCACCGGGTTCGTCGGCAGCCACCTGATCGATCACGCGCTCGAGACCGGGCACACTGTCCGTGCACTCGCGCGGAAGCCGCAGGCCAAGCGCATCGGTGTGACCTGGATCGAAGGCGCGCTTGATCGGCCTAAGAGCCTCGCGACGCTGGTCGAGGGCGCGGATGTGGTGATCCACGTCGCCGGTGTCGTCAACGCGGCCAACCGTGCGGGCTTTGCCGAGGGTAACGTCGCCGGAACCGAAGGCATCCTCCAGGCGACGAAGCACGCGGGCATCCGCCGCTTCGTCCACGTCTCTTCGCTTGCCGCGCGCGAGCCGACGCTATCGAACTATGGCTGGTCGAAGGCCGAGGCGGAGACGCGTGTGCAGACGTCGGGGCTGGACTGGACGATCGTCCGTCCGCCCGCGATCTTCGGCCCGCGCGACCATGAACTGCTCGACGTCTTCAAGGCGGCACGGTCCGGCTACATCCCAATGCCGCCGGCCGGCACGCGCGTCTCGCTGCTGTACGTCGAAGACCTGACCGCGCTGTTGCTCGCGCTCGCCGAGACCGCCGATGCACCGTCGATCATGGAGCCCGACGACGGGGTGCCGAACGGCTGGGACAATGGAGACTTCGCGCGGGCGATCGGCGTGGCCGTGGGCAAGCCGGTCAAGGTGTTCTCCACACCCCGCGCGCTCCTGAAGCTCGCGTCCGCCGCGGACCGCCTCGTCCGGCGCCGCAAGGCCAAGTTGACGCGCGACCGGGTGAGCTATTTCTGCCACCCTGATTGGGTCTCGCACAAGCCGCCGCCGCCCGCGCTGTGGACGCCGTCGGTCCCGACCCGCCAAGCGCTCGCGCAAACCGCGGCGTGGTATCGCGCCGCCGGGCTGCTATAGCGCCGAAAAGCCGCCGCAATTCCCTGTCAGGACTGCGCCGACACTCGGAAGGATTACGATGAGCGACCGCCAGCAGATCTACGACACCGTCACCGCGCAGATCGAGCCGTTCAACAAAAAGAACGCCCCGCTGACCGATGCGACGACGTTCCAGGGCGACCTGGAGTGGGATAGCCTGACCGTCATGGATTTCGTCGCCGCGATCGAGGACGAATTCGACATCATCATCACGATGAACATGCAGGCCGAGATCGAGACGGTCGGCCAACTGGTCGATGCGGTTGCGAAGTTGAAGGCCGCCTGAGCAAGCCCAAGGCCCCGCCCCCCCGTTCGGGCTGAGCGCAGTCGAAGCCGCGCCCCAGGGGCCACCCTTCGACTTCGCTCAGGGCGAACGGGGTGGGGGGAGACCGGAATACATTCCAACCTGTGGAATCGATAGAATGACCGAAGCCGCCACCACCGCCCACGCCCTCCCCATCGACGCTCCGGAGGTCGCCCCCGAACGCGACCTCATGTCGAAATTCGACGCGCTGATCGCCGAACGCGAGGCGCTGATTGCCAGTGGCGTGCGCAATCCGTTCGCGATCGTGATGGACGAGGTGAAGGGCCCGACGCAGGCGGTGATCCGCGGCAAGGACACGATCCTGCTCGGCACCTACAACTACATGGGCATGACATTCGACCCCGACGTCATCCAGGCGGGCAAGGACGCGCTCGACGCGTTCGGGTCGGGTACCAACGGCAGCCGGATGCTCAACGGCACGTTCCATAACCACATCGACGTCGAACAGGCGCTGCGCGAATTCTACGACATGACCGGCGCGATCGTGTTCTCGACCGGATACATGGCGAACCTCGGGATCATCTCGACGCTCGCCGGCAAGGGCGAATACGTCATCCTCGACGCCGACAGCCACGCGTCGATCTACGACGGCTGCAAGCAGGGCAACGCCGAGATCGTCCGATTCCGCCACAACGACGTGAACGATCTCGACAAGCGGCTCGGCCGCCTGCCGAAGGAGGCCGGCAAGCTGGTGGTGCTCGAAGGCGTCTATTCGATGCTCGGCGACATCGCCCCGCTGAAGGAGATGGTCGCGGTCGCGAAGAAGCATGGCTGCATGGTGCTGGTCGACGAGGCGCATTCGATGGGCTTCTTCGGCCCCAATGGCCGCGGCGTGTACGAGGAGATGGGCCTGACCGACGAGGTCGATTTCGTCGTCGGCACCTTCTCGAAGTCGGTCGGCACGGTCGGCGGGTTCGTCGTGTCGAACCATCCGAAGTTCGAGATGGTGCGGTTCGCCTGCCGCCCGTACATCTTCACCGCCTCGCTGCCGCCGTCGGTGGTCGCCACCGCCGCGACCTCGATCCGCAAGCTGATGACCGCGCACGACAAGCGCGCGCAGCTCTGGAAGAACGCGCGCAGGCTGCACGGCGGGCTGAAGGCGATGGGCTTCAAGCTCGGCACCGAGACGTCCGACTCGGCGATCATCGCGGTGATCCTGACCGACCAGGAACAGGCGATCGCGATCTGGCAGTCGCTGCTCGAGGGTGGGCTGTACGTCAACATGGCGCGGCCGCCGGCAACGCCCGCCGGGACGTTCCTGCTGCGGTGCTCGCTGTGCGCGGAGCATACCGACGAGCAGATCACGACGATCCTCGGCATGTTCGAGACCGCTGGCCGCGCCGTCGGCGTGATCGGCTGACCCTCGACCCTCTCCCGCTAGGGGGGTGGCTGGCACTTGCCAGGCGGAGGGGGAGGTAAGGAACAACCCCTGTTCCTTGCCCTCCCCCTCCGTCACCTTCGGTGCCACCTCCCCCTGGCGGGGGAGGATCGGAAGGGCAGCCTCCCCGAAAATCGAAATCATTGCGTGTGGGCAACGACGCGTTAGGATGCCGCTCGTGACGCAAGACGAGGTCGAGACTGCGGCCCAGGGGGGCGGGGCGAGATGGCGCATAGCCATGCTGGTGGCGATGGGCCTGCTCGGTGCGGCGGTGCTGGTCGCGCTGATCGTGACGCTCGGCAACGCCAACCGCCAGCGGGATCGCGCGCTGGCGTTGCAGGCGCACAGCTACGACGTGATGATCCTCGCGCGCACGCTATCGGGGACGATCGCGCGGTCGGAAGCGTCGCTCGGGCGCTACGTGATCAGCGGCGACAAGCAGCTCGGGCAGCTCTATTTCGACGAATGGCTGCTCGCGGGGACGCAGATCGACCGGCTCGACCAGATCACCAACGACAATCCCGAGCAACAGCCGCGCGTCGACCGGCTTCGTGCCGCCTATGACGCGCGCGGGCGCGAATTGTCGCTGACGGCGCTCAATACGCGCTACGGCAAGAACGGCCAGGCGATCGCGCGCTATTACCAGGGGCGAAAGGCGCCGACGCTCATCGAGATCAACACGACGCTCGACACGTTGATCGCCGGCGAGCGCGCGTTGCTCGACGACCGGACGGCGACAGCCTTGGGGTCGGTCGAGCGGTCGAGCTGGGTCGCGGGGGTGCTGGCCATCTTCGGCGTGCTGATCGTGCTGGGTGCGATCCTGCTCGGCTGGTTCACGATCCGCGCGGTCGGCGAGCGGGCGACCGCGCTGGCCGATGCCGAGCTGGAACGCGAGCGCGCCGACGAGCTGACCACCGCGGTCGCGACCGCCACCGCCGAACTGCGCGTGCAGGAAGCGAAGCTGCGCCAGATCCAGAAGATGGAGGCGGTAGGCCAGCTGACCGGCGGGATCGCACACGACTTCAACAACATGCTGGCGGTGGTGCTGGGCGGTCTGGAACTCGCGCGCCGCAATCTCGCGAGCGATCCGGCCAGCGTCCGTCGGCATATCGACAGTGCAACGGAGGGTGCAAACCGGGCGGCGGCACTGACCCGCCGGCTGCTCGCCTTCAGCCGCGAGGATTCGTTGAAGGCCGAGACGATCGACGCCGCCGCGCTGGTCGCCGGGATGTCGGACCTGCTCGACCGCACGCTGGGCGATGCGATCACCGTCATCGTCCGCGACGATGCCGCGGGTGGATGCGTCCGCGCCGATCGCGTCCAGCTGGAGAACGCGGTGCTGAACCTGGCGGTCAACGCGCGTGACGCGATGAACGGGCGCGGCACGCTGACCGTTGCTACCGGCACGACGACATTGGCGGCAGAGCAGGTCGGGCGATGCGCGGCGGGCGACTACGTCACGATCACGGTTGGCGACGATGGCTGCGGGATGGCGCCCGACGTCGCCGAGCGCGTGTTCGAACCGTTCTTCACCACCAAGGAGGTCGGCAAGGGCACCGGGCTCGGGCTGAGCCAGATCTTCGCGCTGGTCCAGCAACTGCGCGGCGAAGTCGGCATCGTCTCCGCACCAGGCGAAGGGACGACCGTCACGCTCTATTTCCCGCGCGCCGCCGAGCTGGTCGCCCTCCCCCTGACGAGCACCCCGATCGCTACGGCCGAACCGATTGCAGCGTCCCTGCCCCAGACGTTGCAGATCCTGGTGGTGGAGGACGATCCGCGGGTGTTGGCGGCGACCACCGGCGCGCTGGAGGAAATCGGCCATCGTCCGATCGCGTGCGACGATCCGCTGGCCGCCCCCGCGTTGCTCGCCGCGAACCCCGGGATCGGCCTGATCATTTCCGACGTATTGATGCCGCGGCAGACCGGTCCCGAGATGATCGCCGCTCTATCGCCGCTGTATCCGCACGTCGCGGTACTGTTCGTCACAGGGTTTGCCGGCGAAGTGAACGGTGCGCAGTTCGGCGAGCACGAGGTATTGCGTAAGCCGTTCACGCTCAATGGGTTGGAGCGCGCCATCATAACGGCAATGGCCGTCGATCGCAGGACCGCGGGCGACCGGATCGCCGCGGAATGATCGTTCCCTGACGTGTTGCGATTGAGGATGACGCCCAGCCTGCGCATCCCTATACCCGCGCTACCCAGCATACCGAGCCAAACCCGCGCATGAAATCCATCGACCGCTACATGGCCCGGCTGATCGCGGTGCCGCTCTTTTCGACGTTGCTGATCGCCGTCATGCTGTTCGTGCTCGATCGCATGCTCGGGCTGTTCAATTTCGTCGCGACGCAAGGTGGCCCGATCAGCGTCGTGTGGCGGATGCTCGCCAACCTGCTGCCCGAATATCTGGGCTTGGGCATTCCGATCGGGTTGATGCTCGGCATCCTGCTCGCGTTCCGGCGGCTGTCGACGTCGTCCGAGCTGGACGTGCTGCGGGGTGTCGGCATGAGCTACAATCGCCTGTTGCGCGTGCCGTACATGTACACGATCGCGTTGGCGCTGCTGAACCTGGCGATCGTCGGCTATGTCCAGCCGATCGCCCGCTATTATTACGAAGGCCTGCGGTTCGAGCTGCGCACCGGCGCGCTTGGTGCATCGATCAAGGTTGGTGAGTTCACCAATCTCGGTACGCGGATGACGCTGCGGATCGAGGAGAGCAAGGACAAGGGCCGCGAGCTGTCCGGGATCTTCGTCCACGCGTCGAGCCAGAATGGCGACTGGCTGGGGGTCACCGCGGAGAAGGGCAAGTTCCTCGCGACCGACGATCCCAACGTCATCATCTTCCGCCTCGCCAACGGGACGCTCGTCCACAACCGGCCCGAGTTCAAGACGCCGCGCGTGCTGACCTTCACCAGCCACGATCTGCCGATCAACCTGCCCAAGTTCGAGAGCTTCCGCGTCCGCGGAGGCCGTAACCTCGAATATACGCTGCCCGAACTCGCCAAGCAGGGTCAGCGTGGCAAGACGCTGGAGCAGCGTGACGGCAGCCGATCGGAGTTCCACTTCCGCCTTGCCGAAGTCGCGACGATGTTCCTGTTGCCGCTGCTCGCGCTTGCACTCGGGGTCCCGCCCAAACGATCCTCGTCCGCGCTCGGCGTGTTCCTGTCGATCGTGATGATCGTCACCTATCACAAGGTGAACCAGTATGCGGCGGACGTCGGCGAACTCGGGCGGATCGATCCGATCATCGCGCTGTGGGTGCCGTTCACGATCTTCGCCGGGCTGATCCTGTGGATGTACTACACGATCGCCTATGTCCCTGGCGGGCAACCGATCGGTGCGCTCGAACGCGTCTTCTCGAAGACGTTCAAGGCGATCACCAAGCGTATCCCGGGCTTCCGTAAGAGCAAAGCCGCATGAACCTCGTCAGCTTCTTCCCGTCGCGGACGGTCGCGATCTACATGGGCCGGATGTTCCTGGTGCGGACGTTCGCGGTGCTCGCCGCGCTCGTGCTGGTGCTCCAGGCGCTCGACCTGCTGAGCAACTCCGGCGACATCCTCGCCTATCCCGGCAATGGCGATGCACAGGTCTGGCAATATGTCGCGTTGCGCGTACCGCAGATCGTGTCGCGGTTCCTGCCCTTCTCGGTGCTGCTGGGGACGATCCTGACGCTGATCACGATGAACCAGAACAGCGAGATCGTCGCACTCAAGGGTTCGGGGCTGTCGGCGCACCAAGTGCTTGCGCCGCTATTGGTAGCGAGCCTGGGCGTGGCGGTGATCAGCTTCGCGTTCAACGACCGGGTCGTGGCACGGTCGACCGCGACGCTGAACCAATGGCAGAAGGTCAATTACGGCCCATTGCCGATCGATCGCGGCGACCGCGCGAACGTTTGGGTGCGCGATGGCGATGACCTGATCGAGGTCAATCAGATCCGCGGGCGCGGCGATGCGACCCGGCTGGGCGGGATAACCTTGTACGATCGCACGGGCGGCAACCTCGTCGCGATCCTGCGCGCCGACCACGGCAAGCATGCCCCAGGTGGCGGCTGGCAAATCGGGCCGGCGACGCGGTTCGACGTCGCGCGGGGTTCGGTGACCAATCTCGGCGCGGTGGTGATCGCCAAGGACGTGCGGCCTGACCAGTTCACGCTGGCGAGCGTCGATGCGGATGGACTGTCTTTCGGCGCGCTGAAGGCTGCGATCGGCGACCTGTCCGATGCGGGGCGGCCGGTCAAGGCGCTGGAGGGATCGTTGTGGCACAAGCTGTCGGGGCCGCTGTCGTCGGTGCTGATGCCGCTGCTGGGCGCCGTCGCGGCCTTCGGCATCGCGCGCTCGGGCAAGCTGTTCGTGCGTGCCGTGATCGGCATGGGGCTGGGGTTCGCGTTCTTCGTCGCGGATAACTTCGCGCTGGCGATGGGTAATCTCGGTGCCTACCCGCCGTTTCTGGCAGCGTGGGCGCCGTTCCTGCTGTTCTTCCTGATCGGCGAAGCGGTGCTGATACGGTCGGAGGAATAAACCGAAGGCTTTGTTCTTCTACGAAGACGGGAGCCCAGTCTGGGCCCCCGCCTTCGCCGGGAAACAAGCTTTGGTCAGCGGCGGACCATCGTGCTGCGGGCGATCTTGCTCACCAAACCCGGCAGTCCCGGATAGCTCGCCTTGTGATACGGCGACAGCGCATCCAGTTCGGCCGTGATGCGGCGATGTGCCTCACCGAGCGCGTGATAGGGCAATCCCGGCAACAGGTGATGCAGCGCATGATAGCGCAGGCCGACCGGCGCCCAGAGTGCGGGCAGCAGCGCCGGCGGCGGGACGTTGACCGTATCGAGATACTGCGCCGTTACCGTCATTGGCTCGCCGTCATTCTCCCACAGATGCGCGACCAGCGTGCGGACCTGATTGAGCACCGCGAACGCCGATGCGACGGCGAAGATCGTGACGAACGCACGCAGCGGCAGCAGCCCGGTCGCCGTGATCGCGATCAGCGTGATCGCCCACAGGCTTGCCGCGATCTCGAGACGATCCCAATAGACCTTCGCATCGCCTTCGGGCGCGCGACGGCGGAACTGCGGGTTGATCGCCAGCGCCGAGTAGCGCTCGACGATCATCGTCCGCAGCTTCGGCGACAGCATCGAGATCGGCGACAGGATCGCGAACCGGATCAGCAGCGCGATCGGTGCGAGCGCCGACACGACGATGAACAGCGGCAGCGTCCAAGGCTTCATCAGCGCGAGCGGCAGATATTCGGGATCCTCGACCGTGCCGTAGCGCGTCTTGGCATGATGAAGATTGTGAACGCCCTCGTACATGAACGACGGCGTGAGCAGCGGTACGCCGACCAGCACGTTCCAGCCGAGCCAGAAGTTCGGCACGGAGGCGTGCTTCATGTGGCTGACTTCGTGAATGAAACTCAAACCACGATAGAGGCCGAGCATCGCCACGATGCCGGCCACGATCACCACCGGCGTCGACGTCGACGTTGCCGCGACGGCAAGCGCACCATAACCGACCACCATCGATGCGATCAGGTCGGCCCAGTAGATTGCCGGACGCGGCTTCACCAAATCGCGCGTCAGATCCGCAGCCGCCCGCAGCATTGCCTTGTCGTCGGCGACGCGCTCGATCCCGCTACCCGCGCGCGGCGCACCGGCAGGGGCGGAAGCTGGAGCGGCCGTGCCGCGAGCGAGGCTGAGCGAGGTATCCATGGGCATGTCCATTGCCCGAAGATAGTGGCGGTAGCGTGGCATTTACAGGTTGCGCGGCGCCGTCGTGCCGGAGGAAACCCGATCACTCTGACAGCGCGTTGCGATGACGCAGGTGTCGCTCGCCTTTATCCGCTGCGCTGGGTAGACACGCGCGACTGCGTATTTGGGAACGAGACATGGCCAAGCTGATCATCCGACCGGTCGAGACCAAGAAGGATCGCAAGATCTTCATCGATCTGCCGTTCCGTCTCTATGCCGACGATCCCAACTGGGTGCCACCGTTGAAGTCGGAAGCGCTGGGGCTGATCACGCCGGAGAAGAACGGTTGGTTCAGTCATGCCAAGGCACAGTTGTTCCTCGCCGAGGAAGACGGCCGGGTGGTCGGGCGCATCTCCGCGCATATCGATACGCTGGCGTTGACGATGCCGCCCGAGCAGGGTTTCGGGCCCGGCGTCGGTCAATGGGGTGTGATGGAAGCGGAGCGGCAGGACATCTTCCAGGCGCTGCTCGCGCGCGCCGAGGATTGGCTGCGCGAACAAGGCATGACGCGCGCGCTGGGACCGATCAGCATGTCGATCTGGGAAGAGCCCGGTCTGCTGATCGATGGCTATGATCATCCGCCGACGATCATGATGGGCCATGCCAAGCGCGAATATCGCGGCTGGATCGAATGGGCGCAGTATCGCCCGATCAAGCAGCTGATGACCTATGAGGTCGACGTCACCAAGCAGTTCCCGCCGATCGTGCAGCGCATCATCAAGTCCGGCGAGAAGAACGCGCGGATCACCGTCCGCAATGTCGACAAGACCAGGTTCGAGGACGAGGCGGCGATCATCCTGTCGATCCTCAACGATGCGTGGAAGGACAATTGGGGCTTCGTGCCGCTGACCCCGCCCGAGATCAAGGACGTCGGCGTGAAGCTGAAGCCGATCGTCTTCAACGACCTGATCCGGATCGCCGAACTGGACGGCAAGCCGGTCGCGTTCATGATCACGCTTCCCGATCTCAACGAGGCGATCAAGCCGCTCAACGGAAGCCTGCTTCCGTTCGGTTGGGTCAAGCTGTTGTGGTGGCTGCGCAAACCCAAGGTGCGGACGGTGCGCGTACCGCTGATGGGGGTGGTGAAGGAGTTGCAGGCGTCGCGGATGGCGAGCCAGCTGGCCTTCATGATGATCGAGTATATCCGCCGTGCGTCGGTCGCGAATTATGGTGCGAGCCGGGCCGAGATCGGCTGG
Organism: Sphingomonas faeni; assembly: GCF_040407495.1. GTDB lineage: Bacteria > Pseudomonadota > Alphaproteobacteria > Sphingomonadales > Sphingomonadaceae > Sphingomonas > Sphingomonas faeni_D. The sequence continues at coordinate 295,411 of NZ_JAPZPP010000005.1, read as the reverse complement.
ATCCTCGACGACAACCAGGGGATGCGGTCGATCGCCGAGACGATCGAGAGCCGGGTGAACAAGGTGTATCAGGTGTACGAGCGGACGCTGTAAGGCGCGGCCCCTTACCTTCCGTCATCCTGACGAAAGTCAGGACCCAGAGCCAGCGGACCAGCATTCTGAACCCTGGGTCCTGACTTTCGTCAGGATGACGCAGGGCGCGCGGATCTACTCCCGCTTGCCCTTGCCGAACGGGATCTCAGCGTGACCGCGGCCCCCTGCCCGCTCGCGCCAGGTAGCTGCGTGCGGATCGCGTGGACGTTACCCGTACCACCCCGGGCAGGCGGAACGACAGCGGATCGAAGGGCGGTGGCTGGGCCGGCTCGGGAAGCTTGGCAAGCCGCTGCTCAGTCGGTCGCGCGCAGACGACGATCTCACCGTCGGGATCGGTCTGCACCGGACACAGCATCGGTGCTCGCGCGGCGCGTTTGCGCAGTTCCGGTGGAAGCAGCGGCCCGGCTACCGCTTGCAACAACAGCAAGCCGGCCAGCATCTAGAACCGCCGCGATATCCCGGCATACATTCGCGCATCGGGGGTGTCGTGGTTCAGCCCCGCCGCGCCGAGGATGTCGAACTGGAGATCGTCGTTCGCCATCCATGCCAGCGACAGCGCGGCGAGCGCCTGTGTCGCATGCTGATCGGGATCGTTGTCGCGCAACGCCTGCACTTCGCCGGTGAGCGTGAAGTCCTTCGCGACCTTGAACGCCAAGCCCGCGGTCGAGCTGTAAGCCAGATGCCGCCCATTGCCGTCCTGATCGACCGCCGCATCGATTTCCGGCGTCAGGTCTAGCGAGAGCGTGTCCGACAGTTCGTAGGTCAGCGGCACGAGAAACCCCGCGCCCCAGTCACCTGCACCGATCGACGACCGCCCGACCGGCAGCGTCACGAACGGCAGCACCGATACCGATATCCCCGAGCCATCCGGATTGAGCAGGTTCGCCTTCATTCCGAGCGACAAGTCGCCAACCCCGTTGACCGAATCCACGCCCATCGCATCGCGATTCCGGTCATGTCCGAACGGTGTCCAGCCGATCCGCGCCTCGATCGTGTCGCTCACACCGACGCGGACCAGCGTGTCGCCGAACAGGATGTTGTCCTCGCGCGAACCGGGTTGATCGTCGCGCGTCCAGTCCGCGATCGATGTCTCGACCGAAATCTTGCCGGGTGCGATCGTGCAGGCGGGCGTGTCGAGCCCCGGCCGTTCGGGGCAATATTCGCGGTCCTGCGCGCTGGCGCTGGTCGCATACAATGCCGCGAACGACAGCAGCGCGACCGATAGCGCCTTCATCGCAACCGGACCCAGGTCGGGGCGTGATCGCTGGCCTTTTCACGACCGCGATACGCCTTGTCGACGCCGGCATCGATCATCCGGTCGGCGGCCTGCGGGCTGAGCAGCAGGTGATCGATCCGGAACCCGGCGTCGCGCTGCCATGCGCCGGCCTGGTAGTCCCAGAACGTCCAGACGCCGCCCTTGGGGAACTGCGTGCGCATCGCGTCGGTCCAGCCCTGTGCGACGAGCGCCCGGTAATGCTCGCGGCTTTCGGGCTGCATCAGCGCGTCGTCCTGCATCGCGCGGACCGAGAAGGTGTCGTCGTCGTTGGCGATGACGTTGTAGTCGCCCGCCAGGATTGCCGGCTTTTCCTCGGCCAGCAGGACGCGTGCGCGGTCGGCGAGGCGGTCCATCCAGCGGAGTTTATAGTCGAATTTGGGGCCGGGCTGCGGGTTGCCGTTGGGAAGGTACAGTGCGGCAACGATCACGCCGTCGACTTCCGCCTCGATATAGCGGCTGTGCTCGTCCTCGGGTTCGCCGTCGAGACCGCGCTGGCGTACGACCGGCGTGCTGCTTTTCGCGAGGATCGCGACGCCATTCCAGGCCTTCTGACCATGCCAGACCGCGCCGTAGCCGACCGCCTCGATATCGGCGATCGGGAAAGTGTCGTCGCTCGACTTGAGTTCCTGGAGGCAGACGATGTCGGGCTGCGCCTCGACGAGATATTCGATCAGTCGCGGCAACCGCGCCTTGATGCCATTGACGTTGTACGTGACGATTTTCATGGCGGTGTCAGACGGAGAAGCTGGAGCCGCAGCCGCAACCCGACGCGGCATTAGGGTTCTCGACCTTGAACGCGGCGCCGGCGAGCGACTCGACGTAATCGACCGCGCAGCCGCGGACGAGGTCGATGCTGACGCTGTCGACGACGAGCTTAACGCCATCATGCTCGGCGATCACGTCGTCGGACTCGACCGAGTCGGCGAACCCGAACTTGTACTGGAACCCGGAACAGCCGCCGCCGTCGACCGAGAGGCGCAGGATCGCCGGCTTCCCCTGCTTGACGGCGATCGCCGCGACGCGTGCCGCAGCGGAGGGGGTAAGGATGATGTCTTGAACCAGCGTTGCCATGGTCTGGAGATAGGAGGTTGGGGAACCGGCGGCAACCTTGCGGTTTGCGGCGTCCGACCTGCTCGCCCCTGACCTGACGTTAGCCGAGTTGCATACTGATCGTCCGTCCCCGTGGGTCGAGGTCCCGGCGTTCGCCGGGATGACGGGGTTTGGCCTATATTAGAGGTTACGCCTGCGTCCGTATTAGTCCTGTGCGGCGGGGCCGCCGGTCGAAACCGGGATCGCGTTTACCGAGCGGTCCTGTGCCGCCAGGAGGTAATCGGCGGTGGTCAGGAACGGCACCGGGTTGACCGCGTGGCCATCGATGCGGACTTCATAATGAAGATGCGAGCCGGTCGAACGGCCGGTTGAGCCCATCAGCGCGATCAATTGCCCGCGGGTGACGCGGGCGTTGTCGGCGACGAGGATTTTCGAGAGATGGCCGTAACGGGTGGCGATGCCCTTGCCGTGGCTGATCTCGACCATGTTGCCATAGCCGCCCTGGCGACCGGCATGCGCGATGATGCCGTCGGCGGTGGCGTAGATCGGCGTGCCGATCGGGCCGGGGATATCAACGCCGGCATGCATCGCCGCGGTGCCGCGGAACGGATCGGAGCGGATGCCGAAATTGCTGGTGAACGAAAGCGAGTGGACCGGTTGGACCGACGGGATCGCGATGACGCCCTGCTGCGTCGCGTCGAGCTTTTTCCAGGTCTGGAACAAGGTGCGGAACTGCGCGTCGGCACGGAGATCGGCGGTGGCTTCCTCGGCGTTGGCAGCGATCATCGGACCACCGGTAGCAGCGACGTGGTGCACGACCTTGGCTGCAACGACCTGAGCCTCGGCAGCCGCGCCGAATGCTACGAAGCTCATGACGGAAGCGAAGATCGCCAGCCGGCGAAGCGTGAACGATTTAGACGCCACGGACACGACCTTGAGGCGCGTCGCGATGGCTGCTGCGGTAAATTCGACCATTGGTCCCCGACACAAAAATACAGGGCCGTTCGCCCCCGGGCGGACGGCTCCGAAACTCTGTCCTGACTCGCAGCCCCTCCGCGCACCAGACGGTCTGGGTTAGGCCGGATACCGGCGCAGCGGGCAATAGCACGCGCCGGTTCGCGCGGCGGAGCGGCAGACTGATACGGCGAGTTGATGGATTCATCGGTGCGGCGCAGGGAACGATCGCAGAACGCCGCAGAGCGCCGTAAGAATAGCGGCGAATCTCCAGCGCTTATAGAAGGCAGTTCAGAGTGCCCTGACGGCGGTCAGCACAGCCTCCGCATGACCCGGAACGCGAACCTTGCGCCACGTCTTCACGCGGCTGCCGTCGGCGCCGAACAGGAAGGTCGCGCGCTCGATCCCCATGTACTTTTTGCCGTACATCGCCTTCTCGACCCAGACGCCGAACGCCTCGCAGGCGACACCGTCGACATCGCTCGCGAGTTGCACGGTAAGCGCATGCTTGGCGGTGAATTTCGCGTGCGAGGCGGGCGTGTCCTTCGAGATGCCGACGACCTTTGCGCCAGCAGTCTCGAACGCGTCGGCTAGCGTGGAAAAATCCTTCGCCTCGGTGGTGCAGCCCGACGTGTCGTCCTTCGGATAGAAATACACCACGAGCGGTGCACCCAGGCTCGCCAGCGGCACGACTGCGTTATCGATCGTGACCGTCACGTCGGGAATCTTCGACCCTTCATCCATCCTGCTCTCCCGTCACCTGTGCCCAGAATTGGCGTACGTCCTGCCGCGTCGATGCGAGCGTGGCAACCACCGCTGGCCAGTCCGCCACGCCGATCGCACGCGCGATCAGCTCTTCCGTCGCGGGCCCCGGCGGCACGGCATCGGGTGCGACGAGGCGAAGTGTGACCAGCAGCCGGGTCAGCACGTCATGCGCGGCGCGCAACGTCGGCGGGACGAGGCCTTTAGTCGCCAGCCGATCTATCGCGGTGCCGAGATTGGGGTCGAACCCGCTGCGATTGACCAACTGGACGACGTGGACCGCGAACTCGAGATCGACGAGACCACCGGGCAGGAGCTTGGCATCGAGCGGCCCCTTGGGTGGCTTGTGCGCCGCCATATCCGCGCGCATCGACCGCGCCTCCGCGACCACGTCGCGGGTCGGGCGGTCGCCTTCGAGCACGCCGCGAACGATTTCCGCCACCGCGGCCCGCGCGCCCGACGAGCCGAACACGGGGCGCGCACGGGTGAGCGCCATGTGCTCCCACGTCCACGCATCTTCGCGCTGATACCGAGCGAAACTGTCGAGGGTGACGACCAGCGGTCCCTGCCCGCCCGACGGCCGCAACCGCGTGTCGATCTGGTAGAGCGGGCCCGCCGCGGTCGCGACCGACAGCGCCGCCGTCACGCGCTGCGCGAGACGGTTGTAGTAAAGCGTGGCGCCGAGGGGCTTCGCGCCGTCCGATTCCGCCGCGAAGTCACCGGTGAATAGGTAGATCAGGTCGAGGTCAGAGGCATGCGTGAGCATCGCCCCCCCCATCCGCCCGAGCGCGAGAATGACGAGTTCGCTCTCAGGCACCACACCGTGCGCCCTGGAGAATTCTTCGATCGTCGCGCCTGCGAGTACGCCGATCGCCGCTTCTGCGACCCGCGCATACCCTGCGGCCACCTGCAGCGGATCGGAGGCGCCCGCGACGATCTGCGCACCGAGGGCGAAGCGCAGTTCGCCGACTACCCGGCGGACATGGTCAAGCCGCGCCTGATAATCGCTGCCGACCTCGCCCGCGCGCATTGCCGCCTCCAACGCCGGGATATCGCCGACCGGCTCGAACGCGGTGGCGTCGATCAGACCGTCGAGCAGATTGGGTCGCCGTCCGAGATCGTCGGCAAGCGTCGGCGCATGGCTGAGGATCGCCGCCAGCAACGTCGCCAACCCCGGCCGCGCCTCCAGCAGGCGGAAGATGTTGATCGCGCTCGGCAGGCGCTCGAGCAGCGCATCGAGCCGCAGCAGCGCCGCTTGCGGCACCGGCGCGGTCGCGAACGCGGTGACGAGGGTCGGGAGCACCGCCTCCAGTGCGTCGCGCGCGGCTGGGCTACGCAACGCCGGATACGCCCCGCCCCGCCATGCCTCGATCCGGCGGCGCGCCGGCTCGGGCTCGTCGAACCCGGCGGCGGCGAGATCCTGCTCCAGCGTCACCGCATCGTGCGAGAAGGCGGGACGCACCGTATCGTCGAGCGCATCGTAGATCCGCCCGGTCGCCGCCACCCGCGGTGCGAGCACCGCCAGCAGCGCACCCGCATCCTCCAGCCCATGCAGCTTGGCGACGCGGTCGAGCGCATCCCCGGTCGGCAGCGCATGGGTCTGGCGATCGTCGATCATCTGTACCCGGTGCTCGATCGTCCGCAGCAACGTGTAGCCGTCGATCAGGGCCTGCGATTCGTCGGTGCCGATCCAGCCCGCCTCGGCCAATCGTGCGAGGGCATCGCGGGTGGCTGGCGCACGGACGCGCGGATCGCGCCCCCCATGGATCAGCTGATGGATCTGCGCGAAGAACTCGGCCTCGCGTATCCCGCCCCTACCGCGCTTGAGGTCATAACCGGGACCGAACGCTTGGCCCTGCGAATGGTGATCGCGGATCCGCGCGGAAATGCCGCGGATCTCGCCGATCGCACCGAAGTCGAGCGCCCGCCGCCAGACGAACGGCCGGATTGCGTCAAGAAACCGCTGGCCGAGCACGATGTCGCCCGCCGCCGCCCGCGCGCGAATGAACGCGGCGCGCTCCCATGGCAGCGCCTGCGCCTCGTAATAGCCGATCGCCGCCTCGACCGGCAGGACGATCGGCGTGATCTCCGGCGAGGGCCGCAACCGCAGGTCGACCCGCAGGACATAACCGTCGCCATCCCGCGCCTGGAGCAGTTCGACGACGCGCTTGCCGATCCGCACTGCCGCCTGCTCGGGCTCCTCGCGCGGTTTGCGTGGCAGCGTCGCGGGGTCGAACAACAGGATCGGATCAATGTCCGAGGAGTAATTGAGTTCTCCGCTGCCTTGCTTGCCCAACGCGATCGCGGTGAACCCGAGCGGATCCGCACCGGGTGTCCGTTCCTCGATCGCGGCGCGGATCGCGGTGTCGAGCGCGTGGTCGGCAAACCGCGTCAGCGCGCCCGTCACCGCGGTCAGATCGAGCACGCCCGCGAGATCGCCGATCGCGACGTTCAGCGCCATCGCCCGCCGTTCCAGCCTCAGCCGCTTGGCGACCGGCATGTCAGGGGTTGCGCTGGAGGCAACGAGATCGAGTCGCCCTTCCGCAAGAGACCGGGCGATGAGCGGCTCGCGATCAAGGATCAGTCCGAGAAACGGAGACCAAAGACGTGCCCGGTCCAGCGCATCGTTTATCGCGTGTTCAGATTTGATATCGTGCATGCCCGCCTACTATAGAAGGCAACACGTTCTTGACATGGGCAGCAACGAAACGCGCAATCGACCGTTCTAGCCCGCATGAACTATGCGCTGAATATGATCCATGCCGATGAGAACGGGAGGCAGACCGTCCGCGGACCTCGCACGGCCGATGTGATCGAATACGCGCTACGCGGCGCGTTCGATGAGCCGCGGTATCTGCCGGATGATATGATGGCGATGTTGCACCAGATCGACCGGGTTCGGCATTGACCTAACCCGCCGACAATAAGCCTCGTACCCGAGGTCAACGCCCCCGGCTGAGTTCTTCAACGTCGCCCATGATCGAATCGAGCGCGGTCTTGCTGGTATCGGTTTCATGATCACGACGCGACGGCAGCGAGCCATCGGTCAGGATCGTTTCCAGAGCAACGCGACCGCGCGCCACGCGGCTCTTGATCGTACCGACCGCCACGTTGCAGATTTCCGCTGCTTCCTCATACGCAAACCCGCCTGCACCGACGAGGATCAACGCCTCACGCTGCGGTTGCGGCAAATGCATCAACGCACGCTGCATGTCACCCAGTTCGACGTGCCGATCCTGGCTCGCCGGTGCTGCGAGGATGCGATCCGCGACCAGATCGTCCCATTCGCCCTTGAAGCGTGCACGACGCATCTGCGACAGATAGAGATTGCGCAGGATGATAAAGGTCCATGCCCGCATGTTCGTGCCCGCCTGGAAACGCAGGCGGGCAGCCCACGCCTTCAACAGCGTTTCCTGTACCAGATCATCGGCAAGATCGCGGCTCCCCGACAGCGAACGCCCAAAGGCGCGCAGATGCGGGATCACCTGGGCGAGCTGAACCTTGAACTCAGCATCCGATAGCGAAACGTGTTCGACCGGTACGACGACGTCGTCGATCTCATCATCGGCGTCTGCACGCGGCGCAGGCTGGGTCATAGTAATCCGATCAATCCCGATAGAAACTGCCGAGCGGAACGACAGACATAGGCGCAGGTTACCAGCATTGCCAGTAACCTACACGCAATTCAGATTAGCGCAGAACGAGAAATCCGAAGATTACGATCACCAATACCAACGAGACCGCCAGTATGTATCGGGTCATGTGCGGCGTGGATCCCGCCCGCGCGTCATCGGTCTCGATATGGATCGGTTCGTTTGGGTCAGCCATATTCCATAAACCCTCGAGAACCGTTTTGGGTCCGTAACCGTCTGGCAAAAACGGACCCGATACGCGCAACGATCAGACGGTGATCACGCGGTTGGAACAGTCGCCTGGTCGAAGAACAAAGCCTGGCTGATCGCCGCCTTCACGGTGGAACGCTGGAAGGGCTTGGTGATCAGGAAGGTTGGCTCGGGACGTTCGCCGGTCAGCAGACGTTCCGGGAAGGCGGTGATGAAAATCACCGGGACGTCGAACTCGGCCAAGATGTCCTTCACCGCGTCGATACCCGAACTGTCGTCGGCCAGCTGGATGTCCGCCAGCACGAGACCCGGCCGTGTTTCCATCGCCAACGCGACGGCCTCGTCGCGGGTGACCGCAACGCCAGTGACGTCGTGGCCAAGATCGCGCACGATCGTCTCGATATCCATCGCGATGATCGGTTCGTCCTCGATGATCAGGACCTTCGCGCGGGTCTGGTTCTCGATTTCCGACAGCGCATCGGCGACCAGATCGTCGACTTCGCTTGCATCGACTTCGATCAGGTACGCAGCGTCCTCGGGAGTGAACCCTTCCATCGCGGTCAGCAGCAATGCCTGACGCGACAGCGGGGTCATCCGGGCCAGACGTGCCCGTGCAACCGCCTCATGCCCTTCGGCTTCGCCGAAACCCTCGTCCCCGACCTCGTCGAAGTTCGCCGAGTTCCAGATCGCCTGGAACATGCGGTACAACCCGAGACGGGGATCGACGTCGCGCGGGAACTCTTCCGGTGCGGCGACGATCGCCTCGAGCGTTGCACGCACATACTTGTCGCCATGCATCTGGCTGCCGGTCAGGGCCCGGCCATAGCGCCGCAAAAAGGGAAGGTGCGGTGCGAGTTGCTGTCCTAAAGACATGGGTAACGATTACTCCCTGATCCTATGCGGCCCCTCATGTGTCGGGCGGCTCGCATCATTGCAATGGCATCGGTCGAAAATGCTGTCGCGCCGCCCGCTCCGAATGCCCTGAGCAGGGCGTGAGAACGGAATGACACGACAATGCTGATTTTTCGGTCGAACGTGGAACAATCGAGATGCTATTTGGTTTCACGAGCATCTTACCGCGAGTGTGTAGCGTGATGCCCGAGGGGTCAGCCACACTCATCGTTATCTGACTAGTTTGCGTCGTGCAGGGGGAAGTTTTGAGTTTGGGCCACGACACGGAGAACACAGTGCCTGCCACGAAGCCCGCGAAGGTCCAAAACAAGGATCAACAAATGGGTTCCGCATTGCGCTCGGTTTATCAGAAAACCGTCGACGAGGCTGTTCCCGACGATCTGCTCGAACTCCTCGGCAAGCTAGACTGACGGCGGGCCGCATGGCCTCGCCACCCGACCCGATCCTTACACAACAGGCAGAATCTGTGGCCGAACGCCGTTTCGTCTCGGCGATGGGTCGCTTGCCGACCGGTGCCAAGCTATTCCTCATCCTCAGCGCTGCGCTCCTTCCGTTGGCGCTGATCGCGGTGTTCGCGACGTTGCAGACCACCCGCCTCGCAGACTCGGAGGCACGGGCTCGACTGAGGGTAACCGCCAATGAAAGCGCGCGTGCGATCGCCATCGAGCTGGTCGGCGACATGACCGCGTTGCGGGTCGCGGTAAACGCGCTCGGCACCGATCCCGCCGACGCGCCGAGTTGCGCGCGTGCGCAAGGCGTGTTCGCCCAACAATCCTCGGCTGGCACCCGCTTCATCATCACCGATCGAAAAGGCAACGTCCTGTGCGGCGTCCCGCTGCCCAATCCGGTGACGCTGCGGCAGGACGACATGCCGATCGCCGCCGCGATCGTTCCCGAGAACGGCCTGTTGCTCGCAATCTCCGGTCCCGGCGGCGATACGTCCGCACGCGCATATTTTCCGCGACCGTTCCTTGAGAAGATCGGGCGGCCATCGACCCGCGCATCCGCGTTCAGCAGCGCAATCGTCCTGGACCAGGATTCGTTGCTCCTGGAAACGATCGCGGACGAACGCCCGCTCGACCGCATGGAGACGATGCGGACCGAACTCGGCGTGGCCGGTCTCGCGTTGCGCACCAGCATCCGCAGCGCGCCCGTGACATCGTCGCTGATCGTCGCGATGCTGCTTCCGGTGCTGATGTGGATCGCAGCCGCCAGCATCGCATGGTTCGTCGTCGACCGCTTGCTGATCCGCCCCCTGCGCCGCCTGCGCGGTGCCGTTGCCGCCTTCACACCGGGCGAAGAACTTGATTTCGGCACCGTCCATACGCTGCCCGCGCAGGAGATCCGCGAACTGGGTGAGACGTTCCAGGCGATCAGCCGAACGGTGGCGCTACACGAAGCGGGTCTTGCCGAAGGACTGGTCCGTCAAACCAAGCTCACGCGCGAAGTCCACCACCGTGTGAAGAACAACCTCCAGGTAATCTCGAGCCTGATCAACTTTCACGCCCGCAGCGCACCCAGCGCCGACGCCACCGCCGCCTATTCGTCGATCCAGCGCCGCGTCGATGCGCTGGCCGTGGTGCACCGCAACCATTTCGCCGAACTCGAGGAGAACCGCGGCCTCAACCTGCGGACGATGATCGGCGAACTCTCCGCCAACATCCGCGCGACCGCCTCGGATCGTTCGCATGGCCTGGGCATCACGCTCGACGTCGATCCCTATCTGGTGAACCAGGACGTCGCGGTCGCCATAGCGTTTCTGGTTACCGAGACGATCGAACTCGCGATGACCTGCGATCCCGCCGCGCAGATCCGGATCGTCGTAAAGCCGGCCGACAAGCTTGCCGACAAACCCGACCGTGCCTTGCTGCGAGTCGTGTCGCGGGCGTTGGTCGAAAGCGATGCCCTGCGCGAGGCCGCCTCGCGTTATGGGCGCGTGATGGAAGGCCTGTCACGCCAGCTACGATCGCCGCTCCACCATGATCCGCTGGTGGGTGCCTACGAGATCGCCGTTGCCATCACCGGTCGCGACTAACGAAGTCGCGACATTTGTTTCGCTAAAGTTAACCAATTCAAATCAAACGCGGATTTTTAATAGAGTTGTGCGAGAAAGTTTGGAACCGACGACGGTCATCGCCGTTCTACTCTTCGGATAGCGAATTTATGCCCCCCCGCTCTCGCTATCCAGAACACAGGCCCGGCAGCATCACCCTCCCCCCCCGGTGATGTTGCCGGGCCTTTATTGTTCGTACGTCCGTGAGCGTTAAGCCGCACAATCCGCTCATCTTTCGGTTCGACATCGGAACGAATACGGGGTCGAGCGGTTCACCCCCGGTGGCATTCAAGCCCTCTTGGAGGAAGTATCATGCGTAAGTTGGTTGGACTGGTCGTCGTCGCAGGCGCACTGATGGTTTCGGCATGCAACACGGTCGAAGGTGCGGGCAAGGATGTCGCATCGGCAGGCAAGACCGTCGCGAAGACCGCAGACGGCGCCAAGTAAGCTTTCACGCTTTTGATAAGGGAACGGGGCCGGGTGCACATGCACCGGGCCCCGTTTTCGTATCGGCCGGATCAGCTTTCGACGATATCGGTGGAGTCGCCCTCCACCGCCGCGGCTTTCGCCCGGCTGCGCTCCGTAAACCAGATCCCGATCAGCGCGAGTTCGTACAGAATTACCAGCGGGATCGCGAGCAGCAGCTGAGATCCGATGTCGGGCGGCGTCAGTACGGCAGCAATCGCGAACGCCGCGACGATCGCGTAGCGCCGCGCACCGATCAACTGCTTGCGCGTGACGATCCCAGCACGCTCCAGCAGCATCAGCAGGACCGGCAGCAGGAACGAGATGCCGAACCCGAACAGGAACTGCATCGTGAACGAGAGGTAGTTGCCGATCGCCGGCAGCGCCTCACGGTGGATGCCACCGACCATCCCGTCGAAACCGAGCAGGAAGTGCAACGCCATCGGGATCGCGACGTAATAGGCCATCGCGGCACCCGTCAGGAACAGGACCGGCGTGGCGAGGATGAACGGCAACAGCGCGCCGCGTTCCTTCTTGTACAGGCCCGGCGCGACGAACTGCCACACCTGGTTCGCGATCACGGGGAACGACAGCATCATCGCGGCGAAGAACGCCACCTTGATCTGGACGAAGAACGCCTCGAAGATCTCGGTATAGATGACCTTGTTCTGGCCTGCTGCGAGCAGCGGGTGAACGAGGAAGCCAAAGATGTTCTCGGCGAAATACATCGCCACAGCGAACGTCACGACCAGCGCGGCGATACAGTAGAGCAGCCGTCGCCGCAGCTCGATCAGATGGTCGAGCAACGGCGCCCGGCTTTCGTCGATCTCGCTCATGTCTGGCTTTCGGCGTTATGAATGGTAGCCACGGCCGCTGCGCTCATGCCCGTTGCGTTCATGATGACGCCACGTCGGACTTGCCGGTCTTGTCGTCAGGATGGGGTCCCGTAGGGGCCGGCGTATCCAGCGGTCCGTCGAACAGGTCCGGACCACGATCCGCAACCGGGGCGTGTTCTTGCTCGGACGGTACTGGCGAACCGTGCGCTGGAGCAGCAGCCACGACTGGCTTCTCGACCATCACCGGCTCGTCGGTATGATCGACGGACCGGTAATCGCGGCGGTGCTCCTCCGTTTCCGGGGAATGCACGACCTGCGCGGTATCGGTCGATGCCATGTCGGTCTGCGGATGCTCGCGCATGATGCGTTCGTTCTCCGACGCCCAGCGCTTTTCCATTTCTTCGAGTTCGGCCTCTCGGACCATCGAATCGAAGCCCGAGCGGAACTGCCGCGCGACGCCGCGCGCCTTGCCGACCCAATAGCCGACCACGCGCATCGCCTTGGGCAGGTCCTTCGGACCGATCACGACGAGCGCGACGAAGGCCACGAGCAGAAACTCGGAGGGCGCGATATCGAACATTCAGCCGCGCCTATCTAGGGTCGTCAACTCTGCCGGCTTCAGGCAGGACGGTCGTCGCGGACGCGATTGCCGTCGCGATCGAACGCGGGATCGGCAGTCTTCTGCGCTTCGATGCGTGCCGATGGCTTGGCTGGTGTCTCGTCGTCGTTCTCGGACATGCCCTTCTTGAAGTTCTTCACGCCCTTGGCGACGTCGCCCATCAGGTTCGAGAATCGGCCACCGCCGAGCAGAAGGATCGCGACGACCGCGAGTACGAGCAGGTGGATCGGGCTAAAACCGCCCATGGCACTTCTCCTGAAAACTGAACCCTATCTAAGCCTCATCCTGCCGCTTTGCCAGCGATCTCACCATCCTCCGCGCCATCCTCCTCACGTTCTTCGCCATCTTCGAGCCGATCGAAGGCAAGATCGACCGGATCGAGCAGCCCGGCGGCGCGCAGATCGTCGATTCCAGGCAGGTCGCGGCGGCTCTGAAGGCCGAAATGGACGAGGAATGTGGGGGTAGTCGCGAACATCAGCGGGCGTCCCGGAACTTCGCGTCGCCCGGCCGGCTTCACCCAGCCCGCTTCCATCAGGACGTCGAGCGTCCCCTTCGATATCTGAACGCCGCGAATCGCCTCGATTTCCGCACGGGTGACGGGCTCGTGGTAGGCGATGATCGCCAGCGTCTCGATCCCCGCGCGGCTGAGCTTGCGCGGTTCCTCGCGGTCGCGGCGGAGCATGTGCGCCATGTCCGGTGCCGTCTGGAACTGCCAGCGCTCGCCGCGTCGGACTATCGCGATGCCGCGGCCGGCATAGTCGGTGGTCAGCTGGTCGAGTGCGGCGCGCACGTCGCCGGTGCCGACGTGCGCGCGAATCGCGTCGAGCGTCAGCGGAGTCTCCGCCGCGAACAGAACCGCCTCGACGGCGCGCGTGAAGTCGTCGGGCGGGGTCACGCGCGGGCTCTCAGATACAGCGGCGCGAAGGGTGACGCCTGGCGCAGTTCGATCTTCCCCTGCCGTGCGAGTTCGAGCGCTGCGACGAAGCTCGACGCCAGCGCCGACCGCCGGAGACGCTCGCCCGCTTCGGGAAGGAAGCTTTCGATCACGCTCCAGTCGATCCGTTCGCCGACCAGCATCGATACGCGCTCGAGCGCCGCCTCCAGCGTCATCACCTCGCGGTCGGCGACAACGTGCATCACTGGCCGAGTCCGCGCGGAAATGCGACCGTACGCGGCGATCAGGTCGAAGATCTCGGCCTGCCATGCGGCCTTGCGCACCGTCCGCAGCCCTTCGGGAGCGCCGCGCAGGAACACGTCGCGGCCGGTCCGGTCGCGCGCCATCAGCCGCGCACCGGCCTCGCGCATCGCACTCAGCCGTTCGAGCCGCAGTTGCAGCCGCAGCGCGAGTTCTTCCGGATCGGGCTCGGCGAGTGGGTCGCGGGGCAGGAGCAGCGCCGATTTCAGATAGGCGAGCCATGCCGCCATCACGAGATAGTCGGCGGCGAGTTCGAGCTTCAGCGCGCGCGCGGAGTCGACGTACGCCAGATACTGCTCGACCAGCGCGAGGATCGAAATTTTTCGCAAGTCCACCTTCTGTCCGCGCGCAAGCGAGAGCAGCAGATCGAGCGGTCCCTCCCATCCATCGAGATCCAGGGTCAGTTGCGCATCGTCCATCGCCGAACGCTACAGCGCGCGCTGCCGAGCATCCACCCTTCACGTTTGACGCACGACCATATGAACCATATACGCTTCATATGGCCGGAGTGAATGGGAGGCTTGAATGGGTATCGTGAAGATCGACGACGCGCTGCACGAGGATGCGCGGCGGGCGAGCCAGGTGCTGTGCCGGTCGATCAACGCTCAGGCCGAGTTCTGGATGAAGATCGGCATGCTCGCCGAGGCCAACCCGACGCTATCGTTCAACGATATCGTCACCGCGCAACTCGCCGCGGCCTCGGTCCGCGTCGCCGACAAAACGGCAGCCTGAGATGGTGAAGACGCCGGCCGAACTGGCGCTGATGCGCGTGTCGGGCGCGTTGCTGGCGTCGGTGTTCGAGATGCTCGACGTGCAGGATCTGGCGGGGCTGTCGACGTTGCAGGTCAACGACATGGTCGACCGCTACATCACCGACGACCTCGCCGCTCGGCCCGCGAGCAAGGGACAATATGACTTCGAATATGTCCTGAACAGCTCGATCAACCACGTCGTCTGCCACGGCGTACCGAACGTTCGCGATGTCATCCGCGACGGCGACATCGTCAATCTGGACATCACGCTGGAGAAGAACGGCTTCATCGCCGATTCTAGCAAGACGTATATGGTGGGCACCGTTCCGCCCGCTGCGAAGCGCCTCGTGCGGATCGCGCAGGAGGCGATGTGGCAGGGTATCCGGCAGGTCCGGGCGGGCGCGCATCTCGGCGATATCGGCTTCGCGATCGAGCGGCATGCGAAGACGCACGGCTATGCGGTCGTGCGCGACTATTGCGGGCACGGCATCGGCCGCGAGATGCACGAGGAGCCGCAGGTGCTCAATTTCGGGCGCGCGGGGACCGGCATGACACTGCGCGAGGGGATGGTGTTCACGATCGAGCCGATGATCAACCAGGGAACGCGCAAGGTCTCGACCGAGGATGACGGCTGGACGGTGGTGACCGGCGACGGCAAGCTCTCTTCGCAGTTCGAGCATACGGTGGCGGTGACGCGCGGCGGGGTCGAGGTGCTGACGTTGCGCGGGGATGAGCGGGCTCGGGGGTGGGGATGATCGCGGAGTTCGCGACCGTTCAACTTCATTCCGTTCGTGCTGAGTAGCGACTGAGTAGGCTCGCAGAGCCGTATCGAAGGCGTGTATCGAAGCACAGGTTCCGCGTGCCAACCTGTCCTTCGATATGCCGCTTCGACAAGCTCAGCAGCTACTCAGGATGAACGGAAGTGTGCTCACCGCCAACCGTTCCCCCCCCCGGCGGAGGCCGGGGCCCAATTGGGGGACGGTGGTAACTGAGGATCGCGCTCCGTTACCGCGACCTCTCCAATTGGACCCCGGCCTCCGCCGGGGGGGGGCGCTAAGAAGGCGCGCTACGGGTGCCAAACCGGCCTAGGCGCGCGCCAACAACGCGTCCCGCGTTGCGATCAGTTCCTCGAAGTCGCCCTTGCCAGCCCCGACCGACGCCATCGCCCGATCGAGCCTGGCACGCGACGCCTCGGAGATTTCCCCCAGCCGCCCGGCGATCTCGACCATCTCGTCCATCCGCGCCCAGCAATCGAGCACCAGATCGCACCCAGCGGCGATCGCACCCGCCGCCTTGTCGCCAGCGGTGCCGGACAGCGCCTTCATGTCGATGTCGTCGGTCATCAGGAGGCCGTCGAAGCCGATCCGTCGACGGATGATCTCGTCGATCAAGATCGGCGAGAGCGTCGCGGGGCGATCAGCGTCCCAGGCGTCGAAGACGATGTGAGAGGTCATGCCCATCGGCGCCTGGTTGAGCGTGCGGAAGGGTTCGAGGTCGACCTCGAGGTCGGCGTCGGTCGCGGTGACGGTCGGGAGGTGGTGGTGCGTGTCGACCTTGGCGCGACCGTGGCCGGGCATGTGCTTGACGACACCGACCACGCCACCTTCCGCCAGCCCTTCGAGCGTTGCGCGGCCGAGGGCTGCGACGCGCATGGGGTCGGCGCCGAACGTCCGTGAGGCGACGGCTTCGGTGGTATCCGGCTGCGACACGTCGAGCAGCGGCAGGCAGTCGACGGTGATCCCGACCTCGCTGAGCATCACGCCTAGCGCCTGCGCGTTGGCACGTGCCGCCTGTATCGCGGTCATCGGCGCGTGTTCGTAGGCTGCGTCGAATACCGGACCAGCGGGGAATGTCGGCCATTCGGGTGGTCCCATTCGCGCGACGCGGCCGCCCTCCTGGTCGATCAGGATCGCGAGGTCGTCGCGTCCGGCCAGCGCGCGGAGTGAGTCCGTCAGCGCACGGACTTGGTGGCGATCGACGATGTTGCGCTTGAACAGGATGTAGCCGGCGGGTTCGCACTCGGCGAAGAACGCGCGTTCGGCGGGGGTGAGGACGGGGCCGGACAGGCCGAAGATGACGGGCTTCATGACTGGGTCCTAAACCGAAAGCCCCCCCTTACCGTTCGCACTGAGCGAAGTCGAAGGGCCTGCGTATCGGAAGCCGCTTCGACTTCGCTCAGCCCGAACGGCAATGGGGCCATGTCCTCAATAATCCTTCGAGACACGAACGTTGGCGCTCTGCCGGCCGAGCGTGGAGATGCTCGACAGCAGCGACAGCCAGCGGGTGACCTGGAACTCGACCTGCGTGGCGGAATAGCCCTGACCGTCGGTAACGATCTCCGCATACAGGCGCCGGGTGACGTATTTGCCCGCGGCGATCGAGGTGCCCTGCCCGGTCTGCGGATCGGCCGGGAGGATGCGGAGGCGGTCGAGACCGGCCGCGCGGCGCACCGCATTGATCGGGTTGAGACCGCTGCCACCGCCCTGCAATGCCGCCACCGCCGCGGCCAACTGGAGAGCCTCGGGCGCGGACAGGTTGGTGATCGAGGTGCCGAACAACAGCCGCGAGAGAAGTTCGTCCTCGGGCAGCGCGGGCGTGCTGGTGAAACCGATCTCGGGCTTCAGCGCGTAGCCGGTAACGCGGATCGATGCGCTCAGGCCCGTCGAGTCCGCGTTCGCCTCGATGTCCAAAGCCGGGTTCGCCGGGACCTGCCCGTCGAAGCGGATGACGCCGCGCGCGAGTTCGAACTGGCGGCCCGCAAATTCGTAGTCGCCGCGGATCAGCGTCGCACGGCCGGTGATCGCCGGGTTCTCGGGCTGGCCGGCGATCTGGAGGTTGGCGGACCATTCGCTGGTGAGGCCGAGCCCGCTGACCATGACCTGGTTCGGCGCGCGCGCCTTGATCGCCAGCGTCCAGGGCTTGGTCGGGGTCGCGACTTCCTCGCCGCCGTCGGGCAGGTTGATTTCGCGGATGTTGAGTTGGGGGACGGCGCTGGCAGCGGTGGCCTGGCCGAGGCGGTAGCGGCTCTTGTCGAGTATGACGTCGCCGGCGATCGTGCCGCCCGAGCCGTTCGACTTGAACGTCAGCGGGCCGGAGACGGTCGCGCCGATGTCGTCGCGGTTAATCATCACCGCCTTGTCGGCCTGGAGCGCGAGATCGAGGCCGATCCCGGCGGCGGCGGCGAATTCGAACTGGCCGGTGCCGGTGACGCGCCCGCCCTTGCCCGCGTCCGCGCCGAACCGGTCGATCACGAGCCGCGAACCGCCGAAGCGACCGGTCGCCTGGACGTTGGTGAGGACGGTGCCGGTGGTGGCGCTTTCGATCCGCGCGCCGTTCGCCTGGACGACGCCGCGCAAGGTCGGGTTGGCGAGCGTGCCGACGACGTCCGCGCCGATCGCGACCGGGCCTGAGAAGTCGAACAGCTCGACCCCCGTGAGGCGCCAGAGTGTGTCGGCCGGGCCGCTGTAGCGAAGTTGGCCGAACAGGCGGGCGTTGCTGATCCGGGACGCGAGATCCCCCTGCCCCAACGGCGCGAGCTGGGCCTGGGCACGGCCGATCGTCTTGCCGGCGGACGCGATCACCGCGCGCAGGCCGAGCTTGTCGGGGGAAAGCACCGCCGCGACGCCGACGTCGATCGGGCGCGACGAGAGGACGAGGCCGGCGCGGCTGAGCCCGCGGATCGTCACGTTCGCCTTGCCGGTCGGGGCCGCACCATTGGCGGTCGCGATCATGAAGCTGCCCGACGCGCTGCCGCTGAGACCGAGCCCAGGATAGGCGATGTCGAGGATCGCGAGCGGCATCCGGGTCAAGCTGGCGTCGATCGCGGTGCTGGCAGCGGTAAAGCGGCCGCCGACCTGGGCCTCGCCGCCCGAGAAGCTGAGCTTGGTCGGCGCGAGATGCCAGCCGTCTTCGGCCTGTGTTAGGACCGCGGGGGTGAGCAGTTTCAGCGGACGGCCGTCGAGCGTGCCTTGCGCGGAGATCGCGTAGCTGTTGGCGGTCACCTGCGTGACGCTCTGGATATCGAACGCGCGGCCGCGGGAGCCGGCGATCGATGCCTTGATCGTGCCGACGCCGCCGCGCAGCGACGCGGAACCGTTGAACCGCGCGAGGCTGAGCGTGCCGCGACGCAGGCCGAGGCCGGTCGCGGTGGCCTCGATCGAGGTGCCGGCGGGATCGAGCAATGTGACAAAATCGAGCTTGCCGGAACGGAGCGCGACGGTGTCGAGCGTCGCGGCCTTGGCGGCGAGATGGCCCTCGATACGCTGGATCTGGCCGACCGGGCGGAACAGGAGTTCACCCGAGATGCCGCCGCCGGCAACCGCGAGCGCGCCGTTGAAGCCGCCATCGACGACCGCGATGTTGCCGCTTGCTCTTGTGCCCGCAACGTTCAGCGCGGTGATGGCGATCGTCGCATCGGCGCCCGGCGGCAACAGGATCGCGCCGTTCGTGGTGAACGGCCCGAGCCGCGATCCGCCAGCGGCGGTGAACGCGAATCCCTGCGGCGTCGGATCGAGATGCGCGTGGACGTTCGACAGGCCGAGCGTCGCATTGGGGCTGGCGAAGACGAGGTCGAGCGTCGGCTTGTCGATCTGGCCGTCGAGCACGAGCTGAACCGGGCCATAGGTCTGCTGGCGCCCGCTCCCCTCGAAATGGAAAGTGCCGTCGCGACGACGATAGCCGTTGCCGGTCAGCCGGATCTGCGGCGCGATCAGGACGAGGTTGGTGAAGTGCAGCACGCCGTCGGTGGTGCGCTCGAGGTTGGTCGTGATGCGCGGCAGCCCCCCTGCGAGGCTGTGGAAGAACGCGTTGTCGAGCCGCACCATCTGCGCGCTGCCCTGGCCGATCACGCGCGTGCCGTGGCGGTTCGGGCCGGGGACGACGCGCAAGGTGGACTTCACGTCGACGATGCCGAGGCCGGGGATCAGATAACGACCGAGCCCGCCGTTGATGCCGACCTCGAACTGGCCGTTGCGCAGGTCGACCGCGAGATTGATGCTGCCGGCGAGCTTGTCGGAGCGGAGCTTGAGCGCATCGCCGGTGAGCAGCGTCGGCGTCACGCGGAGCAGGCCGTCGACCGACAGGTTGCGCAGGATCCCGCCGGCGACGGTGCCGACGCCGGTGACGCGCGCCGCGGTGAAACGGATCGGCACGGTGACGGGCGCCGCGGACAGGCGGCCCTTGCCGGCGGCGTGGGCGTTCTCGAACCCGGTCTGGTCGAACGCGAAGCGGCTCGCGTCGAGGCGATAGTCAAACGCCGCAGTCGCGAACGGGCCGTCGAGGATCGCGCGCAACTCGACCATGTTCCCGGTCATGTTGTCGAACAACGCGGGCGGGCGAAGCAGCCGCGCCTTGATCCGGACGTCACGATACGCGTTCGCACCGAGATCGACGATGCCAGTCGTGTCGATCGCCAGCGCGGGCGTTTGGAGCGAAAGCTGCCCGTCCAGCCGGCGGTTGGCGAACTCCGCACTGCCGTTGACGAGGATGCGCGGTGCCGTCAGCCGTTGCAGCCGCCCCTTGAGCAGCGACGACGGCGAGAGCGTGCCCGACAGCGTGTAGCGCCCGGCGACCTGCGCGAGCGCGAGATCGACGACGCGCGTCGTGCCGACGATGCCGTTCGCGCGGCCGTTCCACTTCGCCCAGCTGCCGTCGCCGGTGACCGCGAGCGCGACCGGGCCCTTCGCCTTGACCATCCGCGCGAGCACGCCGCCCGCGGCGCCCTTCGCGGCGACGTCGAGGTCGAAGCGGTCGCGGGCGGGCTCGGCATCGATCCGGAGCTTCAGGTCGTCGCTGCCGGCGACGCGGGCCTTGAGATCGACGAGCGCGCGACCGGAGCGGATGTCCGCGCGGCCTTCGAGCGTCCCGATCCGCTGCGTTCCCAGCACGCGCTTCGCCAAGGTCAGCCGCCCGACCGACAGCTTGCCGATATGGATATCGAAATCAGGCAGGATCGGGCCACGCGTCCTGGACGGTCTGGTGCGCGGCGTGTGCGTCAGGATCGCGCGATCGACGATCAGCCGCTGGATCTCCAGCCGGTTGGAGAACCAGTCGAACGGCGACCAATCGAGTTCGACATTAGGCGCTTGGAAGACCAGCCCCTCAAGGTCGTACACGCGCAGGTCGATGAGCCGCGTGTCGCCGTATAGCGAGCCGTCGATCCGACCGACCGTGAAACGCAGGCCGTTCGCGGTCTTGATCGCCGCGATCCGGTCCGCGACGAAACGATGGCCGATATCGGTGTCGACGATCAGCAACGCGGTACCGATGATCACGAGCAGCGCCATGATCGCGCTTGCGATCCAGCGCCACCAGGCGATCCGGGGCTTTGGGCGGCGTTCCGGAAGAGTGACCTCTTCGGTCAAAATGCCTGCCCCAGCGAGACGTATACGGCGATCCGGCTGTCGCCGGGCTGTGGGTTGATCGGGGTGCCGACGTCGAGGCGGATCGGGCCGAAGTTCGAATAATAGCGCACACCGATGCCGGTGCCGTATTGCAGCCCGGTGAATTTCGGCAGCGGCGAGGTATAGATATTGCCCGCGTCGAGAAACGGCACGATCCCGAAGCTGCCGAGCACGCGCACCCGCGCCTCGATCGAGAATTCGGTCAAGCTGCGGCCGCCGATCGGATCGTTGTTGGGATCGCGCGGGCCGATCGACTGATAGCCATAGCCGCGTACCGACGCGCCGCCGCCGGCATAGAAGCGGCGTGACGGCGCCACCTGATCGCGCGGGGCGCCGACGATGGTGCCGAGCCGGGTGCGCGCGGCGAGCACGACCCGATTGCCGAACGGTTGGTACACGCTGCCGTCGAACTGGGTGCGGGCATAACCGAATACCGAGCCTTGCAGCGACACCTCCGGACTGAGCCGGCCGCCGAGGCGGAAGCCCTTGGTCGGGTTGAGCAGATCGTCCGAGCCGTCGTAGTTGAGGCTGGTCGGCAGCGCGCCGATGAAGAAGGTGCGGCGGCGCGGATCGCCGGTCGAGAGAATCACGTCGCGCTCGTCCGATGCAAGCAGTTCGCCGCCGACCGACCATGTCCAGGTCTTCTGGAAAAAGATGTTGGTCTGTCGTTCCAGGCTGCCCGCGAGCGAGAACGTCTTCGCATCATACGCGTCGCGATTGGTGTGCACCGCTGAGGCCTGGAGCGTCAGCACCCGGTCGCGCGCCTTGAAATTGTTGCGGCGGAAAACGACCGAGCCGAGCTGTTCCTGCGTTCCCAGCACGCCGCGCAGCGTCAGCGCGCCTTCGGGCGGGAACAGGTTGCGGTGCGTCCAGCTGAGTTCCGCGCGCGCGCCTTCGCCGGTGCCGTAGCCGAGTTCGCCCGCAACGGTATGCGGCGGGGCGCGATCGAGCTTTACCGCGACATCGACGGTATCGGGCGTCGCGCCCTGCACCGGCTTGAGATCGACCGCGGAGACGAGGCTGGTCTGGATCAGCGCGCGGCGGAGATCGTCGAGCTTGGCCGCATCGTACAGGTCGCCGGGTGAAAAACGCGCGATCTCCGCGACATGGTTCGCGTCGAACACACGGTTGCCGGGGAGCGCGACGATCTGGCCGAATTTTCGCGCGCCGCCGGGTTGGACGGAGAGGTCGAGCGTCGCGGTGCGGGTG
This sequence comes from Sphingomonas faeni, assembly GCF_040407495.1. Taxonomy (GTDB): domain Bacteria; phylum Pseudomonadota; class Alphaproteobacteria; order Sphingomonadales; family Sphingomonadaceae; genus Sphingomonas; species Sphingomonas faeni_D. The sequence continues at coordinate 272,992 of NZ_JAPZPP010000005.1, read as the reverse complement.
GCGTGGTCGACAACGATCGCCGGATCGCCGACCTTGGCGAAGGGAAAGCCCTCGCGGCCGATCTGAGTCGTCAGCTTGGCCTGCCCCGCGACGATCGCGTCAGAATTGACCGGATCCTCGGGCTTCACGCCGAACGCGGTGACGAGGCCCGGCGTCTTGTCCCCCGCCGCGGCGATACCGTCGATCGTCACACCCTTGAATGTATACAGCGTGCCGGGCGTCGCCGACAGCACCACCATCGGCTTCGCCCCGGGCTCGACCCGCGTGACGACGTTGGAGTCGTAGTAACCCTGCGCGCGGAGCAGGCTGTTGAGCAGGTCGGCATCCTCGCGCGCGCGGCGATCGAGTTGCGCGGCGTTGGCGGCCTGGTGGTCGTTTGCATCGAGCGTCGAGAGTTGCGCGAACCGTTGGCGGAGCAGCGCGTCGTCGATGCCGTCTATGCCGTCGATCCGCCAGGCGTAGCGGCTCTCGGCATTGGCATCGACCGCGGCGACGGTGGCAGCCGGATCCATCGGCGACGTGGCGAGATCGGGCCAGGCGACACCGATGTCGGGCAGCGGGGCGAGCGGTGAATTCGGGTCGAGCGACATCGGCGTGTCGGCGGTCTGCGTTACAGGGGTCTGCGTAGGCACCCGAGCCGTTTGTGCGTTCGCGGCAGGTACGCCTGCACCCGATACGGCGCCGGCTGTCGTCAGAACGAAAAAGGCGGCGGCCGGCCCGGCTCGCCCGACGCGGAACACCATGTCCGGCTCCTAGCCGGGCTTGTCGTTGCGGAACAGTATCTAACGCCGTATTTCCGCCACGTTTCATCCGGGTGAGGATCAGCCCTGGCGTGTGGGTGGCATCCGGCGGCGGCGCGTGGCAGGACAGTCCCATGACCGACCCGATTTCCCGCGACACCCTCCCCCCCCACAAGGACCCGAGCGCCGCGGGCGGGTTCCTCGTCGCGCTCGGCATGCTCGGTGGTGCTGGGGTGGGGTTTGCGATTGGCGAGGCTACGCCGGGGTTTCTGGTGGGGACCGGAGTTGGCGTGCTGGCGGCGGTGCTGGTTTGGTTGAGGGACCGGCGGTAGCGGCACCGCGCCTCCGCCTCATCCTGTTATCTTCCGTTCGTCCTGAGTAGCCGTCGAGTAGCTTCAACGGAGCGTATCGAGACGGCGTATCGAAGGATGGGTTGGCGCTCGGAACCCATGCTTCGATACGTTCCTGACGGAGCTACTCGGTCGCTACTCAGCACGAACGGGGTGTGGGATGGCGGAGCCCGTCGCGCCCATTCCATACCTGTTACCGGCTCTCGCGCCAGATCTGGAGCGGTGCGCTCGGGTTCAGCCCGCCCTGATGCACGGGGCAGCGGCGGTAGCGGAAGCGGCGGTCGAGGCAGATCCAGACCTCGTCGAGCCAGCCTTGCTTGGTCGCGGTGACTCGCATCATGTCCGGCTTGAGCCCCGGGTTTGCGCCCGCCATCGCCGCGGCGAACCGGCCGGCGGTCAACGGCGTGCGCGATAGTCCGTCCATGTCCGGATAGCGGAGCTTGCCGTACAGCCCTGCCGACTGGTTGAAATACTTGGCGGGACGGTAGCCCGGCATGCACGTGCCGTGCTTCGCCCATTCGTGCTGGAGCAATTGCGCGGACGGCGTGGTGCAGAGATGCGCGCGGATCACCGGGGGCGGCACGAACTCGGCCGCGCGACAATATTGCGGCCAGTCCTTGCCGACGCCGTCGGGCCACAGGCCGTGTAGCGTGAAGCCAAAGCGATTACCCGAACCGCACTGGACGCCGGACGACGCGCGGTCGCCATTGTCGCGGCAATATTGCGGCGCCCAGGTGATCGCGAGCGTGTAGCTGCCGATCGGGATGTCGCGGCGCGGCTGGCTATCCGACGGCAGATCGGGATGGACACGTTCGACCGTCGCCGGGATCGAGCATTGATAGGCCTGCGCCTGGACGACACCCGGCAAGGCTAGCGCCGCGGCGGTAAGAATCATCTTAGCGATCATGCGACATATCCTCGAAAGTGCTAGGCTCGTCAGCATCGGGCAGTTCGCCGAACCAGAGCTTGGCATCCGCCTTGAACAGATGAAGCGCGGCGGCGACGTAGAGCGCGTCGGCCGCGAACGAGATCATCGAGGTCGTGCCGATCGTCGTCTGCCCGCGCGCAACGCTTGCCAGCGACAGGCCCACGCCGATGATCGACAATCCCGCCAGCACCACGACGATCCACTTTGCCGCCACGCTCGGCGAACGCGCGGTAAAATACCAGAGCAGCAGCGTGACCGCGATGCCGATGACCTGGAACGTCGGCAGGATCCAGCTGACCTGCGACAGGACCGGGTTCGCCGCGACTAGCGCGGTCCGCTGCGACCAGCTCATCGCAGAAACGATCAAACCGAGCACGAACGAGGCGAGATACAGCCTCTCGTAGCGGACGATGGATATCGGCCTGATCATGCTCGTCGTTCCCTGAATTGCATCATGTGTCGCGCTCGATCAACGCCGCAGCGGTCGTCAGGCGGTTGCGAAGTCCAGACCTATATCCGCCGCGGGTGCCGACTGCGTCAAGCGACCCACCGAGACATAGGTCACGCCGCTTTCGGCGATCGCGCGGATCGTGTCGAGATTGACCCCGCCCGACGCCTCGGTCGGCACGCAACCGCGAACGAGCGTCACCGCCTCGCGCAACATCCCCGGCGGCATGTTATCGAGCAACAGGTGCGTCGCCCCGGCGACGAGCGCGGGCTCGATCTGATCGATCCGGTCGACTTCGACGATGATGTGCGCGATCCCCGCCGCCTTCGCGCGCCTTACGGCCTCGGTCACGCCGCCCGCGACCGCGACGTGGTTGTCCTTGATCATCGCCGCATCCCACAGGCCCATGCGGTGATTCTGCGCGCCGCCCATCCGGGTCGCGTATTTCTCCAGCACCCGCAGGCCTGGAATGGTTTTCCGCGTGTCGAGCAGGATCGCGCCGGTGCCCGCGATCGCATCGACATAGCGGCGTGTCATCGTCGCGATCCCCGAGAGATGCTGGACGGTGTTGAGCGCAGATCGCTCGGCGGTCAGCAGCGCGCGCGCCGCGCCTTCGAGCCGCAGCAACTCGGTACCCGCGGCGACCTGCTCCCCGTCCTGAACGAGGCGTTCGATGCGCACGTCCGGGTCGAGCGCGCGGAAGAACGCCTCGGCGAGATCAAGCCCGGCGACGACAATCGGATCGCGGCTGTCCATCGCACCGCTGAACCGTGCGTCCGCGGGAATCACGGCGGCGGACGTAATGTCGCCGATCGCGCCCAGATCCTCGGCCAGCGTCGCCGTGACGAACGCCGCACTGTCGAAGCTTTCGGGCAATGCTGCGTTCACCTAAACTCTCCCAGAAAACGCCGACTGGCAACGCATGCGCCGGTGCCAAAAAACTTCGCATGAGGACAGCAAATTTACGGGGAGGTCGAGCGACGAAGTTATTTCGTGTGGCCTGGAACCAAATCGAGCGTTCGGAGTTGCACGATCAAGACCTAGGGAAATTACTATGCCTACGAAGATGTTAGCCGATACCGCACGCCTGAACGCACTGCTCGACGAGGCGCTGGCGCTCGCCGATGCGCTTCAGTTGCCGATTGCGGCGATCCACATCGATCAGGCGATCGCTCAGCTCAATGGGGATGCACCCGCGGCCTAACGGTTACGGGCGCGCCCTGCCCGATCCATGATCGGGACCCGGCGGGGTCGTCATTTCGGACCGAGATCACCACTGCCGACGGTGTTCGAGGCCATCGACAACATCGCGTCGAGGCTTTTCTTGGCTTGCAGACGCAGCCCTTCCTCGATCTCGATGCGCGGCGAGAGATCGCGCAGCGCAACGTACAGCTTTTCGAGCGTATTGAGCGCCATGTATGGACAGATATTGCAGTTGCAGTTGCCGTCTGCGCCGGGCGCACCGATGAAGCGCTTGTTCGGCAACGCCTTTTCCATTTGGTGGATGATGTGCGGTTCGGTCGCGACGATTAGCGTGTCGCCCGGCATCGCCAGCGCGTAATCAAGGATGCCGCGGGTCGAACCGACGTAATCGGCGTGATCGAGGATGATCGGCGGGCATTCGGGATGGGCGACGACGGGCGCACCGGGGTGCTGCGCCTTGAGCTTCATCAGCTCGGTCTCGCTGAACGCCTCGTGGACGATGCACACGCCCGGCCACAGCAGCATGTCGCGGCCGGTTTTCCGCGCCAGGTAACCGCCGAGGTTGCGATCGGGGCCGAAGATGATTTTCTGGTCGAGCGGAATCTGCGCGAGGATCGTGTCCGCCGACGACGACGTCACGATGATGTCGGACAGCGCCTTCACCTCGGTCGAGCAGTTGATGTAGGTCAGCGCGATGTGGTCGGGATGCTTGGCGCGGAACGCCGCGAACTGCTCGGGCGGGCAGCTGTCCTCCAGACTGCACCCGGCGTCCATGTCGGGCAGGATGACGATCTTGTCGGGCGACAGAATCTTCGCGGTCTCGGCCATGAAGCGCACGCCGCAGAACGCGATCACGTCGGCGTCGGTGGCCGCGGCCTTGCGCGACAGGTCGAGACTGTCACCGACGAAATCGGCCAGATCCTGCAGCTCGGGCTTCTGGTAGTAATGCGCGAGGATGACGGCGTTCTTCTCCTTGCGGAGACGCTCGATCTCGGCGCGGATATCGATGCCGGCGAAGTTCTGGTTCAATTCCATGGTCGTATCCCGCGTGTTGCCCGTCTTCTAACGGCGGTTCCCTAGCACGTCCTGCAGCGAGCGCGAGGTGTCCCAGCGCTCGGTATTCGCGACCGGCTCGTCGGCGAAGCGCACCGCAACGGTCGCATCGATCCCGGCAGCGCGCAGCGGCATCGCGAAGCTCCGCTCGACCGCACGCCGCGTGGCATCGCGTGCGAGCTTGATCATCGCCGGCTCTCGCGCCTGGCGGATCAGTTCGATCTGGCCGGCACGGCGGTTGGCGGCGTCGAGACGCTTCTCCGCATCGGTGAAAACGATCAGCGGGCCGCCTGAGCCGTATTCGCGTATTGCGTTGAGATCGATCTGGGGACCGTCAGCCTCTACCGCCGGCAAGCGCACGGACAATATCTTCGACGTGCCATCCCATGCCACATCCGACTGCGTGAGTTTCGCCATATCGACCTCATACCGCACCATGCCCGGCATGATCAGCGTCTTCTCGGTGGTGAAGCCGAGCTGCGATTGCTTCGACGTGACGACCGCGACGTAGCGCGCGGCGAACGCCGACAGGCGGTTCTGTTCGCGCAGCCCCTCCAGACTGGCGCTCGCGATCGTCGTCGGATCAGGGGTCAACCGGTTGCTCACGTAACGCTGGACGCCCCAGAGCATGAGCAGCCCCGCGAGGACCAGGATGAGGATGACACCGAACGCCTTGGCCAGGAACGGGCCGACGCCGCTTTTGCGCGGGGGTGGGATCATGCTGTCGTCCGCCATGTTTCGCCTTCCTCGATCACCAGTTCACGGGTTTGCAGATCGTACAGATGCGCCAGCACCGACCGCTCGGCAGCGGGCACCAGGCGCGCGTCGAGACCCACATACATGCCCTCCACCAGCGCCGGGATCGGCCGCGCGCCCGCGCGGAGAAGTCGGAGGATCTGTCCCTCGCGCTGCTTGCGGTGGCCGAGCATGCCCCGGACCAGCCGTTGCGGCCTGTCGATCGCTTCGCCGTGACCCGGATAATAGACACGGTCGTCGCGGCCCATCAACTTTTCGAGACTTGCCATATACGCCGTCATGTTGCCGTCGGGCGGCGAGACGACCGTCGTCGACCATCCCATGACATGATCGCCAGAGAACAGCGCCTTGGTCTCGGGCAGCGCGAAGGCGAGATGGTTCGACGTGTGCCCCGGTGTCGCGATCGCCTCGAGCGTCCATCCCTTGCCCGTGACGATATCGCCTTCGGCAAGAACGCGGTCGGGGGCGTAGGTGGCATCGAACGACGCGTCTGCGCGCGCACCCGTATCGGCAAGATCGAACGGCGTAGCGCCGACGATCGGTGCGCCGGTGAGCGACTGTAGCGGACGCGTGGCGGGGCTATGATCGCGGTGGTGATGCGTGACGACGATCGCGCTGACCGGGCGACCATCGATCGCACGCAGCAAGGCATCGATGTGCTCGGCGTCGTCGGGGCCCGGATCGATCACCGCGAGATCGGTCTCGCCGACGATGTGGGTCTGCGTGCCGGTATACGTGTACGGGGACGGATTGGGCGCGAGCACGCGGATGACCAGCGGCTCGAGCTGGATCGGGATACCGGTCGGATGCTCAGCCATGAAGGCGAGATGGCGGCTGGACGCCGGGATGGCAAGACCAACTTAGTTACAGCGATCGTCGAGTTTCTTTACAGGTCAGCGCGTCCGATACCGACGATTAACCATTGAGATGCCTGAAACGCCGCGCACTCGGAAGTTTGGCACGCATGGTGCAACGCTTATATCGTCACCGAGCGCTTTCGCGTTCATGCAGGGTGGATCGACCGCTACCGTCCGGTCTCGCGTCGATCCACCCTCCCCGGCTTCCCAGATCAGTTTGCGTTCTGCTTCTCGAACAGCTGCGCCAGTTCGCCGCTCTCGTACATTTCCATCATGATGTCGGAGCCGCCAACGAATTCGCCATCGACATAAAGCTGCGGGATCGTCGGCCAATCTGAATAGCTCTTGATACCCTGGCGGATGCCTTGGTCCTGCAACACGTCGACGCTCTCGAACTCGACTTCGAGGTGGTTGAGGATCGCGATCGCACGGCTGGAAAAGCCGCACTGCGGGAACAGCGGGCTGCCCTTCATGAACAGGACAACCGGGCTGGCTTTCACCAGAGCGTCGATGCGGGCGTTGGAATCGTCGGTCATGTCTTCGTCCTCAGGAAATTGCGGTGGTAAGCTGAAGGGCGTGCAGGACGCCACCCATGCGGCCGCCAAGCGCTGCGTAAACCGCCTGATGCTGCTTGACGCGGCTCATGCCGGCAAAACTCGCGGCGGTGACCTTGGCGGCATAGTGGTCGCCGTCGCCGGCGAGATCGGTGATCTCGACCTGCGCATCGGGAATAGCATCGCGGATCATCGTCGCGATGTCGTCGGCAGCCATCGGCATATCAGTGGGACTCCAGCAGTTGGCGGCGTGCCTCAATCATCTGCTGCGCGAGCGCGCGGCGGACGGTCGCCTCGTCATGATCGAGACCGGCAGCGGTCAGATCACCGACGAGCTTGCGCACGACGTCGTCATCGCCGCCACCTTCCATGTCGGCGTGCACCAAAGCCGTCGCATAGGCGTCGGTTTCTTCCGGCGTAAGCTTCATCTCCTGTGCGGCCCAACCACCAAGCAGACGATTGCGGCGCGCGGTGATCCGGAACGCCATCTCTTCCTCACGCGCGAAATTGGCCTCGCTAGCGCGTTCGCGATCTTCAAAAATGGTCATATCGCGGGTCCCGTACAGTCGTCGTCGGTTCCGAGATAGGTCGCCGACTGCCGCTACGCAACAATCGCTGGAGAGCAGTAGAATCCTACTAGCGTCGAGCGACGAAATGACCGATATATGCGACGGCTACGTGACAATATGCGCGGGCAGGAGAGTGATCATGATCGGTTCGGCAGCTACACCCACCACTTCGACATCGGCCACACCGCCAGTCGTGCATGGTCTGGCGTATGGCGTGCTGGCATCCGTCATGATGTGGATCGTCATTGCAGCTGTGATCTACAACTTCGTCTGAACGGCTCAATCCGGCAAGTCGAATGGGTTGAGCCGAAGAACGGCCGGGATGGTCGGTGTCAGCCGACCTCCACCACCAGCTTTCCGATCGCGGCGCGTGCCGCCATTTTGGCGATTGCCTTGCCGCCGTCTTCGAATGCGAAGGTTTCGGTCACGCGCGGCGCGATCTTCCCTTCGGCCCAAAGATCGAACAGCGTTTCGATGTGCGCCTGGTTCGCCTTCGGATCGCGCGCCGCGAAAGCCCCCCAGAACACGCCGCAGACGTCGCAGCTTTTGAGTAGCGTGAGGTTGAGCGGGAGTTTCGGGATGCCGGCGGGGAAACCGACGACGAGATACTTGCCCTCCCAGGCGATCGATCGGAGCGCGGGCTCGGCATAGTCGCCGCCGACCGGATCGTAGATCACGTGTGCGCCATCGCTACCGACTGCGGCCTTGAACTGTTCGGCGAGCGCCTTCGACTGGTCCTTGTCGAACGGGGCGCGGGCGTAGATCAGCGTTTCGTCGGCGCCGGCGGACTTGGCGGCGGCAGCTTTTTCCTCGGACGAGACCGCGGCGACGACCTTGGCGCCGAACGCCTTGCCGAGTTCGATCGCGGCGAGCCCTACCCCGCCGGCCGCGCCCAGCACGAGCAGCGTCTGTCCCGCCTTGATATGGCCGCGGTCGAGCAGTGCGTGGATCGTCGTGCCGTAGGTGAGGATCAGCGACGCGCCCTCGGCGAAGCTGCGGCCTTCGGGGAGGCGGTACAGCTTGGCGGGGTCGGCGATCACCTGCTCGCTCAGGCCGCCGTGGCCGAGCATCGCGATGACGCGGTCGCCGACTTCCCAGCCCGTCACGCCTTCGCCAATCGAATCGATCGTGCCGGCGATCTCGCCACCCGGTGCGAACGGGCGTTGCGGCTTGAACTGGTATTTGTCTTCGATGATCAGGACGTCGGGGAAGTTGATCGCGCAGGCCTTGACCGCGACGACAACCTGTCCGGGGCCGGCTACCAGATCGGGCAGCTCGACCATTTCCAGAGTTTCAGGTCCGCCGACTGCCTTCGACACCAATGCTCGCATACCCGCTCTCCACCGTCGTCCAGGGGCGATTCGATGCGACCGCCTCCTCGAATTTCGAAATCTGGGTATCCCTTGCCAGCGTCAGGCCGACTTCGTCCAGCCCTTCCATGAGACACTGGCGACGGAATGCGTCGAGTTCGAAGGTGAAGCGGTCCTGGAACGGGGTGGTGACGGTCATCGCCTCGAGATCGACGGTGACGGTCTGGTCCTTTGCAACCTCCAGCAGGCGATCGATCGCCTCCTGGGGGAGCACGACGGGGACGATGCCGTTCTTGAACGCGTTGCCCGAGAAGATGTCAGAGAAGCTCGGCGCGATCACCGCGGTGATGCCCATGTCGGCGAGCGCCCAGGCGGCATGCTCGCGACTGGAGCCACAGCCGAAATTATCGCCGGCAATGAGGATCGGCGACCCGGCATAGCGCGGGTCGTCGAAGATGTTGCCGGGTTGCGCGCGGACCGTCTCGAACGCGCCACGGCCAAGACCGGTGCGCGTTATCGTCTTCAGCCAATGCGCCGGGATGATGACGTCGGTGTCGATGTTCTTCGCGCCCCAGGGATAGGCGCGGCCCGAGACGGTCGTGACGGGGGTCATCGCTGTTCCGTGCGCTCCGGGCCCGTGCGCTCCGGCGTGGTGCGCGCCGATGCGACATAGGCCGCGACGCCGCTGATCATCGCGCCGGCCGCCAGCAATACGAAAACCTTCTTCATGCTCTTTCCCCCATCAACTCTCTGACGTCGCTCAGCTTACCGGTAACCGCCGCCGCTGCCGCCATTGCGGGTGATACCAGATGCGTGCGCGCTCCGGGACCCTGTCTGCCGACGAAATTACGGTTCGACGTGGAAGCGCAACGCTCCCCCGCAGGGACTTTGTCCGGGTTCATCGCGAGACACATCGAACACCCCGGTTCGCGCCATTCGAAGCCGGCGGCGATGAAGATCCGGTCGAGCCCTTCGGCTTCGGCCTGACGCTTCACGAGGCCGGAACCGGGGACGACGAGCGCACGAACTCCGGTCGCGACGTGGCGACCGTCGGCGATCGCCGCAGCGGCGCGGAGGTCCTCGATGCGGCTGTTGGTGCAGCTGCCGATGAAGACGTGCTGGATCGGCACGTCGCGCATCGCGGTGCCGGCGGTCAGGCCCATGTAATCGAGCGACTTCTGTGCCGCCGCCTGCTTGGCGGGATCGGCGAAGCTCGATGGTTCGGGGACGAATCCGGTGATCGGCACGACGTCCTCGGGGCTGGTGCCCCAGGTGAGGCCGGGCGCGATGTCGGCGGCGTCGAGCGTGACGGACTTGTCGTAACGCGCGCCGGGATCGGTCGCGAGGCTGCGCCACCAAGCGACGGCCTTGTCCCAGTTGTCGCCGGTCGGGGCCATCGGGCGGCCCTTGAGATAGGCGAACGTCGTGTCGTCGGCCGCGATCAGGCCGGCGCGCGCGCCCGCCTCGATCGACATGTTGGCGATCGTCAGGCGACCTTCGATCGACATGTTCCGGATAACGCTGCCGGTGAATTCGATGACATGGCCGGTGCCGCCCGCCGCGCCGATCTTGCCGATGATCGCGAGGATGACGTCCTTCGGGCTGACGCCGAAACCGAGTTCGCCGTCGACGCGCACTTCCATCGTCTTGGCCTGCGACAGCAGCAACGTCTGCGTGGCGAGGACATGCTCGACCTCGCTGGTGCCGATCCCGAACGCCAAAGCGCCGAGTGCGCCGTGCGCCGACGTGTGGCTGTCTCCGCAGACGAGCGTGGTGCCGGGAAGCGTGAAACCCTGTTCGGGGCCGACGACGTGGACGATGCCCTGCTCGATGGCGGTCGCGTCGATATAGTCGATACCGAACTCGGACGTGTTGCGGCGGAGTGCGTCGAGCTGCTGCGCGCTTTCGGGGTCGGCAATCGGCAGGACGCGGCCGGCGGCGTCTTTGCGCGCAGTCGTCGGCAAATTGTGATCGGGGACGGCGAGCGTCAGGTCGGGGCGACGCACTTTGCGGCCTGCCACGCGGAGGCCTTCGAACGCTTGCGGGCTGGTGACTTCGTGGACGAGGTGGCGGTCGATATAGATCAGGCAGGTGCCGTCGTCGCGGCGTTCGACGACATGCGCCGCCCAGATCTTTTCGTACAGCGTTTGGGGAGTGGCCATGATGCGGGCGCGTTAACCGAAAAGGGGTGCTGCGCCAAGGTTGTATGTAATTTTCGGTCGCTGAAGCGTGCGCGTGGAGCGATCGCGAGAAGCTTGTTCTTCCGCGAGGGGGGGGCCAGACTGGGTCTTCGCCTTCGATGGGTAACAAGGAGGGATCGCCCCCTGCCCCGTCATCCTGACGAAAGTCAGGATCCAGAGTTACGGAGGGCGGTGCTTGGTATCCTGGGTCCTGACTTTCGTCAGGATGACGGGAGGGGAGGCATCGCTTTGTTCAGGAAGGCGACGCTGTCGGCCAACACCGGCGCCTTGCCGCGGAATGGTTTCGAGAGTGCCATCGCGACGTTCTCGTGGCTCAATCCGGGATAGTCGATGTGCGTCACCGGCGCGCCGAGCGCCTTCAGCCGCGCGGTGAGGTTGATCGCGTTGTGCGGCTTGACCTGCGTGTCGTCGCCGGCGGTGATCAACAGCATCGGTGGTGCGTCCGGACGCGCGAAGTGGATCGGCTGGGTCATTACCGGGTCGGCGGCGCCCTGCATCGCGTCGATCGCGCGCTTGGCGGTGAAGGGGTAGAAGTCGTACGGCCCGCACAGGCCGACCGCGGCCTTGATGATGTGCGGGTCGACGCCCTCCGCCTTCAGCCAGCGCTCGTCGAGCGTCAGCATCGCGACGGTGTAGGCGCCCGCGGAATGGCCGGCGACGGCGATCCGGTTCGGATCGCCGCCAGCCTCTGCGATATGGTCGCGGGTCCATTTCACCGCTTCGGCGCCGTCCTGGAGGAAGGCGGGGAAGCGGACGTCCGGCACTTTGCGGTAGTCGGGCATGACGACGACGTAACCCGCCTTCGCATAGGCGCGCGCGGCGAACGCGTAGGCGCCGCGCGAGCCGTGGACCCAGCCGCCGCCGTACCAGAAGATCAGCACCGGCAGGCCGGTCTTCGCGCCGCCGGACGGGCGCCAGACGTCGAGCTTCTGGCCGTGCGTGCCGAACGGGACACCTTCGCGGATGCGCGCCGTCCCGCGACCGCCACCCATGATACCGTCGAGGACGCTGAGCGTGCCGGGGCCTGCGGTGAACGCCGTGCCTGCGATCAGGATCACGATCAGCGCAACAATGATCGCGGCGCGGCGCATCAGCGGCGGAAGTCCGCGGTGATCGATCCGCATGTCACGAGGTCTGCCTCGTGGCTCTCCTCGCGCCATGTCTCGGCGAGTGCGGTCGCTTCCCATTCGCGCATTGCCGGGTGGGCGATGATCCGCTCGACCCACGCGAGACCTGCCGCACCGATGTCGATCGTGTAGGTCCGGATGCGGAACGCAACCGGCGCGTAGAACGCATCGACGGCGGTGAACTCTGCGCCAGCGAGCCAAGGTCCACCGAACCGGTCGAGCCCTTCGCTCCAGAGTTCGGCGATCCGCGCGACGTCGCGGTCGAGCGCGTCGCTGCCGGGGGCGGCATTCACGCGGACGCCGACGTTCATCGTCCGCTCGTTCCGCAGCGCGGAGAATCCGCCATGCATTTCAGCGGTCGCGCAGATCGCCCACGCGCGTGCCTCGGCGTCGATCGGCCAGACGTCGTCGTGACGCTCGGCGAGGTAGAGGACGATGCCGAGCGAATCCCACACCGTCCGCGCGCCGTCGATCAGCACCGGCACCTGCCCGGTCGGCGAGAAGGCGCGGAACGCTTCGTAATTCACCGGCTCCAGGAACGGCTCGATCCGGTCCTCGAACGCAATGCCGAGCGCCTTCATCAAGACCCAGGGGCGCAGCGACCAGCTCGAATAATTCCGGTTCGCGGTGACGAGAGTGTAACCCATCAGGCGGTGTAGTTTGCCGTAGTCTTCGCGGCGATCTCGTCCGCGGTGACGCCCGGCGCCATCTCGACCAGCTTGAACGGACTGTCGTGATCGGGGCGCTGGAACACGGCGAGGTCGGTGACGATCATGTCGACGACGTTCTTGCCGGTCAGCGGCAGCGTGCACGACGGGATGAACTTCGGCGTGCCGTCCTTGGCATTGTGGTCCATCACGACGATGATCTGCTTGACGCCCGCGACGAGATCCATCGCGCCGCCCATGCCCTTGATCATCTTGCCCGGGATCATCCAGTTGGCGATGTCGCCGCCTTCGCTGACCTCCATCGCGCCCAGCACCGTCAGGTCGATATGCCCGCCGCGGATCATCGCGAAGCTGTCCGCCGAGCTGAAATACACCGACGAAGGGAGCTCGCTGATCGTCTGCTTGCCGGCGTTGATCAGGTCGGCGTCCTCCTCGCCTGCGTACGGAAACGGCCCGATCCCGAGCATGCCGTTCTCCGACTGGAGCGTTACGGTCATACCCTCGGGGATGTTGTTCGCGACCAGCGTCGGGATGCCGATGCCGAGATTGACGTAATAGCCGTCCTTCAGTTCCTGCGCCGCACGCGCGGCCATCTGGTTACGGTCCCAGGGCATCAGTGCATTCCTTCCTGGATGGTGGTGATGGTCGTGAATTGTTCGCGGAGCTCGGTGCCGACGCCGTCGACGATCGCCTGCAACGCGGCGTCCTCGTCGAGGCCCCAGGTGCCCGCATAGGCGCGCGCGGCGTGGCGGATCGTGTCGGCGAGAAGGTAGCCGAACACGGTCGGATCCTCGAGGATGCCCGCGTCGATCAGGACGTTGCTGCCCGCGCCGTTGGTGATCCAGATGCGCGCGACCTCGACCGATTCGCTGGTGAGTTGCGCGCCCTTGTCGAGTGCGATCGCGTTGGGGTGGTCGGCCATTAGCGTACGCCTCCAGTCGGGGCCCAGCGGACTGCTGGCGGGAATACCTCGTCGCGGTTCCCCTTGAGCGCGGTGCCGTAGACGGGGTTGGGCAGGACGAACCACCCTGCCCCCCATCTGGCCGCGATCGCGGGCGATTGGACTGTTGCGCGACGCGCGGCGGGGGTCTGGCCGGCGTTGAACAGGTCGCTGAAGTCGCCGAGCTGGTCGCCGCCCATCGCGACGACGCAGTATTTCGCAGCGATCGTCGCGCGGCGACCGTCCTTCTTGGAGCCCATCGCGTCGTCGCCGGCGAGGAACAGCGTTTCGCCGTGGCGCGCGGGGCCGAGGCCGGCGGCTTCGATCGTGGCCTCAGTCTGTGCGGCGTTGGCGGCGGAGCGGTTGGTGTTGAAGATTACCGTGACACCCATCGCGCGGAGCTGCGTGAGCGCATTGAGCGCGCCGGGGACGGGGGCGACTTGCTTGACGCCGGTGCGCTCCCAGTCCTGCCAGCGCGGGTCGGACCATGTTTGGCCGGAGGACGCATCGTATTCGAAGCCGAGGTTCAGGAGGATGGTTTCGTCGACGTCGAACACTGCGGCTTTGGGTTTGGTGCCGCAGGGGGTCCAGGTGGGGGCAGCCAGCGAGGCGCCTTGGGCGAGGACGACGGAGGTTGGTGTACGTTGCGCGCGGACGTAGCCGACGAGCGCGTTCCAGGCCTGGATGCTGACGGCCGCGGCTTCGCCCGAGGCGTAGAGATACTGCATGCCGGCTGGGACGCCGTCGACCGTGACGGGCGCGGAGACAGTCGGCGTCGCTGAGATCGACGTCGGCGCGGACACGCTCACGCAACCTTGGAGCGCCAGTGCCCCTGCGAACGCAGGGGTCCAGGATACCAAGCGCCACGCCCGCGACCGTGGCCTCCTGCGTGCGCAGGAGAACAGCAGCGGGTTCACGCGGAAACCCGCTCGCGGACGGTGCGGAACTCGATCTGCTTGTCGTACGGCGCGCCGACGATCATCCGCTTCACATAGATCCCCGGCAGGTGGATCGTGTCGGGGTCGAGACTACCGACGGGGACGATCTCCTCGACCTCGGCGACGCAGATCTTCCCCGCAGTCGCCATCGGCTGGTTGAAGTTACGCGCGGTCTTGCGAAAGATGAGGTTGCCGCTTTCATCCGCCTTCCAGCCCTTGATGATCGCAAGATCGGCGCGGATGCCGCGTTCGAGGATGTATTCCTGGCCGTCGAAGACCTTCGTTTCCTTGCCCTCGGCGACCTGCGTGCCGACGCCGGTCTTGGTGTAGAAGCCGGGGATGCCCGCTCCCCCTGCCCGGCAGCGTTCGGCGAGCGTACCCTGCGGGCAGAACTCGACCTCGAGTTCGCCGCTCAGATATTGCCGCTCGAATTCCTTGTTCTCGCCGACATAGGACGAGATCATCTTCTTGACCTGGCGCGAGCGGAGCAGTTTGCCGAGGCCCTGCCCGTCGATCCCGGCATTGTTGCTGGCGATCGTGAGGTCCTTCACGCCCGACGCCTCGATCGCGTCGATCAGCCGCTCGGGGATGCCGCACAGCCCGAACCCGCCCGCGCAGATCGTCATGCCGTCGAACAGCACGCCTTCGAGCGCCGCCGCCGCGTCGGTGTAGAGCTTGTTCGCCATGCATCCTCCTATCGTCTTTCGCCTCGCATAAGGTGCTGGCCGTCGGTCGGCAACGTACGTCGAGCGACACGCCGCATCTCTCCGTCATCCCCGCGAAGGCGGGGATCCATATCCTCAAGGGATCGCGGTCATGAGGCGAGGTCAGCCAGTATGGGTTCCCGCCTCCGCGGGAATGACGGTTGGGGTTGGAATGACGGTTGGGGAGGAAATGCCGAGCCTTCCTCCCGACGCCTTCAATACGCCAACTTCAGGCCGGGGCGCTTCCACCGCGTCCTTACCAGCCGCCCACTACCCGAGCAGGTGATGTACGCGTCCATCATATCCGTGCCGCCCCAGCAGATGTTGGTCGTGAACACGTCGTCGGTCGCGACGAACTCGACCAACTCACCCGCCGGCGAGATCACGCTGATCCCGCATTCGCCGATCGTCGCGACGCAGATGTTGCCGCACGCCTCGACGCCGAGCGAGTCGAAGAACTTGTAGCCGGCGGGGCGATAGAGCGGCGTGCCCGAGGCGCTGGCGACCTTGCCCGGCGCGACGATGTTGAACGCCATCAGCAGGCAGGTGAACGTCTCCGCCGCGTAGAGCCGCGTGCCGTCGGGCGAGAGGCCGATGCCGTTGGGGTTTTCGCTCGGGAAGATGACTTCTTCCAGATGGCTGCCGTCGGCTTTCGCGTAGAAGATGCCGGTGATGTCGCGTTCGCGGTCGCGCGATTTGCCATGATCGGTGAACCAGAAGCCCCCGTGCGAATCGAAGACGATGTCGTTCGGCCCTCGCAGCGAGCAACCGAAATCGCCGTCCTTGTAGAGGATCTCGACCGCGCCGGTGGCGATGTCGATCCGTTCGACCCGGCCGCCGGAATAGTCGTCCGGCTGGCCGTGCGGGGTGAGTAAGCCGTTCGTCTCGCGCCAGGCAAAGCCGCCATTGTTGCAGCAATACAGCTTGCCGTCGGGCCCGATCGCGAGGCCATTGGGGCCGCCGCCGGGTTCGGCTACCGTCGTTTTCGTTCCGTCTGGGGTGACGCGGATGATGCGGCCTGCCTCGATCTCGACGAGGATGACGCTGCCGTCGGGCATCGCCACAGGGCCCTCGGGAAAGCGCAGGCCGTCGGCGACGGTGGTGAAGTCTGTCATGATCCTCTCCGGGCGAGTCGGGTCGGTCCCGGCTTCGATGCCAGCGTAACCGCGTCTCGACTTCGCGCACAACGGACGGCAGGATGCGCGGATGATCACACCACGCACCGGCGGCCGTATCCTGGTCGACCAACTCGTCGCACAGGGCTGCGACCGGATTTTCACCGTGCCGGGGGAGAGTTTCCTGGCGGTGCTCGACGCGCTGCACGACACGCCGGCGATCGACCTCGTCGTGTGTCGGCAGGAGGGCGGCGTCGGGTTCATGGCGTGCGCGGACGGGACGCTGACGCATCGGCCGGGGGTGGCGTTCGTGACGCGTGGGCCGGGTGCGACCAACGCATCGATCGGCGTGCATGTCGCGATGCAGGATTCTCAGCCGATGATACTTTTTGTGGGCGATATCGACCGAGCCACGCGCGACCGCGAGGCGTTTCAGGAGATCGATTTCCAGGCGATGTTCGCACCGATCGCAAAATGGGCGGCGCGGATCGACGATGCACGGCGCATCCCGGAATATGTCGCGCGCGCCTATGCGACCGCGATGTCGGGGCGGCCGGGTCCGGTGGTGCTCGCGCTGCCCGAGGACATGCTGCTGGATGTGGTCGAGGCGGTGGATCGGCCGCGGGTCGAGCGGGTGGCGCAGGGCTGTGACGCCGATACGATGGACTTGCTCGCGGATTTGTTGACCACCGCTGAGCGGCCGGTGGCGATCGTCGGGGGTGCCGGCTGGGATGTGGCGGCGTCGGGGGCGTTCTCGACCTGGGCGGATCGCAACGGCATTCCGGTGGCGGCGGCGTTTCGGCGGCAGGATGCTATTCCGAACGACTGCCCGGTCTGGGCGGGTAACCTGGGGTACGGGCCCAATCCGAAGCTGGTCGAGCGGGTCAAGGCGGCGGATCTGCTGCTGGTGGTCGGGCCGCGGCTGGGGGAGGCGACGACCGACGGCTATGCGCTGATCACGCCCGATCATCCGGGGCAGCGGCTGATCCATGTGCATCCCGATCCGGATGAGTTGCACCGGGCGTACCGCGCGGATGTGGCGGTATGTGCGGGGATGGCGGAGTTTGCCGAGGCGTTGCTGGCGGTCGACTTGCCGCCGCGGACTGCTGGACAAGAGGCGCATGCGGAGTGGCTCGACTGGTCGACGCCGGCTCCACGGGATCTGGTGATGGACCTCGGGCCTTGCGTGGCGGCGATGCGCGAGCGGCTACCGGCGGATGCGATCATCTGCAACGGCGCGGGGAATTACTCGGGCTGGTGGCATCGGTACTGGGCGTATGCCGGGCCGGGGACGCAGCTTGCGCCGACTGCTGGGGCTATGGGGTACGGCGTGCCGGCAGCGGTTGCGGCGTCGTTGCGGCATCCGGAGCGGACCGTCGTCGCCCTGGCAGGCGACGGCTGCTTCCTGATGAACGGCCAGGAACTGGCAACCGCGGTGGCACACGGCGCGGACATTCTGGTGATCGTCGTGGATAATGGCGGCTACGGCACCATCCGCATGCACCAGGAGCGCGAGTATCCGGGGCGGGTGTCTGGGACGACGCTACGCAATCCGGACTTCGCCGCGCTGGGGCGGGCTTATGGGTGTTGGGCCGAAACCGTCGAGCGGACCGAAGATTTCGCAGTGGCGCTCGACCAGGCGATGACCCGGTCGGGCGTGCGGTTGCTGCATGTGAGAACGGATATCAAAGCAATCACCGCCGGGACGACGCTGGCGAAGGTTCGGGGCTGACCCTGCCCGTCACGGTCGGCGGTGAAGTTTGACGACCAGCCCGCCGTCCCCCTTCATCGTCACCGTCTCGCCGGCCTTCAGTCTGACCACGTCGTTCATTTCAACCGTTCGTGTGCTGGCCTGGACCGGACATTGCCCGGTTCCAGGGCGGGTCCAGCGTAACGTAACGGCGACGCCGCTATCCGCTTCGTCGAACCTGGTCGGTCGCAATTGCAGCGAGAAGCCTGTCTGTACGCCGCTGCGATATCCAGCCCGGACGCCGCAATCATTTTCCTCTGCTTCGGTCTGATCGCGCCGGAAGCTTGCCGCCGCATTCGATGCCACCCGAAGCGATCCCGTCCAGACGACCGCACCGTCCGCTCTAACGTCGACATCGACGACGTAGCGTTCGGCGACCGCCGCGCCGCCGAAACCGCGCTGCAAGACGTTCGACGTCATGATCGGCGGTGCCGGCGGTGCCGGAGGCGCCATGGGGAGCATGGCAGACGCCGTCTGGATCAGGGTCGTGATGATCATGATACTCTCCTGGAAAGCACCACCCTACGCGCGGTCCGTTAGCGCAACGACAGGATTATGCATTAACGGCCTCGAGCGCGGCGCGAACCGCAGCGACGGCTTCCGCGGCCTTGTCGCCGTCAGGACCACCGCCCTGCGCCATGTCGGGACGGCCGCCGCCGCCCTGACCGCCCAGCGTGGCGACCGCGATCTTGAGCAGGTCGACCGCGTTGTGGCTGGCGACTAGATCCGCGGTCACGCCGACCGCGACCGAGGCGCGGCCGTCGTTGATCGCGACCAGCATCGCGATGCCGGAACCCAGGCGCTGCTTCGCCTCGTCGACCGCGCCGCGCAGGCCCTTCGCTTCGAAGTCGTTGAGCACCTGACCGATGAACGCTACGCCGGCGATCTGTTCGGGGCCAGCCGCTTCGCCCGATCCACCACCGCCGAGCGCCAGCGCCTTCTTCGCATCGGCGAGTTCGCGTTCGAGGCGGCGGCGGTCTTCGAGCAGCGACGCGACGCGCGCCGGGACTTCGTCGGGGGTCGACTTCAGCACTGCCGCCGTCTCGCGGAGGCGGTCGTCACGGCTGGTCAGGTACGCGCGCGCCGCTTCGCCGGTGAGCGCTTCGACACGGCGGATGCCGCTCGAGACCGCGCCTTCGCCGACCACCTTGACCAGGCCGATGTCGCCGAGTGCGTTGACGTGCGTGCCGCCGCACAGCTCGATCGAGTAGGTGCCTTCGTCGGTCGAGCCCATCGACACGACGCGGACTTCGTCGCCGTATTTCTCGCCGAACAGCGCCATCGCGCCCATCGCGATCGCGTCGTCTGGGGTCATCAGCAGCGTCGTCACCGCGCCGTTGCCGCGGACCTGCGCGTTCACGTCGGCCTCGACCTGCGCGATGTCGGCGGCGGTCATCGCGACCGGCTGCGAGAAGTCGAACCGCAGGCGGTCGGGCGCGACGAGGCTCCCTTTCTGCGCGACGTGCGTGCCGAGGCGTTCGCGCAAGGCCTCGTGCAGGAGATGCGTTGCGGAGTGGTTCGCGCGGATCTGTGCGCGGCGGGCGACGTCGATCTGGAGCTTGACCGGGTCGCCGACCTTGATCTCGCCGGCGCTGACGATCGCGTGGTGGACGAACACGCGGCCGAGCTGCTTCGAGGTCTCGGTGACGTTCGCGAGCAGGCCGGAGTCGTTGGAGATGTGGCCCGCATCGCCGACCTGTCCGCCGCTCTCGCCGTAGAAGGGCGTCTGGTTGACGACGATCGCGACGGCGTCGCCGGTGGTGGCGTGGTCGACGCGCGCGCCGTCCTTGACCAGTGCGACGACCTCGCCCTCGCCGGTATCCGATGCGTAGCCGAGGAATTCGGTGCCGCCGGTCTGCTCGACGATGTCGAACCAGATGTCGTCCGAGGCCTTCGCGCCCGAGCCCTTCCAGGCGGCGCGGGCGGCGCGCTTCTGCTCGGCCATCGCGGTGTCGAAGCCTTCGCGGTCGACCGCGATGTTGCGTTCGCGCAGTGCGTCCTCGGTCAGGTCGTACGGGAAGCCATAGGTGTCGTAGAGCTTGAACGCGACGTCGCCCGCCAGCGTGCCGTCGGTCATCCCGGTGGTCGCTTCGTCGAGCAGCTTCAGTCCCTTGTCGAGCGTCTGGCGGAAGCGCGTTTCCTCCTGCTGGAGGGTCGCTTCGATCAGGGGACGTGCGCGCGACAGCTCGGGATAGGCGGCGCCCATCTCGGTGACGAGCGCAGGGACGAGCCGGTGCATCAGCGGCTGCTTCGCGCCGAGAATGTGCGCGTGGCGCATGGCGCGGCGCATGATCCGGCGCAGGACATAGCCGCGGCCCTCGCTCGCGGGCAGCACGCCGTCGGCGATCAGGAAGCCCGCGGTGCGCAGGTGATCGGCGATCACGCGGTGGCTGGCGGTGTTGGCGCCGTCGGTCGCGGTATGTGTCAGCGCGCCCGACGCCGCGATCAGCGCCTTGAACGTGTCGGTGTCGTAATTGTCGGTGACGCCCTGCATGACCGCGGCGATGCGCTCGAGCCCCATGCCGGTGTCGATCGACGGCTTGGGCAAATTGCCGACGATCTCGGCATTCTCCTGCTCATACTGCATGAACACGAGGTTCCAGATCTCGACGAAGCGATCGCCGTCCTCGTCGGGGCTACCGGGAGGGCCGCCGAAGATATGGTCGCCGTGGTCGTAGAAGATTTCCGAGCACGGCCCGCACGGCCCGTTGTCGCCCATCGACCAGAAATTGTCCTTGGTCGGGATGCGGATGATGCGGTGATCGGGGAGGCCAGCGACCTTCTTCCAGAGATCGAACGCCTCGTCGTCGGTGTGGTAGACGGTGGCGGTCAGCTTGTCCGGCGACAGGCCCCATTCGCGCGTGAGCAGTGTCCACGCGTGAACGATCGCCTGTTCCTTGAAATAATCGCCGAACGAGAAATTGCCGAGCATTTCGAAGAACGTGTGGTGGCGCGCGGTGTAGCCGACATTGTCGAGATCGTTGTGCTTGCCGCCGGCGCGGACGCATTTCTGCGACGAGGTCGCGGTCGTATAGGGGCGCGATTCGAGGCCGGTGAAGACGTTCTTGAACGGCACCATCCCGGCGTTGACGAACATCAGCGTCGGGTCGTTCTGCGGCACGAGCGGCGCGCTGGGCACGATCTGGTGCCCCTGCGATCCGAAATAGTCGAGGAAGCTGCGGCGGATGTCGTTCGTCGATGTCATGCGCGGGGACTTAGGCGAGCGGGGCGGTTCGCTCAAGTCGGGTGTGTGAAGGGCCGTGCAGTAGAGATGGGTGTCGGCGAACGCGCGCGCTGCACGCATCCGATTGAAACGAAGAGAGCTTGTTTCCCCGCGAAGGCGGGGATCCAGACTGGGCTCCCGCCTTCGCGGGAGAACAAGGGAATGGGCGATGCGGCAAGAGCAACACCACCCCGGCGAAGGCCGGGGCCCAATTGGGGAACGGCGATAACGAAGCGCTACGCTACATTATTTCGACCTTTCCAATTGGGCCCCGGCCTCCGCCGGGGTGGTGGAGCGCGCGGTGAGCGTAGCTATCCCCGGCAACAGCCTTACCCCAATGGCGCATCGATCGACTTAGGCGGTTCGCTGAACCATTTCGGGCCCACATCGGTCATGTGGAAGCAATCCTCGATCCGCACGCCGTACTTGCCCGGAATGTAAATCCCCGGCTCGTCCGAGAAGCACATCCCCGCCGCAAGCTTCGTCGTCTCGCCGCGGACGAGGTTGACGGGTTCGTGGCCGTCCATGCCGATGCCGTGCCCGGTGCGATGCGACAGGCCGGGTAGCTTGTACCCCGGCCCATAGCCCAGCGTTTCGTAATACCGGCGGACCGCGTCGTCGATGCTTCCGGCGGCCGCACCGATCTTCGCTGCAGCGAACGCGATCTGCTGGCCGCGGGCGACCTGGTCCCACACCTTACGCTGGTCGGCAGTTGCCGCGCCGTGGACCCAGGTGCGCGAGATGTCGGACTGATAGCCCTGCACGGTGCAGCCGCAGTCCATCAGCACGACTTGGCCGTCGGCGACGCGGTGGATCTCGCGGCTGCCGTGCGGATAGGCGGACGCCTCGCCGATCAGCGCCAGCGCGAACTCGGGGGCGCCGCCAAGCTTGCGCGTCGCGGCGTTCATGAGCGCGCCGATCTCGGGGCCGGTCATGCCCTTTTCGACGCGCGGCTTGGTCCAGCGATACGCGGCCAGCGTAACCTCGGTGGCCGCCTGCATCAGCGCGATCTCGGCCGGGGTCTTGATCATCCGGCAGGCGCGGACGACCGGGTCGGCGGACACGATCTTTGCCCCGGGCAACACGCGCGCGAGACCGGCATAGGCGAAATAGCGCACCTCCGCCTCCAGGCCGATCGGCCGCGCGGCCAGCTTCCGGTCGCGCAAAAACCCAGCGACGACGGCCAGCGGGTTCTCGTCCTCCTGCCAGACGCGCACCTCGGCGGGGACGGCGAGCGTCTCGCGCACCGAGGGCTCCTCGAAGAACGGCGTAACGATGCACGGTTCGCCTTCGACCGGCAGGATCGCCAGCGTCAGCCGCTCGCTCGTGTGCCAGCGGACGCCGGTGAAGTAGATCATCGACGATCCCGGCTCGATCAGGACCGCGCCGATGCCCGCCGCCTTCATCAGCGACTGCGCGCGGGCGAGCCTTGCGGCGCGTTCGGCGGCGTCGATCGGCTTGGTGGGTCCGGTGATGTCGGACAGCGCCGACAGGTCGGGCTCGGCGGCGCGGAGGATCGCGGTGGTCGACAGCAACGGCGCCGCGATGGCGAGGCTCAGCAGGTCGCGACGCGAGGGGCTGAAGGCGGGCTTGTGGGGTGCGGTCGACATCGCCGGACGATAGGGTCCTTGACCCGGGCGCCGCAATCCCCTTCCCTGTTCGTACTTCTCGGGAGCGATTAATGGCCAAGCGGCTAACCTATTACATCTTGTTCGGCCTCGTCGCGGGGATGGTCGTCGGCTGGATCCTGAACGCGTCGATCGACGACGGCACGGCCGAGTCCGCCGAACGGCTGAAGGACATCGCCGGCTATTTCTCGATCGTGACGACGCTGTTCCTGCGGCTGATCAAGATGATCATCGCACCGTTGGTGTTCTCTACGCTGGTCGTGGGCATCGCGCATATGGGCGATACCGGTGCGCTCGGGCGGGTCGGATTGCGCAGTCTTGGCTGGTTCATCTGCGCGAGCCTGTTGTCGCTCACGCTGGGCCTGATCCTCGTCAACGTGTTGCAGCCGGGCGTCGGGCTCGCGCTCGCGATCCCGCCGGCGACCGCGTCGAGCGGCGTCGACCGCGCGGCGTTCGATCTCGCGAAGTTCATCACGCATATCGTCCCCGATTCGATGATCGCGGCGATGGCGGGCAACGAGATTCTTCAGATCGTCGTGTTCTCGGTGTTCGTCGGCGTTGCGATCACCGCGGTCGGCGAGAAGGCCGCGCCGCTGGTGAAGGCGATAGAGGCGCTGGTCGCGGTGATGCTCCAGATCACCAATTACGTGATGCGGTTCGCGCCGTTCGCGGTGTTCGCGGCAGTGACCGCGACGCTCGCCGAGCGGGGGCCGACCATCCTCGGACAGCTCGGCTATTTCATGCTGGGCTTCTATATCGGCCTCGCGCTGCTGTGGGCGATGCTGATCGGGATCGCGTTCCTGCTGATCGGTCCGCGGACGCGGTTGCTGGTGCGGTATATTCGCGATCCGTTGATCCTCGCCTTCTCGGCAGCGTCGTCGGAGGCGGCGTATCCGCGGACGCTGGAGGCGCTCGACCGGTTCGGCGTGCCGCCGCGGATCGCGAGCTTCGTGCTGCCGCTGGGCTATTCGTTCAACCTCGACGGGTCGATGATGTACATGACGTTCGCGTCGCTGTTCATCGCGCAGGCTTACGGGATCCACATGCCGATCGGGCAGCAGATCGCGATGCTGCTGGTGTTGATGGTGACGTCGAAGGGGATTGCGGGGGTGCCTCGCGCATCGCTGGTGGTGATCGCGGGGACGCTGTCGATGTTCAAGATTCCGGAGGCGGGGATCCTGCTGATCCTGGCGGTGGATCATTTCCTCGACATGGGGCGCTCGGCGACGAACGTGATCGGGAATGCGGTGGCGGCGACCGTGGTGGCGAAGTGGGAGGGCGGGCTCGATGAGCGCGAGCCTGCCGATCGGGATTTTCCGCATGCGCCGACCGGGCATGGGCCGAAGGTGGATGTGGACAGCTATGAGAAGATCGGGCCGGGGCAGGTTTGAGGGTGGACGGCCATTGTGAACCGGTGGCCTCTCAAGGTTGCCCTTTTACGCTGGCGGACCACTGAAGAAGTTCCTCCCCGGCGAAGGCCGGGGTCCAGTTGGGGGACGCTAACGGTGACCGCCGCGCCTCGTTACTCCAACCTTTCCAACTGGGCCCCGGCCTTCGCCGGGGTGGTGTTCAGGGGAAAGTTGCGTTCTCAGCCTCGATGCGGCTTCTGACCTGCATCCCTCAAGCGTAGGCGTAGGGCCCGCCCTTCTTTAGACCAGCCTGATACGCGGGTCGTGCGTGGACCTTCGCCAGCCATGCGATCGTCGCGGGGCGGGACTCGTTGAGACCGCCTCGGCTGCGGGCGGCTTCGAGGGGGAAGCTCATCATGATGTCGGCGGCGGTCATTTCGGCGCCGGCGAACCAGGGGCGCTTCGACAGTTCGGATTCGACATAGTCGAGATGGACGTCGATCATCGGCTGGATCTTCTTGGTCGCTGCCTTGCCAAGGATCGGGACGCGCGCGAGGACGAGTTTCAGAAGTAGCGGCGGCATCATCGAGCCTTCCGCATAGTGGAGCCAGAACCGGTAGCGCAGCGCGTCGGCGCGGTTGGCGGGGGCGCCTAGCCTGCCGTCCGCCTTGTCGACGAGATATTCGACGATCGCGCCGGTTTCGGCAATTACGGCTCCATCATCCTCGATCACCGGCGACTTGCCGAGCGGGTGGACTCGCTTGAGTTCGGGCGGGGCGAGCATGGTCTGCTTGTTCCGCTTGTAGCGCTTGATCTCGTAGGGGAGGCCAAACTCCTCGAGCATCCACAGGATCCGCTGCGATCGCGAGTTTTCGAGATGGTGGACGATGATCATGCTGAGCCCCCTGAGTTCTATTCGGACGATTTGCGCGCGGTCCAGATCCAGGCGGCGGCGGGGAATTCCACCGTGTTGCCACTTCGGTACCGGTCGCAGACCTGGGTGAGACGCGCGATGTAACCATCGCGTTCCTCGGGGGCGGCGTCGCGGATGGCAGAAGCCGCGGGGCCGATGCGGCGGAAATAGTCGACGGCGTCGATTACGGGGTCGGCGCCCTCTCCCGCCCGATAGGCGAATCCGACACGCTCGGGTGACGCGACATGCCAGCCGGATTTCTTGAGGATGCTCGCGACATAGGTCGGGTCGGCGAAGGCGAAGGGGCCGGGTGCGGTGGTTGCCGGAGCGTCGGCATTACCGCCGGTCGCGGTGATGATTTCCGTGGCCCAGCGGTTGGCGGCGCGGTGGGCGAAGCAAGAGAAGACGAGAGCTGCGTCGGGAGCGGCGGCTTCGGCGAATGTCGTGAAGGCGGCGACGGGGTCGGCGAAGAACATGACGCCGTGGCGGGAGACGTAGAGGTCAATTGGGGCGTGGTTCGGGGCGGCGGCGGTGATGTCCGCGCACTCGAACCTAGCGTTGGCTTGGGCTTTGGCGCGGTGTTTGGCGATCTCGATCAGGGTGGGTGAGAGATCTATGCCGGTTATCTGCGCGGTCGGAATGGCTTGGGCGGTAGCTAGTGAGGTTGCTCCCGCGCCGCAGCCTATATCGATAGTCTCATGGGTTTGGGGGATGGCGGCGGCTAGGATCGCGGCGTTCAAATGCGGGGTTAAGTTGGTGAAGCTGCGGTCGGTTCGGCGCCATTCCTTGGCCCAGACGTCGCCAATTCTGCCGGTCCAGTCGTAGGCGGTGGTCATGGGCTGGGGTGCTTTTTGGTTGCGGTTCGGGGCAGTGGTTTGAAGTGGAGTATAGGAAGTGTAGACGCCGGCGCAGGTTTTGTGTTGCGGGATTTTGTGGCTTTCTCGAGCTTGGCGCGCTGATCTTCGCTTCCTTGTTTCCCCGCGAAGGCGGGGATCCAGACTGGGCTCCCGCCTTCGCGGGAGAACAGGGGGGCGGGTGTTGTTGATCGGTAGGAACAGCTACCCCGGCGGAGGCCGAGGCCCAGTTGGGATATGATCGTAACGAAAGATCGCGCTTCGTTATTGCCACCTTTCCAACTGGGCCCCGGCCTTCGCCGGGGTGGAGTGTTGGAAGAACGGCGGTACGATGCCTACGTAGAAATCAGACGTCGTCACAAAGCCGAGGCTGACGCCGATGCAAGCCCGATGCCGCCCCCCTACACTATCAACCGCGTGCCCTCACTCTCCCATTGCCAGAGCGACGGATCCCTCCTTCTCCCCGGAGGGAGAGGGTAGGAAAATCAGGCGTCGTCGCCTTCTTCGGGGCCGGCCATCATTTCCTCGGCGACCTTGTCGGTGCGCGCGCGGATCTGCTTTTCGAGGCGGTCGGCGGTTTCGGGGTTGTCCTTGAGGAACGTCTTCGAGTTCTCGCGACCCTGACCGAGGCGGACGCTGTCATAGCTGAACCACGCGCCCGACTTCTCGACGAGGCCCGCCTTCACGCCAAGATCTAGGATCTCGCCGAGCTTCGAGACGCCCTGCCCGTACATGATGTCGAACTCGACCTGCTTGAACGGCGGGGCGACCTTGTTCTTGACGACTTTCACGCGCGTCTGGTTGCCCGTTACCTCTTCACCGGCCTTGATCGCGCCGATGCGGCGGATATCGAGGCGGACCGAGGCGTAGAACTTCAGCGCGTTGCCGCCGGTCGTCGTCTCGGGGTTGCCATACATGACACCGATCTTCATGCGGAGCTGGTTGATAAAGATCACCATGCAGCGCGAGCGGCTGATCGAGCCGGTCAGCTTGCGCAAGCTCTGTGACATCAGGCGGGCCTGGAGGCCGACATGGCTGTCGCCCATCTCGCCTTCGATTTCGGCACGCGGCACGAGTGCTGCGACCGAGTCGACCACCAGCACGTCGATCGCGTTCGAGCGGACCAGCGTGTCGACGATCTCGAGCGCCTGCTCACCGGTATCCGGCTGCGACACGATCAGTTCGTCGATGTTGACGCCGAGCTTCTTGGCATAGACCGGGTCGAGCGCGTGCTCGGCATCGACGAACGCCGCAGTGCCGCCGCCCTTCTGCGCTTCGGCGATCACGTGGAGCGCGAGCGTGGTCTTGCCCGAGCTTTCCGGACCGTAGATCTCGATCACGCGACCGCGCGGCAGGCCGCCGACACCGAGCGCGATGTCGAGCCCGAGCGAGCCGGTCGAGATGACCTCGACCTGCATGGTTTCCTTGGAGCCCAGGCGCATTGCCGAGCCCTTGCCGAAGGCGCGGTCGATCTGCGCGAGCGCGGCGTCGAGCGCCTTCTGGCGGTCGTTGGTTGCGGTTGCCATGCCGGTGTCGATCACTTTCAGATTAGCGGCCATTGATAAGCTCCCATCGCTAAAGCAAGCGCGCGTGCCATTCAACGCGTCAAACATCATGTATTCTCTTTGTTCTCATGGAACAAGTAGGGAACGATGGGTCTGTGGGAAAAGATTTGGGGCTTGGTCGCCTTCGTGCAAGTGCCGTTCGCGGCACTGCGCAGTTCGGCCGCTTCGATACAAGACGGGATCCCCAGCCTCGAAGGCCAGCGATCAGACTGCGACGCCAGCCGGTATGCGTTCCCGCTTCCGCGGGAATGACGGGGTAGGCGGCGATCTTTGATCGATATCCGCTCAGTCTTTATTGGGCGGGCTTATTCGGGGGCGCATTGAATCAGGCGAGCGTCGTTGCGAGCGTCCACCATCCGCGGGCTTGCGCGGCCGTGGCGGCGGTGTCTCTGGCTTCGGCGGTTTCGAACAGCGCGAAGCAGGTGGCGCCGGAGCCGGACATTCTGGACAGGAGGACGCCGTGTGCTGCGTCGAGGAGCGTGCGGACTTCGGCGATTATGGGGGCGAGCGCCAGCGCGGGGGGCTCTAGGTCGTTGCGGCCTTCGGAGGCACAATCGAGGAGATTGCCTTCGGGGATCGGGCCTCGGTCGTGGCCGTCCCATGTCTTGAAGACGGCGGCGGTGGAGACCGCGACGCCTGGGTTTACGAGCAGGAGGGGGGTGCCGGACAGACCTTCGAGATTGGTGAGAGTGTCGCCTTTGCCGGTGCCGAGCGTGGTGCGGTTGGCGAGGCAGGCGGGGACGTCTGCGCCGAGCTTTGCGGCGATTTCGTGGAGGCGGGGGTCGGTTGGGGGTACGCCGTGGAGGCGGGCTAGCACGCGGAGCGTGGCGGCGGCGTCGGCTGAGCCTCCGCCTATGCCCGACGCGATGGGGAGGTGCTTTTCCAGAGTTATGGCGTGGTGGGTTTCTGGAGCGAACGCGGTGGTGAAGGCGTCTGCTGCGGCGGTTACTAGGTTGCCATGCCAGGGGGCGTTGCCTGGAGTGCCGCTGGACGAGCGGGGTGCTTCGTCATTTGCCGTGCCCGATTGGGCCCCGGCCTTCTTCGGGGGGGTGTTTGGGAGGAGGGCTGCGGCGAAGGGGCCGGTTATGGTGAAGCTGTTGGCTTGGGCGGGTTCTACCGTGATCAGGTCGCCGTCGGTGGCAAAGGCGAAGAGGGTTTCCAAGTCGTGGTAGCCGTCGGGGCGGCGGTGACGGACATGGAGGGCGAGATTGATCTTCGCGGGAGCTGGTTCGGTGATGGCGGGCATTGTCGGTCTCGGGAGTTGGCTGCGAAGGGTTCCAGCGCGGCTTAGCGTAATACGCGATGTCTGCGGGTTTAAGCACGTCATCCTGACGAAAGTCAGGATCCAGGTAACGATTGCTGCCGTCCTTGGCTCTGGATCCTGACTTTCGTCAGGATGACGGCGGACCTGAGGTGCCGTGCACCTCGCTAGTTGCTGGCGGTATCGCGATCACTTCCGCGGTTCGTCCGGCGCTCAGAATTCGTTGTGATCTCGCGAAGCGGCCCCTTCGCCGTCAACTCGCTTTGCCCTCCCCACGCCTGCGGGCCCTTTCCCTCTTCCGGTGGGAGAGGAGGGGTTTCAGCGGCGGGCGTTGGCGGGAAGGCCGCTGGCGATCTTGGCGGTTATGCGCGCGATGTCTGCGGGTTCGGCGGTCAGCAAGGCGGCGCGCCAGGCGTAGCGCGCTTCGTAGTTTCGACCGGTGCTCCAATAGGCGTCGCCGAGGTGGTCGGCGATTTCGGCGTTGGTGGGTTCGGCCTGCGCGGCGGTTTCGAGCAGGGGAAGCGCTCGGGTGGTGTCACCGGAGAGGTGATAGGCCCAGCCGAGCGAATCGGTGATCGACGCGTTCGTCGGGTCGATACGGGTGGCGCGTTCGAGCAGCTTGATCGAGGCGGGTATGTCGTCGCCGTGCTCGACTTGCGCGAAACCGAGATAGTTGAGCGCGAGCGGTTGCGCGGGGCCGCGGGCGACGGCTTTTTCGAGCGCATCGCGCGCTTCGGGCCAGCGGCCGGCCTGGTCGAGTGCGCCGCCATATTGCAGCCAGTTGCCCCAGCTGCCGCCCCTGGCGCCGTCCGCGGCGATGACGCGCTGGTACCAAGTCGCGGCTTCGGCGGGGTTGCCGGTGGTCAGCAGCAGGTCGGCGTAGCGTTGCCAGTCGGCGGGCTCCGACCCCTTCTGGTCGACGCGGTTCTTGGCAGCGGCGAGCGCTTCGCCGTCGCGGTTGGCGGTGGCGAGGACGTCGATGCGTTCGGCGGCGGCGGCCGGTGCGGAGGGGCTCCTGGCGTCGACGCCGTCGAGCACGACGAGCGCGCGGTCGACCAGCTTGTTGCGGGCGAGCGCATCGGCGAGGAGAACGCGCGCTGCGTCGTAGCTGGGGTCGGCGCGCAGGGCTGCCTGGGTGAGCGCAATCGAGAGCGGCGAGGGTTCGCCTGCGCTGAGGTCGCTGGCTAGGCGGGCGAGCAGGCGCGAGATGCCGATCGACAGCGGTTGCTTGCGCGGTGCCGCAGCGATCAGCGCGCGTGCCTCGGTGGCGAAGCGGTTGGCGACGGGGTCTTTTGCTGCGGTCGCGAGCGATGGCTCGGGATCGCGACCTTCGGCCTGTGCGACCCAGGCGTAAAGCGAAGGCGCGAGGACTACGAGCGGGCCGCTCGACAACGTGGCGATCGCTGCGCTCGCGGCCTTCGAATCGTTGCGACGGGCGGCATCGGCGAGCGGGATCAGCGCAGCGTCGGCGGGGGCTACGCCGGCCTTGTCGAGCACCGCGACGGCACGGGTCGCGAGCGACATGTCGCCGGCCTCCAGCGCTTCACGATAGGCGCGGATCGCGACGACGGGATCGTCGGGCGATGCCGCCAGCACCTTGGCGTAGCTGGCGGCGGCCAAGCCCGTCTCGCCGGCGGCATCGGCGGCACGGGCCTTCAGATAGGCGGAAAGGTCCGCCGGCGCCGCGGTGGCGGGCGCCGCCATGGCGAAACCGAGTGCTAAAAACAGACGCTTACATATTGGGATAATTGGGGCCTCCGCCGCCCTCGGGTACGACCCAGTTGATGTTCTGGGTAGGGTCCTTGATGTCGCAGGTCTTGCAGTGGACGCAGTTCTGCGCGTTGATGACGAACTTTGGATCAGACGTGTCCTCGCCGACAACTTCGTAAACGCCGGCCGGGCAATAGCGTTGCGCGGGCTCGTCGTACATCGGCAGGTTGTAGGCTATCGGCACCGCCGGGTCCTTGAGCGTCAGGTGGACCGGCTGGTCCTCCTCGTGGTTGGTGTTCGAGATGAACACCGACGAGAGGCGATCGAAGGTGAGGACGCCGTCGGCCTTCGGGTAGACCGGCTTCTTGACCTGGTCCTTGCGCCACAGGCTCTCGTTGTCGGGATGATGACCCATCGTGAAGGGCATCTTGATCCCGAAATGCTCGAGCCACATCGTCACGCCGGCGAGCCCCGACCCGACCAGATCGCCGAACTTCTTGACCAGCGGCACGACGTTGCGGACGACCGAGAGCTCCTTCTTGAGCCACGATGCGTCGAAGGCCTCGGGATAGGCGGCCAGTTCGTCATGGCTGCGCTGCGATACGATCGCTTCCGCAGCGGCGTCTGCGGCCATCATGCCCGATTTCATGGCGCCATGCGTGCCCTTGAGCCGCGGCACGTTGAGGAAGCCCGCCGAGCAGCCGATCAGCGCGCCGCCCGGGAAGACGAGCTTCGGAATCGACTGCAAGCCACCGTCGTTGATCGCGCGCGCGCCGTAAGACACGCGCTTGCCGCCCTTGAGAATCGCGGCGATCTCCGGGTGCGTCTTCCACTTCTGCATTTCCTGGAAGGGCGATGCATAGGGATTGGAATAGTTGAGCCATGTCACGAAGCCGAGCGACACCTGCCCGTTCGCCTGATGATACAGCCAGCTGCCGCCGTTTGCATCGTCGCCGAGCGGCCAGCCCTGCGTATGGATGACGCGGCCGGGGCTGTGGAGCGCGGGATCGATGTCCCACAACTCCTTGATGCCGAGGCCGTAGACCTGCGGCTGGCTGTCCTTGGCGAGATCGAACTGGCGGATGATCTCCTTCGAAAGATGACCGCGCACGCCCTCCGCGAAGAAGGTGTATTTGGCGTGGAGTTCGAGCCCTGGCGTGTAGTCCGACTTGTGCGTCCCATCGCGCGCGACGCCCATGTCGCCGGTCGCGACGCCCTTCACCGAGCCATCGTCATTGAACAGGATTTCGGCGGCCGCAAAGCCTGGGAAGATCTCGACGCCGAGTTCCTCCGCCTTGCCCGCGAGCCAGCGGCAGAGGTTGCCAAGGCTGCCGGTGTAGGTGCCCTTGTTGTGCATGAACGGCGGGGTCAGGAATTCGGGAAGCTCGCGCTTGCCCTTCTCGGTCAGGATCCAGTGATGGTTCTCGGTCACCGGCACTTCGGCGAGCGGGCAGCCGTCCTCGCGCCAGTTGGGCAGGAGTTCGTCGAGGGACTTGGGATCGATGACCGCGCCCGACAGGATATGCGCGCCGACTTCGGAGCCCTTTTCGAGCACGCAGACGCTGATCTCAGCCTCTTTCTCGGCGGCCAGCTGTTTCAGACGGATCGCTGCCGAGAGACCGGCCGGGCCTGCGCCGACGATCACCACATCATAGGGCATCGATTCACGTGTCGTCATCATCGTCTCCCGGGGGATGTCCCCTCTAGCCCAGTCTATCCGCCCCTGCCCTTCGTTCGGGCTCGGGCCGGCACCGTCTTGTCCAATATGGCGATTGCCCGAGTTGACCGCCACGTCAACCGTGCAGCATAGGTTACTCCGTGGGGGCGGACCAAACCATCGACTGGCGAAATACAGCGGCGAGCGCGCTCGACTGGTGGCACGAGGCTGGCGTCGACACGCTGGTCGACGACGTTCCTCGCGACTGGTTTGCGGCGCCCGAACCGCTAGTCGTACCAGCTGCCAAGCCTGCAGCACCCGCGATTGCACCATCCGCAATGCCAGCATTGCTTGCCGACTTCCTTAACTGGCGGAGCGGTGCGGAGGTTCCCGAGGCGGACTGGAACGGGGTTTCGCTGGCCGCGGTCGGCCCGGCTGACGCTACGGTCATGGTGCTTGTCGATTGCCCGGACCGGGACGATGGCGATGCGGGCGCATTGCTGAGTGGTGCGTCGGGACGGTTGCTCGACAAGATGCTCGCAGCGATCGGTCTAACGCGCGACGAAGTGCATCTCGCGGCGGTGTGCGCGAAGCGGCCGACGGCGGGGCGGATCCAGAGCGAGGTCGAGGCGCGGCTCTCGGAAATCGCCAAGCATCACATTGGGTTGGTCGCGCCCAAGCGGTTGCTGCTGCTCGGCAATGCGGCGAGCCGTGCGATCCTCAGGACGGAATTACAGGGCGCGCGTGGGCGTTTACACGAGTTTAACCATAAGACCGGAGAAACGGGGTCCGGTTCGGCGTCTGGCGAAGCTTCCGACGAGGCCGGCGTGGTCGCGAGCTTTCACCCGCGGTTTCTGATCGAGAAGCCCGCGGCCAAGGCCGAGGCCTGGAAGGATTTGCAGATGCTGATGCGCGGATTGACGTCGCAAGAGGGTGTGAGATGATTCGGACTCTAGCTATCGTTCTGGGGCTCAGCGCCCTCCCCTTTCCAGCACTCGCGGCGACCGTCGCCGGTGAGCCCGCTGGCGACGCGCGGCTCGGCACGACGCAGTTGATCGGTGCGCCGACGATCGAACAGATCCCCGACCAGCTCGATGCGGGCCAGCGCGAGGCCTACAAGACCGTGTTCGCGGCGATCCGCGACGGCAAGTGGACCGACGCACAGATCGGGCTCGACACGATGAAGCCCGGCCCGCTGCACGCGATCGCGCGCGCCGAGATGTATACGGCGAAGGGCTCGCCCAAGGTCGAAATGGAGCCACTCGTCGCGCTGCTGAACGAGGCGCCCGAACTGCCCGAAGCCGAACAGATTGCGCGCCTTGCCTCAATGCGCGGCGCGGTCGGTCTGCCCCCGTTGCCGGCGGCACAGCGGCTGATCTGGCAGGACGGCGCGCCACGTCGCGTCCGCGCCAAGAGCCTGAAAGGCGACATGATCGCCGCCGATCTTGCGCTCAAGATGCAGCCCTACGTCAAGGCGGACATGGGCCGCGAAGCGCAGTCGTTGCTGGAGAGCACGCCGGGCCTCACTCCCGAGGCGCTGACCGAGTGGCAGCAGAAGATCGCGTGGATCTATTTCCTGCAGGGCGACGACGTGAATGCGCGGGTCATGGCGACCAAGGCGCAGGACGGCGTCGGCGACTGGGCGGTCCAGGGCCGCTGGGTCAATGCGCTGTCGGCATGGCGGCAGAACGACTGTGCGAATGCCGAGACCGGGTTCGAAGGCGTCGCCGCACGCGCCGGCGACGTCGATCTGCGCGCGGCGGCACTCTATTGGGCATCGCGCGCGGACATGGTGTGCTCGCGCCCCGACAAGATCGAGGGTCGGCTGAAGGCAGCGGCGCAGTTCAGCGAAAGCTTCTATGGCCAGCTCGCCCGCCAGCAGCTGGCGATGAAGGACAAGGGCACTGCGGTCGGCGGCCTGGTCGCGAGCGACTGGAAAGTCGTCGGCAAGCGTCCGAACGTCCGCGTCGCCGCGGCGCTGGTCGAAGTCGGCGAGACCGAACTCGCGGACACCGTCATCCGCCAGCAGGCGAAGATCGGCGACCCGCGCGAATTCGGCAATCTGGTGCGGGTCTCCGAGGCGCTGAGCCTGCCCGCGACCACCGTCTTCCTCGCGCACAATTGTCCACAGGGAGTCACCTCGACCGCCGAGGCGCGCTACCCGACGCCGAACTGGACGCCCGACAGCGGCTGGCACATCGACAAGGCGCTGGTGTACGCGCACACGCTTGAGGAATCGCGGTTCCGCAACACCGTGAAGAGCCCGGCCGGCGCGTACGGCCTGATGCAGATCATGCCTGCCGCCGCGACTGATTTCGCGCGCGAACGCGGCACTGCGATCGACATGAAGGCTCTGACCAAGCCGTCGACCAACATGGCGATCGGCCAGCGTCATCTGGAGCGGCTGCGCGACATGGCCGGCGTCACCGGCGGGCTGCTGCCCAAGGTTATCGCGGCCTATAATGCGGGCCCCCGCCCGGTCGGCGACTGGAACGCGATCGTCCATGATAACGGCGACCCGCTGATGTATATCGAGAGCATCCCATACTGGGAGACGCGTGGCTATGTGACCACCGTGCTGCGCAACTACTGGATGTACGAGGCACAGGGCGGCAAGAAGGCCTCCACCAGCCGCAATGCGCTGGCGCAGGGCATGTGGCCACGCTTCCCCGGCCTGCCGGGTGCGACCGCGGTGCGGATGGCAGCCAAGCCGTACACGCAATATCGTGCCAGCACGGCGCCGCTGAACGCCACCGTCGCGGTGAACGCCAGCGTCGGACCGCAATCCACCACCGTCACGCGCGCGGACTGAGTTTCATGCCGATTGATGAAAGCCGGACGTTCCTGCCGGTCCGAATTGCGGTGCTGACCGTGTCCGACACGCGTGGCCTTGCCGAGGATCGCTCGGGTGACACTTTGGTCGCGCGGCTGACCGAGGCGGGGCATGTTCTCGCCGATCGTCGGATCGAGAAGGACGACGTCGAGACGATCGTCTCGCACCTGCACGCGTGGATCGGCGATCCGGAAGTCGACTGCATCATCACTACCGGCGGCACCGGCGTGACCGGGCGCGACGTGACGCCTGAAGCCGTGGAGCAGGTCGCCGAGAAGATGATTCCCGGCTTCGGCGAGCTCTTCCGCATGCTCAGCTACCAGACGATCGGCACCTCGACGGTCCAGTCCCGCGCGTGTGCCTGTGTATCGCACGGCACCTATATCTTCGCGCTGCCCGGCTCGACCGGCGCGGTGAAGGACGGCTGGGACGGTATCTTGCGCGATCAGCTCGACAGCCGCCACCGCCCGTGCAATTTCGTCGAGCTGATGCCGCGGCTGATGGAACGCTGAGCGCTTTTCCCCGACGAGCACGTACCGGTCAGGGTTCAGCATCTTCCCTTGAACCATCCGATGTCGACCGTCTTACGACCGATGATTGCAAACCTCGGCTTTGGAAATGCAGCGATCGGCCGGAACGCTCGTACCGCAATTCAAGCCAATATGCCGAGGTTTTTGCCAATATGTGGCGTGTGCCACGACGATTGTCCTTAGAGGCGCGAGTCCCTGACGCAGCAAAACATGTCGTAGTTTCCGCGATTTAGCACGGCTGTATCACTGTATTATATAACTGGCACGCCAAGTGCATTGGTCGAGGTAGTGCCCATCCGGGCGCTTCCTACCAATCACGAGGATACCATCATGCGATCCATCATTTCGACAAGTCTGCTTGCCATTACTGCCCTCGCAGTCGGCACACCCGCCTTTGCTGCACCATCCGGTGCGGCCTATAAAACGGTGCTGAAATACGATGCGAAGACCCAGAAATACTGCCTGACCGAAGCGGCCTCGACGGGCAGCCGGATTGGGCGGGTGACCTGCCTGACCTCCGCTCAATGGACCGCGCAGGGCCTTGAGATGCCGAAGACCGTCGTGCTCGCTGCACAGTGATGGTCTCTCGACGAGACCGCGCCGTATCGGTGCGGTCTCGCCCGTGACGCCTCCGTTCCCGATCCAGCTGCAATCGTCCCGACTCGACCGATCGTGACAGCCTCTCCGATACAACAACGAGGGGATGAATCATGCCGACGTGGAACTTAGGCCTCGATACGCTGCGTGTGCAGAATGCCGACGAGGACAATTGGCTGTCCGACGGCGATGAAGTTTACATGGTCGTCATCGCGTTTCGCTCGAAGCTGGGCGTACCTGGATCGACGCAGACCTGGACCAACCCCTGGGCGAGCTACGACTGGGCCAAACACGTCAAGCAAGGCGCAGTGCGGCATGTCCCCGACAATATTGGCCGCGTCGGCTTCGACAACGTCGTCAAGTTCGGGTTCGCCGAATTCACGGCGGCGCGGAAACCCGGCGCCGACCCTCAATTGAAACCGGAGGTTCTCGGCATCGTAAGCCTGGCCTTCGAAAGCGACAGCACGTCCTGGTCCGCTATGCACGGTATCATCGACAAGGCCGGCCCCGCGGTAAAGGCCGAGCTGGAAAAGATCATTGCCAACGACATGACGCCGCTCGACAAGCTGACCGCGCAGCAGATGACCGACAAGCTGAAGGGATCGGCCAACACCATCAAGGATGCGATCACGCCGTCCCTGCTCGGCAAGATCGGGCTGTTCCTGTCATCGGGCTCGGATCCCGACGACCTGATCGACTACGGGATCAACTGGTACACTAATCTCGATCCGGATCTGGTGCTATGCTTTCAGGGCCTGAAGGAAGCCAAGGACGCCCACGACAGCGGCAAGCCGGCGCCGGCGGATCACTCGCGCGCTGCGATACTGGCCCGAGCGGGGCTGAATCCGCTCGATCCCGGTAGCTTCCAGAACCTGTATGACAAATCTGGGGTCGCCTATCTGGTCGACGGGTCGCTTCGGCACGGATAACCGACCACGCCGCGACCGCCGAGCGGTCGCGGCGCCTCAGGCCTTCGCTGCGTGGATAAGGTCGACCAGCTGCTTGTTGATCGAGGCACCGTGAAGATGCAGGTGGACCGCATCATACCCCTCGCGCCGCAGCCGTTGCCGCAGGTCGTTGACCGAGTCGCAGTTGCCCGACCGCGCCAGTTCGAATGCGCGTTCCACCGTGGTGATTTGTCCCGTCATACCTTTGCCTACGCGCTATCTGGAGAGACTGCGAGCTATCATTCCAAAGGACGCCAAGTTACTCGAAAGCGGGCGAAAATCAGTAGATCCATGTTAATAGGGTAATAGCGCTACGGGGTAAGATCCCTATTATTCGTTCTTGTTATGTTCACTATACGAGCCTAGCGTCCGTACATGACCAAAGCCCGATCCGTCCGTGGCGCAACACTCAATGGCGAGAGCAGGCGGTTCAACCTGCCGCAGACCGAAGCGGATGGCGACTGGCTCGACATGCGCGAGGGGATCGACGGCGTTGCGCCCAAACTTCGGACGACGGTCACTGTCGAAACCCCGCGGACTATCATCAGCCGCAACGCGTCGCCCGATGTGCCGTTCGATCGGTCGATCAATCCGTATCGCGGATGCGAGCACGGCTGCATCTATTGTTTCGCAAGACCGAGCCATGCGTTCCACGACCTGTCCCCAGGACTGGATTTCGAGAGCAAGCTGTTCGCGAAACCGTCTGCGGCGGCGCTGTTGCGGGCCGAATTGGCCAAGCCGGGATATCGCGTTGCACCGATGGCGCTGGGTACGAACACCGATCCGTACCAGCCGATCGAGAGCGACTGGCGGATCACGCGCGGCATCATCGAAGTGCTGGCGGAGACCGAGCATCCGCTGACGATCACGACCAAGTCCGACCGCGTGGTGCGCGATATCGACCTGCTCGCACCGATGGCGGCGAAGGGTTTGGCGACGGTGGCGATGTCGATCACGTCGCTCGATCCCAAAATTGCGGCGACGGTCGAGCCGCGTGCACCGCATCCGGAACGGCGACTGGCCGCGGTACGCAAGCTCGCCGATGTGGGCGTGCCGGTGTATGTGTCGATCGCACCGGTCATCCCGGCGATCACCGATCACGAGATCGAGCATCTGATCGCGCGGGCGGCGGAAGCCGGGGCAACGCGGGCATTTTTCATCCCGGTGCGGTTACCGCACGAAGTGGCACCGCTGTTCCGCGCGTGGCTGGACGCACATTTCCCGGATCGTGCGGGGAAGGTGATGGCGACGATCGCATCGTTGCGCGGAGGCAAGGATAACGATCCTAACTTCTTCACGCGAATGCAGGGGCAAGGGCCTTGGGCGGACCTGCTAAGAACGCGGTTTCGCATCGCGTGCGCGAAACATGGGCTGAACCAGCAGCGGATCGCATTGCGGAGCGACCTGTTTCGGGCGCCGAGGGGCCCCCAGGGAAAGTTGTTTTGAGAGGTCCGCGAGGTGGGCTTGCTCCCGATCCTCTCGCAACCGGCCAACACGCCGAGACCCGCCGGCCTGCCCGCTTAGGGTAGACGAGTCGGAGGGTGGACTTCCGCGCATCCGAACCCGCCGACTGACCACGGCCAACGCCTCTTGTGCCCTCCCTTTTTGGGAGGGTTGGAGTCCGGCGGCGGGAATAGCGGGTTCGGGGACATTCTCCACCGATCTGTCACCGCTCGTCAGAAGTCAGGGTACGGCATGTTCAGGCTGAGTCGTCGGGTTGCCAGAGTTCGATGGGATTGCCTTCCGGGTCATGGATGCGTGCAAAGCGACCAAAGCCGGGCATGTCCCATTCGGGGTTGGTAATTACCGCGATCCCGGCCACGCCGAGAGTCGCAATCAGGCCGTCGAGATCGTCGACGCGGAGATTGAGCATCCACGGGCGATCCGCGGGGAAATAGTCGGCATCGACCGCGAACGGCGCAAAGACGCTCGGGCCTGCCTGCGTCTCCCACGATCCATACGGTATAGAACCCACGCCGAGATGTTCGACATACCAGGCGCGTATCCCCTCCGGGTCCTTTGCCCGGAAGAAAAAGCCGCCGATCCCTGTCACGCCCATGCCTGCCCCCTAAAGTCGCACCGCCTAAAGCCGACGTAAGGATACCAGACGGAGCACCGCAACGCAGCCGACAGACCGGACGGTTTTGGTTGCTTCGTGGCGCGGGTATCCAGACTGCACCCTCCCCTTGCTCCATCTATGCGCGTGGGAAGAAACGGTGGTCCCAGCCGATCGGCGCGCTCAATAAGCGCGACCGATCAGGACGCGTTCCACGGCGGGTTCGCCGGTGAAGATGCAGGCGCCATCGTCACACCCGGTCTGCCCCATCGGCGCGTTGCGGATCGTAAGCTTGAGTGCCTTCAACCGCTCCACCACCTTGTCGAGCGCAGGTCCGGTGGGCTTCGACCAGCGGACGTCGACCCAGCCGGGGTTCTTCACGCCATCGGCGAAATGCGCTTCGACCGCGGCGAAGTCGTCGGCGGGGACGATGTTGCCCTTCACGCGGTTCATCGATTCGACGTGGAGCGTCGCCTGCACTTCGGCCAGCATGCCCGAGACGTCGCCGACGAACGCGTCGCGCGGCGTGGCGACGCTGTCGAGCTTGCCGTCCTCGCGGTACAGGCGGTCGCGGCGGATCACCGTGACGTTGCCGCCGGCCATGTCGCGGCCGCCGACCTCGATCACGATCGGTGCACCCTTCTTGACCCAGCCCCAGCGCTTGGTCGCGGCCTTGGCGGGCTTGAGGTCGAGCAGCGCGCGAACCGGTTCGCCGAGCGCGGACTGCTTGGCGAGTTCGGCCTGGAGCGACTTGCAGTATTCGACGATCGCCGCGTCCTCGGGGACGTCGCGCAGCATCGGCACGATCACGACCTGCCACGGCGCGATCATCGGCGGCACGCGCAGGCCGTCATCGTCACCGTGGACCATGATGACCGCGCCGATCATCCGCGTCGACACGCCCCAGCTGGTGGTGTTGCACAGCTCGAACTCGCCGCCCGCATTCTGGAAGCGGATGTTCTGCGCGGAGGCAAAATTGGTGCCGAGGAAGTGCGAGGTGCCGGCTTGCAGCGCCTTGCCGTCCTGCATCATCGCCTCGATCGAATAGGTCGCGACCGCGCCGGGGAAGCGCTCGTTCTCGGGCTTTTCGCCGGCGATGACGTGGACGCCGAGGCATTCCTCCGCGAAATCGCGATAGACTTCGAGCATCTTGAGCGTCTCGTCGC
The DNA here is from genome assembly GCF_040407495.1 of Sphingomonas faeni. Lineage (GTDB taxonomy): Bacteria > Pseudomonadota > Alphaproteobacteria > Sphingomonadales > Sphingomonadaceae > Sphingomonas > Sphingomonas faeni_D. Next base: position 232,492 of record NZ_JAPZPP010000005.1, on the reverse strand, counting down.
GCGCTTCGTCCGCGGTCGCGTGCGCGGTGTGGCCTTCCTGCCAGAGGAACTCGCTGGTGCGCAGGAACATGCGCGTGCGCATTTCCCAGCGGACGACGTTGGCCCATTGGTTGATCAGGACGGGCAAGTCGCGCCACGACTGAACCCAGCGCGCGAACGCGGCGCCGATGACCATCTCGGAAGTCGGGCGGACGACGAGCGGCTCCTCGAGCTTGGCGTCGGGATCGGGGACGAGGCGACCGTATCCGTCGGCCTTGAGGCGGTGGTGCGTGACGACGGCCATTTCCTTGGCGAACCCGTCGACGTGCTCGGCCTCCTTCTCGAAATACGAGAGCGGGATGAAGAGCGGGAAATAGCAGTTCTCGTGGCCGGTCGCCTTGATCCGGTCGTCGAGCAGACGCTGGATACGCTCCCAGATGCCATAGCCCCAGGGGCGGATGACCATGCAGCCGCGGACGCCGGATTCCTCGGCGAGATCGGCCTCGGAGATGACGGCCTGGTACCAGGCGGAGAAATCCGCCTCGCGGGTGACGGGGAGTGCGCGCTTTATCATGCGGTGCGGATAGCGGGTGCGCGGGAGTTCGTCACCCCGTCTACAGTGCCGGTCTGGTCAGATCAGCTTGCGAACTCGCTCGAATCTATTGGGGGTACCGTCATCGTACCTCCGACAGCCGACGCCCTAAAGAACCGTGCCCCATGATCTAGCCCGTTGCGTGTATCGTAGATCATCCAGCCCAGGTCGATCGACTCCGACGCGTAGTGGCTGACAGGGGGCATATCATCCTTGTCCAACAACGTGATCGCAGCTGGAAATTCGGTCAGTCCAAGAAAGGGTGGATGACGGTAGCGCCCCTGCATGACTCGGCGTCGAAATAGTCCGGCATGCCCCGCCGCCGTGTCGGCAGTATCCGCGACCGCCGTAAGATCGAAACGTCCAGTGACGAGATAGCCGACATCGAGCAGAATGTTCGCGCGACGAGTCCCCGCCCCTCGGTGTTCGACTATCGTCCATTGACTCCGGATCGGATGCAAAATCGTGATTTGCTCGATCACCCAGCGGATCGACGGCGGCCCATGGATAGCCTGAAAAATATTGCGAGCCGCGACCGGCGGCATCGCGTCGTAACTCACGAGATCGGCGCCGAACTCCGGACGCCGGAAGCACGCGCGGTCACCGCGGATCAACAATCTGAATGCCACAGATTCTCGCCTCGTGTCGTTTTTGTTCGTCTTATGTTTTCGGTATTATCTGTTTTCGGGGCAAGGCGAAGTTCAGCCGAATTGGCGGCTGTTTTCCAGCATCCTGCCGTCTCCCGCTCTATCCTTTACGAGCCGCTGGCATTTGCCGGCGATTGTAGGAGGGCTAGCCTCATGACGACCAAACTAACGGCTACACGCGTTTTGAAAGGCTCTATCTGGACTGCGATCACGTTCGCAATCGAACGTCGAGGGGCGCACTCCAGTGAGCCAGCCCGGCCGAGCCAAGCTAGTGCTGGCGAGGCAACCATTGCCGATCCTGCGAACAGGCATGTCTGCCGTTGCCGAACACCTTGAGGGCCGAAAGCGGAATGACGTAAGCGGGATGCTCGGTTAGAGGTCGCGCATGCCCACCGACCGCATCCTTCCCGCCATCGGCATGCGGTTGCTGTCGGTCGTGATCTTCGCGCTGATGAACACCGCGATCAAGCTGGCCGAGCGGCACGGCGCGAGCGTGTCGGAAATCCTGTTCTTCCGGCAGTTCGGCGCGTGTTTGCTTGTGTCGGCGGTGATCGTCGCAGGGCCGGGCCTGCCTTCGGTCGCGACCAAGCGGTTGCCGGCGCATGTCGTTCGCGCGATCGTCGGGCTGTCGGCGATGGCGTTCACGTTCAACGGGATCGTCGCGTTGCCGCTCGCGGAGGCGACCACGATCGGGTTCACGGTGCCGGTGTTCGCGACGATCCTGGGGGCGCTGGTGTTGCGCGAGCCTACCGGGTGGCATCGCTGGGCGGCTGTCGCGACCGGGTTCGCGGGGGTGTTGATCGTCGCGCAGCCGGGCGGGGATCATTTCCCGTTATGGGGTGCTGGGTGTGCGCTGGCGGGGGCATTCGGGACGGCGAGCGTGTCGATCCTGTTGCGGCAGATCGGCAAGACCGAGAGCGCGCTGACGACGGTGTTCTGGTTCTCGGCGCTGTCGCTGATCCCGTTGTCGGTATTCTATGGGGGGGCGGCGCAGTCGCATGATCTGGTCGCGTGGGTGTGTCTGGCGAGCGTCGGGATATCCGGCGGGCTGGCGCAGATCGCGATGACGACGTCGTTGCGGCTCGGGCCGGTGTCGGTAGTGGTGCCGATGGATTATTCGAGTCTGTTGTGGGCGATGTTGCTCGGGTGGCTGGTGTTCGACACGTTGCCGGCGGAGGCGACGTGGGTCGGGGCGCCGGTCATCGTGGCTAGCGGGCTGTATATCGTGTGGCGGGAGCATGTGCGGCGGCGGGAAGAGACTGAGCAGGCGATTGCTTGAGGCCGTCCCGTCATCCTGACGAAAGTCAGGACCCAGGGTAATCAAGCACGGCGTTAGTGGCTCTGGGTCCTGACTTTCGTCAGGATGACGGGGGTTAGCGAACCCGTGCGGTTTCGAGCATCCGCTTGGCGCGGAGGTACATTTCGATGCGTTGCGTGGTGAACAGGCCGAGCGCTAACGCGACCAGCATGTCGGTGATGGCGAAGGCGTCGAGGTGGAGGGCGTGGCCGTCGCCGATGACGGCGCGCGCGCCGGTGCGGACTGCGACGATCGCTACGATGAACAGGACAGCTGCCGGGGAGGACGTCGTGTTGAGCGCGTGGCTGTCGGGGTCGATCGTGATCCGCATGAGCTTGCCGCGTTGCCAGCCGAGCACAGCGCCCATGACCAGGGCTAGTGCGCAGAACAGCCAGGCGAGGCCGTGCGGCGGGTACATCACGAACATGTAGAGCGTGACGGCGGCGTAGATCGCGGGGAAGATCCAGAGACGTTCGAGCTTGAGCGGTTTCACCACGCTCATGCGGCGCCAGCGGACCGCAAAGACTATGCCGATGACGACCGCAGTGATCGCGTAGCTGATCCAGCCCTGTGCTTCGTGCGCCTGCATTGCGTCCCCCACGCGATCACCTTCAATTGGTGTAGCATGGCAGCAATACAGCCAAGGTAAAGAGGCGGCGACACATTTGAGTTGCCACCCCGGCGAAGGCCGGGGCCCAATTGGAAAGGTGGCGATAACGACAGGCCGCCATCCCTCAGCAGCGTCGCCCAATTGGTCCCCGGCCTTCGCCGGGGTGGTATGGTTCTTCGGGTGCAAGCGTCACGCCCCGAAGATCACCTGCTTCCCTTACTCGGCCGCCTGCGCCAGCGGGGCCGGGTCCTTCCAGACCAGTACCGGTTTGCGCGCCGCGAGCGTCTCGTCGAGGCGCGCGCGGGGGGCGAAGTGCGGGGCGGTCTTGAGGCTGGGGTCGCCGGCTTTCGCGCGTTCGGCGACCGAGCGGAGCGCGGCGATGAACTGGTCGAGCGCTGCCTTCGACTCGGTCTCGGTCGGTTCGACCAGCATCGCGCCGTGAACGACGAGGGGGAAATACATCGTCATCGGGTGGAAGCCCTCGTCGATGAGGCCCTTCGCGATATCGATCGTCGAGAAGCCCGCGGCGAGGCCCGAGTCCGAGAACAACGCCTCGTGCATGCACGGACCCGATGGGCCGAACGGTGCGTCGAGCGTGTCGTCGAGGCTGCGCAGGATGTAGTTCGCGTTGAGCACCGCATCCTCGGACACCTGGCGCAGGCCGTCCGCGCCGTGGCTGAGGATGTACGTCAGTGCGCGTGTGAACATGCCCATCTGGCCGTGGAACGCGACCATGCGCCCGAAGCTGCCGGCGTGGTGCTCATCGGCGGTTTCCTCCTCGACGAGGATGAACTGGTCGCCCTGCTTCTCGACGAAGGGGAGCGGTGCGTAGGGGGTCAAAGCCTCCGAGAACACCACTGGGCCCGAGCCTGGGCCGCCGCCGCCGTGCGGGGTCGAGAAGGTCTTGTGCAGGTTGATGTGCATCGCGTCGATGCCGAGATCGCCCGGCCGGACGCGGCCGACGATCGCGTTGAAGTTCGCGCCGTCGCAATAGACGAAGCCGCCCGCCGCGTGCACCGCGTCGGAAATCTCGCGCATGTCGCGCTCGAACAAGCCGCAGGTGTTTGGGTTGGTGATCATCACGCCGGCGACGTCGGGGCCGAGCCGTGCCTTCAGCGCGGCGGTGTCGACGCGGCCTTCGGCGGTGGCGGGGATGTCCTCGACGCTATAGCCGGCGAAGGCTGCGGTGGCGGGGTTGGTGCCGTGTGCGCTCTCGGGGACGAGGATGATTTTCCGCGCGCCTTCGCCCTTGGCTTCGAGTGCGGCGCGGATCGCGAGGATGCCGCAGAGTTCGCCGTGTGCGCCGGCCTTGGGGCTCATCGCGACCGAGGTCATGCCGGTGAGCGTGACGAGCCAGTGCGCGAGCTGGTGGATGACTTCGAGTGCGCCCTGCACGGTGTCGACCGGCTGGAGCGGGTGGACGTCGGAGAACCCGGGCAGTCGCGCCATCTTCTCGTTGAGGCGCGGGTTGTGCTTCATCGTGCACGAGCCGAGCGGGAAGAAGCCGAGGTCGATGCCGTAGTTCTGGCGCGAGAGGCGGGTGTAGTGGCGGACGGTTTCCGGCTCGGAGAGACCGGGGAGGCCGATCGGCGCGGTGCGCGACAGGTTGCCGAGGCGCGATAGCCCTCTCCCCTGCGGGGAGAGGGTTGGGTGAGGGGTCGTACCGGGCGCAGCATTGCTGGGCTGCCCCTCACCCCGGCCCTCTCCCCGTAGGGGAGAGGGAGCAGCGAAATCTACACCGGTGGTGTGCGCGTCGCCGATCTCGAAGATCAGCGCTTCTTCCAGCATCAGCGCCTTGTTGCCGGTGATGCTGGCGGGGACATTGCCCGTATTCACCTCGGGCGAGGTCGGGCGCCAGCCGCTCTGGTTGATGCTCATGCCAGTATCTCCTGGAGTGCGGACGCAAGCGTTTCGACGTCCTCCGCGGTGGTCGTTTCCGTCACGGCAACGACGAGGCCGTTCGCGAGGGCGTCCTGCCCGGGGTACAAGCGCCCGAGCGATACGCCAGCAAGAATGCCGCGATCGGCCAGCGTGCGGACGACGGGGCGGGCTTCGACGGGTAACTTCAGCGTGAACTCGTTGAAGAAGCTGTCGTTGACGAGTTCCACGCCGGGGATCTGCGACAAGCGTTCGGCGGCGGAAACTGCGCCGGCGTGGTTCACCTCCGCCAATTGGCGCAGGCCGGCTTCACCAAGCAGCGTCATGTGGATCGAGAACGCCAGCGCGCAGAGGCCGGAGTTGGTGCAGATGTTCGACGTCGCCTTTTCGCGGCGGATGTGCTGCTCGCGGGTCGACAGCGTCAGGACGAAACCGCGGCGGCCGTCCGCATCGACGGTCTCGCCGCAGAGGCGACCGGGCATCTGGCGGACGTATTTGTCCTTGCACCCGAACAGGCCGACATAAGGCCCGCCGAACTGCAAGCCGACGCCGAGCGACTGGCCTTCGCCGACGACGATGTCCGCGTCCATCTCGCCCGGCGAGGTGATCGCGCCAAGTGCGACCGGCTCGGTGACGACCGCGATCAGCAGCGCCTTCTTGGCATGGCAGGCGTCTGCGAGCGGGCGCAGGTCGGCGATGCGGCCGAGGATGTCGGGGTACTGGACGACGACGCACGACGTGTCGTCGTCGATCTTCGCGATCAGCTGGTCGAGGTCCATGTCGGCGACCAGCTCGGGCGCGGTCGTGTCGAGCACGTCGCCGGTGAACTTCGCCATCGTGTTCGCGACCGAGACGTAATGCGGGTGGAGGCCCGACGACAGGATCGCCCTGCCCCGCTTGGTGATGCGGCGTGCCATCACGATCGCTTCCCAGCACGCGGTCGAGCCGTCGTACATCGAGGCGTTGGCGACGTCGGTGCCGAGCAGCCGTGCGACCTGCGTCTGGAACTCGAACAGCATCTGCAGCGTGCCCTGCGCGATTTCCGGCTGGTACGGCGTGTAGGCGGTGAGGAACTCGCCACGCTGGATCAGGTGGTCGACCGAGGCAGGGACGTGATGCTTGTACGCGCCGCAGCCGAGGAAGAACGGCGCTTCGCCGGCGGTGAGGTTCTTCTTGGCGAGCGCCGACATGTGGCGTTCGACTGCCATTTCGGAGGCGTGCATCGGCAGGTCGCGGACCGGGCCGTCGAGGCGGGCGGCTTCGGGCACGTCGACGAAGAGGTCGTCGATGGTCGCGGCGCCGATGACGGCGAGCATTTCCGCACGGTCGGGCTGGGTCAGGGGAAGGTAGCGCATTCTAGTCTCCTCCCCTCCCGTTCACGGGAGGGGTCGGGGGAGGGAATGAGACGGGGAACGACTGTACCAGCCCCTCCCCCGACCCCTCCCGCAAGCGGGAGGGGAGCAGTGACTTACAGCCCTTCGACGAAGGCTGCGTAGGCGGCTTCGTCCATCAGGCTGTCGAGTTCGCTCGGGTCGCTGAGCGTCAGCTTGAAGAACCACCCGGCCGCTTCGGCGTCCGAGTTCACCAGGCTGGAGTCATCGGTCAACGCCGCGTTGCCCTCGATGACGGTGCCCGAGACCGGCGAATACACGTCCGAGGCGGCCTTGACCGACTCGACGACTGCGGCTTCGTCGCCCTTGCTCAGCGTCTTGCCGGCTTCGGGGACGTCGATGAACACGACGTCGCCGAGCTGGCTCTGCGCGTATTCGGAGATGCCGACGGTGCCGACGTCACCATCGACGTCGACCCATTCATGATCCTGCGTGAAGTAACGGCTCATATCACTTGGCTCCTGCGCGGACGTAGCGGTGGGGAATGAAGGGCATCGCGGTGACGGTGGCGGTGTGGACCTTGCCGCGTTGCGCGATTTCGATGCGGGTGCCGGGCGTCGACAGCGCGAGCGGCACATAGGCCATCGCGATCGGCTTCCCGAGGGTGGGTGCGAAACCACCGCTGGTCAGACGGCCGATAGTCGCGCCGGTGTCGTCGATCACTTCGGCGCCCTCGCGCGCGGGCTGGCGGCCCTCGACGATCAGGCCGACGCGCTTGGTGGCGGGGCCGTGCTCGCGCTGGGTCAGGATGCGCTCGGCACCGGGGAAGTCGGCGGCTTCGCGGCGACGCTTCGACAGCGCGAAACCGAGGTCGGCCATGACCGGCGTGATCTCGGGATCGAGGTCGTGGCCGTAGAGCGGCAGGCCGGCTTCGAGACGCAGCGAGTCGCGTGCGCCGAGACCGATCGGCTTGATCTCGGGGAGCGCGAGCAGCGCGTCGGCGAACGCGACCGCGTGTTCGGCGGGGAGCGAAATCTCGACGCCGTCTTCGCCGGTGTAGCCCGAACGGCTGATCCAGAGCGGGACGTCGTTCCAGTGGAACGCGCCGGCGGTCATGAATACGAGGCCGTCGACACCGGCGACGATCCGCGCGACTGCCTCGACAGCCTTCGGGCCCTGCACTGCGAGCAATGCTTGATCTTCGAGGATGTTGATCGTGACGTCGTCGGGCAGATGCTCGATCAGGTAGCTGATGTCGTCGTACTTGGTCGCGCCGTTGACGACGACGTAGAAGCTGCCGCTCGCGGTCGGCGACGGGTGGAGCGGGTCGTACGCCTCGGGCTCGACGTCCTGCGCGGAGAACGGCGACGGCTGGTCGTCGGGGAGGCGCGTGGCCATCAGGTCGTCGAGGATGCCGCCGTCCTGTGCGAGCAGCAGCGAGTAGCGCATCTTGCCTTCGCCCAGGCCGGCGATGTCGCCCGGCAGAACGGTTTCGAGCGCGTGCGCGATGCCTTCGCCGGAAAAGACGAGCTGGCCCATGTGGCTGACGTCGAACAGACCGGCCGAGTCGCGCGTCCAGGCGTGTTCGGCCATGATGCCTTCATACTGGATCGGCATCTCGTAGCCGGCGAACTCGACCATCCGCGCGCCGTGCGCCCGGTGCCACGCGTCGAGCGGCAATGGCAGAATCTCGGGCTCGACGTAATCGTCGGCCTGATCGATGATGCTGGCGTAATCGCGCAGTTCTGGGTCGCTCATGGTCGGTCTCCGTCGAAGGGGCGCGCGGCACCAATGGGTGCAACGATCCGAACCCCCTCTGTCACGGGACCTGAGAGCTTTCGCGGCGGACTTGTCCAGCGCTTACCCCTTCGGTGGCCCTCGACTCACGTCAGGACGCTTTCCAGAGTGTCGATCAGCCTCGCGCGGTCTCTGGTGCCTGAGAGATTCCGGGGTGGTTGCTCCTTCGGCGGTTCCATCAGCCCTCAAAGGACCGGAAACGCTCTCCCGCGCGGTGCCATGCCGGTTGCCCGACATCGACGCCGCGAGTTGTGACGCGGCGCACAATCTTAGTCAATCGAGGGTTTGGCGCGGCGGGAAGAAATCGGTGGATACCCCGTCCTTAGCACCACCCCGGCGAAGGCCGGGGCCCAATTGGAAAGGTCGCTGTAACGGAGGAGCGCGCCTAAGCTACCCCCGTTTCCCAATTGGACCCCGGCCTTCGCCGGGGTGGTGTCTGTGGTTGGGTGTACCAGCTCCAACCATGCCACGGACTATTCGACCGTCACGCTCTTCGCCAGATTACGCGGCTGGTCGACATCCGTGCCCTTCAGCACCGCGACGTGATACGCCAGCAACTGCACGGGCACCGCGTACACTAAAGGCGCGATCAGCGGGTGGACCTTGGGCATGGTGATCGTTGCCATGCAGCCTTCGCCGGCCGCCTGGATGCCGTCGTAATCCGAGATCAGCACGACCTTGCCGCCGCGCGCCATGACTTCCTGCATGTTGCTGACGGTCTTGTCGAACAACGGCCCCGACGGTGCGATGACGATGACGGGGACATGCTCGTCGATTAATGCGATCGGACCGTGCTTCATCTCGCCGGCGGCATAGCCCTCGGCGTGGATGTAGCTGATTTCCTTGAGCTTCAGCGCACCCTCGAGCGCCAGCGGGTAATCGGTCCCGCGGCCGAGATACAGCACGTCGCGCGCGCCGGCGATGTTGTGCGCCATCGCCTCGATTGCCTCGTCATATGCCAGTGCGCCGTTGAGTGCGGCGGGCGCCTCGGCGAGGTGGCGGACGATCTCGCGCTCCTGGTCCCTCGTCAGCAAGCCCTTCGCACGTGCCAGGTTGGCAGCGAGTGCGGCGAGCACGGCGAGCTGGCAGGTGAACGCCTTGGTCGAGGCCACGCCGATCTCGGGGCCGGCATGCGTCGGCAGCAACAGGTCCGCCTCGCGCGCCATCGAGCTGGTCGGGACGTTGACCACGACCGCGATCTTCTGCCCCTCGGCCTTGGCGTGGCGCAGTGCCGCGAGCGTGTCCGCGGTCTCGCCCGACTGCGAGATGAAGAGCGCGAGGCCGCCATCCTCCATCACCGGCGCGCGGTAGCGGAACTCGGACGCGACATCGAGATCGACCGGCACGCGCGCGAACTGCTCGAACCAGTATTTGGCGACCATGCCGGCGTAGAAGCTCGTGCCGCACGCGACGATCGTGACGCGCTTGATCGTCGACAGATCGAACTCGGGGATCGGCAGCGAGACCTCGCCCTCCATCCGCTTCAGATACGAGCGGAGCGTCTGCGCGACGACGATCGGCTGCTCGTAGATTTCCTTGAGCATGTAATGCTTGTGGTTGCCCTTCGAGATCACCTCGCCGGTGATCCCGGACAGCGTGATCGCGCGCTCGACCGGCGTGTTCTCGCGGTCGTAGACCTGTGCGCCATCGCGGGTGAGCACGACCCAGTCGCCCTCGTCGAGATACGCGATCCGCTGCGTCAGCGGCGCGAGCGCCAGCGCGTCCGAGCCGAGGTACATCTCGCCTTCACCGTGGCCGACGACCAAAGGTGAGCCGAGGCGCGCGCCGATCAGCAGGTCGGGATGCTGGCGGAACAGGATCGCGAGCGCGAACGCTCCGTGAAGGCGCGGCAGGATCTCGCGGACGGCCGAAACCGGGTCCATACCCGCCTCGACCTTCTCGCTGATCAGATGCGCGACGACTTCGGTGTCGGTTTCGCTGGTGAACGTCCGGCCGCGCGCGATCAGTTCGTCGCGCAGCGGCTTGAAGTTCTCGATGATGCCGTTGTGGACCACCGCGACTTCGCCGGTCGCGTGCGGGTGCGCGTTGTTGGTCGTCGGGCCGCCGTGCGTGGCCCAACGCGTGTGCGCGATGCCGGTCTTGCCGGGCAGCGGATGCGCGGCAAGTTCGTTGGCGAGATTGACGAGCTTGCCCGACGCCCGCCGGCGCTCGATCGCGCCATCATGATCGGTGGCGATGCCAGCCGAGTCATATCCGCGATATTCGAGGCGCTTGAGGCCATCGAGCAACCGGCCCGCAACGTCTTCGCCGCTCAGAATTCCAACGATGCCACACATTCGATCTTACTCCAGAAACGCGCTTATCGAGCAGCCTTGCGGGCTATCATTTTCTCACGGAACCGCGCCGCCCAACCGGGCTTGGCGATCTGCGCCGGGCGTACCAGCGCAAGTGCGTCGGCCTCGACATCGGCGGTCACGACCGAACCTGCCGCGACGATCGCACCGGCGCCTATATTCACGGGCGCGACCAGCGCCGAGTTCGAGCCGATGAACGCCCCCTCGCCGACGACCGTGCGGTATTTGAAATAGCCATCGTAATTGCAGGTAATCGTGCCCGCGCCGATGTTCGCGCCCGCACCGATATCCGCGTCGCCGATATAGGTGAGGTGGCTGACCTTCGCGCCCTCGCCGATGATCGCCTTCTTGATCTCGACGAAATTGCCGACCTTGGCGTCTGCCAGCAAGTCCGCGCCGGGGCGGAGGCGCGCGAAAGGCCCGACATTGGCGCCCTTGCCGACCGAGGCACCCTCGACGTGGCTGAAGGCGTGGATCGTCGCGCCGTCTTCGATGCGTACGCCGGGGCCGAAGACGACGTTCGGCTCGATCACGACATCGCGGCCGACCTGGGTGTCGTGCGCGAACCAGACCGTGTCGGGCGCGATCAATGTCACGCCGTCCGCCATCGCCTGCGCGCGCCGCGTCGCCTGCCAGGCGCCTTCGACACCCGCGAGTTCACCGCGGCTATTGACGCCGGCGACTTCGTCCGCGCCCGTCTCGATCACCGCGGACGAGCGGCCGGCGGCAGCGGCGAGCTCGACGATATCGGTGAGGTAATATTCACCTGCCGCATTGTTGTTGTCGAGCCGGTCGAGCAACGCGAACAGATCGGTTGCGCGCACCGCCATCAACCCGGAATTGCACAGGGTTACCGCCCGCTCTGCCTCCGATGCATCCTTATACTCCACGATCCGGTCCATCCGGCCAGCGGCGTCGGCGATGACGCGGCCATAGGCGCCGGGATCCGCTGGACGGAAGCCGAGCACAACGACCGCAGGCGTATCGTCGCCGCGCAGGCGATCGATCATCCGCTGCATCGTCGCGGCGGTGACCAGCGGCACGTCGCCGTAGAGGATCAGCACGTCGCCCTCGAACCCGGCCAGCGCCTCGCTGGCCTGCGCAACCGCGTGGCCGGTGCCGAGCTGCTCCGCCTGAAGCGCGGTAGCGATGCCGTGCGGTGCGACCGCCGCCTCGACCTGCTCGCGCCCTGCCCCCGTCACCACGACGGTCTTTGCCGGGTGCAACGCGGCCGCACTCGCGATCAGATGCAGCAGCATCGGCCGCCCGGCGATCGGATGGAGCACCTTGTGCAGGTCCGATTTCATCCGCGTGCCCTTGCCAGCGGCAAGGATAACGACGGCGATAGGGTGTGAAGGGGCGTTCACGGGAAACGGTTGGTCGTTGGAATACGTCGTCATGGGAGGATCGCTGCCACGAAAGCCTTGCCAATTCCATAGCGCCACTGGCAGGCCCAACGACAATGACGCATTTTTCTTTTGATATCGTCGGTTTCGACCTCGACGGTACCCTTCTCGATACCAGCGGCGATCTGGCCGCCGCGGTCAACCATGCGCTGGCGTCGGTCGGCCGCCCCGAACTGAGCGTCGAGCAGATCAAGCCGATGATCGGCGGTGGCGCACGGCATATGCTCAAGCAGGGCCTGACTGCGACCGGTGGCTATGACAAGGCGATGCTCGACACGCTGCACGCCACGCTGCTCGCCTATTATGAGGCGAACATCTGCGTGCTGACCAAGCCGTATCCCGGGGTGATCGAAGCACTGGATGCGTTGGCGGCGAAGGGCGTGACGCTCGGGATCGTCACCAACAAGATCGAGCGATTTGCGCGGACCGTGCTCGACCAACTCGGGCTGACGGAACGCTTCGCATGCATCCTCGGGGGCGATTCGCTGGCCGAATCGAAGCCATCGCCGATGCCGGTCCTGGAAATGGTGAAGCTTTGCCAGGAAAGCGGCGGCGGCGGACGTGCCGCGTTCGTCGGCGATTCGATTTTCGACATCCAGGCCGGTCAGGCAGCGGGGCTGCCGACGATCGCCTGCAGCTTCGGTTTCCTGATGCAGCCGGTCGCCGAGCTTGGCGCCGACGCGGTGATCGACGGCTATGCCGAGTTGCTGCCGACTCTCGAAAGGCTTGGGGCATGAACCGGCCTCTGCTTCTTCGCATCGCGCTGGTTGCGGCGGTGGTGTTCGCGGTGACGATGGCGCTTTTGCCCAAGCCCCCGCACTTACCGATCGACCAGTTCGGCGACAAGTTTCAGCACATGCTCGCATTCGCGACGATGTCGTTGCTCGCTGCACTGGCGTATCCGACTGCCCGGCTGTCCCGGATCGGCGAGCGCTTCTCGTTTCTCGGCGCGCTGATCGAGGTGCTGCAATCGATCCCGTCGCTACACCGCGATTGCGACATCCGCGACTGGATCGCGGACACGCTGGCGATCACGGTCGTGCTGCTGATCGTCTGGGCGGTACGGCGCCAGCGTGGCGCGCGGCTCAACTAGCCCTTGCGCCACTTGGTCCAGAGATGCCGCGCCAGCATCGCCGGCGGCATGCGGAGCCAGTGCGAACGAATGTAGAAGGCGAGGCGCGTGACGGGGCGGGTAGGTCTGCCCCAACCGTCGCGGGCGGTTACCCGGCGGATATACGCACGGTCGATGCCCTTCGCCTCGCCTTCGCCGAACAACGCGTCGACCATTCTCACCGATCGCGCCACCTCATGGTGCAGGCCATGCCGACGCGCCGCGGCATCTAGACCGTCGGCGCCGAACTCTTCGACCAGGCAGCGGATATCCCATAGGTTCCGCATTCCTCCGGCGAGGTCGCCGTCCGCGAACAGATGCGCGGCGGCGTGGACGATCATCCCGGTCGGCGACAAGATCCGCAGCCCATTCTCCAGCGCGACGCTATCCATGATCAGCGCGTGCGCGTCGGGCGTGATCCGCGCGGTCAGCGGCAGGATCGTGTGATGCACGTCGATCATCCGGTCGCGCTCGCGGTGAATCAGCGGCGGCAGTTCGTGCATCCAGCGGCGGTAATAGACGTCGTCATACGGATCGGGCTTCACCCATTCCCAACCCGCCGCGAGCAGCGTCGACTCGATCACATCGAGCGACGCGCGTGGCACCAGAATGTCCAGGTCGCCGATCGACCGCCCCTGCCCTGCCGACAGTCCTGCGGCAACGAACGCGGTGCCCTTGAGCAACACGATCGGGCACTCGATCGCAGCGAGCGCCCGCCGCGCCATCTCCGCTTCCCAAAGCGCCGCCCGGCGGCCGTGTTCGGCAGCGGTGCGCGCGTCGGCGAGGATCGTCTTCACCGCAGCCGGCATCGCCAAGCCATCGAGCAGGAGCGCCAGCGTACCGATTAACTGCTCCGCTCTCGCCATTGCCAGCAGCGCCGTCCAGCGCTTCACATCCAGCCCGACGACGCTGGCCGGGTCCGCGAGCGCGCGGGCGAGCATGCGGGCGTCGGTCACAACTCTGCCCATAAGGCCTGGACCTGCGCGATCGCGCTTGCGCCATCGGGATAGTCCACCGCCACCGATGGCACGGCCGCAATCAGCCCGGACAGCGCGCGAAACCCGGCCTCGCCGAGCGCGACGTAGTTGGTCGACGCCTGCGTCATCCGCACGAACGCCTCGCCCGGCTGCACCGCACGGATTTCGGGCGCGAAACCATAGCGCGGGAACACCAGCAACGCCGGCCGGGCCGGCACGTCCATCGCAGCGATCGCCCGCGCGTCGGGGACCATGTGGCGGATGTCACCCTTGGGTGTCGCCGGCATCAGCGGCCCCATCCGCGCGGTCGGCCACGCAGCTTCGGCCGCCGCGATCGCGTCGTTCTTCAGGCTGATCAGCCGCGGGAACGCGTGGATCAGCCCGGTGGCCGGATCGAGCAGCGCGAACTCGTCCCCCATGAACCGCCAGCCGCGCGCGGCCAGCAACGTCGCGAGCGTCGACTTCCCCGCGCCCGAAATGCCGGTCATCAGCAGCGCACGCCCATCGCGCTCGACCGCGGACGCGTGAAGCAACAGATACCGCCGCGCGCCGAGCGCCATCTGGAGGTTCATCGCCATCTCGGCGGCGAGCAACCCCTGTCGCAGCGGCAACGGTGCGGCTTCGGGCAGCATGTAGTCGCCGCCGATCTCGACCGAGGGGCGGAGAAAACGCCGCCAGGGCCGGCGCGCGAACAGGCGGACGGTGAAATCCGGCACGCCGTCGAGCGGCTTCGGATAGTCGCGGTACAACGTTTCGAGGTGCGCGATCGGCGCGCGCCAGTCCGAGCCGATGCGGAAGCCGACCGGGCCGATACGGACCTCGAAGGAATGCCTCACGCCCGCTCGACCAGTCCGGATTCCACCAATTCCGCGAGCCTTGCAGCCAAGGCATCGCGCGTGCCATCGGCGAGATCATAGTCGAGCCCGAGACGGTCGAGCAGCGCGTCGAGCGACAGCGCCCCCTCCCCCAGGATCGCCAGGATCTGCGGCGCCGGTTCGGTCAGCAGATGCGTGATCCCCGAGGCACGGTGATAGACCGCGGTGAACTCGTCGAGCGGGGCGACTAGCAGCCCCCCCTCGGGCGGACCGTGATACAGGCTGTCATGCACGGCCTCAGCCGCGCGGCATCTGCAACGATGCGAAGCAGGTGAAGCCGCCCTGGCCGCGCTGCAACCGGCGGATATATTTGACGTAAGCGCGGCTGCGCTCGGAATCGGTGCCGGGCAACGTGCTGCCATTGGCCATGGCGCGCTTGACCTCCTCGCCCTTGAACGGGCGGGACGATGGCGGGAACGCGCCCTTGGTCCGCGCCGGCACCACCTTGCCGTCGGCATCGATATAGCTGCCCGCGCGGCCGGGATCGGGGACCGGGATCTCGCAGTTCAGCACCGACCCCACGGTCTGCGCGAGCGCGGGGCGGATCGACACGACAGCACCGGCGGTCACTGCGCCGAGCGCCAACACGCGACGTCGGGTCGGCACGGCCTCGGCCCCTACTCCGTCGGCGGACGGAGCCGCAGAACCGTGGTCGGCCGGGTCTTGATAGGATCGAGTTTCGTCGCTCATGGTGCCCCTGCTACACCACAGCCCTTTCACAATCCTGAAGCGCTGACAATATCGCGCGGCAGACCGTGCCGAAGCAGGACGGCGCCATGCGAACCCGCTGGCGCCGTCAGCCTCATGCCGCGGCCGTGCCGCGTCGAACGACGCGTTCGAGGATCGCGAGCGGCATCGCTCCCTTGAGCAGCACCGCATGGAACTGCTTCAGGTCGAAACCCGGGCGCTTCTGGGCTTCGGCGCGGAGGCGGGTCCAGACGGTGTGGCCGATCTTGTAGCTGCACGCCTGCCCCGGCCAGACGGTGTAGCGATCGATCTCGCCCTGGCTGCGACCGCGCGCGATGCCGGTGGTGGCGATCAGATAGTCGGTCGCCTGCTCGCGGGTCCAGCGCTTCGCATGCATGCCGCTGTCGACCACGAGGCGGGTCGCACGGAACAGCAGCGACTGGAGATAGCCGACCTGTCCCAGCGGATCGCCTTCGTACATCCCCATCTCGTCGGCGAGTTGCTCGGCATACAGCGCCCAGCCTTCCGAATAGCCGCTGAAGAACCCGCGGCGGCGGATCAGCGGGATCTCGGTGCTCTCCAGCGCAAGGCCGACCTGGAGATGATGGCCGGGCACCGCCTCGTGATGCGTCAGCGTCGCCAGCCCGAACTTCGGACGATCGAACGTGTCGCGCAGGTTGATGTAGTAGATCGCCGGGCGCGAGCCATCGAGCGAGGCGTTCTGGTAATAGCCACCGGGCGCACCAGCCTGGATCGTCGGCGGCACGCGGCGTACTTCGACCGGAGCCTTGGGCAGGGTCGCGAACGCTTCGGGCAGCCGCTTCTGCATCGCGACGATCTGGCGGTTGAGATGCGCCAGCAACGCATCCCGGCCGGCATCGGTGTTCGGATAAAGCTGATCGGGACGCTGGTTGAGCGCCACCAGCCTCTCGCCGACGCTGCCCTTGGACATTCCCTGCGCCTTCAGAATCGTGTCGATGCGCGCGCCGATCTCGGCAACCTGGGCGAGGCCAAGCCGATGGATCTCGTCGCCGCTCATCGCCACCGTCGTCGCGGCTTCGGCCGCCGCAGCGTAGTAGGCTGCGCCATCGGGAAGACGCCAGCAGCCGGCATCGTGGACCGCCTTGGTCCGCAAGTCGGCGACGAGCACGCGTTGCCGTTCCAGCGCGGGGAAGACGTCGCGCTGGACGATCGCCGTCGCCTTGGCCACGCGGTCCGCCGGGAGGTTGGCAGCCTTCAGCTTGGCGGCAAAGCTTGCCACCATCACGGTCTGGTCCGCCGGCCGCTCCATCGCGCTGCCAAGCTGTTTGAGTGTCGTGTCGAGGATGTAATCCGGGGCGAAGACGCCACGCGCGGCATCGCTGCGTTGCCGGTCGGTGCTGTCGTCGATCGCTTTCGGGAAGGCCGCGAGCCGTTCGAGATACGCATCCGCCTCGGCAGCATCGCGCACGCGCGTCTGCGATTCGAGGAAGTCGGGCACGTCGCGGTACGGGCCGGTCAGCTGGCTAAGCACATAGGGCGCGAACCGGCCGAGGCTGTCGCCATAGGTGAACCGCTCGGCACCGGCGATAGCACGCGTTAGTTGATAAGCCACGACTTCATAATCGAGCGCGGCGGCCGGCGAGAGGCCGCGGGTGCCGAACGCCCGCAAGTCCGCCAGCTCCGCCTTCGCCCGAGCAAGATCTTCGGCTTTTCCGGTAGCGGACTCATCATCGAGTTTGGCTTTCAACGCGCCCCTGGCCCCCGTGTCGAGACCGAGCCGGGTCGCCTGTTCGGGCGACGCATCGAGCCGTGCGTAGAAGAACCGATCGAGCATCGACCTGAGCGCCGTATCACGATCAGCCGTGGCGCCGATGGCTTGGGCCGGCAGCACTCCGACAGCCGATGCCGCCGCTGCGCTCGCAAGAAAATTACGACGATGCATGCTTACTCCCCGTTCGATTTCGGCCAAGCCTATCGTCTCGTGGCGTGAATGGCGATCCATTCCCGCCATGTGTTCCAGAGATCGCGATTGCCGGTCGCTCGGGCGAGTTTATTCGCCGGGATGGTAGTAGTATCGCTCTGGGATCGTTAGCGTTTCACCCGACATGCTACCGTTTGCCCCCGTATCTCGGATACTGCGTTGGGTTGGACGCAAGCGTTGTCGACGATCGCCTGGAGACCAAGATGTTCCTCGACGAGACCCACAACTGGCCGCGCAAGGAAGACCTGCCTCGCCGCAAGCCCGTGTTCAAACACGAAAAGGCGCTGCGCCGCATCCTGCTATTCTACGCGCTGGCGCTACTGCTCCTGCCGGTCAGCCTGGGTGGGTTCGTCGACTTGGTCCGGTATATCTTCGACTGACGCCATCGGCACGATCGTTGATATCGATCAATCGACACTTGCGAGCATGGAACGTAAGACGAACAAATGGCGCAACTCGATACCCGTGAGAAACTCGAAATTCTTGCCGACGCGGCAAAGTACGATGCGTCGTGTGCGTCGTCGGGAACGACCAAACGGAACTCCAAGGACGGCAAGGGTCTTGGCTCGACCGAGGGCATGGGCATCTGCCACGCTTATGCGCCCGACGGCCGCTGTATCTCGCTTCTGAAGATCCTGCTGACCAACAGCTGCATTTTCGACTGCCATTACTGCATCAACCGCAAGAGCTCGAACGTGCGTCGCGCCCGTTTTACGGCGAAGGAAGTCGTCGATCTCACTATCGCGTTCTACAAGCGCAATTATATCGAGGGGCTGTTTCTCTCCTCCGGCATCATCGCCTCGTCGAACTACACGATGGAGCAGATGGTCGAGGTCGCGCGGTCGTTGCGCGAGGATCACCATTTCCGCGGCTATATCCATCTCAAGACGATTCCCGATGCCGATCCCGAACTCGTCCACCAGGCCGGACTGTATGCCGACCGCGTCTCGATCAACGTCGAACTGCCGACCGCGAACGGGCTGAAACGACTTGCTCCCGAAAAGGACGGGGTCCGGATCGAGACTGCGATGGCCGAGGTGAAGGCGTCGATCATCGACGGCAAGGATGCCAAGGCGAAGTACAAGTCGGCGCCGAAGTTTGCCCCTGCCGGCCAGTCGACACAGATGATCGTCGGGGCGGATGCTGCGACGGATGGCGATATCGTGCGAAAGGCGTCGACCTTGTACGATCGGTTCGGCCTGCGCCGCGTGTATTATTCGGCGTTCAGCCCGATCCCGGATGCGAGCGCCGTCCTGCCGTTGCAACGCCCGCCGTTGATGCGCGAGCACCGGTTGTACCAGTCTGACTGGCTGATGCGGTTCTATGAATTCCAGCCGCATGAAGTCGTTGCGGCTGCGGACGATGCCACGGGCATGCTCCCGCTCGACATCGATCCGAAGCTCGCCTGGGCGCTGAAGTTTCGCGGCAGCTTCCCGGTAGACGTCAACCGCGCGCCGCGCGAGATGCTGTTGCGCGTACCGGGGCTTGGGGTGAAGGCGGTCAACGGCATCCTGACGAGTCGGCGCTGGCGGCGATTGCATCTGGTGGATGTGGCGCGGCTGACGGTGTCGGTCGCGAAGCTTCGTCCCTTTATCATCGCCGAGGACTGGCGACCGGTAGTCTTAGCCGACCGCGCCGAACTTCGCCCGATCGTCGCCCCCAAGCCCAAGCAAATGGAAATGTTCGCGTGACGCTAATGCATTCCTCCCCGGCACGGGGAGGAGGACCGCGACGCGCAGCGGCGGGGTGGAGGGGGCTCACCACCACCGATACGTTCACGGAAGCCCCCCTCCTCCAGCTTCGCTGGTCCCCTTCCCCGTGTCGGGGAGGATTATGCGGGTCGTAACACTTTCCGAACCGGACGACTTCGACGGCTGGCGCGACGCAGCGCGTGGCCTGATCGCCGATGACGTACCGCCGGACGACGTCGTGTGGCAGGTCGGCGACGAGCCTGTCGACCTGTTCGCAACCATGGCCGAACTCGCCCCTGCTCCAGCCCCCGGCGCGTTCTCCGTCCCCCGCGCATTCCTCGACCTGGCGCGTAGTGCGATCCTCGGCAGCGATCCCGAGCGGTTCGCGCTGCTCTACACGCTGCTTTTCCGCCTGCGTCGCGAACCGAAACTGATCGAGGATCGCGCCGATCCGCTCGTCCGGCGGCTCGACCGTATTGCGAAAGACGTCCGTCGCGACATCCACAAGATGCGTGCGTTCCTGCGCTTCCGCGAAGTCGAGGAAAATGGGGGCACGCGGTTTGTCGCATGGTTCGAACCCGACCACCACATCGTCCGCGCCAACGCCGCGTTCTTCGTCAACCGTTTCGCCAGTATGCGCTGGTCGATCCTGACACCCGAAGTCTCGATCCACTGGGACGGCAAGGCGCTCGGCGAAGGACCCGGCGCGAGCAAGGCGGACGCGCCGGACGGCGATCCGACCGAGGAAGTCTGGAAGACCTATTACGCCAGCATCTTCAATCCGGCACGCGTGAAGATCGGCGCGATGCTGAAGGAAATGCCGAAGAAATACTGGAAGAACATGCCCGAGACCGCGCTGGTGCCGGGGTTGCTCGCGGCGGCACAGGCAAGGGAGAGCGGCATGATCCAGAAGGCGCGCGACACGGTCGGCGGCAACAGTCAGATTGCGTGGGAAGCCCTGCGCGACGAGGCGGCCGGCTGCACCCGGTGCCCGCTTTACAAGCCGGCGACGCAGACCGTGTTCGGCGAAGGCCCGGTCGACGCGCCGCTGATGTTCGTCGGCGAGCAGCCGGGCGACCAGGAGGATATCGCCGGACGACCGTTCGTGGGGCCCGCGGGGCAGATGTTCGACAGGGCGATGGCCGAGGCGGGCGTCGACCGCTCGCGCGCCTACGTCACCAACGCGGTCAAGCACTTCAAGTTCGAACAGCGCGGCAAGCGACGCATCCACGCCAAGCCGGGCGCTGGCGAGATCGACGCCTGCCGGTGGTGGATCGAGCAGGAGCAGATGCTGATCAAGCCGAAGGTCACGGTGGCACTAGGCGCCACCGCGGCCCGTTCGCTATTCGGCAAGGTGATGACGATCGGGCGAGAGCGTGGTCGGGCATTGCAACTGCCCGATGGCGGCGAAGCCTGGATCACGGTGCATCCGAGTTACCTGCTGCGGCTGCCGGACCCAGCACAGGCGGCGGAGGAATATGCGCGGTTCGTCGAGGATCTGCGAGTTGTGGGGGGGCGGATCGGCTGATTTTCGGCGGCATATCGTACCAGTTTAACCTCCTCCGCCCATCATCCTGACGAAAGTCAGGATGATGGGCGGAGATTGGAAAGGCATTTTCACTAATCACAGGGCGTTCGGTTCTGGTCCCAAGCGGCCAGCAGCATCGTCGAGCGCTTCGATCGCGACCATGTCTTCGTCATCCAGCGTAAGATCCAACGCCGCGAAATTGTCCGTCAAATGTTCCGCGTCCGAAGCCTTCGGGATGACCGAAAAACCGTTCGCCAAATGCCACGCCAGGATAACTTGCGCTGCACTCCGACCATGTTTGTCGGCGATCCGAACGATCGCGCTGTCCTGCAACAGGGTCTTACCCTGACCCAACGGGCTCCAGCTCTGCGTCACAATGCCGTGCGCCTCATGATAGGCGCGCTGCTCACGCTGCTGGAAGTTCGGGTGGAGTTCGATCTGGTTGACCGCTGGCGTGACGCCGGTCGCCGCGACGATCGCGTCGATATGCTCGGGCAGGAAGTTGGACACGCCGATCGACTTGGCCTTCCCGGCATCGCGTAGCGCGATCATAGCCTTCCACGCGTCGACGAACTTGTCCTGCTTCGGCACCGGCCAGTGCATCAAATAAAGATCGACTGACTCGACACCGAGCAGTGCAAGGCTTTCGTCCATCGCTGCCTCGGCGTCGCCCTGCCTGTCGTTCCACAGCTTCGTCGTCAGGAACGCATCCGAGCCCTTGTAGCCGTCGCCGACGCCGCGTTCATTGTCGTAGATCGCCGCGGTATCGACCAGGCGGAAGCCGATATCGAGCCCGGAGCGGACGATCGCCGCGGCCTGGCTGTCGGGGATCTGCCACGTGCCCATGCCGAACTGGGGCATCGTGCGGCCATCGTTGAGTGTGAGATCTGTCATGCCGCACCAGCGAACGACGCACGCGCCGGTTCCGAATCAGGCTTCCCTTCATCGCTCCAATCGCGCAATCGCCCGCCTCATGTTCGAAAAGATCCTGGCCGTGCTGGCCACCTTCACGATCGGCGTCATCTCGTCGGGTGGCTATGTCGGCATCGCGCTGCTCATGGCGATCGAGAGCGCCTGCATCCCGCTGCCGTCCGAGATCATCATGCCGTTCGCCGGCTACCTCGTCTCGACCGGACGGTTCGACCTGTATCTCGCCGCGACTGCAGGCGCGATCGGGTGCAACCTCGGCTCGATCGTGGCCTACGAGATTGGCAAGCGCGGCGGTCGCCCGATGGCCGAGCGTTGGGGCAAATACCTGTTGATCGGACCGGGCGAGCTCGACGCAGCCGACCGGTTCTTCGCACGCTGGGGGTCGATGGCGGTGCTGATCGGCCGCCTGCTCCCGGTGATCCGCTCGTTCATCGCCTTCCCCGCCGGCGTCGCGCGGATGAAGCTGATCCCGTTCCACATCTACACCTTCGTCGGATCATGGCCGTGGTGTTTCGGGCTGGCTTGGGTCGGCATGAAGCTCGGCGACAAGTGGGATAGCGATCCGCGCGTGAAGGCTGCGTTTCATAGCGCCGACCTGCTGATCGGCGTCGTCCTGATCGCGCTCGTGGGTTTCTACATCTGGCACCGGGTGCGCGGCCTGAAGCGTCACCCTTAAGTGTTTCGGGCAGGTAACCTCAACGCTTCGCCAACCCAATCGGATGGTGCATAGGAACGAGTACAGGTGCCGACGACGATACGGCACGACGAGATCCGCCCCGGCACGCGCTGATGATCCGCGATAGCCGCCGAGCAACTCCGTCGCACCAAAGCTCAGGAATCCGGTGCAGGCGCTCGTTGCACCGGTCGCCTCAGCTCGGATGGCTTGGACCCCGCCATCCCTTCGTCACCAATGATCAGCAGCGCATCGGTCACCGGGCCGCGAACGCACAATGCAGGCGCTCACCGCGGTGGCGCAAGGAAGTGCATCCGGACTATCACTGAGCCGTCATGCGTGAGGTACCTCCCGAAAGGGAGAGTAAAGCGGTAGCGCTTATGGAAGAACGGGGACTTCTGCCGCGCGCGTCTTGTTTTCCAGACGGGACTCCCTGACGCGCTGGCCGAAGCAGCCGGTAGCGCCGCCGGCGCCGACTGCCGAACAGCTGCCGATCGTGTTGACGCCGGACCCCACGTCCATCGTACCCTGCGCCTTGGTTGCCCAGCTTGCATTTTCCGGCGTCACGACGAACTCGCGGAGTTCCTTGGGGACGCGGTATTGCTCCTGCGCGCTGCGGCGGACGCAGACGACGATCTCTTCGCCGTTCTGGTTGGTTGGACAGCGTTCGTTGCCGAACAGCGTCAGAACGCCGTTGACGGGTGCGCTGCGCGAAACTTCCCCAGGCGCCGAGATCGTGTTCGGCTTGCCGGTAGCGCCAGGCAATGCCGGGGCCAGGGTCGGCGCTTTGGCTGGCAGCTGTGCCAGCGTCGGCGGCGCGCGGCGCGCAGGCTCCGATGTCTGCGCCACCGCGGGCCCGGCGACGAGCAACGCCGCCGCAAAAAGTATTTTCATACGCATCACTCCCACAATCCGTATTCTCGTTACAGGCCGTCTCTCAGATGCGCTTGGCGGTCGCGATCGCAACCTTGCAACCAAGCCGGATCGCGGCGCTCAACACCGGATAGCCCGGCGTCTCTTCAGCTCCCGCGGCAATCGCGGTCGCCTTGTGTTCGAGTTCCTCGGCCTGGAAATCGAGGATCGCTGCGGATAGCTCGGGATCGCTGGCGCCAAGCTGAACGAGCTGTTCCTCGTAATGCTTGTCGATCTCGGTCTCGACCGCCGCGGTACACGCCATCGCAGCTCGCGGGCTGATCGCGGCCGTCACTGCGCCTAGCGCGAAACCTGCGACCTTCCAGATTGGCTGCAACACCGTCGGGCGCACGCGGCGCTCGACGATCATCTTGTCGAAGAACGCGCGGTGGCGTTCCTCCTGCTGCGCCATGTGATGGATCGAGCGCGATGCCGGGTGACGGTCGCCGAGTACGGCAAGCTGGCCCGCATAGATGCGGATCGCGCCGTATTCGCCGGCCTGGTCGACGCGAATCATCGAGTCCGTCGCCCGCTTGGCGTCTCCTGGCTTCCAGCCGCTCATCTCGTCTTCCTCATGAGTGCGAATATGGTGAACGCACCGACGAGGGAAAAGATCGCGTTGAACCCGGCGAGCGAAATGCCGAGCAGCTTCCATTGCGGCGAATCGCAACGCACCATCGGCGCGTTCATGATCGCGGCGAGGCGCTCGGCGGCGGTCGTGCCGGCCATCGAGACGGTCGTGGTGCAGGCGGTGAAGCCGTTCCACCAATGATATTCGACGCCGGCATGCGCGACGCCGATCAGCCCGCTGAGCCCGATCAGCAGCCCGGCGATGATGACGAGCGAGGCGCGCAACGACCGCCCGGGGACGAAGAACGTCGCACCGGCGATCAGCACCGCGGAATAATGCGGCCAGCGCTGCCAGTGGCACATCTCGCACGGATACAGCCCGCCGAGATATTGCGAGCCGAGCGCGCCGAGGAGCAGGAATGCCGGCAGCAGCAGCGCGATGGCGCGGGCGATCTCTTCGTTCTTGGTCATGCCAAGCCCGCGACGCACACTCACTTGGTGGCTGCCTTGTTCGCGTCGGCATCAGGCTTGATCGGGCGCGGCTTGGTCGCGGCCGCGACCTGCACCGGGCCGCCGAGGCGTGCGACGGTCTTCAGCGCGTAATAGAGCTGGAAGTCGTCGATGCCCTGTTTCTTCAACTGCTCAGGGGTCTGCGAAAAACGAGGATCGGTCTTGGTATCCTCTTCGAGCACCGCGTTGTCGGCCTTCACCTCGTTGATCAGGTGTTTGCGCAGGTCGGCCTCGCGGAACACCGGACGCGACTTGTAGTCGGGATCGGTGAGCTGCGGCACCTTGATGTCGGGCTCGATCCCGCCCTCCTGCACCGAGCGGCCGGACGGCGTGAAGTAGCGCGCGGTCGTCAGCCGCAGTGCGGTCTCGGGGCCGAGCTGGAGCACGGTCTGGACCGAGCCCTTGCCGAAGCTGCGCTCACCCATGATCAGCGCGCGGTGGTGATCCTGGAGCGCGCCGGCGACGATCTCGGACGCGGAGGCGGTGCCGGGATCGGTGAGGACGACGACCGGCAGGCCGTGCGCGTCGTCGCCGGGCTTGGCGTAATAGCGCTCGATATCGGTCTTCTCGCGGCCGCGCTGCGAGACGATCTCGCCGTGATCGAGGAAGGCGTCGCTGACTTCGATCGCCTGCGTCAGCAAGCCGCCGCCATTCTCGCGGAGGTCGACCACGTATCCGAGCGGGCGGTGGCCGAGCGACTTGTCGATGCTCATGATCGCCGCGCGGGTGTCGGCGCCGGTATTCTCGCTGAAGGTGTTGATGTTGATATACCCGACGTCGCCGCGGACTTCCCACTTTACCGGCTTCTGGACGATGATCTCGCGCATCATGGTCACGTCGAGCGGCTTGTCGCGGCCCGGACGGACGAGGCCGAGCGTGATCTTGCTGCCGGGCTTGCCGCGCATCTTGCCGACCGCCTCGTCGAGCGAATCGCCGTAGATCAGCTTGCCGTCGATGTGCGTGATGTAGTCGCCGGATTTGACGCCGGCGCGGGCGGCGGGGGAGTCCTCTTGGGGGGCGACGACCTTGATCGCACCGTCCTCCATCTGAACGGTCAGGCCGAGACCGCCGTAATTTCCTTCGGTCATGATCCGGAGGTTCTCATAGTCGAGCGCGTCGACATAGCTGGAGTGCGGATCGAGGCTGGCGAGCATGCCCTGGATCGCACCCTTGATCAGCGTCTTGTCATCGACCTTGTCGACGTAATCCGCCTTCACGCGGTTGAACACGTCGAGGAACTGATCGAACTCGCGGTAAGTGTCGGTGTCGACCGCGGCCATCGCCGAGGTGGCGAGCGGGATCAGCGTCAGCGCGCCGACGATCGCGGTCGCGGCAAGGAACGGGGTACGCAGTATAGGACGAGGCATCGATGGTCCTGCAACCTGAGAAATGACGTGTCGTACGGTCGTGATGGCGTAGCGTAGCCGAACGCTGGCGGCAACGCGCGGAGCAAAGCGGGGCCGGGGTTAATGGCGGCTGACTAGGGGCGCGCGGCGGCGGGTTTGGGGCGGCAACGCCCTACCCCGTCATGCCGGCCTCGTTCCGGCATCCACGGTTTTGCACACTCGACAGAATTCCATTGCGGAACGGTGGCCGCCCCGAACCCAGTCGGTGACTATCGCTTTCGAGCACGTAAGACGTGTTTCCCCGCGAAGGCGGGGATTCAGACTAGGCTCCCGCCTTCGCGGGAGAACAAGGAAAGGGCGTGGTACCGTACGAACGCGGACCCGGACTTTTCTCAGGGTATAGGATCCGAACCAGTCTGGGATGACGGAATATTTTGGTAAAGGTCCTGATCCCGCAAACCTACCAGCGGTCGGCTATCAGTTGATCAACGAAGCGACGTCGACCGGCCGCCCCCGGCGGCGGAGTTCGACCGTGATGCGCGGGTCTTCGCTGGGCGCGGTGCCGAGCGGGGCACCCATCGCTACGTGGTTGCCAGACTTGGCGGTGGTGGCAGCCAACCCGGTGATCAGACTCGTCCAGCCGTCGGCGTGGTCGATGATGACGATATTGCCGTAATCGCGGAAACGACGCGCGTAGCGGACCGTGCCAGCCGCGGGTGCGACGACGCGCGCGCGGGGGGCGGTGGCGAAGGTCAGCCCGCGCGATCGGACGCCGGAGTCCGAAACCTCGTCGAAGCCGGTGACGAGCCTGCCCGCTACGGGTGTGCGGTACACGCCGCTCAGTGGCGCCGGGGGCGTGGCGCCAGGCGCGATCGGGCGGGGGATCGGGCCGGCGAGTGCGATCAGGCTGGCTGCGGTCGCCTTGGCGTTGGTGGTGGCCGCCATGCCGTCGACAAGATCGCGCGCGCGTTCGCCAAGCGCCAGCGCGCGATCGGACTCGCTGAGCGCACCGCGGCCGAGCGACTGGCTACGCTGGCGATGGCGCGCCTCCAGGGTAGCCAGCGCGATGCGGTCGTTTTCGAGGCGGGCGCGGCCGTCGGCGAGAGCCTTGGCGGCGAGCGTGGCGCTGGCTTGCAGGCGACGCGTTTCGGCGAGTTCGATGCGGACGGCTTCGGTGCGCTGGCGGACCACGGGGAGCGCACTGCCGAGGACCGCGCGGACATGGACGAGGTCGTCGACCGATCCGGGCTGCGCGACCGCGACGATCGTTGGGCGACGGGCGAGCGATTCCAATGCTGCGAGGAGCCGGGCGACCGGGGCTTGCGCGCGACCGAGCTTGGCGCGTTGATCGGATAGCAAGCGCTCGACCAGCGTTACGCGCGCACTTGCGGTGGCTAGGTTCGCTTCGGCGGCGGTCACGCGGGCAGCGAGCGCCTGTTCTTCGCGGCGCGCCTTGTCGGCGGCGTTGCGCTCCTGCGTGGCAGCAGCAGCGAGCTTGGCGGCGCGGGCGGCGGCGAGCGCGGCGTCGCGTTTCGCCGCGACCAGACGTTGCTGCTCGGTCGCCAGTTCGGGCGCGTCAGTCTGCGCGGTTACGCTCGCTGCCGCGAACAGCGCCGCGATCGCGAGAACGCCCCCTACCTTCATGTATCACCCTTCGCGGTGATACGGGTGGTTGGCAAGGATGCTGGTCGCGCGGAAGAGCTGCTCGGCAAGCATCGCGCGCGCGAGCAGATGCGGCCAGGTCGCGCGGCCGAACGAGAAGAGCAGGTCCGCCTCGTCGCGCGCCGCATCGTCGAAGCCGTCAGCGGCGCCGATCATGAACCGTGCCTCGCGCACGCCGTCGTCGCGCCACCGCTCGAGCTTTTGCGCGAACTGCGTCGAGGAGAGCGTCTCGCCCTTCTCGTCGAGCAGGATGCGCTTGGTCTGTTCCCCGACCAGCGGAATCTTGCCGCCCGTGTCGGGGAGCTCGCTGACCCTGGTCGGCCAGGCGATCCGCTTCAGATAGCGGTCGACGAGGTCGGCCTCGGGCGAGCGCCCGATCCGACCGCGGGCGACGATGTGGAGCAGCACCGCCGCCTCGAAGTGGGTTTAGTCTTCGTCGGTGAAGGTCGGCACGGGCGGTGGCGCCGGTGCGTCGCCGAATGCCCACATCCGCTCCAGATTGTAGAAGCTGCGGACTTCGGGACGAAACAGGTGGACGATGACGTCGGTCGCGTCGATCAGCACCCAATCGGCGGTCGGCAGGCCTTCGATCTTCACCGGACGCTTGAACTCGGCCTTAATCCGCTCGGCCAGCTTCTGCGCCATTGAGGCGACCTGGCGGGTCGAACGACCGCTGGCGATCACCATGTAATCGGCGATGCTGGTCTTGCCCGCGAGCGGGATCGAGATGGTCTCGACCGCCTGGTCGTCGTCGAGCGACGCGAGGATCAGGCGATGCAGCGCCTCAACCTCTTCGGGGTCGGTCGCGCGAGGGGCAGTAGGGGAAGTGGCCAAGTCAGCTCCTGGGTAAGAATACCGAGCCAGCAACGTGCTGAACCCAGTCGGGATTTTTGGCACGCAGGCCGGTTGCGGAGGTCGGGTCGGGTCGGAAGCGCAACAGCACGAGGGCCGGCAATCTCCACGTCGTCCAGCTCTTCGCATGGTCTGTGCGCCGTTGGAAGCGCCGCAGCCAACCCATCGCGGGGGCCGCGAGGGCGCGCCCGTCATATCCCGGACGCGCGATTACCGCAATCGGAACCTCGCGAGCGATCTGCCGCCAGTTCTTCCAGCGGTGGAAGTCGGCGAGATTGTCCGCGCCCATCAGCCAGATGAACCGCATTTTGGGATAGCGCCGCTTCAGCTTGCGGATAGTATCTAGCGTGTACCGGGTATGGAGGCGCGCCTCGATGTCGGTCGCCCGGATCGGCGCGCGGCGCGCCATCCGTCGCGCCGAAGCGAGGCGCGCGGGGAGCGGCGCCATGTCATTCGCCGCGTCCTTGAGAGGGTTGCCGGGGGACACCAGCCACCACGCCTCGTCGAGCGCGAGCGCGTCGATTGCCGCGAGCGTGATGCCGCGGTGGCCGTTATGCGCGGGATTGAACGACCCGCCTAGGATGCCGACGTGGGTCACCGCTGTTTACGCCAGTTCTCACGACCATGATAAGCTCGCAGGATTTCAACGCCGTGCGGGGCGATGCGGTAGATCAACACATAGTCGGTATCAGGCACGCGCCACTTGCGCTCGTCGCGGTCGACGATCGGACCTGCGGCGGGAAAATCGGCGAGGAAATTACCTGCCGCGATCGCAGCGCGGCCCACTAGATCGGCATAGTCGAGATCGCGTCGAGCGTTGAAATCATCGATCCGTGCGAGATCGATCTGCGCGAGGGGAGTCCAGGTTGCGCGACTCATCCTCGCCGACGAGCAGCCACGCGCTCTTCGAACCAGATTTCCATCTCTTCCTGGCTTATTAGTTCGCCGCGATCAGCGGAGTCGATCCCCTCTTGGACGAAGGCGCGCATCCCTGCATGATGCTCGGCTGCCTCTCGGATCGCTTCGGCAGCGAACTCCTCGCCGGTGATACCGCGATACCGCGCAAGTTCCTCGACCATCGCGAAGGTCGTGGGATCGAGCGGAGTGGTGATCGAGATGGGCGCGTTCATGGGCTTAAGCTACGCCGATCGGTAGGGAGCATCAACCGCGCACCTGGCCGGTGCCGCGGCCGATCCATTTGTAGGTGGTAAGGCCTTCGAGCGCGACCGGGCCGCGGGCGTGGAGGCGGCCGGTGGCAATGCCGATCTCCGCGCCGAGGCCGAACTCGCCACCATCGGCGAACTGGGTGGAGGCGTTCCAGAGGACGATCGCGCTGTCGACTGAGGTCAGGAAGCGCTCGGCAACGGAGGCGTCTTCGGCGACGATCGCGTCGGTATGGTGCGAACCGTGGCGGGCGATATGCGCGACCGCGCCCTCAAGTCCGTCGACGATCGCGACCGAGGCGATCGCGTCGAGATACTCGGTATCCCAATCCGCGGGATCGGCGGCCCCGATCTCCGCAACGAGGGCGCGGGCGCTTCCATCGCCGCGTACTTCGCAGCCCATTGCAGCGAGTCTTCGGATCAGGGCCGGTGCGTCCGTATAGTCACGGTCGATCAGCAGCGTTTCCATCGAGCCGCAGACACCGGTGCGCCGCATCTTCGCATCGACGACGACGGCCTCGGCCATCACGGAACCGGCTGAGGCGTGCACGAAGATATGATTGATGCCATCGAGATGCGCGAGGACGGGCACACGGGCTTCGGCCTGGACGCGCGCCACGAGGCTCTTGCCCCCACGGGGGATGATGAGGTCGATCACCCCGTCCGCCTTCAGCATCGCGCCGACTGCTGCGCGATCGGTGGTCGGCACGAGTTGCACCGCGTCGACGGGCACCCCGCCCGCCTTCAGCCCCGCGACCAGTGCCGCGTGGATCGCGCGATTGCTCTTCACCGCTTCCGATCCGCCGCGCAGGATCGCCGCGTTACCGGCCATCACGCAGAGCGCTGCCGCGTCGGCGGTGACGTTGGGGCGGCTTTCGTAGATGATGCCGATGACGCCGATCGGCACGCGGACGCGCGAGAGCTTCAGGCCGTTCGGACGCTCGCTCGCGTCGATCACCTGCCCGACGGGATCGGCGAGCGCCGCCACCGCCGCTACGCCGTCCGCCATCGCCGCAACCCGCGCCTCGTCAAGCCGCAGCCGATCCAGCAGCGCGCTCGACAGACCGGCGCCCGCGGCGCGCGCCATGTCCTCCGCATTTGCCGCAACGATCGTCGCCGATGCTGCCCGGATAGACTCCGCCGCCGACGCCAGCGCCGCAGCCTTCCGCGCGGACGGCATCGACGCCAGCACCAGCGCGGCAGAGCGCGCGCGAAGCCCCATTTCGGCGATCAGTTCGGTCGGATTTTCTGCATCGGCCATAGTCCCCGCGCTAGCACGCGAACCCCCTCGCGCCAACGTCGCGAACTCGTTACGCTGCCGATATTGCAGGGGGACGCATGACAGGGGATATTGGGGCAGCGGCGGAGATCGTCACGGGTACAGTCGTCGGACGCGCGTTCGAACCGAGCGCGGGCGAAGCGCATGGTACGTATACGGACCATAGTCCGGACGGTGCACTTTGCCTGAATTGCGGAACGCGATTGCTGGGCGAGCATTGTCACGCCTGCGGCCAATCGGCACATGTCCACCGTTCGCTCGGCGGGATCGGGCATGAGATCGCGCACGGGGTTTTCCATTTCGAAGGCAAGATTTGGCGGACCTTGCCGTTGCTGGTGCTACATCCGGGGGCGCTCACGCGGCGGTACGTCAACGGCGAGCGGGCGCGGTTCGTGTCGCCGCTGGCGCTGTTTCTGTTCACCGTCTTCCTGATGTTCGCGACAATCGGTGCGGTCGGCGGGGAAATGACCAAGGACTTCATCCGGGACGAGCGCACCGGCCAGACGTCAGACTATACGCGCGAAGCCGCCAGGGCTCGCCTCGCGCTGAACAAAGTCGAGGCACAGCAGCAGGTTGCGAAGCGTGCGCCCGCAAAGTATTCGCGGGAACAGCTTGCCACTCTCGATCGGCAGGCGAGCGCGCTGCGTACCTCTGTCCGTGCGCTCGGGGTTGCCGCCGATATGCAGAATGGCGGCACTAACGGCGCGCTTTTCGATCTGGGCGATT
Organism: Sphingomonas faeni; assembly: GCF_040407495.1. Taxonomy (GTDB): domain Bacteria; phylum Pseudomonadota; class Alphaproteobacteria; order Sphingomonadales; family Sphingomonadaceae; genus Sphingomonas; species Sphingomonas faeni_D. The sequence continues at coordinate 201,185 of NZ_JAPZPP010000005.1, read as the reverse complement.
TCAAGACCGGCTGGGAACGGCTCGACCACGGGATCGCCAAGGCGAACGGCAATCCGGGCCTGATGTTCTACAAGCTGCAGACCAGCGCGTATAAATATAGCTGGGGGCTGATCCCGTTATCCGTGCCGTTCATGGCGCTTCTTTTCCTTTGGCGACGCCAACATCACCTCTACGATCACGCGATCTTCGTGACCTATTCGCTCGCGTTCATGATGCTGTTGACGATCGTGTTGATCATCGCGGGCATGATCGGTGTTGCGGAGGGTTGGATCGTTATGGCGGCGATATGCGTGCCGCCAGTCCACATGTTCGCGCAACTCGGGGGGGCGTATTCGCTGCGGAAGGGGTCGGCAGCGTGGCGGACGGTCGCGCTGCTGACCTTTGCGTTCACGGTGTTGCTGGCGTTTATCGTGCTGCTGTTACTGCATGGTTTAACGGACTGAGCGTGATCAGGCGGGCTCTACCAACTCCCGTTCGTGCTGAGCGAAGTCGAAGCACCTTCGCGCAGGGCATGCCCTTCGACTTCGCTCAGGACGAGCGGGGGAAAGAGGGCATCCTCGACATCCTTAACTTCCCCAAAACTCCGAACATTCTCAGCGGCAGGGGTAGAGGTTCGCCAGGACGCGGGCGTAGCCGTCCTTGAGGGGGCGCTTCTGGTAGCTAGCGGGGAGTTCGTTCAGGCCGTCGAGCATGTCCATGATACCGACCGACTCACCTTCCGGAACGCAGGCGATCGGCGGTTTACCGGCAGCCGCGCGAGCGGCGCGTTCGGCCTTCAACTGATTGGTCGCAGCCTTTGCTTCGGCCTTGAGCGCGGGAAAATCGGGGGACATCAGCGCCATCGGGCCCTCGTCACGCAACGCGTTAGCGCGCGCAAGGAAGGTGCCGACGGTCATCGCCGCGTTCGCCGGCATCGCCGCGCCGATCATGAGCAGCGCTGCGACTACAGTCTTGGAACGCGAATAAGACATGGGCGGCCTTTCCGGAAAAGACCGCCCATAGAGTTACTTAAGTGACTGCCGGGTGAACCGGATCACGCCCCCAGAGGAGTCGGCGTCCCGAACGGTCCCGACGGACGCCGGGTCTTGGGGATCGACGTACCCGCACGCGGGACGGTCGATGCCTTCGCACCGGGATCCGGCCGATCGAGATCCTCGCCGGCGATCAGCTTCTTGATCTCGTCACCCGTGAGCGTCTCGAATTCGAGCAGCGCACCGGCGACGGTGTGAAGCTGGTCGACGTGATCGCTCAGCACCTGCTTGGCGCGGTCGAGACCACCTTCGACGATCCGCTTGATCTCGTCGTCGATCAGCTGCGCGGTCTGATTCGACATCCGCGACGGACGGCTCGACGAGTATCCCAAGAACGACTCGCCCTCGGGCTCGCCATATTCGAGCGGGCCAACCTTGTCGGACATGCCCCAGCGCGTGACCATGTCGCGGGCCAGACCGGTGGCGTACTGGATGTCGCCAGATGCGCCTGACGACACCTTGTCGTAACCGAAGATGACTTCCTCGGCGACGCGACCGCCCATCGACACGGCCAAGTTCGCGTACATCTTGTCGCGGTGATAGCTGTACGAGTCGCGCTCGGGTAGCCGCATGACCATGCCTAGCGCACGACCGCGCGGAATGATCGTCGCCTTGTGGATCGGATCCGACGCAGCCTCGTGCATCGCGACGACGGCATGGCCGGCCTCGTGGTACGCGGTCATCCGCTTTTCGTCATCGGTCATGACCATGCTGCGACGCTCTGCGCCCATCATGACCTTGTCCTTGGCCTCCTCGAACTCGGCCATCGCCACCAGACGCTTGCCCTTGCGCGCCGCGTGCAGCGCTGCCTCGTTGACGAGGTTGGCGAGATCGGCACCCGAGAACCCGGGCGTACCACGTGCAATGACTCGCGCGTCGACGTCGGGTGCGAGCGGCACCTTCTTCATGTGGACTTCAAGGATCTTGATGCGACCCTCGATATCCGGCCGCGGCACAGTGACCTGACGATCGAAACGGCCCGGGCGCAACAGCGCGGGGTCGAGCACGTCGGGACGGTTGGTCGCCGCGATGATGATGATGCCTTCGTTCGCCTCGAAGCCGTCCATCTCGACGAGCAGCTGGTTCAGCGTCTGCTCGCGCTCGTCATTGCCATTGCCGAGACCGGCACCGCGATGACGACCGACCGCGTCGATCTCGTCGATGAAGACGATGCACGGTGCGGACTTCTTCGCCTGCTCGAACATGTCGCGGACACGGCTTGCGCCGACGCCGACGAACATCTCGACGAAATCGGAGCCCGAGATCGTAAAGAACGGCACGCCCGCCTCACCCGCGATCGCGCGGGCGAGCAGCGTCTTGCCGGTACCCGGCGAACCGACCAGCAGTGCGCCCTTCGGGATCTTGCCGCCGAGACGCGCGAACTTGGTCGGGTCCTTCAGGAACTCGACGATCTCCTCGAGTTCTTCGCGAGCCTCGTCGATGCCGGCGACGTCCTGGAAGGTGACCTTGCCTTCCTTCTGCGTCAGCATCTTGGCGCGCGACTTGCCGAAGCCCATCGCGCCCGAGCCAGAGTTCTTCTGCATCTGCTTCAGCACGAAGAACGCGATGCCGAGGAACAGCAGGAACGGCAGGGACTGATACAGCAGAAGCGCCAGCATCGACGGGCCCTCTTCGGGCTTCGCGCTGATCGAGACGCCCTTCTCGCGCAGCTTCGGCACGAGCGTCGAATCAGGGATGGGGTACGACTTGAACTTCTCGCCCGAGGACAGCGTCCCCGAGATGATATCGCGCGAGATGTTGACGTCCTTGACGGTGCCCTCGTCGACCTTGTCGAGGAACGCCGAATAGGCGATCGTATTGCCACCCGACGCCGCGGTACGGCCGTCGAACATGGTCACGAACAGCGCCAGCGCGAGCAGGATGCCGACCCAGATCAGCAGGCTCTTCATCCAAGGATTGCCGCCGCCGTTTTCGGGACCGCCATTGCCGGGGCCCTGGGGCTTCTGACCGCGGTTGTCGTTGTCGCTCATGGGTGCACGATACCTTTCAGCGCACAAGATAAGCGCGCGCAGGTTAATGGCAATGGAACAACGCGCGACTTGCGTTGATCAGTGTGAACGGACCGGCGCGCGGGTCAGGCTGCAGTTCGACGCGGCGGTGCCTCGCGGAAGCGCCAGACGTCGCCGCGAACGCTGGCGATGATCCCGGCCTGCGTGGTGCGCTTGCCGGCCATCAGCGAGTCGAGCAGGCTTTCGATATTGGCCGCCTCGGTCCATTCGGGCGCGACGATGCCGGCGTCGGTGCGGACCGTGCCGATCGCGCGACGGGCGAGGCGGCGGAGGATCTCGCGGGGAAGGTTCTCGACCGCGAGCTTCACCTCACCGCCGCCGACCTTGGCGCGTTCGGTCCAGATCCAGTCGACCATCGCGCGAACGTCGGTGTCAGTCTCGGCAAGCGCGGCGGCGGCGCGCGCGAGGTTGGGCGTACCGAGCCATTCGTTCTGGTCGAGCAACCGACGGAAGCGGGTGCGATCGTGGCGGTCGTCGTGGTTCGAAGGGTCGTCGAAGAACGGCACCTCGGCACGGCGAACGATCGCGCGGAGTTCGGCGCGGCGCCAGTCGAGCAAGGGGCGGATCACCGTGACGCCGTGAACTTCGGTGCGGGCGCGGACGCCGGCGAGCCCGGCAAGACCGGAGCCGCGGGCGGCGCGCATAAGGAAGGTTTCGGCCTGGTCGTCGGCGTGATGGCCGGTGACGAGCGCCCCTGCCCCGATCGCGCGGGCGTGATCGGTGAGGAGGGCGTAGCGCGTGGTGCGGGCTTGCGCCTGGATGCTGGCGCCGGTGATCGGTTCGGTGGGCGCTAGCGTGGCGTGCGGGATGCCGAGGGTTGCGCAGTGGGCGGCGACCATCGCCGACTCTTCCACCGCTTCGGGGCGGAGGCGGTGGTCGATGCTGGCGACGGTGAAGCCGGGGGGGAGCGCTTCGTGCGCGAGGGTGAGCATCGCCATGCTGTCGGGGCCGCCGGAGACGGCGAACAGCGGGTTGGTGATGTCGCTGGCGAGGCGTGCGAAGTCTACGGCGAAGCGGCGTCCTTCTCCGGTCATACGAAGACAGTCCCGACCGTGGAGAACTCGTCACCCCGGCGGAGGCCGGGGCCCAGTTGGGAAACGTTGCTGATCAAGCGCTGCGATCCGTTACTGCGACCTTTCCAACTGGGCCCCGGCCTCCGCCGGGGTGGGGCTGGTTTGCAAGGTGCAGAAACCAACAGGCGGTCACGCTTAGGCATCGAGGGATCGCTTACTTGCACTTCGCCGCGCTGCGTCCAGCGGCGACCTGGCCCTTCATCGCCGATGCCATCTTGGCCCCGTAAACGTCGTTCAGCTCGTCATACACCTTGCATGCATCCGCCGGCTTGTTGAGCTTGGTCAGCGCCTGCCCGAGATACAACAGGCTGTCCGGCGCGCGCTCGCCTTCGGGCATCTTCTTGTAATTGTCGTAGAACGCCATCGATGCGAGGCTCGGCTTACCCTCGTCGAGATACGACCGGCCGAGCAGGTTCTGCGCATAGCTGGCGCGCTTGCTCTTCGGGAAATCGGCGACGACCTTCTTTAGCTGCGCCTCGGCCTGCGGATACTGCTTGGCCGACCACAGACGGTAGCCGTACATGTACTCGTCCTCCGCCGGATCGCCGGTCGAGGGCTTCTCGACCGAGACCTTGGTCGGTGTCGCCGCGCCGGGCTTGCTCGCCGCTTCGGGGCGCGTGGTCGGGCGCGATGGGCCGCTCGACTGGTCATCGGACCCGATCGGGCCACCCGCCCCCGTCGCGATGAGCGCGGGACCAGTCTCGAGCGTCTTGATCCGTGCGTCGTTCGAGCGGCGGTAATTGTCGAACGCATCCTGCAACTGGCGCGTGCGGTTCTGGTTCTGCTCGATCTGTTCGGTGAGCGAGGTCATCTGCTGTTCGAGCGACGTGACGCGCTGGTTCACGTCGGCAAGCGCGCTGGTCGCGGGCGAGCCTGGCCCCGGGCCCTGCTCGCTCTGCGGCGCGCGGACTTCGGGCTGGAGCATCTGGCCCGCACCACCCGGGAAGACCTTCCGCTGGACCGCGCGCATTTCGCTTTCGAGCTTGCCGACGCGGCCCTCGACGTTTTGTGCCTGTACGGTAGCGGGCAACAGCGCCGAGAGGCAGATGCCGACCAGAATTGACTTACGCATGGGCCACACCCCCCCGGTGGATTGGTTAATCGTCCGGGTATAGCTGCACTACCCATCCTGTCGCCAGCCTTAAGACCCCGGCGATGGTCGGCTGCAATCACGGATTGGGCGTTGCCGTAGCGGCGGGTGGTGGATTGGCGGCTGCGTCCAGATTGGCGCGCTGCGTTTCGCTCAACGGACGGCGCGGCGTGCGGGGACGGCTTGCAGTACGCGACCGCTCGGACCGCGTTGGCGTCGCTTCGGTGGCGGTCGGCGTGGCCTGAGGCTCGGGCGTGCCGGCAATCCGTGCGGCGATGGCGGGTGCCCCCACAGACACGTCCTTAATCGCACGCTCGCCGGTGCCGAGCGCAGGGGCCGCGGCGCCGTTGAGCGTAACCGCCAGCTTGTCCGCGCGACCAATGTTGATCTTCGGATCCTTGGCATCCTTCGGCACATCGAACTTCTCGCCGGGCTTCATCGTGCCGAGGTACAGCGTCTTGTTGTCGGCATCGTAGACGCGCATCCAGACCTCATCCGAGGCGGTCAGCGTGACCTGTCCGTTCGCGGGCGTGGCCGGCGCAGGCACCGGTTGCGCGGTCTGCGCGGCAGGGTTCGGCGCGGTCTCGGCGATCGGCGTCGTGATCGAGGCATTGCTCGATCCGCGGAACATGTCGGTGCCGTACCACAGCCCGACCAGCACCAGCACCGCGATTGCGATGCCCAGCGCAACGATCGCCAACCCACGCGAGGGCACGCGCGACGGATCGGTCATCTCATAGGGTTCGTATTCGGGCTTCTTGCTGCCCAGCTTGGCAACTTCGCCGCGGACCACGTTGGCTATGTGCACCTCGTCGATGCCCATCGCTCTAGCATAGGCCCGGCTAAAACCGACCGCATAGGTCGACGACGGCAGCGTGGAATAATCGGACGCCTCGATCGCCTCGAGGTGACGCAACGGCACGCGGGTCCGCGTCGCGATATCCGCGACGGTCAGGCCCTGCGCCTCGCGCGCCTTGCGGAGAATGTCGCCAGCACGCTCTGGTTGAGCGGGTGCTGCGTTCTGGCCGGTCTCGACCTCGTCCATTCTTATCTCCGAACACGGGCGCGTAGCGTTGCCCGCTATGTCACCCGTCTTTCAGAGGGCCTTAGCCGTGTCAACGCACCGAACGTCTTAACCGCAGCTTTCCACCGATCAGACGATTTCGACACCGTTTTCGGTCGCCCAGTTGGTCAGCGCACCGCGCATGTCGCGTGGCGGGTTGGCCAGCAGCCCTGACATGTATCGGGTCAGCGCAGCGCGATCGAGCGAGCGCGTCATCGCCTTGATCGGGCCGACCGCTGCGGGGGTGATCGACAGCCGATCGATACCGAGCCCGATCAGCGCCATCGCTTCCAGCGGACGCCCGCCCATCTCGCCGCAGACCGCCAGATCGACCGAGGCATCACGAACCGGTGCGACCAGCCGCGCGATGAAGCGGAGGATCGACGGGCTGAGCCAGTCGTAGCGCTCGGCGAGCTTCGGGTTGGCGCGATCGGCGGCGAACAGGAACTGCGTGAGGTCGTTGGTGCCGATCGACAGGAACTCGATCTTCGGGAGCAGGATGTCGAGCATCTCGGCGAGCGCCGGGACTTCAAGCATCGCGCCGTAGCGGATCGCGAGTGGCAGTTTGCGGCCCCTGCCCTCCAGCCAGTGACGCTGCGCCTCGAACAGCGCGCGTGCCTCGTCGAACTCCCACGGCTCGCTGACCATCGGGAACATCACGTTGAGCGTGCGACCCGCGGCGGCTTCGAGCAGCGCGCGTGCCTGCACCTTCATCAACCCGTCGCGCTCCAGGCCGAGGCGCAGCGCGCGCCAGCCCATCGCCGGGTTCTCTTCGTCGGCGTCTTCCTTGTTGAGATACGGCAGCGCCTTGTCGCCACCGATATCGACGGTGCGGAAGATCACCGGGCGATCCCCCGCAGCGTCGAGCACTTCGCGGTAGAGCCGATGCTGGCGCTCGCGTTGCGGCAAGGTAGCGGAGACGAGGAACTGGAATTCGGTGCGGAACAGGCCGATGCCGTCCGCGCCGGTGACGTCGAGCGCCGCCACGTCGTCGCGCAGACCGGCGTTGACCATCAGCGTCAGTCGGTGGCCGTCCTTGGTGATCGGCGGCACGTCGCGCAGCGCCGCGAACGCCGCCTTGCGCTTCTGGCGCATTGCGAGGCGGGCCTCGAACGCCTCCTCCATCGCCGCGGACGGCCGCGCGAAGACGTTGCTCTCGGCGCTGTCGAGCAACAGCATGTCGCCCTCCGCCACCAGCCGGCGGATGTCGCGGACGCGGCCGAGCACGGGCACGCCCATCGCGCGGGCGACGATCGTGACGTGCGCGGTAAGCGAGCCTTCTTCGAGGATCACGCCCTTCAGCCGGCGCTTGTCGTATTCGAGCAGTTCCGCCGGCCCGAGGTTGCGCGCGATCAAAATGGTGTCCTGACGCAAGCCCATCTGCGCGGCGGTACCCATCTGGCCCGAGACGATGCGGAGCAGCCGGTTCGACAGGTCCTCCAGATCGTGCATCCGGTCCGCGAGCAGCGGATCGTCGATCTGGCGCATGCGCTGGCGGGTGCGTTGCTGGACGCGCTCGATCGCCGCCTCGGCGGTCAGGCCGGAGTCGATCGCCTCGTTGATGCGGCGTGCCCAGCCCTCGTCATACGCGAACATCTTGTAGGTCTGGAGCACTTCGACATGCTCGCCGCCGACGCCGAATTCGGCCTCGCGCGTCATCCGGTCGATGCCTTCGCGCATCTTGTCGAACGCCGCATAGACGCGGTGGCGCTCGGCGTCGGTGTCCTCGGCGACGGTGTGCTCGATGTGGATGCGCGGCTGGTGATAGACCGCGTAGCCGGCGCCCATGCCGTCGACCAGCTTCTGGCCGGGGATGCGCATCGCCGCGGTCGACTGCGGCCGATCCGCGCCGCCGCCGGTGGTGTCGATGAGGCCTGCGTTGGCGATCAGTTCGGAGAGCACCATCGCGACCGTCTGCAACGCCTCGATCTCGACGTCGGCATATTTGCGACGGTCGGTGTGCTGGACGGCCAGGACCCCCACCGAACGCTCGCGACGGATGATGGGGACACCCGCGAAGCTGTGGAAGCGGTCCTCGCCGGTCTCGGGCTTATAGGCGAAATCGGGGTGACTGGCGGCCTCGTCGAGGTTGAGCACCTCGACATCCTCGGCGATCGTGCCGACGAGCCCTTCGCCGAGCGCGAGCTTGGTGACGTGGACCGCGGCTTGGTCGAGGCCTCGGGTCGCGAACAGTTCGAGCACGCCTTCGCGGAGCAGGTAGATCGAGCAGACCTCGCTGTCGATCGCGGTGGCGATAATGCCGACGACGGCGTTCAGCTTGGCTTGCGCGGAGGTGCGCGACGCCATCACGTCGTGAAGGCTGGTGAGGATTTCGCGGGCGGAGGCGGCGGCCGAAAGGGGCATTCGCATTGGCTATCAGATGACGCGCTTGGGTGCCACGCAACAAAAGCAGTGTTGGGGTGAAGTTCGATCGATCTGGCGGTGGGGATCCTTACAAATGAGATTGGTGCGGATCGCGGCGAGCAAATCTCATCGGCGACGGTTGCCCTCTCCTTCTTGTTCTCCCGCGAAGGCGGGAGCCCAGTCTGGGTTCCCGCCTTCGCGCGGAAACACGGTAGAGCGAACGCAACCAGTTACGCGTCGAACAGGCCGTCCTGGCTTCCGGCTGGTGGGTTCAGGCCTAAATGCTTCCAGCCGCCAGCGTTCAGGAACCGGCCGCGTGCCGTTCGCGCGATCAGGCCCAACTGGATCAGGTACGGCTCGATCACCTCCTCGATCGTGTCGCGCGGTTCGCTGAGGCCTGCCGCCAGCGTCTCCACCCCGACGGGGCCGCCGCGGTAGATGTCCGCGATCATCATCAGATAGCGGCGATCCATCGCATCGAGCCCAAGCGAATCGACCTCCAGCCGGTTAAGCGCCGCATCCGCCGCCCGCGCATCGACCGTCTCGTGCCCCGCGACATTGGCGAAATCGCGCACTCGTCGCAACAATCGCCCGGCGATGCGCGGCGTGCCTCGCGCACGCCGGGCAATCTCCATCGCGCCGTCCTTGGCGATACCCAAGCCGAGCAACCCGGCGGCGCGCGTGACGACGCGCTCCAGTTCCTCGACGGTATAGAATTGTAACCGCACCGGGATGCCGAAGCGATCCCTCAACGGCGTGGTCAACAACCCCTGTCGCGTGGTGGCGCCGATCAGCGTGAACCGCGGCAGGTCGATCCGCACCGAGCGCGCGGACGGCCCTTCGCCGATCATCAGGTCGAGCGCACGGTCCTCCATCGCCGGGTACAGCACCTCCTCGACCGCAGGCTGCAACCGGTGGATCTCGTCGATGAACAGCACGTCGCCGTCCTCGAGATTGGTCAGCAGCGCGGCGAGATCGCCCGACTTCGCGATCACCGGGCCCGAGGTGGCGCGGAAGCCCACCCCCATCTCGCGCGCCACGATCTGCGCGAGCGTGGTCTTGCCGAGACCCGGCGGCCCGAAGAACAGCACGTGATCGAGCGCATCGCCGCGCGATTTCGCCGCCTGGATGAAGATGCGCAGATTCTCGCGCGCGGCCTTCTGCCCGACGAATTCGTCGAGCGTTTTCGGGCGCAGCGCGGCGTCGACGTCTTCGGGACGCTTGGCGGCAGTCAGGATGCGGTCTGTATCGGTCACACCTTGCGATAGCGCGCTCGCGGTGAAGGGGGCAAGGCGGCTATGGGGCGGTCATGACCAACCACACGCATCCCGACCTATATCTGCTCGGCGGAGTTTCGCCCAAGCTGGAGGCGACGCTCGCCGACCGCTTCACGTTGCACCGCAAGGATCCGCCGGTGACGACGCGCGCGATCGTCGGTGGCGGCAGCAGCGTGGTCGATGCGACGCTGCTCGATCGCCTGCCCGCGCTGGAGATCATCGCGATCCACGGCGTCGGTTACGACGGGATCGACCTTACCGCTACGAAGGCACGGGGCATCGCGGTGACGACGACCCCCGACGTGCTGACCGACGACGTTGCGGATCTCGCGATCGGGCTGATGCTGGCGGTGCAGCGGCGGATCGTCGCGAACGACCGTGCGGTGCGGGGCGACGGGTGGCAGGTCGATCTCGCGCGCCGGGCTAGCGGGCGGCGGATCGGGATCTTCGGGCTGGGTCGGATTGGCAGGGCCATCGCCAGGCGCGTAGTGCCGTTTGCGAGCGAACTTCACTATACCGCACGCTCCGCCAAGCCGGATCTCGCAGGCGTTTTCCATGCCGATATCGCCTCACTCGCAACGGCGTGCGACGTGCTGATCATTGCAGCCCCCGGGGGTGGCGCGACGTCACACGTCGTGGATGCGAATGTTCTCGGAGCGCTTGGCGGGGATGGCATTTTAGTCAACATCGCTCGCGGTAGCCTGGTCGACGAACCGGCGTTGGTAGCGGCGCTTCAGACTGGGACGATCGCCGGGGCGGGGCTCGATGTGTTCGCCGACGAACCTGCCGTTCCCGACGCGCTGAAGGCGATGGATCAGGTGGTCCTGTCACCGCATCAGGGTAGCGCGACCGTCGATGGCAGGGCCGCGATGGCGGCGTTGGTCATTGCGAACCTCGACGCACATTTTGACGGACGACCACTGCCGACTGCACTCTAAGACAGGGACTTGACCCCTTTCCGTTCGCCCTGAGCGAAGTCGAAGGGTGTGCCAGAAAAGGGGCTTCGACTTCGCTCAGCACGAACGGAAGGGGGGAACGAACGGAAGGGGAGTGAGACTAGGCTCAAGACCCAACCGAACGGGTCCGAAATTACGCCTTCGACGCCTTGCGCAGCGCCAATCGCACCAGCGCGTCGAGCGAAGCCCCCGCGCCCAGTTCCTCGTCCGCCGCCGCCACCGCAACACTCGCCTCGTTCGGGCGGAAACCGAGGTTGAGCAACGCCGACACCGCATCCGCCGACGCCCCCGGCGCGGCGTTGACGACCGCCGGTCCAAGCCCGAGCGCGATGCCGCCGACCTTGTCCTTCAATTCCATCACGATACGCTGGGCAAGCTTCGGCCCGACGCCGTTGGCGCGCGCGACCATCGCCTTGTCGCCACTTGCGATCGCGCGCGAAAGATCGACCGGCTCCAGCGCCGACAGGATCGCGAGCGCAACGCGGGCACCGACACCCTGCACGCCCGTCAGCAACCGGAACCAGTCGCGCTCGTCCGCGCTGGAGAACCCGACCAGCCGCTGGAAATCCTCGCCGACCAGCAATTCCGTAAACACCGTGCAAGCCTCGCCGATCGGACCGAGCGCCGATAGCGTCCGCGCCGATGCGCCGACCAGATAGCCGACGCCACCGACGTCGATCACGGCGTGGTCGATGCCGGTGGACTCCAACCTGCCTTTGAGATGCACGATCATTGGATCACGCGGTATAACAAAGGGCGCGCGGCGTCATCCCGTCAAAATCAACGCTAAGGACGTGCCACGACGTCACGCGAACGGTCGCGGCCGATCCTCTTCGAGCAGCGATCGATTGACCATCGATGCCGCAGGCTTCGGAACATCGTGAAGCGCCTGAGTCGGCGCGCCGATGACCGCCGCCCGTGTCCGCAGGCTGGCCCGCAGGAACACCGTGTCGGACGCAATGAAACGACGCGGCGTCGTACCGAGAAACGTGCCGGCATCGCGAAGGAAGTGCGACGCGTCGAAATAGCTGCTGTCGATCATCGAATAATCGCTCAGTCCGTCGGCCGTGATCAGGCGAATGAACGAGCGGAGGAACCGCGCGCGCCGGAGCAACAGTTTTGGCGGCATGCCAAAGTGGCGCGTCGCCATTCTGCGCAGTTCATGCGTCGGGATATCCAGTCGGTCGGCGACATCCTTCATCTCGATGACGCCATCGGTCACCGTCAAAGCAGTGAACGCGCGGATCAGGTCGTCACGCGGATGCGGCCGCGCGAACAGGCCGCCAAAAACTTCGTCGAGCAACGGTTTGATCAACGCATCGTCGTCGAGCGCATTGAGACCTTCGATCAGTCGCGCGGAAAGCTCCGGCCCGAGAGCACCGCTCAACGGCACCACCCGGTTATGGAAATCACCCGCCGACCGCGTGGTCAGCCGCGACCAGCCGAGTGCGCTCAGACCGATGCCCACCGCGATCCCGCCGTGCGTCTCGGTTCTGAAGGCACGGCTGGTCGGTCCATAGAAACTTGCACGGTCCAGTGGACCGAACCGATGGTTCCCCATCGACACGGTCAGAGGACCAGCATCGACGATCACCGAAATCATGGCAGGCGCAGGCAGATACCAGTTGAGCATCGGCGTGCGGTCTTTCGACGCATAGATGGCGTATCCCGTCAGAAACTCCGACAACGCTGGATCGGGCAGGTCGTAACGCATGGCCATGCCCTCGGGCATCGCAAATGCCGAGGGAGCAACATTGCTGCCATTCGTGCCGCCCCGCACGTCTTCCACCCGCATTACCGCGCCTTTAATCTAAATTAGACTGCCATAAGCGCTGCCACAGCAATCGATGCTTGGCTATCAAAACCTGATTACGGTAAGCGTATGTCGCTGGAGACGGCAACCTAGTCCAAAATGCCCCCGGGCCTTGCGAGAACGCGTACAAGACGCGCGTGTTGGGGCAAAGCCGCTGATATCATCGAGGATAAGGGTCGGTCAGGCGCCGATACCACTGCGCCGAGACAGGGCTGCGGCACTGGCTACATGATGTGCGTGCGTGATCGCCACCGCCAGCGCGTCGGCGGCATCAGGACCGGCGAGCTTTGCGCCCGGCAGCAGCACCGCCATCATCGCCTGGATCTGTTTCTTGTCCGCGCCGCCGGTGCCGACGACGCCCTTCTTGACGGTCGACGGGTGGTATTCGCCGATATGCAACCCCGCGCCCGCCGCAGCGAGCAGCACGACGCCGCGCGCCTGGCCGAGCTTCAGTGTCGATTGCGCATTGGTGTTGCCGAGCACTTCCTCCACCGCGGCGCCGTCGGGGCGTTCGGTGCGGATGACGTCGATCAGCGCGTTGTAGAGCGCGGTAAGGCGGCGGGGGAGCGCCATCGAAGGATCGGTCTTGATCTGGCCGTTGGCGATATGGCTCAGGCGGTTGCCGTCGGCGCGAATGACGCCCCAGCCGGTGGTGCCCAGGCCGGGGTCTAGTCCGAGAATGATCATGCGCAGGTAGAAGGAGAAGGTTTGTTCGCGCGGAGGCGCGGAGGCGCAAAGGGGGTGCGCTTTTGGCAATTGTCTTGCGTCAGCTGGACTTTCAAACCGCTAGGCTGGCCTACCGATCTGTGGCCGCTCGCGCGGAAGACGATTGCATGAAGCGCCACTCTCCGCGCCTCCGCGCCTCCGCGCGAACAAACCTTCTTCATCTCAACCCAAGGTCTCCATGATCTCGTCGGAGATTTCGTAATTGCCCCAGACGGTCTGCACATCGTCGTCCTCGTCGAGCGCATCGATCAGCTTGAACAACGTCGCCGCATCGTCTGCCTCAACCGCGACCATCACCTGCGGACGCCAGGCGAGCTTGGCGCCTTCGGCCTCGCCGAGCTTGGCTTCCAACGCCTTGGCCACCTCGTGCAGGTCGCCCTGTGCGGTCCAGACCTCATGGCCGTCCTCGCTCGACGTGACGTCTTCTGCGCCCGCTTCGAGCGCCGCTTCGAACACCGTGTCGGCGTCGCCCGCGCTCGCCGGATACGAGATCAGTCCGACGCGGTCGAACGCGTGGCTGACCGAGCCGCCCGCGCCGAGATTGCCGCCGTTCTTGCCGACCGCGACGCGCACGTTGGTCGCGGTGCGGTTGCGGTTGTCGGTCAGCGCCTCGATGATCAGCGAGACGCCGCCTGGACCAAAGCCCTCGTAGCGGATTTCCTCGTAATTCTCCGCATCGCCGCGGCTTGCCTTGTCGATCGAGCGCTGGATGTTCTCCTTGGGCAGCGACGCCGCCTTGGCCGCGTTGACCGCGGCGCGCAGCCGCGGGTTCATGTCGACGTCGGGCAGGCCCATCTTGGCCGCGACCGTGATTTCCCGGCTGAGCTTGCTGAACGCCGACGAGCGCTTCTTGTCCTGCGCGCCCTTGCGGTACATGATATTCTTGTATTTGGAATGGCCTGCCATCGGTGCCTCTAATAGCCTGATGCGCCGCTCTTAGGCTCCGGGGGCGCTTTTCGCCAGACCGTCTATCTTGGCTTCGATAGCATCCAGCCTTGCCAGCACGAGATGATCGATCTTGTGATGGACGCGCAGGATGTCGAGTTCGGCGCGGAGATTGGTTTCGTAGTCGAGGCTCGCCGCCAGGCGATCCTTGGCCGACTGCCGGTTCTGACTCATCATGATTACCGGCGCCTGGATCGCCGCCACGGTCGAGAGCAACAGGTTGAGAAAGATGTAGGGATACGGATCGAACGCGCGACCGAAATGCGCCAGGATGTCTGAGTTCAGCAGCATCCAGCCGATCAGCACCGCACTGAACGCGATGATGAACCCCCACGACCCACCTATCGCCGCGACGCGGTCGGACAGCCGCTCACCGAACGTCGATCGTTCGTCCGACACGTCGGCGGCGTCGCGGCTGACCGTCGTCCCCGCCTCGATCCCCGCAAGAACGCGGCGCTCCTCGTCGTCGAGGTCGCCCGGCGCCTTGCCGAGCAGTCGCTGCGAGAGATCGGCGAGCGGGGAGTGTGTGGCCATCCCGAAGGCCTAGCCGGGATTGCGGATAATTCCAGCCTTCCGTCATGCCAAGCTTGTTCCGGCATCCACCGTTCCCAAAACTCGCCGACGGTTGACGATGCGGGACCGTAGACCCCGGAACGGGTCCGGGGTGACGGGGTACTTGTGATGGAACCCACAAAGACTCCTTGCTCCCACACGCCCGCACCTGCCAAACGCGCGGCATGACGGTTAGCGTGAATATGGGCACCGACGGCAATGGTACTGCCGTCGGCGTCGACTTGGAGGAACTACTCGCCACCCGCCTGTTGGTGCAGGGCAATTCGGGCTCGGGAAAATCGCATCTGCTGCGCCGCCTGCTCGAGCGATCGGCGGGGCATGTCCAGCAGATCGTGATCGATCCGGAGGGCGACTTCGTGACGCTCGCGGGACCGCACGGCCATGTCGTGATCGAGGCGGGCGACTATAGCGAACGCGAGATCTCGCGCATCGCGACGCGGTTGCGCGAACATCGGACGTCGGCCGTGCTGAGCCTCGAAGGGCTTGAGGTCGAGGGCCAGATGCGGTGCGCCGCGTCGTTCCTGTCCGCGCTGTTCGATGCGCCGCGCGAGCATTGGTATCCGGTGCTGGTGGTAGTCGACGAAGCGCAGATGTTCGCGCCGGTGACCGGCGGCGAAGTGTCAGAGGAAGTCCGCCGCGCATCGCTGGCGGCAATGACCAACCTGATGTGCCGCGGGCGTAAGCGCGGCCTCGCCGGGGTGATCGCGACGCAGCGTCTGGCGAAGCTTGCGAAGAACGTCGCGGCGGAAGCGTCGAACTTCCTGATGGGCCGCACCTTCCTCGACATCGACATGGCACGCGCGGCCGACCTGCTCGGCATGGAGCGACGCCAGGCCGAAGCGATTCGCGATCTCCAGCGCGGCACGTTCATGGCGCTCGGGCCAGCAGTGTCGCGGCGGCCGATCACGGTGAAGATCGGCGACGTCGCGACCTCCGCGCGCAGCGGCAGCCCCAAGCTGACACCTCTCCCCAGTGCCGCGCCGATGGACCTGCAGGACCTGCTGTCCGAGCCGGTGGTCGACGCGCCCGAACTCGGCCTGATGTTCGATTCGCGCCCGCGTCGCGTGCCGGCGGAGGAACTGCTCGACGGCATCGCCCGCCCGCCCGAGCCACGCACCGCCGCGCCGCCCCCGCCCGAAAAGACCGACGACGAGGTCGAGGCGGTCTACGCCGACGTCTTCCGCGCGATCGTCGAGGATCCGGAGTCGACGCTGCGTCCACCATCGGTGCTGTTCCAGGATTTCCAGGTGCGCTGCCGGATGGGCGGCCTCGCGAAGCCACCGCTCGACCTCCCCGGCTTCGTGCGACGGCTGAGTTGCGCCCGCGCCGGCATTTTCGACATGACGGACGAGGCGTGGACGGCGGCACTGGACGTGGCGAGCGGGCTTCCCGACGACATGCTGGGGGCGTTCCTTTTGGTGGCGCGCGCGGCACGTGAAGGCGAGCCCTGCCCGTCTGACGCGCGCATCGCGGCCACGTACGGCACGAGTTCGCTCGGTCGTGTGAAGCGGCTGATCGGCTATATCGAAAGCCGCGAACTGATCGTGTGCCGCACCGATCTGGCCGGCAAGCGCTCGATCACGATCCCAGGGCTGGGCTGGACGACGCTACCCGCGGAAGCGGCCTAGCGGATCGGCGTGAACTGCGCCGACACGAAGCGCCACTCCTTGCCGATCCTCCGCGCGACGAAGCCGGCGCGCAGCGCGCGTGACTGTGGCTGACCGTCCTTGCCGGGCACCGCATAAGCGATCCGCAACGTCACTACGCCGATCGTGCCGGCGGGCCGCGCGACCGTTTCGGTAATCGTCATCGGCGGTGCGGCTGATTTCTTGTCGGCTGCGTAGAACCCGATCACGCGTTCGCGTGAATCGACCTCGCCGACCGGAGACACCTCCTGGTACTCGGGCGCCATCATCGCGATCATCGCCGCCTGATCGAACTGGTTGCGGACCCGGACGAACGCCTCGGCACGCTGACCGAGTTTTTGCGTGTCGACCTCAACCGATTGCGCCGCAACGGGAGCACTGACCAATGATGCCGCCGCAATCCCTAAAAATACTCGCATGCTTGCCCCCGATGCAATGTTGCATAACGGCAATACACTTACGTTTCAGGTGCAACAATGACGCTGGTGGTTGCCGAACCTAGAGTGAGAACGCGATGGCGAGCCCTGCGACGACGCCGACTTGTACCATCGCGATGAGCTGGAGCCGACCGACGAACGGTTGCTTCCGTGTCTTGTGCCGGTAGCGATTGCGCGCCCAGAACGCGCCTGGGCTACCGCCAAGTGCCGCGAACCAGAGCAACCGCGCTTCGGGAATCCGCCACGCGCCAGTCGATGATCGCCGCTTGTCGAGCGCGAACGCGGCGACCGTGATGACGTTGACCAGCACCAGCAGGAGGACGGCCGTGACGACAGCGAGCGCGCTATTCGGCGCGGTCAACGGTCCTCGCAACGGATCCGCATTTTAACCATGCGGACCTCTGCACGCTCGCCCGCATTCGCGCGCATCTTGACCATGTGATCTTTCACACCAATCTGGAATTCCGCCGGCCCGGTAACAGTGCATACCATCCCGTTGGCGATGCTGGCACACGCATCGACATATTGGCGTGCGTTAGTGATGACCGAGTCTTCAGCCGGACCGAGCCCCATCGAAACATAGCTCGATCCACCGAACAGTGCGGTACCCAGGCCGCCGAGCGTCTTCAGCTCCCATGCGGCGTGGCCGTCAGACGGTTTCGCCGTCTTCATACCGAGCTCGGTCGCGATCCGCTGGCAGAAGCTGGCGTTGGCCGCCCCCTCATCCGATTGGGCGGGGGCGGCCATAGTGGCCAGCGCGAGGGCGGCGAGAAAACGGATGTTCATAGCCGGACACTAATCCGCAACTGATGACAGTTCTGTTAAACACGTCGAAACCGACGCGTTTGGCCGTCTCACCGCCCTGGCGACCCTCAGATCATCCCCAACGCCTGGAGGTAAACTTCGAGGATCGCTTCCTCCTCCTGATACTCTTCCTTCTTCTTCTTCCGGATCGAAAGGATCTTGCGGATCGCCTTGGGGTCGTACCCGCGGCCCTTCGCTTCGGCCATCACGTCCTTGATGTCGTCCGAGATACCCTTCTTCTCTTCTTCGAGACGCTCGGCGCGCTCGATCAGCAGGCGCAGTTCGTCCGCTGCGACCGCGCCGCCGCCCATGCCGTGTTGCCGTTCGTCAGACATCGAAAATTCCCCACTCGCCAGCGCCCACGCGCCGGTCAAAAGCCAATCAAGATACAAGCCCGCACCGGTGATCGCCGTCCGGAGACGTCCTGAATCATGCCGAATTGGGTGCGGGCCTGCGTCTAGGCGTTTACCGTGTTCGGCTCAAGCGACCCTGCGGGGGATCGTCGCGAATCAATTGCAGCCGTTCTCAGACCACCGCGTTCTTCGCGACGCTCGCCTTCATCCGTTCGAGCTGCTCGGGGGTCGCGTCGCCCTGATGGTGCGCCTTCCACTCCGCATACGGCATCCCGTACACCGTCTCCCTCGCGGCATCCTTCGTCATGCCGCCCGCTTCCTCGACCCAGTCGGACAGGCAATTGCGGCAAAAACCGGCAAGCCCCATCAGGTCGACGTTCTGCGCGTCCTCGCGGTGGCGGAGATGTCGGATCAGCCGACGAAACGCCTGCGCCGCTACGGCATCGTCCAAAGTATCGAGGCGATCGGGGTTCATTACTATGCTCCGTGGTTGATCCCACGGAGATAGGGGTTAAGGCCCGTCGCGGCAAAGACCTCCCCCAGGAAACGCCGAGGAAGACGCACCGCATGACCAAGGCCATCGCACCCCGTTCGCGCAAAGTCCGCATTCTAGCGACGCTCGGCCCTGCCAGCAGCACGCCCGAGATGATCGCGACTCTCTTCCGTACCGGCGCGGACGCATTCCGCATTAACATGAGTCACGGCGACCAGCAGTCGAAGATCGCCGTGATCCAGGCGATTCGCGCGCTGGAGAAGGACTATGGTCGTCCGTCGACCATCCTTGCCGATCTCCAGGGTCCGAAGCTGCGTGTCGGCAAGTTCGACGGCGGCCGTACCGTGCTCGAGACCGGCGCGACCTTCGTGCTCGACCGCGACCCCGCGCCGGGCGACGCGACGCGTGTCGAACTGCCGCACGACGAGATCTTCGCGGCAATCGAGCCGGGCGCACGCCTGCTGCTCGACGACGGCAAGCTGGTGCTGCGCGTCGTGTCGCATAGCCCGCGCGAGATCACGACTCGCGTCGAGGTCGGCGGCGCGTTGTCGAACAGCAAGGGGCTGAACGTCCCCGACGTGGTGCTGCCGATGGCGGCGCTCACCGAGAAGGATCGCAGCGATCTCGACTTCGCGGTCGACCAGGGCGTCGACTGGATCGCGCTCTCGTTCGTCCAGCGTCCGGAAGATTTGTGGGAAGCGCGGAAACTGATCGGCGGCAAGGCGGCGCTGATGGCGAAGATCGAGAAGCCGGCGGCGATCGAGCGGCTGGAGGAGATAGTCGAGGCCTGCGACGGCGTGATGGTCGCCCGCGGCGATCTTGGCGTCGAGCTGCCGCCGCAGCAGGTGCCGCCGCTGCAGAAGCGCATCGTCGAGGTCTCGCGCCGGATGGGCCGCCCGGTGGTGGTCGCGACGCAGATGCTCGAATCGATGATCACGTCGCCCTCGCCGACGCGTGCCGAAGTGTCGGACGTCGCGACGGCCGTGTATGACGGCGCCGATGCGATCATGCTGTCGGCGGAGAGCGCGGCGGGTGCGTGGCCGATGGAATCGGTCGCGATGATGGATGCGATCGGCGTGTCGGTCGAGGCCGATCCCGAGCATGGCGACCGCATGCACTTCACCGTGATGAAGCCCGATCCGACCACCGCGGATGCGCTCGCCGAGGCGGCGAAGAACATCGCCGCGACCGTGTCGGCTGTGGCGATCATCTGCTTCACGACGTCGGGCTCGACCGCGCGCCGCATCGCGCGCGAGCGGCCGTCGGTGCCGCTGCTGGTGCTGACGCCGAGCCAGGAGACCGCGCGGCGGCTCGGGCTGCTGTGGGGGACGCATGCGGTCCACACGCGCGACGTCGAGTCGTTCGAAGACATGGTCGCCAAGTCGAAGCGGATGGCGTTGCGGCACGGCATGGCCAAGGCGGGCGACCGGGTGATCGTGCTCGCGGGCGTGCCGTTCCGGACACCTGGGTCGACGAACGTGCTGCATGTGGTGCGGATCGTCGGCGATGAGCTGAAGGGGCATCACTCGCAGGTTTGAGCTTTGGGGGCCGTAGGGGCGACGAGCCTAGGTGTGGCTCCCCATTCTCCTCCCCTCCCTGGAAGGGAGGGGTCGGGGGTGGGTCGGGTTTCACACGGTCCAACGCGAGTGGCCTAAGCCGGCCAACCCACCCCCAGCCCCTCCCTTTCAGGGAGGGGAGCGAAGTGATGGAGCGGTTGGTCTGCTCGTTGTCGCGACGGTGCGGCGGTTGAGTCTCGAACTGCCCTCGCATCGGTAGCCCGGATGCTAAAACCAATCGACGGGCATTCGCATTCGGGCACATCGCTAACCCGCCGTTCCCTCGCGAATACGGGGGGGCCAGGGTACCGGTGCGCTACGGTATTCAGCTAGGCCCCCGCGTCCGCGGGGGAACGGCTGTCGCGTGGTTCGCATCTTCCGTGCGGTTCTCACTGCCGAACATCAAGAGTGCGCACTACCAAGCGCTCGCCCCAACGCATTATGCCGAACTCGTTCCGCCCCCACTACGCCGCACGCCAACCGCGTCGGATCGTGGGGGGGCGGTGGGCCCCGGCTTCCGCCGGGGTGACGGGAGCGGGTTTGAGTTTCCTGGGTGTTCTGTGACGACTTTCGGTTCGGTACGAAGCCCGCAGTCCAGGGCTCGTGTCGAACCACGCCATCTCACGCGACAGAGGGCGCAACCGGGCAGATTTTCCGGCACGTCATGGAGCAAAGACCCTCACCCAACATGGGCCACCACCCCGGTGGAGGCCGGGGCCCAGTTGGGGGACGGCGATGACGATGCTCCCCGCTCCGTTACTGCAACCTTGCCAACTGGGCCCCGGCCTCCGCCGGGGTGGTACCTCCGCTGGTTGAACAGCCTCGCGATGCGTCTTACCGCTACGAAACCCCAACCGCAGTTCGAGCCAAACTGTGGTCAGGCCTCACCAACCCGATCTAGGCTAGCGCTCCGCGCCCGAATACGCGATGCCGCGCGTGACGGACCGCACGGGAGGGCGCACGGATGACACTACGCGAGAAGATCGGTTGGGGCGCACTTGCCCTGCTCGCAGCCTGCGCGCTCGCGGTCGTCGCGTTCGAGCGGGGCGAGCATGTCAACGCGCTGTGGATCGTCACCGCCGCCGTTTCCGTCCAGTTGATCGCGTACCGGTTCTACGCACGGTACATCGCCCGGCATGTGATGGAGCTCGACCCGAGCCGCCCCACCCCGGCGCTCCGCCGCGCGGACGGCCTCGATTACGTCGCGACCGACCGCAACGTCCTGTTCGGCCACCATTTCGCCGCCATCGCCGGCGCCGGTCCGCTCGTCGGCCCGGTGCTTGCCGCGCAAATGGGCTATCTTCCCGGCACGCTCTGGATCCTCGCCGGCGTCGTGCTCGCCGGCGCGGTGCAGGATTTCATGATCCTGTTCATCTCTATGCGGCGCGACGGACGGTCGCTCGGCGAGCTGATCCGCATGGAGATGGGCGCGGTCCCCGGCGTGATCGCGCTGATCGGTGCGTTCGCGATCATGGTCATCATCCTCGCCGTGCTCGCGCTGATCGTCGTCCGCGCGCTCGCCGGGAGTCCGTGGGGGCTGTTCACCGTCGCCGCGACGATCCCGCTCGCGTTCCTGATGGGAATCTACACGCGCTGGATCCGGCCCGGGAAGGTCGGCGAAGTCTCCGTTCTCGGTGTCATCGGGCTGCTCGCGGCGATCGTCTATGGCGGCACGGTTGCCGCCTCGCCGACGCTCGCGCCGCTGTTCACACTGACCCCGGTGCAGCTGTGCGTCCTGATGGTCGGCTACGGCGCGGTCGCTTCGGTCCTGCCGGTGTGGCTGCTGCTGGCCCCCCGCGACTACCTCTCCACCTTCCTCAAGATCGGCGCGATCGTCGCACTCGCGATCGGTATCGCCGTCGTCGCGCCGCCACTGCGGATGCCTGCGCTCACCCCGTTCATCGACGGCTCCGGCCCGGTCTGGTCGGGCGGGCTGTTCCCGTTCCTGTTCATCACGATCGCGTGCGGCGCGGTGTCGGGCTTCCACGCACTGATCGCCAGCGGCACCACGCCCAAGCTGATCGCCAGCGAAGGCGACGCGCAGTTCATCGGTTACGGCGCGATGCTGATGGAGAGCTTCGTCGCGATCATGGCGCTGGTCGGCGCGTCGATCCTCGATCCCGGCGTGTATTTCGCGATGAACAGCCCGGCGGCGGTGGTCGGCACCGACTTTGCCTCCGCGGCTACCGCAGTCACCGCGATGGGCTTTCCGATAACGCCGGAACTGCTCGCGCAAACCGCAAAGGACGTCGGCGAGACCACGATCGTCAGCCGCACGGGCGGCGCGCCGACGCTGGCGGTGGCGATGTCGGAGATCTTCAGCCACCTCGTCGGTGGGCAGGCGATGAAGGCGTTCTGGTATCACTTCGCGATCCTGTTCGAGGCGCTGTTCATCCTCACCGCGGTCGATGCGGGCACGCGCGCCGGGCGGTTCATGTTGCAGGATTTGATCGGGCTCGCGGTGCCGTCGTTCCGCAATGCCTCGGCGATCGTGCCCGGGCTGATTGCGACCGCGCTCTGCGTGATCGCGTGGGGCTTCTTCCTGTACCAGGGCGTTACTGACCCCTTGGGCGGCGTGAACACGCTGTGGCCGCTGTTCGGCATCTCGAACCAGATGCTCGCGGCGGTCGCGCTGGTGCTGGCGACGGTCGTGCTGTTCCGGATGAAGCGCCAACGGTACGCGTGGGTGACGATCCTGCCGGCCGCGTGGCTGTGCCTGTGCACGATCACCGCCGGGCTGATGAAGCTGTTCGCGAGCGATCCGAAAGTCGGCTTCCTCGCGCACGCCTCGAAGTTCGCGGACGCGGCGGCGCGGGGTGAACTGCTCGCGCCGGCCAGGACGATGGCGGAGATGCAGCGGATCGTTCTCAACGACCGGATCGACGCGGGGCTTTGCGCGCTGTTCCTGGCTGTGGTGCTGTCGATCGTGTTCTTCGGCATCCGTACCTGTCTCGCGGCGCTGAAGATCGACCGGCCGACGGTGACCGAAGTCCCGCCACAGCTGGTGGTCGCAGAATGATCCGCGCGCTCTACGCAAAGGCACGCGAGACCGCGTTGCTGATGGTCGGCGTGCCCTCCTACGCGGCGTATCGCCAGCACATGGCCGAGCGGCATCCGGACCACGCGCCGATGGACGAACGCGCGTTCTTCCGCGATCGGCAGGAGGCGCGGTACGGCAGCAAGGGCGGGGGACGCTGCTGTTGACCGATACGGTTTCGACCGTCGCGCGTCTTCGTGCGGCGACGGCAAGCGATCACGACGCGGTCGATGCCGGGTTCGGACGCTATGACCTGAGCGATGCGGACGATTACCGCGCGTTCCTGATCGCGCATGCCAAGGCGCTGCCGGCGGTCGAGGCTTGGCTCAAGGACATTCCGGGCCTTGCCGCGGTCCGATCACGGAGTGAGGCGCTTGCTGCCGATCTCGCCGCTTTGGGTGAGGCGATGCCGACGCCGATGGCGTTCGATCTCGCCCAAAGTGAGGCGGCCGGATGGGGCGCGATGTATGTGATGGAGGGCTCGCGGCTCGGCGGCATCATGTTGTCGCGGTCTGTGCCGGAGGGCATGCCATCGGCATATCTTGCCGCAAAGCATCTGTCGGGCGAATGGCGCGCGTTGCTCGCGACGATCGACCGGCAGCCTGCCGACGAGGCCTGGGTCGCGAATGCTGTCGCCGGCGCAAAGGCGGCGTTCGCCTTGTATCGGCGCGCGCCGGGGGCCTGATCCCCCCGGCGCTACGTCGTCGTCAGCGCAGGAGCTTTGGCGCTTCCTTGCGGATCATGTCCTGCACCTTGCTCGCGAACAGCCCGAGGATGCCGGGCAGGTCGACGACCGCGTGGACGTTGGTCTCGAACACGGTGACCGCGCTGGCGATCGTCTGGCCCATCGCCTGGACGGTGAAGTGCAGCGTATCGCCCTCCCAGCGCTGCTCAGTCACCGACCCACCGGGGATCTTGTCGCTGATCTTGCCGATCCCGCCGTCGAGCCGCGCGCGGACCGCCGCCTTGCCGAGCTGATGGGGGACGTCGACGGTGATGGGGGTGCCCATGTTTATTCCTTAAGTCGCGAAAATCATGTCGTCGTTGGCGAACGCCTTGAACTCGAGTGCGTTGCCGCTGGGATCGAGAAAGAACATCGTCGCCTGCTCGCCGGGCTCACCCTTGAAGCGGATGTACGGCGCGATCCCGAAGCGCACGCCGGCGGCGGTGACGCGTTCCGACAGCGCGGTCCAGTCGTCCATCGTCAGGACGACGCCGAAATGCGGGACCGGGACGGCATGGCCGTCGACCGCGTTCTCGACCGCGACGGGTTTGGCCGAGGGGTCGAGGTGCGCGACGATCTGGTGGCCGAACAGGTCGAAATCGATCCAGTGGTCGCTGGACCGCCCTTCGCGGCAGCCGAGGGTCGCGCCGTAGAAGGTGCGGGCGGCGGCGAGGTCGTGGACCGGGAAGGCGAGGTGGAAGGGGCGCAGGGTCATCTGGGGAAGATAGGTTGGGATGGAAGGTTCGTCGACCCGGAGGATTCGGTGGGTGGTTCACCCACAGTGACGGTAGCTCTTCCTTGTTCTCCCGCGAAGGCGGGAGCCCAGTCTTGGCTCCCGCCTTCGCGGGAGAACAAGTATTGGTGAGGATGGCCTTCCCCCACCCCAAACCACCCCGGCGCAGGCCGGGGCCCAATCGGGGGACGTAGCTAATGAAGGGGTGCGCTTCGTTACGACCACCTTTCCAATTGGGCCCCGGCCTTCGCCGGGGTGGTGCTAGAGGTCGGGGGGCGCTCTTCATGCCCCCGCCCCATCACACCGAAAACATTGCCCCCCCTCCCCCGCCCCGGCATAGCGCGAGCGTGAACCGTTACCCTGCCCTCGCCTGCCTCGTGCTCGGTGCGCTTGCCGCGACCGGGTTCGCTCCGCTCGATCTCTGGCCGCTGACGCTCGTCGCGTTCGCGCTGTGGATGAAGCTCGTCCACGACGCGCCGACCTTGCGCAGCGCGCTGTGGCGCGGATGGCTGTTCGGGCTCGGGCATTTCACCGTGAACAACAACTGGTTCAAGCACGCGTTCGACTTCCAGGATGCGATGCCGCCGGTGCTCGGCTATTTCGCCGCGGTCGGCCTGGCGCTGTATCTGGCGCTGTTCCCGATGCTGGCGGGCGCGCTCGCCTGGCGGATCGCACAGCGGCCCGGCACCCCCGACGCGACGTTCGTGCTGGTCTTCGCCGCCGCCTGGATCGCGACCGAATGGCTCCGCGCGACGCTATTCACTGGATACGCCTGGGATCCGCTGAGCGTCGTCTGGCTCCCCGCGATCGGCGTCGCGCGACTGTCCGCGTGGATCGGCACCTACGCGTTGTCGGGCGTGACCATATTGGCGGCAGGCGCGCTGCTGATGCTCGCGGTACGCCGCTGGACGCTGCCGGCGATCGCCATCCCCGCCCTCAGTCTCGCCGCATTATCCGCGCTCTGGATCAATGCGCCACCTCCCGCCCGCGGCACACCGCTGGTCCGCGTGGTCCAGCCGGATATCGGCCAGGAGGACCGCAATGAATCCGACGGCGAGCGCGTGCTCTCCGCGCTCGAAAAGCTCAGCGGCCGAGGCGGCGCCACGCCGCGCCTGGTCGTCTGGCCCGAGGGCGTCGTCCGCGATTACGTCGAGGACGGTTACCCCTTCTACGCTTACGGCTGGTCGAGCCCGCTTTACCTGCGCCGCCGGATGGCGCGGCTGCTCGGCCCGGACGATATTCTGCTGATCGGCGGCACCGCGCTCGAGTTCGATGGCAAGGATCAGATCTCCGGCGCGGCCAACTCGGTGTTCGCACTCGACGCCCAGGCGCGGCTCCGCGGGCGCTACGACAAGGCGCACCTCGTGCCGTACGGCGAGTACCTGCCGATGCCGTGGCTGCTGAAGCCGCTCGGCCTCGCGCGGCTCGTGCCCGGCGACATCGACTTCACCTCGGGCAAGGGGCCTGCGAACCTGACGCTGCCCGGCTTCGGTTCGATCGGCATGCAGATCTGCTACGAGATCATCTTCTCGGGCGAGGTGGTCGACCGCGCGCACCGGCCGCGCATCCTGTTCAACCCCTCGAACGACGCGTGGTTCGGCAAATGGGGGCCGCCGCAGCATCTCGCGCAAGCCCGGATGCGCGCGATCGAGGAAGGCCTGCCGATCCTCCGCGCCACCCCGACCGGGATCTCAGCGATCATCGCCGCCGATGGCCGTCTCGTCGCGACCGTCCCGCACGAAGCGGCAGGTGCGATCGAGCAACCCATGCCGTCCGCGTTGCCGCCAACGCTGTTCTCACGGGTCGGGAATGCGATGGCGGCGATCGTTGCCGCACTCATGCTCGCGAGCGCAGTTGCCCTACGCCGTCGCCAGCGTTAGAAGGTCATATAAAGCTTTCCTTATATGACGCTCTATCGGCAGTTTCGCCGGCGGGCATGACGAAGAGGCCCTCATGCGCAAATCCTTCCTGTTCACCTCCGAATCGGTCTCCGAAGGCCATCCCGACAAGGTCGCCGATCAGATCAGCGATACCGTCGTCGACCTTTTCCTCGCCAAGGACCCGCAGGCACGGATTGCGTGCGAGACGCTGACCACCACGCAGCTCGTCGTCCTCGCCGGTGAAATCCGCGGCAAGGGCATCTACGAGAATGGCAAGTGGGCCCCGGGCGTGCTTGAGGAGATCGAGGCCGCGGTGCGCAACACGGTCAAGGAAATCGGCTACGAGCAGACCGGCTTCCACTGGAAGACCTTCCGCTTCGAGAACAACCTCCACGCGCAGTCCGCGGAAATCGCGATGGGCGTCGACGAGAGCGGCAACAAGGACGAGGGCGCCGGCGACCAGGGCATCATGTTCGGTTACGCGACCGATGAGACCCCCGGCCTGATGCCCGCCACGCTGTACTACAGCCACAAGATCCTCGAGCGGATGGCCGCCGATCGCCATTCGGGCGTTGCGCCGTTCCTGCAGCCCGACGCCAAGAGCCAGGTCACGCTGTCGTACGAGAACGAAGCGCCGGTCGCCGCGACCGCGCTCGTCGTCTCGACGCAGCATGCGCCGGGCTATTCGGAGAAGGGCACGAACCCTGATCCGGCGAAGTATGCCGAGCTGCGTGACTACGTGATGGGTGTGTTCAAGGACGTGCTGCCCGACGGCTTCATCTCCGACGCGACCAAGATCTACATCAACCCGACCGGCGCGTTCGAGATCGGTGGCCCCGACGGCGACGCCGGCGTCACGGGTCGCAAGATCATCGTCGACACGTACGGCGGCGCGGCCCCGCATGGCGGCGGCGCGTTCAGCGGCAAGGATCCGACCAAGGTCGATCGCTCGGCTGCGTACGTCTCGCGCTATCTGGCGAAGAACGTCGTCGCGGCCGGCCTGGCGCGCCGTTGCACGATCCAGCTCAGCTACGCGATCGGCATCGCCGAGCCGCTGTCGGTCTATGTCGACCTGCACGGCACCGGCACGGTCGACGAGGCCAAGCTCGAGGCGGTCCTGCCGCAGCTCGTGCGCCTGACGCCGAAGGGCATCCGCGAGCATCTCAAGCTCAACGCGCCGATCTACAAGAAGACCGCAGCGTATGGTCACTTCGGTCGCGAGCCCGTGGGCGACACGTTCACTTGGGAAAAGACCGATCTGGTCGACGCGCTGAAGGCCGCCGTCGCCTGATCGCGATGCCCTGGTGATGTGAAATAGCCTCCGGCGGACCAGTCCGCGGGAGGCTATTTTTTGTCTGTTCTCCTGCGAACGCAGGAGCCCAGGGTCACAATTGATACGCTTGGTATCCTAGGCTCCTGCATTCGCAGGAGAACGGGTTGGTCACTCTTCGAGGCTTCTCACCGGCTGCGCGTGCCGCTGCTCGGTCAATACCTGCCACGCCGTCAGGAACAGCGCCGCGACCAACGGCCCGACGACGATCCCGCTGATCCCGACCGCTTCGATCCCGCCCAGCGTCGACACGAGAACAATGTAATCCGGAATCCCGGTATCCCGACCGACCAGGATTGGGCGTAGGATATTGTCGGCCAGGCCAATCACCACGACGCCCGAGACGACGACCACCACGCCCTGCCAGATCGCGCCGGTCGCCAGCAGATAGACCGCGACCGGGACCCAGACGAGCGCAGGCCCCAACGCGGGCAGCAGCGACGTGAGCGCCATCAGCAGCCCCCATAGCAGCGCGGCCGGCACCCCGACGATCCAGAACGTCACCGCGCCGAGCGCACCCTGGGCGAGACCGACGATCACCGATCCTTTGATCGTCGCGCGGACCACCGCGACGAACTTGTCGACCAGCGTCTTCGCTACCGAATGCTCCAGCGGCAACGCCCTGCGGATAGCCGGCCCCACCTTGTCACCATCGCGCAACAGGAAGAAGGTCACGTACAGCCCGATGCCGAACGACAGCAGGAACGCCGCCGCGTTGCGACCGATCGACAGCGCCTGCCCCGCGATCGAGCGGACGCTGTTGCCGAGGATCGTCGACACGCGCGACTGCGCCTGTTCGAAGCTGTTCAGACCGGCCTTGTCGAGCGCACCCTGGATCCGGTTCGGCAGCGCGTCGTGGATCTGCTGGAAATAGGCGCCGAAGTTGATCTGCCCGCTTTGCAGCCGAGCGTAGACCGAGGCGGACTGGTCGATCATCAGGCTGCCGATAATCAGCGTCGGCACGATCACCGCCACAAAGATGATCAGCAACGTCATCGCCGCAGCGAGATTGCGCCGGCCCGGCCAGCGCTTGAGCAACCACTGGTACAACGACTGGAACAGGATCGCCGCGAGGCCGCTCCACAGCAGTGCGACCGCGAACGTCGAGACCACGACGCACAACGCCACCGTGATCGCCACGAGGAAGACGAGGAAGCCCCCCGTTTCCAGTCGACGTCTGTCGATCATGTCTTACCCCTTGTGAATGCCGGACGACGATCCGCCGGGACCATATACTAAAAAGCCGCCCCCCGGTTTTCACCAGGGGACGGCCCATTTTGCGGCGCGGTCAGGCGCCGGTCGATATCAGCGGAGCTTCTCGCTGCCGTTGACCAGGGCGTCCTTCTGGGCCTGCGGCATCGCCTGCGCGTTCACGTCGGCATCGTCGATCGCGTCCGACTGGCGGTCGCCATCCTTGCGGACTGCCTTGGCCTGGTCCTCAAGATTGTCGGCAGCGGCGTCGAGTGCGTCGGCGCGGTTGTCCGCGGCCTTCTCGACCTGGCTGCCGAGCTTGTCATCGCCCTTGCCGCCGCATGCTGCGAGCGAGACGGCCATGGCGGCAAGCGTGACGGCGATGGAAAGCTTCTTCATGGGGATAGTCCGTTCTGGTTACGATGCGGTGGCAACCGTCACGCGGGCGTAACGGTTCCGCTATCTCCTTACAGATCCTTACAAATATCGATTCCGCTGCAATCTGTGCTCAACAGGTAACACCCGGTCGTGAGAGATGCTCAAGCGCTGACGTGCTCGATCAACACGGGCGCCTTGGTCGCCACAGCCGTCTCGACTACGGGCGCGACCCGGTCGAATACCGCGCTGACGAGCGCTTCGGCGATCCAGCCGACTGCGGCTCCGACGACGAGATCGGACAGGTAATGCTTACCGGTCACCGGCTGCGCCGCCGCGACCGCACCGGAGATCAACGCCGCCGGCCCGCCGGCACCAGCGATATCGCGGGACGCAGCACGCGCGACCGCAACTGCGCCCGCGGTGTGACCGGAGGGGAACGACGTCTGTTCGTGATCGTCGCTCTTGCCCGGTTCGAACCGGGCCTTGCCGTCCTCGATCGCCTTTTCGGGGCGAGTGCGGTCGACCGACGCCTTGATCGCCGACTTGACGAAGGTCGCCGCCGCATGTGCCGCCAGCATACGCACGCCGCCGCGGATCACCTCCGGCCTGCGCGCGATCAGGCCGATCACGAAGGTACCGATCGACGTCGCCACGAGTTGCGGCTGGTCGCCGATCTCCGCGAGGAACCCGGTCGCCTTGACCAGCGGCTCGTCGCGGTGCTGGGCGGCCTTGTGCGTCGCCTCGCGGTCTGCCTTCTCGACGGCCCTTGCGGCGTCCTTGGTCTTGCCCATCAGCTCTCGTCCTGTCCGTGCATTTCACCGTGCACCTGTGCATGCGCGAGCAAGGCGAACAACCCCGCACCGCCCAGCAAGTTGCCGAGGATCGCCGGCACCACCAGCCCGCCGAGCGCCTCGGCGACGCCGACCTTACCCGAAAACACCAACAGCCATGCCTCCACCGATCCGACGATCGAATGGCTGAACGCGGCGATCGCGACGACATAGGTGATCGCGACGATCACGAGGAACGACTGTTCGCGCGCATTCGGCAGCGACCAGGCGAGGATCGCGATCATGAACCCGGCCGGGACCGCGTTAACGAACGTCGCACCCGGCGAGAGTTCGGTGATCGCCATCGACACCTCGATCATCGCGGTACGCAGCTCGCTACCGCCGAGCAGGCCCGCCGCGATCATCCCGCCGGCCAGCGCCGTCCCGATGAGGTTGGCGCCCAGCACCACACTCCAGAGCCGCAAGGTGCGCCGCAATGCCCAGCCCGACGGCTTGGTCACCAACGGCAGCATCGCGGTAATCGTGCTCTCGGTGAACAACTGCATCCGCCCGAGGATCACGACCAGGAACCCGATCGGATAGCCAAGCGAGACGATGATCGTCCGCCACGGCGTATCGGGCAGCGCGTGGTGCAGCGCGCCTTCCGCGATCAGCGAACTGGCGATCGCCATGCCCGCAGCGAGCGCGGAGAAGAACAGCGAGGATATCGGACGATCGAGTTCCTCCTCACCCTCCTCGCGAACCGCCTTGTGCAGGTCCTGCGCATCGGCGGCCTTGAGATCCTCGACGTCTTCGCCGGGCGGATTGGAAGCGTTGTCGACCATTACGAGACTGCAACGGTCCGCGTCGCGCTTTGCTCCGGCGCAATCGCCCGCTAGAGCGCGCGGCGATGAACGATCCTTCTGTTATCCGCCGCCTCTATGGCCGTCGCCAGGGCCACAAGCTGCGCCTCGGCCAAGCCGCGCTCGTCGAGGAAACGCTCGCCGACCTGTCGGTGCCCGAGGAAGGGCCGATCGATGCGATGACGTTGTTCGGCGACAATCGTCCACTCCATGTCGAGATCGGCTTCGGCGCAGGCGAGCATCTGGCGGGACAGGCCGCGATGAACCCCGATGTCGGCTTCATCGGCTGCGAACCGTTCCTCAACGGCGTCGTCGGTGCACTCGCGCACATCCGCGACGGCGAGCTGACCAACGTGCGGCTACACATGGGCGATGCGCTGGAAGTGATCGAACGGCTGCCCGACGCCAGCCTGGATCGGCTGTACCTGTTGCATCCTGATCCCTGGCGGAAGGCGCGCCATGCCAAGCGCCGCATGGTCAACCACGGCCCGCTCGACACGATCGCCGCCAAGCTCAAGCCCGGCGCGGAATTCCGGCTCGGCACCGACGACCCGACCTATTGCCGTTGGTCGATGATGATCATGAACGCGCGCCGCGATTTCGAGTGGCAGGCCAAGACGCCGCAGGATTTCCTGGTCCGCCCCGACGATTGGCCCGAGACGCGGTACGAGCGCAAGGCGCGGCGGCAAGGGCATGAAGTCTGGTATTACCGCTACCTGCGCATCTGACCGAACCGGGCCGCGCTCAACCACTGTCGAGCGCGGCCCGGTTCGCCTTCACTCGGGGTTTGCTGCGGCGTTCACCCTGGCGAGCAACATGTC
Source organism: Sphingomonas faeni (assembly GCF_040407495.1). GTDB lineage: Bacteria > Pseudomonadota > Alphaproteobacteria > Sphingomonadales > Sphingomonadaceae > Sphingomonas > Sphingomonas faeni_D. The sequence goes on along the minus strand of NZ_JAPZPP010000005.1, from coordinate 169,228 downwards.
CATCTGATCGTCACGCTCCGCGAAGCGGAGTGGACGCACGCGCTGGACCAGGATCTCGGCGGGGGTCGGCTGTTCGTCGAACAGCGCGAGAACCTCGTCTGCGAACTCCTCGAGCGGCTGATAGCCGGAACGGGTCGCCTGGCCCGGCGTCAGTTCGGTCTGCACGCCCGGTGGCGCGAGTTCGATCACCTCGACCTTGCCCTTCAGCACCTCGCGCAACGACATCGTGTAGGAGTGCACCGCCGCCTTGGTTGCGGAATATGTTGGTGCAACGATCAACGGGACGAAACTCAGTCCCGACGTGACGTTGACGATCGCGGAGTCGGGACGCGCGACGAGGTGATCGACCAGCGCATCGATCAACCGGATCGGGCCCAGCACGTTGGTCGTGATCATCGCCTCCGCATCCGGGAGATCGCGCGCGGTATCGATCGTCTCGCGCCGCATGATACCCGCATTGTTGATCAGCACGTTCAGCGCAGGAAACCGCTCGATCACGGTCTTGGCGAACGCGGTAATCGCGGCGGGGTCCTCGACGTCGACGGCGACCGCATGCATGTCGGCCCGCCCCTCGATGGCCTTGTCGAGCGCATCCTGCCGGCGACCGGCGATGATGACGATGTTGCCAAGGTCGTGGAACCGGTGCGCAAGCGCTTCGCCTATGCCCGAGCCGCCGCCGGTAATCAGGATAGTGTTTCCGGTCCGTTTCATGATCGTTTGCTCCATTGTGCGCGAGACATCATGTAGGCGGCCACGCACCTGAGGAAAGGCGTACGGCGAAAGATCTGTCCGTCGCTCCAGGAGGAAGCATTCGGCATTGCCGTCGGGCGGGATTGGTGATTACCCCGCGCATCGATCCGCCTTAAGAATGCCGTCTACGGGGCGAACGCTGCCCCCATCCTGAGGAAATGCCATGTTGTCGGGATTTGGCCTGCGCACGTTCTGGGCGATCGTTGTCGTCGTTGTTGCGACAGTGGCGGTGTTCGCCATTACGCGCGACGTGCAGGGCGCGATCGTTGCGCTGGTGGGCGGAATCGCCGCCGCGCTGGTCGCCGCTGGCACCGGGGACGAGACGCCTGCCCCCGCCGACGCGACCAGCGTGTCGCCGTCGGTGCTCGACGACGTCCTCGACGCGATCGTCGCGCCGGTGATGCTGGTCGAGGACGGCCGCGTGGTGGTGGCCAATCGTGCCGCCCGGACGTTGCTCGGCGCGCATATCCTCGGCGAGGATGCGCGCGTTGCGATCCGCCATCCTGCCGCTGCCGAGCGGCTGGGGACGCCGGGGCCGATCGACGGCGAGCGGCCGATCGAGCTGGTCGGGCTCGGCACGCGCGACCAGCGCTGGGAGATGCTGCTCAGCGAGACGTCGGAAGGCCAGCGGATCGTCCACCTTGTCGACCAGACCGGCAACTATGCCGCCGAGCGGATGCGGATCGATTTCGTCGCCAATGCGAGCCACGAGTTGCGCACGCCGCTCGCGTCGATCCTGGGCTTTATCGAGACGTTGCGCGACGAGGCGGGTGAGGATGCGGAGGTCCGTGCGCGGTTCCTGAAAGTGATGGACGACGAGGCGCGGCGGATGCAGCGGCTGGTCGAGGACCTGATCTCGTTGTCGCGCATCGAGGCGGAGAAGTTTCGCCTGCCCGACCAAGCGGTCGATTTCGCGCAACTCGTTGAGGACACGCGCGAGGAACTGGCCGATGCGGCGGGCGATCGTGGGCATGATCTGGTCGCGACGATCGATCCGAACCTCTCCTCGGTGTCGGGGGATCGGGTGCAGCTGTCGCAGATGCTCCACAACCTAATAGGCAACGCCATGAAATACGGGCGTGCGGGGACGCCGGTGACGATCGAGTTGAAGCGCGACGACGCCGGGATGATCCGCCTGTCGATTCGCGACGAGGGCGACGGGATCGCGGCGGTGCACATTCCACGGCTGACCGAGCGTTTTTACCGCGCGGATGCAGGCCGAAGCCGGTCGCTGGGCGGGACGGGTCTTGGGCTGGCGATCGTCAAGCACATCGTCGAGCGGCACCGGGGGCGGCTCGATATCGCAAGTCAGGTCGGCGTCGGGACGATCGTTTCGGTCATCCTGCCCCCGAGTGGCGGGGCGACCAAAGGCGCTGTCATAAAAGGGTAACCCAACTGTCACACAGGATCGTCTTAAGTACCGCTAAGGCCGGTGCATGACGGGAATTCTGGTGCAGCGGTTCGTTCTTCTAGGGGTGGTTGGGGCTCTGGCCGCGTGCGTCGATCAGGCGAACGGCGGCGGTGCGGGATCACGAGACCAGATCACGGCGGTCGGGTCGTCGACGGTCTATCCGTTCACGACGATGATCGCCGAGCAACTCGTCGCCAACGATCCTGACGCAAAGGCGCCGGTGATCGAATCGACCGGGACCGGCGCGGGCATGAAGCTGTTCTGTGCGGGCGTCGGCGCGGCGCATCCGGATATCGAGGACGCATCGCGGCGGATGAAGGCGAGCGAGTACGCGACGTGTGCGAAGAACGGCGTGCGCGACGTGATCGAGATCCAGGTCGGAATCGACGGCATCGCCTTTGCCGAAGCGAAGAACGGCCCCAAGATGCAGCTGACGCCGACAGATCTCTACAAGGCGCTCGCCGCCAATCCGGGGGGCAAGGTGAATACCGCGCGGGTGTGGCGCGACGTTAATCCTGCGCTGCCCGCGGTGCCGATCCAGGTTTATGGGCCACCGGCGACCAGTGGCACGCGCGATGCGCTTGCCGAGCTGATCCTGACCAAGGGGTGTGAGGCTAGCGATCCGACGGCCAAGGCGCTCGCGAAGTCCGATGCCGAGGCGCACAAGGCACTGTGTACGCGGGTGCGCGAGGACGGCGTGTATGTCGATGCGGGCGAGAACGACAATCTGATCGTCCAGAAATTGCAGTCGAACCCCAATGCGATCGGCGTGTTCGGGTACAGCTATCTCGAAGAGAATAAGGACGACGTGAACGGGGTATCGATCTCGGGTGTCGCGCCGACCTATGCGACGATCGCGGACAATGCGTATCCGGGGTCTCGGCCGCTCTATATCTATGTGAAGAAGGCGCATCTTACCGCGATCCCGGGGTTGCGGAACTTGTTGAAGCTGTATGCGGCGAACTGGGGGGCGACGGGGCCGTTGGTGAAGCGGGGGTTGATTGCGTCTCCGGCGGCGATCCAGGCGCGGTCTGCGGCGATTATCGCGAACGAGACGGTGCTGGATCCGGCGGTGTTGTCGTGATGCGTTTCTCGCAAAGCCGCACCCCCTCCCTAGTTCCCCCGCGAAAGCGGGGGCCCAGGAGCCAAGCCCGCGATCGGAACTTAGCTGGGGCCCCGCGTCCGCGGGGGAACCGGGGTTTGGCTACGTCTGGCTCACACAAAGCCACCCCCCCGGCGAAGGCCGGGGCCCAATGGGGCACCGTTGCATTGGTGAGTGCAGCGCCCCGTTACCCCGACCTTTCCAATTGGACCCCGGCCTTCGCCGGGGGGGGGGCTCCCCCCCGGGCGCTCCATCGAGTGCATGCCGGAATAGTAGCATCGGGAGGACACGCCTGATGTCCCCCATCGCCCTCCTCTTCCTCGTCCTCGGTCTAGGCCTGATCGGCTGGCTGACCGCGCGCGTCCGCGCCACGCGGTTCCGCGCCGGCAGCACCGCCAGGTTCAGCTCGCTCCCGTCGCATCACGGCTGGTACGTCGCGCTGTGGACCGCGATCCCGCCGCTCGTCTTCCTCGTGGTCTGGTCGATGACCGCGCCCGCGCTCGTCACCGACGCCGTGCTCGCCACCCCGGCCGCGATCCAGCTCCCCCAGCCCGGCTTCGACCGCGCCTCGATCCTGTCCGAAGCGCGCAGCCTCGCCGAAGGCCGCAGCTTCGGCGCATTCCACGGTCTCGCGCGCACGCTCGCGCCGTCCTACGCCGCCGCGCAGTCGCGCTACGACTGGATCGCCACCGCCGCCGCGCTGTTGCTCGCCTTCGCCGGCGGCGCGTTCGCGTTCACGCGCGTCAAGCCCGGCTTCGGCGCGCGTACGCAGATCGAGCGCGTCGTCATGCTCGCGCTGCTCGGCGCATCGCTGATCGCGATCCTCACCACGGTCGGGATCGTCGCGTCGCTGCTGTACGAATCGGTGCGGTTCTTCTCGGTCGTGCCGATCACCGACTTCCTGTTCGGCACGCACTGGAGCCCGCAGGTCATCGACGCGCGCGATCCGGGTGCGTCGCTCGGCGCGGTGCCGTTGTTCTGGGGGACGTTCTTCATCGGCGCGGTGATCGCGATGATCGTCGCCATCCCGTTCGGGCTGATGAGCGCGATCTACCTCACGCAATATGCCAAGCCCACGACGCGCAAGTGGATGAAGCCGATCCTAGAGATGCTCGCGGGCGTACCGACCGTCGTCTACGGCTATTTCGCCGCGCTGACCGTTGCGCCGGCAGTACGCGATCTCGCGGTGTCGGTCGGGATCAGCTGGGCGTCGTCGGAGAGCGCGCTCGCCGCGGGCCTCGTGATGGGCATCATGATCATCCCGTTCGTGTCGTCGATGGCCGACGATTCGATCGCCGCGGTCCCCTCGTCGATGCGCGATGGCAGCCTCGCGATGGGCGCCACCTCGTCCGAGACGATCCGCCGCGTGCTGCTCCCAGCCGCCCTGCCCGGTGTCGTCGGCGGCGTGCTCCTCGCAGTCAGCCGCGCAATCGGCGAGACGATGATCGTCGTCATGGCCGCCTCCGGTGTCGCGACGCTGACGCTCAACCCGTTCGCCAGCACCACCACGGTCACCAAGCAGATTGTCGACCTGCTGACCGGCGAGGCCGAATTCGACAGCCCCAAGACGCTCGCCGCGTTCGCGCTGGGCCTGACCCTGTTCGTCGTCACGCTACTCCTCAACATCGTCGCGCTGCGCGTCGTCAAACGGTACCGCGAAGCCTATGAGTGACACGCTCGTGCCCCAGATTCCTGTGACGAATGCGGAACCCGTGCGCCGCGTGCCGACCGATTGGACGACGCAGGCGATGCAGTCGCGCATCCGCCGACGCTATGCGTCCGAGCGCCGCTTCCGCTTCGCCGGGCTCGCCGCGGTGTGGCTGTCCGCTGCGTTCCTCGCCTATCTGCTGATGACGATGGTGATGCAGGGCGCGAGCGGGTTCGTTGAGACGCGCGTGTCGCTCCCGGTCGATCTCGCCGCCGCCAAGCTGCCGATCGAGCCCGCGCGCTTGGTCGGTCGCGGCGCCGATCTCGCGCTCGCCGGCGCAGGGCTAGAAGGCACGGTCGACCTCGCCGCGACCAAGGCGTTCGGCAAGGACGGCACCGACCTGCTTTCCGACGGCGCCTGGGCGGTGGTCCGCGATGCGATCAAGGCCGACCCGTCGCTGCTCCAGCGCAAGACCGTGTTCGAGGTCCCCGTCTCCAGCCCGATCGACGTCGCCGCCAAGGGCAACGGCACGCGCGACGCCGAAGCGATCGTCGCGCGGCTGAAGGCGAGCGGCGCGCTGACCCGTGGGTTCAACGCCGGCTTCCTAACCTCCGCGGACTCGACCGATGCGACCCGAGTTGGGATCTGGGGAGCGTTCAAGGGGTCGTTGCTGACGATGATCGTCACGTTGCTGCTAGCGTTCCCGATCGGCGTGCTGTCGGCGCTGTACCTCGAGGAATATGCGCCGAAAAACCGCTGGACGGACCTGATCGAGGTGTCGATCAACAACCTCGCGGCGGTGCCGTCGATCATCTTCGGTCTGCTCGGGTTGGCCGTGTTCCTCGGCACGTTCGGCATGCCCCGCTCGGCACCTATCGTGGGTGGCCTGACGCTCGCGCTGATGACGATGCCCGTCATCGTCATCGCCGGGCGCAACGCGATCAAGGCCGTCCCCCCATCGATCCGCGATGCCGCGCTCGGCATCGGCGCGTCGCCGGTGCAGGTCGTCTTCCACCACGTCCTGCCGCTCGCTTTGCCCGGCATCCTCACCGGCACGATCATCGGCATGGCGCGCGCGCTGGGCGAGACCGCGCCGCTGCTGATGATCGGCATGCGCGCGTTCATTGCAGCCCCGCCCTCGGGCCTCTCCGATCCCGCGACCGTTCTGCCCGTCCAGATCTTCCTGTGGTCCGATCAGGTCAGCCGTGGCTTCGTCGAGAAGACCTCCGCCGCGATCATCGTCCTGCTCGTGTTCCTGCTCGCGATGAACGGCGTCGCGATCTACCTCCGCAACCGATTCGAGACCCGCTGGTGATGCCAAAACATTCTAAGCCTCCCATCCTCAAGATGACGGCGCGCAACGTCTCTGTCGCCTATGGCAGCAAGATCGCGATCAACGACGTCTCGATCGACGTCGACCAGGACGAGGTGGTCGCGTTCATCGGCCCGTCGGGCTGCGGCAAGTCGACCTTCCTGCGCACGCTCAACCGCATGAACGACACCGTCGCCAGCGCGCGCGTCACCGGCGAGATCAAGCTCGACGGCCAGGACATCTATTCGCCCGACATGGACGTGGTGCAGCTCCGCGCCCGCGTCGGCATGGTGTTCCAGAAGCCCAACCCGTTCCCGAAATCGATCTACGAGAACGTCGCCTACGGCCCGCGCATCCACGGTCTCGCGGGCGCAAAGGGGGACCTCGACAGGATCGTCGAGAAGTCGCTGCGGCGTGCCGGTCTGTGGGACGAGGTGAAGGATCGGCTGAGCGACAGCGGCACGGCCTTGTCGGGCGGCCAGCAGCAGCGGCTCTGCATCGCGCGTGCGATCGCGGTCGACCCCGAGGTCATCCTGATGGACGAGCCTTGCTCGGCACTCGATCCGATCGCGACCGCAAAGATCGAGGAGCTGATCCACGAACTGCGCGGCCGCTACGCCATGGTGATCGTCACGCACAACATGCAGCAGGCGGCGCGCGTCAGCCAGAAAACCGCGTTCTTCCACCTCGGCACGCTGGTCGAATACGGTAACACCTCGGACATCTTCACCAATCCCCGCGAAGAGCGGACCAAGGATTACATCACCGGCCGTTACGGCTGAGTCGGGAAACGACCATGAACACGCATACGGTCAAGGCCTTCGACAACGACATCGGCGAGCTCCGCGGGTTAATCTCGCAGATGGGCGGGCTCGCCGAGGACGCGATCGACAAGGCGATGCAGGCGCTGCAACGCAATGACCTCGCGCTCGCGGAACAGGTACGCGTCGCCGACAAGCAGATCGACGTCATCGAGGCGGAGGTCGAGCGACTGGCGGTGCGGATCATCGCGTTGCGCGCGCCGATGGCGGTCGACCTGCGCGAGGTGGTCGCCGCGCTGAAGATCGCCGGCGTCGTCGAGCGGATCGGCGATTACGCCAAGAACATCGCCAAGCGCGTGCCGATGATCGAGAGCGAGCATCGGATCGAGCCGATCTCGATCCTGCCCGCGATGGGCCGGATGGCGAGCGAGATGGTCCACGACGTACTCGACGCGTTTGCCGCGCGCGACGCGGAAGAGGCGGTGCGCGTGGTCGAAAGCGACAATGCGCTGGACGATTTCTACGACAGCATCTTCCGTACGCTCGTCACCTACATGGTCGAGAATCCGAAGACGATCAGCCAGGTCGCGCATCTGCTGTTCGTCGCCAAGAACCTCGAGCGGATCGGCGATCACGCCACCAACGTCGCCGAGATGGTCTATTTCGCCGCGACCGGCACGCAGATGGTCGATCGCGAACGCGGCATAAAGAAGGAGCAGGCATAATGGCACGCGCGAAAATGCTGTTGGTCGAAGACGATGCTGCGCTGGCCGAATTGCTGGTCTGGCATTTCAAGCGCGAGGATTTCGAGATCGCGCATACCCCCGACGGCGAGGAAGCGCTGCTGCTCGCCAAGGAGAAGGTGCCCGATATTGTCCTGCTCGACTGGATGGTCGAGGGGCTGTCGGGGATCGAGGTCTGTCGTCGCCTGCGCCGCGCACCCGAGACGCAGAACGTGCCGATCATCATGCTCACCGCGCGCGGTGAGGAAGAGGATCGCGTGCGGGGTCTCGAAACCGGTGCGGACGATTATGTGACGAAACCCTTCTCGCCGCGCGAACTCGTCGCGCGCGTCGGTGCGGTATTGCGCCGCGTGCGCCCTGCCCTCGCCGGTGAGGCGCTCAGCTATGCCGACATCGAGATGGACACGGTCGGTCACAAGGTCCGCCGCTCGGGCGAAGTCGTCTCGCTCGGACCGACCGAATTCCGCCTGTTGAAGCATTTCCTAGAGCATCCCGGCTGGGTGTTCTCGCGCGAGCGGCTGCTCGATGCGGTGTGGGGGCATGACAGCGATATCGAGAGCCGGACGGTCGACGTGCACATCCGGCGGCTGCGGAAAGCGATCAACGTCGGCGAGCGTCCGGACATCATCCGCACCGTCCGTTCGGCGGGCTATTCGCTCGATACGGGCGGATAAGGACTCTGTCCCGCGATGGGGCGAATGGAATCGGATGCGAAACGAAGGACCCAAGCGCGACTTAGTGCGTTCAGACGTCGCGCTACCAAAATGGTGCACCCATTTAGGAGATTCGTATGAAGTCCATTCTTCTCGCCGCTGCCGCTCTTCTTGCGACGCCCGTGATCGCCCAGACGACGCCCCCGGCAGACCCTGCCGCGCAGACTGCGCCGGCCGATCCCGCCATGCAGGCGCCGCCCGCTGACCAGGCCGCACCGGCAGACCAGGCGATGCCAGCACCGGCCGATCCGGCCATGGCGCCCGCTGACCCCGCAGCAAACCCCGCGCCGATGGCCGGCGCACCAATGGCAGGCGCACCCTCGGGTCGCGTGACCTTCGGTCAGCCAACCGTGACGCCTCCGACGCCAGCACCGGCCGATTATCCCGTGTGCTCGAAGACGGTCAAGGACGGCTGCCGTAACCGCGGCGGTAAGTAACTGACATCACTGCAGGCGGCGGACCGATCTGCCGCTTGCACGGCCAGCTTTACGTTCTAGGAAAGGCGCTCCAACGATAAGAGAGGAGCGCCTTTTCCATGTCTATCAGCTTTGAAGGCCGCGTTGCGATCGTCACCGGCGCAGGCGGCGGCCTCGGCCGTGAATATGCGCTCGAACTCGCCCGCCGTGGTGCGAAAGTGGTCGTCAACGATCTCGGCGCCTCGCGCGACGGCACCGGCCATTCCGACGCCGCGCTGAAAGTCGTCGAGGAAATCGAAGCGGCCGGCGGCGAGGCGATGTCGAACGGCGGCAGCGTCACAGATTACGACCAGATGGTCGAGATGGTCGCCCGCGCTTCCGAGAAATGGGGCGGCGTCCATATCCTCATCAACAACGCCGGCGTGCTGCGCGACAAGAGCTTCGCCAAGATGGAGCCCGCCGACTTCAAGTTCGTCGTCGACGTCCATTTGAACGGCTCGGCCAACGCCACCAAGGCGGTGTGGGACACGATGCGCAGCCAGAACTATGGCCGAATCCTGATGACCGCGTCATCGACCGGCCTCTACGGCAATTTCGGCCAGGCGAATTACGGCGCAGCGAAGCTCGGTCTCGCCGGCCTGACCAAGACGCTCGCGATCGAAGGCGCGAAGAACAACATCAAGGTCAACACGATCGCCCCGACTGCGGGCACGCGCATGACGCAGGACATCTTCCCCGAGGAAGCGTTCAAGGCCTTCTCCCCCGACAAGGTTGCGCCCGCCGCTGTGTTTCTCGTATCGGAGGACGCGCCGACCAACATGATCGTCGGCGCAGGCGCGGGCGTGTTCCAGGCGGCGTACGTCACGCTCACGCAGGGCAAGCTGCTGACCGGCGACGACCTGTCGGTCGAGGGTGTCGCCGCACATTGGGACGCAATCATCGACCGTGCGGGCGAGATCGTCCCGCAGTCGGGCTCGGAACAGTCGATGACTATCCTGAGCAAGCTTCAGGGGCGGTAAACGGCGGATCGATAGCACGTCGATCCTCCCCCGCCAGGGGGAGGTGGCAGGCGTCAGCCTGACGGAGGGGGCGGCGGCGATGACCATCGTATCGTGTCCTCCCCCTCCGTCACCTTCGGCGACACCTCCCCCTTGCGGGGGAGGATTCAAGCATTGAACGCTAGCCTGCTATCGCGGCTCGCGCATTTGCCAGACTACGCGGCCGATAACGGCTATCCCTCCGTCCGGCACAACCGCCGCGTCCGGATTATCGCTCGTCGCAACCAGCGCTCCCCGTATAAGGGCAACCCGCTTCACCATCACCGCGTCGTCGATCCGGATGACGTACACACCCCCCTTTGCACGCGGTGTACGGTCGGCGGTATCGACCACGATGTGATCGCCGTCGAACAGTCCCGGCTCCATCGAACTGCCGCGCACACGGATGATCGCCGCCTGCCCGTCCCTTAGCCCGAGTTTCCGCGCGAGGCCGAGGTCTAGCGTGTCGGTGCCGAGCACGATCTCGCCATCGACCAGCGAGCCCGGCCCCGCCGACGCCGCGACGTCGAGCTTGCGGATGCGGAACCCTGCCGGCCGGTCGGCGGGTGCGCCCAGCCTTGCCTCGCTCACTCCCAGATATTCCGACAGCAATCGGCGGTCGCGTTCGCCGAGCACCCGCGGCGATCCACGTCGGACATATTGCTGAAGATACGCCGCGTTGCGCCCCAGCATCGCCGACAATGCCGCCAGACTGTCGCCACGCGCCGCTGCCAGCGTTGCCAGCGCGGTTCTTGGATCGGGATCGGACACGGTTCTAGCCACGCCCGAACCGTAGCGTAGGAATTTTCCTAGACAAGTAGGATTTGCCGGAACAGATCAAGAACATAGGCAGGGACCCGGGCCAGGGATTCGGGGCCAGGAACAGGAAGGAGCGACCATGTCCGTTCTCATCAAGATCGACCGATATCTGCGGCAGACCGGCATGCCGACTTCCAAGTTTGGCCGGTTGGCGGTCGGCGATCCGCGGCTGGTCCACGATCTCCGACTCGGTCGCCAGCCGCGCGCGCCGATGGTGGCGCGGATCGAAACCTTCATAGAACGGCACGGGTCGTGAGGATGGACGCGATCCGTGGCCCCGACGCGGGCACGCTGCTGATCCGCGCGCTTCGCAGCCATGCGGGGGCGGCGGACCTTACAATGCATGTAGAGTCGATCGCGTGCACGCCGTGGGCAAGCGCGACCTTCGTCGGCACGCTGCACCGGCTGACGATCGCGGCGATGCCCGTACCCGGTCTTCGAGACTGGATCGACGCGTTGCCCGGAGCGGAGTTCGCGATGCGTGGGCATATCGTCGCCGATCTGGTGGTCGACCGCATCGAGACGATCGACGACCGCGAGCATGTGACGATCGCGGTACTGACGCTGATCGACGCGTAAACGTCTCGACAGGGGTGGACTTTCGCTGGCCGAACCACGAAGTCGGCGGTCAACGAAGGAGATTCATATGGCCGGGATGGGCAAGTTCGACTGGGCGGATCCGTTCCTGCTCGACGATCAGTTGAGCGAGGACGAGCGGATGATCCGCGACAGCGCGAAGGCCTATGCCGACGACAAGCTCGCGCCGCGGATCATCGATGCGTTCCAGCACGAGCATACCGATCCCGCGATTTTTCGCGAGATGGGCGCGCTGGGGCTGCTCGGGCCGACCATCCCCGAGGAATATGGCGGCGTGGGTGCGTCGTACGTCGCCTACGGGCTGGTTGCGCGCGAGGTGGAGCGAATCGACTCGGGCTATCGCTCGATGATGTCGGTGCAGTCGAGCCTCGTGATGTATCCGATCAATGCATTCGGGTCCGAAGAGCAGAAGCGCAAATACCTCCCGAAACTCGCGACCGGCGAGTGGATCGGCTGTTTCGGGCTGACCGAGCCCGATGCGGGGTCGGATCCTGGCGGGATGACGACGCGCGCGAAGAAGACCGCGAACGGCTATGTGATCTCGGGCGCGAAGACGTGGATCTCGAACTCGCCGATCGCGGACGTGTTCGTGATCTGGGCGAAGTCCGACGACCATGGTGGTGGCATCCGCGGCTTTATCCTGGAGCGCGGGATGAAGGGGCTGGAGACGCCCAAGATCGAGGGCAAGCTGTCGCTGCGCGCGTCGATCACCGGCATGGTGATGATGGACGAGGTCGAGGTCGGCGACGACGCGCTACTGCCCGACGTGCAGGGATTGAAGGGGCCGTTCGGCTGCCTCAATCGTGCGCGGTACGGGATTTCCTGGGGGGCTTTGGGCGCGGCCGAGTTCTGTTTCCATGCGGCGCGGCAATACGGGCTGGATCGCAACCAGTTCGGCACGCCGCTGGCCGGGCGGCAGCTTTTCCAGAAGAAGCTGGCGGACATGGAGACCGAGATCGCGCTCGGGTTGCAGGCGTCGTTGCGCGTCGGGCGGCTGATGGACGAGGGCAGGTTCGCGCCGGAAATGGTGTCGATCGTCAAGCGCAACAACGTCGGCAAGGCGCTCGATATCGCGCGGATGTCTCGCGACATGCACGGCGGCAACGGGATTTCGGGGGAATATCAGGTGATGCGTCACCTGATGAACCTGGAGACGGTCAACACGTACGAGGGCGCGCATGACGTGCATGCGCTGATCCTCGGGCGCGCGATCACGGGTATTGCTGCGTTTTGAAGGCTGCGCGAAGATCGTCACACCACCCCGGCGAAGGCCGGGGCCCAATTGGGGGACAAGCCTTGGCAGATGCTGTGCGTTGTTACTCCAACCTTTCCAATTGGGCCCCGGCCTCCGCCGGGGTAGTGCTGTGAGCGTAGAGGGCAAACCTTCGCCCCTCACCGGCCTGAAGGTTGTCGAACTCGCTCGGATTCTTGCAGGGCCTTGGGCGGGACAGGTCCTCGCCGATCTTGGCGCGGACGTGGTCAAGATCGAGAGCCCGGCCGGTGACGACACGCGAACCTGGGGGCCGCCGTTCATCGACAACCCCGACGGCACGCGCGACGCTGCGTATTTCCATGCCGCCAACCGCGGGAAGCGGTCGGTCGTCGCCGACTTCACCACCCCCGAGGGCCAAGCGATCGTCCGCGACCTGATTGTCGATACCGATGTCGTGATCGAGAACTTCAAGGTCGGTGGGCTCGTCAAATACGGGCTCGACTACGCCACGCTGGCCTCGATTAACCCACGCTTGGTGTATTGCTCGATCACCGGGTTCGGGCAGGACGGCCCCTATGCGCCGCGCGCGGGCTACGACTTCATCGTCCAGGGCATGAGCGGAATCATGGACCTGACCGGCGAGCCCGATGGCGCGCCGCAGAAGATCGGCGTTGCATTCGCCGACATCATGACTGGGCTGTATTCCGTGATCGCGATCCAGGCGGCGCTGGCGATGCGCGAGCGGACCGGCCTGGGTCAGCAGATCGACATGGCGCTGCTCGATACGATGACGGGGGTGCTCGCCAACCAGGCGATGAACTGGTTTGCGAGCGGCGTGTCGCCGACGCGGGTCGGGAATGCGCATATGAACGTGTGTCCCTATGCGGTGTTTCCGTGCGCCGATGGGTGGTTCATCCTGGCGGTCGGGAATGACGGGCAGTTCCGGCGGTTCTGCGACGCGATGGGCTTGCCCGAGATGCGCGACGATCCGCGGTTCGCGACCAATGCCGGGCGGCTGGCGTTCAAGGACGTGTTGTTTGAGGGGATCGAGGCGACGACGTCTCTGGTGCCTAAGCTGGCGTTGCTGGCGCGGCTGGAGGCGGTCGGGGTGCCGGCCGGGCCGATCAACACCGTCGCGCAGGCGTTCGACGATCCGCAAGTCGTCGCGCGGGGGATGGCGATCGACGTCGCGCGGCCGGATGGGTCTCTGGTCCCGGGGCTGCGTACGCCGATCCGGTTTTCGGATGCGGATCTGGCAACCGGACGGGCGGCGCCGATGCTGCCCCTGTCGTCATCCTGACGAAAGTCAGGATCCAGAGCCACCAGCGTCATCCGCCGTGGCTCTGGATCCTGGGTCAAGCCCAGGATGACGGAGTGGGTTAGGCCACCACCTCGGCCACCGGCTTCCGAGCATACAACCCATAAGCCAGGATCAGCGCATAGCAGATCGCCGGGAGCAGCAGCGCGAAGTGCAAGCTGCCCGACTTGTCCGCCAGCATCCCCGTCAGATACGGGACGATCGCGCCGCCGACGATCGCCGTGGCGATTACGCCCGACCCTTCCGCCGCACGCTTGCCGAGACCCTCGGAGGCGAGCGAGAAGATCGTCGGGAACATCACCGCGTTCATCAGGCCGATCGCGAGCAACGCCCAACCCGACAAAGCGCCCTCCGTGTTCGCCGAGATCAGGATCAGCGCCAGCGTGCCCGTCGCGACGCCCGCGAGCACCTTGCCCGGCGACACCTTGTTCAGCACGTAGGCGCCGATGAACCGGCCGACCAGCGCGCCGCCCCAGTAGAACGGCACGTGCTTGCCCGCCGCGACATCGCTCAGGCCCATCACGCTCGGCTGCATCAGGTAATTGACGATCAGCGAGCCGACCGCGACTTCGGCGCCGACGTATAGGAAGATGCACGCCGTCCCCATCGCGAAGCGCGGGCGCTTGAGCAGCGTGAATGCATGGAAGATGCTGCCGGTCTGGTCCTGCTCCTCGTTGAGCCGGTTGCGACGGGTCCACACGACCGCAGCGACGATCAGCAGCGCGATCGCGAGGCCGATATAGGTGTGCACGACGGCCCGCGACGACTCGGTCCGGTACGCGTCGAGCGCGGCGCCGGTGAGCTTCGAGGAGTCGACCGTCGCCAGCCCGCCGAGGATCAGCGCGGAGCCGACATACGGGAAGATGGTGGTGCCGAGCGAGTTGAACGCCTGCGCGAAGGTCAGCCGGCTCGAGGCGGACTTGGGGTGGCCGAGCGCCGAGATCAGCGGGTTGGCGACCACCTGCACGACGGTGATGCCGGCGCCGAGCACGAACAGCGCGAATAGGAACATGCCGAAGCTCGCCTGCCCTGCGGCGGGGATGAACAACAGGCAGCCCGCGGTCATCGTCACGAGGCCGATCGACGCGGTCCGCATGTAGCCGGCTTTCCGGACGATCGCGGCGGCGGGGATCGAGAACAGCGCATAGGCGAGGAAGAATGCCGACTGGACCAGCATCGCGGTCGCGTGGTCGAGCGTGAAGAGCTCCTTCATCTTGGGGATGATGATGTCGTTCAGCGAGGTGATGCCGCCGAAGATGAAGAACAGCGCGAACACGAACACGCGCAGATCGGGCGCGTCGTAGCCGTGGCTGGCATCGCCTCCGGCCGCGGCGGTGGATTTGGTATCGACGTGCATCTGTATTGCGCCCTCTCGCGGTATTATTAACCTAGGACATAAGCGCTGGCGGTGGCGCGTGGCAATGCCGCGTGGTGCGATCCGTCCCAGCGGGCTAGGATGGCGGCATGAGCCGCTTCACCGTCAACAACGAGCCGATCGAATACAAACTCGACAACGATACGCCGTTGCTATGGGCTTTGCGCGATGCGTCGAACCTGACCGGGACGAAATACGGCTGCGGCACCGGGCACTGCGGCGCGTGCACGGTCGATATCGACGGGCGTGCGATGCGGAGCTGTCGCGTGCCGATCGGCTCGATCGAGGGTGCTTACGTCACGACGATCGAGGGGCTGTCGCGTGAACGCAATCACCCGGTGCAACTGGCCTTCATTGCCGAGGCGGTGCCGCAGTGCGGATTTTGCATTTCGGGGATGATCATCGCCGCCGCGGCGTTGCTGAAGCGCAATGCAGATCCGAGCGAAGCGCTGATCCGCGAGCAGATCACCAACTTGTGCCGGTGCGGGGTGTATCCGCGGGTGGTGGAGGCGATCCAACGCGCCGGGCGAGCGACGCGGGGGGAAGAAGTTATTCCGGCCGGACCGCGCCCGGGGATAGATCCCGCGGACTCCGCGCGATTGGTGCCCGCGCTAGTGCCGCCGCCGGCGCGGTAGCGCGCGCTTCAGTGCCAAGCATGTCCTCCCGCGAAGGCGGGAGTCCAGTCTGGACTCCCGCCTTCGCGGGAGGACAAGGTTCGCGATGAACACGTCGGCGGTTTCCACCACCCCGGCGGAGGCCGGGGCCCATTTGGAACGTCCAAGGTGATTGGTCGCGCGCCGCGTTATTCTCCGCCCCCAATTGGGCCCCGGCCTTCGCCGGGGTGGATGCTTCAGAGACGTAGCGACGTATCCGACCTAAACCTGTCTGATCGCTGACGAACCCATTCAGCCTCTCCACACACGAGATCGACTAGGCCCGACACATCATAGGAGCCGGCTCGTGCGCCGGCAGTCGAGGACGACGGCGATGACGGGCAAGTTTCTCAAACTCTTGATGGCGGCTTCCGCGTTGGTGCCGGCAACCATGATGGCAACAACCGCGACCGCGCAACAGGTCGACCAGGACCCCGGTGACCGTGGCCAGCGCCCCGATCGCGGCCAGCGTCAGGATCGTGGCGATCGGGGCCCACGTCCAGACGGGCAATCTTTCCAGCAGCAGCGCCCCGACCGCCCCGCCGCGCCCGATCAGGGCCAGCGCCCGCAACGCGCCGATCTTGGCACGCAACCGCAAGTCCGCGGCGACCGACCCGATGGTCAAGGCCGTCCCGACTGGAACGGGCAGCGCGACGGGCAACGTGGCGACCGTCAGGCTTGGAACGGCCAGCGCGGCGCTGGCCAAGGCTGGAACGGCCAGAACCGTCCCGACCCGCAGGCCGGCCAGAACCGCCCCGACTGGAACCGCGACCAGGGACGGCCCGGTTTCGATCGCGGTAACCAGCAAGCGGATCGCGGCCAGTTCGACCGCAATGGTGGACGCGGCGATTGGCGTAACGACGGGCGCAATGACAACCGGGGCGACAACCGCGGCGATTGGCGCAACGGAAACCGCGTCGGCTACCAGAACCGCCAGCCCAACCGCGCCTATGGCAACGTCCAGGGCTATGGTCGCAGCGGCTACAACCAGGGCCATTACAACCAGGGCGGCGCGTGGAACCGTGGCTGGCGCAACGACAACCGCTATGCCTGGAGCAATTACCGCGCATCCAATCGCGGCGCATACCGCCTGCCACGCTACTATGCGCCGAGCGGCTGGGGGTCGGGCTATCGTCGCTTCGGTGTCGGTTTTTCGCTGAACAGCATCCTCTACAACCAGAATTACTGGATCCAGGACCCGTACACCTACCGCCTGCCCGAAGCCTACGGGCCGTACCGCTGGGTGCGCTATTACAACGACGCGTTGCTGGTCGATCTCGACAGCGGCCGCGTGGTCGACACGGTGTACGACATCTTCTGGTAGGCTCCGGCCTACTGTCACGCAGTAACAGGGGAGAGCCCCGCGGCGGTCCAGATCGCCGCGGGGCTCTTGCGTTTACCCCTCTTGCCTTTCGGGGCGAGTTCGCCAAATCCTGCGACGTGGGTATCTTTTCAAAAGCCAAGAAGGTCGATCCGGCCGCGGCACTTCGCCAAGCCTTCGGATCGCAGGTCGCCGCGCGCCTCGACGCCAAT
The DNA here is from genome assembly GCF_040407495.1 of Sphingomonas faeni. Lineage (GTDB taxonomy): Bacteria > Pseudomonadota > Alphaproteobacteria > Sphingomonadales > Sphingomonadaceae > Sphingomonas > Sphingomonas faeni_D. Next base: position 151,827 of record NZ_JAPZPP010000005.1, on the reverse strand, counting down.
CCGGCGGTGCAGCGCATCGCGATGGATACGGTGCAGTTCTATTACCAGGACAAGTTCCTCGATCCCGCCACTTGCAAGCGGTTAATCGCCGTCATCGATTCGAAGCGGCGGCCGTCGACCCTGCTCTCGGATCGCCCAAACAGCAATTTCCGGACCAGCGAAAGCTGCGACATGGATCGCTGGTCGCCCGAGGTGCAACCGACCGACGAGGCGATCGCGACGTTACTGGGTATCGACCTGCTTCACGGCGAGACGATGCAGGGCCAGCGCTATGCCCCCGGCCAGCAATTCCGCGCGCACCACGACTATTTCCACGAATCCGAAAGCTATTGGGCGAAGATGCAGGAGCAGGGCGGCCAGCGCACCTGGACCGCAATGGTGTTTCTCAACGACGTCCCCGAAGGCGGCGCGACCTGGTTCCCGCAGGCCGGCGTGAAGATCGCGCCGAAGCGCGGCATGCTGCTCGCGTGGAACAACATGAACCCGGACGGGACGCCGAACGGGCTGACTTTGCACGAGGGCATGCCGGTGGTGGAGGGCGTGAAGTATATCGTGACGAAGTGGTTTCGCGAGCGTCCGTGGATCAAGTGAGGGGCTTGAGCAGAGCATTACCTCGCCTGCCCGCCCCCGTTGCCGAGCCACAGTCGCGCGCCCTCCCCGTTCGCCTTGAGTAGCCGCCGAGTAGCTGCGTCAGCAGCGTATCGAGACAGCGTATCGAAGGACAGGTTGGCGCGCGGAACCCTGCTTCGATACGCGCCATCGATACGCTTCTACAAAGCTACTCGGTCGCTACGCAGCACCAAGGGCGGAGGGGGCGCCCCCTCCTCATTGTTTCCCCGCGAAGGCGGGGACCCAGACTGGGCTCCCGCCTTCGCGGGAGAACATGACGCAATTGGTGCACGCGGTTGGGAGATCGCTCTAACCGCGCGGCCCCTCCCCGCTCGACAATCCCCCCAGAGCCACTAGGTCCAAGGCATGACAGTTCTCGGCGTAACCTCGTCCATCCTCGGCCAACCCTGGCGCTGGCGCGCACTCGCCGCAGACGGCCGGGACGGTTTCGGGAGTGACGGCTTCGGGGGCGGTTCGGGCGACGACCTCGTCACCCAACTCCTGCTCGCCCGAGGCTGCCCCCGCGACGCGCTCGACGCGCACCGCACGCCGTCGATCCGCGCGTTCATGCCCGACCCGTCGATCTTCCGCGACATGGACCGCGCCGCCGAGCGCCTCGCCGATGCCGTGCAAGCCGGCGAACAGGTCGCGATCTTCGGCGACTACGACGTCGACGGCGCCACCTCCGCCGCGCTGATGGTGCTCGTGCTGCGCGATCTCGGCATCGAAGCCCGCCCCTACATCCCCGACCGTCTGCTCGAAGGCTACGGCCCCTCGGGCGAAGCGCTCGTCCGCCTCGCCGGCGAAGGCGCCACGCTGATCGTCACGGTCGATTGCGGCGCGCAGGCGTTCGACGCGCTCGACGCCGCCCGCGACGCGAAGGTCGACGTGATCGTCATCGACCACCACAAATGCTCGACCGCGCTCCCGCACGCGCTCGCGCTGGTAAACCCCAACCGCCTCGACGAGACCGAAGGCGCCGCGCATGGCCATCTCGCCGCGGTCGGCATGTGCTTTCTGGCCGCCGCTGCCCTCGTCCGCACGCTCCGCACCCGCGGGTTCTTCAAGGACCGCGCCGAGCCGAAACTCATCGACCTGCTAGACATCGTCGCGCTAGGCACCGTCGCCGACGTCGCGCAACTCCGCGGCCTTAACCGCGCGTTCGTGTCGCAGGGTCTCAAGGTCATGGGCGCGCGCAAGAACATCGGCGTCGCCGCGCTGATCGAGGCGTCACGCCTGACGCGCAACCCGACCTGCACCGACCTCGGCTTCGCGCTCGGCCCGCGCATCAACGCCGGCGGCCGCGTCGGTCGTGCAGACCTCGGCGTCCGCCTGCTCACCACCCAGGACGCGGACGAAGCCCGCCAGATCGCTACCGAACTCGACCGCCTCAACGAAGAACGCCGCGCGATCGAAACCGTCGTACAGGAAGCCGCTGACCTCCTCTCCAGCCGCGATCGCGCGGTCGCCGTGGTCGCTGGCCATGGCTGGCATCCCGGCGTGATCGGCATCGTCGCCGGCCGCCTCAAGGAAAAGCTCGGCCGACCTGCGATCGTCATCGCGATCGACGAAAACGGTATCGGCAAGGGCTCCGGCCGCTCGATCCCCGGCGTAGACCTAGGCGCAGCGGTGATGGCCGCCCGCGAACACGGCCTGCTGATCGCGGGCGGAGGCCACGCGATGGCCGCCGGCCTGACGATCAGCGAGGCAGCAATTCCCGCCTTCACCGACTTCCTCGAAGAACGCCTCGCCGCCGCCGTCGAACGCTCGAACGGCGACCGCGCGCTCCTGCTCGACGCGGTCCTCGCGGCTGGCGGCGTCAACCCCGGCCTCGTCGAATCAATGGAAGCCGGCGGTCCCTACGGCATGGGCTGGCCAGCGCCGCGCGTGGCGATGGGCCCGGTCCGCGTCATCAAGGCGGATATCGTCGGCAACGGCCACGTCCGCACGATCGTCGCGGGTGACGACGGCCGTAGTATCAAAGTGATGGCCTTCCGCTCAGCCGAGAGCGCGCTAGGTCAGGCGCTGCTGGGCGCCGCCCCCCACCGCAAGCTGTGGCTGGCCGGCCGCGCGAAGATCGACGACTGGTCATCGCGCCCGTCAGCCGAATTGCACGTCGAAGACGCTGCCTGGGCCGATTGAGGGGTTGACGCATCGGCGGCTTCCTTTTAGGCGCCTCCAACCACGCAGGCCCCTTCGTCTAGCGGTTAGGACGCGGCCCTTTCACGGCTGAAGCACGGGTTCGATTCCCGTAGGGGTCACCAACCGCAGTTTTTGCGGATTTCTGATGAAATTGCTGCGTTGGTTGCGCCCATATCTCTAATTTTCTCCCCGAGAATGAGTTTCGGATAGCTAGTATGCTGTCTGGGGTCGACTAGGGCGAAGAAACTGCGCGAGTCTCGAAACTGCTCCAATGAGTCGAGCATTCTGTCCCGAGACCTATGTGAACGAGATTGCGACCGGTCTTACTCGTCCCGCAGAGGCGGCAGACAATCCGGACTGGGCGAGCGGGGTGAATCGGCCGTAGCTAAGCGCATGCGGGCCTTCTACCTAGGTTTGGGCTACGGGCCGATGCGACGGCCGGCTGCCTCACGGATCGGTGCCGGCGAACCGTCTGCACGCCGAATACGATCGTCGCACCCGACCACGCAGGCCGGCTACCCAGCATCACCGCCGCATCAATCCGATCGCCGCCGCCGCGTTCAGCGCGGCCTCGACCTCGTCCGCGGGGAAGACGCCGTCGACCGCGCGGGCGATCTCGGTGATGGTCCGCTCCCCATTGGCGGCCACGAGCAGCGCGCGCAGATCATCCCGCTCGACCTTCACGTCCGCATGGTCCAGCCGTGGCAGCTTCGCCGAGCCTTCGCCGATCGCAAAACGCGCGAAGCGGCTCGTCTCCGGTCGGTCGCCGACCGTCGCGACGAACGGCGCAGGCCCCGAATGCAGGTCGATGAGCGATGCCGCCAGCATCTTCAGGAAAGCATCACGCCAATCATCCAGTTCGATGATCTCGCTCAGCGGTATACGTCCGGGCTGCGCCGCGACGATCCTGTGGAATGCAGCGGTCATAGCGTCATCGGAGAATTTCACGGTCCGCTCATCACCGTCGGTGAACTCGTCTTTTTCCGCGTCGTAGCGAAGCGTGGTGGACACCAGCAGCGCGTCAAAACCGGCGAGATCCAGCGCCCGCTTCACCGGGGCGTCGTCACGGACGAACAGCGAGCAATGGAAGAAGGCGGTGTTGCGGTAATTCCGGCTTTGTGCGCGGCGTAACAGGATACGGTCGGTTTCGCCCGGATCGGCGCCCCCCTCGTCGCCGTCCTGAAGGAACGCCTCGTAGATCTTGGCATAATCCGTGTCGGTCAGATACCGCAGTCCCGCGCGCGCGGCGGTCGCGGCGACGTCGGTCAGCGACTGCGGCGCATAGATTTCTCCCAACTCGTCATGGAACAGCACGACCTCGTTTTTCTCCAGCAGCGATTCGGCCATGCTTCGCAGCGCATCGATCGTCACGCCGCGCCGGGGATCGCTTTTGGCCAGCTCCTCCAGTACGTGGCGCGCCGTCGCCATCCGCTCGGCGATATCGGTGATGCCGTCGAGCTCGTGCAGCAGCAGGTCGCGGATCACCATCCGGAAGTACCCGCCGGGCAAGGCGTTGTAGCTAACATAGGCGATGCCGTGTGGCGCGAGGGCGTGCGCGGCCAGCGCCATGACCGCATCGCGCACCGCCTCTGGCACCCAAGCATAGACGCCGTGCGCTATAACATAGTCGTAGCTGCCCGGCGCGATACGCTCCAGCTCGGTAATAATATCCCCCGTCCACAATAATATATTGGCGATTCCCGCTGCCTCCGATCGAGTCTTGCCGATGGCTATCGCAGTCTCGGCCAGATCGAATCCATGTAGTTGCGCGCTGGGATAGGCCGCCGCCAAGGCCATGAGATTATACGCCTCGCCACATCCGATTTCGAGGACGCGTGCGGAATGCATCGGTGTGGCCGCCAATCCATGTAACCGGCCAAGCATCCCAATCCTATCGGGATGCGTCATCTTGAACAGGCCCGAGGGATAAGCGACGTCATCGTAGCTCGTACTCAGCGGACTTCTCCCATGACAAGATAGGCAGGCCTATGCTTGCTACTCGCATCAAACAATGACTATGATCGCGTTGGCGCTATACATTGGCGTTGCGCTCTGGGGGGCATCGTGGCGCAGGATGGCATTGGCCCGATCGCGAAGATCGCACACCGCCGCGATCGGTTGATCGTCGCCCGATGGCGTGATTTCGCCGAGCAGCGATGCGATCGTCTCGGGCAACGCGGCGCCGCTAGGCGCCGCAAACGTGATCGAGCGAATGCGGACCCGCAGATCCTCGGGCAACGGACACGGGCCACGTTCGAACGCGCCCGACGTATCAACCTGCACGGAGCGCGGCGGCTGTATCGTAGCCGGCTTGGGTTGAAGTTGTTCGCGCGTCGGCACCTGCGCCATCGCACCGGATGCAAGAAGACTTGCGCACAGAGTCAAACGCTTAAAGCACACCCCGCCAATCGACATACTGCCCCCCGCCAGACGTCCCGCAGAAATTATCTGCAATATCTTTTATACTCGGTACGCATACTCGATCTATGGTCCGATTTTCTGGTCTCAGTCTCGGGAAGAGTCAACAGCTCGTAAACTGACAGTTTCCATATTTACCTAAATCAGTAGCTCTAACTTTATAGGACGCGTCTGCTTTTTGTATAATAGTGGATACTGATTAAATTCAGTCGGCTTTATGGATCTCCGTCGAGCTCATGCTGCAAAGTAATCTATCGATATGAAACATAGTGCATAAGACGTTTTGTTGATCGTCGCGCTTCAGGATCGAAATCAATGCCACAGAGCCACGGCAGCGATACTCGCCGGCACGAGATTGAGGGGACGATCGCCCGGCATTCCTAGTGCCGGGACTCCCCGACTTCCTCGCGGGATGTCCCGATCTGGAAATCGTCATGAGCAAGTGGAACGCTGGGTCGATGCAGTGCAAGAGGGCATCGACTGCGTGCTGCGCGACGGGCATCTGGTGACGATTTGCGCCGAACCACGCCGTTTCTCCGCACCGGGCCGCTGGCGGCGGATGTCACCGGCCAACATCGTGCAGAACCGGTTCCACCATACGCATATTGTTTCGTGGCGGTTCTCGATCCTGTGTTCGAATAGCAGATCCTCGACGTAACGGGGCGATAGCGGGAAGCGCACCCACATCATCACCACAAATCCGAATACCTTCGGCGACGAGTTAAAATTACAGGACGGACTGGCGGATTAGCGCAAACTACCCATCACACGCTCTCATGGCAGTCTCGGAACGATCCCTGTTATTTCTTCCGGCTTTCAGGATCTTATAGAATGAAATCGAAGAAGTAGAAGCCGACCGATAATTGATTAGTACGTATGTGTGGTAGTGAATTGCCACCTTTTTTTGTGGTTCATCGCCTATTATAGCGGGGACCAAGTGACGTTTTCCTGTTTTTTGGTCTATTTTAAGAGAGAGTTTTCCGGCCTCGCGAAGCCCTCGGGCGAGGAACTGAAAATGAAAATCTAGGTACACAGACGAGCAGATTGCCTTCGCGCTGAAGCAGGCGGAAACCGGTACGCCGGTGGTCGAATTCATCCGGCGGATGGGGATCTCGGAGCAGACGTTCTACCGCTGAAAGAAGGTGGCGGCGACGTCGGCTGTCATATGACCCGACCATTCGAGCAGCTTTTGGAGGCGTGCTAGATCCATGCTGCTTCTCGTGTAGACAATAGTCCAGCTGGCCAAGGAGCACGTTCGCGATGGGGGTCGCGGGCCGGTTACGATCTGGCGCAGGCTGCTGCGACCACAGCATGGCCCTTTGTAGATCTGGACACGCTTTCAGTAAGAATGCCGCTTACACATCATGGGCACTGCTCTTGTACCCTGATCGTCTAAAACCGAGCGGCTACGCCAAGAATTAGCCGCGAGCAGGGCAATAGCGGGCGAGGAAATCCTGATGTCGCGGTAGCGTCCGGACCGTTTGCGCTATTCCCCTGGAAAGATCGTCGAACGAGGCTTGCAACTCCTGCCCGTTGATGATGCTCGCGATACGATGATGTGCGCGCGGCACGATGCCTTGCCCGAGCATGACCGAAACCCAGGAATCGATCCTGAAAAGGTCGTCCTGTCCCTGCCAGGCGCCAGCGGTCTTCAAGAAAAGTTCGATCCGCTCGGTGAGGCTATCAGGAATCGTCATGCGCGCGCAGTCCCGCCAGAACGATGAATCGTCACGTTGGGTGGCGTGGTAATGCAGGATGATGAAGTCGCGCACATGCTCCCACTCGTGGCGCGACTGCGCATTGAACCGCGAGGCCAGCGCCACATGATCATCACCCTGAAACGGGAATAGCTGGATCAGGCGGATCACCGCATTCATGATCAGATGGATGCTGGTCGATTCGAGCGGTTCGATGAAACCCGCGGCCAGACCCAGCGCGACGCAATTCCGGTTCCAGGCTTGGCGTCGCATCCCCGAGCGGAAGCGCAACGGTCGCGGTTCGAACAGCGGGCGGCCGTCCAGAGCGTCGATCAACGTCGCGTGCGCTTCGTCGTCACTCATGTGCCGGCTGGAATAGACCAGACCGTTACCGGTCCGCGTCTGGAGCGGAATTTGCCAGCGCCAGCCGGCACCGTGCGCGATCGCGCGCGTGTACGGCACCGGCGGCGCGACCGACTCCGTCTGCACCGCGAGCGCCCGATCGGTCGCGAGCCATTCCGACCAATCCTCAAAGCCGGTCCCCAGCGCGCCTTCGGTCAGGAGCGCGCGAAAGCCGGTGCAATCGATGAAAAGGTCGCCCCCGATCCGTTCGCCCGATGCCAGGACGAGCGCTGCGATATCGCCCCCCTCGCCGTTACGTTCGACTCGCTCGATGCGTCCCTCGACGCGCCGCACGCCCCAAGGCTCTGCCAACGTTCGGAGGAACCGCGCATAGGCGGTCGCGTCGAGATGATAGGCGTAGGCCAGCGAATGCTGCTCGTCGTGACCGAAAAGGCCGGCGCCGGCTGCCTGCTGTTCGAGCGAATAGTCACCGTACGCGCCACCGAACCCGCGGGCGCGTGCCTCAAGCCAGAAATGCTGGAAATCGGCGATCGCCACCGACCGGCCGACGCTGCCGAACGGATGAAAATAGCGGTCGCCGACTGTGCGCCAGTTCTCGAACGCGATGCCGAGCTTGAAGGTCGCCTGCGTGGCCTGCATGAACGCGGCCTCGTCGATGCCGAGAAAGGCATGAAAACCCCGCACGGTCGGAATGGTGGATTCGCCGACGCCGACGGTGCCGATCTCGTCCGATTCGACGAGAGTCACATCGACCAGCGGGCCGAGCTGGCGCACGATCGCCGCGGCGGCGATCCAGCCGGCGGTGCCACCGCCAGCGACTATTACGCGGGTGCGCGGACGTTCGGACGTATCGTTCATCGGTTCAGCCGGTGCAGCAGATAGGCGCGCAACTGACGGGCGCCAGACTCGTCGAGCGGTGCGAGCGGTCCGCGTGCCGGCGGTGGCAGATGCGCCGCGACCGCCTCCGCATCGCCGAACACATAATGATCGAACATCGCACGCCACGCGCGCTTTTCCTGCGCGGGCCGGTCGCGCAGGCTGAGCAGCGCGTGCAGCATCGTATCCATCGGCGTGTCCATGAAGGCAGGCGCCGCGTTCCACCAATAGTTTACCAGCACGTTGAAGTCGTCGAGCGCCTCGACGTGATGCCACCACATGGCCGGATAGACGAGAACATCGCCTGCCTCCAGATCGGCCACCGATCCAGCGGCAACCGCGGCGGCGAAGCGGGGGTACGCATCGAGGTCCGGCGCGGCGAAATCGACCATGCTCACCACTTGGCCGCCCGGCGTCGGCGCGAGAGGCCCCGGATAGAGGTTGGCGACCTGGTCCGGTGGAAACAGCGTGAAGCGTCGGCGTCCAACCGCGCAGACCGCCGCGTTGTTCGACATGTCATGATGCGCGGATGCGATCGTGCGGTTGCCGATCCAGATGCTGGCAAGCGGCGCGTGACGAGCGAAGACGTCCCCGGTCGGCGTCAGATCGTTCTCGGCGCGAAAGCCGGGAAGATAGGTGTCGAGATCGGTCGAGCCGAGATAATATGCCGGCGCTTCCGCATCGCCGAGATGGCCAAGCACGGAATCGAGAAAGTCGCCCAGCGCGATCCGCTCGGCCGCAAAGTTCATCGCGGTGGCGGTCTCGTCATAGTGGAAGCGCCCTTTGATCGCGGGATCGCCGACATAGCCAGTGACGGGACGGCCGACGTCGAACCGGCGCAGATACGCGGCAGCTTCTTGCGGCGACCTGCGTCCGGCCTGAACCAGCGGCCAGTCGGCGGCAAGCCCGCGGAGGATCACTGGATCGTCGCTCGCTATCAACCCCTCCAGATCGAACACCCCGGTATGATCAATCTCGCGCACCTTTCGCGATACGCGGAAGCTCTCAGCCATTGAGTTCTTTCCGCAGCTTCCGATCGATCAGGTATCGAAGGTTGCCGAGCGACGACGCGATCCACAACGCGGGTCGCAAAAAGTCGTCGCGGTGGAGCCGTGCCAGGGGTTCGCCGTCGAGCGCAGCGAGCCGCCCCGCATCGATGGTGAACCGATCGGGAATATCGTACCGCCGCCCATCGGCGAGGTCGAGTTGCAGTGTGGCGGGTTCGAGCAGGTCGGCGGCGGCAAACGCGTCGAACATCGCCTTTTCGGTCTCCAGACCGACATAGATCCGTTGCAGCATCGCCGAGACGTGATCGAGCAACGGCGCGTTACCGCCGAGGTCGCGGAACACCGGCTCGCCATTGTCGACGATACGCGGATGGCCGGGGTCGACTTGGATCATCGGCTCGCCACTGGCATCCACACCGATCGAGAAGGGACCGCGTGCCCGTGCCGCCGGCACATACCGCGCGTCCCACCGTTCACCGTCGAGAAACAGGTTCTCGTCCGGATCGAGCCCCAGCAGGACCGTCGCGAAGAGGACGCCATGCTCGTCGCGCCGCAGCAGGATCGCATAATCGCGCTGCAGTTCCTCGAACTCGGCCGGGAAGACGCGCGTCTGGTTGATCGCATCGCCGTAGCGCGCGTGATGACCGACCGCGACACGCAGGTCGCGGTGGTCGACATTGTTAAGCAATACCGGAGAGGCCATCAGATCATCCTAGACGAGGAAGGCCGCTGTCGTCAGCGGCCTTCTCGCCGCTGGGTCAGAAGCGGTATCGCGCACCGACCAGATACCTTGCGGACCCTTCCGACAGGTACCAGATGTTGCTCTTGTCGCGGCCGTAGGAGCGCACGCCCTCCTCGGTGATGTTGATCGCCTCGAACCCGAGCGCAAACCGGGAGGTGAGGTCGAAGTTCACCGAAAGATCGAGCTGACCGTAGGGCGCGGTGAACACCGGATTGCGATCCCCGCCGCGGTTGATGCCGCTGAGGAACTTGTCGCGCCAGTTGTACGACATGCGCGCCGAGATACCGTTCTTGTCGTAGATCAGCGTGGCGTTGGCGGTATCCGACAGACCGACCAGCGCGAACGTGTTCACGCTCGGATCGGCCGCGATGTCGATGCCGATGTTGCCACGGACCAGCGTATAGCTCGCTGCCACGCCGAAGCCCGTATCCCCGAGGAAATACTGCCCCGCGAGCTCGACGCCGTAGATATGCGCGTCCTGGTTGTTGATCGGCGTGTTCACCGCGAAGTTGAACAGCGGATCCTGCGCATTGGCGGTGATATCGTACTGGCCGAGGATCTGATCGACGAACCCCTGGTTCAACGCGCGGCTCTGCGTGTTGTAGTTGGCCGCGAACTGGGCGTTCGTCGTCGCGACGTTGCCCGCGTTCTGTTGCAGCAGCGCTGTGTAGGTGAACAGGTTCACGTCGGTGATATCGGCGTTGAACGTGCCGGCGAGTTGCTGACGTGCGGTACCCGAGCGCGTTCCGGCGGTGCCCGAAGTAGGATCGCGCAGACCGAACAGGTTGCGGTTGACCACCGTCTGACCGATGAAGTTATGGACCTTCTTGTTAAAGAAGCCCGCCGACAGGAAGACGTCCTTGCGCGGATACCATTCGAGCGAGACGTCGATGTTGTCCGACGACAGCGGATCGAGATCGGTGTTGTGCGCCGTGCCGGTGGCAATGCCACCGATCGCCGTCGGGCGGCCCGGACCGCTTACGTTGGTCGACGCGAACAGGTCGCCGTAACCAGCACGCGAAATCGTCTTGCTGTACGAAGCGCGGGCGAAGAGGTTATTGACCACCTCGAACTTGGCATCCACCGAGGGCAGCCAGTTGCTGTAACCGCCACGCGACGACAGCGTCTGCCGATCCGCGGTGTTCAACACGAAGAAGTCGTTGTCGGCCGTCCAGACGACCGCGGTCGGCACTGGCTGGAGCGATACCGCCCGCACCTTGGTGTTCTCGTACCGAACGCCGCCAACCAGCTGTGCGTTGTGATCGAACAGCTTGCCGTTCCAGGATCCCTGGACATAGCCCGACCAGATATTCTCGCGGACGCGATTGTCGTCGTTCGCGTCGATGTTGTCGGCGTGGTTCACGCCGTCGTTCGTCACGCCGAGATAATAGTCGTGCAGCGTATTGTAGAGCTTCGTCGCGTCCTGCGTGCGGAATGCCACCAGCGTGTTGGCGTCAGGATTTCCGTCGTTGTGCTCGAATTTGCACACGTTGCAGAACTGGAACACCTGACCGGGAGCAAGACGCGCGACGTCTGGCGGCAGCGAATTGCCCCAGTCACCCAGCACCTGGCGCGTGTTGTACTGCGTCTGGCGCGTATTCGTGGTCCGGTAATCGGCACCGGCGTCGAGCCGGAGCTGATCGTTCAACGCCCATCCGGCGTCGGCGCGCAGTTCCTTGACCCGCTGCGTCTGGTTGGACGCGAACTGCCGCTGCACCGCGCTCGACAGATCGCCGAGGTCGATCACGCCGTTGCCGTTGCCCTTGATGAAGGGCTGGCCGTTAGGCGTCGTGCTGACCGAACCGTCGTTGATCGCGATCGTCTGCTGCGGGAAGCCATTCTTGCCCAGCGTCAGCGAATGCGCGGCGACAACCGGCGCGTTGAAGGCGACCGTGGTCGACGTCTGGCCATTGGGATTGTCAGGCGAGCTGTCCGCGCGACCGATGTGGCCGTCGATCGCCAGCGAGAAGCGGTCGGTCGGCTTCCATTCGATGTTGCCGCCGAAATCGTACAACTTGTTCTTCTGCGCGCGATACGCCTGCTCGAACGCCTCGTCCTTCACGCCGTTGATCGATTCGGACAGGAAGCTCGTCGTCGCAATGCCGTTGCTCGCGTCGTCGAACGTAACCACGCCGAACGGGCGGTTGAACCAGTTGGACTGGGTCGAGCGACGCTCGGACTGACGCAACTGCGCGTAGAGGCCGTCCGCGGTGAAGGTCAGCGTGTCGGTGGGGCGGAATTGAATGACGCCCGACCCGTTGATGCGCTCGCGGCTCGCCTCGGAGAAGTGATAGCGCGAGTCGTTCGGCACGGAGACCAGGACATTGCTATTGGTCGGACGGTTGTTGATCACCGTCTGCGCGTTGACGAAGCCGTTGCCGGGATTCAGGAAATCGGTCAGCGACCGGATGTTCCAGTTGTCGGGTGCGACGCTGGAGAAGCTGAAGTTACGCTTCTGGTAGCTGCCGAACAGCGACACGCCGAAGCGTTGATTGGGATCGCTCCAGCTGGCGGTACCCGACACTTCGGGGGTTACCCGCGCACCACAGTCGAAGCAGTCGGACGAGCTGTTATCGTAGCTGCCCTTGACGCCGAGCGAGCCGAGCAGGCCCGTGTCCTTGGAGTCGAGCGGACGACGGCTGACGACGTTGACGGCCGCGCCAATGCCACCCGAGGGGATTGCAGCGCGGCCGGTCTTGTAGACCTCCAGCGTCTTCACGCCTTCGGAAGCGAGGTTGGAGAAGTCGAACGAACGACCAAAGCCGCCAGCGCCGTCGCCGCCCTGATCACCGCCCACCGCGACGATGTTCGATGTCGCGAGCTGACGCCCGTTAAGCGTGACGAGGTTGTACTGCGCGCCGAAGCCGCGAACCGTGACGGTGGAGCCTTCGCCGTTCCGGCGATCGATCGACACGCCGGTAATGCGCTGCAGCGACTCCGCGAGATTGGTGTTGGCGAACTTGCCGATGTCCTCCGCGCTGATCGCGTCGACGACACCGAATGAATCGCGCTTGATCGCAATCGACCGCTCAAGCGAAGCGCGGACGCCGGTAACGACGATTTCGTTCGGATCGCTGTCGGGCACGGCGTTGGTCGGACTTGCCTCTCCGGGCACCGTCGACGGGCTCGCGGTATCTGCCTGCGGCGTACCCTGCTGCGGGTCGACCGGCGCTGTTTGAGCGTTGACGGCGGTTGCCATCACAAGCCCGGCTGCGATACCGAGCACCGATGTCGAGCGCACGAGCGCGAGCGACAACTTCATCCCTTTGGTCATCCATTCCCCCTTTTAACCCGGTAGCCGCTCTTCTTGGCGGCTGCCCTGGTCGTAGTACATTTATCTGACGAAGCGCTTCGTATCGCAGCCGACATCGATGTCAACGCACCTTACCACGGTTGCGCACTCAGTGTGTCGCCAAGGACACACCTGCCACCGTTACGTCGTCGCTTGCCACTTCGCGCGTTGCGTCGGTTGCTATTGCCAAGTGGTAACGGCCTGCCGCCACCGCCCAGCCCTGCCCCGCGGCCCAACGGGCGAGAACGCGTGGATCGGCGGCCAGCGAGATCCGCGTTGTCTCGCCAGGCGCCAGCGTCACGCGGCGGAAGGCGGCTAGGCGCAGCGGTGTGCCGTCTGGCCCGGTCGCGTAGAGTTGCGGTACCGCGACTCCCGGCCGCGTCCCCGTATTGGTCACCGTGACGCTCGCGCCCGGTCGTGCACCCCCGATGAAACGGATGTCCCCGAAGCGGAACCGCGTGTAGCTTAGGCCGTAGCCGAACGGAAACAGGGGGCGGTCGCCTCGTGCCGCATACCAGCGGTAGCCGACATTCGCACCTTCACCGTACGGTACCGGATAGGGTGGCGCGACAGCGTCACCACTGCCTGCGTTGCTGGCGGCGTCCGACAGGGACGTCGTGCCCGCCGGCAGCACCGGCTTGGGTCGGGGCAGTTGCTCGATCGTGCGCGGGAAGCTGATCGGAAGGCGGCCGGAGGCATCGACATCCCCGAACACCACGCGCGCGATCGCCTCGCCGCCGCGTTGGCCTGGGTACCAGGCCTGTACGATGCCGGCGACGTCCGCGGCCCACGGCATCAGCACCGGCCCGCCCGTCTCCAAGACCACCACGCTTTTCGGATTGGCCTTGGCGACCGCGGAGATCAGCGCGTCCTGACCGTCGGGCAGCGACACCGACGAGTCCTGCGCCTCGGTCTGCCAATGCGTCGCGAATATGATCGCGACGTCTGCATCGCGCGCGGCGGCGGCCGCCGCGATGGGGTCGCTGCCGTCGACGAAGCGCACGTCGGCATTTGGCGCAGCAGCACGGATCGCTCGTAGCGGTGCGGAACTGTGATAGGTGATCCGCGCGAACGACGCTGCGGCGCCGTCCTTTAGCGGAATTTCGATCGGGACGCCGCCAACGGACCGCACCTGGCTCGACCCGCCGCCCGACAGGACGCCGACATCGGCATGCCCGCCGATCAGAACGATGCGCTTGGCGGTCTTGGCGAACGGCAGCACATTGCGTTCGTTCTTGAGCAGCACGATACCGGCTTCCGCGGCGCGCTGTGCGACTTCGGCATGTGCGGCGAAGTCGATCGGTTGCATCGCGGTCGGTGTCGGGTGGTCATAGAGACCGCTGGAGATGACACCGGTCAGAATGCGCTCGACCATCTCATCCAGACGCCGCGCGGGCACGCGGCCGGAAGTGACCGCATCGGCGAGCGGCCCGCCGAAATAGATCGCCTTGTCGAGTTCCTGCCCCGATTCCTGGTCGAGTCCGGCGAGGGCCGCCTTTTCCGTGGTATGGACGGCGCCCCAATCGCTCATCACGAAACCGGGATAGCGCCATTCGCTTCGCAGCACGTCGGTGAGAAGAAAGCGGTTCTCGCAAGCCCAGTCACCGCCGATCTTGTTGTAGGCGCACATCACCGATCCCGGCTTGCCACCGTCGATCGCAATCTTGAACGCGAGCAGGTCGCTCTCCCGCAGCGCCTTCTCGTCGATGCGCGCATCGAGTATCGTGCGACCGGTCTCCTGCGAATTGAGCGCGAAGTGCTTTACCGTCGACACGATGTTGTTCGTCTGCACGCCACGGATGGACTCGGCTGCCATCAGGCCGGCCAGCAGCGGATCTTCCCCCAGATACTCGAAGTTACGCCCATTCCAGGCGTCACGCGTCAAATTGACCCCGCCCGCAAGCAGCACGTTGAACGTCTTCGCCCGTGCCTCAGCACCGATCATCGCGCCTCCGGCAAACGCGATCGCCGGATCGAAGCTTGCCGCCGTCGCCAGGCTCGCGGGCAAAGCGGTGGCGGTGTCCCCTTTGCGTTGCTCGACCTGATTGGCCACGCCAAGGCTCGCATCGCTTTCCCGTAGCGTCGGGATGCCAAGCCGCGGGACCCCCGGCACATAGCCCGCCGAGGGGATCATGTCGGCATGGCGTTCCTTGGTCATCGGCGGGAAAAGGCCGTGGACGTATCGCAGCTTTTCCGCCCGGGTCATGGCCGAGACGAGCGCACGCGCGCGTTCGGCGGCCGGCAGGCGCGTATTGCGCCAAGGTGCCGCAGCGACAGAGCGCGCGATCTGGCGAGCGGGTTCGCGCGCGGACAGCGCAGCCGGAGCGGTCCCGCCGAGCAGAGAGATGGCGAGAACGAGCTTTAACGACATGATCGGTACTCCTGCGGAACGGCCTGCGCAGCGGGGCGCCACGAGACGATGCAACGCCGGAGACGGACGCCATCGTTCATGACGACCGGACCCGGTCTTCCTGAACTTCCCCCTCTCCGGTTAGTCTTCTTGACCGCGTGATCAGAATTTCCGACATCGATGTCAACCGATGTCAGTGACGGATCCGTCTGCCTAAGCCCCTGAGCTAAAAAATAAACGTGGTTCGATATGGTAGCTTACCGAGGTCCTCGTCCACTTCCGCCAGGCGCAGTACTGACGATACAAGGGCCAGACGATGGGATAGATATCGCCCGGTTGGCGGCCGAGCGACTGACCGTACTCGCGATGGGACACAGCGATTGAAGGCAATCACGATTACGGACGTCGCGCGTCGTGCAGGTGTTTCGCCGAAGACGGTGTCGCGCGTCATCAACGGCGAGGCGCATGTCCGCGCCGAGATCCGCGAGATCGTGACGCGCGTCGTTGCCGAGATGAACTATCGACCCAACGTCTTCGCCCGCGGGCTGTCGAGTTCGCGTTCGTTCCTGATCGGCCTGTTTTTCGACGATCCCGCCTCCAGCTATGCGTCCAGCATTCAGCGTGGCGCCCTGGAACGGGCGCGGGCGCGTGGCCGCCATCTGGTTATCGAACCCGTCACCTTCGACCGCTCGGACTGGCAGGAGCGGCTGGACGACACGCTGCTGGGTTTGCGACTGGACGGCGCGATCCTGACGTCGCCGATCTGTGATCGCACCGACTTGATCGAGGCGTTCGAACGGCATGACGTGCCGGTGGTCCGGATTGCCCCCGGGTCAGATCTCGATCGGACGCCGCAGGTGCGGATGGACGATCGGGCCGCGGCACGTAAGATGACCGAACATCTGCTGTCGCTGGGCCATCGCGACATCGCGTTCGTGCTCGGCAATCCTCAGCACAGCGCGACCGAGCGGCGCTGGCTTGGCTTCCAGGATGCCATGACGGCGGTCGGTCTGACGCCCGATCCTCGGCGTGTGATCCAGGGTGATTTCAAGTTCCGTTCGGGCCTGGAGGCTGCCGACGTCCTGTTCGGCGTCGATCCGCATCCGACCGCGGTCTTTGCGAGCAACGATGAAATGGCGCTGGGGGTGCTGGTCGCGGCGATGCGCAACCAGATTGCCGTGCCGCGATCGGTATCGATCGTCGGGTTCGACGATGCGGAGATCGCGCGCATGGCGTGGCCGCAGATGACGACCATCCATCAGCCGAATTTCGAAATGGGGGCAGCCGCGATCGACATGCTGATAGATCGCAGGACCGGGGCTGCCACGACCGAAGGCGTGATCTGCCGTGAATTGCCGTTCGAACTCATCGTACGATCCACCTGCATGCCGCGGATACAATCCTGAACCAGTCAGGACCTCGGTCGTTCGCACTCACCATCACCATCGCCGACCAGCAGCGGCAGCACGCCCGACAACAGGGTGATGGCGGCCATGATCGCTAGCGCCGCGGCGAAGCCATGAGCGGGTCGAACGCCCCAGGCCAGTATCGGTGCAACGATCTGGGGAATGGTATTGGCAAGGTTGAGAATGCCGAGGTCCCGTCCTCGTTTTCCGCCAGCAGGCAGCAGCAGCATCGCGTGCCCGGTATTGAGCGCGATGAAGACGGCCACGCCGGTCGCGAAGGCGACATAGGCGATCGCGCCCATCGTCCACGATTGCACCAGCGCCATGCTGACCAGACCTAACGTCGCGAGTAACGCCGTACCGGCCAGGAACGGCTTGCGCTGCCCTACCTCATCCGACCAGCGGCCGAGCACGATGGCGATCGGAACTGGAACAAGCGTGCCGACGAACAGCAGGCGGGCTACCGACACCGCCATCCCGCTCCGCCCGCCATGCAGGTCTTTCAAGTAGAAGAAGAGATAGAGGCCGACACCGCTGCTCGCGACCTGCATGAGCAATCGCGCCGTCCAGGTTATTGCCAGGCGGCGGCGCATCGCCGTTCGGCCTCTCGTCGCTGTTTCTACGCGCACGATGTCGGGGGGCGCTACGACAAGCAGCGGGAGGATACAGCCCGCCATCACCATCGCGACGATGGCCAAGCACCATTCCTCGGTCGTTGCGGCAGCGACGATGAGCGCTGTCGCTCCCGCCGCCAGCGGATTGCCCAGCGTCAGTAACGCTGCGGCGGTTCCTTTCTGATCAGACGGGACCTCGTCGGAAATGATCGCGCCCACCTGGGCCACCACGATATTCACCGCAATTTGAAATATTATGATCGCCGCGACGATCTCCAACGCACCGCGCGCGGCATGGAAGATAGCGAAGGAAACCATTGTTGCGATCACGCCCGCCAGCAGCAAGCCGCGCCTTCCACGGCCTCGTGCGACCAACCAGTCTCCGAGCCATCCGAACGCGATGTTCGCTAGTCCGGCGGCGACCGCGCCGGTGATGCCACAGGCGGCAAGGACGTCATAGCGGGCCGCCTCCGAAAACCTCTCCAGCCGCATCGGCAGCAACAACGTCAGCAACGGGGCATAGCCGACGACACCGCCCGCAGCGGCAAGTCCGTAAAGCGACAGGCGCGGTGCCGGTAAACGGTCGTTCGTTGACGTAGCACGTTGCACGCCGGCGTTGTGCGAGGTCGCTGACGCGATGTCCAGCGGCGCGGACACTGCGGCAGGTCGACGTTGCGGCCTCACCAAACCCGGACGCTTTGTCATCATAGTCGGCTGCTTAGTGACGTCGTTTAAATGTCGTCATGAGCGCCGTTAGCGCCGCCCGAGCTAGACGCGTATCGAAGTTATGGATTGTCGATAGCCATCCGGACTAGCCATCAGGAAACGATGACGCTGCGCTTAACGCCCTCTATCGCTGCAAGTGTGTAGCTGACGTTGCCGATCAGCATGGTGCGGTCGTCGTTACGCGAACCGTCCGGTACGTAGCTGTCGGCTTTGGAGGTGTTCGCACAGACCCTCCTCGCATAGTCAAAGCGACCAGCCGCCATCTACGGAGATTGCTGCGCCCGTGACAAATCCACCAAGGTCCGCACTCATCCAGAGCACTGCGTCGGCGATCTCCTCTGGCTTACCCAGACGACCAACCGGTTCAAGATCGATAGCCTTCTGGATGTCGCCGCCAGTGAAACGATCCATCATCGGCGTTTCGATATTGCCCGGCAGGATCGCGTTCACGCGGATATTCTGCTTGGCATAGTCGAGAGCAGCAGATTTCGTCAGGCCGATGATGGCGTGCTTGGAGGCTGCGTAGGAAGCACCACCCGCGACGCCTCGGACACCGGCCCCCGACGACGTGTTGATGATCACACCGCTGCCTTGCCGTACCATCTGCGCCAGCTCGTGTTTCATGCAGAGGAACGTGCCACGCAGATTGATGTCGATGATGCGGTCCCACTCGGCGAGTTCGATCTCGGCAACAGGCGCCGCCTTGTTCTCGACTCCAGCATTGTTGAAGGCGATGTCGAGCCGGCCGAACGTCTCGACCACCCGTCCGATCGCCGCCGCGACCTGCTCCGGCTTCGACACGTCGCAGGCCATGACCAAGACCTGTGCGCCCGCGTTCCTCACGGCATCGGCGGTCTCTAAAAGCGCCTCCTCGGTAAGATCGAGGATTGCGACGCGAGCCCCCTCGGTGGCGAAGGCGACAGCCGTCGCACGACCGATGCCGCTGGCCGCGCCGGTGACGAACGCGACCTTGTCGGAGAAACGATGGATATTGGGCATGAGAGGGCCTCTTGGTTTCAAGCGGGTGGACGGGTGTCGATCAGTCCGGCGGCGACGGCACGCCACGGCGATGCCGCGCGGTCAGATCAACGTGCGGTACGCGATCACTCTGTACCGAGCGGCGCCAGATACTCCTCGTCCGTGACCTTCTCCATCCAGGTTACCGGCGAGCCGTCGACCGACTCCTGGATGGCGACATGGGTCATGCCTTGGTGCGGCGTCGCGCCGTGCCAGTGCTTGTGCTCGGCGGGGCACCACAGAATGTCGCCCGCGTTGAACTCCAGCTTCGGGCCATCGGCGAGTTGCGTCCAGCCTACCCCCTCGGTGACGATAAGCGTCTGGCCGGCGGGGTGCGTGTGCCAGGCGGTCCGGGCGCCGGGCTCGAAGTGGACGATAGCACCGGAGATGCGAGACGGTTCGTCGCGCTGGAACTGACCGGTGATCGTGACCTTGCCGGTGAAATACTCGTCCGGTCCGTCGACGGTTTTCATGTCTGTTTTGCGTGCGATGGTCATGTCGGAAATTCCTTTTTGGGCTTGAGCAGCGCTGACGAGCAACATCAGCGCGAGAAGCGTGCCGAACTGCAGCAGGGATGCTGCACGGATTGGCATTAATTGGCCGATCACGTCAGCGCCGGCAGCGCGTCGAGATGCTTCTCCAGCGTGATCGGATATTCGCGCACGCGCACGCCGGTGGCGTTGTAGATAGCGTTGGCGATTGCCGGCGCGACCCCGGTCAAGCCCAGTTCGCCGACGCCCTTGGCCTTTACCGGCGAGATCGTCGGATCGACCTCGTCGATGAAAAAGGCATCGAGATGCGGAATGTCGGCGTGCACCGGTACCTCGTAGCCGGCGAGATCGTGGTTCACGAAGAACCCGAAGCGCTTGTCGATCACCATGTCCTCCATCAGCGCGGCACCGACTCCCATGACCATCCCGCCGATCACTTGGCTACGCGCAGTCTTGGCATTGAGGATGCGTCCTGCGGCGCAGACCGCGAGCATGCGCCGCACCCGGACCTCGCCGGTATAGGCGTCGACCGCGACCTCGACGAAATGCGCCCCGAAGGTCTGCTGCTGGAACTGATCGGCGAGCTTGGCGAACTCCATCCGGTCCTCGACCACGATCTCGCCATCCCTGGCCGCGTCGGCGAGCTTCACCGAACGGTTGCCGCTGCGCACCTGCCCATCGGCAAAGTCGACGTCGGCGGTGTTGAAGCCGAGCCGCTGAGCGACGGTTTCGCGCAGCTTCATGCACGCCGCATAGACGCCGGCGGTCACGGAAGGCGCACCCTGCTGACCACCCGAGCCCGGCGTTTCGGGAAATGTGGAGTCGCCGAGTTTGACCACGATGCGGTCGGGCGCGACGCCCATCATCTCGGCTGCGGTCTGCTGGATGACGGTGTAGCTGCCGGTGCCGATGTCCGTCATGTCGGTCTCGATCGTCACGACGCCGTGCCGGTCGAGCCGCGCACGCGCGCCGGCCTTGGCAATCTTGCCGCCACGGATCGCTCCGGCCATTCCGATACCGATCAGCCAATGCCCTTCACGAACCGCACCGGGCTTGCTCTGACGCTTGTCCCAGCCGAAGCGTTCCGCGCCCTCCCGCAGGCAGCGGACAAAGGCACGAGTCGAGAAGGGCTTGTCGGGATTTTCAGGATCGACCTGTGTATCGTTCACGACGCGCAACTCGATCGGATCCATCTTCAGCTTTTCCGCGAGTTCGTCCATCGCGACCTCCAGCGCCATCAGCCCCGGCGCCTCGCCCGGCGCGCGCATCGCGTTGCCCTCGGCCAGGTCGAGCGTGGCCAGCCGCATCCGCGTCAGCCGGTTCGCGCCCGCATATAGCGTCCGCGTCGAGGTGACGGTCGGCTCGGTCCGCCCACCGACAAGGTTGCCCGACAGGCTGTCGTGCCCGATCGCGGTCAACCGGCCGTCATGGCCCGCCCCCAGCCGGACACGCTGGATCGTCCTGGGCCGGTGAATCGTGGTGTTGAACATGATCGGCCGCTGCAGCGCGATCTTCACCGGACGCTTGACTACGCGCGCCGCGATCGCCGCCAGCGCCAGATCGATCTGCACGGTCCCCTTACCGCCGAAGCCGCCACCGATGTAGGGCGAGATCAGGTGGACGTTCTGCTTGGGGATACCCAGGATCAGCCCGAGGTCGCGCGTTCCCCAGTTCATCTGCTGGATCGACGTCCAGCACGTCACGCGGTCGCCGTCCCACTTTGCGATCGAGGCATGCGGCTCCATCATCGCATGCGCTTGGTCGGGCACCGTGTAAGTCTCGTCGACCTTGAACGCCGCCGCGGCGAACGCCTTGGCGAAGTCGCCAAGCTGCTTCTCGTTGGGGCCGCCAAACTCGCCCTCAGGCGGAACCGGGGCAGTGGCGTTCTGCGCGGCCAGATCGAACCGCCCCGCCGCCCGCTGATAGGCGACCCGCACCAGTGCCGCCGCTGCGCGAGCCTGTTCGAAGGTCTCTGCAACGACGACGGCTACCGGCTGATGATAATGGTCGACCTCCGGCGCGGCGAGCATCTTCTGGACGTAGAATTTGCCGACCCCTGGCTTGCCGGCATTCAGATATGTGACGACCCCGACCACGCCGGGCGCGCGCTCGGCGTCGCGCGTATCGATCGTCGTGATGCTGCCCTTGGCGATCGCGGCGCCGAGAATGTAGCCGTACGCAAAACCGGGCGCGACGTCGTGCCATTCATAGGCATAGGTCGCCGTGCCGGTCGTCTTCAGATGCCCCTCGTAGCGATCGAGTGGCTTGCCGAGAACCTTCATTTGGTCGGTCGGATTGGCGCCTGCTGGTGTATCGAAGATCATGGCTTCACCTCTGCGAGCACCGCCGCGAGGGTGCGCGTGGCGAGTGGGATCTTGAATGCATTGTCGTCGGTCGGCCGCGCGCCGGCGAAGACCGCTTTAGACATCGCGCTCGCGCCATGTGGCATCGCCGCCTCCGCGGCTTCGACGCGCCACGGCCGATGCGCGACACCACCGAACGCTGCGCGTCCGCTGCCGTCGCGTTGTACGATGGCGGCGACCGATACGAGTGCGAACGCGTAGGATGCACGGTCACGCACCTTGCGGTAGACGTGCGTACCCCCGACCGGACGCGGCAACGTGACCGCGGTGATGAGCTCGCCGTGGTCGAGCACGTTATCGCGCTCGGGCGTATTGCCCGGCAGCGTATGGAAGCTGCCGATCGGGATGGATCTCGTCGTGCCATCCGCCCTCACCGTCTCGACGGTGGCATCGAGCACGCGCATCGCAACGGCCATGTCGCCGGGATAGGTTGCGATACAGGCGTCACTCGATCCGATGACCGCGAGTTGGCGCGAATAGCCACCGATCGCCGCGCACCCCGACCCGGGCTTGCGCTTATTGCAGGGCTGGTTGGTGTCGTAGAAATACGGGCAGCGCGTCCGCTGGAGCAGGTTGCCCGCGGTCGTCGCCTTGTTCCGCAACTGGCCTGATGCCCCTGCGACGATGGCGCGGCTGAGTACGCCATAGTCGCGCCGCACCCGCGCGTCGCTCGCCAACGCGGTGTTGCTGACAAACGCCCCGATACGCAACCCATCGGCGTCGGTCGGTTCGATCCGGTCGAGCTTCAAGTCCTGCACGTCGACCAGATGCGTCGGCGTCTCGATCTCGAGCTTCATCAGATCGAGCAGGTTGGTACCGCCTGCGAGAAACCGCGCACCTGGATTGCTCGCGACCATTCCAGCCGCCTCGGCAGACGTCATGGCCCGCTCATATGTGAAGCTTCTCATGTGCGCGCTCCTGCGACATCGGCCATCGCCTCGGCGATGTTTGAATAGGCACCGCAGCGGCAGATGTTGCCGCTCATCCGTTCGCGCATTTCGGCACCGGTCGCCTGCGGCGCTGCCATCAGATCGGCTTGCGCATGGCTGGGTATGCCACGCCTGATCTCCTCCAGCACGGATATCGCAGAACAGATCTGGCCCGGCGTGCAGTAACCGCATTGGTACCCGTCATGCTTCACGAAGGCGGCCTGCATCGGATGCAGGCGCTCGGGCGTGCCGAGGCCTTCGATCGTGGTCACGGCATCACCGTCATGCTGGACTGCGAGGCTGAGGCAGGCGTTGATCCGCTCGCCGTTGACGATAACCGTGCAGGCCCCGCACTGCCCGTGATCACAGCCTTTCTTGGTACCGGTCAGAAGCAGATGTTCGCGAAGTGCATCGAGCAAGGTCGTGCGCGGGTCGAGGGTCAATGCCCGAGACGTGCCGTTCACCTTCAGGGCGACCTTGTACGTCGGCGCGACGTCAACAACCTCCGCGGCTTCCGCCGTTTCGCTCACGATGGAGGATACTGCGGCAGTTGTCGCGCTACTCATCAGCATCTCCCTCCGCGACAGGTGAAAAGTCTCACTGGCCATCGGCAATCCTCCGCATGTGCGCTGGTAGCGCCGGTCAGGATCATTAAACGCACAGTAGCCAAGCAGGTTACTGGGGAACTGGTTGATGCGATGATGAATCTGGTTCAGCATCGGATATGCGCGTTACTCGTACCAACCTGACGGACCTGGCCTATTTTCTGGCAATCGCCCGCCACCGTAATTTCCGCCTGGCCGGATTGGAGCTCGGCGTATCCGCTTCCGCGGTCAGCCATGCGCTCAAAAGTTTCGAAGAGCGTACTGGCGTCCGACTGATCAATCGGACCAACCGCTCCGTGACGTTGACGTCGGCTGGAACGGCGCTTGAGAAATCGGTCTCCGGGTCGTTTGCCAACATAGGCTCCGCCCTCGACAACCTCGATCAGCTTCGCGCCAATCCCGGGGGCAAGATCCGCATCAACGCCGTCGTCGATGCGGTAACACTCGTGCTCGGCCCGGCGCTTGCCGAATTATCTCGCCGCCACCCCGATATCGAAGTCGATCTCGTCTCCAGCAACCGTATTGTCGATGTCGTCGGCGAAGGGTTCGACGCGGGCGTGCGCTACGGTGGCACCGTCCCCGAGGACATGATCGCACAGCGTCTTTCCGCCGACCTCCGATGGGTGGTCGCAGCATCCCCCGGTTATCTGGACGAAAATGGCACGCCAACGCACCCGGACGAACTGAAACACCACCGCTGCCTCGGGGTTCGGCTTGGTGACGACAGTATCTACCGCTGGGAGTTCGAGGGGCCGGACGGCGACTTCGATGTGCCGATCAAAAGTGCAATGACCGCGGACGATAGTCGATCGACCTTGGCGATGGCACTGAACGGCGCGGGTCTGACGTTCGGTCTCGAGGCGTTGTTTGCCAAACATGTCGCCGACGGCAGCCTTCGTCTTGTGCTAACCGACTGGGCGACGACAGGACCAGGCTTCTACCTCTACTATTCCGGACGACGACAGGTGCCCACAGGTCTGCGCGCACTGCTTGCTATAACCGGTGAGCTGAAACCGCTTGGCTGAGACACACGCACGGTATCCAGTATCCCGCCGGAACCGCTCATCTATACGGGCCCGTCACCGCATCCCTCGACCAGGTTGGGCCGTCCGATCCCGAACTCGTCCTTTATTCCCTATAACAATGCAAAGCGAACCGTCCTGGGGCTGATCGAATGAAAACGCTGAACATCGTCGGCCGGAATATCCGTGACATCCCGAGCTTCTATGCCGAGATCAACCGCGTCTTCATGGCAGAAGAGGACTGGCGATTGGGCGAAAGCCTCGATGCGCTGAACGACCTGCTCTATGGCGGTTATGGCGCGATCAAGGGGCGGGAGTCGGTCCGTATCGTGTGGCATGACATCGCAGCAAGCAGGTCGACGCTCGGGGTCGAGGCGACCCGGGCGTTCCTGACGAGAAAGTTGCAGCAGCCGGCCCAGTTCAACGCCGAAGTGATCGGCCGCCAGCTGGACGCTCTCGACCGCGGCACCGGACAGACATATTTCGAGATCGTCCTCGAAATTATCGGCGATCATCGGAACATCGAGCTTGTGCACAGTTGACGCGAAACGTTCGAGTTCAGGTGGCGGTGATGGCAGGCGAACGATGACTGGAGCATCACGCGCAGCGCCGAAACTGAGCATGCGGGCAGCATCGCCTCCCTTTGCGAAGGCGATGCCGCATATCGGTTTAGCGTCGGCGACCTACCGCGGACGTCGCGGACGATTCTGCAGGCACGATCCCCTTCGGTGCCATGCTCAGCCGCCGGATGAGGTCGGTTTCAGCCTGCCGATACGGCGTACCGTCGTTCCGGAAGACTTCGTGAAACCAGATCGTCGGCTCGGCCAGCACGTACGGCTTCTGCCAGCTGTCCCAGGGTAGCCGCGTCTGCGTCTTCCCATCGACGAACCCCCAGTTGATCATCCCGACATTGTAGCGCTTGCCGATCGGCAGCGATCCGTCGAACGTCGAGCCGTTGCCACGCGCCATATACTCCGTGCAGATCACGGGGCGATTATAGGCAAGCAGCTGCTTGATCCGCCGTTCGAACGTCTCGGGCCAGCTATAGTCGTGGAACGTCACGACGTCCGATTGCGTGAGCTGGAGCTTTTCCATCGGCGACGTCTTGCCGCCCGGCGTCCAGTCGTCGCCGGTCCACACCCCAGAGGTCAGCGGCTGTGACGGATCGGCATCGCGTGCCCAGTTGAATACTTGCGCCAGCAGCGCGCGGACCAGCGGCTCCTTGCCCTCCTGCCCCTTATATTGATCGGCACCATTGTCGGGCTCGTTCCAGACGTCCCAGCCGAGGATCCGGTCGTCCTTCGCAAACGCGCCGATCACGCCCTGCACATACGCCTTGTAGCCTAGATACCGCGTACGATCGCGCAGACCCGGCAACCCCGGTCCCTGCACCCAGCCGGAATTATGTACGCCCGGAATCGGCGGATGCTGTGGCCCGAGTTTCGGATCGGGATCCCAGCAACTGTCGAACAGCACGAACAACGGCTTGATCTTGTGCGCCTTGGCCATCGTCAGGAATGCGTCGATCCGCTGCTTGAAGCCTTCCGGATCCTGCTGCCAGAGCTGGTCGTGGAGAAACACGCGCATCGTATTCATGCCGATGCCCTGCGCCAGACCCAGTTCGTAATCGATCCGCTTGGGATCCCAGGTCGTCGCCTGCCACATTTCAAGCTGGTTGATCGCGGTGGCAGGTGCGTAATTCGCTCCGACTAACCAAGGTTGCGCGGCGTACCAGATCTTCGCCTGCGTCTCCGTCCAGCGCCCGCGGGCCTCGGCCGGGCTGGCGGCCAACACTGCCGCGGCAAGCAAGGCGAGGCACAGCGGCTTTCGAGCGATCACGGTCCTTGCGACCCCCGGTCCTTGTTTCGTCCACGCGCGCGTCCGCGCCAAATTGCCATCGCTCATTGACGTTCCTCTCCTGTTTAACGGTTTCGCCGCTCGCTAGGGCAACGATACGCAGCTACCGCGATGCTGTTTCCGCATCCGCCGCGATCCTAGCGGCCAACGCCTCCAGTCAACAAGACCCTGTGACGGATCTGCTACTCTTGTCCTACAAAACAATTGATTACGTCGGTCGATCGTCTTAGCGTGACGGCAAGTCGCATGGAAAACCATCGACACCTAGGGGAGTGACACATGAACGCGAAAGCACGCCTTTGCGCATCCGCGGCCGGCATTGCGCTGGCTACCGTGGCGCTGGCTACCGTGACGCCAGCAACCGCACAAATTTCTGGAGCCACACCGAACAAAACGCAGGCCGGAGGGCAGGATCTGCCCAAGCCGACAACGGCGTCGGACCAGAACGCCAACCCCGCCGCACCACAACCGTCGCTCCAGGAAAGCCCGACCGAGGGCGACGGCGAGATCGTCGTCACCGGCCTTCGTCGTAGCCTCCAGTCGGCGCAGGCGATCAAGCGCAATTCCGACGGCATCGTCGATGCGATCGTCGCCGAGGACATTGGTAAGCTCCCCGATACGTTCGCGTCGTCCGCACTCGCCCGCGTATCAGGCGTGCAGGTGACGCGCGGTGGCGGCGAGTCGGCAGGCGTCACGGTGCGCGGCCTGCCCGATCTCAGCACCACCTATAACGGCCGCGAAATTTTCACTGCCGAGGGGCGCTTCGTCCAGATCCAGGATTTCCCCGCCGGCACGGTCGCGGCGCTCGAAGTTTACAAATCTGGCACCGCCAACCTGATCGAGGGCGGCATCGGCGGCCAGGTCAACGTCCGCGGCCGCCGCCCCTTCGACTTCAACGGCTTCGAACTGTCGGGATCGCTGAACGGGGTGAACTGGCAACAGTCGGGCAAGATGTCGTGGAACGGCAATCTGCTCGTCAGCGACCGCTGGAACACCGGGATCGGCGAGATGGGCCTGCTCGTCAACGCATCCTATGTCGGCATCAATTTCCTGGATTCGACGCGCGAGCAATCGCTGGTCGTCGCCACCACCAATGCCGTGAATGCCCCCGGCACGACCGGCGGGGTTCGCTATCCCGACGCGCAATCGCTCTTCCTCAGCTATGGCCGTCGCTGGCGCCCGTCCGCCAACGCCGCGTTCCAGTGGAAGCCGACGCCGGAACTCGAAATCTATGCCGACGGTCTCTACCAGGGCTATCGTGGGCGCGACTCCAACCGGTTCATGTTCGTGCCAAACTTCGGCGGCGCCGATTTCCAGTTGAACAACCTGACCACGCGCGCCGGCAACCCGAACGTCGCGCAAAGCGCGACCATTTCGGGTGCCAATGCACCTGATGGCTATTACGGGTCGGCCAACGGGACGACCAATACGTATCAGGCCGGCGGTGGCGCGATCTGGAAACACGACAAGCTCCAGATCTCGGGCGACATCGCCTACACCAACAGCACCTACACGTTCGACGCGGTCAACATCGACTACACGTTCCGCAGTTCGCCGGTCCGCAACGTCGTGTTCGAGTCGCCGGGAACAGACGGTGGCCCAAGCTTCGACCTGGGCTCCTTCAACCTGACCGATCCGGCCAATTACCTCAGCCGCGGCTTCTTCCAGGAATTTACCAAGGTCGGCGGCAAGGACATCCAGTCGCGCTTCGACGTCCAGTACGACATCGGCGACGGCCTGCTGAAACGCCTGCAGTTCGGCGTCCGCTACAATGATCGCGACGCCAACCGTGATCGCGGCGCACCCTATATCTTCAATCTGCCCGCTCAGATTCCGATCACCGCGCTGCCGGTCACCACCGAGAGCACGCTCGCTGGGTTCGGCTATAACAACACGCTGCCGATCCACACGTTCACCGCGATCCCCTCAAGCAGCATCCGCGATAATCTCGTCGCCTTGCGGAGCTTCTACGGTGCGCCGGCAGGACGACCGGAGTTCAATCCGTCGGAGAATTTCCGCGCGAACGAAAAGGCCTTGGCCGCGTATGCGCAGGTCAAGTACGGCTTCGACATCGGCAGCGTCGTCGTCGACGGCGTCGTCGGTTTGCGCGCGATCCGCACGAAGAACCAGATCAGCGGCTTCCTGCGCGACGAACAGACGCCCGGGAACTTCGTCATCACGCCGATTACCGCGAAGAACGAATATACCGATTACCTGCCGAACGTCAGCGCGCGGGTCGCAGCCACCGATGAACTGCAATTGCGGCTCGCCTACACGCAGACGCGGACCAGACCGAACTTCTTCGATCTCAATCCGGCGCTGACCGTCGGATCACCGCCGACGATCGATCCGAACAATCCGCCGAACCCGAACGATCCCAACAGCAACGCGCGCAATATCACGGCGGGCAATCCGAACCTGTCGCCGCTGACGTCGAACAACTACGACGCGAGCCTCGAATGGTATTTCTCGCGGACCGGTTCGCTGACCGGCGCGATCTTCCGCCGTGATGCACAGGGCTTCATCTCGAACACGACCGTCTTCACCACCGACCCTACCTATGGCCGCGTGCGCTTCACTCAGCCCGAAAACACCGGCGCAACGCGGTTCCAGGGCGTCGAAGTCGGCTTTACGAGCTTCCTCGACATCGACGGCCTGCCCGATTGGGCGAAGGGCTTCGGCCTGCAGGCCAACGGCACCTATGTCGATTCAAAGGGCGATCTGGCATCGACGCTCGCGACGTCCCCCAACGTCGCCGGCCAGCAGCAGCGCTTCAACGGCGTATCGAAATGGACGTACAATCTGGTCGGGCTGTACGAACGGCCGTTCTTCTCGGCGCGGGTCGCGTATAATTTCCGCTCGGACTTCGTGCAATATTACAGCCAGGAGCCGCTCGATGTCGACGTCAACGGCGCTCAACGCACAGGCGGGGTGATCGAGAAGGCGCGCGGGCAACTCGATCTGTCTGCAACGGTCACGCCGGTTCCGAGCGTCACGCTGGCGTTCGACGTCGTCAACGTGCTGGGCAATCCGATCCGACGCTATCGCCAGTTCGATGACGCCGGTGATCAGTTCGCACGCCAGATCTTCTATCTCGAGCGCACCTATTCGCTCGGCGTCCGGTTTCGGTTCTGAACACCACAGTTGTTTGGGGGAGATACTATCGTGCGGATTGCTTTCTTCGCGACGCTTGGGTTGACCCTGCTGTCGGCCACGCCAATTCTGGCGGCGGACACGCCGAGCATGGCTGATCGGCTGGTCAACGATCCTCGGGTGGAGGCCCTCAATGCGTACGGGTTGCGTCTTCCGCCGACCGTGCGCGCCGACAAGGGCGTGCAGTTCGGCAAGGCCTTGCGCGTGCCGTTGAAGGGCCATGCGGATTTCTGGCGGGTCGGCGTGACCACCCCGGTCCTGAAAGCGATCCGGAAAGGCGATCAGATCGTCGTCGCGTTCTGGGCGCGCGCGGAAGAAACCGAAAACGGCGCGCCCGGCAAGATCGGCCGGGTGCAGTTGGAGGCAACACCGCTCGTTCGGGCGATCTTCGACAAGTCGTTCGAGGTGACTCCGGAGTGGAAGATGTATCAGGTGAAAGGCGTCGCAGATCACGACTATGGCCCGCGCCAGCTCAACGCTGCATTGCACCTCGATGTCGCCAAGCAGGTGCTCGACCTCGGACCGGTGTTCGTGCTCGACTATGGGCAGCCAGGGCAATGACGCGGCGTTGGGGCCGCTGGATCGCAGGCGCGATCGGTATCGCACTGGTTACAGCGGTAAGTACCGCGCGCAACCCCGTCTTTCAGGGCGCCGACCCGCACGCGGTGATGATCGACGGCGAGATGTGGATCTTCCCGACCGGCGGTCCGGGCGGGAGTTGGGCGGCGGACCGGTTCGGTGCTTTTTCGTCGCGTGATCTCGATACCTGGACCAGCCGGGGCGAAATCCTCCGCCGCGATCAAATCAACTGGATCGGCGACGACGGCGCAAAGGCGCATTTCCTGTGGGCACCCGGCGTCGCGACGCGGGGCGGCAAATGGTATCTCTATTATTCGGTCGGGCCACAGAACCCGACGCCGAGCCGGATCGGCGTTGCCGTCGCGGATGCGCCGCAGGGCCCATACCGGGACAGCGGCGGCCCTCTTGTCACCGGCGGGCGCCAGGCGAACGGCCAGTTTGAGGCGATCGACCCGATGGCATTCGTCGACCCACGGTCCGGCAAGGCTTATCTCTACGCCGGCGGCAGCGCCGGAGCGAAGCTGCGTGTCTGGGAACTCGGTCGAGACATGGTCAGTCTGGCGCGGGAAGTCCCGATCGACCAACCGCCCAATTTCACCGAGGGCGCGTTCATGCATGAGCGCAACGGTGTCTATTACCTCTCGTATAGTCACGGCCGCTGGAACCACCCCGATTACTCGGTCCATTACGCAACGGCCCGCTCCCCGATCGGTCCGTGGCGCTACCGCGGGGCGATCCTGAAGAGCGACGCGTCGCATCAGGGGCCGGGCCATCACAGCTTCGTCCGCACCCGCAACGGCGCGTGGCTCATCATCTATCACCGTTGGGATGCGCTGGCTGGTCCGGGACCGTTGAGTGGGGAGCGCCAGGTTGCCATCGACCGTGTTCGCTATGCCACCGACGGCACCATCCTGCCGATCGTCATGACGGACGGGAACGAGGCGCCGACACTGCCCGGCACTGGTAAGCGGGGCGAATAAGACGGTACGGCGACGACGCGCACGCCCCGCAATATGGGCACAACTCGCCAGTCCCGATGGTTTTGGGCCGATAACTTCCTGACCTGCGCGAGGATTGCCGAGTATTCGGTTCGGCACCTCGGCATGACGCGCCGCTCGACAACATTCCAAGGGCTCTTCCGCTTATTTTTTGGCGTTCGTCTATGCCATCATACCGAAGTCGAGCAACCCGAGAGCGACCGCGGACGTACCAGATATCGTCTGGAACATCCGCCTGTCGTCATTCAAAACCTAGTCTACCGTTTCGCCGACGGCCGCATAGGGATGCTCTGTCGACGTCCCGATCAGAAACCCCTGAACCTGATTGCAACCCCATTGCCGCAGGACAGACAGCTGCTCTTCGGTTTCAACGCCCTCGGCAACGATGACGAGGCCCAGGCTTTTGCCGAGCCCGATCGTAGCCTTGACGATCGAGGACGAGGACGCGTGACTGTGCATGGTCGCCACAAAGCTGCGATCGATCTTGATCTTATCGAACGCGAATTCCTTGAGATTGCCAAGCGAGGAGTGCCCGGTTCCAAAGTCGTCGAGCACGATCTTGGCACCACGCTTTCGCAGCTCCGAAAGCGTGGCGAGAACGCTGTCTCGTTGGAAAGCGAGAAGCGTCGCACTCTCGGTGACTTCGAGTTCCAACCGGGCGAACGCGACGCGCCAACGTAGTGCGGCATTCCACATCTCGGTCACGAGACCGACCGAGCGAAACTGTATCGGCGACAGGTTCATCGCCAGCGA
The DNA here is from genome assembly GCF_040407495.1 of Sphingomonas faeni. Classification (GTDB taxonomy): domain Bacteria; phylum Pseudomonadota; class Alphaproteobacteria; order Sphingomonadales; family Sphingomonadaceae; genus Sphingomonas; species Sphingomonas faeni_D. The sequence goes on along the minus strand of NZ_JAPZPP010000005.1, from coordinate 119,818 downwards.
CACTTCGGGGTCCCAGGTCGATGCGGCGCGGAGTGCCTGATCGATCATCCATGAACCGATGGTGTCGATAAGTCCGCTGGACTCGGCGATGGGTATGAAGACGTCCGGTGGTATGTCGCCCAGGCTGGAATGCCGCCAGCGAAGCAGTGCTTCATACGCGACGATCCGCAGCGAAGCCGTGTCGGCGATAGGCTGGAACACCAGACGCAGTTCGTTCGCCGAAATAGCACTTTCAAGGTCCCTGGCGAGCCGCACCCGCTGGCTCTCCTCGTCCTTCAGATGCTTGTTGTAGATCCGTGCTGTATTCCTGCCATCGGCCTTGGCGCGATACAGCGCGAGGTCCGCGAGTTCGTGAAGCTCGTCGCCGGTCTGACCAGGTTCCGAAAGCGCTACTCCGACGCTCATCCTGATCCCGACGCCTTCGTCCGACGATGCCGAGGCCATCTTGAAGATACGCGATATCAGGGCTTCCGTGGCCGCAGGTTGCGCACGCGCGACCTGGATAACGGCAAATTCGTCGCCGCCGATCCGCGCAACCAGATCATCGCCGCGGACGCACGACGACAGGAGCTGCGCCGTACGCTTGAGCACGCGGTCACCGCCCGCATGCCCCAACCGATCATTGATCGCCTTGAACGCGTCGAGATCGATCGCGAACACCGCTACGACGTCTCCGGTCCGCTTGCTGCGCGCCAGTTCGTGCGCGAGACGGTTCTCGAACAGAAGGCGGTTCGCCAAGCCGGTCAACATATCGTGGTTGGCCAGAAACTCGGCACGACGCTCGGCGGTCCGTCGACTCTCTACGGCATTGCGGTATTCGTACAGTCCACGCGCCAGATCGCCGAGCTCGTCGGCCCGATCCAGTCCGGGTACGCCGCCATCGCTTTCGCCGACTTTGAACTCGCGCAGGCGCGCCGCCATGATAGTCATCGGCGATACCAGTCTTCGACGCAGCCAGATGCTCATGCCGCATATGATCGCGACGATGACGAGCCCCCCAAGCAACACCGAGATGATGTCCCGAAAGCTCTCACGCCGGTTCTTGTCCGCCGCCGTCCAGATCGCCGACGTCAGTGCCTGTCGTGCTTGACTGCGGCTCGTCTCCAACGCTGCCAACGCGCCCAGGAAACGGGGCATGGCCGCCTTTATGCCGGACGGTGTCGTACGGCTCGTTTCGATCAGACGATCGGACGCCTCAGCAAAAGCGGCGGCGGCTTGCTGCACGTCCTCCCTTGGAACCGCGCCCGGTTCCAGTCCGCGGTCGGGCAATTGCGCGACGTATGACGATTGGCGCTTGAAGGTCGCAATCCGGTTGTGGAGCGCCTCCCAGCGCGCGTTGCGTACAGCGATGCCCCGCTCTGCGTCGCGAGTCAGGCGCCCTACGTCCTGACGCAACCTTCGTTGCGCCTGATCCAGCCGATCCTGCCGAGCCAGCGCATCGCTCAACACCGTGATGCGCAAATCCGCCCGATGAATCTTGTCGCCGACCGAGAAACCGACTGCCAGCAGCGCTAGTGCCATGACGATCACAGATGTGCAGGCTATGGAAACGCGCGCCGATATCGATAGTCGCACAGGCTTCTCCCTGAACCCCGGCTAACGCCAAAGCGTTACGGTATCGTTAGAGGATCGTAGCTGGGGCTCGCTGCCACGCGCCTGTCGCGCAAGGGGCGCGGCGCATCCCCCCAGACGCGTAAGGCGCACGGGAGCGTTCCCGCTCGGGTTCGAACCGGTGTTGGTGTAGCGGACCGATGACGCTGCCCGTCCGGCAGTGCTGATCAGGAAAGTCGACGCATGGCGCGTAAGCATTCGAAACATGGACCGTATGACGACCTGCACGAGGCCGAAGAGGCTCCGGTAGCGGTCGTCGCGTGCTGGCTCTGCGGCCGCCCCACAGGCAAGACCATCGTCTGGCATCACCCGGTTCCCAAGAGTCGAGGCGGGCGCGATGTCGTGCCGATGCATCCGATCTGCCAGCAGACGCTCACCGCGAATTTCACCAATTCCGAACTGCAACGCCACGGGATGGACGTCGATGGCTTGCTCGCCGACCCCGCCGTGCGGAAGTTTGTCGATTGGGTCGCGAACAAGGATCCGGATTTCACGGCAACCACGACCAAGAAGCAGCGCTGACCGCGCAGTCATCGACGCTCCGACGCGACGATCGCGCGCGTCACGTCGCCCATCAGCCGCATCCGTACCGGGATCGGCTGGCGGGTACTGGCGATCAGGACGGCGACGGCATAGCGATGGCCGTTCGGTGCGATGAGCAGTCCGACATCGTTGTAGCCGGTCGACAGGCTGCCAAGATCCTGCCCGGTTCCGGTCTTGTGCGCGAGCGTCCAGCCGGGCCGGAGCCCCGACTTGAGACGTAGCGGACCGGTCTTGCTCGACCGCATCAACGCGAGCAGCGACGCCGTCGAACGTGCGCTCAACAGCTTGCCCTGCGCCAGCAAGGACAGGCCCAGCGTTATGCCGTTGGCCGATGCCCCGTCGATCGGCGCGGCGAGATAACGGCGGAGCGCCCGATCGCGTGCTTCGTAGCTCATCGCCGCCCGAGCTTTCAGAAAGCCCCAGCCTCCCGCCCATTCGGGCCGCCATTCCAGCCCGACGGTACGTGCCTGCAACTGCCGCTCGCCGGGGCCGAACTTGACGCCGGCAATGCCCTTGGCCGCAAGTATCCGGTTTACCGCAACCGGACCCCCGACCCGGCCCAGAAGCACGTCGTTGCACGTATTGTCGCTGCGCGTCATCGCGCCGCGCAGCAGTTCTCCGATGGTCGCCTTGTAGCCGTCCTTGCCGACCAATGCCCGGATCGGCTGGTGGAAGAGGGTGAGATCGGTGCGCGTGACCGTTACCGGATCGGCCAGCGACAGGCGGCCGCGATCGACCGCATCCATAACGGCGATCGCGACCCATAGCTTGCTCACGCTTTGTTGCGGTCGCGGGCGGTCGCCGTCCCACGCGACGACCCAGCCTTCGTCGATATCGCGCACGCTGATACCGACCTCGCCCTTGAACCCCGTTCCCAATGCCTGGATGGTGTTGAGCAGATCAGCGGATGGCTGAGCCCGTGACGGCCGCCGTGTCGGCAATCGCGCTGCCGGTGCGGTCGTCTGCACGGTGATCGGCACCGACGAACGCGGCAGGGGCTGGCGTCCAGCGGGCACGCAAGCAGCTAGAGCGGACACACCGGCAACGACGCCGATGCCCCGATACAATGATTCAAGCGTCAACAACACTTCCCTTTTCCGCACGGTGTAGCGTGCCGACCTTCTGGCGAAACCCGGTGGTCGCGTTCCTCGACGTGATTAGAGGTCGATCCGACGCAAGTGCCTGAGCTGGTGGTCAGGGGTACCGATCACGTGCAGCGCTCGACGTTGCTCTCGAAACTGCAATATCGATGAGGCGATCTCCCTCGCAGCCGACGAAGGGGATGTGGCGAGCTGGCAAAAGCGCTTGCTCTGACCCGATGCTTCGGCGGATGACGCGATCCTGGCGACTGTCATCTTGCCCGCAAGGCAAGCGTTGCAGACCGCGCGGGTGGCGCACGTACCCGCGTTCGCGTCACCGTATTTCGACGGAGAACGACGATCTTTCACCTTATCTTCGCGACCCCGTGCCTACTCGTCGTCGTGCGATGGCTCTGGCCCTTGGCCCTGCCGTTCTGGGCCAAGGGGGGTATCGCAGTCCTCCTGCTCGCGGTCTCGCAATATCATTTCTGGAGTCGGCTATCGTCCGGATCGGTGTTCGCGCCCGAGTTTCCTCGGACCGTCGTCATCCTGTTCAACTGGGCGTTCGGCGCGATCGTGTTGCTGGCCGTCTTCCAGCTTCTGCTCGATCTCGGGACGCTGGTGACGATGCTCGTGCGATGGCAGGCGGTAGACGTCCCGGATGGCGCACGCTTTGCCATTGCCGGACTAGCCGCGCTGCTTGCGGCGATCGGCGTCGGCAATGCCATCCGCGTGCCGCCGCTCAACGACATCGAGGTCGCGATCCGCGATCTGTCGCCAGAGTTCGACGGGTATCGTATCCTCCAACTGACCGATCTGCACATCAGCCGGTTGTTTCCGGAGCGCTGGGCCCGCCAGATGGTCGATCGGGCGAACGCATCGGGAGTCGACCTGATCGTCGTGACCGGCGACTTCATCGACGGCTCCGTCGCGATGCGCCGTGACGATGTCGAACCGCTACGGGATCTTCATGCCCCCGACGGAGTCTACGCAATCCCGGGCAACCATGAGTATTTCTTCGATTACGCGGCCTGGATGCGCCACCTCGCGGGGTTGGGAATCCGCATGCTGCCGAACGCCCATGCCGTGCTGACACGAGGCGACGCGCGTCTGGTCTTGGCCGGCGTCACCGACCTGTCGGCGCCCGGCGTGGGTCAGGCCGGACCAGACCTATCCGCCGCGCTTGCCGGATCCCCCGCCGCCGTACCCGTCATATTGCTCGATCATCAACCCAAGAATGCGCGCCGCGCTGCCGCCCGGGGAATCGCGCTTCAGCTATCCGGTCACACGCATGGCGGGATGATCGCGGGTCTCGATAGACTGGTTGCGCCGGCCAATGGCGGGTTCGTGTCCGGTCGCTACGAGGTTGCGGGCATGACGCTGTATGTCAGCAACGGTACCGCCTTGTGGCCAGGCTTCGCCCTTCGTCTCGGCCGCCCGTCCGAACTGACCCGGATCACCCTGCGCCCCGCCCCGTAAGCCGACCGCGCGCGCGATCGACGGTTTGGTTCGGCGTGTCGTTGAGCGCAGCCGATCACAACGCAAAACCGGGACCGACGCAGGAGCGTCGATCCCGGCAATCCTACAGGCCTTAGCCCTTCAGCTTGGCCGCGGTTTCGGCGATGCGCTTGCCCTGGTAGCGTGCGCCGTCGAGCTCTTCCTTGCTCGGCATGCGGCTGCCGTCGCCGTCCGAGATCGTCGTCGCGCCGTAGGGCGATCCGCCCTTGACCGTGTCGACGCCCATCTGCGCCTGGAAGCCATAGTCGAGCCCGACGATCGTCATGCCGTGATGGATCAGGTTGGTGATGATCGAGAACAACGTCGTTTCCTGGCCGCCATGCTGGCTCGCGGTCGAGGTGAACGCACCGCCGACCTTGCCGATCAGCGCGCCCGAGAACCACTGGCCGCCGGTCGTGTCCCAGAACTGCGCCATCTGTGCAGGCATCCGGCCGAAACGGGTCGGTGCACCGACGATGATCGCGTCATACTGCTCGAGCGCGGCGGGGCCTTCGATCTCGGCGTGCGCGGTGTCGGTCTTGAAGTGCGCGGCCTCGATCACCGCCTGCGGAGCGGTTTCGGCGACGCGGCGGATGTCCACCTCGGCGCCACCGGCGCGCGCGCCCTCGGCGACGGCATCCGCCATCTGCTCGATATGGCCGTAGGACGAGTAATAGAGCACGAGAACCTTGGTCATGGGCATTTCCTTCGAATTCCCTTCCCGCTTGCGGGAGGGGTTAGGGGAGGGCAGTTCCGGGCGGGATCGCGGGAGGAAGCCCCTCCCCCGACCCCTCCCGCAAGCGGGAGGGGAGTTTTATTCCGAGTCTACCAGAACGATCTCGGCGTCCTCTTGAGCCGTGATCGTCACCGTCTGGCCGCCCTTCAGCGCCGCTCCGTCGCGCGCACCAAAGGCGTCGTCGCCGATCGTGATCGCACCGGTCGCCGGCACCAGATACACGTGGCGTCCCTCGCCGACCGCATAGTCGACGCTATCGCCAGCCTTCAGCGTCGCCGCCAGCACCCGCGCATTCGCCCGGATCGGCAACGCATCGCCGTCGCCCTCGAACCCGCTGGCGAGCGTCACGAACTGCCCCGACCGCTCGCCCTTCGGAAACGGCTTGGCACCCCAACTCGGTGCGCCGCCTTTACGCGAAGGCTCGATCCAGATCTGGAAGATCGTCGTCGTCTCGGGCTCGAGATTATACTCGGCATGCCGCACGCCGGTCCCCGCGCTCATCACCTGCACGTCGCCAGCCTCGGTGCGGCCCTTGTTGCCGAGCGAGTCCTGGTGCGTGATCGCGCCCGAGCGGACATAGGTGATGATCTCCATGTCCTGATGCGGATGCGGCGGGAACCCTGAGTTTGCGGCGATCTGGTCGTCGTTCCAGACGCGGATCGCGCCCCAGCCCATCCGGGCGGGATCATAATAGCTCGCGAACGAGAAATGATGCCGCGCATTCAGCCAGCCGTGATCGGCATGGCCAAGGCTGTCGAAGGGGCGGCGGTCAACTTTGGAAAGGGTCGTGGTCGTCATGATAGGTCTCCACTGGTTGAACCCAAGATAGGCGCTGCGATTACGCCGTAAATAGAAACGCTGGAAACCGATCGTTTCGATAGCTAACATCCCCTTCTTACCCCCCTCCCTGAAAGGGAGGGGTTGGGGGTGGGTCGGCCGCTTGGCGAACGCGACTTTCCCTCGATAGCGACCCACCCCCAGCCCCTCCCTTCCAGGGAGGGGGGAAGATCTGGAGACCCCCACATGCGCCTGCCCGATCTCGAAGCCTGGGCGATCTTCGCCAGCGTCGTCGAGCACCGCTCGTTCAGCGCCGCCGCCGACGCGGTCGGGCTCAGCAAGGCGACCGTATCGAAGGCGATCACCCGCCTCGAAGCGCATCTCGGTCAGTCGCTCTTCCACCGCACCTCGCGCCGCCTCGCGCTCACCGAAGCCGGCAAGCCGCTCGCCGAACACGCCGCGCGCATTCTCGCCGAAGCCCGCGCAGCCGAGGAATCCGCGCACGACGCCGCCAGCGCGCATACCGGTCGTGTCCGCCTCGCCGCCCCGATGAGCTTCGGCGTCACCAACGTCGCCCCGATCCTCGCCGAATTCCTCGTCGCGCATCCGGGTATCGAGGTCGATTTCCACTTGTCCGATGCACGCGTCGACATAGTCGCGGAAGGGTTCGACGTCGCGCTGCGGATCGCCGAGCTGCCCGACAGCTCGCTCCGTGCCCGCCGCCTGTGCAGCATCCAGGCGCACACCGTCGCCGCGCCCAGCTATCTCGCCAGGCACGGCACCCCGACGCACCCGGCACAGCTCGGCGAGCATCAATTGGTCGGCTATTCGAACGTCGTCGGCCCGTGGCGCTTCCACGGCCCCGGCGGCGCCGACGTCTCGGTTCGCCTGCAAGGCCAGCTCACCGCCAACAGCGGCGAAGCGATCGTCCCCGCGCTGATCGCCGGGCTCGGCATCGCGCGCCTGCCCGACTTCATCGTCGACCGGCATATCGCGTCCGGCGCGCTCGTCATCATCCTCCAAGACTGGGCACCCGCCAAGATAGGTCTCCACCTCCTCACCCCGCCAAGCCCCCTCCGCCCGGCCCGCGTCGAGGCCCTGATAGACTTCCTTGCAGCACGCCTCCGTGATCCGAACGCAGGGCAAGCGTAAAGCGGCGACCTTGCGCAAAACCGGGCCGGATGCCATGTAAGAGGCTGGATAGATGCTCGAGTTTGCAACCCAGCGCGATCCCAACGACACCCGATACCGGGATGAGGACTTTGAGCAGCGGCCGCGCTCAGTCGGTAGTACGTGTATCGATTCCGTGATTTCCGCGTGGCTGACCCGATAATCCGGTTATGGATTCTCGTCGTCTTCGGCCTGTGTCGGGACAGCGGACCATGCCGAAACGTAAAGGCATGACCATGCGGCCAGACGCTAACAAGATTTCCCCAGCACCCAAGACCGGCGTGACCCGCCGCAACCTGCTCGGCTCGGCGATCGTCGCCGGCGGTGCCGCCGCATTGCCGATCGCGCACGCCGATGCCGCGACCACTGAGCGCACCGTCGACGTCCTGCTGATCGGCGGCGGCATCATGAGCGCGACGCTCGCCGTCCTTCTGCGCGAACTCGAGCCAACCTGGACGATCGAAATGGTCGAACGCCTCGACAAGGTCGCCGATGAAAGCTCGAACGGCTGGAACAACGCCGGGACCGGCCACTCCGCGCTGTGCGAACTCAACTACACGCCGGTCAACACGGCCGACGGCAAGGTCGAGATCGCCAAGGCGGTCGAGATCAACGAGCAGTTCCAGGTCACGCGCCAGTTCCTGAGCCATCAGGTCGATACCGGCATCCTCGCCAACCCGCGCTCGTTCATCAATTCGACGCCGCACATGAATCTTGTGTGGGGCGATGCCAACGTCGCCTTCCTGCAAAAGCGCCACGCCGCGCTCCAGGCGAGCCCGCTCTTCTCGGGCATGGAATTCACCACCGACCCGAAGCAGATTGCGCAGTGGGTGCCGGTGATGATGGAAGGCCGCGCGCCCGGCACGAAGCTCGCCGCGACGCGATCGCCGCTCGGCACCGATTGCGACTGGGGCGAAGTCACGCGCCAGTATATCGGGTCGCTCGCCAAGCAGGACAATTTCACGCTGACCACGGGCCACGAGGTCCGCTCGCTCGAACGCGAGACGATCGGCGGCAAGAAGGCCCGCTGGCGCGTCACCGCGCGCGACATGAAGACCGACGAGAAACAGGTCATCAAGGCGCGCTTCGTGTTCGCAGGCGCCGGCGGCGGCGCGCTGCCGATCCTGCAGAAGTCGGGCATCCCCGAGGCCGACGATTATGCCGGCTTCCCGGTCGGCGGCTCGTTCCTCGTCGCGGACAAGCCCGCAATCACGCACCGCCATCTCGCCAAGGTCTACGGCAAGGCGGCGGTCGGCTCGCCGCCGATGTCCGTGCCGCATCTCGACACGCGCTTCCTCGACGGCAAGCAGGCGCTGTTGTTCGGCCCGTTCGCGACCTTCTCGACCAAGTTCCTCAAGGAAGGCTCGTATTTCGATCTTCCGGCGTCGGTCACGCTCGACAATTTCCGGCCGATGCTCGCGGTCGGCTGGGACGATTTCGACCTCGTCGAATATCTCGCAGGCCAGCTCATCATGTCGGACAGCGACCAGATGGATGCCCTGCGCGAGTATTTCCCGGGTGCGAAGGACGGCGACTGGCGCCTGTGGCAGGCTGGCCAGCGCGTCCAGATCATCAAGCGCGATCCGGAAAAGGGCGGCGTGCTGCGGCTCGGCACCGAGATCGTAGCGTCGAAGGACGGCTCCATTGCTGCGCTGCTGGGCGCCTCGCCGGGGGCCTCGACCGCACCGTCGATCATGCTCAACCTGTTGAAAAGGGTGTTCCCGAACCATCTGGCGACAGCGCAATGGCAGACAAAGATCCGTGAGATCGTTCCGACCTACGGCGTGATGCTGAACGAGAGCCCGGACGCGCTGGCAGAGCATTGGGCGGCGACCGCGGATACGTTGCAACTCGCGGTGGCGTCACCGACGGTCAGCGTAGCCGCGCGACCGCGCCCGGCGGCGATGCGCGTCAAGCCCGATCGCAGCCCCGATCTGGCACTATAGACGCGAAGAGACGCGCAGGCGTCAAAGCCCGTTCGACCCGAGTAGCAAGCGCTGCTGGGGTCGAACGAATCGAAACTAGCGGCAAACATCTCTCGCCACGCTCGTCGGGACATGCGCCGGTTAGATCGTTAAATTGTAAGAAACTCAGTGGCTCAGCGAGTGCGACGGGGCGCTGGTCGGCAAGGCTTAGCTCGAAATTAACCTTTTGCCTTCAGATGTTGTGTGGTTAATGAATCGAAGTCGAGCTGCAGACATGGGGTGTCGAGCGGTCTCGCGATAAGGGGACGACGCATGCGGGTGCTGCTGATCGAGGACGAGCCGACCACGGCCAAGGCTATCGAGCTGATGCTGACGACCGAAGGGTTCAACGTCTACATCACCGATCTCGGGGAAGAAGGCCTCGATCTTGGCAAGCTGTATGATTACGATATCATCCTGCTCGACCTGAACCTGCCCGACATGCACGGTTACGACGTTCTCAAGCGCCTCCGGGTCGCCCGCGTATCAACGCCGGTGCTGATCCTGTCGGGCGTTAACGAGATGGATTCGAAGGTACGCAGCTTCGGCTTCGGCGCCGACGATTACGTCACCAAGCCGTTCCACCGCGAGGAACTGGTCGCGCGCATCCACGCCGTCGTCCGCCGCTCGAAGGGCCATAGCCAGTCGGTTATCCGGACCGGCAAGCTGGCAGTGAATCTCGACGCGAAGACGGTCGAGGTCGGTGGCAGCCGGGTGCATCTGACCGGCAAGGAATATGCGATGCTGGAGCTGTTGTCGCTGCGTAAGGGCACCACGCTCACCAAGGAAATGTTCCTCAACCACCTTTATGGCGGGATGGACGAGCCCGAGTTGAAGATCATCGACGTGTTCATCTGCAAGCTCCGCAAGAAGCTCAGCCTCGCATGCGATGGCGAGAATTACATCGAGACCGTCTGGGGTCGCGGCTATGTGCTGCGCGAGCCCGACGAAGCGCTCGAAGCACAGGTGGCGTAACTCCCCAGTTGTCGGGAGCGCTCAAGGCCGCGGTACCGGGGGGTGCCGCGGCCTTTCCTGTCTTTGGGTAAGCGTCCCGTTTCAATCCTCCCCCGCCAGGGGGGGGGTGGCACCGAAGGTGACGGAGGGGGAGGCAAGCGCCACGCCCGTTCCATGTCCTCCCCCTCCGACTGGCAAGGGCCAGCCACCTCCCCCTGGCGGGGGAGGATCGAAGATCTGAGCTACTTCTTCCGCCGCAGCCGCCGGAACAGGCCGCGCTTGCTGAGCGTCTCGAACATCTCCTGCGGTCCTTCGGGATCGAGCACCTCGTTGTCGGCGAGCCACTCCTCGACCGAGGTCAGGTCCGGCACCTCGTAAGGCTGCACCGTCTTACCTTCGCCGCGCAGCCGCTCGATCGTCTCGATCAACGAACCGGTTTCCGCGATCAGATCGCTGACGACTTGCGGCTCGACGCCGAGATGCTCCGCGATCAGGCCGTCGCGGATCGCGACGATTCCCTTCGATGTCGCCGCATCGGTAGCACGGATCGCCAGGTCGCACTCGGTATCGAGCCGCAGCGAGCGATTGTTGACGTTCGACGAGCCGAGCCGGAACACCTCCTCGTCGGCAATCAGGATCTTGGCATGGCAATAGATCGCCTCGCCGCCCTTGGTAAATGGATGGTACATCCGCAACCGACCGTGCGTGTCGCGTCGGTGCAACGCCTCCATCAGCCGCGCGCGCGCGGTGTCCATCGCGATCGGCTCCAACCAGCCCTGCGCGGTGGTCGGGTTGATGATGACGATCTCGGGGCCGTCGGCTTCGTCCAGCCGCTTGGCCACCGCTTCGGCGATCTTGCGCGACGCGAAATACTGGCTCTCGATGTAGAGATGCCGCTTCACGCGCGCGATCTGGCCAAGGAACAGCGCCTCGCTCTCGTACACCGGCTCCTGATCGGACATTTCCGGCTCGCTACGCGCGATGGCGACGTCGACATTGCGGAAGTCGACCTCGAGTCCCTCGGGCCAGAATTTGCTGCCGGGTTTGCCCGCGGTCATCTTCATCCCGCCCGCCAGATGCCAGCGACGTCGGAACAACTCCCCCAGCGCGTGCGCGACAGGGCCCTGCACCGCGCTGATTGCGTCGTGCCACGGTTTGTACGGCTTGCCCGATGGCTGGATGCGATGCGGATCGTCGTCGTGGTGATCGCGCGTGTCCCAGCGGTCGCCGGTCATGTCGATCCCGCCGCAGAACGCCAGCGCGTCGTCGATGATGACGATCTTCTGGTGATGCGACGCAGCAGTCGGATGATGCCCGTCGAGCTTGGTATGGATGCGCTTGTGCTTCATCCATTTCATCATCGTGAAGATCGTCGAGCCGCGGAACAGCGATTTGATCGCGCCGGTGTCCCAGCGCAACACGAACACCTCGAGCTCGGGCTCGCGCTCGACCAGCCACAGCATGAATTCGCCGAGCTTCTTGGGCTCGCCGGGCCGATCGATACCGGGCTCAAGCTCGATACGCGCGTCGAAGTCCCAACCGATCAGTAGGATACGGCGCTTTGCCCCCAGCATGGCGACGCGAGCGGTGCGAAAATACTTCTCCGCATCGACGATCACCGCCATCTGTTCGGCGCGTTCGACCCGCCAGCATTCCGTCCCGACCTGCATTCGCGTCCCTTCGTATGCCCGTCGGCAGTACCCATGGTTGCGCGATTGGTTGCGGATGCACCTGTATCGCCGCCCCCCGCACGCCTATCTTACGCGCTGATGCTTCCTCCTACCCAGCCTCCCGCCCAGCGCAAGGTGATCCATGTCGATATGGATGCCTTCTATGCGTCGGTGGAGCAGCGCGACGATCCCTCGCTCAGGGGCAGGCCGGTGGCGGTCGGCGGGTCGCGTGCGCGGGGTGTGGTCGCCGCGGCGAGCTACGAGGCGCGGGCGTTCGGGGTGCGCAGCGCGATGCCGTCGGTCACCGCGATCCGGCGCTGTCCCGAGCTGGTGTTCGTGCCGCCGCGGTTCGACGTGTACCGCGAAGTATCCGACCGGATCCGTGCGATCTTCGCCGACTATACGGATCTGATCGAGCCGTTGTCGCTCGACGAAGCATATCTCGACGTGACCGAGGATATCCGCGGCCTCGGCACGGCCGCTGCGATCGCCGAAGAAATCCGTGCCAGGATCAAGTCGGATACCGGCCTCACCGCATCCGCCGGGGTCAGCTACAACAAGTTCATCGCAAAGCTCGCTTCCGACCAGAACAAGCCCGACGGAATCTGCATCATCACGCCGAAGCGCGGTGCGGCGTTCGTCCAGTCGCTACCGGTCAAGCGCTTCCACGGGGTAGGGCCGGTCACCGCGCAGAAGATGGAGCGGCTCGGCATCCTCACAGGTGCGGATCTGTACGCACAGAGCCTTGCTTTCCTCCAGGCGCATTTCGGCAGCTATGCGGAATACCTCTACAGGGCAGCGCGCGGCATCGACGACCGTCCGGTGCGGGCCAATCGCGTGGCGAAATCGGTCGGGGCGGAGCGCACGTTCGAGACCAATCTTACCAGCGCCGAAGACCTGCGTGCGGCACTGCACCGCGTGGCGGACGCAGCATGGCTACGGATCGAGCGGCACGGTACGCGTGGGCGCACGATCACGCTGAAGCTGCGCCACGCCGATTTTCGCACCATTACGCGCGCCCGGTCGTCGGCATCGGCGGTAACGGACAAGGCTGCGTTTCTGGAAGCCGGGCTGGAATTGCTGATGGCGCAACTGCCCACGCCGGAAGGCGTACGCTTGCTCGGGCTGACGCTGTCGGGAATTATGGGCGACGAGGACGAGGTTCAGCCGAGCCTGTTGTGACCGATATTCGGGACTCTATGTCGTTGGCCATGGCCTGATCCCCTGCGCGCAACGTCAGGATAGCGACCGCACCAAGTCCCGGCCCATCACTCTCCAGCCGCAACGCGCCCTGCATCGCGGTCACCGAGTTCGCACACCAATGCAGCCCGAGCCCGCCCGACTTGTGCGCGCGCGTGGAAAACCCGCGCTGGAACAATGCCGGGGCGATATCGGGGGAGAAGCCTTCTCCGTCGTCGCGGATCTGGATCGTCACGCGCCCAGCCGACTGCGCGACCAGCGCCGTAATGGACCCGCTGCCCGTACCTCGTGCATCGATCGCTTCGACCGCATTGCCGAACAGGTTGCCGATCACCTGGCTCAGGATCACACGGCTTGCCATGACCAGATACGGCCCTGCCGGAAAGCTGAACGCGATCGACGCACCCTGTGAATAGCGTGCGATCGTCGCGTTGCGCGCGATGATGTCGCTGACGTCGCATACCTCCAACGCCGGACGTTCGTGCGCCGCGCGTTGTTGCTGGTCGATAATCTCCAGCACGTGCGCCATCGCCTTGCGCCCAGTCGCGAGTTCGCGCCTGGTCGTCTCACGATTGGTCGTTTCCGCCTCGATCACCGCTCCGACGAACGCGGCGAGTTTCCGGCGACGCGCTTCCGGCAGGTCGCCGCAAGCAAGTTCGGCAATGGCGCGGTCGATCGGCGTGCGGTCGATCGGTGGCGTCTGCGCGATCTCCTGGCTGAGAATCGTGCTGATCGGGCTGAGCGCGTTGCGAACATTGTGCATCACCGCGACGGCGCTTTCGCTGCGTCCGAGGTCGAACGACTGAACCTCGATCTGTTCGCGCAGGTCCTTCAACTGACGCAGCATCGCATTGAAGCTGCGCCCGAGCGAGCCAATCTCGTCGCGCCGCTCGTCCTCTTCGAGCAGCGTGAGCGCGCCCGACACGCGGACACGCTGCATATGGTCCTCGATCCGGTGCAACGGGCGCAGCACGAGCCGCGCGATCATCCGCCGCAGGACGACGAGCACCAGCAGCAACAGCATGGTCGAGCCGGCGACCGCGAGCAGCAGCATCCGCCGCCCGAGCAGCGATACGTCGCGCGAAATGCTGAGCCGCGTGGTTGCGACCGCATGGCCGTCCGCACCGATGATCGGCACCGCGATCAGCAGCTTCGACCGGCTCGACGTCACCGAATAGGTATCGCCGTTCGTCGTCAGATCGATCCGTGCATCGCGCTTGAGCCGATCGGACATCTGCTGGGCTGTAACGACACGCGCGAGCACCACATAGCCACGCGCGCCACGATCGCGGTCCGAGCGCCGGACCAGCGCCACGCCGATCGCCGCGACGCTGCTTCCAACCCGTGCATAGAAGCGGTCCGACCTTCGCCCCCGGAGAACCTGCGCGATGTCGATTTCGCCGATCACCTTGGCAAATTGCGTATCCATGCCGCGCCGGTCCGCGCTGGTCGCTGGACCGCGCCAGCGGGCAATCGCGACGCGGCCCTCCGCCGTCACATACGCCATGCCGTCTACGCCGAGATCACGCATGCCCAGCGCCGAAAAACCCTCGGGTTCGAACACCGCATCGGGCCGTACGGGTAACGAATAGCCGTCGGTCCAGTCGCCGTAATCGCGCGCCGCGCTTTCGACGTCAGCGGCATAGTCGGACAATGCCGCAGGGGTGCGCTCGACATGCGCGGCGACCGCCCTGTCCTGTAGCGTGGTGAAGCTCGGGGTGATGATACCGGCAAGCAGTAAAGTGATCCCGATCGTGGCGACCAGCCCGACCGCCGTCATGATCAGGATCAGCTTGCCACCGAGCGACGATGGGGTCCGCATCCGTCCGAATTGTCGTCCGAACGACGGCGGCAATCGGCCCATCCCCGTGGCAGGCATTAGTTGCGCAGGCCGAACGTCTGCCTGATCGCGGGTTGGTCGCTGGAAACGTCGTCCTTGCCGATCAGCGTATGCGCCTGCGCCATCGCCAGCGCGTCCTCCGCCGAAACCGGGCGGGAGAAATAATATCCCTGAAGGTGACTTGCCCCTGCCAGCCGCAGTGCCTGCACCTGCGCTTCGGTTTCGACGCCTTCGGCGATCACACCGAGGCCGAGGGCGCGACCTAGGTGGATGATCGAATGTACAATGGCGGCGCTTTCGCGCTCGCGGCCCATGCCGTCGATGAACGACTTGTCGATCTTGAGACAATCGAGCGCGAACTTGCGGATGTTGTAGAGGCTCGAATAGCCCGTCCCGAAATCGTCGAGCGCGATCCGGAAGCCCATCTGCCGCAGCTTGTAGAGCGTCTCGGCCGCACGTTCGGCATCGTCGAAGATCGCGGTCTCGGTGATCTCGATCTGGAGCCGCGCGGGGACAATGCCGGCGCGCTGGACGCTTTCCATGATGTGCCCGACGAAATTGTGGCGGCGAAACTGGCGTGGGGAAAAGTTCACCGACACATATTGGCCGGGCCACTGCTTCAGGACGTCGAGCGCTTCGTGCAAGACCCAGTCGCCCAGTTCGTGGATGAGGTTCGATTCCTCTGCGATCGGGATGAACGTCGCCGGGCTCATCGACCCGTATTCGCTGGTGTTCCAGCGGACCAGCGCCTCGAACCCGATCACCTCGATCGCATCGCGCGAGACGATCGGCTGATAGACCAGGCTCAACTCGCCCTTCGCGATCGCCTTGCTCAAGCCCCCCTCGACGCGCCGGCGAAAGCGGATGCCCTCGTCCATGCTCTCGTCGAACAACCGGACGATGCCGCGGCCGCCGCGCTTGGCGTCGTTGAGCGCGAGATCGGAGCGGCGGATGACGTCGACC
This sequence comes from Sphingomonas faeni, assembly GCF_040407495.1. Classification (GTDB taxonomy): domain Bacteria; phylum Pseudomonadota; class Alphaproteobacteria; order Sphingomonadales; family Sphingomonadaceae; genus Sphingomonas; species Sphingomonas faeni_D. The sequence continues at coordinate 103,814 of NZ_JAPZPP010000005.1, read as the reverse complement.
GGATCGCTGCCCCCCGTACCAGCAGCCGCCCCCGCCGTGACGACGACGCCCGCCGACGCACCGCCCTGAACCGAATTGCCGAACACCTGAAGGCTGACCGAACACGCCGCGACGATCAGTTCGCACGCCATCACGGCTGCCGCCTCGCTCGACGTATCGAACAGAACGCCGAACTCGTCACCACCAAGCCGCGCGACCAGTGCGCCATCGGGGGTCGCACGGTTGAGGATGGTGCAGATCTCGCGGATCATCGCATCGCCGGCGAGATGCCCGAGCGTATCGTTGACCAGCTTGAACCGATCGAGATCGATCATGACCGTCGCGAACAGCCCCTCGCCGCGTGTGCGGGCCGCCAGCGCGCGCAGGAAGGCAAGCCGGTTGGGTGCATCGGTCAGCGAATCGTGCATCGCCATGTGGATCGCACGGCTTTCGTTCGCGGCCAGTTCGGCGCCCTGCTCCTCGAGCTGCAGCACTTGGGCTGCGAGCAGATCGCGCGCCGCCGCGAGATCGCGATCGTTCTGCCAGCGCTGCGCCAGCGCGGTCGCTGTCTGCAGGATTTCGGCAACTTCGAACGGCTTGGCGATGTAGAAGATCTTGTCCGCGGGGCCGGCGACCTTGCTGATCTCGATCGGCGAAAAGTCGGAAAAACCGGTGACGATGACGAGATTGATGTCGCGATCGATCATCCGGATCCGCCTCGCGGTTTCGCGACCGTCGATCCCGGGCGGCATCCGCACGTCGATGAACGCGACCGCGAACGGAGCCCCCTCTTCGACCGCACGCTCCACTGCAGCCACGGCGGCCATGCCCTGATCGCAATATGTCGGCGTGAACGCCGTGGCATCGACCCCGGCGACGAAACCGGTATCCGAGCTCGAGACCGCGTTGCCCGCGAGAGCGTCGTCACCGAACAATTCGGCGGCCATCGCCTCCAGCGCCTCGTCGCTGCTCGATCGCGGACCGGCGAAGCTGCGCCGGTAGCTGTCGTGCATCGCCGGCTCGTCGTCCACGATCAGAATGCGCATCGAAACCGCTCCTCGTTGGGAGAGACCGTCGCCGTCCGGCGATGGCGTATCCTGCCCGTCACTCTTGACCAGGAGCGGTAACCAAATGCGGTTAAGACGCGGTAAACGATGTTTCCAACTGGTGGCCAAGTGCCTGAGCGCCCAGCACGATCGCACCCAGCGGCCCTGCATTGTTGCCGAGCGCCGGCGGCACGACGAACGTCTCCGTCAGGGCCACCTCGGGCAGCGTGATATAGCCGCCGAGACTGCGCGTCATCGCCGCCCGCACGCGCGGAAACAGATGCGACGCGCCCATCACGCCGCCGCCCATGACGATCCTGCGCGGGATGCCGGTGAGGACGAGCGTATGGCAAAGCTGACCGAGCGCATCGGCAACGCTGTCCCATACCGGGTGCTCGGCGGGTGCCTCGTCGGCGGGATGCCCGATCCGCGCAGCGATCGCCGGGCCGGCGACGAGCCCCTCGATGCAGGCGCCGTGGAACGGGCAATTGCCGATCCAGTCGTCGCCCTGAAACCGTGCCGGGCGGATATGACCGAGTTCGGAATGCGTCAGCCCGTCAACCGGACGATTGTTCGCGATCATGCCTGCGCCGACGCCGGTGCCGACAGTGACATAGGCGATGTCGGGCAAGCCCTTCGCCGCACCCCAGCGCGCCTCGGCCAGCGCCGCGCCGACCACGTCGCTATGAAAGCCGGTCGGCACGTCGTAGCGACGTTGCAGCCGTCCGGCGATATCGGTCCCTGCCCAGCCCGGCTTGGGCGTCGTCGTGATGTGTCCGTAGTCGTGCGAGTGGCGGTCGATCGAGACCGGACCAAAGCTGGCAATACCGATCGCGACGAAGCCGGTCCATCGGTCGAGCACAGCCTCGATCGCCGCCAGTGTCTCTTCGGGCCGCGTCGTCGGGATACGGACGGTTTCCTCGATGTGATCGGGGCCGCGCGCAAGAATGCAGATGCATTTGGTCCCACCGAGTTCGATACCTGCGACCAGAGGTGCTTCCGTCATCCTGAACTCCCTACGCGTTGCTGGCGCCCGCTTCCTTCGCTGACAGCCTCGCGTCAAGGGCCGGGCGGCGTTCGCGATCACGGTGAGCGAGGATTTCGTTTGCTGTCGATCCGTGCGGTCGTGCGTTATAATCGACGCGTTCACACGAACAGACAGGAATTCCGAATGGCGAAGAAACCCGCAAAACTGACGAAGATCGATGCGAACGTGTCGGTCGAGGCACAGCCGCAGTACAAGGTCGAGTATCGCGAAATCCAGGCCTATGGCACGCTCAAGCGCCTGCCGATCGCGCTCGAGGACAATGCCCGTGCGCAGAGCGTCGCAACGCTGAACCAAGTGCTCGCGGACACCATGACGATCCGCGACATGTACAAGAAGCATCACTGGCAGATGTCGGGTGCGACCTTCTACCAACTGCATTTGCTGCTCGACAAGCATTACGAGGAGCAGGCGGCGCTCGTCGATCTCGTCGCGGAGCGGATCATGGCACTGGGCGGCATCTCGATCGCGATGTCACACGACGTTGCCGAGATGACGACGATTCCCCGCCCGCCCAAGGGTCGCGAGGACGTTCCGACGCAGCTTGCCCGCCTGCTCGAAGCGCATGAGATTATCCTGCGTCAGGCTCACGAGGGCGCGGAGGCGGCCGATGAATCGGGTGACGATGGCACCAACGACCTTCTGGTCAGCAACATCATTCGCACGCACGAGCCGCAGGTGTGGTTCTTGGCGGAACACCTCGCCGCGACCGAACTGGTCCGCGACGACAAGTAAACAGCACCGACCCACGGTACTCCCTCCCCCAGCCGGGGGAGGGAGTGTCGTTCAACGGGTCGCGTTGTACTTGAGTTGGTCGTTGGTGAGCTGGAACCCGACCAGCGCCTCGAAGCTGGCGCGCAGTACGGCCTGTCTCACTTCCGGTGTGCTGAGCGGATCGACCGCCGCGTCCTGATCGCCGGCCTTCCGCCTGCGGGTAAGCTTCTCCCGAACATCGTCAGGCAGCGTGGCGGCCGAGCGTGCCACTGTGGCTGACGCGGTTGCCGAAGCCGACGCCAGAGGCTGTCCCGCATCGAAGTGCAGCGCGACGCGACCGATGCGCTTTGCGACAACGGCATTGCCGCCGCGGACCACCGTGATGAAATACGGCAAGGTGACGTCGCGTGCACCCTCGGTACGGGTCCGCCGGGCGCGGATGTCGAAGGTGACGCTGGTGACGACCTGGTCGGTCGCATCCGCGCAGGTCGAGCGGACGTTGGTCATCAGCGCGGCGACGTCGATCGCCGACTGGTCGTGGCTCGTGACCGGATCGAACAGCGTGATGTCGCCGGTCGCCGCCGGAATCGCCACCGGCGGACAGACCGAACGGACTGCGGAGATGCCGCCGGTCGCGTCGACTTCGCCCTTGCTGGCGCACCCGCCGAGAAGAACAGCAACTGCCGAAACGGCTAGGATGGGGGCTTTCACGGGAACGCGTACCTTCTCGAACGAGCGTTGAGAGCGTCGCGACGACGCGCGCTCCCTGGTCGGCGAGCACCATAGGAACCGGCTATCGTCCAGGCAAGCAATCGCGTAGAGGCAAGCCATCATGAGCCCAATCGACAAGCCGCCGCTCGAACTGTTGATCGCAGCACCCCGAGGCTTTTGCGCGGGCGTCGACCGCGCGATCCGGATCGTCGAACTGGCGATCGAGAAACACGGGGCGCCGGTCTATGTTCGCCACGAAATCGTCCACAACAAGTTCGTCGTCGACACGCTGAAGGCGCAGGGCGCGATCTTCGTGGAGGAACTGGACGAGGTGCCGGACGGCGCGCCGGTCGTGTTCTCCGCGCACGGCGTCCCCAAGTCGGTGCCGCTCGATGCGCAGAACCGCGGCCTCGAATATCTCGACGCGACCTGCCCGTTGGTATCGAAGGTCCATCGCCAGGCCGAGCGTCTGGTGGCGCAGGGGCGGCATATCGTGTTCATCGGCCATGCCGGGCATCCCGAGGTGATCGGCACGTTCGGGCAGGTGCCGGCGGGTGCGATGTCGCTGATAGAGACGGTCGAGGACGCCGAGGTGTTCATGCCGATCGATCATGCCAATCTGGCCTTCCTGACTCAGACGACGCTTTCGGTCGACGACACCGCCGCGGTCGTGGCGACGTTGCAGCGCCGATTTCCGCAGATGCTGCCGCCACGTGGCGAGGACATCTGCTACGCGACGTCGAACCGCCAGACCGCGGTGAAGGCGATCGCGCACAGCGTCGATGCGGTGCTCGTGATCGGTGCGCCGAACTCGTCGAATTCGGTGCGGCTGGTCGAGGTCGCCGAGCGCGAGGGGACGCCGGCGATGCTGATCCAGCGCGCGAGCGAGCTCGACTGGGACTTTCTTGCCGGCGTCGGCACGTTGGGGATCACCGCAGGCGCGTCCGCACCTGAATTGCTGGTGCGCGAACTCGTGGATCGGCTTTCCGAACGCTATACCGTGAGCGAGCGCGAGGTCGAGACGAACCGCGAGACGATCGCGTTCAAGCTGCCGCGCGGACTGGAGGCGGCCGCCTAGCATGGCGGTCTATACGCAGGTATCGGCGGAGGCGCTGACCGCGTTCCTCGCCAAGTTCGATCACGGCGAACTCGTCTCGGCCAAGGGCATCGCCGAGGGGGTCGAGAACAGCAACTACCTGGTCGATACGACGACCGGGCGGTTCATCCTGACGCTGTACGAAAAGCGTGTGTCGGCGGACGATCTGCCGTTCTTCATGGCGATGCTCGATCATCTCGCGGTCGACGGCAACCCGGTGCCGCGCGCGCTGCCCGATCGCAGCGGTGCGCTGATCCACGAGTTGTGCAGGCGGCCGGCGTGCCTGATCGAGTTCCTCACCGGCGTTTCGGTGTCGCATCCGACCGAGGCGCAGGCGTATGCGGCGGGGGCCGCGATGGGGTCGATGCATGGGAGCCTTGCCGGGTTCGACGGCGTGCGGCCGAACACGCTGGGACCTGACGGTTGGCGCGCCTTGTTGGCGAAATGCGGCCGCGATCTTGATGCGATCGAGCCGGGGTTGTTCGATACGGTGAATGCGGCAGCTGATGCGGTAGTCGCGGCGTGGCCTGTCGACCTACCTCGCAGCGTGATCCACGCCGACCTGTTTCCCGACAACGTGCTAATGCTCGGCGACCGGGTGACGGGACTGATCGACTTCTACTTCGCGTGCACCGACATCCGTGCGTACGATCTGGCGATCCTGCACAGCGCCTGGGCGTTCGATGCGCAGGGCGGGAATTATGACGCCGCAGTCGGCAGGGCGCTGGTCGCGGGCTATATGGATCGGCATCCGCTGTCGGCCGCCGAGCGGGCCGCACTGCCGGTGCTGGCGCAGGGCGCGTGCCTTCGCTTTCTGGCGACGCGCGCGTGGGATTGGCTCAACACGCCGGCGGATGCGCTGGTGACGCGCAAGGATCCGCTGGCGTACTGGCGGCGGTTCGAGGCGTATCGCAAGGACGATCTATTCGCATGACTGACGAAGCTCCCGTTTCCATCACCAAGGTCGAGATCTTCACCGACGGCGCGTGCAAGGGCAATCCTGGCCCAGGCGGCTGGGGGGCGGTGATCCGCATGGGCGCGCACGAGAAGGAATTGTCGGGCGGCGAGACGCCGACGACCAACAACCGGATGGAGATGACCGCGGCGATCGAGGCGCTCAACGCGCTGACCCGGCCGTGCGCGGTGACGCTGTATACCGACAGCAAATACGTGATGGATGGCCTCACCAAATGGGTGAAGGGCTGGCAGCGCAACGGCTGGAAGACCGCCGACAAGAAGCCGGTGAAGAACGCCGAGCTGTGGCATGCGCTGCTGGCCGCGGTGGCACGGCACAAGATCGAGTGGCAATGGGTCAAGGGTCATGCCGGGCACCCGGAGAACGAACGCGCCGACAAGCTGGCGAGCGATGCCGCGGTGGCGGCGGGGCGACGCTAGGCTATTCGGTACGTCCCCGGCGCAGGTTGGGGTCCAGCGGGATGTGGAGGCCACGGCGCATCGCCCTCCCCTAGCGCCGTATCCTGCTGGACCCCGACCTCCGCCGGGGACGTGTCTCGCGTTACGCGCCGATCATGTCGCCGAACTGGGTATCGGCATGCCCTGCGTCGCGCGCATACGAGTCGCGGTTCATCGTCAGGTTGATGATGACGATCCCGGCATGCGACGGCCTTGCCGGGCGCGGCGTCGGGCGTGGCAGGCGGATAATTTGGCGGCTCGAGCGATACGCGGCGAGCGTCGCTGCCTTTGCGCGGCGGACGGCGTCGGTAGCATGCCAGCCGACGATCGCCAGCGCGACCTGCGCCGCATCGGTGACTGCGACGGTCGATTGCTGGCTACGGTCACGCGCGCGTTCCCAGTATCGCTGCACCCATGACGGCTGGTCGAACGCCGACACGTCGGTCGAGCGCCACGCCACGCGCAAGCCCTCGGGAACCCCTGTCCAGCTATCGGCTTCCGACGATGCGGAGCGGATCAGGTCGTGGCGACACCGCTGGCAGCGGCTGAACAGGAACCCCTGGTTTTCCAGGACGAGCGGCGCGGCGACGTGCCCCGAGGCGTGACATAGCAGGTTCATGATGATCCTCCTTGATCGTGGGCGATGCGAACTTAAGCGAATCTAGATGCAGCGCGGCCAGCACGATCAGGTCGCCCGGCCCCTGTTCGAGCACCTGGTCGAGGTTCCAGACTTCGAAATGGCGCCCCATGCCGACCAGCAGCGCGCGCTGGCGCACACCTCGCCGCGATCGCATCCACGAGGCGATACGGAGCCGACCCTTGCCGTCCATCTGCGCGGGCGCAACGAACCCGAGCTTGCGCCGGAGCAGCGTATCGCGCGTTCCGCTTTCCCACGTCCGGTCGCTGCTCGGTTCCGCCAGGGCGCCATGCTGCTCGGCGACGCCGCGGCGATCGTAGACCAACAGGCACGGATCCTCGGCGTGAAGGCCGATGAACAGGTCTTCGCGCGCCTGCCGTGCTTGTATCGTAATGCAGAAATGTTCGGGAAGAACCAGTTCGCCACGCGCGCTTATCGTCGAAACAGCACTTCCCACGAAGAGTTCGTCCATGATCTTTACACTCTCAACAACGACGCGATGCCGACGACCCGGTCCGCCCAGGTTTCGCGTGAAACCGATGAACTTGCGCCGCCTACGGATGGTGGATGACTGCTTAACCAGGAAAATAAATTAACATTGCTTTAGTTTCACGGACTAAATCATTCCTGTTGCTTTTGGAAAAGCAAGAGCTGTCAGGTTCTCGGGTATGAAGTCCCGATATATGCTGCATTCTGGTGTACGAATTGTGCAGGATCGGCACGGCCGATGGCCATCCGCAGGTCCTGAAAGAGTGCTCTTCTCTGTCGATATTGCCGCGACTCGAACGGTTGGACCGAGTTTTGGCCGATCAGAAGCCGCGGGTGAATCGGTTGGGGGAATACCGGGTCGGATCGATCGCTGCGACCGCCGGATCGGGGGGCGTATCCAGCACGAGGCTGGCGACCAGCAATCCGGCGGCGGGAGCGGTCTGGATACCGAAACCGCCTTGCCCCGCGCACCAGACGAAGCCGGGAACGTCGCGGTCGAAGCCGTAGATCGGCAGGCGGTCGGGCGCGAACGTGCGCAGGCCCGCCCAACTTCGCTCGACCGCGGCGACGCGCCAGTCGACGACATGCTCGAACCGGTCGACCGCGATCGCGATGTCGATTTCCTCAGGCGCGGCGTCGCACGGAGCGGTCGGCGTCTCATCGTGCGGACTGAGCCAGAGGCGGCCGCCGGGCTCGGGCTTGAAATAGAAGCGTCCCGCGATGTCGGCGATATGCGGCAGGCCCTCGGGCGCGCCGGGATCGGTCCGGAGCTGCACCATCGTGCGGCGATAGGCGGTCAAGCCGAGCGGACGGACGCCCGCGCGCGCCGCGACGTCGTCGGCCCAGGCGCCGGCGGCGTTGACGAGCGTGCGCGCCTGGAAAATCCCGGCCTTCGTATCGATGGTCCAGACACCAGTGGTACGCCGCGCGGCGACGAACGCGGCATCGGTCACGAAGTCCGCACCCGCGCGACGTGCGGTGGCGATGCGTTCGGCGTGGAGCGCGGCGACGTCGATATAGGCGCAGCTCGCTTCCTGTATGCCGAGCATCCATTCGGGGCGAAGGCCGGGCACGAATGCCGCCGGATCGACTCGTTCGAGGACGACGTCGCTGTTTGCGAACTCCGCGAGGAACGCGTCCATCGCGGCTTCGTCGCCAGCACGACCGATGTGGAGCGAACCGAGCGGCGCCAGGTGTCCGCCAGCCTCGAGGAAGGGACCGGAGGCGGTAGTAAGCGGCTGGATATCGGGGCCGCCATAGGTTTCCGACCAGAATGCCGCCGAGCGTCCGGTAGCGTGATAGCCGGGTGAATCCTCGGCTTCGAGTACGAGCACACTGGCGCGCGATCCGATCGCAGCGGCGAGGCTAGCACCGGCCATCCCCGCGCCGACGATCACGATGTCGTAGACCGGCGTCACCGACGTGCGGGCACGACGGCCGCCAGGAACGAATCGATCGCGGCCAGCGCACGATCACGCACACCGTCCGCCTCGCGCAAAATCTCATGCGCCGACTCGGGACCGAACCGGACGATCTGCGCATCGGGCAGACGCGCGCCGAGCCGCAACGCCGCGCGCGGATCGACCAGCTTGTCGGCGTCGGCCAGCAGCATCAGCACCGGCGTCTCGATCGTCTCGATTCGCGGATCCGATGAGAGCGCGGCCGCACCGGCAAAACCGTGCGCAAGCCAGGTCCAGCTCGGCGGTCCGAGCACCAGTTCGGGATGCCGGTCCTGCCACCAGCGTTCGTCGGCATACCGGTCATCGTCATGCGTCAGCAGTGACCGGCGTGACGTAACCGCACCGGGCCGTTCGTTGCCGCGCCATGCCGCGCGCATCGGATCCCCGCGCGCCGCGATCCAGCGTGCGATGCAGGCGGCGATGCTCGCACCGATCGGCGACTTCAGCCCGATCATCGGTGCGACGAGGATCGCCACGTCGGGATCGATCGAGCGCGCTGCGAGCGCACGCATGACCATCATGCCACCCATCGAATGCCCGAGCACGACGTACGGTCCGGTGCCCTCCGCACGCCATCCCGCCCAGAACGCGGCGAGATCCGCGTCGTAGATACCGTAGTCGCCGACATGGCCGACATGCGGGTTCGGCGACAACCGTCCCGATCCCCCCTGCCCGCGCCAGTCGAACGCGGTGACCGACCACCCCTGTGCATGGAGGTGCGCGAACGTCTCGAGATACTTTTCGAAGATATCGCCGCGGCCGGTCTGGAACAGCAATCGGCCGCGCGGGTTCACCGCGGGCCAGTCGAAACGGCGCAGTTTCCAACCGTCAGGTGCAGCCCAATAACCGACCTGCGCATCGACGGGGATCGCGCGGCGGACGGGGCCGAATGCCGGCACATTCGGGACGGTTACTTTTTCGAAAGCCATCTCCGTTAGGGCTTAGCCGATGGGGTGGAACATTGCTCAACCAATTTTGATTCTCGTGCTCGGCGGCCTGTTGGTCTCCGCGGGCATCCAGGATGCGCGCACGCGTGAGATCGCCAACTGGAAGACGGCCACGGTCGCGCTGCTGGCACCGCTCTGGTGGTATGCCAGCGGGCTCGACATCTGGCCGGACATGGCGTTGCAGATCGGCGCGGCGCTCGCGGTGTTCGCGGTTTTCCTCGTCGCGTTCCATTTCGGGATGATGGGCGGCGGCGACGTCAAGCTGATCGTCGCGCTCGCGCTGTGGCTGCCGTTCCCCGCATTCCTGTCGATGCTGATGGTGATGTCGATCGCCGGCGGCGTGGTGACGGTCGTCATGATGATCGAGCGCAGCATCAAGAATACTTCGGGGCAGATCGAGGTCCCCTACGGCGTGGCGATAGCGTTCGCCGGGCTGCTCGCGCTGCGCGAACCACTCCTTAATCAGTTTCAGTCATGATTAACGCCGAAGCAAAATACCGGCGCCTGAAAGGCACGAACTAGTCATGGACAGTCGTAAGATCATATTGCTGGTTGGCGCGCTGATCGTCGCGGGCATCACGGCATTCTTTGCGAGAACGCTGATTGCCGGCAGCTCTGCGCCGCAAGCCGGCGCCGTCGTGATGGCCGCGCCGGTCATCGACGGCCCCGAAGTACTGGTCGCGACCCGCTCGCTGCCGGTCGGCACGATCCTCGATGCGACCGCGCTGAAGTTTCAGCCCTGGCCCAAGGAACTGGTCGGCAACGCCTATTATCTTCGCGACAAGACCAACCTCCAGTCGCTGCAGGGCACGGTGGTGCGCAGCATCATCACTGCAGGGCAGCCGGTAACGCAGGGAGCCCTGGTGAAGCCTGGCGACCGCGGCTTCCTCGCCGCCGCCCTCGGCCCCGGCATGCGGGCGGTCACCGTCCCCGTCTCGGCACAGGCGGCGGTCGCGGGGTTCGTGTTTCCCGGCGATCGAATCGATCTCGTCCTGACGCAGACCGTCACAGGTGGCGGCGAGGGTCAGCCGCTGAAAGTGTCCGAAACGATCATGCGCAACATCCGCGTGCTCGCGACCGACCAGCGTACCGACAATCTGGTCGGCGAGGACGGCAAGACCAAGGTCCAGACCTTCTCGAATGTCACGATCGAAGCGACGCCGAAGATGGCCGAGCAGGTCGCGGTCGCGCAGACGCTCGGCACGCTGTCGCTGTCATTGCGCTCGATCGCGGACAATTCCGCCGAACTCGAAGAGGCGATCGCATCGGGAGCGGTGAAGGTGCCCGAAGGCAATGATCCGAAGGCCGAAAAGGCAATGATGGGGCGGCTTGCGAGCCAACCCCAGGGGGGGGCTTCGAGCTATCAAACGGGCGCCGACGTCTCGCGCTACCAGCGCAGCAGCGTACCCGGCAAACCAGTCGAGGCCAATTCCGGTCAGGCGATGCAGGGCATGCCAATCGGACCGGGTGGGCCGAGCGGCGCGGTCGCGGTGCAAGGCCCAGTCGTGCGGGTCGCACGCGGCAACGCAATGACCGTCGTTCCGGTCGGGGGGAAGAATTAAGATGCGTATTGCACCCACGCCTCCAAGGACGCGCCTCGGCTGGCCACTGGCGATGGCGTTGGCCGCGGCCGCCGCGGCCGCCGTCCCGGTGCTGGCACAGCACGCCCGGCCGACGACCGCTCCATCGGGATCCCCCATCGTCCAGATCAACACCGGCCGCGGCCGCATGGTGACACTGGCGCGGCCGATGACCGACCTGTTCGTCGCCGACGATACGATCGCGGACGTCCAGGTTCGCTCGCCGACGCAGCTTTACGTGTTCGGCAAGAAAACCGGTGAAACGACCATCTCGGCGACGACCAAGGGCGGCGGCGTGGTCTATGCAGCGACGATCCGGGTCGGCAACAATCTCGACTCGGTGCAGCAGATGCTCGGGCTGGCGATGCCCGAAGCGCAGGTCGTCGCGACGCCGATGAACGGGCTGATCCTGCTGACCGGAACCGTACTCGCGCCCGAGGATGCGGCCGAAGCGGAACGCCTGGTCCAGGCGTTCGTCGGGGACTCGACCAAGGTGCTGTCACGCCTCAAGACGGCGACGCCGCTGCAGGTCAATCTGCAGGTGCGGATCGCCGAAGTCACCCGGAGCTTCGTCAAGAATATCGGCGTTAACCTGACGAGTCGGGGCTCGGGTAATTTCCTGTTCAACATCGCGCAGGGTCGCCAAGGCACAATCACGACCGTTCCGGGCGTTCCCAACCTGCCGGGCGCAGCCGTCGATGCTAACGGCGCGCGCCCCGGTGATACGTTGTATGGGTTTCCGGCCAAGGCCGCGATCGGCTCGACAATAGGGCTGGCGGGCAGGCTGTTGGGCATGGACCTGCTTGGCGCAATCGATCTGGGCGAAACGCTCGGGCAAGTGACGACGCTCGCCAATCCCAATCTCACGGCATTATCGGGCGAGACGGGGACCTTCCTCGCAGGTGGCGAAATCCCAATTCCTTTGGCACAGGCGTTGGGCACGATCTCGGTTGAATATAAGCAATACGGGGTCAGCCTCGCTTACACGCCCACGGTATTGTCGGATGGACGGATTTCTCTGCGGGTGCGCCCGGAAGTGTCGCAGCTCGATTATTCGAACGCGGTGAGCGTTAGCGGGACGCGGGTTCCAGGCCTCACGACCCGCCGCACCGAGACGACCGTCGAGCTTGGTTCGGGTCAGAGCATGATGATCAGCGGGTTGCTCTCCAACACCCACAATAATTCGTATGACAAGACACCGGGGCTATCGAACCTGCCGATCATCGGCGCGCTGTTCCGGTCCAACGCGTTCCAGCGCAACGAGACCGAGCTGGTGATCGTCATCACCCCGTATCTGGTGAAGCCGGTCAACAACGCCAGCGACATCGCGCTGCCGACAGATGGTGCGCGGGCACCAAGCGATCTCGACAGGGTTTTGCTGGGTACGCTGAGCACGGGCGGCGGCGGCAAGCGACCGGTACCGACGGTCGCGCCATCGACCTACGCTTCGCCATCGATCGGCGCGGTCGCCCCGATACTGCCGGTGCCACGCGGCGAAGGTCGTCGCGCCCAGGACGACGCGATGCCCGCTACAGACACCCAGACCAGCACCAGGTCCAAGAAGGGCGTCGTGCCCGCTCCCGGCTTCTCGAATTGAGCCGCGCTTCCACGCAACGCACCAAGGATATCCGATGATCACCAAATCGATCCTAGCGCCTCTTGTCGCCGCATTGCTGCTCAGCGGCTGCGCGGGCACCGAGAATCGCGGCCTCGAATCGGTTCACCAACCGGTCGTCAGCCGTACCGACTATGCGCTGGACTTGAGCCTTGCCGGCGGCGCGCTCGCCGCGGGCGAAACGGACCGTCTGGCAGGTTGGGTCGAGACGATGCGGCTCGGTTATGGCGACCGCGTGACGATCGACGATCCCGCTGCGGAAGGGTTTCGCGCGCGTGACGCCGTATCGGCGGTTATTTCACGCTATGGCCTGTTGCTCAGCGCCGATCCGGCCGTGACGCCCGCTCCCGTGACGCCGGGCTCGATCCGCGTGGTGGTCAGCCGCATGCGCGCGACCGTACCGCGTTGCCCCGACTGGTCGCGCGATTCCACCAATGAGTTCGAATCGAACACCTCGTCCAACTATGGCTGCGCGATCAATCGCAACCTCGCGGCGATGATCGCCAATCCCGCCGACCTCGTGCGGGGTGCGCCGGGCACCGAGACCACCGACGCCGCGCTGTCGTACAAGGCGATCGATACCTATCGCAAAAAGACGCCCACCGGCGCCGCCGGTCTCACCGCCGCCAGCACGGGAGGCAAGTGATGAACGCACCCTGGAAACCGGGCGGCATCGCGCACCGCGAGCCCTTCACGGCCTATGTGTGCGACGAAATCACGGCCGAGGCGCTGCGCCCGATCGCCAGCGAACTCGGCTGGGCCGTCGAGAAGATCCACAAGGGTGGCCTGCGCAACGCGATCCAGTCACTGTCGGTATCCGCCTCGCCGCAGATCCTGTTCGTCGATCTCGCCGAATCGGGTGATCCGATCAATGACATCAGCGCCCTCGCCGAAGTGTGCGAGCCGGGTACCGTCGTGATCGCCGCCGGGCAGGTGAACGACGTCCGCCTGTACCGCGATCTCGTTGCCAGCGGAATCCAGGACTATCTGCTGAAGCCCCTGCATCCCGACATGCTGCGCGAGGCGTTCGGTCACGCGCAAACGCTATTGAACGCGCCGAAGCACGTCGAGCTATCGCCTGATCGCCCGCACTGCGCGATTGCCGTGATCGGTACGCGGGGCGGGGTCGGCGCATCGACGATCGCGACCTCGGTCGCCTGGCTACTCGCGGACAAGGAAGACCGCGCCACCGCCCTGCTGGATCTCGACGTGCATTTCGGAACCGGCGCGCTCGGTCTCGATCTCGAGCCGGGTCGTGGCCTGACCGACGCGATCGACAATCCGAGCCGGATCGACGGACTGTTCATCGAGCGCGCCATGGTCAAGGCGTCGGACAAGCTGTCGGTGCTCAGTGCCGAGGCGCCGATCAACACGCCGCTGATCACCGACGGCTCCGCCTTCTACCAGTTGCAGGAGGAGATGCGGTCGGCGTTCGAATGTACCGTCGTCGACCTGCCGCGTGCGATGCTCATCCAGCATCCGCATCTGATCAGCGAGGTTCAGCTCGGCGTCATCGTTACCGAACTGACGCTCGCGTCGGCACGCGACACGATCCGCATCCTCTCGTGGATGAAGACGAACGCGCCGCAGACGCAGATCTTCGTGCTCGCCAACCGGGTGCACGCCGGCGGCCAGCTGGAAATCAGCCGCAAGGATTTCGAAGGCTCGATCGAGCGCAAGATCGATTATCTGGTGCCGTTCGACCAGAAGCTTGCGGCCCAGGCGGCCAAGCTGGGGAAACCGATCGTCGAGGCAGGCAAGACCTCCAAGACGATCGCGCCGATTCTGGCGTTGGCGACCGCTCTGGCTACCGCCGTTCCGGATGCCGCGACCGATGGCGTGAAAGCGAAGGGCAAGTCGCTGATGGGCAAGTTCGGCGAGCTCAAGGGCCTGCTTCCCAAGCGCACGGCGAAGACCAAGTGACGATCTCGCGTCCAGTCCGCATATCGACAAGACGGAGGCGTTAGGTCGCGATGGAAATGTTGCCGTTCCTGTTGGTGATGATCGGTGCCGTCGTGGTCCTCGGCATGGTGGCGTTCGCGTTCGCGGGACCGTCGGCCAGCCGCGCGCAGTCCCGACGGATCGCGTCGCTGCGGGAACGCCACGGCGATGCGCTGGTCGTGGCCGAAGCGCAGGCGCGGCGCATCGCGACCGCTCGCAACACGAAGATGGACGTTGCGTTCACGCGCATCCTGCCCAACCCCGTTCAACTCGCCAAGCGTCTGGCGATGACCGGCAAGACCTGGACCGTCGGTCAATATGGCATGGCGACCGCGATCATTGCGCTGGTCATTGCGCTGCTGATGATCCTCAAGGGGCTGCCGATCCTGCTGGCGTTGTTCGTCGGCCTGTTCATCGGGGTCGGCTTGCCGCAATTCATCGTGAGCAAGACGATCGCACGGCGGGTCGGCAAGTTCACGACGAAGTTTCCCGATGCGATCGACCTGCTGGTGCGTGGACTCCGCTCGGGACTGCCGATCAGCGAGACGATCGGTGTGGTCGGCCAGGAAGTGGATGGCCCGGTCGGCGAAGAGTTTCGCTCGGTCAGCGACAAGATGAAGATTGGCCGAACGATGGATGCGGCGCTTCAGGAAACCGCCGATCGGCTCGGCACCCCGGAGTTCCAGTTCTTCGTGATCACCATCGCGATCCAGCGCGAGACCGGCGGCAATCTGGCCGAGACACTGGCAAACCTGTCCAACGTGCTGCGCATGCGCGGCCAGATGAAGCTGAAGATCAAGGCGATGTCGTCGGAATCGAAGGCATCCGCGTACATCATCGGCGCGCTACCCTTCATCGTGTTCGGAATGATCTGGGTGATCAACGGCAAGTATATGCAGAATTTCTTCATCGACGAGCGGCTGATGGCGATCGGCATGGGCGGCATCGTGTGGATGGCGATCGGCGCCTTCATCATGTCCAAGATGATCAGCTTCGAGATTTAGGGGCGCATGATGGGCACGACTGCCGGACCAACCCTGCTGGGGATCGACGTACTCTGGGTCGCGACGATCCTGTCGGGGGTCGCCGCCTTCGCGGTGATGGTCGCGATCTACGCGGTAACGACGGTGCACGACCCGATGACCAAGCGCGTCAAGGCGCTCAACGACCGCCGCGAACAGCTGAAGGCGGGCATCACCGCGTCGACCAAGCGCCGTGCCAAGCTGGTCCAGCGCAACGATACCGCCGACAGGATGCGCGGCGTGCTGTCGTCGATGAAGATGCTGCAGGACAGCCAGGTCAAGGCGGTCCAGCAGAAACTGATGCAGGCAGGAATCCGATCGAAGGAATGGGCGCCGGCAGTGATCTTCGGCCGGCTCGTGCTGCCGATCGTGCTGGGCGGGGCGATGCTGTACTGGGTGTACGGCACCGATGGTTTTGCGACCTGGGGGCCGCTGAAGAAATACGGGCTCGTCGCGATGACGTTCATCCTGAGCTACAAAGCGCCGGATCTGTATCTCGATAACAAGATCAAGAAGCGTTCGGACGCGATCCGCAAGGGGCTTCCCGACGCGCTCGATCTGCTGGTCATCTGCGCGGAGGCGGGGCTGACCGTCGATGCCGCATTCCACCGCGTCGCGCGCGAACTGGGGCGGGCATATCCGGAGCTTGGCGAGGAGTTCACGCTGACCGCGATCGAGCTCGGGTTCCTGACCGATCGGCGGATGGCGTTCGAGAATTTGGCGCAGCGGGTGAAGCTGGATGCGGTGAAGGGCGTCGTCACGACGATGATCCAGACCGAGAAATACGGCACGCCGCTGGCGTCTGCGCTGCGCGTGCTGTCGGGCGAATTCCGCAACGAGCGGATGATGCGCGCGGAGGAGAAGGCGGCGCGGTTGCCGGCGATCATGACCATTCCGCTGATCCTGTTCATCCTGCCGGTGCTGTTCGTCGTCATCCTCGGGCCGGCGGCGTGTTCGATCTCCGATGCGCTGTTGAAGACCTGAGGCAACCGCTCGGCGGCCTGATCGTTGAGCTCCCGTAACAGGAGGGTTTTACGATGCCGTTGTTTTCCACACCTACGCAGTTCGCGGCGCTTGCGCTGGTTTTCGTCGCCGGCTGGCTGTTCGGACTGGCGAGTCATCCGGGGGGCAAGAAGTGGAAGGCGCGGTATCTGGCCGAGCGGGATGCACATGCTTCGGTGAAGAAGGATGGGGATGTTCGCGCTGCGGCGGCGGAGAAGCGGGCTGTCGAGGCCGAGCGGGAGAATGCTCGGTTGGTGAAGGCGGCCGAGGCGGCGCGGGTTGCGGCGCCGGTGGTCGAGCGGCGCGTGGTCGATGATCGCTCGGTAGCGGCTCCCGTTGCGCACCCGAGTGCGGCTTCGGCGGCGCGGCCCGCTTATGCCCGGCCGGCGTATAACGCCGATGGGACCAAGCGTGGGTGGTTCGATTTCGACCAGCGTCGGTGAGGTTTGGGGGTAGGTTAGCCCCTGACCCTTGTTCTCCCGCGAAGGCGGGAGCCCAGTCTGGGTCCCCGCCTTCGCGGGGAAATATTCTTGGTTTCCGATAACTCACCCAACGAGCGACCACCCCGGCGGAGGCCGGGGCCCAATTGGGAGCGTTGAGTAACCGGGGGTGGTCCTTCGTTACTCTGGACGTTCCAATTGGGCCCCGGCCTTCGCCGGGGTGGTGCCTTGATTGAGGGTAGCGCTTACTTCTTCGACAGCGCCGCTTGTGCCGCTGCTAGGCGAGCAATCGGGACGCGGTAGGGGCTCGCCGAGACGTAATCGAGGCCGACCTTTTCGCAGAATGCGATGCTGGCGGGGTCGCCGCCGTGTTCGCCGCAGATGCCGAGCTTGATGCCGGCGCGCGTTTTGCGACCACGTTCGGCGGCGATCTCGATCAGTTCGCCGACGCCTTCGACGTCGATGCTGACGAACGGGTCCTTGGCGTAGATGCCCTGCTCGACATAGGCGCCGAGGAAGCGCGAGGCGTCGTCTCGGCTGACACCCAGGGTGGTCTGCGTCAGGTCGTTGGTGCCGAACGAGAAGAACTCGCCGACTTCCGCGATCTCGCCGGCGCGGAGTGCTGCGCGGGGGAGTTCGATCATCGTGCCGACGAGATATTCGATCGTGCGGCCCTTTTCGGCGAACACGGCCTGGGCGGCCTTGTCGACGACGGCCTTCATCAGTTCCAGCTCGCGGCGGGTGGCGACGAGCGGGATCATGACTTCGGGGATCGGGGCCGCGCCGGACTTCTCGGCGACATCGACCGCCGCCTCGAAGATCGCGCGGGCCTGCATCTCGTAGATCTCGGGATAGGTCACGCCGAGACGGCAGCCGCGATGGCCGAGCATCGGGTTGAACTCGTGCAGTTCCGCCGCGCGGCGCTTGAGCGTGTCGACGTCGACGCCCGCCGCGGTCGCGACTTCGGCGAACTCGGACTCCTCGTGGGGAAGGAATTCGTGGAGCGGCGGATCGAGCAGGCGGATCGTCACCGGCAGGCCGGCCATCACCTCGAGGATCTCGGTGAAATCCTTACGCTGTTCGGGGAGCAGCTTCTCCAAAGCGACGCGGCGGCCCTTCTCGTCGCTCGCCAGGATCATCTGGCGGACGTTGGTGATGCGGCTGCTCTCGAAGAACATGTGCTCGGTGCGGCATAGGCCGACACCCTCGGCGCCGAACTCGCGCGCGACGCGGCAATCCTCGGGGGTCTCGGCGTTGGCGCGGACCTTGAGGCGGCGGACCTCGTCGGCCCACACCATCAGCGTGGCGAAATCGCCCGACAGCTCCGGCTGCACGGTCGCGACCGCGCCGATCATCACTTCGCCGGTGGTGCCGTCGATGGTGAGCAGGTCGCCCTCCTTCACCTCGCGACCGCCGCAGCGCATGATCTTCGCCTTGGCGTCGATGGAGAGCGTGCCGGCGCCCGAAACGCAGGGGCGTCCCATGCCGCGCGCCACCACAGCCGCGTGGCTCGTCATCCCGCCGCGTGCGGTCAGGATGCCCTTGGCGGCGTGCATGCCGTGGATGTCGTCGGGCGAGGTCTCGGTGCGAACCAGGATCACGGCGACGCCATCGGCGGCTTTCTTCTCGGCGGCATCGGCGTCGAACACGACCGCGCCCGAGGCTGCACCCGGCGATGCGGGGAGGCCCTTGGTCAGGACGTCGCGATGCGCCTTGGGATCGAGCGTCGGGTGGAGCAGCTGGTCGAGCGCCATCGGCTCGATGCGCAGGATCGCTTCCTCGCGGGTGATGAGGCCTTCGTTGGCCATGTCGACGGCGATCTTCAGCGCGGCCTTGGCGGTGCGCTTGCCGGCGCGCGTCTGGAGCATCCAGAGCTTGGTCTTTTCGACCGTGAACTCGATGTCCTGCATGTCGCGGTAGTGGTTTTCGAGCGTGTCGAACACGTCGGCGAGTTGGGTGTAGACCTCGGGCATCGCCTCTTCCATCGAGGCGGGCTTGGCGCCGGCGTCTTCGCGCGCGGTCTTGGTAAGGTATTGCGGGGTGCGGATGCCGGCGACGACGTCCTCGCCCTGCGCATTGATCAGGAATTCGCCGTAATAGGCGCGGTCGCCCTTCGACGGGTCGCGCGTGAACGCGACGCCGGTCGCCGAGGTGTCGCCCATGTTGCCGAACACCATCGCCTGGATGTTGACCGCGGTGCCCCAGCCGCCGGGAATGTCGTTGAGGCGGCGATAGACTTTCGCACGCTCCGACTGCCAGGAACCGAACACCGCGCCGACCGCGCCCCAGAGCTGGTCGTGGACGTCCTGCGGGAAGGGCTTGCCCCAGAGCTTCTCGACGAGGCCCTTATACTCCACGACGAGTTTGCGCAGGTCGTCGGCCGAGAGTTCGGTGTCGAGCGTAAAGCCCTGGTCTTCCTTGGCGATCTCCAGCGCTTCCTCGAACGCGCCGTGATCGAGTTCGAGGACGACGTCGGCGTACATCTGGATGAAGCGACGATAGCTGTCCCACGCGAAGCGCGCGTCCTCGGACTTGGCGGCGAGACCTTCGACGGTCTGGTCGTTGAGGCCGAGGTTGAGGACGGTGTCCATCATTCCCGGCATCGAGGCGCGGGCACCGCTCCGGACGGAGACGAGCAGCGGGTCGGCGGGGTCGCCGAACTTCTTGCCGGTGACGCCCTCGATGTGCGCGAGGCCGGTGGCGACCTCGTCGCGCAGGCCTTGCGGGAACTGGCCGCCCTCGTCGTAATAGACCGCGCAGAAATCGGTCGAGATCGTGAAGCCCGGCGGGACCGGCAGGCCGATCGACGCCATCTCGGCGAGGTTCGCGCCCTTGCCGCCGAGCAGGTTCTTGTCGCCCTTGCCGCCATCCGAAACACCGCCGCCGAAGCGGTACACATATTTGGTCATCGCGGGTCCTCTAAGTGCTTGTTTTTATGGGCGGGGCAAAAGTGAAGTATAGAAAGTGCAGACGCTGGGAGCCGTCTGCACTTCCACCCCAGTCAGCCCTCGATCTTCGAAAAATCTGCGACGTTGTGCACTGCGGCGCGGACTCGCTCAAGTAGTGCGAGACGGGCGGAGCGCTTGGCGGGATCGGAGTCGTTGACGATAACGCTATCAAAGAACGCGTCGATCGGCGCGCGGAGGCTTGCAAGGGCAGCCATCGCGGCGGCGAAGTCTTCGCGCGCGATCGCGGCGGTGGCGCGGGGTTCGGCGGAGTCGAGCGCGGTCATCAGCGCAGTCTCTGCGGGTTCCGGGGTGTAGGACAGCGTTTCTTCGCCCCTCCCTGGAAGGGAGGGGTTGGGGGTGGGTCGGTCCGAGGCGAGCGCGGCGTTCCCACGAGGGCTACCCACCCCCGGCCCCTCCCTTTCAGGGATGGGAGCAGAAGAGGCGGCGTCGTCCTTCGGCGCTTCCTTCTTCAGGATATTGGCGGCGCGCTTGTAGCCGGCGAGCAGGTTCGCGCCGTCCTCGGTGGTCACGAACGCCTGGAGCGCGTGGACGCGCGCGAGCAGGCGGACGAGATCATCCTCGCCACCGAGCGCGAACACCGCGTCGATCAGGTCGTGCCGAACGCCGGCTTCGCGTTGCTGGACTTTTAGGCGGTCGGCGAAGAAGTCGAGAAGACCAGATGCTTCCACTTTGGGCGATGCCAATGCAGACCGAAACTGGTCGATAACTGCGGAAATGGCCGGAGCAAATTGCACATCGTGATAGGACGAAAAATACATCAAATCAGGCCTGCGTTCAAAGGGCTGACCTGCATCTAGCGCCTCAAAATATTTATCTTCGAACGACCGCAGAGCCAACGGATAGGTTGAGATACTCATACCTGCGAGCGTTCTACCCACCAAGCTGTTGCCGACAGCGAACGCCGAATTAAGCGACAGGCGCAGATCGTTTTCGATGACGAGCGCGATCACGCCGAGCACAGCACGACGCAGAGCAAATGGATCTTTCGAGCCGGTCGGCTTTTCGCCAACCGCGAAAAACGAAAACAGACTATCCAGCTTGTCCGCCAAGCTTACGGCCACCGTTACCGGGTCGGTGGGGACGTCGTCGCCTTGGCCGACCGGCTTGTAGTGGTCGCGGATGGCGGTGGCGACGGATGGGTGCTCGCCCTGTGCCGCGGCGTAGTAGCCGCCCATCAGGCCTTGCAGCTCGGGGAACTCGCCGACCATGCCGGTGACGAGGTCTGCCTTTGCGAGGCGGGCTGCGCGGTCGGCGAGGTCTGCCAATTCCTCCCCTGCAAGGGGAGGGGGACCGTCAGCCGCAGGCTGAGGGTGGAGGGGGTTCTCCGCGGACGCTCCGCTTCGTGGCGCGCCCCCTCCACCAGCTTCGCTGGTCCCCCTCCCCGTTCCGGGGAGGATTATGCCCTCTTCTACCAGCCAGCGGGCGAGCTTGGCGACGCGGTCGACCTTGTCGGCTACGGTGCCGAGTTTCTCGTGGAAGACGATCTTCGACAGCTTCTCGGCCTGCTCTTCGAGCGGGACCTTCAAGTCGGTGTCGTAGAAGAACTTCGCGTCCGACAACCGCGCGGCGAGGACCTTGCGGTTGCCCTCGACGATCTTCGCGCCGCCGTCGTGCGCGGCGATGTTAGCGGTACAGACGAACGCGTTCGCCAGTTTTCCTTGCGGGTCGCGGCAGACGAAATATTTCTGGTTCACGCGCGCGGTGAGCTGGATCACCTCGGGCGGGACGTCGAGAAACGCGGGGTCGAACTGGCCGAGCAGCGGAATCGGCCATTCCGTCAGGCCTGCATTCTCCGCGACGAGTCCCTCGTCCTCAATCAGTTCAAGGCCAGCCTGCATCGCGGCTTCGCGCGCGTGGTCGCGGATCAGCGTGGCGCGTTCATCGTGGTCGACGATGACATGGCAGGCGCGCAGTTTCTCGACATAGTCGTGCGCGCCGCCGATCGTGATCTGGTACGGGTGGTGGAAGCGGTGGCCGAGTGTGGCGGCGCCGCTGGCGATGCCGGCGATCTCGAACGGCACGATCTCTCCGCCGAGCAACGCGACGATGCCTTGCAGCGGGCGGACCCAGCGGAGCGATTCGGTGCTGGCGGAGGCGTCGCCCCAGCGCATTGACTTCGGCCACGGGAACGCGCGGACGATCGCAGGGATCGCCTCGGCGAGCACGGCGGCGGTGGCGCGGCCGGGCTTCTCGGTGACCGCGAACAGCGTGCCGTTGCGGTCTAAAAGTTGCTCGCGGGTGAGGCCGGTTTTGCGGAGGAAGCCTTCGAGCGCCTGGGGGGGCGCCGAGGTCTTGGGGCCCTTGGTCTCCTCGGAGACGGCAGCGGTCTCGAGCGGCAGGTCGCGCGCGATCAGCGTCAGGCGGCGCGGAGCCGCGTAGGTGAGGATGGCGCTGGTGGCGATGCCGGCCTTGGCGAGCTCGGCGGTGAACAGCTTGGCGAGATCGTCACGCGCCTTGGACTGCATCCGGGCGGGGATTTCTTCGGAGCGGAGTTCGAGGAGGAAGTCGGTCATGTCTTCACCTCCCCTCCCGCAAGCGGGAGGGGATCGAGGGGTGGGCGCCCGGCCCGTCCATGCGCAGCATTTGCGTGGAACGTGGCGCGGGGATGGAGAGCGTCATGGCTAGCGTATCGATGGTGGTGAGCGCGTGCCCACCCCTCGGTCCCCTCCCGCTTGCGGGAGGGGAGGAAGGATGGAGGCTCATGCTGCCCATCCGTGCTTGTCCATCCAAGCGGCGCAGGCGCCTTTGGCTAGGTCTCGGACGCGGCCCATGTAAGCTTGGCGTTCGGCTACCGAGATTACGCCTCGTGCTTGCAACAGGTTGAAGATGTGGCTGGCTTTGATCGCCTGCTCGTAAGCTGGGATCGGGAGCTTGGCGGAGAGGCTGTTCTCGCATTCCGCTACGTGCTTGCGGAACTGGTCGAAGAGCGAGTCCGTGTCGGCGATCTCGAAGTTCCACTTCGACATCTCCTGCTCGTTCTCCAGGAACACGTCGCCGTAGGTCACGCCGGCGTCGTTGAACGCGAGGTCGTAGACCGAGTCCTTGTCCTGGATGTACATTGCCAGGCGCTCCAACCCGTAGGTGAGTTCGCCAGCGACGGGCTTCATGTCGAAGCCGCCCATCTGCTGGAAATAGGTGAACTGCGTCACCTCCATGCCGTCGCACCAGACCTCCCAGCCGAGACCCCAGGCGCCGAGCGTCGGGCTTTCCCAGTCGTCCTCGACGAAGCGGATGTCGTGCTTCAGCATGTCGATGCCGATCGCGGCCAGGCTGCCGAGGTAGAGTTCCTGGAGGTTGGCGGGGGATGGCTTCAGGATGACCTGATACTGGTAGTAATGCTGCAGCCGGTTGGGGTTCTCGCCATAGCGGCCGTCGGTCGGGCGGCGGCAGGGCTGGACGAATGCGGCGTTCCACGGTTTCGGGCCGAGCGCGCGGAGCGTCGTGGCGGTGTGGAAGGTACCCGCGCCCATTTCCATGTCATAGGGCTGCAGGATCAGGCATCCGTGTTCGCTCCAGTAATCGTGGAGCGTGAGGATCATGCGCTGGAAGCTAAGAGGCTTTGTCACGGGCTGGGTCACGCGCGGGCTTTGGCGGATGGGGGTGCGGGAGGCAAGTGGTGCGTTAAGGTGCGGCGTCCTACATGGGCTGCACCAACGATAAGGATTCCCTCCCCTTGAAGCTGTTTTCGAAGATCGTTTCGTTCCGATCCGCGCTGTCCGCCATCGCGATGGCGTTCGCCCTGCCCGCCTGTGCGCAGGTCGCGCCGAAGCCTGTGCAAGCTGCGAACGATGCCGATCCGGCCTTGTGGGTGGTGAAGGACAAGGACACGACGATCTACCTGTTCGGGACGATCCATGTGCTGAAGCCCGGCATGACGTGGTTCGACGAAGCGGTGAAGACCGCGTTCGATCGCTCGAACCAGGTGGTGCTGGAGCTGGTGATGCCCGATCCGGCGAAGATGCAGTCGCTGGTGATGGCGACCGGCGTGTCGAAGGACGGCCCGACGCTGACCGAGCAGCTGCCCGCGGACAAGCGTGCGGCGTATGCGAAGGCGGTGACCGATCTGGGGCTGCCGGCGAATGCGTTCGATCGGTTCAAGCCGTGGCTGGCCGCGACCAACCTGTCGATCGCGCCGCTGTCGAAGCTTGGCTATGATGCGGCGAACGGGCCCGAGCAGGTGATCACCGCGGCGGCGAAGGCTGCGGGCAAGCCCGTGATCGGGCTGGAGACCGCGGAGCAGCAGTTGGGGTATTTCGGGGGACTTTCGCAGAAGGCGCAGTTGCAGTTCCTGGGGAGCACGATCGACGAACTGCCGACGCTGGAGAAGACGATGGCGACGATGGTCGACGAGTGGGCGAAGGGCGATCCCGAGGCGTTGGCCAAGGAGATGAACGACGACCTTAAGGACTCGCCCGAGGTGGCGAAGGCGCTGCTGTTCGACCGCAATGCGCGGTGGGCGGAGTGGGTCGCGAACCGGATGAAGTCGCCGGGGACTGTGTTTATCGCGGTCGGTGCTGGGCATCTTGCGGGCAAGGACAGCGTTCAGGCGCAGTTGGCGAAGCTTGGCGTGAAAGCCGAGCGGGTCAGGTATTGATGCCCGAGTCCCTCTCCCCTCGGGGAGAGGGAGGGAGGAGCCCTTGCGACGGAAGGGTGAGGGGGAGTTGGGATAATCGCCCCGAGCCCCACCACCCCTCACCCTCCCACGTGCAAGCGCACGCGGGCCCCTCCCTCTCCCCGGAGGGGCGAGGGGCATTGAACGGTGTTTGAATCGGGCGTATATATCACAAGCCAAACGTCATGGCTGTGCCTTGAGATACGAACCCTCGCCATTGCCGTGGCGGGGGTTCAATCGTTTGGGGGGCACGTTGCCGCGCACCCCCCGCCCGTTGCGCTACTTCCGGCGTGCCGTCTCGACGACCTTCAAGATCAAGGTCGCAAAGGCGAACAACACCAGAAGCAGAACACAGACATTGCCAAACGTCATAGTTCTGCTCCTCGAGAACTGGCGAGATTGCCAGCGGTCGAAGCGTAGCAGGTATCGGCAGGATGCAGGCACCTTCCCCGCAACCGTTGTTTTTTGCACGGATCTCCGCTATGCGCCCGCGCTTCCGGTCCATGGTCATCCCTGGAGGCGTGGGCGGGAAGGACAACAAACGAGTTTCGGAGAATATTGATGAGCGACCAGTTGACGCTCGCAGCCGAGACGCGTGACCGGGTTGGCAAGGGAGCCTCCCGGGCGCTGCGTCGTGATGGCCGCGTGCCTGCCGTGATCTACGGCCTGAACCAGGAACCAACCTCGGTTCACCTCGAGGAAAAGGCGCTGATGAAGGCGCTGATGACCGGCCACTTCATGAATTCCGTCGTGATGGTCAACGGCGTGCGCACGCTGCCGAAGGACGTGTCGTTCCACCCGGTTTCGGATCGTCCGATCCATGTCGACTTCCTGCGCATCGGCGAGCATTCGACCGTGACGGTCGCTGTGCCGATCGCGTTCACCGACGAGGACGACGCACCGGGCATCAAGAAGGGCAAGGGCGTCCTCAACATCACGCGCCATGAGATCGAGCTGGTCGTCGACGCGTCGGACATCCCGAGCGAGATCACGATTTCGCTCGCCGGTCTGGAGATCGGTGATTCGATCCACATCAGCGACGTGAAGCTGCCCAAGGGCGCGACGCCTGCGATCGACGACCGCGACTTCGCGATCGCCACGATCGTGCCGCCGACCGTGCCGACCGTCGAGGACGAAGAACTCGAGGCTGAAGTCGCCGAAGCACAGGCTGCCGAGGCTGCTGCCGAGGAAGAACCGGTCGTCGAGCCTAACGACGACGATAATGACGACGACAAGATCACGCCGCAGAAGAAGGACTGAGGGTTCAGCCCTTCGTCTTAGGATGATCTGGCGGGCGGGAAAGCTAGGGCTTTCCCGCCCGTTTCGTTTTATGGGGCTGCCCCTTACTGTTCCCTCGCGAACGGGGGGGTCCAGGATCAAGCAGCGCCGCCGCCCGTTACCCTGGGCTCCTGCGTTCGCAGGAGAACACGGTTGCGTGGGCGACGCGGTCTTTTGGAGAATCATACGTGCAGATCTGGGCGGGACTCGGCAATCCGGGGGCGCAATATGCGATGCACCGGCACAATGTCGGGTTCATGGTCGCCGACGCGATCGCCGAGGTGCACCGCTTCGGCGCGGTCAAGAAGCAGTTTCAGGGCTGGACGCAGGAGGGGCGGATCGGCTCGACCAAGATCCTGCTGCTGAAGCCTGCGACCTTCATGAACGAGAGCGGCCGCGCGATCGGCGAGGCGCTGCGCTTCTACAAGCTCGGCGTCGAGGCGCTGACGGTGTTCCACGACGAACTCGACATCGCGCCGTTCCGCGTGAAGGTGAAGACCGGCGGCGGGACCGCAGGGCATAACGGCCTGCGCTCGACCGACCAGCATCTGGGGCCGGAGTTTCGCCGCGTGCGGCTGGGGATCGGGCATCCGGGGCACAAGGATCGCGTGACCGGCTATGTGCTCGGCAATTATGCGAAGGCCGAGATCGAACCGTTGTCCGACATGCTCGGCGCGGTGGCGGCGGAGGCGAAGTGGCTGGCGGAGAGCGACGACGTCCGCTTCATGAACGATGTCGCGTTGAGGATGCAGCCATGACCACCCGCTCCCTGTTCGCCACGCGGTTCTACGAGGCCGATCTCGGCGACGACGATCTGGTCGAGGAACTGGAGGACGCCGCGCTCGAACTGGCGAAGGCCGATCGCGCGGGCGTCGCCTGGTCTAAGGCGCATGGGTATCGCGGGTACACCTCGTATGCGTCGCTGAACGACCTACCGTTGCGCGATCCGCGGTTCGGGGATCTGGTGCGGCTGCTGAACAAGCATGTCGCGCAGTTCGCGAAGGATTGTGCGTTCGATCTAGGCGGGCGGAAGTTGAAGCTCGACAGTCTTTGGGTGAACGTCCTGAAGCCTGGGGGCGCACATTCGGGGCATATCCATCCGCATAGCGTCGTGTCGGGGACGATGTACGTGGCGATTCCCGAGGGGGCTGGGGCGTTGAAGCTGGAGGATCCTCGGCTGCCGATGATGATGGCGGCGCCGACGCGGCTGGAGGATGCGGCGGAGGATTTGCGGACGTTTGTGTATGCCGAGCCTAAGCCTGGGAGTGTTTTCTTGTGGGAGAGCTGGTTGCGGCATGAGGTCGTGCCGAATGCTGCCAAGGGTGAGCGGATTAGTATCAGTTTCAATTATCGGTGGTGATGGGGGCGCCGCTCCCCGTTACCTCGTCATCCTGACGAAAGTCAGGACCCAGAGCCAAGAACGGTGGCGTCCGTAACCCTGGGTCCTGACTTTCGTCAGGATGACGGAATAAAGAGGGGCGCCCTCCCCCCTTTCGTCATTCCCGCGGAGGCGGGAACCCATATCGGCTGGCCTTGGCGATACTCACGCACCCCTTAGAATATGGATCCCCGCCTGCGCGGGGATGACGAGGGGTGGAAATTACGCCGACTTCATCGACGCCATGTCGATGACGAAGCGGTACTTCACGTCGCTCTTCACCATGCGCTGATACGAGGGTTCGATCTCGTCCATGCGGATCATCTCGATGTCCGACACCAGGCCGTGCTCGTTGCAGAAATCGAGCATCTCCTGCGTCTCGGCGATGCCGCCGATCAGCGAGCCGGCGATCGCGCGGCGCTTGAAGATGAGGTTGCCGACCGAGGGCGACGGATGCGCGTGCTCGGGGACGCCGACCAAAGTCATCGTGCCGTCGCGCTTGAGCAACGCGGTGAACGTATCGAGGTTGTGGCTCGCCGCGACGGTGTTCAGGATGAAGTCGAAGCTGTTGGCGTGCTCCGCCATCGCGGCCTCGTCCTTCGACACGATCAGGTCCTTCGCGCCGAGACGCTTGGCATCGTCGCGCTTGTTTGGCGAGGTCGAGAAGACATAGACCTCGGCACCCATCGCATTGGCGATCTTGACGCCCATGTGGCCGAGACCGCCCAAGCCGACGATGCCGACCTTCTGGCCGGGGCCGACCTTCCAGTGCTTGAGCGGCGAATAGGTGGTGATGCCGGCGCAGAGCAGCGGCGCGACCGCGGCGAGGTCGGCTTCGGGATGCGAGACCTTCAGCACGAAGCCTTCATCGACGACGATCTTGTCCGAATAGCCGCCGAAGGTGTGCCCGCCGAGCACCGGATCGGGGCCGTTATACGTGCCGACGAACCCGGTGGTCTCGCAATATTGCTCTTCGCCGTCCTTGCACGACGGGCATTCGCCGCAGCTGTCGACCATGCAGCCGACGCCGACGACGTCGCCGACCTTGAACTTGGTGACGTCGCTGCCGACGGCGGTGACGTGGCCGACGATCTCGTGGCCGGGGACGCAGGGGTAAAGCGTGCCTTCCCACTCGCCCTTGGCGGTGTGGAGGTCGGAATGGCAGACGCCGCAGAACGCGATGTCGATCGCGACGTCGGTCTTGCCGGGTTCGCGGCGCTCGAAGCTGAAGGGGGCGAGTGGGGTTTCGGGGGATTGCGCGGCGTAGCCGTTGGCGGTCGTGGTCATGAAATTCCTGGAATATCTGGAGAGACGGCTATCATAACCGTCGAGCCGGCACTTCTCTACCGAGCGGTATAATTATTTTGCTGCACTGCGGCAATCGAGTGAGTCGATTAGGCTAGCTCTTACTAATCCTCCCCCGCCAGGGGGAGGTGGCGCGAAGCGACGGAGGGGGAGGAACACGAAACCGTGGTCGCGCCAGCCTCCCCCTCCGTCAGGCAAGTGCCTGCCACCTCCCCCTGGCGGGGGAGGATCAGCGTAGCACTTTGGGCGAATGCTGGCCTTCCGGACCGCCCTGCCCTAAAGCGCCACCACATTCTTATACCAAGGGCATATCATGGGTTTTCGCTGCGGCATCGTGGGGCTGCCGAACGTCGGCAAGTCCACTCTCTTCAACGCGCTGACCGAGACGGCCGCGGCGCAGGCGGCGAACTATCCGTTCTGCACGATCGAGCCGAACGTCGGTAACGTCGGCGTGCCCGACAAGCGGCTCGACGCACTGGCGAAGATCGCCGGATCGCAGAAGATCATCGAGACTCAGCTCGGCTTCGTCGACATCGCCGGCCTGGTGCGCGGTGCGTCGAAGGGCGAAGGGCTCGGCAACCAGTTCCTCGGCAACATCCGCGAGGTCGACGCGATCGTCCATGTGCTGCGCTGCTTCGAGGACGGCGACGTGACGCATGTCGATAACGAGGTCGATCCGATCGCCGACGCCGAGACGGTCGACACCGAGCTGATGCTGAGCGACCTCGAAAGCCTCGAAAAGCGCGTGCCGAACCTCGCCAAGAAGGGCATGCAGGGCGACAAGGAAGCCAAGATCGGCGCCGCCGTGCTCGGCCAGGCGCTCGAACTGCTCCGCGAAGGCAAGCCCGCGCGGCTGACCGTGCCGAAGGACGAGGACGAGGCGCGCGTGTTCGCGCAGGCGCAGTTGCTGACCGCGAAACCCGTGCTGTACGTGTGCAACGTCGACGAGGGCGATGCGGCGAACGGCAATGCGCTGTCGGCGCGGGTGTTCGAGAAAGCGAAGGCCGAGGGCGCGGAAGCGGTCGTCGTGTCGGCGGCGATCGAGGCGGAGATCGCGACGATGCCCGCCGAGGATCGCGGCGAGTTTCTCGGCGAACTGGGGCTGGAAGAGACCGGTCTCGCGCGCGTCATCACCGCGGGGTACAAGCTGCTGCACCTGCTGACGTTCTTCACGGTCGGCCCGAAAGAGGCGCGCGCCTGGACCGTCCACGAGGGCGCGACCGCACCGCAGGCGGCAGGCGAGATCCACGGCGATTTCGAAAAGGGCTTCATCCGCGCCGAGACGATCGCGTTCGACGACTTCATCGCACTCGGTGGGGAATCGAAGGCGCGCGAGGCGGGCAAGCTGCGCGCGGAAGGCAAGGCGTACGTCGTGAACGACGGCGACGTGATGCACTTCCTGCATAGCTGAGGGTTCGGCGGCGGCGGCTGGTTAGCGATAGTTTTCGCAGGCTATCCCGTCGCCATCGTTACAGCCGCTGTTGAAGACAGAGTTGTCCGACCGGGAGCCCGTCGAAGAGCGGACCGGTGTAGCGATCGCTACTGATGCTCAATTCTCTTGCGAGTTGTAACGGCGATAGAAATCGCGACGCTCAGCAAATGCGGCAATGATCGCGGAAGAGCGAGCAAGTATACAACCGATTTCCTGATCGAATCCTTTCGAAAATCGGACGGTTCGACACGGATCGGCTGGATAGGGCTCCGGACTGACGTCTGATACCGCGATTTTCCGCTTCTTCCGAATAGCCAGGGACGAGCTGAATCGGCCCCACCAAATTCGATCGATATTCGTTAGCTGAAGCATAGCGTTTGAGCGTAGTGTCGCAAATTCGACACCGTACGTACCAATTCACTGGTTTGATCATAGTGGTAGGGCAAGGGGAAGCACCGTGCGCATGCTTGTAGTGGCGGCCGGGGTATGGGGCGCCGTGTTCGTTGACGCAGCACAGGCGCAAACCGCTGGTCCGTCAGCTTCGGCGGCCCAGCCGGCAATGAGCGCGACCCCTAATGATTTTGCTGAAATGACGCTCGACCGGCAAACCAACTATCGCCGACTCGATGGCGATGTCGCGGGATCCACCCGAGCCCTGCAACAATTCCCGGCAAGGCCGAAAGATATCAGACAGGGCCTGGAGGTGCACGACGCCGATGGGTTTGTCATCGGCAGGGTCGCAAAAGTCGAGAACGGCTTTGCGGTGGTGGCGAGTTCGATGGGCAGCGTGGAGGTAGACGTCGGATCATTCGCGCGAAACAAGAACGGCTTGTTGATCAACCTGCCGAAAGCCAAGATCGATGCAATGATGACGCATGGAACCCCAGTGGGATAATGTGGCTCGTCACGGCGCATGAAGGATCGTCGTGACGGTCGGATTTCAGGACGTCCGCAACAGCGCAAGGAACCGGCCAGGGTTTGATCGGGCGCGGAATGGATACGCGTAGCCCCTCGATATAAGGCCGATGTTCAAAGCGACCTAGGTGCGCCGAAATCAGTGCCGGAACGGAGGGCAGGTTTCGAGGGGCCACCAGCATGGTGTAAGCGTCAGCCGTCGGTCCTGGTATGATCAGGCAACGCCAACGGTCGTCTTGCGGCCTTGCGGCCTGCTGCAACGACGATGACGGCGCTGGACAGGAGAATGCTGGACACGAGCGCGCCGACCGACAGCAGTCCGACGGTCGTTACCGAGGCATCGAAGGTGGTCCGCTTGCCGAT
Source organism: Sphingomonas faeni (assembly GCF_040407495.1). Taxonomy (GTDB): domain Bacteria; phylum Pseudomonadota; class Alphaproteobacteria; order Sphingomonadales; family Sphingomonadaceae; genus Sphingomonas; species Sphingomonas faeni_D. The sequence continues at coordinate 72,425 of NZ_JAPZPP010000005.1, read as the reverse complement.
CCTGATCGAGACTTTTGCGGCGGGGACCTGGCGGGTTTCGTTTCGGTCGGGATGCGTTGGGGTCTTCATGCGCCGAGGCTGAACCTTTCGCGGCATTCGGGCAAGTCGGCAATCTCGCGCTATTCTGGCTTTGGCGGGCGCAAGCAAAGACTGCACGGTTGTCCCGGCTCGGGCGAGAGCCTAGACCGCAGGCATGCTCGCGCGCCTGATCCTGGCTTTGCTCCTTGCCGCATTTGCGTTTCCTGCGGTGGCGCCAGCGGCGTGTCATGATGCGTCCGCTTCGCGCGGGCATGCCGTCGTCATGGACATGGCGGCGATGAGCGGGACGCAGGCGGCTATGCCAGACCACGAGGCGCCCGATCGCAAGGCTACGCCGCTGCATGGGTGCATCGGGTGCGTGCCGCCTTCGAACTGGAATACTGCTCGGGTGCTCGGCGTGGCGTTGCGGGAGCCGGCGATGGTGACCGAACGCGCGACGGTGCTGGATCTTGGGGCGGGCGTCGCACCGGCTTTGCGGCCTCCGCGAAAGGCTTGATCGTCGGGTGCTGAGGCACCGTGATTTTCAGGCTTTTCCAAGGATATAATAATGACTCGATCGAGGTTTCTCGCGGCTGGGACCGTGAGAGTGATGCTGCTTGCGGGCGGTGTCGTGGGGGCGGTGTTGCCGGTTGCCGCGGTGGCGCAACATGCCATGTCGATGCCCGGCATGACGATGCCGGATGCGGCTCCCAAGAAGACCGTGAAGAAGGCGAAGTCGCGGCCGGCGGCTAAGCGCTCGGGTGCGCGCTCGGCTGCCCCGACGGCTCAACCATCGCAGTCTGCCGGTACGGTAGATCATTCGACGATGGACCATTCGACGAATGGACACCCTGCTCCGGTCGCGCCGCCGGCTCCGGCCGCACCGGCAGCGATGCCGGACGCCATGCCGGTGATGGATCATGCGCAGATGGATCACCCGGCGATGCCCGGGATGGCAATGGATCATGGCGCGATGGGGCACGCGATGATCGGCGACCCCGCCTATCGCGCGGCGTCCGATGCGGCGTTGGCGAAGATGCCGGCGGGTTCGGCGATGTCCGGGATGGCGATGGGGACGTCGGCGGGGTTCTATAGCCAGGGTAGCGGGACTTCGCGGCTGCCGGCGGCCGAGGGACCGATGCGTGGGTATATGGTCCAGGCGGGCGAATGGATGCTGATGGCGCATGGCTATGCGTGGGGCGTCGCGACCGACCAGGGGGGCCCGCGCGGGAAGAGCGAGGCGTTCGTGCAGTCGATGGCGATGCTGATGGCGGATCGCGATCTGGGCGACCGGTTCCATATCCAGTTGCGGACGATGAACAGCCTTGAGCCGCTGATGGGCGCGCGCGGCTATACCAATCTGTTCGCGACCGGCGAGCTAGCGAACGACCGGCCGCTGGTCGATCGGCAGCATCCGCACGACCTGTTCATGGAGCTTGCTGCGAAGGTCGATTACCGGCTGGGGAACGGAGCGAGCGTCTTCCTGTATGGCGGGCCGGTCGGCGAGCCGGCGCTGGGGCCGAGCGCATTCATGCACCGCGGGTCGGCACGGTATCAGCCGATGTCGCCGATCACGCATCACTGGTTCGATTCGACGCACATCACCTACGGCGTGGTGACAGCGGGGTATGCGACGCCCGCGTTCCAGCTGGAGGCGTCGGCGTTCAAGGGGCGCGAGCCGGACGAGCATCGCTGGAATATCGAGACGCCGCGGCTCGATTCGTGGAGCGTGCGGGGGACGTGGACGCCGTCGCCGTTCTGGGCGGTACAGGTGAGCCATGGCCATCTGAAGGAGCCCGAGGCGCAGCATCCGGGCGAGGACGAGAACCGCTCGACCGCGAGTGTGCAATATGCGCGGGGCGGGCTGGCGACGACGTTTGCGTATAGTCTTAAGGACCGGGTGCCGGGGGAGAAGCTGAGCGCGTTCCTGGCGGAGGCGACTTATGAGCTTTCGGCGCGGCATGCGGTGTTCGGCAGGCTCGAGAACGTGGCGAACGACGAGCTTTTTCCGGACGAGGGCGATCCGCTGCACGATACCAAGTTCCGGGTGACGAAGGCGGAGGTCGGGTATGCGTACCGGGTGCCGATCGTCGGGCCGCTTGGGTTGGCGCTCGGCGGGACCGTCGCGGCGTATGCCAAGCCGGCGGCGCTGGAGGCGGCGTATGGGAAGACGCCGGTGAGTTGGACGTTGTTCAGCAAGCTGGCTGTGGGGTTGTAGGCTGCATAACAGCGCACAGCGCTCCTTGTTCTCCCGCGAAGGCGGGAGCCCAGTCTGGGTCCCCGCCTTCGCGGGGAAACAAGCGAGGGTAAGCTCGCCGCCGAACGGATCGCTTTCTCTCATCGTTCGTGCCGAGTAGGGATCGCGCGAAGTCGCCACCTGCTCGGGACGAACGGTTATGATGAAGAACGCGCTGGCTCTCCTCGGTTCTGCACTCGGGCTAACGCTCGCTGGGTGTGCCTATCCGTATACGCCCCCTGCCCTTGCGCCGATCACTGCGCCTGCCCCCGCATCGATCGCGGCCGCGGCGATGCCGGGCGAGACTCGGGCGCCGGTTACGATCCTCGTGTCGATCGATGGCTTTCGGCCGGATTATCTCGATCGTGGCGTGACACCCAATCTCAACCGGCTGCGCGCCGGCGGGGTGTTCGCGAGCATGCGGCCGTCGTTTCCGAGCATCACCTTTCCCAATCACTGGACGCTGGTGACGGGGCTGCGGCCAGATCGGAGCGGGATCGTCGGGAACAGGATGGAAGATCCGGCGCGCCCGGGGGAGACGTTCACGATGGCGACGGACGATCCGTTCTGGTGGAGCGAGAGCTCGCCGATCTGGGTCGATGCGGAGAAGGCCGGGATCCGGACGGCGACGATGTTCTGGCCAGGCGCGAACGTCGCGGTCGGCGGTACGGTGAAGGCCGAGAGCCACGGTGCGATCGAGGGCGGTACGCGGCCGGAGGACTGGCAGCAGTTCAACCAGCAGGTGTCGGGGACGCAGCGCGTCAACGCGGTGCTCGACTGGATGCGGCGGCCGGCAGCGATACGGCCTAAGCTGGTGACGCTGTATTTCGATACGGTCGACAGTGCGGGTCATGCGGGCGGCCCGGACAGCGCCGGCGTGACTCAGGCGGTGGCCGACGTGGACGCGAGCATTGGCACGCTGGTCGATGGGTTGGCCGCGCTCGGGCAGCGGGCGAACCTGGTGATCGTCGCGGATCACGGGATGGCGGCGACTAGCAGCACACGGGTGGTGGCGCTCGATGCGATCGCGGACAAGGCAGACTATCGCACCGTCGAGACGGGGCCGTATGCGACTCTGTTCGCGGTGCCGGGGCACGAGGCCGCGCTGGAGGCGCGATTGCTGACCCGTCACGATCACCTGCAATGCTGGCGGAAGGGGGAGATCCCGGCGCGGTTCCATTATGGTCGCAACCCGCGCGTGCCGAGCTATCTGTGCCTTGCCGATGTCGGCTGGCGGGTCGATCCGAGTGCGCCGACCAAGGCTTCGGTCGGCGGGATGCATGGCTATGACAACATGGCGCCGGAGATGCGCGCGCTGTTCATCGCCAACGGGCCGGCGTTTGCGCGCGGCAAGACGATTGCCAGCTTCGACAACGTCGCGATCGAGCCTTTGCTGCGCGACCTGATTGGGTTGCCGGCCGAGGCGGGGCTGGACGGCACTGACGCACCCTTCCAGAAGGTTCTGCAACGATAAGAGGAGAGGTTGTGCAGTATTTCGAGGACATCGAGGTCGGTCGGACTGCGTCGTTCGGTTCCTATGCGGTCACGCGTGAGGAGGTGATGGATTTCGCCGCGAAGTACGATCCGCAACCGTTTCACCTGTCCGACGAGGCGGCCGCGCAGACGCATTTCGGGCGGTTGTCGGCGAGCGGCTGGCATACGTGCGCGATGGTGATGTCGATGGTGGTCGCGAACCTGAAGGAGAACCGGCAGGCTGGGCTCGGGTCGCCGGGGATCGATGAGCTGAAATGGGTGAAGCCGGTGTATCCGGGGGACACGCTGCGCTGCGAGACCGAGATTCTGGAGAAACGCGTGTCGGCGAGCCGGCCGGAGATGGGGATCTTCAAAAGCCGGATGCGGGTGTTCAATCAGGACGACGTGATGGTGATGACGTTCGTGTCTAATGGGTTAGTAGCTACCCGCCCTGCTGGCACGCCGACCGGTTGATTGGCGGTCGATCGCCCCTCACGTAGTCCGGCTCTTCGTCTGACGTTGGTGTTTTTCACGCGAAGGCGCTAAGGCGCTAAGAGAAGATTTGTTCACGCGGAGGCGCGGAGGCGCGGAGGCGCGGAGAGATTTAGGATGGAAGAGCTTCGTCGTGGACTTCCCTGTCGCGATGAGTGGACCGTGCCGTTCCTGAGCTACTCTCCGCGTCTCCGCGCCTCCGCGTGAAAAACTAATCCTTCTCTTCGCGCCTTCGCGCCCTCGCGTGAACCAATCTGCTCTAGTTACTGCGCAGGACGACCGCCGCCGCGGTTGCCACCGCCCTGACGTCCGCCACCGAAACGCTGTCCACCGCCGAAACGCTGGCCACCGCCGCCGCGATTGCCTCGGAACGCGCCGTCGCCACGATTGCCACGGAAGCCGCCCTGAGCCTGAGGTTGCTGTGGGTTGGTGACCTGGCCGGGTTGCGGCGGCTGGCCGGGTTGGCCGAACTGTCCGCGATCGGGACCACGGCCACGATCCCAGCCTTGGCCCGGACCTCGCCCGGGACGGCCGTTGCCGAACTGGCCCTGATCGGGCGTACCGGGATTGCCCTGGTAGCCCGGACGATTGCCACGCCAGCCTCCGTCTCGGCCGCCATTTCCGCGGTTGCCGAATCCGCCCCAGTTGCCGCGGCCGCCGTCGTTGCGGTTGCCGCGATACTGCTGGCGGCCCTGCCAATAGCGCTGCTGGTCGCCGTTCCAGCGATGCGGCCGACGGTAGCGATCGTAGACATACACGCCCGAGCCGGGATAATAATAATCGCCGCTCCAGCCATAGTAGGAATTCAGGCCGCCATAGCCTGCGAAGCCATCATAGCCGCCGCCGTAGCCTGCGCCATAATAGCCGTCGCCGTAGCCACCACCGTAATAGGGGTCGCTGGCATAGCCGACGCCTGCGCCGCCATAGCCGTAGCCGTCGGTGCAGCCCGCGACGCCAAGTCCAAGGCCCAGGGCGAGGCCGATAATGCCGAAGCGCTTCATAAACATGGAGGTTCTCCCGTACGTGGAGAGCGGACACAACGCGCCGCCATTCATCGCACAACGGAGTCCTTATGTCGCAAGTTCCATGAATGGGGTCTGACGGGTTTTGGGGCTGGCGCGCCTGTGCGAACCGGGACGTCGTCCGCTTATCGTTCCCTCGCGCACGCGGCGACCAAGTCATGAACCAAACCGCTACCTCACTACCCCCCCCCGGCGAAGGCCGGGGTCCAATTGCGATGAAAGAGGTAACGGCGCGCGGTTCTCTGTCAGCAATATTCCCCAATTGGGCCCCGGCCTACGCCGGGGTGGTGGCGTATTGGAGTACGCGTGACCACGATTAGGACCTGCATTAGGTAGCGTGCGTCGGCAAGCGCGCGTCAGTGGCCGGGGAAGTGGATCAGGGCGGTTGCTTCGATGCCATCCGCGCGCAGTGCTTCCGCGCCGCCCAGATCGGGGAGGTCTACCAGGAACTGTGCCTGCGTGACGACAGCACCGGCCTTGTGGAGGAGGCGGACGGCGGCGCGGGCGGTGCCGCCGGTGGCGATCAGGTCGTCGACCAGCAGGACGCGCGCACCGGCCGCAAACGCATCGGCGTGGATCGCGATGCGGTCCGTGCCGTATTCGAGCGCATAGTCCTCGGCGATGGTGGCGCCGGGAAGCTTGCCGTCCTTGCGGATCAGCAGGACGCCGGCCTTGAGCGGTGCGGCGAGTGCGGCGGCGAAGAGGAAGCCGCGGGCTTCGATGCCGGCGACCAGATCGACGGGGCCGGAAAGTGCTGCCACCATCCGCTCGATCGCCGTCGCCCAACCTTGCGGGTCGAGCAGCAACGTCGTGATGTCGCGGAACTGGATGCCGGGCTTGGGAAAGTCCGGGATGGTGCGGATCAGCGCCTTCAGGTCGGCGTTGCGCTCGTTGGTATCGAACATGGGCGTTCCCTTCTTCGCACGGAGCGGCGGCCGTATTGCGGCGCGGCGCGACGGCCAAAACGAAAGCGGCGGATCAGGCTGTTTGCCCGTCCGCCGCTCCCTTATCCGTGCGCCCTTACCGCGGGAGGCCGGCCGTCATCAATGCTTAACGTCACGCCAGACGTTCTGGTACGCGCCCCAGGCGAGGCCGCAGAAGATCAGGATGAAGATGATCGACGCGAACCCGGCGGCATGACGCGTCTCAAGATTGGGCTCGGCGGTCCAGGTCAGGAACGCCGCGACGTCGGTCGACATCTGCTCCTTGGTCGCCTTCGTCCCGTCCGCATAGGCGACCTGGTCATCCGACGTCAGCGGCGGCGGCATCGCGATGTTGAGGTTCGCGAAATACGGGTTGTAGTGCAGACCCTCGGGCGTCTTGATGTCCGGGAATTCCTTCAACATCTTCGCCGACTGCGGCTGGTAGCCGGTCAACAGCGAGTGGATGTACGCGCCGCCATCATGGCGTGCCTTGGTCATCAGCGACAGGTCGGGCGGCAGCGCGTTGTTGTTGGCGGCGCGGGCGGCGACGTCGTTGGCGAACGGCAGCGGGAAGCGATCCGACGGGATGTTCTTCCGTGTTGCCGGCTCGCCCGTCTCCGGGTTGATCGACGGCTGTTCGATCACCCACTGGTTGGCGATCGCCTTAACCTCGGGGTCGGTATAGCCGATCTTGGTCAAGTCGCGGAACGACACCAGCCGCAGCGAGTGGCAGGCCGAGCAGACTTCCTTGTAGACCTGAAAACCGCGTTGGAGCTGGCGACGGTCGAAATGACCGAAGACGCCGTTCGAGGCGAGGTCCAGCTCCTTGGGGTGGAGATGATACTCGCTCTCGGCGGTGGCTGCGACGGGGTCGGTGATGGCCCCGTAGACGCTGCCGAACAGCGCGATGCCGAGCACCAGCACGAAGGCCGCGCCGACCAGGGATGCGATGAGACGAACCATGTGTGTGTCCTCTAGTTCGTATCAGTGCGCGGTGTGCGGCGCAGAAGCCGTCGACAGCGCGGTCTGGGCCGGGCTCGTACCACCGTGATTGGCCAGGACGGCCTCGGTGATCGAGTTGGGCAGCGGCCGCGGACGCTCGGAGCGCGAGATCAGCGGCAGGATGATCAGGAAATGCGCGAAGTAATAGGCCGCGCAGATCTGGCTCAGGATCACGTAGGTCGCCGTTGCCGGAGCACCCCCGCAATAGCCGAGGATCAGGATGTCGGCGACCAGCACCCAGAACGCGATCCGCGCCTTGGGACGATAGTTCATCGAGCGGACCGGCGAGCTGTCCAGCCAGGGCAGGAAGAACAGCAGCAGGATCGAGCCGAACATCGCCAGCACGCCCCAGAGCTTTGCCGGCAGGATGAAGTCCGCGGTGAAGGCGCGCAGGATCGCGTAGAACGGCCAGAAATACCATTCCGGCACGATGTGCGCGGGCGTTGAGAGCGGGTTCGCCGGGATGTAGTTGTCCGGGTGGCCGAGATAGTTCGGGAAGAAGAACAGGAGGCCGGCGAAGATCAGCATGAAGATGCCGAGCCCGAAGCCGTCCTTCGCCGTGTAATAGGGGTGGAACGGGACGGTATCCTGCTCGCCCTTCACGTCAACGCCGGTCGGGTTGTTCGAGCCGGGAATATGCAGCGCCCAGATGTGCAGGATGATGACGCCTGCGATCACGAACGGCAGCAGGTAATGCAGCGAAAAGAAGCGGTTGAGCGCGGCGTTGTCGGGTGCGAATCCGCCGAGCAGCCAGATGCGGATCGTGTCGCCGACCAGCGGGATCGCCGAGAAGAAGCCGGTGATGACCTGTGCGCCCCAGAAGCTCATCTGGCCCCAGGGGAGCACGTAGCCCATGAACGCGGTCGCCATCATCAGCAGGAAGATGACCACGCCGAGTAGCCACACCATCTCGCGCGGCGCCTTGTACGAGCCGTAATAGAGCCCGCGGAAGATGTGCGTGTAGACGACGATGAAGAACATCGAGGCGCCGTTGGCGTGCGCGTAACGCAGGAACCAGCCCGCGTTGACGTCGCGCATGATGCTCTCGACCGAGTCGAATGCGACCAGCCCGTTTGCGGCATAGTGCATCGCGAGAACGATGCCGGTGATGATCTGGATCGCCAGCGCGGCGCCGGCGAGGACGCCGAAGTTCCAGAAGTAATTGAGGTTGCGCGGCACCGGGTAACCGGCGCCGACCGCGTTGTAGACGAGCCGGGGAACGGGAAGCCGTTCATCCAGCCACCGCGTCAGCGGCAGCTTCGGTTCGTATTGCTTGGCCCAGGGAAAGCTCATGTCGTTTTCCTCAGCCTACCGTGACGACGGTGTCGGAGTTGAAGGCATAGTCCGGAACGTGGAGGTTCGACGGAGCGGGGCCTTTGCGGATGCGTGCGGCGGTGTCGTAGGCCGAGCCGTGGCACGGGCAGAAATAGCCGCCGAACGGGCCCTTGTTCTCCCCCTCGCCCGCGCCGAGCGGGACACAGCCGAGATGCGTGCAGACGCCCAGCGTGATCAGCCAGTTCTTCTTGCCCGCCTTGGTGCGCTGCTCGAGCGTCTGCGGATCGCGCAACGTTGAAATGTCGACCGCGTCGGCTTCCGAGATTTCCTTCGGCGTCAGGTTGCGCACGAAGAGAGGCTGCTTGCGGAACGACGTCTTGATCGCTTGGCCGGGGAGGATCTTCGACAGGTCGATCTCGGTGGTCGACTGCGCGAGCACGTCGGCGCTCGGGTTCATCTGGTTGATCAGCGGCAGGACGATCGCGACCGCGCCGACTCCGGCGAACGAGACGGCGGCGATGTTGATGAAATCACGGCGGCGAGGATCATGGGCCTCTTCGTGAAACGGCTCTGGCGATTCGCCGGGAGGAACCATGTCGTCGACTGTCGCCATTCATCTCGCCCTTGCACGTTATTTTTTTCGTGGCCTGGCGGGGCTTTCGGTTTCGACGAACCGTTGCCCACCCTGCCCGACCGTCCCCACGGAGGCTGGCCTTTGATAGACGGCGGGGGCCGGGTTTGCCAACTGCATTTTGCTCTGGGTTACCGCCGGGCCCTCTTCGCGCTAAGGGATCGGGCATGAGAATTGCCCTCTATCAGCCCGATATCGCCGGAAATGTCGGCGCGATCCTGCGGACTGCCGCGTGCATGGGGATCGGCGTCGACCTGATCGAACCGATGGGATTCACGTGGAGCGAGAAGGCGGTGGCGCGCTCGGGAATGGATTATGTGGGGGCGGTCGACGTGGTCCGGCATGTCGATTGGGACGCGTTCCTGGCGCAGGTGAGCGGGCGGATCGTGTTGCTCACGACGAAGGGCGCTGTACGGCTTGACGTTGCGGAGTTTCATAGCGACGACGTGTTGTTGATGGGGAGCGAGGGGACTGGGGTTCCCGAGGACGTCCATGCGCGTGCCGATGTGCGGGTGCTGATCCCGATGCGCCCGGGGTTGCGGTCGATGAATATCTCCGTGGCGACGGGGATCGTTGCGGCGGAGGCGTTGCGCCAGACGGGCGGCTGGCCCGCTTAGCCATAGCACGTCGTGCTCCCCCACATACGCCGTCATCCTGACAAAAGTCAGGATCCAGAGTAACCGGCGCCACGCTTATGGCTCTGGGTCCTGACTTTCGTCAGGATGACGTGGGATTGTGATGAGCGCTGTTTGCAAAGCACGCCGCCCCTCCCCGTTCCGGGGAGGATTTGGTAGAGACCCGCGGATGACCGATCTCGACCCCCAGCAAGCCGCCGCCCGAACCTGGTTCGAATCCCTGCGCGATCGCATCTGCGCGGAGTTCGAGGCGATCGAGCGGGAGGCGCGCTCCGACGCGTCGTTCGAGTACACGCCTTGGGACCGGATCGATCCGTCGGGCGAACCGGGTGGTGGCGGCGTGCGCGGCGTGATGAAGGGCAAGGTCTTCGAGAAGGTCGGCGTCAACGTCTCGACCGTCGGCGGCACGTTCGAGGGCGACTTCGCCAAGTCGATCCACGGTGCGGGCGACGACCCCCGCTTCTTCGCGACCGGGATCAGCCTGGTCGCGCACATGACCAACCCGCATGTGCCCGCGGTGCACATGAACTGCCGCTTCCTCAACACCACCAAGCGCTGGTTCGGCGGCGGCGGCGATCTCAACCCGCCGCTGCCGATCGAGGAGGACACGGCCGACTTTCATGCGACGATGAAGGCGGCGTGCGACGCGCATGATCCGGCGCATTACGAGCGGTTCAAGGAGTGGGCGGAGACCTATTTCTACATCCCGCACCGGAAAGTCAGCCGCGGCGTCGGCGGGATATTCTTCGACCATCTCGATGGCGATTTCGAGACCGACTTCGCCTTCACGCGCGACGTCGGTGAGGCGTTTCTCGACGCCTATCCCCGGATCGTGCGGCGGCGGATGGATACGCCGTTCGATGCGGCCGACGAGGCGCGGATGCTCGAATGGCGCGGGCGCTATGCGGAGTTCAACCTCGTCTATGATCGCGGGACGTTGTTCGGGCTCAAGACCGGCGGCAACATCGACGCGATCCTGATGAGCCTGCCGCCGCGCGCTACGTGGTCGTAACGTGGCGCTGATCCCGGTTGCCGACGACGTCCTCGCGACGATCGTCACGACGCTGGAGATGCGCAAGCGGCCACCGCTGCGGCCGAGCCCGGGATCGCGGTTGCGGCTGGTGAAGTGGGAGCGTCCGGCGCTGGAGAAATACCGTGCGCTGTTTCGGCGCGTGGGCAGCCCGTGGCTATGGTTCTCGCGGCTGGTGATGGCGGACGATGCGCTGGCGGCGATCGTCCATGATCCGGGGATCGGGGTGTATGCGGTGCTCGATCCGGCGGAGATCGAGGTCGGGATGCTCGAACTCGATTTCCGCGAGGCAGGGGCATGCGAGATTTCGTATTTCGGGTTAATCCCGGAGCTGGCCGGGCAAGGGCATGGGCGGTGGCTGATGGCCGAGGCTTGCGCGCGGGCCTGGGCCAAGGGGGTGGAGCGGGTGTGGCTGCATACCTGCACGCTCGACCATCCGAGTGCGCTGGGGTTTTATCGGGCGCAGGGATTTGTGGCGGTGAAGCGGACGATCGAGACGTTTCCCGATCCGCGAGCGTCGGGATTGCTGCCGCCGGAGACGGCGCCGCAGATCCCGTCTCTGGCTAAGCGGGGGTAGCAGCTTCTCTGGCTTGGTTCGCTGCCGATCCCATTCGACCACGTTTACCTCCCCGGCGGAGGCCGGGGTCCAGTTGGGAAACGTTGCTAACGGAGGTCGCGCGTCGTTACTGCGACCTCTCCAACTGGGCCCCGGCCTTCGCCGGGGAGGTGCTGTTATATTGAACGAAGCAGCGCTTACCTAGCCAAGCGGCGGTAAGCCGATATCGCGATCAAGGCCATCGCGATACCTGCCGCCATCGCCGCTACCGCGGCGCCAGCATCGACGATCGCCAACGCGACCGGGTTGGCCTCGCCGCCGTCGCGCAACGCCTTGTCGAGCATCATGAACGGCGCGCCGGCGAGCCAGCCGCTGATGTAGCTGAACGCGGCCAACCCCATCAGCGGCAACCCGGAACCGCGGCTGAGCGTGAAGCTGCGGCGGATCGCGCCGAGGGCGCCGAGCGGGGCTTCGGCGAACAGCGCCGGGCCGGTCAGCATCGTCCGGCCGAGGATGTAGAGGCCGGGGATCGCGTACAGCAGCAGCCCTGCCCCCGCCGGCAGTGACACGATCACCATCGCCAGCAGGAAGCGCGGGAATATCCGCAGGCAGCGGGTCAACGCCGTCCCCAGGTCGAGATGCTCGCGATCGAGATACAGCGCGTAAAACAAGGACGTGCCGAAGAAGCTCATCACATAGGCGAGCAGGTACCAGCCGCCATGCGCCGCCGCCCAGGTCTGCACCGCATCGGCCCAGACCATCGCCTGCGCCTCGTTGTTGCCCGCCGCCGCGTCGGGCATCGGAGGATCGGGCACGACCAGCGCGAGCGCGAACGCGGGCAGGAACAGGAACGGTGCGGCAATCCGCAGCAGCAGGTCGCGATCGCGCTTGAACAGGGTCCAGGCGTCGGTGAGGACGGTCGCGAAATCGAGCTTCATCGGGGATTTCATTCCTGGGGAAGTTTCTCTCTGACCGCGACATAAAGCTGCGCGGTGAAGACCGCGGCGAGCGCGGTGAAGACAGTGGTGACGATCGTGGCGACGACGCCCGACAGGAACGTCGCGGTCGCAATGCCCTTTGCGCCGAGCGCGAGGCGAAAGATGATTCCGGTCACCGACTGCGCGGCCCAGGTGGACACGAGCATGACGATCGCGAACAGGATCAACACGCCGATGATCCGCCATGTCAGCCCCTTGGTCAGCTGGACCGAGCGACGAATCGCACCGATCCCGCGGCGTTCGTTGAGGATGACCGGATTGAGCAGCACCAGCCGCGCGCCGACCCAGATCGCGAACACCAGATAGGCGAGGCCGTACAAGGCGGTGAACCCCGCGGCGCCGGCAGTCGGCGGCGTCATCTGCACGGTCGATCCGCTGGCGGCTGCGGAGAGGTTGAAGCCCGACTGGACCAGGACGATCACCGGCGGCACGAAGAGGAGCCCTGCGACGACCGCGAGCAGCACGGTGATGCCCAGCGCCGGCAGAACCCGCGCGCCCGCTTGGCTGCGTGCGGACGCGGCGTCGGTGGCGGGATCGGTCCCGATCGCGACGATCGCCAGTTGCGACCACAGCATCGCGACCAAAGTCCCGATCGCCAGCACGCTGCCGGTCAGGGCAAAGCTGACCGTTCCCGGCGTCGAGAACGCGACATAGCCGTCGCGGATCACGCTGGGCACGACCATACCGAGCAGGGCGATCGGCGCGATCATGCCGGTGCGTCCGTTGAGCACCTCGATCGTGCGATCCCAGACCGTCCCCATCTTCACCATGCGCGTTGCTCCCCAGCCATGCCAAGCTCGCGGGTTAGCCCAAGCCCCCGCGCTTGACCACATCGTTGCAATGCGCGTGAAGGTTGCAAGTCGCGACGGCGGTGCGCAATTGGGATCGGTGACCACCCCCCTCCCCTCCGATATCGAATGGCGCACCAGCGCCGGCCTTACCCCCTATGTCGAGGCACTGGCCGAGATGGAGGCGCGAGCCGTCGCAGTCGGCGCCGGCGAGGCACGCGAACTGCTGTGGATGCTCGAACATCCGCCGGTCTACACCGCCGGCACCAGCGCCGAGCCTGATGACCTGATCGACGCGCGCTTTCCGGTGATCCCGACCGGGCGTGGCGGCAAATACACCTATCATGGGCCAGGGCAGCGGATAGGCTATGTCGTGCTCGACCTGACGAAGCGCGGACGCGACGTGCGGTGTTATGTCCACGCGCTCGAATCCTGGGTGATCGCCGCGCTTGGCGAACTCGGCGTCGAGGCGTTCGCGGTCGATGGCCGGGTCGGCATCTGGACGCTCGATCAAGGACGGGAAGCGAAGATCGGCGCGATCGGCGTGCGGGTGAAGCGCTGGGTGACGCTCCACGGCTTCTCGGTGAACGTCGACCCGGACCTGTCGCACTTTGGTGGTATCGTGCCCTGCGGCCTGCCCGAATACGGCGTTACCAGCCTGCAATCGCTCGGCATTCCAGCCGACCTTGCAACTTTAGACGGCGCCCTGGCGTTGACGGCCGATGCTTTCCTTGAAACAGTTTCTTGTCCTCGAGAAAACGAGGCTTGAGGGCAAAGCGTTATCGGATTAATGTCCACTACGATTTGGGTATTAAGGGCGAGCAGCCAGCCAAATCCTCTATCTAGGGAGCTTCCACATGCGTGCACTCATTTCCAAGGTCCTGACCGGTTCGCTGATCGCCAGCGCAGCACTCGCCGTTTCGGCGTGCGGTCCCAAGACCGAGACGACGACCGACAACACGATGGTCACCGACATGAACGCCACTGAAGGCATGGACACCATGACCGACAACATGACCGCAGTCGACGGCGCGTCGAACGGTGGCATGATGGCCAACGACACCATGATGGCGAACGACACGATGATGTCGAACGACACCATGATGACCAACAACGCAATGTAATCCCTAGGAGATTACCTGCTTCGGCCGGTGATTTCCGACAGGACCTATGCGGTGTGAAGGGCCGCCCGGGTAACCGGGCGGCCCTTTTCGTTGTACCGGACCCTGGTGTTCGAGAGCGTTTATCCGCACGCCGCCGGATCGTTTCGGACGCGGCGAATCGAGTTCCGCGCGGCTAGCGGGTCGATGTTCCGCGGTTCATCGGAAAAGGTTAAAATCGCTTGGGAGTTTTGTGGAAACGCTCTAGATTCGCGGACTTGAAGTAGTGCCCCCGGGGAGGTTGGAATGAAGGTGTTGCGTACCGCGCTCGCGCTATGCTTGGCGTCGAGTGGGCTCGCGGTGGCGCAGTCGGCGTCGGCGCAGTTTTTCTTGCAGTCGCGCGATTTCTCGGGTGCGGCGGTCGTCGGCGACGAGGCCGATCTGGGCCAGCCCCTGCCGGGTGCGACCTCCGCGGAGACACGGGCGGCGCTCGTGTGGCACATGCGCGCTGCGCTCAACGTCGCGGCGTTGCAGTGCCAGTTCGAGCCGACGCTGTTGACCGTGCCCAACTATAATTCGATCCTCGCCGATCATGGCGACGAGTTGAAGGGCGCCTTCGATACGCTGACCAAATATTTCCTGCGCGTGAACAAGGCCGCGGGGGTCCGCGCCGGACAGGCCGCGCTCGACCAGTTCGGCACGCGTACCTATTCGAGCTTTGCGACGGTGGCCGCGCAATACGGGTTCTGCCAGACCGCGGCGTCGATCGGTCGCGATGCGGTGTTCGCGCCACGCGGCCACTTCGCGGAGGTGGCGCTGGCCCGCTCGCGCGAACTGCGCAACAGCCTTATCCCCTGGGGCGAACAGCGCTTCCCGCGGTATATCGGCAGCGAACGGTCGGCGCCTAAGATGATCCGCCTCGACCCGATCTGCTGGAACAAGAAGGGCGAGTGGGTCGACAAGAAATGCGGCGTACAGAATTGGCCGCCCGCCGGTACGGGGATCGCGACGCGCTAAGGCGCCGATCGGTCCACTCGGGACAGAATGATCTCGGGGAACGGATCGGGTCGGTTGCAGCGATGATGGACTTGAGCGAGGGCAGCGGGGCGATATCTTCGCACGCTGCCCGCCTGTCTCAGCGCAGCCCGAGCAGCTTGTGCGTCTGGAGCGATAGCCGCCACTGAGGCCGCTGCATGACCAGATCGACGCACGCCTCGCGGTTCGCGTCGGCGCGTGGATCGTCGAGCGGCTGAAGCAGGAAGTTCGCGAAGTCCCAGGTCTCGACCTCGTCGATGTCGCTGCCCGGCTGCGGCCAGACGAGCTTCAATTCGTGCCCCGTGCGCTGGACGACGATGCTGCCCGCCTTCGGACTGATGCAGACCCAGTCGATGCCGGGATGCGCAGCGATCGTACCATTGCTCTCCATCGCGATCCGGAAACCCACGGCATGGAGCGCATCGACGATCGCATCGTCGATCTGGAGCATCGGCTCGCCACCGGTCAGGACGACGAATCGGTCGCGTGCACCCTCACCCCAGAAGCCGGCAACCGCTGCCGCGAGGCCTTGCGCATCCGCGAACTTGCCGCCGCCGAGCCCGTCGGTACCGACGAACTCGGTATCGCAGAACCGACATACCGCTGTCGCGCGGTCCTGTTCGCGGCCCGACCAGAGGTTGCACCCCGCAAACCGCACGAACACCGCACGGCGACCGGCGTTCACGCCCTCACCCTGCAGCGTCAGGAACATCTCCTTGACCGCGTAGCTCATGGCGTCAGGCCGGCTTCACAGCGTAGCGCGTCGGGTCGGCAATCCCCGCCTCGTCGAAGCCACGCGCGCGCAATCGACAGCTGTCGCATTCGCCGCAATGCAGGGAGCCCGGCGCGGGATCGTAGCACGACCAGCTCAAACCGAGGTCGAGGCCGAGGCGCGTGCCTTCGCGGACGATGTCCGCCTTGGTCATGTGCTGGAGCGGCGCCTGGATGCGGAAGGGATCGCCCTCGACACCCGCCTTGGTGGCGAGTTCGGCGAGCCCTTCGAAGGCGGCGATGAATTCAGGCCGGCAATCGGGGTAGCCCGAATAATCGAGCGCGTTGACGCCGATATAGATGTCGCGGGCACCCGCGGCTTCGGCCCAGCCGAGCGCGAGGCTGAGGAAGATCGTGTTGCGGGCGGGGACGTAGGTGACGGGGATGGCACCACCGTCCTCGGTGCCAGCGCCGTCCTTGGGAACGTCGATATCGGCGGTCAGCGCGGAGCCGCCGAATGCGGAGAGGTCCATCGGCAGGACGATGTGGCGTTCGGCGCCGAGTGCATCGGCGATCCGACGCGCGGCGGCGAGTTCGACGCGGTGACGCTGGTTATAGTCGAACGACAGCGCGAGCAGGCGCTGGCCGGCTTCGCGCGCCATCGCGGCAGATACCATAGAGTCGAGCCCGCCCGAAAGGAGCGCGACCGCGAAGGGAGCAGGAGATGTCATGATGCGGAGTGCGCTAGGCCAGCGGCGCACAAAAAGAAAGGGCCGCCCGGTGAGGCGGCCCTGAGGTTGGCGCAAGATGCGCCACAAGGGAGAAAAAAAGTGCCGAATAAGAGCACGTGATCAGGTGTAGCCGAGAAGCGTAAAAACGACGTTAACGCCTCACGTTCCGCTCTCCTCCAACGGTCGAAGGTATTAGGCTTCGACCGGCACCGGAAATTTCTTGGCGCAGAACGCACAGTCGACGATGATGAAGCCGGTCTCGTCGGCCATCGACTGGCGTTCCTCGATCGGAAATTTCGAGATCACGCCCTTGATGTACTCGGGGTCGCAGCGGCACCCACGGCTGATCGGGATATCCGCGAGGATGCGGACGTCCTCTTCCTCGTTGAACAGCCGCCACACCAGCGTTTCCAGCGGCAGCGTTGCATCGGTCAGTTCCTCCACGCTCATGGTCGAGCCGAGCGTCGCGACATGCTCCCATTCGGGATGATCGAGCTTGGTATGGAGTCTCTCGCGCCCATCTTCGCCCTCGGGGAGATGCTGGAGGAACAGCCCGCCCGCGACGCAGCGCCCGTCCGGACCCTTCGCCATCCCGGTGCGGACCATCGTCGGAATCTGCTCGGACTGCGTGAAATAGCTCTGCGCGGCCTGTGACAGCGTGTCGCCATCGAGCGGGACGATGCCCTGATACCGCTCGTTGCTGCTCGCCATGTCGAACGTGATCGCGAGGTAGCCGGCGCCGAACAGCGCGAAGAGCGATGGCTCGGCGGGCGCTTCGGCGAGCTTGTCCGCGTCGTATTCGATATAGCCGCGCACTTCGCCGCCACGGTAGTCGCAGACGAGCAACTGGACGACGCCGCTTTCGGTGCGGGTCTGCATCGTCAGCTGACCGCTCGAATCCTTGAGCGTCGAACCGATCAGCGCGGCAAGCGTGAGCGCCTCGGCGAGCAGCTTCTCGATCGCCGGCGGATAGGCGTGCGCGGCAAGCACTTCGTCGAGCGCGGTGCCGAGCCGGACGATCCGGCCGCGCGCACTGCGCGCGGGGATCGCAAAGGCCAGCGCACGGTCGAGATCGGTCATGTTGGGGTCGAATTTTGGCGTATCGTTCATCGTCCGCCAGATGGTGACCCTGCCCGTTCAGGTCAACCGATCTGCCCGAAGCACCAGCGCAGCACTGATTTCTGCGCGTGCAATCGGTTCTCCGCTTCCTGCCAGATCAGCGATTGCGGCCCGTCGATCACGTCGGACGTCACCTCTTCCTCGCGGTGCGCCGGCAGGCAGTGCATGAACTTGGCGTCCGGCTTGGCCATCGCCATCAGCGCGGCGTCGACCTGATACGGTGTCAGCGCCGCCAGCTTGGTCTCGGCATGCGCCTGCCCCATCGAGATCCAGGTATCTGTGACGACGATGTCCGCACCCTCGACCGCCTCGCACGGATCGGAGACGACGCGCGCCCGGCCTGACGCGCGGACGATCGCCTCCTCTTCTGGCTGGAACCCCTGCGGACATGCCGCGACGACGTCGAACTGCATCAGCCCGGCGGCTTCGACGATCGAGGCGAGCACGTTGTTGCCGTCGCCGAGCCACGCGACCTTGAGGCCGGGCAACGCTTTGCCGCTCTCGATGATCGTCAGCAGGTCGGCCATGATCTGGCAGGGATGCGACGCGTCGGTCAGCCCGTTGATGACCGGGACCGAGGCGTAGTGCGCCATCTCCTCGATCTTGGCGTGATCGTCGGTGCGGATCATGATCGCATCGACATAGCCCGACAGGATCCGCGCGGTATCCGCGATCGACTCACCACGACCGAGCTGCATCGAGCCGCCGTCGGATACGATCGAGGTACCGCCGAGCTGGCGGATCGCCATGTCGAACGAGAAGCGCGTGCGGGTCGAGCTCTTCTCGAAGACCATCGCGAGCGTGTGGCCGGCGAGCGGCGCGTCGGTGTCGACGCGGCCCTTGGTGAAGCCGGCGCGGGCCGCCTTGCGGTCGAGTGCGTCGGCGAGCATCGCGGCGATGCCGTCGGCTCCAGCGTCGGTGAGATTCAGGAAATGGCGGGTCATAATATCCTCCCCGGCACGGGGAGGGGGACCGTTCGCATGGCGAATGGTGGAGGGAGTTTCAGGCCGGATCACCCCCCGGGTGATCCTCGAACATGCGGGGCATGTTCGACCTGAAACTCTCCACGAACGCGACACCTCGGGGCGATCCCCCTCCACCATGCTTCGCATGGTCCCCCTCCCCGTATCGGGGAGGATCAGTTTCAATCGTCGGCGGCGGGTACGTAGACGCGCGCGGCGGTCGACAGCTTGTCGATGCACTCGGCGATATGGCTCTCGTCGATCACCAGCGGCGGCAGGATGCGGACGACGTTCTCGCCCGCCGACACCAGCAGCAGGTTATGCTCGTCACGCGCGAACGCGACGAAGGCGCGGCTGTCGCTCTTGAGCTTCAGCCCGAGCATCAGCCCGGTACCGCGAACGCTGTCGAACAAATGATCGTGATTGGGGATCATCTGCTCAAGCCCCTGTCGCAACCGGTCGCCCATCGCGGTGACGTTCTCAAGGAACCCGTCCTCCAGCATCACGTCGAGGATCGCCTCACCCGCCGCCATCGCCAGCGGGTTGCCGCCATAGGTCGAACCGTGCGTGCCGGCGACCATGCCCTTGGCCGCTTCCTCGGTCGCGAGGCAGGCGCCCAGCGGGAAGCCGCCGCCGATACCCTTGGCAACCGCCATGATATCCGGCGTGATCCCGTACAGTTCGTGCGCGAAGAATTTCCCCGTACGCCCGTAGCCACACTGGACCTCGTCGAGCACCAGCAGCAGGCCGTACTCGTCGCAAGCTTTGCGCAGGCCGGTGAGGAACTCGTGGCTCGCCTGACGGATACCGCCCTCGCCCTGGATCGGTTCGACCAGGAAGCCCGCGGTGTTGTCGTCGATCAGCGCCAGCGCGCCTTCGAGGTCGTTAAACTTGGCATAGGCGAACCCCGGCAATAGCGGCTCGAACCCGTCACGCATCTTGGCCTGGTTGGTCGCCGAGATCGCGCCGAGCGTGCGTCCGTGAAACGCGGTGTCGAATGTGATCAGCGTGTGACGCTGCGGATTGCCGTTGGCGAAGTGATAGCGCCGCGCGGTCTTGATCGCGCACTCGACCGCTTCCGCGCCCGAATTGGTGAAGAACACGGTGTCGGCGAATGTGTTGTCGACGAGGCGCTGCGCGAGATGCTCGCCCTGCGGCGATCCGTACAGGTTCGATACGTGCATGAGAGTCGCGGCCTGCTCGGCGATCGCCTTGGTCAGGTGCGGATGCGCGTGACCTAGCGCATTGACGGCGATGCCGCTGGCGAAGTCGAGATATTGCTGGCCGTCCTCGCCGAAGAGGTACACGCCCTCGCCTCGGACCGGACGCACGCCACACCGCGGGTAGACGGGCATGAGCGGGGTGATGGTCACAAGCGCTTCCTTTTCCGAAACGAGAAAGGCGACCCAATGGCCGCCTGGATGCGCCTAATACGAGCGTCGGGGGAGACGCGTCAACCTTGGCCAACGCGGCCTTGGATCAGACTTTAGCCTGTCGCAGCGCTTCGTTCATCCGCGATTGCCAGCCTGGGCCTGTGGCCTTGAACTTGTCGAGCACGTCGGGATCCAGACGCACAGTTACCGGCGTTTTTGTCGGTGCCTGCTGAGGACCTCGTCGGCGGACGAGCGCGGCCACGACGTGCGGCGGATGAATTTCGGATAGGGGTCGCGAACGCGCGATCATCTTATCGGTCCATTCGGGATTTTCGTCGAAGCCGGGAGGTGGAGGAAGCTTACTCATAACGGCGCATCTCCTTGTCATGTGCGCGTCGAACACTGATTACCCGTACGCCTTCGTCCGTCTCGACATAGATAACGCAGTATCCGATCCCGTTGATCCGCCCCCGCGCCTGGAACCGGGTTTCACCATAATCGAACCGGTCATCAACAATCGCGACAACATCCGTATCGAAACCGTGAAAGCCACCTAGAGAGAGACCGTGCTTGGCAATGTTACTCGCGTCTTTTGCAGGGTCGAACGCGATTTTCATCTAAGCCATTCCCTCCAAATTGTCAATACGATTTGCGCTAAGCGTCGATAGCTTCTTCGTCCATGCGGCCCGCATTCTCCTGGATGAACGCAAAGCGGTGCGCGGGGTTGTTGCCCATCAGGCGGTCGACCAGGTCCTTCACCTGCGCGCGCTCCTCATATTCCTGCGGGAGCGTGATGCGGAGCATGCCGCGGGTGGCGGGGTCCATCGTGGTTTCGCGGAGCTGGCTCGGGTTCATC
Organism: Sphingomonas faeni; assembly: GCF_040407495.1. Lineage (GTDB taxonomy): Bacteria > Pseudomonadota > Alphaproteobacteria > Sphingomonadales > Sphingomonadaceae > Sphingomonas > Sphingomonas faeni_D. The sequence goes on along the minus strand of NZ_JAPZPP010000005.1, from coordinate 51,459 downwards.
TCGCCGAGGCCCTTGAAGCGGCCGACGTCGACCTTCTTGCCCTTGAACACGGTGCGTTCGAGTTCGGCGCGGTGCGCGTCGTCTCTCGCGTAGATGCTCTTGGTGCCGACGGTGAGGCGGTAGAGCGGCGGCTGCGCGAGGTAGAGATGCCCGCGGCGGACGAGTTCGGGCATCTCCTGGAAGAAGAACGTCATCAGCAGCGTCGCGATGTGCGCGCCGTCGACGTCTGCGTCGGTCATGATGACGATGCGTTCGTAGCGGAGCGTGTCCGGCGTGCAGTCCTTCCGCGTGCCGCAGCCCAGCGCGAGCGTCAGGTCGGCGATTTCCTGGTTGGCGAAGATCTTGGCGCTGGTGGCAGACGCGACGTTGAGGATCTTGCCGCGGATCGGAAGGATCGCCTGCGTTTTCCGGTCGCGCGCCTGCTTGGCCGAGCCGCCGGCCGAATCGCCCTCGACGATGAACAGCTCGGTGCCCTCGGGGGAGTTCGCGGAGCAGTCGGTCAGCTTGCCGGGCAGCCGCAGCTTCCGCGCGGAGGTCGCGGTCTTGCGCTTGACGTCGCGCTCCTGCTTGCGGCGCAGGCGTTCGTCCATCCGCTCCAGCACATAGTTCAGCAGCGCCTTGCCGCGCTCCATGTTGTGACTGAGGAAATGGTCGAAATGATCGCGCACCGCCTTCTCGACGAGGCCGGCGGCTTCGGGGCTTGTGAGGCGATCCTTGGTCTGGCTCTGGAATTGCGGTTCGCGGATGAACACCGACAGCATCAGTTCGCTGCCGACCATCACGTCGTCCGCGCTGATATCCTTCGTCTTCTTGTTGCCGACGAGATCGCCGAACGCGCGCAGGCCGCGGACCAGCGCCTGCCGGAGGCCTTGCTCATGCGTGCCGCCATCGGGGGTCGGGATGGTGTTGCAATACCAGCTGTACGAGCCGTCGCTCCACAGCGGCCATGCGACTGCCCATTCGACGCGGCCCTGCGTCTCGCCGTTCGCGCTCGGGAAATCCTGCGAGCCGGAGAAGAAGTCAGAGGTCGCGCATTCGCGGCCGGCGATCTGGTCGCGGAGATGGTCGGCGAGGCCACCGGGGAACTGGAACACAGCTTGGGCGGGTGTTTCATCAGCGATCAAGTCGGGTGCGCAATGCCAACGGATCTCAACGCCGGCGAACAGATACGCCTTCGAGCGAACGAGCTTGTAAAGGCGTTGCGGCTTGAAGTTCAGTTCGGTGCCGAAGATCTCTGTATCCGGCGTGAAGGCGACGCTGGTGCCGCGACGGTTGGGCGTGGCCCCAAGATGCTCGATCGGCCCGAGCGTCAGCCCCTTGGCGAAGCGCTGGCGGTACAGTTGCCGATCGCGCGCGACTTCGACGACGGTGTCGGACGACAGCGCGTTGACGACGCTGATGCCGACGCCGTGCAAGCCGCCCGACGTCGCATAGGCCTTGCCTGCGAACTTACCGCCCGAATGGAGCGTCGAGAGGATCACCTCCAGCGCGGACTTGTCGGGGAATTTCGGGTGCGGGTCGACCGGGATGCCGCGGCCATTGTCGACGATCGTCAGCCGGTTGTTCGCCTCCAGCGTGACCTCGATGCGCGTCGCGTGGCCGGCGACCGCCTCGTCCATCGCGTTATCTAGCACTTCGGCGGCGAGGTGATGCAGCGCGCGCTCGTCGGTGCCGCCGACGTACATGCCGGGGCGGCGACGTACGGGTTCGAGGCCTTCGAGCACCTCGATCGAAGATGCATCATAGGTGTTTGCAGCGGTTTTCCCGCCAGACGCGCCCGGAGACGCGAACAGATCTTCAGCCATGGCGCGAACGTAGCCGCTGGCTTGCGACAAAGCCACAGGCTCTGTTTGTTCTCCGTGTTACCGGAAAGCCACATTGATGTAGATTGTTGCAGTGCGGGGATAAATTTCGCGCGATCCGCCGTTTATGAAAAACCTGTCATGAAGTTTCCGGGAGTGAATATGACTAAGACGATGATGGTGGCGCTCGCTGGCGCCGCTACTCTGGCGTTCGCGGCACCTGCCGCCGCGCAGGAAGTCACGGCCGATGCGCCGTTCAGCGGCATCTATGTCGGCGGCTCGTTCGGCTATGACGTGCAGCCTAACGACAACGGCGAGTCGATCGCATTCGATCGCAATCTGGATGGCGTCTTTGGCGACACCATCTCGACTGCGGCCGTTGCCAACGCGTTCTCGCCGGGCTTCTGCAATGGCCGCGCGACCAGCAACACCGCGCCCGCCATTGGTGGCCGTGGTTGCCGTAGCGACAAGGATGGCATCGGCTATTCGGCGCGAGTCGGCGCGGATTACCAGCGCGGCAATATCGTCGTCGGCGTGGTCGGCGAATTCGGCAAGAACGAGATCAGCGACAGCGTCTCGGCGTTCAGCACGACGCCCGCCTTCTATACCATGACGCGCGACCTGAAGTGGGAAGCATCGGCGCGCGGACGCCTCGGTTATGCGGCGAACACGACGCTGTTCTACGGCACGTTCGGCGTCGGCTATGCCAACATCGACAACAGCTTCACGACCGGCAACTTGGCCAACACCTTCACCAGCAACGGTAACAGCAAGGAATGGGGCATCGTCGGCGGTGGCGGCATCGAGCAGAAGCTGGGCCGCAACGTCTCGGTCGGTCTCGAATACCAGTACCATCAGTATCAGGACAATGACTACCGCGTCCGCGCCTCGGGTGGCCCGACCGGTGGTCCGTTCACGCGCGGCAACGCATCGGGGACCGACTTCCGTCGCAACTCCCAGGATTTCCGCTGGCACAGCATGCGCGCAACAGCCGCTTTTAGGTTCTGAGGCGAGGCTTGGGCGAGTCCTGCGCCAAGCCGGCGCAGGACTCGCCCAAGCCCGCCCGGCGCGGCTCGCCGCGTCCGACGACATGGGCTTTGCCCATGGCTAGCTAAGGTAGAAAGGGCCGCTTCCTCACACGGGGAAGCGGCCCTTTTATTGTTCGCCGTATTTAGACTTCCGCGATTCGATAGCCGGTTGCCAGCCGCAAGCGTGTTTTCCCGCGAATGCGGGGACCCAGACTGGGCTCCCGCCTTCGCGGGAGAACAAGGAAGGGTACTGCCCCCCACCAGATACACCTCCCCGGCGAAGGCCGGGGCCCAACTGGCGGACGCCGCTAATGGAGCGAAGCACTTAAGTTACTATCACCTTCCCAATTGGGCCCCGGCCTTCGCCGGGGTGGCACCTCTTGGAAAAGCCGCTTGCCATCAAATTAGAATGTTATCGAGGCCGAGGACCGCCGAATGGCAGCGGTGGCGTCGGACGACGATCGCGACGGGGCAACTGTGCCTGGTACGCGTGGCCGCAATGATCGACGCAATACGGGAAGCCGGGGTTCACAGCCTTGCCGCAAAAATGGAAGTCGGGCTCGCCCGGATGGCCGAGCGGCCATTTGCAGATGCGGTCGTTCAGTTCCAGCAGGCTCGTCTTGTTCGCCATCTCGGCCGACGGCTTGGCGGGGACGAGGCGACGCGGCGGGGCGGGCGTGCTCGGAGGCTGCTGCTCGCCAGGCGCCTGGCGGAGGAAGCCGCCGGGGCCGACGGAGCGCAGGATCGGCTGAGGCGCGCGGACGGGGGCGACGACGGCCGGAGCCTCGTCCTCGTCCTCATCTTCGTCGTCCTCAGGCTCTTCGGCGACTGGCTCTGGTTCGACCGGTGCCACGGGCTTGGCCGCTGCCACGACGGGCTCTGCGACCGGGGCGGGCTTGGGAACCTCGACCTCGACCGGCTCCGGTGACGCGACCGGCTCAGGCGTTGCTGCTGCGGCCGATGCCGATGCTTCGGCCGCAGCTGCCGCCTTCGCCTCGGGATCGTTGGGCTTCACCGGCGACGGGCGCGCCTGCAGCTCGAGGCGGTGGGCCTTGCCGATGACGGCGTTGCGGCTGACGCCACCCAGTGCTTCGGCGATCTGGCTGGCGGTCTGGCCGGCCTCCCACATCGTCTTGAGCGTCGCGATGCGCTCGTCGGTCCAGGACATGTTCGTTCCTCAGTCTTGCTCAGCCGGGTTGCGGGCGGCAGCGGCAGCGATTACCCGCAACGCCTATGAGCAGCCAGCCCCCAATCGGTGAAATCCATTCGGCGGTGCATTCCGCCCCCGGCGTTCCCGTCATAAAGAGCGTGAACTGGGAGGGATTGCGAACCCTCTATATCAAGGAGGTGCGCCGGTTCTTCAAGGTGCAGCTTCAGACGGTGTGGGCGCCGGCGATAACGACGCTGCTGTTCCTGATCGTATTCACCATCGCGACCGGTGCGAAAAGCCCGGTCCCGGTCGATGGCCAGATCGTCGCGTTCGCCGATTTCATCGCGCCGGGGCTGATCATCGCGCAGGGCATGATGGGGCCGGCGTTCGCCAATGCGAGCTTCTCGCTGCTCGTCGGCAAGATGCAGGGCACGATCGTCGATTACCTCCAGCCACCTCTCTCTACGGGTGAGTTGCTGGGCGCGCTGGTCGGCGGTGCGGTGACGCGGGCGGTGATCGTCGGGATCGTCGTATGGGCGGCGATGGCACTGTATCCGGGGGTGCACGTGACTCCGCATGCACCGCTGGCGATCATCTGGTTCGGGTTGCTCGGCGCAACGTTCCTCGCATTGCTGGGCGTGCTGACGTCGATCTGGGCGGACAAGTTCGATCATGCCGCCGCGGTCACCAACTTCGTGATCGCGCCGTTGTCTCTGCTGTCGGGGACCTTCTACTCGGTCGACAAGCTCGCACCGGCGTTCCGCGCGTTCAGCCATGCGAACCCGTTCTTCTACATCATCTCGGGCTTTCGCTACGGGTTTCTGGGGATTGCCGACTCGCCGGTGATGATCGGCGGGATCGTGATCCTGGTGATCGATCTGGTACTGGCGACTCTCTGCTACCGGTTGCTGAAGAGCGGTTGGAAGCTGAAGAACTGATGCACAGACTCGCGCTCTGGCTGGTGGCGTTGGCGGTGGCCTTGCTGCCGGTCGGAGCGGTAGCGCAGGGCGCGGTGGCGGACCCGGCGTTGCGGACGAAGGCGGATGCGCTCGTCGCGATCCTCGACGGGCGTGGCGCGTATGACGCGTATTTCGCCGCGAGCTTCCGCGAGAAGGTGCCGAAGTCGCAGTTTGCGTCGATCGTCGAGAAGCTGAAGGCGACGCTGGGCGCGCCGCAGAAGATCGCGTCGCTGACCGCGACTTCGGCGTGGTCAGCGGATCTGGTCGTTGGGTATGCGCGGGGAACGGCGAGCGTTCGGCTGGTGATCGCCCCCGAGGCGCCGCATGCTGCGACTGGTTTGCTGATCACCGGCACGGGTGCGCGCGACGATAGCCTCGCCAAGGTCGAGGCGGAGTTTCGTGCACTGCCGGGCGCTAGCGGGCTCGGGCTTTACGCGCTCGGCGAGGGTAAGCCCGAGCCGATCCTCGAATACCGTGCCGATGTCGCTGCACCGCTGGGGTCGGCGTTCAAGCTGTGGGTGCTGACGGAGTTGGTGCGTCAGGTTGCTGCAGGCGAGCGGCGTTGGGAGGACGTCGTGAAGGTCGGGGCGCCGTCCCTGCCGTCGGGGGTGTTGCAGACCTGGCCCGCCGGGTCGCCGGTGACTGTGCAGACGCTCGCGACGATGATGATCTCGATCAGCGACAATACCGCGACGGATACGCTGCTGACGACGCTCGGCCGCGCGAAGGTCGATGCGATGGCGGAGACGGCGGGTGGCAGCGTGCCGGTGATGACGACGCGCGAGATGTTCGCGCTGAAGGGCGACGCGGCGCTGACGAAGGCCTGGGCGGCTGGGTCGGTGGACGAGCGGCGGTCGCTGCTGGTCGACAATGCCATCAAGATTTCCACCGCCACGCTCGATCCGACCGTGTTCGCCGGAAAGCCGGTGGCGATCGACAGCGTGGAATGGTTTGCGAGTCCCTGGGCGATGGCGGGGGTATTGGACCGGTTGCGGAAGGCGGATGCCACGTCGCGGGCGGTGCTGGCGGTCAATGCCGGCGTCGATCCGGCGATCGCGAAGCGGTTTGGGTATGTCGGGTTCAAGGGTGGTGGCGAGCCCGGGGTGCTGACGTTGAACTATCTGGTGCAGGCGAAGGACGGACGCTGGTATGCCGCGACCGGGAACTGGCACCGGGCCGATGACGGCGTGAACGAGGTTCGGTTTGCCGGGCTGATGGGGCGGGCGCTGGCTTTGCTGGCGGCGCGGTAGGGTTCGCTGCCTCGCCCCGTCTCATGGGCCACCACCCCGGCGAAGGCCGGGGTCCAATTGGGGGACGTTGCTAACGGCGGATAGCGCTTCGTTATTTCCACCTTCCCAATTGGGCCCCGGCCTTCGCCGGGGTGGTGTTATCAGACGGGATAGCGGCGGTGGCTCAGGCCCGCCCGGCCGCCTGCCAACTATCCGCGCAGAGCCCGTAGATCAGGCTGTCGCGCAACCCCAGATGCGTTTCCCATTCGTCGCGCAACAGCCGCTCACGACGGAAACCGAGACGTTCCAGCAACGTGATCGACGCCGCGTTCTCGGTATCGGCATCCGCGAACACGCGGCTCCGCCCTTCCGCAAACAACCGGTCGATCACTGCCGACACAGCCTCGCGCGCGATCCCCCGTCCCCATGCTTCGCGCGCGAGGATGAAGCCGATCTCCGTCACCCCTGCCCCGTCGGCCTCGCTGCCCGAGACCCAGCCGATCGCGCGGTCGTCGCCCGTGCGGGTGATCGCCCAAGTGCGCTGGTTGCCCGGCGCGGCTTCCTCGGCGAGGTAGGTGCGGACGTCGTCCACGCTACCGAGCGGGCCGTCCGCCGAATAGGCCATCAGCTCCGCGTCGGTGAGCATCGGATGCAACGCGGTCGCGTCGCCCTCGACGAGCGGCCGCAACCGCAGCCGTCGCGTCTTCAGCACCGGCGATGTGCCAGCGCGTCGTGGTCTGCGTCCGGGTTGCCTCACGCGGTCAGGGCATCCACGAGCGCGCGGACTTTCTTCTGGCGCCACTGCGGGAGCGGGGCGACGAGCCAATACCCGCCCTTCGACGGCTGCGACTCGCCGATCAGCCGAACGCGGGCCTGCGCGAGATCGCGGCGGGCAAGCAGTTCGGGCACGGTCGCGCGACCGAGCCCCGCCGCCGCCGCATCGATCGCGAGCCCGGCGTCGGTGACGCGAACCAGTGCAACGCCGTCCTCACCCGACCATGCGATCGCGGCTTCGCTATCGGTACCGGGCTTGGCGATCGTCACCATGCCTTCGGATTCGAGCGCCTCGCCTTCATGCTCGCCCGGACCATCGCCCCAGCGGATCGCGAGATCGAGATTGGCTTCGGTGAAGTCGACATTCTCGTCCGCGGTGATCAGCACGAAACGCAGTTCGGGATCGGCCTCGGCAATCTGTGCGAGTCGCGGCATTAACCACTTTTCCGTCAGGTCGCGCGGCGCTGCGATCGTCAGCGATTTGGAGGACTGGCCCGCCTGCATCGCGCGAACCGCTTCCTCGAATTGCAGGAAGCCCCCCCGCAGCGCGCCAAGACCGGCTTCGGCTTCGGGGGTCAGTTCGAGCCCGCGCGTGGTACGGCGGAACAGGACGACGCCGAGCGTATCCTCCAGCGCGCGGATCTGCTGACCGACCGCCGCCGGCGTCACCGCAAGTTCGTCGGCGGCACGCGTGAACGACAGATGCCGCGCCGCCGCGTCGAGCACGCGCAGGCCATTGAGCGGGAGATGCGTGCGCTTCAATTGAGCACCGCGGGGGCGAACAGCGAGAAGCGGGGGATCTCGACCGCAAACACTGCGCCGTCTTCGCGGACCATCTGGTAGCTCCCCTGCATCGCCCCAGACGGGGTCGCGAGCGGGCAGCCCGAAACATAGTCGAAGCTCGCGCCCGGTTCGATCACCGGCTGTTCGCCGACCACGCCCTCGCCCTCGACCGAATGGCGCGCGCCGCGACCGTCGGTGATCACCCAGTGGCGGGTGAGCAACTGGACGGTCTCAGTGCCCTCGTTCTCGAGGCGGATGTGATACGCCCAGAACCAGCGGCCCCGCTCCGGCTCGGACTGTTCGGGCAAATAGCTGACTGACACGCGCACCGTCACCCCATCGGTCGTCGCCGCGTTGGGGAACAGCGCTTTCACAGTCCAGCCTGACGCAGCGCCTGGTCGAGGTCGTCGATCACGTCCTGCGCATCCTCGAGCCCGACGTTGATCCGCAACAGCCCCTCGGTCACGCCCATCTCGATCTGCTTGTCGGGCGAGACGCTCGCGTGCGTGGTCGAGGCGGGATGCGTCATCAGCGAGCGCGAGTCGCCGATGTTGTTCGAGATATCGACCAGCTCCAGCGCGTCGAGCAGCGCGTGCGCCTGTTCGCGGCCCTCGACCTCGAATGCGAAGATCGGGCCGCATGCGTCCATCTGGCGCTTGGCCAGTTCGTGCTGCGGATGGCTCGGCAGGAAGGGGTGCAGCACGCGGGGCACGCGGCCTTCGAGGAATTCGCCGACCTTCATCGCGTTCTCCGACTGGCGGTGGATGCGCAGGTCGAGCGTCTCGAGGCCCTTGAGCACCACCCACGCGTTGAACGGCGACAGCGTCGGGCCGGTGTTGCGCGTGAACGGCAACAGCGTGTTGGTGATGAAATCCTCGGTCCCGCAAACTGCGCCGGCGAGCACGCGGCCCTGCCCGTCCATCATCTTGGTCGCGCTGTACGCGGTGACGTCCGCGCCGAACTCCATTGGCCGCTGCAAGGCCGGCGTCGCGAACGCGTTGTCGACCACCGTCGTGATACCGCGTTCGCGCGCGATGTCGCAGATCGCCTTCAGGTCGGCGATGTCCATCGTCGGGTTGGCGGGCGTCTCGAAGAAGAACACCTTCGTTTCAGGCCGAACCGCGTCGAGGAACGCCTGCGGATCGCGCGCATCGACGATCGTCGTGGCGATCCCGAACTTCGGCAGCAGCGTATCCGTCAGCCAGCGGCACGACCCGAACGCCGCGCGGCCGCCGACGAGGTGATCGCCGGTCTGGAGCTGGCACAGCAGCGACGCGGTCATCGCCGCCATGCCGGTCGCCATCGTCCGGCATGCCTCGGCGCCCTCCAGCAGCGCGATCCGCTCTTCGAGCATCTGCACGGTCGGGTTCTGGAGGCGGGAATAGGTCATTCCCTCCTGCTCGCCGGCAAAGCGCGCCGCGGCGTCGCCTGCCTTGTCGTAGCAATAGCCCGAGGTGAGGAACAACGCCTCCGACGTCTCGCCATATTCGCTGCGGGCGGTGCCGCCGCGGATGGCGCGCGTCGCGGGACGCCAATTCTGAGTGATCGAACGATCCTGGCCGGTCTTGCGCTTCATGCGCGCCGCTTTGCCGGTGGGGAGCCGCGATGACAAGCCCGGGGACACGCCTTGCAGGTGTGAAGAGGGGCGAAGTGTCTCGATCCTCCCCCGCCAGGGGGAGGTGGCGCTGAAGGCGACGGAGGGGGAGGACCACGCAACCGCGGTTACCCTTTCCTCCCCTTCCGTCTGGCAAGCGCCAGCCACCTCCCCCTTGCGGGGGAGGATCATAGATCCGCTCAGTACCGCCCCCAGGTGAATTTCGAGGACAGCGCGTAGTTCCAGACTGCGCCGACCAGCACGCCGATCAGCGCCGACGCCGCCCACGCCCCGTCGCGCATCTCGTACAGGAACGCGGCGATCCCGACGTTGGCGACCGCACCGACCGCGCAGATCACCGCGAACGACACCCAGCCGTCGAGCAGTTGACGCCATCCCTTCAGACGCCGGTCGCGATAGGTCAGCGCGTTGTTGAGGAAGAAGTTGAAGGTCAGGGCGGCTAAGGTCGCGACGATCTCGCCGGCGAGGAAATTCGCGCCGAACCCGACGAACAGCGCGGTGAGCACCGCCATGTGGATACCGACGCCGAACACACCGATCGCCGAGAACATCGCGAACCGCACGGGCACGACGCGCCCGAACATCCGGTCGTATAACGCGATCAGATATTCCAGCGCGACGACGTGGTCGAGCTTGCTCTCACCTTCGGTCCGGACTCGGAACGTGTAGGGCAATTCGACGAAGCGAAGCGGTTGGGGGCTGGCGGTCAGCAGGTCGAGCAGGATCTTGAAGCCGATCGCGGACAAGCCCGGCGCAAGATGGCGGACGATGTCGCTGCGGATCATGAAGAAGCCGCTCATCGGATCGGAGAGGTCGGCCTTCAACACGCGCCGCGACAGCTTGGTGGCGAACGCGGACTTGGCCACTCGGTCGCGGTCCCATTCACCGGTGCCGCCGCCATCGACGAAGCGCGAGCCAACGACCACGTCGATATCGGCGCCCTTCAACAGATCGAGCATCGCCGGCAGCAACGTCTCGTCATGCTGGAGATCGCCGTCGATCACCGCGACGACCGGCGCGGCGGTGGCGCACATCCCCTCGATGCACGCCGACGACAGCCCGCGTCGACCGATCCGCTGGATCACGCGGACCCGCTTGTCGAGCCGGGCGATTGCGCGCGCGGCGTCAGCGGTGCCGTCGGGACTGTCGTCATCGACGAAGATCGCCTCCCAGTTACGCCCGGCCAGCGCCTGGTCGAGCTTGGCGATCAGCGTCGGGACATTGGCCTTCTCGTTGAACGTCGGAATGACGACCGCGAGTTCGAGCAGGCCGTCGATCATCCAGGCGTCAGCCGAGTTCGGCGAGCACGGCGTCGCCCATCGCCGAGGTCGACAGCGTACCGCCGAGATCGGGGGTGCGGGCGCCTTTGAGGATCGCAGCCGCGACCGCAGCCTCGATCCGGTCGGCGGCGTCGGGCAGGTCGAGCGAATGACGCAGCATCATCGCCGCGGACAGGATCGCCGCGCACGGATTGGCCTTGCCTTGCCCGGCAATGTCGGGCGCGCTGCCATGAATCGGCTCGTACATGCCCTTGTTCGAGCCGTTCAGCGCGGCGGATGGCAGCATGCCGATCGAGCCCGCGCACATCGATGCCTCGTCGGACAGGATGTCGCCGAACAGATTGCCGGTGACGATCACGTCGAACTGGCCCGGGTTGCGCACCAGCTGCATCGCCGCGTTGTCGACGTACATGTGGCTGAGCGCGACGTCCGGATAGTCGGCCGACACTTCGATCACGACGTCGCGCCACAACTGAGAGGTCTCCAGCACGTTCGCCTTGTCGACCGAGAGCAGCTTGCCCTTACGGGTGCGTGCGGTCTCGAAGCCGACGCGGGCGATGCGCGCGATCTCGCGCTCATCGTAGCGCATCTCGTCATGGCCTTCGCGCAGGCCATCGGCGGTGGCGCGGATGCCCTTGGCGCCGAAATACACGTCGCCGGTCAGTTCGCGGACGATCACCATGTCGATCGAGCGTGCGATCTCGGGACGGAGCGCGGACGCGTCCTCAAGGCCGGCGAAGAGCTTGGCAGGACGCAGGTTCGCGAACAGGCCGAGGTCCTTGCGCAGCCCGAGAATGGCTTGCTCGGGGCGGAACTGGCGTTCGAGCGCATCGCAGTCGGGATCGCCGACCGCGCCGAACAGGATCGCGTCGGCGCGGCGGGCGAGGTCGAGCGTCTCGGGCGGGAGCGGATGCCCGACGGTCTTGTACGCGGCACCCCCGACAAGGCCCTCTTCGTAGGTGAGGTCGAGGCCGAGCGTATCGAGCACGCGCCGCGCTTCCGCGGTGACTTCGGGTCCGATGCCGTCGCCGGCCAGTATCGCGATCAAGGGCATGTGCGTTCCTCCTGCGCGGCCCTTGCCGGGCGGTGCGCGCTCACGCAACCGCCCTTTTGAGCCGATCGACCAGCCGGTCGCGTGCCGCCAACGGGTCGGCGCGACGATCGACGAGGATGTCGCGCGCCAGGAAATGTCCGGTCAGCCGCAGCCCGTCGAAGATGTCGGACCACGCCGCTTCGCCGCCGGTGAGAAGGAAGGGCGGCAATCTGAGCAGCTTGCTCTCATAGCCGAATGCCGCTCCGCGCGAGACCGCCGCGCCGCTCTTGGGGCTGACGAAGCCGAGATCCTCTTCCGCCCCACTCGCCACACAGCGATCGAGGTCGAGGCCGAAGCCGAGTTCGGCGAGCACCAGCAATTCGTACCGCACCAGCGCCGCCGCCCAGCCGCGCGCGGAAGGCGCTGCCTCGATCGCACCGAGCACACCCTCCAGCGCATCGTGGATCTGCGGATAGGGTTGCGCTTCCGGCAGCGCCGCGGCGGTCAGCGCGGTGGCCCATTCGAGCGCCCCCGCCGCGAGCGGCTCGCCGTGCATCTGCGCGCGGCTGTGGATCAGCTCGGCGGTCAGCGACGCGAGTTGCTCGCCGGTCCGCGCGCGCCACTCGCCCTGGATGACGTTCGCCTGGAGCAACACCGGCCGCATCGCGCGCGACCGTCCGCCGCGGACATAACCGGGCTGGACGCCGTCGTTGCGAGTCAGCGCCCGCACGATCGCGCCATGCTCGCCATGCTGGCGGACGGCGACGACGATGGCGGCTGCGCGGAGGTGCATGAGGTGTTCTTAGCCTCTCCTGCGGTGCGTGGGAGGCCTCTTGTTCCGCTTGCCCCGCCATCCTGACGAAAGTCAGGATCCAGAGTAACCATTGCCACCCTGCGTAGCTCTGGGTCCTGACTTTCGTCAGGATGACGATGGTGGGATATGTAGAAGCCTGCGATCCAAAGCGTAGGGAGGAGAAACTCGTCCAATCCTAGCGGCGAATCTTCTTTGCCAGCGTGGCCAAGGTCGGATGCGTTGCGCCGCGTTTGGCCGTCGCAATCGCACGGTCGAACGTCTGCAACGCCATCACCGTCACGCGGTTCGCCAGCGTTGGCCGCAACAGCAGCACATCGACGCACGCCGTCCCCCCGGTCGAGAACTGCCGCTTGTGCTGCCCTTCCCCCTCGGTGAAGTCGAACCGCGCAAACCGCTTCTCCATAAACAGGTCGCGCATCGCCTCGACCTGCAGAACCGCCCCCGGCGACAGCTCGTTATGCGCCGGGTCATGCCCGACATAGGTGTAGCACAGCGACGTGCCGTCAGCCGTGCAGCACAAATACGCGACCGGAATTCCCGCGATAAACAAGAGCCAGGCGCGCAATCCGTCATTCGCCGCGAGCGATTCGAGATGGCGCACCGAAGCCGTATCGTCGGGCAGTCCCGATCCGAGCAGTTTCTCCTGATAGGTCGTTGCCGATACCGCGCGGGCGAGCGGGTGAAATTCCGCGAACGCCGCCGCATTATGATAGCGCCGGATATCGAGCACGCCGCCGTTCGCCACCGCCAGCTTCTTCGCCTTGCGCTTGATCCCCGACCTTGCGCTGCTCGACAATCCCGCGAGCCACGCCGCCTCCCCGGCCACAAGATCGACATGATACCGCACATAGCGCTGCCGAACGAACGCCAGCAGGCCGTGGCGATCGAGACCGGCGGGCATCGGTTCGGGCATCGGTTCGCGCAACGACGTCACCAGATACCCATCGGCAGTGTCGGGCAGCGGCGGCAGGATCGGTGCCGTCGCCGCGAGCACGGCATCGAGCGAAAACGACACGCGCACCAATCGCCGAGGAATGGTCGCCAGAGTCCTGGCGCCGATCTGGAACTTCAGCGGCAGGCGACGAACCGCACCCTCCGCCATTACAGCCCGCGCGACCGCGGTCGTTCCTCGACCCAGTTAGACCAGAGCTGTTCGGCCTGCCGCCAGCGGGTCCGCAGTTGATCGGGTGCGAGCGGCGTATCCAAGCGGTCGAGCGCGAGTGGCGGCCGATCCGCGAAATGATGCGTCGGCAACACCTCGCGCATTTCCGACAGCATTCCGCACAGCGCCGTGAATCGTCGCACATGGACCGCGTTCGGCCGCGTACCTCTCCGGTTCGCCAGTTCGAAGCCGTGGCTGACGATCGTCACCACCGCATGCCCGGACACCGCGGCATGCTCCAGCGCGTCGTAGGTCTCGCCGGCCGATAGCGCGCAAAGCTGGAAGGTGCGAATCTTGTCGCGGCGGTCTTCGATCACGGTGACGGGCACTTCGATCACGCCTTTGTCCTGCGCACGGCGAACCGGGGAGATCTGCTGCGCGGGCAGCGAGATGCGGCTCGTTCCTGGGGCCTCCGAGCCGTTATGGCTGCTGTCGTAGCTGAACCCGAGTGCCGCCAGCGCGGTCAACGTGTCGTCATTGGCCGCATAGCTGCCGGCGCGGAAGGCGATCGGATGCGGTGCTCCCGCCTCGACCAGCAATTCGGTGGCGCGCATGAGCAGATCGGTCTGTTCGGCTAGGCTATAGTCGAACAGCGAGAACCGGTCGTGCGCGGCGCCATGGTCGCCGGCCTTTGCGGTCGTCCAATTGGGGTGGAGATGGAGTTGGACCTCCTGCCCGGCGGCGAGAATCGTCTCGACCATGCGACGGATCGGGGCGAGGCCGAAGGTGATGCCCGGCATCGGATCGACGAAGAAACACGCTTTAAGGTCATGCCGCGCGAGTTCGGCCAATTGATAGCCGAGCCCGACACCGGCCGGTTCCAGCGACCGCGCATAAATCGCGTCGCAGTCGAAACCTGCGACATGGTGCCGCCACGCGAACTCGGTATCAATAGTCAGGAAGACGGGCGTGGTCACCGCGCCTCCTTTATTCGAGGATAGTGAAGATAGGGTTTCCCTAATGTTCGCCCGCCGAGGGTCACCGACTGCGCCATGATCATCATCATCGCGAATGGTAGAAGTCGTAGACCTGTTGCGCCACCCCAGCCGACACGCCGGGCGCCTGTTGCAGGTCCTGCAGGCTCGCATTGCGGACAGCGCGGCCGGTGCCGAAATGCATCAGCAACGCCTTCTTGCGCGCGGGGCCGATGCCGGGGACCTCATCGAGCGGGCTCGCGCCGATCGCTTTGCTCCGCTTGTCGCGGTGGACGCCGATCGCGAACCGGTGAACCTCGTCGCGGAGGCGCTGGAGGTAGAACAGGACCGGCGCGTTGACGGGGAGCTGGAACTCGCGGCCGTCGAGCATGTGGAACACCTCGCGACCATCGCGGCCGTGTTCCGGCCCCTTGGCGATCCCAACCAGGCACACGTCCTCGACGCCGATCTCCTCGAGCGCGGCCTTGACCGTGTTGAGCTGGCCCCTGCCACCGTCGATCAGCACCAGGTCCGGCCAATCGCCCGAATCGCGATCGGGGTCCTCGGCCTGCGCGCGCGAGAAGCGCCGGGTGAAGACCTCGCGCATCATCGCGAAATCGTCGCCGGGCGCGGTATCCTTGTTCTTGATATTGAACTTTCGATACTGACCTTTGCGGAAGCCTTCGGGCCCCGCGACGACCATCGCGCCGGTCGCGGCAGTGCCCTGGATGTGGCTGTTGTCGTAGATCTCGATGCGCTCGGGCGGCTCGGCGAGGTCGAACAGGTCGGCGACTTCGCGCAGCAGCTTGGCCTGCGTGGTCGATTCGGCCTGGCGCCGCTCGATCGCCTCGATCGCGTTGCGCTTGGCCTGGTCCATCAGGCGGCGGCGGTCACCGCGTTGCGGGACCTGCAGCGCGATCTTGTAGCCGGCGCGTTCGCCTAGTGCTTCGGCGAGCAGTGCGCCTTCCGTCAGTTCGCGGTCGAGCAGGATCTGCTTGGGCGGCGGAACCTCCTCGTAGAACTGGCCGAGGAAGCTGGTCAGCACCTCGTCCTCGGGGACGTCGTTGGTGTGTTGCGGGAAGAAGCTGCGATGCCCCCAGTTCTGACCGCCGCGGATGAAGAACGCCTGGATGCCGATCAGCCCGTCCTTGCACGCCATCGCGAAGATGTCGGCGTCGCCCACGCCTTCCGCGTTGATCGCCTGCGTGCCCTGAATGAAGGTGAGCGCGCGGAGACGATCGCGAAGCAGCGCCGCGAGTTCGAAGTCCATGTTCTCCGCCGCGGCCTGCATCTGCGCGCCGAGCTTGGCCTGCACGCCGGTCGACTTGCCGCCAAGGAACGCCTTCGCGTCCTCGGTCAGCTCCCGATACGCGGCCTCGTCGATCCGGCCCACGCACGGCGCGGAGCAGCGCTTGATCTGGTACAACAGGCAGGGCCGGTCGCGGGTTTTGAAGAAGCTGTCGGTGCAACTGCGCAGGAGGAACAGCTTCTGGAGCGCATTGAGCGTGTTGTTGACCGACCCGGCGCTAGCGAACGGCCCGTAGTAATTGCCCTTCGCGCGGCGCGCGCCGCGGTGCTTCTGGACGCGTGGGAAGGCGTGGTCGTCGCGTAGGAGGATGAACGGGAAGCTCTTATCGTCGCGCAGCAGCACGTTGTAGGCCGGGCGGTACCGCTTGATCAGTTGCGATTCGAGCAGCAGCGCCTCGGCTTCGTTGTTCGTGGTGACGATCGTCATCGACCGGGTCTGCGACACCATCCGCTGGAGCCGTTTCGTCAGCCGTTCGACCTGGACGTAGTTGGCGACGCGGTTCCGCAGCGCGCGCGCCTTGCCGACGTAGAGCACGTCGCCGCGCGCGTCCTGCATGCGGTAGACGCCGGGGCGGATCGGCAGCGTGTCTAGCACGTTGCGGATCGCCGCTACGCCGGCCGCGAGGTCGGGCGCTTCACCACCACCGCGAACGGCGAATGTGGACTTGTCTTCGTTGAACCGGTCGGGGGAATTGGGGGAGGACATCGCTGAGGAATCTAGGGAGTGCGAGCGGGTAATGCCAGCGGCCGCCCTTGGCGCTGGAGAAGTGATTTTCACGCGAAGGCGCAAAGGCGCGAAGAGAAGGGAGGAGTTGGTTCACGCGGAGACGCGGAGACGCGGAGCCGCGGAGAGAAGATTCGAGCACTCAGCGTTCGTTCTCAACCTGCCGAAGGCTTATATCCACTCGTGGCTGCTCGGTACATCATCCCGAGCCGCAACACCTCCGCGGCTCCGCGTCTCCGCGTGAACCCACCTTCTCTTCGCGCCTTCGCGCCTTCGCGTGAATCAATCTTACGCGCCCTGCGGGCGAAGGCAGACGATCAGGTTTGGGCGAAGACCTTGGTGCCGACGATGCCGACTACCGTCAGCGCCATGAAGCAGGCCTGGATGCCGCTGACCTTGTCGCCGAACAGGATCACGCCGCCGATGATGACGCCTATCGCGCCGGCGCCTGTCCAGATCGCGTAGGCGGTGCCGGCGGGGAGACCGCGCATCGCGAGCGCGAGCAGACCCATGTTGACGAAGCTGAGGATGATCGGGACGCTGGAGGCCTGCCACGTGGCGACAGTGGCCGCCCATTTCAGGCTGAGCGCCCAGCAGATTTCGGTGACGACCGCGACCGCGAGGATGAGCCAAGACATGAATATTCTCCAACGGGCTCAGATTGGAGACTCGGCCGCCGGAAACCCGGGAAGAGACGGCCGTCAATAATGATGGGTCGTGGGAGGGGCGTGCCCTCACCTTCCCTCTGCTTTGCAGCGGGTCCCTTCCTCTCCCCGAGGGGAGAGGAGCAGGATCAGTTTAGGCGGCTAAGGCCGGAGATCGAGCGGTCGACCATCATGCGGTCGGCGGCTGCGTCGTGGTGCTCCGCGATGAGCATGCCGGCAGCCTTGGCCGCGGCATCCGCCGCCCGGGCACGGACTTCGGCAATCGCGGCGCGCTCGGCGGCAGCGATCTTGTCCTCGGCCATCTTCGCGCGGCGAGTCATGAGGTCTTCGGCACCAGCCTTGGCCTTGGCGATGATCGCCGCGGCTTCGTGGTGCGCGTGGGCCTTCATGGCTTCGGCTTCGACGTGCGCGGTCTTGGCCTTCGCCTCATACTCGGTGCGGATCGCTTCGGCTTCGGCACGGAGCGCCTTGGCTTCATCGAGCTGCGTGCGGATGCCGGCGATGCGCGTGTCGAGCATCTTGCCGATCATCCCTGGAACCTTCTTCCAGATCATCAGCAGAATGACGACGATCATCGCCACCGCGACCCAGCCGGTCGAGGTCAGGCCGAGCGCAGTCGGATCAGGCACATGCTCGACGCCGCCGGGCGCGGCCGTGTGACCCTGGAGGCCCTGGTTGTCGATCGCACCCTCGGGCGCCATGCCCTCGCCGTGGATGACCTTTGCGGCCGAATCTGGATTAGCCATGCGCCGTCGTCCTGCGTACCGCGTCGGTCGCCGCGTCCAGGCTGACCTGGAGGCCGGCGACCTTGGCGGCCAATTGCTGTGCTGCTTCGGCGGCGACGCCCTGCAAGTTCGAGAGCGCCTCGGCCTTCGCGTTCGCGACCGCCAGATCGTGATGACCCAGACGCTCGGCGAGATCTGCGTCGGCCGCATGAACCTGCTGCTCGAACGCGGTCGCCGCGCGCTTTGCAGCGGCCGCGGTCTCGGCCTGCGCCGCAACGCGGGCCGCGTCCATTTCGGCCTGCCAGTTCGCCTGGACCGTATCGGCCTGGGTACGGGCAGCGACCGCCGCCGCCAGATCGCCCGCGATTCGGCCTTCGCGCGAGTCCACGTTGGACACGATCTTTGGCACCATGCCCTTGCCGATCCCGAAATACAGGATGCCGAAGGTGAGGAGCAGCCAGAAGATCTGCGAGGCGTAGGTAGCGGCTATCTGGGAAATCTGGGGCATGTCGGTCCTTCGTGAAACGGCCGGGCGCGGTCGCCCGGCCAATTCAGCGAGTTGTTAGGCGACGAACACGAGGATGATCATCGTGACGAATGCGAGCAGACCCAGAAGCTCTGCTGCCGCGAAACCGATGAACAGACGGCCCTGCTGGCTGTCGGCTGCGCCCGGGTTGCGCAGAGCGCCGGCGAGGAACTGTGCGAACACGTTGCCCACGCCGAGTGCTGCGAGGCCCATGCCGATCGCTGCGAGGCCGGCACCGATCATCTTTGCTGCTTGTGCGTCCATGGTAAATTCCCTTTGAAAGTCAGTTAGGTAATGGAAAACTTAGTGGAGGTTAACCGCGTCGTTCAGATAGACCGACGTCAGCAACGCGAACACGTATGCCTGGATTGCGGCGACCAGCAGCTCGAGCAGCGTGATGCCGATCATCAGCAGCATGCTCGGCGCGCTCACCAGACCGATATACATCCCGCCGAGGTTCAGACCGTTGATCACGAACGCGGCCAGCACCTTGAGCAGAATATGCCCCGCGGTCATCGCCACGAACAGTCGCAGACCGAGCGAGAACGGACGCACCAGGAACGACATCAGCTCGACCACGAAGATCAGCGGGATCATCAGCGCGGGCGTGCCACTCGGTACGAACAGCGAGAAGAAGTGGAAGCCGTGCTTGCCGAAGCCGACGAGCAGCACGATCGCAAAGCTGATCAGCGCCAGCACGCCGGTGACGGTCATGTGGCTGGTCACGGTGAACGGGTGCACGCCCGGGACGATGCCGAACGGGAGCAAGCCGATGATGTTCGCGAACAGGATGAACATGAACAGCGAGAAGACATAGGGCACGAAGCGCTTGCCGCCGGGGCCGACATTCTGCTCGAGCATCCCCGAGATGAAGCCGGTGAAGCCCTCGACCGCCATCTGCCAGCGACCGGGCACGAGCTCGCGCTTCATGCCACCGATCATGAACGCCCAAAGCGCGACCAGCGTCACCACCATCCACAATGCGGAATTGGTGAACGACAGGTCATAGCCACCAACGATCCAGTGCGAGCCGAACGCCGGCTCGATCAGGAACTGGTGCATCGGATCGATCTTGCCGCCCTGTTCTGCCGCCACGTGGAATCCCTGCCGTCTTGATACGACAAACGCCCGGTTACTCCGGGCGTTCGCCTGAAATTCGAATGATCTGCCTGAACGCGACCGCTATCCCGAGGAACAGCAGCACGATCAGTCCCCAAGGGCCAGTGCCGAACCAATGGTCAATCAACCACCCGATCAGCGCACTGCCGACGAGACTCCCGATGAGAGCGGAAATGACGCGATTGCCTTGCGAGTACCCCCGCTCGGCATCCGGCCCCTTCTGCCCCTTTGTCAGCGTTTCCCGATGCTGCGCCTCTCGCAATCGCTCATCGAGCGCGGAAAGTCGCGGATCTTCAACACCCTGGGGGTCCTGTCCGGGTTCGATCTCCGCCACGCACGTTCCTCCACCTGATTTCGCATCGGGGAGGAAGCAAGCAGCGACGAGCGATCCCGCCAAGGCGCGGTCCGTTTAGAAAAGGGGGGGGTGCAAGTCAACCGGTGTGACACGGGCGTCATTAATGTCGGGTTGGGTTACTGGCGCTAGGTAGCAGGATGGCGACTGATGCCCAGCCCGTCATCCTGACGAAAGTCAGGATAAAGAGCCACAAGCGAACCGTGCTTGGCTCTGGATCCTGGGTCGAGCCCAGGATGACGAACTAGGAAAGCGTCGCGCCTTTACCCGAGTTGCTCAAACGCAGCGCGAATCGCGTTCCGGGGCGCCGGCGGTGCGGGTCTTCCAGACGCCGTTGGGGGTCTTGTACTTCTCGCCGGGGTTGGTCTGCATGATCAGGTTGCAACCACTGGTGAAGGCGAGTTGCTCGACCGTCGCGCCGCTCGCCTGCGCCTTTTGCGTGTACGCCGACTTGCGCTGGATATTGATGTTGTTGACCAGCGCACGCAGATCGCCGCTCGCCGCACCGACCAGCCCCAGATAGCCGTCGGGCTGCTCGCCGACCTCGCCGCCCGCACGCGCCGCGGCGTAGGCCGGATCGCGCTGCGCGGTCGCCGCGACAGACAGGCCACCGAGAGCCGCCGCTGCGGCAACCATCATAAGGACCTTGGTCTTCATCTTAGAATATCCCCGGATTCTGCTGGATCAACGATTTCGCCTCGCCATCGAGACGATAGACCACTTCCTGCGTGACGTTGATGTTGAGGTTGATCTCGATCGGCTTGTCGGGCGCCGACACGTTGATGCAGCCCGGCAGGGCGGCCAACAGCCCGATAATCGCGATCGTCCTCGTCATCCTACGCAAGATCGGCCTTTGCTCCAGCTTCTTCAATCCTGTTTCGGTCATGGCACGATCCTGCTTGCGGGAGGCTGAATGGTTGGGGGTTTCGGAGGAGGCGGCGCCGACTGCTGCTGAAGCAGCGCCGGCAAGTTGCGCTGGATCAGCCGTTTCGGATCATAGAAGCTCTGCGCCGAATCGAGCAGCCCGCGGAAGGGCGCCTTGATCCGGATGTTGAAGATGAACGGCAGTTTCTGCAGGCGACGGACGATGAAGTTCGCCTTCGCCCCCTCGCCCTGGCTGATCCCGGCGAACCGCACGTCGGTGACCATCTCGCCGGCAAGCGGCCCGTTCAGGCCGACGCGCAGCGACTGGTAGCGGAGCGACTTCAGCGCGCCGAACGCGATGTTCGCCCAGACGCCGAGATCCTTCTGGCTGAGGTCGCCGACATAGGCGAGCGTGCCGCCGCCCGGCCGGACGCGCAGGTCGCCGCCTTCGATCCGGCCGCCGGTCTCGTCGAAGATCATCGGCAGCACGCCGTCGAAGATCCCGGTCGCGTCGAGATTCTTGAAATCGAACTGTTGCAAGAACTGGTCCGCCGCCATGTTGGCGACGTGGAACGTCATTCGCCGCTCGGACTGCGCGGAGAAATCGAGCAGCGTCGGGTCAAGCGTCAGCGATCCCCCCGCGAACGGCCACCGCCCGCCCTCGACCTGCACGCGCGCCCCCGGCAGCGTCTGGTAGCGGATCGTGCCGTCGGTGACCGGGATGCCGGGGTTGAGCGTGCGGATCGTCGCCACCTGACCCGGCGCGCTCTGGAGATTGAGCAGGTCGGTGAAGCGGATCTCGGTCGCGATCCCCGTGACCGGTCCGAATGCAGCGGCGAGATCGGTGCCCGCGGTACGGAACACGCCGGTGCTGGTCACGCCGTCGGGGCTCCAGGCGATATGCCCCTCGCCGCTGACCGATCCGTTGACATCGGCGATCACGCCGAAGGTCAGCGGGGTGAGCGCGTCGGGTTGCAGCTTGTCCTTGGCGAAGGCGATCGCGGGCACGTTCAGGTCGGCCTTGCCTGCGCCGGCACCCAGCGCGTGGGTCAGCGTGACGTCGGCGACTTTGGTGTTAGTGGTCGGCTCTATCAGCGTGCCGGCGGCTGTGATCGTGCCGTTGACCAGCGCGAGAGTCACGGCGCGTGCGGCAAGCGGCTTGAACCGCGGCGTCGGCGCGGCATCGGATACCCCCATCGCGCCGGTGAGGTTGAGCGCGCCTTTGACGAGCGTCCAGTCGCCGGCGGCTTCGCCAAGCAACAGCGGCACGTTGGCGATCTGTCCCGAGCCACCCGTGAACGCGCCCGCCACGCCCTGCCCCGTCATGCGGCCCTTGACGGTGGCGAAGTCGAGTCGCGTGACACGTTCGGGCGCGCCGATCCGGGTCTGCACGCCGTCGATCGCAAAGCCGCGATCCGCCAGCCGCACGGTCGCTCCCGCGGTGGCAAGCGTGATCGGGGTAGTGCCGAGTCGCCCGCCCAGCCTGGCCGCGGCGATCTTCGCACCACCGCTCACCCGAGCGCCGTTGATCTGGACCAGCGCGCCGTCGAGCGGACACAAGGTCAACCGCGACGGATCGAGCACGAGGCCGGAGATCGCAAAGCGCTGGACTGCCAAAGGCGCGCAACCGGTGTTGACGACCAGCCGCCCGCGACCGTCCCAAAGCGCAACAACCGGCATCGACAGGCCATCGACCCGGTTGCCGGGACCGCCCGTACCGATCGGTCCCCCGAGCGTAACGCGCGTCGCGATCGAGGTTGCCCCGCCCGGCGTCGCGCTGAAGGTAACGGGGGTCAGTGCCAGTCGCGCATCCCCCACCGCATAGGGCGCGATGGTGGCGACGCCGCGGATCGCCGCGCCCGGTTTCGCCTGTGCGAGCGACACGCGCGCCTCAGGCAACCCGCCGCCGCGCATCGCGAGCACCGTGTCGAGCCGCACGCCACCGTTCGGCCAGCCGAACGCAACCCCGCTCCCGCCGCCAAGCGCCACCCGCGCACCGCTGGCGGAGGCGAGCGCGAGACGGGACAGAACCGCCTTGCCGCGTCCGCCCTCGATCTGCACGCGCAGGTCGGCGTCCGCAGCAAACCCGCGGCCTGCCTTCTGGACCGCCTGCGTGATCGCGCTCGCCAGTGGTGCAACAGGCGTTCCCGCGGCCGCTCTACCGATCCCCACAAGTCCCGCGAGTCGCTTCTGCGCCACGGCGGCCCCGCTAGCCTGGACGCGCCCGTCGAACGCGATCTGCTTGCCGATCCGGTACGTGCCCGCGAGCGCAACCCGCCGCGCGCCGCCCTCGGTGGTGCGAACCGTATCGGCGGCGATGTCCGCCTTGCCGCCGGTCGCCGCCGCGGTTCCGGTGAAGTCGATCGTGCCCCCGACACCAGCCAAGGTCGCGCCCGGCGTCCGTGCCGCGCCGGTCTTGAGCGTCGCCTTACCCTGCCAGCGATCGAGCGCCGCGGAGAGGCCGACGTCCAGATTCGCCGCGATCCGCTCCGCCTGCGTCGTCCCGCAGGCAAGCCGCGAGACGCGCACCGGCCCCGTGATCGTCGGTTTCGCCGCGTCGATCCGCAACTTCACCGTCGCCGCGAGCCGATCGATCACGCACCCGCCGACATCGAGCCTCTCGCTGATCGCTGCCAACGTACCGCGGAACCCGTCATCGAGCTTGCCGGAGCCGGCGAGCTTCAACCCGACGATCCCTTGCGGTGTCTCCAGCCGCATCCGCCCGTCGGCGACCGACACGTCGAGCGCGGGCAACGCGAACGGCTTCCCCGACGGCGCCGGCAACAGTTTGTCGATCGCGCCGAGCGACACCTTGCCGCCCACCAGTCGCCCGCGCAGCCGGACTTTCCCCGCGCGCACGCCATCCAGATACGGCCCAGACAGCCCGACGCCGGTCCGCGTCTCGACCCAGTCGGCGACGAGATCGGGATGCGCCGGATCGCCGATCACGACATTGGTCAGTCGCTGGCCACCCAGCGCAAGGTCCGCGATGTCGTACCGCGCAGGCACGCCGGCCTTAGCGAGTTCCCGATCGATGAACCCCTCGGCGATCGGCTTCCGCACCAGCCACAGCACGACCAGACCGGCGATTAGAAGCAGCGCGATCCCCAGCGCAACGCGGCGGGCAGTCGCAGGACGGCGAGGATGGGCCCCGGGGTCGGCCCCCGTCTCGCTCGTCTCGCTCACCAACGCACTCCGCCACGTTCCAAGCCTCTGCATAGGCGTGAGCGAGGGCGTCATGCAATTGCCCAGGGATGTGCTAGCATCGCAAAATGGCCGATCCGGACGAAGACGCTGACGTCCGGGGGGACGATCTGAAGGGCCATCGCGGCCGCCTCCGCAAACGCCTGTTCGAAGGCGGCAGCGACGCGTTGCTCGACCATGAACTCATCGAATACCTACTCGCGATCGCCATTCCGCGCGGCGACACGAAGGCGCTCGCCAAGGCGCTGATGCGCGAGTTCGGGGGGATAGGCGGCGTGCTGACCGCGGATGCCGAGGCACTCGGCCGGGTGAAGGGCATGGGCGACATCTCGACCGCCGCGATCAAGATCGCGCACGCCGCCGCGATCCGCCTGCTGCAATCACACGTCAGCGACCGCCCGGTGCTCGCCAACTGGCAGGCGCTGCTCGACTATCTCCGCGCGGACATGGCGCACCACGCGATCGAGCGCTTCCGGGTTCTGCATCTGAACACCAAGAACATGCTGATTCGCGACGAGGTGATGAGCAAGGGGTCGATCGACCAGGCCGCAGTGTACGTCCGCGAAGTCATCCGCCGCGCGATCGACCTCGGCTCCGCGTCGATCATCCTCGTCCACAATCACCCGAGCGGCGACCCCTCCCCCAGCCGCGCCGATATCGACATCACGCGGACGATCGCCGAGGCGGGCAAACGGCTCGGTATCACCGTGCACGACCATATCGTGATGGGCACGGGCGGCCATGTCAGTTTACGCGCGCAGGGATTGATCTAACGCAGTGATAAATAGGCGGCCGAGCCGGGATATCGCCGTGTCTTTTGACGGCGACCTTCGTTGACCTGACGAAGGAGTACCCGGTGGTGGACAACAGATTGCACGACGAACCCTCGACGGTGACCGCCGAACACGGACAGGTCATGGTCGATGGACCTGACGGCGTCGCGGTGTCGCTGACCCCCGAGGCCGCCGCCGAGACGTCGGATCGACTGCTCGATGGCGCCGCCGAAGCGCAAGGCCAGATCCTGGCCGAAACCCGCGCAGCGGAGGAACGAGCCGCCCGGAAGACCGGTTGATCCACGGCAAGACGCTGTGCTGCATTTCCGAGTATCCATCTGTCACGAAGACAGACCGGAGACCCGATGCGCCAAATTCTCTATGTCAGCTCGAGTACGGTGACGGGCGACAAGGCCGACCTCGTGGGAATATTGGAACAATCACGTCATAACAACGCGATAGACGGCATTACCGGTTTGCTGTGGTCCGACGGCACGCGGTTTCTGCAAGTGATCGAGGGTCCGACTGCAAGCATCGACTCGACGTTCAAGCGGATCTTGAACGATCATCGCCACCACGGCCTGTCGTTGCAGCACAATATTTCGATCCGCGACCGTCAGTTCGGCGGATGGACGATGGCGCACCGCCGCGCGACGGATCCGGTGGACGCCTATGACGCGCGTATGCGGCGGCTGCTCGCCAGCGCCTCGGACGCCGTCCGCAGCCCGTTCCTGTTACTGATGGCGACGGGAACGCTTGGCACCTGACCGAAAAGGCCGCCGAACGCGTTCGACGGCCCTGTGTTGTGCGGCGTGTTGTGCGACGGCGGCATAACCCGCCCGGGGCAGATCAACCCTGCGACAGGAAGCTGGTCAGCTCTGTCTTCGTCAGCGACTTGTTCTTGTCGGTATCGGCCTGCGCAAACGCCGTGGAGACCCATTTCTTCGTCTCAGGCGCATCCGGCTTGGTCGTCGGATCGGTCTTGCTCTTCAGCGCAACCATCCAGCCGCCGAACTCCGTCGCGCTGAGCTTGCCGTCGCCATTCTTGTCATAGGTCGGAAATTCGGTGTCGACGACCTGTGCCACCTGGCTGCCCGTCGCCGGCTGTTCGCGCGCGGCGGACTGCATCGGCACCGCGTCGGTCGGCGTGCCCTGTTGTCCGGATACAGCACCATCGCCTGACGTACTGGATGGAACAGCAGCCGTACCGGATGGCGAGCCCTGCACCGACCCGGTCGTGGTTTGCGCCAATACCGGCGCAGCGATCATCGCCACACCTGCAATCATAGCAAATTTCAACATTGCATATCTCCAATGCAGTTCTACGCTTGTACTGAAGGCTCGGGCTATCGATCCGATTATAGTCTCGATACCGCGATCAATCTATTATCGGTATACGCCGACATACTTCGATACATAACCCCCTGGCGATGATTTGAACCTTCTCCTGCGTCCTGCTACCGCGTTTCGCGAGCAGCCGCGGGCCGAACGGCACGCGACGCGCCCTACCCTTCACGCTCCCGAGGAAACCCGATGGTCCCCCGCTATTCCCGCCCCGACATGGTCGCGATCTGGACGCCCGAAGCGCGCTTCAAGATCTGGTTCGAGATTGAGGCGCACGCCACCGACGCGCTCGCCGAACTTGGCGTGGTACCCAAGGAAGCCGCCGCCGCGATCTGGGAAAAGGGCGCTTTCGAGGTCGACCGGATCGACGAGATCGAGCGCGAGACCAAGCACGACGTCATCGCCTTCCTGACCAACGTCGCGGAGCATGTGGGGCCTGAAGCGCGCTTCATGCACCAGGGCATGACCTCGTCCGACGTGCTCGATACGTGCCTCGCGGTGCAGCTGGCGAAGGCTAGCGACATCCTGATCGCCGATCTCGATGCGCTGCTGGTGGTGCTCGAACGCCGCGCGCGCGAGCACAAGATGACGCCGACGATCGGCCGCAGCCACGGCATCCACGCCGAGCCGGTGACCTTCGGGCTGAAGCTGGCGCAGGCGCATGCCGAGTTCGCCCGCAACCGGGCGCGGCTGGTGGCGGCGCGCGAGGACGTCGCGACCTGCGCGATCTCGGGTGCGGTGGGGACGTTCGCGAACATCGATCCGTTCGTCGAGGAATATGTCGCGGGCAAGCTCGGGCTGTCGGTCGAGCCGGTCTCGACGCAGGTGATCCCGCGCGATCGCCACGCGATGTTCTTCGCGACCTTGGGCGTGATCGCCAGCTCGATCGAGCGGCTCGCGACTGAGGTTCGGCATCTGCAGCGCACCGAGGTGCTCGAGGCGGAAGAGTTCTTCTCGCCCGGCCAGAAGGGTTCGTCGGCGATGCCGCACAAGCGCAATCCGGTGCTGACCGAGAACCTCACCGGCCTCGCGCGGATGGTGCGCGGGTATGTCACGCCGGCGATGGAGAACGTCGCGCTCTGGCATGAGCGCGACATCTCGCACTCGTCGGTCGAGCGCTATATCGGCCCGGATGCGACGATCACGCTCGACTTCGCGCTCGCGCGGCTCACCGGCGTGATGGACAAGCTGGTCGTGTACCCCGAGCGGATGTTGAAGAACCTCAACAAGATGGGCGGCCTCGTCCATTCGCAGCGCGTGCTGCTGGCGTTGACGCAGGCGGGGGTGAGCCGCGAGGACGCGTATCGGCTGGTCCAGCGCAACGCAATGAAGGTGTGGGATTCGGACGGCGCGCTGTCATTGCTCGAACTGCTGAAGGCGGATCCGGAAGTGACGCTGTCGGATGCCGAACTCGAAGACAAGTTCGACCTCGGCTATCACCTGAAGCACGTCGACACGATCTTCACCCGGGTGTTCGGCGCCGCCTGACTCCCTCGTCATCCGGACGAAAGTCAGGATCCAGAGTTACAAAACGCCGTCCTGCTTGGCTCTCGAACCTGACTTTCGTCAGGATAACGGGCGACGCTGGACGGCGGACCGCCCCAAACCGTCCCTAGATGCACGCAACGCAATTGCGATTACGTGTTACAAAATTGCGACAGCGCGCAACTATAGCCATATCGCCCTTGCCGGATATGTTTCCGGCATCGGAGACCTACCCATGCGCATGTTCGAAACCGTGACCAGCACCATGCTGGCGATCGCGGCTCAAGCGCTGGTGGTCGGGGTGGTCATCACCGCCTTCTGATCCATCGGCCCGCCCGCCCCCTCCCGAGGGGGCGCGGCTAGGGCCCGAGTTTTCGCGCGAGTAGCATCTTACCCCGTAAGCCGTTGATCCCGAACCAAATCGGTCTCCCAGCGTTCAACACGCCTAACCAAGGAGATCGTATCATGTCGAAACCCATCCTGATCGCTGCCGCCTTCGCCATGACCGCGATGGCCAGCGCGCCCGCCTTCGCCGACGAACCTGGCCGCGGGTGGATCAGTAGTGCGCGGGTGACGACAATGCTTGCCAAGCGCGGTTACAAGGTCACCAAGATCGAGGCCGACGACGGCCATTGGGAAGGCGAAGCCGCGCGGCGTGGTGTGAAGTACGAATTCCATGTCGACCCGCATAACGGCAAGGTCACGAAGCTTGAACGCGATCGCGACTGACCTGTCGTAAGTGAGCCTCCCCTCTACTGATCCTCCCCCGTCAGGGGGAGGTGTCGCCGAAGGTGACGGAGGGGGAGGACACGGAGCCGGAGTTTGCGCATGCCCCCCCTCCGTCTGGCAAGAGCCAGCCACCCCCCCCTGGCGGGGGAGAATTCAAGCGATGCCGGTCAGATCGACGGTCCTTACCGCTTACGCGGATAGCGCGCGGCGAATTCCTCGTCGGACATCACCAGATAGCGGATCATGTCGATCAACGCCCACGGCGCGCTGATGACCAGGCCGACGACCGTGAGCGTGAGCACCAGCATGATGATCCCCGAGCCGGTCCGGCCGAGGTAGAAACGGTGGATGCCGAGTGTGCCGATCACGAACGCCATCACAGCCGCGACATATTTGTTGCGATCGTTGGTCGGGAGGGCCTCGGGCGGAACGGCGCGACGAGGGCCTGGTGCGGTCGGCATCGGGAAGACGCTGAGCGCACGGTCGTTCGCGGCCTCGAAATCGACTTCCAGGCCGATCGCAGGTTCGCCGCGATGCGCCCAGTCCTCGCGCGCGAACCGGTAGCGCTGTCCGTCCTGCCCTGCGACGAGCCCTTCGCCCGTGCGGGGATCGACGCCTAAAACCTGTCCGCGCATATCATTCCTCGGTGTTCGAGCTTCATTCTGGCGGATGATGCGGGTGAGGCAAGCCCGAACTCATTCCCCACGTCAGGCTGCGAGCGCGGTTTGACGCCAATGTCTGTCGTCATCGTTGTCTGCATTCGTCGACCGCGTTTTCCGCGAGCGGATCGCACGCTTGTGCGCTTTTGCAGCCGGGCGGCGAGTGAAAACGCCGAGCCAGCGCGTCATGAAGCCCCGAACGCGCAGACTGGATGCCGCAGCGGCCAGCGCCATGAGAATGTCGACATAGGCTGAGACCTCGAACGTCGTGATCCAGATCGCGACATCGGGGGCGGCCAGAGTGAGTAGTCGAATGCCGTCGCCTTCTCCGACGAGCGTGACCATCGCCGCCGTCAGCATCAGCAGGAACATGACCGCGGCATCGCCTCGCGTGAACCGTGCCGACCGCGCCGCAGGCTTGTCGATCAGCGCTCGGCGCATCGCCTTGCCGATCGACGTCCGGGGGGCGGTGGCCATGAGCAGCCAACAGGCGATCGCGGTGAAAAGACATGCCAGCATTTCGCCCCCCTTTGGTTCAGTATGTAGCCGGGCTTACTCCCCCGCGAACACGCCCTTCAGCTTGGCGAAGAAGCCCTGACTGGCCGGGCATTCGTCACCCGTCTCGGTCTCGCGGAACATCTCGAGCAGTTCCTTCTGGCGGTTGCTGAGACGCGTGGGGGTTTCGACGTCGATCTGGACGACCAGATCGCCGTGGCCGCGGCCCTGCAATACCGGCATGCCGGCGCCGCGCTGGCGGAGTTGCTTGCCCGACTGGATGCCCGCCGGGATCTTCACCTCGTGCGTGCGACCGTCGAGTCCGGGGATCGACAGCGATCCGCCGAGGGATGCGACCGTGAAGCTGATCGGCGCGCGCGCGAACAACGTCGTGCCTTCACGTTCGAACAGGTTGTGCTTGGTCACGTGGAGGAAGATGTAGAGGTCGCCGGACGGCGCGCCGCGTGCGCCCGCCTCGCCCTCGCCCGACATGCGAATCCGCGTGCCTTCATCGACACCGGGGGGGACGTTGATCGAGAGCGTCTTGGTCTTCTCGACACGGCCTTCGCCACGGCAATCTGGGCACGGGTCGGCGATGACTTCGCCCGCGCCGTTGCAGACCGGGCAAGCGCGCTCGACCACGAAGAAGCCCTGCTGCGCGCGGACTTTACCGTGACCGCCGCAATGCTGGCAGGTCTTCGCGCGCGTACCGGCCTTCGCGCCCGAGCCATCGCAGGTGTCGCAGAGCGCGGAGACGTCGATCGTGATCTCGGTCGTCTTGCCGTGGAAGGCTTCCTCCAGGCTGACTTCCATATCGTAGCGCAGGTCCGCACCGCGCCGGGCTGCAGACCGGCCGCCGCCGCGCTGTGCGCCGCCCATGAACTCGCCGAAGACGCTTTCGAAGATGTCGCTGAAGCCGCCGAAATCCTGCGCGCCGCCTCCGTGACTACCGCCGCCGCCGTTCTGGAACGCGGCATGGCCGAAGCGATCATAGGCCGCACGCTTCTGCGGGTCCTTGAGGCACTCGTACGCCTCGCTGACCGCCTTGAACTGCGCCTCGGAATCCTTGCAGCCGGCATTCTTGTCCGGGTGATACTTCATCGCGAGCTTGCGATAGGACGACTTGATCGTCCCCGCATCCGCGGTCCGCTCGCATTCGAGCAGTTCGTAATAATCTGTCTGGGTACTCATAGCGGCCCTCTTAGCCCTCTCCCCTCCGGGGAGAGGGTTGGGTGAGGGGCAGTTCCGGGCGGCAACGCTCGTGGCTGCCCCTCACCCCGGCCCTCTCCCCAAAGGGGAGAGGGAGTTTCGGTTACGCCTTCGGGTTGTCGTCGACTTCCGAGAACTCGGCGTCGACGACGTCGTCGTCCTTCTTCGCCGCGTCGCCGTCAGCCGATGGCGAAGCATCCGCCTGGGCCTGCTTCTCGTAGATCGCCTGGCCGAGCTTCATCGCGACCTGGGCGAGCGCGGTGCTCTTCTCGGTCATCGCATCCGCATCGCCGCTCTCGACCGCCGCCTTGGTCGCGTCGATCGCGGCCTGGATCTCGGTCTTCAGCGACTCGTCGACCTTGTCGCCATTGTCCGCCAGCTGACGCTCGGTGGTGTGGACCAGCGACTCGGCGTTGTTCTTCGCCTCGGCACCCGCACGACGCTTCTTGTCCTCCTCGGCGAAGGTCTCGGCGTCGCGGACCATCTGGTCGATGTCGTTGTCCGACAGGCCACCCGATGCCTGGATGCGGATCTGCTGCTCCTTGCCGGTGCCCTTGTCCTTGGCCGAAACGCTGACGAGGCCGTTCGCATCGATGTCGAACGTAACCTCGATCTGCGGCACGCCGCGCGGTGCGGGCGGAATGCCGACGAGATCGAAATTGCCGAGCATCTTGTTGTCGGCCGCCATCTCGCGCTCGCCCTGGAACACGCGGATCGTCACCGCGCCCTGGTTGTCGTCAGCGGTCGAGTAGGTCTGCGACTTCTTGGTCGGGATCGTCGTGTTGCGATCGATCATCCGGGTGAACACGCCACCCAGCGTCTCGATGCCCAGCGACAGCGGCGTCACGTCGAGCAACAGCACGTCCTTGACGTCGCCCTGCAGCACGCCGGCCTGGATCGCGGCGCCCATCGCGACGACCTCGTCCGGGTTGACGCCGGTGTGCGGCTCCTTGCCGAAGAACTGCTTCACGACTTCACGGACGCGCGGCATGCGCGTCATGCCGCCGACCAGCACGACTTCCGAGATGTCCTCGGGCTTCAGGCCGCCATCGGCGAGCGCCTTGCGGCAAGGCTCGAGCGTGCGCTTGACCAGGTCCTCGACCATCCGCTCCAGGTCGGCGCGGGTGATCGACTTCACAAGATGCTTCGGGCCGTTCTGGTCAGCGGTGATGAAGGGCAGGTTGACCTCGGTCGACTGCGCCGACGACAGCTCGATCTTCGCCTTCTCGGCCGCTTCCTTCAGACGCTGCAGCGCCAGCTTATCCTTGGCGAGGTCGATGCCCTCGGCCTTCTTGAACTCGTCGGCGAGATACTGGACGATCTTGTTGTCGAAATCCTCACCGCCGAGGAACGTGTCGCCGTTGGTGGCCTTCACCTCGAACACGCCGTCGCCGATTTCCAGCACCGAAATGTCGAACGTGCCGCCGCCGAGATCGTAGACCGCGATCGTCTTGCCGTCCTGCTTGTCGAGGCCGTAGGCTAGCGCCGCCGCAGTCGGCTCGTTAATGATGCGCAGCACTTCGAGACCGGCGATCTGGCCGGCGTCCTTGGTCGCCTGGCGCTGGGCATCGTTAAAGTAAGCGGGAACGGTGATGACCGCCTGCGTGACCGTCTCGCCGAGATACGACTCGGCGGTTTCCTTCATCTTCTGCAGCGTGAACGCCGAGATCTGCGACGGCGAATAATCCTTGCCGCCCGCCGAGACCCAGGCGTCGCCGTTCGGGCCGCGCGAGATCTTGTACGGGACCAGCTCGGTGTCCTTCTTGGTGATCGGATCGTCGAAACGACGGCCGATCAGGCGCTTCACCGCGAAGATGGTGTTGTCGCCGTTCGTCACTGCCTGGCGCTTGGCCGGCTGGCCGACCAGTCGCTCGCCGTCCTTGGCGAACGCGACGATCGACGGCGTGGTGCGCGCGCCCTCGGAATTTTCGATGACCTTGGGCTTGCCGCCTTCCATGACGGAAACGCAGCTGTTGGTCGTGCCGAGATCGATACCGATTACTTTAGCCATGAGTTCTGATTAGCCCCTCACTTGAAACGAAAATACGAAACCGGTTCCACCCCGTTACGGCAGTGGAACCTTTCTGATGATGGGCGCGATATAGGTGGCCTCGCGCTTGCCGCAAGATTGTACCCGTCATAGGATGCGCAAGAGGCAGGGCCCGGAGAAAAGTAACCTATGCGTATCGTTTTCGGACTGGGTGTTGCCGCGATGGCACTGGCGTCGTGCTCGCCGCCGAAGGAACTGTCCGTCGACGGGGCCTGGGTGCGGCTCGGCGCCGTCACCGGGCGGCCTGCGGCGGCGTATTTCACGGTGCATGGCGGGCCGGCGCCGGCGACGCTGATCTCGGCCACGACCGACGTCGCGATCAAGTCGGAAATGCACGAGACGATGGACAAGGGCGGCATGTCGACGATGACGCCGCTGACTCGCGTGGAGATTCCGGCGAACACGGATGTGGCGTTCGCGCCGGGCGGGCGGCACGTGATGCTGTTCGACATGAATTCGGGGATCAAGCCCGCCGATCGCGTGACGCTGACGTTCGCGTTCGCCGATGGGACGCGGATCATAAACAACGCGACCGTGGTCGCGGCGGGAACCCCGGTAGGGAAGTGACCGGAGCAGGCTCAAGGCGCGGGCTTACCGAGGGGGAGACGGCGCTCGCGGCATCGGTGTTCGGGGGCGCGATCGATTACTCTTCGGTGAGTTTGGCGCGCAGCAAATGGGCGTTCTTCCAGCCGCGCGATACGGTGATGGCGCCTCGCGGCTGCATCCACTTCCACCCCAAGGGCAACCTCTGGTGCGACGACTTCGCGCACGCCAATCTGACGTTGCAGGGGCTCTTCATCCACGAAATGACCCACATCTGGCAGCACCAGCGCGGCGTGTTCCTGCCCTTGGCGCGGCATCCGTGGTGTCGGTACGACTATGCGTTCCGGCCTGGGGTGGCGCTGCACCGCTACGGCATCGAGCAACAGGGCGAGATCGTGCGGCACGCCTTCCTGCTGCGTGCGGGCGCGAAGGTGGCCGGCGCGCCACCGCTCGCGCAGTACGAGACGGTGCTGCCATTCACGCCCGCTCGTCCCGCCAACACCCCCCGCCATCCTGACACACCACGTCATCCTGACGAACGTCAGGACCCAGAGCCACGGTCGGCGTCCTGAGTTACTCTGGGTCCTGACGTTCGTCAGGATGACGGGAGGCAGGGGCACTTCCCAACATCTCAGCAACCGCCGGAATAACGGCAGTGGCCTCAGAGCCAGCTACGACCATCCGGCCCACCACACCCATAAGGCGGCAACTGCCCCGGGAACCGCGCCTGCATCTTGTGGCAGCCCCAGGCACGCATCGGCCCCGGCGCATAACCGTTCAGCGCAATGCCGACCTCGTCATACGGGCTCGAACCGCGCGCGACGTACATGTACCAACGCCCGCCGAACATCACCGCCGCGGCGATGAGCACGACACAAACGACCTGGACGATTTTCTGCATTGGGAACCCTTTTTGTAAAGAAGGGCGCCCCGTTGCAGCCAACATGGATCAATTTCAACCATCGATCTGGTAGATCGCGATCCACCAGATCGGCAGAAATCCGCCGATTACAGCGCGTCGAAATCGATAGGTCGTGTTCTATCAAGCGCTTGCGGCGCCTCGGGCATCGGATATTTCAATCCGGTCGCGCAGTTGAAAAGAACGACCTTGTCGTCCTCGTCGACCAACCCCGTGTTCAGCGCCTGATGATAGGCGGCCAACGTCGCGCCGCCCTCGGGGCATAGCAGCAACCCGTCCTGCCTCGCGGCCGCGTCGACCGCCTTCAGGATCGCCGGATCGCCGACCGCGAGCGCCTGCCCACCGCTCTCACGTACCGCGCGGAGGATCAGGAAGTCACCGACCGCCTTCGGCACGCGAATGCCGGCCGCAACGGTGCTCGCATCCTCCCAACGCTCGGCATGTTCCTCGCCCGCTTCGAAAGCGCGGACAATCGGCGCGCAACCGCTCGCCTGCACCGCGAACATCTTGGGCCGCTCCGAGCCGATCCAGCCGAGCTTTTCGAGTTCGTCGAACGCCTTCCACATTCCGATCAGCCCGGTACCGCCGCCGGTCGGGTAGAAGATTGCTTGCGGAAGCTTCCAGCCGAACTGCGCGGCGATTTCGAGCCCCATCGTCTTCTTGCCCTCGATCCGATAGGGCTCCTTCAGCGTCGAGAAATCGAACCAGCGCCCTTCGGCGGCGCCCTTCCCCACGATCGCGCCGCAGTCGTCGATCAGGCCGTTGACGCGCCAGACCCGCGCGCCCTGCATCGCGATCTCGCGGACGTTGATCTCGGGGGTGTCGTCCGGACAGAACACGATCGTCTCGATCCCGCAGCGCGTGGCGTACGCCGCCAGCGCCGCGCCCGCATTGCCGTTTGTTGGCATCGCGATCTTCGTGACGCCGAGTTCCTTCGCCATCGCGACGGCCATGACGAGGCCTCGAGCTTTGAAGCTGCCGGTCGGAAGGCGGCCTTCGTCCTTCACGAGCACGTTGGGGCCGCCGGACTTGGTCAGCGGCACCAGCGGCGTCTCGATCTCGCCGAGGCTGACGATGTTGGTAGTATGGCGGACGGGGAGCAGTTCGCGCCACCGCCACAGGTCGGTCGGCCGCGCCTCGATCGTGTCACGCGAAACCGCGGACCGCACTGCGTTGAGGTCGTAGCGCACCAGCAACGGTCGCCCGGCGCGCGACAGCCCGTGAAGCTGATCCGCCTCATATCGCTCGCCGGTAATCGAGCATTCGAGATGCGTGACGAAAGTCTGGCGATCGGTCGTAAGATTCTGGTTCATCGCTGCTCTCCCCCCTCCCTGGAAGGGAGGGGTCGGGGGTGGGTCGGTCTGGGGCGGGCGCACCGACAGCCAACTGGCCGACCCACCCCCAGCCCCTCCCTGTCAGGGAGGGGAGCAAGACGGTATCACCCAGCCTTGGCGACGCCGACCATCGCAGGCCGCAGCAGACGGTCCTTGATCATGTAGCCAGCCTGCATCTCCTGAACGATCGTCCCGGCAGGCTGGTCGCTCGGGACCTCCAGCATCGCCTGGTGCTTGTTAGGATCAAGCATCTGGCCCTCCGCGGCGATCTTGGTGATGCCGTGGCGCTGGAACACGCTCTCCAGCTCGCGACCGGTCGCTTCCAGCCCGGTGACGAGGCCCTTCATCTTGTCGTCCGCACGCAGGTCCGCGGGGATCGCCGACAGCCCCCGCGAGAGGTTGTCCGCAACAGACAGCACGTCGCGCGCGAACGCGGTCGCGGCATAGGCGCGGGCGTCCTGCGCTTCCTTCTCGGCGCGGCGGCGGACGTTCTGGATCTCGGCCTGCGCGTAGAGGACGTTCTGCTTGGCCTCCGCTAGCTGGTTCTCGAGCTCGGCGACGCGGTCGTTCGACGCCACTTCGGGTGCGGCTTCGGCGGTCTCTTCGCGCAGGTCTGCAGGCGTGTTCTGGTCGATGTCGGACATGGTTTTCCCTATAAATTGGGCCGGCTCAACCCATCAACCGGGCGAGCGTTGCAGCCGTGAAATCCACCATGGGCACGACGCGCGCATAGTTCAACCGCGTCGGCCCGATCACGCCGACCACGCCGACCACCCGGCCGTCCAATCCGCGGAACGGTCGGGCGATCACCGAAGACCCTGACAACGCGAACAATTTGGTCTCCGCACCGATGAAAATCCGGGTCGAATCGCCCGCCCGCGCGCTGTCCAGAAGCGATGCGACTTCCTGCTTTCCCTCGAGATCGTCGAGCAGGTCGCGGACCCGGTCGAGATCGGCGGCGACGGCCGCATCGATCAGCCGCCCCTGCCCGCGCACGATCAGCACCGGGCGGCGATCCGCATCCTCGCTCCACACCGCGATCCCGCGCTCGACCAGCGTCCGCGCCGCGCCGTCGAGCGCCGCCTGCCCGTCCGCCAACTCGCGCTCGATCCGGGTCCGTGCGTCCGCCAGCGTCAGCCCGCCAAGCGTCGCCGACATGTAGTTGCCCGCCTCGATTAGCGCGGACGGCGACATGCCCTTGGGCAGCGCGATCACGCGGTTCTCGACCGAGCCGTCCTCGCTGACCAGCACCGCCAGCGCCTGTTCCGGCGACAGCGCGACGAACGCGATCTGGCGCAGCTTCAGCTCGCGCTTGGGCACCATCACCAGCCCGGCGCACGCCGACAGCCCCGACAGCGCGAGCGTGGTCGCGGCGAGCGCCTCCTCGACCGGGCCACCGACCCCGGCGCGTGCCTCGATCGTCTGGCGCTCCTCGAACGACGGCTCCATCGCCTGCATCATGCCGTCGACGAACAGCCGCAAGCCCCGATCGGTCGGCATGCGGCCGGCACTTGTATGCGGGCTGGCAAGCAGGCCAAGGCCTTCAAGTTCGCCCATCACGCCGCGAATCGACGCGGGCGAGAGGCTGAGACCGGTCAGTTGCGCGATCGTCTTCGACCCGACTGGCGAGCCGCTCGCCAGGTAGCTGTCGACCACCGCACGAAAAATGTCGCGCGCGCGATCGGTCAGTTCGGTGACGGGGGGCGTGGCCATCGCTTTGATCTAGGGCGGATCGATCCTTGCCAAAAGAGGGAATGCAACCGCCTCGCCTCACCCCCACCCGTCATCCTGACGAAAGTCAGGACCCAGAGCCACATAGGACACCGTTCGATTACCCTGGGTCCTGACTTTCGTCAGGATGACGGCGGCGGTTGGGCTGGCGAGCGACCAAACGAAAGGCTAGGCAGCGGGCAACCACTCACTCCCGTTAGGATAAGACTATGCGCCCATCCGGCCGCGCCCCAGACCAGATGCGTGCGATCACGATCGAGCCGCGCTTCACCAAGCATGCCGAAGGCTCCGTCCTGATCGGCTTCGGCGACACGAAGGTACTCGTCACCGCCAGCGTCGAGGAAAAGGTCCCGCCGTTCATGCGCGGCAAGGGCGAAGGCTGGGTCACCGCCGAATACGGCATGCTCCCGCGCGCCACCAACACGCGCAACAACCGCGAGGCCGCCAAGGGCAAGCAGTCGGGGCGCACGCAGGAAATCCAGCGGTTGATCGGCCGTAGCCTTCGCGCGGTGGTCGACCTGAAGCTGCTTGGCGAGCGCCAGATCGTGATCGATTGCGACGTGATCCAGGCCGACGGCGGTACGCGCACCGCGTCGATCTCGGGCGGCTGGGTCGCACTGCGGCTCGCGATCGACGGGTTGCTCGCGAGCGGCAAGCTGACCGCCGACCCGCTGACGCAGAAGGTCGCGGCGATCAGCTGCGGCATCTATCAGGGCAATCCGGTACTCGACCTCGACTATATCGAGGATTCCAGCGCGGATGCGGATGCGAACTTCGTGCTGCTCGAAAACGGCAACATCGCCGAGGCGCAGGCGACCGCCGAGGGCGCTACGTATGATGAGGAGGCGCTGCTCCGCCTGCTGCGGCTCGCGCGGATCGGCTGCACCGACATCTTCGCGGCGCAGGCGAAAGCCGTCGCCAAGTGAGCGGCGAAGGCAAGGAACCGCAGGCGATCCGCAAGCTCCAGCCGGGCAAGCTGGTCATCGCCAGCCACAACAAGGGCAAAGTCCGCGAGATCGCGGCGCTGTTGGAAGGACGCGGGCTAGAGGTCGTCTCGGCCGCCGAACTCGATCTGCCAGAGCCGGTCGAGACGGGCACCACCTTCTTCGCGAACGCCGAGCTGAAGGCGCGCTCGGCGGCGGACCTGTCGGGCTACCCCGCGCTCGCGGACGATAGCGGGCTGTGCGTCGATGCACTGAACGGCGATCCGGGCGTCTACACGGCGGATTGGGCCGAAACGCCGACCGGTCGCGACTGGATGATGGCGATGCAGAAGGTCGAGGACGCAGTCGTTGCCAAGGGTCCGGACGCGACGCGCGGCGCGCATTTCGTCAGCGTGCTGGCACTGGCCTGGCCCGACGGTCATGTCGAATGGTTCGAAGGCCGTGCCGAGGGGACGCTCGTCTGGCCGCCGCGTGGGAATGTCGGGTTCGGGTATGACCCGGTGTTCGTGCCGCTCGGCTACGACCAGACCTATGCCGAACTCCCGCACGAGACGAAGAACGCGATCAGCCATCGGAACGAGGCGTTCAAACTGCTGGAAGCGGCGGTGTTCTGAGCGGCCTGGCGGGGGACCACCCTCGCCCGTCATCCTGACGAACGTTAGGACCCAGGGTAACGGGCGTTGCCCTTTGTGGCTCTGGATCCTGACTTTCGTCAGGATGACGGGTAGGCGGCTTCAAACGGCGATCAGCTGCTTTTGCGGCCACGTTACAACGGGCAGCGCCTCGAACGCGGGTTTCGCCAGCAGATACCCCTGGATGTACCGCACCCCGAGACCCCGCAGAGCCTCAAACTCGCCAAGCGTTTCGACCCCCTCGGCAATCACCGTGATCCCCAGCGCGGTGCACATGCGCAGCATGCCCTCGACGATCATCCGCCGCGGCAGGCTCGTGTCGATATCGCGGATCAGCTCCATGTCGAGCTTGATGATGCCCGGCTGGAACCGCGCGAGCAGGTTCAACCCGGCATGCCCCGCGCCGAAATCGTCGAGCGCGGTGCCGAAGCCCATCTTCTGATACGTCGCGATGATGTTCGCGACATGCGCCGGATCCTGCATCTCTTCGTTCTCGGTAAACTCGAAGATCAGACGATCCGTCGGCATGCCGACTGCCGCCGCGGTCTTCAGCGTGAGCTGGATACACGCGGCCGGCGAATACACCGCGTTCGGCAGGAAGTTGATCGAAAGCCGCGCGGACGTATCGAGCAGCCCGGCCTTCACCGACGCCTCGATCGCGCGCACCCGGCATTGCTGGTCGAACGCGTAGAGATTTTTGGCATCGACCTGCCCCAGCACGCTGGCCGCCGACTGGCCTTCTGGACCGCGCACCAGAGCTTCGTAGGCGAAGACGGTCTCGGTCTCGACATCGACGATCGGCTGAAACGCCATCGAGAAGGCGAACGACAGGCCGGCGCCGTCTCGGCAGCCGACGCAACCACCGAGCCGAGCGCCATCGGGTTTGGGTACTGGTATCATTCAACCAGATTAGGCGACGACCGCTTAAGAAAGTGCCACCACTTTGGGTCTAAGAACCTGCTCCAGATCAATAAGTGCGCTCGCCAAATACGTTGCCAGGAGGCGAATAGCGGCACACCAGATAGTCGTCGGTCTTGTTGCTCGCCATCGCGCAGCCGACCTGCGTCGAGCCGCGCCAGACGATCTGCGTGTAGTGCGCGACGTCCTCGAAATTTCCGGTGCGGCTGAACCCGGGGGTCGGCTGGTTGATGAAGTCGCGCTTCTCGGCGACCCAGTGCCCCATCATCTCGGTGTACGCATAGGCATAGCGCGTACCGGTCCACAAATTCTCGCCTTCGCGCGACATGCCCTGGGGTTGCGGGGCGTGCGCGAATTTGCCCGTGCGCGCCATGTCCTCCGCATACGCGCGCGCAGTGGTCGCCAGCGTATCGCTCCAGGTGAGCGGCGCCACGCCGACGGCGGCGCGCGCGACGTTGTGGCCGTCCATCATCGCGGTCTTGAGCAGGCTCGCACCGCGCGGTGCCGGCGCCATCGATTCGCGCGGCTCGACGACACGCTCGGGCCCCTGTGCACAGCCCGCCAGCAGCAGCGCCCCGGCGATCGCCAAACCCATCCGTGCCGTCATTGCGCTTCCTTCAGCCGCCCCGTGCGACCATATGCGCGAGATAATGCCCGTCTTCGAAACACCAAGCCCCCGCTCCGATTCCCCTGGCGACCTCGCGCTCTACGTCCACTGGCCGTTCTGCGTGTCGAAATGCCCCTATTGCGATTTCAACAGCCATGTTCGCGAAGAGGTGGACCAGGCGGCGTGGCGCGACGCGCTGCTGACCGACCTTGCGCATGAGGCTCGGGTGCTGCCTGGCCGGAAGTTGCAGTCGATCTTCTTTGGAGGCGGCACGCCCTCGCTGATGCCGCCCTCGACCGTCGCCGCAGTGCTGGACGCGGCGGAGAAGGCGTGGGGGTTCGCCGAGGGGATCGAGATCACGCTGGAGGCGAATCCATCCTCGGTCGAGGCGGCGCGGTTCGCCGACCTGGCGCGCGCCGGAGTGAACCGTGTGTCGCTCGGGCTGCAGTCGCTCGACGATCAGGCGCTGAAGTTTTTGGGGCGTGCGCATGACGTGAACGAGGGACAGGCCGCGCTCGCGACCGCGCAAAGCGTGTTTCCCCGCGTGAGCTTCGACCTGATCTATGCGCTGCCCGGCCAGCGGCTCGACGATTGGCGTGCGGAACTGGCGCGCGCGTTGAGCCTGGGGACGGAGCACCTTTCGCTGTATCAGCTGACGATCGAGGCCGGCACACGGTTCGCGACCGAAGCGCTGGCGGGGCGAATCGTGATTCCGGACGGCGACTCGGCGGCCGATCTATTCGAGGCAACGCGCGCCGATACCGCCGCGGCAGGGCTTCCGGCGTACGAGACGTCGAACCATGCGCGGCCGGGGTCGGAGAGCCGCCACAATCTCGCTTACTGGCGATACCAGGATTACGCGGGGATCGGGCCGGGCGCGCATGGGCGACGCGGTGGACTGGCGACGGTGCGGCGGAAGAAGCCGGAGAACTGGCTGGCCGCGATCGAGCGCAATGGCCACGGCATGGAAGTCGAGGACCCGCTGACGCCCTCGACGCGGGCGACCGAGGCTTTGCTGATGGGCTTGCGGTTGGCGGAAGGCGTGGATCTGGATCGGATCACGGCGCTCAAC
This sequence comes from Sphingomonas faeni, assembly GCF_040407495.1. Classification (GTDB taxonomy): domain Bacteria; phylum Pseudomonadota; class Alphaproteobacteria; order Sphingomonadales; family Sphingomonadaceae; genus Sphingomonas; species Sphingomonas faeni_D. The sequence goes on along the minus strand of NZ_JAPZPP010000005.1, from coordinate 9,985 downwards.
GCGGGCGTGGTGCCGGTAGATCTGGCGGCGGTGGCGCGGTTGCAGGAGCTAGGGCTGATTGTACGCACGCCGGGGCGTCTGCGGGTTACCGAAGCGGGCGCACTCTTGCTGGATGCGATCCTGCCCGAGATCGTCACCGCGTAAGCCACGAACCAGCCCCGTCATTCCCGCGAAGGCGGGAACCCATACCGGCTGGCGGTGCGATGGGATCGTAGCCGGCCGAGTATATGGGTCCCCGCCTCCGCGGGGATGACAGGAATAGGAAGGTTTACTTCCCGAACCCGGCCGGTGCGGGCGAGACCACCGTGGTCGTACCGCCACGAATTTCCTTCACCTCGAGCGCGCGCTCGGCGACGTTGTCCTTGCCGAAGCGGAACGCGCCGTCGATGCCGGCAAAACCGTCTCCGTCACGCAGGCGGTTGACCGGGAACGGCGTGCCGGGCTTCCAGTCGCGCGCGATCCGGACCGTCAGCAAGACCGAGTCGTAACCGAGGCTCGACAGGCGGTATGGCCCTGCCCCGAATCGCGCGCGGTATTTGGCCGCGTATTGGCGGTACAGCGTGTCCGAAACGCTCGCATACCAAGCGCCGTTGAGCGCTGCCTTGGCGGCGATCGCGGTGTCGGAGTTCCAGAGTTCGGTGCCGAGAATCCTCGTCGAGGCGCCGCTGCCGCGCTTGACCATCGCCGCGGCCGAGGCTGCGGTGGCGCCACCATCGGCAATGAGCACCGCATCATAGGGGGCCTTTGCCGCGAGCCGCGTGACGGCGCCCGAGATGCCGCCGGGGCCCCGCGCGTAGGTCTGGAGCGAGACGACCTGACCGCCCGTGGACTCGACCGCGCGGAGGAACGCGGTCGATGCGCGCTCGCCATACAGGCCGTTGGGGACGAGGCCGGCGAAGTTGCTGACGCCGCGCTCCTTGGCGAAATCGACGACGCGCGTGATCGACTGGGTCGGGACATAGCCCATGAGGTACGCCCCGTTGCCCGCCACGCCGAGATCGTTGGAGAAGCTCAGCACCGGGATGTTCGCGGCGCGCGCGATCGGCGCGACCGCACGAACGTCGTCGGCGAGCAAAGGCCCGAGGATCAGCTGCGCGCCCTCGGCGATCGCGCGCTGCGCGGCGCCGGCGGCACCGGTCGCGGTGTCGTAGTTGGTGATCCGCACGCGCTGATTCTGCGTGTCGAGCAAGGCCAGCATCGTCGCGTTCGCGATCGAGGTACCGACGCCTGCATTGCTGCCCGACAGCGGCACGAGCAGCGCGACGCGATTACGCTCGGCATCGCGCGGAATCCCGGTCTCGACGCCGATGTTGGGCCGATCAACGGGGCGCGTGGTCGGGCGCTGCTGCGACGGCTCGACCGGACCGCGCGGGACTATCGTCTGACAGGCGCCAAGCAGGCACGCGGCACCGAGTGCCACCCACCGGCCGAATGCGCGTTGCCGTATCGTCGTCGCGTCTGCCATGACCGTCCCCATGAACCCTGAAACTCTTCTCGATCCCGGCCTCTACATCGTCGCGACCCCGATCGGCAATCTTGGCGATCTGTCGCCGCGCGCCGCCGACATCCTCCGCCGCGCTGACGTGATCGCGGTCGAGGACAGCCGCGTGACCGCAGGGCTGCTCCGTCACATAGCCACGAAGACGCCGATGGTGCCGTATCACGACCACAGCGCGGAGGGCGTGCGCCCGGCGCTGATCGCGCGGATGGCGACGCAGGCGGTGGCTTTGGTGTCGGACGCGGGGACGCCGCTTATTTCGGATCCCGGCTTCAAGCTGGTGCGTGACGCGCGCGCGGCGGGGCATCTGGTCGTGACGATTCCTGGGCCGTGCGCGGCGGTGGCAGCGCTGACGCTGGCGGGGTTGCCGACCGACCGGTTCCTGTTCGTCGGGTTCCTGCCGTCGAAGATGCACGCGCGGGCGGAGGCGATCGCCGAAGTCGCGACGATCCGCGCGACGCTGGTGATGTACGAGTCGGGGCCGCGGCTCGGCGCGTGTCTGGCGGCGCTGCTCGAAGGGCTCGGCGACCGCGAGGCTGCCGTGACTCGCGAGATCAGCAAGAAGTTCGAGGAGGCGGTGACGGGAACGCTGTCGACGCTCGCCGCGCGCTATGCGGATGCGCCGCCACGCGGCGAGATCGTGATCGTCGTCGCCCCGCCGGGCGAGGCTCCGCCTGCGAGCGCTGAGGATGGCGATGCGGCGTTGGCCGAAGCGCTAACGCGATTGTCGACTGGGCAGGCGGCGAGCGAGGTGGCCAAGAAGCTCGGGCTCGACCGGAAGGCGCTGTATACTCGAGCGCTGGAATTGAAGGCGGAAAAGGGATGATCGCCCTTCTTCCCCCCTCCCTGGAAGGGAGGGGTCGGGGGCGGGTCGGCTGCTCGGCGGGCGGTCCCGAGCCCCAGCGGCCTACCCACCCCCAACCCCTCCCTTTCAGGGATGGGAGCAGGGATGCGTGACCGTCGTTCCGCCGAGATTGCTGGCCGCAGAGGAGAGCGCTTGGCGGGGTGGTGGCTGCGTCTCAAGGGCTGGAGCATTCTCGATCGCAGAGTCCGCACTCCCGCCGGCGAGGTCGATCTCGTCGCGAGGAAGGGAAACCTGATCGCGTTCGTCGAGGTCAAAACCCGCGCGACCGCCGCCGAACTCGACTTCGCGATCGACGAACGCCGCCTCGCCCGCGTCGCAGCGGCGGCAGAATATCTGATGCCGCGCTATGCCGGACCCGGCGACGACATCCGCGTCGACGTGATCCTGCTCGCCCCCGGCACGCGGCCACGCCATATCGAGAATGCGTGGATCGGGTGAAAGCCTCGATCATTCGTAGCAAAACCTCGCAAAACTTCCGTCATCCTGACGAAAGTCAGGATCCAGAGCCACGACGCGATGTCCTCGATCATCCCGGATCCCGACTTTCGTCAGGATGACGGGTTTGATTGAAGCGACGCCGCCCGGTGACTTCGCACCCGCCCGCGCCTACATGCGCTCGACCGAACAGAAGGAAGACGCATGAGCCTCACCGTCGCCGTCCAGATGGACCCGCTCGACAGCATCAACATCGCCGGCGATTCGACCTTCGCGCTGATGCTGTCCGCGCAGGACCGCGGGCACACGCTCTTCCATTACTCGGCCGAGGACCTGAACTATCGCGACGGCCGGGTCTGGGCCAAGGCGCATCCCGTCACCGTACAGCGCGTCGTCGGCGATCACTTCTCAGCAGGAGAGTCGGTGGACCTCGACCTCGGCGACGATGCCGACGTCGTGCTGATGCGCCAGGATCCCCCGTTCGATCTCGGCTATATCACCGCGACGCATCTGCTGGAGCGGATCGCCGACAAGACGCTGGTCGTGAACGATCCGGCGCAGGTCCGGAACGCGCCCGAGAAGGTGTTCGTGCTCGACTATCCGCAGTTCATGCCGCCGACGCTCGTCACGCGCTCGCTCGACGAAGCACGGAAATTCCTCGCCGAGCACGGCGCGATCGTCATCAAGCCGCTGCACGGCAATGGCGGCAAGGCGATCTTCAAGGTCGAGTCGGACGGCGCGAACCTGTCGGCGCTGATGGAGGTCTTCAACATGACGTGGCGCGAGCCTCACATGGTCCAGGCGTTCCTCCCCGACGTTGCGAAGGGCGACAAGCGGATCGTGCTGATCGACGGCGAAGTCGCGGGCGCGATCAACCGCCTGCCCGGTGAAGGCGAGATCCGCTCCAACCTCGCGGTCGGCGGGTCGGCGGAGAAGTCGGTGCTGACCGACAAGGAGCGCGAGATCTGCGCCGTGCTCGGGCCGGAACTGAAGAAGCGCGGGCTGCTGTTCGTCGGGATCGACGTGATCGGGGGCACGTGGCTGACCGAGATCAACGTCACGTCGCCGACCGGGATCGTCGCGATCTCGAACTTCGATGGGACGGATGTCGCCGGCATGATCTGGAATGCGATCGAGGCGAAGGTCGCAGCGCGGTAAGCGGCCAGAATACCACCCCGGCGGAGGCCGGGGCCCAATTGGAAAGGTCGCGGTAACGCAGTGCGGCCCCCCCCATAATCGTCCCCCAATTGGGCCCCGGCCTCCGCCGGGGTGGTAGGAGGCGGCGGAACCCATCCGGCGTCCCGGCAGTATCTCATTCCCATGACCGCATTCATCCTCGATCTCATCGCCTGGGGCGGATATTTCGGTATCTTCCTGTTGATGGCGCTCGAGAATATCGTGCCGCCAGTGCCGTCCGAAGTCATCATGGGGCTCGGCGGCATGGCCGTCGCGCGCGGGGACATGAGCGTCGTGCCGCTGATCGCCTGGGGCACCGCGGGCTCGGTCGTCGGCAACTATTTCTGGTATTATATCGGCCGCAACATCGGCTACGAACGCTTCCGCCCGTTCATCGAACGCAACGGCCGCTGGCTGACGATGGAATGGTCCGACGTCGAAAAGATCCACCGCTTCTTCATGAAGCGCGGCGGCTGGGTGATCTTCGTGTTCCGCTTCATGCCGACCTTCCGCACGGTCATCTCGCTGCCCGCCGGCATGACCCGAATGCCGATCTGGCAGTTCGTGATCTGGACCGCAGCAGGCAGCGCGATCTGGAACACCGTGCTGGCCTATGCCGGCATCCTGCTCGGCTCGCATTTCGAAGAACTCGATCGCTATGTCGGGCCGGTCGCGGTGGCGACGTTCGTCGTGATCATCATCGGCTATGGCTGGCGCGTGCTGACCTGGAAACCCAAGGGCTAAACGCCGCCATGCGGATGGGCGTTGCGGTACACGTCCATCAAGTGCGCGGCATCGACCTGTGTATAGACCTGCGTCGAACTGAGGCTCGCATGGCCGAGCAGTTCCTGTAGCGCACGCAGGTCCGCCCCCCGCCCCAGCAGATGCGTCGCAAAACTGTGGCGCAGCGCATGCGGCGTCGTCCGGTCCCCCAATCCTAGTCTCGCCCGCGCCGACTGCACCGCCCGGCGGATCATCACGGGCGACAATGCCCCGCCCTTCGCCCCCCGGAACAGCGGTTCGTCGCGTGCCACCGGCCACGGCGTCTGCGCGACATATGCATCGATCGCCGTACGCACCTGCGGCAATAGCGGCACGACGCGCGTCTTCTCGCGCTTGCCCGTCACCCGGATCGTCTCGCCGAGTGGCAGGATATCGCCGCGCAACGTCAACGCCTCGCCGATCCGCAGACCTGCGCCGTACAGCAACATCAGCACCGCCCAGTCGCGCGCGCCGATCCACGGCTCGGCAGCGTCGTCAGCGACCTGCTCGGCCAACGCGACCGCCTCGGCCGGCGAGATCGGTCGCGGCACGCCCGCCTTCACGCGCGGCCCCCGCATCCGCGGCTGCTCGGCGCCTTCGTTTGCCCAGGCGAGAAACCCGCGCACCGCGGACAATTCGCGCGCGGCCGACGCATTGCCGAGTCCCGCCTCGCGACGCTGTGCCAAATATGCCCGAAGATCGGTGGCCGTTGCTCGCGCCAGCGCCGCTCGGTCGACTCGCTCGCCCCAATGGTCGATCAAAAACGCTGTCAGCCGCTCTGCCGCCGCGCGATAGGCGCGCACCGTGTGCACCGACCGCCGTCGATCGCGCGACAGATGGTCGGCCCAGAGTATCGACGGCGGCAAATCTTTGATACACTCCATAATCCGCCAGTAACGCGTTCCGCTGGCAAAGAAAATTAACTCCGCTTGCGGTATCGAGTGCCATGTCCCCCGCTGATCCGCCTTGTGATGTGTTTACGGATGAAACGCGGCGCGTGGCTGCGCTACATGCGTTGGCGCTGCTCGACAGCGAGCCCGAGCGCGAATTCGATGCATTGGTCGCTCTAGCCGCGGAAATGCTCGGATGCTCGACGGCTCTAATGACGCTGGTCGACGGCGATCGGCTTTGGATCAAGGCCGCGGCTGGCGGCGAGCGCGGCGAAATCAGTCGTGATATCGGGATGTGCTCCTACACCATCCGCAGCAAGGATCCGCTGGTCATCGAGGACCTCGATAGCGACGCGCGGTTTGCGGAGAACCCCCTCGTCAAATCGACCGCCGGTGCGCGTTTTTACGCCGGTGCGCCGATCCATGCGATCGACGGCGACGGTGAACGACATGCGATCGGCACGATCTGCGTAATCGACTCGGCGCCACGCAGCCTCAACGACGCCGGCCGTACCGCGCTAACGCACCTCGCCACGCTCGCCGAGACGACCATCGCCGCCCGCACCGCGGCGAACCGTGCGATTGCGATCGCCATCACCGCTGACCGGCAGGCCGCAGCGCTCGTCCGGCAGGACCGGATCTTTCGCCAGGCCGAGCGGATGGCGGCGATCGGATCGTGGCGGGTTTCGCTCGAGGACAATGACCTCGAATGGTCCGATGGCGTCTATCATATCTACGGCCTGCCGGTCGGCGATCTGCCTGACATGCCGCGCGCGATGGAATTCTATCCAGAGCATGCGCGCGATGCCCTGAACAGGGCGCTCGCCACCACGATCGAGAGCGGCGCGCCGTTCGACATTGAGGTCGACTTTATCACCGTGCAGGGGGAGCCTCGCCGGGTGCGCGTGCTTGGCGAACGCGAGTGCATCGGCGACACACCGGTCGCGCTTGTCGGGGTGTTCCAGGACGTGACGGAACGCCATGCGCTCGAAACCACGCTGCGCCGCTCGGCCGACACGGATTCGCTGACGGGAATTGCTAACCGTGCAGCGTTCGACCGCGCGCTCGATGCCGCGATGGAGCGGTCGCGAGCCAACGAAACCCCGCTGCTGCTTGCACTGCTCGATCTCGACGGCTTCAAGGCGATCAACGACACGCTCGGCCATACCGCGGGCGACGACGTGCTGCGCGGCGTCGGGCGGGTGTTGCGCGAACCCTGGCTCAGGGGCAGCTTCGTCGCGAGGCTGGGTGGCGACGAATTCGCGGTGCTGGTCGAGCATCCCGCGTTGACCGCGACGCCGAGCCATTTCTGCGCGCGACTGCAGGAGTCGCTTCGCTTCCCCATCGCGCTCAACGGGCTGGCAATGGTCAGCGCCGGAACCGTCGGGATTGCCGCGTTGGAGGGCGACTGCCTCTCGATCCGCGACTTCGTCCACCGCGCCGATACGGTCCTCTACAAGGCGAAGCGCACACGGATCGGGGAACGCCGCCGTTCGGACCGTCGCGACGCGGCTTAAAGCGGTTCACGCGGAGTCGATCCGCCCCCATATAGCTGGACGATGTCGTCCCGTGCCCGTGTCCTGATCCTCAACGCTGCCCTCGGGCCGCTCGACTACCGCGTGCCTGCCGGCATGGACGTTGGGCCGGGCTCGATCGTCGTCGCGCCGCTTGGGCCCCGGCAGTTGCTCGGCGTGGTGTGGGAGGCCGAGCGGATGCCGTCGGATGCGGAGGTCGGCGACAACCGGCTGCGCAACCTGCTCGCCGTCGCCGACGTACCACCGCTGGGGGCGCCTCTGCGGCGGCTCGTGGAGTGGACGGCGGACTATTACCTGGCGCCCGCGGCATCGGTGTTGCGGATGACGCTCGCGTCGACCTCGGCGCTGGAGGGTGCGCGGACGGCGGTCGAGTACCGCGCGACCGGCGTCGTGCCACCCCGACTCACCCCGCAGCGCGAGCAGGCGTTGGAGCGGATCGGCGATCGCCAGGGCCTGATCCGCGAACTGGCGACGCTGGCCGAAGTCAGCGATGCCGTCATCCGCGGGCTGGTGAAGGTCGGTGCGATCGAGGCGGTCGAGGTGAGCATCGACGTTCCGTACCCCGTGCCCGATCCGTCGCATCACGAGCCGGTCCTGTCCGACGACCAGCGCGCGGCGGCGGATGCTCTAGTTGCCGGGGTGGCGGAGCACGCGTTCCACCCGACGTTGCTCGACGGCGTCACCGGGTCGGGCAAGACCGAGGTGTATTTCGAGGCGGTGGCGCAGGCGATCCGCGACGGGCGCCAGACTTTGGTGTTGCTCCCAGAGATCGCGCTGACCGAACCATTCTTGAAGCGCTTCCATGACCGGTTCGGGTGCGAGCCGATCGCGTGGCATTCGGGGCTGCGCTCGACCCAGCGGCGGCGGGCGTGGCGGGCGATCGCCAGTGGTGAGGCATTGGTGACGGTGGGCGCGCGGTCGGCGTTGTTCCTACCGTACCGCGATCTCGGGCTAATCGTTGTCGACGAGGCGCACGAGACCAGTTTCAAGCAGGAAGAGGGCGTGCATTATCATGCGCGCGATGTCGCCGTGATGCGCGGCAAGTTCGAGGGATGCCCGGTCATCCTCGCTTCCGCCACGCCGGCGATCGAGACGCGGCAGCAGGTCGTAACCGGGCGCTATGCGGAGTTGAAGCTGCCGGGGCGGTTCGGCGCGGCGGAGATGCCGACGATCGAGCCGATCGACCTGATCAAGGAACCGCCCGAGCGCGGTCGCTGGCTCGCCCCGCGGCTGGTCAAGGCGATGCAGGAGACGCTGGAGCGGCGCGAGCAGTCGCTGCTGTTCCTCAACCGTCGCGGTTATGCGCCGCTGACCTTGTGCCGGACGTGCGGGCACCGGTTTCAGTGCCCGAACTGCACCGCGTGGATGGTCGAGCACCGTCTCACGCGGCGGTTGGCGTGCCACCATTGCGGCCACGCCGAACCGACGCCGCGCGTCTGCCCCGAGTGCAAGGGCGAGGATACGTTGGTTGCCTGCGGGCCGGGGGTCGAGCGAATCGCGGACGAGGTGACCGCGCTGTTCCCCGAGGCAAAGGTGGCGGTAGTCACGTCGGACACGATCTGGTCGCCCGCCAAGGCGGCGGAGTTCGTCGGGCGAATGGAAGCGGGCGACATCGACATCGTCGTCGGTACGCAGCTCGTGACGAAGGGCTATCACTTCCCGAACCTCACCTTGGTCGGCGTAGTGGACGCGGACCTCGGGCTCGACGGCGGCGACCTCCGCGCGGCCGAGCGCACGTTCCAGCAGATCCGGCAGGTATCAGGCCGCGCCGGGCGTGGCGAGAAACCCGGCCACGTGTTCATCCAGACGCACAGCCCCGGCGCTCAGGTGATGCAGGCGCTGATCACCGGCGATGCGGATGCGTTCTACGCGGCGGAGACGGACGCGCGGAAGGATGCGGGGGCGCCGCCGTTCGGGCGCTACGCAGCGATCGTGGTGTCGTCGGAGGACCAGACGTGCGCGCACGATACGGCCAAGCTGGTTGGGCGGAGTGCGCCCGAGGTCGAGGGGATGCACGTCTATGGCCCGGCACCGGCGCCGTTGGCGATGTTGCGCGGGCGGCATCGGTATCGACTGCTGGTCCATGCGCGGCGGGCGTTGGATGTGCAGGATGTGATCCGGGAATGGCTGGGAAAGCTGGACTGGCCGTCGAAGGTGCGGGTGACGGTAGACGTCGACCCATATAATTTCTTGTAGCGTTGGCCCTCACGCCCCACCCCTCCCGTCATCCTGACGAAAGTCAGGATCCAGGGTGACAGAGGGTGGCGTTGCGTGGCTCTGGATCCTGACTTTCGTCAGGATGACGGAGAAAGCAGAAAGCGGGTGCCCAGTCTGGATCCCCGCCGTCGCCGGAAACACATCTCAGTTAGTTAAAGAGCCTACTCGCCCGCGTGTTCGGCAAGCACCGTCAGGCCCTTGGCGTTGACCTCGGCAAAACCGCCCTTGATCGCGATGACCTCGGGGGTACCGTTCTGCGTGCGGTACACCTGCACGCCGCCGTCGCGGACCGTCGACATGAAGGGCGCGTGGCCTTCGAGAACGCCGAAATCGCCTTCGGTGCCGGGGACGACGACCATGTAGACCTCCTCCGAGCGGACGAGCTTTTCTGGCGTGACGAGTTCGAAATGCAGCATCTTGTTCGCCTTCTCCCTCTCCCCTGCGGGGAGAGGGTCGGGGTGAGGGGCAGTACCGGGCGGGAGCGCTCGTGGCGGGGGGGGGGCCCCCCCCCCCCCCCCCCCCCCGGGGGGGGGGGGGGGGCGGGGCGCGGGGGGGGGGGGGGGGGGGGGGGGGGGGGGGGGGGGGGGGGGCGCCGAGGGGCGGGGGG
>NZ_JAPZPP010000004.1:0-391432 GCF_040407495.1 Sphingomonas faeni | reverse complement strand
GACCGCGCTTTCCCTAGCGACCTGTAAAAGCGCGCAAAGCACAAACTTCGACGATCACGCGTAACGCACCAAACTACACTTCGCCCATTTGCGTCCTACGAATGCTCGACTGATGTCGGCGTAGGACTGGATCGGCTGGGTTTCCGCTCGTCGCCCGACACTGCAAGTCCACCAGCGGCTCGCCTGGTATAAAAGCGCCCCACAGCTACGCATTCTCTACCTGAGATACATTCCGTACGACGCCGGGCCGCCTGACCGTGGGCGATTTCATCCGCGTGTCGGGGAGGTCAAGGATCCCAAGGTGCCTTTCGAAGTCGGCAAGGCTGCTGCTGCGTGTGGCATCCTGACCGATCCGGCGTCGCCGATCGCTCGAGCGGTGACGTGGGGCGTCGCCAAGCTTGTTAAAAAGACGCCGCTCGCGATCCACGCCAACGAGCCGAATGCCAACCCCCGCAACCCGACCACGGGCGGCGCGCAGCTCGGTGATGCCGCCTATTGGTGGTCCTCCTGATCGCGCTGTTCCTTGCGACGCAGCCACTGGGTCTGGCCGGCGCAACCGGCCCGCTTGGCGACATGCTGCAGGTCTTCGGCACGGCCATCCCGCGGATCATCGGTGCCGCGCTGATCTTCTTCCTGGGCTATGTGCTCGCCAAGGTTGCCAAGAAGGCGGTCGAGGCGTCATCACGGACAGCCATCTCGAGCGCTTCTCGACACAGGTCGGCGCGACTACGCCGGCCGATCCGACGATGCTGCCGCGTACGATCGATGGCATCGTTTTCGCGTTGATCATCATTCCGGTCTCGATCGCGGCGCTCGACACGCTCGACATCGCGGCGATCTCGCAGCTGGCCACCGCCATGCTGCGCATCATCCTCGACGCCATCCCGCACGTCATCGCCGCCGGCATGGTCCTGGCCGTCGCCTATGTCATCGCCAAGTTCGCGTCGCGTCTGTTGACGCAGTTCCTGGCAACGGCCGGCTTCGACCGGACGACCAGACGATCGGCATCTTCGGTAACACGGAAAACCGCGAGCTCGGCACGTCCACACCGTCGACACCGTCGTTCGTGCCCTCGAAGGCAGTCGGCACCGGCACCTTTTTCGCAATCCTGATCTTTTACCTGATGGAGGCGTTCCGCCAGCTCAACTTCGCTTATGGCTCGCAGATCATGGCCGAGGTTCTGACGCTATCTGGGCAGGTCGTGTTCGGCGCGATCATCATCTTCGCATCCATCGTCGCCCGCTTCGTGGCCCATGCCATCGAGCGTAACAATGACCAAGGCACGCGCGTCGCCGCGCCTCTGGTGCGGATCGCGATCATCATACTCGGCACGGCTATCGGCCTGCGCTTCATGGGTTTGGCCGACGACATCATCAATCTCGCGTTCGGGCTGCTACTCGGTGCGATCGCCGTGGCCTTTGCCCTCGCGTTCGGCCTGGGTGGTCGCGACGCAGCCGGGACTGCGGTCAGACGGATGCTCGACGGTGCCAAGTCGAGCGACGGTCCCGCCGTCACGGGGGCACGGGGTGAAGAAACGATGGCAGGATCATTGAACCGTCCGCAATCCGGATCGTTCGAGGATCGTAACGACGTCCGCGACGTTGTCGACACGCCTCGTTTCTAACTCCCCCTTTTCAACCTGTTATCAACCAAGGAGAAAATTCATGAACACCGACACCCTCGCAGGCGCCGCAACCGATTTCGGTGGCAAGGCCAAGGAAGCTCTCGGCACCGCGACCGGCGACACGTCGCTCAAGAGGGAAGGCGTGGCCGATCAGCTGGGCGGTACCGTTCAGAAGACCGTCGGTCAGGCCAAGGACGTCGTCGAAGAGAATATTCGCCCGCTCGTCGACTATGTGCGTCAGTTCTCGAAGGAGCGCCCCTTCACCGCAGCGGCGGTCGCCGGCGTCCTCGGGATCGCGCTGATCAACACGCTGCGCGGCAAGTAAGCCGTACGGGCCGAGTCCCAGGGGCGGCGGGTGGCAAAAGCCACCGCCGCCCCATTTACGACGATCAGAGGCGCTCGAAGAGGCGTCCTGCACGAGGCGTTAGAGGATGACCGAAGCGTCACAGTTTCGCACCGTGGCAAGCGCAGCGCAGCGTCCGCGTCCGATCGCTACGGCGCGCCGTCTTGCGGCCGAAACGATCGGTACCTTCTGGCTGGTCCTCGGCGGTTGCGGCGCCGCCGTACTGGCAGCCGGCACCAGCGTACCCGGATCGATCGGTTTGGTCGGCGTCTCGCTTGCCTTCGGCCTCACCGTCTTCACGATGGCCTTTGCCGTTGGCTTCATCTCCGGCGGGCATTTCAATCCTGCGGTCAATCTCGGCTTGATGGTTGCCGGACAATTTCCTGCCCGCGATCTGCCGGGTTTCGCGCATACCCACGAGGATCGGTCGCCTGGTCCGATCGGCAATACGCCGGTCGAGATGCTGGTCGGCGACGATCGGTCGTCGACGGGGGGAGACCGCGCATGATCGACCACAGCGATTATGACGCGGATTTCGACGAGGCCCGTTACGAGCCGCGTTACGCGCAAAAATCCGACGAGGAATGGGACGGTGTCTGGAATATCGAGGCGCGCAATCGCGACACGCTCCGCAAGATCGAACTGGGGTTGGTCGTGATTGCCGCCACCGCGGCGCTTGTCGTCGTTCGCGGTGGCTGGCTGCGGCTGGCGCACCAGCCAACCCGCGTCGTTCCGTCAGCAGCGGGCATTCATGTCAGGCCGCCGCCACCTCGCTGAACTCAGATGGGACTGCCCGGATTGGATTTGATTGGATTTAAGGCGGCCCAGTGACAGGGCGTGTGGGAGCCGGACCGCGATACGGTTCACTCGATCCGTTGGGCGATCATAGCCGACTCCCGTGAACATAGTGCAGGCGCCGGTCTTGGTGTCGTTGGATCGCGACGGAGCGCCGCCATTTCTACGTGAGCGGCAGCGAGATCGGCGTTGAACAGGGGAACGTCTCGCATCGCGGTCAGCGTAGCCGATGCGGACAGGCGTCCGGTCTCGACCGCGCTCGCATTATGGACGCCGCAGACTATGCGGCTTTCGCCGAATGCGCGGCCGCGGGCGAGGATTGCGCTTGCGCGGTCGGGGGCGAGTTCGGCGAGCAATGTCGCCCAAGTCCACCCTGCCGTGGTGTGCCCCGACGGATAATCGTAGCTATCCGCGACTTCCGCAGCGGGCTGGCAGATCGCTCCCTGGTCGATCAGGAAGGGGCGCTGGCGCTTGTAGAACGTCTTGGCGATCCCCGTGCCGCGTGCGGTGTCGAACGACGCGCGCGCGATCAACTTGGCGATGCGCGGTGCGATCTGCGGGGTCAGCATAATGCCCGTCGCGCAGCTGAAATCGCGCATCATGTCCGCGGGCGCGAGCTTGACGTCGTTGGTCGCCATTGCCCAGCGTGGCGTTCCGACCAACGTACGCGTCGCCTTGAAGATCGCCCTGTCGGAGATGCCGCGCGGGTCGTCGGGCCTCGGTGCGGGCGGCAGGACGGCGAGCAGATCGAAGGCGCCGGGGGCGAGATACCCGGATTGCGTCTTGGCCGTCTCAACGCGCGCTACAGCCGCGCTGCCGAGCAACAGCGCGCCCAGCATCGCTGCACGGACGAAACCGGGCGTGGTCGGCGGTCGCCTCACGTTGCTGCTGCGGGGTGCGTGACGCGGTTGCGCCAGTTGGCGACGTGCGCGAACGCAAGCATCAGGCTGCCGCTGACGGACAGCGCGGTCTCGAGCGCCGCGTGCCCGCCGAAGACGATCCCGAGCGTCATCAGCGCGAGCCCGCCGGCCCCGATTAACAAAGGCGGAGCGGCACGGTGCGAGCGCCAGCCTCCGATCAACGCCAGCGCACTCGTCGGGATGGCGAAGGCGAGGACGGCGACATGGAATTTTTCGCCCGGATCGAACCATGTCGCCAGTGCCGGCAGCGCCGCGAGCAGCAACGGGAGCGCCAGGCAGTGCACCATGCAGATCACCGACGCGCATACTGCCAAGCCATCGAGCATGTCGCCACCAGGGGCAGAGCGCAGGATCTGGCCTGCCGGTTCGTCTGAATATTGCATCACGAAATCTCCTTCTGCCCTGTCGCTTGACCTTGATCGCGATCGATGACAGCAATGCGCGATGATACATCATATCATGATTCGCAAGGTGGAAACGTGGATACGCTGAATTCAATCGCTTCTCCCAATGATGGTGTCGGCGCCAGGACGACGGATCGCCGGTTGCCGGTAACCGTGCTGTCCGGCTTTCTTGGGGCCGGCAAGACGACCTTGCTCAACCATATCCTCGCCAATCGCGAAGGGCGGCGCGTGGCGGTGATCGTCAACGACATGTCCGAAGTAAACATCGACGCCGATCTCGTCCGCGGGGGCGATGCCGCTTTTGCGCGGAGCGAAGAGACGCTGGTCGAGATGTCGAACGGCTGCATCTGCTGCACGCTGCGCGACGACCTGCTCGCCGAAGTCCGCGCGCTGGCGGAGGCGGGGCGGTTCGACCAGTTGGTGATCGAAAGCACGGGCATCTCCGAGCCTCTACCGGTCGCGACCACCTTCTCGTTCCGTGACGAGGACGGCGTGTCGCTGGGCGATGTCGCACGGCTCGATACGATGGTCACGGTGGTCGACGCGCTCAACCTGTTGAAGGACTATTCGAGCCGAGATCTCCTTGCCGATCGCGGGCAGTCGCTTGGCGAAGAGGATACGCGGAGTCTGGTCGGTCTGCTGGTCGAACAGATCGAGTTCGCTGATGTCGTGGTAATCAACAAGACGAGCGCGGTATCGGCCGAGCAATTGTCGGTGGTCAAGAAGCTGGTCGCCTCGCTCAATGCCGACGCGCGGATCGTCACGTGCGACCAAGGCCGCGTGCCGCTCGCCGCAATTCTCGATACCGGGCTGTTCGACGAGGAGAAGGCGGCGCGCAACCCGCTCTGGGCCAAGGAGCTTTACGGTTACGCGCATCACCAGCCCGAGACCGAGGAATACGGTATCGAAAGCTTCGTCTACCGCGCACGCGCGCCGTTCCACCCGGTCCGGTTGCACGATTTCCTGGTCGATGGCGGACTCGATCACGTCGTCCGCGCGAAAGGCCATTTCTGGCTTGCGACACGGCCCGACTGGGTCGGCGAGCTGTCGGTCGCCGGGAGTGAAACGGTGACATCGCGAATGGGCCGCTGGTGGGCGACGGTGCCGAAGACGCAATGGCCTGTCGACGACCGGTTCGAACGGTTCGTGGCAGGGCACTGGGACCAGATCTGGGGCGATCGACGGCAGGAGCTCGTGTTCATCGGGATCGGCATGGACGAGGCGGTGATCCGTACGCAGCTCGACGCCTGCCTCATGCCGGTCTGCGTCTACACGCCCGAGTTTTGGAAGGACTTGCGCGATCCATTTCCGGCGTGGGGCGTGCAGGTGCTGGAGGCGGCGGAATGAGTGCGGTCCGGGCGCTGCGCGAGGATGCGTTGCGGGACGGGGCGGTCGCGATCGGCGACGATCTGGCGGTGCTCCAGCGTATCCTCGACCCCGATGTGCATCTTGCGATCTGGCAGCGTCGGGAAGCGCCCGACCTGGAGGGTCTCGACTGGGACGCGATTGCCGATATCGACCAGGACGTGCCGGTCGGGGCGCTGGCATCGACGATCCCCGAGGCGCTGAAGTCGGCCGGCTATCCTGCTGCCGACGCGTTATCCGACGCGATCGTCCCACTCGCGTCGAATTTTGCGGCTCTGATGGCGTGCGACGCGCTTCGCATCCGGCTCGACGTGATCGAGACCGACGCCTGTCGCAGGTTCCACGCCGATCAGGTGACGGTGCGGTTGCTCATGCCACTGGTCGGTCCCGGCACGCAGTGGACGCACGCGAACGCCGCGCCGCAGATTCCCGAAGGCGAGTTGCAGGTCGGCAATGTCGGGCTTTTCAAGGGGCGGGTCTGGGCGGAGGAGCCGGTTATACTCCACCGTTCGCCGCCGATCGCCGGCACGGACATTACGCGGTTGCTGCTCGTGATCGATCCGGGCTCCGGACTCCCGAGCCGGTCACGCTAAGGGGGCCCGCGCTCCCGCCTGCGCGACATTGTTGCTCCGGTCGCGGTCCGGCAGGGCGTGATCGGGGTCGAGCTCCGCCCGTGTCACGATCCCCCGCGGCACCGGGATCGCGGTCGTCGCCTGTCGGATCCACGTCTCGGCCGGCAACCGCAGATCGGTCTTGTCCCCATCGGCATAGGTCACCCGCAACGTCACCGGCATTACGAGCCGATCGCGCGATTCCACGGTCACCAGCGGCGTGCCGTCCTTCGCGGCCGAGATCCCCGCCACCGCGAGGTCCATCTGCCAGGTGTTCGCGTACCAGCCTCGCCACCACCACGACAGATCCTCGCCCGCGTCACTCTCCATCGCGCGGAAGAAGTCGGCGGGTTTGGGGTGCTTGAACGCCCAGGCGGCGGTGAACTTGCGGAAAGCGGGATCGAACCGCTCGGGTCCGAGGATCTGCTCGCGCAATAGGACGAGGCCGAGCGCAGATTTGAAATACGTCACCGGGTGGCGCCACTTTTCGATCACCGTATCCGAGCGCGACAGGATCGGCGGCGCGTCGGGATCCGCCAGCACCGGCAGGATCTCGTCGACCGGATTGCCACCGCCCGGCGCGTACTCGCTGTCGCGCTTGGGGGCGTATTCGCCGCGATTGAACGCGTCCGACTGATAGGTGTCGATGAAGGTGTTGAAGCCCTCGTCCATCCACGCATGACGGCGCTCGTCGAAGCCGACGATCATCGGGAACCAGCTATGCCCGATCTCGTGCGCGGTGATCCAGAACAGCTCCTTGCCCTTGTCGTCGATGCCGTCGAACACGATCCCCGGATATTCCATCCCCGACGCCGGCCCCGCGACGTTGACCGCGGCCGGCCAGGGATACGCGAACCACTTCGCCGAGAACCGCTCGACCGAATCCTTCAGATATTCGGTCGAGCGGCCCCAGCGATCCTTCCCCTGCGATTCCGCCGGGTAGAAGGACATCGCCAGCGACGACTTGCCGCCCGGCAGGTTGATCCGCGCCGCATCCCAGGCGAACGCTCGCGAGGCGCTGAATGCGACGTCGCGGGTATTCTCCATCCGGTAGTGCCAGGTCAGCGTGCCGCCTTGCTTCGGCCGTGTCGCCGGGTCGCTGATTTCGCCGGGCGCGCGGATGATCACCGTCGCGTCGCTCGTCCGCGCCTTGGCCAGCCGCGCGATCTGCGTCGGCGTCAGCACCTCGGCGGGGTTCTGCAATTCGCCCGATCCCGCCACCAGCATGTCCGACGGCAGCGTCAGCCAGTAATTGAAGTCGCCATATTCCAGGTAGAATTCCTGCGCGAGATACGGCGCCGTGTCCCATCCGCGCAGGTCGTCATATACCGCCATTCGCGGATACCATTGTGCGATCGAAAAGATGTCGCCGCCATTCTTCGATGTCAGCCACCCGGTCCGCCCGCCGAACGCCTCGGACGGCACGGTGTACCGATAGCGGATCCGGATCACCGCCTTCGCCCCCGCCGCCAGCGGCGTCGCGAGCCGCAGTTGCGCGCGTGTGTCGGAAATCAACGGCGTCACCGTCGCCGTCCGCCCGCCGATCTCGACCGATACGGTCTCCAGCGTCATGCCGTCGGTATTGCCCCGCGGTGGACCGCCCCGTGAGTCCGCGCCGCGTGATCCGGGACGATACAGGTTCTGATCGAACTGGAGCCAGAGCACGTCCAACACGTCGGGGCTGGCGTTGGTGTAGCGGATATCGACGCTGTCGGTGATCATCCTGGCGGCCGGATCGAGGGTCGCACGTATCTGGTAGTCGGCGCGGTTCTGCCAGTAATCGGGGCCTGGCAAGCCGTTCGCCGCACGTACCCGTCCTGCCGGTTGGCCCATGTCGAATGGCGCAAACGTCGCGCCAGGCTGATAGCGGGATGGACTGGTCTGCCCGGCGGCCGAGGTGAGGGCGGCGATCATCGCCGATGCCGCTGCTACATATCTAACGATCATCGATCCCCTGGTTCGCTGGCTGGCAACCGACGGCAGTCAGGCACGACCGATCGGACATGAGATTCTGTATCGCTTGGTTGTCCGGCGCAAGGCAACCCTCGACGCGCTCCGACAGCGTCGGGCCGGGCCCACCGCGTTTCGCTCAACGCTACACAATGTCTGAACCATGCCAGCCCCGCCTGTCATCACGGCGGGACCATCTCGGCAACATTATCCTGCACATGAAGCACAAGGGCGGCGGATTTTGAGGTCCGCCCCGCTCGGGTCTGCTTCTGTGTAGTGTGGTGCCTCACAAAGGCCGAAGATGGGCACTTAGATTATTGGATTATCACCGTCAGTCGCCAGTAATTTCACCGTTCTCGTCCGGCAACTTTGCCTTCGTCCGGCGATTACGGACATCCCTAAGCACGTCTTCCATCTCGAATAGCAGGGCTCGTCCCAAGTCGGTATTGCCATTCGTATCCTCCTGGTCGGCGGCGAACAGTGCCTTCGCGCGTTTCGCTAGATCCAAAAGCGTCGCGTAGCTTTGCTCACTAAGCTTGTTACGAACGACGCCCAACCCTTCAACAAGCATATGAAAAATAGTGTGTATGTTTCGTTTTGGAAAATCGCCGAGCGGGTCCACGAAGGTTGGCGCATCCAAGACCATTGATCCCAGCAGGTCGTGGATCTCACTCAGCGATCCCGGGACGTAGGGCCGAGGATCGAAAAACGGGCTGCTCATCGTTGCGTCTCCGGGCGTGAAATGGCGTAGGTGTGATCGGCTCCGATTTGTCTTGGGCGGATAATGATCACGCGGCTCGGACGAAAGTCGGCTTCGAAAAAACCGCGGACCTGTGAAGTGCTTAATGTCTTCCGGGTCAGCGTCACATCGAATGCCACGTCCTTCACCCTTGCGTCTGGAAGTCGGTAGGTAAGATCGCTGCCCGAGCTATTGTTCTCCCTGCGATTAACCCGGACCGGCCCTGCACCAGCCGAGTCTACGCCGAGCACATTGTAACGGTCGCGAAGGTTTAAGCGAACCTGCCGGTCGATATAGTTGCCTAATGCCTCCTGATCAGACAACCTCGGCGTGAGGCGCCCCGCCTTGAGTAGTGCCACTCCCCGATCATAGGCGAGGTCGGCGCGCTGCTGCACGAAGCGGAGTGTCTCGATCTGAAGCGGCTCATAGTCCCCCTTCAGTCGCGCAACCGCTACCGCGCGTTGGAAGCGCAAGTCGTTCACCTTCGCGCTCAAGCCATCCACCGTTTGGATTGGATTGCCGAGCGCATCGATCGGTACGATCTCATCGTAATGCCATCCGGGATCGATGGCTTTGATCTCCTCTATGATTTGTCTAGCATGGTTCTGTAGCACCTCCGCGGTCATCGCATTCGCGGGACCGGTCAGATCGAACAGGTTGTCAGCAACGGCAACTATCGCCCCGCCGGGCGAGGACCGCAGACCCGGGAACGAATGCTCCAGCGTCATCGGGTCCTCGAAAGCCCGGATATTACCACCACGTCCAGGGGGTGGCCGTTGCGGTCCCGGGACTAGCCGCGGGTCTATTGCAGTCCACGTGGTCGATACTTTCCGCAGTGTCGACGACGCGGCTTGCGGCGCAACCTCGCCAATGCTTCCCGACTTTGCGGATGAGCCGACTGATCGAGACTGAGAACCTGCGTAGCTAGAACCCAATTCGGCTTGTGCACGTGGTCCGCCTGGCGCGAAGGTGAAACGACCGTCGCGCGGGTCATGATATGGATTGAACTTGAACTCGAGTCCGTTGTCTCGATGCGTGGGCGGCAGCCGACCTGTGCGCAGCCATACCGTGAAAGCATATCGCTTTTCGTCAGATACGTTGATCATGTCGCCCGCTCCCGATAGCGACGAGAACATCTGAGCAACACTATCCTACAAGTCAAGCGCAACGCGAGCGGATCTTAAGATCCGCCCCGCTCTTCCACGCTTCTGTAGTATGGTGCCCGGAAGAGGACTCGAACCTCCACGACCTTGCGATCGCCAGCACCTGAAGCTGGTGCGTCTACCAATTCCGCCATCCGGGCACGGGGTAGGAGGGCGCCTCTAGGGGAGGGTCGCAATGCTTGTCAACACGCCTCTTGCTGGGGCAAGGGGTTATTCGCGAATAGGCAGGCAAAACAAAGTGGACGGACGCGTGATGAACGACAAACTGGTGACGCTGATCGGGGGCGGCGGTTTCGTCGGCCGCTATGTCGCACAGGCGCTGCTGGCGACGGGCGCACGCGTCCGCATCGCGCAACGCGATCCGCGACAGGCGTTCTTCCTGAAGCCGCTCGGCGGGCTCGGCCAGACGCAGTTCGTCGGTGCGGACGTCACCAAGCCCGAGACGATCGCGCATGCGGTGCACGGCTCTGACGTGGTCGTGAACCTGGTCGGCGTGCTGGCGGGCGATTTCCAGCGCGTACAGGCGCTGGGCGCGCAGACCGTCGCGCAGGCCGCGGCGAAGGCGGGCGTCGGTGCGCTGGTGCACGTCTCCGCGATCGGTGCGGACCCCGAGTCCGCGTCGGCGTACGGCAAGTCGAAGGGGCAGGGCGAGGCGGCGGTGCTTGAGGCGTTCCCCAACGCGACGATCCTGCGGCCGTCGATCGTGTTCGGTCAGGAAGACCAGTTCGTGAACCGCTTCGCCGGGATGATCGCCAAGGCGCCGGTGGTGCCGGTGCTGCGCGCGGGCGCGAAGTTCCAGCCGGTGTTCGTCGGCAACGTGGCGGACGCGGTGGTCGCGGCGGCGTTTGATCCCGAGGCGTTCGGTGGCAAGACCCTCGAGCTCGGCGGACCCGACATCATCACGATGGGCAATCTGATCCGCTGGATCGCCAAGACGATCGGCCGCAATCCTTCGATCCTCGAGCTACCGGACTTTGCCGGCGCGCTGATCGCCAAGGGCGGCTTCCTGCCGGGTGCACCGATCACCAAGGATCAGTGGACGATGCTGCAGAGCGACAATATCGTCACCGGCACCGATGGCCTTGCCGCGTTCGGGATCGAGGCGACGCCGCTGTCGACGGTCGCGCCGGGCTGGCTGGTGCGCTTTCGCAAGGCCGGACGGTTCGGTCGGCGCGCCGAAACGCGTGCGGAAGTTCACGCAGACTAATGCTGCACGTGCTAAGCGTGCCCTGAAACCCGCGCCTCTTCTGAACCCCGCGACGCCGGAGCGCCCGCTTGACCGAACTTCTCACCGTTATCCTTCTCGGCATTGTCGAGGGGATTACCGAATTCCTGCCGGTCTCCTCGACCGGCCACCTGATCCTCGCGACGCGGCTGCTCGGCTATGATGCTGGGCGCTGGGAAGTGTTCAACGTCGTCATCCAGCTCGGCGCGATCCTCGCGATCGTCGTGCTGTACTGGCGGACGTTCTGGGCGGTCGGCATGGGGCTGATCAAGCGCGAGCCGAAATCCTGGCTGTTCCTGCGCAACCTGGTGGTCGCATTCATCCCGGCGGCCGTGATCGGGCTGGCGCTGCACAAATATATCGAGGCGTTGCTTGGCAATGCCGAGGTCGTCGCGATCGCGCTGATCGTCGGTGGCTTCGCGATCCTCGCGGTCGAGCGGTTCGCACCGCGCAGCGACATCAGCGGCGTCGCGGACATCCCTCTGAAGACGGTGATCGGCATCGGCTTCTTGCAGTGCCTGGCGATGATCCCGGGCGTCAGCCGCTCCGGTGCGACGATTCTCGGTGCACTGGCGCTTGGCGTCGAGCGGCGTACTGCGGCGGAGTTCAGCTTCTTCCTCGCGATCCCGACAATGCTGGGGGCGAGTGCGCTCGAGCTGCTGAAGAATCGCGATGCGATCGCGAGCGGTGGCGGCGTCGGGCTGGGCGCGATCGCGATCGGCGCCGCAGTGTCGTTTATCGTCGCGTTGCTGGTGGTAAAATGGTTCGTCGGGATCGTCACCAAGCACGGCTTCGTCCCGTTCGCCTTGTACCGAGTGGTGGCCGGTTCGGCAGCGTTGATCTGGCTGCTTAGCAAGTAGGACCGTATCGGCATCAATAAGACTTTGCGAGAAACGTCTCTCCAAAAAGTATAGCAGATATCCGATTTTCTAGGGCAGCATAACTTACCTTTATGCTGTTTTGATCGTGACAAGCCTCCGATCGCGCAATAACGCGGCTGTCGGAGGCTATCATGGCGAACGATTCGATGCTCAAATTTGTCGGCCGGGAGCAATCCTATCCCGATAAGCGCACCGCCGACGAGCGGGCCGACGATTTCCGCGAAATCGCGCAACGTTACGCGGTCGAGCCTGCCGAGGAGCAGGCCGGACGTTGTTCGCAGTGTGGCGTGCCGTATTGCTCGGTTCATTGCCCGCTCCATAACCATATCCCTGACTGGCTGCGGCTGACCGCGGAAGGGCGGCTGCGCGAGGCGTACGAGCTCAGCAACGCGACCTCGACGATGCCCGAGATCTGCGGCCGCATCTGCCCGCAGGACCGGCTGTGCGAAGGCAATTGCGTCATCGAGTTCACCGGGCACGGCGCGGTCACGATTGGCTCGGTCGAGAAGTTCATCACCGACACCGCCTGGGAGAATGGCTGGGTCGAACCGCTGGTCCCCGGCAAGTCGCGCGGCCAGTCGGTCGGCGTGATCGGTGCGGGACCGGCTGGTCTCACCGCGGCGGAATATCTGCGCGGGCATGGCTATGACGTGCACGTCTATGATCGCTACGACCGCGCGGGCGGGTTGCTCACCTACGGCATCCCCGGCTTCAAGCTCGAAAAGCCGATCGTCATGCGTCGCGTCGAGCGCCTCAAGGCCGCTGGCATCGTCTTCCACGAAGGCTTTGCGGTCGGCGACGATGCGAGCCTCGACGATCTCCGCCAGCGTCACGACGCGATCCTAGTCGCGACCGGCGTCTACAAGGCGCGTGCGATGGACCTGCCCGGTGGCGGATCGAACGGCGTGGTCGCCGCGCTCGACTTCCTCGTCGCCTCGAACCGCAAGGGCTTCGGCGACGCCGTGCCCGCATTCGACGACGGCAGTCTCAATGCGGAGGGCAAGGACGTCGTCGTGATCGGCGGCGGCGACACTGCGATGGACTGCGTCCGCACCGCGATCCGCCAGGGCGCCAAGTCGGTGAAGTGCCTCTACCGCCGCGATCGCGCCAACATGCCGGGATCGCAGCGCGAAGTCGCCAATGCCGAGGAGGAGGGCGTCGAGTTCGTCTGGCTGTCGGGTCCGCAGAGCTTCGACGGTGGTGACGTGGTGTCGAGCGTCAAGGTGCGGAAGATGCGGCTCGGCGCGCCTGACGCGAGCGGTCGCCGTGCACCTGAACCCGATCCTGCTGGCGATTATTCGGTCGACGCCGATCTCGTCATCAAGGCGCTCGGCTTCGACGCCGAGGACCTGCCGACCTTGTTCGCGACCCCGGAACTGGGCGTCAGCCGCTGGGGCACCGTATTGGTCGACGGCAAGACGCTGATGACCTCGCTCGACGGCGTGTTTGCAGCGGGCGACATCGTCCGCGGTGCAAGCCTCGTCGTCTGGGCGATCCGCGACGGCCGCGACGTCGCCGCGACGATGCACAAATGGCTGAAGACCAAGGCAGCCAATGCCAAGGTGGCAGCATGATGCGCGGTTATCTTGGCGCAATGCTGCTGGCGTCCGCGCTTATCCCGTCAGTAGCGCAGGCGCAGACGTCTCCTGTGGGGGCGCCCGCGCTCGATCCGGCACGTCTCGCGGCGGCGCATGAGCTGATCGACATTCTCATGCCCCCCGCGACCCGTGCGCAGATGGTGGAGAGCATGATGACGCCGATGCTCGCCAATCTGCGACAGGGCATGACGCAGAACCCGGATTTCGCCAAGACGATGAACGCCGACCCGCGCGTCAAGGCGCTGTTCGACACGTTCATGGCGCGCCAGCAGACGCGGACCATGACGATGATGCGCGACGCGTTGCCGGGAATGTCGGACGCGATGGCGCGTGCCTATGCGCGACGGTTCGACGTCGCCCAGATGCGTGATATCAAGGCGTTCTTCGGCACGCCGACCGGCCGGCTCTACATGCAGCAATCCTATACGATCATGGCCGATCCCGATGTCGGCGCCTGGCAGCGGACGATGATGGCGAACTCGATGACCGGCGTGCAAGCGGACGTTGCCGACTTCGCCAAGCAGATCGCAGCGCTCGAACCGAAGAAGAAGTGACGATGACCAAGATGGACACCGCCCACATGGACGCGGAACGCGCCCGTCTCGCCGAGCACGGCATGTACCGCCCCGAATTCGAGGGTGATGCTTGCGGCGTGGGCCTCGTCGCCGCCACCGATGGCCGCGCGTCGCGGCGCGTCGTGCAGTCGGCGGTCGATGCGCTCAAAGCCGTGTGGCATCGCGGTGCGGTCGATGCGGACGGCAAGACCGGCGACGGCGCTGGCCTGCACATCGACCTGCCGCTGCGCTTTTTCGACGATGCGGTTGCAGCTTCGGGCCACAAGGTGCGCCCGAACCGCCTCGCGGTCGGCATGATCTTCTTGCCCCGCACCGATCTCGGCGCGCAGGAGGATTGCCGGACGATCGTCGAGAGCGCGATCATCGAGGCGGGCTACACCATCTATGGCTGGCGGCAGGTGCCGGTCGATGTGTCGGTGATCGGCCAGAAGGCGCAGGCGACGCGCCCCGAGATCGAGCAGATCATGATCGCCGGGCCCTTGCCCGAGGAGCAGGACGCCGCCGAGTTCGAGAAGACGCTGTATCTCGTCCGCCGCCGGATCGAGAAGCGCGTGATCGCGGCGCAGATCCAGGGTTTCTACATCTGCTCGCTGTCGTGCCGTTCGATCATCTACAAGGGGCTGTTCCTCGCTGAATCGCTGTCTGTCTTCTACCCCGATCTGTGCGACCAGCGCTTCGAGAGCCGCGTCGCGATCTTCCATCAGCGCTATTCGACCAACACTTTCCCGCAATGGTGGCTGGCGCAACCGTTCCGCTGCCTGGCGCATAACGGCGAGATCAACACGATCCGCGGCAACAAGAACTGGATGCTCAGCCACGAGATCCGCATGGCGAGCCTCGCGTTCGGCGACAATTCGGAGGACATCAAGCCGGTGATCCCCGCCGGCGCGTCCGACACCGCCGCGCTCGATGCCGTGTTCGAGGCGATCTGCCGTTCGGGCCGCGATGCGCCGACCGCCAAGCTGATGCTGGTCCCCGAAGCCGCCAGCCCGGACATGCCACCCGAGCATACCGCGATGTACCAGTATCTCGCGAGCGTGATGGAGCCATGGGACGGCCCCGCCGCGCTGGCGATGACCGATGGCCGCTGGGCAGTCGCCGGCATGGATCGCAACGCGTTGCGTCCGCTCCGCTACACGCTCACGTCGGACGGCCTGCTGATCGTCGGGTCGGAGAGCGGCATGGTCGTCGTTCCCGAATCCACCGTCGTCGCCAAGGGTCGCCTCGGGCCGGGCGAGATGATCGCGGTCGACCTCGACGAGGGCATCCTGTTGCAGGATCGCGCGGTTAAGGATCGCATCTCGGGCGAGGCCGACTACGCGGCGATGATCGGCGAATTCCACACGCTCGCCGACCTGCCCTCGGTCGAGGACGCGGTGGTGCGTTACGACCGTGCCGAGCTAGCACGTCGTCAGGTTGCCGCGGGTCAGACGATGGAGGACATGGAGCTGATCCTGTCGCCGATGGTCGAATCCGCGAAGGAAGCGATCGGCTCGATGGGCGACGACACGCCGCTCGCGGTCATCTCGGACAAGCCGCGCCTCATCAGCCAGTTCTTCCGCCAGAACTTCTCGCAGGTCACCAACCCGCCGATCGATCCGTTGCGCGAGCGCCACGTGATGTCGCTCAAGACGCGGTTCGGCAATCTCGCCAACATCCTCGACGTGCGCGACCAGCGCGAGCGCGTGCTGGTGCTGGATTCCCCCGTGCTCACGGGCGAGCATTGGTCGCGGTTGAAGGCGCATTTCGGTAACGCGGTCGCCGAGATCGACTGCACGTTCGACGTCGGTGGTGGCCCCGAAAAGCTCCGCGCGGCGATCCAGCGAATCCGCAACGAAGCCGAACAAGCCGTCCGCCAGGGCAAGAGCGAGATCTTCCTCGCCGACGAAGCGATCAGCGAAGATCGCGTCGGCATCGCCGGCGTGCTCGCGGTAGCCGCGGTCCACACGCACCTCGTCCGCCGCGGCCTGCGCTCCTATGCGTCGATCAACGTCCGTTCGGCGGAGTGCCTCGACACGCATTATTATGCCGTGCTGATCGGCGTCGGCGCGACCACCGTGAACGCCTATCTTGCCGAGGCCGCGATCGTCGATCGCCAGTCGCGCGGGCTGTTCGGCGATCTCGATCTGGCCGAATGCCTCCGCCGCCACCGCGTCGCGGTCGAGGAGGGGCTGCTCAAGATCATGTCGAAAATGGGCATCGCGGTCATCTCGTCCTACCGCGGCGGCTATAATTTCGAGGCCGTCGGCCTGTCACGCAGCCTCGTCAACGACCTGTTCCCCGGCATGCCCGCCAAGATCAGCGGCGAGGGCTACGCCTCGCTCCACGTCAACGCGACCGATCGTCACGAAGCGGCGTTCGATCCGACGGTGGCGACGCTGCCGATCGGTGGCTTCTATCGCCAGCGCCACACCGGCGAGACGCACGCCTATTCCGCGCAGCTGATGCACCTGCTCCAGACCGCGGTCGCGACCGACAGCTACACGAGCTATCTGCAATTCTCGCGCGGCGTATCCGACCTGCCGCCGGTGTATCTGCGCGATCTGCTCCAGTTCAACTTCCCCGCGGAGGGCGTGCCGGTCGATCAGGTCGAGGCGATTACCGAGATCCGCAAGCGCTTCGTGACGCCCGGCATGTCGCTTGGCGCGCTGAGCCCCGAGGCGCACGAAACGCTGGCGATCGCGATGAACCGGATCGGCGCGAAGGCCGTGTCGGGCGAGGGCGGCGAGGACAAGTCGCGCTTCGTGCCCTACGCGAACGGCGACAACGCCAACTCGTCGATCAAGCAGGTCGCGTCCGGCCGGTTCGGCGTCACGGCGGAATATCTGAATGCGTGCGAGGAGATCGAGGTCAAGGTCGCACAGGGCGCCAAGCCCGGCGAGGGCGGCCAGCTGCCCGGCTTCAAGGTCACCGAGTTCATCGCCAAGCTGCGCCATGCGACGCCCGGCGTGACGCTGATCTCGCCGCCGCCGCACCACGACATCTACTCGATCGAAGATCTCGCGCAGCTCATCTACGACCTGAAGCAGATCAATCCGCGCGCCCGCGTGTGCGTGAAGCTCGTCTCGTCGGCGGGGATCGGCACGGTCGCGGCGGGCGTGGCGAAGGCGCATGCCGACGTGATCCTGATCGCGGGCCATGTCGGCGGCACAGGCGCGTCGCCGCAGACCTCGATCAAATATGCCGGCACGCCGTGGGAAATGGGGCTGTCGGAGGTCAACCAAGTGTTGACGCTCAACGGCCTGCGCGGTCGCGTGCGGCTGCGCACCGATGGCGGGCTTAAGACCGGGCGCGACATCGTCATCGCCGCGATCCTCGGCGCGGAAGAGTTCGGCATCGGCACGCTGTCGCTGGTCGCGATGGGCTGCATCATGGTCCGTCAATGCCATTCGAACACGTGTCCGGTCGGCATCTGCACGCAGAACGATGCGCTGCGCCAGAAGTTCGTCGGCACGCCCGAGAAGGTTATCAACCTGATGACCTTCATCGCCGAGGAAGTCCGCGACATCCTCGCGCGGCTTGGCGTGAAGAGCCTCGACGACGTGATCGGCCGCACCGAATTGCTGCGTCAGGTCAGCCGCGGCGCGGAGCATCTCGACGATCTCGATCTGAATCCGATTCTGGCGAAGGTCGATGCGGACGATTCGCAGCGTCGATTCAGCCTGTCGACGTTCCGCAACGAAGTGCCCGATAGCCTCGACGCGCAGATCATCAAGGACGCGTCCGCGGTGTTCTCGCGCGGCGAGAAGATGCAACTGACCTATTCGGTGCGCAACACGCACCGCGCGGTTGGTACCCGGCTGTCGAGCGAGATCACGCGGAAGTTCGGGATGTCGACGCTGGCGGACGATCACGTGACGATCCGTCTGCGGGGGTCTGCGGGGCAATCGCTTGGCGCGTTTTTATGCAAGGGCATCACCTTGGAAGTGTTCGGTGATTCGAACGATTACGTCGGCAAGGGGCTCTCGGGCGGCACGATCATCGTCCGCCCGGCGGTGAGTTCGCCGTTGGCGTCGCAGGACAACACGATCATCGGCAATACCGTGCTGTACGGCGCGACCTCGGGCCGGCTGTTCGCGGCAGGGCAGGCGGGCGAGCGCTTCGCAGTCCGCAACTCGGGTGCGAGCGTGGTCGTCGAGGGCTGTGGCGCGAACGGGTGCGAGTACATGACCAACGGCATCGCCGTGGTGCTCGGCGCGGTCGGTGCGAACTTCGGCGCGGGCATGACCGGCGGCATGGCGTTCGTCTACGACCCCGACGACGTGTTCGCGAAGCGTGCCAACCCGGAGAACATCACCTGGGCTCGGGTGAAGTCACTCCACTGGGCCGACGTGCTGCTCGACTTGGTGCGAGATCATGCAGACCACACCGACAGCAAATGGTCGAAGGGCCTGCTCGAAGATTGGGACCGCGTGGCTCCGCATTTCTGGCAGATCGTGCCGAAGGAAATGCTGACGCGCCTGAGCCACCCGCTCGACGACAGCGCGGAACTGGTGGCCGCTGAGTAGCCCAAACCCTCACACCACCCCGGCGAAGGCCGGGGCCCAGTTGGGGGGCGTCGCTAACGAAGGACGGCGCTTCGTTACTGCGACCTTTCCAACTGGGCCCGGCCTCCGCCGGGGAGGTGCAGGGGAGAAGTAAGTTGGTTCGCGCAGAGGCGCGGAGGGGGTTTCGCCCAGAACGGGCTGCTTGCACTCCAACGCGCGTTGCAGAAATGCGGGCTTCGCGACAAGCGCAACACCTCCGCGTCTCCGCGCCTCCGCGTGAACCAAATCTTCTTACGCGCCACCCAACCCGCGCTAGTGACACAGCCGCCCCCCACCGCCTAAACGGATGGCATGTGGCAGCTTTATCAATTCCCCCTGTGTCCCTTCTCGCGAAAGGTGCGCCTGCTGCTGGGCGAGAAGGGGGTCGGCTACGAACTGGTCCGCGAATCGCCCTGGGATCGCCGCGACGAGTTCATGGACATGAACCCCGCCGGCCAGACCCCGGTGATGGTCGACGCGTCGCGTGGCGTGGCGCCGCTGATCGATTCGATGGCGATCTGCGAATTCTTCGAGGAAACCGTCGAGAAGGCGGCGATGATCAACGGCACCGCGACCAACCGCGCCGAGATCCGCCGCTTGGTCACATGGTTCGACACGCATTTCTACCGCGACGTGACCGGGCCCTTGCTCCACGAACGCATGGTCAAGCGCCTCGCGCACCGGACTGCGCCTGACGCGAAGGGCCTGCGCGAGGCGATGAAGGCCGCGGTCGGGCATCTCGATTACATGGATTACCTGCTCGATCACCGGAACTGGCTGGGCGGCGCGACGATGAGCCTCGCCGATCTCGCGGCGGCGGCGCAGATCTCGGTCACCGATTACCTCGGCGGGATCGACTGGAAGGGCCACGACCAGACCGCGCGCTGGTATCGCGGCTTCAAGAGCCGCCCGAGCTTCCGCCCGCTGCTGTCCGAACGGATGGAGCTGATCTCACCCCCGGCGCACTACGACAATGTCGATTTCTGAGCCGATCGCGTATCCGGATTTCGAGAAGGTCGACATCCGCGTCGGCACGATCGTCGAGGCCGAACCCTTCCCCGAAGCGCGCAAGCCGGCGATCAAGCTACGCATCGATTTCGGCGACGAGATCGGCGTGAAGCGCTCGTCCGCGCAGATCACCGAGCATTATACGCCGGAGACGCTGGTTGGACGGCAGGTCGCCGCGGTGGTCAACTTCCCGCCACGCCAGATCGGGCCGATGATGTCCGAAGTCCTGACGCTCGGCTTCCCCGATGCGGACGGGAAGGTGGTACTGATCTCGCCGACCGGACACGTCCCGAACGGCGGCCGGCTGTTCTAAAGCTTAATCCTCCCCCGCCAGGGGGAGGTGGCTGGCGCTTCCCAGCCGGAGGGGGAGGACAGGGCAACTTTCGTTGCGTGTTCCTCCCCCTCGGTCACTTTCGGCGACACCTCCCCCTTGCGGGGGAGGATCAACCGAGGGCAGCGCCCTTACTGGCGCAGATCGTTCTGCGTGATCGGCACGATCTTCACCTCGACGCGACGGTTAGCCGCCCGACCCGCATCGGTGTCGTTCGACGCGATCGGCTGCGTCTTGCCGTAACCACGCGTGCCGATACGCGCCGCCTGAACGCCGTGCCCCGACAGGTAATCCGCAACCGAGCGCGCACGACGCTCCGACAGCGTCTGGTTGTACGCATCGCTGCCCGTCGAATCGGTATGCCCGTACACGTCGACATAGGTCTGGTTGTACTGCGACAGCGTGTCGGCAACTTGGTCGAGCGTCCGCTGGAACTGCGGCTGCACGTTGGCGCTGTCATACGCGAAGGTGATGCCCGACGGGATGTTGAGCACCAGGTCGTCGCCCTGACGGATCACCTGCACGTCGGTGCCGGCAGTGCGCGCGCGCAGATCGCGCTCCTGCTTGTCCATGTACGCGCCGATGCCGGCACCCGCGAGACCACCGATGCCCGCGCCGAGCAGCTTCTCGGTCCGGTCATGCCGTCCACCGACCACGTCGCCGAGCAGATAGCCACCGAGCGCGCCACCGATTCCGCCCAGTGCGGTCTTCGAAATCGTCTGGCGACCGGTCTCCGGATCGGTGGTGCAGCCGCTGGTGGCGATCAGCGCGGCAAGCGCAGCGCCTGCGAACATCTTGGTTTTCATAGATAATCTCCCTGAGACATGACGAATGACGGCTTCGTGCCCAATACGCCCGATAACCCAGTGTCACGACGATTGTTCCGCCTGCGCACTGAACCGAGCCTGACCATCTTCGCGGTCCGATGTCGAGTATGCACCATCCCACGCGCAAGGACGGTTGTGCGACCGGCCGTTGTCCTGCAAAGAGGCGGGGAGCCAATGGCACCGCTTCCCCCCTTCCCCTGGATCGACGTCGCGATCATCCTCGCGCTCGTCGCGTTGAACGGCGTGTTCGCGATGAGCGAACTCGCGATCGTCTCCGCGCGGAAAGCGCGGCTCGAGGCGATGGCGCGCTCGGGCAAGAAGGGCGCGCGCGCCGCACTCGTGCTCGCTGCCGATCCCGGCAAGTTCCTCTCGACCGTCCAGATCGGCATCACGCTGATCGGCATCCTCGCGGGTGCCTATTCGGGCTCGAGCCTCGGCATGCCGACCGCCGCGCGGTTGCAGGCGTGGGGCCTGTCCGCCTCGACCGCCGAGACCGCCGGGTTCGCGATCGTCATCGGCCTTACCACCTACGCCTCGCTGATCATCGGCGAGCTCGTCCCCAAGCAGTTCGCGTTGCGCGCGCCCGAGGCGATCGCCTCGTTCATGGCGCCCGTTATGCGCTGGCTCGCGATCGGCACCGCGCCGATCGTCTGGGTGCTCGATTCGACCAGCGCGCTGATCTTCCGCCTCCTCCGGCTCAACCGCGAGACCGAAGAGCATGTCACGGCCGAAGAGCTTCATCTGATCGTCGCCGAGGCCTCCAAGTCGGGCGTGATCGAGGAGCATGAGCGCTCGATCATCTCGGGCGTCGTCCGCCTTGCGGATCGCCCGGTCCGCGAGGTGATGACGCCGCGCACCGAGATCGACTGGCTCGACTGCGACTGGGGCCCCGACGAGATCCGCGAGACTTTGCTCGCGTCGCAGCACACCCGCCTGCCGGTCGGCGAAGGCTCGATCGATGCGGTCAAGGGCGTCGTCCAGGCGCGCGACATCGCAGCAGCGCTGTTCCGCGGCGAGCCGATCGACCTGCGCGCGCTGATGCGCAAAGCCCCCGTCGTAATCGACCAGATCGATGCGATGGATGCGCTCCTGGCGTTGCGCGAAGCCGAAGTGCCGATGGCGCTGATCCACGACGAATACGGGCATTTCGAGGGTATCGTCACGCCGGCCGATCTGCTCGCGGCGATCGCCGGCGAGTTCAAGTCGGACTCTGATCCGGACGATGCGCCTTCGGTCGTGGTGCGCGACGACGGCTCGCTGCTGGTGGCGGGCACGATGGCGGCGGATTCGCTCGCCGACCGCCTTGGCATCGACCTTCCGGAGGACCGCGACTACGCGACGGTCGCAGGGCTGGCCCTGTCGGTGTTTCGCCATCTGCCAGGCGAGGGTGAGAGCTTCGTCGAACAGGGCTGGAAGTTCGAGATCATCGATCTTGACGGCCGGCGGATCGACAAGCTGCTGGTGAGCGAAGTCTGAGGGGCTAGCGCGGCGCGGGTAAGGTCGAACACGGCGTCTCCGTTCTGCACCACCCCGGCGGAGGCCGGGGCCCAGTTGGCAAGTTCGCAGTAACGAAGCGCTACCTCCAGTTTGCAACGTTCCCCAACTGGGCCCCGGCCTCCGCCGGGGTGGTGATTGGGTAGGGTGGGTAGTCGCTCTTCACTCAGGTACTCGTGCCACACGCGCGAAGATGCGCTGATCCCCACAGTCCATTCGTCCCGAGTAGCCTCTGAGCTTGTCGAAGCGGCGTATCGAAGGACAGGTTGGGGTGCGGAACCCATGCTTCGATACGAGCCCTCGATACGCTCCTGACGGAGCTATTCGGTCTCTACTCAGCACGAACGGGGGGCGCGACAGGAGGGGGAGCGGCTTCGTCCTCTTTTACTGACCGGTTTCGGCCGCGGGTTTCGCATCAGCTGCCGGCGTCTCGACCACTGGGGTCTTCTCAGGCGTCCCCGAAACCGGCTTCGCCCCAGGCTCTAGATCGCTTGGTACGAACGGCACCACACTCGGCGGCGGTCCGGACATCCCCGCCGGATCGCCCTCGACGCGCCCGTGGAGATGATCGATCTCCGCCTGGCGCCGGTTGAGATAGAACGACCGCGTCGCCGCGTAGGGATCGGGCGAATTGTCGTGCAGATCTTTGAGCGTCTGGTCGAACTCGGATCGGTGGTCGAGCGCGCCCAGGATGCCTGCCGGAATAGTGTATGTCGCGCTGGTAAACGGCTTGCCGACGCCGACCGGCAAGATCAGGCGATCGATCGCGCCACCGAACAGGTCGCGGATCGTCGTCGGTCCGACCAGCGGCAGGAACAGGAACGGGCCGTTCTTGACCCCATAATAACCGAGCGTGTTGGCGAACCCGTTCGAGCGCCGCGGCAGATGGAACGGCTTGCGCTTCGCCATGTCGAGCACGCCGGCTGCGCCAATCGTCGTGTTGATCGCGAACCGCCCGACCGTCTCCGCCGCCTTGCCCGGCTTGAACTGGAGCAGGAAGTTCAGGAAGACGATCGGCTCGCGCAGATTGTAGAGGAAATTGTGGATGCCGCGCCGGATCGGGCTCGGCACGTTGTTCTTGTAGGTCCGCGCGACTGGGCCGATCACGGCGTCGTCGACCTTCTGCGTTACCGCAAACGACTCGGCGTTGACCGCACGCAGCGGATCGCCTGCGCTCTCCTTCCGGCCGGTGACGATGATGTCATTGGGAGTTCGCTGGGCAGGCGGGGTTCCCACCGGAGCAGGGCCGACCGGCGGGATGTCCTGCGTCGGCAGCCCTTGGGCAAAAATCTCGATCACGGGAAGCGACGCAGCCAGCGCGAGCGGCGAAACCGCCATCGACGCGGCGTCTGAGAAGTCGTTGGAAAAGGGCGACAGCACCGCGCCGGGCAGCGCAACGCTAGCAGCGTCGCCCGGCAACGCGATCGGTACGGCCGCCACATGAACGGGGGCAGCCGTCAACAGCATTGCGCTCATCGTTACCAGCATGTGCCCTCATCGCCCTGTTATCGGCCGCGCTCCTACATCGAGATGCGACGCGCCCGGCATGCCCGTCGGCGCGCGTGGAGCATAGAGCCAATCGTCATCCGCGCAGGCGGATCGAGGTTAACCGATCGAGTCGCGAGCCTGCGCCGCCCCGCGCGAGTAGCTTAAAGCTTGCCGAACACCGCTTCGAAGCCGGCCTTGTCGCCAGCCGCCAGCAACCGCGCCTGCTCGATCCAGCGATCGCGGCCCATCCGGCCGGTGAAGTTGCCGAGCTGCGCGTCGATACGTTGCGCCTCGCTGTCCGACAGCGCGGCCATCTCGCCGACCGTCGAAACGCCAAGCGTGCCAAGCTGGGCCGCAACCTTCGGCCCTAGCCCCTTCAACTGCGTGACGGGACCGTCGGCATACGCTTGTGTCGGTGCTGCCGGTGCGATCGGCGCCTGTTCGGGTGGCGCTGTGGGTGCGGGTGCGGCAGTTTCGGTTGCCGGGCTTGCCTCCAGGGGCGAGGCGGCGGCGATTGGTTCGTCGGCCAGACGGTCGTGCGTTTCCGGCGCATCGTCGTCGCGCAAGACCGGCGTAGGTTCGGGCGCACTGCGTACGGGTGGCGCAGACGGGGGCGGCGCAGACGGCGCGATTGGCGTCTGCGTCTGTGCCTGGGATTGCTCGGCTTTGCGTGGCTCGACCTCTGGTTTCGCTGCAATCGGCTCAGGTGGTTTTGCCGAGATCGGCTCGGGCGGGACGCCGGCTTCTTCGGCATTCGAGATCACGTCGCGCGATGCTTTCACGCGGCTGCGCTTGGCTTTGATGCCCCAGAGCAAGCCGATCACGACGAGGATCGCTACCACGGCGATGATCGTGAAGTGGATCGCCGTCAGCGTGGCGATGCCGTCGGGCAGCAGGCTCAGGCCCGAGGCGGAGGTCGCGGAAGTTTCGTTCATTACCATACCGTAGCGTCACGCGCGAAGGGCGGCGAGACCTAATCGGCTGGCTCGTACCTGACGATCCTCCCCCGCAAGGGGGAGGTGTCGCCGAAGGTGACGGAGGGGGAGGAAACGGAACAGGGGTTTTGCCTACCTCCCCCTCCGTCTGGCAAGAGCCAGCCACCTCCCCCTGGCGGGGGAGGATCAGGCGTGCATCACCCGCGTGCGATTTCGCGCCAGCCGATGTCGCGGCGGTAGAAGCCTTCCGCGAAGTCGATCGCCTCAACCGCGCGGTAGGCGTTGGCCTGCGCCGTCGCGACGTCCTCGCCGGTCGCGGTCACGGCGAGCACGCGCCCGCCCGATGCGACCAGCCCGCCATCTTCCAGCCGCGTGCCTGCATGGAACAGCGTACCGCCCGCGGCTCGTGCGGAATCCAGCCCGACGATCGCGCCACCGGACTTGGGCGTGCCCGGATAGCCGTCCGCCGCCATCACTACCGTCAGCGCGGTTTCGTCGCTGAACTGCGCCGGCGGCATCTCGCCGAGCCGCCCTTCCGCGGTCGCCAGCATCGTCGCGAGCAGATCGCCCTGGAAGCGCATCATCAGCACCTGCGTCTCGGGATCCCCGAACCGCGCGTTATACTCGATAAGTTTCGGCCCCTGCGGCGTCAGCATCAGACCAGCGTACAGCACGCCCGAGAACGGCATGCCCTCGGCCGCCATCGCCGCCACGGTCGGCGCGACGATCTCGTCGATCGCGCGCTTCTCCAGCGCTGGCGTCAGGACGAGCGCAGGGCTGTACGCGCCCATTCCGCCGGTGTTCGGCCCGGTATCGCCCTCGCCGACGCGCTTGTGATCCTGCGCGGAGCCGAACGGCATCAGCGACACGCCGTCGGTCAACACGAAGAGGCTCGCCTCCTCGCCCTCGAGGAATTCCTCGATCACCGCCTCGGCTTCCCCGTCGGCGAACAGCGCGTCGAGCGCGGCATCGGCTTCGGCCGCGCTGAACGCGATGACGACGCCCTTGCCCGCGGCGAGCCCGTCCGCCTTGATGACGACCGGCAGCGAGAAGGTGCGGGCGAGCGCGATATCCGCCTCTTCGCGGCTCTTCACACGGACATAGCCCGCGGTCGGAATGCCGGCACGAAGGCACAGGTCCTTGGTGAAGCCCTTCGACCCCTCGAGCTGCGCTGCCGCCTTCGAGGGCCCGAACACCGGAACGTCCGCAGCGCGCAGCGAGTCCGCCAGCCCGTCGACCAGCGGCGCCTCCGGCCCGATCACGACCAGCCCCACCTCATGCTCGCGCACGAACGCGACGACGGCGGCGTGATCCGTCGCATCGAGCGGCACGAGCGTCGCAACGCGCGCGATCCCGGGGTTGCCCGGCGCGGCATACAGCGTATCGAGGCCGCGAGATTGCACCAGCTTCCACGCGAGCGCATGTTCGCGCCCCCCCGAGCCCAGCAGCAGGACGTTCATGCCCGATCCCTTTTCCGATGAATTGTCCAGCGACATGGGCCGGCTGGTAGCCGAGCAAGTCCCCGGCGACAACGCACTCGCCATGTCGGTCGGCGAACTCGCGTTCAAGCTGAAGCGGATGGTCGAGGGCGAGTTCGGCCATGTCCGGCTGCGCGGCGAAATCTCGGGCTGGAAACGCGTCGCCTCCGGGCATTGCTACATGTCGCTGAAAGACGACCAGGCGGTGATCGACGGCGTCATCTGGAAGGGCAATGCGTCGAGCCTCGCCTTCGTGCCGCAGGACGGCATCGAGGTGATCGCGACCGGCAAGCTCACCACCTATCCCGGCCGCTCGAAATACCAGATCGTTATCGAGCGGATGGAGCTGGCCGGCGCCGGCGCGCTGATGGCGCTGCTCGAGAAACTGAAGGCGAAGCTGGCGGGCGAGGGACTGTTCGACGGCACGCGGAAAAAGCGGCTGCCGTTCATGCCGAAGGTGATCGGCGTCGTCACCTCGGGCACCGGCGCGGTGATCCGCGACATCCTCCACCGGCTAGAGGATCGCTGCCCGACGCACGTCATCGTCTGGCCGGTCAAGGTGCAGGGCGAGGGTTCCGCCGGGGAGATCGCCGCCGCAGTCCGCGGGTTCGACGCGATTCAGCCCGGCGGCCCGGTGCCGCGCCCCGACCTCGTGATCGTCGCGCGCGGGGGTGGTTCGGTCGAGGATCTCTGGTCGTTCAATGAAGAGGTCGTCGTCCGCGCGGTCGCCGCCTGTACGATCCCGATCATCTCCGCTGTCGGGCACGAGACCGATACAACCCTGTGTGATTTCGCCGCCGATCTGCGCGCGCCGACACCAACGGCTGCGGCCGAGATCGCAGTGCCTGTGCTCGCCGACTTGCGCCTGACGATCGACAGCCACCGCAACCGTACCGAGCGGTGTGCGCGGCGTCATGTCGAGCGTGGGCGTGAGCGGCTGGATGCGCTCGCGCGGTTGCTGCCTAAGCGCGACCAGTTGCTCGGGCCGCAACGCCAGCGCGCGGACGATTTCGGCCAGCGTCTGGATCGCGGGCTGGAGCGTAGGCTGACCCTCGCGCGCGGCAGTCTCGATCGCTCGGGCGCAGCGCTGCGTCCCGCCACGCTGGAGCGCAAGCTCGAAGCCAAGCGCGCGCAGCTCGATGCGACGTGGCGGCTCGTCCAGTCGCTCAACCCCGACGCGATCCTCGACCGCGGCTATGCCCGCGTCACCGCACGGCCCGGCGGCGAAACGCTCGCCTCGGCCATGTCGGCGCGCGACGCGGGGACGTTGACGCTCCACTTCCGCGATGGCGTGGTGGACGCGGTGACGGACACCGGCCTTGAGCGCCCCGCCGCCAAAACCTATGCTGCCCCCAAGGCAAAGGCCGCGCCCGATCCGGCGCCGCGCCAGCCGACCCTGCTGTAGAGAAGACCCGCCATGCTGATGTCCAACTCCGACCGCGCCGCGCGCCTGCACTATATGGCCAACGGTTTCCGCGTGCTCAGCCCCGGCGACCACGTCGCCTGCGCCGCGACCGGCCACCGCATCGCGCTCGAAGACCTGCGCTACTGGAGCGTCGCGCGCCAGGAAGCCTACGCCACCGCCGCCGCCGCCAGCGAAGCGATGGCGCCGCGATGATCCGCGCGGCGGCGCTCGTCCTGCTGGCTGCATCCAGTGCCGCCGCCCAGGACGCGCCGCCCCCAACCACCGCAAGCCAGTCCGCGTTCCGCTGGACCGGCACGCTCAGCCAGGGCGGGCTGATCCTTGGCACTGCGCCCGCCGGTACCCGGACGCTCATGCTCGACGGCAAGCCGGTCGCGCTCTCTCCCGACGGCCACTTCGTTGCCGGTTTCGATCGCGATGCAGCGCGGCAAGCATCGCTCGTCGCGACACTCGCAGACGGTCGGAGTGTCATCCAAAATCTTGCGATCGCGCCGCGCGGCTGGCGGATCGAGCGCCTCGACACGCTCCCGAAATTCCCCACGCCCGACCCGGTGTTCGCCAAGCTTCGCCCGCCCGAACTCGCGCAGATCGTCGCCGCCCGCGCCCGCACTACCGACGCGCAAGGCTGGCGACAGTCCTTCGCCTGGCCCGCCACCGGCCGCATCTCCGGGCTGTTCGGATCGCAGCGCGTCTACAAGGGCGAACCCGGCAGCTATCACTCGGGCACCGACATCGCCGTCCCCACCGGCACGATCGTCACCGCCCCCGCCGACGGCGTCGTGATCCTCGCCGCGGACCACTCCTTCACGCTGGAGGGGAACCTGCTGATGCTCGACCACGGCATGGGCTTGAACAGCGCCTTCCTGCATCTCTCCCGCATCGACGTGAGGCAGGGCGATCACGTCCGTCAAGGTCAGCCGATCGGCGCCGTCGGCATGACCGGCAGGGCTACCGGCCCACATCTGCACTGGGCCCTGCGTTGGAACGCAGCAAAGCTCGATCCCATGCTCGTTACGCAACCGATACGGTAGCAGCGCTGTCTGATAATTGTGCAACGCACAAAGCCTGCCGCTTAAACGGGCGGTTGATTACAAAACAGGGCCAGTACCTGTGCCATTTTCGCTACAGGTCAGGGGAAAGTGTCATACGATTACAAAACCAACCTTTACAGTAATATGACTATTTGTTCATCTCCGCGTCATGTCTCTCGGGAGTCGCGGTCGGCGCGATCGAAAGGGGACGGCAAACGCCTTGGCGCAGACGGCAAAGCCGCTGCGACGGGGATCAGCGAGGGATGTGCCAGTGACCAAGACATCGAGTTATTTCCGTGGCGGTGCCGCGCTACAGGCGTTGGCGCTGATGGGCGCCGGTCTTGCCGGGGCCGCAATCGTATCGGCTCCGGCGGCAGCGCAGGATTTCACGAACGGCGCCCTGGTGGGTGTGGTGAACACGCCTGAAGGCACCCGCGTTTCCGGCGGTACCGTGACCGTCGTGTCGAACGCACAGGGCTTCACGCGCACCGCGCCGATTTCTGCGGACGGCGGTTTCCGCGTCCCGGCGCTGCCGGTGGGCTCTTATTCAGTGACGGTCGCATCGCCCGGCTTTCAGTCGGTCATCGATCGCAACGTCTCGGTAGTCGCAGGTTCGAGCGCGACCTACACCTTCACTGTGGCGGCGGTCGCTGCCGGTACACCCGCGGATGGCGCCGAGATCGTCGTTACCGGTCGCGCCGTGCGCGGCAATGATTTCAGCACCAACACTGGCGGTCTCGCGATCGGCAACGTGAGCGACCTGCTGAACAGCACGCCGATCGCCCGCAACCAGACCGCGCTGACGCTGCTCGCGCCGGGTGCGACCGCGGGCGATACCACGTTCGGCAATCTTGCTTCGCTGAGCGGCGCGACGATCGCCGAGAACCAGTATTACGTGAACGGCCTGAACGTCACGAACTTCCGCAACTTCGTCGGCGGCCAGTATCCGCCGATCGAATTCTACCAGAGCCTCGACGTCAAGACGTTCGGCCTGTCCGCCGAATACGGCCGCGCGCTGGGTGGGTTCACTACCACCGTGACCAAGTCGGGCTCCAACACGCTGAAGGCCGGTGCGATCGTCGCATTCTCGCCGGACGGTCTGCGCGACGATTCGCCCAACACCTACGCCGCCTACAACCAGACCGACTATGTCGATAATGTCGAAGCCAATTTCTACCTGAGCGGACCGATCATCAAGGATCGGCTGTTCTTCTACGGCCTGTACAATCCCAACTACAGCAAGACGCAGAACAGCAGCATCACCGCAGGCCAGCGCCTGACGGAGACCAACAGTTCGCCGTTCTTCGGCGGCAAGATCGATGCGATCATCACCGATGGTCATCGTCTCGAAGGCACCTATTTCCGCAACGCGCAGACGGTCAGGACACGGTATGATGCGTTCAACGGCACGACCGGCGCCATCGGCGCGCCGATCGGTGACATCATCGAGAAGTCGGGCGGCGACAATTTCGTCGGCAGCTATACGGGCCAGTTTAGCAAGTGGCTGACGCTGTCTGCGGCGTACGGCGAAAATCACGATAATCGATCGTTCACCCCTACGCCCGTTCAGTCGCTTATCCAAAGCACCCTGACCGGCACGACCACGACGGCGCGTGGTTTCGACAGCGGACTCAGCACGGACGAAGACGTTCGAAAGTTCATGCGCGCGGATGGCGATATCTACGTCAAGCTGTTGGGATCGCATCATTTCCGGTTCGGGTACGAACAGGAAAAGCTGACCTCGACGACCGATACGCGCTACGCCGGCACGTACCGCTATGTTCTCGCACCGACCTATGTCTATCGGTACAACTACGTGAACGAAGGCACGTGGAAGTCAAAGAACGAGTCCTATTACATTCAGGACAACTGGTCGCTGATCAACGATCGCCTGACGCTGCAGCTCGGTCTGCGCAACGATCGCTTCAGCAACGATACGCTTGAGGGCACGACGTTCAACAAGTCCGGCAACCAGTGGGGCCCGCGTCTCGGTGCGGCGTTCGACGTCTTCGGTGACAAGCGGACCACGATCCGCGGTTCGTGGAGCCGGTACTTCCTGCCGGTGGCGACCAACACCAACATCCGCCTGGGCGGGGCCGAACTCTATTATCGCCAGCGCTTCGCCTACCCAACCGGTGTCAACCCGGCGGTGTTCGATGCGAACGGCTTGCCTGCCGGGCTCACCTATGATGCGCTGGGTAACATCCAGGGACTCAACGTGCGTACGGGCGGTGTCTCCGGTGCATGTCCGGCCGTTGGTCCCGATGCCGGACAGAGCTGCAACAGCATCACGTCAGATGGCGTGCTTGGGCCCACGGACACGCTCGTGTCCTCTTCGCTCAAGCCGAGCTACACGGATGAATGGACGATCGGTGCGCAGCAGCGTCTCGGTGACTGGACGTTCGGGGTGACGTACATCAACCGTCGCCTGGGGCGGACGCTGGACGATGTCGCGATCGATGCCGCGGTCCTGTCCTATTGCGATCGCGAAGGCATCAATGGATGCGGCGACGTGTTCACCGGCTTCCACCAGTATGTGCTCGCCAACCCCGGCCAGGACATTCAGGTGCGGCTCGATGGCGATTGCACGGCCGATGCGCGGCAGTGCCAGGTCGCGACGCTGTCGGCGGCCGACCTCGGCTATCCGAAGGCGGTTCGCAAATACGACAGCGTTCAGTTCGAGTTCGAAAAGGCGCCGTCCAACGGCTGGTATCTGCGCGGTTCGTACACCTACACTAAGCTGCGCGGTAACTATGAAGGCGCGGTCAAGTCCGACAACGGCCAGGACGATGCGGGCCTGACGCAGGACTTCGATCAGCCCGGTCTGCTCGATGGCGCATACGGCACGCTTGCCAACGGCCGCGCGCATTCGTTCAAGCTGTTCGGAAGCTACCGATTGACCAAGTCGATCAGCATCGGTGCCAACATGCTGTTCGAATCACCGCGCAAGTTCTCGTGCATCGGCCAGCACTACGACTCGAACAACTTTGCGTTCCAGTATGACAATGCGAGCTATTATTGCACGCAGCCGCAGTTTGCGGACCGTCCGAGCTTCGTCGATCCGGCGGACCCCACGCGGACGTCATACCTTGTCGACCGGAGCACGGCGTTCAAGAGCCAGTGGCGCAAGCAGATCGACATGAACGTGCAGTATGACATCGCGGCGCTGCCTGGCAGCTTCATGAGCGTCGACATTTTCAACGTGTTCAACTTCAAGTCGAAGCTGGATTACAATGAATTCGGCAACTTGGCCGGTGGTGCGCTCAATACCCAGTACGCGAAGGTGCTGGGCTATCAGGCACCACGCTCGGTCCGCCTGACGCTCGGCCTTCGCTTCGGTGAGCCGGCACGCGGCGAGTAACGCTACGGCCTGACCTACCCTCGGGGGCGGCACCACGCGGTGTCGCCCCTTTTTGTTTGTCCCCGGC
This sequence comes from Sphingomonas faeni, assembly GCF_040407495.1. GTDB lineage: Bacteria > Pseudomonadota > Alphaproteobacteria > Sphingomonadales > Sphingomonadaceae > Sphingomonas > Sphingomonas faeni_D. The sequence goes on along the minus strand of NZ_JAPZPP010000004.1, from coordinate 359,270 downwards.
GACCCGCGCCTTTGACACCGCCCCCCGCGAATGGTGGAAACGATCGATGACTGCCGCCCCGCTCGCCGACCTCCAACGCCTGCTCGCGATCCGCGATCGCGGCGGGATCAACACGCTGCTGGCGGACTGGCTCGACCGTGACCTGGCCGTCGGTGATCGCTGGGCGGCGTTCGCGGAGATCCTGGCGCAGCACGGCGAGTGGACGCTTGCCCTTCGCGCGGTCCGCCGCCACCGCGCCGCGGCGCCCGACGATCGCGCGCGCTGGTTCGGGGAAGCCGTGATGCTCGCTCGCGCAGGGCGTAACGCCGAAGCCCGCGCCTGCATCGTGCCGCTGCTCGAGGTTTCGCCGCAAGACACCAGGCTCGCGCATTTCATGGGTGCGCTATCGTCGGAAGCGGGGCTGTTCGACGACGCTCGCCGCTATTTCGGCACGGTGCTCGATGCCGATCCAAAGTCGGGCCAGACATGGCTCGAACTCTCCGCGATCCACGGGTTTACCCAAGGCGATCCCTTGCTCGACCGATTGCGCCGGACTGCTTCCGACGCGGTGCCGAACGCGGCGCGCGCGGCGCTGTGCTATGCGCTGGGCAAGGCACTGGACGATATCGGCGATATCGACGCTGCGTTTGCGGCTTTTGCGCAAGGGGCGGCACTGGTGGCGACCGAGCGCCGGTACGACGCCGCGGCCGATCGCGCCCAGGCTGACGCGGCCGCAACCGCGTGGGACGGTGTCGCGCTACCGCATTTCGACGGCGCGGCCGGGTCGACACGCCTGTTCGTCACCGGTCTTCCACGGTCCGGCACCACGCTTGTCGAGCACAGCCTCGCGAGCCATCCGGCGGTGGCCGGGGGCGGGGAGTTGAACCTGTTGTCGATGATCGCACGGGAGGCGGGGGGCGTCGGGCCCGACGCGCTGGCCGGGTTTGCACGCGCCGGGCGTGGCCAAGGCGCATTGACCGGGCTCTACGATCATCTCGTCGGCGAGCGCTTTTCGCCCGGCGTCCGCGTGGTCGACAAGACGCTCGATGCCAGCCGGATGTTGGGACTGGTCGCGACACTCATGCCGGACGCGCCGATCGTCTGGCTGCGACGCGATCCGCTGGATACGGCATGGTCGTGCTTCCATACCTATTTCGCGCGCGGCGTACCGTGGAGCTGGTCGCAGGAGACGATCGCCGCGCATTTCGCGCTCGAAGACCGGCTGTTCGCCTTCTGGCAGGCGCGCCTCGGCAGTCGCCTGCTCTGCGTCGACTATGAAGCACTCGTCACCGATCCGGCGGTGTGGATTCCCCGGATCGTGGCGCATGCCGGCCTGCCGCAGGACCCGAGGACGCTGGCGCCGCACGAGACCGAGCGGGCGGTGTCGACCTCGAGCGTCGCGCAGGTTCGTCGACCGATCGGCCGCAGCGCAATCGGGTCAGGCGACCGCTATCGCCGTCACCTGACCCGCTTTCTCGACGCATATTCCGGTTAGGCGACGACCAGCACCAGCTTGCCGTCACCCTCGTCGACCTTGACGGTGGCGCCATCTTTTACTTCGCCGCGCAGGATCATGTCGGCGAGAGGGTCCTGCAGATAGCGCTGGACCGCACGCTTCAGCGGCCGCGCGCCATATACCGGATCATAGCCCACCCGACCCAGCCACGCTCTCGCGGCATCTGTCAGGTCGAGCACGATCTTGCGGTCGGCCAGCAGCTTGTCGACACGGCTCACCTGGATGTCGACGATCGGCGCCATGTGCGACTGGCCGAGGCGGTGGAAGAGGATCACCTCGTCGAGCCGGTTGAGGAATTCGGGCCGGAAGTGCGAGCGGACGATCTCCATCACCTGCGGCTCGACCGACGAGACGTCGTCGCCCTCTGCCATGTTCGCCAGATACTGGCTGCCGAGGTTCGACGTCAGGATGATCAGCGTGTTGCTGAAATCCACCGTGCGCCCCTGGCCGTCGGTCAGCCGCCCGTCGTCGAGCACCTGCAACAGCACGTTGAACACGTCGCCGTGTGCCTTCTCGACCTCGTCGAACAGGATGACCTGGTACGGCCGCCTGCGCACCGCCTCGGTCAGCACGCCGCCCTCCTCGTAACCGACATAACCCGGAGGCGCGCCGATCAGCCGCGCGACCGCGTGCTTCTCCATGAACTCGCTCATGTCGATGCGGACCATCGCCGACGGGTCGTCGAACAGGAATTCGGCCAGCGCCTTGGTCAGCTCGGTCTTGCCGACGCCGGTCGGTCCGAGGAACAGGAATGACCCCAGCGGCCGGTTGGGATCCTGCAGCCCCGCACGCGCGCGGCGGACTGCGGTCGAGACCGCTTTGACCGCATGCGCCTGGCCGATCACGCGCTTGCCGATCGTCGCTTCCATCGCCAGCAGCTTGTCGCGCTCGCCCTGGAGCATCCGCTCGACCGGGATCCCCGTCCAGCGGCTGACGACGCCGGCGATGTCGTCGGCGGTGACTTCCTCGCGCAGCATCGCGCCTTTGGTCGCGCCCGCCGCCTCGTCGAGCTGTCGCTGCAACCCGGGAATCGTACCGTAGGAAAGCTCGCCCGCCTTGGCGAGATCGCCCGACCGCTGCGCCTGCTCGAGTTCCAGCCGCGCGGCATCGAGCTGTTCCTTCACCCGTGCCTCGGCGTTGATCTTGTCCTTCTCGCCCTTCCAGCGCGTCGTCAGTTCGGCGGATTGCTCCTCCAGATTGACGAGTTCGCCCTCCAGCGTGTCGAGCCGGTCGACCGACGCGTCGTCGGTCTCGCGCTTCAACGCCTCGCGTTCGATCTTGAGCTGGATGATCCGCCGGTCCAGAGTCTCGATCGCCTCGGGCTTCGACTCGACCTCCATGCGGATCCGGCTCGCGGCCTCGTCCATCAGGTCGATCGCCTTGTCGGGCAGGAAGCGGTCGGTGACGTAGCGGTTCGACAGCGTCGACGCGGCGACGATCGCGCCGTCGGTGATCCGCACGCCGTGATGGAGTTCATATTTCTCCTTCAGTCCGCGCAGGATCGAGATGGTGTCCTCGACGGTCGGTTCGCCGACCATCACCGGCTGGAACCGCCGCTGCAACGCGGGGTCCTTCTCGACATATTTGCGGTACTCGTCGAGCGTGGTCGCGCCGACGCAGTGCAGCTCGCCACGCGCGAGGGCGGGCTTGAGCAGATTGCCGGCATCCATCGCGCCCTCGGATTTGCCTGCGCCGATCAGCTGGTGCATCTCGTCGATGAACAGGATGATGTCGCCCTCCGCGGCCTTCACCTCGTCGAGCACGCCTTTCAGCCGCTCCTCGAACTCGCCGCGATATTTGGCACCCGCGATCAGCGAGCCGAGATCGAGCGACATCAGCCGGCGGCCCTTGAGCGTATCGGGCACGTCGCCGTTGGCGATCCGAAGGGCTAGCCCCTCGGCGATTGCGGTCTTGCCGACGCCGGGTTCGCCGATCAGCGCGGGATTGTTCTTGGTCCGCCGCGCGAGGATCTGGATGGTGCGGCGGATCTCTTCGTCGCGACCGATGACGGGGTCGAGCTTGCCGTCGCGCGCCGCCTGAGTGAGGTCGCGCGCGAACTTCTTCAGCGCGTCATAGCGATCCTCGGCGCCCGCGGTGTCGGCGGTGCGGCCCTGGCGCAGGCCGTTGATCGCGGTGTTGAGCCCCTCGGGCGTCACGCCGCTGGCCTTCAGCGCCTTGCCCGCTGCTGTGTTGAGCGACAGCGTGAGCGCGACCAATAGCCGCTCGACGGTGACGAAGCTGTCGCCCGCCTTGCTCGCGATCTGCTCGGCCTGATCGAGCACGCGCACCGCATCGTTGTCGATCCCCGGCGTGGTCTGCGCGCCCGACCCCGACACGACCGGGATCTTCGCAAGCGCAAGATCCGTCTCCGACGTCGCGCGCTTGGCGTCGCCGCCCGCTGCCGTGATCAGCCCGGCGGCCATGCCCTGCTCGTCTTCCAGCAGCGCCTTCAACAGATGCTCGGGGGCGATGCGCTGATGGTTCATGCGGATCGCGACGGTCTGCGCGGATTGCAGGAAGCCTTTCGCGCGGTCGGTGAATTTGTCGATGTTCATGACGAATTCCTGTGGGATTGGGTCGGTGTTGGCCGAAAGATGGTGTTGTATTTGGGCAACACAAGAGGCGCGCGCAGGTCGGATGCTAGGGCCCGCGCGGCACGTCTGGAATAGCGTTTATTGTCGGTATCGAAGCGCTGCCGTCATCGCTATGTTCAGGTTCGCATGCTATATGATGCTTGTGTCAACAGCGCTCCCCCATCAATACGCCATCGGCATCGAGCCGGCCGACATCGACTTCATGGGTCACGTCAACAACGCGAACTATCTGAAGTGGGTACAGGCCGCGGTGATCGACCATTGGCAGCGCCTCGCGCCCGCCGAGGCGGTGGCCGGGCACCTGTGGGTCGCTCTCAAGCACGAGATTACGTACCGCAAGCCGGCGTTCCTTGACGACGACGTCATCGCGACGGTGTTGCTCGAGAAGGTACAGGGCGCGCGTGCATTCTACGAGACGATCATCAAGCGCGGCGAGGATGTGTTGGCCGAGGTGAAGTCGAGCTGGTGTTGTTTAGATGCGGAAACGCTGCGACCATCGCGATTGGCGAACAGCGTCGTGGAGCATTTCTTCCCGAAGGACTGAGCCTTCTCGCTCCCCTCCCGGGAAGGGAGGGGCTGGGGGTGGGTAGGCCAGCTTGAGCCTCAACGGTCGGGTCATGCGGAAGCCGACCCACCCCCGACCCCTCCCTTCCAGGGAGGGGAGTAGTCACACCACCTCGTACGGCACAGCCCCACGCCGGTCCGGATCGACTCGTATCCCACTCGCCGCCGGCGGAAACGCCCGCTGGTCGCAATCCGTCCGCAAACAGACGCGACACGAAGACCCGATCGGCGTCGCAATCCCGCCCGTCCCGAGCGCATCCGCGTAGATGAACTCCGACGCATTCGCTTCCTCGCACCCCAGCGCCACCGCATAGCGCCGCGCCGGTCGCGTGTACGTCTCGGATGGCTTCACCAGCCCCTTCGCCATCGAGACGTAGCGGATGCCATCGGTCGTCTCGATCAGTTGCGTCAGGATCCGGTCGGGGATCGCCACCGCCTCGTGGACGATCCACAACGGACACGCGCCGCCGAACCGCGCGAACTGCAACCGCGTGGCCGAGTGCCGCTTCGTAATGTTCCCCGCCATGTCGACGCGGCAGAAGAAGAACGGGATGCCCAGTGCGCCGGGGCGCTGCAACGTCGAGAGCCGGTGACACGTCTGCTCGAAGCTCGTCCCGAAGATGCGCCGCAATCGATCGATGTCGTGACGCACGCTCCGCGCCTCGGTGCGGAAACGGGTATAGGGCATGACGATAGCCCCGGCCGCGTAATTGGTCAGCCCCGCGGTCAGTAGTGCGCGCGCCGTTTCGGACGCCATTTCCGACGCCGCGACGATCCCGCCGATGACGTCGCCGAACTCGTGTCGTGCGACCTGATGCGCGAGCGAGAACAGGGTCGTCTCGCCCGGCTGCGATCCATCGAGCCGCAAAGTCGCGCCATCGTAATCGCGCAACGGTGCAGCGAGCGCGCCCGAGATCGTCACCGAAACGCCGCGCGCTGCCAGCCGCGCCTCCAGCGCCGCCACGCGATCTCCCCCCAACGTCTCGCCGATCTCTTCCGCGCGGCGGTCGAGCGTGTCGACATAATTGCCCGCCGCATGAAACCAGTCGCGCACGTCCTCCCACGGCAGCAACCCCGGCGCCCCCGATCCCGCCACCAGCCGGTCGTCCAGCGCCCGCAACTGCTCCTGCGCGCGGCGATACGCATCGTGCATCGCGACGAGCCGCTGCGCCAACAATGGCTGGTGCTTCACCGCACGCCGCACCGCGGTCTCGTCGAGCGCGGGCGCCTCCACACTCGTATCCGACACCGCCTCCAGCGTCGCGATCAGCAACGCGGTATCGTCCGCCGCATCGATGCTCCCCCAATCCGCCGGAAACTCACGCGCGAGCGTGATCAGCACGCCCTCGGTCACCGGCCGGTCGCCATTCTCGATCTGCGAGAGGTAGCTCACCGACAGCCCGATCCGCGCCGCCATCGCCGCTTGGCTGATCCCGAGGACGCGGCGCAGGTCGCGCAAGCGGTGTCCGACAAAGAGGCGACGCGCGGGCAGGGTCATGCCTTCGCCTAGTTTGCAAACATCACGTCGGCAAGTTTGCAACATTGCATTTGCGCATCGCATCCCGCTCTGTGAAGGCAATCAGCAGGACGGAGAGACGATGTCATCGACGATCGAAGAGCTTGAACGCCGCCGCGAAGCCGCCAGAGTCGGCGGGGGCCTCAAGCGGATCGCAGCGCAGCACGCCAAGGGTAAGCTCACCGCGAGGGAGCGCCTTGACGTGCTGCTGGACGAGGGATCGTTCGAGGAGCTCGACATGTATGTCGAGCATAACTGCGTCGATTTCGGCATGCAGGACCAGGTGATCCCCGGCGACGGCGTGGTCACCGGCTCGGGCACGATCAACGGCCGCCTCGTCTTCGTCTTCAGCCAGGACTTCACCGTGTTCGGCGGGTCGCTTAGCGAGCGTCATGCGCAGAAGATCTGCAAGGTGATGGACAGCGCGATGAAGGTCGGCGCGCCGATCATTGGCCTCAACGACAGCGGCGGCGCGCGCATCCAGGAGGGCGTCGCCTCGCTCGGCGGCTATGCCGAAGTATTCCAGCGCAACGCGCTCGCATCCGGCGTCGTGCCGCAGCTCTCGCTGATCATGGGCCCCTGCGCAGGCGGCGCGGTCTATTCCCCCGCGATGACCGACTTCATCTTCATGGTGAAGGATTCGAGCTACATGTTCGTCACCGGCCCCGACGTGGTCAAGACGGTGACCAACGAGGTCGTGACGCAGGAGGCGCTCGGCGGGGCGGTGACGCACACCACCAAGACCTCGGTCGCCGACAACGCGTTCGAAAACGACATCGAAGCGTTGCTTGCGGCGCGCGATTTCTTCGATTTCCTGCCTGCGTCGAACCGTGAAGGTGTGCCCGAGCGTCCTACCGCGGATGACTGGGACCGGATCGAGGAGAGCCTCGACACGTTGATCCCGGCGTCGGCGAACCAGCCTTACGACATGCACGAGCTGATCCGGAAGACCGTCGACGAAGGCGATTTCTTCGAGACGCAGCCGGCGCATGCCGCCAACATCATCACTGGCTTCGGCCGCATCGAGGGCCGCACGGTCGGCTTCGTCGCGAACCAGCCGATGGTGCTCGCCGGCGTCTTGGACATCAATTCGTCGAAGAAGGCGGCGCGGTTCGTGCGCTTCTGCGATGCGTTCGAGATCCCGATCGTGACGTTCGTCGACGTCCCCGGCTTCCTGCCCGGCACCGCGCAGGAGCATAACGGCATCATCAAGCACGGCGCGAAATTGCTGTTCGCCTATGCCGAGGCGACCGTGCCCAAGATCACCGTCATCACGCGTAAAGCGTATGGCGGCGCGTACGACGTGATGGCCTCGAAGCATCTGCGCGGCGACCTCAACTATGCCTGGCCGACCGCCGAGATCGCGGTGATGGGCGCGAAAGGCGCGGTCGAAATCATCTTCCGCGGCAAGACGCCGGAAGAGATCGCCGAGCGTACCGCGGAATACGAGGCGCGCTTCGCGAACCCGTTCGTCGCCGCGTCGAAGGGCTTCATCGACGAAGTGATTCAGCCGCACTCGACCCGCCGCCGCATCGCGCTCGGCCTACGGAAACTCCGCGGCAAGAGCCTGGAGAATCCGTGGAAGAAGCATGACAACATCCCGTTGTGATCCGGCGGCTTGTTGCATGATGATAAGCACATTATCATGTCATGCGAAGGAGTCGTGACATGCAGACCGAACGCGTGACGTTTCTGACTACGCCCGATCACAAGGCCGCGCTCGATGCGTTCGCGGCGAACAGCGGCATGTCTGTCGGCCGCGTCGTGCGTGAGGCGACGACGCGGTACATTGCCGCACCGGCGTCGCGCGACGAGGAAGCGGCATTGGCGTTTCTCGCACCGGAGATCGAGGCCGCTGTCGACGACATGAAGACGTCCATCCAGTCGATGCGTGAGAATATCGCGCGCACCTGCGCTGTGGTCGATGCGGTGCTGGCGGGCGAAAGACCGTGAGTGCGGGTGAGAAAGCATTCGGCGTTTTCAAGACGATCCTGACGCTGAAGGATCAGCTTGATGGTCTGGATCGTGACGTCGCCCAGCTTGGCGGACGGCTCGCCGGTCTTGCCGGGGCGCATGGTGACCTGCGCGATCGGGTGTCTCGCCTTGAGGGGATGATTGAGGGCGCGGCAATGGCCGCTGGTCGGCAGCAGCGGAGGATCGAGGAATGATCGCGTTTCTTCTGCTTCAAGCCGCAGCCGTGGCGGCACCTACACCAACCTGGAAGCTCGCCGATCGTACCAATCAGGCGGGCGTGCGCAGCATCTCTGCGTCGGTCATAGGCAATGACGGTCTGTCGCGCTTTGTCGTAAAGTGCGACGTGGCGTCCGAGCCGATCGTGTCGATCCAGTTCATACAGCCGCAGCCGCTCGGGTCGGGCGCCGACAAACCCGTCGCGGTGCGCTTCGATGGCGGGCCGGCGTTCACCTACAACTGGCAGTTTCCGGGGACTGGTACGTACACCGCCGACCCCGAAGCTATCACCAAGCTGACGACGTTCCTCGTCAAGTCGAAGGCGCTCCGGGTCGAGACGACCAATGGCGCGAGCTTTGCGGTGCAGGCGAATTTCGTCGCGCCGACCGGCGATGCGATGATCCGACAGGTGCTCGGCGTCTGCGGTTACACGCTTGGCGTCGTTCCAACGCCACCGCCGCCACCGAAGGATGCGCAATGACTTTGGGCCGGCTCAACCATGTCGGGGTCGCGACTCCGTCGATCGCGAAGTCGGTCGAGACGTATCGCCTGCTGCTCGGCGCGACCGCGATCGGTGAGCCGTTCGACCTGCCGGCGCAGGGGGTGAAAGTGTGCTTCATCGATGCGCCGAATACGCAGATCGAGCTGATCGAGCCGTATGACGAGAGTTCGCCGATCGCCGGCTTCCTGCGCAAGAACCCGGCGGGGGGGCAGCATCACGTCTGTTTCGAGGTGGCGGATATCGATGCGGCGGTTGCCGACCTGAAGGCGAAGGGTGCGACCGTGCTGGGCGAGCCCCGCATCGGCGCGCATGGCACGCCGATCGTGTTCGTGCACCCCAAGGACTTTGACGGCATGCTGGTCGAGTTGATGGAGACGCCGGGCGATACCGGCGCGCACTAGGAGAGATCTGATGGCCGCGTACGAGCATATCCTGAGCGAGCGGCGTGGCGACGTGCTAGTGCTGACGCTCAACCGCCCCGACCGGCTGAACGCGGCGCCCCCGGCGATGTTCGAGGAATTGAAGGCGGCGCTGGGCGATCTGGACGGCGCGCGCGCGGTGCTGATTTTAGGCGCGGGGCGTGCGTTCTGCTCGGGCGCGGATGTCGGCGGTGGGGCGCTTGGCTCGGACAATCCGGGCGAGACAACGTTCGCGGCACTGACCGGCAGCTATAATCCGACGATGGCGGCGATCGCCGAGTTGTCGGTGCCGGTGGTAAGCGCAGTGCGCGGGCCTGCGGCGGGGATCGGCTGCAGCCTCGCGCTCGCCGCCGATTTCTGCGTAGCGAGCGAGGGCGCATATTTCCTTCAGGCGTTCGTGAACATCGGGCTGGTGCCGGACGGTGGCGCGTCGTGGATGCTGCCGCGGCTGATCGGCAAGGCGCGGGCGACCGAGATGATGATGCTTGGTGAGCGGGTGGCGGCGGCGAAGGCGCTCGACTGGGGAATGGTGCATAAGGTCGTTGCTGACGATGCGCTGGACGCCGAGGCGTTCGCGCTGGCGGAGCGGCTGGCGGCAATGCCGACGGTGGCGCTCGGGCTGATGCGCCGGGCGATCACCGCGGCGTACGAGACGGATTACGCGACCGCGATGCAGGCGGAAGCCAACAACCAGCGCGCCGCGCGTGGGTCTGCGGACTCGATGGAGGGCGGTATCGCGTTCCTGACGAAGCGTAAGCCGGTGTTTACTGGCAAGTGATGACTTCTGCTACTCGTTCCCCGGCGAAGGCCGGGGCCCAGGCTCGATGCGCAGCATCGAACGCGCTCCCGCGCGCGGCGTATTCGAGGGGCTGGGCCCCGGCCTTCGCCGGGGAACTAGGTGCTAGGTAATGACTGACAAACCGAACCCCACGCTTGCAGACTGGCAGGCGCTCGCCGCCAAGGAAGTAAAGGGCGCCGATCTCACCTGGCCGACCCCGGAAGGCATCGACGTCAAGCCGCTCTACACCGCGGACGACGTCACCACCGATCCCGGCCTCCCGGGATTCGCGCCCTTCACCCGCGGCGTCCGCGCGTCGATGTACGCCGGCCGCCCCTGGACGATCCGCCAATACGCCGGCTTCTCCACCGCCGAAGCCTCGAACGCGTTCTACCGCCGCAACCTTGCCGCCGGCCAGAAGGGTCTGAGCGTCGCGTTCGATCTCGCCACGCACCGCGGCTATGATTCCGACCACCCCCGCGTCACCGGGGACGTCGGCAAGGCTGGCGTCGCGATCGATTCGGTCGAGGACATGAAGATCCTCTTCGACGGCATCCCGCTCGACAAGATGTCGGTCAGCATGACGATGAACGGCGCGGTGATCCCGATCCTCGCCTTTTTCATCGTCGCCGGCGAGGAGCAGGGCGTCGACCGCAAACTGCTCGACGGGACCATCCAGAACGACATTCTCAAGGAGTTCATGGTCCGCAACACCTATATCTACCCGCCCGAGCCGAGCATGCGGATCATCTCGGACATCTTCGGCTACACGTCGCGCGAGATGCCCAAGTTCAACAGCATCTCGATCAGCGGCTATCACATGCAGGAGGCCGGGGCGACGCAGCTCCACGAGCTCGCCTTCACGATCGCCGACGGCATGGAATATGTGAAATACGGCGTCGCGAGCGGCCTCGACATCGACAAGTTCGCCGGACGGCTGTCGTTCTTCTTCGCGATCGGCATGAACTTCTTCATGGAGATCGCCAAGCTCCGCGCCGCCCGCGTCCTCTGGCACCGCGCGATGACGCAATTGGGCGCGCAGGACGAGCGCTCGAAGATGCTGCGGACGCATTGCCAGACGTCGGGCGTCTCGCTCACCGAGCAGGATCCGTACAACAACGTCATGCGCACGACGATCGAGGCGATGGCGGCGATGCTCGGCGGCACGCAATCCTTGCATACGAACGCGCTCGACGAGGCGATCGCACTCCCGACCGACTTTTCCGCACGGATCGCGCGCAACACGCAGATCGTGATCCAGGAAGAGACGGGGATGACCAAGGTCGTCGATCCGCTCGGCGGCAGCTATTATATTGAGAGCCTGACTCAGTCGCTGGTCGACGGCGCGTGGACACTGATCGAGCGAATCCAGTCCGAAGGCGGCATGGCGAAGGCGGTCGCGGCAGGCTGGCCCAAGGCGATGATCGAGGAAGCTGCGGCTGGGCGTCAGGCGCGCGTCGATCGCGGCGAAGACGTCATCGTCGGCGTCAACAAGTACAAGCTCGCCGAACAGGACGCGATCGAGATCCTCGACGTGGACAACGTGGCCGTGCGCGCTGGCCAGATCGAACGCATCAACCGGGTAAAGGCGACGCGCGACGAAGCCGCATGCCGCGCTGCGCTAGATGCGTTACGGGAAGGTGCGCGAATTCCTCCCCGGAACGGGGAGGGGGACCAGCCAACGGCTGGTGGAGGGGGCGTTCCACAAACGGATTCGCCGGAGGAAGCCCCCCTCCGTCAGCCTTCGGCCGACACCTCCCCGAATCGGGGAGGATTTGAGAACAACCTCCTCGCGCTCGCCGTCGACTGCGCTCGCGCCCGCGCAACGCTCGGCGAAATCTCGTCGGCGATGGAGGACGTGTTCGGCCGCTACGGCACGCAACCCACCCCCGTCTCCGGCATCTACGGTGGCGCGTACGAGGACGACGCGCGCTGGACCCGCCTTACCGACGGCGTCGAAGCCACCGAGCGCCGGATGGGCCGCAAACCCCGCATGCTCGTCGCCAAGATGGGCCAGGACGGCCACGACCGCGGCGCCAACCTCGTCTCGTCGATGTTCGGCGACCTGGGCTTCGAGATCGTCCCCGGCCCACTCTTCCAGACCCCCGCCGAAGCCGCCGCGCTCGCGCTTGAAAACGACGTCGACATCGTCGGTGCCTCGTCACTCGCCGCCGGCCACAAGACGCTGATCCCCGAACTGATCGGCTATCTCCGCGAGGCGGGCCGCGCGGATATCAAGGTGATCGCGGGTGGCGTCATCCCCGCACAGGACTATCAGGCGCTGCGCGATGCCGGGGTCCAGGCGATCTTCGGCCCCGGCACCAACCTGATCCAGGCCGCCGAGGACGTGTTAAAACTGCTCGGCCACAACATGGCACCGGAAGAGGAACGGGTATAAACATGCGCACCAGGGTGTTGGCGATGGCGCTGACCGCTTTCAGTATCGCGCCGGCTGTGGCGCAGGAAACCGCGCCGACCACCGGCCGCTCGATCTCTACGATCGCGCAAGTCATGGTGAAGACGCGCGACGGCAAGCCGATCCCGCTCGGATCGCGCATCAAGCCGGGCAAGCCCACCCTCGTATCGATCTGGGCGAGCTGGTGCCCGCCGTGCATCGCCGAAGCCCCGTATCTGAACAAGATGCGGAAGGAATTCGGCAGCGGCTACAACTTCCTCTACATCAACCGCAGCGAGGGCAGTCCCGATCGCACCCAGCCGCCCGCGGCGATCGCGCAGTTCCTGCAGCGCGCCGGCATGAGCGACATCGATTACGTGGTCGCTGACGTCGATGCGTACCGCCAGATCATCGGCAAGGACATCCGCGACATCCCCGACGGCAAGGTCGGCATTCCGCGCGTCTATCTGTTCGATGCCAAGGGGCGGCAGGTCCATACCGCCTACGGCTTCGGCGACGGCGGCGGGCCCGAATTCGAAGCGCGCGTGAAGCGTGCGATGGCGGCCAAGTGACATCGCCCACCAGTTACGTCGCTGCGCGCACGCGCTATGCGACGACGCGAAACGACCAGAGACCAAAGGCCGCATGATGATCGAAACCCTCCTCCGTCCCCCCGTCGCAGACCCCGCCGTTGCGACTGCTGCGCCGGGCGTCCGCACCGACTGGACCCGCCCCGAAATCGCCGCGCTCTTCGACCTCCCGTTCGACGAACTCATGTACCGCGCGCAGACCGTCCACCGCGCGCATCACGCGATCGGCGAAGTCCAGCTCTGCACGCTCTTGTCGATCAAGACCGGCGGCTGCCCCGAGGATTGCGGCTATTGCTCGCAGTCCGCCTCGTCCGACTCCGGCCTGAAGGCGGAAAAGCTGATGGACGTCGACGCGGTCCTCGCCGACGCCGCGCAGGCCAAGGCCGCCGGCTCGCAGCGTTTCTGCATGGGTGCCGCCTGGCGCAACCCGAAGCCGCGCGACATGCCGAAGGTCGTCGCGATGGTCGAAGGCGTCCGCGCGATGGGGCTCGAGACCTGCATGACGCTCGGCATGCTCGACGCGGACCAGGCCAGGCAGCTCGCCGACGCGGGCCTGGATTACTACAACCACAACATCGACACTTCGCCCGAGAATTACGGCAACGTCATCACCACGCGTACCTTCGGCGACCGGCTCGAGACGCTGGCGAACGTGCGTGACGCAGGCATTTCAGTCTGCTGCGGCGGGATCGTCGGGATGGGCGAGACGCGTAGCGACCGCGTCGGCTTCGTTCACGCGCTGGCAACCTTGCCGCGCCACCCGGAGAGCGTCCCCGTCAACGCGTTGGTCCCGGTCAAGGGCACGCCGCTCGGCGACATGCTCGCCGGCACGCCGATGGCGCAGATCGACGACATCGAGTTCGTCCGGACGGTCGCCGTCGCGCGGATCACGATGCCGCTCAGCATGGTGCGCCTGTCGGCCGGGCGTGAGAGCATGTCCGAGGCGACCCAGGCGCTCTGCTTCATGGCGGGCGCGAACTCGATCTTCACCGGCGACAAGTTGCTGACCACCGGCAACGCTGGCGACAGCGCCGATGCGAGGCTGCTGGCGAAGCTCGGGATGAAGCCGATGGTCGGCGCGGAGCCGATGCGGGAGGCAAAGACATGCTGCTGATCGCACTCCTGATGACCGCGGCTGCTCCGATGCAGTCGCAGGCGACGATGAACGCCTCCGCCGGTACGAGTTACGCGCGGGCGGATGCAGCGATGGCGGCGCAGTGGAAGCGGACCTACGCCTATATGAAGGGTCGCGACGCGCAGGACGGGTCGCGTGGCGGCGGGTTCGGCTATGCCGCAGCGCTGCTGGAGAGCCAGCGCGCGTGGCTCAAGTTCCGCGATACGCAGTGCGTGATCGAAGGCGGGCAATATGCCGGCGGTTCGGCGCAGGGCATGACGATTGCCGGATGCCGGACCGACCTAACGCAGGCCCGAACGAAACAGCTCAAGACGATGATGTGGTACCAATAACCAGTCCGCACCCGGACCGCGTCCGGCAAGACGGCACAGAGTAGGGCGAGTGATGTTCAAGAAAATCCTGGTCGCCAATCGGGGCGAGATCGCGTGCCGCGTCATGCGGACCGCCAAGGCGATGGGCATCAAGACCGTCGCGGTCTATTCCGACGCCGACGCGCGCGCGCCGCATGTGTTGATGGCCGACGAGTCGGTCCGGCTCGGGCCGGCACCCGCCGCGGAGAGCTATCTCAAGGCCGAACTGATATTGCTCGCCGCCAAGGAGACCGGCGCGGACTGCATCCATCCGGGCTACGGCTTCCTCTCCGAACGCGAGAGTTTCGCACTCGCCTGCGCCGAGGCCGGGATCGCCTTCGTCGGCCCCCCACCCAAAGCCATCGCCGCGATGGGCGACAAGATCGAATCGAAGAAGCTCGCCAAGGCGGCGGGCGTCAACGTCGTGCCGGGCTATCTCGGCGAGATCGACAGCACCGATCACGCGGTCGAGATCGCCGGCGGCATCGGCTATCCGGTGATGATGAAGGCGTCGGCCGGCGGCGGCGGCAAGGGCATGCGGCTCGCGTATAGCGAGCAGGACGTGCGCGAAGGCTTCGAGGCGACCAAGCGCGAGGGGCTCGCCAGCTTCGGCGACGACCGCGTGTTCATCGAGAAGTTCATCGAATCGCCGCGGCACATCGAGATCCAGCTGATCGGCGACCAGCACGGCAACATCGTCTATCTCAACGAGCGCGAATGCTCGATCCAGCGGCGTCACCAGAAGGTCGTCGAGGAGGCGCCGTCGCCGTTCGTGACGCCCAAGATGCGGAAAGCGATGGGCGAGCAGGCGGTCGCGCTGGCGCAGGCGGTGGGGTATTTTTCGGCGGGCACGGTCGAGCTGATTGTCTCGGGCGCGGACACGACGGGAGAGGGGTTCTACTTCCTCGAGATGAACACCCGGCTCCAGGTCGAGCATCCGGTGACCGAGGAGATCACCGGGCTGGATCTGGTTGAATTGATGATCCGGGTTGCTGCCGGGGAACCGCTGGGGTTCGGGCAGGACGAGGTGAAGCTGAACGGCTGGTCGATCGAGAATCGGGTGTACGCCGAGGACCCGTATCGCGGCTTCCTGCCGTCGATCGGGCGCCTGGTGCGCTACAACCCGCCCGAAACTTCCCCCCTCCCGCCTGCGGGAGGGGGAGCAGAAGAACCTCGAATCCGTGTCGACGACGGCGTCCGCGAGGGCGGCGAGGTCAGCATGTTCTACGACCCGATGATCGCCAAGCTCATTACCTGGGCGCCGACTCGCGACGGCGCGATCGCCGCGCAGATCGCCGCGCTCGACGCGTTCGAGCTCGACGGCCCCGGCAACAACATCGATTTTCTCTCGGCGATCATGCAGCACCCGCGCTTCCAGTCGGGCGCGCTCACCACTGGCTTCATCGCCGAGGAATATCCCGACGGGTTCCACGGCGCCCCGGCCGACGCCGAACTGCTGAAGACGCTCGCCGCCGTTGCCGCGTTCGCGGCCACCGCGGAAGCCGATCGCGCCCGCCGCATTGATGGCCAGCTCGGCAGGCGCCTCCGCCCGCCCGCCGACTGGTCGGTGACGATCGACAAGACCGACCACGCGGTCACCGTCTCGACCGATGGCATCATGGTTGATCGCGAAGACCTGGATCTGGCGCTCGAATACACGCCGGGCGACCGGATGGTGGTCGCCGACGGTCATGGTGTGGATGGCGACGAGCACCTGACGATCCGCATCGCCAAGGCGCGCGCCGGCTTCAAGCTTACCGCGCGAGGGGCGAGCCATGTCGCCCGCGTCCTTCCCGCCCGCGTCGCGCCGTACACCGCGCATCTGATCGAGAAGGTCGCGCCCGACCTGTCGAAGTTCCTGATCTGCCCGATGCCGGGGTTGTTGGTGCGGCTCGACGTCGCAGCGGGCGACAAGGTCGAGGCGGGGCAGGCGCTCGCGGTGGTCGAGGCGATGAAGATGGAGAACATTCTGCGCGCCGAGAAGACGGGGACGGTGAAGTCGGTCGCGGCGAAGACGGGGGATAGTCTGGCGGTGGATCAGGTGATCCTCGAACTCGACTAAGCGGGCGCGCTAGCCGGTTCACGTCGCTAGCGCCCCTCGCCCGTCATGCCGGACTCGTTCCGGCTTCCACCGTTCCGCAGGGTCGAGAGAGTTGAATGTGCGGGACGGTGGGTCCCGGCCTTCGCCGGGATGACGGGGAGTGGAAGGGTCTGCGTTTCTACTGGCAATTTGCCGCAGCGGACCGCGCTTCTTGTTTCCCCGCGAAGGCGGGGACCCAGTCTGGGCTCCCGCCTTCGCGGGAGAACAAGGAGGGGCTGGCCGGCGGCTGTGTTTGCAGGACCGCGTCCCACCTAACACCACCCCGGCGGAGGCCGGGGCCCAGTTGGGAGCGGCTTGTGATTTAGGCCAACGCTCAGTTACAGCGACCTCTCCAACTGGACCCCGGCCTTCGCCGGGGTGGGACGTGTGATGGGCAAGCGCTCATCCTGAGGCCTTGCCGAAAACAGCGGCAGCGGTGCCGGTACCCAAGCCCAGCGCCACCCCCCTCCCGTTTCCGGCCCCACCGCTGTACAGCACCCCAGATGACCCTCCTCCGTTACCTCGCCGCGCTCCTCCTCGCGGTCACCGCGGTCACCGCGCTACCCGCCACCGCGCAGGACGAGCCCAAGGTCGCGATCGTCGCCGCCAGCCTCACCCAAGCCTCCGCCGAGCTCCAGGCGATCGACGACGCGACGCCCGCCGCGCGCGACGACAAGGCGCGGCAAGCCCTCCGGACTCGCGCGCAAGCGGTGCAGACCACCGCCGCCGACGCCGTCCGCACGCTCACCCCCGAGATGGCTCTCGTCCAGGCGCGCGTCGCGGAACTCGGTGCCGCCACCCCCGGCGTCGTCGAAGCGCCCGAGATCCGCCAGCAACGCAAGCTACTCGCGCAGAGCCAATCCGGAATCGACTCCGCGATCAAGCGCGCCCGCCTCATCGGGATCGAGGCCAAGCAGCAGATCGACGACATCGGTGCGGCCGAAGCGGAGGAACTCGGCCAGCAATTGTCCGAAAACACCGGTTCGCCGCTATCTCCCACCCTGTGGGCCGCGATCGTCGATCACCTGCCGCGCGACACGGCGCGACTGATGCGGTTCGCCAATGTCGAGATCCGCCAGTTCGGCGCGCGGTTCGACATGCGCGCCGGCACCGGCCTGCTGATCGGGATACTCACCGCGCTGCTGCTGATCGTGCCGCTACGACGCTGGCTGCACGGCGTCGGCCGTCGATACGCGACCAACCACGCACCTGGCGGTCGCCTGCGACGCTCGGCCTATGCGCTGTGGCTGGTCGTGATCGGCACCGCGCTACCAGGTCTTGCCGCCTGGGCGATCGTTGCATCGCTGCGCTGGGCCGGGCTCGTGTCGCCCGCCTGGAGCCGGTTCGGCGCGCTCTTCGTCGGGATCTCTTGGTTCTGTGCGTTCGTCTCGTCACTCGGCGGCGCGCTGCTGTTGCGCGGCCAGTCGACCTGGCGCCTGCTGCCGATCGGCGACCCCGCGGCGAACGCGCTTCGGCCGTACACCTGGATGGCGGCGGGCCTGATCTTCTTCGGCCAGCTGCTGATCGCGACGAACATGCTGATCGGCATCAGCGCACCGGCATCGAGCGCGGCCAACGCGGTCGTCGCGCTGCTCCACATCGTCCTGCTCGGCGCGATCCTGGTAACACTCGGACGGCTGCGCGCCGCCGCGCTGCCCGATCCGACCAAGCCCGCGCGCAACACGCTGCTCGCGATCGTCGCGACGCTCGTCTGGCTGGTGCTGGTCGTGACGCTGCTCGCCGGCCTGATCGGCTATGTGAACTTCGCGCTGAAGGTCGCGACGTGGCTGCTGTGGGGCGCGATCGTTGGCGCGTCGCTGTACCTGATGATGACCTTCACCGACGATGCGTGCCGGACGCTGCTGTCGAGCGGCAACCGGCTCGGGCGTTCGGCGAACAGCGGCTTTGGGGTCGACAACAAGACCGTCGACCAGATCGGCGTGCTGCTGTCGGCGGTGCTGCGGCTGCTGCTGATCCTGCTCGCGGTCGGCGCGGTGATGGCGCCGTTCGGGGCGGGTGTCGGCTCGGCGTTCGAGCTGTTCGGGACGGTCGCGAACGGCGTGACGATCGGCCAGGTCACGATCTCGCCGGGCGCGGTGCTGCGTGCGATCGCAGTGCTGTTCGTCGCGCTCGCGATCATGCGCGGGCTGCAGCACTGGCTGGTGAACAGCTATCTGCCGACCACCGCGATGGACGCGGGCGCGCAGAATTCGGTGATGATGGTCGCGCGTTATGCCGGGATCATCGCCGCGGTGCTGTGGGCGCTCGGCGCGCTCGGGATCGGCATGGAGAAGCTCGCCGTGGTGCTCGGCGCGCTGTCGGTCGGGATCGGCTTCGGCCTCCAAGCGATCACGCAAAACTTCGTCTCGGGGCTGATCCTGCTCGCCGAACGCCCGGTCAAGATCGGCGATCTCGTGCGGATCGGCAACATGGAGGGCGACGTGAAGCGCATCAACGTGCGCTCGACCGAGATCCAGGTGGCGGATCGCTCGACGCTGATCGTCCCCAATTCGGAACTGATCACCAAGACGATCCAGAACATGACGCTGGCCGCGCCGATCGGCCGGATCCAGCTGCAATTCTCGGTGCCGCTCGAGGAGGATCTCGATGCGGTGCGGACGATGCTGTTCGCGGCATTCGCGGAAAAGCACGAGGTGCTCGACGATCCCGAGCCCAAGGTGTTCATCGACTCGATCGACGCCGGCCGTGCCAAGTTCAACTGCTTCGCGTACGTGGCGAGCCCGCGCGATGCCTATCCGATGCGCAGCGAATTGCTGTTCACATTGCTCCGCCAGTTCCGCGAGGCGGGGATCGAAGTCGGCTCGACCGCGACCAAGATGGAGATCGTCGGCGGTACGCCCGTATCGCCGGCCACCGAAACCCTTGCCTGATCATTTCACCGAATAGGGGATCGAGATGGTGTACGCCGTGTTGGCGGCCATCTTGCCCTTGGGACTGAAGCGTACCGCGGTCACGTTCCCCTGCGTCGCCGCATCTCCAGCCGTGGGGATGTAGCCCCAGACGCCGTTGCCGCTCGCGAAATCGACGTCGTCGCTCGTGTCCGATGGGCCGTAATAATCGAAGCTCAGGCCAGTCGTGCCCGTCGTGTTGCCACCCTGTACTGCTGGGCTTGATCCCGTGCCGTCCCCGTCGAGGGCAACGCGCAATCCCGCGGGGGTCGGCAATGTCACCGCCAGCGTATTGAGGTCGAGCGGCACGATGTCGGGATTTTCGATCTTCAGCATGATCCGCAATTTCGAACCAGGAATAGCTTTTGGGTTGTTGGTGGAAGCCGATGCCTCCCAGGTGGTCTTTTGCGAGATCGTGACGATCGCGCCCTTTTCCGCGACGGTCATCGTCATGCTGATGAGACCGCTGGCGCTGCCGGTATCGCTCAGCACGCAGACGTCGAGTCCGAGGACCTTGGCACCCAGCAGCGTGCAGAACGACCAGTCCCATTTCACTTCGAAGTTGCCGGTATAGATGCCGGGCGCGAGGCGGGTTGTGCTTCGTGCTTTCAGGTATAGCGGTACGGCGGCGCGGGTGTTGGTCAGCAGCGATGTCGTGCCGTTGATGATGGTGCGCGGCGTGCCCGCGACCAACTGGTTCTGCCCGCCCGAATCCGCGGCCAGCTGATAGGTGGCGGTCGCACCCGCCGCCGATTTAAGCGTGTAGACGGTACCGGACTTGACGGTGACGACCAGGCCGTCGCTGCTCATCAAGGCCAGCAGGGGCGTGGAGTTGCACCCGAACGATCCGGTCATGGCGACGTAGGGCATCGCCGACGGGAGCGTGTCGGTCGAGAATAAGGCGGCCGGCGAAAAGGTTCCGAGATCGGCCAGTGGTACTGGTGGCGACCCTGGAGGCGATGCCGGCGTGACGCCGCACGCAGCCAAAGCGGGGGTTGCGACCAGACCGAGACAGATCGCTACGAGTCCGGCCAAGCGCCTGATCATGCGTATTGGCCTCAACCGCCGACCGTGATCGATAGTCACCCTGTACCTCGCACCATGCTCCATAACGTAGCGCTACGGGCTAGTCGTTAACGCGGTTTCAAAGACCGGAAATGGGTCTTTTCGTTGTCCGAACGCGCCGTTCGATCGCCGCCGGGCCTTGGGAGGCTTGCGACGGCCGTCAAACTGTTGGAACGTGGGGCATGACGATCGCTGCTCCCGCTTCGCCCCTCTCGGCGCAGCCCCGCGCCATCCTGATCGCGAGCGTCGCCACGGCCGCGCTGTCGGGTCTGTTGTTCGGTTTCGACACCGCGGTCATCGCCGGCGTCACCGGCGCGCTGAAGGTGAAGTTCGCGCTTAGCGAGGCGTGGCTCGGCTTTACCGTCTCGTCGGCACTCTGGGGTACGCTGATCGGCGCGCTGTTCGTCGGCGTGCCCGGCGATCGTTATGGAAGCCGCAACGCGCTGCGGATGCTCGCCTTCCTCTACGTCGTTACCGCGCTCGGCTGTGCGCTGGCGTGGAACTGGCACAGCTTCATCGGTTTCCGCTTCATCAACGGCATCGCGATCGGCGGCTCGTCGGTGCTCGCGCCCGCCTATATCGCCGAGCTTGCGCCGCCAGCCCAGCGCGGCAAGATGGTCGGCGGGTTCCAGTTCGCGGTCATCCTCGGCATCCTGCTCGCCTATGTCTCGAACGCGGTCATCGGGTCGCTCGATCTCGGCGATGTCGAGTGGCGGTGGAAGCTCGGGATCGTCGCGGCGCCGTCGCTGGTGTTCTTCGCGCTCCTCTTCCGCATCCCCAATTCGCCGCGCTGGCTGCTCGCCAAGGGCCGCGACGTCGAGGCGAAGCAGGTGCTCGCGCTGGTCGGCATGAGCCCCGACGTCGCGCGCGCGGACCTCGATGCGCCCAAGGGCGATGCGTCGCTGTCGTGGACGCGCCACCGCAAGCCGATCACGCTCGCGTTCCTGGTCGCGATGTTCAACCAGTTCAGCGGCATCAACGCGTTCCTCTATTACCTCAACGACATCTTCAAGGCGTCGGGCGGCAGCCTGTCGCCCGATCTCCAGGCGGTGATGATCGGCGTCGCCAACATGGTGTTCACGCTGCTAGGGATGCTGCTGATCGACCGGATCGGTCGGCGCACGCTGCTGCTGTGGGGCTCGGCGGGGATGACCGGCGCGCTGACCGTCGGCGGGCTCGCGCTGCTGGGCGTGCTGCCCAACTGGCTGCTGCTGCCGTCGCTGATCGTCTTCATCATGTTCTTCGCGCCCGGCTCGGGCGCGGTGATCTGGGTCTATATCTCGGAAGTCTTCCCGCAGAATGTCCGCGCGCGCGGGTCAAGCATCGGCTCGTCGAGCCATTGGGGCTGGAACGCGGTGATCGCGCAAGTCTTCCCGATCGCCGCGGCGTGGTCGGCGGGGCTGCCGTTCCTGTTCTTCGCCGCGATGATGGCGGTGCAGTTCGTTACCGTGTTCCTCTACTTTCCCGAGACCAAGGGCGTGCCTCTGGAGGACATGGACGCGCATATGTCGCGATAAGCGGCGAGTGCGACGAAAGCGCTGCCGGACCGGCACAATCCTGCGACAATTGCCGCCTAATCGATGGGCTCGATCATCGGGGTGGAACGGGTATGCGTAGTTTGGGTCTGGTTCTGGCGGTAAGCGCCCCCGCATTGGCGACCGCGCAACAGGCCCCGTCGACGCCTGCCACGACGCCTGCCACTACGGCGGCCACCGAGACCGCGCAGACCGCGGAGCAGGACGAAGCCGCAGACGCTGAGGAGATCGTCGTCACGGGATCGCGCAAACTGCCCGGTGCGGTGATCGGCGATATCCCGCCCGACCAGACGCTGGGTCAGGCCGAAATCCGGTCCTACGGCGTCTCCACCGTGTCCGACCTGTTGAACGAACTCAGCCCGCAGACCACCAGCGGACGCGGCAGCGGTGGCGCGCCGGTCGTGCTGCTCAACGGCCGCCGTATCTCCAGCTTCAGCGAGATCCGTGACATCCCGACCGAGGCGATCCAGCGCGTTGAGATCCTGCCCGAGGAGGTCGCGCTCAAATACGGCTATCGCGCCGACCAGAAGGTCGTGAATTTCGTCCTGCGCCGCCGCTTCCGCGCGGTGACCGCGGAGGCGGCCGACACGCAGGCGACCGAGGGTGGCGGCAACACGCCCAAGGGTTCGCTCGACATGCTCAACATCGCGCGCGACCGCCGGCTCAACCTGCACGTCGAATACACGTCGAGCGAGCCGCTGACCGAATCGCAGCGCGACATCCTCCAGCCCGAGCGCACCGCGAACAGCGCGCTCGGCGCGGACGGGAATGTCGTCGACCAGCGGCCGTTCCGCACGCTCCAGTCCGCGACCAGCACGTTCACCGCGAACAGCGTGTATGCGCGCAACATCTTCGGCAACATCGGCGCGACGATCAACGGCCGGCTCGAATCGACCGACAGCCGCAGCCTCAACGGCCTGCCCGTCGTCGCGCTGACACCGTTCGGCAGCATCACGTCCGTCAACCGCGCGGTGGAGGACGACGGCGTCCTGCCGCTGACCCAGCGGACCTCGTCGATCGCCGCGCATCTCGGCACCACGCTCAACGGCGATATCGGTACGTGGCGCTGGAACGTGACGGGCAATTACGACCGCAGCGATACGCAGACCTTCACCGAGACCGGCCTCGACGCGAGCGCCTTCGATGCGCGCATCCGCGCCGGCGATCCGACCGCAAACCCGTTCGGCCCTCTGCGCGCGAGCGACTTCGGCGCACTGCCCGGCAATCGCGCCTATGCGACGCAGAGCACCGGCGAACTCGACGCGGTCGCCAACGGCAATCTCTTCTCGCTGCCCGCCGGCGCGGTTTCGACGACGATCAAGCTCGGTGCCGAAACCGCCGATTTCAAAAGCCGCTCGTATCGCACCGTCAATCTCCTGGGGGTCGATACGCAGGGGCGGGTATCGCGCGATACGGTCAACGGCCAGGTCAATGTCGACGTGCCGCTGACCAGCCGGTCGAAGGACGTGCTGCCGTTCCTCGGCACGCTGTCGGCGAACTTCAACCTCGCCGAGGATCATCTGTCGGACTTCGGCACGTTGCAGACGCTCGGCTATGGCGCCAACTGGTCGCCGGTCGACGGCGTGCGCGTGATCGCCTCGGTGACCGACACCGACGAGGCGCCGACCGCACAGCAGCTCGGCAACCCGTCGATCACCACGCCCAACGTCCGCGTGTTCGACTATGTGCGCGGCGAGACCGCGACCGTTTCGACGATCAGCGGCGGCAATCCCGGGCTGGTCGCGGACAACAAGCACGTCACGAAAGTCGGGCTTACGTTCAAGCCCTGGTCCGCGAAGGACCTGTCGATCACCGCCAACTATGTCGAGAGCCGGGTCGACAACCCGATCGCGGCGTTCCCTGCGGCCACCGCAGCGATCGAGGCCGCGTTCCCCGACCGCTTCGTCCGCGACGACACCGGCAACCTGCTGCAGGTCGATCGCCGGCCGATCAATTTCGCACGCAGCGACCGGTCCGAACTGCGCTGGGGGATCAACTTCTCCGCACCGCTCAAGTCGAAGATCCAGCGCGAGCTGGAAGCATACCGCGCCGGCACCGGTCCCAATCCGTTCGAAGGCCTGCAACCGCCCGGTGGCTTCCGTCGTCCCGGTGGCGCGGGCGGCGATGGACCGCGCGGCGAGGGTGCGCGCGCCGGCGGTGGTCCCGGCGCTGGTGGTCCCGGTGGCCGTGGCGGTGGGCGCGGCTTCGGCGGTCGTGGGGGGCAGGCGGGTGGCCGCATCCAGTTCGCGGTCTATCATACCTGGCACTTCACCGATCGCGTGCTCGTCGCGAACGGCGGGCCGAGCCTGAACCTGCTCGACGGCGACGCGATCGGCAACAACGGCGGTCAGTCCCGCCACGAACTGGAGGCGCAGGCGGGGTATACCAACAACGGCCTCGGTGCGCGCATCTCCGCCAATTACGCGACCGGCACGCGCGTCAACGGCGGCACCATCGCCGCGCCCGAGACGCTCAACTTCGGCGGCCTCGCGACTGCCAACGCGCGGCTGTTCGCCGATCTCGGGCAGCGCCTCGAATGGGTGAAGGCGCATCCGTGGCTGCGCGGCATGCGGGTCAGTCTCTCGGTCGACAACGTCCTCAACACGCGTCAGCGCGTGACCGACGCGAGCGGCGCGACACCGAACACCTACCAGCCGGATTACCTCGATCCGCTCGGCCGCACGGTCAGGCTGAGCATCCGCAAGCTGTTCTTCTGATACGGCGCGCCCGCTGGCGGTAGTGTGCTGGCGGTAGTGTGCTGGCGGTGTTCGAAGCAGCGGTCGGTGGATACGGGCTGCGCCAAGCGAGGCGTCGATCCATCAATCCTGTTGCCCGGCGACCAAGCCCGCTTATGCTGCGACGACATCATTCGACTTCGGGGTATCGTTCGACATGACACGTAAACTGAGCGCGCTTGCCGGCGTCGCTGCCATCGCTCTCGTCTCGCCTGCCTTCGGCCAGGCGCAGCGGCCAATGCCCGCGGCAAAGCCCGCCCCGGTCGCAGAGCTCGTGAAGTCGGTCGATATCCCCTACCAGCAGTTTACGCTGAAGAACGGCCTGCGCGTCGTCGTGCACACCGATCGCAAGGCCCCCGTCGTGGCGGTGTCGGTCTGGTACAATGTCGGCTCGAAGTTCGAGCCCAAGGGCAAGACCGGCTTCGCGCATCTGTTCGAGCATCTGATGTTCAACGGCTCCGAGAACGCACCGGGCGATTTCTTCGAGCCGCTGAAACAGGTCGGCGCGACCGACTTCAACGGCACCACCTATTATGATCGCACCAATTATTTCGAGACGGTGCCGACCGCGGCGCTCGACCGCGCGCTGTTCCTCGAATCCGACCGCATGGGCTATCTCACCGGGGCGATCACGCAGGGCGTGCTCGACGAGCAGCGCGGCGTCGTCCAGAACGAAAAGCGCCAGGGCGACAACCAGCCCTACGGCCTGACCGAATACAAGATCACCGAGGGGCTGTTCCTCGAGACGCATCCGTACGGCCACACCACGATCGGCTCGATGGCGGATCTCGATGCGGCCTCGCTGCAGACGGTGAAGGACTGGTTCAAGGATCATTACGGCCCGAACAACGCGGTACTGGTACTTGCCGGCGACGTCGATGCGGCGACCGCCAAGCGTCTCGCCGAGAAGTATTTCGGCGGCATTCCCAAGGGCGCCGAGAGCATCGTTCCCCCGGCACCGATCCCGACGCTGCCGACGCCGGTGAGCGAGACGATCAAGGACCGTGTCGCGGCGGTGATGATCAGCCGCAACTGGGTGGTCCCCGGCCTCAACGACAAGGACGGCACTGCGCTCAGCGTCGCCGCCGGCGTGCTCGGCGGTCTGGCGAGCAGCCGGTTCGACACCGCGCTGGTCAAGAAGGAGAAGCTGGTCACGCGCATCTCCGCGTCGAACAACAGCTTCAGCCAGCTCGGCATGTTCCAGATCGAGGCGATCGTCCGCGAGGGCGTCGACCCTGCGCTGGTGTCGAAGCGGATCGACGAGATCCTCGCCGACTTCCTCAAGAACGGACCGACTGCCGACGAGGTCAGCCGCGTCGCGACGACGACCGCATCGCGCACGATGGAGGGGCTCGAGTCGGTCGGCGGGTTCGGCGGCAAGGCGGTGACGCTGGCCGAAGGCGCGCTCTATTCGAACGATCCCGGCTATTACAAGAAACAGCTGTTGCAACTCGCGGCCGAGACGCCCGCGAGCGTGAAGGCCGCCGCGGCGAAGTGGCTGTCGCGTCCGGCCTATTCGCTGACCGTCGTACCGGGGCCGCGCGATGCGTACGCCAACGCGGTCGTGCCACCCAAGGTCGACGTCGTGCCCGCACCCGAGGCACCGCCGAAGGGGACGCGAGGGCCGTTGCCCGGCGTCGGCACGGTCGCAGGCCTCAGCTTCCCGACCGTCGAGCGCACGCGCCTGTCGAACGGGATCGAGCTGGTCTACGCACAGCGCACGGCGGTGCCGGTGACGCAGGCGGTGTTGAGCTTCGATGCGGGCGTCGCGGCGGACGTGCCGGGCAAGCTCGGCACGCAGCAGCTGACGTTGGCGATGATGGATGAAGGCACGCCGACGCGCGATTCGGTCGCGCTGGCCGAGGCCAAGGAGCGGCTGGGGGCGGACATCGGCTCGGGCGCGTCGAGCGACCGGACCTTCCTGTCGCTGCAGGTGCCGAGCGCGAACCTTGCGCCCGCGGTCGACCTGTTCGCCGATATCGCGCAGAACCCGGCGTTCGCCGATGCCGAGGTCGCGCGCGTCAAGAACCAGCAGCTCGCGCAGATCGCGCAGGAACTGACCAGCCCGCAGGGGTTGGCGACGCGCGTCCTGCCGAAACTGCTCGGGCCGACCTCGCCCTATGCCAAGGCGCAGGGCAGCGGCGATCCGAAGGCGGTTGCAGGCCTGACGCGCGCCGACCTGGTCGCCTTCCAGCAGGCGTGGCTGCGGCCCGACAAGGCCAAGATCTTCGTCGTCAGCGATCGTCCGCTCGCCGAGGTGAAGGCGGCGCTCGATACGCGGTTCGGAACGTGGCGGCCGACCGGTGCGGCGGGAACCAAGGTCTTTCCGGCGAGCGTCACGCCGTCCGCGCCGAAGATCGTGCTGATCGACCGGCCTGACAGCCCGCAGTCGGTGATCATCGCGGGCGTACCGACCGGCCTGAAGGGCACGCAGGACCTGTTGCCGATCGTGACCGCGAACGATGCGCTCGGCGGCAGTTTCCTCGGCCGCGTCAACATGGACCTGCGCGAGAGCAAGCACTGGTCCTACGGCGTCTCGGGTCGCTTCCAGCAGTCCGAATTTGCCGCGCCGTACATCCTGTCGGCGCCGGTCCAGGCGGACCAGACCGGCCCGTCGATCGCCGCACTGCGCAGCGACATCGGTGCGTTCCTCGGCAAGGAACCAATGACGCAGGCCGAGTTCGATCGTGCGATCAACGGCGCGATCCGCTCGTTGTCGGGCAATTTCGAGACGTCGGACGCGGTGCTGGGCGCGATGCAGCAGAACGATCTGCTCAAGCGGCCCGACAATTACTACGCGACGATCACGCAGCGATACCAAGGGCTTAACCTGCCGCAACTCAACACCGCGATCCAGCAGGCGCTCGACCCGAAGAAGACGATCTGGGTCGTGGTCGGCGATGCGAAGACGGTGCGGCCGCAGCTTGACAGCATCGGCCTGCCGGTCGAGGTCATCCCCGCGGCGTCGGTTGCCGGCGCCAAGTAAATTCAGGAGAGAGTGCAATGGCAAACGTCGATGGCAGTTGGGATTGCGTGGTCAAATCGCCGCTGGGCGATCAGAAGATGACGCTGACCGTTAACAGCGCCGGCAATACCTTCACCGGTGCGGTGTCGGGCGCGATGGGCGGCATGGACGTCACCGGTGACGTCGATGGCGACACGATCACCTGGAAGCAGAGCATGACCGTGCCGATGCCGATGACGCTCGACTGCAAGGCGACCGTCGAAGACGACGTGCTCAAGGGCAGCGTCGCAGCCGGCGCGTTCGGCAGCTTCCCGCTGACCGGCACGCGGACGGCCTGATCGCCTGAATTGTTACGAGAGGGGCTCGTCTTTCCACACGGGAAGGCGGGCCCTTTCTTTTTCGGTCCGGGAGGGAAGGAAGAAGAGATGAAATCGATGACCCGTTTGTTCACGGCTTGCGCGATCGGCGCGCTCGCTACCGCAACGACCGCCCCCGCGACCGCACAGAATTACGACGAGCGCCCCGCCAAGATGGCGCCGCGCGACGTCGGCTACGATTATGTGCGCAAGGTCGTCGAGATCCCGATGCGCGACGGGGTCAAGCTGCACACCGTCATCATCGTGCCCAAGGGCGCGAAGGACGCCGGTATCCTGATGACGCGGACGCCTTATGACGCGGACGGCCAGACCAAGGTCGACAGCGGCACCTATGCAGGCATCCTCGAGCACGGCGACGGCGCGGGCGACGTGATCGCCGCGGCGGGCTATATCCGCGTGATTCAGGACGTCCGCGGCATGCACGCTTCGGAGGGCATCTACATGATGAACCCGGCGCGCGCCGGCACTGCGCAGAACCCGACCAAGACCGACGATTCGACCGATACCTACGACACGATCGACTGGCTGGTGAAGCACGTCCCCGAATCGAACGGTCGCGTCGGGATCAGCGGGATCAGCTATGACGGCTTCCTGCCGCTGATGGCGCTGATCAATCCGCATCCGGCGCTCAAGGTGTCGGTGCCGATGAACCCGATGGTCGATGGCTGGCGCGGCGACGACTGGTTTCACAACGGCGCGTTCCGCGAGGGCATGATGCCGTACGTCCTCGGGCAAGAGGCGACCAAAGATGCCGGCACGCCGTGGATCACCGACACCGCCGACGACTATGACTATTACCTCAAGGGCGGCTCGGCCGGCGCGATCGGGAAGGCGCAGGGCCTCGAACAGCTCGGCTTCTGGCGCAAGATCACGCAGCATCCGGCGTACGACTCGTTCTGGTCGAGCCAGGCGATGGACACCGTGCTCGCCGGCCAGCCGCTCAAGGTGCCGACGCTAATAGTCGGCGGGTTGTGGGATCAGGAGGACATCTACGGTGCGCCGGCGGTGTATCGCGCGCTGGAGCCCAAGGACACCGCCAACGACATGGTCTATCTGTCGATGGGCCCCTGGTATCATGGCCAGGAGGTGCGCGACGGCAGCGCGCTGGGCGCGATCAAATGGGATGCCGACACCGCCAAATGGTGGCGCTGGCACGTCCTCGCGCCGTTCCTCGCGCACTACCTGAAGAGCGACCAGCCGGCGATGGACGTGGCGCCGGTGACGATGTTCCAGTCGGGGCGCAACGAGTGGCAGAAGCTCCAGAGCTGGCCGACCGCCGCGACCGCGGGCACGCCGCTGTACCTCAAGCCCGGTGGTGCGCTCGGATTCCAGGCCACCGGCGGCGCAGCCACAACGGCGGACTATATCTCCGATCCGGCGACACCCGTCAGTTACCGCGTGCGCCCGACGCTGCCGACCTATGCGAGCGGATCGACCTGGAAACAGTGGCTGGTCGACGATCAGCGCGCGGTCTCGGGGCGTCCCGACGTGCTGACCTTCACGACCGACGCGCTGACCGCGCCGACGACGATCGCAGGTGTTCCGGAAGTGAACCTGACCGCATCGACGACCGGTACCGACAGCGACTGGGTGGTGAAGTTGATCGACGTGTATCCCGACGTGACGCCGGGCGACAAGGCGATGGCGGGGTATCAATTGTCCGTCGCGATGGACATCTTCCGCGGGCGGTATCGCGAGAACCTTGCGGTCGCCAAGCCGATCGCCGCCACTGTGCCGCTGAGATACAAGTTCGCCTTGCCGACCACCAATCACGTGTTCCTGCCGGGGCACAAGATCATGGTGCAGGTGCAGTCGAGCTGGTTCCCGCTCTACGATCGCAACCCGCAGACCTTCGTCCCGAACATCTTCTTCGCGCAACCGAAGGATTACGTGAAGGCAACGCAGAAGATCACCGTCGCCGGACCTGACGAAAGCTATATCAGCCTGCCGCTGGTGCGCTGAAAATGCTTGCATCACCCCGGACGTCATCCGGGGTGATGTAAGGAAAACACCGTCCTGCATATATTGGCGTTTGCTCGCGTAACTGGTTCTTAGGAGGCGGTGGGTCATAGACCTGTCGCACAACAGACCGGATCGCCGATGATACGCCTCCCCCTGATCGCGCCGAACCCGCCACGCCTGAGCGAGCACCTCGATGCGCTGCGCCGGGTCGAGGCATCGGGAGTGTTCAGCAACAACGGTCCGGAGGTTCGCGCGTTCGAGGCCGGCGTGACGGAGACGCTGTTCGGCGGTCATGGTGCGTGTCTCGCCGTCGGCAACGCGACACTGGGTCTGATGCTCGCGATCCGCCATGCTTCGGGGATGCGAACGGGCGGACTGAACCCCAAACAGGGTACGCTCGCGCTGATGCCTGCGCTGACCTTCGCTGCCACGGCGCAGGCGGCGGCATGGGCCGGGCTGACACCGCTAGTCTGCGACATCGATCCCGACGATTGGGGCGCGTGCGCGCTCGAGGAGGAGCGTCTGCTCCAGCGCCACGGCGAACGGATTGGCGTGGTCGTACCCTATGCGACGTTCGGCAATGCGATCGACCTCGACCGTTACGTGCATTTTCAGCGGCGATACGGCGTCGGGGTAGTGGTGGATGCGGCCTCGTCGCTCGGCACGCTCGACGACGCCGGGCTTGGCTTCGGCGCGCGCGCGCCGTTCGCCGTGGTCCATTCGATGCACGCGACCAAGACGTTCGCGGTGGGCGAGGGTGGGCTGATCCACAGCGGCGACGTCGACCTGATCGCGACATTGCGGTCGATGGGGAATTTCGGCTTCGAGCGCAGCCGCAGCGCGACGCTGCCCGGCATCAACGCCAAGCTGCCCGAGATCACCGCGATCGTCGCGCAGGCCAAGCTCGCCGAGATCGACGCGATCACCGATCACCGCGCCGCGCTTGAGGCCGCCTACCGCGCGACGTTACCCGATTTCCAGTTCCAGGCGGTGTCCGGCCGACGCCGCGCGATGCAGTTCATGCCGGTGCTGCTCCCTGAGCATATCGCGCACCACCGCGACGCGATCGTCGCCAGCATCGAGGCGGACGGCATCGGCTGTGGCCGCTATTTCAGCCCGCATCTCGGCGAACAGCCGTGGTTCCAGGCGACCGCGATGATCGAGCCGACCCCGGTCGCCGACAGGATCGCGGGGCGGATGCTGTCGCTGCCGATCACCGACGCGATGTCGGTCGAGGATGCGCGGCGGGCGGCGACCACGCTGGCTGCGGCGTGTGCGGCGATTCTCCGGCCGCTCGATCGGCGGGCGTCGGTACGCGGCACACGGGGCACCATCGCATCGGTCGTAGTGATCGGCGGCGGCCCTGCGGGGACGGCGATGCTCACCTCCGCAACCAAGCGCGGCTTGCTGCCCGATCTGGCCGCGTCGGGGCTGATGGTGATCGAGCGCGGCAACGCGATCGGTGGCGGGCGGCTCGGGCGCTATGCGATCACGTCGGATTCGACCGCGCAGACCTTCCTGACCGCGGTCCGCGACAATGTGCATCCCGAACTCGCACGGCTGGTCGATCACCCCGCCGGGCGTGCGGTCGCGGCGCACGAGGGCGCATTGGGGGTGCCGCTGACCGAGGTCGGGCCGCTGTTGCGCGCGACCGGCGACCGGTTGACCGATATCGTCCGCGAGCAAGGCGGCATCGTGCTGACGGGTCACGAGGCGCTGGGCGCGAAACGCGTCGGCGATGGATTGTGGAGCGTGCAGGTCCGCCGCGTGGCGGATGGCCACGTGTTCGACCAGCTGACCCGCACCGTCGTCGTCGCGACCGGTGGACATCAACCGCTCGACCGGCTCGCGACGCAGCGCGTTGCCGGGGGCAGCCTGGTCGATCTCGCGAACGGACGGCTGCTCCAGTCCGACGACGTGCTGACGGTCGGCGGGTTCGAGAAGGTTGCCGATATCCTGACCGGCAAGCGCAACCCCAGGATCGCGGTGATCGGCGGGTCGACCAGCGCGTTGACGACGATCGCGCTGCTCCTGAAGAGCCAGCCGGCGCTGCCGCTGGGGGCGGGGGCGATCACGTTGCTGCACCGCCGTCCGCTCCGCCCTTTCTATCATTCGGTCGAGGCGGCGCATGCGGAGGGGTTCACCGATTTCGGCCCCGACGACATCTGCCCGGTCTCGGGCTTCGTCTACCGCCTCGCCGGCTTCCGTCTCGAAGCGCGCGATCTGGTGCTGCGGATGCTCGGCATCGATGGTCGCGCCCCCGATCCGCGCGTTGCCCTGCACCGGATCGCGAGCGATGACGATGCCGAGGCGCGCGCCTGCATCGCCGATGCCGACTTGGTGATCGCGGCGCTCGGGTACAGGCCGATCGCGATGCCGATCGCCGACCGCGACGGCACGCCGATCCCGCTCGCCGCGCAGGATGGCCAGCCGATGGTCGACCGCCATTGCCGGATCGTCGATGCCGACGGCGCGCCGATATCCGGCCTGTACGGGCTGGGACTGGCAGCGGGATTCGTGCCCTGGGGCCCGCTTGGCGGAGAAAGTAGTTTTTCCGGCCAGGCCAATGGCTTATGGCTATGGCAGAATGATGTGGGCTTGATGATCGTCGATCAGATTATGGCGTCGAAGGCGCTGGCGGCGGCGTGACCGCGGCCGATCCCGTCGTGACCGTCGTCATGGCGGCGTATAATGGCGCCGGGTTGATCGAGGAGACGCTTGCCAGTCTCCAGGCACAGACCTTCACGGACTTCGAAGTCATCGTCGTCGACGATTGTTCGACCGACGACACGCGCGAAGTGGTGCGCGCCTGGCCTGACCCGCGTGTACGCTTGACCGTGATGGCGAAGAACGGTGGGCCCGTGCTGGCGCGCAACCGGGGATTCACCGAGGCGCGCGGGCGCTATATCGCCGCGCTCGATCATGACGACATCTGCCGCCCCGATCGGCTGGCGCGTCAGGTCGCCTATCTCGACGCGCATCCCGACACGGTGCTGCTGGGGACCGCCGCGGAGTTGCTGACCGACGGCGTGATCGGCCCGTCGCGCTATGCGCCGACGACCACGCCCGCGTTGATCACCTGGCTGACATGTATCGAGAACCCCCTGGTGTGGTCGTCGACGATGATGCGCACCGACGTCGCGCGGCGACTGGACCCGGTGACGCGGCCCGAATTGCTCTATGCCGAGGATTTCGACCTGTATCAGCGGATCCAGCATTTCGGCGCGATCGCCCGACTGGACGAGGCGTTGGTGTTGTACCGCGTCCATCCCGGTGGCGTGTCGAAGCGCTTCGTCGATACGATGGAGGCCGCGTCGGTCCGCGTCCTGACCGAACGCTATGTCCGCCTGTTCGACGATCGCGCGGAACGCGTCGCGCAGCTGGTCATGCTGCACAACATGGCCAAGCGTCCGGTGCCAGATCGCGCCGCACTGGCGACGCTGGGAAGTGCCCTGAGCGTAATCCAGGCGGACTTTCTGGCGACGCATGATTGTTCCGCGCACGATACGCGCCTGATCCGCTGGGAGACCGCGCGTCGCTGGGGCGATATCGGCCGGGCAGGGCTGCGCGCGGGAACGGTCCGGCTGAAGGATGTCCTGGCGGTGCGCCCCGATCACCTGGGGCTCGGCTATGCCGGTCTGGAGGCCCTGCTCTGGTCGGGACTCATCGGCGGCGTGAGACGCGCCCGCCGGAGGATGCAACAGAGCCGGATGACCCAGACCGCGGCGTAGCGCGGTCCCCGGATGGTCCAGACCGCGGCGTAGAGCGGTCCGGGCGGTTCGTCAGACCTTGGCGGCGTAGATCATCCGGCCTGCCCCGAGGCGTGCGAACACCTGGTCGAGATCGCGCTCGCCGACGGCGAAGCACCCCTGGCTGCGACCCAGCATGCCGTGATTCTCGATCATGTCCTTGTTGGCGTACCACGCCGAATGCACGACGATCGCGCGATCGAGCGCGTTGTCGTTGGTCGGGTCGAGCCCAATCAGGCGCTGCGAGCGGCCATGCTTGCCGACATAATAATCGTCGGTGACGAACGCGCCCTCGGACGACGCGTTCGAGCCAAAGCGGTTCGAGAAGCGCTCGAGATACCCGGTATGCGCAGGATCGGAACCGCTGCCGTGTGCGACCAGCAACGAGGTGCTGCGCCCGCTGGCGAGATCGACGAAGTGGAACCGCGGCTTGCCCGACGGTGCCGCGAAATCGGCGATCGCGATGCGGTCGTGATGCTGGATGCGGCTGCCGTGACGGCTCAGCGACGCCATCGCTTGGCGCAGGAGATCGGGACGGACCACCTTGGGCGACGTCAGTGCGACCGTCGTCCGCGGCAGCGGTGGCTGCGTCATCGGCTTCAGGTCACGCGCGGTGAGTGCGCGTCCCAGTCGTGGTGTTGCAGATACCGCACCGGGTATCGCCAGAGCCCCCGCCAAAACCAAACCGTTCTTCAGAAGCGCGCGTCGTTCGCGCACAAGACCTTGCTCGTCGTGCATCGATTTTCCCGAAATTGCCCCGTTTCTTGCAACATCGTATAGCCGATTTTCGGTGAATATTCTGCAACCATTTCCACTGGTTGTGGGTCCGTTCCCTCGAACTACCCCGGCTTGGGGTCGGTTCGTCGACTCAATCCTTCGACGGCACGATTCGCAGAATCGCGCGTTGAGCGAAAATATCGGGATTCGAGAACGGGCGGAATGATGACCAGGATGATGCGGACCGTTGCGGCAATCGGACTGGCTTCCACGCTGTTCGTGGGGACATGTCCCGCGCACGCCGCATCGGCCGCCGCCATCGCCGTGATGCCGATCGAACAGGCCGCGACCGAACTTTCGCCGAACCAGTTCGTCTGGAAGGACAATGGTTCGCGCGAACCCGTCAGCATCGTCATCAGCCTGCTGGAGCAACGCGCGTTTGTCTATCGCGGGTCGACAATGATCGCGGCGACGACCATCTCCAGTGGCAAGGACGGCAAGGATACCCCGCTCGGCACCTATCCGATCCTGCAGAAGAACGCGGTCCATAAGTCGAGCCTGTACGACGACGCGTCGATGCCGTTCATGCAGCGGCTCACTTGGGACGGCATCGCGATCCACGCTGGACGCAACCCTGGCTTCCCCGCGTCGCACGGCTGCATCCGCGTGCCGCTCGGCTTTGCCAAGCAGTTGTTCGGGGTGACGACGCTGGGGACGACCGTGACGGTGACGGATGATTTCGAGGGTGGCGTGATGCCGGAGGCGCCGGTCGCGGATCAGGAAACGGCCGTAGCGAACCTGCGCCAGTCGATTTCCCTGGATCGGTAAGCTGCGTCACCCCGTCATCCTGACGAAAGTCAGGATTCAGAGTAACAGATCTCGACGCTAATGGCCCTGGATCCTGACTTTCGTCAGGATGCCGGGTACTGGGCCATAGGGAGCCCAAGCTCGACCAGTCGCGCGCGGAAATCCGCAGCATCCGTGAACAGCACCGATTCGATTCCCAATGCCCGCGCACCCGCCACGTTCGCCGCATTGTCGTCAACGAACACGGCATCCTCCGCCGCCAACCCGAATCGCTCCAGCGCCAGCCGATAGATCGCGGCATCCGGCTTCACCATCTTCTCCTCGCCTGACACGACGACGTCGCGGAACCGGTCGAACAGATGGGCTTCACGCGCGCGAAAGGGTGGCCAGAATTCGTGGCTGAAGTTCGTGATTGCGAACAGCGGTACGCCGGCCGCGTCGAGTTCCTCGACGATCTCATGCATCCCGGCGATTCGCGCGCCGATGCTGTCGTTGAATCGCGGCCCCCAGGCAGCGATCAGGTCGGCATGCTGCGGATGCAACGCGGCAAGCTCCGCCGAGGTGTCGGCGAAGTCGCGGCCAGCGTCGTGCTGGAAGTGCCAGTCGATCGTCACGACGTCACGCAGGAACGCGTCGAGCGCCCGATCGTCGTCGATCAGGCGCTCGTACAGGATCCGGGGATCCCAGTCGTACAGGACACGACCGACGTCGAAGATGACGGCCGTTATCAGGGCTTTAGCCCTGGCGTGCCTTGAAGCGACGGTTGGTCTTGTTGATGACGTAGGTACGGCCACGACGACGGATCACGCGGTTATCGCGGTGACGATCCTTGAGCGACTTCAGGGAATTGCGGATCTTCATGATCGATTCGCTTCTTTTCAAATCTAGGTGTGCGGAAAGACGGGATCGCCTAATGGCGGGGTGTGTCCAAGTCAAGCAACGGACACGCTCCTACCATCCGGGAACCCACTCGGCTGGTCGGAGCGTTACTATAGCGCAACATTCTAAGGAAGTCCCGATGGCGGTTCGTTCGATCCTGGTCCTGGCGCTGGCAAGCGCATCCCTCACTGCGTGCGCGACCGGCCCGTCGCTGCCGCCGACCGAGGTGCTGCGTTATCATCTCGGCGAGCCGATCGACCGTGGCACGATCGCCGTCCAGCCGCTGACCGCCGGTGGCCCGGCCAGCATCGAGTTCAAGACCTACGCCGCCGCGGTGCAGGGCCAGCTACTCCAGGCGGGCTACAGCGTCCCCGCACCCGGCGCGAAGCCGCTCCTGATCGCAACCGTAGGCTTCACGCGTACCACGCAGGCCGGGCCACCCAAGCAGTCGCCGATCAGCATCGGCATCGGTGGCGGCGGCTTCAGCGGCGGTGGTCGTCGCGGCGGTGGTGGTGGCGTCGGGCTCGGTGGCGGGGTCGGCTTCCCGATCGGCGGCGGCGGGAGCACCGCGATTCTCGTCTCCGAGCTGTCGGTGACGATCAAGCGCAGCGCCGACCAGTCGCCCGTCTGGGAAGGTCGCGCGCAGTCGTTTGCTGATGCGCGCAAGGCCGACGCGACGACCGATATTCAGGCCGGGAAGCTCGCGCGTGCGCTGTTCATGGGGTTCCCCGGTGAGTCCGGTCGCACTATCCAGGTGAAATGACCGTACAGACCATGAGCCCGACCATCAACGCAGCCTTCGATGGCGGCAACATCCGTGTTGTCGCCATCGAGGGAGACCGAATCGACCTGGAGATCGTTACCGATTACCAGTCCGATTTCTTCCAGTGGTTCTATTTCCGGGTGGCGGGGGCGGCTGGTCGCACGCTGACCTACCGCATCCTCAATGCGGGCAGGTCGGCTTATCCGTTCGGCTGGCCGGGCTACAAGACGCGCGCCAGCACCGACCGGCAGGCTTGGCGGATGATCGAGACGCGCTATGACAATGGCGTGCTCGAATTCGACTTTACCGCCGATACCGATCTCGCCTGGTTCGCCTATTTCGCGCCCTACACGATGGAAATGCACGAGGCGCTGGTGGCGCGCACCGCGTTGCTGCCGGGCGTTGCGCACCGCGAACTCGGCCAGTCGCTCGACGGGCAGGCGATCGATTGCTTCACGATCGGCTCGGGCTCGAAGCAGGTCTGGATCTACGGTCGCCAGCACCCTGGCGAATCGATGACCGAATGGTGGATGGAGGGCGCGCTGGAGCGGCTGACCGATTCGGCCGACCCGATCACTGCCGCGCTGTTGGCGAAGGCGACCTTCAACGTCGTTCCGAACATGAACCCGGATGGCACGCGCCGCGGTCATCTGCGCACCAATGCCGTCGGGGTGAACCTCAACCGCGAATGGCACACGCCGACGCCGGAGAAGAGCCCAGAGGTCCTGTGCGTGCGCAATGCGATGGACCTGACCGGCGTCGACGTCGCGATGGACATCCACGGTGACGAGGCGATCCCCGCGAACTTCATAGCAGGGTTCGAAGGCATCCCCTCCTGGACCGACGCGCACGGCGGCAAGTTCTACGAATACGGCCGTCGTCTCGCGGCGCACACGCCCGATTTCCAGACCGAGAAGGGTTATCCCAAGTCCGCACCGGGCTCGGCGAACCTGTCGATGTCGACCAACCAGCTCGCCGAGCGCTTCGGCGCAGTGTCGATGACGCTGGAGATGCCGTTCAAGGATCACGACGCCAACGCCGATCCCGAATTCGGCTGGTCGCCCGAGCGCTCGAAACAGCTCGCACATGCGATGCTCGAGACGCTCGCCGGCATGATCGACGAAATCTGATCGCCCACGTCATACCGTATCTGCCGTCATCCTGACGAAAGTCAGGACCCAGAGCCAAGGTGGGCGACGTCCCGTTACCCTGGGTCCTGACTTTCGTCAGGATGACGGATAGGGGAGGCACCGCCCCTTCCGTTCAGTCCCGCCATCCCAGGAGCCCGAATGCCGACCCTAGTCCTGATCCGCCACGGCCAGTCCACCTGGAACCTCGAGAACCGCTTCACCGGCTGGTGGGACGTCGACATGACCGCCAAGGGTGAGGCCGAGGCCAAGGCCGCCGGCGAGCTGATGGCCGCCAAGGGCCTCGACTTCGACCAGACCTTCGTCAGCCTCCAAACGCGCGCCATCAAGACGCTCAACATCGCGCTCGAGGCGATGGGCCGGCTCTGGCTCCCGGTCGAGAAGGACTGGCGCCTCAACGAGCGCCACTACGGTGGCCTTACCGGCCTCGACAAGGCCGAGACCGCCGCCAAGCACGGCGACGCGCAGGTCCATATCTGGCGCCGCAGCTTTGACGTCCCGCCGCCTGTCTTGGATGACGGCAGCGAATTCGACCTCTCGAAGGACCGGCGTTACGACGGCATCGCGATCCCCAAGACCGAGAGCCTCAAGGATACAATCGCCCGCGTCCTCCCGTACTGGGACGAGCGGATCGCGCCTGCGCTGAAGGACGGCCAGCGCATCCTGATCTCCGCCCACGGCAACTCGCTCCGCGCGCTGGTGAAGCACCTCTCCAACATCCCCGATGACGAGATCACGAGCCTGGAGATCCCCACCGGCCAGCCGATCGTCTACGAACTCGACGCCGACCTGAACGCGACGGACCGCTACTACCTAAGCGAACGCTGACACCGTCCTGAAGTAACATCACCCCGGCGAAGGCCGGGGCCCAATTGGAAGGTGGCAATAACGGAGCGCTGCCACCGGTTAGCTCCGTTACCCAATTGGGCCCCGGCCTCCGCCGGGGTGGTGCAATTTTGCGCGGTCTACCTCCACCCACCAACAACATTGCCCAATCCCCCCCACGTCGCTAGGCACGGCGCTCCTTGAATCAGGGGGCAATCGTGGCTCTAGTCGGCATCATCATGGGCAGCACCTCCGATTGGGAGACGATGCGCCACGCCGCCGAGACGCTCGACGCGCTCGACGTCGCCTACGAGACCAAGGTCGTCTCCGCCCACCGCACCCCGCAACGCCTCTACGACTACGCGACTACCGCCGCCGATCGCGGCCTCAAGGTGGTGATCGCCGGCGCAGGCGGCGCGGCGCACCTCCCCGGCATGGCGGCCTCGATGACCCATCTCCCGGTGCTCGGCGTCCCCGTCGAATCGAAGGCGCTGAAGGGCATGGATAGCCTGCTCTCGATCGTCCAGATGCCCGGCGGCATCCCGGTCGGCACGCTCGCGATCGGCAAGCCCGGCGCGATCAACGCAGGCCTTCTGGCCGCCGCGATCCTCGCGACATCCGACGATGCGCTGGCCGAGCGCCTGAAAACATGGCGCGCCGCACAGACCGACGCCGTCGCCACCGACCCCGCCTGAAGACGATAGCCTGAAAGACGCTGACATGACGCCGCTTCCCCCCGGATCGACCATCGGTATCCTCGGCGGAGGCCAGCTCGGTCGCATGCTCGCCACCGCCGCGGCACAGCTCGGCTATCACACGCACGTCCTCGCGCCCGACCAGGAGAGCGTCGCCGCGCAGTCCGCCTCGACCATGACGCGCGCCGACTATCACAACCGCATCGTGCTCGCCGACTTCGCCGACGCCTGCGACGTCATCACCTACGAGTTCGAGAACATCGCAGTCGAGCCCGTGGAATGGCTCGCAGATCGCGTCCCCGTCCACCCAAGCCCCCGCGCGCTCCGCGTCGCCCAGGAGCGGATCGGCGAAAAACGCTTCGTGGAGAGCGTCGGCGGCCGCCCGGCACCCTGGGCCGCGGTCGATAGCCTGGAAAGTCTGCAGGCGGGCCTGAAAGCGATCGGCACCCCCGCCATCCTCAAGACCGCCCGCTTCGGCTATGACGGCAAGGGCCAGGTCAAGATCGACACGCCCGAAGGCGCGCAGGCCGCCTGGCACACGATCGGCGGCCCCGCAGTGCTCGAAGCCTTCGTACCCTTCGAGCACGAGTTCTCGATCCTGATCGCGCGTGGCCTCGACGGCGGCACCCTGCGCTACGATCCGCCGCTCAATGTCCACCGCGACGCGATCCTCCGCCACTCCACCGTCCCCGCACCCGCCGCCGTGCTGGCCCAAGCCGACGAAGCCGCCGCGCTGGCCGAACGGATCGCCGCCGAACTCGACTATGTCGGCGTACTGGCGTGCGAGTTCTTCGTCGGCGCCGACGGCCCGGTCTTCAACGAGATGGCCCCCCGCGTGCACAATTCCGGTCACTGGACGATCGAAGGCGCCGAATGCTCGCAATTCGAAAACCACATCCGCGCAATCTGTGGCCTGCCACTGGGCGCGACGACGCTGACCGGGCGTGAGGCGACGATGGAAAATTTGATCGGCGACGACGCGGATCGCTGGAAGGAGTTGCTGGCCGAGCCCGGCGCGCACCTGCACCTGTACGGCAAGGGCACCGCGCGGCCGGGGCGGAAAATGGGCCATGTCACCCGGATCCGCCGCTAAAGATTCTATCAGGGATACCGACCAATTCCGTTCGGCCTCCCTCCGTTCGCCCTGAGCGAAGTCGAAGGGTGGGGCTCAAGCGAAGGTGCTTCGACTTCGCTCAGCACAATGGAATTTGGGGTCCAAGTCCGTGCCTCTGCGAGTGAGCCGGCAGCCTATATCACAAGGTGAGAAAATGGTGCCCGGAGACGGGGTCGAACCGCCGACACTGCGATTTTCAGTCGCATGCTCTACCAACTGAGCTATCCGGGCACGTCCGGTCTGGGACCGGAGAAGCGTCCGACCTTGCGATCGGAAGGGCGCGTTTAGTCGGGGTCTTCGGCGCTGTCCAGCCCCGTTTGCGCAATTGATCGGCCGGGAATGCGATAGCCTTCGCCGAGCCACTGCAACAGGTCGCGGTCGCGGTGGCGGCTCGAGCAGAACGGCTTGTACTCGGCAACTGC
Source organism: Sphingomonas faeni (assembly GCF_040407495.1). Classification (GTDB taxonomy): domain Bacteria; phylum Pseudomonadota; class Alphaproteobacteria; order Sphingomonadales; family Sphingomonadaceae; genus Sphingomonas; species Sphingomonas faeni_D. The sequence goes on along the minus strand of NZ_JAPZPP010000004.1, from coordinate 317,995 downwards.
GGGCTGGTCGCAGATCGGGCATTTGACGGTGGGGGAGGTGGGCATCATCGGGCGCTCTCCAGTTCGTGAACGACGCCCGTACGGCGCGTGAGTTCCGCGAGCCAATCCGGGCGCGTCATCAGGCGTGCATGGACGGCTGCGGGCAGGGTATGACGGCGCGAGGCGGTCGGCGGCGTGCGTTCGAGCGTACGGAGTGTCGCGCGGGTCGCTGCGCCGACCGGATCGGCGCGGAGAATCTCGGGGATAGACGCGCGGGGTCTTGGCCGAACGATCTGGAGGAAGCCGAAGCCGTTCATCGCGGTCCGTTCGAACGGCTGCGGCAACGTTTCGTCGATCGCGGCGGCGACCGCGTTGCGCTGCGCCTTGCCGGCGATCGTCGGGAAATCGATCCCGATCGAGCCGCCGATACCGTGTCGGCGGATCGCGCGCGCCACGGCGTGCGCGGCGGCGATCGCGAGCGTGTCGAGTGGTGGCGCGCCGTCGACGTCGAACAGCGTCATCGCCGGCGTCGGCGAAAGCCGCAGTGCGCCGAGTGGGAACACGATCTCGCCGCTCACAGCCTCGTCGAGGAGTTCGGACCAGCCCGCCGCTTCCAGCGCGTCAGTTTCGTGGGAGCGGGGGCTCAGGACCGGCAGGCCGGTCGCCACGAGGCGCTCGTACAGCGTCGGGGCAGGGCGTAGCGGCAGGCCGCTGGGGACGGCCTTGGCGAGTTTCGCACGGCCCGCTTCGGGGAGGGCTTCGCGGACGATCTCGACGGTGAGGCTGGCACCCTGCGTGATGCCGGGGGGAAGGTGGTTTATCAGCGCCTCGCCGCCGTCGAGCGTGATGCGGCCGCGGCGTCCCGGCAGCAGCTCGACGAGACGCGCGCGGGCGACGAGGCCGACCTTCAGTGCCTCGGTGTCGAGTTCGATCGCGGCTTCGACAATCTGATCATCGTCCACCAGCGCGGCGCGCGCTTCGCCGATGCCGGCTTCGTAGAGCCATGCAGGCCCCGTATCAGGCAAGCGCGACGCCTGCGGTCTTCAGCAATGCGCGCGTTTCGAACAGGGGCAGGCCGACGACGCCCGAATGGCTGCCCGACAGGAAGCGCACGAACGCCTCCGCGCGGCCCTGGATCGCGTAGCCGCCGGCCTTGCCGAGGCCTTCGCCGCACGTGAGATACTCGTCGATCTCGGCAGGCGAGAGCGGCTTGAACGCGACGATCGTGTCGGCGATCCGGGTGCGGACCTTGCCGGTCGCGTCGATCACGCAGACCGCGGACAGGCAATGATGACGCCGACCCGACAGCTTGCCGAGCAGGTCGCGCTGGATTTCGAGCGTGTCGGCAGGCGGGAGGATACGGCTGCCGAGCGCGATCGTCGTGTCGCCGGCGAGGACGATCTCGCCCTCGGCGCGCGCGACGGCGCTGGCCTTCTCGACTGCGAGACGCAGCGCATAGGCGCGGGGCGGTTCGGCCTTGCGCGGGCTCTCGTCGATGTCGGGGGATTCCACGCGCGACGGCACGACGCCGAGCCGCGCGAGCAGATCGCGGCGGCGGGGCGAGGAAGAGGCCAGGACCAGCATTGGTGCCTCGTTATTAAAGCGGCAGGCGCCTAGGCACCCACGGGCTTATTTGAAGCGGTAGGTGATGCGACCCTTGGTCAGATCGTACGGGGTGAGTTCGCACAGCACCTCGTCGCCGACCAGCACGCGGATGCGGTTCTTGCGCATCTTGCCGGCGGTGTGACCGAGAATCTCGTGGTCGTTTTCGAGCTGAACCCGGAACATCGCGTTGGGGAGGAGTTCCACCACGCGGCCGCGCATCTCGAGCAGTTCTTCCTTGGCCAAATATAATCTCTGAATTGGGGGAATTTCGGGACGAGCGCCCTTACCGCAGGTTCGCGAAAAAGGAAAGCACGGCCGAAGCGCGGTCATAAGCCTGATGCCCATGCCCGCGCGTGTGATCATGATGTCGGATGTCCGCATCGAAGAAACAAGGGCTCACAACAGGCTCGGCTGAAGCACCGTCGCCTCGCGCGCAGCACGCCGGAAGGCAGCGCGATCGACGTTAGGGATGCGGGGGCGCTTGCCCTGGAACAGGTCGGCGAGCGTCAGGATCTGGAGCTTCGGGAATGCCTCGTCGACACCAGCGCGGTAAATGCCGACCGCGGCGGCGCGACGCTCCATCTCGCGCGTCGGCTTGGCGTTCATGATCAGGATGCCGATCGGCGCCTTCTCGCGCGCGATCGTCGCGGCCAGTGTCTCGACCATCGCGACGTCCGGGTTGCGGCCGCCCTTTACTGACACGATCGCCCGGTGCGTGACCATCTTGCCCGCCGCGACGTCATGGTCGTTGAAATAGATCAGTCCGTCGATCCCGCCGTCCGCGCCCTTTTTCCGGCCGCCGAACGGGAGCGCGTCGACCATCGACACCGCCCACCACTGGAACTGGTATTTGTCGCGCAGCGCGAGGTCGTAGGCGGAGGCGAGATCCTTCGGCGTGCCCTCGACCGTGAAGGTGACCGCGGGGAAGGCGTCCTTCATGCGCTTTTCGATCAGCGAGATGGCGAGGTGCGTGACGTCGATCCCGATCCACTGCCGCTTGAGCTTTTCCGCAGCGTGGACCGCCGTGCCGCACCCGCAGAACGGATCGAGCACGACGTCACCCTCGTTCGACGACGCGGCGATGATCCGTTCGAGCAGCGCGACCGGCTTCTGCGTCGGATAACCGAGTCGCTCGTGCGACTGCGAGTTCAGCAGCGGGATCTGCCAGACGTCGTTCTCGCGCACCCCGCGATCGTCGATCGACGTGACATAGGTTTCTTCGCCCTTGATTCGCGTATGATGGTTCTGTTTCCGTCGCAGCGATTTCTGGGTGTACGCGGTATAGCCGGTGTTGAAGATATAATCGCTCGACCGCGTGTAGAAGAACAGCGTGTCGTGGCGCTGCTGGAAGCGCCGTGCGCCGCCGGTCCAGCGTCGATAATGCCAGATGATCTCGTTGCGGAAACCGTGCGCGCCGAACACGGCGTCGAGCAGGAGCTTCAGGTAATGGCTCGCGGTCGGATCGCAGTGGAGATACAGGCTGCCGGTCGGTTTCAGGACGCGGTGCAGTTCGAGCAGGCGGACCGCCATCATCGCCAGATACGCCATCATGTCGTTGTCGCCGAGGAACCCGCGCATTGCGTTGAGCAGGTCGAACGCCTTGGTGTTGCCGCTCCGCTGGACCTGGTCGAAGGCGTCTTCGGCGCGCTCGTTCCAATGCCACGTGTCCTCGAATGCTTCGATCTGCGCGTTCGAGGACTTGCCATCGGGCTCCTTGAACAGGATCCCGTAATTGGCATTCGAGTTGAACGGCGGGTCGAGATAGATCAGGTCGACGCTGTCGTCGGCGATTTCCTTGCGGAGGACGGCGAGATTGTCGCCGTAGAAGAGATGATTCTCAGGACGGTTGCGCATCCGGCGATGATGCGGGGACAAAATCGCGCTCGTCCAAGACAGATGCATCCGTAGTCGGTGGGTATGCTCCGTTGTGGAGCTTTTGATGCGTAACGCCCGTGTGTTAAACCACGTTATATTTATTCGGTAAGGCGTGTTCGGCGTAGAAGGCTTCGAGCGAGTTGTCGCGTGCTTGCAAGGATGATCGCCGAGCGGTCGGCGTAACTTTTCCGCTCGGCGATCCCTTGCCCATCAGCCCACCCCGCCGCCGGTTAGCGCCGCGAGAAGCAGCAGCGCGACGATGTTGGTGATCTTGATCATCGGATTCACGGCGGGGCCTGCGGTGTCCTTGTACGGGTCGCCGACCGTGTCGCCGGTGATCGCCGCCTTGTGCGCTTCGGAGCCTTTGCCGCCGTGGTTGCCGTCCTCGATGTATTTCTTGGCGTTGTCCCATGCGCCGCCGCCGCTTGTCATCGAGATCGCGACGAACAGCCCGGAGACGATCACGCCCAGCAGCATCGCGCCGAGCGAGGCGAAGCCGGCGGCCTGGCCCGCGACCGCCGTGATGATGAAGTACACGGCGAGCGGCGATAGCACCGGCAGCAGCGAGGGTACGATCATTTCGCGGATCGCCGCCTTCGTCACGAGGTCGACCGTCCGTGCGTAGTCGGGGCGGCTGGTGCCCAGCATGATGCCGGGGTTGTTGCGGAACTGCTCGCGGACTTCCTCTACGACGGCGCCGGCCGCGCGACCCACCGCGGTCATGCCGAATGCGCCGAACAGATAGGGGAGCAATGCGCCCAACAAGAGCCCGACGATGACGTACGGGTTGCTGAGGCTGAAATCGACCGTGACGTCAGGGAAATAGGTCGCGAGATCGGTGGTATACGCGCCGAACAGCACGAGTGCGGCAAGCCCTGCCGAGCCGATCGCATAGCCCTTGGTGACAGCCTTGGTGGTGTTGCCGACCGCGTCGAGTGCATCGGTCCGTTGGCGAACATCGTCGGGCAGGCCCGCCATTTCGGCGATCCCGCCCGCGTTATCCGTGACGGGTCCGTAGGCGTCGAGCGCAACCACCATGCCGGCCTGGGCGAGCATCGCGGTGGCGGCGAAGGCGATGCCGATGATCCCCGCCAGCTGGTACGCGACGATCACCGCGACGACGATCACCAGCGTGGGCAGCGCGGTCGACTCGAGGCTGATCGCCAGGCCTTGGATGACGTTGGTGCCGTGGCCGGTTTCGGACGCCCTGGCGATCGACTGGACCGGGCGGTGGTTGGTGCCGGTGTAATATTCGGTGATCCACACGATCAGCCCGGTCACGACGAGCCCGATCATCATCGACCAGAACAGGTCCATGCCGGTAAAGCTCTGCGTCAGCGACGGCGCCGCCTGCGTTGTGAGGTCGTCGGTGGCAGGATCGAGGAAGCCTGCGCCGCCGATCACGCGGTGGAGGTCGCCGAGCACGTACTGCGTGGCGAGATAGATCGCCGGGATCGACAGGATCGTCGAGGTGAAGAACCCCTTGTACAGCGCGCCCATGATGCTGCCGCCACCGAGCCGGACCATGTACGTGCCGATAATCGAGGTGACGATGCACACCCCGCCGACAAGCAGCGGGAGGGTCATCAGCCGCATCAACTCGGCGCCGCTCGCCTGGATCAGCAGCGCGATCGAGATCATCGTGACGCCCAAGGTGACGACGTAGGTCTCGAACAGATCGGCGGCCATCCCGGCGCAGTCGCCGACGTTGTCGCCGACATTGTCCGCGATGACCGCGGGGTTGCGGGGATCGTCCTCGGGGATACCCGCCTCGACCTTGCCGACCAGATCCGCGCCGACGTCCGCCGCCTTAGTGAAGATGCCGCCGCCGAGCCGCGCGAAGATCGAGATCAGCGAGGCGCCGAACGCGAGTGCGGTAAGCGCCTCGACGATGATCCGGTCGTTGGGCGCGTGGCCTGCGGGACCGGTGAGGTACCAGAAGAACGCGCTGATCGCGAGCAGGCCGAGACCCGCCACGAGCATGCCGGTAACCGCGCCTGATCGGAACGCCAGCGTCAGGCCGGCCTGCAGCGACGTGCGCGCGGCCTCCGCGGTGCGGACGTTGGCGCGAACCGAGATGTTCATGCCCACATAGCCGGCAACGCCCGACAGGACCGCGCCGATGACGAAGCCGATCGTCGAGATACGCCCGAGCGTGAACAGCAGGATCGCCGCGACGATGACGCCGACGATCGCGATCGTGGTGTATTGCCGCCCTAGATAGGCCTTGGCGCCTTCCTGGATGGCGGCGGCGATGTCCTGCATCTTGGCGTTGCCGGGGGAGGCGGCGAGCACCTGTCGACTGGTGACGAAACCATATAGGACGGCGATGACGCCGCAGATCATGGCCAAATAGACGGTCGTCATACGGCACTATCCCTCTTGTCAGGTCCTCTCCGGTCCCGGCTTTGCCGAGTCCCGATGCGGCGAACCTATCAGTGCGGGGGTATTGCGCAAGTTATCCTCGGGGGCGGTGCTCGTAGCCTAGACTTGCTGGGAGCGGAACGGGTGTGCCGGAGTCGTGAAGGGTGAGGCCGGAGCCGGTCGAGAACGCTCCGATTAAAGTGGCGTCGGTGACAAAATCTTGCGGTGCAGCAAAAAGGAGTTGGTAGTCGTCTCCTGCGGTCGCGGCAGCGAGCCGAGCGCCGGAGAAGGTGCGATAGGCGTCAGATACGGGGATGCGCGCGAGGTCGATGCTGATGGCAAGGTTGCTGGCTAGTGCCATGCGGGATGCGTCGATGAGCAGCCCGTCGGAGACGTCCATCATCGCGTGGACGTGCGGGGCAAGGATGCGGCCGTCGGCGAGTCGCGGTTGCGGGCGCCGGTATGCGGCGAGCAGTTCGGCTGGGCCGTGTGCACCGAGTGCGATCGCCAGTCCCGCGCCCGCGTCGCCGATCGTGCCGGTGACGTAGAGCGCGTCGCCTTCGCGTGCACCGCTACGGGCGGGCGCGGCGGCATCGCTGCCGAACGCGGTGACGGTCAGGACGCGGGGGGCGTTCGGGGGAAGCGTCACGGTGTCGCCGCCGATGATCTTCGTGTCGAAGGTGGTAAGGACGTCGGCGAGCCCTTCGAGAAACGCTCGGTCCCATGAGTCGTCGCCGAGTGGGTAGTTGAGAAGGACGCCTTCGGGATTGGCGCCCTTGGCGGCCAAATCGGAGAGGTTGGTCGCGACCAGCTTCCACGCGACGTCCTGCGCGGGATCGGTCGGGAGGAAGTGCACGCCTTCGACCAGCGTGTCGGTGGTGACGACGAGCGGGCCTGCGTCGAGCAGCGCCGTATCGTCGTTCAGCCCTCGAGCCGCCAGATGCAGCGGGAGCTGGCGGAGAGCAGCAATAAACTCGGCTTCGGTCACTCTCTGCTCCCTCTCCCCTCCGGGGAGAGGGTCACCAACTGCGCCCTCTCCCCTTCGGGGAGAGGGCTGGGGTGAGGGGCTGTTCCAGGCGCCGCACTGCTTGGCAGCCCCTCACCCCGACCCTCTCCCGGAGGGAGAGGGAGTCCGTCAGGCCCGCACGTCTCTCGCGATACCGTCGAGCAGCCCGTTTACGAACCCCGACTCGCGCTTGTCGTAGAACGCATGCGCCACATCGACATATTCGCTGATCACCGCGGCAACCGGCACGTCCTTCCGCGCCAGCAGTTCGTAGGTGCCGACGCGGATGATCGCCTTCATCGGCTTGTCGAGCCGCGCCAGCGTCCAGCCCTTGGCGAGCTTGCCCTCGATCAGCACGTCGATCTCGCCGGCGCGCGCGTTGGCTCCGGTCACCAGGTCATCGAAGAAATCGACGTCGGCCTCGGCATATTCGACGTCTTCGATCGTCGCACCGAGCCGGTGCTGGTGGAATTCGTTGAGCAGGACGGGCATCGCAGTGCCCTCCATCTCGTGCTGGTAAGTCGCCTGAACGGCGGCGAGGCGAGCGGCGGCACGCGCCTTGGTGCGGGGGGCGGTTCGAGTCATAAGCGGTTGCCTGTAGGCGCGGGGGGCCTGTGTGTCAGCCCTTTGCGTTTCGAACGGAACGGCAAGAAGGTTTGTTCACGCGGAGGCGCGGAGGCGCGGAGATGTTGCGTGCGGCGCAGCCGCTTCGATCTCCTCATCCGCTAGTGATTGAAGGGCCGCTACGCGGCAAGGTCGACACCTCCGCGTCTCCGCGTCTCCGCGCCTCCGCGCCTCCGCGCGAACAAATCTAACTGTTAAGCCGTAGCCGCAAGGCCACCGACTTTGCGTGCGCAGGTAGCCCCTCGGCGTTGGCGAGCGCGACCGTGGCTGGCCCGAGTTCGCGCAGCGCAGCTTCGTCCAACGCCAGGAAGCTGGTGCGCTTCATGAAGTCGAGCACGGACAGCCCCGACGCAAACCGCGCACGGCGGCCGGTGGGGAGGACATGGTTCGGGCCGGCGACGTAATCGCCGATCGCCTCGGGTGTGTAGCGGCCGAGGAACACCGAGCCGGCGTGGCGGATGCGGTCGAAGAAGCCCTGCGGGTCGGGAATCGCCAGCTGGAGATGCTCGGCGGCGAGGCGATCGACCAACGGGATCGCGTCCGCCAGCGTGTCGACGACAACGATCGCGCCGTTGGTGTCCCAAGCGACGCGCGCGACGGCTTCGGTGGCGAGTTCGCGCAACTGACGGTCCACCGCGTCGGCCACCTTGTCGGCAAACGCCGAGTCGTCGGTGAACAGGATCGACTGCGTGGTCACGTCGTGCTCGGCTTGGCTGAGCAGGTCGGCGGCGGTCCATTCGGGGTCGTTCAGCGCGTCCGCCACGACGACGATTTCCGAGGGACCCGCGACCATGTCGATGCCGACGACGCCGTAGACCTGGCGCTTGGCTTCGGCGACCCAGGCGTTGCCGGGGCCGGTGATGACGTCGACCGGCTCGATCCGGCCCGCGCCGTAGGCGAGCGCTGCGACCGCCTGCGCGCCGCCGACGCGCCAGACTTCGTCTACTCCGGCGAGGTGTGCTGCGGCGAGGACCAGTGGGTTGATCTGGCCGTCCGGAGTCGGTGTGACCATCGCCAGATGGCCGACACCAGCGACCTTGGCGGGGATCGCGTTCATCAACAGCGACGAGGGATACGCGGCCCGTCCCCCCGGAACGTAAATCCCTGCGGCATCGACCGGCAACCAGCGTGCGCCGAGCCTCACACCCGCCGAGTCGACCGAGTCGCTGTCGAGCGGGCGCTGTTTCTCATGGTACGCACGGATGCGGGTCGCGGCGAGTTCGAGCGCCGTGCGCAACTCGGAATCGAGCGCATCGAACGCGGCCTTGCAGTCGGCGGCGTCGATCTGCCAGCCGGTGGTTTCGAGGTCGTGGCGGTCGTGCTTCTGCGTGAGGTCGCGGAGCGCGGTTTCGCCGTCGCGACGGACCGAGGCGATGATTGTGGCGACGTCCTGCGTGACGCCCGCATCGGACTCGCGACGGTCTTCGACGAGCGCGGTGAAGCGGGTCGCGAAGTCTGCATCGGATGTGGAAAGGCGGATCACTTGCCTCCCTCCCACATGCGGGAGGGGTTGGGGGTGGGCACGCGCTCACCACGGGCGTTACGCTGGAGGGAAGCGCGAGCCCAACCCCCAGCCCCTTCCCGCTTGCGGGAAGGGGAGCAGGAGAGGGCGCTCATGCTGCGATCTCCTGCGCTTCGACCGCGCGACGGAAGGCCTCTACCAAGGGCACGACCCGGCTGCGCGTCTTCATTGCGGCACGGTTGACCACCAGACGGCTGGTGACTTCCATGATCGTCTCGACTTCGACGAGGCCGTTCTCCAGCAGCGTGCGGCCTGACGATACGAGGTCGACGATGCGGGGGGCGAGGCCGAGCGTAGGTGCCAATTCCATCGCGCCGTTGAGCTTCACGCACTCCGCCTGAACGCCGCGGGCCGCGAAGTGAGCGGCCGTCACGTGGGGATATTTGGTCGCGACGCGAACATGGCTCCAGCCGCGTGGATCGTCCTGCGCGGCCATCTCGGCGGGCTCGGCGACCGACAGGCGGCAATGGCCGATGCCGAGGTCGACCGGCGCGTAAAGCTCCGAATAGCCGAACTCGGCGATCACGTCCGACCCGACGATGCCGAGTTGCGCAGCCCCGTGCGCAACGAAAGTGGCGACGTCGAACGCGCGCACCCGGATCAGCGAGATCGCCGGATCGTTGGTCGCGAACCGCAGCGCCCGGCTGTTCTCGTCGGAGAACGACGCTTCCGGATGCACCCCGGCGCGGGCGAGCAGCGGCAAGGCTTCGGCGAGGATGCGTCCCTTGGGGACGGCGATGATGATCTGGGAGTCTGGCACGCGCCGGGCTTTACGGGGGGGGCTTGGCGGGTGCAACAACTGCGCATGGCAAACGAAACGGCAAACCGCGCGGCGTTCGAGATCCAGGCAGGCTATTGCGCCGCGATGGACGCGCCGATCACGGCGCGGGTTTGCACCGCGCTGGCGGTCGCGCTCGATCGGGATAGCGAGACGGGGCGGCGAGCGCTCGACTGGCCGGGCGAACCGGTTGCCGATGCGCTGGCGCTGCGCCTGGTCGGCGGGCTGCATGCGCTCCATCGCGCGGGCCTCGATCCGGCGCTTTCAGCCGTATTCTCCGGCGCGGAGACCGACCCGATGCGCGTGACGACCATTTTGAAAGCAACGCTCGTCGCGCACGATGCCGCGTTGCTGCCCTGGCTCGACGGGCCGCCACAGACCAACGAGGCGGCGCGGTCCGCCGGAATGATGACCGGCATATTGCACCTCGCCGAGCGGTACGGGCCGCGGTTCGAGGTGCTGGAGATCGGATCGAGCGCGGGACTCAACCTGCTGATCGATCGCTATCGGTTTAACCTTGGCGGCGTGAATGTCGGGCCATTGGCATCGCTTGTGACGATCCGCCCCGAATGGCGTGGCGCGCCGCCGCCAAGCGCTCCGGTCGAGATCGAGTCGACACGTGGCGTCGATATCCAGCCGGTCGACGTCGCCGATCCGGTCGCGGCGGCGCGGCTCGAGGCGTATGTCTGGGTCGATGCGGTCGAGCGACAGGTGCGGCTGGCGGCGGCGATTGGTATGGTGCGCGAAGGTGGCGTCGACCTTGTCGAAGGTGATGCGGCCGACTGGGTCGAGGCGCAATTGACCAAGCCGCAGCCCGAGGGGGTCACGCGCGTGCTAATGCATTCGGTGGTGTGGCAGTATTTGCCGGCGACCTCCCGCGAGCGGATCCGGGTGGCGATGGACGCGGCCGGCGCGCGGGCGACGGTCGAGAAGCCTCTCGGCTGGGTGATGATGGAGCCCAACCGCGACCTTCACCGCCACGAAGTTCGTGTCCGCGGTTGGCCGGGCGATCGGGCGATGGAACTGGTCGCGCTGACGCATGCGCATGGTGCCTGGGTCGAGGGGCTCTCGGCGCCGTACGAGACGCGGGACTACGTCATGCGACGTGGCGCCTACGAGAAGGACTGAAGGCGTCAGATACGCGTGCGGCCCGGGAGCGATCCCGGGCCGACTAATCTTAATAGAACTTAATAGAAGAAGCCGTTGTTGACCTGCGCAACGCGGCCGTTGCGCGTGTCGACCAGGACTACGTCGCGGCCGTAACGGACCCAGCGCTGATACCCGTAGGCCGGGCGCGACAGGCGATAGGTCTGATAGTCGTTGATCCAGTATTGGCGCCCATAATAGTTCGGCGCGAACCGGTAGCCGACGCTCACCGGACGATAGCGATAACCGCGCGGGCCAACATAGGCGGGGCGGCGATAGACGTTGCCGTGCGTCCGACGGTAATCGCGCCAGTCCTCGCGGCGCTCCTGGCGATCCTCACGCAGTTCGCGACGGGCATCGCGGATATCGCCGCGGTCCCCGTAGCGGCGCGCGTTCTGAAGATCACGGCGGCTCTCGCGGACTTCGCGCTGGTCGCGACGGACTTCGCCATAGCTCTGCGCAGTGGCGAAGGTGGGGACGAGTGTGGCGGCGGCAACGGCCGCAAGGATCATCTTACGCATGACTGCTCTCCTGTGTTCGACGCCGGATCAACGGCATGACGGCGGTTTTGCTCCCCGGCCGCTGAACGCTTTCCGAATGCGGTGGTCAGGAAACAGACAGGTGGGCAGGCAAGATCGTGTGCCGTTGTACTCCCAGACAAGCCCCCCCGGCGAAGGCCGGGGTCCAATCGGAAAGGTTGTAGTGACGTAGCGCCGCCATGAGTTACGACCGTCCCCCAATTGGGCCCCGGCCTTCGCCGGGGGGCTGTCCTAGGCAAAGGGTACGTACGGCGCTGAGCGACGGTCGAATTAGATTCTCCAGCGGCGCATCGCGGCGATCACCGCGTCGGGTTTCTGCCACGGTACGAAATGGCCTGCGTCGATCTTCTCGATCGTGAGGTCGGGAACATAGCCGGAGAGATTAAGCTGGCTCGGCAACAGCGCGCTATCCTGCATGCCCCAGATTACCAGTACCGGCATCTTCGTGGGTGGAAACGGTGCGTCGAGAAACACGGGGCGAGGCGGGGTCTCGTCCATTGCGGGGACGACGATCGCGCTCGCGCGGTACCAGTTGAGCATGCCGGTGATCGCGCCGGGCTGGCCCCATTCGTCGAGATAGGCGGCCTTGTCGTCGGCCATTGCGGCAAGGTCGGCGTGCTTTGCGAAACTCGTGTCGAAGAAGGTTTCGAGCCCGATCGTCTCGATATGCTTCTCGAGATCGGGATTGCGGAAGGCGCGGATATACTGGCTGGCGGCGCGCTGTTCGCGGTCGTCGAACATGGTGCGCTGAAAGACGAGCGGATGCGGCGCATTGATGATGACGAGCTTCGCGATACGCTCGGCGTGGCGCAGCGCCGCCATCCATGCGACCGCGCCGCCCCAGTCGTGACCGACCAGCGCGAAGCGGTCGATGTCGAGGTGATCCGCGAGCGCGATCAGGTCGGCGACGATCTTGTCGGGGGTGTAGCTCTCGACGCCCTCGGGCTTGGAGGAGCGGGCGAAGCCGCGTTGGTCGGGCGCGATCACGTAATGGTCGCGGGCGAGGTCCGGGGCGATGTCGCGCCACGTACGGTGCGATTCGGGGAAGCCGTGGAGCAGGATCACGGGCGGGTTCGCCGGGTCGCCGGTGATCGCGACGTCGAGTTCGACGTCCGTGGATAGTGGAATGCGTTGCAGTGTCATGATTCCCCTCCCGCTCGCGGGAGGGGTCAGGGGAGGGCCTGCCCGTCGCGCTGCCCTTGGAACATGCCCTCCCCCAACCCCTCCCGCAAGCGGGAGGGGAGCAGAAGGTGCGTTCTCCCCTCCCGCTTGCGGGAGGGCGGGAATTACGGATAGCTGACCGTCTTCGGGATCGCAGGGATCTCGATCCACTCCTTCTCGTCGCCGGGCACTTTGGGGAAGTTGCCTGCGTTCCAGTCCCGCTTCGCCTGTTCGATACGATCCCGGTTCGAGCTGACGAAGTTCCACCAGACGTGGCGTGGCGTCGTGAAGGCGTCGCCGCCGCAGAGCATCGCGCGGCCGCCGTGTGCGGACCGTAGCGTCGCCGAGATGCCGGGGCGGAGGACGTAGAGGACTTGCGGTTCGAGGGGCACGCCTTCCAGCGTCGCTTCGCCCATCGCGAGATAGATAGCGCGCTCCTCGGCCGCGGCGTCGATCGGCACGCTTGCGCCAGGATCGAGCGCGATGTCGGCGTAGATCGTACCCGAATAGGTCGTGGTCGGCGCGGTCTGGCCCCACAGGCTCCCCATGATGATCCGCGAGCGTGCGCCGTGCGCCTCGATCGTCGGCAGCTGCGCCTTGGTGACGTGCTCGAACGCCGGGTCGATCTCCTCGACCGCCTCGGGCATCGCCAGCCAGGTCTGGATGCCCGACAGGTTAGGCCCTTCGGCGCGCTCGTCGCCGGGCGAGCGTTCGGAATGGACGATGCCGTGGCCCGCGGTCATCAGATTGACCGCGCCGGGCTCGATCCGCGCCTGCGTACCGAGCGAATCGCGGTGATCGATCGCGCCGTCGAACAGATAGGTGACGGTCGACAGGTTGATGTGCGGATGCGGCCGCACGTCGATGCCTTGCCCCACGTCGAGATGCGCCGGGCCCATCTGGTCGAAGAACAGGAACGGGCCGACCATCGTCCGCTCCTTGTTCGGTAGCGTGCGGTGGACCTTGAACCCGCCGAGATCGTGCGTCGACGGCAGGATAGTCTGGAGGACAAAATCATCGAGCATGGCGTTATCCCTTGGCAGGTTCCGTGGCGTCGAGGAGTTCGACCAGGTCTGCTGGATAGAGCGTTTCGTGGAAGCCCGCGATGTCGTTTCGGGAAAACCAGCGGTGACCGACGAGCAGTTGCTTCTCCTGTTCGGTGAGATTGCCGGCCTTCACATCGCAGGTGTCGACGTCGATCCGGAAATAGCGTTCGTCGGCGGTGACCTCGACGCCTTCGAAGGTCAGGAAGTCGACGACGCGGCGCGCGACTTCGGGACCGCAATCAATGTCGAGGCCGACTTCTTCCCAGAGTTCGCGACGTGCGGCGGCGGCGTAGCTCTCGCCCGGATCGACCGCGCCGCCCGGCGTGCACCAGAGTGGCGGGCGGTCGGTGGGGGTGAAGCGGAACATCAGGACGCGGTTTTGGCCGTCGACGAGCAGGATGCGCGCGGCCGGGCGTGGGGTGCGCTTCGATCCTCCCCCGCCAGGGGGAGGTGTCGCCGAAGGCGACGGAGGGGGCGGAGACGGAGCAGCGGTCATCGCTTACCGCCCCCTCCGTCTCGCTGCGCGATCCACCTCCCCCCGGCGGGGGAGGATCGAAGGTGACTCATGCGGCGTCGAGCTCGGGATAGGCGCGGAAGATGCCGTCGGTGTTGAAGGCGAGGCGCCGGTCGCTTTTCAGATACGCCTTGATCCCCGGCAGTTCGGCGACCTGATTGTGGATGCGGACGAGGTTCGGGTAGTCGGGCTCGAGCGTCTTCATCCGCTTGGGGAACATGTACCGCAGCCCCTCGACGATCTGGAACAGCGACGTATCGGCGTAGGTCCATTTGTGGTCGATCAGCCAGTCGCCGGTATTGGCCTGCGCCGCATCCTCGAAATGACCGAGATACTTCGGCATCCGCGCCTCGCGGAACTGCTTCGCCGCACGCGCGGCCTCGGGCTTCTGGTCCTCGTAATAGTCCATCATCGCGACCGGATGGTGGACGTTGTGAACCTCCGCAACGAGGTCGGCGATCGTCAGCTGGAGCTGGTTGAGCCAGAGCCGGTCCGCCATGTTCGACGGCGCGAGGCCGTGGCGCTCACCGAGATACATCAGGATATTGGCGACCTGCGCGATCACCAGACCGTCGAGCTCCAGATAGGGCGGCGCGAACGGCGTCCGACCGGTGCGGTCGTTGAGATCGGCCATCAGCCCATCCTCGCCGACCTTGCGCGCGCAATCTTCGTATTCGATCTCGGCGCCTTCCAGCGCAAGCCGGACGAACTCGCCGCGCCCCTGGATCGAGGGCCAGTACCAGAGCTTGTACGCCATCATCTCTCTCCAGGCGCGCGGGCCTTGATGGCGAGCGCGTGAATCTTCGTGCTCAACAGTTCGGCGAGCGCCTGGTTCACGAGCCGCTGGCGCGCGACGCGATTAAGGCCTTCGAACTTCGCGGTTTCCACCTCGACCCGGAAATGCGTCTCGCCGGTGCCGTCGTCGCCCATGTGGCCGGCGTGAAGCCCGCTCTCGTTGACGACGGTCAGCTGGGTGGGGCTGAGCGCGGTGGTGAGGCGGGCGGTGATCTGGTCCTGTACGGAGCCGGTGGCGAGGTCTGTCATGCTCCCTATATAGCCCGTTTTGGAAGCGCGGGGAGCCGGTGGCGGACGACGATCGAAAAGAGCGCAAGGAACGCCCCAGCCAACGGTTTCACGGCCGCGTGGAAGGGACGGGTCGCGTCTGCATGTGGCGCGACTGCGAGGAGCCCGGCGAATTTCGCGCACCCCCGCTCGAAGGGCCGAGCGACGGCGGCCCGCCGCAGTTCCGTTGGTTCTGCCTGGAGCATGTGCGCGCGTTCAACTCCGGCTATAATTTCTTCGACGGCATGACCGCGGACGAGATTCATTATGCGCAGCGACCGATGGCGGGCTGGGAACGCGAGACGCGGGCGTTCGCGCATGGTGGCGGCGACACCCCGCCGGAATGGGCGGACTTCGCCGATCCGATCGATGCGATCGGCGCGCGCTTCGGCGAGCGGATGGCGGCGGCGCGTAAGGATGGCCGCGTGCTGTCCGACGGCGAACGGCGCTCGTTGCGCGTCCTCGGGCTCGGCACGGACACCGACCGGACGGCGCTCCGCAAACGCTACAGCGAACTCGTCCGCCGCTATCACCCCGATCGCAACGGCGGCGACCGGGCGCACGAAGCGGAATTGCAGAAGGTTATCGCGGCCTACCAGCATCTGAAAGGTGCCACGGCGTTTGCCTGACGAAGCGGGAATGTGATCCATACTTACTCTGATCGATATTTCACGACGCGCCGGTCGGAACCGCACGGCTGGCGAGCGGTTCGTCTAACTCTTCCGGTCAATCGCCCGACCAATCGTACAGCGGCGGTTGAGTAACTGCCCGCGCTTGGCCTAGAGCTACCGGGAACACGAGGCCAACATGACCGATATCCCGAATACCCAGCCAGATAGCCGCGAGACCACGATCCTCGACGCACCCGACCGCATGGTGAAAGTGCGCGAGATGTTCGGGATCGATTCCGACATGGAAGTGCCGGCCTTTTCCGAAGCCGACGAGCGCGTGCCCGATCTCGATCCGGCCTACGTCTTCGATGCCGACACGACGCTCGCCGTGCTGGCGGGGTTTGCGCATAACCGTCGCGTGATGGTCCAGGGCTATCACGGCACCGGCAAGTCGACGCATATCGAGCAGGTCGCGGCGCGCCTGAAATGGCCGTGCATCCGCATCAACCTCGATGCGCACATCAGTCGCATCGACCTGATCGGCCGCGATGCGATCGTGCTGAAAGACGGCCAGCAGATCACCGAGTTCCGCGAAGGCCTGCTCCCCTGGGCGTTGCAAACCCCGACCGCGCTGGTGTTCGACGAATACGACGCCGGCCGCCCGGACGTGATGTTCGTGATCCAGCGCGTGCTGGAGACCGAGGGCAAGCTGACCTTGCTCGACCAGAACCGCGTGATCCGCCCGAACCCGTGGTTCCGCCTGTTCGCGACCGCCAACACGGTCGGCCTTGGCGATACGAGCGGGCTGTATCACGGCACGCAGCAGATCAACCAGGGCCAGATGGACCGCTGGAACATCGTCGTGACGCTGAACTATCTGCCAGCCAAGGTCGAGGCGCAGATCGTGCTCGCCAAGTCGGGCGAATACGACAAGCCCGACGGCAAGAAGGTCGTCGAGAACATGGTGCGGGTGGCGGACATGACCCGCAAGGGCTTCGTTAACGGCGACATCTCGACCGTAATGAGCCCGCGTACGGTGATCACCTGGGCGCAGAACGCGCTCATCTTCGGCGACGTCGGCTTCGCGTTCCGGTTGAGCTTCCTCAACAAGTGCGACGAGGCGGAGCGGCCGCTGGTAGCCGAATATTACCAGCGCGTGTTCGGCAAGGACCTCCCCGAGAGCGTGGTGGGTAAGGCCTGAGCCTTTGGCCAACGAAACCCCTCTCGATCGCTTCAAGGCGGTTCTTGCCGGCACCGCGCGCGCGATTTCGGAGGAGCCGGAGGTTGAACTCGCGTTCACCGCAGATGCGCCGACGCAGAGCGGCAAGCACATCAAGGTGCCGATGCCTGCGCGGGCCTTGCCGTTGGAGCAGGTGGCCGAAGCGCGGGGTTTTGCCGACGGTTTCGCGCTGCGGTTGAAGCACCACGACATCGCGCTGCATAATCGTGCGGCGCCGGTCGACGCGGTGGCGCGCGCAGTATTTGACTCCGTCGAGACTGCACGAGTCGAGGCGCTCGGGTCGCGCGGCTATGCGGGGATTACCGAGAACCTCGAACGCGCGCTTGACGTGCGGTTGCGGGCCGATCCGATTACGCGCGCGCGCAATCGTGACGAAGTCCCGTTGTCGACCGCGCTCGGTTTGATGGTCCGCGAGCGGCTGACCGGGCAGGAATCGCCCGCGATTGCCGCGCCCGGTCTCGCGCTGGTCCGCGGATGGATCGAGAGCAAGACCGACCTCGACGCGCTGGCCTATGCGCTCGACGACCAGAAGGCGTTCCAGGGCCTTGCGCGGAAAATGCTGCAGGAGCTGGAACTGGTCGAAGGCGATCAGGTCCCTGAGGAGAGCGACGAGGGCGGCTCCGAGGACGAGGGCACCGACGAGCAGCAGCAGGACGAGGGCGACGAAGGCGACGACCAGGGCGAGGACGGTCAGGGCGAAGTCGAGGCGCGGGGCGAACAGTCCGAGCAGCAGAACGAGGAAAGCGACGGCCAAGAGCAAAGCGACGAGTCGATGGACGACATCGACGGCGAGCCTGGAGATGATGGCGAGGAAGGCATGCAGCCGGTCCGCCCGAACCGTCCCTTCGCGGACATGGGCGGCGCGTTCGACTACAAACCGTGGACGACGCAGTTCGACGAGGTCATCGCCGCCACCGAGTTGTGCGACGCCGACGAACTCGCGCGGCTCCGCGGCTATCTCGACCAGCAGCTCGTGCACCTGCAATCGACCGTGTCGAAGCTCGCTAACCGACTCCAACGGCGCCTGATGGCGCAGCAGTCACGGTCGTGGGATTTCGACCAGGAGGAGGGCATCCTCGACGCGGCACGGCTCGCGCGCGTGATCGTCAACCCGACGTTGTCGCTCAGCTACAAGTCTGAGCGCGAGACGGATTTCCGCGACACCGTCGTGACGCTGTTGATCGACAATTCGGGATCGATGCGCGGCCGTCCGATCTCGATCGCGGCGATCAGCGCGGACATCCTCGCCCGCACGCTGGAGCGGTGCGGCGTGAAGACCGAGATCCTCGGCTTTACGACGCGCGCCTGGAAGGGCGGGCAGAGCCGCGAGACCTGGCTTGCCGCCGGGCGTCCACCGCAGCCGGGCCGGCTGAACGACATCCGCCACATCGTCTACAAGCGTGCCGACGAGCCGTGGCGGCGCGCGCGTAACTCGCTCGGCCTGATGATGCGCGAGGGGTTGCTGAAGGAGAATATCGACGGCGAGGCGCTGATGTGGGCGCATGCGCGGCTGGTCGCGCGGCCCGAGGAGCGCCGCATCCTGATGGTGATCAGCGACGGCGCGCCGGTCGACGATTCGACGCTCAGCGTGAACTCGGGCTCGTATCTGGAGCGTCATCTGCGCCAGGTGATCGGCTGGATCGAGAGCAAGTCGCCGGTCGAGCTGGTCGCGATCGGCATTGGCCACGACGTCACCCGCTATTACGCGCGTGCCGTGACGATCATGGACGTCGAGCAGCTTGGCGGCACGATCATCGAACAGCTGGCCTCGCTGTTCGATACGGAATGAGCGGCCTGTGATCGAAGCGCCAGCTGGCGGATTCCACGGACCGGTCAAGCGCTCGATCACGATTGCCGGCCATCAGACTTCGATCAGCCTCGAGCCCGTCTTCTGGCAGGCGCTCGAGGCCGTTGCTGTGCGGCTTTCCCTGCCGTTGTCCGCACTCGTCGCCGAAATAGACGCGATCCGCATCGTTGCGGACGATCCACCAAACCTTGCTAGCGCGTTGAGAACATGGCTGTTCGATAATCCAGGTTGAGAATTACTCGCATTAGCGTTGACAGTGCGAACGACTCTCAATAGCGAGCCCCTCAAGAACAAAGGGGTTTGTCTATGTCGCTACCTTCGCCGCGCGCATCTTTGCCGCGTTCGTCCACCGTGCCGGCCTTTCTCGCTTTGTCGTGCGTCGGCGCGTTCGCGACCGCGCCGGCCTATGCCGCGGATGCCGACAAGTCCGCCGCGCCGGTGACCGATGCGCAGCAGCGCGAGGAGATCCTCGTCAATGGGCAGCGCCTGCATGAAGAAGGCCCCAAGCAGGTCGCGCCGCTGGTCAACACGCCGCGTTCGGTGATCGTGCTGCCGAAGGAAGTGATCGAGCAGACCGGATCGAACAGCCTCGCCGATGCGCTGCGCATTGTGCCGGGCATCACGTTCGGTGCGGCCGAGGGCGGCAATCCGATCGGCGACCGCCCCTTCATCCGCGGCTTTGACAGCCAAGGCAGCATCTATGTCGACGGAGTCCGCGATCTCGCCGCGCAGACGCGCGAAGTGTTTGCGGTCGACTCGGTCCAGATTGTCCGCGGCTCGGATTCGACGCTGGGGGGGCGCGGCTCGGCGGGCGGTACGATCAACATTCTGTCGCGACTGCCGCAGCTCGATAATTTCGGATCGCTCGGCGCCAGCTATGGCGAGGCAGACTACAAGCGCATCACCGGCGACGTGAACCTCAAGGTCTCCGATACCGCCGCGTTTCGGATCGAGGGGATGTGGCACGATCAGGACGTCGCCGGCCGCGATGCGATCTGGTCGAAGCGCTGGGGCATCGCGCCGTCGTTCGCGATCGGGCTCGGCACGCCGACCCGGCTGACCGCCAGTTTCTATCATATGGAGAGCAGCGAATTGCCCGACAGCGGCATTCCGTATCTCTACACGATCGCCAACCATCCGGGCACCGGCAACGTCACGACCCAGCCTGCACTCGGCACTGTGACGACCGCCAGCGGCCAGACCGGCTACGTCTCGCGGAAGAACTTCTACGGCCTGGCGGCGCGCGACTTCCGCGATGCGACAACCAACCAGGCGACGATCCGCGTCGAGCATGATTTCGGCGGCATCACGCTGCGCAATACCGCACGCTACACGCACAGCGACCAGAGCTATATCTTCACGCTGCCCGACGACAGCCAAGGTAATGTCTATGGCACGACCGCGACCGCAACGAGTGGGGTCAATCCGATTACCGGCGGTACGAAGGTGACGGGCGGCGGCTATGTCTGGACGCGTGGCAACACGCGCTACGGCTATAGCGAAAGCATCGTCGACCAGACCGATCTGTACGGCAAGTTCAATACCGGGGGGATCGAGCACAGCTTCTCGCTGGGTACCGAGATCTCGTGGGAGAAGACGCGACGCGGTACGTTCGTGTCGGCTAACGGATCGACGATCAGCCCGCGCTGCGACACGGTCACGATCGCGCGTTCCTATTGCGTGAGCCTGTTCAACCCGAACCCGTATGCGCCGTGGGTCAATTACACGAGCGACACGTCGACCACTGCGACGCCGATCGTGAAGGGCGCGACCTCGACCGAGACGCAGAACGACGCGAATACCAAGGCGGTCTACGCGTTCGATTCGATCACGCTGATGCCGGCGCTGATCTTGAATCTCGGCGCACGCTACGACCGGTTCCAGTCGACCGTCATCCTGCCCGGCGCCCAGCAGACGCGGATCAAGCGCGTCGACAATTTGTTCAACTGGCAGGCAGGCCTCGTGTTCAAGCCGACGTCGGAGACCAGCCTGTATGCGAGTTATGCAACCGCCGCGACGCCGCCCAACAGCCTGCTCGGCGAAGGCCGCGAGGACAATGCGATCACCGCTGCCGTGCTCAACCTGCTGCGCCCGCAAAAGACCAAGTCGTACGAGATCGGTGCGAAGGCGAGCCTGTTCGGCGAGAAGCTCCGGCTCGGCGCGGCGGTGTTCCAGACCGATATCGCCAACGCGCGCGTGCTCGACGACAATAACACCGCGTCGTTCATCGGCGAGACGCGGATCCGTGGCGTCGAGTTCAACGTTAGCGGGACGATCTTGCCAGGCTGGACTGTGTTCGGTGGCTTCACGCATCTCGATCCGAAGATCATCGACGGTGGCTTCACGACGCTGACCGCCGCTGCGCTTCCCGGTCTCCAGCCGGCGCGGACGATCGGCGTGGTCTCGGTCAACACCGGCAAGCAGGTGCCGCAGACTGCGAAGAACAGTTTCACCGCGACGACCAACGTCAACGTG
This sequence comes from Sphingomonas faeni, assembly GCF_040407495.1. Classification (GTDB taxonomy): domain Bacteria; phylum Pseudomonadota; class Alphaproteobacteria; order Sphingomonadales; family Sphingomonadaceae; genus Sphingomonas; species Sphingomonas faeni_D. The sequence continues at coordinate 296,641 of NZ_JAPZPP010000004.1, read as the reverse complement.
ACGAAGCGGCTGCAGATCGGTGGCACGGCGCTGTACATGGACGAGCAGATCGGTGGCTATGCCGACAACCGCACCGCGACGCAGAATGCTGCGGGCGTGGTCACCGTCAACGCCGCGACCAAGGTGCTGACGCGCAGCATCCCCGATTACTGGCGCTTCGATGCGCGCGCGAGCTACAAGCTGACCGACAATGTCGACCTCAGCGTCAACGCGCAGAACGTGACCAACAAGACCTATTTCTCGCAGACCTTCACCAGCCACTACGCCGCGATCGCTGCGGGCCGGACGATCTTCGGCACAGTGAACCTGCGGTTCTGAGGATATGACGGCGATCGATACGCTTACGCCCGACGCCATCGCCGCGCGCCTCTCCGGAAGTCCGGAAGAGCGCGCGGCGTTCGTGCGCGAGGCGGCGGACGCGGGCGTTGCCGAGGCGCAGGCGGTATTTGGGCAGATGTTGCTTGACGGCACCGCTGTTGCCGCGGACCAACAAGCGGCGCTCGGCTGGTTCATGAAGGCGGCGGCGCAGCATCACGTGATGGCGCTCAACATGGTCGGGCGCTGTTACGATCTCGGCTGGGGCACGGCGGTCGACAAGACACGTGCGGCCGAATGTTACCGGATCGCAGGCGAGCGCGGGCTCGACTGGGCAATGTATAACTACGCGACGCTACTCGCGCTGGGCGACGGTGTTGCCGAGGACAAGCCGGCGGCGCTGGCGTTGCTGGAGAAGGTTGCGGCGATGGACTCGGGGCTCGCCAGTGCAAAGGCGATCAATTTCGTCGGCAGCTTCGCGGAGGACGGCTGGGCTTGCGAGCGCGATCTGACGCGTGCCGCGGCATGCTATGCAAGTGCTGCCGAAGGCGGCGATTTCCGTGGCTGCTTCAATCACGCACGGATGCTCGGCGGGGCGGGGGAGATCGAGATGGCGTTGGCGTGGCTGAAACAGGCGGGCGCACGGGGCAACGCAGCGTTCCTTGCCAAGGCCGAAGCGTGGCTGGCAGCGAGCGATATCGCGGCGTTCCGGACGTCTGGCGTGGCGGCATTGCGTGAGGGGGCAGCATGCTGATTGTCATTCCGGACGTGCTCGATGTGACGGACGTGACGCGGGTACGAAGCATCATCGACGCTGCCGAGTGGATCGACGGCAACGCCACGTCGGGGCCGCAAAGCGCGCTCGCCAAGCGGAACGAGCAACTGCCCGAGGACTCGGCCGCCGCGCGCGAGGCTGGCGGGATGGTTCTCGACGCACTCGCGCAGTCGGCATTGTTCGTCGCCGCGGCACTCCCGCTGAAGGTGTTTCCGCCGCTGTTTAACCGCTACGCCGGCGGACAGGATTTCGGGCTGCACGTCGACAACGCGATCCGGATGAAGCGCGGCACCGACTTTCGCATCCGCAGCGATTTGTCGGCAACCTTGTTCCTCGATGATCCGGCAACGTACGACGGCGGCGAACTGGTGATCGAGGATCAGTTCGGCCCGCAGTCGGTCAAGTTGCCCGCCGGGCATATGGTGCTCTACCCCGCCTCTAGCTTGCACCGGGTGACGCCAGTCACGCGCGGCGTGCGCATCGCGTCGTTCTTCTGGCTGCAGTCGATGGTACGCGACGACGGGGCACGACGCATCCTGTTCGATCTCGACCAGGGCGTGCAGGCGGTCGCGGCCACGCAAGGGCAGGGCGATCCGGCAACGGTGCGGCTGACTGGCGTGTACCATAACCTGCTGCGCCGCTGGGCCGACGTCTGACGTTCGCTTCGCTCTACCCGTACCCCACCACGGCACAGGCCATTTCGCTTCCGTTTCGGCCTCCGGATGCCTATATACTCGGCATGGCATCCAACCCCGAAACCAACAATCCCAACCTTCCGAACATGGGCGACTATGGCGCGGACTCGATCAAGGTCCTGAAGGGCCTCGACGCGGTCCGCAAACGCCCTGGCATGTACATCGGCGACACCGACGACGGGTCCGGCCTTCACCACATGGTGTTCGAGGTCAGCGACAACGCGATCGACGAGGCGCTGGCGGGGCATTGCGACCGGATCGACATCGTCCTCAACGCCGACGGATCGGTCTCCGTCACCGACAACGGTCGCGGCATCCCGACCGGCATCCACACCGAGGAAGGCGTGTCCGCAGCCGAGGTCATCATGACCCAGCTCCACGCCGGCGGTAAGTTCGAGAACACCTCGGACGAGAACGCGTACAAGGTCTCGGGCGGCCTGCACGGCGTCGGCGTCTCGGTTGTCAACGCGCTCAGCGAATGGCTCGACCTGACGATCTGGCGCAACGGCGAGGAGCATTACATGCGCTTCGCGTTCGGCGACGCGGTCGCGCCGTTGAAGGTCGTCGGCCCCGCCACCGAAGGCCAGAAGGGCACGCGCGTCACCTTCTTCCCGTCGCCCGCCACCTTCAAGATCACCGATTTCGACTTCGACAAGCTCGAACACCGGTATCGCGAACTGGCGTTCCTCAACTCGGGCGTCCGCCTGTTCCTCTCCGACGCGCGGCACGAGGAGATGAAGACCGTCGAGCTCTATTACGAGGGCGGGATCGCCGCGTTCGTGAAGTATCTCGATCGCGCCAAGCTGCCGTTGATGCCCGAGCCGGTCGCGATCAGCGGCACGCGCGACGACGTCACGATGGACGTCGCGCTCCAGTGGAACGACTCGTATTACGAAAACGTCCTCGCCTTCACGAACAACATACCCCAGCGCGACGGCGGCACGCACATGGCCGCATTCCGCGCCGCGCTGACCCGTACGCTCAACAACTACGCCGAGAAATCGGGGCTGTTGAAGAAGGAAAAGGTCCAGCTCACCGGCGAGGACATGCGCGAAGGCCTGACCGCGATCGTCTCGGTCAAGCTGCCCGATCCGAAGTTCAGCAGCCAGACCAAGGACAAGCTCGTCTCGTCCGAAGTCCGTCAGCCGCTGGAAAGCCTGATGGCAGACAAGATGGCCGAGTGGCTCGAAGAGAACCCCGCGCACGGAAAAGCGATCGTCGCCAAGATCATCGACGCCGCCGCCGCTCGCGAAGCTGCCAAGCGTGCGCGTGAACTGACGCGTCGCAAGGGCGTGATGGATATCGCCTCGCTGCCCGGCAAGCTGGCCGACTGCCAGGAACGCGATCCCGCCAAGTCCGAGTTGTTCCTGGTCGAGGGTGACTCGGCAGGCGGCTCGGCAAAGCAGGGCCGTGATCGCCATTTCCAGGCGATCCTCCCGTTGCGCGGCAAGATCCTGAACACCGAGCGCGCCCGCGAGGACCGGATGCTGTCGAGCCGCGAGATCGGCACGCTCATCACCGCGATGGGCACCGGCATCCGCGACGATTTCAACGCGGACAAGCTGCGCTACCACAAGATCGTCATCATGACCGACGCAGACGTCGACGGCGCGCACATCCGTACGCTGCTGCTGACGCTGTTCTATCGCCACATGCCCAAGATCATCGAGGGCGGGTACCTCTACATCGCCCAGCCGCCGCTCTACAAAGCGACCAAGGGCCGGTCCGAGGTGTACCTCAAGGACGACGCGGCGCTCGACGAATATCTGGTCGATGCGGGCGTCAACACGATGGTGCTCGACGGTCCCGGCGGCGGCCGTTCGGGGCGCGACCTGAAGGATCTGGTCGATCACGCGCGCCGGATGCGGACGCTGATGCGCTACGTCCCCAAGCGCTATGACGCCGGGATGATCGAGGCACTCGCGCTCGGCGGCGTGTTCGATCCGGAAGCGTCGGTCGAGGACCGCACCTCGCGTCTGGAGATCGTCACCCGTCGTCTGGAACTCGATGACGGCGATGCCCGCTGGACCGCGGTGCTGACCGAGGACGGCGGCATCCACTTCCAGCGCGCATGGCGCGGCGTCACCGATCACCACATCATCGAGGCCAGCTTCCTGGTGTCGGCCGAAGCGCGCAAGCTCCACGCGCTGTCGGGCGAACATGCTGAGAGCTATGCGCAGACGTCGAACCTCGTCCCGGCCAGCAAGGCCTCGCAGGCCGAAGAACCCGAGGCCGAGGAAGGTGCGGAGGCCGGTGCCGGCGTGATCGGCTCGGTCACCGCTGTCGCCGCACGCGGCTCGACGCAGGTCTCGCGCCCGAGCCACCTGCTCGACGCGATCCTCACCGCGGGTCGGAAAGGTCTCGCGATCCAGCGCTACAAGGGGCTCGGCGAGATGAACGCCGAACAGCTCTGGGAAACCACGCTCGACCCGTCGGTCCGCTCGATGCTCCGCGTCACCGCGGTCAACGCCGAGAGCGCGAACGAGATCTTCACTCAGCTGATGGGCGAAGTCGTCGAACCTCGCCGCGAGTTCATCCAGGACAACGCGCTCAACGTCGCCAACCTCGACGTCTGAACCGCCACCGTCAGCGCCGGTCCTGCCGTGCGCTGGCGGTGAAGCTGCGGAAGGTGATCGACCAGCGCGTCACGTCCATCTCGGCGATGCTGTGCTCCCAGTCATGCCGCGCCTCGCCGCTGAGATGATAAACGGAGCGCGACGGCAAGGGCACGGCAACGCGGTCGAAACCACCCGGCCTGCGTCGCCGGAACCGCATCGTCGCCGGCACACCGAGCGAAATGCCGACGACATGCTCGAACACCGGCCGATCGCGATGCCAGCCGATCCCGGCGCCCGGATCGTACCGGATCAGCAGTGCCTGGACGAGGGCATCTTCGGGCAGCTTCGCGAACACGGCGGCGCGCTGGCGGATCGGTAGCAGCCAGTCGGGCAACGGATCGGTCTCGCCAAACCGGCTCGTGTCGAAATCATAATGCCAGCCGAACGATCGGGTCAGCCGCTTACCCAGCCAACCCTGGAACTGGAACGGCGCCAGTTGCTGTTCGTCGATCCGCGCGATCAGCGCTTCCTCCTCGTCACGGCTGACCAGCGCGTCGCGATACGAGAGTCCCGGCAGGATCGGCGTGCCAAAAAGGTCTGCGGTCGGGTTCGTCATCGACGGCATGTAGGAACGTGCGCCGCCATGGCCAGCCGATAGCCCCGCGGTTGCCGATCCGATCGCCGCAATCTACCGCGGGGGGCTTATGCCGGAGACTGACATGACCGCCCATCTCAAGATCGATTTCGTGTCGGACATCGCCTGTCCATGGTGCATCATCGGCCTGCGCGCGTTGGAGGAGGCCCTGGCCCGCGCGGCGGACGCGCTCGATGCGGAGATCGTCTTCCAGCCGTTCGAACTCAATCCGGCGATGCCGGCAGGCGGCCAGAATATCGGCGAGCATATCGCGGAAAAATACGGTTCGACCCGCGAGCAGTCGGCCGCGAACCGCGCGATGATCGTGGACCGCGCGCGCGAACTCGGCTTCACGATGACGATGACTGACGCGAGCCGGATCTACAACACGTTCGACGCGCACCGCCTGTTGCACTGGGCGCAGATCGAAGGGGGGCAGGCGGCGCTCAAGCACGCGCTGTTCACCGCGAATTTCACCGACAATGCCGACCCCGGCGATCACCGTGTCCTGATCGATGCCGCGACACAGGCCGGGCTCGATCCGGTCGCCGCCGCCGAGGTGCTCCGATCGGGACGCTATGCCGACGAGGTCCGCGCGGCGGAGGCGCTCTGGCGCGCCCGCGGGATCAACGCGGTGCCGGCGATCGTGATCAACGACCGGCATCTGATCTCGGGCGGTCAACCGGTCGAGGTCTTCGAACAGGCGCTACGCCAGATCGCCGCGGCCGGCTGAGCCGGTCCGCCTGATCCTGAGGTTGGGCGGACGGGGGTCCGCTCACTCTCGCGCCAACCGCGCCCCGCCGATCGGCCCGAGCAACGGGGGCGACCCCGTCGTTGCCCGGTGAAGGATCGCACCGGGCGACACCCGGTCCGACGGCTCAGTTCAGCGTCGTCATCTCGACGGGCTTGCCCTTGGTGGTCGGGTTGGACGCGTTCGCCTTGGGTGCCTTTTCGGCCTTGGGCTTGCGGACTTCCTTGCTGGATTTCTTCTGGCTCTTCGCCATCACGGCACCTCATGGGGCGGAAGGCCCCGCGGTTACCCTACACGCGTTGCCGGCAATGCCCCCATCTTATCGATTCGGCCTCCGACCCAGCAGGTCGAGGGTCGCAGGATCCTCCGCGCCGCCGAAAAACCGATCCAGCGCCGCGCGGAACGGCGCCGAATCGTCCGCCACCGTCGCGAACAGCGTCATCGACGAACGCAGCTTCACCGCGTCGATCCCGCCCAGGATCGCTTCCGCCGACCCTCGCGCCGCTGTTACCGCCGCAGTCGCCTCGATCAACCGCGCGCTCAGCACTGGATGCGCCAGATACGCCCGCGCCTCGCCCGCATCCGCAATCGCATAGGTCCGCGCCATCGCGCTCTGCCCGAGCCCGGCGATCTGCGGAAACACGAACCACATCCAGTGACTGCGTTCGCCCCGGCGCGCAGTTCGGCGAGCGCATGCAGATACACGCCGTCCTGCGCGGCGACGAAGCGGTCGAGATCATGATCCATAGGCTCGAAATGGTCGCACATCGGCTCGACGCAACCCCGACATGCGTCGATACGTTGATCCACTAACGAAGAGGATGGCACATGAAGACGATGATGGCGATCGCACTGCTCGCGCTGCCCCTGCTGACTGGGTGCGGCAAGAAGGACGATCCGACCGACACGCTCGCCGCGAGCAACTACACCCCGCCGCAGACGCGTGCACCGACGCCGATCCCTGGACAGGCGCAGACCACGCCGATCACCGCGTATGTCGGCAAATACCCGCACGACGCGGTCGGCGGCGTCGACTTCTACGATCGTACCGATGTCGCGTCCGGACTCGTCACGGTGGTCGGCGACGCGAAACTGCGCGAGACTATCCGCGGCCGCACCGGTCCCGAGACACCGGTGTTCAAGCTCGGCAAGCGTGTCGCGGCCTGGGGCTGCGAACAGCATAATTGCGGCGATCACAACTGGACCGTGATCGTCGATCCCACGCACGGCAAGACCCAGGTCTGCTATCACGACGCAGCGAGGATGGGCGCGAAAAGCGACTGGTACGACGGCGCCGCGCCCGCTCGCCGGTCTGAAACCTGCCCTTCGGAAGGATAAGCCATGCTCGAACACATCCCCGCCTGGCTCGGCCATGCGATGAGTGGCTTGCGCGCCGGCGCCGACAAGTTGGCGATCGTCCAGCTCGGTGAGGATTTCGAAACGCTCGACCTGACCAGCCCGGCGTTCCCGCATGAGGCGCGCCTGCCGCCACGGTTCACCGCGGATGGCGAGGGGGTATCGCCGCCGCTCGTCTGGAGCGAGCCACCGGTCGGGACGGAGCGCATGGTCCTGATCGTCGAGGACGCCGATGCGCCGACTCCACAACCTTTGGTCCATGCGATCGTCTGGGGCCTCGAGGCCGACGCTGGTCGGCTTGAGGAGGGCGCGATCGTTGCGGATGGCGCCGCGACCGGTCTCGTTGCTGAAGGGGGCGATGTCGCAGGGCGCGACGTCGGGCGCAACTCGTACCTTCGCGAGGGATGGCTGCCACCTGATCCACCCAGTGGGCATGGCGAGCACCGCTACGCGTTCCAGCTGTTCGCGATCGGTGCGGGGGCAGGGGATGCCGGTGCTACCCCTGGGCGCTCGGCGGTGATCGACGCCATTACCGGCCATGTGCTGGCGGCGGGGCTGCTGATCGGGACATATTCGCGTGAAGAGGAGGCACCGAACGGACCCGTCGGGATTGGCGCGCCTGCCTGAACCTCGCCTCGGTTCAGGCGTCGGAGTTCAGGCCAGTATCGCGCTGGCGCGCGTGACGATCAGGAGGATGGTGGCGAGAAAGGCGGCGAGACCGATGAGAACGCTGCGACCCATGATGGCTTCCCGGAGATGAGGTTGGATGCCGGCATTGGGCGCCGGCATCAAGCGATCGGAATGATCGGGGTAGCGGCGCTGACGGCCATCGCTGCGAAGAACACTGCGCCGACGAACGAGAGGGCGATACGCTGGGCGGTTTCAAAACGGAACGACATGGGAATTTCCTTCGATTGGTGGGTGTCGGACCATCCGACTCCCGGTATCGAATGCTCTGCATGGCGCGTGCCAGTTCGTTAACGTTCTGATATCGTTCGACTTTTGTATTTCGACGCTGCGCAGTTGGTAAAGCGCACCATATCTCAGCGGTGAATCACGCCAATCTCTGGGTTCAGCCGGCGCAGACCCGATCGCGGCCCGCCGCCTTGGCCGTGTACAGCAGCCGATCTGCGCGCGAGAAGGCGGTCTCGGCGGTCTCGGCGAGGTGGATCGCGGTGATGCCGGCCGAAAAGGTGACGACGCCCAACGACGTGTCCGTGTCGCGGTTACGAAAGCGCTTGGCGGCCACGACGGACCGTACCGAGTCGAGCAGGTCCGCCGCCTCGCTCAGGTTCAGTCCGCTGAGTAACACCGCGAACTCCTCGCCGCCGTGGCGGACGACCAGATGCGGCGCACATTCGGCCGCCATCGCCTGTCCGATCGCGGTCAGCACGCGATCCCCGACACCGTGGCCGTGAACGTCGTTGACGTGCTTGAAACGATCGATGTCGCATACCGCGAGGCAATACGGCCCGGCGTCCAGATCGCGCGCGGCAAACGCCTCCTCGAACGCGCGTCGGTTGGGGAGCCCGGTCAGCACGTCACGCCGCGCGCTATCCAGCGCATCGACCAACTTGGCGCGCAACGTGTCTGCCTCGGTGGTCGCCTCGGCCAGCCTGACCTCGCTGTCGCGGATGCGCGCGATCATCGTGCTCGTGATGCGCGTGATCTCGTCGAGTTCCGCCAACTGGGTTATCGCCGCCGCGCTTTGCGCCAGATCGCGGCCGAAGCCACGCGTTTCGTCCTGCATCGTCCGCATGATCTGCGCGAACCCGTCGACCTGCTGCCGGGTCTCGGCGACCAGCGCGACGGCGGTATCGATCTCGGTATCCGATTCGGAACTGGTCTGCTGCGAGCGAACCGGCAGACCGCCCTCGACGACGCGCCCGCCGAGTCGTTCGATGTCGCGCCGGGTCAGACGGACGCCGTTTTCGGTCAGCCTTGCAACGGTTTGAGCGAGCGGCTGGTCGGGCGCCGACAATATGGCAAACGCGAAATCATAGTGTGCGGGATAAGGCCCCAAGCCCTGGGCGTCGAGAAACCGGCCGATTCGATCGAATAGCGAGTCGCCCCGCTCTGGCCTTGAAGCCGATATCTCCGCTCGCGCGTCCCGCATGTTACCCTCCGCGTCCTCCATAAAGAGAATAGACCCGAAAACCTTATCATACAGTCACCAAACCGGCAGGGATTTGCCGGTTTGGTGGTGGGGCGATTATTTACCCGTCAGTTTCTGAACCGCGGCGAGCGTCGTCGCGACATGCTCGGCAGGATTCATGTCGTCATGGACGAACGCGATGCGGCCGTCCTTGGCGATGACGTAGCTGGTGCGCTTGGTGATATCGCGACCCGCCATCTGCTTGCCGAGCGCGACGTCGTAGCCCTTGACGACGGCCGGTCCGGCGCTCGCGACCGCGAACTTGCCCGCGCACTTCTCGGCCGAGAACTTGCTGAGCGTCTCGACATTGTCGGCGGACATGCCGATCACCGTGCCGCCGGCCTTGGTGAACGCCGGGATGGCTTCCGCAAACGCGTGCGCCTCGGCGTTGCAGCCGCCGGTGTACGCCGCCGGGAAGAAGTAGAGCACGACCGGGCCCTTCTTCAGCTGCTCGGCGAGGTGGACGGTGAACACCTTGCCGGCGATCGCGCCGCGCGTGGTGAAGTCGGGCGCCTTTGCACCGGGCGCGAGCGCGGCAAAGGCCGGCGTGGCGGCAAGCAGGGCGGCGGCGGCGAGGGTCGAGGCAAGGCGCATGGATGATACTCCGTTTAGATCGCAAGGACCTACGCCGCCGTGATCGATCCGTCCATTGCCCGTGACGCTCGCGCTCGATAGGCTGGAACTATGCCAGTAACTCAAGCCGATATCGATCTCGCGCACCGCCTCGCGGATGCTGCGGGCCACGTCATCCGACCCTATTTCCGCCACGAGCACGGCGTCGAGATCAAGGACGACCAGTCCCCTGTCACCCGCGCCGACCGCGAGGCCGAATCAGCGATGCGCCGGTTGCTCGACGCCGAGCGCTCGGGCGACGGCATCGTCGGCGAGGAGTTTGGCGAGAAGCCGGGCGTCACCAATCGCAAATGGGTGCTCGATCCGATCGATGGCACGCGCAGCTTTACCGTCGGCCGTGCGATCTTCGGCACGCTGATCGCCTTGGTCGAGGATGGCTGGCCGGTGCTCGGGATCATCGACCAGCCGATCCAGCGCGAACGCTGGGTCGGTGTCGCAGGGCGTCCAACGACGCTCAACGGCGTCCCGGTCCGCACCCGCACCTGCCGCGAACTGGCGGGCTCGACGATCGCCACCACCAGCCCGCATTTGTTCGACGAGATCGACGTCCCGCATTATTTGGCGCTGGTTGCGGCGATCTCGGGTGGCAACCCGCGGCAGGGACCGGTCTATGGCGGCGACTGCTACAATTACGGCCTGCTCGCGAGCGGCCATCTCGACGTCGTCTGTGAGTCAGGCCTCAAGCTCTACGACTTCGCCGCTTTGGTGCCGGTAGTCGAAGGCGCCGGCGGCCGCATGTGCGACTGGAACGGCGACCCGCTGACGGCGGACAGCGAGGGGCACGTGTTGGCGATCGGCGACCCCGCGCGAATGGACGACGTGCTCGAAGCGATGCACCGCTTGCAGGATGATGGGCATGCCCATGAAGGGCACGACGGCCACGACCACTAAGAAAGATTCCCCTCCCGAATCGGGGAGAAGGAGGCATCGCAAAGCGCAACGCCCCCACGTCATCACCCCCCAATCCCTCATCCCGGCGGACGCCGGGACCCACGGATACGCAACACCAGCCGTCTACGTGCGCCCCACCATCAGCACCGGCGCCCGCCTGACCTAAGGATACGCGGAGTAGGGACGGGGCAGCAAATCCCGCCCCGCGCCCTCAGAAGATCCCGAGAAACTTCTTCCGCTGCCCCTTCTTCTCCGCGTCCGACGTCTTCCCATCCTCGGCCTTGGCCGTCGTCCCATGCCCCACGTCATCGCGCGGCTGGCCCTTGGTGGTCCGCTGTGCCGCAGCATTAGCCCCCGCCAGCACCGGACCACACGCGGTAGACTTCGCATCGCCGACATCGACGAACGCAAGAATCCCAGCGACCGGCGTCGCCACCAGCGCCAGCCCGAGCCCGCTGCCGACCCGCGCAAGCAAATCTTTCGAAATCACGTTCAGCTTCGGTGCCGCGAACATGCCGCCGACCCCAACCGGCGATTGCCCGGCAAACAAACTGAACTTCTTCGAATCCGCCCGAAACGCCAGGTCCACCGCCTCATTCCGGAAGCTGAACCCACCGCGCCCGACGATCACGTTCTTGCGCGTATCGATCAAAATTGGGTCCGCCGCCGCCACGCCACCGCGCACGGTGAAGCCGATCAGCCCGCAATTCATCTGCACCGGCTCGTCGAGCTTCCCCTGAAACATTCGCTGCGCAAACGTGCCGATATCGAGCTCGGCCAACTGAACGTTGCGCACCGACAATGCTCCGGACGGCAGCACGAACGCGATTCTCCCGCGCGACGACGCCAATGAATCGTGGATCGAATCGCCGCGTCCCTCCAGCTTGATCCGACCCTTGATAGTGCCTGTCGTCCCGGCTTCGGTCACGCCATAGCCCTTGAGCAGCCGACCCAGTGGCGTCGGCGCAAGGCGAATATCGTAGGACACCGCGCTCGGCCGCGCGCGCGTATCGAAGATGTTGTCCGATGCGACGTTGCCGCGCGCCATCGAGAAGGTCAGCGGCGACAGCGCGAGGCGCCCGCGTTCCAAATCAAGCGTCAGGTCGACGTTGGAGATCGGCAGGTTGCGCGACTTCACCGTGCCGATCGTCCATTTCAGGTCGGCATCGAAGATCTGCATCGTCGCGACCGGCAGGTTCCCGTCAGGCAATAGACGCTGGGGTGCGGCGCCCGTCGCCGCTGCCGCCGCGACAGCCCCCTTCGATTCGACGATGTCGGGATTGAAACCGATGAACGGCGCGGCATCGATGATGTCGAGGCTTTTGGTGGTGAGCACCGAATCGAGGTGGATGCGCTCGCCGTTGACGATCGTCAGCTTGCCCGCGAGATCGGTATTGCCGGCCACACCGCGCAGATGCGTGAAGGCGTATTCGTCGCCCTGCTTGATCAGCTGCGCGCGCAGTTTGTAGGTCCGCGTGTTCGGGATCGCGACGTCGATCACGCCCAGCAGCGTCGACAGGTTTGCGCCGCGAGCAGTGACGGCGAGCGGCACGTTCTCGACATCGGCGATGCTCGGCAGCGTGCCTGCGACGTCGATGATGTTCCCCCCCGCCCGCGCCCGCGCGACCAGCTTGTTCTGCCCGCGATTGGCGGTTGCATCGGGTGACAGCAACTGCGCCGTCACCGTGAACGGCGTCTCGCGCAGGCGCCCCTTGCCCGTCAGCCCGACCGCGCGCCCGATCGTCGCATCGACCGAGCGGATGTCGGCGACCTTGAGGTCCGCCAGCACGCGCATCCGCGGATCGAGATACCGCACCGTCGTGCCGGTCACCGTGGCGACGTCGATCCGCGGGAACTCGAGCGGCTTGCCGCCCTTCTTCTCGCTGAACGTCCAGGTGTTCGCCGAGTGTGCGGCATTCCATTCCAGGTCGACCGCGCCGTTGACCAGATCGAGCCAGTACAGCCGCCGCTTGCCGAAGAGCAGCGACAGCGGCGCGATCCGCGTGTCGAGTTTGTCCGCCTGGAACAGATTGGGCTTGCTCGCCCAGTCGGGGTTCGAGAGCGTGAAGTTCTCCGCGTACAGCTTGATGCGGAACGGCGCGAAATAGAGCTGGAAATCGCCGCGCACGGTCAGCGTTCGGTGCGTGAGCGACCCGACGACGCGCTCGAACGGATGCTTCAGAAAGCGCCCCTTGGTGATGTACAGCACCAGCCAGATCGCGACGATGACCGCGACGATCCCGAGCAGGATGTTCCGCAGTATCCGCCGCTTGCGACGTTTTTGCGCATCGACCGGCGCAGGGGCCGGGGGAGGGGTCTCGATCGGCTGCGTCGGGCTGTCGTCCATGCTTGGCCTATCGCACGACGCGCGCGTCAGTTCCACAACGGTTGATATGCCGCATTAATGCGTCTATGCGGCCCGCTTCCTCGAAGGGAACGCGTTCTACGAATCGCCCGGCCAGTGTGGGCTGCCGCGGCGATTTCAGCGTCCTCCTTCGTAACCGAAAGGATAAAAATGCCCAAGCTGAAGACCAAGAGCGGCGTCAAGAAACGCTTCAAGCTCACCGCCACCGGCCTACTCAAGCACGGCGTCGCCGGCAAGCGTCACCGTCTGGCGCATCACAACGGCAAGTACATCCGTCAGAACCGCGGCACCAAGCTGCTGTCGAAGGCCGATACCGCAGCAGTGAAGGCCTGGGCGCCTTACGGCCTGCGTTGAGCTGAGAAGGAATTAGACAATGGCACGCGTAAAACGGGGTGTTACCACCCGCGCCAAGCACAAGCGTATTTTGGTTCAGGCGAAGGGCTATTATGGCCGTCGCAAGAACACCATCCGCATCGCCCGTCAGGCCGTCGAGAAGGCCGGACAGTACGCTTACCGCGACCGCAAGGTTAAGAAGCGCACGTTCCGTGGCCTCTGGATCCAGCGCATCAACGCCGGCGTCCGCGCCGAGGGTCTGACGTATTCGCAGTTCATGCACGGCGTGAAGCTTGCAGGGATCGAACTCGACCGGAAGGTCCTGGCCGACATCGCCATGCACGAGGGCGCTGCATTCAGCGCTATCGTCGCCCAGGTGAAGGCGGCTCTCCCCCAGGCCGCGTAATCCGCGACCGAGGTGAGTTTCGGAAGGGCGTCGGTGGGAGACCACCGGCGTCCTTTCTGCGTTTGGGGCGGAGCACTGCGCGCCCCCAAACCGTCATTCCCGCGAAGGCGGGAACCCATAAACTCCGAACCGTTGTGATTACCCCAAACGTCAGCCAGTATGGGTCCCCGCATCCGCGGGGATGACTAAGCCGGGAATGGCGGGTGAGGATAGCGGATGGACTGGCAGCCCTGCGTCTACATCCTCGCCAGCGGTCGGCACGGCACGCTCTATATCGGCGTAACGTCGAACCTGCTCGGTCGCATCCACCAGCACCGCGAAGGCTTGATCAAGGGCTTCACCTCCCGCTACGGCATCCATCGGCTGGTGCACTACGAAATCGCCGATACGATGGAAGCGGCGATCACGCGCGAGAAGCAGCTGAAGAAGTGGAACCGCGACTGGAAGCTGCGGCTGATCGAAGAGGGCAATCTCGATTGGGACGATCTGGCGATCGGTCTCGGATTTCCTCCGCTCCAGCAGCCCCATGAGCACGGGGATGACGAACGAAGTTAGGATGGCGAAAACGTGACCGAAGACCTGAACCAGATGCGCGACCACATGCTGACGGCGATCGCTGCCGCATCCGGCCTCGACGCGCTCGACGCGTGCCGGGTCGAGGCGCTCGGCAAGCAGGGCACGATCACCGCGCTGCTGAAGACGCTCGGCAAGATGACTCCGGAAGAACGCCTCGTGCAGGGCCCGCAGATCCAGGGCCTCCGCGAAGCCGTCGCCAACGGCATCGCCGAGCGCAAGGCCACGCTCGAACGCGCCGCACTCGACGCGCGCCTCGCCAGCGAAACGCTCGACATGACGCTCCCTGCGGACGCGACGCCCGCCGGCACGATCCACCCGGTCAGCCAGGTCATGGACGAACTCGCCGAAATCTTCGCCGACCTGGGCTTCGCGGTCGCGACCGGTCCCGAGATCGAGACCGACTGGCATAATTTCACCGCGCTCAACATCCCCGAGACGCACCCCGCGCGCGCGATGCACGATACCTTTTACCTCCAGCAGGGGATCGACGCGAAGACCGCCGGCACCGCCGACGAGAAGACGACCTTTTCGCTCCTCCGCACGCACACGTCGCCGGTCCAGATCCGCACGATGTTGTCACAGAAGCCGCCGATCCGCATCATCGCCCCCGGCCGCACCTACCGCTCGGACTCCGACGCCACGCACACGCCGATGTTCCACCAGGTCGAGGGCCTCGTGATCGACAAGGGCATCACGCTCGGCCATCTGAAGTGGACGCTCGAGACGTTCGTGAAGGCGTTCTTCGAGCGTAACGACATCGTCCTTCGCCTGCGCCCCAGCTACTTCCCGTTCACCGAGCCTTCGGTCGAGATCGACGTCGGCTACACGCTGGTGAAGGGCAAGCGCGTCGTCGGCGGCGCCGAACCCGATGGCTGGCTCGAGATCCTCGGATCGGGCATGGTCCACCGCAAAGTCATCGAAGCGTGCGGGCTCGACCCCGACGAATGGCAGGGGTTCGCGTTCGGTTGCGGGATCGACCGCCTCGCCATGCTCAAATACGGCATGGACGACCTCCGCCCGTTCTTCGACGGCGATATCCGCTGGCTCAGGCATTACGGCTTTTCGAGCCTCGACGTCCCCACCTTGTCCGGCGGAGTCGGCGCATGAAGTTCACCCTTAGCTGGCTCAAGCAGCACCTCGAAACCACTGCGACCCTCGACCAGATCGTCGAGGCGCTGACCCGCATCGGCCTCGAAGTCGAAGGCGTCGAGAACCCCGGCGAGAAGCTCGCCGCGTTCAAGATCGCCAAGGTGCTCAGCGCCGAACGCCATCCGCAAGCGGACAAGCTCCAGATCCTGTCGGTCGACGCCGGTAACGGCCCGCTGCAAGTCGTCTGCGGCGCCCCCAACGCGCGCGCCGGCCTGGTCGGCGTGTTCGGCGCGCCGGGTGCCTACGTCCCCGGCCTCGACTTCACGCTGAAGCTCGCCAGCATTCGCGGCGTCGAATCCAACGGCATGATGTGCTCGACGCGCGAGCTGGAACTCGGCGAGGATCACGACGGCATCATCGAACTGCCCGCGGACGCCCCGATCGGCACGCCGTACCCGGACTATGCCGGCCTGACCGACCCGGTCATCGACGTCGCGATCACACCCAACCGCCAGGACTGCATGGGCGTCCGCGGCATCGCGCGAGACCTCGCCGCCGCCGGCCTCGGCACGCTTACACCGCTGACGTTCGACGCGTTCAAGAGCGAGGGCGCAGGCCCGGACGTCCGCGCCGACGACACCGCTGGCTGCCCCGCGTTCTTCGCCCAGACCGTCACCGGCGTGACCAACGGCGACTCCCCCGAGTGGATGCGCCGCGGCCTGCTCGCGATCGGCCAGAAGCCGATCTCCGCGCTCGTCGACATCACCAACTATCTGATGATCGACCTCGGCCGCCCGTTGCACGTCTACGACCGCGCGAAGCTCTCCGGCGGCCTCGTCGCGCGGAAGGCCAAGGACGGCGAGCAGGTCGTCGCGCTCAACGGCAAGACCTACACGCTCGACGCAACCATGACCGTCATCGCCGACGACACCGCTGTGCACGATATCGGCGGCATCATGGGCGGCGAACATTCGGGCGTCTCGGCCGACACCACCGACGTGCTGATCGAATGCGCCTATTTCGATCCCGACCACATCGCGCGCACCGGGCAGAAGCTGACGCTCACCTCCGACGCGCGGAGCCGCTTCGAACGCGGCGTCGACCCGGCCTTCCTCGAGGACGGCCTAGCGATCGCCACCGCGCTCGTGCTCCACATCTGCGGCGGCACTGCCAGCGACGTCACCCGCTCGGGCGAACCCCCGCTCGAACCGCGCGTGATCCACTACGATCCGCGCTTGAGCGCGGACCTCGGTGGCCTCCACGTCGCCCCCGAACGCCAGGCGCGGACATTGTTGTCGCTCGGCTTCACGATCGGCGCGATCAAGTCGGCCGACGCGTTCAGCGACGCGCTGTTCTCGACGATCGAGGGCAAATGGCCGGTCACGATCCCGAGCTGGCGGCGCGACGTCGACGGCCCCGCCGACCTTGTCGAGGAAGTCGTCCGCATCGAGGGCATCGACAATATCCCCTCGACGCCGCTTCCCCGCATGCCCGGCGTCGCCAAGCCGACCGCCACGCCCGAGCAGAAGCTCGAACGTCGCGCGCGCCGCGCCGCCGCCGCCCGAGGGCTCGACGAGGCGGTAACGTGGAGCTTCCTCTCCGAAGCCGAAGCAGCCCCCTTCGGCGGCGGTGCCTGGACGCTCGCCAACCCGATCAGCGAAGACCTGAAAGTCATGCGCCCGTCGCTGCTCCCCGGCCTGCTCGCAGCGACCGGCCGCAACCTCAAGCGCGGGGCACAGAGCGTCCGCCTGTTCGAGATCGGCCGCCGCTACCTCGCCGAAGCCGAGCGCGCGACTCTCGGCGTAGTCCTCGCCGGCGACCGCCGCCCCCGCGGTTGGCGCGATGGAAAAGCTGCGACCTTCGACGCGTATGACGCGAAGGCCGAAGCCTTGGCGCTTCTCGCGGCCTCGGGTGCGCCGGTCGACAACCTGCAAGTGATGGGTGAAGCCGGCGACGCATGGCACCCCGGCCAGTCGGGCACGCTTCGCCTCGGGCCGAAGACGGTGCTGGCGAGCTTCGGCATGCTCCATCCGTCGGTGCTGAAGGCGTTCGACCTCGACGGCGCGGTCGCCGCGGTAGAAGTCTACCTCGACGCGATCCCGCCCAAGCGTGCGTCTGGCTTCGCGCGTCCGGCCTACACGCCGCCGGCGCTGCAAGCCGTCCGCCGCGACTTCGCCTTCCTCGTGCCGGCGGCGCTCGCCACCGACACGCTGGTTCGCGCGGTCAAGGGCGCAGACAAGGTCGCGATCGTCTCGGTGCGCGTGTTCGACGTGTTCACCGGGGCAGGGGTGGAAGAGGGGCACAAGTCGGTCGCGGTCGAGATCGTCCTGCAACCGACCGCCAAGAGCTTCACCGACGAAGAGATCAAGGCGATCGCCGACAAGGTGGTAGCGGCCGCCGCAAAACAGGGCGCGAGCCTGCGCGTCTGAACATGCCCTCACCCTTCCCACGACCAAGCGGTCGCGGGCCCCTTCCCTCTCCCCGGAGGGGAGAGGGAGAGACGCCGAAGGCGGCGAGGGTGAGGGCACGCTCCATGCACCTTAGCCCCCCCCCAGCGAAGGCCGGGGCCCAAGTGGCAAGGCCAATGTAACGGACCGATGCGCGCAGTTCGCGACGTTTCCCAATTGGGCTCCAGCCTTCGCCGGGGTGGTGCGCGGATGGCATGGTGAGCGTTTTAAAGCCTCGTGCGTTTGAGGCTCACGGAAGGAATCCCATGACCGACCTGATCACGATCGCCAACGACCACCTCACTGCGCAGATCAACCCGCACGGTGCCGAGCTCACCCACCTCCACGACGCCGACGGCCGCGAACTGATGACCAACGCCGACCCGGCCTTCTGGACCGGTCACGCGCCGATCCTCTTCCCCGTCGTCGGTGTCGTCAACGAAGGCGTCATCCGCCTCGACGGCCAGGCCTACCCGATGCAGAAGCACGGTTTCGCGCGTCATTCGACGTTCGACGTCGTCGCGCAGTCGGAAACCTCCGCCACCTTCCGCCTCACCGACAGCGAGGAAACCCGGAAGGCCTACCCGTTCGCGTTCGCACTCGACATCGTCTTCACGTTGGACGGCGCGACGCTGACGCTCGAGGCGCACATCCACAACCGCACCGACGCGGCGATGCCGGCAAGCTTCGGCTTCCACCCCGCCTTCGCCTGGCCGCTGCCGTACGGCGAGCCCCGCGCAGACCACCGCATCACGTTCGACGCGGACGAACCCGGCAGGCTCAAGGCGATCAGCCCCGACGGCCAGATCGCCGTCGACGAGCGCCCCTCGCCGGTCGAGGACCGCGTCATCGCCCTGCGCGACGAGCTGTTCGCCAAGGATGCGCTGGTCTGGGACCCGATCCATTCCGACGCTGTCGCCTACGGCGCCACGACCGGCCCGCAGTTGCGGATCGCCTTCCCCGACACGCCCAAGCTCGGCATCTGGACCAAGCCCGGTGCGGCCTATGTCTGCGTCGAGCCGTGGCACGGGATCGCCGACCCCGAAGGTTATACCGGCGATTATCGTGACAAACCCGGCGTGTTCGAGATCCCCGCTGGCGGTACGAAGCGCATCGAAATGAGCGTGACGCTGGTGACTACCACCATTTGAATCAACTGCATCGGACCTCTGCGATCCTCCCCCGCCAGGGGGAGGTGGCTGGCGCTTGCCAGACGGAGGGGGAGGAAAGCGACCACAGCCGTTCCGTGTCCTCCCCCTCCGACGCTTCGCGCCACCTCCCCCTGGCGGGGGAGGATCGAACATCGGTCCCAACTCGAGGGGATGACCAATGGCTCCCCTCTGTCCTACACGCCCCGCATCTGCCAATAGCACGCGATGATCGCTGCATGCCGCCTCCTCCCGATCCCGCCGCGTCCTGCGCGGGAAGGGGATTGCGCGCGGCACGTAGCCTGAACTTCCTTACCTTCCGAGCCCAGACTCGGCGCACCGGACCCGTATCATGACTCAATTCCCCCGCCGCACCTTCGCGATCATCTCGCATCCCGACGCCGGCAAGACCACGCTGACCGAGAAGCTGCTGTATTTCGGCGGCGCGATCCATCTCGCCGGCGAAGTGAAGGCGCGCGGCCAGACCCGCCGCGCCCGCTCCGACTGGATGAAGATCGAGCAGCAGCGCGGGATCTCGGTGACGTCCTCGGTGATGACGTTCGAGCGCCAGGGAATCACCTTCAACCTGCTCGACACGCCGGGCCACGAGGACTTCTCCGAGGACACCTACCGCACGCTGACCGCGGTCGACTCGGCGGTCATGGTGATCGACGCCGCCAAGGGCATCGAACCGCAGACGCGGAAACTGTTCGAGGTCTGCCGCCTGCGCAACGTGCCGATCATCACCTTCGTCAACAAGGTCGACCGCGAGGGCCGCGATCCGTTCTCGCTGCTCGACGAGGTGGCCGAGATGCTCCAGCTCGACGTCTGCCCGATGAGCTGGCCGGTCGGCATGGGCGGCGAGTTCGAGGGCGTCTACGATCTCTACGCGAACACACTGAGCCGCCCCGAAGGCGACAGCCGCGAATTCATGGGCAAGGCGATCCCGTTCACCGGCATCGACGATCCCGAGCTCGCGAAGATCCTCAGTCCCGAAGCGATGGTCCGCCTGAACGACGAGGCCGAACTCGCGCAGGGCGGCTATTCGAGCTTCGACCCCGAGGCCTATCGCGCGGGCAATCTGACGCCGGTCTATTTCGGCTCGGCGCTGAAGGACTTTGGCGTTGCCGAACTGATCGCCGCTCTCGCCGACTACGCCCCGCCACCCCGCGCGCAGCCGGCCGAGCCCGCCCCCATCTCGCCCGACGAGCCCGAAGTCACCGGCTTCGTGTTCAAGGTGCAGGCGAACATGGACCCCAATCACCGCGACCGGATCGCGTTCATGCGGCTGTGCTCGGGCGTGTTCAAGCGCGGCATGAAGCTCACGCCGACAGGTCACGGCAAGCCGATCGCGGTCCACTCACCGATCCTGTTCTTCGCGCAGAACCGCGAGCTGGCGGACGAGGCCTTCCCCGGCGACATCATCGGCATTCCCAACCACGGCACGCTCCGGGTCGGCGACACGCTCAGCGAGAAGGCGGCGATCCGCTTCACCGGCCTGCCCAACTTCGCCCCCGAAATCCTGCGCCGCGTCGTGCTCAAGGACTTCACCAAGACCAAGCAGTTGCGCAAAGCTCTGGACGACATGGCCGAGGAGGGGGTCACGCAAGTGTTCTATCCCGACATCGGCTCGAACTGGATCATCGGCGTGGTCGGGCAACTACAGCTCGAAGTGCTGCTGTCGCGCCTCGACGCGGAATACAAGGTCGCCGCCGGGCTCGAACCCGCCCCCTACGAGACCGCGCGCTGGATCTCGGCGGAAGACCCGCTTGAGCTGAAAACCTTCGCCGAGATCAACCGCGGCGCAATGGCCAAGGACCGCGACGGCAACCCCGTCTTCCTCGCCAAGAGTGCCTGGGAAGTGAACTACATCGCCGAGCGCTATGCCAAGATCCGCTTTGCGGCGACGCGGGAACGGTAACTCCATCGGCATCATATCGGGGCGGCCAAGACCGCCCCGATGTTTCGTGATTACCGCTTAGGCTTAGCCGCAAACGCCGCCTTCAGCCGCGCGATCGCAAGCGTGTTGGCGTCCTGCGCACCGCGTACGACCATGCCCATGCCAAAGAATTCATGCGTGACACCTGGGAAGGTGCGCTGCTCGACCTTGTCGCCGGCCGTGCGCATTGCGGCCGCCAGCGTCTCGCCATCGGAACGCAGCGGATCGATCTGCGCGTTGATGATCGTCGTCGGCGGCAGGCCGCGCAGGTTCGCCTTCACTAGGTTCAGCCGGGGATCCTGCGCATCGGCGGGCGTGGTCTGGTAGTAATAGCCGAACCACTTCAGCATCGCGGCATTCAGCGGCTTTGCGTTGGCCGAGTCCATCCGCGACGGCAGCGTCATGCTGCTGTTCGCGATCGGGTAGACCGACACGATGTGCAGCGGCGTGGTCAGCCGATTGTCGCGCGCGTAGATGGCCGTCGCGACCGCCAGATTGCCACCGGCGCTCTCGCCTGCGACCGCGATCTTGCGTGGATCGCCACCCCAGCTTGCCGCGTTCTGCAGCGTCCAGCGATATGCGGCGGCTGCGTCGTCATGCTGTGCCGGGAACTTGAATTCCGGTGCATGGCGATACTCGACCGAGACGACGATCGCACCAAGCTGTTTGGCGAGCAAACGTGGTGCCGCGTCATAGGTGTCGACCGTCGCGATTACCCAGCCACCGCCGTGATAATATACGACCACCGGCAGGTTCTTCGCATTCGCCAGCGACGCGGGCTTGTAGATTCGCGCGAACTGGCTGGCGTCATTGCCATAGGACATATCACGCGTCGTCACCGTCGCATCCGGCGTTGCCGTCAGACCATGCTTGATCATGACCTGCTTGACGGCATCGGCAGGCGACGGCTGCGTCCGCGCCACCGCTGGCGTCAGCGTCTCTATCGGTTTGCCGCCCAGTGCCGCCAGTTGATCGAGCACGGTCTGCATGTCCGGCGCGGCTTTGGCAGGCTCCGTCGAGGCGACCGGCGCTACCGGCGGCGGTAACGCATCGGCCGAGCGTGCGGACTGCGCCGTCGCTTCGCTCGACAGCGCGATGCCTGAGGTTGTGACGAGAGCAGCGGTAGCAACCATCAGCAAAATGCGCGACGAACGAATGGCCATGTGATGCGGTATCCTGTTTCGAGTGCCCCCACTCGCCGCTTAGAACCTCAACGCGTCGCTTCCGTTCCCGCGATCCGATGTAACTGTCTCATACCGAACGTCTTTACGCGGGCCGAAACGAGTCTGTCAGCGGTTAAAACGGAGCGCGCTTCCCGGCGACCCAGGTCTCGACGATCTTGTCCGCATCACCGATCGATCGAACTGGATTTCCGTCGATCACGATCAGGTCCGCCCGCATCCCCGGAGCAAGGATACCACGGTCGCGAAGCGCCAGCAGAGCGGCTCCCTCAGACGTTGCGACGCGTACGGCCTGTACCGGCGTCAGTCCGGCCTGCACCATGAGCGCGAGTTCGCGGTGTTCGGCGATCCCCGGCACGCGCACCGCGCTCGCGCCGCTGTCGGTGCCGAACCCGATCTTCACACCGGCATCGTACAGCGTCTTCAGGTTGCGCAGGTTCATCGCGAGCGATTTCCGCGCGTCGGCCGTCTTGGGATCGGCGAGCACCTTGGCGCGCCATGCCGGATCGTCGATCTGGCGCGCGAGCGCAGGCGACAACGCAGCCCGCGCGAAGGGCGTCTGCGTCCACGAAGCACGATCCGCCCAGGCAAACGTCGCCTCGTCGAGTTGGAGTGTCGGAATGTACCAGATGCCCTTGGCCTTCAGCGTCGCGGCGAATGCGGGCGGCACCGGTTGGTCGCGGATACCGTGCGCGATGATATCCGCGCCCGCCGCGACGATCGCTTCCGCATCCTCAAGGTCGTGGATGTGCGCAGCCACGCGCAACCCGCGCGCATGTGCTTCGGCGATCACCGCACGGTAGATGGCCGGGCTCATCTTGACCGGTACGCTGCCGCCGAAATCGTCGAGCCACAGCTTTACGAGATCGGTCTTCTCGGCCGCCATCATCGCCACCGCCTTGCGCGCTTCGTCGGGCGTCGAGGGTCGGAAGAGCTGGTCGGCCCCGACCTTTAGCATCGCTTGCGGTGGCGCGCCGTTGGGAACGCCGATCCCCTGCATCACGCCGAACAGGTCCGCGCCGTCGATCCGTCCGGCATGCGCGTCGGCGCGTATCCCGACGAAGGCTGGGCCGTTATTGCCGAGCGCCGTCACTGTCGTCACGCCGTAGCGGCGATACTGGGCGAGCTGTGCGACGATGTTGGCGCGCGTATAGTTCTTTGCGCCCGTCTCTGTGCCGCTCACCTGGCCCACATGGCTGTGGTCCGAGACGAGGCCGGGCATCACGGTCCGCCCTCGATAGTCGCGCCGTTCCGCGCCTGCCGGCACCGCGACCTTGCCTGCCGCGACGATCTGTCCGTTCTCGATCACGATCGTGGCGTCTTCCACCGGAGCGCCACCGCGCCCGTCGATCAACCGGACACCGGTCAGCGCGATCGTCTGCGCGGTAGCGGATCCGGCGGTGAGGGCCGATGCCGCGAAGGCGATCGTGCAGAGGCGAGCGGAGATTGTGGTTCGGCGCACGATATGTCCTTCACGGAGAATGCGCCGATGGGACGCTATCCTCCTGAAACGTCAGCGGATCGCGCGCGTTCCGAACCGTATATCAGCGCCGTGGCCGTACGGCCTTCAGCGCGATTCGGACCGGCTGCATCGTCTGGACTGGCTTAAACGACAGCAGCATCACCAGCGCGACGCCAGCGATCGACGCTGCGCCTAGGAACCGCACGAACCGCTCGCCGGTCAGGGGTGCGCCACAGTGGAACAGCGCCACCGCGAGCACGAGCGCCGCAACAACTCGCAACGCGCGGATCGCGGACGGCGCAACGATACCGAGGTCGCGGCGATATTTGAACGCGGTCGCCGCCAGCAGCAGCCAGCCGAAGAAGCACAGTATCGTAGCTTCAAGCATGAACGGTCTCCGAGAGTGTTTTGCGGATCTTTGCGACGGGTTTGCTCCGGGCGGAGCGCCATGCGCCGAGCGCGAGCAGCGCGGCGACCGCCAGCATGGCGAAGTCGAAAGCTGCGAACAGCGTATCGCCCGACAGCATCGATCCCGGTAGTCCGCGCGATGTGGTGAGCGTATCGACCACCGGGATCGCCGCGAACGCGAGCGCGCCGATCGCGAAGCCTTCGGTCCAAGCCCGGCGCGCCGGTCGCAGCAATTGCAGGAGCGCAACGCCGCCCCATACCCAGAACATCGTCGCAACTTCGGTATCGGCGCGGTTCGCGGCATCGGCGGGGATCAGGCGGTTGGCGAGCAGATAGGCGGCCATCCCGATTGGCAGGCCGGCGATGACGCCGATGTTCAGCCGCTCGACCAGCTTCAGTCCGAAGAACGGCACCGCGCCCGGCTTGCGGCGCTTGGCGGTCCACAGCAGCAGCCCGGTCCCGACCATCGCCGCGCCGGTCAGCCCCAGCACGAAATACGCCCAGCGCAAAGCAGGTCCCGCGAACTGCGCGACGTGCAGCCCGAGCATCACGCCCGCGGTGGCGAGGGCTGGCCCCACATCGTCGGCCCCCTCCAGGAACCGTCCGTCGCGGCCCGCATAGGTGACCGACGGTCCGCGTCCATTGAGTGAGGCGCTCGCATGGCGGTACAGCGTGACGGTGCTCGCGGCGTCGTTCGGGTTGCGCACCACTAGGGTCGCGACGGACGCACCGAAGCGTCGCTCCGCATCCGCGACCAGCGGGCCGATCGCGACCAGCGGTGCGGGCACGCCCGTCGCCGCGCGCTCGGTCGGCGTGCCGAATGCCGCCTGCGCAAAATCGGTGGGTTTCGCGTAGTTCGCGACGACCGGCCACGGCATGTACATCGCCACCAGCGTGATGAGCCCGGTATAGGTGATCATCGCGTGGTACGGCAGCGCCAGCACCGCCGAGACGTTGTGCGCGTCGAGCCAGCTCCGCTGCCCCTTGTTCCAGCGCAGCGTGAAGAAGTCGGCGAAGATCCGCTTGTGCGTGATCACGCCCGACACGATCGCGCCGAGCATGAACATCGCGCACAGCCCGGCGAGCCAGCGTCCCCAGGGATGCGGCAATTGTAGTTGGAAATGGAAGCGATAAAAATGCTCGCCGCCGCGCGTCTCGCGGGCGTGCACGTCGTCACCGGTCGCGGGATCGAGCACGACCTCCGGCGCGCGACGCTTGGCGGCCTTGGGGTCAGGCTTGCGCAGTTCGAAGACTCGCGTGACCGCGGTGCGGGCATCCGGAAGATAGATATACCATTGGATGTCGTCCGCTCCGACGCGTTGCAGGTGCGTTATCGCAGTCTGCGCGGCGTGTGCGGTCGAGACGGGCGTCGCGCGGAACTCAGGCTGCATCCACTGCGTGATCTCCGGCCGGAAATAGCTCGCCGTCCCGGTCAGGAACATCGCGAACAGGATCCATCCCGCCAGCAGGCCCAACCAGCCGTGAATCCACGCCATGCTCTGGCGCAAGGTGGTTCCGACCGCCGAAGTCATGGACGAACGCCAAGCAGCCAGAGCAATCCGCCGCCGACGATCGCGATACCCCACACCCCGGCCGCTACCCGCAAAAGCCGGTGTTCGTGGAAACACCACAAGGCAATGCCGCCATAGATCGGGAACGACAGGATCATGCCCCAGCTCGTCGCTTCGACCCGCGCGATGGGCAGTAGACGGGCGAGCAGGGTCGCCAGCACAGCCGCCGCGATATAGCCGCCGACCAGTGCCGTAAGGCTTTGGAGCGCCATGCTCCAGACGAGCGGACGCACTCTTCGACCCGACGGAAAAGGGCCGGCTTTCAGGATCCGGCCGTGCATGAACATTTTGTCATTTTTCCTTGCCGTGCTTCCAAACCGCCTTTAGCGGGCTTTGCGAGTCATTATCAATATCAAAGTGGGTATCGCTTATGCGGGGACGTTTCTCGGTCGGGATGCTGTTGGGAACGGCGTTGGGCAGCATCGCGGTGCCGGCATTCGCAGGCGAGCATGTGCCGGCCTCGGCAGTCGTTGACGCGATCGACCTCGCGCTGAAGGACGACGATACGCAGACGCGTAGCGACGAGATCGTCGTCAGCGGCGAACGCATCCGCAAGACCGGCAGCACCGGCACCAAGACCGAGACGCCGCTGATCCGCACGCCGCAAGTGATCACCAGCATCGACGAGAAGGAGCTGACGCTTCGCAACGCGCTGTCGATCAACCAAGCGCTCGGCTATGTCGCGGGCGTCTCACCTAACCAGCGCGGCAATGTCGCAACCCGCTACGACCAGCTCTACGTCCGCGGGTTCGCGCCCGGCCAGTATATGGACGGGATGCGGCTGCTCGGCGGCGTCTATTCCACGCCGCAGATCGACTTCCACCTCGTCGAGCGAGTCGACGTGATCAAGGGCCCAGCGTCGGTCCTCTATGGCAACTCGACGCCAGGCGGGTTGGTCAATCTCACCAGCAAGGTCCCGTATGCGGAGTCCGGTGGGCGCATCGAGCTGGCAGGCGGCAATTTCGACCTGTTGCGGTCGGCGATCGACGTGAACCAGCCGCTCGACAAGGATCACAAATGGCTGTTCCGCGTCATCGCCGGCGCCGAACGGTCGGACGGGTTCGTCGCGATGACCGGCAACCGGCGCTATTATGCACGGCCGATGCTGACCTTCGCGCCCGATGAAGCGACCAGCGTGACGCTGATCCTCAATTACCAGCGCGATCCCGAGTCGGCGTCGTACAGCGGCGTGCCGGTCTATGGCTCGGCGCTTGCCAATCCGCTTGGCCAGTTCGCAACCGACTTCAACGTGAGCGAACCGGCGTACGAGGCATTCGATCGCAAGCAGAAATCGGCCATCCTGCTGTTTCGCCACGACTTCAACGACAAGCTCAGCTGGGCGACCAGCGCGCGCTACCTCGACGTCGACCTCCACTATCGCCAGATCTATCTTTCGGCGTTCGCCACGACCGGCACGGGCGCCAATCGCAACACCGATTTCTCGACGATCGTGCGCGGCGGCGGCGGGTCGGACGAGTCGTTCCGGACGATCACGATCGACAACCACGCGACTGCCAAGTTCGCGACCGGGCCGTTGCAGCACACGCTGCTCGCGGGCGTCGACTGGCAGAACAACCAGGGTAACAACGACCAGCAGTTCAACACTGGCGTCACCACCAATCCGGCGACCAGCATCCCGAACCTGAACCTGTTCGCGCCCGTCTATGGCGGTGTGCAGCCGAACTTCCCGCTCACGCAGACGCGCAGTTTCCGCAAGATCGACCAGGTCGGCGCCTATGTGCAGGACCAGATCGCGATCGGCGGGCTGCAGCTGATCGCGAGCGGCCGCTACGACTGGTACGACCAGACGACGGTGAACCGCAACGCCGCGGCAGGGGCGGCGAGCGGCGTGACGCGGCTTCACCAGACCGCGTTCACCGGCCGCCTCGGCGCGCTGTACGAGACCAAGTTCGGTCTCGCGCCGTTCGTCAGCTATTCGGAAAGCTTCGAGCCGCAGACCGGCACCGGCTTCGATGGCGCGTCGTTCGTGCCCGTCACCGGCCGCCAGTACGAAGCAGGCCTGAAATACCAGCCGCGCGGCACCAGCGCGCTCTTCACGCTCTCCGCGTTCGACCTGCGTCGCCAGAACGTACCGACCACCGATCCCGCCAACCCGAACTTTTCGATCCAGATCGGCGAGGTCGCGGTGCGCGGCATCGAACTCGATGGGCGAGGGGAGATCACGCCGGGCCTGACCGTCACGGTCGCGGGCACCTATACCGTCCCCGAAGTTACGAGAGGTACGCCGGTCGTCGGTACCGGCGATCAGCTGAGCGGCGTCACCGGCACCAAGCCGCTCGGCATATCCAAGTGGAGCGCGTCGAGCTTCGTCAACTACGACCTGTCACGCAGCGGTAGCGGCAAGCTGTCGGGGTTCAACATCGGCGGGGGCGTCCGCTATGTCGGCAAGTCGGACGGCACCGCGACCCGGGTGGCGGCGAACCAGACGCTCACCACCCGGTTCCAGTCGCCGGGCTATGTGCTGGTCGATGCGGTGCTCGGCTATGATCTCGGCAAGTTCGACGAGTCGCTCAAGGGCATGAGCCTGACCGCGAATGTCGCCAACCTGTTCGACAAGCGCCACATCGCCAGCTGCTTCTTCGTCAACAGCTGCTACTTCGGTGCCTCGCGCACCGTCGTCGGATCGCTCCGCTTCAACTGGTAGTCGCTGCGTTGACATCGGGGGCTGATACCCCCGATGTCAGCGCACGTCGTCGATCGGTGCGCTCAGGATCACACGCAAGCCGGGCATGTTGTCGTCCTGCTCGATCTCACCCGACAACCCGGCGACGATCGCGGTCATCATCCGGCTGCCAAAGCCCACGCGCGTCCCGGACTTGCCGACGCCGTTGTCCGCGACGATCAAGCGCAACCGGTTACGATGCTGTTCGAGGACGATCTGGATCGGACCGGCCTGTCCGCGATACGCATATTTGCTGGCGTTGATGACGAGTTCGGTCAGCACCAGCCCGATGTTCACCGCGCGATCGGTGGCAACCAGGATGGGGGCGAGATCGAGCGTCATCTGCGACGCCCAGTCGTCACCAAGCGAGGTCTTCATGTCCCCCGCCAGTTCCTCGATATACCGCGAGAGGTCGACCGACTCGACCTGATCGTCGCGGTACAGCCGCCGATGGACCAGCGCGACTGCCGCGAGCCGCGCCTGCGCCTCGGCGAGATGCTCCTTCACCTTCGCGTCGTCGGATGACTTGGCCTGCAACGACAGGAACGCCGCGACCAGCTGAAGGCTGTTCTGCACGCGGTGATTGACCTCCTTCATCAGGACGTCCTTCTGCGCGATCAACGCGTCCTTGTCGGCGAGCGTACGCTGTAGGTCGACGTTCAGCGACCGCAGCCGCTGGTTGACGTGCGCGTCGTGGAACGCGCGGCGCAGGCGATGCGCGGCCTCGATCTCCTCGCGCGTCCAGCGACGTGACCGGCCGCTGACCGCCTGCGTCCAGGATTCGAACGAGGTACGCGGTGTCAGGACCGCATTTGGATCGACGGAGACGGCCTTGTGGGGATTGCCGGCCCACTCAACCTCTTCGATCTGCTCGGCGCGGAACCACAAAAGCATCGCGCCATCGTCGACCAGCGGCAGCGCAAGCACGCCGCTGGCGGTGGCCGAATAGGCGCGCGCATTGGGGAAGACCGACGGGAGTTCGTGCGTCGCAAACGGTTCGATCTTGCCGCGGGTGCGTGCCCACGCCGCGAGATCGAGAATGTCGTCCGTCGCCGGGCAGAGCCCGTCGGTATCGACGATCATGCCCTCGACATAGGCGAACCCGTCGCCATCCAGCATCCGTCGCAGATCATCGCGCAGCGCGGTGACGATACTGCGTGGCGCCGGCTCGGTCGCGAGCTTGGGGATCACCGCGTCCTCGGCCGCGCGCAGCCGCAGCCGTTCGCGGTACGTCTCGGCCTCCTCTTTCGCGCGAATCTGGCGTGCTAGCCCGCTCGCAAGCGTCGCCGACGCGGCGCGGATGTCGGGGGTCAGGCCTTTCGGCGTGCCGTGGTGACACGCGATCATGCCCCACAACAGGCCGTCCTTGACGATCGAGATCGACGCCGACGCGGCCACGCCCATGTTGGCCAGATAGCGCAGGTGGATCGGCGACACGCTGCGCAGCGCGACGTCGCTCAGATCGAGCGTCTCGTATCCTGCCGGCCGCAGGACCGCGGGCGCGTAATCGATCGTCGGGATCGTCCGCGTCCGGTTGCGCACATACAGCGCGCGCGCCTGCTTCGGGATGTCCGACGCGGGGAAATGGTGGTTGAGAAAGGTGCCAAGACCCGACGCCTTGTCCTCGGCCATCACGCGTCCGGCTTCGTCGTCGAGGAAGCGGTACACCATGACGCGGTCGAACCCGGTCAGTTGCCGGAACGCGACCGCCGCGCGCTCGCACAGCGCCTGGAGATTGCTCGCGCGTTCGAACGTCATCGCCATCGCGTTGAGCCGGCCGAGCATCGCGGCCGCGGTGACTGGTACGGCATCGACCGGTTCGAGCTCGACCAGCAATCGGTCCGCGCTGCGATGGATCGTGACGTCAAAGCGTTCGGAAACCCCCGTCACCGGCGTGCCGGTCAGCGCGACTCCGGCGATCGTCTCGCTGGTCGCGACCAGCGCCGCGATGTCCTGAGCCAGCAGCGCGGACAGGTCGCGTCCCAGCCAGTTTTCAGTCAGCCGGATCTCGATGTCGCCGGCTCCTGCGACGACCGCGAGGGTAGCGGCGTCGGCAACCAGCATCAGGCCGTGCGGCTGAATCGCGCCGGGGATATGGATCGGCTCGCGGTCGCACGCGGTGAGATCGAGCCCCACGTCAGTAGCGGGGACGGCAATATCGCTTGGCGCGCTCATGAACTCAAAACTCTTGTAATAGCGCCGCGATCATGTCGCCACCGGTGGAACAAAGCAAATACCGGCAAGGGGTTACGGTATTAACCTGGAGCAGTATCGTTTGGGGAGCCTTCCGCATAACGCCGCGCGATCACCGCGCACGCGATCAGCTGCAACTGGTGGAACAGCATGACGGGCAGCAGGATCACGCCGACCTGCGCGGGCGGGAACAGCACGCCGGCCATCGGCACGCCAGACGCGAGGCTCTTCTTCGAACCGCAGAATTGCAGCACGATCGCATCCTCGCGGGGCAGCTTCATCAGGCGGGCGACTGCGAAGGTGAGTGCGAGGACGAAGGCGAGCAGCGCGGCGCATAGGAGTCCGATCAGAAGCAGGTCGCCGATCGACAATTTGGTCCAGAGGCCTTCCACCACCGCGGCACCGAACGCGCTGTAGACGACCAACAGGATCGAGCCGCGATCGACCACCGTCAGCAGGCCCTTGTTTCGCGTAACCCACGCGCCGATCCACGGCCGCAACAGGTGGCCTGCGATAAATGGGACGAGCAGTTGCAAGACGATCGCCTCGATGCTTTGAAGCGAGATCCCGGCGCTGCCGGACGTCTTCATCAACAACGCGACCAGCGCCGGCGTGACGAGGATGCCCAACAGGTTCGAGAACGACGCGCTGCACACCGCCGCCGCGACATTGCCGCGCGCGATCGCGGTGAAGGCGATCGACGACTGCACGGTCGAGGGGAGCAGCGTCAGGAACAACAGCCCGGCGGCGAGCGGTCCGGTCACGAACGGCAACGCGGTCAGCCCCAGCCCGAACAGCGGGAACGCGACGAAAGTGATGGCCAGCACCGCCAGATGCAGCTTCCAGTTGCGCAGGCCCGCCCAAATTGCATCACGCGACAGCTTCGCGCCGTGCAGGAAGAACAGCAGGACGATGCCGATATCGGCGGCGTAGCCGACGATTGTGGCCATCTCGCCGCGTGCCGGCAACAGGCTCGCCAGTACCACGGTGCCGAGCAGCATCAGAATGAACGGCTCGAAGACCGCCAGGAACCGTCCGATCATGGATGCGCCTTCACATAGGCGTCGAGCGTCGCGAGATGGCCGCTGAGCGCGTCGTCATCCAGGAAACTGCCGAGGAAGCTGTTGCGTGCCAGCGTCACGACCTGCTCGCGAGACAAGTTTTTCGCGCGTGCGGTCTGACGGAAATTCTCGCCGATATAGCCACCGAAATACGCCGGATCGTCCGAATGGATCGTCGCGCGCAGGCCGAGATCGAGCATCCGGTCGATCGGATGGTTCTCCAGCCGGTCGACGTTGCGCAGCGCTACGTTCGACAACGGGCACACGGTGAGCGTCATCGCGTCGCGTGCGAGGCGAGCGACCAAGGCCGGATCCTCCAGTGCGCGGTTGCCGTGGTCAATCCGATCGACCTGGAGGATGTCGAGCGCCTCGTGGATATAGGCGGGCGGGCCCTCCTCACCGGCATGCGCGCATAGCATCAGCCCGGCATCCGCCGACGCCGCGAACACGCGCGCGAACTTCGATGGCGGATGGCCGACTTCGGACGAATCGAGCCCGACGCCGATGAACTGGTCGAGCCACGGCTCGGCCTGCGCGAACGTCTTGAACGCGTCCTCCTCATCGAGATGGCGCAGGAAGCTCATGATCAGCCCGACCGACATGCCGTGCTTCGCCTGTGCCTCGTCGATCCCCGCGAACAGACCGCGCGCGACGACGTCGAACGGAATGCCGCGATGCGTGTGCGTCTGGGGGTCGAAGAAGATCTCGGCATGGACGACGCCGTCCTGCGCGACGCGGTCGAAATAGGCGACCGCCAGATCGCGGAAATCCTCTTCGGTCTGGAGCACCGCGGCGCCGGCGTAATAGATGTCGAGGAAGGTCTGGAGATTGGTGAAGCTGTACGCCGCGCGGACGTTCTCGACGCTCTTGAACGGGATCGCGACCTTGTTGCGCTCGGCCAGCGCGAACATGAGTTCCGGCTCCAAGCTGCCCTCGATATGGAGGTGGAGTTCGGCCTTGGGCAGGTTCGTGATGAAGTCATCGGTCATGTCGGATCCTGTCGCTTGGGTCGCGGTGGCTGCAACCATTCCGTCCGCCGTGCACTACCGCAAGTGCGAAAGCCGTTGCATGACAATCCTGTCACGTTACCGAGCGGCGATACCCACGCGAAGGACACCATCGATGCCGACAGGATTGGTCGCACTGCTCGACGACATTGCCGGGATCACCAAGCTCGCCGCCGCCAGTCTGGACGATATCGCTGCGACCACCGGCAAGGCGGGCAGCAAGGCGATCGGCGTGGTGGTCGACGATGCCGCGGTGACGCCGCGCTACATGGTCGGGTTCGAGCCCAAGCGCGAGCTGCCGATGATCGGCAAGATCGCGCTGGGATCGTTCCGCAACAAGCTGGTCTTCATCCTGCCCGCCGCGCTGGCACTCAGCGCGTTCGCGCCGTGGCTGCTGACACCGTTGCTGATGATCGGCGGTACGTATCTGTGTTTCGAGGGCGCGGAGAAGATTCTCGAGGCGTTCGGCGGCGGTCATGCCGAGGAGGTCGTCGCCGAGCCGGTCGATGCGGCGACGCTCGAGGCGCAGAAGGTTTCGGGCGCGATCCGCACCGACTTCATCCTGTCCGCCGAGATCATGGTGATCGCGCTGTCGGATGTCGCGACCAAGCCGATCTGGGAGCAGGCGATCGTATTGGCGCTGGTCGGGATCGTGATTACCATCGGCGTCTACGGCGTGGTCGCGCTGATCGTGAAGATGGATGATATCGGTCTGCATCTGGCGCAGCGCAGCAGCGCGGTCGTGCAGGCGATCGGACGTGGGCTGGTGAAAGGCATGCCGATCGTGATGTCGGCGCTGTCGGTGATCGGCACGGCGGCGATGGTCTGGGTCGGCGGGCAAATCATCGTTCACGGGATCGAGGAGTTCGGGTTCACGACGCTGCCGCACTGGATCCACGATACGGCGGAGGCAGCTTCGCATGCGGTGCCGTTCGCCAAGGGCGCGGTGAACTGGGTGATGAACGCGTTCTTTTCAGGGATCGTCGGGTTGATCCTCGGTGGTGCGATCGCGCTGGGGTTGCATGCGGTGAAGAAGCCGAAGGCGCACTGACCAACAGGCGTTCCCCGCCCTTCCTTGTTCTCCCGCGAAGGCGGGAGCCCAGTCTGGGTCCCCGCCTTCGCGGGGAAACATGTCGCGGTTGGTCATGGGGCGCTACCACCACCAAGCGCCACCCCGGCGAAGGCCGGGGCCCAGTTGGGGAACGTGGCTAACTGAGCGTGCGCTCCGTTACTCCGACCTTTCCAACTGGGCCCCGGCCTTCGCCGGGGTGGCGGTATAGGGAGGGAGAAACCAGCCCTACTTGGCCGTCCACTTCCCCATCCAGCCCAGCACTTCCCCATACCATTGCCGCGAGTTCTTCGGCTTCAGTACCCAGTGGTTCTCCCCCGGGTTCACCAGCAACCGCGACGGGATCCCGCGCCGCTGCAACGCGGTGAACGTCGCCAGCCCCTGCGTGTACGGAATGCGGAAGTCCTTCTCGCCGGTGATCACCAGCATCGGCGTCTTCCACTTGGCGACGTAATTGACCGGGTTCCATTTCTCGAACGCCTGCGGGTCCTCGTAATAGGCCTTTCCGCCATGCTCCCATTCGTCGAACCAGAGCTCCTCGGTCTCGTACGCCATCGCACGCGCGTCGAACACGCCGTCATGCTGGACGATGCACTTGAAGCGATCGGGCCACTGCCCCTCGATCCAGTTCATCATATAGCCGCCGTACGACGCACCGAGCGCGCACGCATTGTCGGCGTCGAGCCATGCGAACTTGTCGGTCGCGGCAGTCAGCCCCTTCTTCAGATCCTCGAGCGGCCAGCCGCCCCAGTTGTTGCTGATCGCGTCGGTGAAGCCCTGTCCGTAGCCGGTCGACCCATGGAAATCGACCGCGACCAGGCCGTAGCCCGCGCCGGCGAAAACGGCGGGGTTCCAGCGATACGACCAGCTGTTGTTGCTCGATCCCTGCGGCCCGCCGTGGACCATATAGGCGATCGGCACCTTCCCGGTGGAACCGTACGGCTTCACCGCATAGCCCCAGACGGTGTCCGCGTTCGCGCCCTTGAAGTTGAACCGCGTGACCGTCGGCATGTCGATCCCGGCGAGCTTTGCGGCGTTGACCTGCGTCAGCCGCTGCGGTGTGCCGGTGCCCGCGACACGGTAGAAATCGGCGGGTGCGGTGAGGCTGTCGATCGCCACCACAGGCCCCCGCGGCGTGATCGCGACCGCGCTGACGTGACCCTCCTGCGTCAGCCGCGTGACCGCACCGCTCGTCGCATCGACACGGAACAGCGGCGTCTCCTGCGTGTCGTCCGCCGTCACGTAGAGCGACTTCGAGTCGGGCGCCCACGCGATCGAGCCGACCGACCGGTCCCAGCGCTCGGTCAGCGACACCGTCTTGCCGGTGGCGATGTCGCGCAGCGTCAGCACCTGGCGATCCGCCTCGAACCCTGGCCGACGCATCGCGAAATAGGCGAGCGTGCGGCCATCGGGCGACACGGTCGGAAGGTTGTCGGTCGCCTTGTTCGTCACGGTCAGGTTGACCGGTGCCGCCGAGCCGTCCGCGGGCACCGAGAAGATGTCGAGATTGGTCGACAGTGCCTCGATCCGCCCAGCTTCGCGCAGCGCGAAATAGACGGTGCGGCCGTCCGGGCTCCACGAGATTTCCTCGCCGCCGCCATTGGGCTTCGATGGCGTATCACCAACCAACGCGCCGACCAGCGGAACGCCGTTTCCGGTCGCACCTGCGGCGGTCAGCGGCAACACGAACAGCTGCGAGCGCGTGCCGTCCGCCCACGTATCCCAATGCCGCACGAACAGCTGGTCGTACGTCCGGCCGGCCCCCGCGTTCGGATCCTTCTTCACCATCGCCGGCTCGAGGCTCGGCGCGCCCGGCTTGCGATCGGCCCAGACGAGCAGCTTGTCGCCCGTCGGCGCGACCTTGAAGCCGCTGAACCCGCCCTTGAAATTCGTCAACTTGCGCGGCGTGCCGCCCGTCACGGGCACCGACCAGACCGCATCCTCGCCGCCTTTGTCCGACGTGAAATACACCGTGTTGCCGACGATCTGCGGGTCGTTCTCGTTGACCTGCGGATCGGCAAGCAGCTTCACCGGCGTCGCACCCGGCGTGGTCAGATCGAGCCGCCAGAGATCGTAGCGCCCCTTGTCCGCCGCGAGATCGGTCTCGCGCTGCGCCCAGACGAGCCAATGCCCGTCCTGCGACGCGGTCGGCGCACCGACGCGGCTGAGCATCGTGACGTCGTCGATGGTGAGTTGCCGGGCGGCGGCAGGGGCACTCGCAAAGGCGAGCACGGCGAGGCTGGCGGAGAGCATGATTTTCATGGTGTGCTTGATAGGACGCTTGCGAGATCGCACGCAATCACCTCGATCGCTTGCACGCCCAGCTTCGCTTGCGTGAAAGCACCGGTTCAGATCATGGCGGTATGACGCCTCAGAAGACCCGCGCGCCCAGGATTTCGTCGTTCATGTTCACTATATCTGTTCGGTGGTTTATGGCGGCGGTGTTGCTTGCACTCGGGGCGGGGCCGGCATTGGCGGCGCAGGTGCAACTGCCGGTCGATGCGCTCATGCAGGACGCGGGAGAGTATGCGACCCGGTTCGGCGTGCCGTTCGACGAGGCGCTGCGACGGATGCGCGCGCAGGGCGCCAGCGTGCCGACGACCGACGCGCTCCGCGAAACCTACAAGGATCGCTGGGCCGGCATCGCGATCGAGCATCAGCCGAATTACCGCATCGTCGTTCTGCTGACCGGCACAGATCCGGTCGCGGAGCAATCGGTGACGGCGGGTGGGATGGTCGTGCCGATCGTCTTCCGCACCGGCGCACCTGCGACGCGCGAGGCGGTGCTCGCCGCGATCACGGCGTATCAGGCGAAGATTCGCGAGTCCCTCCCACATCCGCCTGGGCTTGGAGTCGATCAGCGAACGGGCGAACTGGTTGTGATGATCGCATCGGGCGATGCTGATCTCGACGGCGATGGCGCGCTCCGCAACCGAATTGCGACGATGACCGGCGTGCCGGTGCGGATCGAAGCCGTTGATAAGCCGTCTGCGAACATGGCGCAGGATCAGGTCGCTCCGGTCCCCACGCTCATACCCGCCCCGGTCGACGGCGGCGCGATCGAGGGCGGGGGGCGCGTCGTCGGGACGGTCGACGGCAAGCGCTATGCCTGCACGACCGGCTTCGTCGTGTCCGATGGCATGCGCAGCGGCGTGGTCACCGCGGCGCATTGCCCGGACGCGCTCTCCTATGTCGGCAAGCGCCCTTCGGACGGCAGTCGCGAGGAATGGCCGCTGGCGTTCGTCGGGCAATGGGGCTGGGGGTATCAGGACGTACAGGTCAACGTCGCGACCGCGCCTGACGTCGGCTACGCACCGCTGTTCTACGCCGACACAGCCAAGACGCTCGCGCGGCCCGTCGCCACGTGGCGCTACCGCAC
The DNA here is from genome assembly GCF_040407495.1 of Sphingomonas faeni. Taxonomy (GTDB): domain Bacteria; phylum Pseudomonadota; class Alphaproteobacteria; order Sphingomonadales; family Sphingomonadaceae; genus Sphingomonas; species Sphingomonas faeni_D. The sequence continues at coordinate 259,561 of NZ_JAPZPP010000004.1, read as the reverse complement.
AAGCACGCGCGCCGGGGACTTCGTATGTCATCGCGGCGAGCGGACCGGCTATAGCTGTGCGGTGATCGCGATGGTCGATTTCGCGCCGGCGGGCGATCTGTGCGGCGGCGCGTGCCTGCCGACCTGGGTCGCGGTCGAGGGGCCGACGTGCAAGGCCGGCGACAGCGGCGCGCCGGTGTTCGAGGGCAGCACCGCGCTGGGCCTCGTCAAGGGCGGCACCTATCGCCGCGACGGGACGTGCCTGTTCTACTACTATATGTCGACCGACTACCTGCCGCAGGGTTGGACGCTGTTGCACGAGTAACACGGTGCCGGGCGCGCCGATTGTGTCTCCCCGCCAAGCGCTGTACGTCCCGCCGGGAACACGGTGCCGCCGAGCGCCGATCGGCGGCCTATCGACACGGGCATGACATGGACTCCTCGGGCCTTGAGGCCGTTTTCCTAGCAAATCGCGATACGCTGCTGCGGTTTATCCGTTCGCTCGGCGCGAGCGATGCGGAGGATCTGCTGCAAGAACTGTGGGTGCGGATCCAGACGGCGCCGACCGGGCCGATCGCGTCGCCGCTGTCGTATCTCTACCGGATGGCGAACAACCTGATGCTCGATCGCCACCGCGCAGTGCGGCAAGCGGAGAAGCGCGATCGCGAATGGACCAAGGCGACGGGGGGACCGTCGCTCGATCGCTCCGAGGAGCCCTCCGCCGAACGCGTCGTGATCGCACGCGAGCAGGCGGCGCTGGCAGAGTCGGCGTTGCAGTCGGTAGGCGACCGGGCGGCGCGGATCTTCCGGCGCCACCGGATCGACGGCGTCGAGCAGCGCGTGGTCGCGGCCGAGTTTGGCGTAAGCCTCAGCACCGTCGAGGGTGATCTGCGGAAAGCCTATCGCGCGATGATCGATGCAAAGCGACGTTATGATGAGGCTTGATCGCAACGTCTCCGTCTTCGGCTATAGGAGGCCATGATGGCGGAGCATGACGACATCGAAGCACGCGCGCTGGACTGGGTCGTCCGGACCGGCAGCGATGCGTTCGACGACTGGCCGGCGTTCCACGCCTGGCTGGAGGCGGACCCGCGCCATGCTGCGGCGTATCACGCGACGGCGATGGATATCGAGGAGATGGCGGCGACGGTGCCTCCGGTGCAGGTCGCGCCGATCGTGATGCAGCCTGCGCGGAGACGTTGGCCGATCTGGACCGGTGGCGCGATCGCCGCCTCGCTTGCGCTGTTCGTCGGGTATGAGTCACTCGAAACGCGCGCGCATCCTTATGCAGTCGAAACCGCGGCGGGGACGATGCGGACGGTTCGGCTTGCCGATGGCAGTACGATCGCGATGGGTGGTGCGACGCGGCTTATGCTCGATCGCGACGATCCGCGGATCGCGACGCTGGAGCGCGGCGAGGCGATGTTCGTGGTCCGACACGACGACAGCGATCCGTTCGAGGTCAGCGTCGGCGGCGCGCGGCTGGTCGATGTCGGCACCGCGTTCGACGTGAAGCGCGCGCGGGGCGAAACGCGTGTCGCGGTGTCGGAAGGCGCGGTCGACTATAATCCGGGACAGGGCGGCATCCGGCTCGTGAAGGGGCAGGGGCTGGTGGTGCGCGACGGCAAGGCGACCGTGACCGCAGTCGATGTGGCCAGCGTCGGATCGTGGCGCGACAGCGTCCTGGCGTATGAAGGCGCGACGCTCGCGGAAGTCGCGGACGACCTGTCGCGCGCACTCGGCGTCGACCTGCGCGCCGATCCGGGCGTTGCGAAGCGCGCGTTCAGTGGCAGCATCGCGACCGCCAAGCTGTCCGGCGATCCCCGGCTTGCCGCGCCGTTGCTGGGTGTCGCGATCCGCAAGCGTGGCGGTCACTGGGTGATGTCCTCGCGCTCGTGAGGATGCGCGGATGTCTGGTCGTCGCGGCGCTCGCCGTCGCCGCTCCCGCGCAGGCGGGGCAGGGGGCGGTCGACTTGCCGGCGGGGCGTCTTGGGGATGCGGTGCTGGCGCTCGGGCGGCAGTTGGGGACAAGTATCGTCGTCGGCGATCCGGGGCTTTGGGCGCGGCGCGTGCCCGCGGTACGCGGTCGGATGAGCGCGCGCGAGGCGCTCGACCGGCTGGCGACCGCCGCGAATGCCGATGTCGTCGCAGCGGGCGCGGTTGGGTGGCGGCTGACTGCCCACACGCCCCGCGTCGTTCGGGTGAAGCGGCCTAAGGTCGTTCCGATCCCCGCGCCTCCGGCCATCCAGGGCGCGGACATCGTCGTCACCGGCAGCAAGCGCGACGTCAGGTTGCGCGATTTCGCAGGGCAGGTCGCGTTGCTCGACGGGGTAGACCTCGCGCTCGGCGGCGCGGGCGGGACCGAGGCGATCCTTGCGCGGCTGGCGAGCGTATCGTCGACGCATCTCGGCGCCGGCCGCAACAAGCTGTTCATCCGCGGCATCGCCGATTCCAGCTTCACCGGGCCGACCCAGACTACCGTCGGCCAGTATTTCGGCGACCTGCGATTGAGCTACAACGCCCCCGATCCCGACCTGCGGCTCTACGATATCGCTTCGGTCGAGGTGCTCGAAGGACCACAGGGGACGTTGTACGGCGCAGGCTCACTCGGCGGCATCATCCGCACCGTGCCGAACGCGCCGGAACTGGGCGCGGTATCGGCGTCGATCGCGGGCGGCCTTTCCGCGACGTGGCACGGCGATCCGGGCGCTGACCTCGGCGCGACGCTGAACGTGCCGCTCGGCGAGCGCGTGGCGCTGCGTGTCGTCGGCTACGGCGTGAGCGAGGGCGGGTATATCGACAATCCGGTGCTCGACCGCCGCGACGTCAACCGGACGCGGATCGGTGGCGGTCGGGCAGCGCTGCGGCTCGATGCGGGGAATGGCTGGACGGTCGACCTCGGCGGGATCGGGCAATGGACCAAGGGCGACGACAGCCAATATGCCGACCGCGACGCGCCGCCGCTGACCCGGTCGAGCGCGATCGTGCAGGGGTTTTCGGCGGATTACACGATGGGGCAGGTCGTCGTCTCGGGCGCGATCGGTGGGCTGAAGATCAAATCCTCGACCGGGATCGTCAGCCAGACGCTGACCGAACGCTACGACGCGACCCTGCCAGCAGTCGATCCGACGCTACCGATTGCCAATTGGCCTGCATTCGGCAGCCCCCTCACGACGGCCGCGGGCAGCCCGCGCGTGTTCGCGCAGCGCAATGCGACCGACATGGTCGCGAACGAGACGCGGGTATGGCGGCCGATGCGCAACGGGTTCGGCTGGGTGGTAGGCGGCAGTTACACGCATAATCGCACGCGGTTGTCGCGCTCGCTCGGGCCGGTCGATGCGCCCGCGCCGGTAACGGGCGTGACCAACAGCATCGACGAGGCGACGCTGTACGGCGAGGGGAGCGTGCAACTGGTGCGAGGGCTGACCGCCACTGCCGGCGCGCGCGTGACCCGGGCGTCGCTCGCGGGGACCGGCGAGGACATCGCGCCGACGCGGCTGGAGGCGGTCGCGCTCGCCCGCGCGCGCGTCACGGCGGACCGGATCGAGACGAGCGTGCTGCCGTCCGCCTCGCTGATTGCGGCGGTGTTGCCGAAGGTGTCGCTGTACGGACGATACCAGCAGGGGTTTCGACCCGGCGGGCTGGCGATCGAGAGCGATTTCGTCCGGAGGTTCGAGAATGATCGCGTGCGGACGCTGGAGACCGGCATGCGCTTCGGGCTCGCCGGTGTCGATCGCGCGTACCTGACGGCGAGCGTGTCGCACACGATCTGGCAGGATATTCAGGCGGACTTCATCGACGCCACCGGCCTGCCGAGTACCGCCAACATCGGCGACGGGCGGATCTGGACGTTCAGTGCGATGGGCGGGTGGAAGCCGGTCGGCGGGCTGACGCTCGACGCTGGCTTGACCTACAACGACAGCCGCGTGACGGAGCCGAGCGCGGCGCTGTTCGTGGCGCTTGCGCGGATGAGCCAGGTGCCGAACATCGCGCGTTATGCCGGGCGGCTGGGGGCGGATTACCGGCGGGATGTCGGGCGGGATCTGGAACTGCGGGTGTATGGCTGGGCGCGCTATGTCGGGCGGTCCCGGTTGGGTGTCGGCCCGGTGCTGGGCGAAGAGCAGGGCGATTATCTCGATACGGCGCTTACTGCACGGATCGGGCGGCCGTCGTTGGGTGTGACGCTCGGGGTAGCGAACCTGACCGACAGTGTCGGCAACCGGTTCGCGCTGGGGACGCCGTTCCAGGTGGGTAGCAGCCAGATTACGCCGCAGCGTCCGCGGACGATCCGCATCGGGCTGGACGCGGCGTTCTGACGTCCCCCCTCCCTGGAAGGGAGGGGTCGGGGGTGGGTCGGCTTCCGCGCATTCGAACCGTGGTGGCTCGAGCGGGCCGACCCACCCCCAGCCCCTCCCTTCCAGGGAGGGGAGCTAGAAGGCGACAGTTCAACTCTTCGCGTTCACCAGTGCGCGTTGGTCCGCGGGGAGGAGGGCCAGCGCGGTCTTGTAGCAATCCTCCACGTGCGAATTGCCAACCAGCTTCATCGCGCCGAAGCTGATCGTCGCGGCCACCGCGGAGCCGGCGAAGGGAATGAACTTCGCCATCGAGCCGACCGCGACGCGCGCGCCGACGCGGCGGAGGAGCGCGACGACGATGCGCTTGGTCACCATCCGGCCGATCATCGTGTTGCCGAGACTCGACGCCATCACCAGCGCCTGCTGCGCGAGCTGCGGCTCGAGCTTCTGCACCTGTTCGTGATCGAGCCCGAAGCGCTTGCTGATCTCGGGCAGCAGCTTGGTGAGCAGGCCGATGTCCGCGACGATGTCCGCACCAGGGATCGGCACGACCGCCGCACCCGCCGACATCATCGAGCGCGTCGTGACGAGGCGCTTGCTGTCGTCGCGGATGCGGTCGAGTTCGGCGATGGTGGTGATCATGCTGGCGTTTCCCTGAAGATATCCGCCGCACAACGCGCCGCTGCGGCCATTGTGCCGCACGATAATAGAGCGCGCTTCAAGGTTCGCGAGCCGCGTCTCCGTCCTCTTCTCGAAAACACATCGAAAAGGGTTCCGTATGCGTCGTCTCCTGCTGACCACCACCTGCCTGTTCGCGGTAACGACGGGCGCCCAGGCGCAGACTGTGATCGATACCAAGCGGACCGACACGGTGCGGACCTCGACGATCAAGGCCGGCGCCCCCGACAATATCCGCATCGCTGCTGCGGGTTCGGTGACGCCCACCACCGGCACCGCGGTAACAGTCGACAGCGTCAACTCGGTCAGCAACGAAGGCACGATCCAGGTGACCAACGCCGACGGATCGACCGGCATCCTCGCCAACGCGGGCACCGGCGGCGGGATCACCAACGCGGCGACCGGCAAGATCATCATCGACGAAAGCTATGTCGCGACCGACACCGACAAGGACGGCGATCTCGACGGCCCGTTCGCGGCGGGCACCGGACGCACCGGGATCCGTACCGCGGGCGCGTACACGGGGGCGATCGTCAACAGCGGCGCGATCACCGTGAAGGGCAACAACTCCGCCGGCATCTGGCTCGGCGGACCGCTGACCGGCGCCTTCACGCATGACGGCCAGACCGCGGTCACCGGCAACGGATCGACCGGCGTGCGGATCGCCGACGTCACCGGCAACGTCCGGCTCGCGGGCACGATTGCGGCAATCGGCCAGGGTGCAGTCGCCGCGCGCGTTGATGGCGACATCGCGGGTGCGCTGGTGGTTCAGGGCGCGCTCGGCTCGACCGGCTATCGCTATGCGACGGCGCCGGCCGATACGACCAAGCTCGACGCCGACGATCTGTTGCAGGGCGGATCGGCGCTGGTCGTCGCGGGCAACGTGTCGGGCGGGATCATCTTCGCGGTGCCGCCGAAGGACGCGAGCACGACCGATACCGACGAGGACAAGGACGGCCTGCCCGATGCCACCGAAGGCTCGGCGGCGATCACATCCTACGGCGCGGCCCCTGCGGTACAGATCGGCTCGGCAACGCGTGCGGTCGCGATCGGCGCAGTGGCGGGGACAGGAACCGGGTTCGGTCTGATCGTTGATGGCGGCATCGCCGGTAGCGGCGTCTATGGCGGCGTCGAGGGCAACGGCCTCGCGATCGGTGGGCTTGGCGGCGCGGTGACGATCGCCGGTGGGATCGGCATCAACGGGACCGTCGCGGCGGTAGCGAACGGCGCGAGCGCGACCGGGTTGAAGCTCGGCAGCGGTGCGTCGACCCCGGAAATCCGCAACGCGGGCACGATCTCCGCGGCAGGCGGCGGCACAGCCGCATCGCGTTCGACGGCGGTCCTGGTCGACACCGGCGCATCCGTCGCCACGATCCGCAACAGCGGTACGATCAAGGCGACCGCGCAGGCAGCCGACGGCACCGCGATCGCCATCCTCGATCGGTCGGGCACCGTCACGCTGGTCGAGAACAGCGGCGGGATCGGCGCGTCGGGCGCGCTTGCGACGTCCGAGCGCAACGTCGCGATCGACCTTTCGGCGAACACGACCGGCACGATCGTTCGCCAGACCGCGGTCGCGACCGGCATCGCCGCGCCTGCGATCGCCGGCGATGTACGCTTCGGCAGCGGCAACGACGTGTTCGACGTCGCGGACGGCACCGTAGCTGGTACCGCACGGTTTGGGAGCGGCAACAACCGGCTGGCACTGTCGGGTGACGCGACCTTCACCGGTGGTGCGGTGTTCGGTGCGGGCAACGACGCGCTCACGCTCGCCGGGACATCGGTATTCAACGGTACGGCGGACTTTGGCGGTGGCAGCGACACGCTGACGCTGGGCGGGACGTCGCGCTTCTCCGGCACGCTCGCCAATGCAGGCGGTCTCGCGGTCGCGGTCAACGGCGGTACGCTCGACATCACCAAGGCGGCGTCGATCGCCTCGCTGTCGGTTGGCGGCGGCGGCGTGCTCGCGGTCACGCTCGACAAGGCGGGCGGCACCAGCACGATGATCCAGGTTGCCGGCACCGCATCGTTCGACAAGGATTCGGAGCTGGCGCTGAAGCTCACCAGCGTCGTCGATGCCGAAGGTCGCTACACCGTTCTGCGCGCGGGCACGCTGACGGGCGCCGCCAACCTTACCGCGACCACCACGCTGCTACCGTTCCTCTACAAGGGCAGCATCGTGACCGGCACGGGCAACGACCTCGCGGTCGACGTCGCGCGCAAGTCGTCGAGCGAACTCGGGCTCAACCGCTCGCAGGCCTCGGCCTATGACGCGATCTACAAGGCGCTCGGCAGCGACGCCAAGGTCGGCGGCGCGTTTCTCAACATCACCGACGGCGACGCGTTCCGCGGCTCGGTCCGCCAGATGCTGCCCGAGCATGCCGGCGGCACGTTCGAGGCGGTCACGATGGCTTCGCGCGCGACCGCTCGGGTGCTCGCCGACCCGCATGGTCCGTTCAAGGACGAAGGCAAATGGGGCTATTGGGTGACGCAGGTCGCGTGGGGTACGTCGAAGAGCATCGCCGATACCGCGGGCTACGACATCAGCGGCTGGGGCGTTTCGGCTGGCGCCGAATACAAGACCGCCGTCGGCAATTTCGGCACGTCGCTCGCGTATCTGCACGGCCGGGATGCGGACGACGGCACGGCGAACGAAGTGAATTCGGACCAGTATGAACTGGCCGGATACTGGCGTGGGCATTGGGGGCGGTTGCAAGCCAACGCGCGCGGATCGGGCGCCAAGATCACGTTCGACGGATCGCGCCAGTTCACCGGCGCGATCGGCAGCGAGGCGGTTGCCCGGACGTCGGAGGGCGACTGGAACGGTACGCTCTACGCAGCGTCCGGTGGACTGTCGTACGAAGCGGGCACGGGCAAGCTGATCTTCCGCCCGGTGCTGGCGATCGATTATTACAAGCTCAAGGAGGACAGCTATAGCGAGACCGGCGGCGGCAAGGCGATCGACCTCGTCGTCCAGGCACGCACCAGCGACGAACTCGCGGTCACGGGCAGCGGCGCGCTGGGGCTGAACTTCGGTGGTCCCGACTATCAGGAGGGCTGGTTCCGCGTCGAGGCCGAGGGTGGACGCCGGCAGATCGTCGGTGGCGGGCTCGGCGCAACCACCGCGGCGTTCGAGGGCGGCCAGTCGTTCACGCTGACCCCGGACAAGCGCACCAGCGGCTGGGTCGGCAAGCTGCGGGGCGTCGGCGGCAACGGCCTCTTCCGGATGGGCGGCGAATTCAACGCCGAGCAGCAGCAGGGCCGCGTCGCTCTGTCGCTGCGCGCGAGTCTGCAGATCGGGCTGTAGCGGCGGGTATTTCGGGGGCGGGAGATGGCTCGATTCTCCGCCCGGACTGTTGTCGCTCCAGAGATCAAGGAGTGAACGCACATGGCCGAAGACCGGTTAGACATCGATATGAAAACGCTCGAGGACAATAGCGACCTTCGCCAAGTCGAATTCGAAGCGGAAATCAGCGACGAGCGGTATCAGTTCGCGGTCCAGTACGACGTGATCGAGGCCCTGAGCACGGTGTCGCCGGAGGGCAATGCCGTGGCGATCTTCAAGCAGCATACCGACGAAATCGCCGGACTGGGTGCGACCGCGCTAGCGCGCGATCCCGATCAGGAGATCGTGGTGATCAGCGAGAACGATCTGGACTAGTGGTTGCTTCCGGACGATCCTGCCCACCGATCCGGCAGTGTCGTCCGGACTGGTGGGAGATGGATGATGAAGTCGATCTGGACGGGCGCCGTATTGGCGATGACGATGGCCGCTGGCACAGGTGCTGCCGACGCGCAGAGAGCGAGCCCGGCGATCACGAAAGCACTGGCCGATCCCGCGCGTGCCGACCAGCAGAGCGACGATGCACGCCGCAAAGCCGCCGAAGTGCTGGCATTCTCGGGGGTGAAGCCGGGGAACGTCGTGGTCGATTACCTGCCAGGTGCAGGATATTGGACGCGGATATTCACTGGCGTCGTCGGTCCCAAAGGTCGGGTCTTCGCTCTATGGCCGGCCGCGGGTGCCAAATATGCTGCAAAATCACTCCCGGCGTTGCAGGCGCGGGGTCTCGCCAACGTGACCGCCGAGGTTCAGACCACCAACCTGCCGACCTCTCCCCAGCCGGTCGACGTGTTCTGGACCGCGCAGAACTATCACGACATTCCCAATAACGGCGCTGGCGAGCCGGCGTTGCGGGCGTTCGATGCCGCGGTGTTCCGGATGCTCAAGCGTGGTGGCACGTATATCGTCATCGACCATGCGGACGCGGCTGGCACCGGCATGAGCGGCACCGAGACGCGCCACCGGATCGATCCCGCGGCGGTAAAGGCGCAGGTCCAGGCGGCGGGGTTCAAGTTCGTCGGCGAATCGACCGTGCTGCGCAACCCGGCGGACGATCACAGCAAGGTGGTGTTCGATCCCGAGATCCGCGGCAAGACGGACCAGTTCGTCTACAAGTTCCGGAAGCCCTGAACGGCAAATCCGGTGGCGCCCAAGCTAGTGGGCGTCACCGGGATCGTCGATCAGCCTCCAGCCGTTCTCGTCGGTGAGCGGTTTTTAGCGTTCCGAACACGCCAGCATCGCGGCATCGACGGCGGTCGCTGCACCCGACAGCGCATAGACGTCGGCGAACGGGCGTCCGCCGGCACCGACCGCTTCGATGCTCATGCTACGCCCGGAGCGCAACGCAGCGACGATCGCGCGGTCGCTTGGTGCATCGCTCGCCCAGGCGTCCAGACCATTGGCGACCAGCGCGAATCGGCGTTCGCCGACGGTCAACGTAACGCCTGCCGATCGATCGCGCGCGCGGCTCAGGCGGATGTGGAGCGAGGCGCGCAGGCCGCGTTTGGGCCAGGATGCTATGCTGGCGAAGCCGCTCGATCGGCCCCCCGCCATCACCGGGCGCGCGATCGCGTAACAGCGGTCGGGTGTCGTGTCGCGAAACGTGCCCCAGTTCTTGTAGATGCCGATCATGTCGCGCGCCGATGCCGGAACCGCGATCGCGAGGATCAGCAGCGCTGCCAGACTCGCTCCAGCGAGTCTCACGCCGGGGCGAAACCGGTGCCGAAATGCGGCACGGTCGCGCGACCGTTCTCGACCAGCGTCACCGACCCTTGCGGCAACCCCGGAGCGATCGGCGCGCCGAGCAGCGGATCGACCGGCGCATCCGTCATCACGCCGAGCATCACCCGGCTGGAAATGCCGTGCATGATCACGAGTTTGTCGCCGTCGTCGTCCGCGGTATCCGCGATCCAACCGCTCACGCGCGCTGCGATCTGCGGGTAGGTTTCGCCGTCCGGCGCGGGCTTGAGCGTACCGCCGGGCAGCATCACCGGCCCGACCTCGTCTATGACGTCCGCGTAATAGCGCCCGCCCCAGGATCCCATGTCGATCTCGACCAACCGGGCATCGGTGCGCGCGTCGTGCCAATCGAGCTCGAGATGCTCGCAGATCACCGCGAGAGTCTGCAAAGCGCGGCCGGTCGGCGAGGACCACAGGGTCAACTCTGGCTTTACCCCGAGCAGGTCCCGAAGTGCCCGCCCAAGCTCGTCCGCCTGCGCGAATCCAGCGCGCGTCAGCGGCGTATGCGCGGCATCCCCCTGCAACCGGTGCGCTGCGTTGAACACGGTTTCACCGTGCCGCGCGACAAAATCGCGACCGTTGCGCAATGGCGGAATGTCGGTTGATCGGGCGTCGCTTTCACCCTGCCGTTGGCTTGGAATCATAGCCCGCGTTTCAACCCCCTGTGGCGCAAAAGCAACGGATTTCCGTGTTTATCTGGGGTTCATGCAACGCCTGCGCGGTTGGTCCATTGGAACGATCCGCCCCGCGTAATGGGGCGCCGGATCAGTAAAGGAGTAACCCAATGCGTACGCTTATCGCCGTCTCGCTGCTCGCCACCACCGCAGTCGCAGCACCCGCCCTCGCACAGACCAACCCGACCTTCACCGGCCCCCGCGTCGAGGCCACGCTCGGCTACGACCACACCGGCGCCGGCAGCAGCGTGTCCAACAACAACGGGCGCGACGACCAGAAGATCGACGGACTGCTGTACGGCGGCGGCATCGGCTACGACATCGCGACCTCGGACAACATCGTGCTGGGTGCCGAAGCCGAACTGACCGGTTCGACCGCGAAGAGCGACCGCAACGATTACACCAGCGACTTCGGCTATGGCCGCGTAAAGCAGGGCCGCGACATCTATGTCGGCGCGCGCGCGGGCTATGTCGTCGCACCGACGACGATGCTGTACGTCAAGGGCGGCTACACCAACTCAAAGCTCGAAGTGCTCGCCGGCAGCACCAGCCAGACCACCGACAATAATTTCAAGCTCGACGGCTGGCGCGTCGGTGCGGGCGCCGAGCACGCGATGGGCCCGAACAGCTACGCCAAGCTCGAATACCGCTATTCTAACTATGAGCGCGGCAACATCGACTATGCGACCGGCGGCACCAGCAGCCGCTTCGACGTCGATACCGACCGCCATCAGGTCGTGGCGAGCTACGGCTTCCGCTTCTGAGTCGGTTAACGCTGAATTTACCTGCATGACCGAAGGGTCGGGGTGCTTGCCCCGGCCCTTTGTTGTTGGGTAGGTAGGTTTGGAGTTGCCCCCGGTATCGAGTCAGACCGCGGCGGCATGGGGGATTTTCATGAAGGCGACGATCGAACGCGCAACGCTCCTCAAGGGGCTGAGCCATGTCCAGTCCGTGGTGGAGCGGCGCAACACCATCCCCATCCTGTCGAACGTGCTGATCGAGGCGACCGCCGAGGGCACGCTCAAGCTGATGGCGACCGATCTTGATCTCCAGATCAACGAATCGATCGCGGCAGCGGTCGACCAGCCCGGCGCGACCACCGTGTCCGCGCACACGCTGTTCGACATCGCGCGCAAGCTTCCCGAGGGTAGTCAGGTCCAGCTCGCCGCGTCGGAAGGCCGGATGAGCATCGTCGCAGGCCGCGCGCGCTTCTCGCTCGGCACGTTGCCGCGCGACGATTTCCCGGTGATCGCCGAGGGCGAACTGCCGACCCAGTTCGAACTGCCCGCCGAGACGCTCAAGCAGATCATCGACAAGACGCGCTTCGCGATCTCGACCGAAGAGACCCGCTATTACCTTAACGGCATCTTCCTCCACGTGGCCGACGGCGACAGCTCGAACCCGGTGCTGAAGGCCGCCGCGACCGACGGTCACCGCCTCGCGCGCGTCACGCTGCCGCGTCCCGAGGGTGCCGAATCGATGCCCGACGTGATCGTGCCGCGCAAATGCATCGGCGAGTTGCGCAAACTGCTCGACGAGGTCGACGGTTCGGTCGGCGTATCGCTGTCGCCGACCAAGATCCGCTTCGATCTCGGCCAGGCGATCCTGACCTCGAAACTGATCGACGGCACATTCCCCGATTACAGCCGCGTGATCCCGACCGGCAACGACAAGATCCTCAAGATCGATCCCAAGAGCTTCATGGAAGGCGTCGACCGCGTCTCCACGATCGCGACGGAAAAAACGCGCGCGGTGAAGATGGCGCTCGATCGCGACAAGATCACGCTGTCGGTGACCTCGCCCGAAAACGGCACCGCCGCGGAGGAAGTTCCCGGCGAGTACGTCGCCCTCCCGTTCGAGATCGGCTTCAACAGCCGGTACCTGATGGATATCCTGGCACAGATCGACGGCGACATGGTCGAGGTCCATCTGGCGGACGCCGCCGCCCCGACGCTGATCCGCGAAAACGACAAGTCGCCCGCGCTGTACGTGCTGATGCCGATGCGCGTGTGATTCGGTCCGCCTGTGGTCTCATGGTATAGAGGGGCGGCAGGCAGGAGCCGGATCATGGACTCGATCAATATCGCCGACCTCAAGGACGAGCTGGACAGGTTGATCGACCGGCTCGAAGCGGGCGAAGCAGTGCAGATCACGCGCAACGGCCGACCTTTCGCCCGCGTGACGCCCGAGGCCCCGCCGCTCCCGCGCCGCAAGCCTATTGATGTCGACGGACTCGAGGCGCTGGCGAAGTCGCTGCCATACGATCCGACATCTGCGCGTGACCTGGTCCGGCAGATGCGTGACGACTCGCGGTATTGACCCTCTACTGCGACACGGCGGTGATGGTGTCGGCCTTCACCGCCGAGGCGCAAAGCGAGGACGTACGCGCGTGGCTATCGCGACGGGCTGATACTCTGGCGGTCAGCCATTGGGTCGCAACCGAGTTTTCCGGTGCGCTTGCGATGAAACGGCGATTGGACGTCATCGACACGGTTGGTTGGAACGGTGTGATGAAGGCATGGCAACGGTTTTGCGCCGGGGAACTTCACGTAGAGTCGGTCACCGAAACCGATTTTGCGTTGGCGGCGACGTTGCTCGATCGCGGTGATCTGAAGCTGCGCTCCGGAGACGCCCTTCACCTCGCGATCGTCGTCGCGCGCGGTTGGTCCTTAGCGACGCTCGATTACGACCTTGCGCAAGCGGCGACGCAGATACGCGTCGACGTAGATACCGTCCTCGATTGACTCCTCGCCCGCTGCTCAATACTAACAGTAATGTCAGTAAGGAGTCGACTCGATGGCGAAGCTTCCTCCGTTTCCCGGTACGACCGGTCGTCGCGATTGGCGTACGGCGTTCGATGCGATCAAGAAATTGCTCGCGAACGGCGACGACACGACGCAGGTGTTCCGGATCATGCGCGCGCTGAACGTCGGCAATGCGCCAATGAATTACGCGCGATTAATCGCAACGGAGCAGGGCGGGCGGATCGCCTATGACCGCGTCGAACTGGCGCAGCGTTTCTCCGACCCCGCATTCGTGGCGAGCTTTGCGCCCGGCACGGTGGGGGCTGCATATCGCGATTTTCTCGAGACGACGGGCTATTCCGCGGACGGCCTCGTCGAGGTCTCGCGGCTCGAGCCGAGCGAGGACGATCTGGCGCATCCCTATGCGTGGTTCGGCCGGCGAGTGCGCGACACGCACGACATCTGGCACGTGCTGACCGGCTACAAGGCCGACGAGAGCATGGGCGAGGCCGCACTCGTCGCGTTCAGTTACGCGCAGGTCGGCGGGCTCGGCTGGGCGCTGATCGGCTCGGCGGCGGCGCTGAAGAGCATGCGCGTCACCGGCAGCAAGCTGTTCGCGAAGGCGGTCTGGGAAGGCTATCGCAACGGGCGCAAAGCGAAGTGGATTTCCGGTGAGGATTATCTTGAGCTGCTGCACGAGCCGCTCGACGGCGCCCGCACCCGGCTTGGGATCGTCACGCCGGTCGCATATCTGCGTGCACAGCGCGAGCTCGGGCCGGCGCTTGCGTCGTATCTGAGCACGCAGAAGGCCGCGACCGCGACGGCCGCACCCGCGATGGCGCCGGGGCGGATCGCCGCCTGACGCGAGGCTCGATAGCGCATTGTGCTCGATAGCGGACTGGGCGTGTCGCTAGCGCGGTTGTGATCGGATCGATCCCTCACCCCGTTCGTGCTGAGCGAAGTCGAAGCACCGGCGCTTCCGCCATGCCCTTCGACTTCGCTCAGGGCGGATGGAAAAGGGCGATGCAATCGGTTTCGAAACTGCTCTAAGGCCGAGGCAATGCTGTCGCGTCTCGTCCTCACCGATTTCCGCAATCACGCCAGCCTGACGCTAACGCCGGGACCAGGGTTCGTCGTGCTGACCGGCGAGAACGGCGCGGGCAAGACGAATATCCTGGAGGCGGTGTCGCTGCTAGCGCCCGGCCGTGGGCTGCGGAGAGCCGCACTCGGCGAAATGGCGCGACAAGGTGGGGCAGGGGGTTTCGGCGTCGCGGCCACGTTGTTTCCAGAGCGCTCGCAGAAGAACGGAGCAGAATTCCCCTCCCGTTTGCGGGAGGGGTTAGGGGAGGGCGCGACGTACGTACTGGCGTCCGGCGTCGAGGAAAACGCGCCCCTCCCCCGACCCCTCCCGCAAGCGGGAGGGGAGTTAGAAGCGGAACAGGACGCGCCCGCAGTCGGCGAAGTCGACGTCGCAACCGGGACTCTCGCCTCAGCCCCCGAACGCCGCATCGTCCGCATTCAGGGCGCCACCACCACGGCCAACGCGCTCGCCGAGTGGCTCACGATCCTCTGGCTCACCCCGGCGATGGACCGTTTGTTCGTCGCCCCCGCCGGCGAACGCCGCGGCTTCCTCGACCGCCTCACGCTCGCCCTTGCCCCTAGCCACGCCCATCACGCCGCCCGCTACGACGCCGCGATGCGCGCGCGAAACCGTTTGCTCGCCGACGAAGGCCGACCCGATGGCGACTGGCTCTCCGCGCTCGAAGCCCAAATGACCGAGCACGGTGCCGCGGTCGATGCCGCCCGGCGAGAGGCGGTTGCGCTGCTCGGCACGCGGCTCGCTGAACAGGACGACGGCCCGTTCCCTCGTGCCGGCCTCACGCTTGAAGGGTGGGCCGGCGACACCATCCGTCTGCAAGCCGACCTTGCACAGGGCCGCGCGCGCGACGCCGCCGCCGGGCGCACGCTCGCAGGCCCGCACCGCGTCGACCTGATCGTCACGCACCTCGACAAGGACCGCGCCGCCTCGCTCGCCTCGACCGGCGAGCAGAAGGCGCTGCTCCTCGGCATCGTCCTCGCGCATGCCGACCTTGTCGCCGAGCGGACCGGCCAGCCGCCCGTCCTCCTGCTCGACGAGGTCGCCGCGCACCTCGATCCGTCGCGCCGCGCGGCGCTGTTCGACCGGCTCGCAGGTCGCGGGCAGGTGTGGATGACGGGTACCGAAGACGCGCTGTTCGACGCGATCGACGGCGGTGCAACGCGGATCGCGGTCGGGCGTTAGGCTGAACGCGCGCTGTCGATCGGACTCACCGCGCGTTCAAGCGGGCGCGGGCAAAGCTCCGTTCATCGAAGACACGGAGAGATCAAGATGACCCGGAATTTCACGCGCGCCGCGCTCGGCGTACTGATGGTCGCAGCGACTACCGCCCCCGTTTTTGCGCAGGTCCGTGACGGCGGTCGCCCGGAGGGTCGTTACGACATGAGCCGCGCACCGTGGTTGCGCCCCGGCTATCGTCTGGAAGGCGCCGGCGTTCCGGTGCTTTTCCCCGAACTGCGCAATACGCCGCGAGGTCGCGCGTTCGTGATGCCGAACTTCGACGCGAACGGCGATGGCCGGATCAGCCCCCGGGAGGCCGACGACGCCAACCGCGAATTCGCACGGATTGCGGGCGCCCGCCGCGACCGTTTCGACTGGGATGCCTATGGTCGTGACCCGCGCGGCTATCGCGGCGACCGCGGCGGCGCCACCGTCGTCGAGACCACTACGACCTGGGACCGTGGCGCGATGCGCAACTACGGCTTCCGCCAGACCCCGCGCGGCGCGACGCTGACGCTGCAGGAGGACGTACTGTTCCGCACCGACAGCGACGTGTTGCGTCCCGGCGCGATTGAGAAGCTGCGGCCGCTCGCGCGCTATCTGCGCGGCAACCCTGGTGTCCGTGTTGCGATCGACGGTTTCACGGATTCGCGTGGAACGGATGCGCATAACCAGGACCTGTCCGAGCGTCGCGCGGCGAGCGTCCGACAGGCGTTCGACGACATGGACGTGGTGCGCGCGCGGTTCAGCGTGGTCGGCCACGGCGAGAACCAGCCGGTCGCGACCAACGCGACGGCGGCCGGCATGCGCCTCAACCGTCGCGTCGAGGTAACGCTGCTGGGGCAGCGCGCCGACCGGTTCTAAAAACGAGCTTGCCGCTCCCTGGGGTGTCGGGGAGCGGCAAGAGCGTATGGCGGTGCTGGCGGGTGAGGGCTCGGATCGGCACTTCCTGAGGCTGCCGCCTATTCATTCCCGCGGTTTCCAGCGTTCGAGCGAATGGACTTGAGGCTACCTGTCGTGCCACGCTCGGCGTGCAGGGGGTATTCGAGTGATGAGCAAGCTGGCGATGCGACGGGCGTGGTTCCAGGTCCACAAGTGGATCGGGCTGATCCTGGCGATTCTGATCATTCCGCTGTCGCTGAGCGGCGCGGCGCTGGTGTGGCACGATGCGCTCGACCGGATCGTCGATCCGAGTCGCTATGCGGTGTCGGGTACTACCGTGCTCAGTCCGGACGCCTATGTCGCGTCGGCGGCGGCACGGCTCACGCACGGCGAGCGGATCGCGCAACTGACGATGCCCGAGGATGGCGGGCCGGTGGTGATCGCGGCAGCGGTGGACGGGACCGCGCCCAGTCGACCGGGACCGCCGCAGCGGACGATGGTGTATCTCGATCCGCCGACCGCGCGCGTGCTGGAGATGTCTCCGTCGAACGGTGGGCTCGTGCGGTTTCTGCACGTGCTGCACGGTAGCCTCCAAATACCCGGCGTCGGACGCTCGATCGTCGGCTGGATCGGCGTGGCGATGATGGTGTCGTGCTTCACCGGGCTATGGCTGTGGTGGCCGACGGTCGGCAAATGGTCGCGCGGGCTGCGGTTTCGGCGACATCGCAACGTCGATACCAACCTGCATCACCTGTTCGGGTTCTGGATCGCGCTGCCGTTGTTCGTGCTGTCGTTGACCGGCGCGTGGATCTCGTTCCCGCAATTCTTCGGCAAGATCACGGGGGAGGCGTCGCGGCCGAGAGGCGGGCCCGATCGCGGCGCGATGATGCGCGCGAAACCGCTGGCCAAGCCGGCGCAGCCGCTCGCCGTGGTGATTGGCAAGGCGCGCGTCCTGGCGGGTGGTGCGCCACTCCGCAGTGTCGCATGGCCGACCGATCTCAGTGCCGACTGGACGGTGACGTTCGCGCGCGGGACGACGCCGGTCGGGGTGAAGATCGCCGACGATACCGGTGGTGCGACCGCGGCGGCGGCGCGGCTTCAAGGCGGCGTGACGCGGTGGATGCGGCGGATCCACGACGGCACCAACATGGGTGCGCTGTGGCAGGTGATCATTTTCCTGGGCGGGATATTGCCGGCGGTGCTGGCGGTGACCGGGGTGATCATGTGGTGGCGCGCGCGGGGGTGGAAGGCGGAACTGGCGGCGCGGCGGGCGGCGTAAGCTTTCCCTCGCCCCTTCGGGGAGAGGGAAGGAGGAGCTCTCGCGACGGGAGGGTGAGGGGTAATTGGGATCCACGCCCCGAGCCTCATGCCCCTCACCCTCCCACACGCAAGCGCGTGCGGGCCCCTCCCTCTCCCCGGCGGGGAGAGGGGTTTTGCCAGTTACCGCCCCAGCAGCACCCGCGCCTGGCCGGCGATCTGCGCAAGCATCGCCGCATTCGGGACCGCCGCATGACGCGCGCGGTCGATGACCGCTTTGAACTGCGCCACCCGCGTAGCGTTTGCCGTCAGCCACGCTTCGACCGCACCCTGCGGATCCTGCGCGCCGCGACGTGCGAGGAATTCGAGCCGCAACTGCTGGAAATCGCGCGCGAGGCCCGCGATCAGCAGGCGCTCCCACGGATCGGTCGGGCTGATCCGCGCGGCATTCGCCTGCGCCCAGTCGAGTCCGAGCGCCTGACCCAGATGCGTAAACGCGCGCGTGAGGATCGCCTCGTCGAGCGTCATCCGCTCGCCGAGATCGGCCAGGCCGACCGCGCCGTCCATCTCGAACAGGCGGACAACCTTGCGCACCAGATCACCCGGCGCGCCGACCGCTTCGAGCTGCCCCGCGATGCGACTGCTCTGCGCGCTCGCCTCTTCGAGCAGCAACGCCGCGGTCTGGCTGTCGAGCTGCGTGATCCCTTTCGCCAGCCGCGCGAGGACTTCGCCCGGCACGGCGCCCGGCGCCGACACGCGCAACAGGTCGGCGATCTGCGAGCGGGTCGCGACCGCCACCTCGTCGAACAGCGCGATCCGCGCCGCCTCGGGCATCACCGCCGTCTCGATCTCCGCCCACAAGGCCGGCAGGTCGAACAGGCGCTCGGCAACAACGAACATCGCCGCGATATCGCCCATCGCCGCGCCTTCCTCTTCCGCCAGTTCGAACGGGTAGAGAATGCCCAGTCGGTTGACGATCCGGTTGGCGAGCTTGGTCGCGACGATCTCGGGCCGCAGCCGATGCTCGTCGATCGCCGTCTCGAAGCGCGCGCGCATCGCTGCGGGGAAGGCAGCGTGCAGGTCGGGCTTGAGCGCATCGTCCTTGGCGATATCGCCATGCTCGATCGCGTCCTGCAATCCGAGCTTGGCGGTCGCCAGCAGCACCGCCAGCTCAGGCCGCGTGAGGCCCAGTCCATCCTGGCCGCGACGCAGCAGAATGTCGTTCGACGCCAACCCCTCGACCGCACGATCAAGCCTGCCGCCGCCCTCGAAGATCTCGATCACGCGCACATAGCTTGGCACTGCGACCGCGCCATCCGCCTCGGCGATCGACAGCGCTAGCGTCTGGAGTCGGTTATCCTCCAGCACGAGGTGCGCGACGTCGTCGGTCATGCTGGCGAGCAGGGTGTTGCGGTCCTCATACTCGAGCCGCCCCTCGATCATCTCGCGGTTGAGCGCGATCTTGATGTTGACCTCGTTATCCGAGCAGTCGACGCCGGCCGAATTGTCGATGAAGTCGGTGTTGATCCGACCCCCGCGTGCCGAAAACGCGATACGCGCCGCCTGTGTGACGCCGAGGTTCGCACCCTCGCCGATCGCGATGACGCGCAGGTCCTCGGCATTGACGCGCAGGCGGTCGTTGGCCGGATCGCCGACCGCGACGTTCGCTTCCGATGCCGCCTTCACATAGGTGCCGATGCCGCCGAACCAGAGCAGGTCGGCCGGCGCCTTGAGGATCGCCGAGATCAGCGCGCCCGGCTCCATCTCGCTCGCGGTCACACCGAGTGCAGCCTGCACCTCAGGCGACAGCTTCACGACCTTGGCGGTACGCGCGAACACGCCGCCGCCCTTCGAGATCAGGCTGGCGTCGTAATCCGCCCAGCTCGACCGCGGCAGCGCGAACATGCGGTTGCGCTCGTCCCAGCTGGTCGCTGGATCGGGATCGGGATCGAGGAAGATGTGGCGGTGATCGAATGCCGCGACGACCTTCAGCGTCTTCGACAACAACATGCCGTTGCCGAACACGTCGCCCGACATGTCGCCGCAGCCGACGACGGTGATGCTCTCGCTCTGCACGTCGAGCCCGCGCTCGGCGAAGTGCCGCTGGACGCTGAGCCATGCGCCCTTGGCGGTGATCCCCATCGCCTTGTGATCGTAGCCGACCGAGCCACCGGAGGCGAACGCGTCGCCTAGCCAGTAGCCGCGTTCGAGCGCGAGCGCGTTCGCCACGTCGCTGAACGTCGCGGTGCCCTTGTCGGCGGCGACGACGAAATACGGGTCCTCGCCGTCGAGGATCGTCACGCCGTCCGGATGCACGACCTTGCCCTCGACGATGTTGTCGGTGATCGACAACAACGTGCGGATGAAGATCCGGTAGCTCTCGGTCCCCTCGGCCAGCCATGCGTCGCGGTTCGACGGGGCAGGGAGTTGCTTCGGATAGAAGCCGCCCTTCGCGCCGGTTGGCACGATGACCGCGTTCTTGACGCGCTGCGCCTTCATCAGCCCGAGGATCTCGGTGCGGAAATCGTCGCGACGGTCTGACCAGCGCAGGCCACCGCGTGCGACCGGGCCTGCACGCAGATGAATGCCTTCGACGCGAGGCGAATACACCCAGACTTCGCGCCACGGCACGGGGGCGGGGAGGCCCGGAATGAGGTGGCTGTCGAGCTTGAACGCGAGCGCTTCCGACGCCGCCGGAGTGAACGCATTGGTCCGCAGTGTCGCCGCGATAAGGTTGCGATACGCACGCAGGATGCGGTCGTCGTCGATTGCCGTGACGGCATCGAGCCCGGCTTCGATCGCATGGTCCGCCTCGATCGCGTCGCCGGGGTGATCGGGGTGGTGGACCGCGGTGAACCGCGCGATCAGAGCGGTGGCAACCTTCGGCGCACGCCGGAGCGCATCGACCACGGTGGTCAGGCCATACGGAAGCCCCGCCTGGCGCAGATACCGGAACCACGCACGGAACAGCACGATCGCCTCGGGACGCATCCCGAGTTCGACGATCAACCGGTTGAACGCATCGTTCTCGGCCGCGCCTTCCAGCACTGCGGCGATCGCGCCTTCGAGCACGGGCGCATCGCTCTGCTGCGCCGCGTCGTTCGCCTCCAGCACGAAGTCATGCACGAACGGCACGCTGTCGTCGCGCAACCGCGTCGGCAATTCGCCGATCACGCGGAAGCCGAAATTCTCCAGCACCGGGACTGCGTCGGACAGGGGGAGGGCACCGCCCAGCTTGTAGATCTTCAGCTGCGGATCGGTGCCCGCTTCGCCCGGAACGAGGCGCACGCCGCGTGCATCCGCATCGTTCAGCGCGGCGATGCGCTGGATGTCCTCGGCAGCTTCGGCTGCCGTGCTGAGGTTGCGATAGTTCTGCGGGAACGCGGCCGCCCATTTGAGCGCAAGACGCGCCGCACGCGGCGGCGGCAACGTCTCTACCAGTGCGGCCTCGACGTCCGACACCCAGCCGCGCACCATCCGCTGCAACCGGAGCGCGAGCGGCGCGACGTCGGGCATCCGGCCATCGCCGCGCAGATCGAGCGTGTAGCGGATCATCGCGACCTCGCCGTCCTCCAGCGCGATCGACCAGTTGAGCACGCTGGCATTCGCCGCTTCCGCCAGCATGTCGCCGATCGCGACGCGGCGGCTGGTGGTGACGTCGTCGCGCGGGAGCCAGACGAACCCGAACAAATGACGCCCGAGCGCGGACTCGACGAGTACGAGCGCCGGCCGCGGCCGATCCGCGATGCTCATCGCGGTCAGCGCCAGATCCTCCAGCGCGTCAGGCGCGAACGCTATCACCAGGTCGTGCGGCAATGCGGTGAACGCATGCGTCAGCGCCTTGCCCGCATGACCGCGCGGATCGAACCCGAACTTTGCCTTCATCGCGGCGAGGCGCGTGCGGAGGACCGGCACGTCGCGCGGCATCGCGGCCAACGCGGCGCTGGTCCACAGCCCGCTGTAGATCGACAGCCCGGCGACTGTCGCGCCCTCCATCACTGGCACCACGACGAGGTCGAGCGGCACGGCGCGGTGGACGGTCGAGATCAGGTTCGACTTCAGCAACAACGGCGCATCGTTGCCAGCCTCGAACCACGTGATCGCGAGCGCACGCGACGCCTCGGCGAGGATCGGCACGCGGTGTTCGTTGCGCGCGATGCCCAGCGCGGCGTGGCCGCTGCCGTCACGGTGCCAGATCTGGTGGCCAAGCAGAGTAAGATGCCCGTTCAGGAACCACTGCAACAGAGCGGCACCTTCGCCCTCGGGCAGTGTCGCGATATCGTCGTCGAGCGCAGCCTGCATCGCGCGCCAATCGGTCACCGCCGCACGGACGTCGGCCAATACAGCCGTGAGGTCCTCGATCAGCCCGCGACGGTCGCGCGCATCGGCACGCTCCATCTCGAGATAGATCATCGATTCGGGTCGGCCTGCGCCCTGACCATCCGCATCGATTGCATGGAGCGTGCCGTCGGGCGTCCGCGTCGTGCGGACGACGGGGTGGATGATTCGATCGACCGCGATGTCCTGCGCGCCGATCGCCGCCGCGATCGAATCGACCAGGAACGGCATGTCGTCGTTGACGATCGCCAGCCGCATCCGCCGCCGCGTGTCGTCCGCGCTGATCGGCTCGATCGCGATCGCCGGCGCACCGTCATCGCGGTGCGCGGCAGTCGCGGCGACGAACGCCGCGGCCTGCGCGACCTCGCTCGCCCCGAAGTCCTTGAGTTCGCCCGGAAGGGCCCGTTCGGTCAACCGGCCCGCAAGGGTTTCGGTGAGCGTTTTCAGCGATTGGTCAGCCATAGGTCAAGGCCTATGCGCTCGCAATTCTGCTATCTCAACCCTTGTGGCAGGTGCGAAGGAATATGCTGCGGCGCACCTAAGATGCGGATCGTTCGGCGGCCGCGATGGCGGCGAGATCGCCGTCGAAACCACCGATAAAGCTTGCGAAACCACCTGCCGGCACCTGATGCCGCTGCGCATGGCGCAACACCGCCGCGAACGTCTCCAGCCGGGCCGCCTCGAAATTGGCGCCAAAGACCAGCGTGACGATCTGCATCATCACGTCGGTCTGGCCGGGCAGGCAGGCGGCCGCGAACAGCGTGGCGAGATCGCCGTCGTCGTGCTCGGTCGACACCGCAAGATCATGCGCCCGACCCAGCGTCCGGTGGAGCGCGGCGCGGCTGCGCGCCTCGGCGGCGCGGACCTGCGCCGCATTTTCACGCGCCATCGCCAGTTGCTCGCCGAATGGACCGGCGAGCACATAGTCGGCAGCCAAGGGATCATCCAGCACCAGCGCCTGAACCGGCATCGGCTCGGCTGACAACACATCGAAGCCGCCGCTCGGACCATCGGCCCAGACCTGCGCGGCTGTGCCCGAGCCCTGCGGCGTCGCGTGAACCGCTGCATCCAGCTCCGCCGACAGCGCCGCCTGCAAATCGGCGTCCGCGAGTTCCTTCCAGTTGATCACGCCGTAGATGAAGTCGATCGTCACGCCCCCCGATGCAAACGGCATCAGGATCCCGCGGTACAGCGTCGTCCGCCCCCGACTGCTGACGAATTCCGCCTCGAAGCCGATCGGCGCGCGATTGGCGATGATCTGGAGATAGTGATCGGTCAGCCGCGACAGCAGCGAGCGGCTCGGCACGTCGGCGATCGTTGCGATCGGCCCTTCCAGCCCACATTCCTCGCGCAATGCGCGGCCGAGATACGCGATCTTTGGGTCGCCCATGCCGTGGCTGAAATCGAGCAGCACGCTGTGCGGGCCGAAATCGGTGATCGTCTCGGGCTCGAGGTTCGCGATCGACGGATAGGGGCGGCCGTCGAGCAGCGACACCCAGTGGTTATAGGCGCGGACGTGCATCCTTCGCTCGTCGCCGCCGAGATCGAACATCACGTCGTTGACGCCTGCATCGGTCGAAGCGCGCGCGTCGGCGTCCGCCGTCGTTTGCGTCGCGGTTTCCCCTCGCGCTAAAATATCCGCGCCCGCTTCGCGTCCGTCCGCTACGCTGCGTGCCGTCGTCATGCCCTAAGATCCCCGTATCGTTGCCGCGCTTGTGCGCTGCGCTTGGTAAACACCGGGTAAACTCGCAAACCGCTTGTCAGTCCGCAAAACCGCTGGTAGTTGCCGCCCCCTCGACCAGGCACGTCTGGCATCGGGCCGCTTTAGCTCAGTTGGTAGAGCATCGCATTCGTAATGCGGGGGTCACAGGTTCGAGTCCTGTAAGCGGCACCATCGACATCTTGTTGAAAACAATCACATTTTTTTGTCTCCTGCCAGCTTTCCAGCGGCGACAACTCCGGTAGCGTTCCGGTGCATCGAGCCCGGAGCAAGCTTCTCAATCGAGGCGATGATGTGGTTCAGGGCGCGCACGACTGTCGGGAATTCACCGATGGCGTAGACCTCGGTTTGGCTTCCGGCACGGTGGCCCATGAAGCCTTCCAGATCCCACTTCTCCGCGCCGTTGTTGCGGGCGAGCGTTGCGAGGCTGTGACGCAGCAGGTATGGACGCCACTCGCGACCGGCCGGCATTTCGATATTCTTGAGCATCGTATCCCACGCGCGATCAACGTCTTGAATGGCGCGACCGTGATAGTTCACGAGCCAGCCCCGACCGGCGCGATCCGGTATCTTCAGCGCCATGTACGTCTCGTATTCTTCGCGCAGCCAGCGATCGAGCAGCGGCAGCACCGGCAGAACAGCGCGATGTTTCTTGTTCTGCGTGCGCCCCTGGGGATTGAGGTCGATCGTCGGTGAGCCGGGCCACCACTGCTCGCGATCCGGGGCGACGCTGATGTCGACGACCGCACCAGGGCGCGCGATCGTGCAGACCGAAGCAACGAGGAAAGCGTGGAGCGAACCGCGCTGACGATCAGGCTCGGCTGCATAGGCGAACATTTTCGCCAGCTCCTCGACACCGATTCGCGTGCGGCGCTGCCGCTGTACTTGGCGGGCTGGGAGCGGTTTGTAGATGGGTCGCTTGTCGGAGCGCGCAGGCTCCGCGTTCGCGGCATGATTTAAGACGGCGATCAACTGCGCGATCGATGCCTCGGTCGCGGCCGGCGAGCGCGGCCGGGACACAGTCACTTCGCCCTTGCCATTTCGCCATTCGACCGGCTGCAATCGAGACCAGGCGCGGAAGGCGTTGACGAAGACGGTGCCGCACGCAGTGGCGCAGCTCGTGGAGTGACCGAAGCGACTTTCCGCGCCCAAAGCCTGCTCCGCATCGAGGAACGCGACGGCATGTGCCAGCCGGCCCGAGATTGTGTCGGCTGAGGCACGCGTGTTGCCCCACTCGATTTTATAGTCTGCGATGGCGTCGGTCAGCAGATACGCCTGCGCCTGCGCGAGCGGCTGACCGCATGCGTGGCAGAACGCTGGTGCTTCGTTCTTGTCAGCTAGGTAGACCCTGTCGAGCGCCAGAATGCCCGCCGCTACGTCGCTTGTAGCCGTCGACGTGCTGCGCTCGCGTCGCGTTTCGCTGTCGTACCACCAGATGTAGAGATTGGGGGTCCGAAGGGTTCCGTCTGCCCGTTCATCTGCTGCAAGCCAGTATTTTCCTCTTTGGTAAAGCGGCGGAGTGCGTCGCGACATTGTGTCTGTTCTTTCAGGTAGTCGGCTACTGCGCGATTGATGATGTCGAAGAGCCCGAGGCTCCCGAGTAGGTCGAGGTCGGGTGAGTCTATCCGAAGCCCTTTCCCTCGCTCGGCAGCGCGGGTCATTTTCCCTGCTAGCTTCACGATTGATGGGGCGTTCATGCTGCCCCCTTGGCAGCGGTCCCGCCGACGCTCTTCGTGCTTTCGAACACACGACCATTCCGGCTACTTGGCTCTTTGTACTTGCGGTCAGGGTTAAGCGTCTTGCCGGCGACGGGTGGCGTTGCGCGAACGGTACGCGGAGCCTGCCGATTATCGATCGCTGCAACGGAAGCTGCTGTTGGGGCGGCCATTGACTTGGCGTTCATCATCAAATGCGTTCCGGCAAGGTGGTGACGTTCTCGGAAGCGCGTTCCGAGCGAAGGTAAGGGCGGACGTGTCGAAATTAGCGGGTGCGCTTGGCCTTTGGCGGTCGCAGGCGCGGCTTGCTGGTTACGCTGTACGCCTCGAGTAGCGACAGCCACCAGCGGACCAATAAAACTTGGGAAGCCTCGCTAACCGGGCAGGGCCTCGGCACCGACTCCAACGAAGCGTACGGGCCAGCCGGGTTGCTAGGTCCCACGATCATGCGGAAGTTCCGTCTTTCGAACGGTTCCAGACTTCGTATAGAACGGCTGTGACGTCGACAGCGATCATGGACTTTGCGCCATCCCCGGTGGCCTCGTCGCTCGCTTCCGCGCCCCATGCAAAGCGATATTCCTCGCCTTCGCCGGTCCGCCAAAAATAGGTCATTTCTTCAAGGTCGGCGCTGTAGCCAGCGGGATCATCCGCGTCTGGTTGCTCGGTGACGGTCAAATAAGCGTCCAGGTGCCGGTAAAAGTCCTCGCGTTCCATCTTCTCCCGGATTTCGATGATTTCGCGAGTCAGGCGCCTTTCTCCGTGAATTTCACCTGCTGCTGCGAGCATAGCCGTCTTAAGTTCTTCTCGCTGCTCTGCTTCGGAAAGCGCGACGGACGCTTCCACAATGCGCGGGTGCTGGTCACGATCGAAGCCTGGTGAGTTTACGAGGTCCCGTAACTCTGCCCGCTTCAACTCGCTCGCGACGAAATTGCCTTCGATGATAAAAAGCGACCACAGGCCATAAACTTGGTCACGGTTCAGACCAAATCCGTCGAAATAGGCAATGGCCTCGCGATAGACGCGGCCTATCGAAAGCATCCCCTCAATATTCACCCCGAGGATACGGAGCTGGTTCATGATCGCGGCGATATTCGCCTCATACCAAGGAAAGCGGAGCTTGAAGCCGGTCCCCGTAGGCGCTGCAATCGGACGCAGCACACCCCCGCGAACCCAAAACGTCATTACGTCTCGAGGAATTTCAGCCTTGGCCATGATATCGCCGCGTAGAATCGGCTCGTGGTTAGGCATCGGCCTTCCTCGTGAACAACTGCTACCAGCCATAAGTGACAAAAAGTCACTCTGCAAGACGTGATTAAAAATGCTTTGCCCGTCAGGGTGTACGAAACGATGATGCGGTATCGAGCTAAACCGCTTTATTTTTGCCGGTCAGCGGATCGAGCGCGTGTTCGGTCACCTGAAACGTAACCTTAAGCTACGAACGCTCAAGCTGCGGGGCCTGGCCGGAGCAGTCGAGGAGTTCACTTTGGCTGCCGCGACATACAATCTCGGCTGCTTGCCCGGCAGGAATCGCCGGTCTGATACGCGGCGCTTCTTACAAAGCCATTCGTTACCAGCCATCGGTGACGCCAATCCCACGCAAGCGTTTTCAACAGTCTCAGTCAGTTTTACATCGTCAGATTGCTCATTTTGGTGGAAAGCGGAACGGCCGCTATCGGGTGGCGATCGCGGTAAACGGACGTTCGTTCAGGCTGTGGGGCAGGGGGCTAACGGGCCTCTGCTGGTGTCGCCCGACGAAACGCCATGCTTGAGTAACTACGGGTAGCCCGTACGTGTAGGCGCAAGGCGCAAGGCGCATGCCGTACTCGAGGCCGGCAACAAATTGCGCATGCCGTACTCGAGGCCGGCAACAAATTGGTTGCGGCACGAGCATGCCACATTGAAGTCGGCCGGGCTCGCCAGCGGTACACCGAACTGCTTCTTCTCGAATTCGAACTGGAGGAAGCGCGCGAGCATGGTACGACCGTGATGCGCGTCGGCACATCGAACGGCTACTGCCTGGTTACGATCCGAGCTTTGGGGATGATCTGGACCTGACGTCGATCACGCGTGGTGGCCTGGGTGAGATTTGTGGCGATCTCGCGCGAGGAACGCAGGAGCAATTGGCGGTGCTCACTCGGCTAGCTTTCGCTGACAAGCTACTCAGGCAAGGTGTGCCGGTGTCGCTGATCCTGGACGACCCGCTCGTCTATTCGGACGATACCCGCTTAAATCTGTTGACCGAGATGCTAACCGACGCTGCAACACGAATGCAGGTCATTCTGCTGACCTGCCGTGACTGCGCATTCCGTCATCATGGCAATCGGATCAACCTTTTTGAAGTGCGGTGAGAACGAAGCGTGGGGCGTGGTAACGAGAACGCTTAAGACTTAATAGCACTTGCCCACGCAGGCTCAGCCCTCGGGAATTTCTCGCTTGCCGTCGGGAAGAGTCCATAGCGACCGACAGTCGCCTGTTTTGAGAAAAGCTGAACTGACGGACTGGGTTCCAATGCGGGATCCAAATCCACGTTCTCCACGATGATGATTTGCGACAGATCGGCTTCGTAATCCGGGATTAATTCGTTGAGTACGACATACCTAGCTGAATGTGAAAACGCTTGGCTCGATTGCCACCTATGGCACGAGAAGCTACCGATTAATAATAAGGCTACAGATGTGGGTAGGTGTCGCTATGACGCTACAGATCAACATAACTCCGAACGGGCGGATGAGCCTGCCAGCTGACGTTCGTAAGCGGCTGGACCTGACCGGTGGAGGTGCAATCTACTCGACGAGACAGCAGACGGGGTCGTTTTGCGAACTCCGAACTAAGCGGCGGCGAGAGCCCAGGCGCTAGTCAAGCAGTATACCGGTGGTAATCCGGAGGCATCGCTTGACGCATTCGTTAATCGTCGTCGCGAGGATAGCGGCGAATGACCATGGTGCAGGATGCGTCGGCGCTTATTGCCATGATCAAGGGCGAAAAGGGATCGGCTAAGGTCGCCGCAGGAATTGCGGGCGCCCGCGTGAGCAGCGTGAATTATGCCGAGGTGGTGACCCACTTCATTCATGCAGGTATGCCCGAGCGGGAGGTCGACGCTATGCTAGATCCGTTGCCATTCACCGTTGTGTCAGCGGACAAAGCCCGTGCCCAGATTGCCGGGAGGACGCACGCGATAACGGCCGAAGCAGGGCTCAGCCTTGCGCTTGCCAGCGCGACGGATTGGCGGCATGGACGAGCGACCAAAACTGGAAGAAAATCGCGGATGCCGTTGACGTCAAGGTCGTGACGATCCGGTAACACATCGTATCATTACACATTTTAAGAAATCACACGTGCCCGGACGCGTAGTACTTATGGCAAATTAATATTATCCCCAGTTATTTCAAGAATATTTGACTGAAAATAGACTCAAACTCTACCAAGGATCATGCAATTTTTGACTTTATATTAACGGTCATCGACATTGGGAGGGTGTCGACGAACGATTGTCTCCTTGATACGTTTTCTATCATCGACGTCAAACAAGGGTAAGTTCCTCGCCAGATAAGGGCATCGATTGGCAAACTTACGCCGTCGGAAACGACAAACTCCCAGACCAGGAGGCTGGTTGCGACTGCGATATGACCGTGATGAATGTCGTGAGTCGCGCGCGCTGGTAGCAGCGCCGATAACCGTTCGAGCTCCACCAAGCCGCCGTAGATCTTTTGTGTCTGCCGAGCAATATAGGCGCTGCTTGGCGAATCACGGTACATCTCGAAGATGAGACCCTGCGCGATCTCCATCAATCGCTCGCCCAACGTCCTCATGTTTAGAGCGAAGATCCTTTCGGACTGCATGGCAGGCAGGAGCCTGGGGGTGGGGTGAACAATCTCCAGCCAGTCAAGGATATGGCTCGAATCGCAGACATTGTACCCATCCGGCGTGATAAGGATCGGCAATTGACGCAAGGGACCATAGTCGCCCGTGCGGGTATGATCGGACCAAGGCTCGTCATCGATGACTTCGAATGGAATCCCCTTTTCGATCAAAGCGATGGCGACCTTGCGTCCGTAGGGGCTAGGACGCGCGTTGACGAGACGGTAGGGCTGCGGCGGTGTCATTACAGGAGCGTGTAGCCGCCATCGACGGCGGTAAGAGTGCCGGTGATGAACGAAGCTTCGTCGCTTGCGAGGAATAGGGCGAGGTTCGCGATTTCGGCCGGTGTGCCGATCCGGCCCATCAGCGTGGCATCGACAGCGCCTTTCAGATAGTCTGCTGGCATGCCGCGGGTCATGCCAGTATCGATTGCCCCGGGCAGGATGCCATTCACCCGAATATTCTGACTGGCATATTCGGCTGCCGTCTGACGCGTGAGGACCGATACGCCGCCTTTTGACGCCGAATAGGCCGGAAGTTGCGGAAAGGCCACCAGTGCCGCCATGGATGAGGTGTTGACGATGGATCCTCGGCCCGCCGTTTGCAACATCAGCGGAATGGCGTATTTCATGCCAAGAAAGACACCTTTCAGATTGACGGCTAACACTCGATCCCAATCAGCTTCCGCGTAGTCGGCGGTCAGTGCGAGAGGTCCCTGTATTCCGGCGTTATTGCAGAGGATATCAAGCCGTCCGAATCGATCGATTGCGGTGTTCAACATCATTATGACATCGGCGCTGCGCGACACGTCGGCCATCACGCCGATACAGTTAGGTCCGATCCGCATGGCCAGGTCATTTTGCGCGCCCGTAACGTCCACCGCGACGACCTTAGCACCTTCGGCACAGAATCGTTCTACCATTGCCAAGCCCATACCAGAACCTGCGCCGGTGACGACGGCGACCTTCCCCTGCAGGCGTTCCCCCATGGTGATTCTCCGTTTCGTTAAAAGTTAAAGCGTGCCTCGATAAGGAAGGTCCGGCGATCGCCGGGCACCGCAGTGTTTAGGGTGAAGATGTTCGCAAAACCTACACCACCGGTATAATACACTGTGTTGAAGATGTTCTTCGCCACTGCCGCCAATGACCACCCCTTTTGTACGTCACCCAAGCCAGCGCGTAGATTGATAAGTGCGTATCCGGGAATTCGTGCGCCGGGCGTCAAGCTTTTGGCAGTGGAGCTAAAATAGGTGAAGGTTTGAGCGTAGACGTCGCCGCGCAGATTTGCCGTCAGCCGGTCCGATACGGGCACCTTCACATTGGCATACGCCGCGCCAGCCCATTTTGGCGTATCGGGATAGGTATCGAAACGCGCCTGCGGATTATCGACGACGTTGACGATGTTGCTGGTAAAGCGGGCGTTCGTGTAGTTGGCGCTGCCGCCCAGAGTGAGCCATGGGACTGGGTCGATTGACCCGTCAACTTCGACTCCGCTGATTTTGGCCCGTGGAACATTAACGGTAATCGAGGCGAGATTTCCGAAGATCTGGGCATAAAATGCGCGTTGCACGTCGCGGACCCACATCTGGTAGGCAGCGACATTCAGCCTGACGGGAAGCGTGGCAACGCGGCCGCGATATTTTGCGCCAAGTTCGGCGTCCGTCGCGGTTTCCGGACGATAGGCGCCGCCGGAAGCATTGCCGAAGCCGGTCGTCGGCGGTGCGAAATAGTTGAAACCGCCGCTGCGAAAACTGCGCCGCGACTTTGCGTAGAGCAGAAGGTCGGTCGTGACCTGATCCTCTACTCCAACGGTCCAACTGAACTTCTTGAATGTTGCGCGCTGGTTGAAATCGTAGGCAGCAAGCGGAGCCGTCACATAAGTGTCGTCAGCCGCGCGGACGAACCGCGTTTTCTCGATGCTGTAGCGCCCGCCAGCCGTCAGTTTCAGTCCGGCCAGACCAAGATCGTAGGTTCCCTGCGCATAGCCGGCATAGGTATCGTTAGTGAACTTTCCATTGTTAATCTGATTGATCGGCGGAGATACCGGCGCCAGATCGAATATGACACTGGTCGACCGTGTATTGTCCGTCTCGTGACTGAAATAGCCACCGGCCACATAGTCAAGGCGTCCACGGATGTTACCAAGGAGCTGAAGCTCGTCTGAGATCTGCTTAATCGCGCCGGTGCGCCCATCCGGCCCGTTCGCGTCACCGCCGTAGGGCGTCCCGTCAAATTCACCGGCACCGCTGAATTTCGAACGGACATAGCCGAACACGTTCTTGATGGTCGCCGCCGAGCTGAGTTCCAGCGCGGTAACGTTCGACACGATCAGTTTCTTTTGGCGGTAGAAATTGGGGGAGTCGACATCGACGAGGTAAGGCCCGCGTGCCTTCTGCTTGGCAGCAAAGGGGATCAACCCGTCAGGATCTGCCTTCGGATGGGCCGCCAGATAGGACGCCCAGGTGCCACCACCAAAGGCGCTATCAACTGCGGGCGAGAAAAGAAAGTTAAACGGCACAAAAGCAGGCGCACCTAGCGGCAGGACGTTGTAAACCACGCTGCTGAGACTGTTCCCGTTGCTGTGCCCGTAGTCGACGACCAGATCGTTGCTGAGCTGGCTGCTCGGCTTCAGAGTTAGGCTAACACGGACATTTTCACGGCGGATCTCGCCAAGTCGTTCGTCGCGGTAGAGATTGCGCTGGAAGCCGTCGCGGCGCTGAAACTGACCGGCCACCCGCAACAGCGCGACATCACTCACCAACGGTACATTAAGCGCACCTTCAAGCTGCCGTGCGCTGAAGTTGCCGACGCGTGCGACGAGATATCCGCCAAAGTCCACGGTGGGCTTTTGACTGGTATAGAGGACGGCGCCGCCCGTAGAGTTGCGCCCAAACAGTGTGCCCTGCGGGCCCTTGAGTACCTGAACGGAGGACAGATCGTACAGCGCGGTACCGCCAACACCGCCGACCTGGACCTCATTAAAATAGGGTAGCACAGAGGGGCGCGAGCTGGAGAAAGGATCGACCGACTGGCCGCGCAACGAGAAGTTGAGCTGGTTCTCGTTTTGCCCAGTTTTCACGGTCAGGCCAGGGACCGCCGATTGCAGATCGGTTTCGGTCGTGATCGCACGTTCGACTAAAGTGTCCGCCGACACGACACTTATGGCAACCGGCGTCCGTTCGAGCGTTTCGGATCGCCGCTGCGCCGTGACAATAATTTCCGCCCCCGTGTCGGTTGCGACTATTGCCGGGCCAGGATCGGAAGGGGCGGCGCCGGGGGGAGAAGTGTCCGGCGGGACCGATTGCGCTTGCGCGTAGGCGTTGCCGCATACCATGAACGTTGCCAGCGCCACCATCGACGTCGTAGAGAATCGTCTGGACATCTTGTCCCCCTTTCGTTGACCATTCTGCTTGTTCAGGAAGCGATCGAGGCCTCCTGTGCGGCCAGATGGACCGCGCGCTTCGCCTTGGCCGCAGGGCTCAAAAAGCTTGGCGACCAATCAAGGCCGTTATCCGCTTTCAAAGTCACCCGTTCGGCGCCGCAAAGGGCCTGGACGCGACGTGTCGCCTCCTGTTGGAAGAAGCCGATCATGTGACAGAAAGGCGAGGTGAGACGTAGATCGATGGTGACATCGCCGTTCGCCGCGATAATCACATCGCGGATTAACCCCATCTCATCCAGCCCGAGCGGCGTGCCTGCCGCCATGCTGCACGGATCCTTGATCTCGTTGAGTTCGGCGCGGATGCGGTTGCGCATATCAAGCATAGATTGTCTCGCTTCGCGTCGCATGCAGTGTCGAGAAGGGCTCGGCTAATTCCGCGCCATGGCGATCGAACTCGTCGCCGACAATGCCCTGCTTCAACACCTCGACATCAAGGCCGTGCAGGCGGCAGAAGTTGTGGGCGAAGATATTAGCCTTGTTTTCCCGCGTGATCTGTTTGATCGGCTTAAACAGGCCCGCACCTTGCAGCAAATCGTCCGGAAATTCGAACGCTGCGAAAGCTTCGAGCGCGGGCTGGTTATGGACCAGCGTCCCACCCGATCCCCAGAACATGCGATCGAGCATATCGGTGCCGCCGACACGGCAGAGACCAAGCAGCACTTCGGCAAAGGCACGTGGCCGGCGTTCGACCAGGATGTTCTGAATTTCCATGTTGACCGCGATGTTGCCGAAGCGGGCCAGCAGCCAGGCGGTTTCTTCCATGAAGGCGAGACCGCCATGCACGATCTCGAAATTGAGATCGGGAAAATCGTTCGCGGCATTCTCGATGTCGCTCGGATTATATGCATCGCCGACCGCGAACGGACCGATCGGTACTGCCTTATGGACCGCGACGGTCGTGAGGCCGAGTTTTTGCGCCTGTTCGTAAAGTGGGTAGATCAGCTTAGGATCGTCCATCCGCCAGCTGACCGGACCCTTACCGTCCCAGCTGGTCGGATAGAGCTTCAGCCCGAGCGGCTTGAGCATGTCGACCTGTTCGGCCATCGAACGCTCTGCATCCTTGCCCTTCAGCGGATCGACGCAGGCATAGGCGCCGATGAAGCGAGATGGATAGCGATCCAGCGCCTCGACCGCCTTGGGGACCGAGCAATAGCCGTCCTTGAACGATGCAATGGCCAGCGGATGCATCACCGCGACGTCGGTGTCGCTTTCGCGGAAGATGAAGTTGGCAACGTCAGGTACCTGCCAGTCGACCAGATACTGTTCCCGCGTGAAAGCATATTTAGAGTTCGGCGGATCGGCGGCCAAGTGCCAAGCCAATTCGACCATGGCGTGACCCAGCACCGGGTCTTCCCAGTTGGTCGGGAGATGATTATACGCGTGAGTAACCGCATCGAGAACGAAGTAGTCGTCAATCATCTTGCCGGTCCCTTCAAAAAAAGCCGAGCCTATTGGCGTGGAAACCATATATCATGGGGATATATCTGCTAAAACGCAGTGTGAGATTTTTCAGGTAAAGACTACTCCGCCACGTGTAGCACGGGCGCCAGTGTCAGCCGACGATGCGGCAAGATCACGCAAGCCAGTCATGGGTCATCCTCTCTGTCAGGCTACCGCCGGTTTCCGGTCTATTAGTAGCCTGAGCATCTGGATGAGCTTCAAAAAAATGCGAGTCAATACCCTCGTTGAAAAATAGTCCACAGGTCCGTTGATTACTTGCAACCCGCCTCGGATCAGCGCGAGGTGTCACCCTTCGCTTGCGGTGCGTCCGTCCGGCCCATTGCCGCGACAGGGCACCGCCCGGCGGTGCCGCCTGTCAGTTCAACTCTTTACAGGCCCGGAACATGGCCGTTACTCCAACGCGCCTTCGGCCCGCGGCCGGCCCGTCCTGATTGCCGAACGGCGCACCGTACACGCCACTTACGGCTGGTTGAATTGCCTGGCGCGGCTGGACTTACAGGATTTCGAACAGGGTCACGTTCGCGACCCCGCCGCCCTCACACATCGCTTGAAGCCCGTAGCGCCCCCCGCGGGCCCGCAAAGCATGGATAAGGGTGGCCGTCAGCTTCGTCCCGCTTGCGCCCAAGGGATGACCGAGCGCGATCGCGCCGCCGTTTACGTTCAGACGGGCGGGATCAGCGCCGGTCGCCTTCAGCCAAGCCAGCGGGATTGCGGCGAACGCTTCGTTCACCTCGTAAAGATCGATATCGGCGAGCGTCAGCCCGGCGCGGGTTAAGGCCTTTGCGGTGGCGCGAATAGGCTCTTCGAGCATGATTACGGGGTCACCTGCGGTCACAGTGAGTGTGTGTACCCGCGCGATCGGGGTAAGGTCGAAGCGCTTCAAGGCGGTCTCGCTGACGATCAGGACGCCGCTGGCGCCGTCGGTCATCTGGCTCGCATTTGCCGCGGTGATCGTGCCGCCCTCGACCAGTGGCTTGACCGCACCGATCGCCTCGATCGACGTGTCGAAACGGACGCCCTCGTCCTGCGTCACCGGGCCTGCCGGCGTGTCGACGGGAACGATCTCGCCCGCGAATGCGCCGCGTTCGATCGCGGCCGCAGCGCGGCGATGACTGTCCAGCGCGAAGGCATCCATGTCGGCGCGCGTAAGTCCGTATTTGTCTGCGACCATCTGCGCGCCGGTGAACTGGCTGAATTCCGCGACATCGTAACGATTGCGGATCGCCTCGCTCCACGGACCGGTGCCGAGCCCGGCCTCGGCGTGGAGGCGGAAGTTCGATCCCATCGGGACTCGCGTCATGCTTTCGACGCCGGCCGCGATCACCACGTCCTGCGTGCCCGACATCACGGCCTGCGCGGCGAAATGCAGCGCCTGTTGCGACGATCCGCACTGCCGGTCGATCGTCACGGCGGGAACACTGTCGGGTAGCCGCGAGGCCAGCACGAGATTGCGCCCGAGCGCAAACGCCTGCTCGCCAGCCTGGCTGACACAGCCCACGATCACGTCTTCTATCGCCGCCGGATCGATCCCCGTTCTATCCACGAGGGCGTTGAGAATGATTGCACCTAAGTCGGCGGGGTGTACCCCGGCGAGACTACCTTTGCGACGTCCGCCCGGTGTGCGCAACGCATCGACGACAAAAGCATCTGCCATTAATTTCCATCCTAACACACGCGCCGCAAGGACTCTTGCGGTTGGAACGATCCCCTGCACGGCACTATCACCGGACCTGCGCAATCCGTCAACGCATGTATTGACAGCCGTCAAAGCCTGCGTCAGTTCTATCGTAGCGACCGCCCCAGCGAGGGTGGCGTGGCGAGGATGCAAACAGGAGGCGGACGATGCGCGGCATGATGAAGCGGGCTCCGATGAGCAGGGCGATGCTCGCGAGTGGGATCTCGGTATCGGCGCTGCTCGCGCTGCCTGCGACGGGACAGACGGCGCCGGATACGCCATCGGGGCCGGAAGCGGCGGCTGCGCAGACAGAAGCGCGGACCGAACCAGCTTCGACCGGCGATATCGTCGTTACGGCCAGACGGCGCAGCGAGACGCTGAACACCGTTCCCGTGGTCGTCTCGGTCATCGGCCAGGCGCAGATCGCCAACAACAACGCGACCGACCTCAGCAAGATCGGCGAACTGACGCCGACCGTCATCATCGGCGCGTACAAGTCGAACGGTGGTGGATCGATCGCGATCCGCGGGATCAGCTCGCCCGCCAACCAGGCCGGGTTCGAGCAAGCGGTGTCGGTCGCGATCGACGGCGTGCAGACCAGCGACGGCCGCATCGCACAGCTCGGCATCTTCGACGTCCAGCAGGTCGAAGTGTTGAAGGGGCCGCAGGCGTTGCTGTTCGGCAAGAACAACACGGCCGGCGTCATCTCGATCGCGACCGCCGATCCAACCGACCGGTTGGAGATCAGCGGGCGCACGACGTATGAATTCGTCGGCGACGAAAGCACGACGGACGTCGCGATCTCCGGGCCGCTTTCCGAGACGTTCGGCGCGCGTCTGGCAGTGCGCTATCGCAGTCTCGACGGTTGGCTGCGCAATACCGCACAGCCGATCGCGAACCCGTTCTACCGCGCGGCCACCGGCGCCCCGGCGGGGGCGGCACAATTACCCGGCACCAAGGACACGCGGCCGGGCGACAAGGAAATTCTGGCGCGCCTGACGCTGAAAGGCGAGCCTTCGGACAATTTCACGTTCCGGGCCAAATCCTTCTTTGCGCGCAACAAGGATGCCGGCCCCGGCACCGCAACGCAGAATATCGGCCCCTGCACGGGCGCGACGCCGCGCATGTACGGTATCGCCGATCCGGCAGCCGACTGCGTGGTCGACAACCGGACGACGATCGGAAACTTGCCCGCTGCGATCTCCACGACGATGCGTGGAGGCAGTGCGGATGGTTCGCCCTACGGCAAACTCACCGTGCTGACGCAAGCGATCGATCTAGGCTGGAAGCTAGGAGCCGTGTCGATCGATACCACGACCGGGTACAACTACACGAAATACCGGTTCTTCTCCGGGCTGGACCAGACGAGCTATTCTCAGCTGGCGTTTTTTAACGAACAGCGTGCGGAGCAGTTCTCGCAGGAGCTTCGCGTCACCAGCGACCTGCAAGGCCCATTTAATTTCATGGCCGGCGGATTTTACCAGACGTCGCGATTGCACGACAACAACGACACCAAGCTGAACGATGGCAACTACAACGCCGCCGCCAATCGCTATTCGACGTATGAGGATTTCAGCCTCCAGACCGGCAATACGCTATCCGGGTTCGCGCAGGTTCTAGTGAAGCCGGTCGAGACGATCGAGATCGCGGGCGGCGCGCGCTACACGCGGGAGCGCAAGCAGTTTAGCAAGCAGAACCTCTATGGCATCGGCACGTTCAACACGCTGAACACCGTCTACCCTGGATCGAGCCGGGTCGGCTATCTTGAGGGGAAGTTCGAGGACAGCAACGTCTCGCCCGAAGCGACTGTCACATGGCGGCCCGACAGCAGCAAGACGCTGTTCATTGCCTACAAGACCGGCTTCAAGTCGGGCGGTTTCGGGCTGACGAGCCCGCTCCAGACGGGGACACGGATCGGCGATACCGATTTCGACTCCGAAAAGGCGCGCGGGTTCGAAGCTGGCGCAAAGGGGCTGTTCCTCAACGGACGGCTGCGCGTCAACGTCGCGGCCTTCGCGTACAAGTTCACCGATCTGCAGGTGAACACCTACGACCCCGCCCGCGTCGCCTACACGATCAACAATGCCGGCGAAGTGCGTCAGCGCGGCGGCGAGGCGGAGGTGAATTACTCGCCGTTCCAGGCGCTTACTCTGCACGGTGCGATCGCCTATACGCACAACCGGTTCCGCAACTTCGTCGGGCAATGCTATGGCTATGCCTTCCCGACGGGTACGGTACGCGCGACCGCCACGGCCCCGGCGAACTGTTCGTTCGTCAACGCGACCGCGCTGACCCTGCAGCAGGATTTCAACGGCCGCGCGCCCGCCCGGTCGCCCGATTGGGCCGGCAATGGCGGTGCGGAAGTCACGATTCCGCTCGGCGCCTACAAGCTGGCCGTGACGGGCGATGCATTCTACAGCGGCAGTTACTTCGCGGCGGAAACGATGGCGCCGTCGACGCTGCAGCGCTCGCTCTGGCGCTTCAACGCAAGCGCCCGCGTCGCCGAGATCGACGATCGCTGGTCGGTGTCGGTGATCGGTCGCAACCTGACCAACAAATATTATCTGCTCTACGCAGCGGACCGCACCGGGGGCGCGAGCGTTCCGGGAGCGATCAGCGAACAGCGCGGTGTCATCGCGCGCGGACGTGAAGTCGCGTTGCAGCTTTCGGGGAAATTCTGATGGATGTGAAGAATCTGCTGGTCACGCGCGACACCCCGGTCGGGTACGAACTGCAACCGCTCAAGAAGAAGGCGGCGATCCAGCTAATGGGATCGCGGCTATGGGGACGGTTCAATCCGAACCACTGGGACCCGGTCTATGCCGGCGCAACCGGGCTGAAGGCACCGATCCAGACAGGTGAAATGTCGTCCGCCTATATCGCGGAGATGTGCGTCAACCACTTCGGCGCAGCGATGTTCACCGGTGCGCGCGTCGTGTGCAAATACATCGCCTCGACGCTCGCGAACGAGGTCATCACGACGCACGGCGTGGTCCGCGAAAAGATCGCCAAGGGCGATGGCTTCCGGTTCGTCGTCGATGTTTGGGCGGACAACGAGGAGGGTGAGAAGAAGACGGTCGGCTTCGTCGAAGTCGATGTCGATGTCGACGTGAAGGGAGATCGCGCATGAGCACCGACCAGTTGCGTCCCATGTCCCCGGTCCAGATCGCGCAGACGCGGGACTTTATCGACGGGCTCGAGGCTGGTGCAGCGACCTATTGGGACATGGTCGAAATCGGCGACGAATTGTCGCGTGAACTGACGATCAGCCCCGAACTCGTGATCCTATATGCGGACGGCGTGGAGGATTTTAATCCGTGGTACGAAGGCTGGCGGATGAACAGCTGGACGATATCCGGCGAATCTCCGTTCGGCGGTGCGATCGTGCCGCCGTTGCTGGTCTCGCATTTCGTGCTGTCGGTGCAGTTCGATCACACCAGGCCGTTTGCGATCGGATCGATCCACACCAATCACGATTCCGAGATCGTGGCGCCGATCCCGGTCGGCGCGACGGTACGGATCACGACGCGCGCCACCGAAAAATACGTGAAGCGGGAGCGGCGGTATGTACGGCATTCGGTGACGGTCGAGGACGTCGCGAACGGCACGCTCTATTTCCGCGAGACGCGGGATATCCTGTCGCTGTGAGCGCGATGGTCGCAGACGGGCTGTTCGAGCTTCACGGCGACGAACCGCGGTTGATCGGTACGCGGTGTGCTGCGTGCGGCACGGTGTATTTCCCGCAGGCGCCGAGTTGTCGAAACCCCGACTGCCGGGAAAAGACCGTCGAGCGCGCGGTCCTGCCGACCCGCGGCGTCCTCGTGAGCTACACCGTGCAGCGTTATCAGCCGCCGGCGCTGTTCCGGATCGACGATTGGCAGCCTTACGCGATCGGGCTGGTCGACCTCGGCGACGGGCTGGAGGTGATGGGCATGCTTTCGGGATTTGCGCTCGACGGGATCGCGATCGGAACGCGTGTGCGGCTGGTCGCCGAGTCGCTATATGCAGAGGCCGAGCGGGGCCCCGTGCTGACCTACAAGTTCGCGCGGGAGATCGACGCATGACCCAGTCCGTCTACGTGCTGGGTGCCGGCGCGCATCCGTGGGGCAAATGGCCGGACAAGCCGCAATTGCAGCTAGCGCTGGAGGCGATCGATCTCGCGCTGGCCGATGCGGGGCTAGGTTGGCCCGACGTGCAGGGTCTCGTCGCAGCGAGTTCGCGGTTCGAGGGCGGCATGGGGTGGGGGCTGCATGCCAACGAGATCGTCCAGGCGGTGGCCGAACAGGGCATCCCTTGCGTCAACGTCGGAGGCGCCTGCGCCGCCGGGGCGATCGCGTTCCACACCGCGCACGCGATGATCGCCAGCGGCGAGCATGAAGTCGTGTGCGTGATCGGTGCCGAGCGGATGCCGAAGGGTTTCATTCCGCGCCCGCCCGGCAGCCAGGACGATATCACGGACAGCGACTACCTGCGCTGGGTGGCAATGGGCGCGACCAATCCCGCGTATTGGGCGATCGAGGCACGGCGGCGGATGCATGAG
Source organism: Sphingomonas faeni (assembly GCF_040407495.1). Lineage (GTDB taxonomy): Bacteria > Pseudomonadota > Alphaproteobacteria > Sphingomonadales > Sphingomonadaceae > Sphingomonas > Sphingomonas faeni_D. The sequence goes on along the minus strand of NZ_JAPZPP010000004.1, from coordinate 218,907 downwards.
CTCGGCACCAGTGAAGAGACTCTTGCGCGTGCCGCGGTGCTGATGCGGCGGAATGCTACGAGGAATTGCTTAGCCCGGTTCCGCAAAGAAACGACTGTCGACGAAGTTCTCGCATCTCCGATGGTCGCCGATCCGCTTCATCTGCTCCAGATATGCCCGGTCAGCGACGGTGCAGCGGCCATCATCCTTGGCAGCGAGGCGTGGATGAAGCGGACCGGACGCCTTGCCGTAAAGGTCGCGGGGTGCGCGATCGCAACGGGCAGTTTCGGCGATCCCGGCCGTCGCATTCCAACGATCGCCTCGTGCGTGCTTGCGGGCGTCACGCATACCAGCGAAGTCGGCAACGCGGTCGCGCGGGCCTGCGCGATGGCGGGGATCGGGCCCGAAGACGTCGACGTGCTCGAAATGGCCGACAACACCGCATGGCATATCCTCGCCTGGCCAGAGCAATTCGGATTCTACGAGGCGGGCAAGGGCGACTGGATGCTCGAGAACGGTGAACTCGACATCGGCGGGACATTGCCGATCAACCCGAGTGGCGGGTTCCTGTCGTTCGGCGAGGCGACCACCGCGCAGGCCGTGCTGCAGATCTGCGAACTGACATGGCAGTTGCGAGGCCAAGCCGAAGGGCATCAGGTTCCCGGTGCGCGCATCGGCATGTCCGCGGTACTGGGGCTCGGCGCGAACGGCGGCTCGGTCATCCTGAAGGCGTGAGGACAAGACTATGCGAATGACGGATATTGCCGCGATCGTGACGGGTGGCGCGTCGGGACTCGGCGAGGCGACGGCGGCCATGCTGGCAACAGCGGGCGCGCGCGTGACAATCTTCGATCTGAACGCCGAGATCGTTGAGGCGACCGCCACGAGGATCGGCGGACGGTTCGCGCGTGTCGACGTCACCGACGATCAGGGCGTGGCGGATGCGCTGGCCGAGGCGGAACAGGCGCACGGCGTCGCGCGCGTGCTGATCAATTGCGCAGGCATCGCGCCGGCGGTGAAGACGGTCGGCAAGGACGGGACGCCGCATCCGCTCGACTTGTTCCGCAAGACGGTCGAGATCAATCTCGTCGGCAGCTTCAACATGATCTCGAAATTCGCCGCGCGTCTGGCGGCGGCCGAACCGATCGGTGAGGAGCGCGGGGTGATCGTCAACACCGCATCGGTCGCGGCGTACGACGGGCAGGTCGGGCAGGTGGCCTATGCTGCATCGAAGGGTGGCATCGTTGGGCTGACATTGCCCGTGGCGCGCGACTTGGCGCAGCACCGGATTCGCTTGATGACGATCGCGCCGGGCATCTTCCTAACGCCGATGCTGATGGGATTGCCGCAAGCCGCGCAGGATTCGCTCGGGACTCAGGTGCCGCATCCGTCGCGGCTCGGGCGTCCGGAGGAATATGCGCAGCTGGTGGCGTCGATCATCGCCAATCCGATGCTCAACGGCGACGTTATCCGCCTCGACGGTGCGATCCGGATGGCCCCACGCTGATCTAGGAGGCGCTGATCTTGGGGCCGCCGATCTGGGACGCGGCGATCCGTGCCGCAGCAAACGCGATCGCTTCGTTGGCAACGGGCGTCAGTTGCGGCAGACCGGCAAAACCATGGATCATACCCGGATACCTACGCAGCGCGACGTCGACCTCCGCGTCACCCAATCGCCGGGCGAGCGCTTCGCCCTCGTCGCGTAGCGGGTCGAACTGTGCGGTGACGATCGTCGTCGCCGGCAGCCGCTGCAAATCGGCGCGCGTTAGATCGAATGACGGATCCGCCCCGCCGTCGCCGCGATACGCGTCCCACGCCCATTCGAGGAACGAGGCCGTCAGCATATAGCCTTGCGCGAACTGCACCGCCGAAGCGCTGTCGCTCGCAGGATCGAGCAGCGGGTAGATCAGGCCGATATGGTCGAGCGGGACACCCTCATCGCGGCAGCGCAGCGCGAGGCCGAGTGCGATATGGCCGCCCGCACTGTCGCCAGCAACGGCGATGCGATCGGAATAGAGGTCGAGCAGCCGAGCCTCTGCTCGAAGCCATTCGAGTGCTGCCTGCGCGTCGTCGAGTGCAGCGGGGAAGTGGTGTTCGGGGGCCAGCCGATAATCGACCGCGACGACCGTCCGGCCGCTCGCATAGGCGAGTGTCCGGCAGATTGAATCGTGCGTGTCGAGGTTGCCAAAGATGAAGCCGCCGCCGTGGCAGAACAGGATTGCTGCGGTTCGATCAAGCGTCGGGCGATAGACCCGCACCGGGATCGGTCCACCCGGCCCGGGGACGACGTGATCGACCGTCGACGCTATGAAGGGCTTCGGAGCGCTCGCCTGGAACGCGTTCGCGGCCCGGCGTAGACCGGTGAGGGACACATGCGGCGGTGGCCGGCGCAACGCCATTCGCGGGTCCGCGAGTAGTGCGTCGAAGGCCGGATCGGGGGCGTCGTCAGACATCGGCGTGCTGGCCGACCGTGCGCAGCGTCAGCCCTTCATACCCCTTGGCCGCGGTCTTCTCCAGGATGCGGCGATACCCGCGGACGCCCCCGGAATACGGCATGAAGACGCGCGGCTTACCCGGCATTTCGGCGCCCAGATAATAGGACGGCGTCTTCGGGTAGAGGGTTTCCTGCGCCCGCTTGTTCACATGCGCGACCCAGTCGCGTTCGGCCTGCTCGGTCGCCTCGATCTCGTTTATTCCGTCACGCCGACAATGGTCGAACAACGCGACTAGCCAGTCGACCTGCTCCTCGGTCGACAGCAATACGTTGCTCAGCAATGACGGGCTGCCCGGTCCGACGATCACGAACATGTTGGGGAAGCCGTGCACCCCGATCCCGAGAAAGCTGACCGGCCCCGCCGACCATTTCTCACGCAACGTGCACCCGCCGCGACCGACGATCTCCGGCTTCAGCAGCGATCCGGTAAATGCGTCGAACCCGGTCGCGTAGATGACGATGTCGAACGGATATTCGGCATCTCTGGTTCGGATGCCGTGCTCGGTCAAGCGCTCGATCGGGGTTTCGCTGATGTCGACGAGCGAAACATTGGGCCGGTTGAACGCCGTGAAATATCCGCTGTCGACCGAAGGGCGGCGCGTTCCGAACGGGAAGTCGCCTGGCGTGAGCTTTGCGCGCAGGTCTGGATCATCGACCTGTTCCGCGATCTTGCCGCGGATGAACGCCGACGCGGTATCGTTCGATTGCTGGTCGAGCAGGATATCCTTGAACGTCAGTGCAAAGCCGAAGCCTAGCCGGTTCCACGCGGTCTCGAACGCGGCGTTACGCTCCGCTTCCGGCACGTCGATCGCCGCGCGGTTGTCGGGCACGAAGCCGAGACCACTCGGCGAATTGCGCGCCGCCTCGCGTCGTGCGGGATAGCCAGCCTTCACCGCCCGGTCCTCGGCATCGGTGACCGGTGCATTGGCGGCGGGGATCGAGTAATTCGCAGTGCGCTGGAAGACGGTGAGGTGTGCTGCGTCGCTGGCGATCACCGGCGTCATCTGAACACCCGATGATCCCGTGCCGATGATCGCGACGCGCTTGCCGGCGAAATCGACCTTGTCCTTCGGCCAGCGCGCGCTGGAGATGACGCGCCCGGTAAAGTCGTCCTGACCAGGATACCGCGTATCCTTGGGCGTCGACAATTGTCCCACCGCGAGGATCAGCTTTTCGGCATTCCAGCGTCGCCCGTCGCTCGCCTCGACGATCCAGCGTGCGGTCGCTTCGTCGAACGTTGCGCGTTCCATGCTGGTGCGGAGTTCGATATCGCGACGCAGGTCGAAGCGATCGGCGACGTGGTTGATGTATCGCAGGATCTCCGGCTGCGTCGCGTAGCGTTCGCTCCAGCGCCATTCCTGTTCGAGTTCGGGCGAAAAGCGGTAGGAGTAATCATAGCTTTCGACGTCGCAGCGCGCGCCGGGATATTGATTGAACTGCCAGACTCCGCCGATATCGTCGCCCGCTTCGAGGACGGCAACCGAGAACCCCTGAGAGCGCAGCGTATGCAACGTGCGCAATCCGCCGAACCCGGCACCGACCACCAATGCGTCAACGAACGTCGTCATGGACCTCTCCTGTGCGCCGGTAATCCCTCATTTCTCCATGCTCGTCAACGGTTGTGTGGAATATTATAGCCACTTGGTTCCATCGCATTCGTCCCGCGAACCTGATCGATTTTCCACGACTACATTGACGATCGCGTTTGCGCGAGATTAGATTGCGGTCGTCGGCTCGGGTCGACCAAGGATTGACCTCCGGCCGGTATGGCGTCGCGCCGTATCCGGACCGGCAATGGCGAGGGACGCAGGAGATGATGGGTTCGGTCGCCGATCGGCAGCGGGCGTTGCGGGCCGCGATGCCTGTCTGGAAGCCCCGGACGCTGCACGCGGTGCTCGACGATGCAGTTCGCGTTACGCCGGATCGCCCGTTCGTGATCACCGACGACCAAAGCTGGACCTATGCCGAGATCGCCGCTTGGTCGAAGCGGCTCGCGGCCGGGCTGGTCGCGCTCGGCGTTACGCCCGGCGAGAAGGTCGCGCTGGTACTCGCCAATTATCCCGAATTCGTCGCGATCAGATATGCGGTGTCGCGGATCGGCGCGGTCTGCGTGCCGATCAACATCCTCAATCGCCGCGACGAACTCCGCTATCTGCTCGATCAATCGAATGCGGTGCTGCTCGTCACGATGGACCAGTTTCGCGGCGTCGATTACCTCGACATGCTCGACCAGATCGCGCCGGGATGGGAGGACGCGGGCGGAGGCGATGGCTTGCCGAACCTACGCCACGTCGTGGTGCTGCCGACCGGGGAGGCGCCGGATCGTAACTCCGCACGGACGTTCTCGTCGCTTGAGACCGACGACGCCTGGGCGGATATGCAGGTCGATCCGCTCGCCGTTTGCGACATCATCTACACCTCGGGCACGACCGGACCGCCAAAGGGCGTGCTGCTGACGCACGACATGCTAATGCGTACCGCGTATGGCAGCGCCTATGCGCGTGCGTTCGAGGATGACCGCCGCATCCTATTCTCGCTGCCGATGTATCATGTGTTCGGCTATGTCGAAGGACTGCTCGCCGTGCCGTTCGTCGGTGGCGCGATCATACCGCAGTTGCGCTTCGACGCCGCGGCGACGCTGGAGGCGATCGCCCGGCATCATGCCAGCGATGCCTTGTTGATCCCGGCAATGTCGCTCGCGGTGCTCGATGCGGCGGGGGCAGGGACGTACGACCTGTCGCGATGGCATTCGGTGCTGGCATCGGGCGGACGCGCACCCGAACGCGTCTGGCAGGGGATCCGCGAGGTGCTGGGGGTGGACGAGATCACCACCGGCTACGGCATGACCGAGACGACCGCATCGACCACGGTCACCCGTCCCGACGATCCGGTCGAGCGGTTGCTGACCACCAACGGCCGCCAGCGTGACGTCGGCGTCGCCGGCGATCCGAAGGACGGCGGGCGGCTCGTCACCTACCGCGTCGTCGATCCCGGCACGGGTACGTTCCTGGACAATGGCGAGACCGGCGAACTCGTCGCCAAGGGCTACGGCGTGACGCCCGGCTATTACAACAAGCCCGAGGCGACGGCGGCGGCCTTCGATGCCGAGGGTTGGTTGCGCACCGGCGATCTGGGCCGGATCGACGACGACGGCTACATCACGCTGCTGGGCCGCACCAAAGAGTCCTACCGCTGCGGCGGCGAACAGGTCCTGCCGACCGAGATCGAGGATCTGCTGACGACGCATGCCGACGTGGCGCAGGCGCATGTCGTGCCGATCCCCGACGAACGGATGGGCGAAGTGGGCGTGGCGTTCGTCGTCGCGCGGCCGGGCGCGACGCTCGACCGATCCGAGTTGCAGCGCCTGATCGCCAACCGTCTCGCGCGCTACAAGGTACCACGACACATCCTGCTCGTCGATGCGGCAGCCATACCGACCACTGCGTCCGGCCGGGCGCGCAAATTCCTGCTGACCGAACAGGCCCTGCATATCCTGGAGCTGCCATGACGACGATCTTCACTGCCCCCGACCGTAAGATCGCGATCGTCACCGGCGGCGCGCGGGGCATCGGCGCGGCGATCGCCACGCGCCTTGCGGCAGATGGCCACGACGTTGCGGTGTTCGATCTGGACGCCGACGCCTGCGCCGAGACGGTCGGCCGGATTGAGGCGACCGGACACCGCGCGCTGGCGGTCGCCGTCGACGTATCGAACGAGGATGCGGTCGTCGCTGGAGTTGCGCGCGTCGTCGAGAAACTCGGTGCGCCCACAATCCTCGTCAACAACGCCGGCATCCTCCGCGATCGGACGCTGGCGAAGATGGCGCTGGACGATTGGGAGGTCGTGATGGCGGTAAACCTCCGCTCGGTCTTTCTGATGTGCCGCGCGGTGCAGCCGTATATGCGCGCCGCGCGCTGGGGCCGGATCGTCAATATGTCGAGCATCGCCGCGCTCGGCGTGATCGGCGAGGCGAACTATGCGGCCGCAAAGGCCGGGGTTCAGGGCATCACGCGGACATTGGCGATCGAACTCGGCCGTCACGGCATCACCGCCAACGCGGTCGCCCCCGGTTTCGTCGTTACCGACATGACGCGCGCGGTTGCCGCACGCATGAACATGCCGTTCGAGGATATGGTGACCGAGATGATGACCGGGATCCATGTCGGGCGCCCCGGCGTGCCCGACGACATCGCGCAAGCGGTCGCGTTCTTCGCCGACGAACGGTCCGGCTTCGTAACGGGGCAGGTGCTCTATGTCGCCGGCGCACCGAGGGGGTAAGGCCCGCGCGCCCTCGCCAAGCGCGACGCGAGCCCTTAGTCCGGCATCTCGTATCGAAGGGCATCAGAGTGGCAAAGCAACCATCGTTGATCGGCAAGCGACGATCCGCCGCGGGCAAGGAGCCGCGCGAATCCTATCAAAACCGCCGTCAGGAGATCTCCGAGGCGGCGATCCGCGTCTTCCACCGGCTCGGCTACAGCGCCGCGAGCGTCAGCGCGGTCGCGGCCGAGCTTGGCGTCGATCGCGCGACGCTATATTATTATTTCTCGTCGAAGGAACAGATGTTCGACGAGATCGTCCGCACGGTCCTGGAAAGCAACGACAAACTGGCGCGCCGAATCGCCGACAGTCCGATCAGTCCGGCGCGCAAGCTGCGCGAACTGATCACCGCGCTGATGAACTCCTACGGTTCAAATTATCCGCTGCTATATATTTATATCCGTGAGGACCTGACGCACGTCAGCGACACCCGATCGAGCTGGTCCGAACACATGCGGCACCTCAATCGCAACATCGAGCAGTCGGTGATCGACATCGTCGAGCAGGGCTATGCGGATAAGAGCTTTCGCCGGGTCGGCGTGCCGCGGATCGTCGCGTACGGGATCCTCGGCATGCTCAACTGGTCGCACCGCTGGTACAAGCCGGATCGTGGGGCATCCGCGGACGAGATCGGCAAGGTGTTTGCCGAGATGATCCTGAGCGGGCTCGAATCGCCCTATTGACTGCGCCACGCCAGGCGGAGTCAGGAAAATCGTACATGTACGATGAGATTAACATACTCAACGTACGTTGTTTGAATGAACGAATGACCGAAATCGGCAAGTGAGACACGTGTGGCGAATGTCCGGGTCTGGGTCGTAGTGATTTAAACGCAGGGATACGCCTCAGCGCACCTGGCGCCATTAACTTAATGCGCTGGCGTCGTCATACACGGACAATCGTTCACGATCGGATCCTGCGTGGGTATGTCTCTCATCAATCTGTTTGAGCTCTCGGTGCCCTTGATTCAAGCGCCGATGGCGGGCGTCGCCACACCTTTGCTGGCGGCAGCGGTATCCGAGGCGGGAGCCTTGGGGTCGATCGGAGTGGGCGCGACCGACGCGGCCGGCGCACGAGCCATGATCGAGGATGTGCGCAGCCGCACGACCCGCGCGTTCAACGTCAACCTCTTCGTCCACGCTGGCCCAAAGGCCGATCTTTCCCGGGAAGCGCAGTGGCTGGATTGGCTTGCCCCGCTGTTCGCCGCGTACGGCGCAGAACCCCCGAGAGCGCTCAAGACCATCTACAAGAGCTTCGCAGATGATCCCGACATGCTGGCGGTACTGCTGGACCTCGCGCCGCCAGTGGTCAGCTTCCACTTCGGGTTGCCGTCCGCCGACGTGATCTCGGCGTTGCGGACACGTGGTATCTACCTCATGGCGACCGCAACCAGCCTCGACGAAGCACACACGATCGAGGCGGCTGGGATCGACGCGGTCGTCGCGCAAGGGATTGAGGCTGGCGGGCATCGGGGTGTCTTCGACCCCACCGCGCCCGATGACGCGCTCGGCGTGTTCGCGCTGACCCGGCTCCTGGTGCGCAAGAACAACCTACCAGTTATTGCAGCCGGCGGAATAATGGACGGCGCCGGCATCGCCGCGATGCTCGACCTCGGCGCGTCGGCAGCACAATTGGGAACAGCCTTCATCGCCTGCCCGGAGTCGGCCGCAGACGATGCATACCGGACGGCCCTCACCGGTGCGGGCGCTTACCACACCGTCCTCACGTCGCTTATTTCTGGCCGGCCCGCGCGTGCGCTGGCCAACCGGTTCACAGCTTTGAGCGAGTTGGTTAGTGAGCGCCGACCGCCCGATTATCCCATCGCCTATGATGCAGGAAAGGCGCTGCACGCGGCCGCCAAAGCTGGGGGAGAATATGGGTTCGGGGCACAATGGGCAGGTCAAGGTGCGCCGCTATCCCGTGCGATGCCGGCAGCAGCCTTGGTTGAGGCGCTGCGAGAGGAACTCGAACGGCGACGGGTTTGAGGTCCGGTCGGGCCTTGCGCCGTTCCTAGATCGGACTGGCCGTTTCTTCCACCTGGAGCCGTTTAAGCGAGTCGTCTAGGGCACCGAAAAGGGCCGTGAGATCGAAATGAACGAATGGCCAAAATTGGAAACACGAAAAGGGGTCGCGAATGGCCGCAACTGGGTCAAATTGCCTGCCTACTTCCGGACCGTCACCGGTGCATCGATCACTTTTCCGCGGCTACCGCCGCCACCGTCGATCCGGTCTGTTTCGGCTTGACGTAGCGGTCGAGCCAGTCGGTCATCTGCCACAACGTCTCCTCGGTCGATTCCAGCGCGCGATAGCCGTGCGGTTCGTTGGGCAGGACGACGTAGCGGACTGTCGCGCCGTTGCCCTTCAGTGCCGCGTACATGCGCTCCGACTGGATCGGGAAGGTACCGCTATTGTCGTCCGCGCCGCCATGGATCAGCAGGATCGGCGCCTTTATCCGGTCGGCATAGGTGAACGGGCTCATCTCGGTGTAGGTCGGCGTAGCCTGCCAATAGGTACGCTGCTCGGCCTGGAAGCCGAACGGCGTCAGCGTGCGGTTGTACGCGCCCGACCGCGCGATGCCGGCGCGGAACAGGTCGGTGTGCGCGAGTAGATTGGCGGTCATGAACGCGCCGTAGCTGTGCCCGCCGACCGCCATGCGGGCGCGGTCGCCGACGCCCAGTTTGACCACCGCATCGACCGCGGCCTGCGCATCCTGCTGCAACTGCTTGACGTAGGTGTCGTTGGCCTCCGCGCCGCCCTCGCCGATGATCGGCATCGACGGGTTGTCGAGAACCGCATAGCCCTGCGTCAGCAGGAACAGGTGGCTGATGCCGCGCGGGCGAACGAACCGGTTGCCCTGATCGACCGTCTGGCCGGCGACCTTCGCGTCGGTGAACTCCGCCGGATACGCCCAAAGCAGCGTCGGCAACGGCCCGTCGCGTTTCGCGTCGTAGCCGGCGGGCAGATACAGCGAGCCCGACAGCCGCAGTCCGTCGGCGCGGGGATAGGTGATGGTGCGCTGCGTGACGCCGGCGAAGACCGGAGCGGGATCGGCGAAGGCGGTGACCGCCTTGGCGCTGCCGCCCTTCGCGCCGCGGATCATGTAATTGGGCGCAAGCTTCGCGCTCTCGCGCCGCGTCAGGATGTGCTGCCCGCGCTCGTCGAGCAAGGCGACGACCGTTTCGTAATAGGGCGCCTTGGCGGTCCAGAGTCGCGTCTGTTCGCCCCCGGCAAGCGGCATCGTCGCCAGGAAGGGGAACGCCCCCGCCGTGGTCGCGCCGTCGCCGGTGACGTACACGCCGTCATGCGCGGGCGTGAAGCGCATCACCGGCTTGCCGGCGGCATTTTCTTCGACGAGCGGTTCGCCGGGATCGCCATATTGATCCTGATAGTTGAGCGTCGATACCGTCCGCGTCTGGCCCGGTCGTGATGGCGCAACGGCCAGGCGATGCTCAGTGCGCGTACGCCATTCGCGATCGATGACCATCGCGAAGCCATCATCTCCCCAAAGGGTCTCTGCATAGCGGGCCGGGGTCTGCGCCAGTTCCACCGGTGCCGTAGCGAACGGCGCCGCCTGCATCATCACCTTGTCGTGGAACGCGATCTTGGCGCGCGGATTGCCGCCGTCCAGCGCTTCTGCCCAGACCAGCGTCGCCGGCGCATCCGACCGCCAAACCGCCTCGCGCGGCCCCTTGACGGTGGCGTCGAAATCGACCGGCAAATCGTCGGCGAGCGGGCGATCGACCAGGGTCTTCACCGGCTGGCCGTCGATCGTCGAGACGGCGATCTGGGTCGGGAAGAAGCGGGCGGGCAGCAGATAGGAATAAGGCCGCTTGAGCCGCTCGGTCAGCAGATAGCGACCGTCCGGGGAGACACTGAAATCGGTGACCAGGCCCGGCGTTCCGATCGGCGTCGTAGCGCCGGCGAGATCGACCCGGACCAGCTGGCCGGTGAAATAATGGTCGAACAGCGCCTCGTCATGCGCATCGCCGAGCAGGTCCTCATAGGTCCGCGCCGCCGATGTGCGCCCGGCGCTTTCCTGTACGACGGGGCCGGTCGGGGTGCTGCTCGCGACGGGCGCCGCGCCGCGACCGGCGGGTACGGTATAGGCGATCAGCGCCTTGCCATCCGGCATCCAGGCAAAGGGCGAGCCGAACGTGCCGTTCAGCCCGCGGGCGACCGCGCGGGCGCTGCCGTCGCGCTCGGCGATCCATAGTGACAGGCCGTCGGCCTCTTGCGCGTAGAAGGCGAGCCGCGTGCCGTCGGGCGACCAATCGGGCGCGGCGAAGCGCAGGCCGGCGGGCAGCGTGACCGCAACGGTCCGCCCGGACTCCACGTCCTTGAAACTGAGCGCGTTCAGCCATTGCACGCGCACCTCGGCCTGGCCGTTGGTGGCGGGATCGATGCGGTAGCCACCCAGCCGAAGGATCGGTTTCGACAGATTGGCGATCGACGGCAAATTCTCGCGTCCCAGGATAGCGAGCGTGCGGTGATCGGGGCTGACCGCGACGCCGGGGGTGGGCGGTGTTTCCAGCGCCTTGGCGATTGCGTCGGGTGCGCGATGGTAGGCGCTGTCGCCGGGCGTCTGAGCGTAGGCGGTGGTGGTGAGAAGCAGAGCAAACAGACAGACACCGGCGAGCATTCGAATTCCTTTGTCGCTATCGCCAAGCCGTTTAGCGCCAGGGTTTGGTAGGCGGTGCCAACACGGCGAGAGGTCAGAGCTTACGTGAGTTTCGTCGTGGGGCAAGTTGTTGGGACCCAGCCTCGGGATCTCTTCAGCCAACATGAACGAACGTCTGGTCCTGAAGAGCGACTGCTGGCCGTTGAACGGCTGACATTGGGTCGGTAGCTCTCGCGATCAAGAAGCGACCGCGGGCTGCTGCTAAGACCTGAAGGTGACTAACTCGTATGGTCTCGCTGCCCACCTCACAGGTCATATTGCGCCGATCGACTCGCTACTTAAGCGGGAGCGGCTCGGTCGAGCCCGCCTAGGGCGCCACAACCCCAAATACCGCGCAAGAACCCCCGCCTCGCCCGCGCGCTTTTTAGGTGGCTTAGGATGCAGTTCGCGGATCTGGTGCAGCCCGGCGAAAACCTAGCTTTTGTGGGCACTTTCGAGCGTGGCGGTTGGATGCAGATTGCTGCACCTAGATGCAGATATTCGACATGGCGTGGACACGCCCGCGCTGCCGCCTTTTTAGTCGCAAAATCGCGCTAGAATCGGTCTGAGCTGTGGCGTTTTGCGACCACGCTTTCCCATCAGGCCAGCCTGCCGCGCGGGAAAACCCTAATCTCCCTAATCTATCCGGCATATCTCGCATAAGTGTTTACGATAGCACGATATATTAATCAGGGTCGGACCCTTACCTGACCTAACCTTTTCATCCCGAAAACCTAATGCCATTGAAAATAAACGATTTTCCTAACCGGGATTATCTCGGTCATTGGTCATAATCTGATTATAGTAATGTTAGGGTAAAGGTTAGGCCAAAAACCGCAGAAATCCGCCGATGTTAGGCAGGTTAGGGTTTTCCCGCGCCCTACTTTATATTCTGCGAGCCGCCCCCTGCTCGTGCTTTCGAGTATGGAATGCCACTAGATCCTCGAGAAAGAACGCTCGTAAAGTTCGCTGTCGACGTCGCTCGTGAAGCGACGGAAGCGGCTGGCACCGTGCGCGGGGATAGCTCAGCCGTTCGGTTGGCCTTGCGCGTACTACCGCCGCACTGCCCTGAACGCCCACTTGCAGACATTCGGGGCTTGTATACGATGAGCAGATGCAGCGCCGCGTCCTATACCTCATCCTCAAGGTCGGATTGCCGGTACTGGTCGGACAGTTCGCATTCGACTGGATCAACAGCGACTTAAACCCCGCCGTCAGTCATCTTCCTACGAGAGCCATACTCATCCTTGCCGTATTGCTCGTGTGGACCGCATTCCGGGAACACCGCGACCGTAAAAAGCGGACCGTCCGCTAACCTTCCCAAACCAGCCGTTCGTTCGACGGCAAGAAACGGCTTCATGCCCGGACTGTTGGCACCTGTGCGATGTCGGTTGTCCACGCCGGCGATCGCATCTCCGATCGCATTTTCCACTCGCGCTTAAACCCCTGCGACGCAGTCACTGCCGTCCAAGTGCCAAATCTGCCGTTGATCGCATCGAGCGCGCTCATCAGCCGGTCACGCTTTAACGTGTCCTCCTCAAACAGCGTTCGCGGCCGTTCATCCTCTGAAAGAAGATCGTCGAGCATGATGCCGGCCTTCGTATAGGCGTAGCCATCGCGCCATGCTTTCTCGGCGCCGCGCCTGGCCGCCGCGATCAGCTCAAGGCTGTCGTTCGTCATCGGATGCAACGTCACCATGCGCGATGCACCGTACTGGGGCCGGTCGGGCTTGTGCTTGTTCGTGTGGAAGAACGCCGTTAGGCGGGCCGCAACCAACCCGTGTGATCGCAGCTTCTCGCCAGCCCGCAGCGCGTATTGCGACAGCGCTCCCATCATCTGCTCGAAGTCGCAGATCGGCGTACCGAACGATCGGGTGACGGCCATGCCCTTCCGGCGCGGCTCGACTGCCTCGACCGCGTTGGACGGGACGCCGCGCAGTTCGGCAACCAGACGCTCGAGCACGACGGTACCGACGGCACGCGCCTGCTTAATCGGCATGTCACGAAGCGCCCCAGCGGTGTGTATACCGAGAGCAGTCAGCTTGTGTGCCGTCGCACCGCCCACGCCCCACACGTCTCCGACCGCGAAGGCGTGCATGACATCGCGCCGTACGTCGTCGTCCCGGAGATCGGCCACGCCAGCGAACTGCGGGTCCTTCTTAGCCACAGCATTCGCGAGCTTCGCCAGCGTCTTGGTGTCGGCGATGCCGACGCAGGTGGGGATCGTCGTCCATAGTTGGACCTGGGCACGCATCGCATTGGCGTGGACGACGAGATCGCGCCCTTCGAAACCGGCAAGATCCAGGAACGTCTCGTCGATCGAGTAGATCTCGAAGTCGCGGGCGAAGGACTCGCAGGCGGCGATCACCCGGCGCTGCATATCGCCGTACAGCGCATAGTTCGACGACCGCACCTGGATGCCGTGCTGTTTCACCTTGTCGCGCAGGTGGTGGATCGGATCGCCCATCTTGATCCCGAGCGCCTTGGCTTCCGCGGATCGTGCGATCGCACAGCCGTCATTATTCGAAAGGACGATGACCGGCACGCCTACAAGACTGGCGTCGAAGGCGCGTTCGCAGGATACGTAGTAGTTGTTGCAGTCGATGAGGGCGATCGGCGTGTTCATGCCATTTTGCGCGCAACGCCGACGACCGTACCCCAGATCTCAACATGTTCGTCCACGAGGATGTCGGAAAACCCTTCGGCCTCGGGGACGAGCCAGTGTCGGCCATCGATATAGCGCAGCCGCTTCAACGTCCGATCACCATGCACTAGCGCCACGACGATCGCGCCGGTCTTCGGCTTCTTGGCGCGGTTGACGACGATCAGATCACCATCGTTGATCCCGGCGCCAGACATTGATTGGCCATCGACCCGCATGATGTAACTCGCGGCTGGATGCTCGACGAGCCAAGCCCCCAGATCGATCGGTTCCTGCATGTCGTCCTGCGCAGGCGAGGGAAACCCGGCCTGCGTATGGACGAGGAAGAAGGGCACCTCGCACGGCACCAGTTCGAACGCGACGTCGTGAAGCCGTAGCGCATCGTTAGGGCGGTTCAGCGGGACGACTACCGAGCGATCTCGATTTGTCGCAGACACGGTCTAAAGGATCGCCGCGAAGAAGAGCTGATCATGCTGGGCGGCTAGAACCGACTGGGCATCCTGGGCTGCACCAACGGCTTGGCGGTACTCTACGGTCCCGAACCGCTCGGCCTCGTCGAAGCTGAATTGCACCGTGGCAGCAGGTGGATAGACGTTGTCGTATATCACGCGGGCAGCTGCTCTCAGCCGCAGATCGTGCTCCATTTCGTTGCTCCGTCAGTATCGAGTCGCCGGTCGTGGCGTGTCCCTAGCTAGGCCTGATCCAGATTGATTCGCAAGAACATTGCGGGAACATCAATCTGATGCGATGAGCAGGCCGACGATACGAAGGACAGGATGATGGCCGACTACGACGACGACCAGCAGGAGCCCAAGCCCGCGTTCGGCCAGTGGCTTATCACGCAAAAAGACCGAAGCGATCTGGTCGGTCAGCTCGCGGCCGGAGCCGTTGCCGATCGCCGCTTTCCCCGCAACGGGAATCCGGAAGCGGTGCGTAAGCATCTCAGCGCCATGCAGGCCGAAGGGGATATGTTCGCCGCGGTCGACGATGCCGAGTCCGACTGGTTGTCCGCTTGATGCAGGACGCTTGGCAGCAGGCTTTCGCGCTGATGGCTGATCATGGGCAGCTGGGTGCGTGCCAGTTCGTCGCGTCCGGTATGCAGAAGACGCCACCAGGGCAGCCGTAGCAGTACCGACAGTGGGAGGTTTCAGCTGACTGCCTGAACGCTGTAGCAGATGCCGGTCGGACGAAGCACTGATCCGAGTGGTTCGATGATCGCGCTTGCACCAGCGTCGACGTCCTCTTGCACGGTCACGCGCGTACATGACGGCGACGGACCGATATGGTGCTCGAACGGCGTCAAGGTCCGGATTGCCGGCGTCCAGGCGCCCGACTTCGAAAGCGCATCGCCTCGTCGCGCGGCAGACCCGAGGCGGGTAAACTATCGCTGTAACAACACGGCGGCGCAGCGAAGCCAGCAGATCATCGAACGTCTGGTCCTCCGCAGAACGTTGACATGTGAGGCGACCGGTAAGAGCTACAGCCGCGTTGTGGCCCGGTGCACGCTGCCGGACGGAAGGTCGTTGTCGTGTGCTGCGATCGCGTCCGGGGCGGCGGTTCGTTGGGATCGATACTGCGTCAGTATCGCATGGGTGAGTGCCGCTAACTTCCCCTCTTAATAACACCGCGGTATCGATCGTTATGGCACGTGCGCAAAAGCTAAAAGTTTATCGGACGGTTGCAGGCTTCAACGACGCGTATGTCGCTGCCCCCAGTCAGAAAGCTGCTTTGGAGGCTTGGGGCAGCGAGCGGGACCTATTCGCGCGAGGAATCGCAGAGCTCGTCACAGACCCGGCACTGACCGCAGAGCCATTGGCGTCGCCAGGCGTGGTCGTGAAGCTTTCCCGGGGCACGACTGCCGAGCAGATCAAGGCCATGCCGGCCCCCGAACCGAGAACAACACATCGAGGTGGCTCGGATCACACCGAAGCGTCCGAGCAGCCACGGAAACCAAAGCCGGCACCGAAGCCGAAGCCTAGCAGCGCCAAGCTCGAGGCGGCGGAGACTGCGCTGGAAACAGTGACGGCCGACTACGCCGGCAGGATGAAGGCGTTGGCGAGTCGGGAGGCGAAACTGGCGCGGGAGCGGCGCAATCTCGAAACGCGGCAGCACGGCGAGGTGGGGGCGGCAGAAGCTGCCGTCATAGGGGCGCGTCAGGCATACGACGGAGCATTGCGACAATGGCGAAAGTCAAAAAACAACTCCTAGTTCGTCGCGGCCGATGTTCATGTTTGACGTCCAGACAGTCGCCACCTGGTCGCGATGTCATCGGCAAAGCCGGTACAGACGGCCGCCCGCAAGCCGATCTCTACGGACGAAGCCTGACCGCGCAAAACTATTCAAGGTTACCGCACCGCTAACCCTCAATATACGGAACGATCATCTTTCGACACCGCTTCTAGGGGCATCTGCAACCCAAGACATCGACAGGAATCATAATGAGCACGAACCTAGTATCTGCCGTTTTCGATAATCATACCGAAGCAGAGCGCGCTGTATCCGAGCTTCGCGCCGCAGGTGTCAATGACAGCGCCATTTCTGTCGTAGCTCAACATGATGGGAAGAACACGGCTACCGACGGCAGCGGCAACGACACGCAGGAGTTTGTCGGCAAGGTCGCGGCTGGTGCTGGCATTGGCACTCTCTTGGGTATTGCTGCCCTTGCTATCCCCGGGGTCGGTCCGTTGGTTGCCGCGGGGGCAATCGCCTCGGCCGCTATCCCGGCTGCTGCAGTTACCGGCGCGGCTCTTGGCGGCGCTGTGGGTGGCCTCGAGAAGGTGATGACCGATCACGGCGTTAGCCGCGTTGATGCCAGCTACTACGAGGGGCGCATTAACGAAGGTGGTGTGTTCGTGTCTGTTGATACAAGTGCAGCGGGCATCAGCGCAGAAGATGCCGCCGATATGCTGTATCGTTCAGGCGGACATACCTCGACGCGCACTAAGGTGGCGATGGCGTAACCGCCGACGTCCTTAAGTTTGCATCTAAAAGGGGCGTTCCGGTGACGGGACGCCCTAATTTATCCTGAACGTTTCCGTTCCGGTACAGGAGGGAAGATGCGCCTGCGGACGGCTACCGCCCACACCCGGACGCTTGGGTTAGTAATTCGGGGCCCCGGGAGTAGCCATTTGTTCATTGCGATTCCGGGGCACTTTCCAGACATAGGTTGCAATCGGGGCGCCCTGGATCGGTAAAGTTGTCCAGTTGCTGCCACTGCCGAGCACGCAAAAATTGATCGCGAAAGCGATTGTGCTGATATAGTCTGGCATTGGAGGTAAATGCAGAAATGGAAAGTAGCCGTCAGCTGGAGAGTATCGCTCTCGCAATTGCCCCAATGCTAGAGAATTCTGTGTCCGAAGTTTGGGTTGTAGCAGAAGTTCATGACGATTGGATACAGAGGCGTTACGATGTCGTGCGCAACGGTAAGCTTGTTGAGGGGGTGGAAGGTGAGAGATCCATGGACCGATCCGTCAATGATGCTCTATCCGCCCTAAGGCGTGACATGCTTAAAGAACGTCAGGAAGACTGGCATCATTGCACCTATGTTTTGAGTTCTGACGGAACCTTCCAAATGGAGTTTGATCGTAGCAGGCCGCCGAGCGTGTGAATGTAACGATAGATCCTCCTGCAAAAGGAGGCGGCGCCACGGAATGTCGGCGATCGCCAGCACGTTCCCGAAAGCTGTCGTTCCGCTTTCCTTCCCGACCCGGTCATTTCCGAAAATCGATCTCGACGGGTACGAGGGATCCGCGCCGGCTACGCCGTGGGGCTTTTGGTGCTACAAGCCAGTTCGGTGTTCGTTGACGGCATTAATCGATTTATGAATTTCGACTAACCGCGCTCTAATTTGATAAGATGATCGTATTGACCAAATTCAGGCCAAACATCGTAGTTCTTTGCTACGTCGTGAGACGATCTCGAATTTTGAGTCACTAACGGATTGAAAAACTGTTTCTCGATTTCGACTGTACCGTTTTCCTGAAAAAGATAGGTTGTACCATTCTCAACCTTATCGGTAGCTCCGTCGTGCTCCCGGTAAGTAGTCATACTAAGAAATAACGTCCCAAATCTGACCTCCTTAAAAGCGTAATAAAGATATTCTCGAGACAGGATGTCAAGGAATCCGACGCCTACAAAACCTTTATTTATTTCTAGAAAGCAAAATGGGCGATCTACAGGACCCACTATAACACCATAGAGTTTTTTATTTAGGTGTGCTGACCGCGCATATTCCTCTGGCCAAATTTCCGTAGGCTGCTTTCGGGCCCGAAACCAGGATTTGCAGTATGTCATTTGGCTTTGCATAAGCACAAATATACTCGACCGACTGCGAAGTGAAACCACCTGCCGTTAAGCGCAAGCTTTCTCGAAATTCGATCCTTTTCGACAACGACGCAACGCCGCGCAGTGTCGGCTATCGACGTCTGCATCGCCCAAAGCGGACCGTCTGCAATCCTCTCTTTGCCGGACGCTCAGGCCGGCGATCCGGGAACCCGCAAGTGGCCAACCCAACCAGTTAGCAACGAAATCGAAACGATCGTCGGTCCTACCCGTGACCGCGCCCAGTAGGTATCGCGTCGATTGCCATCGTCAGCCATGCAGCCGCCAGCGTCAGGGTCGTGTTGGCCAGGCAGGGCCAACATCTCTTCCATCAGAACCAAATGCGCTGAGTAAAGGGATCCACTTATCCTTCCCAGGATGCACGGGACGGCGCAAGCCGGAGCGCTCACCCGCGGTCGCCGGATGATTAACCTGTTGGGTTCAGGGCCTGTGAGGGCTTGATGGAGCTTCAATATGCTCACGCCATAGGCGTTCCTCTTATCATTAAATCTTACAGGGCCTCTGTGTGACCGCTCGGCGGATTCGCACTATCTACAGAAGCACGGACGCGGGCGAGGATGGCGCGCAGCTCGGGACTCTGGACCTCGGCAATCACGTCATCAACCGTTGCGGCGTCCAGCTTCTTCCGGCGTGCCAGCTTCTCAGCAATCGCGCGGACAAACTCGCTTGGCTTGCGAAGCATACGACGCACGCACTCACGCGCCGTTGGGGGTTGTAACAGGATAAAGGCGTTGGAGATCTGCTCGCTCTGCTGCTCGTCGGGCTGGGCGCCCTCGATCGGCACGCATCGCCGGATCCAGTCGAGGAAGCCGCACGCCTTCAAGCGCGCGACGGCTTCGACGACGGCACTACGCGATCTATGAATCTTGTCGGCTATCCACTGATAAGTCGGATCGAGCCGGCCGTCCTTACGGCCTCGCAGCCGAAGAAGGCAGCGCAGGACATCGAGGCCGATCCCGCCTAGGGCACCGTTGCGCTTGCCCGGTAGCTTGGTCTCATGCTCGAACGCCTCTGCCGCGCGCATACGCGCGTTATGCTCGGTCTTTGGAAATGTGTTGTGCGTGCGCCAGAGAGAAACCTCGGCACCACCAGCGTTCTTACTGTGACGGCGAACATGCGAGTTCGATCGCGCGCGTTCGCGGACTCCCGTTGTGATCTCGCTAAATGAGCGGGCGATATTGCCCGCGCCGGAGTATGCGCGGGCGGACGTCACGAATGGCAGTGAATTCGACATCTTGTCGGCTCCCGAAGGAAGTCGATGGCAAGCATTTGGCCGGCGCTGATGCGTCCGGGCGAGTGCTGTTGCGATGAGCCCGAGGGCTCTATGTCGATGATTTTCAGCTCCGGTACGGTTCCGGTGCAGTCCGCTTTCGATTACGGAATTCTGCGGGCTAGAAGCTGTGGGCCTCAATTGTTTCCCGAGCAAAAACGTTGGAATACCGGGCTAACGGCTTCGTTCGTAATGCGGGGGTCACAGGTTCGAGTCCTGTAAGCGGCACCATTTTCCAAGTATTATACCTGTAGTTGGCCAAGTAGCGCACCAGAGCGTATTGGGTCATGATAGGTCGCGGACTGTGATGCCGAAGCCACCGTCTCGCAGGCCAGTCCAGTCGCGCGAAATGGCCGGCGGCCGGTCGCGCGTGGGTTGGTACGAATGCAATTCACGCGCGTTCCGGGATCGCGGCCGGGGCATCAGTCGAACTCTGTCGCCGAATTGATCGGTGGGCGGCCAGAGACTCGATGACTTGGGCGAAGGGGCGGTGCCGGCACCCGTGCTGCGCTAACGACAAACCTGGCGACTGCCGCTCACAACGCCGGCCGCGGGATAGCCGGCATTGTCGACATTGCGATTGCCGCAGAGGATGTGGTCGCCCGCGGACCCGTAGCGTGCGGCGGACGCGGTAGCCAAGGCCTCGGCGCGGGATCTCGGTCGAGCCCTGGTCAGTCTCTAGCCATGTTGCCTAGCGATCTGCGGGAGCGGTGCTCTCCAATGTTTTACGGTGTGTGGCCCGGGGCTTGGCGGGGCTGCGCATGACCTATCTCACGCCTTAGGAAAGCGGGAGATTTTCGACCGTTCAGATCGGGACAAGAGGCGCAATGCGCGACACGCAATGGTCGGTCCCGCCCAACGATCGATACGAGGCATTCTGTGGGCAACTCGACGTAACCATCGGCCGCGCAGTCACATAGCTGACGCCTTACCATTGCTAGTTTGGTGATGCGCCGTGATGCCCGCGCTACGGCGCCACGCCCCCTGAGGGGTGGGATCGCCCACGAACTGAAACAACGGAGAAAATGGTGCTGCCGGTGAGGATTGAACTCACGACCTCAGCCTTACCAATAATCGGATTGCGGTTTCTGTCCCTTACCGTGTGTTACCGTGGCTGGGTTTTCCCGCGGAAAACCGTCATTTAGATGGACGTTCTGTTTCCCTGGCTTGCCGCTGATTTCCATTCAGCTGCTTGCCAGATGATTGCCAGGACGAAGCCATTGCCAGCACCCGAGACCCACGAGCCCGAGGTCGACAAGACCGTCACGATCAACAAGGGGTTCGTCAACAAGATCACCTTCCCCTCTAGCGAGGAGGGCCGGCGCGTCCAGTGGGACAAGCAGCTCAAGGGCTTCGGCATCCGCGTCAATCCGAACCGCACAGTCGTCTTCGTGGTGCAGTACCGCATGAAGGCGAAGGGCGCCAAGACGCAGACATACACCATCGGCAAGTACGGCTCGCCCTGGTCGCCCGACGCGGCGCGCGAAGAGGCCCGCTCGCTACTCGACCTCGTCCATCGCGGCATCGATCCCATCGCGCAGAGGCGCACTGCGGAGGTGGCGGCGGAACAGGCCGCGCTGGAGGAGCGCCACTATGAGTTCGACGCGTTCGCCGACCGCTACATCGAGGAGCACGTGAAGGCGAACGAGTTGCGGAGCCTCTCCGACATCCAAGGCACATTCGATCGGGACCTGCGACCCTTCTTCAAGGGCAAGTCAGTCCGTCAGATCACCAAGCAGGATTGCAAGGACCTGCGCTCGCAGATCGGACTGCGCAGCAAGTCGGCCGCCAACAAGGCGCACAAGTGGCTGAACGCCGCGCTCATGTGGGGCATCGAGCATGACGGTCTGGAGTCGTCACCGATGCTGGGGCTCAAGCGGCCCTTCAAGGAGGGCAAGCGCACGCGAACCTTCGCCGAGTGGGAGATCGCGCTTCTCTGGTCGGTGCTTCCGCAGCTCGCCTGGCAGTTCGCCATGCACATGCGGATCCTCATCCTCACAGGCCTGCGGCTGCGAGAGGTGAGCGGCATCCGTTGGGAGGAGATCGATCTGGAGCGCAAGGAGTGGATCATCCCGGGTGCGAGGACGAAGAACAAGCGCGATCACCTGGTACCGATCCTTCCGGTCTTCGAGCGGCTGCTCACGACCATCGAGCCGAACCCCGAGCTCAGGTCAGGACTGCTCCTCACATCCAATGGGAGGACCGCCGTGTCCGGGTTCAGCAAGTCGAAGGCGGAGATCGACGGGCTGATCGCCGCCGCCCTCGGCGAGAACAGCTGGCGTAGCCATGGGCCGTTCGCGCCGTGGGTGCGGCACGACACGCGCCGCACCCTATCGACGATGTGCGGCGAGATGAGCATCCCGATCGCCCATGCGGAGGCTCTCCTTAACCACGTGTCGGGCACGCTGGACGGCGTCGCCGGTACGTACTGGCTGTATCAGTACGCAAAGGAGAAGCGGCAGGCGCTGACCAAGTGGGAGAAGCGACTGGAGAAGATCATGAAGAAGCACGCAGTGCCGTTTCCATAATCGTGCCAGACGTTCCACCGCAGGCAAGCCTCTACGGGATATCGGCGGTCGGTGTGCCGACGATGGCATCACGTACACTCGTGGCCGTGGGAACGTAGCGCCCTACTCAGCACGGGACCTGTGCTCGTGCTGCCGGCGCTTGGAGGCTGGACCGCGTGCGCCGCGTGGGTATCGCCGCGCCCGAGGCGCTTCCTACTCCGCTGGGTCCCAGGTCTCCGTGTCGATGCACGTGTGCATCGTACCATCCGGGAACCGCGCCTTGTGGCCCTTGAGGACGTAGCCGCCGTAGAACCGGCACTGGTCGTCCATCACCGGCATGGCCAGCATGAGGTCATGCAGCTCCTTGGTCTTCAGCGTCTCGACATCAATCGTGGATACATCCTGGGTCATCGGTCGCTCCAATCGGAAAGGGCTTCACGGAACTGCGCGCACGGGGATGCTGAGTGCGTTTTCGGACGATTCCTTCTGCAGGTTGATCAGCTGCTCGATGATCGAGATCACCTGCATCGACCGGAAGCTGCGGGCTGGAACGCTGTAGTCGGTGTTCATGAACCGGGTGCTCAGCAGCGCCGCGCGATCGCGCACCGCCTCTATTTCGAACACCGGCTCGTAGTGCTTAGCCACGGCTTTGCAGAGAGTGCCGCCATCGGAGCACACGGCCAGGCGCGGAAGCCGCGGGGAGACCGTCGAGGAAGCAACAGGGGGCCTGAGTCGAACGATGTCGCCAACGGCCCGGATCACCGCCTCCGGCGACCGGAACGTGATCTCCATGATCACGTCCGTCGGAACCGCAGCCATCACGCCGTGAGCGTCCGGCTTGCCGACGTATGCCTTTTCGTTGTTGAGATACACGCCCTCGAAGGCGATCCCACCGGGAGTTCTTGGAGCGCTAGGAGTTGGGCAGCTACGCCCGATCAGGCGCGGAATCCGACTCGTCGTGCCTGGCTTGACGACGAACACCTTCGAATCGGTCGAGCCGTCCGGGCTGATGCCCTGGCCCCCCGAAAGGCCGAACTTGCCGCCGTCGAAGAGCGCGAGGTCAGCGAGCGAGACGCGACCCCTGGCTGCGTCCTTGTTCAACTCGAGGCGCGACACCGGCGCGATCTTCGTGTCCGGCGACCGGGTCTCCGCGACGTCGAGCGCGTTGCAGTCGACGAGGTTCTGGAAGCGGACCCGGTCGCTCGCGTCATTCCGATAGCTCGCGACGGCGTCTCCGATCTTGCCCTTCGTCGCGGCATCCTTCTCATAGAAGTCGACGCGGGCGATCAGCAGGTTGGCGATCAGGTCGGCTTCGAACCCCTGGTTCATCAGCATCTCAACCGTGGAGAACTTCACCCCGCTCAGGATGCCCTGGTAGAACTTCTGCTGGTCGAAGACCTGCACGTCGAAGGCCGTTCCCGAGTTGAGCTCCCCCCCGACCTGCGGCGTGTAGAGGTCCACGCCCTCAGCGACCGCCTCGACGATCGAACTCGACGAACCCGGCGTCGACACCACGCTGTTGCTCGCCGTCGTGCCGACGGGGGCGACGCTCGTGCCGACGGTGGTCGCGGTCGAAAGGCTGCCGCCGTTCGTTGCGGTCCGCGTCAGCCCTGAGCCACGGAACTGCCCGTTGGCGCTGCCCGTGGCCTTCAAGGACAGCGTTCCCGTGAACCTGCTAACCGACGTGAAATGCGTCGGCATCCCCCTGCTGGCACGCAGTATGTTGAGGAGAGCCTGTTCGTTCGCCATGGAGGCAAGGGCCTCGTTGTATTCGACGCCGAACCGCTGGACCTGGGTCGGAAACGCGCAACTCGAAAGCATCAGGGTGCCAGACGCCACCATCAAAAGCCGGATCATCACGTCATCCCCCCCGAATGCACAGATCAGAGCGTCAGTCTGTTACGGAATCAGCCCGCGCGCAAGCGGCTCGTGACCAGTATGAAGAAGTATAGGTACAGATATGATCATTACGCCGCTTCGGCGTAGCCGCATCAATCCTGCAGATCGCATTGCGCAGGCGGGAGGTCCCTTCGATTCTTCATGTGTTTCTGCCACATGCAAGTCAGTCGGGGACTGGGCGTCGACTTCTCTACGAACAACCTAGGTACCGACTTCATTGCAGACACCATGCCCGATTCCGCGTGAGCATTCTGGAACACTCAACCGATGCCGCAAAGACGGTCCAGAGAGGCTCGCAGCTCCTCGTCCTCCGGGGTGAACGTCAGGACAGCACCGATGATCTTGGTCATAAACGACCTGGCGTTCAGGACGATCGACGATGGCGCGGTCATCGCTTCAGCCGCACCGACAGCATCGGCGAAGAGGAGCACCGGAGCGAGATTCAGGGCCGAACTGCTGTCCCGAACCGCCCGGACGCCCAGCGAGGAGATCGCATTCCCTGCCACCACGGCGATCGGCCCAGCCTTGCTCGACTGCTCATACTCGCCCGCGATGTGGTCCGGGAGGCCGTTTCTAATCCCTTCGAGCGTGAACACCCTAAACTGGTCCCACGCCTCGGTGACATAGCGGGCCGCCAGTGTCGGCGGCATATGCGCGTCCATGAGAGCGAACGCGACGGCGAGCTCCGAGACTTCCCTAAGACCGTACTTGAAGTGGACGTTCGGATCGCTTCGCGGCTTGCTCGGAACGCCAAGCGTCGAAAGCACCCGTACGCGCGGGGTCATCGCCTTCAACCCGTCCTGCGGAATGTCGAACGCAAACGACAGCATGTTGAACGCCGTCGCACGCGAAAACAGGAATTCCGGCACACACCCTCCGAAGTTGACCGATCAGGCACTTTCGCTTGACGCATAAGGAAACAGATGGCAACAGAATTAAAGTTGCTTGATTGGTCAACTTTTAGAGAGGCGCGTAAATGATCCGTGGGACGTCCATCAGCGAGCGACCGATCCCGCCGGCCAGCATCGCGCCGGCCTCCGCCGACAGACGCGGAGGTCAGGGGGGCGAACGGCTGCTCACCTCCGCCGAGGCGAACGACTTCATCAAGCGGGCACCCGGCTTTCTCGAGAAGCGTCGGTCCTCGGGGATCGACTCCCCGCCTTACATACAGAGGGTCAAGTTCGGCAGCGTGAGGTACCGCCTGTCCGATCTGCTCGACTGGGAGGAGAGGCATACCCATCTGGCGACCAGCGACTTCGGATGATCGGTAGCCGCGCGGCTCCATGGCCACGCCGCCGGCCCACCACTCATGATGAGCCATGCGAGCCGCTGGCCCAACGTGTCCACGATCCTGTTCCGGGCCAACCCCCATCTCCGTCGCCGGCCGGCGACGTCCGCCTATCCGATGTCGACCGGCTTGGTCGGTATGATCGTCGGCCTAGCCGATGCCAGATCGCGGACCGCGAGGCCGAAGGCCTTGAAGTGATCCGAGGCTATGTGGCTCGCCACCGCCGCGTCATCCACGTAGAGTTCGTTGAACACGAACCTCCGTTCGCCTTCGGCCTCCTGCCACAGCTCGTAATGGATCACGCCGGGCTCAGCCCGCGAAGCGGCGACGCAGATCCTCGCCGCTTCGACGAACGCCTCGTCCTGACCGGGCTTCACCGAAACCAATGCAACCACCTTCACGGGCGTGCGACTCTCCTGGAACGCTGATGTTTCGAGGTGGGCCCGCCCGGACGAATGCACAATGCCGTTCGCGGAACCGCCGGGGCGCAGACGTCCGCATCACGCACATCCAAGCACTCGGCATTCCTCCGGCGGATGTCTCCGAACGCTGCCGAGCGTCCTGACGCCTCGCGTACGATGGACCGTGCTAGCCGGGTCGAGGAGGTCGGGGCTTCCCGGACGCATAGGACCGGAAATTAACTCAGCGCCGCGCCGCGCCGCGCCATGCCCAAGCTCCATGCCGAACCGGCTCGTGCTCTCGATACATGTGTTGCGATCATGCCGACGACCCGATCTTCTGGATGCCGTGCTGTTTCAGCTGAGCGTCGAGATCGGTGTTGGCGAAACTCGACTGCGACCAGTGCTCGGTGATGACGACGTCGCCCGGCTTCGGCGCTAATTCCGGATGCCACTCGCCACCCCAGGTTCCGGCGGCGAACACCTGCATGTCGTCGCTGATGATCTGCGAGGGGTTCATTGCCTTCCAGTTGGCACAGTCCCCCTCGCGCCAGCGGTGGTGCGGAACGACGAACACCTGGATGCCAACTGCCCGGACCGCCGCCAGCACCTTGCGCTGGTTGCCCCAGCAGTCGACCGCATCGGCCACGTCCTTCAGCCAGCCATAAAGCTCGCCGCCCTCGCTCATGAAGTCGTTGTAGGGATCCAGGAGCAGCAGAGCGGTAGTATCGGCGGACGCACTCATGACGTCGGTATCTCCTTGACGTCCCGGATATCCTTAACGTCCGGGCAGTATGGGGAACGATCGCAGCTCCGCACCGTAGGTCGGACCGGCCACGCCGCCGAACCAACCAAGGAGTTCGTCCTGAGCGGGCCTCCAAACAACCTATCTTTAGGTCTGATCCCGCGACGGCGCGCCTTTCGCCAGATCTCGCATCGGATCTCCAGCGCGGCACCGGCGCCGTGATCGGTCACGAGATGACGCACGGCTTCGACGACCAGGGCCCGAACGCAGACGCCAGCGGGCTGATGCGCGACTGGTGGACCGCAAAGGACGATGCTCAGTTCCAGTCGCGGGCCGCCAAGCTCGCCGATCAGTTCGACACCTACGAGGTCGCACCGGCCTGAACGTGCAGGGAAAGGCGACGTTGGGGAGAACATCGCCGATGCGGGTGGCCTAGCCCTGAGCCTCGACGCCTATCACGCAAGCCTGGGTTGCCGTGCCGCTCCGGTGATCGATGGCACCACGGGGGATCAACGCTTCTTTCTGAGCTGGGCGCAGATCTGGCGGGTGAAGACCCGAGAGGTGGCCGCCCGCAAGAAGGTGGTCTCGGACTTCCCCAGCCCGGAGAAGTTCCGCGTCAACGGCATCGTTCGTAACATGGATGCCTGGTACCGGGCCTTCGATATCAAACCGACTGACAAACTCTACAAACCGGCGGATGACAGGGTGAAGATCTGGTGGGTGGAGCCGGAAGCTACGGGTCCATGGCGTACCAGGTCGTCGCCCTAGTGCATCTAGCGCGTCGACCCGCATCCGCAGGTCCCTGCGCCGCTCACTTCCGGTAGGCGGGTGCGCCATACGGAGCGCCGGTCGTTCCGCCGTCGACGACGATCTCTGCGGCCGTCATCCCCCGGGACGCATCGGACGCCAGGAACATGACGGCCTCGGCGATCTCCTCGGGCTCGGCAATCCGACCGATCGGAATGCTGAGATTGATGGAGCGAAGCGTCTCCTCGATTGGAATGTTCGCCCGCGCGCCGGTCGTCCAGATCGGCGTCCGCGTCGCACCCGGGATCACCGTGTTCACACGAATGCCTCGTGGCGCGAGTTCGGACGCGAACACCTTCGCCATCGCCGTGACCGCGCCCTTCGTAGCCGCATAGGCGGACCCGCCGGGATTGCCCAACTGACGCATCACCGATCCGTTGAGAATCACGGCACCACCCTCGCGCATCATGGGGAGGACGGATTGCACCGTCAGGAACACACCGGTGACGTTGGTGCGGAGGATCAGATCGATCGCCTCGGCCGTGGTGGTGCCGAGCGGGGTCGGGCCCGAGATGCCTGCGTTGGCGAACACCGCGTCGAGTGAGCCGAAACGATCTTCAATCGTTGCCGCCATGCGTTCGATGGATGAAGGGTCGAGCATGTCGACACGCATCGCGACCGTGTCGCCGCCGATCTCCCTGGCGGCGTCATCGAGCTTGCCCTGGTCACGACCGGTGATCGCGACGCGGCCACCTTCCCGCGTGATCATGCGCGCGGTCGTGATTCCGATGCCGCTGCTGCCACCGGTGATGAGGACGGTTCTGCCTGAAAAGCGCATATATTGTCTCCGACGGGGGGCGCCCGTTTGTCCCTCCAGATGTGCTGGACCACGCGGGACCTTCGCACACTGCCGGTTCTGGTAAAAATTCAGCTCTTGGTATGAGTTGATGCGCGTTGCATCGAAGCGTAGGGCGCGCCGCGGCTTTGTGATCGTTAAGAGCCGGCGCCACGAACGCGGACAACAACAACGGGGTCGAGGGTCTGATGGTCACTAGCGTCGAGGAAGAGGTGAAGGTCAGCGTGTGCATCAACTGCGCCCGCCATCCGAGCCTCAAGCAGGTCATCGAAGAGAAGAGCGTCGCCGGCGTCTGCGCGTTCTGCTGCCGTGAGGACGTCGTCGTGCGGGATCCCGACGACGCCGAGCCCATGGTCATGCTCATCAGGGCGCTGATCCGCGTCAATTGGGACGAGTTCGAGTACAACCCGCACTGGGGAGGCAACTCGGTCCTCGACCTGTTCGCGGACGCCGACAACCCCGTGGTAAATCCGCCCGTCGCCGACACCTACCTCGACGACTTCGGCTTCCTTCTCGATGAGCCGGTCTATCCTGACATCGACAAGGGCATCGCGCTGTACGCCGGCAACGACGAGGAAGGCATTAGGCACGTACAGTTCAAGACATCGAGGAGCGAGCCCGGCGGCCTGCGCGAGATCCGGGCCCGCCTGCTCACCGAAGACTTCGCCGCGGTCGCCCCAGCGGTCCAGGCGCTGATCGACCCGTTCCTTCCGGACATCGAATTCGTGCTGCCGGCCGGCGGAACCTGGCTGCGCGCGCGGACGGGCGTCGAGAAACTGTACCAGCGGTCGGACGGCTGGGAGACCATCATCGTGCGTCAGCCCTACACCCAGCTGGACATCGGTGCGCCGCCGGCGAGCATCGCGGGCTTGGGCCGGCTGAACCGCGCAGGCCTGCCGGTCCTATACCTGGCATCGAAAGCATACACCGCTCTCGCCGAGATCAGACCGCATCCCGGCCACTACGTATCCATCGGCGGGTTCGAGACGGTCTCCGACTTCCGCATGGCGGACTTCGATCCCGACATCGCGCTGTTCTCGGCGAACGACCTCCGCCTCGAACTCTACGCCGTGATCCAGGCGTTCGATCGGTTGATGAGCACGCCCGTCACACCGGACGACAAGTCCGGATATCTGGTCACCCAGCTGCTCGCGGAGGTCCTGCAGGGTCGGGGCTTCCATGGCGTCCGGTATCGCAGCTCGGTGTCCGACGGGGTGAACATATGCCTGTTCAACCCCAATGCGGGCAGGTTCGTCGGAGGGCATTCGGAAGTGCACTTCATAGAGAGCGTCACGTACGCCGACCCGGTGGTGCCGTCGCTCCTGGTGCCCGGACCCGGCGACCAGGAACTCAACCCATCGCCAACCAGCACCTGATCAGGCAGGCGCTGGCATGCCCGGGCCGGCGGTCCGGGTGCGGGAGATCACGACGGCGGCGACGACGGCCATCGCACCCGCCACTACGAACGCGGGCAAGTAGCTACCCGTCTGCTCGCGCACCAACCCTGCGCCGAAGGCCGCGGTGGCGGCACCGAGCTGGTGGCCCGCCATGATCCATCCGAATAGGATCGGCGCGTCACGTTCGCCGAACGCAATGTTGGACAGCTTGAGCGTCGGCGGCACCGTGGCGATCCAGTCGAGCCCGTAGAATATCGCGAAGACGCCGAGACTGACCGGGCCGAAGTCGATGAAGGGCAGGGCTATCAGTGAAAGGCCACGCAGTCCGTAGTAGATGACAAGCAACCTACGTGGGTCGTAGCGGTCGGTGAGCCAACCACTGGCCGAAGTGCCGATGAGGTCGAAGAAGCCCATGGTCGACAGAAGACCGGCGGCCGCCACCGGCGCGATGCCGTGATCACCGCAGAACGCGATCATGTGCGTGCCGATCAGGCCGTTGGTCGTCAGTCCGCAGACGAAGAACGAGCCGAACAGCAGCCAGAAGGTCGGCTGTCTTGCACCACGGGCAAGTACCGTGAACGCAAGCGTCGCAGTCGATGCCTGCTTGAGCGGGGGACTCGGGGCGCTCTCGGCCGTCTCGCCGAACCGGACCGTCCCGACGTCGTCCGGACGTTCCGGGATGAGGAAAGCCACCAGTGGCAGCAGCGCCGCACAGGCGATGCTGACCGCGAGGACGGTCGGCCGCCAATCGCCCTCGCGGGACAACCAGGCCAGCAGGGGCAAGAAGATGAGGGCCCCCGTCGCGGTGCTGGCGCTGAGAAGTCCCATCACCAAGCCCTGCCGAGTGGCGAACCAGCGGTTGACGACGGCGGCGCCGAGCACGGATGCAACACACCCGGAACCGACGCCCGACAGCACCCCCCATGTCAGGACGTATTGCCACGCCTGCGACATCCATAGGCTGGAGAAGGTCGCGAGCGACATCAATGCAAGGCCAACCATCATCGTCCGGCGGATGCCGAACGACACCATCAGGGCGGCCGCGAACGGGCCGACCAGACCGTACAGGAAGATACCGACCGCCGCCGCGAACGAGATCGTCGCCCGGCTCCAGCCGAAGTGCATCTGGAGCGGAACCATAAGCACGCCCGGGGTGGCCCGCATGCCGGCGGAAATGAGCAGCGCCACGAAGGTCACGGCGACGACGAGCAGAGCGATGGAGCGGCGAGGCAGAACCCGGACGACCGTCAGCATCGGAAGACGAAGCCTTCAGACAGTGCCGCCAGGTTGCGCAGCTCTATCGCCAGCATCTGCATATCCGCTTCGCCCATCCCCTTCACGATCTCGGCCTGAGCGGCTTTCCAAGCGGGAACGGCGGCCTGCATCGCTTCGCGGCCGGCGTCGGTGAGCGCCGCGGTCTTCACCCGGGTCGTGCCCAAGGTCGTAAGCGATAGCCAACCTTGCCGTTCGAGGGGCGCAAGCGTGCGATACAGAGTGGTTCGTTCCATAACGAGCTCGTCCGCGAGCCGGCTCAATGGCAGATCGGGAGCCCGCGCTATGTTCTGCAGGAGCGCGAACTGGGTGATCGTCATGCCGCTGTCGGCGAGATGCTCGTCATAGCGACGCGTGAGGGCGCGCGAGGCCTTTCGAAGAGCGGTGCATACACAGGGACTGGCATCGGGCATGCAGTTGATGTATATACATCAACTGGCGCAGACAATCCAATTCGGACCTTCTCCCCAGACAGCGAACTTGAATGGTCCGTTGCTGGAAGTCGACGGTTTCGTCCGGTCCCCATCGCACAGCGCAGACCAGAACTCGCCGACCCGCAGTGGTCCCGATCGTCGACTCAGCCGAAT
Source organism: Sphingomonas faeni (assembly GCF_040407495.1). Lineage (GTDB taxonomy): Bacteria > Pseudomonadota > Alphaproteobacteria > Sphingomonadales > Sphingomonadaceae > Sphingomonas > Sphingomonas faeni_D. Next base: position 187,492 of record NZ_JAPZPP010000004.1, on the reverse strand, counting down.
TTGAGGCCGGCAGTCATGGTGACGCCCTGAGCACGTGCCTGATCCTGGCCGTGAACCTTGAGCGTCTGCCTAACCGCTTCGACGATCTCCTTGTCGATCGCCTCTCGGGCGGGTCCCTGTAGACTTTTATAGCTGTCCTCAGACAGGTTGTGCTTCTTGAGGACGGCTTCGCGGGCCCGTTCCGCCGGCGTCTGCCTCGCCAACTTCTGGAAGTCGGCGAGAATCTTGTCGAAATCCGAAGTCGGGGCGGCACCCGACACTTTCGAGGAAAGGCTGGAGACACCTACCCCAGTGATGCCGCTAATCGAAATCGTCACGATGAATCTCCCTTTCACCCGCTTTGGGGGTAAGACGTTGAATAAGCCTTGCTCACGGGCTTCGAGGCGCTAGCCTGGCTTCGACCCCGCGGGTGCCCGCGCGAATGCCGTCATGACTGACGTGGCCTACCTGCGCGCAAGGCTCGGAGCTCCGCGATCACGTTCGCCAGGGTCGAGCGCGAATGAAGGTGAGACAGGCCAACCTCGGGTCCCTTCACCGATCCGCGGTACCCGGTTCGACCTGATGTTCGGGATCGGACTTGCTCCCCTCCCTGACCGACCGCCTCGAGCGTCTCGCGCTCGCATCGATGCCGCACACGCCGACCTCGATCTGGCCGGTATCGTTCGCCGAGATGGTCTCGGCCTGTCGTTTCAAAGCGTCGATGACGGCCGGGAAGCGCATCGTCACTCCGGACGCCTTGTCACGCCAGTATCTGGTCTCGCGGTGGTTGCTGATGACCAGGATGCCATGCCGGCGCACCGGGGTGCGGAGATATCGCGTCGCAAGCTGATCAGAGAGCGCGAAAGCCAGGTCGGGGAACGTCCAGTTCTTCCCGCCGTGCTTGATCTCGATCGCCAGCTCGGCGGACGACGTCGATGAGGAAATCAAGATGTCCGGCCTGTCGTTGTGCACGATCTGCGGCTCCTTGTGGGCGTGGAAGCGCCCGCCGCTTCGGAGGTTGAGCTCGTTGCCCAGCCAATTCTGCACCGCCGCCTCGTCGGGAGCCGTCTCGACCACATCCTGAGCGGACATGTCGAGGTTCTGGAAGCTCGCCGCGATGTCGGCGAGGAGCCGTGAGATCAGCTGGAAGAGATCATGCCCGGTGCTCGCCGGCGCGAGCGCGCTCGCCTCGAAGGCGATCAGCTTCGCCGGCGGCCAGGCAGGCTTCTCCGACTGCCGTTCGGCCATCTGATGGGCAAGCTCGCGCAACCGCCGCGCACTTGAGCCGACCGCAGGATCCTTCGCGAGCTCGACCATGGCGGTGAACGCTGGCTCGCCATCGTCGTCGATCAGCGCGGACAGTGCGCTTCCCCCGGCTTCGTCGAACCGGTCGGCGACATAGCCGTCCTCGTCTCCGCGCGCCGTCAGCTGCACGAGCGGCTTGTCCCGTTCCCGATACGCTGCCCGGATGATGTGGGCGAGCCGGTCCACGGAGAGGTCGCCTAGGTTCCCGACCGCTCCGCGGTGCCGGCTGAACAGGCCCCGCATCAGCGTGTGGGCCTCCGACCTGTGCCGCCGGCGACGCTCAGTCTTGATGCAAGCCTCGAGCTTGCCGGCGGCCCTGTCCGGATCGATGACGAAGAGACCGGCCAGAGAGCTGACTGCGGCGGGGATCTGCCGGGCGGCGAGGAAGGCGTCGATGCGGGAGTCGACGACGGCCGCGAGCGTCAGGCGCTCAGCGTCGTCGAGCTCGAGCCTACCTATGATGAGGGCGACGCTGTCCGCCATGTCGACGCGCGCCGCAGCCGCGCCCCCGATGTGGTCGAGGAGCGCGCTGCGGACCGCCGGCGGGATCGGGAAAGTGTGGGCGAAGCGCTCGATGAGCGGGCGATACGCCTGGGCGGGTGCAGACCATTCCCGGTCCAGCGTGGCGAGTACGAACGGCGTGACGATGGCCGGATGGGCATCGATGACATCGCCGAGCCATGCCGGAATGCCGAAGTCGTCGATGAAGGCGTGCTCGACGGCCCGCTGCGCCAGCTCGGAGGTGAGCCCAGCCGCCCATCCGGGCTGCTCCGCGTCCAGTGCGAGCCCCGCCTCGGAGAGCATCGAGGCATGTTTGACCGTACGCCGGCCATCCTTGTCGACCTTGGGTGCCTCAGGCGCGGTGACCTTCCAGATGGTCGTCATTCCCTCCCGATACGCCGCCGCCGTCACAGGACCGAAGGCCTCCTCGAGCCTTCTCCAATGGCGTCCACCTTCCGTGAACGAGGTGGATTGGGATTTCGCCAGCCACTTGGTGAGAAGCCTCAGATCACGGAAGCCCATCGGTCCGGAGAGATGCCCGACCTCGTTGAGCGTCGACGGGTCCGCCTGGAGGCGGTCTCGAAGTTCTACCAGGTCACGTCGCCTCGCCTCCTCGCGGGCTTCCGACGTGCGAGCCTGTTCGGCCTCGCGCGTCCGACGTTTGACGAGCCATTCAGGGTCGGTCTCCGGTGGTCGTTCCGAGCTCAGATCGGCCGAGAGTTGCGGATCGGCAGCCACGAGGCCCTCCAGCCGCGCCAGCTCCGCATCCATATCGGGCATTGCGCGGGCAAGCTGGACCAGGACGCTGAGCGCGATCGCCGCCTCCTGCTTGTCAGGCCGGGTTAGCGCCTCCTCGATCCAAGGCCGGTCGCGCTCGGTGATGCGCCAGAAGGTGTTAGCGCCGATCAGGATCTGTCGCACCGAGCTGATCCGCACCTTCCGATCCTCGTCCATTGCGATCCGGACATCCTTCCAGAACAGGGCCCTGTTGAGTTCCGGGATCGAGGGCACGAGCTCTTCGAGTTTCGGCGTCTCGTCGCGGATGCGATCGCTTCCGATGCGCTCCGCCACCGCAAGAAGCCGGACCACCTCCGCATGATGGGCGGCGTCTCCGGCCGTGATGGCGGCGGCGGCGAGCGGCCCGGCACCCTTCAGCAACTCGCGATACCGGATCGAGACCTGCGGCCAGTCCTCGAAGGGACCAACGTCCGCCAGGTCGGCAACCCCGGCCAGGAAGGCCAGGCGGTTCATGGACGTCCTGCAGCGTTCGAACAGGTCCGGCAGCATTGGCGCAAAGCCTTCGGTGTGATGCTCTCGCGCCGGCGTGCTCTCACTCACCAGCCTCAACAGCTGCTCGACGGTCAGATGGTCGGGGAACAAGGGCTCGACGATGTGGGGGGCGAGTTCGGGCTCGAGATCCCCCGGCGCTCTCAGAAGTGCGTCCGCGAGTTCCGTCATACCCTCAGCGTCGCCGATCGCCTTCAGCGCCCGGGCAGCGACGATGCGACTGTACTTGTAGGCGTTCCCGTCGGCGGCGGTCGCGCGAGCGTGAGCTCTGCATTCGAAAATTCGGCCCTGCTCGATCAGGGTGAGCATCTCGTATTGGAAGTCTCGGTTGGCGTTCTGCGTCATCGCGGCGTTGATCGCCGGCGCCAGCTCCTGCTGGGCGAACATCCATAACGATCGGGCGTCGATACGGGCGTAGGAGATCTCACCGGCGTGCTGTCGGCAGGCGTACTCCTTGAGGAGCCGCTCCTTGTCGACGAGCGACAACTTCGCCGGATCCCCATGCTGCAGGAGCACGATGGGTTCCCGCTCGAGTATGCGGTTCCGCAGAACCGGGCGGTCGAGCGCGAGCCATGCCGAGGCAGCTCTCAGCGACGGCGGGATCGTGGCGACGCCGAACGCCTCCGACTCGAACACCCGGAGAAGTTCGAAGTCCGTCAGACGGTCGCCCATGCGCGAGAACCAGCCGGCCGTGAGATATTCCTGCGCCGAGCGGTGGAAGAACCTGACCAGACCCTCAGTCGAGGGTACGAACAACCCCCGCTGCAGCAGCGCCTCGACCTCGGCAGGCGGCCAGTCCATCAGCACCGCAAAGGGATCGACCCCGTTCTGCTCCTCCAACCGGTCGGGCTGGAGAAGGTCCATCGTTCGCTCCAGCGTCATGGCAGCGGCGAGACGCTCAGCTCCGGCAAGAATCTGGTCGAGGGACAGCCTGGATATCGTCAGACGGGCCTGGCTCACCTCCTCGAGGCGCGTGATGATGCCGAGCTGCATCATCTCCCTAAGGCCATCGAACCGACGGTGCGCGAGCCAGTAGCGAACAAGCATCGCGAGATCGCCGGGACGCTGCGCGAACTGGTTGAGGTTCTGCAGGAACAGAGCCTGTTCGAATCTCTCCACGTCCTTGACCTTCGACTGGACGAGGTAGGTGGCACGCTGTGCCAGATTGAGCGGATTGAGCGCGACAACGGTCACGTCCGGTTCGACCATTTTGTCCTCCTCCACCACAGCGCGGTCGGCCTTAACCTCGAACAGCGCGTCATCGGCGGACCGCGTCGTCGTCGGCCTGGTGGGAATTCCCAGGGCCCGGCGGACGAGCGCCAGGTCATCCGCGCCGTCCCAGACCGTTCCCCGACACGACAGCAGCACGTGGGCCCGATCAAATCCCCGGTCGATCTCCCGCGCGAAGCGGTTGAGTGCGACCTCGACATCCCGGCGGTTGATCCGCGCCTCGTCGACCGAGTCGAGAAAGAACCAAGCCTCCTCGCCGGAGGCGAGCCACTTTTCGAAGGCGCTTCCATCCTGGCGGTTCAGTGATCCGTCGAAGCCGGTCGCGGCAAGCGCCTCCAGAGTGATGAAGAAGGCGAACTTGCCTCCATCTGCGAGCGCGGCACGCTGCTCCTGGAACTCTCGGCTCTTTCCAGCCGACGCTTCTGCCAGCACCACCACCCTGCGCCGCGCCAGAAGGTCGGGCCAGGCGAGGTCCTTCGACAGTCCGAGGCCCAGATAGTCCTGGTCGGTGATCGCGAAGGCGCTGTTCGCGTCGAGCGGCGTGAAGCGGCGAGCTAGGGGGATGTATCTGGAAGGCATGCGACAGAGGACTCCGCGCGCCCGGTGGAGGAATCCGACAGACCAGCCTCGGGGGGGCAGGACATCGGCTGACGGCGGCGCCGCGCCGATCCTGGCTTCGCCGCGGCCGGCTCGTCAATCCAGTCGGAACTGCTTCCTGAAGGACCGCTCGAACACCGAGGTCGGCAGAAAGCGGCGCAGCCGGGCTAGAAGCGCCGCCTCGCGTCCGACCGGGTAGCGGACCGAGGGATCTCGATCGCCGAGCGCCTTGAGCACCGTCGACGCCACCACGTCCGGATCCGGTGCCTTCGCCATCAGGTCCGAGAACACCTCCTCCATGTTGCGACGGTCCTCGGCGTAGAAGTCCAGCGGCGCATCGGGGCGCAAGGCGTTCTCCTGGATTCGTGACCTGGTGAAGCCGGGCTCGATCAGGATCGAGCGGATGCCGACAGAGCGCAGCTCGTGATCGAGAGATTCCGAAAATCCTTCGAGCGCGTGCTTGGTCGCACCATAAAGGCTGCAGAACGGCGTCGGGATCAGTCCGGCGACCGAACTGATGTTTACGATCCTCCCCGAACGCCGCTCCCGCATCGACGGAAGGACGGCGGCGGTCATCCTCATGGCGCCGAACACGTTCGTCTCGAACATCGCACGCGCCTGCGCCACCGTTGCATCCTCGAAGGCGGCGATCATGCTGACACCGGCGTTGTTCACCAGGACGTCGATACGTCCGGCCCGGCGCAGGACATCGCCGACGCACGCGGTGACTGACGCATCGTCCGTTACGTCGAGCCGGAGCAATTCGAACCGGGCTCCTTCGGGAACTCCACTGCGACTGGTGCCGAACACCTGGTAGCCATTCGCGCTCAGACGGACCGCTATCGCCGCGCCGACCGGGGCGCCGGTCGCGTGGGTCATCATCCGATCATCTGCGCTCATGGTGGTTGGCTCCCGGATCCCACCCGGACGCTCCGGGCTTCGATTGACAGCGTGTCGGCTGTGGACCGTTGACCAATCGATGCGACCTGGGAGCGCGCGCATCTTCCTATACATGGGTTTGTGTCGACGACTTCCGCGCGGACCCAGGCGCCTGATCCTCTATGATGGGACATTAGAGAACAAGTTCGAGACGGCGGCGTATTCCGATGGCGATCCACGATCGTGGAAAGCCCAGGTGAATATTCGATGACCTAGTGCTGGCTGCGATGACGCCGACACGGTAGATCGGCGCCATGTTCGCACAACAGCTCGCTTCGGGAATGCTCAACGAGGCGTTGTTCGCCTATTCGATTGAGCGGACTAGGCAGATCAGGCCCGACGACCGGTTTGCACATTACACCAGCCTCGCGGTCGCCGAGAAGATCATTGAGACCGAGCTGGTGCCCAGGAACCTGTGGTTGCGCAACTCGCAGGGCATGAACGACTTCTCCGAAGTGAGTCACGGACTGGATTGCCTGAACGACGCGCTCGACGACTGGCGTCTGAATGGGCGCTTCGAGCGGGCCCTGAACGCCATCCACCCGGACATGAGTGCTAAGATCATGGTTCCGATGATGATGTCGGGCGCATATCTCGCGGATCGGTCCTATCTGACGTCCCTCTCGCTGCACTCGAGAGAGGAGGCGCTATCCGGAAAGCTCTCGATGTGGCGCGCCTATGGATTGCCTCAGAACGTCTGTCTGGTCTTCAACACGCAGCCGTTCCTGACTTACCAGACCGCTTGGGAACTGGTGCTGAGCCCCGTCCTTTACGGCGGAGCCGCCGAATTCAAGCGAGAGTTCGAGGCGCTCATCCAGCGCCTCGAACGATGTGCCGGACAGCTGTCATCGCTCGACCCCGCCGTAGTCCAAGCCGATATAGTGCGCGCTATGGAATTCGCCGTTCTGTCGACAAAGCATCGCGGCTTCCACGAGGAGGTCGAGTGGAGGATCATCCATCAGCACAGCGACTTCCGCCCAGACCCACCATCGGAAAAGGTGACGGTCAACGGCAAGGAGGAGCTGGTCTACCACCTTCAGCTCGAAAACAACGAGAAGGCCGGGATCTGGGGTTCGACACTCAACGAAGCGCTCGATCGCATCATCGTGGGACCGGTCGCCAATTCCGGTGAGACCATCGAGCGGTTGGTGGACCTACTTGGGGGAGCTGGGATCCTGCGTGCCAAGGATCGCGTCGTAAGCTGCGGGATACCTTTTCGAAGCGTGTAGGCAGGCGGTCCCTCCGACACGGCGCGAGTAGCCAGTCGTTCGTGAGAGAGATGGACATGCCGACATCGAAGCTGGGGGGACGTATCAGATGGCTAATCCTTTGGAGACGAACACCCGGATCGGTGAAGCCTGTGCGGATCGATCGACGACCTGACGGGCGAGCACGAGGTCGAGGGATCCGCGATCCGATCGCTCTTCTCGGGCGAGCCGATGGTGGTCGGGACGTTCGATGGACAAAGCAGGCCTTGCCGGGTCCAGAGTTCCACATCGAAGGCCTTCCACTTCCACTCCCGCATCTGCGGCGAATGCAACCCCGCATGGCAGCCCTCACGGACTTCGCCATCGGGCGCTCCGATACAAACCCGGTTACGGTCGCGCTGGGCGAGGATCCTCAGTACCGCTTCTGGTGTGAGGGGACCGGAGACGCAGAACACGCAGCCCATGGCGGACTGATGACCCACTTCTCACCTCGGACGGGATTGACCAAGTTCCTCGGCTCGACGCTCACGCACGGTCCGCTGCGATACACGTTCGGCATCTCCTACGGATGGGGCGTCGGCCTCGCACTGCGCCTACTCCATCCGGCCTTCCACGACCTATGCGTAAAGGCGCGTAACGAGGCCGTGGAGGAGCAGACGGCCGCTTCCGCATAGTCTGCGGACATGGGCGCGCTGCGGCGGAACAGCGTATCTGGACGTTTCTGTAGCCACGTCTGCCCTTCCCCGAACTGCTGGCCACCCCACCCGTGAAGGGCTGACATTTTCAGGCAGGTCCGGGGTGTCAGAGACGGGCTGGCACCTTCTGTCGGGAACGCGTTCGCCGCGATCCTTGCACAAGTACCGCCCTCATCCGCGGGACAATCTTCCAGGTGCGGGTACGGCGTCCGTCGCGCTGCCGCGATCCAATCCTGCAACGGACGATAGGGCGACCAGCCGTTCGCCATCGCCCATTCGCCAAGATCTCGACGCAGGATCCTTAGTCAAAACTTTTAGGACGGCGAAAAGGTTGGAGCTACGCCGGCGTGAACCAGTCGAGGTCCGTAAACCGATCCCGTTACCGAAAGACTGTCAATCAACCGATGCCAAGTGCGACCCGAAGCGGAGCGGTGGGGCGCCGATGACGCGTGACATTTCATCTTTATACTTTAAAGTATAAAGCGGCATTCCTAGATAGTCCGCGTGCCGGTCCGGCCAGGGAGACATGACATGACTTTGATGCAAGGAGACGGGGGGCACCGGGGGGACGGCATCGTCCCGCGCCGCAGTGAGGAGCGGCTGCTGCTCGACGAGGAACGGCATCGCACCTGCAACGAGGTCGCCGCCGCGCTCGCCGCCATGCGCCTCGCCAGTTCGAACCGCAGTCCGGAGGTGCGTCGCCGTCTGATCGAGACCGCGATCGATCGTCTCGAAGGCTTCGGCGAGACCCAGCGACTGCTTTCCGCCCGCATTCCCGCCATCGCCGACGCCGGCGCCGCGATAGAGGCGCTCTGCCGCGCGGTGGTGGCCGCCCGCACCGCCAACGCTCCGACCCACGTCACTCTCCGGCTGCCGCTGCTGGAAGCGCCTGGCGAAGCGGTCCACCGGATGCAGCTCGTCTGCTACGAACTGGTCAACAACGCGCTCAAGCACGCCTTCGATGGCCGCGGAGGCAGCCTGGAAGTGGTCCTCGAGCGGCTCGACGACAACCTCGTCCTCACCGTCGCGGACGACGGGCCGGGCTTCGCGTCCTCCCGCACGGCCGGCACCCGTCTCGGCAGCGGCATCGTCTCTGACATCATCGCACGAGCCGGCGGCTCTATGGAGTGCGATTCGAGTCCCCACGGCTCCACGATCCACGTGTCGCTCCCCTTCGACCCGAGCGTGATAGCCCGGTGCGCCCGTGACTGAGCCGGTCAGGATCACGGGATCCATGATCCGCGACGTCGCCATCTGCGAGCGGCGCGCGCGTCACGACCTCCACGGCGACCCCGCCGGACGGGACCCGGTCTCGGCATTCGTCCAGCTCCTTTGGGAAGGAGGCCGCCAGCACGAGGAGGTCGTTCTCGCCGCCATTGGTGAAGGCGTCGTCGACCTTCGCGATCTGGCGGATCCCGATCACAGGTTCGTCGCCACCATCGACGCGCTGGAGAGTGACGCACGCATCATCCTCGGCGGCCGGCTCGAGGTCGACGACCGGCTGGGCCTGCCCGACATCATCGAGCGCGACGACGGCGAGTGGGTCGCAGGCGACGTGAAGTCCGGCTGCGCGCTCGACGCGGACGGCAAGCGGCCGCGTCTCGAATACGCGGTCCAGGTGGCGCACTACGCCGAGCTGCTCGCGGATCTCGGACACGGCTCGCCCAACGCCGGCTTCGTGATCGGGCGCGACGGCGAACGCACCTTTTACGACCTCTCGGCCAGATGGCGCCGCGACGGCGCGTCGCTGACAGACATCACGGCAACGCTGGCCGACCGGGCGCGCGGCATCCGCGACGGAAACTCGGAGTCCCGCGGGGCGCTGTCGGCGATCTGCAAGCTCTGCCACTGGCAGACGGTCTGCAAGGCCGAGCTGAAGGAGGCGGGCGACGCCACGCTCATCGCCGGCGTCGGCCGGAGCGTCCGCGACGCGCTTCTGCCGATCGCACCCTCGGTGCGCGCGCTCGCAGACCTCGACATCCCCGCAGCCGCCACGGCGAAGAGCCCGGTGGCCGGCGTCGGAATTGAGCGCCTGCGCAGGTTCCAGGACCGGGCGCGACTTCTCCTCACGCCGGGCGCGCAGCCATACGCCCGCAGGCCGCTAGGACTGGCGCGTGCGGCGCGGGAGCTGCACTTCGACATCGAGGCCGATCCGTCGAGGGACAACCTGATATATCTGCATGGCATCCTCGACCGGCGTCTCGGCCCCGACGGCCAGACAGAGGAATACGTCCAGTTCTTCGCCGACGGTCCCACCGGCGAACGGGACGCGTTCGCCGCGACGATGGACTTCCTGACCGCCGACCAGTCGGCGATGATCTACTACTACAGCAAATACGAGCGCACGTCCTTCCGCCTGCTGCAGTCGCGCTATCCGGAGGTCTGCTCGCCGGAGGACATCGAGCGTCTATTCGATCCGAAGCGCGCGATCGACCTGCTGTTCGACGTCATCATGCCGCATACCGAATGGCCGACCTCCAACGTCTCTATCAAGACGCTGGCGCGCTATGTCGGATTCGACTGGCGCGACGTCGATGCATCCGGAGCATCGTCGATAGTCTGGTATGACGACTATATACGCTCCGGCGATCCCGCGATCCGCGAGCGCATCGTCATCTACAACATGGACGACGTCCGCGCTTCCGCCGCGGTGCTCGACGGTCTGATCGCGCTGCCGGTCATGCCGCCGCCGGCCTGGCCTCCGACGGGGTCGCGGATGTGACCGGCCATCATCCTCCCCGGCAGGGTGCGGCACGGCAGTCTGAGCACGGTGCCGATCTGCCCGGCTATGCAGAGGCACGAAGCAGGCTGATCTGCGAGCAGTCATCCGAGCATCTCGCCCTGTTCCGTCGCCATCTTGCGCCCGCCATCAAGGCGGCCTCGCCCATCGTCGCCGCGCTTTGCGAGAGCGGACTCGACCTCTCCTTCACGCTAAACTGGATGAACCCGCCGTTCGAACGCCAACCGAAGCCCAAGCCGTGGTGGGCTACGCCCTCTCCAACGTCCGCCGACCCGCCCAGTCCAAGCGAGCACGCGCGGGCCTTCCGCCTGAGACACCGGAGGCTCGGAGTGATCGAGCGCTGGCCCACCGATCCGCTAGGCCGCCTCGGCATCCGCCTGCGATCTGGCTGCCTCAATGTCGAGGTTTCCATCGGCGACCACGTCCTCTGGACCGCGGGAGCGAACGCACACCTCATGTTCGACGCGACAATCCCGGCGACCGTAGCAGCGGCCATGCCTGGCGCGACGATCGGGCAGATCGTCTCACACCCACTGCTGAAGGGACACTATGTAGTGACCGCGGTCGAGCAGTTCGACGAGGGATGGACTGGCATCAGCTTCTTGACCGGTACGGTTGAATGCAAAGCCGCCATCGTCGCTGGCGATCTCGTGGTTGGGGTCGGAACCGCAGGCAGGGGCTGATGCCCACCACCGTTGTAGACCTCGTCTAATGGGTTCACGCCTCAACCCCATTCGTTTTCAGCGGTATGACGCGTCAAGGGCGCGATGGTTGGAGAAATCTCTACAGCAGCAACGTGCTTACGGGCAGGTCCCAGTCGACCGTTCTGGGTCATCAGCTCTTCAGATACGGGATGCGCATTCAGCGCGTCGACGTCTCGCGGTCGAACCAGACGATCATCCATCAAAGGCGAAAACGAGGCCGTGACGGGAGAGCCTATGCCGGCCTGAACTCTACCCACTACCCACTAGGCACTCGGCGGCGCGGTCCCGGCGTCGTCGGCCACTTTCGTGTAAGGCCTGTTTTCCAAGGCCACTTCCGGCATCTCCACGTTTTCGAAAAGTTCGGCAAGCGTGATTTCGAAGGCAGTCGCGATCCGCGCCGCCGTTCGCAAGCTGACGTTCTGGCGACCCGTCTCGATGCGCCAGAGATACTGGACCGAAACCCCGAGCCGCTCGGCCAGGATTTGCGGCGTCATCATCGGCTCGTGCGTGCGCAACTCACTGACGCGCCGGCCGAACGCCTGCGACAGCGGGTCGGTCGACGTTTCGGTCTTCGTCTGTGTTCGGGGCATTTGGCGGTTGTAGGATGGCGATGCCCTACCGCCAACCCAAACGGGCGACCGTCTATCGATTCCGAAACCATGCGGTGGTCGAACCAGCAGCGCAGCAGTGGTTTCGTGCCAGTCACGTCATCGCCTCGGCTCTGCGGTTGGGTGCGTCAGAATGCCCCATATTCAGCCATAAACCGGAACCGAGCGCCGGCGAGCGGCGAGGCCCGCCTTTCACGGCGAGGCGCAGACACTCCAGCTGAAGAGCAGGTGCGAAGCAAGTGGGAGAGGAAAAGGCGGAGGCCAGGCCCGGCCCCGCAGGCTTCGCCTAACCAGCAAGGAGTTAAGAAATGATCAACGCGACGAAAGAAATGCGCGAAGCACGGCACGGACTGCAGACGTTGTCCGCGTCCGATCCGCTCGCGCAGGCGAACATATTGCGGCACGTGGCCGCATTCACGAAGCTCCTGACGGGGCGCCCAGGGATCGACGCTTCTCCAAGTGAGCCGCTCGTCGGCGCCGGCTTTCGCCTCGTCGATGGTGAGGAGAGGCTGCTAGCGGCCTTGCCGCGTCGCGACGGTATCGAGCGCATATACATCGCGTTCGACATCGACGACGCCCAGGGTCCGCCGATCGGGACCGGCCTATTCCGGAAGGAAGGTGACCACGTCGCCTGCTACGGGCTGTGCAAGCTCTGGTCGCCGCTCGGCGATGGTCGCGCCCTGCTCGTGCCCACCAAGGGCGGTGAGCACGCGGGATACTTCGCATTCCGCCGCGGTCAGCCGTTCCGCCGGGTCGAGGGGCCGCTTCCTGGCGATTTCATCGCAGGCCTGCGCCGCACGCAGGCCCGCATGGACCGTCTGCTGAAGACGGCCGAGGCGGACCCCGCGCCCAAGCGCGGCTTCGCGACGGTCGTGAGCAACGTCGGGCAGGAGATATTCACGCGACCGCTACGGCTCGCCGCGTGACCGGCGCGGGCGGGCGTCCGCGGCCGCCCGCGCCTACCTGGCGTCAGCCCAGTGCTAGCGCTCAGCAGCTTTTCGAGGCGAGCCGGAAACCATCCTGACGTCAATTCGGCAGGGATCGCAAACACGGGATCGGCATCTACCGGACGAGAAGGCGAGCCTCGGTCCAATATCGCTCTCCCGGGACCAGCGTCCGCTCCGGCAAAGCCAAGTGATCGGTCCTCCTTGCCGCCGGCACCTTTCCCGACATCACTTCGCACAGTCGCCTCGAGAGTGGGGGCAGATCGACGGTGACCGCGGTCGCCGAATAAGCCTTCAGCCGCGGCTCCGCTGGCCGCGACCCAACGCTGACCTGCTCCCGTCTAATCTGCTCGGCAGTGATCGGCCGACCCAGCGAAGATAGGGCATGCGGCTCGACGATCAGACACTGATTGCGATCTGCGCCGGCCCCCGGCCCGTCGGTGTCTCCCGTCGCCATTGCCTTAGCCACTTCTGGCCAAGCCGAGGTAACCAGCTCGTGTGCCCGGACCGAAGGGATCCCCGCCTCCAGCAACGCGAACGCCACCACGACCTTCATCACGTCCTCGATCGAGTAGCTCGCCTTGAACCCCTTGCCCACGCCCTTCTTCGGAAAGCCCAGCAGCTGCATGTGCTTCACCCGCGAGCGGACGGTGTGCGTCTGCGCAGCGCCCAGATCGAAGGTCGTCACGACGATCTCCGCCAGCTCATCGATCCCGAACGTCGTCAGCTCTCATCTCCCAAGTCCACACCTGCCTAGCGAGGTAAGCACCATGAAAGAAGCCACCGTGAATGGCCACACCGAGCGCCCGTTGGGCAACGTCCTCGTGCTCGACCTCGAGACCGCACCCGATCCGATGGCACTGCGCCTCCTCGCGCCGCGCGAGCGGACCAAGGGCTCGTCGGCAACCCACCGGATCGCCGTCGCTTCAATGCTCAAGGCTGACGAATTGACCACGGGGGGATGGCGCGTCGCCTCCGTCGGATCGGTCCGCATCAGCGACGATCTCGACGAGATCGACGTGATCATCGCTATCGACAAGGCGATCCTGGCGATATCCGAAAGCGGCGGCACGCTCATCACCTACAATGGAAACCGCCATGACCTAGTAATGATCCGTATGCGCGCTGCGGCCCACATGATGTTCGAACTGCAGGGTGTAGCGGCGCTCGCGCGCATCAAGCACCGCGATCTGATGACGGAATCGATCGCCGCCGGCGGGCAATGGTTCAAGCTCAGGGACGTTGCCGCCGGCCTCGGGATCCCCGTCGCGCACGAGGTCGCCAACGCAGGCATCGGCACCGGGTCGCGATCCGCGCGGAAAGGGGAGGTCGACGTCGCCGTCACGTTCCTTGTGTTCCTCCACGATCTCGCGCATCGCCGTTCGGAGGCCGGCCCGGTGCTGGAGGGTTGGCGCGCTCTGGGCGATCACATTCGCCGCGCCGGACCACTCGGGGAGCACCTCGCGCAGTTCAGGCGGCACCCGCTGGGTCGCGGGCGGTCCGACTGACCTGATGGTGGTGACTATCTGGTAGTCCCACATGCCAGAACCCCCACGGAAAGCTCGCCATCCCGTGGGCCTCTGGCATCTGGCACTATCAGATGTCGTTCAGCCATCCTGAAAATCTCATTCCGAAACAACACGCTGGCATAATAATCGACCCAGCCGCACGAAACCACTTTGGAGATAATTGGTTATCTCCCAGAAGCTCGTGATGGTTAGATTTCAGTACAGAGTGGCCCGCATCGGCAGCCAATGGTTTGTGATCTACGGCAGGCGTCGTGATCCCGACCTCACTGACGCGTTCCGCCGCGCGATCCGCAGGAAGGCGCTGTCGACCCAGCGCAAAGTGGCACTGTTCTTCGAGCGCTTCTTCAACTTCGAATGCTTCGAGGGCGAGCCGCACGACGCGTTCGTCGCGGAGCGTATCCACATCGCGTGCGAACGGATCGAGGCATTCCTCGAGGCTCTTGGCTTCGAGGTAATCGAGGGAGACCGCGAGGATGAGGCGATGCTAGTGAAAATCGGCGATGCCGGAAGCATGTCGGCGCTCGCCTGCCAGCTCAAGGCACTCGGCAAATTCTACCGTCGCCTCGCGGTCAAGCTCCTGCGCCCGAAGGCCAACCCCGGCAAAATCGACAACTGGCACACCATGTCGCCTGAGGCCCGGAGGGACATGAAGGAGAGCCTGGGAAGCAATCTGGCCGAGCACCACAACTACGCCGGCTCGCGATACGTCATCACCGACGCTCCAAGCTACGCGGTGAGGATGGAAGACGCACTGGGCCTGGGCGCGCTCGTGCTCGCAGCTGGACGGGCCTTCGGCTGGCCCCCCGCGATCTACGACCAAGTGACCGTGATGGACGACGACGGCGGGCGCTGGGTTGACACCTACGACCTGACCGCGGCCGACTGGGCGCTGGCGTCGAGGTACGGCCGGACGCTGATGGCGCCGAACAAGGGATCCGACGGCGTCCGGGTGAAGAAGATCATGGTGACGCTCGAGACCGTCGCCCAGCTGAAGCAGAGCTTCGATGACGATCCGGACCGGCCGGACTTCGCCGAATTGGAGCGTCTTCTCGCGGCCAGGGACTGGAAAGCGCTCGAGGCGATACCGCTGTTTCCCAGCAGGCAGGGGCGACCCTACTGCTACCACACGTTCAACAACGACTACTTCCGACCTGCGATGGAAGCAGGCGACGTGACGATCAGGTCCGAAACCTCCATCTCTCGGGCGACTGCGCACCGCCTGCGCCATGCGCGGATCCAAGAGGAGGCAGATCACATTTACCGTCCGAACCGGACGGATCGCGAAATCGAGGTCGACGAGGACAATCTCCGCGGTGACGTGTCGATCAAGTCGAAGTCAGCCCTCAAGAGGTATGTCGGGCCTCTCAAGGAGAAGCGCTCGGAACTCATGAAGGTGACGAGATCCGACGCCCGGCAGGCCCGCAAGAAGGGCGACGTCGCCAGTTCTCCCGACACCGAAACCATGTCCGCGACCGAACGTCGCTTGGCGGAGCTCTCATGACCCAAATCATCTCCCGTGCCGCGTGTCGGGCGTTCGGCCCGATCGTCGTGCCTGCGGGCGCGCTACCGCTCGCATCGCGCCGCGGCGTCCACATGTCCGTGAAGCTCGACATCTCACCGTACCGGGGTCGCTCGATCCCGATCTCGATGAACACGCTGGCCGCCATGACCGGTTCCTGCAAGCGTTCGATACACCACCTGATAGATGCGGGGGTGCTGGAACGGTGCGATGAGCACAGCGACGACTGGTACAACTTCGTGCTGTTCGACATCGACCGGGACCTTGCAGACTACTTCGACGCGTGGGTGGAGCGGGTGCCAGCGCCGCGAATTCACGCGGAGTTCCAGCACTACCGCCGCATGCGGAGACTCTGTTTCGTGTGGGCCGGTGCGGCCCACTCTCCGAAAATCCTGGAGGCCGTATTTCAGAAACTGAAGGAGATCGGCAACTTCACCCGTCACGAGGTACATGGTCTAATCCCGCTCGATCCCTCGACCTTTAAGACCATCTCCGCATGGTTGAACGCGCGCTTCGGCACCTACGCCAGACAACGCCATGCGGTCTCGGATGATATCCCGGTCACATGGGAAATGTTCGCGGCGGCCCTCCCGGAGGAATTTCGCAACCTCCCGAAGACCTATCTTGATGGCCGGCGCCCTTATCAGCGCGAGCGCCCGTCGTTGCGCATCCGCCACCGCGTGTGGCGCCTGAGCGAGTTGTTCAACGCCGGCTCGCTTTACGCGATCGTCTACGCGGCGCGCCTCAGGCGGCCAGAGCAAATGACATCCGCAATGATTGTGATCTCCCGGGTCGAGGAGATCATGCGCACCCATGCACCCGGCCAGGAGTGGACAATGCGCACCTACCAGGAGGCGCTCACCCGCTACGCGGTGGATTGTGACATCCTCCCGGACGACGTGGCCGCCGTCCGCGACTATACCGTGCGCTTCTGGCGGATCATCGTCGGAAGACTCCGCCGTTATTGCCTCCAGCACGACCCGAGTGGAAAAAGGGTCTGATGGCGCTCATGCCACCGCGCTTCGTTCTACCGTTGTCGCTTCGCCGGGTGCTCATCGAGCGATACGGCGGGCTCAGACCAGCTGGAGCGCAGCGCCGGAAGGACGACAGCCACAAGGCGTTTGCCGAGCTGGACACCATTCTCGAGGCGGGGGAGCACCGCGCGGATCAGCAGAGGGCGATGGGAGACGCCATGCGCGCCGCGCTGGATGCGATCGGCGTAGCGGAAAACTTCCACGATTTCCCCGTCAAGGTGAAGATCCTCGACGAGCGCGGCATGCCGACCGGCGGCTGGCAGATCGAGAACTTCCGGCTTTGGCGGAACGCCGCGGCATGGCGGTCGCTAGCCGAGTGGCACAGCCCACGCTCCAAGACCGCGCAGGCCCTAAAGGATCGCGAGCGGGCGGGATACGAAGCGCTGTTCGTCGCGGAGCATCTCGGCACGGTAGGCTGTGACGGCGGGGTGCCCAGAACTAGCTGGATGATAACGCTCTCGCTCCTCGGGGCGTTCGTCACGCCTGCCGTCCTGCTTGCCGATGTGCGTGAGCGGCGCCACGCCGAGATCAGGCGGCTGGGCCTGCCTGGCTATGTCGGACACGGATCCGGGCTGCTGGCTTTTGAATCCGAGCGCGCCACCCTCGCGCGCAACGGGAGGGAGTTCGGACGACACTTCTACCCGCTGCTCGAGGTCGAGCGGGCTATCCGGTTCGCGGACCTTGCGCTCGAGATGGTCGCGGAGAGCCTGAGACGGATCCACGAAATCCAGCAGCTGCTCCGACGGGTTTGGAAGTCGCGAACCGACATCCTTCCCGGAAAAATGCATTTCACGCAGGCTGTCTGGCCCAAGGTGGAGCCGGGCGTCGATCTGGCAAAGGTCGAGAAGGTCAGCGTTACGGTTCGGAGCGAGCTGATCGACGAGCTGCTCGATCTCTGCGCCCTCCACGTGGAAAGCTGTGCACTGCAGGGCTTTCCGACCATGGCGCCGGCGCAGCCGCTGCGGTGGAAGTGCGGAGAGGGGGAATACGCTTTCAGCCACAACAAGAGGGCCCTGCTTCGCAGCGAGCTCAATCTCTTCCTGCGCTACCTGCTTGTCGGATGGCCGCCATTCACCTTCCACGACTTCCGGCACGCCGGCGCGGAAGAGGCAGAGTTCGACGACGAGCCCGCGAACGCGATCCAGGGCGCGCTCGGCCACAAGAGCGCGGCCTCGACGGTGAAGTATCGAAAACTCGCACCCTGGGCCCAGGAGATGAAGGACGCACGCGACGAGGCGCGGCGGGCCGAGCAGCAGGACGACAGGACCGTGAGGCGGCGTAATCGGGAAATGGAGTAGCAGACGTGAGCATCACAAGACAGCCGGCAGGCCGGGGCGGCGCCAAGGCCCTCCGGGAACTACGCGACAAGCAGAGGCGGGAGGGTCTTCAGGCCGTGCTGACAGCGTGCAACACCCTCATTCACGATGGGACGCGTCCGTCCATCGTCACTGTCGCGAACGCCTCCGGCATGTCGACATCGTCGATGAACCGCGAACGCTACAAGTCCGTCATCCGGTCGGGAAGGATGCGTTACGACTGCGTTGCGTCCGGCATGTCCTTTGACGAGGCGCTCGCGCTGATCGGAGAGAGCGCGGTGCAGCCCGACCGAGAAGATGCAGAGGGAGGTGACGCTGACGATGCAAGAGTGATGGACCCGGCAGCGCTATCTGTGAAGTTAGAGCGGCTGACCTCGGACCTGACTCGTCGCGACGAGCAACTGTACTACACTTTGGGTCTCGTAGAGTCGCTCAGGGCGACGCTGCGCTGGCACCGCGCCACGCTTGCCGACATGGTGATAAAGCTCGACGCCGTGAACGACGAGCCCATCGAGGCGCGCAAGCCACAGAAGTGGAGAGAGGACATGTTGAGCGTCCCGTTCGACCCTGGCGACCTGTCGGACGATGATGACGACAACGATGACGACTGAAATCGCGAGTTCGGAAAGCCAGACCTGAACCGGCGGTCGGTCGGGTTGCCCGGGACCGCGTCAACCCTCCGCCAGCCGGTCGCGGACAAGACGCTTGAGTTCGCGGCCGAGGCCACGAGCGAGGATGCCGGCAGCGACGGCCTCGCCCAGCACCGCGGCGATTCGCATATAGCACGATAGCGCAGTGGCACGGCGGACGTCCTCGGCGGCCCACAGCCCGTCGAGTTCGACTGGCACGGGCGATGCAACGGTATCCCAAACTGCGATCTCGCGCCGCGAGGCGATCACGTCGGTCACACAAGCGGCGTGGTGGGAGATACGCACCTCCCCCTGATGGGCTTGATCGACAACGCGGAGCGCCTCGTCCCGCGCTGCATCCGCGGATGACGCCGATATCGACCGCACGGAAAGGTCCGGACGACCCACGCGCGCCGGAGAGCGGGTCCGCCAGGCAATCTGCCACCATGGGGCGGCGCCGGCGGTCTGACAAACCGTCGGCATCTCATCGTGCAGCGCGGACATGGGCCAGGCCTCCCCACAGCAGAGGGCCGGTCCGGCGTCGCACGCGCCGGGCGTCAGCATCGCCGCACATCGTGCCGCTCCCCCCTTATCGCCGCAACGAGCGCCCGCAGGTTGTCGAGCGATGCCGCCGACCATGCGAGCGGGGTGCCGCCCTCGAGCAACCGATTGCCACGACGCATCCACTCGCCGACGTCGTCGGCGCGCGGCAGAAGGCTGCAGAGTGCGTTGAGCAGCTCCACCGCCAGGCGTGCGCGCGTCTCCTGCAACCTCGTCATCGCGACCAGCGGCCGGCCCATCGCGAATTCGTTCCACGCGCCCGGCGCGAGGCCAAGCAGGGTCTCGATCTCGGCCGGTCTTAGTTCCACGTCCTCCAGGGCAAACCTTATGCGGGTCATCGCCGCACCCGCCTCAATCATGTTCTCAAACATTATACCGCTCCTTCGCGGTAGACGTAGTGATGACGAATTATACTTTAAAGTATAAATCGTCAGGCGCGGTCTGTGGAGCCATACCGCTTGCCGAGCTACCATCCTCAGCCGCTCAGCAGAGCGCTCATGGCATTCTGATGTGCACGAAGCATGCGTGATGCCGGATCATCCCCAAGTCGACAGGCGGCCTGCATGGTCGGCGTGTCCAAAACTCCTAGTTCACCGCGCATCGAGCGGAGCCCGGAATCCTCCTCGCGAGAGCATCGCCTTCGAGACAGAGTCCTCGCTCAGCTCGCGCAACTCAGCTCGCCTCGGCGAGCACCACGTCAGCCATCTTTACCATTCAGCTCTCGTCGTCGATCGCGTCGCCCTCAGGCGGGCCAGGTCAGCGTCGAACGGTCATTGCATCACTCCTCGGTCCCGTGACTGACAGCATCGACCGAACCCTTGATCGATTAAGCGAAGGAATGGGGAGGACGCGATAAAACTGCGAAAAGAATGGCCGCCTCACGCATAGATCCGGGCGGGAGTTTGCGAAACATATTCGGCACGCACGTCAAGTCAGCGAGGCGCGACGGCACACGCGAAGCCGGACCTGCGCCTCGCGCGGCGCCCCGGCACCAAGCCGAAGAACATCCTCGTCGTCCTGACCGACGACCATCGCTACGACGCGATGGGGTTCATGAAGGCGCAGGATTTCGGCGACACGCCGACGCTCAATCGGTTGGCGCGCGAGGGCACCTTCCTTTACCCACTGGACACCATCAGCGCATCAAGAGTTGGCGGTGTGATAGTGCCGGTCACATCAAGGCCGCGAGCCTTCTGAAACTTGCGTAGGGCCGAGCGTAGTGCCGGCCCGACCACGCCATCAACCGCTCCCGAGTAGAGGTCCTGGGCCATAAGCGCGATCTGGACTCGGCGCACAATCGACGCGAAGCGCTTCGTTCTTCCTGAGAGCGCCGGTAGCCCGTCGGGCGGCGGCGCCGCTGCTCTGGTTTCACGTGCGAACAGCGGCTGCGCCGCTGGTGCAGGCTCCGGCGGAGCTGGCGGCGTGGGCGCTGGCGCGACATACGGCGTCGAATAGGTCGGCGTGCTATCGTAGCTCGGGCTGTACCCGCCGCCGGACGACGAGCGATGGCTGGTATGACTGTAGTGACCGCCGCCACCGCCGCCGGAGCGGTGGCTAGAGTGGCTGGAATGACTGCGATGCTGGGCGAGCGTGATCGCGTGGTCCTGCGAGAATCGCCGCAGCAAAGCGCCTCCCTGCGGATCGTCGGTCGCCCTCGTCGTGGCCTTCGAGAATGCCTGCGCCAGCGCATCGTGCTGTCCTGAAAAACCAGCGGCGAGCAGGCTAGAGACAAGGAACTTCGTACGTTTCACAACGGCCTCACGGTCACGCGTGCCTCCTCATCGGGGTGCCATTCGAAGAAGCCGGAGCATTTCGTCTGCTCCCGGCAGTCGCTGCACGCAGGCGCGAACTTGCGCTTCCAGTCTGAGATCGAAGCGATCGCGAGGCTGCGATATTCCGGCGGAACCGTGCAGCGGGGGAAGTTGAAAAGCTGCGCTCGTACGCCGTTCAGCAAGGCCCGATCCAGTGCCTCCCCGATCCGAGCGAACCGCCGGCTGTGATCGAAGAAGAGGGCGGGCCACCTGTTCTTCGCGAAGCCGACATGTTCCAGTTGCATGATCGACCAGGCTTCGATGAAGCGCAGTCTCGACGATACGTATCCAGCGAGAGCCGGCAGGCCATTGACGTTGTCGTTCATCACGACCGTTCTCAATTCGATCCGCGCGCCAGCCATAGCTAGATGGGCAAGGCCGCCTTCAAGCTGGCTAAAGGCGCCTTGCTTACCGACGAGCAGGTCGTGAAGAGCGGGATCCGCAGAATAGAGCGGGATGCCCCAACTCACGCGCCGATACTCCGGAGCGCCAAGCCGCTGAATGTCGGCTTCGGTGAAGTGCTGACCATTTGTCAGTACGTGGAACCCGAGATCCGGGCGGGTGGAAAGCGTACGCTCCATCAACGTCAGAAGCCGCTCCTTGTAGAGCGTGGGCTCACCTCCAGATATCCCGATGAGCATGCCTGCGGGCGCCAGAAGGCATGCCTGCTCGAGCAGGTCGAAGCGATCGACGTGCGTTTTCTTCGGTGGCTGCGAGCACATGACGCATAGCTGGTCGCAGCGCTCTGTCACCAGCAACGTGTTCGTCGTCGATTCGGTGCGGAGCAGACGTTCGATGCGGCGGCGTGCCGGATCCACCAGCACCACTTCACCTTCCAGCTGCTCTGGAAGTATGCCTTCGATTGCGACGATGCCGAACGGTCCGCTGAACAGGCCTCCTTCGTCATCCCCGTCGATGAGCACCGTGTCCGTCGGGTCGAGTACGCCGGCCGTAACGCGAAGTCGTGTTACGTAAGGCTTCTCAGCGTCAGCGGTGGCGGGACGGACCAGTTCTATCACGCCAGTCGCTCCCCGAAGGCCGCAGGCGTGCCCGGAAGTCGGAGCCAGCGTGCCAGGGAATGTTTCACCGCTTCGTCATCCGAATATATCAGCTCGAAGGCGAAATCGAAGAGGTGAAGGTGTCGGCGGCAGAAGTCGGTCTCGCGCCTCGGCAAATCCATTCGTCCGTAGCGCGCGAGATCGTCCACCACGTCGCGTCCGCAGAACGGCTGGAAGGCACAACGTCGGCAGTCCGGATCAAACTGGTTCGTCACGTCCGTGTTTAGCAGATCACGCTCGGGACCGTTCCATCCCTCCGTCACGCTGCCGATCGCGAGATCCACCACACCGGAGCGTGCGAGCATACGGGCCTCATCGGTAGGATAGACGGTGCCGTCGTGATCCACGACGACATAGTCGATCCCCATCGGATTCGGGTTGCGGAGATCGACATGTCGTTCGAGACCGGGCTGGAAGATTCGCCTCAATGCGATGCTCAGATAGGTCTCTTCCAGCACGCGACCACGGTCCAGCCAATTGCGCTCGATCAACCGCCGGACAAAGCGTTCGTAGTATCCGCGCCAGCCATCATCCTGTTCGCGCGAGGTGGCGTGCCGTTTCCTCGCGAAGCCCTGATAGTTGATCGGCCGCAGGAAGATGCTGTCCAAACCCAATGCGACGTAAGCATCGATGAGATCGTCCATCTCGGGCGGCGACGTCGGATCAATCGTGGGAAGAGCGGAGATCTTCCGGGGGCCATGCCGATCCGCCAGCATGCGCAGATTGGAGAAGAACGCATCCGTTACCTCGGTCGTGCTCGTGCGGTTTCGCGAGTGAACGGCGGCATCGCCGTCCAGCGAAGTGCTGATGAACACGTCCGGACGGTCGAGTATGGCCAGTATCTCGTCATCGACATGCTGAAGGTTGGTGCAGACAACGAACTCAACGTGTTCGAAGCGCTCGCAGCGTTCGATAACCGCGCGGATGAGGTCTGGTCTAAGCGTAGGCTCGCCGCCTTGGAACTCTATCTTCAGGCGAGGCGTGTCCAATCGGTCGATCATCGTCAGGACTGCAGCGAGCGTCTCCTCGCTCCAATCGAAGCCCCGCCGAGTCTCCGCGACACGAGACACCTGACAGTAGCTGCAAGAAAGGTTGCAGCGGAGGGTCGGGACAAGGATCAGATAATCCAGCGTACCAACGGTTGCTATGCGATCAGCCATGCCGCGCATGTGGGCGGCCTTCCCGAGCAGGTCGCCTTCGTCGATGGAGAATCCGCCCGATCGCAGGAAGGCGCGGTCGCCGTCCGATATCCGCTCCTCTTCCAACCGGTCCAGAAAGTCCGGCGCACCGATAAAGAAGCGCCCGGCGTCACTGACAGCAAGCGTGCCTCCACGACCTACCGGTCGAAGGCGAAGTGGTACGAAGCTCAAGCGACCAGCGACGCGAGGACGGTCTGGCGATCGCCGTCGGCTTCTTCGACCAATCGTTCGTTCAGCAGCAGGACGCGCCAGCAATGTCGCGCCTCCGCCTCGTCTCGCGCCCCCGAGATCAACACGCGTTCACCGTCCACCCGGGCCCGAAGCGAATCGTAGATCATCGGCATACGTTTTGCCGCTTCGACTCCGTAGGGAGCGTCTCGGGTCGACAACTCCACAAGTACTTCCCCTACCTGCACGTCATCCCCCCGTTCAGCTTTGGTCGAAACGCTATGACCGGGTTCTAACGACGGCAAGCCTCTAATTAATTTCAAATCCAGATTGCTGATCCGGGCGACAAGGCTAAGCTCCAGGGGACAACGTGGGGGGAAGTCTTGGTCGAACGCAGGCCGGTGCGGCTATCACCCAAACCAGTGAACATTCCGCAGTCGACAGGTGCAACGGGTCCGAAAAAGACAGGCGGGAACGGTTGGCTCATCCTTGTCGTGGCAGTTGCGCTGCTGTTTGCGATCGGGAAATGTTCATCAACGACGGGCGGCGCGAGCTCATCGGCCACCGTTGCCGAGAACGTAGGCAATGCGCAGGAGGCCTTGGTGACTGCGGTGGCGGCGCAACCTCCTTCGCCGCCGGAACCACTGAGCCCGGCAGGCGTCCGTCGCGGCGCCGCGCGGGTTTCCATAGCCGCGAAGGAGGAACTCGCCGGCGAGATGATCTACAGCCAGAACTGCTACGATCACGTCGCTCGAGCCTTTAGCTGGCGGAAGCTGGACGAGTGCGGGGGCTTCGACGCGGAAGCGAGTTCAGCGCTCGGCGACGGAGAACCGGTCGGTGCGGAGAAGGAGGTGGCCTGGTTCGACACCGAAGCCGCGGCCGGACGGTATCTCAAGGCGGCCGTCGCTGCTGGACTGGATGCCGACGTCGCGGACCTCCGCCTCGCGGCGCTACAGGCCAAGGTCAACGCACGGCACGAGGTGAAACCGGAAGCCGCCCCAGCGGTCGCAACGCCGACCGGAGAGCCGGACGATAAGTCCGAACCCACCGACGAGGAAGAAAATGTGACGGCTGCCGTCTGACGCTGGCGTTACCGCAATTACGGTCAGGTCAGTCGAAGCACGGGTGACCTGAGTGCCAAGGCTCGCGCCTCACACGTCAATGGTCGACCGCCTCTCCGGTACGATGGCAGATGAGCAGATGTTTCCCCCTCAGAGTTGAATGGGCATCCTCTGATTTACCCTGTAACTCGCGGGCTTGGCGCCGTCGCGCGGATGCCAACAACATTGACCGTGGGTCGCAGACGGATAAATCTGTGCCCGCGGGTCACCATTGGAGGTTTCGCGGTCAAAGGGGTTAGAGTGCAGAACGGAGACCATCGGCCGCGTTGGGTGCGCGACCTGACCCGCTTCCTGCCTCTCAAGAGCCAGTTCGTGCTCACTGGAAACGTACGGGATCTGCAGATCCGCGACATCGGCGGCAAAGCGGTCGCGGTACCGCTCGGCGACGTGCTCGCGGCGACGCTGAGCGATGCAGGCTATACGGACGCGGTCCGCTACGACCCGGTCTCCGGCTTCTCGGTCATGCAGCATCCCGACGGGAGCGAGGCAGACGCAGACGCGCTGCTGACCCGACTGGGTCTGACGCCGTCTGGTGGCAGTGTCGCGGGCGGCGGCGACATGCTGGCCGCGACGATCGAGCGGCTCGTATCCCTCGACGGCCCGCCGATCGCACTGGTCGCCGACTTCGCGTCGCGCCTGATCGTCCGCAGCGACGCCCTTTCGCAGGCCGAGCAGTCGCTATTCACGCGCGCACTGGTGTTGAGCCAGCAGGCTCAAGCTCGCCCGGTCGGCCCGGACCGCGCGCCGCGTTTCAACACGGTGGTTTGGATCGTCGAGAAGGAGGGCGATCTCCCCGACTGGTTCACCATCGACAACCCCCGCATCCGCCACATCCCCGTCGCTCCGCCGGACCGCGCGGCGCGGCGCGCGGTCGCCGGGTCCCTGATGCGCGGCATCCCAGGCGCACGCCAGGCGTCGGTCGAGCACATCGCAGAGGCCGAGCGCGAGCTGGTCGACGCCACCGAGGGCATGCTGCTGCTCGATCTGAACGCCGTCGCGCAACTCGCCCGCGCCGAGGGCGTGCATGTCGCTGACGTCGGCGAAGCGGTGCGCCGCTACAAGGTCGGCGTCACCGACGATGCCTGGCGCCTGATAGAACGCCAGAAAATCCGAGACGGCGCCAAGACGATCGGGCGCCGGGTCGTCGGCCAGGACCACGCGGTCGTGCACATGCTGGACATCGTGAAGCGCGCGGCCACGGGCATCGGCGGCGGTGGCCGCGGCGGGCGCCCCCGCGGCATCGCCTTTCTCGCCGGCCCCACGGGCGTCGGCAAGACCGAGCTCGCCAAGACCGTGACCGAATTGCTGTTCGGCGACGAGAGCGCCTACATCCGTTTCGACATGTCCGAGTTCAGTGCCGAGCACGCCGACCAGCGTCTGATCGGCGCACCGCCGGGTTACGTCGGCTACGACATGGGCGGCGAACTGACGAACGCAGTACGCGAGCGGCCGTTCAGCGTCGTGCTGTTCGACGAAATCGAGAAGGCGCATCCGCGCATCCTCGACAAGTTCCTGCAGATCCTCGACGATGGCGTCCTGACCTCAGGTCGTGGTGACCGCGTCTACTTCTCGGAGGCGCTGATTATCTTCACGTCGAACCTCGGCATCTACTCAACCGCCGCAGATGGGTCGCGGGTCGCCAACGTAACCCCGGATCAACCATTCGAGGAGGTTCGATCGCGGGTGCGCGCCGAGATCGCGAACCATTTCAAGCTGGTCCTCAACCGCCCCGAGATCCTCAACCGCTTCGGCGAGAACGTGATTGTGTTCGACTTCATCCGCCCGGCCGTCGCCGAGGAGATCTTCGCTTCGATGGTCCGCTCGGTACTGGCGGACGCAAATGCGTCCGGCTACCGGATCAGCCTGTCCGCAGAAGCCTGGAAGACGCTGCGCCACCTCTGCACCGCGGACCTCGCCAACGGCGGGCGCGGCATACGGAACCAGATCGAAGCACACCTGATCAACCCGCTAGCACGTGCCCTGTTCGACAGGGACGGCGATGGTCCAGCCACCGTCGTCGCGGTCGAAGCCGGTACTGTCACGACCGTAGTCCTCGGAAACGCGGCATGACGGTTGCGGTCTCGCGCATACACTTCCCCGTGACGACCCTCGGCCCAGGCCGCCGACTCGGTGTGTGGCTGCAGGGCTGCTCACTCCGTTGCTCAGGGTGCATCTCGGTCGACACGTGGGACGGCGGTTTCGGCCAGGTGACGCTCGACAGTCTGTTGGAGGCCGTTGCCGTTCATGCCCCCGAGGCCGACGGCCTTACAGTTTCGGGAGGAGAGCCTTTCGAACAGCCCGACGCGCTCGCGGCGCTGCTCCTCGGGTGGCGCCAAGCGTCGGACCGTTCCGTGTTCGTGTTCACCGGGCGCGAGTTCACGGACATAGAGCCTTGGCTTGAGCGAAACCCCGGCCTCATCGACGCACTGATGACCGGCCCCTTCCGATCCGACCTGCCGCAGACGCTCGCGTTGCGCGGCAGCGACAACCAGCGGCTGCACGTACTGACGCCGCTCGGCGCCGAGATGGCCGTGTTCGAACGGCTTTCGACGCCGTCGGACCGGCGCATGGACGTGATGTTCGATGAGGATGGAGACGTCTGGATGGCCGGCATTCCGGCGCGGGCCGACGTTGCGCGGCTGCGGCGATCACTCCATGCCGCTGGCCACCGCGCATCGACGTCGGCCGACAAAGGATTGTTCGCCGAATGATGAGGTTCTGCCCCAACTGCGAGACTGAGCGCTCGCTGGAGGAGATCTTCTGCGAGGGCGAGGTCAAGGGTCGCCTGTGCGACTGGCCGCTGTCCTCGATCCCGATCCGGGCGGCGGGCTGGCGGCCGCCGGCCGTGGCGGGCGCGTCGGTGACGGCTGCCTCCTTGGCGCCAGTCTGCATCGACGGGCACCCACTCGCCGTGGGCGACCTCGTTTGCGGCGTCTGCGGCGAGGACGCAGCCATCCCCGCGTCGACGCCGGTGGCATCCACGGACGAAGTAGGGGTCGCCGAACGGCCTGAACCCGCGGCGGAACCGTCCGCTATCGTCGAAACGAACGTCGCCGGTTGGCGACTTGAGCGCCGGCTTCCAACGACCAGCGAGGTGCGCGAACGCTATGAGACCGTTCGCCCCGCCGACGGTCGCGAAGCGGTGCTCACGCTCTATGCCAACGGCAGCGAGCCGGACCCGGAGGTCTACGACGCGCTACGGACGCTCGACCGCGACCACGTACCCGAGATCCTCGAAACCGGGCGCTGGGAGGACCGCGCCTACGAGGTGTCGGAAGATCTGCGCGGGGGCACATTCGCCGACCTCGGCCTGCTCGCCGACGACACCGCAACGCTATCCGTGATCCTGCGCGAGGTCGGCGGCGCGCTGGCTGTCTTCGCCGAATGCGGCCTTCGGCATCGAGACCTGCGCCCCGGAGCCATCATGGTCCGAACGAAGGAGCCGCTCGATCTGGTGGTGACGGGCTTCGGATCGGCCAGACTGTCGGACTATGACCTCGATGTCGTCTCTCCGCTCGAGATCACGCGCTACACCGCCCCCGAGGCGGTAGCCGGCGGCGTCGCCGCGGCAAGCGACTGGTGGAGCCTGGGCATCTTGATTCTCGAGCAGGTGACGCGCGGCGCCTGCTTCGGTGGCGCCGACGACCAGTCCTTCCTCATCAGCGTCCTGACCAACGGCGCGCCGATACCTGAGGGTCTCCCGCCCGCTAACGACACGCTGCTCCGCGGACTGCTAGCGCTCGACCGCCGCCAGCGCTGGGGCTGGAGCGAGGTGCAGCGCTGGCTGGAGGGCGACATTCCCAATGCGCCAGCCTCGCCGCGCCATGCCGACGAGACGGGCGGAAAGCGCCCGATCACCCTCGGTGGCGTCCGGCACCATACGACCGAGCGCTTCGCGCTGGCGGCCGCGGAAGCGGCCTACTGGGATGAGGCACGGGGGCTGCTGCTTCGCGGCGAGCTCGCCACCTGGATGGAGGAGGCCGGCCACCATCCCGAGCTGCGTGCCGAGCTTCGCTCGGTCGCCGCGCTGCACGAAGCATCTGAAGACCTGCGGCTGGCGCTCGCGCTCAAGGCGTTGAACCCGTCCATGCCGCTGGTGATACGCGGCGGCATCGTTACGCCCGGCTGGCTGCTCGACCATCCGGATGAAGGCTATGCGCTGATCGTAGGCCCGGTACCCGACCGGCTCGAGCGGGACGACGACGAGCTCTGGCTGGCGCGGTTGAAGCGTCGCGAACAGCGCGTCCGCGATCGTGCGCGACAACTTGGCGTCGAGCTAGACGAGACCCAGCTACGAGCCGCGGCGCTTTCGACCTCGCGCAGTCAGCTGGCGGCTGTTTGGGAGGAGCGCCGTAGGGTGCTGCCAGACACCGATCACCCCGGCCTGCTCGCTATCGTCGAGCGCAAGGTCACCGAGGAGGAGGATCTGATCCTGCTGCTCGGGGCGTCAGCCGCACAGTTCAGGGCCGCCGACGCGATCGTCGACGAGGCTGCTGAGACGGCCTCGCGCGCCGGCGTCGAGGCGTTCGACCGCGAGGCCGCGCTGGCGACACTGACCCGCCCGCGGCGCGAGATGAACGCGGAGATCGAAGCCAGGATCGAGAACTTCGCGCGCTGCGGTCGCGACCGCATCGACGAGTGGGCCGATCAGTTTCGGCTCGAGCGGCGGCTAACGCTCGCGCGTGCGCTCGCGTTGCTGGCCGTGCCGGTCGGGGACTGGCGCCAACCACCACGCCAGTCATACGTCGCGACCCTGCTCGATTTCTACGCCCGGCGGATCACCGCCTCGATCATGCGCGGACCGCTTACGCGCATGGTGATCGGCAAGACGACGGCGCGCATTGACCTGACGGAGCTAGACAGCGCGAGACGCCGGGCCTCGTCGCTGCTCGAACACCTCCTGCTACGCAACGACCAAACGATCGACGTCGACCCGGCGGCGCTGACCGTCGACTCTCGCGTCGAGCGTCGCGTGCGCACCCTCCACTCGCACGCCACACTCTACCGGCGCGACACCGGTATCGATGGACTCTACCTCGGCTTCCCGTTCCTAGTTATGCAGGAAGCCAAGGCCACTGTGAGCCCCCGCATCGCGCCGGTTCTGCTGTGGCCGGTGCGGCTGCATCCGGAGGTCGGATCCCGCGGTCGCGTGACGCTTGCCTTTGATCGTGGCCGCGAGGAGGTGCGGCTCAATCCTGCCTTCGAGACGCTGCTCGGGATCGAGGCTGCCGCACGGTGGCAGGAGGCGGCGAACGAGATACTGGGCCGCTCGACCGTCACTCCGGCCGAGGTGCTGGACGCGTTCCGCGAACTGGCGGCGGTCGAGGGTCGCCAGCTCGTCCCTCTCCCCTCGAAGGACCTCAACGCCAAGGTCGGCGAGGACCGCGTATTCTGCTCCGCGGCCTTGTTCCATCTCGCTTTCATGGGCCAGGCCGTTATGGAGGATCTGCGCCAGCTGAAGTCGTTGCCGCCAGCGGGATCGAGTCTCGAGACGGCGTTCCGCGTCGGCGAGGACGTCGAACGCGCAGAGCCCGTGCACGCGCCCGAACTGGAGCGCTACTTCACCGTCGACAGCGATCCGTCGCAGGAAGCGGCGGTGCTCGAAGCCCGGTCCGGCCGTGGACTGCTCGTCGAGGGGCCCCCAGGGACCGGCAAGAGCCAGACCATCGTCAATATGGTTGCCGATGCCATCGGCACCGGTCGCAGCCTGCTCGTCGTCTGCCAGAAGCAGGCGGCGCTCGAGGTGGTCCACAAGCGGCTCGAGGCCGCCGGTCTTGGCGACCGCATCGTGATGGTCAACGACGTCAACAAGGACCGCCGGACTGTCATCCAGTCGATCCGCGAGCAGCTTGAGGAGTTGTTCCGTCGGCCGCAGAATGCCACCGGTTGGCGGCAGCAGCGCCAGCAGGCTGCTGCGCGCATCGAGTCGCTCGAACGCGAACTCGACGGCCAGCACAGGGCATTGCACGTGGTCGATCCGCAGACGGGGTTGTCGTACCGGCTGGTCATCGGCGACCTGATCGGGCTAGCCCGCGAAGGCGAAACACCATCACTGCCGTCGCTGAGGTACCAACTCGGCGTGCTCGACCCCGGCGCGCTCACACTGCTCCAGGAGACCTGCGCGCCGCTGGCCAGGCTGTGGCTGCCTGCCAAGTTCGAGGGCAGCCCGCTCGCCGACACGCGCCAGTTCGGCGTGGACGAGGGTACGGTGCAGACCTTCACAGCGGATGTCGCGGACTTCGCACGTCTCGAGCGCGAGCGTCTGGGAGTGGTCGAGCGCACGCCCGACGCCATCGCGATCAACGAGCCCGAGGCCTACCGGGCCTGGACCACCGCAAATGGCCGTGCCCTGCGCGAAGTCGACGACGCGAGCCGCTCCCGCCTCGCGCGGTGGCTAGACATGCTGGCCGGCGCGTCGGACCGCGAGGCCGGCGCTACTGTGCTCCAGGGGGCGCTCGCGGCTGCCGAGCGGGATCTCCTCGCGCTTCCAGCGGACGATGTGCCTGACGACGCCATCGCGGTCGCCCGCGCGATGGATGACGCGGAGCTGGAACATTGGTCGGTGGTGTCGGACCGGCTGCTCAGGCGCCCGACTTTCCTGCAGAAGCTGTCGCCCGGCCGGTGGGTCGCGCTGTGGCGTCGGCGGTCAATGATGAAGGAGCGCGGTCTCTCCGACGCACGCGCACTCGGCGCCGCGCTGCAGCGGGAGGGCGGGCTCCGCCCCGTCCGCACCAGGCTCCTGGCGGCGGTGGTCGACTCCGGCGAACCCGCTGGTTCGCTACCACCGATGCGCGTTCCTGCCCTTCTCGAGGCGACTCGGCTTCATCTCGCCCAGCTCGCGCAGGCGGAGGCGCTGGTCGTGAGGCTCGAGGGCTACCCCGAGCGGTCGACCGCATTTGCCATGGCGCGCGCCGCAAGCCGGCAGGCTGTCGATGACATGATCGAAGGCATCGACCAGGGTCTTGCCCGACATGCCGCACGGACCACCTGCCGCGCCGCGCTGGCGCGGCTCGGCCCGTGGATGTTGGACGAATGGATATCGGCCCGCGCGGAGTCGATCCGGCGCGACGGGTCGAACGCCGCGGCCGTCGATCCGGTCGAGACGGAAGCGCCGCACGTAGCCGCCTACCAGCGCTTCCGCGCCCGCGTCCCTCAGCTCGGCGAGGGTGCGATGGCGGCCTTCGCCGAACTGGCCAGGATCCAAGACCGGCTTGCAGTGCTTGACGAGGCGTCGCTCGAGGCCACGGTCCGCCGTATCCTCGCGATCGAGGGGCGTCTCGCCTGGAAGGCGAGGATCGAGGGAGAGCATCCGGCGCTGCTGCTCGAGGCCGGAGAGCTTGAGGCCAAGTCCGTCTCGCTCTCCACGGCGGACCGCGAAATGCGCTCGCTCAACCGGCGGCTGCTGGTCGAGGGTCTCGACGCTTCCCGATTGCGCCCGATGCGCGAGTGGGAAGACATCACCCGACTGAGCGGGATCCGCGCCAAGCGGCTGCGCGAATTCGTCGATCAAGGTGCCGATCTCGGCTTGATGCAGCTTCGGCCGGTGTGGCTGGTCAACCCCGACGTCGCAAGCCGACTCCTGCCGCTCCGCAAGGCCCTCTTCGACACGGTGATCTTCGACGAAGCGTCGCAGATGCCGATCGAGTATGCGCTCCCGACCCTTTACCGTAGCCGCACGATGGTGGTCAGCGGTGACGAGAAGCAGATGCCCCCGAGCGCATTCTTCTCAAGCCGGGTCGAGAGCGACGAAAGCGAGATCTTCGAGGGTCAGGACGCCGACGATCGGCTGGACGAGCAGGAGCGCGAAGAGGCCGCCGAGACATGGAATCGACGGGAGATCAAAGACTGCCCGGACCTCCTCCAGCTCGCGAAGACCGTGCTGCCCTCAACCACGCTGCAGATCCACTACCGGTCCGCCTACCGAGAGCTGATCCAGTTCTCGAACGCGGCCTTCTACGTCAACCGGCTGAGCGTGCCCGCACGCCATCCCGCCGACGAGGTCAGGCGCCAGCGGCCAATCGAACTGGTCCGCGTCGACGGCACCTACGAGAACCAGACCAACTCCGCAGAGGCTCAGCGCGTCGCGGACGTGGTACGCGACATATGGGCGGCAGGCGGCACCGCCCCCCCGACGGTGGGAGTCGTGACCTTTAACCGGAAGCAGGCGGACCTGATCGAAGACGTGTTCGAGGACCGCGCAGAGGCCGATCCCGCCTTCCGTGCGGCGCTAACCCGAGAGCGCGACCGCGTGGAGGGGGGCGAGGACATGGGCTTCTTCGTCAAGAACGTAGAGAACGTGCAGGGCGACGAGCGCGACATCATCGTGTTCTCCTCGACTTTCGGGCGCAACGCGCAAGGCACCTTCCGCCGTTCCTTCGGCGTGCTCGGGCAGGCGGGCGGCGAGCGGCGCCTGAACGTCGCCGTCACACGCGCGAAGCGAAAGGTCGTGCTCATCACCTCGATGCCGATCCCGCTCATTTCCGACATGCTGACGACGAGGCGCCAGGCCACGAGCCCGCGCGACTTCCTCCAGGCATACTTTGAGTACGCCCGTACGCTGTCCGAGGGGGATCTCGACGCGGCTACCGCCCTCCTGGGCCGGCTCACCTCCGAGCAGCGTCGGCCATCCGGGCCAGCGCGGGACGTCGAGGACGGGCTGGAGCAAGCGGTGGCTGCCGAACTGCGAGAGCTGGGCTGGGATCCCGCGCCCGTACAGGACGACGGAGCGTTCGGCTTGGATTTCGCGATCGAGGACCCTCGCACGGGTCTCTACGGCATCGGCATCGAGTGCGACGCACCGCGGCACCGGCTTCTCGAGGGCGCGAGGGCGCGCGAGATGTGGCGACCATCTGTGCTGCGGCGCTCGATCCCGGTCATTCACCGGGTGTCGTCACACCGGTGGTTCCACGAGCCTGAACGGGAACGCGAGCGGCTACGTCAGGCCGTGATGGCGGCGATGGGGGACGGGGCATGAGTGGACCGAAGGTCGTACGCATCGTGACGCGCGAGGAGATCCTCGAGATCTGTCACGGAATGCTGGCGCGCGTTGACGCGGCGCTGGCCGAGTGGACGCGGATCGGCAGGCGAAACGACTGCATTGATGACGACGCTCTCGCCGCGGCGGAGGCACGGCGCGACGCGCTAACAGCGCTCATCGCGGCCGACCGCTTCATGGACCTCCAGAAGCAGGCGCCAGCCGAAGAGGCTTTCCTCAGGGACGACGTCCAGGTCCGACTGGCCAAGGTCGCCGCCGAGCAAGCGGTCGCGCGGTCACGCGGTCGCCGCGAGCGCGAGGCGGCGGCCAGCCTATTGCGCACCCTGCGCGCCAGCAGCGAAGCGTTGGATCCGGAGATAGAGCGTCGACTCGAGCGGGGCGACGCGACAGCGCTGGCTGATGGTTTCAAGGTCCTCGCCGCGCGCATCGCGGCCCCGACGGTCTCGCGTGGACTGGCAGAACGGTTGCGGGGGAACGAGACTCCGGTGTCGTTCGCCGAATGGCTCGCGGCCCGTCCTCCGGTCGCCATCGATCCGGCGGTCGCGCGGATCGAGGTTCGGATCGCTGATCTGCATCCGCTGGTCGATGGCGCGACTTCCGCCGCTTGGAGTACGCGGCTCGACGAGGCGACAAAGGCCGAACCGGCCCGGCGCGGCCTTCTCCTCGACGGACTGGACGTCGCGACAGGTCGTGCGCTGACAGAGGCGCGGGAACGCGCGGCGGCGACGATGGACCTTGGGCTTCTCGCAGCCGAAATGGGCGCGGCCGGCCTCGCGACCACGGTCCTGACTCAGGGACTAGAGGCACTCGGCGCTGACGCGATCGCCGCGCGGGTCGTAGAGGGGCGGTCCACACTCGATGCACACCGACGGACGCGTGCGGCCATCGCCAGGCGGACGGCAGTGCTCCAGGGTCTCGTTGGACTTGGCTACGAGGTTACCGAAGGCATGCAGACGACCTGGGTCGAGGACGGCAGGTTGGTCGTGCGCAGCGCGACGCGCCCCGGCTACGGCGTCGAGGTGAGCACGGCGGGCGAGCGGATGCAGATGCGGCCGGTGGCGTTCGACGCTGGCAGCGTCGGGCCGGACCCTTCACGGGACCGCGATGCGGAGATCATATGGTGCGGCGACGTGTCCGCGCTGCAGGCAGGCCTTGGCGACGCGGGCGGCGGTCTGGTGATCGACAGGGCGCTTCCGATCGGCGCGACGCCTTTGAAGCGGATCGCGGTCGACGCGGCGTCCGCTTCGGGGACTACGGTGTCGATGCCGGCATTGCGCGAACGCATTTTGCGCTGAGATCAGCGTACTGCCCGCCATCCCGCCGCGACCGCCGCGCCTTCCGAGCAGAACCACCGTTCGCCCTTGCGCGTGTTGATGCGGACCTCCGGATAGGTTCGGCTGCCCGGCATGTGATAGATCCGCGCACCGGACGTTCCAACGTTCCCCTTTATCGCGCAGCGTGGATCGGGCGCCGGCGGGACGTCCGCCAGCCTGCGCGCGCGCCGATAGTCGGCGGGCATCTGGAACCCAAGAGCCCAGATGCCGCGGTTCGCAGCGCGCGCGCGGTCCTCCTGATTGACATAATCCATACTGTAGCGGCGGTAGGCCGTCGCCCAGCCCATCTCCACGAGGGCTGCGTTGACGTCCTCGACGCCAATGCGGCACGTTGCGACCGACCTTCCGTAACGGTCGGTGTCGACGGTCTGGCAGGTGACTAGTCGGCTCTCGACGCGATGCCGGAGCCAGTCGGCAGCCATCTTACCGCACGCGACCTCGTGACCCTCACGTCCGCAACGCTGCGAAAGCTCAGGCGCGTCCACACCTGACAATCTGACCCTCGTTGCGCCTATGCGTAGGGTATCGCCGTCGGTCACGTGGGCGTTGCCCATGATCGTCGCCGAGGCTGCTAACAAGAGGTGGGCTACTGCGATGATGATGAAGTTTCCTTTGCCCTATGGCTCCCAGTCGTCGTCGGGCTATAACCCGCTGGCGACGGACGACAATCAGCCGGGGGGCCATGGTAACATCGAGACAGTTCGTAAGGGGCGTCGGGCGCACGATGCGGGCAATGGACCGTGCCGCGAAGCAGGCTGAGCGCCAGCGTGTGGCCCGTCAGCAAGCGCTTCACCGGCAGGCCCATCTTGACGCTTCGGCAAGCGCAGCGGCTGAATACGAGGATATAGTCGAGGCGCTGACAGGAGCGCACCGGGTGCCTCGTTCGCGTATTGACTGGCTGACCACGTCCACGGCGCGTGAGGTGGCGGTACCGGAACGGCAGAGCATTCTGGAGGACGCGGCGGCGTCCAAGTTCGCCGGTTACGTTCCGGGGTGGTTCGCGCGGACGTTCGGCCGAGAGCAGAAGGTGCGCGATCAGCTGGCCGATGAAGTCTTGGCCGCCCGCGCGCAGGACGACGACGCTCACTCGAAGGCGGTCGCCGCCGCCGGCGCGCGCAACTCCCAGATCGCCGCTGCACGGCGGGTGGTCGATCGCGATCCAGACGCGATGGTCGAGGCGCTGGAAGATCACAGTGCCCTTGGCAGCCTTCCCTTCTCGGTCGAGGGCGTGGACACGCTGCTGCTAGACGGACGCACGATCGCCATCGTGGACGGGCTCGACCTGGAGGACATGCCTGAGGAGTCGGTGAGTCTGCTGAAATCGGGCAAAGCCTCCATCAAGGACCTGACCGTTGGCAAGAGGCTCGAGATGCACCGCGACGCCATATGTTCGGCGGCCATCCGTGTTGCGGTGGAGTTCTTGGCCGTGCTCCCGATCGACGAGGTCGAGGTGCTAATGCTGACCGACATCCTGGACCGGGGCACTGGCCACATCCAATCCGCGCCCGTCCTGCACCTCCGGGCGACCTCGCAGGCACTCGCCGTCCTGAACCTGTCGCGGACCCAAGCGGTGGCTGTAGCCGAGCGATTGGGTGGCCACATGGATTGGTCGAAGCGCGACGGCTTCCGGGCGATCAACGCAGCCGCCATGGGAGTGAATCTATAGCGGCGACATTAAATCGCAACGTCCCCGGGAGAAGCGCGACGTCTTACGACGAATTCTCATTTGTTGCAGATCACCAGCTGTCAACTAGCGCGTTCTCACCGGCGCGCGCGCCAGGTCTAATCGTTCGACGGTAGGAGCGAACATTGTTGACTAGGTCGCCGTAGCGGTCATTCTCATTGCACGGCCCTCAGATGTTCACCTCGGGGAAGAGCATTGTTCGGTGCGACGGATCGGAAACGTTGGATTGCGAGCGCAACCCTAGCCGGCCTTGCCCTAGCGGCCGGGGTGCCCGCCTCCGCGCGATCGCTGGCCCGGAGGATCGAAATACCGGCGCAGGGTTTGGCGGAGGCGCTCAGCGAGGCGTCGCGTCAGACTGGCGTCGGCCTGCTGTTCGACCGCAGGCTGATCGCGGGTCTGCGAGCCAGGGCACTGCGTGGGGTCATGACCTCCGACGAGGCGTTCGATCGGCTTCTGAAGAGGAGCGGCCTCAAAGCCGTAAAGGTACGTGATGACCAGTATGCCCTGGTCCGTGACCGTCGCGCGCCAACCCCTCAGCGCGATGAACTTCCGGAGGATGGCCCGGCCATTCCGGACATCCTCGTAGTCGGCCATCGGACGTTCAACACCGACGTCCAGCGCCGTGCCAACGACATCCAGCCCTATCGCGTGCTGTCATCGCACGACATCGCCGCGGCGCAGGCGAGTTCAATCGACGATTTACTGCGCAGCCGCCTCTCCGCCGATCAGCAGAGGACATCATACGCTCAGATTCCCCTCCCCGTGTACGGCATGATGGTATCGAACATCGACCTGCACGGTCTCGGGACCGATCAGACACTCGTCCTGGTCGATGGACGGCGGATGCCGAGCTTTCCGGGCACGCTGACGTTCGGCCAAGCGGACGTGAACGCCCTCCCGATGACGGCGATCGAGCGTATCGAGACCTATGGCGGCACGACCGGCGGCCTCTATGGCCCGGGCGCAACCGGCGGGACCGTCAACATCGTACTGAGGCAGGACTTGCCGAAGGTGTGGGCTCAGGGACGGGCCGGCATCAATCAACGTGGCGATGGCGCGCAATGGCAACTCGACGGGGGATTGTCGTTCAAGGCGTTCAACGACAAAACGGAATTCTCGATCGCCGCGAGTTATTCACACGACGACGGCCTGCGTTTCGGTGACCGGCCCTTCGTTCAGCGGGCCATAGTGCTTCGCGCGGACCGAAGTGCTAATCCGGCTATCCCTTATGGAAGAAACGTCAACATCGTCTCGACAGATGGCCGTCCGCTCACGCTGCTCGCGAAGTTCGGCGGACAGTCGCTCGGAGCGACCACGACGAACATACCCGCGAACTCCGGAGGGGCCGGCGGCGACGAGATCGCCCTTCTGAAGGCAGGCGCAGGAAAGTTCGACCTGTCGCTGGGTCCAGACGGCACGGGAAGCGCCCAGAGTCTCTTGACGCGATCTCAGTTCAAGTCGGTGGTTGCGAACATTCGTCAGCATGTCGACAGTCGCGTCGAGATCTTCGGAAATCTGCTTCGGATCGAGAATGCCGGAACGGCGTTCGGGCCAGCACTTTCACAGAGTCAGTACTACGACCGCGGCGATCCGGGAAATCCGTTCAGGAACTCCATATTGCTGACTATCCCTGCAGCGAACCAAGTCGCGGCATATTCCACGCGATTCGTGAACTATCGGGTGACGACCGGTTTGATCGCCGACCTGCCGCGCGAATGGAAGTTCGAAGCGGATGCCGCGATTGGCAAATCCGCCGTGTACTCACGTGGGCGAAGATTCTCCTACGTGGATCAGCCTGACGTCCTGTCTCCGGGGACAGGACTTGCCGACTATCTCGCCAGCCAACAGATCCGGTACACCGACGTCCATTCGGAAAACAGGTTGCAGGACTACTCGGTCCGGCTGGCCGGATCACCCGGTCGTTTGCC
This sequence comes from Sphingomonas faeni, assembly GCF_040407495.1. Taxonomy (GTDB): domain Bacteria; phylum Pseudomonadota; class Alphaproteobacteria; order Sphingomonadales; family Sphingomonadaceae; genus Sphingomonas; species Sphingomonas faeni_D. Next base: position 148,869 of record NZ_JAPZPP010000004.1, on the reverse strand, counting down.
TGCGGGCCGTACGACGACGACCGTTTCCGTGGAACACCGTATGGAAAACGTTCCAAACTACACGGCCGACCTCGTCACTGCGCATAAGCTCGTGGTGGACTCGGTTGCCGGTGAGGCCCGCGTGCCTCTCATAAGGGAAAGCTCGGCGCTGGTGCCGTTGCGGAGCCTACAGCTACAGATCGGGGCGCGTGCCGACCGAACGACGACTACCGTTCCGGCGTATTTCGGCACCTCCGACATAGACGGGGCCGAGCTGCCGCCGCCCGGGTTCATCGCGGTTCCAAGGACTACGGTTGCATTCACCGTCGGGGCCAAGACCGAACCAGTGGAGGGACTGCTCCTACGTGCGAGCTACGCGACCGGATTCCGCCCGCCTACGCCTGGGCAATTCATCACCTATGTCCAGCTGACCTCAGGACAGATCTTCAGCGATCCGTACCGCGCGGGGCGCGACCCAGCGAACGAGGACAGTCAGCTGCAGGTCCTCACAGGAGGATCGGCGGCGCTGAAACCCGAGCAAGTCGGCACACTCTCGTTCGGAGCCGTCGCGCAACCGAAGATGCTGCCCGGACTGCGGATGTCGGTCGACTATTCGCGTATCACGAAATCGCACGCCATCCTCGGATTGACGGTATTCAACCTAGGCGATTTCGAACAAGAATATCCGGGTCGCGTCATACGCGCACCACTGACCGAGGAGGACAAAGCGCTAGGTTTCACCGAAGGGTTCGTAACGCAGGTCGATGCGACATCGATCAATCGGGGCCGTTCAATCCTGCAGACGATCGACGCGGATCTAGAATACGCATGCGACACGCCGTTCGGTCACATCCGTGCTCACGGCACCGCAACCTGGACCCCCGACTATCGCTCGATCGACGTTGGCTCCGGTGTCCAGTTCGCAGGCAAGATCAACGGACCGCTTCGAATGCGCGCCAACGGTGGCTTGGAATGGCAAAAGGGCCGCCTGGGTGCCACGATAGATGCGCAGTATTATAGCGCCTACGATATCACCACCGCCGGAGACGCGGACAGTTCCTACAATGAGAATCGCGTTCTGCAGCAAGGATCCGCAAGAGTTCCAGCGCAAGTCTATCTTGATGCCGGACTGACCTATCGAATGACGTTGGGCGGGGGTCCGCCGGTCGACTTCACGCTTGGAATAAAGAACCTTCTGGATAAGGCACCACCGCTAGAAGTCCCCACACTCGATTTCTACGGTCTTCTGGACTTCAGCGTGGGCTATAGCACCTATGGCGACCCTCGCGGTCGACGTTTCCTGCTAACGGCCGCCGTATCGCTCTGAAAACCGGGACGCTCCTGACCGACATCGTACTCGGCCCGGTTCGGCCGGAGCGGCCGATGGCGCCTTTGCGGGCGCTTCGAGATGAGCGGCCTAGGGAGAGGACCGGACGGCAGAGGCCGCATTATGGTCTGTCGCCTCGCGACGTCTAGGAAGCGTCGAGCGCCACGACCCGCCTAGGGCGGAGGCGTGGCGACGACATTCAAGGTGGTGGCGACGATCACGCCGGGAACGTATCGCCGAACATCGGCAGCTTGCTCTGCGATTCCTCGAGCGTCGCCTCGTCCTCAAGCACGTCCCAATGCTCGACGAGGATGCCATCCTTCATGCGAACCACATCGGCCGCGATCCAGGCGACCGGGCGCCCGTTCCCGGCGAAGCGACCGTGAGCGATCACATAGTCGCCCTCAGCGAGGATCAGGTGGTTCTCGTAGCGAAGCTGGGCCGGCGCGGACCGAACCAGATCGAAAAGCCCGCTGCGGCCGGGCGCGATATGCGCACTGTGCTGGATGTAGTCCGGCGACCAGAACTTCTCGGCCGCCTCGTAATCGCGCTTGTTGAACAACGCGTCGAAGGCCGCGAGCACGGTTGCCTTGTTTTGTTCGGAAGTGGTCATCATCGTCTCCATGGAAGGTTTTCGTTCGTCATATCCGCCTAGGCAGAGGACTTGGGCTCAGGCGGCTACGGCTTCGTCTTCCCGCCATGGCAGGAAGTCCGTGTAGCTTCGGGCGTCTCCGCCCCAGAAGGCGGATCGATCGTATCTGGTCAGGGGAAGTCCCAACCGCAGGCGTTCGGGAAGATCCGGATTGGACGTGAAGTGGCGCCCGAAGGCGACGAGGTCGGCGTCCCCGTGCTCGAGGATGGCCTCCGCACCCACGCCATCGAAACCACCGGCGGCTATGATGACGCCGTCGAAGTGCTTGCGCAGGAACGCCGACGCTACCGGTCGCCTGTCGGTACGGTCGGCGTGGTCGTCGTCGCCGTTCACGCGTGGCTCGATGACATGGAGGTAGGCCAAGCCATACCGGTTGAGCATCTCGGCGATCCGTCCGAACGTCTCCTCGGGATCGCTGTCGGAGATGCCGTTCCATTCGCCGCTGGGCGAAAGTCGCACACCGACCCTGTCCGCGCCCTGCAGCGATGCGACGGCATGGATGGTCTCGAGCAGTATGCGAGCACGGTTCTCGACTGAACCGCCGTACAGGTCGCTGCGATGGTTCGTGCCGTCCTGGAGGAAGCTGTCGAGGAGATAGCCGTTCGCCGCGTGCAGTTCGACGCCGTCCATGCCGGCGTCAAACGCGCGGCGCGCGGCATCGCGAAAGTCGCGGATCGTGCGCTGGATGTCGTCGAGCGTCGCGGCGCGACCCGGCGAAACCTGTGTCCAGCCGCTGGGCGTGAGCACCGTGGCGTCAAGTGGCACTACCGAAGGCCCCAGAGGTGGGACGCTGCCGTTCATGTCGACATGGCTGGCACGTCCATTGTGGGCGAGCTGCGCGAATACGATGCCCTTCTTCGAATGAACTCCGTCGGCGATCCTCTTGTACCCGGCCACATGCCGGTCGTCGTACAGGCCCGGCGCTCCGAGATAGGCGCGAGCTTCAATTGAGATCATCGCCGACTCGACGATGATTAGGCCGCCGTTGGATGCGCGCTGCGTGTAGTGCTCCGCCATGAGCGCGCTGGCGGTGTCGTCGGGATCGGCACGCAGACGCGTCAGAGGGGGCATGACGACCCGGTGTTTCAGTTCGAACGGACCCACTTGGATCGGGGAGAATAACATCGACATCGCTGCCTCCGGGTTTGGAACTTGGCGGCGCGGCTTCGCCGCACGCAATGGTATCCGGCATGACCGTGTAGGGCTCGGACGGATCTCGACCCGAGCGCCGGCGAGCTTACGCGGTGATATCGCCTACTGCCGCACGAACCGGGCCGCGATTTCGGGCGTGACCTGATTGATAGCGCCGATGCCGTCGATAAGTTGCGCCGGGCGGCTTCCCCGTATGCCAGCCGTTGTCGGCTTGCCGTCGCGAACGAAGGTGTAGAAGCCGGTCACGAGCCTGGCTCCGAGGGCGTCGATATGATCGGCTTGTCGAGCCAAGACCATCTGGAAGGCGCTGCCGGCGAAGAACTCGCGGGCGGTCCGGGCATTCTCGAACGCGACTTCCGCCACGGCGACGTTCAGGCGGTCGTCCTCCACGAAGTGGTTTACGTCCGGCGACGGTGGCGCCGGGTTGGCGTTGTCGTAGGGCATTCCCAGGTGCAGCTTCCACTTCTGAACCGCGGCGTGCGCGGCGAGATCGGCGCTGGTGTCCTGTACCCACTGGGTCGCGTCCGGGCCTGGACGCCTGTTCATGAACACATGGACCCGATGATATCGATCGGGGCCGTTCCGAATGCCGTCCTCCTCGCGGTCGACGAACGTGATCGATCCCGTCGGCAGGAAGTAGGCGACCGCCTCGCTGAACAGGTTGCGTTCGTCCGCGTACAGGACCTTGCTGGCTTCGCCGAAGACAGCCTGATCCTCGACACTCGCGAATCCCAGTTCGGCCGCGCCGTCGAGCATCGCCGTCATCGGGCGCACCCCGTCCGCCGCCGGCCAGAGGTGGGCAGTGCGGTCCCGGTCGAAATGCTGCTGAACATAGAAGCCAAGGCCGGGAAGCCGGGAGCAGAGCGTTGAATGGACGTCGCGCCAATAGTGATAGGCCATGTCGCGGGGCAGGCCGTCGCGCATGCGAACGGTCGCGTAGACGTTGTGACGAACGGCCGAGTCCCGGCCGGAGTAATCGGACTGTGGCATGTCTGAGGCTTTCTTGAGAGGATTGGGTCAGGCCGCCGCTTGGCGCAGCAGAGGGGTCGGGTCGAAGTAGGCGACCAGCAGACGGACCGCCTTGCCGTCCACCACGTCCCAGTGCTCTGAGATCATGATCCGATCGTCCGAACCGCGAACGGCTATGTCTATGAGCGCGACCACATGCTGCGCTTCGGCCGTGACGCTCACGTACTTCATGTCGGTGAAGTCCAGCGCTTCAGCCACGCGGGGCATCAGGTCCACGTACTGCCCCTTGTCGAACGTGCCGCCCCAAGGGAGCTGCGGCGGCACGAAGAGCTCGAAGTTCTCGGCCAGACTGTCGGCGAAGCTCGTGATATCGCCGCGGGCAGCGCCCTCGTAGAACCTCTTCACCAAGGCTCGGGCGCCCTCGGTCGCGTTGCTGTGGTCCATCGTCGATCCTTCTGGCTCGGACTGTCCAGAAGGGTTCTAGGTCCGCATGATTTCTCCAGTGAGGTCGTTGATCCCCCTTTTCAGGACATGGAGCGCATCTCGTTCAGAAGCGCATGGCCACGTTTAACTCGAAACGTCTCAAGCGGGGGTCGCCATAGGCACTGTAGTTGTTGCCGTACTCGGCTACGATAATCGGAGGCGAGTGGTTGAAGACGTTCTGCATGCCGACCCGAAGTTCCAGCGACCGCCTCCCCTCCGGAAGTCTGATTGTGCGAGACGCGAACAGATCGAAGTACAGTTGGCTTGGTATCTTCGGACCGCCCTGTATCAAGGCAAGTCCATCGGCGGTCGCTGCGTCGTCCTGGGCGGCGGCGATCCGATAGTCGCCGTAGAACGTCGCCATGAAGCCCAGGGTCTGTGCGCCGTATGACCATTCCACCCCTCCGTTCGCCCGCCAGTTGAGTGGGCCGTCGGAATAGCCGGCGTAGTTGGTCGTCGTCGTCTCCGGGCCACCGTACCTACGAAGCGAGGGGTTCCAGGTGGCGGCCCCCTGGAACTTAAGGCCGCCCAGGCCGCGCACCGGAACATGGTAGTCGACCTGCAGGTCGATCGCGTCGACCTTCGTCTCTCCCAGGTTGAAGGCCGTCGTATCGATGCCCGTCACGACGCCGCCGGTATAGCCTCTGGCTCGATCGGCTTCGGTGAGGGGCGCACGTACGACCCTACCGGTTAGTCGCTGCTCATTCTGGAAGAAATAGGCGTAGTCCTGGCTGTGAACCCGAACGATCTCGCCTGTCTTCCGAATACGCGTGTAATCGACGGATATCCTTAGGTCGTTCACCTGCAGCGGCGTGACGACTGCGCCCAAGGATATGCTCTGAGCGTGTTCTGGCTTCAACCGGGCCGACCCGCCATACGACAGCGTCAGAATACCTTCCCCGCCCAGGATCTGGCCGGGGCGCTGTGCGTCAGGCAACGTCTTCAGAAACAGGAACGCGTCGGTCGTCGGGTTAGCCGGCAGGAACCTCTTGTCATGAGTGATGAGATAGGAACTGGATGCGTACTGGTTGATGGCGGGCGGCATGAAGCCCGTCGCGACGCTCCCACGCAGCAGGAGGCCATCGAAAGGCGACGTCTTGATGCCGGCCGTGTAGAGCGTCGCGGCACGCGCGATGCGCTGCGTGACGGTGTTATCCAGCGCATCGGTGAAGGTATCGGCGGGGAGTATCGAGCGGACCACGTCGTGCCGCAAGGCGAACTGCAGCTCGGCTCCGCGCAATCCCGCAGGACCGGCGTAGCGGTCCGTCAGCGGAGCGCGTAGCTCGGCATAGACGGAACGCGTGCGCACATTGAAGGCAGGCAGCGGCAACTCCGCTGTGTTCCCCGGATTGTCGGTGCCGTCCGTCGGCAATTGCGCCATCGTCTTGGCTGAGCGTTCAACGCGATCCTCTCCAAGTATGGTCAACGTCATGGGACCGCCAGGGAGGGTGAGCAGCGGCCCCGCAAGCCGCAGAGACAGGTCACTGAACTTCGTCGTCCTGCGTATCGACAGGTTCGACTCGAGGGTCAGGGCAGCGGTCGAGTCCTCGAATGTCTGCTGGCCTGCCAGGACGTTCGCCGGCAGTCCCGGCGTCGCCGCCCATCCATAATACACGTAATATGGAAAGTAGCCCGAAAGCGTCGTCATCCGGGCCGCTGTCCTGATCGACGCCTGGCCCACGGCCAAGTCCAGGTTTCCCTTCCAGCCGTCCGGAAGGTCGGCGATCACACCGCCCGTGAAGCGCGTCGTTCGAATACGGTTCCGAGTGATGGTCTGCTCTTTCAGCGGATAGCTGACGACGATGTCCTGTTGGAAGGGGTTGGTCGGCGCGTCGGCGGCGATCTCGACGACGGTAGCGCTCGGTTCGGATACGGCGTGACCGAGGCCCTCCAGGAACAGGCTATCGAGATAGATCTCCAGCGCCGTCCCGAGACGGTGCCGGACGTTCGCAGACAATGCAGTGGTCCTGGCGCCGCTCAACAAGGAGGAGGCGCCGCCGGGTGCGGTTGCGGGCCGGGCGGTGTCGTATCGCCCGGCATTCGCCTGCAGGAGCCTACCGCCGTCGGCGAGGACACCGCCATAGCTCGTGGGAACCGATGTGATCGCGGAACCCAGATCCGCACCGCCATACGAGGGATCGAGTACGAGGTGACCGCCTCCCGACGTTGCGATGTTGAGCGACTGGCTGACGGGAGGATAGAGCGCGAGGCCCTGCGGATCGTTCGCTTGATGCCTGACCCGAGATTCGGACCGGAAGTCGCGTTGGCCAACGCGCAACTGCGGCAGCCAGGCGACGCTGGCCGTCAGCATCACGTCCGTGGCACCATGGTCAGGCGTGAAGCCGAGCCTGCCATCGATCCGCGTGTAGGACGCGTCCCCTCGATTGGCTGCGCCCGAAGTACCGTTGATCTCGACGCCGCGGTAATCCCGTTTCAGGATGATGTTGACGACGCCACCCGTGGCACCCGGTCCGTAGATGCCGCCCGCAGTGGAATCGAGGACCTCGATGCGTTCAATGGCGCTGAGCGGTATGGCGTTTATGTCGCTCTGCTCGATGCCGATGTTGGCAAGCGCCGTGGAAGGAAGGCTAGGCAACCTCCGGCCATCGACGAGCATCAGGGTTTGGGTTGCGCCCAGTCCGCGCAGGTTCACCTCGGAGCGCGTGTCGCCCGTGGCGCTCTGCAATGCGGATCCGGCCTGCGTGTTCGAGGTCACCTTGCTGCGCAGGAAGTCGTCGATACTCGTCGAGTGCGCCTTCGCGACATCGCCGCTTGTCCATACCTTGTAGGGCTGGACGTCGTTCTCCTTGCGCTCGATATCGGTGTTCTGCGTGCGCTTCCCGATCACGAGGATGTCCGGCACGGCGGGGGATGGAGGGGCAAGCGGCGCGACCGACGCCTCCGCGACCACGAAGGAGCCATCGGGACTACGGCGAAGCACGAGGCCGGATCCCTGAAGCAGACGGGCGAGAACCTGGTCGACATCGAACGTGCCTGCGAGGCGGGGCGCCGACCTTCCATGAACGCCGGCCGACCCGACGATCACATTGACACCCGCCTTCTCGGCAACGTCCAGGAGAGCGGCAGACAACGACATGCCGGTCGTGTCGATCCGGACACGTTGGGCGTGCTGCGCGACGACCGGCGACGCGCAACACGCCAAGGCAAGCGCCGCCAGCGCTACATACCGGTAAAGCGGTGAGCACCTCAACCTGGCCGGCCCGAGCGCACTTGGACGACCTCTGAGCAGTACATCGCAAACAATCGATCAGCCCCCGCCGACGCACCTTGCGGACCATCGGCCACCATCAGGGTGGCCAATGGCCCGCATCCAGAAATGCCGATCTGTTTCTTTCCAGCCGGACCCGCCGGTGGCTCCACCTATGGGTCCGACCGTTCTCGCCTAGAAGGGGGAATCCACACGACGCCCCGAACTCCTCCATTTCTAGACGTCCCCGGTTATCCCGCCGCCTGCAACAGGAGGTCGACGACGCTCTTCGGGTGGGCCAGCATGGGCAGATGACTGGAGGCGATGGTCGCAGTCGTCGCTCCCATCCGACCGGACATCGTCTTCTGAAGTTCCGGATGGATGGTGTTGTCCTCGGTGGCGATCAGGAACCAGCTTGGCTTGCTCCTCCAGGCGGGGACCGTGATCTCGCCGCCCAAGGCAGCGCCGGCGAGCGGACCCTGGTTCGCGAAGATGAGCGACCTTTCGCTTTCGGTCAGATCCTGCGCGAACACCTCGTCGACGCCTTCGCGCGTGAGCTTGAAGAACCCTTCCGAGTCCGGACGAACCACCTCGAGCAGTCGGTTCGGCGGGCCGCCGGCGCCAAGGGACCCAGCCGACTCGCCGGCGTCCGGCGCGAAGGCCGCGACGTAGACCAGCCCCGCGACCTTCGGGTCGCCCCCGACCTCGGTGATGACCGACCCACCGTAGGAGTGGCCGACGAGCAGCAACGGACCCTCGAGCAGGGCGATCGCCCGCTTCAACGTCGCCGCGTCCTCGGGAAGGGACGTGAGCGGGATGGACACGGCGGTAGCGGTCATTCCGGCCGCCTCGACAAGCGGCAGGACCTTGTCCCATGCGGACGAGTTGGCCCAAGCGCCGTGGACGAAGACGATGTTGGTTATTTTGGGCATGTAAGCTCTCCGATTCTCGTGACATCAGTCGGTTGGGATCAGTCTGTGTCGCACCGGATCATGGCGCGTCGGCGTCGACGGCGTGATGTCGAATTTCCCACCTTTTCGGTCAGGGCACCGGTCAACGTCCCGATCTGCAGCCGAATGGGCCGGGGTCCCGCTACTGGCCGATCTGCTGCATCGCCGCGGTCCAGTTCTCGACATGGTAGGCTGTGGCGAGCTTTCCGTCGCGAACCGTGAACATGTCGATCGAGATGGTGCGGAAGCTCTTACCGGTCGGCTTCGCACCAAAGAGCGGCTGCACCGGCGTGCCCGTGGCCTCGCCCCGGACGACGATGTGATCACCCGAAACCCAGAGCTCTTTGATCGACCAACGAAGGTCGGGAATTACACCACCGAAGTACTTGAAGGCGCCAGCGAGCTGCTCGCGGTTGAGGCACTCGTCGTTGGTCGAGCAGGACCGGTAGTCCGGATTCGTGGCCTTGGCGAGCAGGGCTGGCACGTCCTTCTTCGACGGTTCGTTGAGCGCATCGTAGAGCGGCGCGACGATCGCGCGGGCGGCCGCCTCCGTCAATGCGGCGCGGGGCGCCGCTGTAGCTGCGGTCGACAGGGAAACGACGGCGAGCGCCAGGATGGCGGCTTGGGTCTTCATGATCTTGTTCCTTTACTGAAAGAAAGGGCGGCGCACGGATGGGGGAGACCGTGCGCCGCCAGGCTGCCCCGGGGTTATCGGGCAGCCGTCTCGATCAGCGCTGCGACGGCAGCCGGCTGAGAGATGTAGACCGCATGGCTAGAATCGATCTCGATCGTCTTCGACTGCGACCGCTTGTACATGAAGCGCTCGAGTTCGGGATTGATCGCACGGTCCTTGGTCGCGACAATCGCGAAACTCGGCTTCGACTTCCAGGCCGGCGCCACGGCGTTCGCGGATGCCGCCTTCACCGACAGGAATACCTGCGAACGGGCCATGAAGTTCGCCTGCGCAGCAGGCAGATCGGCGCAGAAGTCCTCGTGGAAGTGGGCGGGATCGATATAGAGGAAGCCGTCCGCGGTCGGCTTCACCGACGTTCCCGCCGATGGCTTGCTCGCGCCTAGCGAGCCCAGGCTTTCGCCGACGTCGGGCTGGAACGCGGCCACGTAGACCAGGCTCTTCACATGGTCGTTGTTGCCTGCACCGGTGATGACCACGCCGCCGTAGCTATGTCCGACCAGCACCGTCGGACCGTCCTGTGCATCCAGCACGCGCTTGGTCGCGGCGATGTCGTCCTCGAGAGAGGTCTCGGGCGGCTGGACGATGCTGACTTTGTACCCGTCCTTCGTCAGGATGGCGGATACGGCCGCCCAGCCCGAACCGTCGGCGAAGGCCCCGTGGACGAGGACGACGTTCTTGACGGTGCCCGCGGGTGCGGCGTGGGCGGGGAGCGTGACGGCCGAGGCCAGGAAGACGGCTGCGAGGCGAAGGTGTTTGGTCATGATATGGTCCTTGTCGTGAGTTGGGAGAAAGTGGGTCGTTCTGCTCGTCGGTGCGCGGCTGGCCGTGACGTGCTCATCTGAGCCAGCCCGACCATCCGACCCGGGATCGTCAGTCTGCCAACGCTGCCGCCTCCTGTGACGCGAGCCGCAGATCCAGCGCCTCGGAGAAGGCCACGGCCTGCTCCATCGGGTAGTGGTAGACGCTGATGTGCCTGATCCTTCCGGATGGCTCGTGAGCGAGCACCGTGGCGCCGCAGACGACGCCCCCGTCGAACTCGCCTTCCCATTCGAGGTACGTCCGGTCTTCGGACCGGACCTCGTGCAGGAAGGAGATGCGATGATACATCTGCCGGGTCGCCTGGAAGAACGTGCGGATCCCGGCCACACCGACGATCGGCTTGAGCGCGACCAGGGCATCGAGGATAGGCTCGGGAACGAACGCGATCGCGAAGGCGTCAAGCGTCTTTCGACTGATGATCTCCATCCACTCGCGGCCTGGTTCGGCACGGGCTGGCGTCATGTCAGATCTCCATCGCGTCGAGGGCGGGATAGTCGGTGTATCCGTGAGCACCGCCGCCATACGCCGTCGTCCGGTCGAATACGTTCAGCGGCAGATTGCGGCGAAGCCGGTCGGGAAGATCCGGGTTCGCGATGAAGGCCCGCCCGAACGCTACTGCGTCCGCGCGTTCCCGCTCGATGACCTGCACCCCGGTTTCTGCGGAGTAGCCTCCCGCGGTGATCATCGGGCCTTCGAACAGTCGCCGGAAGAGCGCGGCGTTGTCGGCACTGTCGACGCTGGCGTCGTCCGCGATGCCCGCCGAGGACGCGCGCGGTTCGATCAGGTGGAGGTACGCGATCCGCAGTGCACTCAACCTGGTGATCACGTAGCTGAAGAGCGCGACAGGATCGCTGTCAGTCAGGCCGCCGAGATTGCCATGGGGAGACAGGCGCACGCCCACGCGCTCGGGACCGATGTCGTCACCGACCTGCTCCACCACGTTCAGCAGGAACCGGGCACGGTTCTCGATCGGGCCGCCGTACTCGTCGACGCGATGGTTGCTGCCGTCCTGCAGGAACTGATCGAGCAGGAAGCCGTTCGCCCCGTGAATCTCTACCGCGTCGAAGCCCGCGTCGACCGCCCGAAGCGCGGCGTCGGCGAAGTCCGTCACGATGAGGGGGATCTCCCAAGATTTGAGGGCGCGGGGCGTCTCGTACGGCAACTTGGTGAAGGTCGGAGAATAGATTTCGCCGGGTGGGGCTACGGCTGAAGGCGCTATCGGCAGACGTCCATCGGCATTGTAGGACGAATGGGACCATCGGCCGTGGTGCACGATCTGCAGTGCGATCCTTCCGCCTGCCGCGTGAACTGCATCGGTGACACGTCGCCATCCGGCCACCTGTGCCCGCGTGTGGATGCCCGGCATCTGCGGATAGCCATGGCCATCGGCCGTGATGGCGGTCGCTTCCGTGACGATCAGACCCGCCGACGCACGCTGCGCGTAATAGTCCGCGGCGATCGGCTGCGGGATGCCTTCCGGAACGGCGCGCAAGCGCGTGAGAGCAGGCATGACCACCCGATTGGGAAGGGTCATCGCGCCGATCTCGAGCGGCTGGAAGAGGAGGTCGTGCATGGCTATCAAGCGAACCGGAAGTCGGTGAAGTCGAGCGATACGAGCAAGGGCTCCTCGACCTTCAGGCCGGCGTCGTCATAGGCGTAGATGCGACGCTTGGCGGGCAGCTTCAGCCCTTGAACGTCCTGATAGTCCGTGGGGTAGTTCGCGCCGGTGGCGCCTTTCAGGATGTCCACCGTGTAGTCGTGGCGACGCATCAGGCCATCGGGGCCGAAATGCGTGATCTGCGTCTTGCAGTGGCTGAGGATGTAGTCGGGGAACGTCACCTGGAGCCGACGCCACTCCTCGCCGTTCTCGAACCACGGCTCGAGTTCCTCGGTCTCGAAGCCGGGGTAGGTGTAGAGGAACGGCGAGGTGAGGTACGTCCAAAGCGCCTCGCTTGCGAAGTAGGCGACGTGCATGCGATCCCAGGGCGACTCGTACGTCTGGCTCTCGAAGGAGGCGACGGGGTCCGCGCGCAGTTCGATCAGCTCTTCCTGGTCAGACTGGATCGAAAGCTGGCCGGCGTCGAATACGCTGTGATTGCGATCACCGCCGAACGGGGAGATCGTCAGCCGCTGCCGCTGGGTGCTGAGTTCGAAGACCTTTCCATGAAGGAGATCAGGCTGCTGCTTGAAGTGCCAGATGGCGCCGTCGATATCCAGATCCACGCGAAGTTCGCTGAACGCGTTCCACCGGTCCAATCCGCCATGTGCATCCACTGCGAAAGCGAGAAGATCGTTCATTGCCATCGGTCTCCGAGTTGCTCGCCACGCTGAGCGTCGAGCTACGTTTTCGATGGTTATTGCTAGGCCCGGGGCGGATTTGGCGTGAGGTCGTAAACCCCACTATTTCGGCCAGACCTCACGAGTCCTAAAATGCGTCTTCTACGTCCTGCGCTACGCCCGTCGGCTACTCTATGCCCACTCGATGAACCTTCGACTTCTTCAGGATCTGACAGTCGCGACGAAGCACCGGGAAATGTTCCTAGCCAAGACGGCATATGGCATGATGCGCACGGACGCGTTTTCGCAACCGACGGCGGTCCAGTCTTCCGCGCGCAGCGTCGCGGCACGTCAGCCCGCTATTGCCCTTCGGCGTGCGAGCCCGCACGGTCGACGCGAGATGACCATACCCGAAGACCTGAACCGGCCTGGGCACAAGTGTGCCGATGAAGCCCGGGCGACCGAGGCGTTCGGCAACAGGTCGAACGCACTTCGCTCCGCGCTCACCCGCTTCTTCTCAAGCCGCGGCATTGTTCCGACCGAGATCGACGACCTCGTCCAGGACGTGTTCCTGCGCGTCGTTCGTCGCGGCTCCCTGAGCGCGCTGGACAATGTCGAGGCCTACGTCTTCACCACTGCGCAGAGCGTTCTCACGGATCGAGGACGGCGGCGTGCGACCCGCCTGGTCGACAAGCACGTCAGCTTTCATCCCGACGTGCACGGCGGCGAGGACCTGGGTCCCGACCGCATCGCGGCCGGAAGGCAGCAGCTCAGTGCCACGACCCGTGCGCTGATGGAGTTGCCGGAGCGAGCCCGGCAGGTCTTCATCCTTCGTCGACTGGAAGGAATGGCGTTCGGCGAGATCGCACTGCGGCTCGGCATCTCGCTCAGTTCGGCCGAGAAGGACATGCAGCAAGCCGTCCGCCATGTCGTTGCGCGCGCGGGAGAGGCCCAGTGAACGAGAACCCGAAAATGGCGCATGCCGACGAGAACGCGGCGTTGTGGCTTTTCCGGCACGACGTCGGACTCTCCGTCCAGGAGACGCAGGAATTCGCCGACTGGCTTGCCTCGTCCGATGAGAATACCGCCGCGTGGGTCCGCGCCAACGCCGTGCTCGATTCCATCGGACTCGACGACGATCCGTTCCTCGACGCGATGCGTACCGATGCACTCGCCGCCCGACCGCGACGCTTCAGTGCGTCGCGCATCGCGCGCGTCGCTATCTCTGGCGCCGCAGCGCTCGTCGTCGGCACGATCGGCGTGCTCAGCTGGCAATCGATGGATCATGGCCGCCCGCTTGGCGGATCGAGTCCCGTCGTTGTCGCGTCGACGGTGTCGAACTACGAGACCGCCGGTGACGTGCGGACGGTTCAGCTGCCTGACGGAAGCCAAGCGATCCTGAACCGCCAGACCCACCTGACGATCGCCTTCTCGGACCGCCGACGCGATCTGCGCGTCGTTCGCGGAGAGGCGCTGTTCGACGTGCGACACGACGGCCGGGGGTTCGTGGTGCGTGGCGGCGACACGACGGTCACTGCCACCGGCACGCGCTTCGCGGTGCGTGTGCTTCCGCGGTCGGTCGTCGCCACACTGGAGCGTGGCAGCGTGACCGTCGGGCGGGACGGAGATGCAAGGACCGTGGCGCTCGTACCCGGCCAGCAACTCGTGTCGACGGTCGGAAAGCCGATGCAGGTGAGCGACGCCAACCCCGAGGCGACCCTGCCGTGGGTGGTGACGTACGAGCGCTTCAACGACACGCCCCTGGACGTCGCTGTCGCCAGGATGTCGGCGCATTCCAAGCGCCCCATGAGGGCTGTCGGCCAGGCCGCGCACCTCCTGATCAGCGGCCGCTTTCGTTCGGACGATCCGGACGGCTTCATCGTCGCGGTCACGATGACCCTGCCGGTCCGGCAGCGTCGGGCGAAGGACGGCGCGATCGAACTGGTCGGGCGACGCTAACCGTCTGCGGAAACGTGGTTGCCGTTGCAAAGAATTCGGGAAACCGCGCCGGTCTTCATGGCGCAAAGAGGATTAGAAATGACAGAGCGCGCAGAGGTGGATTTCTACGATGTCGTTCTGAAACCCGATCCCTCCCGCACCGTCGTCCGACCGTTCGAACCGGGTTATCCCACGGGGTTCGACAAAGGGCGCACGCGCACGGAGGAAACCATCGATCTGATCCTGGGCCTCGACGTGGAGGAACTCGAGCGTCAGCTCGCCGGCGTCACGGCCTCGCTCGACGAGAACCACCGCAACGTCGACGAGACGCTGCTGCGGCGTTTCGGCGAACTTGCCGACCGCATCCCTGCCGCGTCGAGTATGTCAATTGAGCAGCAACGCCTGATCGGCGCGTACTTCAGCCAGGAATATGCCTACGAGGCCGCTGCGCTCTTCAATCCCAGCGCCGTGCCGCATCCGGATCAATCCGGGCTCGCTGCCGGTGCGGTTCGCTTCGTGCTATCGCTGCGCGGCGTCGGCGAGGGTCACGTATCCTCCGTAACCTTCAGGACGGGGGTCTGGACGCCGGGGGGCGACCTGACGATGGACGATCCCGGCTCGACGTCGGTGCCACCGATCATCGTTCCTCGCGATGATGACGATGGCGCCGTCCATCTTGACTGCGGCGGGTCTCGGAGCATATCCGAGACGGTGCTGTTCCCAACGCTGCCAAGCCAGAGGCAGGGCATCGAGGACATGCGCCTCGTACGCTTCGTGGAGGATGACGGACAGGCTACCTACCACGGCACCTACACTGCATTCAGCGGGGCTGAGGCGCGTTCCGAACTACTCACGACCAGGGACTTCAAGGCGTTCGAGATGCGGGCACTTGCCGGCGAGGTCGCCAGCGCCAAGGGCATGGCCCTGTTTCCCCGCCGGATCGACGGCCGGTACGTGACGCTCGGCCGGCAGGACAACAAGAACATCTGGCTGAACGCCTCGGATGATCTCCTCCACTGGAACAGCGGCTCGAAGCTGATCGAGCCCCGCTACCCCTGGGAGTTCGTGCAGATGGGCAACTGTGGCTCGCCGATGGAAATCGACGAGGGTTGGCTCGTGCTCACCCACGGCGTCGGCACCGTGCGCAACTACTGCATCGGCGCATGCCTCCTCGAGAAGCATGATCCATCGAGACTCCTGGCACGGACGCCGCGACCGGTACTTGCCCCCAGCCCGCATGAGCGGGACGGCTACGTGCCCAACGTCGTCTACACCTGCGGTGCACTGCTCAGCGGCCGCACGCTGCTGCTACCCTACGCCGTTGCGGACAGCTTCTCCGCGTTCGGATCCTTGTCCGTCGACAACCTACTCACCTGCATGGAGTAGCAGGCGAAACAGCGACGGGGACATTGCTATGTCGTCTGGTCAGGGGGCGTCCGGTATCGTTCCGGACCGCCTGCGCAACCAACCCAGTACGTGCAACTCATCGTCGGTCTCGCCATAATCGATTCTCGAAGAACTTCTCTGCAGTGCCGTCAGCCAGCAAGGCCTCGATTTGAAAAGCGGCCTGCAAGACCGGCCCCATCTCCATCTCCTGATCGATTTCGCCACGACGCTCATCGAGTTTGCGTCCCAGAATTTCGGCCGATTCCTTCCAGTAGTCCGTTCCAGTAATCTCGGCATGCAATTCCATGCCGCGAGCCAACCGCTTGCCACCGTCCTGCTCGCTAAGACTCGGACAGGCGCGACAGAACTCGTATAGCTTCTCATCACTGGTTGCCAGCCAAGCGTCATGCTTGGCATCTTCCCAAATAAACTGGCTTCTCGTATTATTTACCGCATCTAAGGTAGTAATAAGCGCGATGTCATTAGCACCATTCAGAGATATTCGCTTTATCACCTCGTCCGCTGGCAGATTTTTTGCGACGCTCTTTTTTATCTTTACAAAATTGTTTACAAGAGAAACCTTTCGCTTCCTAACTAGCTCATTTATACCCACTTCGGAGGAAAAGACATATCGTGCTACGAATACCTCTTTCAAACTTATTAGGTTGAGAACCTCAGCGCAGTAATCAATATAACAATTAAACTTGTCTGTAGGTGCAAGGTGCCTAATTCGATGTACTACATTTATAGCCAGTAAGCACGCATATGAAACCGATCTTAATTCCTGCCTATCGCGAGGGAGTTCGGCAAACTTTTCAAGATCGACACTTTCACCGGTGAAAGGTGAAGTGACTTTATCCGGATCGTATCCCAATTTCGGAAGATAGTACTTCACAAACCTATTGAACGCAACCTCGACAGGTGCTCTTCGCGCTGGTGGCAACTCTTGATAAGCAGCTGCTGGAGAAATAAAGACACCGTACTTTGCATTTTTTGCAACCATTCTGGCAAAATGGATAATGCCAGCTTCGGTGAGCTTAGCATGTGGCTGCTTCGTTCGGTACGCACCTTCGATCTCAACCATAACATTAGTATCAAGTATGATACTTGTTTGACGACCTAAACCAAAGTTACTAATTACCGCATCTCTGTCAAAGTCAACCAACTCGGGGTAGCTTTCAGAGAACCGAAAAACGCGTAGCATCAATATCTCTCGTGTTTGCCAAAATTCGCCCTGATACCTATCGGTAAATCGGTAAACAAAACCCGTCGGCTTTTTCCGCGTGAGAGTTGCTGAAAGCAAACCGTTTAGGCAATCCTCAGGGATGGGCTCCTCGCCCGCCGTCTCCGTTCGAGCGAACGGCAGTAATGAACAGCTAGCAGCGATCATTATGAAATGGATGCATGCACGGACAGAACCTTTTGACTGGCGCCCGAAAGCGCGGCTCCGCTTCCCATACTTTGCAGGAGAGAGGCCGATCGCGGGTCGGCACCAAATGGGCCGCACCGTTCACGCCGATAGCGGATCCAACTTAATCGTCGTCTCGCCAGTCAGGTACGGATCGACCGGCGCCACCGTTGGAACAGATACCATTGGGACCGGCCGCGATGCGGCGCCCGCGAGCCACGCGTCGCCGCCGTCCCTATGCCGGGTGGAACCGTCACTGCGCGTCGCTACGCGACCGTAGATCGGACGCTCGCGATCGGCGGGCGAGCCGGCAAACATCGCGGCGATGTTGCCGTAGGTGCTCGGATCACGGCCGTCGAGGCTGAGCCGATCGTTGAGATAGCAGGCGGTCGTCCACGCCGCCTCGGGACTGGGCGTCATCGCGATGATCCGCTTGCACCAGTACATGCGAAGGTTGTTGTGCATCCAACCCTCGGCCAGGAACTGCCGCTGACACGCATTCCACGTCTCGTCCCGCGTCTCGCCTTTCAGCATGTCGGCAAGCGTTTCGTGGTCGGGTCGAGGGTCAGCCGTATGGCCGGCCAACGTCTGCCGTGCCCAGCCCGCGATCCGATCGTATCGCTCGGGCACGTCCAGATGCCTTGCCTGATGGTGAAACCATTCGCGCCAGCCAAGGAGCTCGTCGGCGAACTTCCGCTTGTGCTGTGCACCTGCGACGGAACCGTTCACTGCAGCCATGACCTCGCGAGGACCAAGTACGCCGAAGTGCAGGTAGGGTGAGAGACCGCTCGCGCCGTCGGCGCGCGTGGCGTCGTTTCGGACGGATGCATAGCCGGGCAGTACGTCCGCAACCAACCGCGCCAGCCGTTCCTCCGCTGCCGTCCGACCTGCCGGATGCATCGACGTCACCGGCAGAGAATGGTCGATGTCCAAGCGGCCGATCAGGGTATCCAGGTCGTCGTGGCCGAACGTGTCGGCCGTGAACGGCAAGTGTTCGGCATAAGGCTCTACATGTGGGACCTCCTGATCCCAGACCGCCCAAGCGGCACGCGCCGGCTCATGGATGCGAAGAAAGGCTGTGCGGCTTTGCACGTCGGGCCCGATGATGGCGGGCGGGACCAGGCATGCGGCGTTCACGGCGAAGACCGGCACCTCGACCCGTGCCGCCACGCGCTGGGACTGCCAGCGTGCAACGAAGGTCGGCTGGTCTTCCAACACGATCGCTGCGGCGTCGGCTCCGAGCCGGTACACCAGACCTTTCTCACGTCGCTCGGCACGGTCGATGTGCTGGACACAAGCCAGGCCGCGTAGGCGACACCCCTCAGCGAGATCGATGCTCGCGCCCAGGATGAAGCGGTGCAACCGGTCGGAGGCATACGGATAGTCCTCTCTGACGCCGTGGTAGACCAGCACCGGCAGCCGCAGCGCGTTGCCTAGACGAATGGCCGCGTCGATAGCGGGGTTGTCGTAAGCGCGCAGGGCCTGCTGAAGCCAGCACAGTACATACCGACCGTTCGCAGCTAGGCTGCGGTCGTTCAACACCCGCACGCGCGGCGCCTGCTGCCAGTCGGAAAGACCGTCGGGTAGGTCGAGTGGCGTGGTCATAGACTCAGGTTGCGCCTTTGCATCTCGGCCGAAGAGATCCTTCCCAGCGTGGTGTTCGCATCGTCCGAGAATATATCGGCCAGATCGAGCAGATCCTCGTTCTGAAGATCTCCAATCGACTTCGTCACCTCGGCCAAGAGCCTGACAGCTTGCTCGCCTTCGGCGGCCTTCTTCCTATTCCGTGTCTTCAGCATCCCCGGCGGGTAGCAGGATCGGATCGCCGATGGCAGCGCCGGATAACGCGCAGCAGATCCTGATTGTCGCCCAACGCAATTACCGACGACCCTTCCACCACCTGCCGATCGGCGAAATCACGGCAGGTCTCCCACAACGAGGTTAGGCTGCGCTGGACCATCCAAAACCTGTTTCAAGGCGGACGGAGCCGGCAGTGTAATCGCGCGTCTTAGGACGTTGAGTTGGTTGGCGATGAACGGTCCTCCCGGACGCCACGATCCCGGCCGGCGCGCCGCCAGGGCCAGCAACCCTCGATCTCGGTCTCCAGAGAGAAGCTGAGGAAGGTGCGGATCATGACGATGCCACCAAGGAGGGCGACGCTCTCGAACGTGAGCGGTGCGGTGATCGTCGAGATGATGTCCGCCCCCACCAGCAGCTCGAGCCCGAGCAGGATGCCGCGGCCAAGGTTGGACCGGCACGCTTGGTAGGCGGCCTGCCAGTCACCACCTCGAAACCCTGCCCGAACGAACAGGAAGGCGGCCAGCACGACGCCGCCGATGATGATCCCGACCCCGAACAGTTCGAGGAGCTTGGCGAGATGATCGACGAAGGCGTGGGCGACTTCGGTGTTCAAATGGATACTCCCGTTCCGCTACGCGTACCCATCCTAGCCGACCTGAACGACGTTGAGGGTTCCGGCCGGCAGTGTTCGAATGATGCTTGCAGCCGGCACGGTAGGGTCCAGCCAGTCGGCCCACTGGCTGCGATCGAGCACCGCGATCTGCCGATCGTGGTACGGCGCGATGTCCGGTCCCGGAGGCATCGTCAGCATCGTGAACGCCTCCCCCACATCCGGCGTACTGCGCCAGATCCCCGCGATGCAGAAGATCGGTTCGTCCCGCTTGGTGAAGAGCCACTTGTCCTTGAGCTTCTTCTTCGAATCGGCGGGCTTCGTAAATTCGTAGAAGCCGTCCGCCACGATGAGGCAACGGCCGTTGATAAAATCGCGGCCATCGGAGCGGAAGTTGTACACCGGCTTGCCGGTCGGACCGGGCCAGCTCCAGCGTCGCTGCACCAGGTCCCCCACACCGCGACCGCCAGCGGTGCGGACAATGACGCCGGGGTCGGTGATCTTGATGTCGGCACGCGCCTCGACGTTTGGAACGCCTTCCGAGAATTCGATCCTGATCTTCAGATCGGCAAAGTCCTCGGCGATCGAGGCGATGTCCACTTCCAGACGGTAGTCGTTGCACACGGTTCAACACCCCTGCTTGCGGGTCCCGATCGTTTCCCTAAGTTTTGACCATGGACCCGAAGCCGACGCCCTTCAATTCGGACGCTCCGCTCGGTGATCGCCGCGTCATCGTCCGACGAAACCCCAGCGACGGTCGAGAAGTCGAGTTGGTTGAGGCGACCTGGGGATCCGACCCCCGGTTCGGCGCCGGCGGGTCATATCGCTTCATTCGTTCGGAAGGGCGGTCATTCCCAAACCACCGGTGCCTGATCGCGGCTTCCGAATTCCATATCGCGGCCGGTGCCAAGCGCTACCGTGTCGCCCTCGACGGTGGAGACTTCTTCTACCTGGCCGGGATCTGGGACCCGGCGGTGGCCGGATGGCCACTCAGCTACAGGATCGTTACCGTTCCAGCGAACCGCGAGGTTGCGCGCCATCAGGACCGACACGGGGCCATCATTCCGCGCCGACAGGTGATGCAGTGGCTGGACCTCACGGTGCCTGAGTCCGAACTGCTGGCGACGCCGCCTGATCGAACCTTTCTCGTAGAGGAGATCGGCGCCGGGCAACAGGCGACGCTCGCCTTCTAGCGCTGCGGTATCAGTCGTTGACCATGCCCGATCACTTTCCGATCTCGCGCCAGCCCTTCTCGCTGACCTCTACGTCGAACTTCTTCGCTGCGGCCTTGATCCGCTTCCACGCCGCATCCCGCTCATCATCGGTGACGTCCTTCACCTGATTGAACCGGGCGATGGCGTTCCGAACGTGGCTGGCGTTCTCGAGCGGCTCCTTCTCCTGCTCGGGAAAGGCGAACGATCCCTTATCCAGCTTCTTACGGTCCTTCGTGCTCAGCTCGGTCATCACCGTCTCCATCGCGTTGCAATGGTCAAACGCATGACGGGCGCAGTCGATCAACAGGCACTTGGCCGATTTCGGCAGCCGTTCGCCAACGGGTTCGAACTCCACATTTCAGGACACGCCGGACGAGGTTGGTGTTCTCACTATGTTCGGCATATGCTAGTCTCGGGGCATGACAGTCGAGCCAGCCGTTCGGAAGGTGATCCACGTCGACATGGACGCCTTCTTCGCGTCCGTGGAACAGCGGGACGACGCCTCGCTCAGGGGCAGGCCGGTGGCCGTGGGTCACGGCGCGTCGCGCGGCGTGGTCGCCGCCGCAAGCTACGAGGCGCGCAAATTCGGAGTCCGGTCAGCCCTGCCGTCCGTCACTGCCATGAGGCGCTGCCCGGAGTTGGTGTTCGTGCCGCCCCGCTTCGAGGTGTACCGCGCCGTTTCAGCACAGATCCACACGATCTTCGCCGAGTTCACCGATCTGATCCAGCCGCTCTCGCTGGACGAGGCCTATCTCGACGTGACCGCCAACCGCCGCGAGATGCCTACGGCCTGGCTCACCGCAAAGGCGATACGCGCCCGCATCCTGGAGGAGACCGGGCTCACCGCGTCGGCCGGCATCTCTTACAACAAGTTGCTGGCCAAGCTGGCATCCGATCACCGCAAGCCCAACGGCCAGTTCGCGGTCACGCCGGACATGGGCGCGGCGTGGATCGAGACGTTGCCCGTTTCCCGCTTCCACGGCGTCGGCCCGGTCACCGCCGACAAGATGAAACGGCTTGGCATCGAGACGGGCGCCGACCTGCGCGCACAGTCCCTCGCGTTCCTGCAACAGCACTTCGGCAGTTCGGCCGACTGGTATCACGCTATCGCGCGAGGCGAGGACCACCGGCCGGTCAACCCCAACCGGGTACGGAAGTCTTCTGGCACAGAAACCACGTTCCGCGCGGACCTTACCGCTGACGTCGACATAGAGGCCGGCGTGCTCAGGATGGCTGACGACGTCTGGTCCTGGTGCGCGAAGCGGCAGGCCTTCGGGCGGACCGTGACCGTCAAGGTGAAGTACGCGGACTTCCAGCAGATCACCCGCAGCCGGAGCCGGCCGACCGCGATCACCTCGGAGGCCGAACTCCGGTCCATCAGCCTCGAACTCGTACGGTCGGTCCTTCCCACCACGAAACCGATCCGACTTGTGGGCGTGACCGTCTCGAACTTCGAGGGCGGTTCGCCCTCGAGCGCACCCGAATTGTTCGACGCGGCTCCGATCCCGGTCTGCGCCCCTATCGAGATGGCGATCTCGTGACGCGGCGAACGGTGGCGAGAAGGGCTGGCCGCGATTACACGGCTCGAAGAGCGGGCGCAGCGTTTCGAGCGATCACGTCCGGACTTCGGCAGTGGACCGTATCGACGTCGAGGGACGCGACTTGCATTTGGTGACGGCAGGCGCTTGTTCGGCTGGATGACGGTGTCAGGCCAATGCCGGTGCTGCTGCCGAACCGCGCCCTCTCACAGCGGCGACCAAGGACAACCAAAGGATACTCGTCGCCAAGTTGGGCGACTAGCCGATATCGGCGAGGTCCGATGGACGGAGTGCGTAGTCGAGTTGCTCCATTCGGCATTGTCGGGGCGCCTTGTCCGGGCGCCATCGTACGAGACCGGTGCCATGGCGGAAGCGACCGCTGGTCACCTGATCATAGCTGACCTCGACGACGAGTTCCGGCTTGAGCGGAAGCCACTCGCTCTCCTTGCCTCCGTTCCAACGGCTCGGACCGCCCGGTGCCTTACCGGTGAAGCCGGGCGGCTCGATCAGCGCCTCCAGCGTCCTGGTCAGTTCGGCGCGGTCCTGCTTTGCCAGCGCTGATGTAAACCCGACGTGGTTGAGAAGGCCCGCGTCGTCATGCAGTCCGAGCAGCAGCGATGCGACGAGTGATCCATCCTTCGCCCGGCGGAAGCCGCCGACGACGCAGTCGGCGGTCCGGTGCTGCTTCACCTTCAGCATCGCGCGCTCCCCGGCACGGTATGCCCCGTCGAGCGGCTTCGCGATCACGCCGTCGAGGGCGCCACCGCTCGCGGCGAGCCATGCCTGTGCAGCAGCCAGGTCGGGCGCGCGCGGTGAGAGCAGCAGCATTGCGGTCCCATCGACCGCATGGAACCGCTCGAGCGCCGCACGACGATCAGCGAGCGGCTGGTCGCTCAGCGGGACACCGTCCAGGGCGAGGCAGTCGAACAGCATCAGTTGCGCCGGCGTCTCGCTGGACAGCCGACGGATCCTGCTCTCCGCGGGATGGAGGCGGGCCTGCAGCGTGTCGAACGACAATACCCCGGCGATGGGGAGGATGAGTTCACCGTCCAGGGCATAGTCGCCGCAGGCGGTGTCGTGCAGCGCGGCGACGATCTCGGGGAAGTAGCGGGCGAGCGACTTGCCCGACTTCGACCGTAGCTCGACGTGCCCGCCTAGTCGCGATGCGATCGCCCGGAAGCCGTCCCACTTGGGCTCGTATTGCCAACCGGCTTCCGTCGGCAGCGCATCGACGAGCTTCGCCTCCATCGGTTCGGTGCCGGCAAGGGGATGCGGCTTGTCCGTCATGCTCGCTGCTTCCGCTTCCGCTTCGGCTTGTCCGCAAGCTCGATCCAGACCGGTGCGTGATCGCTGGTCTTCTCCCAGCCGCGCACGTCATGGTCGACCTGAGCATCGACGAGGCGGTCGGCGAGCGCGGGGCTCAACAGGAGATGGTCGATCCGCAGGCCGGCATTGCGACCATAGGCGTTCCGGAAGTAGTCGAAGAAGGTGTAGATCGTCTCGTCCGGGTGGATCGTGCGTAGCGCGTCGGTCCAGCCCCGACCGGTCAAACGGAAGAACGCCTCGCGCACCTCCGGCGCGAACAGTGCGTCCTCCAGCCAGCGCTCGGGCTTGTAGACGTCATCCTCGGTCGGCATCACGTTGAAGTCGCCGGCCAGCATCACGGGCAGGTCGCTCTCGAGCAGCCCCGCCGCATGCTCAATCAGCCTGTCGAACCAGCGCATCTTGTATTCGAACTTGGGACCTGGGCGGGGATTGCCGTTCGGCATGTACAGCCCGCCGATCAGGACGCCGTTCACGGCCGCCTCGATGTAGCGGCTCTGCGCGGGGTCGGGATCGTCGGGCAGCCCCCGCCGGGTCTCGTGTATCTCACCCACGCGGCTGAGCATCGCGACACCGTTCCAGCTCTTCTGACCGTGCCAGATGGCGTCGTAGCCAAGGTCGCGGATTGCCGCCTCCGGGAACTTCTCCTGCGGCGCCTTCAGCTCCTGCAGCACCACGACATCGGGCTGGCTCTCGGACAGCCAGCGCAGCAGGACGGGCAGTCGCCCGTTCACGCCGTTCACGTTGTAGGTGGCGATCTTCACGACACGCTCGTCACAGGTTCGGAAGCACCTGGTCAGCGCGCCCCCACCCGGTCAACGCCTTCGACGCCGCCCGCTCCAAGAGTTCCGCGGCATCGCCGATGTGATAGCGGTTCGGGGCGGCGATCGTCTCCATCTCCTTCCACGTGATCGGTGCCGCCACCGGCGCATTCTCGCGGGCGCGCACCGCGTAGGGCATCACCGCCGTCGCGCCGCGCTGGTTGCGAAGGTAGTCGACGAAGATGCGACCCTTGCGCTGCGCCTTCGGCAATGCCGCGGTGAAGTTCTCGGGATCGCTCTGCGCGACGGCCTGCGCCAGACGATGGGCGAAGTCCTTTACCTCGGTCCATTCCGCCTGCGGCACCAGCGGAGCGATGACGTGCACGCCCTTACCCCCGGTCACCATGGGGAATGTCTCGAGACCGATCTGCTCGAGGATGTCGCGAAAGTGGAACGCGGCCGTGCGGACGGCCTCGAAGTCGAGCCCCTCATCAGGGTCGAGGTCGAAGACGAGCCTGTCGGCCTTCTCGACGTCCTCGATCCTGGCACCCCAGCCGTGGAACTCTATCGTGCCCATCTGCACACACGTCAGCAGCCCATCGGCGGTGTCTATGAACAGGTACGGCTCCTCGTGCCCATCCTTCTCCATGATCCCGACGTGCTTCACCGTGTCGCCGAAGCTGCCGGCGTCGTGCTTCTGGAAGAAGCACTTCTTGGCGCGTCCCTGCGGGCAGCGAACCAGGCTCACCGGCCGGCTGCCGACCCAGGGGAGCATGATCGGTGCAACGGCGGCGTAATAGTCGGCTAGCTGGCCCTTGGTGATGCTCGATTCGGGAAAGATCACGCGGTCCGGGTTGCTGACCTTCACCCTGGAGACGGCCGGCGCCGCGATCTCAGCCACAGGCTGCTCGACCTCGAGCACTACGGCCTCGGCCTTCTTGTCGGCACGCAGGCCGAGATAGCTGGGATGCCGCAGCGTGCCCTCGTTGGTCATCTCGGTGTAGGCGATCTCCGCAACGAGCTTCGGCTTGAGCCAGTGTGCGCCACGCACCTCCGACCGCGGCGCCTTCACCGTCGCGGTCGGCTGCTCGAGTGGACCCATCGTCTCCATCAGCCGCACGATCTCGTCGTTGCCGAACCCCGTCCCGACCTTGCCTGCATAGCGCAGCACGCCGTCTTCATGGATGCCGAGGATCAGCGACCGGAAGAGTCGCGACTTGTCCGACGGCGTCCAGCCGACGACGACGAACTCCTGCCGCTTGATGCACTTGGTCTTCAGCCAGCCGCCGGAACGCGAGCCGATGTAGCGCCCGTCCTTCTTCTTCGAGATGACACCCTCAAGCCCGGCATCGCAGAAGTCGTGCAACAGCCTCTCGCCATTGCCCTCGATGTGCTCGGAGTACCGGACGCGGTGGCTTCCTTCCGGCAGGATCTCGCGGAGCTTCGCCTTCCGTTCGGTCAACGGCAGCCCCGTCAGGTCCTCTCTGTCGAGCTCGAGGAGGTCGAACGCCACATAGTCGATGCTCGCGGGCGCTCCCTTCAACGCGCCCTGCAACGCCTGGAAGTTCGAGCGGCCGTCCGCTTCAATGACGACGGCCTCCCCGTCGAGCAGGGCGGATCGGACGTTCAACACGCTGGCCTCAGCGACGACGTCGGCGAACCTGTCCGACCAGTCGAGGCCCGATCGGGTGTACGCCCGTGCGGAGCCTCCCCCGACGGCGACCAGCAGGCGGTAGCCGTCGTACTTCATCTCGTGAAGCCAGTTGTCACCCGCTGGTACGGTATCGACCAGTGTCGCAAGCTGCACGGGCTGGAACGGTGGCGGCCTCAACTGTGCAGCGGCACGAGGACCCTTCTTCGTGCCGCCCCGACTGCTTGGCGAGGGTGTCTGAGTGCGCGCCATGCAAGGAAGACTCATTCGATGACCACTCGTTCCACCAACCGGCGTTCTGGTTGAGTTCGATCATCATGGACTGCGCTTTGGTGGTCCAGGACTTGGCGAGTTGGCAGGGGCTCGATCACATCACATCCTGATGTTCAGCCTGACCGGCCCCAAGAACGCCGAAATAGGTGACGCTGAAAGGCGGCTTGGGACGATTGGCAGTCCCCGTGCTCGGCAGATCTCGATAGGCGGCAAGATCGTCGCCACCCAGGCTGTTCCGCGCGAAGTCGAAGAGGCTGAGTACGCCCCGATCATCGTGCTGCCGCCCACTTCCCTCAGGCTGACGTAGACAACGGCCTCACATCATCGCATCGGCGAGCGTGCAATCCTACCTACGAACCGATGTGCAAAACCGTAGAGACGAGAATATCATGAACCCTCTCATTCGCCCGCTCGCGCTGGCCTCAGCCGCCTCGCTCGTCCTCGTCGCATCGCAGGCCTTCGCATCGAGTGACGCCGCGTGGGGAGAGTTCAATCAGCGCGTGACGCGTAGCTGTGTCGCGGCAAGCGGCATCCGCAACGCGCGGGCGTCCGTGATCGTCGGGTTTGACGATCGTGTCGGCAAGGTCGCGCAACTGATATCCGACCGTACGCGGGGATCGACGTTGAGCAAACTGTGCCTTTACGACAAACGGACGCGCACCGCCTTCGTCGACGAGGCGGACATGTGGTCGGCACCGCCGGCACCGAGCCATCGGTAGCGGTTGGGCGCGGACGTGTCCGGACTCGCCGTTTCGTGCGGGATGTCAGGCCGCACGCGTTCGGCCCAGCACCAATCCCCGTCCGACGTAACTACGAAAGCATAGGCGTTCGTCGGGCGATGCAGTTCGGGCTGCGCAAGCAGCGCTCCAAGTGCCGGGTAATCCTTGCATCGACGATTTCCAGGATGGCATCGGCGCGGCGTTAGCTGCCGGTATCGGAACGCCGATGCTGGCATTCCGGCAACACCGCCGCCCGCAACATCACCATCTACAGCTTGGCCGCCGCCAGTTCGCGCGATGGTTCGCTGATCGTGGGATTGGCCATGCTGATGAGGGCAGCGTGCCAGACCCCGCGATGGAGCCAGACCATTCCGACGGTCCGGCCCCCTCTAACGACGTCGTACAGTTCCGTGACGCCTGGAACGCGAACAAACTGATCAGCCACCGGCAAACTCATCCTTGAGTCTCTTCTGATTCCAAGAGGGGTTCACGCCATGCGATCACCCGATGTTCACCCGAACGTCTGCGAGTTGGCGCATGGCCCGGGGTGAATGACCGTAGGCCCGCTGAAAGGCACGGCGCATGCGTTCGCTGTCGCCGAAGCCCGTCTCGATCGCGATCACGTCGATGGACAACCGGCCCTGCGAGACGAGCAGGCTGGCTGCTTCGAGACGGAGTTTCTCCACGGCTCGTGCTGGCGAGCATCCGGTCTCCTCGCCGAACAGGCGCGTGAACTGCCGCGGACTCAGACATGCGGCATCGGCCATCTCCTCGACCGTCAAAGCCGATCTCAGGTTCGCCCGCGCGTGCGTCAACGCCATCTGGATCCGATCGGACTTCGGTTCGAACGCGGTGGTGGCGGGACGTTGCTGATGGCGCGCGTAGCGCCGCTGCCCGACTACCATCTGGCTTGCGACCTTCTGGGTCGCCGCAGGGCCGATATCCCTCTCGAGCAGTTGCATCGCGAGATCGACGCCGGCCGTCATCCCCGCGGACGTCCAGATGGATCCGTCCTCGACGAAGATGCTGTCGTCCTCGAACCTAACCTGCGGAAAGCGCTCCTTGAACTCGCTCGCGAACTCCCAGTGCGCCGTGACCCGGCGTCCATCGAGCAGCCCGAGTTCTGCCAAAGCGAAGGTGCCACGCCGCGTCGCGGCGATGCGGCGTGCGCTGTCGCAGGCCTCAAGCAGGAAGTCGGAGGCGTCATCCTCGGCCGACGCGGTACCGGTCCCGGCGACGAACAGCGTGTCGCACGCGGGTTCGCCAAGGGGGTGGGTTATCACCTCGATGCCGAAGGAGCCGCTCACGGCACCGCCCGTGCTCGACAGCAGACGCGTCACGTAGCGGCGCTCGCCGAGCACTGCGTTCGCGCTCTCGAAGACGGACAACGGAGCAAAGCTGCTGACTTCAAAGTCGGCGGGAACGACGAGACCGATAAGCTGCATGACAAGCTCCTTCGCCGCCGTAGACGCGGGTCCCGGACAGACCCGTAAAGGTTTTCTCAAGCAGTCGCTTTTTCGCAGGATGGCGCACGGCCGCGGTGCAGCCGCCACCCAGGCGCTGGACGCGCGAGGGTGCCGCGCTGCAGGTCGGTTTCGTCCAGGCCCGCGCGCGACAGTCCTTAGGATCTGCTGCGGGCGGGCCGCTTACGGTTGATCGCACCGGCGGAGCGCGACGGCGTTCAGGGCCTGGAGGGGCGGCGCGGGAGGAACAACGTCTCGGACCCGAAGTCGATGACGGCCTGATTTGCCAACATGAACTCCGAACCGAGCTGAAGATCGTCTTCCGCCGATCCCGCCGCTTCCGAGTGATAGGCGGCCGTGTCCCACGACAGCGGCTGCGTCGGCGCCGTGGTCTGACCGTCGATCGCCACATCGAGCTGGTACTTGCTGATGCGTACCGGCAACACCGCGCCCTTCGGCCCGCCCGCCTCGTCCACGACCGGTCCGAGCTGTATGCCCGATCGCTTCGCGAAGGCCGCTTCGATCACGTTGTTCATGACCGTGTTGATGCTGATGCGCGCAGGTGCGCCGTTCACGGTCCCGTTGACGTAGTACCCGTCCTTGCCCCGGATCATCTTGTGGCCGACATAACCGCGGGCCTCGAGTTCTCGATCACCCGCGGTCGTATCGTCCGACGTGTCCGGGATGCCGACACGGTTCTTGTCGAAATCCAGCAACACCTTGTTGGCGTTCAGCCACCCGAGACCGAGCATGCCGTCCATCGGCGGATCCTGCGGAGTCTCGAAGACGAGGAGGGGGGCGTTCTTCACCTCTTTGCCTCCTATCACGAGGGAGGGGAGGACGGCTCTGACCCGTCCCAGCGGACTGACGTGGCCGACCGACGTTATTCCGTACTTGCCGGCATCCTGCAGGTCCTTCAGCCCGATCGCCTTAGCGTGCTCGTGGTTCGTCATCATGTAGAACCCGGCGCCTGAATGGACCATCATCAGAAGGGTCGTCTGACCCAATCGCGCAGGAATGAACGGACGCGTGCCGGAGACTTGCCGATACTGGATGTCGACGTACGTGGTTCGCGCGGCCGCAGGCATCGCCATCACCGAGGAGGCGAGCGCTGCGGCGGCGAAGATGCGTTTCATCGTGATTTTACCTTCGAAAAAGAGGTCTTCAACATGCTCGTGGATCAGGTCGTGGCTGCATCCCGGTTCATCAGGGAAGGACGACCACCTTGCCGACCTGGGCGTTCGACTGGAGATACCGGTGTGCCTCGACGATCTCATCGAGCGGAAACGTCCGGGCTATGACGGGCCTCAAGGCGCCCGAACGCATCCCCTCCGTGACGAACGCCTTCATCTCGCGCAGCTGACCATCGTTCTGCATGACTGCGGCGAAACCGTAGCTCCTGATCGTGATGTCGCGCACCAGGACCGTGAGCATCGGCAACGGTGTGACGGCGTCGCTGAGGGCACCATAGATGATCGCCAGCGCGCCGATCGCCAAGGCCTCGAGAAGCGCCGGGAACGCAGGGCCACCTACGGGATCGAACACCAGGTCAGCCCCTCGTCCCTGGGTAATCCCCATGACTTCCGAGACGACGTCCTGTTCCTCGAGGGCGATCACCGCGACCGCGCCGGCTGCCTTCAGCGCCTCGGCCTTGTCGGACCGACGGGTGACGGCGATGGGTCGCGCCCCGAGCATGTTCGCGATCTGGATGGCGGCCAGGCCGACGCTGCTCGATGCAGCCGTGATCAACACGGTCTGTCCTGCCTTCAGTCCGGCGACGCCGACCAGCGCGCCCCAGGCCGTACCGTACTGCATCCAGCTCGCCGCCGCGTCGGCCCAGTCCACCCCGTCAGGTACGGCCACGAGTGCACGCGCCGGGGCGAGGCTGACGTCGCCGTAGAGGCCGTAGGCATCGACGTCGAAAGCGGGAATGACGCTTACGCGGTCTCCCACGGCAAAAGCGGTCACGTCCGGACCGAGCGCCTCGATCTCGCCTGCGGCCTCGTATCCGAGTTGGCTCGGCAATGACGGCGCCTGGATGTACGATCCCTGCCGGAACATGATCTCGGCGCGGTTCAGGCCGATGGCCCGGATACGAAGCCTCACCTCGCCATGACCTGGCGCGGGTGGTTCGATGGGCTCGAGCCGCAGGACATCGGGGCCCCCGGTCTCGTGGAAGCGTACGGTACGGTTCATGGACGATCTCCGATACGGGTGACGTGGGCGCCGCTTCTGGAACGGCGCCGATGCGGGGTCAGGCTGCCACGGTCTGCCGGTAGAACGGGTAGTCGACGTAGCCGCGCTCATCGCCGCCATAGAAGGTGGCGCGGTCATGAGCGTTGAGCGGCCAGTCGTTGCGGTAGCGTTCGACCAGATCCGGGTTCGACGCGAAGTGGCGCCCGAAGGACACCAGGTCCGCATCACCCCGTTCGATGATCTCCTCCGCCGTCTCCTTCTCGAAGCCGCCCGCGGCGATGATCGGGCCGTGGAAGAGCGGACGCAGCTGCGCGGAAGCGACCGCCGGCTGACCGTCGACGAGTGCCTCGGAGCCGACGATGCGCGGCTCGATGACATGGAGGTACGCCAGACCGAAGCGGTTCAGTTCCTTGGCGATGTACCCGAAGGTCGCCTGCGGATCGCTGTCCGACATCGACAGGAACGTCCCGCTCGGACCGACTCGAAGGCCGACGCGATCGCCGCCCCATACCGAAGTGACCGCGTCGAGCACCTCGAACAGGAAGCGGGCGCGGTTCTCGATGGGCCCGCCATAGCGGTCGGTGCGCTTGTTCGACCCGTCCTGGATGAACTGATCGACCAGATAGCCATTGGCCCCGTGGATCTCGACGCCGTCGAAGCCCGCCGACTTGGCGCGGACCGCCCCTAGTCGGAACTGCTCCACGATCTCAGCGATCTCGTCGAGGGTGAGCTCGCGGTTCGGCGAGACCGGAACCCAGCCATCCTTGGTGAACACCAGGTCGCTGGTCTGGATCGCCGAAGGGGCCACAGGGCTCGCACCGCCGGTGTTGTCGACATGGCTCTGGCGTCCGACGTGCCAGAGCTGAAGCAGGATCCGCCCGCCCTTCGCGTGAACCGCATCGGTCACGCGCCGCCAGCCGGTGACCTGCTCTTCCGAGTAGATTCCCGGCGAACCGAGGTAGCCCTGGCCCTGCTTGCTGACCGGCGTCGCCTCAGCGATCTGAAGTCCGCCCTCCGATGCCCGCTGCGAATAGTATTCGACCATCAGGTCGCCGGGCACGTCCCCCGGCTGATCGGCGCGCAGCCGCGTGAGCGGGGCGGCCACGATGCGGTGGGAAAGAGGGATGCTGCCGACCGAGATCGATGAAAACAGATTGCTCACGGAATGCTCCTTTGATGACGCTCGGCGATGCCGGCGCAGGGTGGAAAACGACGTTCTTCGGTAGGATTGAAATGGGCAGCGACGGCGCTCAGGGGTATTCCGCCTGCGGTCGGAACAGCTTCAACCGCAGGTCCGCAATCCGGGCGCGCTACGCCTATCCGCTAGAGGTCCACGCGTTGGCCCGTCTCCGTCGAGAGGGTGATGGCGTCGAACAGGCGGTGCAGCCGCACCGCGTCGGAGAAGCCCGGCGCTGCGCCATCGGACGCTGCGACATCGCGAACATGGGCTGCGTAGACCTCGCCCAGTTCTTGAACCGCCGACGGCAAGTTCGACGCCG
Source organism: Sphingomonas faeni (assembly GCF_040407495.1). Classification (GTDB taxonomy): domain Bacteria; phylum Pseudomonadota; class Alphaproteobacteria; order Sphingomonadales; family Sphingomonadaceae; genus Sphingomonas; species Sphingomonas faeni_D. Next base: position 116,580 of record NZ_JAPZPP010000004.1, on the reverse strand, counting down.
GGAGGATCCGATAGGACGCCGGCACGGGCAGCGGCTCAAGCGGCTGACGCTCGCCCTGCGAGCCGAGGACCTGATAGTCGTCCCCGACATCGCCGAACGCAGACCGGTTCACGATGCGCAGATCTCCCTTCGTGCCGGTGATGTCGATCTGCACTCCGGTGCCGTTACGCTTGCCGCCTTCGACCTGCACGGTGACCACGGCGTCGTCGTTCAGGCGGCCGATCATGACGAGTTCGTCGGGACTCGTCGTCGGCAGCGACTGCCCCGTCTCCGACAGGGTCACCACCGGGAACTGGTTCAGAGCCAGAGCCGAGATCGACGTCGGCCAGCCGGTCGCGTCGAAAAGCATGTCGAGGAAGTGCCCCGCATAGATCGAGATCACGCTCGAGAAGTTCTCGGCTGGAATCGTCCAGGCGAGCGCCTGACCGCGTTCCGCACCGAAGCCACTGACGCTGACGTGCATCCGGACCGACCGGATCTCGCCGACGTAACCGTCCGCCAGAAGGTCCTTGATGAACCTGTTGTGGGGCGCCAGGCGTCGCTGAAGACCGACCAGATTGCGGACCCCGGCGCGCTTCGCCGCATCGGCGAGAGACAGCGACGTAGAAGTGTCGGGCGTAAGGGGCCATTCGGAGAATACGTCCCTTCCGGCCGCGATCGCGGCGCGAACGCCGTCGGCGTGCTGCGGTGCCGTCGTGGTGACCACGACGAGATCGACCTCCGGGTGCGAGACGAGCTCCTCGACCGTGTCGACGACGTCGCGGAATCCATGCTGACGGGCCGCCTGCTCGGAGGCAGCCCGGCGCCTGCTCTGCACGGCGACGAGCCGGTAGCCGGGGACGAGATTGAGGACCCGGGCGTGGCCGTGAAGTGCCCAGTTACCGGCGCCGATCAGGCCGACGCCGATACGGCGGGCAGGACTTGGCGAAGTGGTCATGGTGATGTTCCTTCTAGATTCGGGAAATGCGTGATCGTTGATCACAAGGCGTGGATCGGCATCCCGCGTTCAGCCGACACCCAGGCGAGGCGCGACACGGCGATCGCCAGGACCACGCAGACCGCCGCGGCGGCTCCGATCCAGGCTATCGATGTGAATGAGATGACGAGGGAACCGAGCACCGCTCCCAGCGAGAATCCGACGTACATGAACGACGCGTTCAACGAGAGCGCGACCGATGCATGTTCGACCCCGGTCACCCGGATCAGGCGGTCCTGCTGCGACGGGAAGAACCCCCAGGCGCTCAGGCCCCAGAGGACGACGAGCGGTACCATCGCCAGGACAGCCCGGGGCGCAAGCAACAGCGAGGCGACCGTCAGCCCCGCGAAGGCAAGCGCCATCAAGGGGAGCGTGACGGCCTGGACGAGGCGGGCGCCGAACCGGTCGTTGGCGATGCCACCTGCGGTCACGCCCACCACGGCGGAAGCGCCGAGCAGCATGAGCATCAGGCCGGTCTGCGACGACGTCAGCCCCGCGCTGGCCGCAAGGAATGGCGCGACGTAGGTGTAGACGGTGTATGCCGCCACGGCCCAGATGGTCGTGGTCGCCAGCGTCGCCAGGACGCCGGGATTGCCGATCAACGCGAACCGTTCACGCAACGTGGCGGGGCGGGCGCCCTCGATGTCCGACGAGAGCTGGAAGGACAGGAACGCGAGCGCGAACCCTGCGAGCACCGCCACGCCGACGAACGTCATGCGCCATCCGAGATGCGTCCCGACGAACGCGCCGAGCGGGACGCCGATCGCGATCGCCACCGTTATGCCGCCGTTGACGATCGCGAGCGCGCGGCCGCGCCGTTCGGGGGCGACGAGCGAGCCCGCGAGAGCGTTGGCGTTTGGGACGTAGAGGCCCGCGGCGAGGGCCAGCAGCACCCGAGCACCCGCAAGCGCCCAGTAGCCCGGAGCGACGGCGGCCACGAGGTTCGCCACGACGAACGCGGCAAGCGATCCGATCAGCAAGCTCCGCCGGCGATAGCCCGCAGTAAGCGCGGTCAGCACCGGCGAGCTCACGGCGTACACCAGCGCGAAGATGGTCACGAGTTGCCCCGCCGCCTGGATGCTCGTCGACAGCGACTTCGAGATCGTCGGCAGGATCGCCGCGATCATGAACCCTTCGGTTCCGACCGCGAAGGTCCCCAACGCCAGCGCGTAGAGCGCCGCGGTTTCGGACCTGGGCCGTGACGCCGCGGCTGATATTGCTCGTTCCATGGTCTTGTCCTCGTGGGGTCAGATCAGCCTTGCGTGGTTCGGCCGAGGCCGACGCCTTCGATCGGGATGCCGAGGTATGCCGCGAGCAGCATCACCGGCAGGGACTCGCCAAGGTAGACGCGGGAGTAGACCAAAGCCGTAAAGCTCAAGATCATGTCGAACGGCGCCAGCAACTTGGCGGCAATCGCCTTGCGAACATCACGGTGTGCCATTGGAAACCTCCTGTTGATCTGACAGGAAGATCGCAGCGCGACCGCCTCCGCTGTAGTCATTGCTTTTCGCTATCATCTATGCAGAAACCGCATGAGCATCGGACCATGGCGCCGCTGATGCCTGGAGGACGACATGGACAAACTCGCGGCGTTGTCGGCATTCGCCTCCACCGCAGAACTCCGCAGCTTCACGGCAGCTGGCCGCAAGCTGGGCATATCGTCCTCCGCCGTCGGGAAGACGGTCATGCGACTTGAGGAGCGGCTGGGAGTCCGCCTCTTCAATCGCAGCACCCGAAGCGTGACCATGACCGCCGAGGGCGAAGCCCTGTTCCGTCGATGCCAGCGCATCTTCGCCGAAGTCGAAGCGGCCGAACTCGAACTCGCGCAGAGCACCAGTGTGCCCCGAGGCAAGCTCAAGATCAGCCTGCCGCTCGTCGGCACGCTGCTGACCCCCGCGATGGCCAACTTCTCTCGTGCGTTCCCCGAGATCGAACTGGAACTCGACTTCTCCGATCGGCTGGTCGACGTGATCGAGGAGGGCTTCGACGCCGTCCTGCGCACCGGTGCCGCGATGGATTCCCGGCTGAAGACGCGCGTCCTCGGGACATTCTCGTTCGTCATAGTCGGGTCCCCGGCCTATCTGGCGGAACGTGGTCACCCCGAGGCACCCGAGGACCTCCTTCGCCACGCCTGTCTTCGTCATCGCTGGTCAGCCAGCGGCAAGCTCGAAAGCTGGCGCCTGCAGCGCGACGACATTCCGCTCGACATCGATCTGCCGGCAACGATGGTGACCAACACCATCGAGCCGCTGATCTCGCTCGCAGAGGGTGGAGCAGGCCTGACCTGCGTGCCCATCTTCGCGGTGCGCCGACAACTTGCCGCCGGCACGCTTCGGCCCGTGCTCGACCAGTACCTCAAGGACGTGAGCACCTTCCGGATGCTATGGCCTGCCGGGCCGAACGAACCGCCGAAGCAGCGTGCTTTCGTCGACTTCATGACGAAGCACCTCTTCTCCGATCTGACAGGCGCATAGCCGCCTCGTCAGGCCGCCGCGGCCTGTCCGTCGAATGCCGGAAAGTCCGAGTAGTGACGCTCGGTCCCGCCCCAGAACGCGTCGCGGACATAGGGCGTCAGCGGCAGGTTGCGGCGGAAGCGCTCCGGAAGATCCGGGTTCGAAGTGAAGAAGCGACCGAACGCGATGAGATCGGCATCACCGTGCTCGAGGATGGATTCCGCCCCGTCGCGGTCGAAGCCGCCTGCAGCGATGATCGGCCCCTTGTAGACTTGCCGCAGGAAGGAGGACGCCACCGGCGCCTTGCCCTCCTCGATCGTCTCCACGCCCATCACCCTAGGCTCGATCACGTGCAGGTAGGCCAGCGGATAGCCGTTCAACCTCTCCGCGAAGTACCCGAAAGTCCTCTCCGGATCGGTGTCGGAGATCGCTCCCCACTTCCCACTCGGGGAGACCCGGACGCCGACACGGCCTTCGCCCCATACCGAGATCAACGCCTCGACCAGCTCCAGGGAGAAGCGGACCCGGCTCTCGATGCCGCCGCCATAGGCGTCAGTCCGCCTGTTGGTCCCGTCCTGCAGGAAGGTGTCGGCGAGGTAGCCGTTCGCGTTGTGCAGTTCGACGCCGTCGAACCCTGCCGACCTTGCACGTGCCGCCGCCGCGCGGAAGCTCTCGATCAGCGCGGGTATCTCCTCGATGTCGATCGCGCGGTGGGGCGACACGGGAACCCAACCGTCCTTCGTCAGCGCCTGACCCTCGAACGGTACGACCGATGGCGCGATCGGCGCGGCGCCATTCGACAGGTCGGAATGGGACTGCCGGCCATCATGGCCCAGCTGCATCACGATCCGACCGCCGCGATCATGGACCGCGGCGACGATCTTCGACCACCCCGCGACATGGGCATCGGTGTAGATGCCGGGCGCCCCTTCGTACCCGCGGCTATCATAGCTCGGGTGGGTGGACTCGGTGATCATGAGACCGCCTGCGGACGCCCGCTGGCTATAGTAATCGACCATCATTCCACTGGGACTGAGGTCATCGTCGGCCCGCAAACGCGTGGTGGGCGCGTGGACGACCCTATGGTTGAGATCCATTGCGCCCAGTTTGAACGGCGAGAAGAGCTTCGGCACATCGAGCATCACGGCTTCCTACTTGCGACGATCGTCAGCGATCGTCCGGTCGACACCGGATGTAGAGGTCCTCCGGGTGCCGGATAACGAGGGCCGAGGATGCAACTGTGCGGACCGCAGGTCCGAAGTACCTATGCGCTGCATGCATAGGAGATAGAGGGGATGGGGCGCTACCGGAGGCCCGTCGCATGGCTCACTTAGCGGTGGTGCTGGTCACCGCAACGACGCGCGGAAGCCAGTCAAACGCTCAGGAGAACCACCATGCGTATGACCGACAACACCATCTTCATCACCGGCGGCGGGTCCGGCATCGGGCGCGGGCTGGCCGAGGCCTTCCACAAGCTCGGCAACAAGGTCATCATCTCGGGGCGCCGCAAGGATCGCCTGCAGGCGACCCTGGATGCCAACCCCGGCATGGCGGCAATCGAGCTGGACATCACCGATCCAGACAGCATCGCGGCCGCCGCGGCCAAGCTGGTCTCCGAACATCCCGCGCTGAACGTGCTGATCAACAACGCCGGCGTCATGATCCTCGATCAGGCAGACGGCCCGGTCGCTGACGACCTTGCGGAAACGACGGTCACCACGAACCTGCTCGGCCCGATCCGGATGACGTCCGCGCTGATCGAACACCTGAAGAAGCAGCCCGAGGCAGTGATCGCCAACGTCTCGTCGGTGCTCGGCTTCGTGCCCATGGCAGCCGCCGCGGTCTATTCGTCGACCAAGGCCGCGATGCATTCCTACACGCTCTCGCAACGCTATCTACTGCGATCGCACGGCGTTCACGTGGTGGAGATCGCTCCCCCCTGGGTCCGTACCGAACTGCTGAACAGCACCGAGGAGGAACGCGCGATCCCCCTGGACCAGTTCATCACCGAGGCCATGGCGCAGCTGGAGGACGGCGTCGACGAGGTGCTCGTCTCGCCGGCTGACCAGATGCGCGCCAATCCCGGGCCGAACGAGCATGCCTGGGTGAACCAGTTCAACGACATGATCGCGTCGGGGCCGGCGTTCGGCTGAGCCACGAGGAGGCCGGAGGGGCTCGTTTGAGACCCCTTCGGCGACTTCTTGGAATAGGACCGCGTCCATCCACCGGCCGCGTCAAGCCTTTACGCCGGCGAGCACGCGACGATTGCCCATCGCGGCCTGGGCGCATCGCATGGCGGAGGCGCCTTTGGTCGGTCACTCGCAAGGCACATCAACACGGCCTAGCGGCGTTGACCTGTCCGCCGCACCGGCAGTTACTGCCGGCGGAGTTCAAGAGGCCTTCTCGGCTGCGTCCAGCCGCCTCTAGCTGCTCACGTTCGCCAACTGGGACGCCGATGGTGTCGGTCCCGCAGGGCTGGCGGATGCCGTCCGCAACCCATATGCCCGTGGCTGTGAAAGACATCTTCGCCCTGCGCCTATACACCCGCGTCGCCCGCCTCGGCAGCTTCTCGGCGGCGGCGCGGGAATGCAAGCTCTCGCAGTCCCAGGCGTCAAGGATCGTCGCGGACCTCGAAGCAAGCCTCGGAGCGCGCCTGCTGTCACGAACGACACGCGCGGTCGTGCCCACGGAGGCGGGCTCGGAATTCCTCGCCCGGCTCGAACCGATACTTTCGGCATTGGAGGAAGCCGAGCACAGCGTTCGGGAAGGAGGCGAACTTCGCGGACTCGTGAGGATGAGCATGGCTGCGAGCATCGGTCTGCGTGAGGTGATACCGCGCCTGCAGCCGTTCGCGGCGAGGCACCCCAATCTGCAGATCGAGATCCAGATGGACGATCGGCGTCAGGACCTTGTCAGGGATGCCGTCGACGTGGCGATCCGCGTCGGACGGTTGATCGACTCGACCGCCACCGCGAAGCTGATCAAGACCGTGCCACGCGTCGCCGTCGCATCTCCCGGCTACTTGCGGGACGCAGAAGCGCTGGAAAGTCCTGGGCAACTGACCGAGCACCGCATCGTCGGCGGCCCGGCCACCGCCGTCCCGAACGCCTGGGCTTTCGAACGGAACGGTAAGGAGGTCCGGCCAGACCTCCAGGCGAACTTCACGACGAACGAGAACGAGGGGGCAGTGGCCGCCGCGGTCGCCGGGCTAGGCATAACCTCGACGACCCTGTTCTCCTGCGAGCGGGAGATCGAGCAGGGGCTTCTGGTTCGGCTTTTCCAGGATTGGACGATGGCCCAGATACCTGTGCACGCGTACTTCCCGCTGGGCCGAGACACGCGCGCCGCCGGCCGTGCGATCGTCGACTACCTCATCGCGGAAATGCAGCGTGATCGTTTGGCGGAGCCATCGCAGGTCGACGTCGCCCCGTCTTGAGGCGACGGCCGGCGCAGCGCTCCGTCAGGCCGAAGCGAAGGGTGTGAGGTTCTGGACCGCCTCGCGACGGTATGGCGGATAATCGGTGTAGCCTTCCGGTCCCGACCCGTAGACCGTCGCCCAGTCAACCGGCGCAAGGGGGGCACCGTTCGCGAGCCGCCACACGAGGTCGGGATTGGAGATGAACGGCCTTCCGAATGCGATCATGTCGGCCGCCCCCTCCGCTATCAGCCTGTTGCCGCGTTCCAGGTCCATTCCGACGTTGGCGATGAGGGCGCCCTTGAAGATCGGGCGGAAGTGCCGGAACATGCCGTCGGCGCTCAGTCCCTCCAACGGTGTCCCCGTGAAGTCGGTGGTCGCGCCCATGAGGAGCAGATGGGACAGGCCGTAGCCGTCGAGTTCGCGAACCGCGTACTCGGCCATCGGCAACGTCTCGTCATGCGCCCCGAACGCGCCGACCTCGTTCATAGGACCGATACGCACGCCGACCCGGTCGGGCGCGACCTGCGTCAACACCGCCTCCACGACCTCGAAGAGGAACCTCGCCCGGTTTTCGAGGCTGCCTCCGTACTCGTCCGTCCTCAAGTTCGTCGTGCGGTTGAGGAACTGGGCCAGCAGGTAGAGGTAGTTTGCCTGTATCTGAACGCCGTCGAAGCCGACGCTCATCGCGTTGCGCGCCGCCTCGCCGTAGTCTGCGACCGTCCGGCGGATATCGTCCGCCGACATCGGTCGTGGGATCACCGTTGGCTTGCGGCCGAACGGCGTGACGCTCTCGTGACCGACGTTCACGTCCGACGCGGACATCGGGCGCGCCCCGAAGTCCGGATGCGATATCGCTCCCGTATGCCACAGCTGGGCAACCATGCGCCCGCCCCGCTCGTGAACGGCATCGAGGACCTTCGCCCAACCGCTCATCTGTTCGGCAGACCAGATCCCGGGCGTGTCGGCCCAGCCGACCGCCTCCCGACTGATGGACATGCCTTCGGAGACTATGAGCCCGGCCGATGCGCGCTGAGCATAGTATTCGGCATGCAACGCTGTCGGCACGAGGCCCGGATTCGCCGCCCTCATGCGTGTCAGAGGCGCCATGACGATCCGGTTGTCCAGAACCAGATCCCCCATCGCGCCAGATGAGAAGATCGGCGCATCCGCCAGCAAAGATTCGTTGGTCATTTCAGGCCTCGTAGATTTCCGTCGCAACGAAATATCCACGTTCGGCAGGGGCCCGTGTAGCCCGTCGCTTCCGCTAACACTTATGCGGCTCGCACATAATAACGCATGACCGTCTGCGAAACCGGCCTCGGCGCCCATATCCCTGCACACCTCCGCAGCGGCGATGGACGGTGGCCGTCAGCGGCGCAGGGTGGCCATCATCACCCGCTCCGTCTCGAACTCGATCTCGAGACTCCGGTCATGCGGTCGCGCGTTCTCCACATGGCCGCCCGGACCGCAATGGGCGATCAAGGTGCGGCCCGCGACCTCGCGAGCGACCTCGATACCGGCATCACGCTGGATCAGCCTCATCGCCATATCGACGCCGTGAGTCTCGATCGCCGACGTCCATATGGATTTGTCCACGAGCACGTCGGTCCTCGTGCTGCTGTCGACCGATGGGAACCGGCGGCGGAATTCAGCCGTATCCGAGTGATGGGTCACCACGCGGCGGTCGTCCAGGAGGCCGAGTTCGGCAAGGGCGAAGGTGCCTTCCGACGACGCCGCAACCCGGCGCGCGGCCCAGCATGCCTCGAACAGGTCATCGGCAACGTTCGACCAGAGACATGCCGAGGCGCAGGCATGAGTGAGGAAAAGCGTATCCATGTAGCACTGCGCGAGAGGGCGGGTGAGCAGTTCGACTCCGTTGGTGGCCTTGAGCGTCCCCCCTTCGTGCGACAGCAGCCGGCAGGCGTAGCGCCGTTCTGCCAGTACCGCATTCGCAGTCTCGAATATGGAAAGGGCCTGAAGACCCGACACGTCCCAGCCCGCGTCTACGAAGAAGCCAATCAGTTGCATGGTATGGACCCTCCGTGATTGGGCGATGCTGCCTAGGGTGCACGTTAGTCGGAGCGCGACGTCGGGGTGAGGTCGTAAATCCCCCCAATCCAGCCGGATGAAATCACGTAGGCCTCCCGCAGCCCATCGTCGACAAGGCGCGACCATGACGGCCGCTGCTTCGCCCGGCTGGTCAATGCGGGTTCCGTCTGGGTGGCATTCAGGATATCACCTAGCCAACTTCGATCTTTGCACCCCGGATCGGCCGACAAGGATACCCTCATGGGCAGAATCGCTTGTCAGATACTGATCGCGTCGGCGTTCACCCAGGCCATGATGACGGCGGCAGTGGCTGCACCCGCGGATGACCGGCCTTCACCCGTACCCTCCAGGTTCGACATCGAGGAGCAGGACCTTTCGAAGGCTCTCAATCGCGCCGCCCAAATCGGCGGGGTCAATCTCCTGTTCGACCGGGCGCGGCTGGCTGGCCGCAGATCCAGACGCCTGAACGCGACCACCACGCCCCGGAAGGCGTTTGCCGCACTGCTCCGAGGAAGCGATATCAAGGTACGGCAAGTAGGTGAGAAGACGTTCGTCCTCATCGCTCAAGCCGCCCGGCCCGATGTCGTCGTGAACGCGCCGGTTCCGGAGATCGTCGTGTTAGGGCGGCGATCGAACAACGTCGACATCGCTCGGCTTGCCAACGATATTCAACCCTATCGCGTCGTTACGTCGCATGACATCGAGAACGATCAGCCTACCTCATCTGAACAACTGCTACGCGATCTCCTACCCAGCAACGACCTGGCCGCCACCGCGCGTCAGGCACCGGTCGCACAGCAAGGCCGTGTGCAGTCCCAAGTCGACCTTCGCGGGCTCGGGACTTTCCAGACGCTCATCCTCGTGGATGGCCGGCGGCTTCCCAGCGCCCCGGCTTCACAGGATTTCCTGCAGCCCGACATCAATGGTCTCCCGCCTGAGGCCATCGAAAGGATAGAGACGCTCGGCGGTACGGCGGGAGGGATATACGGTCCTGGCGCTACCGGTGGCGTGGTCAACATCGTATTGAAGCGGGATTTCCCGTCCCCCTGGTTCAAAGTCGCGACCGGCATCAACAGCCGTGGAGACGGCGCCGAGCGTAGGTTGGCGGGTGGCTTCTCCAAGGATCTCGGCGGAGGGGCGACGCACATCTCGGTCCTGGGGAGTTTGACCAAGGACCAGGGTCTCAATTTCGGCGACCGAGGGTTCGTGTCCCGCGCACGGGCACTCCAGGCGGAAAGGGGCGGATCCCTTCCGCCCTACAGTCCAGCCTTGAACATCACGTCGCTCGGCGGTGGACCACTATCATTGAACAGCCTCCTCGGCGGGACCGCGCTTGGATCGAGCTTCACCACCTCACCCATCGGGTCCTTGGGCACCGGCGGCACCGATACGCGCGCGCTCCTTGCCGGCGCGGGTCATTACGACCTTCGACTGAGCCCCGATGGGGAAGGCGCGGAACAGAACCTGCTCACTCCCTTCACGACCTCATCCGTGATCGCCAGCGTGCGTCAGAAGGTCGGGTCCCATTTCGAGCTGTTTAGCGATTACCTGCGTACGGAGGACGTTGGTACGGCGGTCGGTCCGGGTCCGGCCACGGCGGGGTTCATTCTCGATCCCGGCATGGCCGGCAACCCTTTCGCTCAGACAATATTGGTAACGTTCCCGACACCGGGTGTGATCGGCGCCGGCCGCTATCGCTCGACGACCAGCCGCGCCACCATTGGTGTCATCATTCGTCTGCCTCGCTCCTGGGCAGCCGAACTCGACGGTTCGGTTGGACGAAGTACAGTAAGGCAGACCTTCCCCAACCCGTCTGCCTTTCAAGTCGTGGACCTGTTTTCGACAGACGAACCCGTTGCCGGGCTCGCTACGCTTACCGCCAACAGTCGGATACGTCGCGACATCGCCAACAAGTTCACCGATGCAGCGCTTCGCGTCGCAGGTCCTTTAATGACTTTGTCCGGAGGTCCGCTGTCGCTCACACTCACGGCGGAACGCCGCCATGAACACACGCCAAGAGCCCAGGCAGATCCCCCTGACACCAGCGAAGGCTTCCTCTACAGTTCCGCAGATCACCGGATCTCCGTGACCTCCGGTGCCGCCGAAGCACGTTTGCCGCTAGTCTCCGAGGACGCACCCTTCGCCGCTCTGCGCGGCCTTGAACTGCAACTGGCCGTTCGCGGCGACCTGTACCGCATAGCGGAGCCAGAGTACGTAACTCTCGACGAGCAAAACGCGCCTGCCGCCATCGCTCACTACTCAGCCGTGACGTACACGGTGGGGGCCAGAGTACGTCCCACCCGTGGCGTCCTTCTGCGAGGCAGCCTTGCGACCGGGATCCTGCCACCTTCGCCTGGCCTGGTCGTTCCTCGAAAGTCCAGCTTTGACTTCCAACCGTTTCCCGACCCGAAGCGGCCAAACGCCCCTATCGACTTTCAGTCGCCCGTGACGTTCCTTGACTCCGGCTCAAGGGATCTGCGTCCGGAGCGCGCTCGGACACTCTCCGCGGGAATCGTATTGGAGCCGAAGATCGTGCCCGGTTTGCGGGCTTCGATCGACTTCACCCGTATTACGAAGAGCCACGAGATCACCGACTTCGCGGCGAACAACTATCCATACTTCATCGCGCACGAAGCCCAGTATCCAGACCGGATCGGACGCGCCGCATTGACCGCGCAGGATATGGCGCTCGGTTACACTGGTGGCGTCATCAATTACATAGATACCTCCCCGCTGAACGTTGGGCGTACCAAAGAGAATGCGCTCGACGCCGACCTTGAATACTCGGCAAGGCTGCGCCCCGGTCTTCTCCGCATGCACGCCGGTGCGACGTGGATTCCGGCCCTGCGTCGTCGTGGTGATCCCGATGTGCCCTATGATCAGCTTTCCGGACATGTTGACGGGCCAATGCGTTGGAAGGCCGTCGCCAGCGCCGACCTGCAGAAGGGCAGGTTGAGCGGCGCCCTTACCGGTCTCCTCTACGGATCGTCCCATGTGACGTTCGGTCAGACGTCATACCTGAATGGATTAGTGAATGCGGAGAGGATCAAGGAGCAGGGCGCATCGACGATAGGATCTCAGTTCTACCTCGACGCCTCTTTGAGCTATCGCGCCCAGACCGGCAGCGGTGCCGAGATCAAACTGCAGTTCGGAATCAAGAACCTCCTGGGCCAGATGCCTCCGCTCGTCATCCCGACTCTGCAGACCGGGAGTTTCAACGCGGGCTACGTCGTTGGATACAGCACCTATGGGGATCCAAGTGGTCGCAGGTTCCAGTTCTCCGCCACGACGAACTTCTAAGCTGCTGCCGTGAAGAACCTGGTCTGCAAGCCCCCGCCGCGGCGATGAGCATCGCGGTCATATCGAACGCGGATCCGGGGTCGCTCCCCGTCCCTACGTCAGCGAGGATTTCCGCTTGGGTGCCTCCTCTCCCTCTGTGCTGGGCGTGTCCTTGTTGAGCGTGTCGCTCGGTCGACGGGCATCTCCGTCATTCTGGTGCTCGGTCGACAGGTTCGGCTTCTCGGTTTCAGTCGTCGGCTTCATCGGATCGGTCATCGTCGCTCTCCTCCAGTGAGAAACCGCCCTTGGCGAACGCCGTTCCATGTGATCAGCGGCACCGCCGACGCCGCTACACGCTAAAGCTGGTGGCACTAATCGCACCGTCATTCCGACCGGATGGCGGCTCGCGCCTTGCCGACTTCCTCGCCGTCGCAACAGGCGAGGTGACGGACAAAGATCGAACGGCGCCCTTGGTGGCCCCCCAAAGCCCACCTGAACGGCAACTACCGAACGACGCCCAGGGGCGAAATGCGTGGTGGACGCCGCCGTACCTGGTGGCGTCGTACAGCCACGTCCGACTCAACCGCGATCCGTCCGTCCTGTCACGTTCGTGGCGCGTTCGGCGTGCGTCGGCAACGAACATATCCGACGATTCGATAACGTCTGAGCCGCTCCGATCCGGAACTGATCGCGAGACTGGCCATCCAGCACGTTGACGAACATTCGATAAAGTTGGAACATAGAGGGAACAAGCGAGTCGTCGAGCCATGAATGTCCAGCCTGCAACCCCTGACCGAATCGCCGAGCTTCGAGCCGCCGTCTCGGGTCAAGGGTCGCCCCACCTGCGTCCCATGGCAGCGTTCGGCATAGACTGGATGGACGACCATCTCGCCGACGGGGGGTTGAGTACCTCATCCCTCCACGATGCGACTGCCGCCTCTTCTTCACTAGCGGACGACGCAGCGACGACGCTGTTCATCGCGGGTATCGTCGCCCGGCTGGCCGCCGGCGGAAGTGGGACCGTCCTGTGGACGGTGACGCGATTCGACCTCTACGCTCCGGGACTGGAACAGGCCGGACTGGCGCCTGCCACCGCAATCTTCGCCCAGGGTCGGGATGACGACGAGGTCCTGGCTCTCATGGAGGACGGCCTTCGCCACGGGGGCCTTGCCGCGGTCGTCGGGGAGGTACGACGCGCGTCGATGACTGCCACGAGGCGACTGCAACTGGCTGCGGCCGAAGGCAGGACGCCGGCCTTCCTGCTGCGGCGTCGGCGGCGACGCGACGCCTGCCCCCTATCGGAGCCGTCGGCAGCGACCACACGCTGGCGGATCGGCTGTGCACCTTCAGCCCGTCTGCCCGCAGCGGGCGTCGGGCGGGCGCGCTGGAACGTCGAACTCGTCCGCCAGCGCAACGGTGCGCCATTCTCACTCATGCTGGAGGCCAGCGATGCGACGGGTCGCCTCGCTCTACCTGCCGGCCCTCGCGATCGAGCGGCTTCGGCAGACGGAGCCGACATTCGTGCCGCGGCCTGAGCCGTGCGCGCCGGTCCAGTTGCCCATCGACGACGACCCCGGTGACTGCTCGGTCCCGCGCGGCGGTGGCTGGCGTCCCGGCGCGCGCTGGGCACGCGACGGGGCTCGTCCGGCACAAGTGGCCGTCCAGGAGGTTGCGACTTCGCCTGCACACCGTCAGCCGGCGGCGCGCGAGCTCGGCCGCCGCTCGGAGGCCGCGGAACATCTATTCAAGGCGATGCGTCCCGATGAAGGGTCCCCACGGGCGAGCAACCGCCTCGGCGCGGTGCCGACATCGAAGGATCATCGCCCCATCGTCCTGATCGCACCCGTCGGCCGGCAGATGGAGGTCACTGCCGCGTCGCCGGCGGCGGTGGCACTCGGCCTTACGCCGGGAATGGCAGCGACCCAGGCCCGTGCGCTCGTACCGGATCTGGATGTCCGTCCCGCCGATGCTGCCGGCGATGCGCGCGCGTTGCGGGATCTGGCAATCTACGCAGTCCGTCGCTGGACGCCGACGGCAGCCGTGTCGGGCGACGACGGCATATGGCTCGACCTCTCGGGGACGACGCACCTGTTCGGCGGCGAACGCCGTTTCTGCGAACGTGTCGTGCGGTTGATGGCCCGGCTGGGCTATACCGCCCGCATCGCCGTCGCCGGCACGCCCGGGACCGCTCATGCGCGAGCGCGATACGGTAGCCAGCCAGTGGATATCATCGCCGCGGGCGGGGAGGCGCAGGCCATCGCGCCGCTCCCGCTCGCGGCGTTGAGGCTGGATCCGGGTGCGCTGACGGCAGCCGCACGATTCGGACTCGATCGTGTCACCGATCTGCTGCCCATGCCACGTGGACCGCTTGCGCGGCGGCTTGGCGCGGCGACGGTTGAAAGGCTCGATCAGGCGCTTGGCCGGGTCGCCGAACCGATCGTGCCGGTGCTCCTCCACGAGATGCAGGTAGCGGAGCGACGTCTGCTCGAGCCGATCCTGACCGCCGAACCCATCGCTCGGGTCATCAAGGACCTGTTGGACGACCTGATGCAGCGCTGCCGGGAGATCGGTCATGGCGTTCGAGCGCTACGTCTGGTCTGCCAGAAGGTCGATGGCGGCGACCAATTGGTCGCGGTCGGCACCTCCAGTGCGACCCGCGACGGGGCGCACCTTCTGCGCCTGATTTCGCTCCGGATCGATCGCATCGATCCCGGGCTCGGCATCGAAGTGATGCGGCTCGAAGCGGTGCGCACCGAACGCCTCGACTCCACGGCGATGGCGCTCACCTTGGACGACGACGCACGCATGGACGTCGCGACGTTGGTCGACCAACTCGCGGGGCGCGTCGGGTCGGCGGCGCTCTTCAGGATCGGCGCGCTGGAAAGCGATGTTCCCGAGAGGGCGGTCGAACAGGTCGGTCCCCTCATGTCGCCGGCCGGATGGCCGGCATGGACGCGCCCGATCCGCCTTCTCGCCCGTCCCGAACCGCTGCACGACGTGCTCGCGTTGCTGCCGGACCATCCACCGCGCCGCTTCGCATGGAGGGGGGATCGGCACATCGTCGTTGCCGGGGACGGCCCGGAGCGCATCCACGGCGAATGGTGGGTCCGCAGCGGCGAGGTCTGGGCGGTGCGGGACTATTTCCGCGTGGAGGACGAGACGGGAGCACGCTTCTGGATATTCCGACGAGGCGACGGGGTGGATGGCGATACCGGCGACCTCTCCTGGTACATGCACGGGCTGTTCGGCTGATGGCGTCGTATGTCGAGCTTCAGGTGACGACGCACTTCAGCTTCCTGCGCGGCGCATCCAGCCCGGAGGAACTGTTCGCGGTCGCGGCACTCCACGGATACCCGGCGATGGGTGTGGCAGATCTCGGCACGGTCGCCGGCATCGTACGCGCATGGGACGGCCAGAAGGCGACCGGCGTCCGGTTGATCGCCGGGACCCGGGTCGTGCTCGACGACGGGCGATCGCTGCTGCTCTACCCGACGGACAAGCCAGCCTGGTCCCGGCTCACGCGTATGCTAACGATCGGCAAGAGCCGCGCCGGCAAGGGCGGTTGCCACCTCTCCTGGGCGGATATCGTCGCGCATGCCGACGGCCTGGTAGCCATCCTGCTGCCGGACTCGGCCGGCGAGCGTCTAGCCGCCGACCTCCGGGAGCTCCGACGGGTGTTCGGACGAGACGCCTACATGGCATTGTCGTTCCGCCGTCGGCCCGGCGATGCAATGCGGCTATATGACCTGAACGAAGCGGCAAAGGCGGCCGGCGTCCGCAGCGTCGCGACCGGAGACGTGCTGTATCATGCACCCGGGCACCGACTGCTGCAGGACGTCGTCACCGCCATCCGCGAGAAATGCACCGTGGATACGCTCGGCTACCGGCGCGAGCGGCACTCCGACCGCCATCTCAAACGCCCGGAGGAGATGGAGCGGCGGTTCGCCGAGTTCCCGGATGCGATCGCGGCGACCGTCGATATCGCGAGACGCTGCACGTTCGATCTGGGCGAACTGACCTACAGGTACCCGGACGAGACCGTGATCGAGGGGCTGACGGCGCAGCAGGCGCTCGAGCGCCTCACGTTCGACGCGGCGGCGCGCGTGTTCCCGGATGGCGTGCCGTCGGCCTACTCCGACCAGATCGCGCATGAACTGCGGCTGATCGGCGAGCTGAGCTACGCTCCGTACTTCCTCACCGTGAACGCGATCGTCGCCGAGGCGAGGCGTCGCGGCATCCTGTGCCAGGGGCGGGGATCGGCAGCGAACAGCTGCGTCTGCTTCATGCTCGGCATCACCTCGATCGACCCCATCAAGCACGAGCTGCTTTTCGAGCGGTTCGTCAGTGGTGAGCGCAAGGAGCCGCCCGACATCGACGTCGACTTCGAACACGAGCGGCGCGAGGAGATCATACAGTGGATCTACGAGACGTACGGACGGCAGCGTGCGGCGCTCACGGCCGTGGTGATCCGTTTCCGCGCACGCGCCGCGATCCGGGAGGTCGGCAAGGCGCTCGGGCTCACGGAGGATTTGACGAAGGCGTTGTCGGGGCTGGTCTGGGGATGGTCGGCCGAGGGCGTCGGGGAGAAGCAGGCCAAGGAACTGAGCCTCAACCTCGACGACCGGCGCCTTCGACTCGCCCTTGATCTCGCGAGCAAGCTGATCGGCACGCCGCGCCATCTCGGACAGCATCCCGGCGGCTTCGTGCTGACGCACGACCGGCTTGACGATCTGGTCCCGATCGTACCCGCGAGCATGGCGGATCGTCAGACCATCGAATGGGACAAGGACGACATCGACCTCCTGAAGTTCATGAAGGTCGACGTCCTCGGCCTCGGCATGCTCGGATGCATGAACCGCGCGTTCAACATGCTCGACGAGGCAAAGGGGATCCGCGTCGGGATGGCCGATCTCCAGGACGACGATCAGGCGGTCTTCGGCATGATCCAGAAGGCCGATACGCTCGGCGTCTTCCAGATCGAGAGCCGTGCGCAGATGTCGATGCTGCCGCGATTGAAGCCCAAATGCTTCTACGATCTCACCATCCAGATCGCGATCGTCCGCCCCGGGCCGATCCAGGGCGACATGGTCCATCCGTACCTTCGCCGGCGCGAAGGGCTGGAAAGGCCCGAATACCCTCGACCGGAGCTCCGTGCCGTCCTCGAAAAGACGCTGGGCGTCCCGCTGTTCCAGGAACAGGCGATGAAGGTGGCGATCGTCGGTGCCGGGTTCACGCCGGTCGAGGCCGATCAGCTCCGCCGCGCGATGGCGACCTTCAAGGTGACGGGGGGCGTCAGCCACTTCTACGACAAGCTGGTCGAAGGCATGGTCGAGCGCGGCTATCCGCGCGACTTCGCCGAGCGCACGTTCAAGCAGATCGAGGGGTTCGGCAGCTACGGCTTCCCGGAGAGCCACGCCGCCAGCTTCGCCAAGATCTGCTGGGTGAGCTGCTGGATGAAGCATCACCATCCCGACGTGTTCTGCGCGTCGCTCATGAACGCGCAGCCCATGGGGTTCTACGCTCCCGCGCAGATCGTCCGTGACGCGCGCGCGCACGGCGTCGAGGTCCGCCCGGTCTGCATCAACGCCAGCCGCTGGGACTGCACGCTCGAGCATTCGCGCGGGCGATGGCTGGCCGTCCGCCTGGGCCTGCGGCAGGCGCGTGGACTAGCGAACGTGCACGGCGCAGCCATCGTGTCCGCGCGCGGCGACGTGCCGTTCGGTTCGGTGGAGGAGGTGTGGCGTCGCGCCGGCGTACCGCGCGCGGCGATCGAGCGGCTCGCCGAAGCCGACGCGTTCCACTCGCTCGGCGAGGACCGGCGGCAGGGCCTGTGGAAGGTGAAGGGGCTCGGCGAGGCGCCGCTTCCGCTTTTCGCCGCAGCCGACGCGCGGGAGGACCTGTTCAGTTCGGAAGGCGTGGAGCCGGACGTGGCGCTCGCGCCGATGACCGACGGTCGCGAGGTCGTCGAGGACTATCGATCGCTGCAGTTGTCGCTGCGCGCGCATCCGGTGACCTTCCTGCGCGCCGACCTGCGTCGCCGTGGCATCGTCGCATGCGGCGACTTGGCGAACATCCGCGACGGGCGGCACGTCGAAGTGGCTGGCATCGTCCTCGTCCGTCAGAAGCCCGGTTCGGCCAAGGGCATCCTGTTCATCACGATCGAGGACGAGACCGGGATCGCGAACGGCATCCTCTGGCCAGACCGGTTCGAGGCCCAGCGCCGCACCGTCATGTCCGCGGCCATGATCGGGATGAAGGGCAGGGTGCAGAAGGAAGGCGACGTCATCCACATCATCTGCGACCGGATCATCGATCATACCTCCCTGCTTGGACAGGTTGGGCAGATGACGTTCCCCCATCAGACAGGGAGGGGCGACGGCGCCAACCATCCCGGATCGCCCGACCGTGGTGACGCAGGGTGGAAACCGGCGGCGCGAGACATGTGCTGGCCGCCACAACTCAGCGTCGTCGAACCGCGGGACAGTCTGCGCGTGCAGACCCGCGACTTTCGCTAGGCGACCGACGTGTCGCGCCATCATCGGATCGTCATCGACCTCTCGTTGCGGATACTGCGCGGAGCCATGTCACGCTCGGGTGGCGCACGCGTCGACACGATCGAGGTGCGACTGGCGCTCCGCTGCCTCATCGCGCACTGCCCTGAGCGCTGGCCTCTCGACCTGTTCTGGAGCGCGGCGGCGACCGAGCACGACATCGGACGTGCGCAAGGCTGCACCGCAGCGTTCAACGGCATCACACGGCAACTACGCCGGTCCGGCCGCTATCCGGACGGTGAGTGACGGGAATGCCCTGCCAGCAACTGTCGCACGGAGCCGGACATCCATACGCGCCGCGGTGCTCGCATCGCGAGCGGCCTGGCTTCATCCCTTATCGAGTGCCGCGTACCATTCCGCGTACGGCGTGTTGGGCGCCATCCGCCTGTTGTAGTCCGGGCTGCCGTCTTCCCACCATACCGGTCCGCGCTCCCCGAGCGCGACCTTGGCCATGCCGACGGCCTCATGGGCGACATCCTCCGCGTTCGCATCGTTGCTGCGCCTCGCCGCGGCGACCGCCCGGCGTGCGTCCATCAATTGCGTGACAAGGGTCTCACGCGCCTCGGCGGTCAGATGGGGGTTCAACGTACGCCAAACCAGCCGCGCACGACGAGATAGCGGCCGTCCGGAGTCGTCGGCGACGGAGATCTGTCCATGCTCACACGATTGCGGCGCGACGTCTGGAGGCTTCGTCCCGTACGGCCACCCAGCGGTGCCTCTCCTCTTCCGCATCGGGAAGGGCGCGATGTGCAGGAACACCGAGACGATCCGGCACGCCCGCCTGAAGAATGACGTCCTCGATCTCCGCGTCGAGATCGTCTGGTGGTACGGCTCCCGTGAGCAGGTCCCTCACGGCCTCACGCCGGGCCGCCTTCGTGTTCCGCAGGCGGAGCAGGTGCCGCGGAAGACCGGCGGCGCGAAGGAGCGCACTAAGCCACTTGCCGTCCCAACTCGGAGCCGACGCCAGCAGGTCGTGGCCTTCCAGTGCCTCTACCAGGCGATTGGCGACCACGTCGTGCGCCGTGCCGTCGCGCTCGAGCGTGAAGCGGGGGATGCCGTGGATCCGTTCGGCGGCGACGTCCCAGTCGCACCAGCCGGGCGCCGGCCTGATCAAGTACGATTCGGACCTACCGTCCTCGAACACCCAGGCGACTTCGATCGGAAATCCACGCTTTGCGAGCGACGAGGCTTCGAAGTCCATGAAGACCAGCATGCCGAACCCCGATACTGCCGGTTCAGGCCCCGAGGTGACGTCCCACGGCAGCGGCGCCATTGCCCACCGCCTTCACGGCCGCCCGCAATTCGTCGGCCGTGACGCCGAACTTCTTCGTCCAGTAGGCCACCTCGTAGTCCTCGCTCAACGAGATCTTCGATGCGTCCTACGGAGAGCGGAGCGTCTTGTCGTCTGCCATGTCGTCAAACTCCTGATTGGTAGTCTGACAACGACCGCAATTCCGATTGGATGCGTTCAAGGGTGAACGATGCCGATCGCGCCAACTGCCTCAGGCCTTCAGTGTGATGAAGGCGATCATGCCTGCCGTCATCGCGGAGATCGCCGCCGCCGCTGCCGCGACATGGAAGACGCTGGTCAACTGCGCGGTCGGTGCGGCGATGACGGCACCGGCCAACGCGGTCGCGACCAACCCGCCGGTGCGTGCGATCGCGCTGTTGAAGCCCGACGCGGTGCCGGTGTGCCGTTCATCGACGGAGGAGAGCACGGCCGTGGTAAGCGGCGCTACCGCACCCGCCATTCCAAGAGCGATGATGGCCATCCCCGGCATCACGCTCGTCCAGTAGCTGGCACTTGGATCGGTGCGGATGAGGAGCGCAAACCCAGCCCCGGTGACGAGCGACCCGATCGTAAGCGGCCAGCGTGGCCCGGCCCTTTCACTCAGTCGCCCGGCAAAGCGTGATGCGGCGCCGATCACGACCGAGAACGGCAGCAGTGCGAAGCCGGCCTGGGTCGGACTGTACCCGCCGCCGACAATGAGGAGATACGGAAGCAGCATCAGCAGGCCGCCAAGCGCCCCGTACAGGAGCAGCGTGAAGAGTGTGAGACCGAGGAAGGGCCGCGAGGCGAACAGTGCAAGCGGCATCATCGCACGATCCCGCAGGCGATGCTCCTGGTACAGGAACGCGAGCATCAGGACGGTTCCTGCAATCAACCCGACCCACGTCATCGTCGAGGCGGCGTGATGGCTGGACCAAAGCGTTAGCGCCCAGGTCAGCGAGCCCAGCGCAAGCGTTGCCAGCGCAGCACCCACCCAGTCGAGCGGCTGCGTCCCCTCCTGGCTCTCCATCACGTAACGCAAGGTCACAATCACCGCGACGGCCGCAACCGGTAGGTTGATGTAGAAGATCGCGCGCCACCCGACGCTGTCCACCAGCCATCCGCCGAGCGGTGGCCCGACGGCGCTCGCGATCGCGCCAGCCGCGGCCCAGGTGCCGACGGCGCGTCCGCGCGCCTCGCCCGAAAAGGAGCCGCCAAGGATGCCAAGACTGTTCGGCATGAGGATCGCGGCGCCGATGCCCTGGATGCCGCGGGAGGCGAGCAGGACGGTGAGGTTCGGCGCCAGTGCGCAGCCGACCGATGCGGCGGCGAAGAGCATGATGCCGACCACGAGCATCCGCCTGCGTCCGAAATGGTCCCCCACCGCCCCGCCGAGAAGGATCAGCGCGGAGAGCGGCAGCAGATAGGCGTTGATGACCCATGGCAGTTCGGCTCCACCGCCACCGAGGTCCCTGCCGATCGCCGGAAGTGCGACGTTCGTCACGGACCCGTCGATGAACGCAAGACTCGAGGCGAGCATCGTGGCAGCGACGGTCCAGCCCGGATGACGAACGGAACCGACCGGTTCCGTCGGGGACTGCCCGCCTCCGCTCGCCTCGTGCGCCGCGGGCGTCATGCCACCTGTCGTCGAAAGCATTGCGCCTCGTGGTCGTCAACGAGGCCACAGGCCTGCATCCATGCATAGACGATCACGGGACCGACGAACTTGAACCCGCGCTTCTTCAGCGCGACGGATAGCGCTTCGGATGCCGCCGACCGGACGAGTGCCTTGTGACCATCGCCGATGATCGGCGCACCGCCGACGAAGCCCCACGCGAATTGCGAGAAATCCTCGCCCGAGGCGCTCATCGCGAGATAGGCACGGGCGTTGCCGATGGTCGCCTCGATCTTTGCCCTGGAACGCACGATCCCGCTGTCCGTGAGCAGGGAGGACACCCTGGCCTCGTCGAAGTCGGCCACCTGTTCGGGATCGAAACCTGAAAACGCCAGCCGGAACGCGTCGCGCTTGCGAAGGATCGTGATCCACGCGAGCCCCGCCTGGAAGCCGTCCAGCATCAACTTTTCCCACAACGCGCGCGGGTCATGCTCCGGCACGCCCCATTCCGCGTCGTGATAGAATGCGAGCAGCGGGTCGTTCTGCGCCCAGCGACAGCGAGAGGGAGCTACCGGGGCCACGCCATCCGCCCGACAGGGAGGGAGTAGGGATACATGTCTGCGGAGGGATGCCCCCTTTGATGGGACGTGTCGATGCCACGGCGCCAGCGCCGGATGCGCCCTGACCCGTGCCGAAGACCGTTCAATGCATCTCTACGTCTGCCTCGGTCAGAAGGATGGGCGGTTCCCCACCCAGACGTCTGACGAACTCCCGCTGGGCGATTCGGTGGATGTCGCTCTCGAACTCGATGAAAACCTCCAGGGCGGTGTCCGCATCGACGATCTCGAGGTCCGGGCTCAGCAGTTCGGCAAGCGCGGCGCTCGTGATCAGAAACTCGACCTCGCCAAGGTCGGTCGTTCCCACGAAGCCGACGCTCTCTCGCTCGTAAACCCAGTGATAGTCGCCGAGTTCGAAACGCACGCTGCGATCGGACATCTGTCCCTCTCCGTAAGTAGTCTGACGTAGCGCCATCCCGTGGCCTGCCAAGAGTACATAGCGCAAAGGCATCGCCTCTGCAGCACGAAGCGCAGCGAGCCTATCAGCACAATGGACTGCATGCGCCCGGCTCAGGTGGAGAACGTGGCCGTCGTGCGTTGTGCACGAAACGAATACCCAAGGAGAAGACGATGCGCTTCGTTCAGATCGAGATGATTCCCGCGGGAAAGGCGCTGGTCGACATCGACAAGATGACCCACGCAGTCGCGCAGGACGAAGGTGCCCGCCTCTTCCTCGGAGCGAACCATATCGACGTCCCGCATACACTTGCCGAGTTGGAGAACGTGCTCGCTGGTCGCGAGCGCGGCGATGACGGTCAGGAAAGCCGGGCGGGGTTCGGCGTCCGATAGGACCCCCGGTAAAGCGTTCACGCCTACGCTGGAGACGTCACCATCGCGTGCGGAGGCAATGGATCTCCCGATCCGTGCCTTGCCAGTTCGCTTGTCGCAAGGTGTAGCGCCTGCTCGAGATGAGTCGCCGCCAAGGTCAGCCCCGAAGCATCGAGAAGCAGCAGGGCGTCCCGCATCAAGGCCGACGCGCGCGCCACGGAATCTTGTTCGGTTTCGTGCGACATCCGATCGGTCTGCAAGCCGCTGTTCCAAATCTAAAGTGAATTCCACGTCATGGTCAGCGAACGCTGCCAGGTTCGCAGTCAGGCGGGGCGCCTTTCAACGTCGGATCGCCTGACACGGAGCTGCTTTATGACGCATTGCGCAGGACCGGTTCTCGGGCCTTGCTGGTGTAATCCTAAAGCCAAATGCACCATGCGGTATGTAGCAACGTCATCGAGCCACGAACTGTTCTGGAGACAAGGATTTGAATCGCACCCTGAACGTTCACGTCCGCAAGGACACCTGGCCCGCCAAGGGAAAGCTCCCTGCGTTCCCGGCCACCTTCCATAAAGGTCTTGCAAACTACGATCTGAACATACCGGCCATGCTCCTATTCCTAGGGTACCTGACGACGCCGACGTCTTCGACCGGCGTATCCCTCAGTGAGTTCTGGGCCTGGGTCCGCTACTTCGCCGCCGTCACCTCCGACTCAGACATGCGCCTGACCCGCAATTTCGCGGATCTGGATGCGCATCAGAAGACGATCCTGAGCGACGATTTCGGCATGGGCGTGCCGATGCTGTGGCTTAGCGAGCGGCTGTCGCTCGATCGCGTGTGCGACGGGCGATACTTCATGCAGAGGTTCGCTGCGGACGTCGACGCCACCGCCAATCGGACGGCCAAGCGCGGGCCCAACAAGACTCCAGACTTCGTTGGACGCGACACGAACGGGGTGTGGCACGTCGTCGAGTGCAAGGGGACCCAGTCGGGGCACGATTACTCACGAAACCAACTTGGAGATCCGTGGCCTTTGGCAACCGGCGGGGTAGCGCAGAAGCGCTCCATCGTCTTCCCGCGCGGACACGTCGGACAGCGCCTCGTATGCGGCCTTTCGATAGGCGTGCAGCAGGGTAAGTTTCCAAGCCTCTTGACGGTAATCGACCCTGAGCCTGAAGAACCGTTCAAGATAGCGGCCAGGCAAATGGAGGCTGCGGACGATGCGGTGACGCGTGGAGTCATGTCGAAAGCGCTGAGGCTGGCTGGTTTCGAGACTACTGCGGAGGCCACAGCGTCCCCGCTCGGGAGATTCCCGTACTCCGTACGTCAGCAGTCCAAGCGGTCCGAGGAAATTCGCAGGGAAGGGGTCGAGGAGCGCGACTTCCGTGCGCGCGAGGAACTCGACCTCGCTGCCGGGGAGGCGACGGTATTCGCGGGCGACGGCGGCTACCGAGGGCGGGAACGGGTCTTCGAGCTACCCCGACCGATTCAGATCGATGACGGGCCCGTCCGCCGCGTGATCGTACGGCAGGGCGTCAGTGCTCGAGTTCTCTCGTACCTTCGCGCGCGCCCCACAATCGAAGAACCATTGAGCCAGGCGGATGCCGACTGGACCGAGGCTGTAGGACGGAACGTGGTGAAGGGGGACGAGCGCTCGGCGTCCATGACGATCGGCTCGCTATTTCGATCGGAACTGTTCCTCGACTAGTTCTCTCCTCAGCACCCTCCTGCCGTGAGATGCATTTAAACATCCGCTCAAGCGTTTCGGATCGTTGGTGGATTATACCTCAAACTGAGCCGGTCACTCCATCAATCGAGTATCGCTGACAAGTCGGTCTCGTCACGCGCTGCGTTCCGATAAACTTAGCTCGCCAGTCCTGGCCTCGTCCTTCGACTTGGTCCATTCTTTCTTCAGAAGTTCTTGGACTTTGCATTCTATGGTTTCGATATGACCGTCGATCCGCACCTGTTCGCCTTCGACCAGTGCATCGCGGAGAGACTTCAACGCCGCCAGAATCTGCTGATCCAGGAGATCGGCCGGCTTCAGACTGGGATTAAGGCGAAGCCGCACCTCCACCCGGACGCGATCGAAGCGGGCCAGGTCTTGACGGGTAGGGCTTGCAGGCATCGAGCGAGCGATCAAGACCAGTCGCGACACCTTGGTGCGCATTTCCGACCGCCAGGTCGCGCGCTCGGTGGTGACCGTTCCGACGAGGAGATTTCTGCGAGCCACACCGACCGTGGACCGATACAGCAATCGAGCGGCCACCAGGACGCCGACCAACGCGATCGCGGGCGCAAGCGCCGTCGCGAGGGGTTGTAGTGCGACATCGGGTAGCCAAGACAGGACCGTGCCTGCTCGCGCTGCCAAGACAGGATGCGCCGTGACAGCCATTCTACCGAACTTTCCGTAAGATTTTCGCGAGAAGCGTAGCGAACAAGAGCACAGCACGTCGCTGCCCGACAAGAGCGGCATATCTTCCGACGGGATGTACCGCTGACGATCGAGCGTCATGAGCATGGACGCGTCGGATGCCCGGCATCGCGGATGGCCGGTTCATGCCTCGGTCGAGGGCGGAAGGCGCGTTCCCATTCGCGACTGATCCCGGCGGACGCCGTGACGGTCGGGGCCGCGATGACCGCGTCCCTTTACGACTGGATGAGCGTTCGGAGTTTCGGTTCTGGTCACCTGGAAAGGCGACGACGGCATCATGGCATGACCGGTGCGGATACGTTGGGTCGCCATTCTGCCGCGCATTGGTCCGCGTGGTCGTCGGTCCGGACTCGGGTCGTCGGACGGACCTGCAGAGCGCCTGGTCACCCGAGTGATCGCGACCTCCGACGGCCCGCCCGCCGTAGGGCCGCAGTTCGATCGGTTTAAACCGACCCGTGCGGTTCCTGGGTGAACCATATCGCACCCGCCGGTCGAACCGACGCATCCATCCGGGAACGCAATTGGCGTATTGACGAGATTCGCTTCCGCCTGTAGCTGTTCGACGGACCCAAGAGCATCTCGTCGCTACGGCAGGACGTGCAGGCCAAGGCTAGTTAAACGACTTTATTTGAAGGGAAAACTGATGAGCAGCGCTGGTCCAGCAGCCATCGTCGTACCTTGCGCCAGCCGGAAACGCGTAACGCCGCATGCGAGCGCTAGAGCGCTTTCCCTGTCTCGTTCCAGCCAGTCCGCGCTGGAAGATGCGTGGATCGAGCGCCTGAGCGGCCTGCCCCATCAAATGCCTGCGAAGCAGTTGTACATGGGACGGGGCTTCGCGCTGGGCGCCAGCGCCGCGACCTCAAGTGGAGCTCGCCTCTATGTGATCTCCGCCGGCCTCGGCCTCGTGGACGCGGACCGCTCCGTGCCAAGCTACGGCGTGACCGTAGGCCCACACGGCGCAGATGCCATCCGCGCCAGATCGATCGACGCGTTCGATCCGCAAAGCTGGTGGACCGCGGTGCGGTCGAGCGCATTCTCCATCGACTGGACAGAGGCGTTCAGCGGCGAGGGGCCCGTACTGATCGCTCTCACGCGCGCATACGCGGAGATGATCCTGGGCGACCTCATCGCGCTGCCAGACGCCCACAAGGAACGTCTGCGCCTCTTCGGCCTGGCCCTTCCAGCAATACTTCCTTCGGACCTGGCGCAGAGCGTGATGCCGTACGACGAGCGCCTGGACAGGATCCTACGCGGCACCCGAACGGATTTCGCGCAGCGCGCGCTAAGCCATTTCGCCGAGAAGGTTCAGTGCGGCGACCGACGCGATGATCGTGAACGGGTGCTGTCGATCCTCAGGCGGCACCGGCATCCCGACAGGATAGACCGTCCGCGAATGACAGACGCCGACATCGTCGCCGCGATCTCCAAACACCTTCGGACGGAAAAGGGCATCGGCCGGATCCTCCGCAGACTGAGAGACGTCGACGGCGTCGCCTGCGAACAGCGTCGGTTCACCAGACTGTATCACCAAGCCGCTGCCTTGCAGGGCCTTTCAACATGATCCCGACCGACCAGAACAACTTTGCGCGGCGTCCGCCCACCGGACCCTGCGCCCACCGGAGCATCGCACTTTGAAATTTGTGTTCGCCGACAGTCTGGACTTCGTCGATCCCGCCTATGACTTCGTGGCGGATCGGAACGGTGCCGGCCGCGTCGTTCACAGGGACGACGAGTTCCCCCACGAGTTTCTCGATGACGTGCCCTACGACGGCATACTCGTTTCCCGAGGGATCGTGGGCGGCGGACAGATAGGCGGGAAGTACACGGAGGCGCAGGGCATGCGGTTCCGGCGGGAAGGCGCGCGCAAATTCCTGCGCTACCCCCTGGAGCGGTTTCCAGACAGCATGATGATGGGCGATTGCGGAGCCTTCACGTATCGAAACATGGCGGAGCCTCCGTACCGGGCGAGCGATACGGTCGAGTTCTATGCCGACGGAGGCTTCACCCACGGCTGCTCACCCGACCATCTGATCTTCGACTTCGACGCCGCCGGCACAGACAGGGCGATGGCGGACGTGCCGCCGGAGGTTCGCGCGAGATACGAAGTGACCTTGGAGTATGCTGCCGAGTTCAAGGCGGATGCGAAACGCCTGGGCCCCGGCTTCACGCCCATGGGCGTCATCCAGGGCTGGTCCGCTTCCAGCATGGCGGACTCCGCTGCATCGCTGGCAAAGATGGGATACGACTATCTCGCTGTCGGCGGCACCGTGCCGCTCAAGATCGACAACCTCTGCCGAGCCTTGGCAGCCATACGCGGCGCCATTCCGCCGCACGTGAAGCTGCACGTGCTCGGCTTCGGCAAGATCGAGCATCTGGCCAACATCGAGAAGCACGGCGTGGCGAGTTTCGACACGACGTCGCCACTCGTGCGGGCGTTCAAGGACGCACGAAAGAACTACTGGGTCAGAAGCGATACGGGCGAGCTCGACTACTACACCGCCATCAGGATCCCGCAGGCGACCGAGAACAATCGCCTGAAGGTCAAGGCGATGAAGGGAAGCGTGAACCAGGAGCAGATCAAACTGCTTGAAGGGCTGGCGCTCGACGCGGTTCGCGGTCTGGCAGCGCAATCCACCTGCCTGGAGACCGCGCTGGATGCCGTAATGGCATACTGGGACCAGCTGAACTGGGCGGACGAACCATCCGCCGTGCAGCGAGGGATCGCGCTGGCCCGGCAACGCGGCATCTACCATCGCACGCTCCAGGATAGGCCATGGGAGACTTGCAACTGTCGGGTCTGCCGGGAGGGCGGGGTCGAGACGCTGATCTTCAGAAATTCAAATCGCAACAAACGTCGCGGCATGCACAACCTGCATGTCTTCCACTCGCATCTCAAAGATTTCCGGGCACAGCCAGCATGACCAACACTCTCGAATTCAACGTCGTCCTACCGCGACAGAGTGTGGAGACCAGGGTCTTCACGTTCGCCGCGCGCGCATCGGACATCGCGAAGTTCGCTCAGGTGCAGCGCGCCGGCCGGGACGAGGCAGGCACGCTTCTCGGTTTCCAGCGTCCTCAGATCGCCAACCACATCCGCGAAATCCGTGACTACCTCGTCAAGCCGAACGCCATCCTCCCGAATCCGATCGTGGTCGCCTTCACCAGCGGGGCAACGCTCGCGCCCCTGACCCTCGAGGATGGCACGAGTTCCGGGCTGGGCAGACTGACGATCGATCTGGACGCCAAGGAACCAGGGTTGATCGTCGACGGCCAACAGCGCTTCACGGCCCTCTCCGAAATTCCTGGATCGGATTTCGAGGTCCTCGTGTCGGGTTTCCTGTGTGAAGGCATGGAGGAACTGCAGAAGCAGTTCATCCTGATCAACAACACCCGTCCGCTTCCCAAGGCGCTGGTATACGAACTCCTACCACAGGTGAGTGACCTGCCCTACCGCATGTCCAGCCGAAGTCAGGCGGCGTTGCTCACGGAAGCGCTGAACTACGGGTCGTCGTCCTCGCTCCGCGCGCTGATCCGACAGCAGACGAACCCCAAGGGCATCATCCGCGACACGGTGCTCCAGCGCGTCATCATGAACTCGATCACCGACGGCGCCCTGCGCCTCTATGCGAACGACGACAAACTGCTGCTGGATCGGGGGGCCACCATCATCAGCGAGTTCTTCCACGCAGTCCGGCACGTGTTCGCGTCCGACTGGGACGGCAAGAACCCCAAGACGTCGCGTCTCCTCCACGGAGCCGGCATCGTCGCGATGGGGTACGTGATGGAGGAACTCCATTCCTCGGAGGGTGCCGAGGACCGAGAGTCGTTCGCACGCGGGCTTAGCCTCCTGAAGGGCCGCACCGCCTGGAGCGAGGGGGAATGGAAGTTCGACAGCGAGGTGAGACGCTGGAACGGGCTGCAGAACGTGCCCGCCGACGTGCGGCAGCTTTCGATGTACCTGGTCAAGGAACTGAAGCGTGCGCAGGTCCGCCGAGACGTAAAGGCAGCATGACCCCATGACGTACTCAGTCAAGGAGATCTTCTACACCCTGCAGGGCGAGGGCCGAAACGCCGGCCGTGCGGCCGTGTTCTGCCGGTTCGCAGGCTGCAACCTGTGGTCCGGCCGCGAAAAGGACCGCAGTTCAGCCGTCTGCACCTTCTGCGATACCGACTTCGTCGGCGTGGACGGCGGCGGCGGGGGCCGGTTCACAACACCGGCCGACCTCGCGCGCGCGATCGCCAATGCCTGGGCAGGTGGTAGTGGTGGCCGACGTCTCGTCGTCCTGACGGGCGGGGAACCGCTGCTCCAGGTCGACGAGCCCCTGATCGAAGCACTGCATGAAGAACGCTTCGAGGTCGCAGTGGAGACGAACGGAACCATCGCGCCGCCGGCGGGCATCGACTGGTTGTGCGTAAGCCCGAAGACCGCGCCCCCGTTCGCAACGACCCGCGGCGACGAACTGAAGCTCGTCTATCCCCATCCCACGCTGTCACCGAGGGACGTGGAGCACCTGGCCTTCGACCACCTGATGCTTCAGCCTCTGGACGGCCCGAGGGGCGAGCGGAACACCGCCGCGGCCGTCGAATACTGCATGGCGAACCCAGCGTGGAGGCTCACCCTTCAAACCCACAAGCACCTCGGGATCCAGTGATGTTCGAACTCAGCAAACAGTTCCGCTTCGACGCTGCGCACACGCTTCAGCGCGATATCGATGCCGACTCGAGTCGCCGCATCCACGGCCATTCGTACCGGGCGGAAGTCATCGTGCGCGGTCCAGCGGACCCGGTGACCGGGATGGTCATCGATCTGGGACACTTCGAACGCGCGCTCGAGGGCGCACGATACGATCTCGACCATCGATTCCTGGATGAAGTCGGCGGTCTTGGTCCTGCCACGCTGGAGAATCTCTCGGCCTGGGTCTGGCGCAAACTTGAGAACGATTGTCCCGGTCTTGCGCGGGTCTCCGTCTACCGGGACTCGAGCGGCGACGCCTGCAGCTATTTCGGAGGTTAGAATGCTCGACGACAAGACTGCGCTGGTCCTGTTCTCCGGTGGCCAGGATTCCACGACCTGCCTCGCCTGGGCACTCGATCGGTACGATCGCGTAGAGACCGTCGGGTTCGACTATGGTCAGAGGCACCGCGTCGAACTCGACGTCAGGCCGACCGTGCTTGCGAGGATCCGCAGCGAGTACCCAGATTGGGCCGGTCGGCTAGGCGACGACCACATGATCGACATGAAGGTACTCGGTGAGATCAGTGAGACGGCCCTCACAAAGGACGTCGGAATATCGATGCAGGAGAACGGACTGCCGAACACGTTCGTACCCGGCCGCAACCTGATATTCCTCACGTTCGCGGCCGCGGTGGCGTATCGCCGCGGAGCGAAGCATCTCGTGACCGGCGTCTGCGAGACCGACTATTCCGGCTACCCCGACTGCCGGGACGATACCATCAAGGCGATGCAGGTCGCGCTCAACCTCGGCATGGAGACGCGGTTCGTCCTGCACACGCCCCTCATGTGGATCGACAAGGCGGAGACATGGCTGCTCGCAGAGAAGCTCGGAGGCGAGCGGTTCGTCGAGATCGTCCGGGACGACACCCACACCTGCTATCAGGGCGACCACGAGCACCATCACCCGTGGGGATACGGATGTGATGCCTGTCCCGCATGCGAGCTTAGAGCAGTCGGATACGCCAAATACATTAATCAACGAACGAGCAGAACTGGTTCGGCGTTAACTTAATCTCCCAGGATAGCAGGTCCCGCCGCGTGAAGTTGGTCCTCAAGCCAAGAGCGGTCGATCATTTGAACGCCTTGGTACCAAGGTTCCTTATTGTTCATATTGTAGGATATGGTCTCAAGGGCTTTCATGACCTGATCGCGACCGGCTCTCGTGTCGTAACTCGTACTCGACCATTTCGCTGAAAAGAATTCGGGCGTAAGGGTGGACAGTACATGCCCTGTGTTGACACTCACGTCTTCCGGATCTCCTACGTTGATTGGGGTCCTTGGATTTAGCGCCCAACTACGAAGATTTTCACAGATGTATTGAGTGAGACAGATCAGCCCGACCTTCTCAAGAAGGTGAGTGTCTTTATTGAACACGTTTTCCCACTCGACCTTCACCTTGTTCCACATTGCAAAGAGGAACGCGTTCAAAGTATCGGCATCTTCAAGTTCCCGAAAGCCGACGGCCCTGGCGTTCCCTGCCATCGTTTCAATCGCAGACGGCGTAATGATTCGCTCGGCTTTCGGGTTGTTGGGCCATGCGATCATACCCTGAAACGGACTTTCCTCGTCCTCATCCATTACACCAACCGAACTCAAGTTCTCGTTCAGCGACAACCGCGCCGATTCCAACCGACGAGTAAGGAACTCTGCGTCATAGTTGAGAGCCAATGCTCGGATGTGATCTCGCGGAACTCTTGCCGCCTTGTTGTTAATGACCAGGAACTGAAACGCCATCTCGAGGTCGTCTGGATCCAGAATGGCAACGACCGGCGCCGGCATGTCCACGGAGAAACGCTCCATTCCGCGCAGTCGATGCTGGCCGTCAATGATCAGGCCAGGCCGTTGAACACCATCCGCTACCTCGATCACTAGGTCGTGCGCCGCACACCCCGGCCGAGGGGTAAGGACCCCGCCTCGTACGGCGATAACGATCGCCGTGGGAATGGTGTTGAGTACGTCACGATCAAAAAACCGTCGAATACTGGATATACGGCTGGGTACCGGTTCGCGCTGCACCCCGCGTGGGGCGTCGGGTCCGAGACGATCCACATCCGCCCACTTACTTATTTCTCCTACAGGCGCGCTAAACAGGCAAAATGTCGGCGCCTGCCCATTGGAGCGCTGGTCGATCTGAAATGCCGGGTAGGTAAAACTAGCCACTGATATTCCAATCCGTCGGTGAACTTTTCGGGGAGTGCACTCTCATGTTGAAGAAATCGATCGAGGAGTCGTCATCGATTACCTCCACACTCTCGCGAGCACCGATTGCCAAAAAGGCAGTCTTGAGAGTGCTGCCGGCCACGTGTGCGTGATCGAAGGCTGCGCGTGTATGCAGCGCCATCTTGACCGCATTTGCCATGATGACTGACGCTCGTGACCACTTCGAGTAGGAGTAGACCTCCGGTTGCAGCCAACACATCTGCCAAACCGCCATATGCTGTTTTGCGCTGTTACAACGTCCGCATGCTGGAAGCATATTCGACAGGACCGTATCACCACCCAAAGATGCCGGCCAAACATGGTCGCCGGTGCGGACTAGCGGGCCAAGTTCATCTTCGTCAGTAAAGTAGAGTCCGCAGCTGTAACAGCGACCCGCCGTTTCAATTGCAGCTGCTTGGGTCATGTTTGGTGGTACGCCGTCCCGCGCACTCATTTCCGCGCATCGGATAGCAAGCCTCGCAAGATCGTCCAGGTCAGCTCCATAGGTCAAATGAGACAGTCCGAGTTGTGCAGCCGCTCTCACACGAAACAGAGCGATCTGATCATCGAGGCGCTCACGCTCTTCTCGAATGTCGACCGCAAGTTTCACTAAACGCATGTGAATGTTCATGACGGTCGAGCCAACATAGAAATCGGCCAAATCATCACTCCTGCCGCAAAGCGACACCCCCAAGCGGTCAACGCTTTCCACCAACAGCGGCAATTCACGATGATATCTTAGCAACTGGAACAGCAGCGCTTCACCGAACGACGATGCCACCCAGGGACTTTCCAAGCCTACTAAGTTTCTCACCGGCCTTGCGAGTCCAGCATGACAACGGAACACGACATCTCTTGGTTCGCCGTGGCCGGACGCGGTATGTCAGTTGCCCTAAGGGTGGTTAGCGACAACATCTGAATGCTCTGCACGTCGAGAGCGCCTGCCGCAACCCGCGGATTGCTCGGATCGGGGTGCGTTCTCGGGAGATGGAACGTAATCCGTGCGATATCGCGGTGAAATTGCAGTCTACTGTTGGCGTTGGACCGGAACCGCGTGATTACGCGTCCGGGGTCATCATCTGTGCCGCCTGTAACGCTCTGGAGTATGTTGAATGTCGATGGGGCTCAGCGGCTCGACCATAAAATCGTGGTTTCAGTACAGGTGCGAACGCAAGACGCGGTACGAGATGATGAACCCGGCCGAGCTCGCCGCAATACCCGTCAGCAACGATCATCGAGAAAAACGCTGGGCGGTACTGGGCGTCCAGTACGAGAACCGCGTCGTCGCAAACCTCGCGCGTTCGCATGGCGTCCTTCTAAAGGCTCCGCACGAGGAGGCGCTCTCCGAGCACATGGCCGCTGCCTTCTTCGAGGGCCGTGGCTCGGCTCAATACGCCGCGCAGGTCAACCTGCGTCCGACGCAGCGGCCCGACTTCCTGATCGGGCAGCCCGACATTTCGCTCCGACGGACGTTCGCCGATCTCATCCGACGGGACTACGTCGACGGTATCCCCGTCTTCACCGTGATCGACATCAAGGCAACGAGGGTGGCGCGGGCCTTCCACAAGACCCAGGTCGCCTTCTACGCGTTGCTTCTCGACGCGGTGCTGAAGGAATTGAAGGTGCCCGGACGCGTGGCCCGCAACGGCGAGATATGGCGCATACCCGATGACGGAGACGCCGAGGGCGAAGAGTACGAAGACGAGGCGTTCTCCCTGAAACCATATGAGCGCGTCGTGGACGAATTCGCTCGGAACATCCTTCCGCAGATCGCGGCAAAGGAGGTCTCGGCGCAACGGGACCAGACCTTCTTCCACGTCTACTTCAAATGCGAGCAATGCTCGTACCTTACCCACTGCATGCGTGACGTGGACGCGGAGCGCGGACCGGATCGGCGCGACGTCTCGGCGGTCGCCGGACTTTCCCATGAGAGCAAGCGGACGCTGAACCGCCACAACATATTCACAGTTGCGGACCTCGCCACGCAGGGGGAAGGTCTTCGTAAGGCGGATGGCGCCGGCTGGGCGCTGTCACGTCGCGCAGATCAACTCATCGCGCGGGCCAAGGCCTTGGCCACCGGCGAACCGGGCCCCGGGACAGAAAGTCAGACATTCCTGATGCCGGCGCGCACCGACGCGTCGATCTACATCGTGGCGGACTACGACCCGGTAGACGACGGGTTGGCGACCATCGGCTACCTGTACAACGAGGGCGGTACCGAACATCACCTCGTCGAGGTGCTGGCATCTCCCAGCAGAACCGCAGAGGCCGATGCGATGGTCAGGGTCTTCACGGCCCTGCTGACGGACCTGCAGGCAGTTCACGATCGGAACGAGGGCCTCGACGCGGGCGACGCGGCGGCGATCCATTCCCACATCTTCATCTACGAATCGACGGAGGCCAATGCGCTGCAGAACGCGATAAGCCGACACTTGGACGATCCTCGGATCAGAGGCGGGCTACTCAACATGGTCCGCCTCTTCCCGCCGGACGACCTCGTGCCGGAACCGGAGTTCAAGGGTATGCACCATCTGCCCGCCACCGCGATCCGCAACGTCGTCGAGCAACTCCACGCCCTTCCGGTGACCGTCTCACACGACCTACGCCAAGTGACCCAGGTCCTACGCACTGCTGGAAGGATCGCCACGGCGTACGAACCATCGGAGGAGTTCAGCCGACCCTTCTCGGCCCTGCTGTCCCTGGAGATCAGTCGCAACCTGCGGGAAGGCCGCCCCGGGCATGTGGATGCCGAACAGGTGCGCTCGGACGTTCTCGCGCGACTGCAAGCCACGAAGGCGATCGCGGAATGGCTGCGCGCCGAACATGCGACCCGGCTTGCGTCCGGCGGCAAGCCCATGCTTCGCCTGAACAAACGCCCGTTCCGCTTCCAAGCCACGTTCGATCCGATCGATGCTGGTGATCTCGACGTGTTGAAGGCGCTCGAACTGCTCGAGAACCGCTCTGGGATGCTGCAAACGCTGATCAGGCTCGCCCAACCAGGGCGAACGCGTCGCGATGGCGGATACGCCATTGGACCGATGAGGCTGGACGAGGTCTCCACGAAAGGCCGCTACACCTTCCTGAAGTTCCTCGTATCGGCCGAGGCGAAGGACGTCGAAATTCGATCGAGCGGCATGGGCATGGTCGTAAGCGACGGCAGTCCCGACCTTCTACTCGAGCCGGGCCTCTGGTCGGGCCTCTCATGCGACCTGTTGGAACCGCGCGCCTTCGACCAACCGAACGTCATCAGATTGGGGATGCGGAACGGCGTGTTCAACGGAAGGACGTTCCAGGACGCCCGGCGGAGCGCGGAGCAGACCGGATGGTGGCTCGACCAGACGTTCGTCGACTTCAATTCCGCAAAGGCCGACGCCTATCTCAGCTTCCTCGCAGCGGGAGATGCCGCATGAGCGTGCGCGACGAAGTCATAATGTTCCTGCGTACGCCGGAACTCTTCATCTCATCGGCGACGGATCCCGATCTCTGGCTAAGGGGCCTCGACGACTTCGCACGGCCGTCGATCGAGGCGACCGGCGACCGTTCGCTGCGTCCGGCTCAGGAGGACGCGTGGCGAGGCCTCGCGGACAAGCGGGCCGGGCTCATCCTCGGTCCGCCGGGTACTGGCAAGACGCACCTCCTTTCGTGGATCATAGCCGGTTTCGGCGCCGCCAGACGACCGACCCAACTTCAGGCGCGAACG
Organism: Sphingomonas faeni; assembly: GCF_040407495.1. Taxonomy (GTDB): domain Bacteria; phylum Pseudomonadota; class Alphaproteobacteria; order Sphingomonadales; family Sphingomonadaceae; genus Sphingomonas; species Sphingomonas faeni_D. The sequence goes on along the minus strand of NZ_JAPZPP010000004.1, from coordinate 80,516 downwards.
CTGGTCGCCGCATTCACGAGGAACGCGGTCGGCAACGTCCTGGACGCGGTGGCCGCCCGTCAGGCGCTCCACGATCCTCTTGCTCCACGCCCAATCTACTTCGGACCGCCGCCGGCGACCGGACTGGCAGCGGGGATCGACGTGGTCGGCCGAGACGACGGCCGTGACGTGATGGACGCGCTCGCCGAAGGTGAGCGCGTCATCGGCATGACGGTCTGGTCGCTCTACCGGCTTCTCACGAAGAACGCGGTCGCCGGTACGGACGGACCGACCGCGCCCCTCTTCGACCTGGTCTGCATCGACGAGGCATCGCAGCTGGTCCTTGGCCAAGGCCTGATGGCGCTTGCAGGCCTGGCCCCGGACGGCCGCATCGTCGTCGCCGGAGACGACAAGCAGTTGCCGCCGATCCGGGCCGGAAAACCGATAAAACTGGAAGGGCGTGAACTCGGAGGATCGCTCTACGCGTTCATGAAGTCGGTCGGCGCTCCGGAATTCAGGTTGGAGGAGACCTTCCGTCTGAACGGGCCCCTGACCGTCTTTCCGGAAAAGACCTTTTACACGGGGCGATACGTGTCGCAGTCCATAGAGGACCGCCTGCAACTCAAGGACGACTGGCGCACCGGGCTCGATCTGATCTCGAGGGTGGCACTCGATCCCGAGATACCACTGGTGGTGATACTCCACGACGGGCCGACTGCCGCAACCGTGAACCCGTTCGAGGTGCAGATCGCCACCCGGATCGCCGGACAACTCGCCGAGAGGCTCGCCGGAGAGACCGTGCCGGGAGGCCCGCCAAGCGACTTCTGGTCAGAGCGGCTGGCAATCGTCAGCCCTCACAGGGCTCAGAACGCGGCCATCCGGGCAGCATTGCCGAACGAGATCAGGAGCGGCGCCTTCGTCGAGACCGTCGACCGGATACAAGGCAAGGAGCGCGAGGCGGTCATCCTCTCGTACTGCGTTGCGGATGCCGAGTTCGCCCTCACCGAGGGCGAGTTCATCTTCTCACCAGAACGGCTTAACGTCGCTACGACCCGGGCGCGCACCAAGCTCGTCGTGCTCGTGAACAGGCGGCTGCTCGACACCGTGCCCGCCGATCAGGAATTGATGGACAAGGCTGAGCTCCTCAGGGAGTTCGTGTTCTCCTGCGCAAGCCTCACGTCAGGAACGGTCCACGACACCCAGGGCCGCAGCGTGCCGTTCGAGTTGCGCGTCCGCGGTTTCGACGCAGACGTGGATGTCGACGTCACGCCGGATCCAGCCCTGCTGCCTTCCGCGCTGGTCATGACGCCCGCCGCCCAGGGCGTCCTCGACGCCATCCGGTCGGTCGCGAACCAGAGCCAATGGGGCAACGCCGCGCTTTCCAAGGTCAAATCGGCTATGGCGCGTTCGGTCGAACCGTTCCCGGAGGCACGCCTGCTGCACGGTTTCGGGTGGATCGCACTCCAGCACAAGCCTTCGAAGAACGGTCCCTTCTGGGTCGCACGACCGTACGACGAGCGCCGTCGCGTATACGAGGCCGACATCGACACGGTTCGCATGCGGATCGGCCTCGTCGTCAGGGAGGCCAAGAGCGGAAAGCACGCGTTCTACGATCGCGTTCGAGAACGCTTTGCCTGGATGGGCGAAGACGAACGCGACGTACTGCTGGATGTCCTGCGCACGCTCGAGCAGGAGGGCATGGTGACCTTCGTCCCCGTCAAAAACGGGTTCGCCGTCACGATGGTTCAGGACGAACCCGACTACACCGAGGACGTGGCACTTCCACCACTTCCAGTACTACAAGACTCCGACTTCGCTCTTCTGAACAAACTGGAGGACATCGAAGCATCGCGAATAAACTTCGGGATCTTCGACGCATGGACGTCGGCCGCGGAACTGACAGCGAAGACGGCCCAGCCAGCCGATGAAGTCGCACTCGGTCTTGCCAGGGTCCAGGCCCACGGTCACCTGATGCTGGCCGACGACGGACGTGTGCGATCGCGGATGGCCGAGGTCGCCCGCGAACTGAAGCACCTGAAGCAACGCTTCCGGAGCGAGGACGCACATCAACGGCCGTACCTCGTGCGTAGCATAAAGGTCGAACTGCGCGACCGTGCGAAGCCTAACCGCGGCGTGCCCTTGCGCGGTGTGTTCGCAGCGGCTGCTGCCGGCGCTTCGAAGTCGCAGATTCGGGCGCTGGACTGCCTCGAAGGCGCACTGCAACGCCTCTGGGGAGACGAACCCGGCATCGCCGGTTTCCAGGCTGAGGGCTTTGCGAAGCTGTCTGCTGCATGGCGCGGAGAAGGGGACACCACGTTCGCGATCTCGGCGGATACCGGTTCCGGCAAGACCGAAGCGGTCGCCCTGCCGATCATCGCGTGCGCTATGGCCGATCGGATCGACGGCATATCGGGCACGCGCGCGATCTTCGCCTATCCGCGCGTACGCCTCGCAACGAACCAGGCACAGCGGCTCGCTCACTACCTGGCCGCGTGCTCGCGGGATCCGGCCATGCCGACACTCACCTTGGGACTGCAGGTCGCCGACGTCCCCGACCGTTTCGCCGGCATGAGCCATGGCTATCAGGAGGGTTGGCCAACCGCGGGACCGAACGCCTTCGTCTTTCCGTTCTTCGCATGTCCCGCCTGTTCTGCGGACCTGATCCTGCGGGCGGACGAGGGGGAGGACGGCGCTGATCGGCTCGATTGCCGGGGCTGTGGATGGCAGTACGACGGCTGGATCGGCTCGAAGGAGAAGCTCCGCGAGCAGCCGCCCACTTTCTTCCTGCCTACGACTGACAGTCTCCATCAATGGATGCACGACCATAGGGCTGGTCGGATATTCGGGGACGACGAGGGCTACGCCCCTCCTCGTGCGCTCGTCGCCGACGAGATCCATCTGTACACGCACGTCCATGGGGCCCAGGTCGGCCTCACGTTCCAGCGTCTCGCAGCGCGGTCGCAGGTCAACGATCCCAAGCGTTGGCCCATGATCGCGATTGGGATGAGCGCGACCATAGGCGACCCGGCGAAGGCCTGGCGACGCCTGATCGGACGTGACGACGTCGCGGTCGTGGCGCCTGCACCGGAGGACGCCCGGAAGAGTCCGCGAGGTCGGGAGTACTTCTACTTCATCCAGCCGGAGGTCGAGTCGAGAGGTGCGGACATCGCGGGAGCGTCAACGACGATCCAGGCCCTAATGTGCCTGGGTCACGGAATGCGTCGACGGACCGGCGACGAGGGCGGCTTCAGGAGCCTCGTGTTCTTCGATTCGATAGACAAGATGCGAAGGCTGCACGGCGCCTTCATGGACGCCGAGCAGGAACTGAAACTCGCGCAACTGCGCACCGTCACCTACGGGGACGACGCCACCGGCATGCCGCAGAACCAATGCTGCGGCGAACCCGTCGGTTGCGGCCACTTCGCAGACGGCGAATGCTGGTTCTTCGCGGCGACGGACGACCGGCAGCGCGGCGCGCGCGGCCCTCTGAGACTCGGGCAGTCGATGGCGGTCGCGCCCTCGCCGATCTACTCGGGGAGTGGCAGCGATGCCGAAGCCGCGGTGAAGGCCGCAGACGTCGTGTTCGCGACATCCTCGCTTGAAGTCGGCTACGACGATCCGGACATCACGCTCGTCTACCAGCACTATGCTCCGCAGAACCTGGCGAGTTTCGTCCAGCGTAAGGGTCGGGGCGGCCGCGGCTCCGACGACCGCCCCACCACTGCGATCACCCTCTCGATCTACTCGCCTCGCGACAGTTGGTGGTTCAGACGGCCTCACGAGATGGTCTCTCCCGTCGGGTTCGAAACCCCGTTGAACCCGGACAACGTGTTCGTCCGGCGTGGCCAGGTCCTGTCGGCGGTCCTCGACGGACTCGCACGATACGAGCGAGAAACGGGAACTGCGCTTCCGCGAGGCGACATCAGGATTCATGCGCTGCTGGCCGCCGGAAGTTTCGTCGAGTTCGTCTTCGGCTCGAACATCTGGTCCGAGTTCGGAACGGACGACGTGGTTGCGTTCTGGGGGGCTGCGCGTGGCAGTGTCGACCTGTCCGGCCGCCGGTACCTGAGCGAACTCCGCCGGCTGTTGCCTTGGGCACCCGACCTGCTCTTCCAGACGATCAATCTACCGTCGCTGACCGTCCAGGGTCACAACGTGTTCGGTGGCGTGAAGGAGGACGTCAGCTTGGCGTTCGCATCCCTTGCTCCCGGCAACGCCACGCGGCGCTACAACCCACAGGTCGTGCACTGGGTAGCTCCGGAACCCGGCCTCGTGCCGTGGTTCGCGCCCGAGGACTATGCGACCGCCGAACGGTACACGCTGCGGGAAACGAGCCAACAGATGCTCGCCGAACTCCCGCAGGACGTGAGAAAGATGCTGTCCGGCCTCCACACCGACCTCTGCAGGCCTGTGTCCGTGACCGTCGAACCGCTCGGCAGGATGGCGGGAGCCACATGGTTTCCCGACCTGAGCTTCTCCACCGACCGTTCGCCACCGGTACGTCCTGCACAAGACGGGGACCCCACGATCCGCCATGACAGTCGCGGCACGCTGAACGGGTTCCTGCTCGTCTCAACGGATCCCGCAGGATCCGCGCCGCTTCCGGTCGACGGCATCGGCGGATCGCTGTCATCGGCGAGGGCGTTCATCGCGCGCGGAAACCGCGAAGGATCAGGACTGGACGTGGCGCGGGTCTATTGGGGCGCGGATTCCGAGGTGGTCTACGATGATCGCAAGAGGGACCCGGAGGCGTTCGCTCAGATCTTCGCGGATCCCGAGGACGGGTTGCCCCTGCTTCACGGGTACCAGGTCTCGACCGAAGGCTTGCAGTTGGAGATCGACGCCGAGGCGCTCGATCAGGTCGTCTCCGCCTGCATGGCGGAGATGTCGTCCGACGAAAGGGAACGGCGCTGGCGGTCCGCGCAGTACACCCGCTATCTCGTGGAGAGCCAGGCGCGTGCACTTGGAGTCAACGCCTACGAAGCCAAGCGCGGAGCGGACATAATCGTCGCCGCCGCGGGAGATCCCGATCTACGGAAACGCCTCGTGCGTCTTCTCGAGTACTGGGACCCGGCGAAACTCGGTCAGCTTTTCGAAGATACCCGCGCCCAGTTGCTCGGGCAGCATCCGCTCATGACGTTCCGGCGGGTGTCCCGAACCGCGGACGCTCTTGCAAGCGAGGAGTTCCGGGATCTCATGAAAGCCGCGATCGCGGAAGTTCGCGATGAGGCCGCGATGAGGCGGTACCTGGCGAGCACGATCGTGCACGGCCTGGCGTTGCGGATGAAGGTCCTCACCGCCTTCGTGGGATCCGGCGACGAGAACCGACTCTTCGCCCACGCCAAGCTGCCGATACAATTCGGCGGCGAAATCGATCACGTCATCACGGTGGCGGAGACCGGTGCCGGCGGTGACGGCACGATCCGGGCCGTGATCGACAGATGGCCCGACCTGTCGACCATGTGGCGCGAAGGCTTCCTTCGCGATTGTCCCAACGCCGCCGAGGACGCGGCCCTGCGGCGGTTCTGGGAACTACGCGCAGAACATGCGGCGTGGCGGACGAGGAACCCCCGGGACCCACGGGTACTCACCGAGATCGCGCGTCACGTCAGCCCGCAGCATACCGATGCGCCGTTGTCATCGGCGATCAACCGGATCCTCTTCGGTGTCGAGGAGATCGAGACCGAGAGCTTCGCGCTGTACGACATCGCGTCGGACCTGGAGGCGGTGCGAATCCGCGCGGAGGCTCGCTTCGGACGCTCGGCCGCCGACTGGGAGATCGCGACCGTCGCGGTGTCCGACGCACTGTCAGGACAGGCATCCCATCTCGCCAGGATGCATCAGGCGTATTCGGGGCTGGACGGCACGTCCGAGGAGGCCTTCAGTCCGGATACCCGACTTGCGGATCAGGCCTACCGTCTGGGCACTCCCCTCTGCCAGGACGGATGCCGCGCCTGCGTTCACCAGTCGAGCGACATGATGGGGGACTCGCTCATGCAGTCGACGGTTAGTCGGCGACTACTGGAGCGGTTCCTCGATCACGCTGGTGAAACGCGAATTCGACCCAGCGCATGATTGCTCGTCAGCCATTCGCGCACCTCGTCGTCGATCATGGCAAGGGTCGCCGTACCCTCCGCCAAGGCGTTCAAGAACATTCCAACCGCCCCCTCCCCAATGGACTCCCCGCGCTCGCGATGGAGGCTCGCGAGTTCCGCCAACAGGGACCGCGCCCGCGCCAGCAGTTCGACGCTCGGGACACCGTCTCCGACGGACTGGGCAGACCGGCCGCAGGCAGCCAGCCGTCGGCCGAAGTCCGGCGAGGCGCCGATGCGCGCGAGGAGGTCGCCCAGTCCGACTAGAGGCAGGAAGCGTTCGGAAACCACCGTCCGCCAGTGCTGCCGCAGAGCACGATCAAGTGCTGCGACGGTGTTCGCAAGGCTCTTCTCGTAGTTCCACACCGCCGTCCGCAGACTGTCCTCGGTCTCGGACTCCGCTATCGCCTCGCCAACCTCCCAGGATTCCTCACGAACGGCGACGGCGAGTTCCCGCTGCAGCGGATCGGACTCAAACCCGAGCGTACTGCACAGCTCGAGAAGCGATCCGATGCGTTCAGCCATGCGCGGGGCGCCCTGCAGCGCCTGCAGCGACTTGTTCAGCGCCTCGCCGAGGCGACGCCTATCCACAGCATCGGGCAGATCCTGGAGCAGCGTCTCCAGTTCGATCAGCGCATCACTCAACGGGTGCCTCCACTTCCGAGATCTCGGAGACGTTCTTCAGGGTCTGCCCAATCTGCTTAAGCGCCGAAAGCGAACCGATGCCCCGGGCCTCGCGGACGCAATCCGCCGCGTGGTCAAGCAGCACCGTGACGAGCTTCTCGCCTTGCTGGGCGAGATTGAGCGCATCCTCGAGTTCCCGCACCGGCGCGTCCGCAAGCCAGGCCATCCGTTCGGGGAACCGCGCAGGTATCTCGTCCTGGTCCTTGAACGCGGACATCAGGTCCTCAACAGCGTCCGTCTTCGCCTCCAGTCTCGGCCCGATGCGGGCGCTGGACTGATTCCAGGCGGACACGAGATCAACCGCCTCTTTGGTCAGAAGGGTCGACGTGCGGGATATCGCAGTGTCCAGGCGTTGGAGATGGGCCTCGATGGAACGGCCTCGGAGAAGCGCCGCCAACGCAATCGCGCGGTTCCGGACCTGCGCGAACTCGGTCCGTTCGATGACCAAACGACGACTGGACCATAGCTCGGCGAACTCGCGGAGCTTGCGGTAGTTCTCAGGCAGTCCGCCGTCGGCGACGGGGACGGGGTCCATTCGACCGGTTACCCTCATCCTCTCGACCGCGCCGGCCAACTCGCTCGAGTCGGTCAGCCCGGCGCCGCCGGCGCCGTCGTTTAGCGTCAGCGAGACCATCGAACGAAGGTCCACCCGCAGCTTGTCCTGCCATTTTGCGGTAGCGTTCAGCCATTCCTGCCAAGGGGTGCAGCGGGCAGCCGGGTCCGTGGTGACTTCCGTCTCGTCGCTCAGCACAACCTGGATCTGATCGATCACGGGGGCGTCCGCCGACGTGGAACCGCGCAACCACGCCCGGGCAAGAAGCACCTGGACCGCGGTCGACGCCGGCGACCAACGGGTTCCGTCCTCGACGGCCGGAACCCTTCGGCGAACGTAGGCTTCCGTCATCGCGTGAAGCCGACGCATCATGAGTGCGATGTTCCGCCTGTCGTAGGCTGCGTCCCCGGCCGTGATCTTCGCATTCAGCTTGAGGTCGAGATGGGCCTCCAGGCCGTTCCTCACCCAGGCGTCGGGAGGGATGGTCAGATAATCCCGTCCCCCCGACGTGCTGCCTTGCAGCTTGACCATCTCGGACGTCACCACCCGGGTGAAGAGGGGCTTCGGGATGCCAATGTGACGGAAGTCGAACCCCGCGACGAACTCGTGGAGCATGGCGTTCCAGTCGGACGCGTTCTCGAGGTTGCCGCCCGCGGTCCATATCAGGAGTTCCTCGCGCATCCGCTCGATCTGCGTGCGGGTCCGGCGCAGGCGGGGCGGGGTAACGGGCCGGGGCTTCGTCGGCGTCGACTGGCTCTTCGAACCGCCAGGATCGACGACCTTTCCGTCCCCCTGCGCCGACCGGTCCTTCTCAGTCCCGTCCGCCTCCGCGCCGTCTACGCCCTCCGGCGTGACGGGTCGCTCCGTCTTCGAGCTCTCATTCGCAGCATCCGTTCGCTCCACCGCGTCCCCTAGCCACGGGAGCCTGAAAACCGACGAGATCGATTTTGAGAGGCCGGCGAAGACCACGTCGCCCTCGACGGTCCACGTCTCCGAGCGCTCCGGTTCCCCCCAGTAGGTGATCGCACGGCGAAGGCGGCTCTGCTCCTGGAGGCCGTCCACCTGCACCGCGATGATCTGTCCCAACCGGTTAGAGACTGCGATCTCGGAACGTCGATCGCGAGACAGGGCAGAGGTCTCGACGATAGGGCTCGGAAAGGAACCCTGCTCGATCAACTCCGGTTGCGCGAGATTCGGGTTGAGCACGGCCTGGAGAATGCCGCGCGGCGTCCTCCAGGTCTGCCCATCGTCGTTTTCCTTCAGGGCGAGGAAGAAGCGTTCGAGTGCGCCTGCGTTGAACGGGAAAAGACCGACAGCATCGACGTGGCCGAAGGTCTTGAAGCAGCCCGGACGGGCGAAGCAGGAATCGCAGACGTTGGGCGGCGGAGCGTCGGGGTCGTCGGACAGGCCGACGAGCCAGGCGTTGAGCGCCGGCACGCCCGCGCGGACCGCCGCCAGATATCGTGCAGCGAAGGCCCGCCGGTCCTCGGTCTCCCTAAGGCTCGCCACGTCCTGAAGGGAGCCCGACGATCGTCCCAGTACGAGTTCGTGCGTGATCCGCTGGCGGTAGTTGCCGGCGAGCTTCTCGTAGTAGGCCGGCGTGACGCCGACGACCGATATGAGCGGGCAGACGTCCGCTTCAGCCTCGTCGCCGCGCACGTCCGCGTTGAAGACGAGTACGTCGATCAAGCTGTCGTCGAGCCCCTCCCAGCTCGTGATGTCCTCGAGAAGGAGGATCAGGCGCTGCCCGCGCGACTGGAGTGCCTGTCGCACCTTTCTGAAGAGGGTCTTCAGACCCTGCGCCGACACGCCCAGCACGTTCTGGATGGCGTCGTTGCGCCGACGGTTGAGTGCATCGACCATCGCGATCGTCGTCTGCAACTCTGAGGCAGCCTCGACGGCCAACTCGCCCGCGAGCCAATCGTTCTCGCGATGGCGGCGGATCGTGATCGCCTCGATCTGCAGGCGTCGAACCAGTTCCCGCGCAGCGCCGCCGATCACCGGACTGGCGCGGCCCGCGATCTCCGCCAATTCCTGGACGTCGAATATGTCGAACGAAGCGGTCGCCGAGTTCCGTCCGCCGCCTGCGCCCTCGAGAAGGTCGAGGATCCTGCCTGGCCCCGTCCATTTGGCCCGCACGGTGGCATGGTTCAGGACGTCGGCAGGTGCGAAGGTCTCGCACCACTCCTCGTCGCCGACACGATCGTCGAAGTGTGCCGGTTCCAGCGTGGCGGCCAGTGTCGCCAGGAATATGTTGGCGCGTCCCTGCGGTGACGCCTTCTGCCGCTGCCCCAGCCCTTCGAACAGTTCGTGGAACTCTTCGGGAAGCCTGTTGCGCAACTGCCGCAGCGCGCCTTCGAGACTGCCATCGGCGCGGCGCAGAAGAAGTTTCACGTCCGACGGGCGGGACCAGTTCACCGACAGCCATCTGATGAGATGGGACTTCCCGGAGCCAGGTTCCCCTTGGACGACGCAGAACGCATGCCGCCGCTCCGGGTCGGAAAGGGTATCCAGAACAGAGCGTTCGTCGGGAGAGGCGAATTCGGCCGCGTCCCGACCGGCGAGATCGAAGCCATTGATCGGTGAGTGGGTGGCGAGAAACACCGCATCGTCGCCCTCAAGCGCTTCAGTCACGAAGATCGAACGCGCATGCTGCGCCGTCCAGCAGATCCGGTAGAGTGGGCCGTCGATCACGAGACGATCTCCGATGGTATCATGACCGACGTGAACGACCCCATCGAATGGGTTGGTTCGGCTGAGAGAAGGACGGCGCCGGCGGAGTCGCCGGCCAACTGCAGCGTGAGCGCACCCTCGTCATGCAGGTCCCTCAGCGCTCCGCTCAACAGCGGCGAAAGCCTACCGGTCGACGGCGTGTGTCCAATCCGACGGCAGGCTTGGTTGAAGAGGCGACCGCGGTCGAGATATGGACACCGCGTTGCGACGACCTGCAGGAACGAGTTCGAGTCCATCGTCGACCCGCCGGATCCGCTTCGTCGCAACTCGATCGCCAACCGGGACGCGGGAGACGGATAGTCGAGCATGTCCGGCATCGCCTGTCCCAGGCCCATGAACCGCAGCCAACGTCGCCATGCCGGAACCTTCGTCGTGTTCATGAGGCGACCATCGTCGTCCTCGCCAACCAACGCCGCGTTGGCCCGATCAGCGAACTCGTCACGACCCGCCTCGTATATCCAGCCGAGCCCCCCCGATCGGTCGCTCTCGGCCGCCACCCAAGCATATGCGTCTAGAACAACGGCGTTCACGTCGCCGGGCTGGACGGCGCACAGGCGGTCGTGAACCAAATCCGCAAAGTCCGCGAAGCCGCCGACCGCCGATCCGTCGACACTTCTAACCGTACGACGGTCGCTTTCGACCAGTCCCAACGCGCTCGCAGCGCCAGGTCCGTCCGCCGCCAGCAGGGGGCTTGCCTTCACCAACAGTCCGTCCCTCTGGAAACCGGGATTGAGAAGGCGGTCGTACACGTCGCGGTCAAGTTCCCCTCCGAGCGCGGTCAGACCGGAGATGAGAGACCAGACCCTCTCGGGAGTGCCCTGCGGGCGTGACAGAACGCTCATTGCGACGACTCCAGGTTCATCGGGGAAAAGGACCACGCGTCCAGGCGAGACTCCAGGATCGGAGCGTGAGGGGATGCGAACTGGTCGAGGCGACGCCCGCCTAGCGAGCGGTCGCGCCGACCCACCATTACCGCAGGGATACCCCCCCGCTGTCCGCTCCAGGCCAAGAAGCGTGATGACATCGTCTCCGCCAGACGTGGCGACGCGGGAAGCAACATCGCCGTCGCGACCGAGGCCAGTTGTACCCCGCCCGTCCAATCCTCATGGGCGATGACCAATCCCGGTCCGAGATCAACCTCCGCGAGGATCGCCACAGTCTCCGCCGCCTGATCAGCGCCGACGACGAACTGCTGAACACCCACATCCACGAGGCGTTGCAGCAACTCGGGAAAGCGGACGGAGAAGGTGGGGTCAGCCGGTTCGACGAGCATGACCCCGGCAGGCAGCGGTCCCGAATAACCCTCCGAGACACTCCAGACCTTCTCCATGCCCTCGCTACGGAGCCCGGTAGGCGGTGCCACCCCGTCCGATCTGCATGCAGGACAACGTCCGCACGGAGGGGCGTAACTGCCAGGTTCGATCATCTCGAAAACCGTCCGCGTGACGCACGACCGCCGTGGGTTGCGCATGAGGTCGATGAACGGGACCACTTCTGCCAGGGCGTCGCGTCTCTCACTTTCCCGGACCGCGAATATGGAGGTCCATGCCGCCCCGTCGCTCCCCTCCAACAGGGATGGCTCGACGACCTCGACATCCCATGTGCCGGTCGCCTGATCGCCATCAGATCGAACGGACACGATCCTGATCGATCCGGATCTCTGCATCAACGTGAGCAGAGCCATGTTCCAACCACGATTATAGTCACTCGACGCCGGACCCAGGCCTTCGCGCAGGGCGTCGAGATCGACGCTCATCCTGAACGCACCTCCTAGCCACCGTTTGTCCGACGCGGATTGCAACAGTGCTTCCCACCGCGGCTTTCCGAGATCGATGCTGAGCCACCCCGACGTCGCGATATCCAGTGCGCGGTCCTTGTCGTCCCGCCCGGCCATCTCGGTGAAGAGCGTCGCGGACAGCGCCTGGCCTCCGTCGCGTGCTGCGCGCCCGATCTCCTGGTACCAGCGCGAAGGGCTCTCTGGCAGGCATGCGTGGATCACGGTCCGTACATTGCTCTTGTCGACACCCATCCCGAATGCCGAGGTGGCGACCACGATGTCCAGTTCCTCCCGTGCCCAGCGGTCAACCACGTCTCGACGGGCCGTCGCGCCGGTCGCCCCGGTAAACAAGGCGATCCGACCGTATCCGCGCTCGTCTGACAGATGGGCGAAGAGTTGCTCCGCTGCTGCGACCTCGGTGGTGTACACGATCGCCGGTCGGGGCGCCCGATCAAGGGTCCAGTCCAAGGCCTCCAGACGCTCGGCCTCGTAATCGAAGCTCGCGACGACGACATCGTGTTCGAGACGGGGAACGCGGGCGTCGATCTCCAGCCAGTCGCCATCGAACTGCCATCCCCTTCGCAGAACCTCCTTGGCCGCAGGCGTAAGCGTCGCCGAAAGAAGGACGAGCCGGACTTCCGGGTTCGCCTGCCGCAGGCGTGCAAGCAGAGCTGGAAGTCTCTGGAAATCGGGCCGGAAGCTCCGCCCCCAACTCTCCACTATGTGTGCCTCGTCGACGAAGACGTGCGTAAGACGCGCGTCCAAACCCGCGAACGAAGTCTCGTCGGCTGCTGCCTCGATCAGGCTGGGGATGATCGCCTCCTGAAGCGCCTTCTCGGGGCTGATGAGCAGGATGGGAACTTCACCTCGACGAAAGCCGGCGATCACCTGACCTGCTGCATCGGGAGTGAGATCGCCTGTGAGCGCCCTACTGCCTTCGAGCCCCGACATCGTCGCGAGCGTGCGCTCATGATCGAGCGCAAGTGCTATGGTCGGCGTGATCACGATCACGCACGCACCGGGCCGATGGCGCCGACCATGAAGGGCGGCGAGTTGGAACAACAGGCTCTTGCCGGCCCCCGTCGGCATGCTGACCATCAAGCCCGAACCGGGCGGTTGCGTCATAAGTCCGCGGACAGCCGCCTTCTGGGATGCGCTTCGGTATGTCGTCCTCCCAGTCAGCCGGAAAAGCACCCCATCGCCGCCGGCCTCGGACCAACCACGCCTGTCCGCGGCCTCGACATGGATATCCGGAAGCCATGGATACCGTCCGTCTGGCAGCAGACGTACCGGACCCTCCTCCCCGGGCGCCTGAAGGCCGAACCGGAACAGGCCCTCGACCTCAGCGCGGTCAAGCCGGATGCCTGTACGCGCGATATCGGCACGCCCCCCCTGAAACCACGCCAGTGACCTGATAAGCGCCAGACGATCGGCGATGGTCCTTGCGGAGGAAAGAGCCGACGTCGTTCGTTCGACCGCCAATTCTCGCCAACCCGTCATGGCACATTCACCGCGGCACGATCCTGACCGGACTTACTGAACACGGCGGCAACCGACACCAGATGCCTCGCCTTCACAAGAGGTAGCTGGTTGGATTCCGCTGGAAAACGCGTTCCCGGACGTCCCGAATGCTTGTGGCTTTTCACCGAACAGGACTGGCCCGCCGGTTTTGGCACGCTCGCTCCTCCACTCCCGCAAGGTATCGACGAGGCTCGATGACACGAACGCCCACGAAGTCACGATCCCACCGCACCGACCACTTGGCCGAGCACCGCGCAAAGTCGCCTTGAGGATTGAGCGATTTCGCGTCCGAGAGTTTCCGCAGTCTCCTGTTCAAACGCGTGAGTGGTTCGTTCCGCCTGTCGACCGCGGAAAGTCAGGATGCGCATCAAGAGGACCCACCGTCCTCGCCGATCGAGGGAAATGCGCCCCGAGCCGTGGCAAAGGACCGTCCTGACCTTCTCGTAGCCACGAAAAGTCGTGAGCGCGTCACCGGCCGCCGCGCCCTCCTTGGCAAAGGGACCGCCGGTTCCGAGGACATCCTGAAGATCCTGGAATCGCTGCCCGACGAGATGCCGGAGGTTGACGTCACCACCGCGCCGCGGATCTTGCGCAAGAGAAAGCAACGTCTCACTCACAGCCTCCTCCGCCTGCGCAAAGTCATGCAGGAGCCGCCCTCGCCAAGCGTTCACGGCAGTCGCGACGGAGTTCCAGTCGGCATCGCTGTGATTGGTGGTGGGGAACGAGGTCAGAAGATTCATCGCAGAACTCGTAGTACGCGAGAGTTGCCAGCACGTTACGGAAAAACGCGACATGTTCGTTCAGGACCCGAACCGCGACGACATCGTGCGCGAGGGAACCCGGCAAGATCCGCGGACCTATCCAACCCCTGCGAGGTAGTCCCGCATCCTCGTCAGACCGATACCGGTGAGCGCGATATGACTGCGCCGCCCGTCATGCGGGTCGGGACTTCTGAACACCAGGCCGGCCAACTCGAGTTCCCCGACATATCTCAATGCCGTCGACTGGGCCACCCTGGCGGCAAGGCAGGCGCTGCTCACGCTGACCTGTCTACTGGCGCCGAGGGATATGAAAAGATCGAGAAGAATGTCCCAACTGGGTTCGCCGAACAAGGAACCATGATCCGCCATGACCCGGTCCCGCCTGCGCCGCTCCTCGTAGAGGCGATGAGCCACCGCGGCGAACACGGCGTCCGTGCCCTCATTTGACGCGACGCCCGCAAGAATCTCTGCCGGCTTGTCCGTTGTGCCGGTCATCTGATCCACCGCCGGCGAAGGGGGCGCGACCTGTCGCTTGCGCTGACTTGCCGAGATTGCGGTCACGTCAGTAGCCCTGCGAGACGGAAACTGAATACACGATCGCTACCGACGATGAGGTGATCGATGACGTCGATCTCCAGTGCCCGCGCGGCCTTCACGATGCGGTTTGTCAGGTCCACGTCCGACGCGCTCGGTGCGGGATCGCCACTCGGGTGGTTGTGCGCCAGGATCAACGATGCCGATCCCATCTCGATTCCCCGGGCGACAACGGCACGCACGGAAACAGGCGTTCGGGTCCCGCTTCCCTCACTGACCAGCTCGTCCTCCATGAGCGCATTGCGCGCATCGAGGTGAAGAACACGGAACGTTTCATGCGCCTTGCCGCTCATCGCGAAGCGCAGATATTCGTGCACCTGTTGCCAGCAGCCGAGAACCGGTCGATCGATGATGCGAGACAGCAGGACGTGGGAGGCTGCGGCGTTAAATCTGCCGATCTCGGCATAGGCGGTGGTCACGCCCCCGTCCGCCCGCGACAATCTCGTCGCGGAAGCCGCCAAAACGGCGCCCAAGGAACCGAATTCCGTCAGCAGATGCCTCGCCCGGCCGTGGACGTCCGGGCCACCGTGCTTGCCAATGATCCATGCTAGGTGCCGGCACGCATCCTCTCCCGGCGTCGGTTTCGCAACACGCCGAACGCCAGCAGGCCGACTGTCGGCCAAGCCGTCCAGACGGCCATCAACTGGTAGCCGTACCGCCAAAGCCCCGGGTTCACGGCCTTCCCGACGTGTGAAAGTACCGCCAGTATCTGAAGAGCCGTCGCGCATAGAGGCCACCAGCGATCCGCACGGATGGAGACGAACACCAACCCGGCAAGGAGACATGCGTCGATCAGGAAGACCCCCAACTCCACCTGCCGGTACCTGACCCCCAGCGCCGGTTCGACGACGAGGGTGGCTGCGGCCGCCAGCAAGTACATGCAGGCGACCGCCTTCTCCGGAGGACCTCCCCACCGGAAAGCCGCCAGCGAAGCCGCTAGCAGCGACGACCAGAACAGTAGGAAGTAGATCGACATCGGACGCGGGGACCCTCGAAGCGGTCCCCGCAGATTGCATCACGCCGCCTCGGCGACAACCCGCATCGGCGATCGTGCCCCGACGAAAGGGCTGTTCGGCACGGACTCCTTGTCGGCACCGTAACCGACAATCCTAAGATCAGCGGCAAGTTCGTCCAACAGGGGATGCGCCGAGACTATGGCGTGACGCGCATCGAAGGCGCTGCCGGACGATTTCGCCATCAATGCGAAGATCTCCGAACCGACGGTTGGCGGCAGGTGCGCCTTGGCGCGCGCCTCGATCAGCGTTGCAGCGCAACGCGCGATTGCCGCTGCACTCAGTTCCGCCGCAGCCTCGGCATCACGGAAAACCTGATAGACCTCACGGGCGACTTCAAGACGGGTTCTTGGCATTCGGTCAACTCCTCGCCCGGAGGCGAAACCCCGGGCCGTCAATGTTTCGGCGGGTCGAGCAGGTCGGCGAAGCGTTGGAACGATTCCGACAACGGGAAGGCTAAGAGAATGATCGCAACGACCAGGACTGCAAGTCCGGCCACGATCAGCATCCGCACCAGCGGTGTCAGCCGATTCCTCGGCTCCTCCGCCAGAAGAGTGGGATGCGGAATCGATGCGCGGCCGAAGTCGAAGACCGCACGCTCCTCATGGAACGCATCATCCATCCGATCCAACCTTTCGGGTCGGCTCGATGCCGCATCCATGTCGGGGAATGGGTCGGCAGCCTCTCCCTCCTGACGGGGTATCCCCCACGCCGGGGGATGCGGATCATACCCCGCCAACGCCTTCGCCAAGCCGAAGCTAGTCCGTATACCGGTCTTTTCGCGCGCGTTTCGGAGGTGAGTCTTCACGGTCTCGGGACTGATGCCCATCTCCCGTGCGATCGCCTTCTGGTCCCGGTTCTGCAGAAGGCTTCGAAGGACCGCGCGCTCGGTAGGCGTCAGCGAGTCGAGTGTATCTGGAAACATATCGGCCTTCTAACCTCCCCGCATCCGTTCGGAAGCGACGTCGATGAACGTAGGCTTCCGAACGTGAACCGCCCGCGGTCGGCCGATCCGGCGTCCACGCTCCCCCCAGAAACGGTCAACCCTGACCGCACCGCGGTAGAATGGCGCTTGCCAGGAGTTGGATCGGCGAACCATCGACGCCTTTCGGTGATACCACGTTGCCGACTTTTTCCAGGTGGTGTCCGGAGCGATATCTGCCCCGGCTCCAGACGTCGCTGTGGTTTCAGGCAATCATGCCGCGACGCCGTCCACCACGCCGAAGAGTGGTCTCCCAGCGCAAGGGGCCTGGAGCCAGCAGATCGTAGCGACCCTGGCGCGGGGTCGGAGGGCAACCTGCCATCCGGTGGTGCAAGATCGCGATCCGATCAGGCGCCGCACGCTGGACGTAGCGGGCCCGGCACGCGAACGAAGGCCTTGGCGACGGTCCCAATCGGGCAGTTCGGCGCTCATCGGCTTCGTGCTTGGTCTGTTGGCTCAGACAGCGTCCCGCCCCAGGCGATCGAGCTCGTCGAACTCCTGCCGGGACAGGCGGATCGATGCCGCAGCGACATTCTCTTCGAGATGTCCGCGTTGCGACGTGCCAGGGATCGGAAGCATCACCGGGCTGCGCTGCAGCAACCACGCCAGAGCGATCTGCCCAGGCGTTGCCCCATGAGCAGCCGCTATCCGTTGCAGTCCGGAACCTGGACGCAGAAGCCGTCCGGCTGCCAGCGGAAACCACGGGATGAAGGCGATGCCTTGAGCCTCGCAATGCTCCAGCACGGCCTCGCTCTCCCGATCCACCAGGTTGTAGCGGTTCTGAACCGAGGCCACCGGGAAGACCTGAGCGGCCCGCTGGATCTGTGGGACCGATACCTCACTGAGACCGGCCAACGCGATCACGCCCTCGTCGAGCAACTGCCTGATGGCGCCGAACTGCTCGTCTTCGGGCACGTTCGGATCAATCCGGTGCAACTGCCAAAGATCGATTATCTCGACGTCCAGGATCTCACGGCTGCGGTGAGCCCGCTCGATCAGGTATTTCGGGTCCCCGTGCATCTTCCACTCATCCGGACCCGGTCTGAGAAAGCCACCCTTGGTCGCGATCAGCATTCCCGGGTAAGGATGCAGCGCCTCGCGGATCTGCCGTTCGGCGATCTCGGGCCCATACGAGTCCGCCGTATCCACGAAATTGACGCCCAACTCCGGCAGCCGCCGAAGCGTCCGCTGTACTTCTGCGGGATCCCTGGGTGGGCCGAGCACGCCCGGTCCTACGGTCCGCATCGAGCCGAAACCCAACCGATGGACCGCTTTCGTCCCGCCTAGGATGAAGGTGCCCGACTGGGCGGCATCGCTTTTGCCGTATTGGCTGGCAGTATCGCTCATGAAGCTCTCCGTTTGATTGTGTCACTGCACGTCGCGCGGCGGATCATCGGAACGCATCGATCGTGTGCGGCCCATGACCACGCGGATTATCTTCCCTGCGCGGCGCGGATTGCGGCGGCAACCGTCGCTGGCGCCTCCAGCGGCGCCATGTGGCTCAGACCTGGAAGCACGGTGAAACCGGTGTTCGGCAGCACAGGACGGAACGCCGCGAGGAGACCGGATTCGGTCTCCACGACGTCCGCGCTTCCGACGAGGATGTGCACCGGGACCGCGATCAGGGCCGCTGCCTGCGTGATGTCCTCCTGCGTGCCCACCTCGGGCCATGCCCGCTTCGCGCCCGCCGTGCCGCCCAGCGCCCGCCGTGCCGCCCAGCGCGTCCTCGACGATCTGCTCGCGGACGGGATCGGACAGCGGGATAGCCGAGATCACGGCCAGCATGGCCTCTTGCGATTGATACGAGGCGACCATCGCCTGGCGAGTTTCCGCACTGAGGACGATGGGAGAGGGCGGAGCAGGAGCCATCAGGATGAGCCGTCGCAGACCCTTCGGGTGCGCCGCGGCAACCAGTTGCGCCACCTTGCCGCCCATCGAATGGCCAACGATCGTGAAATCATCCAGGGCCAGGTCCTCGATCACGCCAAGCACGTCCTCGGCAAGCGTCTCGAGGCCATAGTCCTCGACATCCCTGCCTGAACGCCCCCAACCTCGGAAATCGATCCCGACGCACCGGTTCGTGTCGGCCAGAACCCGCATCACCGGAAGCCAGCTACGGACCGAGCCACCCCAGTAATGCAGGAAAAGCAGGGCGGGACGTCCTTCCCCGACATCGACGATATTGATGTCGACGTCGTTGACCCGCCGGATGTGCCGCTTGTCGATCATATCGGTGCCACCTTACCTCATCGCGCGGATCGCGTGCTCGAACCGCAGCGCGCAAAACCCGGCAGGCTTCGAGTTGAACGGGATCGTCGGACAGCGCCCCCTCAAGCAACCAATCGCGGTGCCGCCGCCGAGTGTGAAAGGTTCGGTCCGAGCGCGAGGCGGGCACCTTCGAAGGCATCCCAGTCGGCCACGTCGGGCAGCGAGGGAATGGTGACGATCTCGCCCTGATCGAGTGCGGCGAGCGCAGCATCGACCATCGTCTCCACCGGCATCACGATGCCCTCGGGCAACTTGTCGACAGGCGTCCCGGCGATATCCCAGAATGCGGTGGCAGTTGCGCCGGGTAGAACCGCCTGCACGCGGATCCCCTTGTCCGCCAGTTCGTGCTGCAAGGACTGGCTGAACGCCAGCATGAACGCCTTGCTTCCACCGTAGACCCCATTGAGCAATTCCGGCGCGACCGCTGCGATCGACGAGATGTTGATGATCGTACCCGCCCCCCGAGCCGCGAAGCCCGGAGCCGTAGCGTAGGTCAGGCGCATGGGGGCATTGACGTTGAGCGCGATCATCGCGTTCATCTTGCCGATGTCGGAGTGCAGCAGCGGCGCAGTCGCGCCGACGCCGGCATTGTTAAGCAGCAGGGTGATACTCGAGTCGCTCCGAAGCACCTGCTCCACGCGGACTAGGCCGGCTTCCTCGGTCAGGTCGGCCGCCAGTGTCTCGACCGATCTGCCGGTCGCATCGGTGATCTCGGTCGCCAGCGTTCGCAGTCGGTCATCGTTGCGCGCGACGAGGATCAGATCGTAACCACGGCGGGCCAGACGGTCCGCGTAGGTCGCGCCGATCCCGGACGAGGCGCCAGTGATCAGCGCCGTACCCTTGTGAACTGTAAAGTTCATGTCTCTCACCCCTGCTAAAGTTTGGCTGATGGCCACAGCATCGGAGTAAGACGGCCTGCGAGGAGCCGAAACGTCATTAATCCCACTAATTAGGCCGCATCGGAGACGTCAAGTGCAACGCATCGGCTTCGTCATCATCCCACAATTCCAGAACATGTATTTCGCGGCGATGACCGTTTTCGAGGTCGCAAACTTCAGCGCTGGAAGGCAGCTCTACGAGATCGAGTTGCTGTCGGAGCATGGAGGAATGGTGTCGAGTTCCATAGGAATCCGCACCGAGACGTTGCCGTTCGGCGATCCAACCTACGACACCCTCCTGATCGGCGGCGGGACTGCCAGCGTCACCGCATCGCCCGGCCTTGTCGATTTCGTACAGCGGGCGCAGCCCCTTTGCCGTCGCATCGGCTCGATCTGCACCGGAGCCTTCATCCTTGCTCAGGCCGGGCTACTCGATGGCAAGCGCGCGACCACGCATTGGGGGTCCGCGCGCGAACTGAAGGAGCGCTATCCGAAGGTAAGGATGGAAGAGGACCGGATCTTCATCATCGACGGCGCGGTCTGGACTTCCGCAGGCATGTCTGCCTGCATCGACCTGGCGCTAGGCATGGTCGAGAAGGATTTCGGCCGCGACCTCGCACACTCCGTTGCACAGAAACTCGTCGTCTATCACCGTCGTGCCGGCGGCCAGTCGCAACATTCCGAACTCCTGCAGATGGACGCTAGGACCGACCGCATCCAGAACGCGCTGGACTATGCCCGGCGCAATCTGAAGGCGCCGCTCACAGTCGGGGAATTGGCGGACGCGGCCCACCTCAGCCCACGGCAGTTCAGTCGGGCTTTCCGTTCCGAAACCGGGCAGTCTCCCGCCAGGGCGGTCGAGAACCTCAGGCTCGAGGCTGCGCGACTCCTGATGGAGCAGAGTCGGCATCCGGTCGAGTTCGTTGCGGAAGAGACGGGGTTCGTCGACCCAGAGCGGATGCGTCGGGCGTTCGTGCGTGTCTACGGCCAGCCGCCACAATCGATCCGTCGGGAAGCCCGTGATCACCACGATACGGCCGCCTCTCCGCACTCCGCCACCAACGTACCCGAAGGCCCAGTCACGCCGATCGTGACTTGAGCCTACCAGGCGGCCGCGTTGCGGCGGAACGGGTACGTCGACCAGGCGCGCTCTACGCTTACGCGTCGACTCGCTGAACTGAGTCCGCATCGTCGTCCGCGGCTGAAGACAGCACCTCAGCCTATGAAGACAGAACAATGTCGCCGGCTGATAGCGCGCTGGATACGTCGCGCTCGTCCATCCCGCATGCGCCGACAAGATGGCCGATTTGGTGTGATATTCGTCCGAGGGTCGAGCACGTGCTTCAGGGTACTTCAGGGCATTGCCGGCTGCGGCGCCGTCGTAGAGTGATGAAATGCGATTGTTCACGGCTACCCTGACATGAGCGGGCATTTCCTTGCCGGCAGCGGCGAAATGGCGTCGCTGCTCCGACTGCGCGACTGGTCATCGCACGAACTCGGAAAGCCGGCGAACTGGCCCGAACCGCTCAAGTCGGCACTGCGGCTCATCCTCACCACTCGGCATCCTGCATACCTGCTCTGGGGCAGTTCCGGATTCTGCTTCTATAACGATGCCTACCGGGCATCCGTCGGCCCCGAATTCCACCCAAGATCATTCGGCCTCGATGCACGTGCCGTCTGGCGTGAAAAATGGGACAACATCGGGGACCAGTTCGATCAGGTGATGCGTGGAGGAGGTGCTACCTGGAACGAAAATGAGCTTTTGCCTTCGCTCCGGAATGGGAAACTCGAGGACGTCTACTGGACCTCGAGCTACAGCTCCATCTACGACGCCGAGGCGCCGAACGGGATAGGTGGGGTCCTCGTGATATGTTCGGAGACGACCGAGCAGATCGTGGTCCAAAGACAACTGCGTCTTGAACGCGAACGACAGCGCTTGATGCTGCAGCAGATACCGGGCTTCGCCGCCCTGCTTTGGGGCCCCGAGCATCGGTTCGAATATGTGAACGCCGCGTACATCGCCTTATCCGGAGAGCGAGAATTCATCGGTCGCACCGTGCGAACGGCTCTCCCCGACCTCTCTGGTCAGGGCGTCTTCGAGGCACTGGATCAGGTGTATGCAACTGGCGAGCCTCTGGTCGCCGTCGCGATGCCGCTCAGGTTCGATCGTGCGGATGGCGAGCGGTTTGTCGATTGCGTCTACGAACCCGTCCGCGATGACGCCGGCAAAGTGATCGGGATATTCGTCGGAGGCTACGATGTGACGCAGCAGATTCGCGCGACGGAGCAGCTTCGCGATAGCGAGTGCCGGTTTCGGCTCGCGACCGAGTATGCCGAAATAGGCTTCTGGGACGAGGACCTCGTCAATGACGTGCTCACATGGTCCTCCCAGACTAAGGCGATGTTCGGGATCGGCCCCGAATGGGTCGGGTCGATGACGGACTTCTACGGTGGGCTGCATCCAGACGATCTCGCGGCGACCATCGCGGCTTACGAGGCAGCGTCCGATCCAAAGCAGCGGGCCCTCTACGACGTCGAGTATCGGACCATCGGCCGAGCGGACGGACAGATACGGTGGGTTGCCGCCAAAGGGCGCGGGGTCTTCGACGAAACCGGACGCTGTATCCGTCGTGTGGAAACCGCCATCGACATCACCCCGCGAAAAGCGGCCGAGGCGAAGCTCCGCGATATGACGGAAACCCTGGAGACCCGGGTGGCGGAGCGTACGGCGGAACTGGAAGCCGCCCACGAACAACTTCGGCAAAGCCAGAAGCTGGAAGCAATGGGGAGCCTGACGGGAGGTGTGGCGCACGACTTCAACAATCTGCTCACCCCGATCGTTGGCGCTCTCGACATGCTCCAGCGCAAAGGGTTCGGAAGCGAACGCGATCAACGCCTGGTCAGCGGCGCTGCACAATCTGCCGAGCGTGCCCGGCTACTCGTACAACGGCTACTCGCATTCGCGCGGAAGCAACCGCTGCAACCGGTCGCGGTCGATCTCGCCACCCTGGTGCGCAACATGGCCGAGCTCGTCTCCAGCACGATCGGTCCAAAGATCAAGGTCGCGGTCGACGTCGATGAGGATCTCCCTCCAGCGAAGGCCGATCCGAATCAGCTGGAGATGGCCCTGTTAAACCTGGCGGTGAACGCTCGCGACGCGATGCCCAATGGCGGCAGCCTGACCATCAGCGCCAAACTCCGTCCGGGCGAGGGGGCTGGTCTGGACGCCGGCGATTACTTGCGCCTCGCGGTGGCTGACAGCGGCGTCGGCATGGATCACGCAACGTTGGCGCGTGCCATCGAGCCGTTCTTCTCCACGAAGGGCGTCGGCAGCGGTACAGGTCTGGGGCTTTCGATGGCGCATGGACTTGCATCACAATTAGGCGGCGCCCTTACGATCGAAAGCGAGCCGGGATCAGGTACCAGCGTGGCACTGTGGTTGCCACGATCGGCGACGATGCTGGATGCCGATCCCCTCGTCGGGAGCACCGAGATGGTCCGAGGACATGGCACTGCGCTCGTCGTGGACGATGAGGAGTTCGTCCGCTTGAGCACCGCCGCGATGCTCACCGACCTGGGGTTCGACGTCGTTGAAGCCGCGTCCGCGGAGGAAGCGCTGACGATCGTGGAGAATGACGGAGAGGTCCGCCTGGTCGTCACCGATCACCTGATGCCGGGCATGACCGGCGTCGATCTCGCGGTGAGGCTGAATGATATCCGTGCCGAACTGCCAATACTGATCGTATCCGGCTATGCCGAAATGAGCGACGGCGCACCTGCCGTACCTCGGCTGGCGAAGCCGTTCCGCAAGGATGAACTGGTGGCGACGCTCGCCAATCTTCCGCTGCGGTGGAAATTCTGACCGTGTCTCGCGGTCAGGTGGTGCATCAAGGGAGACCCATGTGTTCGAAATGAGCCCGCCTACCCTCGGCACCGTCGGGGGAGCCTTCCTTCTCGCCTTCCCGGCATTGTTCTCGATCGTGAACCCGATCGGGGCCGCACTGATATTCAACGAAGTAACCTCGGACCGTACGGCCCTCGAGCGTCACCGGCTGGCGAGCAGGATCGCGACCTACGCGGCGATAGTCCTTGTCACCTCCCTCTGCCTCGGCGGCTTCATCCTCAACGCATTCGGTGTGAGCCTGTCGGCGCTCAGGATCGCGGGTGGGCTGGTCGTCGCGATCCGAGCGTGGAGCCTGTTGATGCAGCCGGCAGTCCACGAGCAACTCAAGGCGAACGCCGCGTCTCCCGCACAGGAGTCCGCGGACGACATCGCGTTCTTCCCGTTGACGATGCCGTTCACGACCGGCCCTGGGACGATCGCCGTGGCGATCGCCCTGTCCTCGCAGCGTCCAATGAGCGGAAACGGCATTCTGCCCTTCTTCGGCGGACTGATACTTGCGGCGGTGGGTATCGCCGTGACCGTGTGGCTGTCGTACCGCTATTCCGACGTGGTGGTGGAACTCCTCGGACCCAGTGGCGCGCGTACATTGTCACGGCTCGTCGCATTCCTGCTCCTATGCGTCGGCGTCCAGATCATCGTCACCGGTCTGACGGGCGTTGCCGACGTCATAATCGCGAATGCCCGCCGCTGATCGTTAGGCACCGCAGTCCACCATACGGCTCCGGAAGTACGACGACGGGTCGAACGGATGAGAGAGTTCGAGTGGATCGACCTGCAACTCGATCCGAAAATCGCTTCTCGGACTGAACCGTTCCCGTAACGGGCGATATCCGCGCCGATGGCTGGAAAGGTGGCATATTCGACATCACCCGATCTGCGCTCAACGCTGGGGCGTCTTGTTCCGCCTCATGAATCGGACCGTCCAGACGCTGCGGGTGCTTCATGATGACGATCATTGAGGCGCCCGGTCCAGCAGCCTGTCCCGTCCCCGCCGCGGTTCGTCCTGATTCCGATGGCGGCTATAGCCGGCATAACCGTGGATTGTGGCTTGCTGGGCGCTTGCCAAGGTTGGCGGGCACTAAGCCCGCCGACGCTAAGTCATTGAAAAATGGTGCTGCCGGTGAGGATTGAACTCACGACCTCAGCCTTACCAAGGATGCGCTCTACCACTGAGCTACGGCAGCACTCGTCGGCATCGCTGCCGGCGGAGTGGGGCTAAGAGACGAGGGCGGGATGATTGTCAAGGCACCGCGCCGCAATGTAGGGCATATTTATGGATGATCGGGATCGAAAGGCGGCGGACAAGGCCGAGCGAATGGCTGCCGCGCTGCGCGAGAACCTGCGGCGGCGCAAGGCGCAGGCGCGTGCCGTGGGGGCCGCGCCTGCGTCCAAGGACGAGCCCTCTAGCTGAGCGGCGCGCACTTGGCGGTGAGCCAGGCGCGATCCTCCGCGTCGGTCATTTCGGGGGTCAGGACCGCCAGCACTTGTGCGTGATAGTCGTCGACCCATTGGCGCTCTGCTGCGGTCAGCAGCGGGGGCTCGATCAACGTGCGTTCGATCGGGCAGAAGGTGAGCGTCTCGAAACCGAGCATCTCGCGGTCGGCGCCGGGGATGGCGCGCGGTTCGATCAGGATCAGGTTCTCGATGCGGATGCCGTATTCGCCTGCCTTGTAGTAGCCGGGCTCGTTGGAGAGCATCATGCCGGCGCGCAGGGGCTCCATCGCCGCGCCGCCGGGATAGTTCGGCGATGCGATGCGCTGCGGGCCTTCGTGGACGGCCAGATAGGCGCCGATGCCGTGGCCGGTGCCGTGCGCGAAATCGAGGCCGGCCTCCCACAGCGGACGGCGGGCGAAGGCGTCGATCTGGCCGCCCATCGTGCCGTCGGGGAAGACCGCGGTGGCGATGCCGATATGGCCCTTGAGGACGCGGGTGAATCGGTCGCGCATCTCTGCGGTCGGTTCGCCGATCGGCATGACGCGGGTGACGTCGGTGGTGCCGTCGGCATATTGGCCGCCGGAGTCGATCAGGTAGAGCTGGCCGGGTTCGATCGGTGCGCTCGACTCCTCGGTGACGTGGTAGTGCGGGATCGCACCGTGCGGGCCGGTGGCGGAGATCGTGTCGAACGACGTGTCCTTGAGGACGCCGGTCTGTTCGCGAAACGCGAGCAGTTTGGCGGCGGCGCTGAGTTCGGTCTGGCCGCCTTTCACGCATTCGGTTTCGACCCAGCGGAGGAAGCGCGCGAGTGCGGCGCCGTCGCGGGCGGACGCGGCGCGGTGGCCAGCGATCTCGACGGGGTTTTTGATGGCCTTGGCGAGGACGACTGGGTCGCGGAGGGGGAGGATCTTGGCGCCACCGGCCTGGAGTGCCTGCGTGATCGCCGCGACTGCTCGCTCAGGGTCGGCGGCGACGCGCTTGCCGGCATAGGTGGCAAGGGTCGCGGCGAAGGCGGCGCGGTCGTGGAGGCGGACCGCGTTGCCGAGATGTTGGCGAACCGCGTCGTCGAGCTTGTCGGGGGCGACGAACAGGTCTGTGGTGCCGTCCGCGCTGACGATCGCGTAGGATAGCGCGACGGGGGTGTGGTCGACGTCGCCGCCGCGGATGTTGAGCGCCCAAGCGATCGAATCGAGTGCGGTTAGGACGACCGCGTCGGCGTTGTGCTCCGAGAGCCAGTCGGCGATTTTCGCGCGTTTCTCGGCGGAGGACGCGCCGGTGAACTGGTCGGGCTGGACGGTGAGCTTGGCGGGTGAGGGCAGGGGGCGGTCGGTCCAGATCGCGTCGACCGGGTTGGCATCGACCGCGACCAGCGTCGCGCCGCGATCGGCGAGCGCGGCGCCCGCGTCGGCGACCCAGCCGCCGGTGTGCAGCCACGGGTCGTAGCCGATGCGGCCGCCTTCAGGGGCGTGCTTGGCGAGCCAGGCGGCGGGGCTGGTCTGGGGTACGTCGGCATAGTCCCACTGCGCGCCGTCGACCTGTTCGCGGACCTGGATCGTGTAGCGGCCGTCGGTGAAGATCGCGGCGCGGTCGGCGACGACGACGGCTGTGCCGGCCGAGCCGCCGAAGCCGGTGAGCCAGGCGAGGCGCTGCGCGTAGCCGCCGACATATTCGCTCATGTGTTCATCGGTGAGCGGGATGACGAAACCGTCGAGATTATCGGCAGTTAGCTGGGCACGGAGGGCGGCGAGGCGGTCGGCTAAGCGGGCGGTCGGGGTCATCGGTTCGGTCTCTCGTCAAAAGTGAAGTATAGAAAGTGCAGACGCTGGCGAGGTTTCAATACGTTCATCCGGTGGGCGTTGCGGACGGGTGCGACGGCATGGATATGGGTACGGATCGGTTGGTCACGGTCCATGCCGGGCGTTGTGACAGAAAGCAGATGTGTAGGACAGCGGGTGCGGGCGGGGGGAGGGAATGCGCTTGCAGCGTTGGCCGGTACTTTCGACCATTTTCCCGAGGTAGGACGTGGCTAGTTGGAGCGGTGATGGCTGAGGACCGCGCTTCGTTACGGTGACCTTTCCAACTGGGCCCCGGCCTCCGCCGGGGTGGTGTTCTTAGCTGCTATCGTACGTTTCCGCTTCTTGTTCTCCCGCGAAGGCGGGAGCCCAGTCTGGGTCCCCGCCTTCGCGGGGAAACACGTTTGGTGCACGGTGGTCCACACCAATCGCCACCACCCCGGCGGAGGCCGGGGCCCAGTTGAGGGACGGCAATAACGGAGGATCGCGCACAGTTACTGCAACCTTGCCAATTGGGCCCCGGCCTTCGCCGGGGTGGTGGCCTAGGGATCTTGGCGCCGGGGTGGCGCCGCCGGGGTGGTGGGCGGTCTTTATCGATCGCTCCCCAACGCCACAGCGTTGGCATCCACACCCACCAAGGCTAACACACCGGCATGACCACGCCCCCCATCGCCGAACAGCGCCCGCACAGCTTCACCACGCATGGCGTGACGATCGAGGATCCGTATGCGTGGCTGAAGGACCCTAACTATCCTGAGGTCGATGACGCCGACGTGCTGGCGTATCTCGCCGCCGAGAATGTGTATTTCGAAGCGCAGATGGCGCCGCACGAAGCGCTCACCGATACGATCTACGAAGAGATGAAAGCGCGCATCAAGGAGGATGAATCCTCGGTGCCGCAGAAGGATGGCGACTGGCTCTACTGGACCGCGTACGAGACCGGCGGGCAGTACAAGAAATGGTGGCGCAAGCCGGTCGCGGATGGTGACGACGAGTTGTTGCTCGACGAGCCGGCGCTGGCGGAGGGGCACGAGTATTTCCGGCTAGGGGCGTTCTCCATCAGCAATGATGGGCGGTATCTCGCCTATGCGATCGATGACAATGGGAGCGAGCGGTTCGAGGTTCGGGTCAAGGACCTGGATACCGGCGAGCATCTGCCCGACGTGATCCCGGGGATGCTCAGCGAGATCGTCTGGACCGCGGACGATGCGGGTTTCCTGTACGGGCTGGCGAACGAGCAGTGGCGGACGGACAATGCGCGGTTCCACCGGTTGGGGACGCCGATCTCCGAGGACGTCGTGCTGTTCCACGAGGAAGACGAGGGCTTTCGCGTCGGCGTCGGCGAGACGAGTTCGCGCAAGTGGATCGTGATTGCGACCAGCGATCATGTGACCAGCGAACTATATCTGCTGCCTGCGCACGAGCCTCTGGCGGTGCCTATCCTCGTTTCGGCGCGGAAGGTGGGCCGCGAATATGATGTGGACGAGCATGACGGGACGCTGTTCGTCCACACCAACGACGTCGATCCGAATTTCCGCCTTTGCACCGCGCTGGTCGAGGAGCCGGATGCGTGGAGCGAGCTGATTCCGGCCTCGCCGCATTTCTACATGACCGGGGTCGAGTGCTATCAGGACTTCTTCGTGGTCGATGGGCGCGAGGACGGGCTCGATCAGATCGCGATCCACCGGTACGAGACGCCGACCGAGGGCAAGCGGATCGACTTCCCCGAAGCGAGCTATGTCGCTGGGCTGGGGGACAATCCCGAGTACGACATGACGGTGTTGCGGCTTGGGTATGAGTCGATGGTCACGCCGGGGACGGTGTACGACTATGACGTCGACACCGGCGAGCGGACGATGCTCAAGGTGCAGGAGATCCCTAGCGGGTACGATCCGGCCAAGTATGCGACGGAGCGGCTGAAGATCGCCGCGCGGGACGGGACCGAGATACCGGTGTCGATCGTGTATCCCGCCGGGTTCGTGCGCGATGGGTCGGCGCCTTTGTTCCTTTATGCGTATGGGGCGTACGGGTACGCGATCCCGCCGGGCTTCTCGACGGGGCGGATGAGCCTGCTCGATCGCGGGTTTGCCTATGCGATCGCGCACATCCGTGGTGGCGATGATCTGGGCCAGCAATGGTATCTGGACGGCAAGCTGGAGAAGCGCGCGAACACGTTCAACGATTTCGTCGATGTGGCGAAGGCGCTGGTCGACGCGCAATGGACGTCGGCGGGGAAGATCGCGATCGCGGGACGGTCTGCTGGCGGCGAGCTGATGGGGGCGGTGGTCAATTCCGATCCGGAATTGTGGGGCGCGGTGATCGCCGATGTGCCGTTCGTCGACGTGCTCAACACGATGCTCGACGAGAGTTTGCCGCTGACGCCGGGCGAGTGGCCTGAGTGGGGCAATCCGATCGAGGATGAGGCGGCGTTCGCGCTGATCCGGTCGTATTCGCCGTACGACAACGTGAGGGCGCAGGCTTATCCGCCGATGTTCATCAGCGGCGGGCTGAACGATCCGCGCGTGACCTATTGGGAGCCGGCGAAGTGGGCGGCCAAGCTGCGGCTGATGAGGACCGACGACAATGTGCTGTTGCT
Organism: Sphingomonas faeni; assembly: GCF_040407495.1. Taxonomy (GTDB): domain Bacteria; phylum Pseudomonadota; class Alphaproteobacteria; order Sphingomonadales; family Sphingomonadaceae; genus Sphingomonas; species Sphingomonas faeni_D. The sequence continues at coordinate 50,954 of NZ_JAPZPP010000004.1, read as the reverse complement.
CAAGACCAACATGGGTGCGGGGCATGGCGGCAAGTCGGGGCGTTTCGAGTCGCTGCGTGAGGGCGCGGAGGAGCACGCGTTCGTGCTGTGGCAGCTGGGCGTCGCGGGGTGAGCCGGTTCACGCTCTCGATCACGGCGCAGGACGCGGATATCGACGAGCTTGGGCATGTGAACAATGCGGTCTGGGTGCAGTGGATCCAGGCCATCGCGACTGCACATTGGGAGGCGGTGGCGCCTGCCGAACATAAGCTGGCCTATGTGTGGGTCGTGACGCGGCATGAGATCGATTACCGCGGGAGTGTCGTTGCGGGGGAGACCGTCGTTGGTGAGACGTGGGTCGAGGGGGCGCCGAAGGGGGCTCGGTTCGATCGGCATGTTCGGTTTGTCGGCGATGATGGGCGGGTGAAGCTGGAGGCGGTTACGACCTGGGCTTTGCTGGACCGCGCGACCGGGCGGTTGATGCGGGTGCGCGAGGATGTCGCTGCGCCGTTTTATCCTCCCCGGAACGGGGAGGGGGACCGCGACGCGTAGCGGTGTGGTGGAGGGGGAGCGCCGCAAGCGTTATGGTTGTGTCTGAGCGACGACAGGCGTTGTGCTTAGGCAACGGCGAGTCTCACGGCTGGTACTTTTGCCGCCCGCCCCCTCCACCAGCTTCGCTGGTCCCCCTCCCCGTTCCGGGGAGGATTAGCCGCTGTTTCGCAGGGCCGTGGCGATGGCGTTGATGGAGAGGAGGATGCCTTCGCCTATCCGCGGGTCGTCCTCGCCGGCGCGGCGGCGCTTTATCAGCTCGATTTGGAGGAGGTTGAGCGGCTCGATATACGGCAGGCGGAGGCGGATCGAGGCGTCTAGCGTGGGGTGCTTTTCGAGGAGGCGGGACTGGCCGGTGACCTGCAAAAGTCCGTCGTGGGTCTGGTGCCAGCCGTCGCGGATCGTGGTGAAGATCTCGCGGAGTTTGTCGTCCTCGACGAGGCCCGCATAGCGTTCGGCGATGCCGATGTCGGACTTGGCCAGCACCATCTCGAGGTTCGCCAGTGCGGAGGCGAAGAGCGGCCAGCCTTGCGCCATGTCCTTCAGCAGCGCCTTGTCCTCGAAATCGGCGATCGCGCGGCCTACCCCGTACCAGCCGGGGAGCATGACGCGCGCCTGCGCCCAGCTGAACACCCAGGGGATCGCGCGGAGGTCTTCGATGCGGTCGGACTTGGTGCGGCTGGCGGGGCGGCTGCCGATCTTGAGGCCGGCGATCTCGGCAATCGGCGTCATCTGGCGGAAGAAGGTGCGGAAGCCTTCCGTACCGTAGACCAGGTCGCGGTAGCTGTGGAATGCGGAGTCGCTGAGCGTGTCCATTGCCGCAGAGAAGCTGGCGTTGTCGGCATTGGAGAGGCGTTCGGGCTCGAGGCTGGCGAGCAACGTGGCCGAGGCGATCGCTTCGAGATTGGTCATCGCGGCGTCGCGCGTGCCGTATTTTGCGGCGATGACTTCGCCCTGCTCGGTGATGCGGATGCGGCCCTGGACGGTGCCCGAGGGCTGCGCGCGGATTGCACGGAACGCCGAGCCGCCGCCGCGCCCGACTGCGCCGCCGCGACCGTGGAAGAGCTGCATGCCGACGCCGGCGGCTGCGAAGACGGGTTTTAGCGCGGTCGAGGCTTTCGAGAGTTGCCAGGTGGACGTGAGGTACCCGCCGTCCTTGTTGCTGTCCGAATAGCCGATCATCACTTCCTGATGGCCGCGCGCCTTGGAGATCGTGGCGATCTCGGGGAGCGCGAACCACGCGGTCATGACGCCGGGGGCGGCTTCGAGATCGCCGATCGTCTCGAACAAGGGCACGGCCATGATCGCTGCGGTCGGGGTTTCGCCGGGGCGGTAGAGGCCGACTTCCTTGAGCAGGAGGTTCACTTCGAGCAGGTCGCTGACCGACTGCGCCATCGAGACGATGTAGTTGGTGATGCACGCAGGGCCGTAGGCGGCGTGCGCGCCGGCGGCGGCCTGGACGATCGCGAGTTCGCCGGCGGTTTCCTCGGAATATTCGGCGAAGCGCGAAGTGAGCGGGCGGGCGTTGGCGAGTTCGCGGCGGAGCAGCGCGACGCGCGCGTCTTCGTCGAGCGCGAGGTACTCGTCCTCTACGCCGGCGACCTTGAGCAGTTCGGCGACGACGCGTTCGTGGACGGCGCTGTTCTGGCGAAGGTCCAAGGTGGAGAGGTGGAAGCCGAACGTCTCGACCGCGCGGATCAGGCGGCCGAGCGCGCCGCCGGTCTTCAGCGCGATGCCGAGGCCGTGCGCGAGCGTGACGAGGTCCGCGCGGAAGTCGGCGGGGTTGGCATAGGGCTCGCCGACGAGACGGCCGGGGCGGGGGGCGTGCTTCCCCGTGAGCGCGTCGTGCGTCGCGGACAGTCGGGCGTAGATGCCGGAGAGCGCGCGGCGATAGGGCTCGTCGCTGCGGCTGGCGGCATCGTCGCCGCTGGCGTCGGCGAGCGCCTGCACCGCGGCCTCGGCCGGCGCATGTTCGGTCGATATCGAGAGTTCCGCGCCGAGCGCGTGCACCGCGTCGCAATAATAACCGAGCACCGCCTCGCTCGCCTTCGACAGCGCGGTCTTGAGCGAGTCGGCGGTGACGTACGGGTTGCCGTCGCGATCGCCGCCGATCCAGCTGCCGGGACGCAGGAAGCTCGGCGTGCGTTCGCCGAGCGCGCGGTCCCAGCGCTGGTAGAGCGCGGGCAATGCGGGGAGGAACACGTCGCGCAGGTAGCTGAGCGCGGTGTCGACCTCGTCGGTGACGTAGAGGCGGTCGCGGCGCAGGACGCGGGTTTGCCAGAGCAGCGCGATCTGGCGGAGGATAGCGTCGTCGACGCTGTCGCCGTCAGGCGTGGTGTCGCGGCCGAGATCGCGCAGGCCCATCAGCTCGGCGATGCGGTTGCGGTGGTCGATCATGCTCTTGCGGCGGACTTCGGTCGGGTGCGCGGTGAGCACGGGGGCGATCAGTGCGTGATCGAGCAACGTGCGGATCTGCGCGCGGTCGATGCCTTCGGATTCGAGCTGGGCGATCGCGGAGGCGAGGTCGGCGCCGTCCTCCGCGGCGATGCCCTGGCGGTCTTCGGCGAGATTGGCGAGCATTGAGAAGAGCATGAAGCCGCGGACGAAATCGAGCGTCTCGTCGAGGCTGAGCTTTTCGAGGCTGAGATCGACCGCGCGATCGTCGCCGGGCTTGCCTTCGGAGGCGTCGCGGTGGCGCTCCACGGAGGCTTTGCGGATCGTCTCGGTCGCCTCGAACAGACGCTCGCCGCCGTACGCGCGGATGACGTCGCCGAGGAGTTTGCCGAGGAAGCGGATGTCGGAATTGTTCGCGATTGCGGGAAGGCTAGCCATGATTCCCTGCTGCGCTGCGGCAGGGATCAGGTCAACCTCATGCGGTATATTTGTCGCGTCGAACCGGTCGTCATCGACACTTAATTGCGCTGATCAGCGCTTGCGCGACTCCGCCCGCTCTTCCGAGGTGACCGTGCCGTCATGGTTCAGGTCCATCTTGTCGAACCAGGCGAGCGTGCCTTCGCTCCATTCGATCGCAGTGATGATACCGTCCTTGTTGCGGTCGAACGCCTTGATCCGTGCATTCGGCGAGGGGAGCTCGTCCTTGGTGATGCGGTCGTCGCCGTTGCGGTCGAGCGTACGGAAACGCCGTTCCATGCTGGCGCCGAAATCGAGCCGCGAGGTGACCGATGGCGGGACGAAGCCGGCCGCATTGCGATCAGCCTGCGCGCGCTGCGCGTCCTTGTCGCCGCACGCGGACACCAGAATTCCCGTCGCGGCGAGCGCCGCCACCAGTTTCACCTGCATAGAATCTCCCGTCGTATCGATGCCGTCAGGCCTCGAGTTCGATGTCCCAATAGAGCCAGTCGTGCCACGTGTCGTGCAGGTAGTTGGGCGGGAAGCTGCGGCCGTGTTCCTGCAAGTGCCAGTTGGTCGGGCGGATCGCCTCGATATGCAGCGGCATCGCCGCCTGTTTCGGCGTGCGGCCGCCTTTCTTGAGGTTGCAGGGCGAGCAGGCGGTGACGACGTTCTCCCATGTGGTACGCCCACCTTGCGCGCGGGGGACGACATGGTCGAAGGTAAGATCGCGCAGCTTGCCGCAATATTGGCAGGTGAACTTGTCGCGCAGAAACAGGTTGAAGCGGGTGAAGGCGGGAAATTGCGACGGTCGGACGAACTGCTTGAGCGCGATCACCGAGGGCAGCTTCAGCGCGAAATTGGCGCTGCGGACTTCGCGTTCATAGGTGGCGACGATGTCAACACGATCGAGGAACACCGCCTTGACCGCGGTTTGCCACGGCCAGACGCTGAGCGGATAGTAGGAAAGCGGCGTGTAATCGGCATTGAGCACGAGCGCCGGACAACCATCCGGATGACGCATCAGATCGGGGTGAAACACGGCTCCTCCCACTCAGGCTTCGCAGAGCGCCCTATGGACGACAGCGATGACACCGCCATGACAGCACGGCGCGTGGCGGTCGGTCAAGCATGCTGAGCGACGGACCGGTCGTAACGCGGTTCGCGCCGAGCCCGACGGGGCGGTTGCATCTGGGCCACGCGGTCTCGGCGATCCGCGCGCACGATTACGCGCGCGAACGGGGGGGGCGGTTCCTGCTGCGGATCGAGGATATCGACGGGACGCGGAGCCGGCCTGAATTCGTCGCGGGAATATTGGAGGATCTGGCGTGGCTTGGGTTGCGGTGGGACTCGCTGGTGTTCCAGTCGGAGCGGTTGCCTACGTATGATGTCGCGCTGGAGGCTTTGAGGGCGCGCGGGCTGGTTTACCCCTGTTTCTGTACGCGGGCGGAGATCGCGGCGAGTGCGTCGGCGCCGCAGGGGGATGTCGGGCTGGTCTATCCGGGGATTTGTCGGGGTCTGAGTGCGGAGGAGGTCGCTGCGCGGGGGGGTGTGGCGCATTGCTGGCGGCTCGACATGGCGAAGGCTGTGGCGATTACCAGCGTGCTTTCGTGGCATGATGCGATTGCGGGGACGGTTGTCGCCAATCCGCTGGCGCAGGGGGACGTCGTGCTGGCGCGGAAGGATGCGCCGGCTAGCTATCATCTGGCGGTGACTCTGGATGATGCGGCGCAAGGTGTGACGGACGTGGTGCGCGGGGTGGATCTGTTCGCGGCGACGGACGTGCACCGGGTTTTGCAGGCTTTGCTGGGGGTGCCGGTGCCGACGTATCATCATCATCCGCTGGTGGTGGATGCGGCGGGGCGGCGGTTGGCGAAGCGAGATGGGGCGCGCTCGCTGGCTGAGATGCGAGCGGCGGGGGAGGACGGGGTGGCGTTGGCGGATCGGGTGCGGAGTGGGGGGTGACCGATCCGCGCTGCCGATCATTAGCGTGGTGATCTGAGCAGGGTATGGCCGGAAACGGATCGTAGCCTGTGCCTCCTTGTTCTCCCGCGAAGGCGGGAGCCCAGTCTGGATCCCCGCCTTCGCGGGGAAACAATTCTGGGGGTCACGCCAATTTTACCGACGGACCACCCCGGCGGAGGCCGGGGCCCAATTGGGGGACGGTGATGATGAAGCTTATTGCTTCCTCACCTTGGCTTTCCCAATTGGGCCCCGGCCTTCGCCGGGGTGGTGGCTAAGGCGTGGTGGATGCCGCCGCTAAAGCTCTATCCCCAGTTTCGGCGCCGCCCATGTCATCGCTGCGTACAGCGCGATCGTCAGTATGCACCCCGCCACCAGCGACACCCAGAACGGCGCGCCGTGGTGGAGCAGCGCCGGGATCAGCAGGAACATCGGCAGCGACGGAAGCACGTACCAGAAGGTCGCGCCGGCGTGCGCGGCCATCGTCCGAGGGTCGGGCTTGTCGCGCCAGAGCCAGATCATGCCGAGCACCGACACCAACGGCAGCGACGCCACGAGCGCGCCGAAGCCGGGATAGCGCTTGGCGATCTCCGAGGCGGCGGCGATAAGAATGCCGGAAATCAGGGCTTTCAGCGTCAAGTATAACATGCAGCATTTGCGCGCATCACGGGGGGATCCGCAACACTGCTACGGCCATTGCTAGCAGCATCCGGTGCGCTTACATTCCCTTCATGAACACATTCCTCGTCATCCTCCTGATCGCGGCGATGATCGCGACCGTCGTGGCTCTGGTGCGGGGCGTCGTGTCGTTCCTGCAGGAGGGCACGGCGCAGGTCCGCGACGGCAACGGGCCGAGCGCGGCGTCGCTCAAATCGAATCGGATGATGCAGCAGCGGATCTTTTTCCAGGCGCTCGCGATCCTGATTGTCGTCGTTATCCTGTTCGCGGCGGGACGGAACTAGGAAAGGGGCTGCTCCGCTTACGCGGTTCGGCCACTTCCGCAGTTGGTGTGCGTCCGTCGTCCTGACGAAAGTCAGGATCCAGAGTAATTGGCGAGGCGCTCTGGTTTCTGACTTTCGTCAGGATGACGAGTCCTGGTGTTGATGGGTAAAAATGGTCAAGCTCAACAAGATCTACACGCGAACCGGTGACGACGGTACGACAGGGCTGGTCGACGGATCACGTGTGTCGAAAGCGAGCGCGCTGATGCAGGCGATCGGCGATGTCGACGAGGCGAACTCCGCCATTGGTTTGGCGGTAATGGCGCTCGGCGACGATCTGCTCGCCGCTGCGCTGGAGCGGATCCAGAACGACCTGTTCGATCTTGGTGCCGACCTTGCGACGCCTGCGACCGAGGACGGGTTCGCGCCGTCGGAGATGGTGTTGCGCATCGTGCCGGCGCAGGTCGAGCGACTCGAGCACGAGATCGATGCGATGAACGCGCACCTCGCGCCGTTGCGCAGTTTCATCCTGCCGGGCGGATCGCCGCAGGCCGCCGCACTGCATCTGGCGCGGGCGATTTCGCGGCGGGCGGAGCGATCTGCGGTCGCGGCGACGCACGATATGCCGCTGAATCCGGCGGCATTAGCGTATGTTAACCGGCTATCGGATTTCCTGTTCGTGGCGTCGCGCGCAGTGAACCAAAACGGGGCCGGCGACGTTCTATGGCGACCGGGGGCTACGCGCGCGCAGGCGTGATCGGCGTTCGAGCGTTGCGGTACCGGGCGACGCATTGAAGGATAATCGATGCCGCAGCCTGTTCGTCCTGATCCAAACGCCGCTCCATCGTCGGATTTGAGCGAGCGCTTTTCCGCCGTACGCGCGCTGACGCTGGCGCTGGCCGCGCCGCTGTCGGATGCGGACGCGACGGTGCAGTCGATGGACGACGCGTCGCCGACCAAGTGGCATCTGGCGCATACGACGTGGTTTTTCGAGACGTTCGTGTTGCGCGATCATGTCGCCGGTTACGCGCTGCACGACGAGCGATTTCCGTTCCTGTTCAACAGCTATTACGAGGCCGAGGGGCGGCGTCATGCGCGCGATCGGCGTGGGATGGTGACGCGGCCGTCGCTCGACGAAGTGCGGGCGTACCGCGCGCATGTCGATGCGGCGTTGCTCGACGCGCTGCCTGGGCTGTCGGCGGATGCGCAGACGCTGGTCGCGCTTGGGTGTCATCACGAGGAGCAGCACCAGGAATTGCTGGTGACCGACATCCTCCACATGTTTTCCGAGAACCCGCTGGAGCCCGCAATGTGGCCGGCGCTGCGGAAAGTGCCGGTCGAGATGCCGGGGCCGATCGGCTGGATCGCGCGCGAGAGCGGGATCGTCGAGGTCGGGCATGACGGCGACGGGTTCGCGTTCGATTGCGAGGGACCGCGGCACGCCGCCTTGCTGGTGCCGCATGCGATCGCCGACCGGACCGTGACGAACGGCGAATGGGCCGCGTTCATTGCCGATGGCGGCTACACCGAAGCGCGGCATTGGCTGGCGGATGGCTGGGCGTGGGTGAAGGCCGAGGGCATCGTCGCGCCGCTGTATTGGGAACAGGGCGAGGCAGGCTGGACGCGGTTCGGGCTCGACGGGCGGCGCGCGATCGATCCGGCGGCACCAGTGACGCATGTGAGCTTCTTCGAGGCGGATGCGTATGCGAGCTGGGCTGGCGCACGGTTGCCGACCGAGTTCGAATGGGAGGCGGCGGCGGCCTCGCACGACGCGAACGGCGGCAACCAGATGGATGTCGCGGGGCCAGTCGAGCCTCGGCCTGCCGCGAATGGCCCTGCGTTTTTCGGCGATGTCTGGGAATGGACCGGCAGCGCGTACCGCCCGTATCCCGGTTTCGTGACCGCGGCCGGTGCCGTCGGCGAATATAACGGCAAGTTCATGAGTTCGCAGTTCATCCTGCGCGGTGGCAGCTGTGCGACGCCGCGCGGTCATGCGCGGGCGAGCTACCGCAATTTCTTCTATCCGCACCAACGGTGGCAGTTCACCGGCGTGCGTCTCGCGAAAGATATCTGATGTTGAAGCCTGAGATCGAGGACGGCCAGCAGACGCTCGCCGATCCGCAGTTCCGTGCGGATGTGCTGGACGGCCTTGCCCGCCGCCCACGGGCGATCCCGGCGCGCTGGTTCTACGACCGGCGTGGGTCGGAGCTGTTTGAGAAGATCACGGATCTGCCCGAATATTATCCGACGCGGACCGAGCGTTCGATCCTGGAGACGGCGTGTCCCGAAGTGGCGACGCTTGCCGGCGAAGGTCGTGCGGTCGTCGAGTTCGGCTCGGGATCGTCGACCAAGACGCCGATCCTGCTCGATGCCGTGGCGCCGTCGGTCTACGTGCCGATCGATATCTCGGGCGATTTCCTGCGAGAGTCGTCGAAGGTGCTGAGCGAGCAGTTTCCCGACCTGCTGGTGCTGCCGTTCGAGGCGGACTTCATGCGGCCGCTGAGCTTGCCGAAGACGATCGCGGATACACCGAAGCTGGGCTTCTTTCCGGGGTCGACGATTGGCAACATGATCCCGCTGATGGCGGTCGATCTGCTCCGCGCGATGCGGTCGTCGCTCGGCGTCGGCGCGATGCTGTTGATCGGGATGGACCGGATCAAGGGCGAGGACGTGCTGGTGCCCGCGTATGACGATGCGCAGGGCGTGACGGCGGCGTTCAACCTGAACCTGCTCGAGCGGATCAACCGCGAACTGGACGGCGATATTCCCGTCGACGCGTTCCGGCACAAGGCGGTGTGGAACGACGATCGCGCGCGGATCGAGATGCACCTAGAGGCGGTGCGCGATGTCGCGTTCACCGTCGATGGGCGATCGTTCGAGATGACCGCGGGCGAGACGATCCACACCGAGAATTCGCATAAATATGGCGCGCGGGATGCGCGGATCCTGCTCCGGTCGGGCGGGTGGACGCCGGTGGCGGCGTGGACCGATCCTGACGGCCTGTTCGGGGTGTATCTTGCCGAGGCTCAGGTGGAGCGACCGGCGCCCTGATCGATACATCGTGGTGGATTGCCTTGGTCAGGCTGCATGCGGCCAGAGCTATGCCGATGCTGACGTTGCGATTGGCACATTTGCTCCTAGATAGGGCAACTTAGCGAACTGAAATGAGCAGGCGGCCTTGAGCGAAACGACCGATAGCGCTGCTGCAAGCGTGCCCGTGATGACGGCCGACGCAGAGCGCATCGCGGCGCAGGTACTTGGGCAGGATCTTGGCACGGATCCGTTCGTAGCGGCGGTCCGCGCAACGCGGATGCCGATGATTATCACCAACCCGCGCCTTCCGGACAATCCGGTCGTTTTCGCCAACAACTCGTTTTGCCGCCTGTCCGGCTATGAGCGCGAAGAGATATTGGGGCGCAATTGCCGGTTCCTCCAGGGGCCGGAAACCGATCCCGAAACCGTCAGGCGTATTCACGATGCGGTCGTAGCCGTCGAGCCGATAGAGGTCGATATCCGGAACCACCGCAAGGACGGAGAGCCCTTCTGGAACCGGCTGCTGATGGCGCCGGTCTACGACACCGAAGGCGTGCTGGCGTATTTCTTCGCTAGCCAAGTCGATGTGACGATCGAGCGAGAACGGATGCAGGGGCTCGAGAAGAGCAACGCGTCCCTGATGGCAGAGTTGACCGACCGTCTGCGGGAGAAAGAACAGCATGAACGGGAATTGGCCTTTACGCTGAGGGCGGCGCGGTTTGGTACCTGGAGCCTCGAGATTGCCAGTCGCCGGCTGACTGCATCGGAAACGTGCAAGGAGATTTTCGGACGGCCGACGGATCAGCCTTTTACGTATGAAGATCGATTGGATGCCATTCATCCCGAAGACCGTCAGAAGAGCATCGACGAGGTCAGGCGCTGCGTTTCCGAGGGCACCGATTACGATGTGACCTATCGGGTATTTCGACCAAACGGCGAAATGCGCTGGATAGGGTCGCGTGGCCAGCCGTTCTTCAATGCAGAAGGCGTTGCCTTGCGCATTGCCGGCGTTTCTACGGATGTTACCGATCAGACGCTCAGCGACGGACGACGGCGCGCACTTGTCGAGCTTGGCGATCTGTTCCGTGACACCGGCGAGCCGGAAGACATCCTGTTTGGTGCGTCGGAGGTGATTGGCCGTACTCTTGGCGTGGATCGGGTCGGTTATGGGAAAGTCGATACCGGAACCGAAGATATCACGATCATTCGTGATTGGCATGCGCCCAATGTTCAGTCGATTGCCGGTGTTCATAACATTCGCCACTACGGATCGTACATCGAAGATCTGATGGACGGCAAAGAAGTGAGCTTCGATGACGCCCGAACCGACCCGCGTACCGTCAATGCAGCGGGCCTGGAGCGGATGGGCGCCCGTGCGATGATCAATGTCCCGCTGACGGAAAACGGCAATCTGGTGGCGCTGCTGTTTATCCATCAAAGCACGCTGCGTACTTGGAAAGACGAAGACGTCGCTTTTGTTCGCGAGGTGGCCGAGCGGATGCGTATTGCGGCGGAACGCAGACGCGCCGAGCACGAGGTATCGGCACTGGCTGCGTCCCTTGAGCTCCAGGTGGTCGCCCGTACCAGCGAACTGCAAAGCGCCGAGGACGCGTTGCGCCAATCACAAAAGATGGAGGCGGTGGGCCAGCTGACCGGTGGCGTGGCGCACGACTTCAACAACCTCCTCACGGTCATTCGGTCCGCTACCGATCTCCTCAAGCGGGCGGATCTTAGTGCCGAGCGTCGACAGCGGTACATTGCCGCGATTTCCGATACGGCCGACCGGGCTGCGAAGCTGACCGGACAGCTGCTCGCCTTTGCCCGGAGACAGGCGCTCAAGCCCGAAGTCATCGACGTAGGACGGAGTCTCGATGTCATTGCGGATATGCTTGGAACGCTGACCGGATCGCGCATCGTCATCGAAATCGATAAGCCGGCCGTGCCGTGTTTTACCAATGTGGATCCCAGCCAGCTGGATACTGCCTTGGTGAATATCTCCGTGAACGCGCGTGATGCAATGGACGGCGCCGGGCGCATCGGGATCGCGGTGCGATCGGCGTCCTTGATTCCAGCCGTTCGTTCGCACCCCGAGGTTCATGGCCGGTACGTTGCTATTTCGATTACGGATACTGGCTCGGGTATCGAGCCGGAGAAGCTGGAACGCGTGTTCGAACCGTTCTTCACGACCAAGAGCGTCGGTCAGGGAACGGGTCTCGGGCTCAGTCAGGTCTTTGGATTCGCCAAACAATCCGGCGGCGACGTAACCGTGGAGAGTCTGGTCGGTCACGGTACGACCTTCACCCTATATCTGCCGGCGGTCGATCCCCGAGAAAGCACCGAAGAAACGGACATCGGCGAGAGCCTTGCCGATGGTCATGGCACCTGCGTTCTCGTGGTCGAGGACAACAAGGAGGTGGGAACCTTTACGACCCAATCGCTGGCAGAGCTTGGCTATGTGACGGTTTGGGCCGCTGATGCTCAGGAGGCCCTCGCCGAACTCGATAAGGATGCGTCGAGGTTCAATGTCATATTTTCCGACGTGGTCATGCCAGGCATGAACGGGATCGATCTGGCCAAATATGTTAGAGAGGAACATCCCGACATTCCTGTCGTACTCACGTCGGGATACAGCAACGTGCTGGCTCAAGATGGAACGCATGGCTTCGAGCTGCTGCACAAACCCTATTCCGTCGAGCAATTATCGCGTGTCTTGCGCAAGGCTACGTCCTAGCCGCGAAACCGGGAGGTCCTTTCCTTTCCCGTTAGCGCTTCTTCGATCGCCGTACGCGAGCTTTGGCCGACTCAGTATTTGCCAGTTCGCGACAGGCTCGCAGCGCGATGTCCAGTCTGGGCATGCTCCCTTCGTCAAAGGGGGAAGAGTTACCGCACCACCTTTGCGCGCCAAGTGGTTATGTAGTCGATGTTGCCGCGGCATTCGCCCATGTCGGCCTGTTCGGAGAGGCGGAAGCGGGTGGCGTCCCAGACGAAGCTCTGGTGCGAGCCGCAGTCGCCCAGGCCTCGACCCTTGGCGTAGCTGGTGAGGATGCCGTTCTCGAACGTGCCGTTGATGACGCTTTTGACGGGGGTGCCGGTGTCGGCGCCGGTTGCCTCGAAGCCAGAAGGGGCGTCGAGTTGGGCTGGAGTGATTCTCGCGCCATCGACGATGAAGAGCGCGCCGATCAGGTTGTAGGCGCCGGTCGAGCAGGGGAGGATGACGAGAGACTTGCCGCCGCCCAGCGCGTGCGTTTCATGGGTGGTGATTGACTCGTCTGCGCCGTCGGGAAAGCTGGCGAGATCGCAGGTGGCGCGTTTGCGCATCGTGGCAACCTGAGCGGCGGTGAGCTTTGCAGCGGTGCCCGATGGCGCGATCGCGGTAATGGTTGGGAGCGGGGGCGTGGAAGCGGCCGAGGGCGCGGATCCCTTGGCGACGATCGCGTCTGTGCTGCCGGTGCGGCCTTGTCGTGCGTCGATGTAGCGAAGCGCGGCGGCGGCGCCCGTCAGCGAGACGGTGGCCAGCGTGGCGCCGTTCGCGTCGAGGATTTTCAACGACCGGGCGTTGGTGATGGCCGCGGCGAGCGCGGCGGCATCGTCCAAGGCTATGGATTTGCCGTCGACGGTGAAGCTGGCGGGCGGGCGCTTGGTGGCCGCCGCGTCGTTGCGGGTGTCCAGCGCCAGCGCGATCTTGCCGCCGCCGCTTGCCACGGGGCCAGGCTCGCGCGTGAGGTTGAGCGTGATCATGGTCTCGCCGCCCGCCTCGGGAAGGAGCGAGCCGAGCGTGCAGCGCAGCGTGTTGTCGCAGCCGACGGTCCAGTCGGTGAAGGTCTTCAGCGCGCCCGGCTTTGAAGGCGTATGCGAGTCGGTGGCAGGGGTTGGTTGGGGTGCCGTCGGCGCGGCGGGAGCTGGCTCGGTTGTTGGCGCCGTCTCTGCTTTAGGCTGGGGTGCGGGCTGGCTTGGCGAGCAGGCTGCCAGCGGCAGCGCGACGAGGGGGCCGAGGGCGGAAAAGATCGGTTTGCACAGCATTGTTGCAGCGTAGCGCGCTGGCGGCGCGGGGAAAAGCGGCTAGGGAGGGGGCAACAGATCAGGAGAGAGACGTGCAGACGATCGGTGTGATTGGTGCAGGCCAGATGGGCGCGGGGATCGCGCAGGTGTCGGCGCAGGCGGGCTACCGCGTGCTGCTGGCGGACATATCGCTGGATGCTGCGACCAAGGGCAAGGCGGGGATCGCCAAGGCGCTTGGTCGGCTGGTCGAGAAGGAGAAGATCGCGGGCGAGGCGCGCGATGCGGCACTCACGCTGATCGAGCCGATCGCGAGCGTGGCGGATATGGGCGACTGTGCAATCGTCGTCGAGGCGGCGACCGAGCGCGAGGCGGTGAAGCGCGCGATCTTCGCCCAGGTCGGCAAGGTGCTGGGGCCGGATGCGATACTGGCGTCGAACACGTCGTCGATCCCGATCACGCGCCTCGCACAGGCGGCGCCCGATGCTGCCCGGTTCATGGGCGTGCATTTCTTCAATCCGGTACCTGTGATGCGGCCAATCGAGCTGATCCGCGGCCTCGCGACGTCGGATGCCACGGTGGTGGCGGTCGAGGCGTTTGCGGAAAAGCTCGGCAAGCAGGTGGTGCATGCTAACGACGCGCCGGGGTTTATCGTCAACCGCGTGCTGATGCCGATGATCAACGAGGCGTGCTTCGCGCTGGGCGAAGGCGTGGCGAGCGTGCGCGACATCGACCTCGCGTGCCGGCTGGGGCTGAACCATCCGATGGGGCCACTGACGCTGGCCGATTTCATCGGGCTCGACACCTGCCTCGAGATCACGCGCGTCCTGTTCGAGGGGACGGGCGATCCGAAGTTCCGGCCGGCGCCGGTGCTAGTAAAATACGTCGAGGCTGGGTGGTTCGGGCGCAAGACCAAGCGCGGGTTCTACGATTATTCGGGCGCGGAGCCCGTGCCTACGCGGTGAGGGGGGAGGGCAGACACGATCTCCAAACCCGTTCGAAAGGAAGTTTGAGACGCTGGCGACGCTGGTGATCGCCTGCAAAGCCAGCGTATAAGCACGGTTGACGCCGCGCCAGACCAGCACGGGGTCGTTTGCACAGCGAACGGGGGTTTCCATGGCAGCCCAGACCGATGGTAGCGTCAATCGCCGCCATATCACTGCACGCATTGCGCCCGTTATCATCGTCGCGCTGGCCGGCATGGCGATACGGACGCCGTTGGCGACCGCCTATCCGTTCGTGGCGCTGTTGCTGTTCGTGTGGGCGGTCGCGGACACGCTGATGCTGTCGTTGATCGCCCGATCCGCCGGAAAGCCGGCACGGAGCGCCGTCCTGGGCGTGCTGGCCGGCGCCAGCTTCACCGTCTGGCTGGGTTCGCCATCGGCGATACGGGGCGTACTGTTCGAGACGCCGATCCTTGTGCTGACGATGTCGGCCGTCGTTCTGGGCCATGTCGCCTGGGCCACGGCGAGAGCGCGCCGGGCGGCAAGCAGGGACGGCATGGACCGGAAGACGCGGTGGGTGGCGGCCGCATCAGAGATTCTGCCCTCGGCGCTGGTCCGCGTGGCCGTGGCGGAGATGACGGTGATCCACATGGCGCTGTTCCGCTGGGGCGGACCGGCGGACGTGCCAGCCAACGCCCGCGCGTTCGCCTATCACAAGCACCTGACGCCGATGTGCACGACGCTGCTGATCCTGTCGGCGATCGAGATCGCCGTCTACCATCTTCTCGTCGGACACTGGAGCCGCACCGCCACGCTGGTCATGTTCGTGCTGAGCGACGTGGGGTTCGTGTACCTTGTCGGCCTCATCAAGTCGTTCCGGTTCAGGCCGGTGCTGTTGACGCCCGAGGGCGTGCGCGTGCGGGCCGGTTTCCTGATCGACCAGCTCGTGCCGCTCGACGCGATCATTGCCATCGAATGCGGTTTCACCGGCGAGGAGGTACGCGATCCCGCGACCCTCAACGCGGCATTGCTAGCCTGGCCCAACATCATGCTGCGGCTGGATCGTCCTCTGCGTCGTCGCTCGGTCCTCAAAAAGCGAGGTCCGTTCGTCCGTGTCGCGTTCCGCCTGGACGATCCGGCGCCATTCACCCGGCTTCTTGCCTGGCGATTAGGTCAGCGCCCCCGCTAAGCAGCTCTGCCGCTCGAGAACGGCTAGCGAGGCGAGCGGGCTGTCCCGTCGGGATCGGATTTCGGAAATGTCCGGGATGGAAAGCGAACTGGCGGCTTATAGGTAAGGCGATCGGCAAGGTCGACATAGTTGCACCACTGCCTTTCTACAGAAGCGATTGGTGATCGGGACGCAATGAGGCTCATGCCGATGTGCATCGCGAGGATGCTTATACTCCGATTGAGAAAACGTTTATGATTCAGTCGGTAGAAGCGCCCCATACGGAGGCGACTTGTGATACGATTAATTTATATCAGCACCGCGCGTAGCGTGCTTTCAAAACAGGAGCTGGATGAGGTCCTGCGAGTGTCGCGCCGGAACAATCAAGCGGTCGACGTCACAGGCCTTTTGATCGTTGGCGGTCGCCGGTTCCTTCAGGCTCTCGAAGGTCCTGCAGACGCCGTCATGAAGACCTATGACCGTATCAAGGCCGATAGTCGGCACTTTGCCGCGGTCATATTGAGCGATCGGGAGATCGCCGAGCGCAGCTTTTCCGAATGGGCGATGGGCTATAAACCGGCTGGCATCCCGCACGCCGAAGGCACCGTAGCCAGTGACGTAGCCGAACTTATCGCACCGATACCAGATCCTATCGTGCATGCTTATTTTGCAGAATTCGCGAAGAAACACGCCGCCTGAACCACGGATCATTTCCGTGGCCCTGATTACGAGCGCAAGCGTCCGGATGCGGGCGTAAACGGAATGGCCGGAATGCCGGAACGCGATCGTTCGATCGTTGGCAGCTATTACCAGAGGATGTGGTCGGTGATGACGCCTGCCCTTACGAGAAAGCCCAGCGCTGCCCCGATGCAAACGATCACTCCATACACAGCGACCGCTCGCGTTCGGCTGCGATGGTCCGTTTTATAGCTCATGTTTAGTCACCTTGTCGCCGCAGCTTGCCTAGGGTGAACGATCACACCGATGTCTGCAATCGGGCGACGCCCGCCATGCGAGCGAAACGGACGGTCGACCCGGTTGCGGCGCACATGCTCACAATGGACACCGAGACCTTGCATCCAGCTCGAAAAACCAGGGACCGGCCGTCGCGCGTTCTGCTGGCGCCGTCGGAAAAGGCGGTCGCGACATCGATACGTCGAGCGCGACCGGAGGTGCCCTAAAAGGGAAGCTGCCGGTCAGCGAGGGATCGCATACCCGGCGGCAGGCGCATACCGAACCGATTCATGTGTGTCGCTATAATAATACAGTAACTCGCGCTCTTGATAGAGGTTGGCTGCGAGCCGCCGCGCGATCATCGACACCCTCCGTCCGGAGAACGCCCAAGGATAGGAAGACGCTGACGCGGGGGGCTCTGCTCTCGCCGTGGTGATGAGCCCCGCGTTCGACTACAAGAGTTTAGAACGGGATGCATGGTGCGGGGTCTATCGCCAAGCCGAAAGCGACCGATGCGGCGAGGCGCTATTGGGCGGAAGCGGAATGGTCGGAATGGGAAGGAAAGCGGACTGGCGGCTTTCGGTCAAAAGTCTGGGGATAGCGGACAGTCTCGACCAGTGTTAAACGATCGTGATGGAACAGAGTCCGAGCAGGCGCTGGATCGTGGCCGCTCCGTTCGCATTGGCCTGCACCGCGCTTTGGATATATTCTGCCTGGGTTTATGAGCATGTTCCGCATGTTCTCGACCTGTACGGCACAGTTAATCATCCGGTTCGGCGTCACCAAGCGGAAAGTACGGCTGTATACTTGTTTGGATACATTGGTATGGCAACCGTGTGTGCTTCTGTTGCCGTTTCAAGCATTCTAGGAATGGCTACCAGTCCTGAGGATAAGCCGAACCGACGTTTCGGCATGGCCCTGATCGTCATGCTGATATTCGGAGCTACCGCCATTATGCGCATCCACTTGGTTCGAAACCTATACGGGTTTTGATTGATTAACCAACGGCAGCTTTGGATTGAAGATCAGAAGTCGTCGAACGATGAACATTTGGGCGTTAGCCGCCGGTCTTGCCACGCGCGCGGGACTTTGCTGGATTGCAAACGCAAGGAGACTAGTGCGTGCATCTTACGTTTACAAAAGGCACTGGGAAGTACGATAATCTGCATATCGAGCGCGGCGGCTTACCCCTAGAGATGATTCAATGCCCAAAACAGGGCATCATCCCCCACGATATGATCCACTATGCGGTCGAGAGCGTCGTGCCGCATCGCGGCTTCCTGTCTTTGTTACGGGAAGGCCAACCGGCGAGCTTTTCGACCCAAGGCGATGAGGTGGCTGACGCGATCGAGCGGCTCGTCGAGACCTTCCAAGCCGAAATGTGGAGCGGAAGGGTCAGCGCCTCCGACGCCATCGCAATGTATGAGCATGGCTGTGCGGCCAGCGGGCATGCGGTCGCTCCCGTATCGAAGCAAGACATCGAGGCGATACGCGTCAGGATTGATGAGCTGAGCGCAGCTTGGTCCAACGTTCCAGAAAAGGGCAAGCTGACCGTTGGCTTTGACGGGGCGTTCACGCGTTCCGTTTAGTCCGGTGCTGTAGTGAGAAAGATCGTCCTGAACGAATGGCAGTTTCGGGAGCCCCGATACGGCATCCGAGCGTCTGATATTGGGCGATTGCGGACATGACGTTGCGTTGGCTCGGAACCGACCGTAAGCTTTGAGATAACCAGATCGGTTAAATCGCTTGACATCGTCACGCTCGTTTGGTACATAACGGGAACGCTGAAGAATTGCGGGTCGGGCTGTAGGGCTCGGCGGACGAAGGCCGGGACGGCCGGGGTGAGAGCCTCGGACGTCGCCGGCCTTTTCGCGTTCTGGCGGTCGTTGCGGAAAGGGAGAACCGATGGCGCATACGCAGTCCATCGCGCTGGCGGAGACACAGGATCCTGCGCCGGCCGATATCGTTGCAGGGCAAATCCGGATCGGCGGACCCTCGGTCGAAACCGCCGTCGCCGAAACCGTCGCTCCTGAAATCGAGGCGGCTGAAATCGCGGTTGCTGACACCACGATCGCCGAAACCACGATTGCCGAAACCAGGGCCATTGGGAGCACGCCCGTTGGTGGCGAGATGACGAGCGCGAGCCGCAAGGCGACGATCGAGCTGGGGACGGTCGAGACGGGGACGACGCGAGCGAGGGCGATCAGAGGGGGCAAGAACCGCCTTGTGCAAATCCGCAAACCGCGCGTGAACGAATGGAGCGCGGCGATGCAGATGCGGTTCCTGGAGGCGTTGGCGATGACCGGCAATGTGACGACATCGGTCGCGGCGGTCGGCATGTCGGTCGGCGGCGCGTATAACCGCCGGGCGCGCGATCCGGCGTTCGCTGCGGGATGGCAGGCTGCGCTGGTGCGGGGGTACGAACGGCTGGAAGAACTGTTGCTGGCGACCGCGCTGGAGTCGGTCGGCGGCGGAACCGTCGGGGGGACCGTTGCCGGTGGAAATACAGCGGACGACGAGAGCGAGAACGGGGATGTCGGCGGTGGTGCTGGTGATGGGGGCGGGGCGGCGACGGGGTCGCTCGGGCGGGGGCAGGCGGTGCCCGGGGCTGGGCTGATCCAGCTTTCGAGCGTGACCGCCATCCAGTTCGCCCTGTCGATGTTGAACCAGCATCGCGCGGACCAGGCGCGCGGTCGCAGGAAGAACCAGAGCCACCGGGCGACATCGATCGACACCGATGCCGCGCTGGGCAAGCTCCTGGATTCGCTGGCACGACGCATGGCGAAAGACTCGTGACGCGGAAGCGGCGCGCGGGTCCCGACGCGGACGGTCCGATCGCCGGGACGGACCCTCGCGAGGGCGGCACCGCGAACGCCAAGCCGGTGGCACGCAAGCGCAAGGGTGTGCCGCGTCCCTGGGTGGAGGCGGCGCGGGTCGCGGAGGCGAAGGCTGCCGCGGGGCCTGCCGAGGGGCCTGCCGCGGTACCCGACCCGGCACCCGACTTGGAGCCGGATCGCGATCTGGTGGCGGAGCTCGCGCGGTTGCCGATCGTCCACCGCGCGGAGATCGTGCGCAAGCTGACGCTCGGCCAGCGCAACGAGTTGCGCGACCGGTGGCGACACTGGGCGCATGCGGGGCAATATCCGCCGGAGGGCGACTGGCGGATCTGGCTGATCCGGGCGGGGCGGGGCTTCGGCAAGACGCGCGCGGGGGCGGAATGGGTGTGGCAGATCGCACGCGCGGATCCCGACGCGCGGATCGCGCTGGTCGGGGCGACGCTCGACGACGTGCGGCGGGTGATGATCGAGGGCGAAAGCGGGCTGATCGCGGTGGCGCACGACGATGAGGAACCGGCGTGGCGCGGGGCGGTGGGCGAGCTGCACTTCGCGAACGGCGCGAAGGCCTATGCCTATTCGGCGGAAGCGCCGGAATCGCTGCGCGGGCCCGAGCATGGCTGGGCGTGGTGCGACGAGCTGGCGAAATGGCGGCACGGCGATGCGACCTGGGACAATCTGATGATGGGATTGCGGCTGGGCGAGACGCCGCGCGCGCTGGTGACGACGACGCCGCGGCCGATCGCGCTGATGCGACGGTTGATGGCGCTGCCCGACTTGGTCGAGACGCACGGGCGGACGCGTGACAATCCGCATCTGCCCGCGAGCTTCGTCGCGGCGGTGACGGCGACCTATGCGGGGACGCGGTTGGGGCGGCAGGAGCTGGATGGCGAGATGATCGAGGACGTCGCTGGGGCCTTGTGGACGCGGGCGCTGGTGGAGTCTCGGCGGGTGGCTTTTGCGCCGGTGGTGACGCGGGTCGTGGTGGGGGTGGATCCTCCGGCCGGGAGTGTTTCCGGGGGGCCGGGGGATGCCTGCGGGATCGTGGCGGTTGCGCTTGGGGACGATGGGTTTGCGTATGTCTTGGAGGATGCGAGCGTTTCGGGGGCGAGTCCCGAGGGGTGGGCTCGGGCTGTGGCCGAGTGCGCGGCGCGGCATGGGGCGGATCGGGTGATCGCGGAGGCCAACCAGGGGGGGAAGATGGTGGGGAGCGTCCTTGCCGGGGCTGATCGGGCGATGCCGGTGAAGCTGGTGCATGCGTCGCTGGGGAAGGTGGCGCGGGCGGAGCCGGTGGCGGCTTTGTATGAGTGTGGGCGGGCTTGGCATGTGGGGGCATTTCCGGACCTGGAGGACGAGCTTTGCGGGCTGATCGCCGGCGGGGGGTATGAGGGGCCGGGGCGGTCTCCGGATCGGGCTGATGCGCTGGTTTGGGCAATGACCGAGGTGATGTTGGGGCCGCGGGCGCGGGTTTCGGCGCGGGTGCTTTAGGTTTGGCCCTCTCCCTTTTCGGGGAGAGGGAAGGAGGAGCTCTTGCGACGGGAGGGTGAGGGGTGGTTGGGATTTTGGTCCCGAGCCTCATTCCCCTCTCCCTCCCACGCGCAAGCGCGCGCGGGCCCCTCCCTCTCCCCGTAGGGGCGAGGGAATTTAGAGGAGATCATCCATGAAATTGTTCGGGTGGAAATCTGGGCGCGATGAGTCGCGGCCGGTGTTGTCTCGGTCTTCGGCGGGGGCGATTGGGGGCTCGGCGTTTGGCGAGTGGCCGCGGAGTTACGAGGCGCAAGTGCGCGAGGCGTATCTGGATAATCCGATCGCGCAGCGGGCGGTGAAGCTGGTGGTGGAGGGGCTGGGGAGCGCGCCGATCGTTGCGTCGGATCCGGCGTTGCTGGCGCTGGCGACGGTGCGGTCGGGCGGGCAGACGCTGATCGAGACGGTGGCGGCGCATCTGATGCTGCACGGCAATGCGTATGTGCAGGTGCTGCGCGATGTCGAGGGCGGGGCGGCGGAACTCTATGCGCTGCGGCCGGAGCGGGTGACGGTGGAGCCGGATGCCAGTGGGTGGCCGGCGGCTTATCGGTACCGCGTTGGGGAGCGGGTGGCGCGGCTGCATGCCGATCCGGTTCGGCCGGAGGTTATTCACCTGAAGAGCTTCAATCCGGTGGATGATCATTATGGGTTGGGGTGCCTGGGGGCGGCTTCTGGGGCGGTGGCGATCCACAATGCGGCGGCGCGGTGGAACAAGGCTTTGCTCGACAATGCGGCGCGGCCTTCGGGAGCGTTGATGTACGATCCGAAGGATGGCGCGACGTTGTCGACCGAGCAGTTCGAGCGGTTGCGGGGTGAACTGGAGGCGTCGTTCTCGGGGGCGGGGAATGCGGGGCGGCCGATGCTGCTGGAGGGGGGGCTCAGGTGGCAGGCGTTGAGCTTGTCGCCGGCGGATATGGATTTCGTGGGGACCAAGGCGGCGGCGGCGCGGGAGATCGCGCTGGCGTTCGGGGTGCCGCCGATGCTGCTCGGGCTGCCGGGGGACAATTCGTACGCGAATTACCGCGAGGCCAATCGTGCGCTGTGGCGGCTGGCGATTTTGCCGCTGGCGAGCGCGGTGCTGGGCGGGATCGCGCAGGGGCTGGCCGGGTGGTTCGAGGGGGCGGCGATTTCGGTCGATCTCGACCGGGTGCCGGCGCTGGCGGAGGATCGCGAGCGGCTTTGGGGGATGGTTTCTGCGGCTTCGTTTCTCAGTGATGTGGAGAAGCGGGCGTTGCTCGAGATTCAGGAGGTGGCGTGATGGATGGGGCGGTTTTGGCGCAGTTGATGCGGCAGGGGGCTGAGCGCGGTGTCGACCTGGTGACGCTGCGGGCGATCGTGGAGGAGGCGGGGGAGTTGGGGGCGGCTCGGGCCTTGGCGCGGGTGGCGTTGAGCGACGAGCGGGCTCGGGAGGATGTGGCGGAGTTGCGCGAGCTGCTGGCGGCTTGGCGGGATGCGAAGCGGTCGGTGTGGAAGGCGGTGGTCGGGTGGATCGCTCGGCTGGCGATGGCGCTGATGCTGGCGGGGCTGGCGGTGAAGCTGGGGTTTGCTGCGTGGTTGAAGTGAGCGGCGCGGTGGCGTTTGCTGGGTATGCGGCAGTGTTCGATGTTGTCGATCGCGCGGGGGATGTGGTGCGGCGGGGGGCTTTTGCTGGGGCCGGGGTGGTGCCTTTGTTGTGGCAGCATCGTGGGGGGGCGGTAGGGTCCTTGTCCGTTGTTGCGGAGGATGCGCGGGGGTTGCGGGTCGAGGGGGTGGTTGCGGATCTGGAGCTGGCTCGGTTGGTGCGGTCTGGGGCGGTTGCTGGGTTGTCGGTTGGGTATCGGGCGACGTCCGTGCGGCAGGGGGTTCGGCGAGAGTTGCTGTCGGTGGAGCTAGTGGAGGTTAGTCTGGTGGCGGTTCCGATGCAGGCTTTGGCTCGGGTTGAGGTGGTGCCTTAGCGGCGTTTACCTCTCCCTGTCGGGGAGAGGGAGGAAGGAGCCGCTTGGCGACGGAAGGGTGAGGGGCTTTGGCGCGGGTGTTCCTAGCCTCACTCCCCTCTCCCTCCCACGCGCAAGGGCGCGCGGGCCCCTCCCTCTCCCCGGAGGGGCGAGGGGATTTTTGAGTTTCATGAGGCGTCCTGCGGGGCGCCTTTTTTCGTTTCATGCGAGGAGATGGACATGAGTGTTGTTGACCGGCCGGTTTTGGCGGGGGCTTCCCCCTTGGCGCAGAATGCGGCGTTTGCGGGGTTCGTTCGGACTGGCGCTACGCTGGAGATGAAGGCTTTTACCGGGGTTACGGGGGATTCTGGCGGCTTTGCGGTGCCGCGGGAGATCGATGCTCAGATCGATACGTTGCTGAAGAGCATCTCGCCGATCCGGGCGATTGCCAATGTCGTGAAGGTGGGCTCGGCGGGGTATCGCAAGCTGGTGACGACCGGGGGTACGCCGTCCGGGTGGGCGGCGGAGAATGCGGCTCGGCCGGAGACGGCTTCGCCGGTTTTCACCGAGATCGCGCCGCCTACGGGGGAGCTGTATGCGAACCCTTCGGCTAGCCAGGCGATGCTGGACGATGCTGCTTTCGATGTCGAAGAGTGGCTGGCGGGCGAGATCGCGATGGAGTTTGCGAAGGCCGAGGGGGCGGCGTTCGTGTCCGGGTCGGGCGTGTCGCGGCCCAAGGGGTTCCTGACCTCGGCTACCGCAGCGACTGCGGATGGGGTTCGGGCTTTCGGGACGTTGCAGTATCTGGCGAGCGGGACTGCGGGGGACTTTTCGGCGAGTCCGCAGGAGCGGTTGATCGATCTCGTCCAGTCGTTGCGCGGGCCTTATCGGCAGGGGGCTAGCTTCGTGATGAATGCGGCGACGCTGGCGCGGATCCGGAAGTTCAAGACGAGCGATGGGGCATTCGTGTGGGCGCCGTCGCTGGCGGCGGGGCAGCCGGCGACGTTGCTCGGCTATCCGGTGGTGGAGGCCGAGGACATGCC
Organism: Sphingomonas faeni; assembly: GCF_040407495.1. GTDB lineage: Bacteria > Pseudomonadota > Alphaproteobacteria > Sphingomonadales > Sphingomonadaceae > Sphingomonas > Sphingomonas faeni_D. Next base: position 27,264 of record NZ_JAPZPP010000004.1, on the reverse strand, counting down.
GGATATCGCGGCGAATGCTCTGGCGATCGCGTTCGGGAATTTCCGCGCGGGGTACATCATCGCCGAGCGGACGGAGACGGGGATCCTGCGCGATCCGTATTCGAACAAGCCGTTCGTGAGCTTCTACGCGACCAAGCGGGTCGGTGGGTGTGTGACGAACTCCGAGGCCATCAAGCTGATGAAGTTCTCGGTGGCTTGATCGACGGGTGAGGAGGGGTTTGGGTCGAGCGGTGCTCGTTCCAACGCCCCTCTCCCTCCCACGTGCAAGGGCACGCGGGCCCCTCCCTCTCCCCGGAGGGGCGAGGGAAACAGGAGAAGTTCCATGGGTGGGTCGGCGATTTCTGCCGGGGTGATCGCTGAGGTGGTCGTCGCGGCTAGGGCTTTGTTGCGGGTGGAGAGCGGGGAGGATGTCGTGTTGGCGCGGTTGGCGTCGACGGCGTTGCTGTTGGCGGAGGCGTTTCTGGGGACGGCAGTGATCGGGCGGCCGTTCGAAGATGTGGTGACCAGTGCGGCGGGGTGGCGGCGGCTGTTGGTTGCGCCGGTGAGCGCGATTTCCGGGGTTACGGGGTTGCCGAGCGAGGGGGCGCCGTTCGTGTTGGCGGTCGGGACGTATGCGGTCGATATCGATGCGGACGGGGTCGGGTGGGTTCGGGTTCTTGCCGCGGGATCGGCGGGGCGGGTGGCTGTCGCGTATTCGGCGGGGCTTGCCTTGAGCTTCGAGGCAGTGCCCGCGCCGATCGCGCAGGGGGTGGCGATGCTAATCGCGCATCTGTTCGATCACCGGGAGAGCGATGTCGCGCCGCCGGCCGCGGTGGCGGCTTTGTGGCGGCCTTATCGGCGGATGCGGCTGTCCGCTGGGGTGCATTCGTGAGTGGTCGGGTGGTCTTGCAGGCGGCGATCGTGGCTCGGTTGAACGCGGTGCTGGACGTGAGCGTGTTCGATGCGCCGCCGGTTCGTGGGGGGCTGCCGTATGCGGTGGTCGACGAGCCGGTGTTGTCGGACTGGAGTACGAAGACCTGGGTCGGGCGCGAGGGGCGCGTTCTGCTGACGCTGTTCGATGGGGGGGAGCGGCCGGTTCGGGCGCGCGCTCTGCTGACGGTGGCGGAGGAGGGGTTGGAGGCGCTGCCGCCCGATCTTGGCGAGGGGTGGCGGGTGGTTCGGCTGGCGCTGGTGCGGTCTCGGGTGCTGCGGGTCGGGGATCGGTGGCGGGGGACGTCGGAGTTTCTGGTGCGGATGTACCGCGAGAGTTGAGCGGCACGGTTTTGGGGGAGACGGACATGGCGGTGGAGAAGGGGAGTGCGTTCCTGCTGAAGGTGGGGAACGGGGCGGTGCCGGTGGTCTATGCGACGGTGGCGGGGCTGCGGACGACGCAGATGTCGGTGAATGGGGAGGCTATCGTCGTCACCACGAAGGATTCCGGGGGGTGGCGGCAGTTGCTGTCTGGGGCTGGGGTTCGGAGTGTTTCGGTGTCGGGGGCTGGGGTCTTTACCGGGTCGGTGGCGGAGTTGCGGGTGAAGGCTAGCGCGCTGACCGGCGTGCTCGATGATTACCGGCTGGCGTTCGAGGGGGGCGATACGATGACGGGGAAGTTCCTGGTGTCGCGGCTGGACTATGCCGGGGATTTCAACGGGGAGCGGTCTTATACGCTTAGCCTGGAGAGTTCCGGGGCTGTTGTTGTTGCTTAATCTCCCTCGCCCTTTGGGGAGAGGGAAGGAGGAGCTGCTTGGCGACGGGAGGGTGAGGGGTGGTTGGGACTTGGGTCCTTAGGCTCACTCCCCTCTCCCTCCCACGCGCAAGGGCGCGCGGGCCCCTCCCTCTCCCCGGAGGGGCGAGGGAATTTTTGGAGACATCTTATGGGTGATTTGGCGAATCCGGTTCGGGGGGAGGGATCTCTTCGGGTTGGGGGGGAGACTCTTGTTTTGCGGCCTAGCTTTGCTGCGCTTGTGGCGGCGGAGGGCGAGTTGGGGCCTTTGTTTGCGCTGGTGGAGCGCGCGGCCGAGGGCAAGCTTGGGATCGGGGAGATGGTGGGGCTGTTCTGGCATTGCCTGCGCGAGTGTCCCGAGGGGGTTACTCGGGAGCGGTTGGGGGAGGCTGTCGTCGAGGCGGGGCTGGCGGCGGTGACGCCGGTGTTGCGAGTGCTGTTGCGGCAGATCCTGGCGGGGAAGTGACGTTCTCCGAGAATGCGGCGCGGTTGGCGGGGTTTGCTGGCGCGGTGTTGGGGTGGGCGCCGGAGGTGTTCTGGCGCGCTACGCCGGCGGAATTGGCGGGGGTTGTGGGGGCTTTGGTGGGGGATGTGCAAACGCCGCCGGATGCCTCGACGATCGCGTGGTTGAGGGGGGCTTTTCCTGATGGATGATCTTGATGCGGCGCTGGTGAGCGTGCGGGCCGATACGACCGGGTTCTCGCGTGACGTCGAGGCGATGCGGGGGGAGCTGGAGGGTGTTCTCGGCGCTGGGGCGGAGCGGGCTGCGCTTCGGTTGGAGGCGGGGCTGTTGCGGGCGGTTCGGTCGGGGAAGCTGGGGTTCGAGGAGCTGAAGGGGGTCGCTCTGTCGGCGCTGGATGCGATTGCTTCGGCGGCTTTGAAGGCTGGGGTGCAGTCGGTGTTGCGTGGTGGGGGGTTGAGTGGGGCGCTTGCCGGGCTGGTTGGTGGGTTGCCGGGGCGGGCTTATGTCGTGGGGGAGCGGGGGGCGGAGGTGTTCGTGCCTACCTCCAGCGGGCGGGTCGAGGCTGGCGCGCCGGGGGGCGGGGTTCGGGAGGTGAGGGTGGCGATCACCGTCAATGCGGCTGGTGGGAGCGCGCCTGGGGTATTGGCGCAGTCGAGCCGGCAGGTGGCTCGGGCTGTGAAGGCGGCTTTGGCGAGCGAATAGTCCCTCTACCCGTCGGGGAGAGGGAAGGAGGAGCCGTCGGCGACGGGAGGGTGAGGGGCTTTGGGGCGGGGGTTCCGTGCCTCACGCCCCTCTCCCTCCCGCGCGCAAGGGCGCGCGGGCCCCTCCCTCTCCCCGTAGGGGCGAGGGAAAGAGGAGGATCTTATGGCGCATTGGCTTTGCTCGGCTCGGACTGTGCAGGTCGAGGGGCTTGTGTCCCGGTTCGATCCTCGGTTCTGGACGGTGGATTTTCCGCGGCCGATGATGGCGTCCGTTGTGACGACCGGCCCCGCGTCGCTGCGGGTGGATGCTGTGTTTTACACGGTGGATGACCTGGCCGGGGTGATCTGGGCGGCTGAGGATCGGTTCGATCATCCGCTGCTGAAGTACGAGACGTCGCGGGATTTTCGGGACTGTCGGTTGGCGTTTCGGTGGCGTTCGAGCGGCGTGATGGCGCTGGATGCGATCAACGGCCCGACGCTCACGATCGAAGGGCGCGATGCGGCGGGCGTGGCGCGCGCGTGGTATGTGCGGTTGTGGAATTATGCGGTCGGGATACCGGAGGATGCGGTCGTTTCGCTGGATTTCGGGGCGATGGTTAGCGGGTTTGAACTGCCCGAGGACTCCGATCCGGTTTGGGCGGGGGATATCGATCGGATGTTCGTGTCGCTGGTGCCGCCGGACTATACGAAGGTCGATGTGCCGCTGGCCGCGCCGCGCGAGGGGTGGGTCGAGTGGACCGATATGGTCTGCGAGGGGCCGGGGTCAGTGCTGGCGATCGGCGATGCGGTGGTGCCGGAGCACGAGTTCCGGATCGCTGGCGGGTATGACGACAGCTATAATCTGACGCCGGCGCGGTTGCTGCGGAATGCGCTGCATCTCGGGTATCGCGGGAGCATCACGCACTATGTCGGGATGAGCCATTATTTTCGGCTCGAGGCGCTTGGCGGCGGGTTCTACGTTTCGGCGGCGGGGGGCGTGCTGAACGTTGCGTGTGCGGCGTGGCACCGGGATTTTGCGGCGCGGGCGAAGGCGCTCGGCTTCGACGTGATCTGGTCGCTGAGTTACGAGCTGTTCGACGCGCATTGCTGGAACGACTGGAAGCAGCGGGCGGCCGATGGATCGCCCGCGCTGACCGGGTGGGAGCCGCCGTCGACGCTGCTGTCGCCGGCGCATGGCGGAGCGATGGGGTATCTGCGGGCGGTCGCGCGGGCTTTCATGGCCATCGCGGTGGCCGGAGGGTTGGCCGCGAAGTTCCAGGTCGGCGAGCCGTGGTGGTGGATCATGCCGGACGGGCGGCCCTGCCTGTACGATGCGAGCGCGGTGGCGGCGTTTGCGCCGGTCGCGATCGGCAGCATCCGGGGGACGAAGACGCCGGCGCGGATCGCGACCTTGGATGCGGCGGGGGTATGCCTGGCGGCGTCCACGGCGGCGTTGGCGGCGGCGGCCAAGGCGGAGGCGCCGGGGTGCGTCACGCATCTGCTGACGTATCTGCCGACCGTTCTGGATGCCGCCGCGCCTGAAGCCAAGCGTGCGAACATGCCGGTAGGGTGGGCAAGTCCTGCGTTCGATGTGTTGCAGCTCGAGGATTACGACTGGGTCACCGCGGGGGATTCCGCATCGTCCGCCAAGGGCGTGGCGGTCGCGTTCGCGCGGCTCGGCTATCCGGCGGAGCGGCAGCATTACTTGTCCGGGTTCGTGTTGCGGCCGGATCAGGCGGTGCAGTGGGGGCTGATCGAAGCGGCTGCCGAGGTCGCTCGAGCGCGGGGGGTGGCGGAGACGTTCCTGTGGGCGCTGCCGCAGGTGATGCGGGACGGGTTCGTGCATTTCGATACGGAACAGGAGGATGCCGTGGACGCGTTCGATGACGTGCTGTTTCCGCTCGAGCTGGGGCGCGAGGCCGAGGTGGCGCCTGGGTTTTCGACCGCAATCCTGACGAGTGCCGGGGGACGCGAGGCGCGGAATGCGGCGTGGGCGGAGGCTCGAACGTCGTATGACGTCGGGCCGGGATTGCGAAGCGAGGCGGACATCGGCGTGTTGCTCGCGTTTTTCCGCGCGCGGATGGGGGCGGCGCGCGGGTTTCGGTTGCGCGATCCGTTCGACTTCGATGCGGTGAGTGAGGTCGTGGGGGTTGGCGACGGGGTGGCGCGGCGGTTTGCCCTGGTGAAATCCTATGGCGCAGCCGAGCGGCGGATTACCCGTCCGGTTGCCGGCAGTGTCTCGGTGGCGGTGGGGGGCGTCGGGACTTCGGCGTTTTCCGTGGAGGCCGGGGGGTGGGTGGTGCTGGATCTGGCGCCGGCCCTCGGGGTCGTGGTGACGTCCGGGTTTGCGTTCGATGTGCCGGTCCGGTTTGCCGAGGATCGGTTGAGCGTGGCTCGAGCCACGTTTCTCGCTGGCGTGGCGGCGAGCGTGCCGTTGGTCGAGGTGCGGGAGGCGTGATTTCTCCACGCGCGGGCCCCTCCCTCTCCCCGGATGGGAGAGGCGTTTTTAGGAGACTGCCATGTTTCTCGATGCTGAGCTGGCTACGATCGCCTTGTGCTGGCGGATCGAGCGGCGCGACGGCGTGGCGGTGGGTCTGACCGCGCATGATCGGGATCTGCTGGTGGCAGGGCTGGTGCACCGGGCTGCGCCGGGGATGACACCGTCCGCGATCCAGCGCGGCGACGGCCTGGACGCCGATACCATGGATGTGGCGGGGGCTTTGACGTCTGCCGCCATTGGCGAGCGCGATCTGCTGAGCGGACGCTGGGATGGGGCTCGGGTGGCGCTGTTCGCGGTGGACTGGACCGATCCGACCTCGCGCGTGGAGCTGGGCGAGGGTGTTATCGGCGCCGTCGAACTGAGGGACGCCGGGTTCACCGCCGAACTGCGAGGAGCGAGTGCGGCGTTGGACCGGGCGGTCGTGGAGGAGACGTCGCCGGAGTGTCGGGCGGAACTGGGGGATCGGCGGTGCCGGGTTGCGATGGCGGGGCGGCGGCGGTTTGCTCGGGTCGTTGCGACCGAGGGAGCGGTGGTGACGCTCGACTCGAGCGCGGAGGGGCTTGGTGGTGGGCTGTTGCGCTGGTTCGGCGGTGCGAATTGCGGATTGGAGAGCGCGGTCGCACGGGGGGCCGGGATGGCGGTTACCTTGCGGGCGGTGCCGGCTTTCGTGGTCGAGGCCGGCGCACTCGTTGAGGTCGTCGAGGGGTGTGACAAGAGCCTGGCCACCTGCGCGGGGCGGTTCGGGAATGCGGTGAATTTCCGGGGGGAGCCGTTTCTGCCGGGGATCGATCTGCTCACGCGATATCCGGGGGTTTGAGCGCCGTTTCGGACGCTGCCATTGCCGCTGTCGGGACGCGGTTTCGGTTGCATGGGCGGGGGGCGGACGGGCTCGATTGCGTCGGGCTGGTCGCGCTGGCGCTGCGCGCTGGCGGCTATGTCGGCGAGGTTCCGACCGGGTATTCGTTGCGAGGCGACGACTGGGGCGTGCTCGATCGGGTGCTGGTGCGGGTTGCCGAGGCTGAGCCGGGCGACGTGCTGCTGATGGCGGCAGGGCCGGGGCAGCTTCATTTCGGGATCAGGACCGCGACCGGCTTCGTGCATGCGGACGCGGGATTGCGGCGCGTGGTGGAGCGGCCGGGGATGCCGCCTTGGCCTTTGATCGGTGTGTGGCGGATGGGAGTGTGACATGGCGACCTTGGTATTGACGGCGGTGGGGAGCGCGGTGGGCGGGCCGATCGGCGGTGCGATCGGGGCTTTGATCGGTCAGTCCGTGGATCACGCGCTGTTCGCCCCCAAGCGGCGCGAGGGACCGCGGCTGGTCGAGCTGGCGGTGCAGACGTCGTCTTACGGCAGCCAGATTCCGAAGCTGTTCGGTACGATGCGGGTGGCGGGGACGGTGATCTGGGCGTCCGACCTGATCGAGACTCGCGCGTCGTCCCGTCGTGGAAAAGGGCAGCCGAGCACGTCCACCTATTCCTATGCGGCGTCGTTTGCGGTGCTGTTGTCGGCGCGGGCTATCCGCGGTGTCGGGCGGATCTGGGCGGAGGGGAAGCTGCTGCGGGGAGCGGCGGGGGACTTCAAGACGGCGACCGGGTTTCGGTTGCATCTCGGGGGTGAGGATCAAGCGGTCGATCCCTTGATCGCGTCCGCCGAGGGCGCGGCGTCGCCTGCGTATCGGGGGGCGGCGTACGCCGTGTTCGAGATGTTGCAACTGGCGGATTTCGGGAATCGGATCCCTTCGCTGACGTTCGAGGTGATGGCGGACGAGGGTTCGGTGCCGGTGTCGACGATCGCGAAGGCGCTGGCGCAGGAGGTTTCGGGAACGGCTGCGCTGACGGTGGGCGGGTTCGCCGCGTCGGGCGGTAGCGTTCGGGCGGTGCTGGAGATGTTGGGACACGCCGGCGGGGCCTGGTTCGCGCCCTCCGGAACCGGGTTGGTGATGCGCGATACGGCGGGCGCTGCCGTGACCGTGGCGGACGAGGGGTTTGCGGCTTCGGGTAAGGGCGTGCGGCGGGCTCGAGCGGTGGCGGCGATCGAGACGGTGCCGCGGTCGCTGACGGTCGGCTATTATGACGCGGCGCGCGATTATCAGGCGGGGGTCCAGCGGGCGCGGCGGCCGGGCGCGGGGCTGCGTGACGAACGGATCGAGGTACCGGCGGTGCTCGAGGCAGGCGCGGCAAAGACCGTGGCGGAGGCCATGCTTGCGAGGGCGGAGGCTGGGCGCGTGCGGCGGACCGTCGCGGCGGGGTTCGGCGCGATGGCGATCGCGCCAGGGGCTTGCGTGACGATTGTCGACGAACGGGGCGCGAGCGAGGGCGGCGTCTGGCGCGTGACCGACGTCAGTATCGAGGGGATGGCGACGATCTTGGGGCTGGTGCCGCTGGTGGCGGCTTCGCTGCCTGCGACGGCGACGAGCGGACGGGTTTCGAAGGCGGCGGACGCGGTGATCGGCGCGACGATCGTCCATGCCTTCGAGATCCCCGGGCTGGAGGAGGCTCCGTTGACTGCGCCGCGGATGACCGTGGTCGCGGCGGGCACCGGCGCCGCGTGGCGGCAGGCGGCTCTGCTGTACAGCCTCGACGACGGGGTGAGTTGGGTGACGGCCGGGGCGACGGCTGCGCCTGCGGTGCTGGGGACGATTGCCGGTGTCGCGTCGGGCGCGCCCGCGACGTTGATCGATCTTCGAGGCGCGTTCGAGGTGGTCCTTGCCCATGCGGACATGACGCTGGGAGATGCGGATGCGGCGGCGCTCGACCGTGGCGAGAACCTGGCGTTGCTGGGCGACGAACTGGTGCAGTTCGGGCGGGCGGAACCGCTGGGTGGCGCGCGGTGGCGGTTGAGCGGGCTGCTGCGCGGACGGCGGGGGAGCGAGGCGGCGGCCGGCACGCAGGGGATCGGGGATCGGTTCGCGGTGTTGGAAACGGGGGCGGCGCGCGCGTTCGATCTTCCGGTCTCGGTGCTGGCGCGCGAGGTTCGGGTGATGGCCTCGGGCGTGGGCGATGCGACTCCGGTCGAGACCCGGTGCCTGATGACCGGCGCGTCCGTGGTGCCGCCTTCGCCCGTGCATCTCGACTGGCATGGCGAGGCGGACGGCGGCGCGACGGTCTGGTGGACGCGGCGAAGCCGAGCGGGTTGGCGCTGGATCGACGGAGTCGATGCACCGCTTGCCGAGGAGACCGAGGCGTACCGGGTGACCGTCGCCACCGCCACGGGCACGCGCGAGATCGAGGTCGTGACGCCGTCCGCGGCAGTGACGGCGGAGGAGCGGGCTGGCGTCGCGCGCGTGACGGTGCGGCAACGCGGCGTCTTCGGGGAGTCGCGGGGAACCGGCCTGATCGTACCGGCCTGATTTTCGAACGGGGGAACGAATGATGAGCGACGACATCACACCGCGACTGGCATTGCCGATGTTGCAGCCAGGCCAGGCGCAGAAGGAAACGACGCATAACGAGGCGCTCGCACTGCTCGACCTCGTCGTGCCGGCGACCGTGCTGGCCGTGGGGCTGAATGCACCGCCGGCGTCGCCTGCGGCGGGGGACGCCTGGATCGTCGGCACGGTGCCGACGGGGGGCTGGACCGGGCACGCACGGGCGATGGCGGGATGGACGAGCAGTGGGTGGCGGTTCGTGGCACCACGTGACGGCATGGCGGTGTGGAGCGTGGCGGACGAACAGGTTCTGCGGTTTGGCGGCGGGGTGTGGACGCTGGGCGTGCTGGCCGGATCGCGGGTGACGATCGGCGGTGTCGACGTCGTCGGTGCGCGACGCGGGGCGATCGTCGATCCCTCCGGCGGACTTGTCATCGATCTGGAAGCGCGGGCGGCAATTGCCGCCGTTTTGAGTGCCTTGCGAGGGCATGGACTGATTTTGGTCTAAAACACCCCAAAAACTGTGTCGTTCCAGCAACAGTATCAACTTTTGTTAGCTTGCGTGGAAACAAGCCCGAGGATAGGGAGTTTGCGATGTCCGTGTGACACTCATGAAAGGGGATTTAGTATGCGGAAGCTTGCCGTCGTTCTGGCACTCGCCTCCACCGCACTCGCCACTCCCGCCCTCGCCCGCGACAAGTCGTGGTACGTTGGCGTCGAAGGCGGTGCGATGATCGTTGAAGACATCGACTATGATATCGGCGCATTGAACAATGCCGGTTCGGTCGATCATGACTATGGTTACGATGTCGATGCCGTGATGGGCTACGACTTTGGCGGTTTCCGCCTCGAAACCGAAGTCGGCTACCGTAAGGCAACCGTGGATGGCTACACGTCGTCGGCGACCACGCCTGTGTTCGGTGCAACCGGCATTCGCGGCAACGCGGCTGCTGGCAACTACGACTATGCCGGTGGTTCCTCGTCGGCACTCAGCTTCATGCTGAACGGCCTGCTGGACTTCGGTCCGGACGATGGCATCCAGGGCTTCGTCGGTGGTGGTGTTGGTGTTGCGCGCGTCAAGGCGCAGTACGGCCTCAACAACAACGCAGACTTCCTGAACGACTCGGACACCGTGTTCGCGTATCAGGGTCTTGCCGGTATCCGTGCACCGCTGACCGATCACATCGACGCGACGCTGAAGTATCGTTTCTTCAACGCCGAGAACGTCAAGCTGGTCGACGTTTCGAACCGTCAGTTCGAAGGTCGCTATCGTTCGCACAGCATCCTTGGTGGTGTGACGTACAACTTCGGCGAGCCTGCTGCTCCGCCGCCGCCGCCGCCGCCGCCGCCGCCGCCTCCCCCGCCTCCTCCGCCGCCGCCGGCGCCGATCGATGTGGTCTGCTCGCCTGGTCCGTTCATCGTGTTCTTCGAATGGGACAAGTCGGACATCACGCCAGAGGCAGCGTCGATCCTCGACAACGCGATCACGCAGTACCAGTCGTGCGGCAACGCACAGGTCATGCTCGCAGGTCACGCGGACAAGTCGGGTTCGGCTTCGTACAACGTCGGTCTGTCGCAGCGTCGCGCAGATGGCGTGAAGGCATATCTGTCTTCGCATGCCATCCCGGACAGCGTCATTTCGACGGAAGCATTCGGCGAGAGCCGTCCGCGCGTCGAGACCGCCGATGGCGTTCGCGAAGTGCAGAACCGTCGCGTGGAAGTCACCTACGGTCCGGGTTCGGGCCAGTAAGACTTTCGCCAACCGGCTCTCGGGTCGGTTACGGAATGAAGATCGGGGAGGTCGGCGCGAGCCGGCCTCCCTTTTCTTTTGTGCGTTGCGTTTTGAGTGTGGACCGGTCGCGGGGACGGCGGCTTGGGCTGACGTCGATTTTGTTCGCGCGGAGCCGCAGAGGCGCGGAGAGTATGTGCGAAGATGGAATTTTCGGGGCTGAGGTCGTCCGCGAATGCGGCTTTCGGTAATCGGCTTCGCCAAGGCGCGGCGATGGCGGGACTTGCCGCCCAAACCTGCTTCTTACTCTCCGCGGCTCCGCGCCTCCGCGCGAACAAAATCAACGTTCGGACCTCTCGCGACGGCGGTGTCTGGCGGAACGCCGATGTGTTCACGCGAAGGCGCAAAGGCGCGAAGAAGGTTTGCGTGAGGCGGCGTCGATCGCCTTCTCCTGTGATTTTTCAATGCTGCCGCATGTGTGGGAGGAGGAGCTCGGGCCGGATACGACCTCTTTGCGCCTTCGCGCCTTCGCGTGAACATCCTCTATCGACGCTTCACCATGCCGCCGGCATAGAATGGTGGGCTGGCCAAGGAGATGCAGATGAAGCCGCTGATTGGCCGGGATACGCAGCTGTGCATGTCGCTGTCGGCGCGACCGGGGAATTTCGGGACGCGGTTTCATAACCGGCTGTACGAACTGACCGGGCTGGATTTCGTCTACAAGTCGTTCTCCACCACCGATCTGACCGCCGCGATCAGCGGGATCCGGGCGCTGGGGATTCGCGGGTGCGCGATTTCGATGCCGTTCAAGGAGGCAGTGATTCCGCTGCTCGACGGCCTGGCGCTGACCGCAAACGCGATCGACAGCGTCAACACGATCGTCAACGACGAGGGCGTGCTGACCGGGCACAACACCGATTACGGCGCGGTGGTCGACCTGGTCGCGGATCTGGATCGGGCGATGCCGTTTGTCGTCCAGGGTTCGGGCGGCATGGCGAAGGCGGTCGCGGCGGCGCTGAGCGACAGCGGGTTTCGCGACGGGACAATCGTCGCGCGGAACGAGCTGGCGGGGCGCGCGCTGGCGGATCTTTATGGGTATCGCTGGGCGCCGGTCGCCGCGGGGGCTGTGTCGTTGCTGGTGAACGTCACGCCGTTAGGGATGACCGGGGCGGACGCCGAGGCGCTGGCGTTTCCTGAGGCGATGATCGCAGGCTGCGAAGTGGCGTTCGATGTCGTGCAATACCCGATCGAGACGCCGTTCCTGCGGGCGGCCGCTGTTGCAGGGAAGCGGTGCATTACGGGCGCGGACGTCGCGACGTTGCAGGCGGTGCAGCAGTTCGTGCTGTATACCGGGGTGACGCCTGATGCGGGGCAGGTGGCGGACGCCGGCGCTTGGGCACGCGAGCATTCTTGAGTGCGCGAACGTGCGATCCTCGCCCGCGAGGGGGAGGTGGATCGCGTAGCGAGACGGAGGGGGAGGGCGCGATAACGCTGATTCCGTGTCCGCCCCCTCCGTCACCTGCGGTGCCACCTCCCCCTGGCGGGGGAGGATCGTGAAGGGGTTCGTTAGGGCGTTTCCGTTAGCGCTGCGGCTAGCCAGGGTGGCGTTAGCGCGTCGCCGAGTGATTCGATGCGGCGGTGTTCGACCATCAACTTCATGTCGGGATACGTCACCCGCGTCCGCGCGCTCGGTTCGGTGAAGGGGGCGACGACGAGGCGGCGGTTGACCTTCGCGCGGTGGTGCATCCGCGCGGTGTTCTCCTGGCCGACGTAACACCCCTTGGTGAAACTGACGCCGTTCAACTCGCGCGCGTTGCATTCGAGCCAGAGCGTCTCGCCATTGCCGAGCTCTGCGATGCCTTCGGTGACGCCGAGCGACAGACGATGCGCGTGCCAGCCGGTGGCCGGTTCGCCGGCTGGGCCGAGCCAGCGCCGGCCCAAGCCCGCGAGACGCGGGTCGGGAACGCCCTGGTTTCCGGTTGGGGACCAGTGGACCTTGGCGTCGTCGGGCTGGAGCGTGATCTTGCGACGCAGCCGGTAGAGCGTCAGGCGCTTCGTCAGCGCCTCGGCCTGCGCCGCCTCGACGTCGATCAGCACGTCGTCGCCGTCCGCCCAGAGGATGAAGTCGAGCAGCACTTTGCCCTGCGGCGACAGGAGTGCGGCCCAGGCGGGCGCGTCCGGCGTGAGCAGCGCGGTGTCCGCGGTGACGAGGCCCTGCAGGAAGCCGCGGACGTCTTCGCCGGCAACGCGGATGACGCTGCGGTCGGCCAGCATCGTGGGAGACGTCGGTACAGAGGTGAGCTGGTCCATCGGTACCACCTAGTGCGCAGGATGCGATTTCCAAGCTGCCCGCATCTGGTATCCGACCGCCTGCGCCTATAGGAGGGCGGCATGACCGAGCGCCTCACGATCCGCCGCCCCGACGACTGGCATGTCCACCTGCGCGATGGCGCGATGCTGGAGGCGGTGGCGGGGCATACCGCGCGGCAGTTCGCGCGCGCGATCATCATGCCCAACCTGACCCCGCCGGTGACCTCGATCGACGCCGCAAAGGCGTATCGGGGGCGGATCATGGCGGCGGTGGGGGATGCCGCCTTCACCCCGCTGATGACGTGCTATCTTACCGACGGCACCGATTCCGCAGAGCTCGAGCGCGGCTATGCCGAGGGCGTGTTCGCTGCGTGCAAGCTCTACCCCGCGCATGCGACGACCAATTCGGCGCACGGCGTCACCGATATCCGCGCGCTGACCGGCGTGCTGGAGACGCTGCAGCGGATCGGCATGCCGCTGCTGATCCACGGCGAGGTGACCGACAAGTCGATCGACATCTTCGACCGCGAGGCGGTGTTCGTCGAGCGCGTGCTGACGCCGCTGGTACGCGATTACCCCGGCCTGAAGATCGTGCTGGAGCATATCACGACCGCGGAGGCCGCGGCGTTCGTGGCGGAAGCGGATCATCCGATCGCCGCGACGATCACGCCGCAGCATCTGCTGATCAACCGCAACGCGCTGTTCGACGGAGGGCTCAGGCCGCATGCCTATTGCCTACCGGTGCTGAAGCGCGAGACGCATCGGCTTGCCGTGCGCCGCGCCGCAGTATCCGGGTCGCCGCGGTTCTTCCTGGGAACCGACAGCGCGCCGCATGTTGTCGGGGCCAAGGAGTCCGGGTGCGGCTGTGCGGGGATCTTCAACGCGCCGTTCGCGCTGGAGGCGTACGCGCGCGTGTTCGACGAGGAAGGGGCGCTCGACAAGTTCGAGGGGTTTGCCTCCGAGCATGGCGCGCGGTTCTACGGGGTGCCGTTGAACGCGGGGACGGTGACTCTGGTGCGCGGCGATGCCGAGGTTCCGGCGTCGATCGGCGCGGGGGAGACGGCGGTCGTGCCGTTTCTCGCGGGGACGAATGCCGGGTGGCGGTTCGAGGGGTAACGGGTCCCCACCGGCTTCTCCCTATTTTTCGTCATCCTGGGCTCGACCCAGGATCCAGAGCCACGTGGGCCGCCGTTTGGGCTCTGGAGCCTGACTTTCGTCAGGATGACGGAGCGTTCAGCCGGTCGAGCCAGAGACGCGCTTCCCTCTGTTCGCCGACGGCGCTGGCGCTGACCGGGCCGCGGGCAGTGAAGAACGCGCGGTGGAGCGCGAACGGGTCGAGCATGAGGCGCTCCCGCATGTCGTCGATATCGCCGCCCATTTCGGTAAGCGCGTCGATCGTCGGGGCAATCGCGGCGCGGACGCGACGGTCCGGGGTGCGGTCGAACAATCCTAGCGAGCCGGCTGCGGTCTTTTCGAGCGCGGCGAGCAGGGTCTCGCGATACTCGGTTTCAAGGTCTTCGCGCTGGGCGTCTAGACGGGCGAGGCGGTCGGGTTTTGCCATTTCCCGGGCGTAGCGCCTTGAGTCGGGGCGTCAACTTGGGTGGCGGGGTTTGGGTGTTGTGGCTTGAGATGCGGTGTGGTTTTGGATGCGCCGTGGGCAAAGCCCACGGCGTCGGACGGGCTTTGCCCGCCGGCCGGGCTCGTTGCAGTCAGCCGGGCGTGGCCGGCTGCCCAACTTTGCCTAGAACGGCAGCCAACGGCTTTTATGCGTGATGTTCATATACCCGACGTTCACGCCCGCGCGCCAGCCGACGCCCAGGCGGATCGGAATGAGCACGACGTTGCCGCGGCGCAGATAGGTCGCGGCGAAACCGCCTACCAGGTACAGGCGACCCTCGACGGCGGGGAAGCGCTTGTAGAGCTCTTCGGTGTCGTACAGATTGTAGACGAGCACGAAGACCTTGTTCGCGTCGCCGCCGATGTCGAAGCCGACCGAGGGGCCGGTCCAATAGACCGGCTGCTGACCTTCGACCTTGTGGCTCATGATGCCCGAACCGTAGCGCACGCCGAGCACGAACGCACCGGACGCTTCACGCCCGGCGATGTACGCATTGGGTTGGCCCTGATCCTTGAGAATTTTCTCGAGGAGCCCGCCAAGCCCGGCCGCTCCCTTGCCGAACACGCCTTCGCCCGCCGCGAGCAGATCGTCGCGCTGATAGGTGTCGGCGGCCTGCATCGTCGCCTCGGCGCGCGTTTCCGGCGCCGGCGTGGTGATCGTCTGGGCGGGCAGCGAGGGCGGCACGTCCTGGGCGCGCGTTTCGGGATAGGTCGGGTCCGGCGCGGGACGCGACGGCTGCGTGGTCGTCCGCGGGCGGGACGGCGGCTGATAGGCTTGGGCGGAAAGATCGCCATCGATCGCCTGGTTGGGATCGATCGTGCGGACCTGCGCGGACGCGGTCCCTCCGCAAACGGCTACCGCAAGGGCACCTAGGCCAAGCCAGACGCTACGCATGTCGATCGATCCCCAAAATATCAAAGCACCCCGTGACGGTAGATGGACTACGGGTTGCCCGCGGTCGCCCAGGTTAATCAAGGTCGGCCTTGCCGCGCAATGAACGAACCCTGCCGCCGTGTCGAATTCGGGCGAATACGGGATGAAAGGCGGGAGTGCGGGGGTGCGCACGAGGCGGAACGAGGCGCGCCGGGGCGAGGGCGTCGGTTTGCGACCGAGAACACCGACGATATGAATACGGAAATTCGCGAACCGGCCCCATACAGGCGTTGCCCCCCGCACCGACCCTCGCTATAGCCCCGCATCTGCTGCGACCGGAGACGTGGGTGAGTGGCTGAAACCAGCGGTTTGCTAAACCGCCGTACCGGGTTTACTGGTACCGAGGGTTCGAATCCCTCCGTCTCCGCCATCTTGCATTGAAATCATTAGATTCTCCAAGAGAACCAGCGCGGTGTCCATTCCGATGTCCACATAGACAGCCGGCTGTATGCGACGACGAGCGTTGGCATACGACCGGATCGCGAGAATCGGGCCGGATAGGGAGACCAGCTTCCAAACGCCTGGGTCGAAACCGGATAGTGATTTTCCAAAGGGCGCAGACCGCGTGTTGCGCCAGAACGTGGCCGAAGGCGGTCATCTGTCACTATATGAGTGAACGATGTCAGTCGCCTGATGGCTACCGCTGAAGGCTCATGCGGTCACCAACTGATCTAGAAGCGACTTAGTCGATAGTCGCAGTCGCTATCGAAGGCCGTGCCGGGCTATCCAGCCACGCACCCATGGTTTGTTAATGCTGCGCTCGCCGTCGCAAGCCGTATTATGTTTGAAGCTCCGTCGCATCACAGGATCTGACCCCGCAGCTCGAAGCGCTGCGCGGTGCGGGTTGCGAACGAACCTTCTAGCCTCTGGCATGACTGGCCGGGAAATTGCCCGACCATCGGCGTCTCGATTGCAACGCTATACCGCCATTTGCCAGTGTCAGAACAAAGGCAATTAACGCGGAAGAGAATGTCGTTTAGCACCATGTCGCCAAAGCTCGCCGCGTGCGCGGTGTCGAAGATCAGAAGCTGACAACCGCCTTACCCGGTCAGTATTATGGCACCGACAGCGGCCCCGGTAGCTGCCGGGGAAACCACGTCAGCAGGGCATCGGATAGAGCTGCGGCAACAGCCGTGGGTTCGCCCGTTCGCGTCCCGCTTGCGCGCACCGTGGTCGCCTGTCCCGTCCACACGACGTGATTATCGCGTCGCAGCGACACGGTCACGTCGAGACGGGTCACGATCAAACCGTGCAGCTGATCCTTCCCAGAGGGCAAAGTCAGCGACAGGCCTCCAAGCCCGGCCGCCATGCCTGGCCGATCCGATCGGTCGTTGCCGGACCGGACGACGCCGCGCGGGGTTTGCGATACCTCGACCTTGGCGACGTAAAGGCTGTGGTTTGCGTCGGGCAGGGGCAGAAAAGGTGTCCGAAGGAGGGTTCGCTGCACGGCGTCCGCGAATGTTTTAGTGATAGCGGGAGACGCGGTCGGACTATCGGCAGCAACGATCGCTATCGTGCCTGGCTTCACCACAGATCCGGCAATCGAAGATTGCACTAGCGCTGCGGCCGCAGCGAAAAGGAAAACGTACATCTGACAGGTGCCGATCGCTTACGGGGGGCAAAGAACGCTAACGGCATCGTGCCGGCCCTCTGCATTGAAAGTGGTGGTAGATCTTGATCGAATGACGTTCGTTGTCGCGATCTTCCGCTTCGATAGCCCTCTAGTCGAGCTTATCGACGTGTCGATCGGCCCATTCCTTCCCTTCATCGCCTCCCCAGAGAAGCCAAGCGATATAGCCGGCAGATGGATCGGTGTCCGATCCCCACTCATGCGTTTTGCCGTCTTTATCGACCTCGTGACGCGCGAAGTAGCTGTGCATCGACTTCACATCTTCGACGGTTACATCGTCCTGCGCTGTCAGTTGCTCGGCACGACGAACCCCTACGTCCGTACCGCCTCGTCCAAAATCGTCGCGTAACTTTAGTCCCTTCTTCGCATTGGCGGCGATCTTCGCAGTTGGTTTGAACGTATCGGACATCATGCTCTCCCTGTGACGATGTTCAAAACGCCTAGATTTTGGAAGATATCCATGAGGGCGTGGCGGCAGAATTGCCTCTGGTCCTCACAGGTGATGCTGGATGACTTGGTCATCGGGTTGGGCGGGCCGAGACGGTATGCTCAAGGCTAACTATCTCTCCCGAACAAGCATTTGAATCGTCGAATTGATGGGACACTAGCGCCGCTTGAAAGGTTTTAGATCGAGCAAAGGAGATCGACATGGCGACCGAACAGCCGAACATTGCACCCGACGACGTGAAGCCGGAGCCGAACGACGCGGATCGCGCTGCGACCGTTTTAGACGATGCGCAGATGACCAAAACGCCGGGTGGCGGGGGTCTAGGCGGTGCCGATGCCGCGGATGTGTTGAGCGGATCTGGAAAACTCAGCGGTGGTGCAACGCCGAACAGCCCTATCGACGTGCCGGTTCCGCATGGCGGTGGTGGTAATCCAACTCGCGAGGCGCAGGTCAGGTCTTTGAACGATGGCCCCAAGGAGCCGCATACCAAGCCGAATTGATCATCCTGCGATCACTTCCAAGGACATCGCGCGCCGTCGGATGGACACCCCGGCGCCTCCGGGACGTTGAGTATCTAAGCATGATGATAGGACAGTGCGTCTAACGCGCCCGCGTTGCCTTCCCGTAGTTGAGGCGGCCGCCCTGAGCATCGTCCGATGAGCGCTGGTCGTAACCTGGCCGGGCGGCGCGTAGTGATTACCGGTGCATCGAGCGGTATCGGGGCGGCAACGGCGGTGGCTTTCGCCAGAGCGGGAGCGCGGCTTGTCCTGGGGTCTCGCGGCAAGGAAGGGCTGGACGACGTCGCGCAGCGCTGCGTCCAAGCTGGCGGCAGCGCGATCGTCCGTCCAGTCGATTGCACTGACGCAGGCGCAGTGGCCGCATTCGCTGCCGAGGCGCGCGATCTGCTCGGTGGCATTGACCTGTGGTTCAGCTGCGAAGGCGTCGGTGTGCTGGGTCGGTACGAAGACGTCCCGATCGCGGATCATGCCCGTGTCGTCGAGGTGAACCTCGTCGCCCACATGAACGACGTCCACGCAGTACTTCCGATCTTACTCGCGCAGGATCACGGCACCTGGGTAAACATGATCTCGGCCGGCGGTTTCGTCGCCACGCCTTACGCTGCGGCCTATTCGGCGAGCAAGTTCGGGTTGCGCGGGTTCAGATCGGCGTTGCGCGGTGAGGTATCGAAGCGCCCGCATATCCACATATGCGACGTCTGCCCGACCTTCGTCGATACGCCCGGCGTCGACCACGCCGGTAACTATACTGGCGCACGGCTTTCGCTTCCCCCGGGTTCGCTCGCGCCGGAGACGGTGGCGAAGGCAGTCGTGAGGCTAGCCACGCGCCCCCGTAACCTTACCGCCGTCGGCGCGCCGGCAATCGCATTCAAACTCGGTGAGTTCGCAGCGCCGAACCTGCTGGCGGCGATCATGAGCGGTTTCCTCGACACCTGGTCGGCCCGCGCGGTTGACGGCAACGACAGCGATGGGGTGTTGTTCGAACCTGGCGTCCCCGCCGGTCCGGAGGGTGGCCGGCGCGATCCACACCGGGGGCGCAAGGTGGCGGCCGCGGCGGGCGGTGCCGCGCTGCTCGGTCTGGCGGGGATCGGTATCTGGCTCGGCCGTCGCCGATGACTGGAGACGACTGCTATGTCGCAGTGAAACTATTTACGTGAACGGAACGGACGTTTCGCAAACGGAGGATGGATTGGGAATCACTGCTTGGTACACGGCGCTGGACGCGGTGCTGCCCGGCCGCGTTCAGTTCGGCCTGCCAGCGAGTCTGCCTGTCGGGAGGCCGGTTGGGAAACGCCATGACCTTGCAGCCTTCGATGCGATGATTGCACGCCTGGCACCTTTAAATGTTCACGCTGCCATGTACTGACTCGGCTTCCGCCGCTATTTGCGTCGCGAGACCTTGCGCAAAGCCCGGGACAACGAGTCGATCGAGTAGGGCTTGTGCACCAGCTCGAACCCGTGGGTTCCACTCTGCGCCAGAACCTCGCTGTGCGACCGGTTACGCTGCAATCGGCCCACATCTTGAGCCCGTCGACTTACCCAGGGGCACCGTGCTGATCGAGGCGTGCAAGCCGTTCATGCATGCGCATTTCTTTAACAGTGGAATCGGTTCGATCGTCGTCAGTACCGTGGACAGCCGGCGTGTGGAGGCGGGCATTTTTGGGCGTGAGGGCCTGTCCGGCTTTGGCTGCCTGCTCGGAGTCGATCAGTGTCCACAGACTACCTTGGTACAGGTCGAGGGTGAGGGCTACCGCGTGAGCATCGAGGCATTGCGCCACGCTTGCCAACAGTCAGCCTCGCTGCGTGAGACGCTTCTGCGCTACGTTCACGTGTTTATTTCGCAGACCAGCTATACGGCGCTGTCCAACGCTAATCAGTCTATCGAAGGCCGCCTGGCACGTTGGCTGCTGATGTGCCACGACCGGGTGGCCGGCGACGATATAGCGCTGACGCACGAGTTCCTTTCGATCATGCTGGCGGTGCAACGTCCTAGCGTTACGACGGCCCTGCACGTGATCGAGGGCTATGGCTTCATCAAGACCCGGCGCGGTCATATCGCAATCAAGGACCGCGATGCCTTGGTCGATTTTGCCGATGGCATGTACGGCGTCCCCGAGGCCGAGTATCGTCGTCTCATCGGTCCGTTCGGTTGAGCCGCTTCTATCTCCATCAGCAGATCGCGAACGGTATCATCGAAGACCCGGACGGCACCGAAGCCGTCGACCTGACGGCCGCAAAGCATGAGGCCATTCTGGCGGCGCGCCAGCTTTTGGCCAACGCTATTCTGGCTGGCGTCGCACCGCTCGGTACGGCGTTCCAAATTACCGACGAGGCCGGTCATGTTCTGATGACCGTACCGTTTGCCGACGCATTACCCCCGCACTTTATCACTACCTACTGATGGACGTTTGGTAAGGTATCGAACCAAACAGACTTGCGGCCTCGCCCAAGCGGCATTCTGCATCTAACCCCTTGTGGCAGCAACAACGGATGCCGGCTCATTACCGGCCGTCAGACACGAAAGATGCCGCCAGGGCACCCCTATGGCCTATAACAATCGTCTCCTTCGTGCCCTCTCGTCTGCCGATCAGGAGATCCTGCGCCCCCATTTCAAATGGTTTGAACTGGAGCGCGGCACCGTACTTGTTTCGCCAGACGAGCCGATAAAGCGCGTGTGGTTTCTCGAAAGCGGCTTGAGTTCGATCATCGCCATGTCCGGGAACGATCAGGGTATCGAGGTTGGTCTCTCCGGACGCGATGGCCTAGTCGGGATGCCGCTCATTCTCGATGCCGATCGCACCCCGCACCGCATCTTCATGCAAGTCGCGGGCGCCGGCTACAGCATTGACGGCGATGATTTTCGTCAAATTATGGATGAACAGGCAGACATCCGGAAGATGTTGCTACGCTACGTTCAGGCCTATTCGACGCAGACCACCTACACGGCTTTGTCCAACGCCGTGCATACCGTCGAAGAGCGGCTGGCACGCTGGCTGCTGATGAGCCACGACCGTCAGGATGACGACGAGATACCTTTGACCCACGACTTCCTGGCGCTGATGCTTGGGGTCCGCCGGCCGAGTGTGACGA
The DNA here is from genome assembly GCF_040407495.1 of Sphingomonas faeni. Lineage (GTDB taxonomy): Bacteria > Pseudomonadota > Alphaproteobacteria > Sphingomonadales > Sphingomonadaceae > Sphingomonas > Sphingomonas faeni_D. The sequence goes on along the minus strand of NZ_JAPZPP010000004.1, from coordinate 6,276 downwards.
TTGCCTTGCACTCGCTCGAAGGCCTCGGTTTCATCAAGGCTACCCGCGGGCTGATCGTGGTGCGCAAGCGCGAGCTGCTGGAGGAATTTGCAGGCGCTGGCTACGGCGTACCCGAAGCCGAATATGAGCGCTTGATCGGCCCGCTGCGCTGAACCATCAGTCTAACCTCAATCAAGTTCACGGATACCCGGACATGCCTCGTTTTTTCCTGCATATCGATGACGGGACGCAGCGGATCGAGGATGAGGAGGGCAGCGATCTGCCTGATCTAGCAGCCGCTCGCGAGGAAGCCTTGAGTGCTGCCCGGCAATTATGGGCGGCCGCGATCCTGAGGCAGCAAGATATCGGTTCAAGGCGGTTCGTGATCGCCGGTGGTGATGCCAACGTAGTCGAGATGGTCGAGATGGATGATGCCTTGCCCCGTAGCTTGCTCGATCGGCTCAAGACACGGACGCGGCCTTAGCCGTCCTCCTTGCGGCTGATAAGCTGTGCCTTGACCAACATGGCTAAGTCGGCGGGCGAATAGGGTTTGGGGAGAAATACGCCCTCATCGGGTATGACATCATTACTGAGGCGAACCGCCCCCGACGTGACGATGATCTCGATCTGCGGCCAACGCTTCGCCACCTCTGTGGCCAGATCCAGCCCGTCAATGTCACCGGGCATATTGATGTCTGTGAAAATCAACGAGATATTTGGCGTCTGTTCCAAGAGTTCTAGAGCCTCTTTAGCGTCTCCAGCTTCCAGAATGACGTAGCCGCGGTCCTCCAGCGTATCGACCGCTACCATGCGGATGAACATTTCGTCTTCGACGACAAGGACAGATGGTTTTGGTTCGGTAGCCATTTTGCCTCAACGCACGTCGGAGATCAGGGTTCGCCTGCCGATGTTATTTTCCATTGCGGTGCGAGGGCGCTTGCACCTTTCCTCGACTAGAATTCCATAGGGAATAGCGGCTTGGGCGACCGCGCCGAGAAATCGGCCGTTGGAGACGCAGAAACGGAAAAGATCGCGCTTAACGAATGGCTGTTATGGGGAACCGGGATCGCCAGCGTGAACGTTCCGGGTGCGGGCAGCACGTCGTGCGACCTTCAATGTTGCGCAACAGATGATCTCTTTCTAGACAACGCCGGCTGCGAAAAACGACGGTTTGGTAAACATCACCCTCGCGCATACGCCAGTCGATCGCTGGCGAGCGGCTCCATCAACGGCAACGCAGGTTTGACCTGCGGGCTAGGAGCGCGGACAAATGCGAGAAGACGTTACTATCATCGGCGCGGGACTGGGCGGCTTGGTGCTCGCTGGCGCATTGCATCGCCGCGGCATCGGAGTCGTCGTTTATGAAGGCGAGCCCTCGCCCGACGGGCGGGCTCAGGGCGGTCTGCTCGACCTGCATGAGCATAGCGGTCAGCAGGCGCTGCAGATGCTCGGACTGCACCACGCGTTCCTGAAGCTGGTCCGGCCGGGCGAAGATGCCAAGCGGGTCGTCGACCGAAATGGCACGGTGTTGCTTGATCGGCCGGGTAATTCCGCCTCCGCTCGCCCGGAGGTAGACCGCGGTGACCTGCGCCGGCTGTTGCTGGACGCCTTGCCGGCAGGGATCGTGCAGTGGGACCGCAAGGTCGCGTCGGTACTACGCGTGGGCCGTGGTCGCCACGCGGTCGCATTCACCGACGGCTCCACGGTCGAGACGATGCTGCTGATTGGCGCGGACGGTGCCTGGTCGCGCGTACGCCCGCTCGTAACCGACGCCCGGCCTGCCTATACCGGAACCTGCTTTCTCGAGCTTCGCTTCGACGCGGACGATCCGCGCGCGGCCCCCGCTGCGACGGTAATCGGCTCCGGCACGTTGATGGCGGTGGCGCCCGGCCAGGGCATTCTCGCGCACCGTAACGCGGACGGCAGCATCCACGCTTATGTGGCGGTAAATCGCCCCGAGGCGTGGCTGGCCGCAGACCTGCCGACAACGACCGCCCGTATGACAAGCTTGTTCGACGGCTGGGCGCGATCGCTGCGTGCCCTGATCACCGACGGCGAAAAGGCCCCGATCATGCGCCCGATCTACGCGCTGCCGCCCTTGCTGGCCTGGCCGCGGATAACGGGCGTGACGCTACTGGGCGATGCCGCGCATCTCATGTCCCCGTTCGCGGGGGAGGGTGCCAATCTGGCAATGCTGGATGGAGCGGAACTCGCGCTGGCCTTGATCGAACATCACGGCGATAACGAAAGAGCGCTAGCCAACTACGAACATGAGTTGTTCGCGCGCAGCCAACCGATCGCAAAGCTCAGCGCAAGAAACCTGTCTCGCTTTTTCGGGCCGGACGCGCCGACCAGCGTCGTCGACCTATTCAAAACTCGGTGAACAAATGGCGCAGTCGGGGGTGGGCAAACCGTTCCGGATTACCGCTAGTGAGCCGACACGGAATGAATTCGGCAATGTCTCAGCAGTAGCCCGGCCTCCCGTTTTCCAGGAAGCCGGGCCTAGGGATTATTCCGCTGCTGCGTCTTCGGTCTTGCGCTTACGCTGAGCCGGAGCGGGCTTGGCGTCTGCCTTAGCTGCATTCGTCTGGCCAGGCTTGCGACCAAGGCCAATGCTCTTGGCCATCGTGCGGCGTGCTTCTGAATAGGTAGGAGCAACCATGGGGTAATCAGCCTTCAGGCCATAACGCTCGCGATATTCAACTGGCGTCATGCCGTTAGTCGCGAGGTGACGGCGCAGCGTCTTGTACGGCTTGCCATCGATCATGCTGATGATGTGATCGGGGCTGGCAAGCGACTTACGCGCCGTCACTGCCGGGGTGTATTCTTGAGCGGATGCTTCGGGCTCAGCAGCCGTCGCGTTTCCGCCGACCAGCACCGAAACAGTTTCGTACATTTTGTTCAGGAAGGCCGGAACGTCGTCAGCATTGGTGCGCGTGTTAGGATTGGCTAACCAGGCGATTGTCAATTCCGTAGCGAGTTCAACGGGGTTCAGGTCGAGGGCAGTGTCAGACATAGAAAGGCTCCATTTCTGGAGGGGCATCTAGGTATTGGATTGGTCTTTGGCAATCTCAGACTGAATGGGGCTATCTATTTGGGTTCGGTACATAAAACGAACTCAGGGATATGCTATCATCAGTGCTGTCTGAGGCGGTGGCCGAATTTATGTTGCGCTGGCGCCGACGCCAGCGACCGTTTGAACCTTGGAGGGTGTGTTGCCGTTCGAGGACAACTGACCAGGCTCTCATCCGTGGATCGGTCACCGCTCTACTCTTATCTGTCGCCGGACCTCAGTGTCGGCAAGGTAGCGCGAGCGACGCAAAACATCTGTTCGTCGCACAGTCGTGATTACCGGGCTTTCCCCACATCTAAACGCTGTCTGGCGATAATTGGACAGGAAAGCGGAATGGCTGCTATCGGAAAGCTAGTAGTAATAGGCATTTTGTAGGGCTGCCGCTTTTTCAAAAAGGACGGCAAGGCGAGGTAGCTTGCGAACATCATTTGGGCCGAACGGCGTTACGTTCTGACCCTAGGGCAATGAGTAAAAATGGGGGCGCGGCGAGCGCGATAACTACCATGCCGCCATAAGCAAGAGAGAGCCTTTTCGCCCCGAATGGACACGACGCTGCGGTTACTCCTGCCAGCATCGCATCAAGCAAAACGGCGTCAAGGCCTTGCGCGCTTGCCGCGAGATGGTTGGGCACTCGCCGCGCGATCAGTAGTAGAGGAGCTAACAGGGGCCCTGCAGAAGTGAGGTTTGCCCTATGTCGCTACGATGCTGGGCCTCAAGAAAGTCGATCCGGGCCGTTACAATCCTGTCGCGATCCTGCGGCTGCGCGAGAAAGAGGGCGTAACCTTTTCCCACTGCGTCCCGAGAGTCCTGAAGATCGTATTGGATACGGCCAAAGATGCAGGCGGGCGCCTCGACGGCTGGCATTTCGTCATCGGTGGCAGTGCCCTAGTGCGTGAATTACGCGAGGAGGCTTCCGCAATAGGGGCGGCGCTAACCTCCGGCTATGGCATGTCCGAAACCGGTCCGATCTTCGTGTGCCGGTCCCCAACGCTACGATGCCATCCGTAGCGGCATTCCGGTTCGTCTCGCGTCGGCGCAGGTTGTCGACGAAGCCATGAGTCCGATGCCGGCGGACGATGAGACCGTGGGCGAACTGGTACTCCGGACGCCTTGGCTCACGCCCCGTTATGTCGGCGATCCCCGCGCATCGGACGCCTGGTGGCGTGACGGTCGACTGCACACCCAGGATCTGGCGACGATCGCGCGAGAATTCAATGCGGTCCGCCAGCTGGTATGGGACTGCCACACGAGGCAGGACCTTCTGGACCAGTGGTTTGCGCCGAAGGGGCTGACGACTAAAACCAAGCATATGGACTTCCGCGACGGTGGCTATTGGCACTACGCGATGGTCACGCCGGACGGTCAGCACTATTGGAATCGGCTCGAGTACGTGGAAACCGATCCGATCGACGGTTACACGGCGATGGACGGCTTCTGCGACGAAACCGGCACGGTGAACCCCGACATGCCAAGATCGAAGTTGGTCGTCACATTCGCCGATGCATCTGATCGCACGCTGGTCACGACGATCGTACAATACGCATCGCCTGACGATCTGCAAAAGGCGATCGATATGGGCCTTGAAGGTGGCATGGCCTCGACAATGGAGCGCTTGGACGAGCTGCTTCTGGTGTTGCCTGCGAGTTAGACCGAGACGCCAAGGCTACCGTAGATCGGTCTGAGGGTCAGCTGCTGTCAGCCGGTCGTATTCAAGTATCGGAAGACCAAGGCTCGTCCGTCCGGGCTACGGTCCTGACCCTGTATGCGATCGGCCACCCGCGTCCACGATATCGATTTCTGCGTTGAACGGACTGCCAGTTTCGTCTGATCACGCGTCAATGCTCGCATCAGCGCCTGCGCCTGAAGGACCTCGTTCTCGACCGATGTAAATGCGCTTGCCGTTGTAGATGAACTTCACCGGCTCACTGCCAGTGAAGCTAGGCGACAACGTGACGTGCGGCCCGGCTACGGTAGCGTTGATCGCGAGGTGATGGGTGCCGAATTGGAGCGTCCAGGCACGGTCGAGCGACGGCATGCCAACCATGTCGACGAAATAGCGATCTGCCCCGAACACCGCGGGGTCCTTGCGAGCAAGGATGTCGTCGGCCTGCATCTGCTCGATGACCATCTCCATACCTTGCGGGCTCAGCACCGTCCGCAGCAGCGCAGTCAGGCGGCCGCGCTGAAGTGCCGGCTGCTCTAGTGTTGCGAAATGGCCGCCTGCTGCAATCACGCTCCAATGGACGATGTTGTAGGTCTAACGGGCTTGCGAACGTAGGGCGGCGGGAGGACGGGATCGGGAAAGGGCGCAACGCCGGTCGCTACCATGATGCGACGACCTGCCGGAAACTTGCCCGACCCTTCCAGCACGCGACCGCGATAGGTCGATGTGATGAAGGATCCCTCGACAAGTTACAGCATGATGTTGGTGAGCAGCATGTCTTCGTCGAAAACGTGCCAAAGATCGGGCCGGTCCTCTTTGTAGCGCAGCGCGTCCGCCATCCGCCGAACTTCTTCAGGATTCAGGCGGCGACGCCAGCAGGGCTGTCCGCCATAGCGATGCCTGCGCGCGCCATTCGAACCGCGTGCACCATTAGTTGACGAGCTTCTTGATGTCCGCGAGCCCAATGCCGGATTGTCAGCCTGCCGCGCCCGGCAATGTCCGCAGTCGAACGCGGCGACCTTGGCACTGATGACGGCGAGCCGCTCGTTGGACAGCGCTATCGTAAAGGGCTTTGCCATCTCGCATCCTCGCGTTCCGCGGGGATACGTTTCCAGTCGAGCCACACTGAAGCAGTGGCATACGACGCGTTCAAATTTGCGGCTGGCCAATGCCAATGTAGTTCGCAGGCCCCTCATCCCTGGCACGGTTTGCGGTAGAGGCGGTCTGAATGCGGCGATGAACGGGCTTCCGAAATCAGAAGGCGGAGGGGAGGCATGGACGTTTGTTATTAGACCGGCCTGCACACAGCATATTCGCGTGGTAGCCGACGCACCGGGCCTTCGCCGCCCGACCGCGTCATGCCCCGTGAAATTACGACGATGTGTTCGTTATCCCGTATTTGAAAAAATTCCCTGTTGACGTTCCGAGGCCGCTCTCTTAGATACGTCGAACCGCAGCGAACGGCCCCACGGTCTGGTTGTTGCGGTCGCAAAAAACCAGATGCTGCAAGCTTCTCGAGAGGGAGGTTGTGCGAGTGTCGGTATTTTTGTCGGCTCTTTGA
>NZ_JAPZPP010000003.1:0-686227 GCF_040407495.1 Sphingomonas faeni | reverse complement strand
CGGCGGTGCGCCGGTGTGGGCGGCGGCGCCGGTTGCGCTTTCGTGGGGGGGGTTACGCAGTGGGGGGGGGGGGGGGGGGGGGGGGGCCCCCCCGCGGCGGGGGGGGGGGGGGGGGGGGGGGGCCCCCCCCAGTACCGGGCGGGAGCGCTCGTGGCGGCCCCTCACCCCAACCCTCTCCCCGGAGGGGAGAGGGAGCTAGAAAGGCTTAAGCCTCGGAAGCCATCTTCTCGGCCTTGGCGACGGCTTCGTCGATACCGCCGACCATGTAGAACGCCGCCTCGGGCAGGTGATCATACTCGCCCTCGACCACCGCCTTGAACGACCGGACCGTATCCTCGAGCTGGACGAACTTGCCGCTGATGCCGGTGAAGACCTCGGCGACGTGGAACGGCTGGCTCAGGAACTTCTGGATCTTACGCGCCCGCTGCACGGTGAGCTTATCTTCTTCCGACAGCTCGTCCATGCCGAGAATCGCAATGATGTCCTGCAGCGACTTGTACTTCTGCAACGTCGACTGGACCGCGCGAGCTGTATCGTAATGCTCCTGGCCGACGACTCGTGGCTCGAGCAGACGGCTCGTCGAGTCGAGCGGATCGACCGCCGGGTAGATACCCAGCTCCGAGATCGCACGGTTGAGGTTGGTCGTCGCATCGAGATGCGCGAACGACGTTGCCGGTGCCGGATCGGTAAGATCGTCTGCGGGAACGTACACGGCCTGCACCGAGGTGATCGACCCCTTGTTGGTCGACGTGATGCGCTCCTGCAGCGCGCCCATGTCGGTCGACAGCGTCGGCTGATAGCCCACTGCCGACGGGATACGGCCGAGCAATGCCGAAACCTCTGCGCCCGCCTGCGTGAAGCGGAAGATATTGTCGACGAAGAACAGCACGTCCTGGCCTTCGACATCGCGGAAATACTCGGCGATCGTCAGGCCCGACAGTGCGACGCGCGCGCGTGCGCCTGGCGGCTCGTTCATCTGTCCGAATACGAGCGCGACCTTCGAGCCCTCCGACTGCGGATTGCCGTCGGCATCCTTGGCGATGACGCCCGCGTCGAGGAACTCGTGGTACAGATCGTTACCCTCGCGGGTACGCTCGCCGACGCCCGCGAACACCGAGGTGCCGCCATGGCCCTTGGCGATGTTGTTGATCAGTTCCTGGATCAGCACGGTCTTGCCGACGCCGGCGCCCCCGAACAGGCCGATCTTGCCCCCCTTCGCATACGGTGCGAGCAGATCGATGACCTTGATGCCGGTGACCAAAATCGCGCTCTCGGTCGACTGGTCGACGAACAGCGGCGCCGAGGCGTGGATCGGGGCGGTCGTCTCTGCGCCGACCGGACCACGCTCGTCGATCGGCTCACCGATGACGTTGAGGATGCGGCCGAGCGTCTTCGGGCCGACCGGCACGCGGATCTGCGAGCCGGTGTCGGTGACGGTCTGGCCGCGGGTCAGGCCCTCGGTGGCGTCCATCGCAATCGTGCGAACGGTGTTCTCGCCGAGATGCTGCGCGACTTCGAGCACGAGCCGGTTGCCGTTATTGTCGGTTTCGAGCGCCGACAGAATGGCGGGCAGGTTGTCGGGGAAATGCACGTCGACGACGGCACCGATCACCTGCGAGATGCGGCCGGTGTTGTTCGTGGCCTTCGAGCTGCCCTCGGTCGGGCGGATGTCTTCAGCGGCGGTTGCCATCACACTATCCTTGGGTCTTGTTGTTGGCCGGGCTGGTAGCCGGAGAACGGGTAAAAGTCACGTCCACGCGTGCTGGCGTGGTGTCGGTAGCAGGGACGATCGCGACCTTGGCGGGTGCCGCATCGAGCGGCTGGCCAAGGCGGATCGCCCGCAAGAGGTCGGGCGACGCCTTGATCTTGAAGCGGCCGAGAAACTCGCCGACAGTCTGCGCGAGCCGCATCCGTGCGGTGGTCGCGTCGACCGGGTCGGTCAGCGTCAGCGTATAGGCGACGGTATCGATCGCTGCGGCGGTCTTGCCCGTAACAGTGACCAAGGTCGTGTTGGGCTTGGCGGCGTTGGAATTGGAGAACATCCGCGGCTGGCCGGTCGCCGCAAAGCTACCGTCCTTCGCCGCATACTCGCCAAGTGCGAAACCCGCCTGGTTGATCGCGCCGACCGTCTCCTGGGGGGCGGCAAACAGCCGATCCCAGCCCGACAGCGTCGCGACGGAGGCAGCTTGCGCCGCCTCCTGCTCACGCACCGACGGTGCCGGCTTGCCACAGCCAGCCAGCATCACGGTAAGGGTCAGGGCGACCGCGACCTTCATTTCAGCGCTTCGGCACCTGAGATGATCTCGACCAGCTCGGTCGTGATCGCGGCTTGGCGGGTACGGTTATACTGGATCGAGAGGCGCGTGATCATGTCGCCGGCATTGCGCGTGGCGTTGTCCATCGCGTTCATCCGCGAGCCCTGCTCCGACGCCGCGTTTTCGAGCAGCGCGCGGAAAATCTGGATCGCGACGTTGCGCGGCAGCAGATCGGCGAGGATCGCTTCCTCGTCGGGCTCGTACTCGACCACGGCTTCGGCGGGCGCACCCGACTTGGCTTCCGCACCGGGGATCGCCGACAGCGGGATCGGGATGATCTGGATGCCGGTCGGGACCTGCACCAACGCCGACACGAACTTCGCATAGAACAGATGCGCGACATCGAACTGACCTTCGCCGAAGCGCTTGATCAGGTCCTCGGAGATTTCCTGCGCGTCGCTGAACGCGAGCTTCTTGATCTGGCTCATCTCGTGATCGGCGAGGATGTCGTTCGGGAAGAAGCGCTTGATCACGCGCCCCTTCTTGCCGGCGACATAGAACTTCACGGTCTTGCCGGCCGCGATCAGTTCCTCGGCCTTGCGACGCGCCGCGCGGACGATGTTGGTGTTGAACGCACCCGCGAGGCCGCGCTCCGACGTCGCGATGACGATCAGGTGGACCTGGTCCTTGCCGGTGCCCGCGAGCAGCGGCGATGCGCCCGGTGCGATGCCGACGCGCCCCGCGAGGCTCGCCATCACCGCTTCGAGACGCTCGGCATACGGACGCCCGGCGACCGCCGCGTCCTGCGCACGGCGCAGCTTCGCAGCGGCGACCATCTTCATCGCCTTGGTGATCTTCTGCGTCGACTTCACGGAGCCGATGCGGATCTTGAGGGCCTTAAGTGATGCCATCTTCTCTTCCTGCTCCCTCGCTCCTCACAGAGGAGGGTCGGATTACACGCTCTGCTCCCTCTCCCCGTCGGGGAGAGGGTCGGGGTGAGGGGCAGTTGCGAAGCGCAACGCCCGGTACAACCCCTCACCCCAGCCCTCTCCCCTCAGGGGAGAGGGAGTTAATCAGGCAAACGTCTTCGCGAACGCTTCGAGCGCTGCCTTCAGCTTGTCCTTCGCCTCGTTACCCAGGTCGCGGGTATCGCGGATCAGCTTCAGCACGTCGGCGTGGTTCGCGCGCATGTCGGCCAGCAGCGCCTGCTCGTAGCGGGTCACGTCGGCGACCGGCACCTTGTCGAGATAGCCGCTGGTGCCGGCGAAGATCGAGACGGTCTGCTCCTCGAACGGCAGCGGCGAGAACTGCGCCTGCTTGAGCAGCTCGGTCAGGCGTGCGCCGCGGTTGAGCAGCTTCTGCGTCGACGCATCGAGATCCGACCCGAACTGCGCGAACGCCGCCATCTCGCGGTACTGCGCCAGCTCGAGCTTGATCGAGCCCGACACCTTCTTCATCGCCTTGGTCTGAGCCGCCGAACCGACGCGGCTCACTGACAGACCGACGTTGATCGCCGGACGCACGCCCGAGAAGAACAGGTCGGTTTCGAGGAAGATCTGGCCGTCGGTGATCGAGATCACGTTGGTCGGGATGTACGCCGAAACGTCGCCCGCCTGCGTCTCGATGATCGGCAGCGCGGTCAGCGAGCCGCCGCCATTCGCGTCCGACATCTTCGCCGCACGCTCGAGCAGACGGCTGTGGAGATAGAACACGTCGCCCGGATACGCCTCACGGCCCGGAGGACGACGCAGCAACAGCGACATCTGGCGATACGCGACCGCCTGCTTCGACAGATCGTCGTAGCAGATCAGCGCGTGCATGCCGCGATCACGGAAATACTCGCCCATCGCGACGCCGGTATAGGGCGCGAGATACTGGAGCGGTGCGGGGTCCGACGCGGTCGCGGCGATGACGATGGTGTATTCCATCGCGCCGTTCTCTTCGAGCGTCTTGACCAGCTGTGCGACGGTCGAGCGCTTCTGGCCGATCGCGACATACACGCAATACAGCTTCTTCGACTCGTCGTCGCCGGCGTTGGCGATCTTCTGGTTGATGAACGCGTCGATCGCGACGGCGGACTTGCCGGTCTGGCGATCGCCGATGATCAGCTCGCGCTGGCCGCGGCCGACGGGGACGAGTGCGTCGATCGCCTTGAGCCCGGTCTGGACCGGCTCGCTGACCGACTGGCGCGGGATGATGCCCGGCGCCTTCACTTCGACGCGGCTGCGCTCGGTCGTGTGGATCGGACCCTTGCCGTCGATCGGGTTGCCGAGGCCATCGACCACGCGGCCGAGCAGCTCCTTGCCGATCGGCACGTCGACGATCGTGCCGGTGCGCTTGACGATGTCGCCTTCCTTGATCTCGGAATCGCTCCCGAAGATCACGACGCCGACGTTATCGGCCTCAAGGTTGAGCGCCATGCCCTGCACGCCGTTCGAGAATTCGACCATCTCGCCGGCCTGGACGTTGTCGAGGCCGAAGATGCGCGCGATGCCGTCGCCGACGCTCAGCACTTGGCCGGTCTCGCTGACCTGGGCCTCGGTGCCGAAATTGGCGATCTGATCCTTGATGATCTTCGAGATTTCTGCGGCGCGGATATCCATTAGCTTAGCCCTTCATCGCGTGCGCGAGAGTGTTGAGACGCGTCTTGATCGACGAATCGATCATCTGGCTGCCGACGCGGACGACGAGTCCACCCAGCAACGATGGGTCGACGCTGAGGTCGACGGAAACTTCACGGCCGACCCGCTGGCGGAGCTGATGCTTCAGCTCGATCACCTGCTCGTCGGTCAGCGGATGCGCGGACGTCACCTCGGCGGCAATTTCACCGCGATGCTGCGCGGCAAGTGTGCGGAATGCCTTGATGATCTTCGGCAGCGCGCCCAACCGGTGGTTCTCGGCGAGGACGCCGAGGAAGCTCTTGGTGGTCGCATCGACACCGAGCTCGTCGGCGACCGCGGAGACCGCCTTCACCGCCGCGCCACGCGACACCATCGGGCTGACCGTCAGGTTGCGGAAGTCCTCGGACTGCGCGAGCGCGTCGCGCACGTTCGCCAGGCTCGACTCGACCGCATCGATCGTCTTCGCGTCACGCGCGAGTTCGAACAGGGCCAGCGCATAACGCCCGCCTAAGCTCGCTTGAATACCGCCGGATGTCTCCACGGACCTGTCAATCCTCGCCTGAAACCGAAATAGTGCCGTCCCACGGGGGAAGAGGGCGCGAAAGCACCTCTCATGGGACGCGGCGCGGGTAGCATCGGGTTCGCGGATTGGCAACCCGGCGGGACGGTCGTGGCCGCGGGTTTGTGACTGTTTTGTCATTGATAGAAGGTTGGAAGGCTCCGATTCCTCTCCTCCCCGTCATCCCCGCGCAGGCGGGGATCCATATCCTCCGGACCCGGCGCTTTCACCGCACGGCCTGCCACTATGGGTTCCCGCCTCCGCGGGAATGACGATAATGGTGACGAATTGGATAACACGACGAGGACGAGAGAATGACCGGCATGATGGAAACGATGACGATGTCCGACGGCGCGAGCGTCGCGGTCTATCACGCGCAGCCGACCGGCGAGCGTCGCGGCGGCCTCGTGCTGGTACAGGAGATCTTCGGCGTGACCGACCACATCCGCGATCTCTGCGACGAGTACGCCGCCGACGGCTATGAAGTGCTGGCCCCCGCCTTGTTCGACCGCGAGCATCCCGGCTTCGAGGCAGACTATTCCGGCGAAGGCCTCGCGCGCGGCGTCGAACTCGCACGGCAGCTCCACCCGTTCGATCTGTCGTTGAAGGACGTCCAGACCTGCATCGACACGCTCGCCCCCGCCGGCCCGGTGTTCGTGGTGGGCTATTGCTATGGCGGCTCAGTCGCGTGGTTCGCCTCAACCAAGCTCACCGGCGTCGCCGCGGCGAGCGGCTATTATGGGAGCATGATCCCGGCAGCGGCGGACGAGGAACCGAAGGTGCCGGTAATCCTCCACTTTGGTCGCCACGATCACGGTATCCCGATGGAGGGCGTCGAGCAGGTCATCGCCAAGGAGTGGCCGAACGCGACGGTGTACGTCTACGAAGCGGGTCACGGGTTCAATTCGGACCGGCGGAAGGATTATCACGAACCGAGTGCGGATCTGGCGAAGCAGCGGACGCTGGAGTTGTTCCGCGCCAACGGCGGCTGAGCGGTCTCTTCCCTTCGGCACCACCCCGGCGAAGGCCGGGGCTCAATTGGAAAGGTGGCAATAATTGAGGGATGCGCTCCGTTAGCGACGTCCCCCAATTGGACCCCGGCCTTCGCCGGGGTGGTGGCTCTGGTATAGGGCCTACGAGGTAAAGGATTTGGCGCAGGCCAGCGCTCCAGACGTAAGGCGCTCCCTGCTTCCTTGTTCTCCCGCGAAGGCGGGAGCCCAGTCTGGGTCCCCGCCTTTGCGGGGAAACAACGCGTGGCTCCTACCAGATTACTCCCCCGGAAAATCGGCCCCAAGGCTATCCGCCTTATGCGTCTCGATCTCCTTCAACCGCTCCGCCAGTTTCTTCGTCACAGCATCATACCCCCAGGCCCCGAGCACCAGATGCCGCGGCGGGTTCGCATCTTCGGTCAGCGCGATCATAGCTTCACCAGCCCGCACCGGGTCACCCGCCTGCGTCCCGCTAACTTCGCGCGTACCATCCAGCCGCTTGCCCGCAGTATCAGCATAGTCGGCAATCTTCACCGGCGTCTGCTTCAGCGAACGCCCGGCCCAATCCGTCCGGAACGGTCCCGGCTCGACACACGTCACGTCGATCCCAAGCGGCTTGACCTCGGCGAGCAGCGCATCGGACCAACCCTCGACCGCATGCTTCGACGCAGCGTAATAACCCGAGCCCGGAAACCCGACCTGACCGGCAACCGACGTGATGTTGATGATATTACCGCTCTTCTGCCCCCGCATGATCGGCAGCACCGCGCGAGTCAGCGCAAACAACCCGAACACGTTCGCATCGAACTGCGCGCGGATCTCGGACTCGACGCCCTCCTCGACCGACGCCTGATAGCCGTAGCCCGCATTGTTCACGAGCACGTCGATCCGCCCGAACTTGGCCCTGGCCTGCGCGACCGCATCATCGATCTGCGCCTGCTCCGTCACGTCGAGCGACAGCGCGAGCGCCCGGTCCTCGGCGCCCTCCGCCAGATCGGCAACGCGATCCGCATCCCTCGCGGTCACCACCGCACGCCAACCGCGCGCAAGCACGAGCTTGGCGAGTTCGCGACCGAAACCGGTCGAGCAGCCGGAAATGAACCAGACGGGCGTGTCGGAGGCCATGAGACATCTTTCGCTATGGGGTAAGCACGGAAGAACGGCCGGACCGCCGATTGGCTCCGCTTTGAGCGCAAGCCACGGGATGCACGCGCGTCACGACCGGCTATACCGATCCAATGAGCACCGCTCCCGACACCGAAACCGCCTGGACCGCGTTCGAAGCCCGCGACCGCGCGTGGGACGGCCGGTTCGTCGTCGGCGTGAAGACCACCGGCATCTACTGCAAGCCAAGCTGCCCCGCGCGCCACCCCAAGCGCGAGAACGTCACCTTCCACCCCGACCCAGCCAGCGCCCGCGCCGCCGGCTTCCGCGCGTGCCTGCGTTGCACTCCGGACGAAGTCGGCCGCGACCGCACCGCCGTGGCCGCCGCAATCACGCTACTCGAAGCCGCCGAAGACCGTCTTTCGCTCGACGAGGTCGCGGCGAAAGTCGGCTACGCGCCGCACCATTTCCACCGCCTGTTCAAGCGCGCCACCGGCGTCACCCCCGCCGCCTACGCGCGGGCGCTTCGCACCGGCCGTGCGGCCAACGCCTTATCGGAGGACTCGACCGTGACCGAAGCGATCTACGACGCCGGCTATTCCGCCCCCAGCCGCTTCTACGAAGCCGACGCGAAACGGCTTGGCATGGCCCCCAGCGCCTGGGCACGCGGCGGCGAAGGCGTCACGATCCGCTGGACCACCGCCGACACGAGCCTCGGCGCCCTGTTCGTCGCCGCCACCGACAAGGGCCTCTGCCGCGTATCGTTCGACGAAGACGCCAACGAACTCCGCCGCCGCTTCCCCAACGCCAAGATCGAACCCGGCGACGAAGCGCTCGCGGACCTGGCGGCGCAAGTCGTCGCCGCCGTGGAATCCCCCGACCGCGACCAGGACCTCCCGCTGGACGTCCGCGGCACCGCCTTCCAGGAAGCGATCTGGCAAGCCCTGCGAACCATCCCGATCGGCGAAACCCGCACGTATAGCGAACTCGCGGCCCTAGCCGGTCGCCCCGCCGCGGTCCGAGCCGCCGGCACCGCGTGCGGCCAGAACCCCGTTTCGATCGTCATCCCCTGCCACCGCGCGCAACGCATCGGCGGCGCACTCGGCGGCTATGCCTATGGGCTGGACCGCAAGCGCGCGCTCCTCGCGACCGAAGCTACCAAAGCTGATCAGCGCGCCGACTTGCAGGAATAGACGAGCTTCTCGTTCGGCAGCGGCGGCAGCACCGCGCGAACCGCCGCCTGCTGCCCCGCGAGCCGCGCCAGCGCCGCATCGTCCATGTTGCACACGTTAGGTACCACACCGCGCGCGGTCCGCGCCGCGGTCATCCCCGCCGCCGACATCAGATAGCGCGTGTTGGAATAGACGCGCGTTGCCGGATCGAACGACAGGACGGACACGGTCTGCTCGGCGTCGGGCACGAGCACGCGGTCCCATCGACCGTTCGCTTCGACATATTGCGTCTTGCCGTTCACACACCCCTTCGCGCCCCAATCGATCGGCACGTCCTCGCTGGACGAGATCGTGATCCGGCTGCGCTCCGGGATCAGCGTGCACATCAGCTTGCCAGGCGCGGCGTCGGGCGTCGAAGTCCGCGTCTTCGGCAGTGCCGACACGGGGACGTCGACCTCCCCCGACGGCCGTAGCACGAAGACGATGATGGCAACGAGCACCGCCACCCCGCCGACCGACACCGCCCAGATCGCCTGCCGCCGCTGGCCGCGCGATTCGAGCAGCCCCGCGCTCCCGATCACGAGGGCGCCAGCCACCAGCAACAACCCGGCGATCGCCATCACATTCTCGCGACTGCGCGACGCCTCGGTCCGCGCCTTCTCCAGCGCAACCTCGCGCGCCATAGCATCCTGCGTCGCAGCATCGCGCTTCGCCGACGCCGCATCCGCCGTCGCCCGCGCATCCGCATCGGCATCCTGCCGCAAGCGATCCTCGATCGACGTACAGCCCGTCCCGATCGACGCGTAAGCCTGTTTCGCATCGTGCAGAAAGCCCGCCAGCTCGGTGTCCGCAATCGCAAACCCGAACGTCGAATCGCCCTCTTCGCCCCGCGTGATCGCAGAATTCACCCCGATCACCCGCCCGCACCGGTCGAGCAGCGGCCCACCCGAATTGCCCCGCGCGATGCTCGCCGTGTGAAGGAGCACCTCGACGCTGCTCAACACGCGCCGCCCGGAAAGCACGCCCTCCGACCGCACCGGAGTCATCGGCCGGATATAATCCGCCGCCGACCGCGCCGTCGCCAGGTCGACGTTCCCCGGGAAGCCGAGCGACACCACCGCATCGCCCTCGGTCATCGGCCCGGTATACAGCGCGCTCGGCGGCAGGCGTGCGCCGGTGAACTCGATCAATGCCAGGTCGCGCTGCGAATCATACGCGATGACCTTGCCCTGGTACGACTTGGTGCCCTCCGTAGGCACGATCCCGACGACGACATTGTCGGGATAGCGCTCGGCGAGATCGACGACATGCGCGTTGGTGACGATCCGGTTGGGCGCGATCGCGAAGCCGCTGCCGTGCCCGAAGCCGACCACCTGATCGTCGACCACCGCGATCGTCACGACGCGCACCACGCCGCGCCCGGTGGCGGCGATGTCGTCGGCTGAGGCGGAACTCGCCAACCCGAAAGTCAGCGCGAGAAGGAAGAGCAGGCGGATCATGCAGCAGCCTTCGGGGAGTTCTTGACCGCGATCAACCCTCGGCACTCACGAGAGGACATCCACCATTCCGGTTTGGTTAGCGAATTATCAAGCCTTCGCCCCTAACCCGGTGCGTATTCATCCAGGGATTTGGACATGAGCGCATTCGGGCGTCGTAATGGCATCAGCGGGGGGCAATCGGCCCGCCCCGCATTCGGCGTTGCCCGCCCCATGCAGGGAGGCGGCCCCGCGCTGCGTCCCGAGTCCGAGCCTGGCGCGCAATTCCCCCCGATCGAACCCTTTCCCATACCTGGCGAATCGGACGGCTTCGGCCCCGGCACCATGCCCGCCGGCCAGATGGACGCGATGCAGCGCCTGTCCGATCGTCAGAATGCGAGCGGCGAGGCGGGCAATAGCCGCGTCGAGGGCTTCGAACAGTCGATCCACAAGATCAAGGAACAGGTCCTCCCGCGGCTGCTCGAACGTGTCGATCCCGAAGCGGCGGCGACGCTGGGCAAGGACGAACTCGCCGAGGAATTCCGCCCGATCATCGGTGAAGTGCTCGCCGAACTGAAACTGACGCTCAACCGCCGCGAACAGTTCGCGCTTGAGAAAGTGCTGGTCGACGAGTTGCTCGGTCTCGGACCGCTGGAGGAGCTGCTGGCGGATCCGAACATCACCGACATCATGGTGAACGGGCCCGAGCAGACCTATGTCGAGCGCAAGGGCAAGCTCGAGCTCGCGCCGATCCAGTTCCGCGACGAGGAGCATCTGTTCCAGATCGCGCAGCGGATCGTGAACTCAGTCGGTCGCCGCGTCGACCAGACCTCCCCGCTCGCCGATGCGCGCCTCAAGGACGGCTCGCGCGTCAACGTCATCGTCCCGCCGCTGTCGCTTCGCGGCACCGCGATCTCGATTCGTAAGTTTTCCGCGAAACCGATCACGCTCGACATGATGGCGGGGTTCGGCTCGATGTCGCCGAAGATGGCGACCGCGCTGAAGATCGCGGGGGCGTCGCGGTTCAACGTGGTGATCTCGGGCGGCACCGGCTCGGGCAAGACGACGATGCTCAACGCATTGTCGAAGATGATCGACCCCGGCGAGCGCGTGCTGACGATCGAGGACGCCGCCGAGCTTCGCCTGCAACAGCCACACTGGCTTCCGCTCGAAACGCGGCCGGCCAATCTAGAGGGCCAGGGCGAGATCTCGATCCGCGATCTCGTCAAGAACGCGCTGCGTATGCGGCCCGACCGGATCATCCTGGGCGAAATTCGTGGCAGCGAGTGTTTCGACATGCTTGCAGCCATGAACACGGGTCACGACGGCTCGATGTGCACGCTCCACGCCAACTCCCCGCGCGAGGCCCTCGCCCGCATGGAGAACATGGTGATGATGTCCGACATCAAGGTGCCGAAGGAAGCGATCTCGCGCCAGATCGCCGACTCGGTCGAGCTGATCATCCAGGTGAAGCGCCTGCGCGACGGCTCGCGCCGCGTGACCAACATTACCGAAGTGATCGGGATGGAGGGCCCGGTGATCGTCACGCAGGAGCTGTTCAAGTTCGAATATATGGACGAGTCGGCGGACGGGAAGATCCTCGGCGAATACCGCTCGATGGGGCTGCGGCCGTACACGCTCGAGAAGGCCAAGCAGTTCGGGTTCGACCAGGCGTATCTGGAGGCATGCCTGTAAGGACGCGTTTGCGATTTGAGCTCTCCCATACCCGATACCGCCACCCCGGCGAAGGGCACCACCCCGGCGAAGAGCACCACCCCGGCGAAGGCACCACCCCGGTGAAGCCACCACCCCGGCGAAGGCCGGGGCCCAATTGGCAAGGTGGCAGTAACGACATGCTGCCCGCAATCATTACCGCCCCCCACTTGGGCCCCGGCCTCCGCCGGGGTGGCATATGTCCCGGGCGGTATGCCTATTTGGCGGCCTGAGCGTCGTCGCGAGATCGGCAGACATTGAGCGATCTCCGCACGCAGCGATCCTCCCCCGCCAGGGGGAGGTGTCGCCGAAGGTGACGGAGGGGGAGGACGCGCAACAGACGGGAGTCCTTTCCGCCCCCTCCGACTGGCAAGCGCCAGCCACCTCCGCCTGGCGGGGGAGGATTGCCGATCTGCTTTGCCGCCTGAAAACCCAGAAGCCTGTTTCCCCGCGAAGGCGGGGACCCAGACTGGACTCCCGCCTTCGCGGGAGATCACGGTAGAGCGGACCGTCGATGGAAGTGTGCCACGTCCTTGCGGCGAGGCGATAAGCACTGTCTTCGATCAGCCCCCCCGCCCCCGCTTGTACGCCGCCACCGACACGCTAGGGACACCCCCACATGCGTCGCGCCCTTCTCACGCTCATCCCGCTGCTTGCGGTCCTCATCGTCTCCGCGCGCGAGCCGGCAGCGCCAGCCGCCGCCATCTCCCCCGCCGCCCGAGACCGCGGCGTCTACCATCTCGCGACCGACGCCGAGACACGCTGGGTGCCGTTCGACCTCACCCCCGGCAACCAGATCCGCTTCTCGATGCAGCTCGACGGCCGCGCAGTCACCGCGATCCTCGATACCGGCGTAAGCTACACGCTGCTGGCCAAGGCCTCCCCCGTAGTCGATGCCAGCAAGCTGGTTGCAGGTGGCAGCGCCACCGCGATCGGCGGATCGGTCGCGCTCGGCTGGATGCCGACCCGCACGGTGGCGCTCGGCGGTCTTGCGCGAACCGGCGGCGGCGTCACGGTCGCGGACCTGCCCGCGATCGCGACCGGCAGCGCCGCCGCGGTCGACCTGCTGGTCGGCGCGGACATGCTCGCCGGCCATGCGCTCGACATCGACTATGCCGCGCACCGCTTCCGCCTGCTCCGCTCGGGCCGCCTCCCGTTCAAGGGCGAGACCGCACCCTTGCGAGTCTCTACCGAGCGCAGCGTCTACGAAAGCGCGATCACGCTCGGCACCCGGCGGCTGGCGCCCGTCGTGGTCGATACCGGCGACGGGTCGTCGATCACCGTCACCGCCGCCGGCTGGCAAGCGGCCGATCTTAAAAACCTGCGCACCACCACCGCGATCGCGTTCGGGCTTGCGGGGCCGGCGGTGAGCGGGCTCGCGATCGTCCCCGATCTCCGCGTCGGCACGATGACGGCCCATGCCACCGAAGTGCGGATCGAACCCGCGGGTGGCTTTTCGCAGGCGATCGGCACCGCCGGTCGGATCGGCTCGGGCTTTCTCCAGAATTACCGCGTGCTGCTCGATCCGGGCGCGGGCCACATGGTGCTCAGCCGCGGACCCAAGGCCGATACCGCGCCGCTCCGCTCGACCAGCGGGCTGCTTGTCGGCGCCGAACCGGACCGCTTGAAGGTCCTGCACGTCATGCGCGGCGGCCCCGCAGAAACCTCGGGCTGGAAGACTGGCGACATGATCTGTTCGATCGACGGCGTGCCGATACCGGCCGATTATCCCACCAACCCGCTTGCATCATGGTCCGCCGATACGCCCGGCCGCGTCGTCCGGCTCGGCCTGTGCGTCGGCGCGATACGCAACCTCACACTCGGTAATTTCTATTGACCACGCGTAGCCGCTGGACGCACGCGCTGATCCTGCTGCTGGTCGCGCTTGCGATCCGCGCTTGGGATTTCGGCAATCCGGTCATCGAGCCCGACCAGCAATATTATCTGCTGGTCGGCGATCGCCTGCTGCACGGCGCGGTGCCGTATATCGACATCTGGGACCGCAAGCCGATCGGGCTTTTCCTGCTGTTCGCCGGGATCCGCACGCTCCCCGGCAACGGCATCCTCGCCTACCAGTTGATGGCGACATTGTGCGCGTGGGCGACCGCGATCGTCGTCGGCCGCGCAGCGAAAACCCTCGGCACGAACGATCGCGGCGCGCTGGGTGCAGGAACCGCCTATCTACTGGTCATCGCGCTGGTCGGTGGCGGCGGCGGGCAGGCGCCCGTCTTCTACAATCTGCCGATGGCGGTCGCCGGCCTGCTGACGCTGCACCTGCCCGCCAAGGCGACGGCCGAGCGACCGGTGGCGATCGTGGCGAGCGGCATCGTCGCCTGCCTGCTGGCCGGGATCGCGATCCAGCTGAAATACACGCCGATGTTCGAAGGCGCGTTTTTCGGGCTCGCGCATCTGTGGTTTCTCCGGCGTGCAGGCGCACGCTGGGGTGGGATCGTCGGTGCGACCGCGGCCTGGGCGCTGATGGGGCTGCTGCCCACGCTCGCCGCGATCGGCTGGTACCGCGCGCAGGGCCAGACGGCATTCGACGCGTTCTGGTTCGCCAACGTCACCTCGATCGCGCTGCGCCGGGGCTATGCCGCGAGCGATCTCGCGATACGGCTGCTCGGCATCGCCGCACAGCTGTCGCCGCTGATCCTGGGCGCCGTCCTGACGTGGCGGGCACGACCACGCGGCGGCGCGGTCCGCGAAACGATCCTGGTCGGTTATGCGTGGCTCGGCTTTGCACTTGCGGGGTTCTTCGCGATCGGCACGTTCTTCGATCATTACGCGCTGCCGCTGGTCGCGCCCCTGGCGATCCTCGCGGCGCCGACGCTGGGGCGTTCGATCCGCATGCTGATCCTGACGCTCGGCGTGGCGATCGCGATCCTGATCGCCAAACGCCTGCTTCATCCCAGCGACGCCGCCGGTGCCTACGCGGTCGCGCAGGTCGTCGAAGCCAACAGCGGCGGCGCATGCCCGTACGTCTTCATCGGCGACACTATCACCTACCACCTCGCGCACGCGTGCCTGCCGACCGCCTATGCCTTCCCCAATCTGCTCGCCTACGACACCGAACAGGGCGCGACCGGGATCGACGAAGCCGGCGAAGTCCGCCGCATTCTCGCGCGCCGCCCGCCCGTCATCGTCACGTCGGACCGGCGCCTGTCGATCTGGAACCGGGGGAGCTTGCGCGCGGTCAAGGCGGCGCTCGCGCGCAACTACCGCCCCGTCTTCACGACCCCGCGGAACAGCTGGCACACGATCGTCTATCTCAGGAACGACCGCCGCTTCAGGTCTTGAACGCGAGCCCGATGGTGACGGCGAGCGCGATCAGCGCCAACATCTGGACGGTCGGCCAGTCGACCCAGCCGACCGAGTCCGGATCGCGCCGCCTTCGCCTGCGCCGCTCGCCAAACCCGGCCACGATGGCAAGCGCCACCAGGCCGCCGCTCGCACTCCACAATACCGACACCCCCATCAGTCCGACCGATCAGCCGAGCTTCTCGACCTTTTCCTGCAACTTGGCGAGTTCGCTGCGCAGCGCCGCGATCTCGTCATCCTTGCTGGCCGCGGGGGCTGGCGTCGTCGCGGCCGGCGTCATCGCCTGCGCGGCCACATCGAACATTGCCAGATTACGCTTGGCCAGATCGGCGAACGGCGAGTTCGCGAACGCGCCTTCGACCGCGGACTTGAACTGGTCGTGGTTGCGACGGAAGCTGTCCATCGAAGCCTCCAGATATCCCGGCACCATCGTCTGCATCGAATCGCCGTACATCGAGATCAACTGACGCAGGAAGTTCACCGGCATCATCGTCTCGCCACGGCTCTCCTCCTCCATGATGATCTGCGTCAGGACATTGTGCGTGATGTCCTCGTCGGTCTTCGCATCCACCACCTTGAAGTCGCGTCCCTCGCGGGTCATCGTCGCGAGATGATCCAGCGTGATGTAGGATGACGACTCGGTGTTATAGAGCCGCCGGTTGGCGTACTTCTTGATGATGACGATTCCGTCGGCAGCCGGTTGCTTCTTCATGGATCCCCCGTCTTATGTTTGAAACGGAGGCTACAGTCTTTGATGACGCACCGCAACACGGTGCGCAGCATGGTCCCCGGCCCTTACCCTTGTTCCTCAACGTGCTGCGCAGCGAGACCGCAGCATCGCCGGAACGGATGGCTCGAGCCCTGGCGGGATTGCGCGCGTATCAAGGCGCGCCGCGAGAGCCGCGCCCCGATCCGAAGCCGGCGATTCATCGTAAAGGCCGGGTTTCGTTGCGCGATTACGGCGGCGAAGGCCGTCCCGTCGTGTTCGTCCCATCGCTGATAAACCCGCCCGATATCCTCGATCATTCGCCCGAGTCTTCGCTGGTGCAATGGACCGCCGCGCAAGGATCCCACGTCTGGTTGGTCGACTGGGGATCGCCCAGCAGCGAAGACCGCGATCTCGATCTGGCGGCGCATGTCGAACGCTTGCTGGTGCCGCTGCTCCAGGCACTCCCCGAGCCACCAGTGCTAGTCGGCTATTGCCTAGGCGGGACGCTTGCACTCGGTGCCGCCGCGATAACGCCGACCGCCGGAGTCGCCACGATCGCCGCGCCGTGGCACTTCGCGGGGTATGGCGAAGGCCGTCCCACGCTCGCCGCGACCTGGGCTGCGGTCCAGCCCGCCGCCGCGATGCTCGGCGTCCTGCCGATGGAAGTCCTGCAAGCCGGCTTCTGGCAACTCGACCCCGCGCGCACGATCGCCAAATACGAGGCCTTCGCCGACCTCGCCCCCGACAGCAACGCAGCACGCGCATTCGTCCGACTCGAGGATTGGGCGAACGCCGGCGCTCCCCTCCCCTACGCCGCCGCCGCCTCACTCTTCGAGGACTGCATCGCCAACGATCTCCCCGGCAAAGGCGCCTGGGTCATCGCCGGCACCCCAGTCGATCCGCGCGCGCTCGCCTGCCCCACGGTCGAGTTCGTCTCGCTGAGCGACCGCATCGTCCCCGCCGCGACCGCGATCGGCCTCGCCGACCGCCGCGATCTCGGCGCGGGCCATGTCGGCATGATCGTCGGCCGTTCCGCCCGCGCGCGCCTCTGGGAACCGCTCGCCAACTGGATCGCCGCGCTCGACTGACCTACATGGGGTCCAACCATAGAGGACCCTGACATGACCGATCTCAACCCGAACGACGTCGTCATCACCGCCGCCAAGCGCACCCCCGTCGGCAGCTTCCTCGGCGCGTTCGCCACCACGCCCGCACACGAACTCGGCCGCATCGCGATCGAAGCCGCGCTCGAACAGGCCGGCGTCGCCGGCAAAGACGTCTCCGAAGTCATCCTCGGCCAGGTCCTTACCGCAGCCCAGGGCCAGAACCCCGCCCGCCAGGCCTCTATGGCCGCCGGCGTCCCGAAGGAGATTCCCGCCTGGGGCGTCAATCAGGTCTGCGGCTCAGGCCTGCGCGCGGTCGCCCTCGCGGCACAGGCGATCCAGACCGGCGACGCGACCATCGTCGTCGCGGGCGGCCAGGAATCGATGTCGCTTTCCGCGCACGCGCAGTCGATCCGCGGCGGCCAGAAGATGGGCAATCTCAGCCTCGTCGACACGATGGTCAGCGACGGCCTGACCGACGTCTTCAACGGCTATCACATGGGCATCACCGCCGAGAACCTTGCCGAGCAATACCAGGTCACGCGCGGCGAGCAGGACGCCTTCTCGGTCGCCTCGCAGAACAAGGCCGAGGCCGCCCGCGGCTCGGGGCGTTTCAAGGACGAGATCGCCCCCGTCACGATCAAGGGCCGCAAGGGTGACACCGTCGTCGCCGACGACGAATACATCCGCGCCGGCGCGACGATCGAGAGCGTCTCGGGCGTGAAACCCGCGTTCAAGAAGGACGGCACGGTGACCGCCGCCAACGCCAGCGGCCTCAACGACGGCGCCGCCGCCCTCGTCATGATGCGCCGCGACGAAGCCGAACGCCGCGGCTCGACCATCCTTGCAACGATCAAGAGCTGGGCCTCGGCCGGCGTCGACCCCTCGATCATGGGAATCGGCCCCGTCCCCGCCACCCGGCGCGCGCTGGAGAAAGCCGGCTGGACGCTAGCCGACCTCGACCTGATCGAAGCCAACGAAGCCTTCGCCGCCCAGGCGCTGTCGGTCGGCAAGGAACTTGGCTGGGACGCATCGAAGGTCAACGTCAATGGCGGCGCGATCGCGATCGGCCACCCGATCGGCGCCAGCGGCGCCCGCGTCCTGACGACGCTGATCTACGAGATGCAGAAGCGCGATTCGAAGAAGGGGCTCGCGACGCTCTGCATCGGCGGCGGCATGGGCATCGCTATGTGCATCGAGCGGTAAGCTTCGATCCTCTACCGGCCGCTCATCACGACCCGGCCGGTCAGGACCATGACCGGGAGTAGCGCGCGCCCATCCCGGTCAGCAATTCATATTGCGACATGCCAGACCGTGCCGCGGCGTCGGGCAACGCGAAATATAGCGCGATCCACGCGCCTTCCTCGATCTCCGCGACTGCAGTGACGTCGATCGCCAGCAGGTCCATCGACACCCGACCGATCACCGGCACATGCTTGCCGTCTACCACCGCACTCCCGCGGTCCGAGAACCCGCGGAAATAGCCGTCCGCGTAACCGAGGTTGATGATCGCAACCTCGGTTACGCGAGAAGCCGTCCAGGTCGCGTTGTAGCCGACGGTATCACCGGCCACCACGCGACGCCGCTGGAGGATCTGGGCTTCGGGAGTCACGACGGGCCGGATTGCTTCGCCCAGTTGGGCGCGGGGGATGCCGCCGTACAGCGCCAGTCCGGGCCGGGTCAGATCGAACGCATACCCCTCGAGCGCGATACCGGCGGAGTTGGCAAGACTCATTCGTCGCGCCGATGTCTGCCCAGCGAGCGCGGCGAACGCGACACGCTGGCGTTCGTTCATCGGGCTGTCCTCGTCCGCGCACGCTAGGTGGCTCATCAGCGTTTCGATCTGGAGGCCGTCGAGCAAGCCGGCGGCAATGTCATCCGCCGACACGCCGAGGCGGTTCATGCCGGTGTCGACCATGACGTCGCACACGCCGCCGCCCGCCGCTTTCCAGCGCGCGACTTGGCGTGGGGTGTTGAGAACCGGGCGGGCAAAGCCGGCGGCCGCGGCGGGCATGTCCTCTTCGCGGACGCCGTGGAGGACGGAAACCGTCAGGCCCAGCGGGGCGAGTTCAGCGGCTTCCTGCCAGTTCGATACGAAGAAGTCGCGGCAGCCTGCGTCGGCCAGGCGGCGCGCAACCTCGATCGCGCCGAGGCCGTAACCGTTCGCCTTGACCGCGGCACCACATGCGGCGGTGCCGCTCATGCGGTCGAGCGTGCGCCAGTTCTGGACGAGGGCGTCGCCGTCTAGGCGCAGGCGGAGGGGAGCGGGAATGTCGATCACCGGCGCGGGATAGTGCCACGGGCGCGGCGCGTCGACCGTCTATGCCGCCTTGATGCGTCCGACCGGCACCAGCAGGCGGCGATCGCCATCGTCGAGTGGCGCTACACGGACGCCGAATACGCGGCCGAGCGTCTCCGCGGTCATCACCTCGGCGACGGGCCCGAAGGCGACGACCCGGCCATCGGCGAGCAGCAACGCATCGTCTGCCGCGCGCTGCGCCTGGACGAGGTCGTGGAGGACGATCGCCACCCCTGCGCCGCCAAGCGCATAGCCACGCAGGCGGGCGAGCAGGTCGATCTGGTGCGACGGATCGAGACTCGCGAGCGGCTCGTCCGCCAGCAACCAGCGCGGCTCGCCCGCCAGTACGCGCGCCAGCAGGACCCGCGCCCGCTCGCCGCCGGAGAGTTCGCCGACCGGGCGCTCCGCGAGGTGAATCGTCTCGGTGTCGTGCATCGCGCGCTCGACTGCGGCGCGATCGGCGGGCGACGGCGCCGCATGCGCGCCGAGGTGCGGCAGGCGGCCGAGCGCGACGACATCGCGCGCGACGATGTTCCAGTGGACCGTCGCGTCCTGCGGGAGATAGCCGATCGCACGTGCGCGGGCGCGCGGGTCCATATGCGCGACGTCCTGCGCATCGAGCCGGACGCTGCCGGTGCTGCGGTCGACGAGCGCCGCGGCGGCCTTGACCAGCGTGCTCTTCCCGGCGCCGTTGGGGCCGAGGATCGCGGTGACGCGGCCGGGACGCAGGTGTGCGGACACGTCGTTGAGGACAATGCGCTTGCCGAGCTTCACGCCCAGCGCGTCGATGATCAGATCCATGCGCGACCTCGTTCCCTGACCAGCAACCCGAGGAAGAACGGCGCGCCGATCATCGCCATCGCCACGCCGAGCCGGACTTCGCCCGCGCCCGGAGCAA
Source organism: Sphingomonas faeni (assembly GCF_040407495.1). GTDB lineage: Bacteria > Pseudomonadota > Alphaproteobacteria > Sphingomonadales > Sphingomonadaceae > Sphingomonas > Sphingomonas faeni_D. Next base: position 666,012 of record NZ_JAPZPP010000003.1, on the reverse strand, counting down.
GGCGGACGAGGCTGTCGGCGGCGAGTACCAGCGCAGCCCCGCCGAGCGCCGAGGGCAGCAGCAACGCGCTAGGGCGGTGGCCAAAGATCGGTCGCAACAGATGCGGGACGACCAGCCCGACGAAGCCGATCACGCCCGTCACTGCAACGCCAGCACCGACGACGAGCCCAGTGCCGAGTACGACCAGCAATCGGACCCGGCCCATCCGTGTCCCGAGCGACCGCGCCGCCGTCTCGCCCAGCGCCAGCGCGTCCAGCGATCGGCCGGTGAGCAGCAGCAGCACCGCACCGACCGCCATCGGCGGCAGTGCGAGCGTCACGTCGTCCCAGCCGCGATCGGTCAACGCGCCCATGATCCAGTCGATCACCTCGGCGACCGCAGAGGGGTTCGGCGCGATCGAGATCAGGAACGCGGTGAGCGCGCCGGCGAGGCTCGACAGCACCGTGCCCGCTAGGATGAAGGTGATCGCGCTCGGCGACCGCCATGTCAGCGCGGCGAGCAACGCGACCGCGCCGCCTGCGCCCAACATCGCGGCGGCGAAGATCGCCGGGCCCGAGCCGAGCCCGAACACGATTGCCGCGACTGCCGCCAGCGCCGCAACCGACGACACGCCGACGACTGCGGGGTCGGCGAGCGGGTTGCGAAGATAGCCTTGCAGGACCGCACCCGACAGCCCGAGCGTCGCGCCCAGCGCGAGCCCGAGTACCGCGCGTGGCAGGCGGAGTTCGAGAATGATCCACCAGCGCGGATCGCTCGAGAACCAGGCGTCGAGCGGCACCCAGACTTTCCCGCAGCCGAGCGACACGCCGAACAGGAAGACGACCAGAACGGCCAATACGGCAAGTTTGAGCGCGCGGTTCATCACAGGTCCACCGCACGCCTACCGACCACCGCCGCCACCCCGGCGAAGGCCGGGGCCCAATTGGGGGACGATCGTGACGGCGTGCAGCACGCCGTTATTTCCGCCATGCCAATTGGGCTCCGGCCTTCGCCGGGGTGATTTTGGTATGCGTGTCGCATCACAGCCCCGCCCTTATCGCGGCGAGGCGTTCGAGTGCGGGCGGGATAGTCGGGCCGCCGCAGTTGATCAGGACGCGTGGGAACACGGCTTGCGGCGTGTTCGGCAGCAGGCGGCGGCGCAGGGCAGTACCGCGGCTCGCACGCTCGGGGGCGATCACGATGTTCGGGGGATTCGTCACGATCGTCTCGGCCGCCAGCGTGCCGGTATGCGTCAGGCCATAGCTCGCGGCGGCGTTGCGGAAACCGACGCGGGTCATCATCTCGTTCAGCAACGTGCTCCCCCCGGTCGCGAGATCACCGCTGATGTAGAGCAGAGCGCTCGGCTGGGCTCCATCCTTGCGCCTCCAGCGCGCCACAGCGCGATCGATATCGGCGTTGATCCGCGCGCCTCCCGCGGGCGCACCGACCGCATCGGCGATCTGCGTCACCTGTGCCTGGCTCTCCGCGATCGAGTCCGGGATGCCGAGCAGCAATGTCTTCAGCCCGGCCCGCGCGTACGCCGCCTGGGTCGCGGGCGGGGTATAGGTGCTAGCGATGACCAGATCGGGGTGCAGCGCGATCACCTCCTCGGCGGTCCCGGCAATCCCGCGAAACCGCCGCGCGACGGCCAGCGGGATCGAGGTCGCGGACGCGTCCTGCGAATAGTGGCTGATCGCGGCGATCTTTGCGGGCGGCAGGATCCGGACCAGCACCGAATCGACGCAAGGATTGGTCGAGACGATCCCCCCGCCGCCGCCGGGTGGCCGGGCGCAGCCTCCCAGCAGCAGCGCGAGCAGGATCGCCCCAATCCTCACTTCAGGCGCAACCGCACGCCGCCATACGCCGCGCGACCGTAAGTGCCGTAGCCGGCGATCGTCTGGTAGCGTGCGTCGGCGAGGTTATCGACGCGGCCGTACAGCGCGATCCGGTCGTTGATCGGCACCTCGGCACGGACGCTGGCGAGCGCATAGCCGTCGAGCCGCGTGGTGTTGCCGGCATCGTCGAAGCTGTCGCCGACCAGCGACACCGTGCCGCCGACCGAGAGCCCGAACGCGAACCGGTAGTCGGCGTTGACGCTCGCGGTCTGCGTCGGGCGACGCGCGAGGTCGTTGCCGTAATTGGCGCCGGTCGCGCGGTTCTCGGTGTGGATATAGCTGTAGTTGGCGGTCAGCGTCAGCGCATCGACCGGGCGCAGCGCAAGCGTGAACTCGACGCCATCCGCTTCGGCACGCGCAATGTTCTGGTACGTGAACGTCCCGAGATCGAAATCGATCTGGTTGCGCGTACGGCGGTTGAAATAGGTCACGCCGACGCGCGCGCGGTCGTCCAAAAACGCCTGCTCGATCCCAATATCGAAGTTCCGCGCCGTCTCCGGATCCAGATCGCGATCACCATATTCGGAGAAGAGCTGGTACAGGGTCGGCGCCTTGAAGCCTTCGCCGTAACTTGCGCGAACGGTGGTGCCGGTGTGCGGCGCCAGCGCCGCGTTCGCGCCGAACGTCGTGTGGCTGCCGAAATCCTCATGATCATCGTTGCGCACGCCGCCGGTGATCGTGAGGATCTCGAGCGGCTTGACGATCAGCTGGCCGTACACGCTGGTGATGCCGGTGTCGGCATAGGTAACGCCGTCGTTGAAGCGGCTGTTCTCGCGCTCGACGCCAGCGACGATGCGGACCTGGTCGAGCGGACGGAAGTCGCCCTGATATTCATAGCGTTCGCTGCGGCCGCGGCCGATGAACGACACATCGCCGCCGGGCTGCGCGAAATTGTCGCGGTTGATGTCGGCGATCGTGAACGCGACGCGGTTGTTGAACCGACCATCGGCAAAGTTCGCGTGCAGGCCGGCATAGCCATAGAGTTCCTGCGTGGTCCCGTAGGCAAGGCTGTCCGCGACCACAAAGGTTTCCGGATCGAAACCATCGTCGATCTCGACCTTGCTGTCCGCGAAATAGCCGCGCAGGTCGAGGCCGATCCCCGGCGCGAACTCGACGCCCAGCCGTCCGGTCGCGCCATATTGGCGATAGCCGTCGCGCTCCGTGCCGCTGGCCGCGGACGAGATGCCGTCGGTCTTCAGATACCCGCCGGTCAGCGAACCCGATACCGGCCCCGATTTGCCCGACACGCCCGCGCTCGCGAACATGCTGTCGGCATAGCCATATTCGGCGTGGGCGCGCGCCTGAACGCCTTCGGTTGGTGCGGCGGTGATGATGTTGACGACACCGCCGATCGCCTGGCTGCCCCACGGCACCGAGTTCGGCCCGCGCAACACTTCGATCCGCTCGACCGAACTCGACAGCAGGTTGCCGAAATCGAAGCCGCCGCCGGTCGAGGCCGGATCGTTGACGCGCACGCCGTCGATCACCACCAGCGTCTGGTCGGACTCGGCACCGCGGATCCGCACGCCGGTCAGCGCACCGAGCGTTCCGTTGCGCGTGACGGTGACGCCGGGCGTGGTCGCGAGCAGATCGGATATGACGACGGTCTGGCGGCGCTCGATCTCGGCGCGGTCGATCACGGTCACCGCCTGGCCGATCTCGCTGGCAGGCTGGGCAACGCGGCTCGCGGTAACGACGAGTTCGGGGGCGTCGGTATCGGGCATGTCCTGGGCATAGGCCGGCAACGCGATCGCCGCGGCGCTCAGGAGCAGGAAGAATTTCGTCATGGGGCACGTCCTGTCAGAACCGCCCACGACCATTCGGGAACGGCAGACGTCTCTCGCTCGAGGAAACCCGGCTGGACCGGAGCACTCGTCCGCGCCGGAGCACCCGCCCGCGCAGTGGATCGACCGTGAAAGGCAGGTCTCCTGGCTTCCGGGTCATCGCCTCCACCCCGCCTTCCCAGGTCGAAACCCAGTGGCATAATCGGGGTGGCCGCTAACCGGTCACAGTTGCGGGGACAGCGCCGGTCTTGCGGATGAGGATCCTGACGACCCAGCCCGCGCACCGACTTCCCTTTTGATCCCGTCGCCGGGAACCCTTCACGAAACTGGCATTAGTCGCGCGCCATGCACGGGTCAACGCGGGGGCCTAATCGACGATCCTCCCCCGCCAGGGGGAGGTGGCGCCGAAGGCGACGGAGGGGGAGGACTTCGCAACGGACGTCGTCTTTCCTCCCTTCCGTCTGCCAAGCGCCAGCCCCCCCCCCCCGGCCAGGGGGAGGATCAGATATCATCGCCCTCCGTAGCGCAGCCCCACCCAAATTGTCCGCGGCGTCGCGCGTTCGACGATGTTCGCGCCGCTGATTCCCGCCTCGACGCGTTCGTTGAAGAGGTTCTCCCCGCGCACCTCGGCGACGAGCGAGCGCAGGATCGGCAACGCGGCATACGCATCCAGCGTCGTCGCCGGGTCGAGTACCCGCGTATTCTGGTCATCGTCGAACTGCCGGCCGATATGCCGCACGGTCAGCGACAGCGCCGCCGCGTCGTGTCGCCAGTCGACCGTTCCCGACACCTGGTCGCGCGGGGTCTGCGCCGGACGCAAGCCGTCCAGAGCGGCGGTGATTCCCGAACCCTCGACCTTCGAGTTCGTGTGCGACCACGATGCCTGCACGCCAAACGGGCTATTGCCGGCATTGGGCCGATACGACGCATCCAGTTCGAACCCGTGCGCGCGGATCGCATCGAGGTTCTGGCGTACGCGGTAGGTGACGACACCCGGCAGCACCTGCGGCGGGTTGGTCGTCGTGACGTTGGCGATCGCGTCCTTCAGCCGGTTGTAGAAATAGGTCGCGGCGATGCTCACGCCCGGAGCCGGCGTCAGCGTGACGCCGCCCTCGACCCCGGTCAGCCTCTCGGGCGACAGCAACGCGTTCGCCGCAGTCGCGTCGTTGCCGACCCGGAACGGGCGATACAGTTCGTTGAGCGTCGGCAATCGCCACCCACGATACCCGGCGACACGAAGCGTGATCGGCTCGATCGGCTGATACGCGATCCCCGCACGCCCGGTCGCCTCGCTGCCGTCGCGGTCCGCGTAGCGCAGGTTGGTCAGCGCCGCCCCGCCAGCCAACGGCCGTTCCGTCAGATAGCCGCCATCGATCGACCACCAGTCGACCCGTCCACCAAGGCTGAACGTGAAGTCGCCCGCCACTACGCTTCCATCGGCGAACACACCGGTCGTCGTCGTACTCCCGCCAGCCTCGCGCCGCCGCGTCGGCGCCGCGTTGACGAACGTGTAGAGTTCCTGCGTCTTGCCGCTCACGTCGCGGATATCCGCGCCCAGCCTGAGCGCGATACTCTCGCCCAGCGGCGGCGCGATCTCGATCCGCCCGCCGAGCCCGGTGGCGGGCGTATTATACTGGTTCAGCGACTGGATCGCGGTCGTCCGCGCGGCATTGATGCTGTTGAAGCTGCTCGCGAACGCGCGCGTCTGCAGATACGCCAGCGCCGAATAGCCCCAGCGCCCGCGCCCGATCAGCCGAACGCTCGCATCGGCCCCTTCGCTCTTGTTAGCGGTAAAGTCGCTGCCCCGGTCGCGCGTGTCGGTGAAGGCGCTCGCGTTCATCTGCAATTCTGTCTTCGCACCGATTCCGACGACGGTCCGCAACGCCCCCGACGCCTGCTCGTACGGCGCGGGACGATCGACAATCCCGCGGCTCTCCCCGACCGTCGGCGTAAAGCCGTCCCCGCGCGCGTAAGCGCCCGACAAGGTCGCAAACCCCGCCCCCCGCACCAGTGCCGCAGAGCCCTGCGCATCGACCGAGTCCCGGCTGCCGTAAGCAACACTTCCCTGGAACGGCGTCAGTTGATCGGGCGTCGCGCTCTCCAGTTCGACCGTGCCAGCCAGCGCGCCCGGTCCCTGGTATCCGCTCCCGCCACCGCGCGTCACGCGAATGCGCCCGAGCCGCCCCGTCGCATAGGCCGGGAACGCGACCCAGCCGCCGAACGGATCCGCCTGCGGCACGCCGTCGAAGATCAGCAGCGCGCGACTGGAGGCATTGCCGCCGATCCCGCGCAACGAAATCCCCTGGCTGGTCGGGTTGGCACTGCGCGAATCCGATCGACGAAACTGCTGGAGACCCGCAACGTCGGCGAGCACGCTCTCCAGCCTGTTGCTCGCATTCGCCTGGATCCGGTCGCGCTCGATCGTGACGATATCATAGGCACGATCGCCGGGCGCATCCGCCAGCCCGCGCCCGGTGACGACGATGTCGGGCGCGGCGTCGGTCGGCGCCTCGGTCGATTGAGCAAGGGCGCTTCCCGATGAGAACAGGATGCAGGCGAGCGCGGACAGCGGAGTGCGAATCATCCACGCCGCATGACATCTTTTTTCCTCGCCTGAAAAGCCGGTCAAAGGTCGCCTGGGAATATATCGCCGACGTGTCCGCCGCCCCCCTCATTGGGCCCCCGCTCATTGGGCCCCCGCTCATTGGGCCAGCGCCAAGACACCCTATATTAGCGGAAACCCCATCGATGCGAGCGTTCGATATCGGTGGAGGCCTGCGTTCACGCTGATGGGACATACCATGACCGAGTATAAGAAGACCGACGAAGCCATCGCCAAGCTCACCCCCGAGCAGTTCCACGTGACGCAGCAGAGCGGCACCGAACGGCCGGGAACCGGCGAATATCTGAACACCCGCGAACCGGGCGTCTATGTCGACATCGTCTCCGGAGAACCGCTGTTCGCGTCGGCCGACAAGTTCGATTCGCATTGCGGCTGGCCCAGCTTCACCCGGCCGATCTCGCCCGTCCACGTCACCGAGCTGCACGATCGCAGCCACGGCATGGTCCGCACCGAGATCCGGTCGGCCGGCGCCGACAGCCATCTCGGCCATGTGTTCGAGGACGGCCCGCAGGATCAGGGCGGACTGCGCTACTGCATCAACTCCGCGTCGCTTCGGTTCGTGCCGCGCGACGAGATGGAGACGCAGGGCTACGCGGCCTATCTCGACCAGGTCGACGCGGCAGGCTGAAGTACGGCCAGCGGTACGAGGGCATGAAACGGGACGGCACGCGCCAGTGAGCCGTCCCGCAATTTCGGGAAGAGGTCGGCGAGCGTCGAGGGCCGCGGGGTGCGAATGATCGTGGTGTGGGTTGGAACAGCGTCTCGCGCGGACTGTTCCCCCTGCAAGCGTCCCTTTGCCGGCGACTTCGAGCGCGGCCTAGGCACAGGCTTCGAGCCTCGGCGCGCCCTCGTTCCCAAAGGACCCTCATGCCGATCCTGACGACCGAAGATCTCGTCTTCGCCTATGCCGATACCGGCCCGCGCGATGGCCCCCCGGTGCTGCTGATCCACGGCTGGCCAGACGATGCATCGACCTGGGACGCCGTCCTGCCCGCGCTCCACGATGCCGGTTTGCGGACGATCGTACCGACGCTTCGCGGCTTTGGCGAAACGCGGTTTGTCGGCGATGCGCCGCGCACCGGCAACAGCGCGATCCTGGCGATGGACATGATCGCGCTGATGGACGGGCTCGGGATCGAGACGTTCATGGTCGCGGGGCACGACTGGGGTTCGAACACCGCAGAGGCACTCGCGGTCGGCTGGCCGGACCGGGTCGAGCGGATGGCGATGCTCGCGACGCCGCCACGGCTCGGCGGCATGCCGACGCCGCCGTTCGAGCAGGCGCAGCGCCAATGGTATCACTGGTTCATGGCCACCGCGCGGGGTGCGCAGGCGGTGCGCGACGACCACAAGGGCTTCGCGCATATCCACTGGGTCAACTGGTCGCCGCCCGGCTGGTTCGACGAAGCGACGTTCGCGCGTGTCGCCGCATCGTTCGAGAATCCGGACTGGGCGGCCGTGACGCTGCACAGCTACCGCGCGCGCTGGGACGAGGCCAAGCCCGATCCGCGCAGCCAGTGGCTTGAGGACAAGGTGAAGGCAACCGCCTCGCTGTCGCTCCCGACGCTGTATTTCCAGGGCGAGGTCGACGGCGTGAACCCGCCCAGCGCCAGCGCCGCGGTGCCCGCGAAGTTCACCGGCCCGTTCGCCTTCGTGACGCTGCCCGGTGTCGGCCACTTCATCCAGCGCGAGGCGCCCGAAACGGTGTCGCGCCATCTCGTCCAACTCTTCACCGGCAACCCCGCCACCTTGGTGGCGGCGGCGGCGGCGGCGGCGGCGGACCAGAGCCCAGCCATATCGAAGGCGAAGCCCTATCTGCTCGGGGCGGCTGCGATCGGCGTTATCGCCACCGCGGCGATCGGTATCGCCCAAGCGCAGGCACGTGCCGCGAGCCCGCTGACGAGCATCGCGGAGTTCGATCACCAGGTAACGGGCGTTACGGTGACGGCGGATGGCCGCCGCTTCGTCAATTTCCCGCGCTGGACCGACGACGCGCCGATCTCGGTCGCCGAACTCCTCGAGGACGGCTCGCTCCGGCCTTATCCCGATGACACATGGAACAGCTGGCGCAACGCGCGGGCGAACGAACTGCCGGTCGGGGACTATTTCGTCTGCGTTCAGTCGATCGTCGCCGATGGTCGCGGCAACCTGTGGGTGCTCGATCCCGGCGCACCCGGCAACGAGAAGATCCTCGAAGGCGCGCCCAAGCTGGTCCAGATCGACCTCGCCACCGACCGCGTCGTGAAGGTCATCCCGGTGCCGCTCGACGTCGCGCTGCAAGGCACCTACCTCAACGACATCCGCTTCTCGCCCGACGGCAGGACCGGCTACATCACCGACAGCGGCACCCGCGGCGCGATCATCGTCGTCGACCTCGAGTCAGGCCGATCCTTCCGCGCGCTGGATGGCCACGGATCGACGCAGGTCGACAAGGCGGTCACGGTCGAGACCGACGGGACGCCGCTGCTCCGCCCGGACGGTCGCCAGCCCGCCTTCGCCGCCGACGGCATCGCGATCTCGAACGATGGCGGGACGCTCTATTTCCAGGCGCTCACCGGCCGGACGCTCTACGCGATCGACACTGCCTTGCTACGCGATGGCGTCAGCGAGGCGGATCGCGCGGCTGGTGTGAAGACTGTCGCGCAAACGCATGTCGCCGACGGCCTGTGGATGAGCAAGGCGGGCGTGCTCTATCTGACGTCGCCGACCGACAACGCGATCACGCGGCTGGTCGGCGATCGTGTCGAAACGGTCCTCACCGACAAGCGACTGCGCTGGCCCGACACCTTTTCCGAAGGGCCGGACGGTCGCATCTACCTGACGGCAAGCCACATCCAGGACACCAACTGGTTCAAACCCGGCGCGCCCGCATCGATCCGGACCGCACTGTTCGCGTTCATGCCGGACACGGTTCGCCCGAGCTGACCGTCACCCCGCCCTGTTGCTGCGTCCGGCGGTAACAGGGCGATCTGAGCGACCCCAGAACGTAAAAACCCCGCTAGCCATGAGGCTAGCGGGGTTTTCAATGGTGGGCGTGGCAAGGATTGAACTTGCGACCCCTGCGATGTCAACACAGTGCTCTACCACTGAGCTACACGCCCGCCGGAGGGCTCCACTAGCCGCGGTTATCGCGGCGTGCAAGCCCTCAATGCACGCCGGTCATATTATCCATCTCGAACAGGCGATCGACCTCGGCGACGAGGTCGCGGAGGTGGAACGGCTTGGACAGGACGCGGGCGTGCGGCATTGCTCTGCCCGCCTTCAGCGTCACCGCTGCAAACCCCGTGATGAACATCACGCGCAGGTCCGCGCACATTTCGCCAGCCTTCTGCGCCAGTTCGATACCGTCCATCTCGGGCATCACGATATCGGTCAGCAACAGGTCGAATTTTTCGGTTTCGAGCAACGGGATGGCCGCGGTGCCGCGATCTACCGCCGTTACTGCATAACCCGAGCGTTCGAGCGCACGCGTCAGATACTCGCGCATCACCTGATCGTCTTCGGCCAGCAGAATTCGCAACATCGATCTAACGCCCCGTTTTCACTCGTACATTTCAGGCCCCTGCCTTACGCGCGAAGCGGTTAAGATTTCCAGTTCGTTGACCATGAAGCACGACGGGAAGACCGCGTAGCGCGGGAGGCCGATTGCCCCGATGGCTGCGCGGCCCTAGCATGGCGTGATGCCTCCCTCTCCCTTCGAACGTCTGGGCGCGATGCCGCCAAGGACCCCCGTGGTGCTGTCGGTGCCCCATGCCGGCCGGGAGTATCCGCTGGCGTTGAAGACGGCGCTCCGCGTGCCGCTCGCGGCGCTCCTGCCGCTCGAGGACCGCCTGGTCGACGCCGTCGCGCGCGCCGCCCGGACGAACCAGACGACGGTCGTCCAGACGCGCGCGCGCGCGTGGATCGACCTCAACCGCGGGGAAAACGAGCGCGATCCCCTGATCGACGAGGGTGCCGCGTCGGTGGCGCCGACACAGCAATCCGCCAAGCTGCGCAGCGGGCTCGGGCTGGTGCCACGGCGCGTGTCGGGTGCGGGCGATCTGTGGGCGCGTCGCTTCACCGATGCCGACGTCACCGCCCGCATCGCGCAGGATCATCGTCCTTATCACGCGATGATCGCGAGCGCGCTGGAGGCGGCCAAGGCGCAGTTCGGCGTCGCGGTGCTGCTCGACCTGCATTCGATGCCGCCGCTTGGCCCTGGCGGTACGCGGATCGTGCTGGGCGATCGGTTCGGCCATGCCGCAGCGGCGCGGTTCGTGACGCGGATCGAGACCGAATGCACCGCGCGGGGGTTTTCGACTGCGATCAACACACCCTATGCTGGCGGCCACATCCTCGAGCGACACGCCCGTCCGGCCGCTAACATCCATGCGGTGCAGCTCGAACTCGACCGCACGCTGTATCTCGACCGCAAGCTCCACGCGCCGGGCGCCGGCTTTGCCCGCGTCGTCGACCTTGTGCGCTCCATCCTGGCGGCTCTCACCGACGAAGCCTTGTCTCCCCCGTTGGCGCAGGCCGCAGAATAGGCGCTACTCGACCACCCCATCGAGCAGTTCCTCGATCCGGTTCGCGCGTTCGATCGGATCTGCGATGCTCTCGCCAGCGATCCAGCGGCCATTCTTCTCGACCAGATCGCCCACGGGCTTCGCAGTCCGGCGGTCATGGGGCGTCAGCGCGATCGCCGCAGGCCCTGCGTCGATCCGCCGAATATCCGCCGCCCGCGCCAAAGTGCGGATCCGCGCGACCTGGAGAAGGCGTCGCGCCTGATCCGGCAGCGCGCCAAAACGATCGTCGAGTTCAGCTTCGAACAGATCGAGCGCAGCGACACCGTCCAGTCGCGCGAGCCGGGCGTACAGCGCAAGGCGCACTTCGGTTTCCGGAATCCACGCCTCGGGCAGGCATCCGCCGAGTTCCAGATGCAGTTCCGGGATCCAGTCGTCGACCAGCGTATCCCCTTCTTTCTCAAGCCGTGCCTTGCGCAGCGCCTTGCCAAACAGATGCTGGTACAGATCGATGCCGATCAGCTTCATGTGGCCGGCCTGGGCCTCACCGACCAGATCGCCCGCACCGCGCAGATCGAGATCACGCGCACTGATCGCGAAGCCTGCGCCGAGCCGGTCGAACGCCTGCAAGGTCCGCAGGCGCTTCAACGTTGCCTCGGCGATCGTCGCGTCGCCGTCGGTGAGCAGCATCACCTGTCCCCGCCGCCCGCTGCGTCCGACCCGCCCGCGCAACTGGTGAAGCTGCGACAGCCCGAAGCGATCGGCGTGGTGGACGATCATCGTGTTCGCGCGCGGCACGTCGAGCCCCGCCTCGATGATGTTTGTCGCCAGCAAGATGTCGCCATCGCCCGCCGCGAACGAGACCATCGCTTCGTCGATCTCCGCCGCCTGCATCTTGCCATGCGCCTGAACGAGGCCGAGTTCGGGAACGAGCTTGGCAAGCCGCGCGGCCAGTGGCGCCATGTCGTCGATCCGCGGCACGACGACGAAGCTCTGCCCGCCCCGTGCGCGTTCGCGGCGCAGCGCGGCACGGACGGTGGCATCGTCGAACTGCGCTACCGCGGTCCGGATCGGCTGGCGGCGCGCGGGCGGAGTCGCGATCACCGACAGGCCCTGCAACCCGATCATCGCCGACTGCAGCGTCCGTGGAATCGGCGTCGCACTGAGCGTCAGGACATGGCCCTCGCCGAGCGTATGCAGCTTCGCCTTGTCGGCCGCACCGAAGCGCTGCTCCTCGTCGATCACCACCAGTGCCAGATCCCGGTAGGCGACGCCCTTGCCGGCGATCGCCCCGGTGCCGATCACGACCTGGATCGATCCATCCGCAAGCCCGGCCTTCACTCGTGCCTTGTCGGCCGTGCTCGACAAACGCGACAGCCCCGCGACGTTGATGCCGCTGCCTTCGAACCGGCGTACGAACGTTTCGATATGCTGGCGGACGAGGACCGTGGTCGGCGCGGCGATCGCGACCTGGCGTCCTGCCAGCGCCACCGCGGCGGCAGCCCGCAACGCGACCTCGGTCTTGCCGTAGCCGACATCGCCGATCACCAGTCGATCCATCGGTTTGCCGCTCGCCAGGTCGGCCAGCGTCGTCGTGATCGCCCGAGCCTGGTCAGGAGTTTCGGTAAAGGCGAAGCCGGCAGCGAAACGCTCATAGTCTGCCCGGTCCGGCACGATCGGATCGGTCGTCCGCGCGCCGCGCTCGGCAGCGATCTCGGCAAGATCGCGTGCGCTCTCGGCAATTGCGGCATCGATCGCACCGCGACGTTTTTGCCATGACGATCCGTCCAGCGCGTCGAGCGTCACGGCATCCACCTCGGCGCCATAGCGCCAGATCCGGTCGGCTTCGGCGACGGGTACCAGACGCCGTCCTCCCTTGGCATATTCCAGGACGATCGCGTCGCCATCCGTGCCCGGCAGCATCTCCAACCCACGCACGACGCCGATACCGAACGCTTCATGGACGATCACGTCGCCGCATCGCAGTTCGCTCGCCAGCGCGGCCAACGCTCCCGCACCGCTGCCCGACATCTCGTCGGCGCGCGCGCGCCCGCCGAGCAGGTCCGCGCCGGCGACGACGGTGACACCGTCGATGACGAAACCACGGTCGATCGGCGCGATCAGCATCATCGCGGTGCCCGGCTTTGCCGCGTGCGCTTCGGACCAGCAGTCGATCTGCTCGAAGGCAATCTTTGCCGCACGTTCGAGCCTGGGTTGCAGGAACCGCAGGTCGCGCGGCGAGCCGACGATCAACAGCCGCCCATCGGCCAGACTGTCCTTTGCGAACCGCGCGAACGCACGCGCCGGATCGCGCCGTTCGACGAACCGCGGTGGCTGCACGTCGCTACGCCCGATTTCCAGCATGGCGCGCTGTGCCGTTGCAGCCTTCCACGCCTTGTCGTCGACCAGATCGGCGGCAGCCTTGCGGCGCGGCAGACCGTCGGCGGCGATCGCGAGGAACCGCGTCCGGCGGCCCTCCGCACCGTCATCGAACGCAATGCCAGCGTCAGGCAGATGCGCCAGAATGGACACGCCGTCCTTGATCGCCGGTTCGGTTGCGCGACCGATCTCGACACGCGCGATGTCGCCTTCGCTGAGCTGCGACACCGGATCGAAATCGCGAAGACCCGTTATGCGGCCCTCGGCGAACTCGATCCGTACGGGCTGCTGCCGATCCGCCGGGAAGACATCGATGACACCGCCGCGAACCGCGATTTCGCCAGGCTCGTCGACGCGGTCATCGACGATATAGCCGATCCCCGCCGCGATTTCCGCAAACGCATCGACGTCGATCGTATCCCCCACTGCGAGCCGGGGCGGTGCCGAATCGAACAATACCGGGGCGGGATAGCGTACTGCAGTCGCCTCTGCCGTCGTCACCAGCAAAATCGGATGCGTCTTGGCTTCGGTGGCCGCACGCAGTTGGCGCAGTGCAGCCACGCGGCGGCCGACATTGGCAGGCGATGCGGGCGCATCGTCCCCCGGCAGGGCGTCGCTGGACGGCAGATGCACCACGAGCGCGTCGGGCGCGAAGGCTGCGGCGATCGCCGCGATGTCCGTCGCCCGCTGATCATCGGCGGCAACGCAGATCACGTCGCCCTTTCTCAGCCCGTCGACGACCGTGACCGCTAAGATCCCCGCGGCAAGGGGTGTGATCTGCTCGCCGACGACCTGCTGACTGACCTGAAGCACCGATACGCATCCTTCTTTAGCCACTCAACGTGAGCCTGGGGATACGCGTTCCGGCAATGCTATCCTGAATCATGACGTTCGTCGGATTGCGGGGGTGAACGACACGATCGCGATCCGCGCGCCGTCAGGATCGCGATGATGCATGGCAAGCGCACCGCAATTGTCATAATAGCCCGGTGGTTCGGGACCATGCCGCGCATGCGACCGATCCTACCGTGATACCGGCAAAGAGCCCGAGGATAGCGCAATGGGCGGATTTATTGCAGTCGATTGGGGAACGACCAATCGGCGTGTGTTCCGGATCGAGGACGGCATAGTCGTTGCGACCGAGCGGGACGACCGTGGTGCCGCGAGCGTCGCGGCCGGTGAGTACGAGGTCGAGGTGGCGGGCATCCGCAAGCGGTTCGGCGATGTACCGATGCTGCTAGCCGGCATGGTCGGATCGAACATCGGCTGGCGTAGCGTACCCTATGTCGACGCGCCTGCGGGCCTGTCGGACATCGCAGCCGCGCTCGACCGGATCGACGACCGCACTGCGATCGTGCCGGGGTTATCGTACCGCGACGGGCTGCATGCCGACGTGATGCGCGGGGAGGAGGTGCAGTTGCTCGGCGCGGTAGCAGCCGGGCTGGTGCCGGCGGACGCGCTGCTCTGCCAGCCCGGTACGCACTGCAAATGGGCAACCGTGGAGAAGGGCGCGATCACCCGCTTCACCACCGCGATGACCGGTGAACTCTTCGCGCTGCTCCGCGCGCACGGTGTGCTCTCCCGGCAGCTCGGCCACCCGGTCGAATTGGGAACCGCGTTCCTCGACGGCGTCATGGAGGGTGCACGCCGCGATCTCGCTGCCAGCCTGTTCGCGATCCGTGCGCGTGGCGTGCTGGGAATTGCCGACGATGCGCACGCGGCCTCGTTCGCAAGCGGACTGCTGATCGGCGCGGATACCGCCGCACGGATCGAGCCGGGCGCCACGGTGCACATCCTCGCCGACCCGGCACTCGGCGCACTCTATGCCGGCGCGATCGATGCGCTCGGCGGCCGGTCTCACCATATCGACAGTCAGGCCGCGTTCGTCGCCGGCATCACCCGCATCCAGGATCTTGCAGCATGACTTCCATCACGACGTCGCCCGTGACTCATCGCCAGGCGTTCGACGAGGCCTTCGCGACATGCCCGCTGATCGCGATCCTGCGCGGTGTAAAGCCGGAGCAAGTCGAGGCAATCGGCGAGGCCCTGGTCGAGGCGGGTTTCACGATCCTCGAAGTGCCGATGAACTCACCCGATCCGCTCGACAGCATCGCCCGGCTCGCGCGTACGCTGAAGGGCCGCGCGGTCGTCGGGGCGGGCACGGTGTTGCGCGTCGAGGACGTCGAGGCAGTCGGCGCGGCGGGCGGCACGCTGATCATCGCGCCCAACGCGAACGTGCGGGTGATCGCCGCGGCGACCGAGCGCGGCTATGTCGCGCTCCCCGGCATCGCGACGCCGACCGAGGCGTTCGCGGCCCTCGAAGCAGGCGCGGCGGCGCTGAAGCTGTTCCCGGCCGAGGCCGCCAGTCCGGCGGTGCTGAAGGCGATGCGGGCCGTCCTCCCCAAGGATACCCGCGTCCTGCCGGTCGGCGGCATCGTACCGGAGATCATGACGGACTGGCGCAAGGCGGGTGCGGCAGGATTCGGCCTGGGTTCCGCGCTATATGCGCCAGGAATGACCGCAGCGGATGTCGGCGCAAGGGCCCGCGGGTTCGTCGAAGCGTTGCAGGCCGGGTAACGCGGGGATCGTCTTCGGGCCGCGTTGGGGTTAGGGCGGCGCGATGATGTTCGCCGACCAGGAACGAGACCTCGCAGCGCTGGCCGCCGCCGACCGGTATCGATCGCTCCTGCCGCGCAAGGGGATCGACTTCGCCTCGAACGACTATCTCGGGCTTGCCGGATCGGACCGGTTGCGTGGCGCGGTGGTCGATGCGTTGCGGCGCGGCGTGTCGGTCGGATCGGGCGGCTCGCGGCTGCTGCGTGGCAATGCACTCGAGCATGAGGTGCTGGAGGCGGGCGCCGCGCGGTTCTTCGGGACCGAGGCGGCGCTGTTCTTCGCGAGCGGCTATGTCGCCAACACGGTGCTGTTCGCGACGCTGCCACAGCGCGGCGACCTGATCGTCCACGACGCGCTGATTCATGCGAGCGCGCACGAAGGCATGCGTCTTACGCGGGCAGACTGCGTGAGCGCCGCGCATAACGACGCGGGCGCGTTCGAGGACGCGATCGCCAACTGGCGAAAGGCTGGCGGTATGGGCCGCGTGTGGCTCGCGGTCGAAAGCCTCTACAGCATGGATGGCGACCAAGCCCCGCTCGCAGCGCTCGCCGAAATCGCCGACCGCCACGACGCAATCCTGCTGATCGACGAAGCGCATGCGACCGGCGTGTTCGGCACCGATGGCCGCGGGCTGGCCGAGGGACTCGATGGCCGTGAGAACGTCATAAGCTTGCGAACCTGCGGCAAGGCGCTCGGCTGCGAGGGTGCGCTACTCTGCGGCCCCGCGGTGATGCGCGACTTCATCGTCAATCGCGGGCGCGGCTTCATCTTCTCGACCGCGCCGTCGCCGCTGATGGCGTTGGCAGTCGGCGAGGCGTTGCGGATCGTCGCGGACGAACCGGGGCGACGGGAGAGCCTCTGGGATCTGATTGCGACCGCCGAGCGCGTACTTGCGCGATACGGCATCGCGGCGACGGGGTCTCAGATCCTGCCGCTGGTTCTCGGCGATGCCGCGCGCACGATGCGCGTCGCCGGCGCGATCCAGGCGGCAGGGTTCGATGTGCGCGGCATCCGTCCGCCGACCGTACCTGCGGGCGGATCGCGTCTGCGGATATCGTTGACGCTCAACGCGACCGTTGCAGACATCGAGGCGTTGGGAACGGTCATGGGAGAAGCGTTGCAATGACGATCGTCGTCACCGGTACGGACACCGATATCGGCAAGACCGTGTTCGCCGCCGGGCTCACCGCGGCGCTTGGTGCGCGCTACTGGAAACCGGTGCAGGCGGGGCTTGCCGATGGCAGCGACGCAGCATCGGTGGTGACTTTAGGCGTGCCGGCGGACCATGTTTTGCCCGAAGCATACCTGCTGACGACCCCGTGCTCGCCACATCTCGCGGCGGAGATCGACCGCGTGACGATCGATCCGGACCGGCTTGCGCTACCCGAAGTCGATGGCCCCCTGATCGTCGAGGGCGCGGGCGGCGTGATGGTCCCCGTGACACGCGACCTGATCTTCGCAGACCTGTTCGCGCGCTGGGGCAAGCCGGTCGTGCTAGTCGCGCGCACCGGACTCGGCACGATCAACCACAGCCTGCTCTCGATCGAGGCACTGCGCAGCCGCGGCGTCCCGATTCTCGGCATCGCCTTCGTCGGCGACGCGGTCGAGGATAGCGAAGCGACGATCGCCGCGCTCGGCAAAGTCCGCCGGCTCGGCCGCCTGCCTCGCCTCGATCCGCTGAACGCGGCCACCTTGGCCGAGGCGTTCGCCGCAAACTTCGACCTGAAGGCGTTCCAGTGACCGGTTCCCCCGTCTGGCACCCGTTCACGCAGCACGGCCTGCGCGAGCCGATCCCGCTCGTCACGCATGCCGAGGGCGCCGCGCTCTACACGTCGGACGGACGGCGGATCGTCGATGCGATCTCGTCCTGGTGGGTGACGACGCATGGCCACGCCAACCCGAAGATCATGGCCGCCATCGCCGAACAGGCGGGCAAGCTCGACCAGATCATCTTCGCCGGCTGGACGCACCAGCCTGCCGAAGACCTCGCGCGTGGGCTGACTGCGATCATGCCGCCCGAGCTTACGCGAGTTTTTTTCTCCGACTCGGGGTCGACCAGCGTCGAGTGCGCGCTGAAGATGGCGCTCGGCTATTGGCTCGATCGCGGCGAGGATCGCCACCGCATCCTCGTGCTCGAACACGGCTATCACGGCGATACGATCGGCGCGATGTCGGTCGGCGCACGCGGAGTCTACAACCGCGCCTACGCGCCGTTGCTGTTCGACGTCGGCACGATCCCCTTCCCCGCCGCCGGCCACGAACAGGCGACGCTCGACGCGCTGGAGAAGGCCTGCGCGGCGCACCCCGCCGCGTTCATCGTCGAACCGCTGCTGCTCGGCGCGGGCGGGATGCACATCTATCCCGCGCACATCCTCGCCGAGATGCGGCGGATCTGCGCAGCGCACGACGTGCTGTTCATCGCCGACGAAGTGATGACCGGCTGGGGCCGCACCGGCACCTTGCTCGCCTGCGAACAGGCCGGCGTGGTGCCCGACATCCTCTGCCTGTCGAAGGGGCTGACCGGCGGCGCGGTGCCGCTCGCGGTGACGATGACGACCGAGGCGATCTACCAGGCGCATTACGGCACCGACCGCGCGCGGATGTTCTTCCACTCGTCGAGCTACACCGCCAACCCGATCGCCTGCGCCGCCGCCAATGCGAACCTCGCGATCTGGCGCGACGAGCCCGTGCGCGAGCGGATCGCCGACCTCGCCGCCCGCCAGGCCTCGCGGCTGGAAGCCCTGGCCCGCCACCCCCGCATCGCCAACGCGCGCCAGATCGGCACGATTACCGCGGTCGAACTCCGCGGCGAGGACGGTTATCTCTCGCAGATCGGCCCACGCCTGCTCGCGTTCTTCGGCGAACGCGACCTGCTGCTCCGGCCGCTCGGCAACACCGTCTACGTCATGCCGCCCTATTGCATCGACGATCCCGATCTCGACCGGGTCTACGCGGCGATCGCCGAAGCATGCGACACGATCGGGCAACACTCCTGACGCTATTGCTGCATTGCAGCAACAAATGATGTACGTGCGACGTTGAGATAAGATCGCGGCTGAGTACGCTGGCGACGAAAGGCTCGAGTCACGTGAGAAACATCGCCGATACCCTCGCCCGCATGGCGCGCGCCGGAGCACCGACCCCGCGCGACACCGCGCTCAGCCGCCTGACGCCGCTGACCGAGTTCGGGACCAATCCTGGTGCGCTGCTCGGCTTCAGCTACGTTCCCGCCAACCTGCCAGCGAACGCGCCACTGGTCGTCGTCCTGCACGGCTGCACGCAGACTGCGGCGGGCTACGATCACGGGTCGGGCTGGTCGAAGCTCGCCGATCGCGCGGGTTTTGCGCTGGTATTCCCCGAGCAGACGCGCGCGAACAACCCTAACCTCTGCTTCAACTGGTTCACATCGGAGGACACCGCACAAGCCGGCGGCGAGGCCGAATCGATCGCGCAGATGACCGAGACGATGATCGCGCGCCACGGCCTCGACCAGAGCCGCGTGTACGTCACCGGCCTGTCGGCCGGTGGCGCGATGACGATGGCGATGCTGGCCACGCGACCGGACCTGTTCGCGGGCGGCGCCGTGATCGGCGGCCTCGCCTACGGCACCGCGACCGGCGTGTCGCAGGCGCTAGACCGGATGCGCGGGCACGGCGACACCAGCGATAGCGTGCTGGTCGAGATAGTCCGCAGCGGCGCGCGCGGGCATGACGGACGCTGGCCGACGCTCGCGATCTGGCACGGCGGCGCGGACGCGACGGTGAGCGTAGCGAACGCGGACACGATCGCGCGGCAATGGCGCGGTATCCACGGCGTCGATGCGAAGGCCGTGCGCACGGAGCGGGCAGGCACCGCCGTCCACCGCATCTGGTCCGACGCGCAAGGGCGCGACGTGGTCGAGGACTGGACCGTCCCGGGCATGGGCCACGGCACGCCGATCGACCCGTCGCGCGGCGAGCGCTTGGGCGCCGCGGGACCGTTCATGCTCGACGTCGGGCTTTCGAGCACGGCAGTAATCGCAAAGTCCTGGGGCCTGCTAGCGGCGGCGAAGGCGGAGACTGCGGTCAGGCCGGCTCCGGTCGAACGCGTCGCCAAGATCGCTATCCCCGTGCCGCCGAAACCTGCGCCGAAGCCTCGCGCCGAAGCCCCCGCCGGTATCCAAGCCACGATCGAGAACGCCCTCCGCGCCGCCGGGCTGATGCGGTAAAAGCCACTATTGGCTAGCGCTTATGTTGACGCGCCGACCAAACCCCAACCGTCATCCTGACGAAAGTCAGGACCCAGAGCCAAACAGGACACCATCCGTTACCCTGGATCCTGACTTTCGTCAGGATGACGGAGTTGTTGGGAAGGGTCACGCGATTGCCCCAGCACCTTTCAAACCGCATCGCGCCCTATCGATCCTCCCCCGCCAGGGGGGGGTGGCAGGCATAAGCCTGACGGAGGGGGAGGAATGGACGACGTCCGTTGCATGTCCTCCCATGCGTCGCCTTCCCTACCAGCACGAGGATCGACGCGAGTAATCGACAAGCCGCCGTTCCCGGCTAAAGCCAGAGCATGACGTCCACCCCGCCCCGCCCCTGGCGCACCGAGTTCGCCGCCACGCTGAAACTCGCCTGGCCGCTAGTCGCGACCAATCTCGCCCAGGCACTCGTCGGCGCGACCGACGTCGCGATGCTCGGGCGGCTCGGCTCCGACACGCTCGCGGCAGCGACGCTTGGCCTCAACCTCTACCTCGTCTTCCTGATCTTCGGGATGGGCCTTACCACCGCCGCCGTCCCGATGATCGCGCGCGAGCGGGGTGCGCGGCCGCATGCGGTGCGCGATATCCGCCGGACCGTGCGCCAGACGATCTGGGTCGCCGCAACGCTCTGCCTGCCCTCGTGGATCATCCTGTGGAACGCCGAGTCGATCCTAGTCCACCTGCTCGACCAGGACCCGCTGCTCGCGCACGAGGCGGCCCGCTTCGTCCGCGCGGTAATGTGGGGAATGCTCCCGAGCCTCTGCTTCCTCGTGCTCCGCGCATTCGTCGCTGCGCTGGAGAAACCCGCCTGGTCGCTGGTGGTGATGGTCGGGCTGCTGGTCGTCAACGCCGGGCTCAACTGGCTGCTGATCTTCGGCCACGCCGGCCTCCCCGCGCTCGGCCTGCTCGGCTCGGGCATTGCGAGCAGCATCGCCAACGGCCTGAGCTTCATCGCGATGGCCGCCGTCATCGTCTATGCCAGGCCGTTCCGCCGCTACCACCTGCTGGGCCGGTTCTGGCGCAGCGATTGGCCGCGCTATCGCGCAGTCTGGACGCTGGGCCTGCCGATCGCGATCACGCTCGGGTTCGAGTCCACCGTGTTCATCGCCGCGGTGTTCCTGATGGGGCTGCTCGGCACCGTGCCGCTTGCCGCGCATGCGATCGCGATCCAGATTGCCAGCGTCACCTTCATGGTCCCGCTCGGCATCGCCCAAGCCGCCACCGTCCGCGTCGGCCTCGCCTCAGGCCGCGGCGACCGCGCAGGCATCGGCCGCGCCGGCTGGGCCGCGTTCGCGATCGGGGAGGGCTTTATGGTCATTACCGCCGCGCTGCTCATCCTCGCGCCACAAATGTTGATCGGCATCATCCTAGACGTCGACGCGCCCGCCAATGCGCCGGTCGTCACGCTGGCGATTTCGCTGCTCGCGGTCGCCGCCGTATTCCAGGTGGTCGACGGCGCGCAGGTGATCGGCGCAGGCATGTTGCGCGGGCTGGGCGATACCAAGGTGCCGATGCTGTTCGCTGCGATCGGCTATTGGGGCATCGGTATCGGCGTCGGCGCGTGGCTGGCGTTCGGGCGCGGCTGGGGCGGGGTCGGCATCTGGACCGGGCTCGCGACCGGACTGGCCGTGGTTTCGGTGCTGATGATGGCCCGGTGGCAGGCGCGCGAGCGGCTCGGCCTTGGTTGACGCTCCGCTGGGCGTGTTTTCCCGATAGGCCGGTACCGTTAACGCTTGGAGCGCGTTAACCTATATTGCACCACGGGAGCCTAACATGTCCGACCCAGACCGTATCGTCGCCATCGGACTTCTCACGCAACGCGACGTGTTTGCGCTGGGGCACGATCTTTCGCGCGTCTATCCAATCGACGATGCCCCATGTTTCGGCGCACTGCTCGGCGCGATCGACGATGCCGACCGTGCCTTCCACCGCGCGCACGACGCGCGCCAAATGCATGCCGATCAGCAGATCAAGGTTGCAACACAAGCACGCTAGCAGCGTTCGAGACCCGCTGCCCTAGCGGAGATCGATCATGACGCACCTACCCACCGAATTGCTGCTGCTCGGCTGGTCGACAGTCCTGCTGTTCGCCTACATCATGATCCAGGGACAAACCGCGACACGCGATCGCGGGCTCGGCTGGAACGCGGG
Source organism: Sphingomonas faeni (assembly GCF_040407495.1). Classification (GTDB taxonomy): domain Bacteria; phylum Pseudomonadota; class Alphaproteobacteria; order Sphingomonadales; family Sphingomonadaceae; genus Sphingomonas; species Sphingomonas faeni_D. The sequence continues at coordinate 643,840 of NZ_JAPZPP010000003.1, read as the reverse complement.
CCCCCGCGACGGCGCACAGAAGCCGCTCGGCGAAATGGCCGGCCGCGCCGAACGCGCGCTGAAGAATTTCCAGGAAACCTACCCGGTCTTCGTCGCGCTCGCGCTGGGGTTGGCGGTCACCGACCGCACCGGCGGTATCGGTACGATCGGAGCGGGGCTCTGGTTCGGCGCGCGGATCGCCTACATCCCGCTCTACCTGTTCGGGATCAAGTATGTCCGCAGCCTGTGCTGGCTAGCGTCGATCCTCGGCCTGCTACTGATGCTGATCCGCTTCCTCTGAGGCTCAGAGCGTGCGAATGATCGCCGAAAAGTCGAGCCCACCCTGACCGGCCTCGGCAAACGCCTCGTAACGCTCGGCGGCCTTCGCGCCCATCGGCGTATCCGCACCGGTATCCCTTGCCGCCGCCATCGCAAGCCGCAGGTCTTTCAGCATCAGCGCCGCCGCAAAGCCGCCCTGATAGTCATGATCCGCGGGCGTATCGGGGCCGATACCGGGCAGCGGCGCGTACGTCGTCATCGACCAGCTCTGCCCCGACGACACGCTGGCGATATCGTAGAATGCCTGCGCATCGAGGCCCAACTTCTCCGCCAGCACGAACGCCTCGCAGGTGGCGATCATCGTCGCGCCGAGGATCATGTTGTTGCAGATCTTCGCCGCCTGCCCCGCACCGTTCGCGCCCGCGTGAATCACCGCCTTGCCCATGTCCGCCAAGATCGCCTGTGTTCGGTCGAACGCCTCCGCCGAGCCGCCGACCATGAAGGTCAGCGTCCCCGCATTCGCCGCGCCGATCCCGCCCGAGACGGGCGCGTCGACCGCGACAAGCCCCTTCGCCTGCGCAGCGACGGCGACCTGCTTGGCGGTAGCGACGTCGATCGTCGAACAGTCGATCAGGATCGCGGAGGGCGACGCGACGGCGAACAGCGCGTCATAGACCTCGGCGACATGCTTGCCGGCGGGGAGCATCGTCACGATCGCCTCGGCACCGTCCGCGGCTTCGGCGGCGGACGTGACCGGCAGGCATCCGGCGGCCTTAGCCTTGTCCAGCGCGTCGGCGCTCAGGTCGAACGCGCGGACGTCATGGCCCTTCTTGGCGAGGTTCGCCGCCATCCCGCCGCCCATGTTGCCGAGCCCGATGAAACCGATCCGTGCCATGTTCTCTCTCCTAATCTTAGCCGCCGCGACTGTGTCGCTCGCGATCCGTAACCACCCCCGTCATCCTGACGAAAGTCAGGACCCAGAGCCCAACAACGCGCCCGCCCGTAACCCTGGGTCCTGACTTTCGTCAGGATGACGAGCGGCGGCGACGGGCGCGTTACTTCCCCGTCCAGGTCCCGGCGCGCTTCTCGACGAATGCAGCCATGCCTTCGCTCTGGTCCGCGGTCCCGAACAGCCCGTGGAACAGCCGCCGCTCGAACTGGACGCCCATCGCGAGGCCCGTCTCGAACGCGGCGTTGACCATTTCCTTGTTCGCCAGCACCGCCAGCGGCGCCATCGCCGCGATCGTGGTCGCGGTCTTCACCGCCTCCTCGACCAGCTCGTCCGCCGGCACGATCCGCGAGACAAGGCCCGCACGCTCGGCTTCGGCGGCGTCCATCATCCGCCCGGTCAGGCACATCTCCATAGCCTTGGCCTTGCCGACCGCGCGCGTGAGGCGCTGCGATCCGCCCATCCCCGGCGACACGGCGAGCTTGATTTCGGGCTGGCCGAACTTGGCGGTATCGGCAGCAAGGATGAAGTCGCACATCATCGCCAGCTCGCACCCGCCGCCGAGCGCATAACCCGCGACCGCCGCGATGACCGGCTTGCGCGTCCGCGTGAAATGCTCCCAGCCTGCGAAGAAGTTGCTCGCGTACATCTCCGCGAAGCCCTGCGCCTGCATCTCCTTGATATCCGCCCCCGCCGCGAACGCTTTGGCCGAGCCGGTGAGCACCGCGCACCCCTGCGACGCATCCGCATCGAACGCGGCGAACGCGGCGATCAGGTCGGCGAGCACCTGCGAATTGAGCGCGTTCAGCGCCTGCGGGCGGTTCAGCGTGACGAGCGTGACGCCACCGCGCTGCTCGACCAGGATCGTTTCGTAGTCAGCCATTTCGTTCTCCAATTACTACGTCATCCTGGACTCGATCCAGGATCCAGAGCCACACATGTGGGCATCTGTAACGCTGGATCCTGACTTTCGTCAGGATGACGAGTCAGCCCGGCGTCCACGCCTCATGCTCCGGCAGCGGCGCGAAAATCTGGTCGATCACGTGATCGGTCACATCCTCGGGCGTCGCCGGATCCCAGCGCGGCGCATTGTCCTTGTCGACGATCACCGCCCGCACGCCCTCGATAAAGTCATGCCGCTGCACGACATGCGCGCCGACCGCATATTCCTGCCGCATCTCGTCCGCGAAACTCGCCATCGCCGCGCCCTCGTGGAGCAGCCGGAGCGAGACCTTCATCGTCTGCGGCGATTTGGTTTTCAGCGTCGCAAGTGTCTGCGTGGCCCACTCACCACCATCGGCTTCGAGCGCGGCATAGATCTCTTCCAGCACGTCCGACGCGAACAACCGGTCGATATCGTCCTTGCGCGCTAGGATCTTCGCGTCGGGAGCCGTAGTGGCCAGCGCGTCGAGCATTTCCGCAATATTCTGTGGAGTCTCCGCAATCCGCGCCTTGGCGGTATCGAGCGTATCGCCCGCCAGATACTGCGTCGCCAACCCAAGCGCGAGACACTCCGCGCCATCGAGCCGGTGCCCGGTCAGCGCCAGATACTGCCCGATCCGCCCCGGCAACCGCGACAGATACCAGCCGCCACCGACATCCGGAAACAACCCGATCCCCGTCTCAGGCATCGCGAACTTGGTGTTCTCGGTCGCCACGCGAAACCGGCACGGCAGCGCAAGGCCGACGCCGCCGCCCATCGTGATGCCGTCCATGAACGCGACAATCGGCTTGGCATAGGTGAACAGCCGATGGTTCATGCGGTACTCAGCATGAAAGAACGCCCGCGCCTCGACGCCATCGGTCGCGCCGGACGCGGCAAGCATGCGGATATCCCCGCCAGCGCAGAACCCACGCCCCTCGGCATGATCGACCACGATCGCCTCGACCGCCGCATCGCCACGCCAAGCTTCCAGCGCCTCGATCACGCCTTCACACATCGCCAGATTCAACGCGTGCAAAGCCATCGGCCGATTGAGACGAATACGGCCGACAGGCCCTTCACTCTCGACGATCAGATCATCGGTCACGCGTTCACCTCCCGAACACCATCTCCGCGCCTCCGCGTCTCCGCGTGAAAAAATTCTTGATTCACGCGGAGACGCGGAGGCGCGGAGTAGAAGTAATAAGCAAAGCTGCGCGGACTCACTGCCGCGTCAGCTCGCGACCGACGATCATCCGCATCACTTGGTTCGTCCCCTCAAGGATCGAATGCACGCGCAGGTCACGCCAGAAGCGTTCGATCGGATAATCCTGCAGATACCCATACCCGCCATGCAGCTGCAACGCGCGGTCGACCACCGACGAGCCGGTATCGGTCGCCAGCCGCTTCGCCATCGCCGCAAACTTGGTCTTGTCGGGCGCGTTCGCCGTCACCTTCGCCGCCGCGATGTAGAGCAGCGCCCGCGCCGCCTCCAGTTCGGTCGCCATGTCCGCCAGCATGAACTGCGTGTTCTGGAAATCCGCGATCGCCTTGCCGAACTGTTTCCGGTCCTTGGTATAAGAAATCGCCTCGTCCAAACACCGCTGCGCCCCCCCAAGTGAGCACGCACCGATGTTCAGTCGCCCGCCATCGAGCCCCATCATCGCGATCCGAAAGCCCTCGCCCTCGCCGCCGACCATGTTCGCCGCCGGCACGCGGACGCCATCGAAGATCACCTGCCGCGTCGGCTGCGAATGCCAGCCGAGCTTCTTCTCGTTCGCGCCGAACGACACGCCCGGCATATCCTTCTCGATCACCAGGCACGAGATGCCCTTCGGCCCGTCCTCACCGGTGCGGACCATCGTCACGTACACCTCGTTCTCGCCCGCGCCCGAGATGAACTGCTTCGAGCCCGTCACGATCCAGTCGTCGCCGTCGCGAACCGCACGCGTCTTCAGCGCCGCCGCGTCGGAACCCGACCCCGGCTCGGTCAGGCAATAGCTCCCGAGCCGGTCCATCGTCACCATGCTGGGAAGATACTTGTCCTTCACGCCCTGCGATCCGAACCGGTCGATCATCCAAGCGGCCATGTTATGGATGCTGATGAACGCCGACGTCGAAGGACACCCATACGACATCGCCTCCATGATCAGCGCAGCTTCGAGCCGCCCGAGCGCAATCCCGCCGCTTTCCTCGCTGACGTAGATCGCCGCGAAGCCGAGTTCGGCCGCCGCCTTGATCGTGTCGCGCGGAAAGATGTGCTTCTCGTCCCACTCGGCCGCATGCGGGGTGATGCGATCGGCGGTGAATCGGCGCGCCAATTCCTGGATCTCGCGCTGGTCGTCGGTGAGGTCGAACTGGTTGGAGGTGAACTGGTTCATCGTGGTCCTATCTCCGTCATGCCGGGCTTGACCCGGTACCCAGTGTCACGGACGCCGGTGTTCGTGGCTCTGGGTCCTGACGTGCGTCAGGATGACGATTGGGGGAAATGACGTGGATCGGCAACCGGCTGTCTACATCCTCGCCAGCTGGCGCAACGGGACGCTGTATATCGGCGTCACGTCCAACCTGATGGCGCGGATCGTTCAGCACCGTGCAGGATCCTTTGGCGGCTTTACGCGAATATACGGCGTCAAACGGCTCGTTTGGTTCGAGATGGCGGACACGATGGAGGGGGTCATAGCTCGCGAGAAGCAGTTGAAGAACTGGCACCGCGCCTGGAAAATCGAACTGATCGAGGCGAGCAACCCGACTTGGCGCGATCTGGCAGAGGATTGGGGCTTCCCGCCGCTCCCCCAGCCGTCATCCCGGGCTTGACCCGGGACCCAGAGCCACGAGCCCATACGCTCGTGGCTCTGGGTCCTGACGTTGATCAGGATAACGGAAGAAGGGAAGCTCACCCCAATCACCCCATCGTCGGAATAACGAACGCGTCGTTATTCCGCGCCGGACCGCCATCCTCAGCCATCGCCGGCAGCGCCGACCCGTCCGGCCAACGCTGCGTGATCGTCTTGACCTTGGTCCAGAACTTCACGCCCTCCATCCCATGCTGGTTGGTGTCGCCGAACGCCGAGCGCTTCCACCCACCAAACGTATGATACGCGACCGGCACCGGGATCGGCACGTTGATGCCGACCATGCCCACATTCACCCGCGCCGCGAACTCGCGCGCGGCGTGGCCGTTGCGCGTGAAGATCGCGACGCCGTTGCCGTATTGATGCTCGCTCGGCAGCCGCACCGCCTCCTCGAAATCGGCGGCGCGGACGATCTGGAGCACAGGCCCGAAGATCTCCTCCTTATACGCTGACATCTCCGTCGTAACGTGGTCGAACAGCGACGGCCCGATGAAGAACCCCTTCTCATGCCCCTGCAACGCGAACCCGCGCCCGTCGACGACCAGTTCCGCGCCTTCGTCGACGCCGGTCTGGATCCAGTTCTCGATTCGGGTGCGATGCGCCGCATTCACCACCGGGCCGTAATGCGCGTCGTTGTCGGTCGACACGCCGACGCGCAAAGCCGCGATCGCCGGGATCAGCTTCTCCCGCAGCGCGATCGCGGTCTTCTCGCCGACCGGCACCACCACCGGCAGCGCCATGCAGCGCTCGCCCGCGCTCCCGAACGCCGCGCCCGACAGGTCGGCGACGACCTGATCGAGATCCGCGTCGGGCATGACGATGCCGTGGTTCTTCGCGCCGCCCATCGCCTGGACGCGCTTGCCCGCCTCGACACCGCGCCGATAAACGTAATGCGCGATGTCGGACGAGCCGACGAAGCTCACCGCCGAGATCGCCGGATGATCGAGGATCGCGTCGACCATTTCCTTGTCGCCGTGGACGACCTGAAAGATGCCCTCGGGCAGCCCCGCCTCGACGAACAACTCGCCGAGCCGCACCGGCACCGACGGATCGCGCTCGCTGGGCTTCAAGATGAACGCGTTACCCGTCGCGATCGCCACGCCCGACATCCACAGCGGGATCATCGCCGGGAAGTTGAACGGCGTGATCCCCGCGCCGATGCCGAGCGGCTGGCGCATCGAATACACGTCGATCCCCGGCCCCGCGCCCTGCGTATATTCGCCCTTGAGGATGTGCGGAATGCCGCAGCAGAACTCGATGACCTCGAGCCCGCGCTGGATGTCACCCTTCGAATCCGCGATCACCTTGCCGTGCTCGGACGACAGCAACCGCGCGAGTTCGTCCATGTTCGCCTCGACGAGCCGCTTGAACTCGAACATCACGCGAGCACGCCGTTGAGGGTTAGTCGCGGCCCACCCCGGCTGCGCCCGCTGCGCGGCAGCAACCGCGCGGTCCAGATCGGTCGCGCCCGACAGCCGCACCCGCGCCTGCACCTCGCCCGAATTCGGGTCGAACACGTCGCCGAAGCGCTCGGCCGTGCTGGCCGCACCGCTAACGAAATTCTCGATAGTCCGCATGGCATCCTCTTCTAGTTGTCGGCATCGTCGGCCATAAGCGTTTCGCAGCCAAGTGGGGCTGTTTGCAGATACGCTCTGCAGATATGCAGCATGGGGTGAGGCGTTCATGGATTGGGACGACGTCCGGTATTTCCTCGCTCTGGCACGCACGCACAGGCTCGGGCCAGCCGCGAAACTGCTCGGGCAGGACGCGACGACGGTCTCACGACGGCTGCAACGGCTGGAGCGCCGACTCCAGACGACGTTGTTCGAGCAGACCGTGGCGGGATACGCGCTGACCGAGCGCGGCGCGGCGCTGCTCGACCATGCCGAGACGATGGAGGCGTCCGCGCTCGGCATCCAGGAAGTCGTCGGCAACGACGCCGGCGTGCTCGCGGGGCCGATCCGGTTGAGCGTCTCGGAAGGCTTCGGCAGCCGCATCCTCGCGCCACGCCTCGCGTCGTTCACCAACCAGCATCCGCGGATCGCGGTCGACCTGATTGCATCGACCGGATTCCTCAATCCCTCGCGGCGCGAGGCGGACATCGCCGTGATGCTCGCGCGGCCGAAAAGCGGGCCGCTGGTGGCGCGAAAGCTGACGGACTATCACCTCGGCCTCTACGCGCATCCCGATCACCTCGCACGGACGGGGCCGATCGCGACGACAGCCGACCTGATGCGCCACCGGCTGATCGGCTACGTCCCGGACATGATCTATGCGCCCGAGCTCCGTTATCTGGCGGAGATCGATAGCCGGCTCGATGCCTCGATCCGCAGTTCGAGCATCGTCGCACAGGCCGAACTGGTTGCCACGGGGGCGGGATGCGGGATCCTGCCCTGCTTCATCGGGGACGTAATACCAGGATTGGTCCGCGTGCTCCCGGAGGCGATCGATATCCGGCGCTCGTTCTGGCTGGTCGTTCACCGTGATGTCCGCCGGATCGCGCGCATTGACCGGTTCATCGCCTGGCTGACTATGACCGTCGGCGACCTGAAGCCGCTGATGCTGGGCGCCACGCTCCGATCGACCGGCGCATCGATTGCCGCGCCGAGGTGAGCCCCGTATAGCGCGCGCCGCGGCGATATCCTGTTCGTCCGGAGTACCAGCGTGATCCCGACCCTCTACCACAAGATGATCGACTGGATCGGCGACGGCACTGGGCTGCCCGACACGATCCTGCACATCCACGCCGGCATGGCGCTGTTGATGCTCGCGCGACTGGTGACGCGGCGATCGTTCGGGACGTTCATTCCGTGGTGGGTCGTTGTCGCGGGCGAGGCGTTCAACGAGATCATGGACCGCCTGACGTTCGGGTCTTGGCGGTGGGAGGATACCTCGCTGGATATCCTCAACACGCTATTGTGGCCGACGGTGATCTGTCTCGGCGTGCGGATGCGACCGATGATCGGGAAGCGTCGGCGGTAATTCGCGTCATTCCCACACCGTCATCCTGACGAAAGTCAGGACCCAGAGCCACAAAGGACGACGACCGTAACCCTGAGCCTTGACTTTCGTCAGGGTGACGGAGCGCATCAGGGGTAACGGGCGCTCACCCCAGCGCGATGTAGCGCTGGAGGTGGTGGTCTTCGTCGCCGAGCTGGTGGTCGATCATCACCAGCCGCTTGGCGTAGTGCGACACCGCATATTCCCACGTCATGCCGATGCCGCCGTGGAGCTGGATCGTCTCCTCGGCGACCAGCGCACCAGTACGCCCGATCGTGTATTTCGCCGCTGCCAAAGCCCGCTCGCGCGCCTTCGCATCGTCGCCATCGAACGCCGACGCGGCGTTGATCACTGCCGAGTGCGCCTGCTCGATCTCGAGCAACACCGTCGCCATCCGGTGCTGGAGCGCCTGGAACTTGCCGATCGGCACGCCGAACTGTTTCCGGTCGCGAAGGTAGCCGAGCGTCGCTTCCTTGACGAACTCCATCGCGCCGACCGCTTCGGCCGACAGCGCGAGCAACCCCGCCCCGACCGCCGCGTCGACGATCGCCTGCCCCCGCCCGTCGCCACCGACGCGCGCATCCGCGCCAAGCGTCACGTTCTCGAACGTCACGTCCCCGGCTGCGCCACCTTCGACGACATTGAAGCTGCGAACCGACACCCCCGCCGTATCCGCCGGTACGAGCAATACCAGCGGGTCGCCATCCTGCTCGACCGTTACGACAAACACCGATGCCGCACCCGCCTGCGAGACAACCGCCTTCGTCCCTCTCAGCGTCCAGCCATCGCCACTCTTCGCCGCGGTCACCGGCGTCGCGCCGTCGTCGTACGCGAACGCGGCGATCGTCTCGCCGGACACGATCCCGGCGAGCGTCCCGTCATGCCCGCCAGCCTTCGCCAGCGCACGCCCTGCCATGAGCGCGCCCAGGAACGGCTCGACCACCAGCGCGCGGCCGAGCGCCTCGAATACCACCATGATGTCGAACCCGCTGCCGCCGAAGCCGCCCGCCGCCTCGTCGAACAGCGCGGAGACGATGCCGAGTTCGGTCAACTGCTGCCAGACCGCCGGGTCGTACCCCGCCTCGCCATACGCGCCCGCATTGCGCGTCTCGATCGGATAGCCGTCGCGCAACGCCCGCACGAGCGTGTCGGCGAGCATGCGGCGGTCGTCGGTGTGTTCGAAGTTCATGGTATCACAGACCCAGGATGGCTTTGGAGATGATGTTCTTCTGGATCTCGTTCGACCCGCCGAAGATCGACAGTTTGCGGTTGTTGAAATAGCTCGGCGCCGCCATCGCCGCGTCCTCCGGGCCAACATCCTCGCCGTTCCAGCCTGCCTCCAGAGCTTCGGGTATGTAGGGCGCCGCATACGAGCCGTAAGCGCGACGCGTCAGCGAGGTGATCTCCTGGCGGATCTCGGTGCCCTTGATTTTGAGCATCGAGCTTTCCGCACCAGGCGCACCGCCACCCGCGACTGCCGCCAGCACGCGCAGGTTGGTCGTCTGCATGTTCGCGAGATCGATCTCGACCCGCGCCATCCTTGCCGCGAACAGCGGATCGTCCGCCAAGGCCCGCCCGCCCTTCTTCTGCATCTGCGCGACTTCCTTCAGCCGCTCGAACGACGCGATCGAGAAGCCGACGCCGGCGATGTTGGTGCGCTCGTAGGTCAGCAGGTATTTGGCGTAGGTCCAGCCCATATTCTCTTCGCCGACGAGGTTGGCGACGGGCACCTCGACGTCGGTGAAGAACACCTCGTTCACCTCCTGCTCGCCATCGATCAGCGTGATCGGGCGGACTTCGATGCCGGGCGACTTCATGTCGATCAGCAGGAACGAGATGCCCTCCTGCTTCTTCGCGGCGGGGTCAGTGCGGACGAGGCAGAAGATCATGTCGGCATGCTGGCCAAGTGTCGTCCAGGTCTTCTGACCGTTGACGACATAGACGTCGCCCTTCCGGACCGCGGTAGTCTTCAGGCCCGCGAGATCGGAGCCCGCGCCCGGCTCCGAGTACCCCTGGCACCACCAGTCGGAGCCGTCGAGGATGCGTGGCAGCCACTGCTTCTTCTGCTCTTCGGAGCCGTATTTGATCAGCACCGGGCCCAGCATGTTAACGCCGAACGGGACCACGCGGGGAGCGTGCGCGAGCGCGGACTCATTGTCGAAGATGAAGCGCTGGATTACGCTCCAGCCGGGGCCGCCCCACTCCTCGGGCCAATGGTTCGCCAGCCAGCCGCGCTCGTTGAGGATCGCGTGCCATTCCTCCATGTCCGATTTGCGCAGCCGCTTGCCCTCGCGGACCAGAGTCGAGAGGCGGGCGGGAAGTTTGTCGCGGAAGAAGCTGCGGACTTCCTCGCGGAACGCTTCTTCCTCGCGCGTAAAGCTGAGATCCATGGCCATGTGACTCCTGATGTTGGAGCCTGTGTGCCACAGTCGAACGTGAAATTGAAGGACCGGTATGGTCCGAAACGAAGAAAAGGCAGCGTCGAACGACGCAGGTTAATCCGAACGGTATCGCCGCCCACTCGTCATCCTGACGAAAGTCAGGACCCAGGGTCACAGACGCTGACGGCCTTGGCTCTGGGTCCTGACTTTCGTCAGGATGACGGAGCGGATCAGAACCGGTAGCTGATCCAGCCCGCGAGGAAGTCGGAGTTCTTGTAGCCGGCATTCGTCAGCGCAGGCCCCGCGATCAGATGCTCGTAGCGCCCGGTGAACGACAGTCGCGAGGTGAACGGATACACCGCCTGGAACCGCAGCGTATCGGCGATCTTCTTGCCCCCGAAATTCTGCGTGCCGGCAAACGCGGTGCCGTTCGCACGGTACACCGCATCGCTCGTCGTATCGCGCCACGAGCGCTGATACTCCGCGGTCATGCGCAGCTTGCCGAACGGCGTGAAGGTCACGTTGGGCGCCAGCGCGATCAGATTGGTCGGCGTCGCGAACAGCTGATAGCTGTAATAGATGTTGTTGCCGAACGGCGCGAGCGAGGTGCGCAAGGTACCGTTGCCATACGCCCCGCCACCGCTCGCATAATCCGCATGGAAGCCGACGCGTGGCGCGGTCTTGCTGTCACCGATCTTGTAAGTCTGGGCGAGCAGCAGGAGCCACGCCTTGATCGAGCGGTTGTCGTAGGACCCGCCCTGATAGTTGATCGTCCAGTCGAGGTTGACTGGCCCCGCGTCACCCCAGACGTGCAAGCCGTAGAAATTACGGACTTCGCGCGCGTTGGTCGTACCCCATACCGCCGCGCGGTTGCGCAGGCGCCAGAGGAACGGATCGACGTACAGCTTCGAGCCGCCGAACAGGGTCTCCGGCACGACAATACCCGTCGAGATGCCCGAGAACCGCCGCGCGCTCTCCGCATTGTCGTCCTGAGTACCGCCATTGCCGTAGGCGGTCGGCTTGAAGTCGAACACGTCAGCGCGGACACCAGCGGTGCGCGCCCAGGCACGGAAGCCGTTGAAGCCGAAGAACAACGTGTTGTTGTCGCGCGGCACGACCATCAGGTTCGGCCCGTCGGCAAAGGTCTGGCGGCCATAGCGCACCCCAACGTCGACATCGGCGACCGTCCCGGTCAGATCGACGAATGCCTGCTGCACGGCCAGCTTGTTGCGCAGGTTCGGCAGCGCGGTGCCGAGATTCCGCCCTTCCAGAGTACCGTGCGCGAGTTCACCGTAGAAGCGAAGGTGCTGGCCGACATGCAGGTCGGCACCACCGAACAGGCGAAGGATGTCCTGCCGCTGTGCCTCGGCATCGCGCAGGTTGGGGTTGGTGGTCTCGTTGACGCGGAACCGCGCCTCGCCCGACAGCGTCAGATAGACGTCGCCGTCGCCAGCGAGCGAAATGAACTTCAGCTGGTCGACGATGTCCTTGCGCTTCTTCGGATCGCGCAGCTTCGACCAGTCCTCCGCCCAGCGCGACTGGTTGTAGCCACCCGCCGTCACGCCGTCGCCGATCGCGGCATTGGGATAGCTTTCGGCGATCGGCGAGGCCTCGGCGGTGCTCGACACATCCTTGGCGCCGGCATTCGCCTGTCGCGAGGGCGGCGCTTCGGCCTGCGCCATGGCCGCGCTCGAGAAGGCCAGGGTCAGAAGTGCAGACGCGGCAAAGCCGGCCGCATACGCCATGCGGCGGATCGTCATCGAGGTCATAAGCAAATATCCGGTACAGGACGCGGGACCGGCGAACCGGCCCCGTACGCGTCAGTGGGCGGTAGCAGCGGCGGGGATCGCCGCCGGCACGAACTCGGGAAGCTTGCCCGACAAGGCAGCGTCGAGCTTGTCGCGGTCAAGACCACCTTCCCAGCGGGCGACGACGATCGTCGCGACCGCGTTGCCGATGAAGTTGGTGAGGCTGCGGCACTCGCTCATGAAGCGATCGACGCCGAGGATCAGCGCCATGCCCGCAATCGGCACGGTCGGCACGATCGACAGTGTCGCGGCCAAGGTGATGAAGCCCGCGCCGGTAACGCCCGCCGCACCCTTCGAGGAGATCATCGCGACGACTAGCAGCAGCAACTCCTGACCGAGCGTCAGGTGCGTGTTGGTCGCCTGCGCAATGAACAGCGCCGCCAGAGTCATGTAGATGTTGGTGCCGTCGAGATTGAACGAATAGCCGGTCGGGACGACCAGCCCGACGACCGACTTCTCGCAGCCTGCCGCTTCCATCTTCTGGATCAGGTTCGGCAGCGCGGCTTCCGACGACGACGTTCCGAGCACCAGCAGCAGCTCGGCCTTCAGATAACGGATCAGCTTGAAGATCGAAAAGCCGGTCAGCCGCGCGACGGTGCCGAGGACGACGATTACGAACAGCGCCGCGGTAAGATAGAAGGTCGCGACCAGCGCGCCGAGATTGGCAAGGCTGCCGATCCCGTATTTGCCGATGGTGAACGCGATCGCACCAAACGCGCCGAGCGGGGCTGCGCGCATCAGGATGCCGACCAGCTTGAAGACAATCAGGCTGAGGCGCTCGAGGAAGTTCAGCACCGGCTTGGCAGGCTCGCCGACCAGGCTCAGCGAGATACCGAACAGGATCGCGACGAGCAGGATCTGGAGGATGTTACCTTCCGTGAACGCGCTGACCATCGTGTCCGGGATGATGCTCATCAGGAACCCGGTGATCGTCGTCTCGTGCGCCTTCACCGTGTAGTCGGCGATGCCCTTGGTATCGAGCGTGGCGGCGTCGATGTTCATCCCCGCGCCCGGCTGGACGACGTTGGCCACGATGAGCCCGACGATCAGCGCCAGCGTCGAGAAGAACAGGAAGTAGGCGAACGCCTTGCCCGCGACGCGACCGACCGAGCCGAGCTCCTTCATCCCGGCGATGCCGGTGACGAGCGTCAGGAAGATCACCGGGGCGATGATCATCTTCACCAGCTTGATGAACGCATCGCCGAGCGGCTTCAGCGCCGCGCCGTACGTCGGATAGAAATGCCCGAGCGCCGCGCCAAGCGCGATCGCGATCAGGACCTGGATATAGAGCTGGCCGCTCCAGCGCTTTCGCGCGGGCGTTTCCGCGACGCCATATGTCTGGGTGGGTAGGGTCAACATCGCCTCCTGGTATTCTCGTCCACTCACGCGGGACGTTATGTGCGACGGTAATGCCGGGCCGAACCCAGGACTACAAGAGCAGCGCCTTCAGCGCTTAGAACGTTGGTTTTTAGCCATTTATCAGCATACCCGTTGTTCGGACGTGTGAAAATCGCCGCGTTTCACCAATGGCGCGGCCGCCGGGTGTGTGATAATCCGCACAAAATGACGCGACTCCGATCTTCCCTTTTCATCACGGCGTTGACGGTGCTGATGGCGTTCGCGGCGCTTGGCACGATCGTCGCAGGAGTCGCCTCGATCTACGGCCAGCGCGCAGCCGAAGACGCACGCGCGGGCGTGCGGATGCGCGCGGTCCAGCAGACGCGGAGCAACCTCCGCCTGCTCGAAGCGGAGCTGCAGACCTACCGCCTGTTGCCGATCATGCTCGGCGAATACCCCGACGTCCGCGCGGCACTCGCGTCGGGCAAGGTCGACCCCGCGCTCAACACCAAGCTCGCGCTGCTGGCCGAACGCACCGGTGCCCCGGTGATCTACGCGCTGGATACGCAGGGCATGACGATCGCCGCCTCGAACGCCGACCGCCCCGACAGCTTCCTCGGCCACGACTACCGGTTCCGCGATTATTTCACCAAGGCGATGGCGTCGGGCGCAACCGAGTTCTTCGCGCTCGGCAGCGTCAGCGGGCGACCCGGCCTGTACCTGTCGCGACGAATCGACCGCGCCGGTCGACCGCTCGGCGTGGTCGTGGTCAAGGTCGAGTTCGCGAAGATCGCGCGCGCGTGGATCCAGGACCGGATGGCGACCTTCGTCACCGATCCCGACGGCATCATCCTGATCTCCAGCGATCCGAAGCTGGAATTTCGCACCACCCGCCCGCTCTCGCCTTCGCGCCGCGCCGAGCTGGTCGAGACGCGCCAGTTCGGGACGTCGCCATTGGCCCCCGCCCCACTGACGCTTGCCGAGGGGGTCTCACGGCTGACCGACGGATCGCCTGCGATCACCGTCTCGCTGCCGGTACCGATCTCCGGCTGGCGGCTGGTGCATATGGAGCCGCTCGACGCTGCCCTGCGCACCGCCGCCGCGCGCACGCGCTGGGCCACCGCGATCGCCGCGATGCTGACGATCGCGGCCATGCTCGGCGCGTGGTGGCTGTACGAGCGGCGCAAGCGCAACGTCGGCGCACGCGCGGAACTGGAGGCGGAGGTCGCCCGCCGCACCGCCGAGCTCCGCGCCACCGCCGACCGCCTTCAGATCGAGGTCGAGCAGCGCGAGGCGTCCGACCAGCGCTTCCGCCAAGCACGCGAAGAACTCGCGCACGCCAACCGCGTCGGCTCGATCGGCACGATCACCGCCAGCGTCGCGCATGAAATCAACCAGCCCGTCGCCGCGATCCGCACCTTCGCCGACAATGCCGCCGCCTTCCTCGACCGCAACGAACCGGCACGCGCCGCGACCAATCTCCAGTCGATCGTCGACCTCACCAGCCGGATCGGCACGATCACCGCTGGGCTCAGACGCTATGCCCGGCGCGGTGCAGGCTCGATCGGCCCCGTCGCGCTCGACGAAGCGATCGACGGCGTCCGCCTGCTGATCGGCGACCGCTTCCGCGCCAAGGGCGTGACGCTCGACCTGCCGAACGGTCCCGAGGCGCGACTGACGGTGATCGCCGGTCGCGTCCGCCTGGAGCAGGTGCTGGTCAACCTCCTCCAGAATGCGCTCGACGCGGTCGCCGACCGCCGCGACGCGCGCGTCAGCGTCACCGTCGGGCGCAAAGGCCGCGACGTCGTGCTGACCGTCGCCGACAACGGTCCCGGCATCGAAGCCGATATCGCCGACCACCTCTTCACCCCGTTCGCGACGAGCAAGAAGGACGGCCTCGGGCTCGGTCTCGGCATCGCGCGCGACATCATGACCGAGTTCGGCGGCACGCTCGACCTGGTCCCCGCTCCAGAAGGCGCCATTTTCCGTATGATCCTGGTGAAGGCATGAGCGAGCAAGCCGTTCTGCTCGTCGACGACGACGACGTGTTGCGCGGCGCGCTCGAGCAATCGTTCGAACTCGCCGGGATCGCGGTGATCGCCGAGCGCGACCCGACCGTCGCGCTCGCCCGCGTGACCGCCGGGTTCGACGGCGCGGTGGTGTCCGACATCCGCATGCCCAAGATGGACGGCCTCGAACTCTTCCGCCGGATCGCCGCGATCGACCACGAGATCCCGGTGCTGCTGATGACCGGCCACGGCGACGTCGCGATGGCGGTCGCCGCGCTGAAGAACGGCGCGTTCGACTTCATCCCGAAACCCTTCGCGACCGATCACCTGATCGCGGGCGCGCGCCGAGCGCTCGAAATGCGCCGCCTCGTGCTCGACAACCGCCGTCTTCGCGCCGCCGCCGAGGAAACGATCGGCGCCGAACCGCTGATCGGCGAGACCCCGGTGATGGTCCGCCTCCGCGAAACGATGCGCCAGATCGCCCAGGCCGACATCGACGTGCTGGTCGAAGGCGAGACCGGCACCGGCAAGGAACTCGTCGCGGTCCTCCTCCATCGCTGGAGCAACCGCCGCTCCCGCCCGTTCGTCGCGGTCAACTGCGCCGCGCTGCCCGAGGCGGTCGCGGAGATCGAGCTGTTCGGCCACGACGGCGACTCCCGCCTGCCCCGCACCGGCCGGATCGAGGCCTCGAACCGCGGCACGCTGTTCCTCGACGAGATCGAGAGCACGCTGCCGGCGTTTCAGGCGAAACTGCTCCGCGTGCTGGAGGAGCGCGAGGTGATGCCGGTCGGCGGCGACCTCCCGCGCGCGCTCGACCTGCGCGTGATCGCCGCCGCCAAACCCGGTCTCGAACAGGCGGTCGAGGAAGGCCGATTCCGCGCCGACCTCCTGTTCCGCCTCGATGCGGTCCGCCTGCGCATCCCGCCGCTCAGAGAACGCCGCGACGACATACCGCTGCTGTTCGGCCATTTGCTCCATCAGGCAGCAGAACGGTTCGGCCGCGAGGTCCCGACGATCGACACCGCGACGCTAGCCTATCTCGGTCAGCACGACTGGCCGGGCAACGTCCGCGAACTCGACAACCTCGCCAAGCGCCTCGTCCTCCGCGTGGAGGCGGACGAGCCTTCGGACGAAGACGGCATCCCCCTGCCTGCCCGCGTCGACAAGTTCGAGGAAGCCACCATCCGCGCGACGCTGCAGCAGGTCAGCGGCGACGTCCGCTCGGCCTTGGCCGCGCTCGGCATCCCGCGAAAGACGTTCTACGACAAACTCAAGCGCCACGATATCGATGTCGAGGCGTACCGCCCGACCAAGGGGTAATTCCCCGTCATCCTGACGAAAGTCAGGACCCAGGGTTACAGGGGATAGCGGTCGTGGCTCTGGGTCCTGACTTTCGTCAGGATGACGGCAGTATATGGGCCCCATCGCGCTAAGTCGGAATGACCGGCGGCGGCACCCCGCCCTGCCGCGTCGCCACGAACTTCGCGAGCGGTGGCCCGATCAGCAGCACGCCCAGGAACCGCAACACCTGAAGCGCCATCACGAACGGCACATCGACCGGGCTAGACGCAGCAATGATCGCGACCGAATCCATCCCACCTGGGCTAGTCGCCAGATACGCGGTAACCGGATCGATCCCCCACCACCGCGTCAACGCCGCCGCGATCCCGCCGCAGAACGCAATCAGCAGCGCCACCGACAGAAGTATCCGCGGCATAGCCTTACCCGCCACCCGCAGCGTATCGCGGGTGAACGACAGCCCGATCCGCCACCCGACCACCGCATAGCTGATTGCGAGCAACCACTGCGGCAACACCGGCTGCGCGACGCCAGTGACGTTGAGCGCCGCCCCCGCCACCAGCGACCCGAGCAGCGCCCCCGCGGGCAACTTCAGCACAACCCCGACGGTCGCACCAACACCGGCAATCGCGATCGTCCGCAGCACGGCAACCGGATCGACCGACGCGAACCACGTCGCGGCAACATGATGCCCGCTCCCGCCACCGACCATCACCGCCGCCAGCACCGAAGCTACCACCGCCACGCTCACAACGCGCGTGTACGTCATCACCGCGACCAGCCGGGAATCCGCACCGTAGGCCTGCGCCATCAACACCATCGCGCTCGCAGCACCCGGCGTCGATCCCCACACCGCGACGGTCCCCGGCAACACCTGCCACCGGCTGAGCAGATAACCGAGCACGCTGCTGGCCGCGAGCGTGACGAAATTGACCATCAGGAACACCGGCCAATGATCCGCCACCGTCGCGACGATCCCCGTGGTGATCGACCCCGCGATCAGCGTCCCGACCGCCGCCTGCGCCCCGCGAAACGCCGAAGTCGGCACGGTCAGCGACCATCCGCGCACCGCCAGCACGACCGCAGCGATCATTGGCCCGAGCAGCAACCCCGCCGGCAGCCCGACGACTTCGAGCAGCGCGGCGATCACCGCCGACAGCGCGATCAAGACGGCCCACCGCCAGATCATGGCTTGGTGGCGAACCAGATCGTGTGCCGCGCGCCGCCCTTCCGCGTCGCTCGCGCGATCACTTCGTCGACCGCGAAACCCGCTTCGGCAAGGCGTGTGGCGAACGGCTTGCTCGGCGCTGACGACCACACGGCAAGCACCCCGCCCGGCCGCAAAGCCGCTCGCGCCAGAGACAATCCGCGCGCGCCGTAAAGCCGATCGTTACCCGGCCGAGAAATCCCGTCCGGACCGTTGTCGACATCGAGCAGGATCGCGTCCCAATCACCCTCCGCGATCGCCGCGGCGACATCGCCCTCGAAAATGCGCGTCCGCGGATCGGTCAGGCTGTCCCCGTGCAGCGCCGCCATAGGCCCGCGCGCCCATTCGATCACCGCCGGCACGATCTCCGCAACCACCACCTCCGCGTCCGCGCCAAGCCGGGCCAGCGCCGCGCGGAGGGTAAACCCCATCCCAAGCCCGCCAATCAGCATCCGAACACCCGACCGCCCACCGATCCGGTCGCACGCCTGCTCCGCCAGCGCCTCTTCCGACCCGCTCAACCGGCTGTTCATCAACTCGTTCGCACCGAGCATGATCGAGAACTCCGCGCCACGCTGGAGGAGCCGAAGCTCACCCCCACCCGGCACCTGCGCCGTCCCGAGAAGCACACGTGGGATCATGCCGACCAAGCCGCGATATCGTCCTGTTCGCCGATCAGCGCGAGCCCGTGCGCGATTGACGTCAGCTCGCCGCCGCTCATGATCGCCGCCTCGCCGAACCGCTCGACGAAGATCCGGCGGATGCGCGGGATCAGCGACGACCCGCCGGTCAGGAACACCCGGTCGATCTCTCCGCCGCCGACGTTCGCGACTTCCAAGGCCCGGTCGACCGCCGCCTCGATCCGCACGACGTCGTCGGCGATCCAGCCCTCGAACTGCGCCCGCGTCACGTCCGCCTCGATCTCCAGCCCCGCGCCCGCGAAGTGGAAATGCGCATCCTCACCGCTCGACAGCGCACGCTTCAGCGACCCGACCGCGTCGTACAGAGGATAGCCGAGCTCGTTCTCGATCACCGCGATCATCCGCCCGATCGCATCCGGATCGACCGCAGTCTTCTGCAACCGCTCCAGCTCGGTCATCGTCTTGCGGTTGCGCATCAGCGCTAGCCGCGACCAGTCCGCGAAATCGGCGAAATACGCGCGCGGAATCTCCAGTTCCTTGCCGAACGACTTGTACGCGCCGCCCTTGCCCAGCATCGGCAGCACCAGCCGGTCGAGAATGCGGTAATCGAACCGATCGCCCGCGATCCCAACGCCTGCATGACCCAGCGGCGTACACCGCCGCGCCGCGCCCGGCTCGGCAACGCGCACGACCGAAAAGTCGCTCGTACCGCCGCCGAAATCCGCCACCAGAATCGTCGCCGGCTCGGTCAGTCGCGTCGCATAGCTATAGGCAGCACCGAGCGGTTCGTAGACGTAATGGATCTCAGCGCCGAAGCCCTTGAACATAGCGTCATACCGCGTTCGCGCGAGCGCCTCGTCAGGCCGCGCGCCAGCATATTCGACCGGCCGCCCGACCACGATCCGATGCGGCCTTGTGTCGAGCTTGCCGCCCGCATGTGAAATCAGCTTCTCGAGAAACAGCTGGCCCATTTCCTCGAAGCGATAGCGCTTGTCGAAGACCGAGGCCTGCTCGAACGTCTTCATCGCCGCGACCGACTTGAACGACTGGATGAACCGGCTGTCGAGCGGATACTCCATATATTCGGCGATCGCCCACGGCCCCGCATCCGACGCGAGCCCCTTGCCGCTATCGTCCTGCCAGAAGCACAACGCCGATCGAAACACCGGGCTCGTCTCGGCGGGGGCGGCGAACGTCACGAGTTCGGGCGTCCCGCCGCGCGTCCCCAGCGCCACGACGCTGTTGGTCGTGCCGAAATCAAGCCCCAGGGCGGGGCCGCCAGCGTCCGTCTGCATCGCGTCATCCTTCAATGAACGCGCGCCTATGCCGACGCGGAGTGCGGGATGGCAACCCCGTGTGTGTGCTGGCGGGTGAATTGGCGAATGCGATCGTGCTCCGAGCGAACCAAACCCGTCATGCCGGGCTCGTTCCGGCATCCACCGTTCCGCGCACTCGACGCGCTTGAGTTTGCGGGACCGTGGACCCCGGAACGGGTCCGGGGTGACGAAGCCTCCAAACTGCGTGGCAGGCCTAGCGGCGCTTCAACCGGACCAGCGCGGCATCGAGCGCGGAGAGGAAGCTCGACCGGTCCGCTTTCGAAAACGGCGCGGGGCCGCCGATGATGTCGCCACCCGCGCGAAGGTCGGCCATGATCGCCCGCGTCGCGATGGCGCCACCGATCGAGCTGGTGGTGAAGGGCTTGCCGGTATTGGCGAGCACGGTCGCGCCGGCCTTCACGCAGCGATCGGCGAGCAGGATGTCGGCGGTGATCACGACCGACTTCGCATCGGCCTGTTCGGCGATCCAGTCGTCGGCGGCGTCGAAGCCATCGCTGACCACGACGCGCGAGATCAGCGGGTGGACGGGGATGCGGAAATGACTGTTCGCGACGATCGTCACGGGGACTTCGTGGCGCCACGCGACCTTGTAAATCTCGTCTTTGACGGGGCATGCGTCGGCGTCGACGAGGATGCGGATCGCGCTGGAAGATACGTTCGTCATCGTACACATCCCAAACCGCCCCACTCTTCCCGTCATCCTGACGAAAGTCAGGATCCAGGATCAAGCAGGACGGCGTTCGTTACTCTGGATCCTGACTTTCGTCAGGATGACGGAGTTCTTGAGGGCGACGCGCTCTCCCCTAGTGGGAAGCACGTGCCGAGGTCCTCAGCTACGCTCGCGATTGCCGCGATACGGCGGCTTGCGCGCAGGAGCCGGACCGCCACGCGGGGCCGCACGGTGCAGCGTCGAGCGGGGGCCGCTTGCATTGCTGCGACCACCGCCATCATGCCGGGCGCCGCTCTCGGGCGCGCCCTGCATCGCCTCGATCGCCACGCCGCTCTCTTCTTCGCCAGCCTGTGCCGTACGCTGAATCGCCGCCGAGAAACGCGACGCCACCGCGCGGGGAATCTCGAAAGCGGTCTCGTTCGGACCGATGCGGATCGCGCCGATCTCGGACTTGGTGATGTGCCCGCGACGGCAGATCAGCGGCAGGATCCAGCGCGGATCGGCGTTCTGGCGACGACCGATGTCCATCCGGAACCAGACGGTGTCCTCGAAGCCGGCGCGCGGACCCTGCGAACGCTCGTCCTGAGTCGGCTGCTTGCTCTGGTCGATCAGGTCTTCGGCCTGCGGCATCGTCGCGCGGTGCATGTGTACCAGCGCCGCGGCGATATCCTCCGGCGTCTTCTCGGCCATCAGGCGGACGGCGAGTGCGCGATCCTCCTCCTCGACCTCGACCGGCTGCAACAGCATGCCGATCAGCCGCTCGTGATCGTTCTTGCGGATGTCCTCCGCGGTCGGGGCGTTGACCCACTCCGCGTTGATCTTCGCACCACGGAGCATCATCTCGACGCGACGGCGACGCGGGAACGGTACGATCAGGACGGCGGTGCCCTTCTTGCCCGCACGACCGGTACGACCCGAGCGATGCTGGAGCGTCTCGGCATCGCGCGGCAGCTCGACGTGCACGACCAGCGACAGCGTCGGCAGATCGATACCGCGAGCGGCAACGTCGGTCGCGACGCAAACGCGCGCACGGCGATCGCGCAGAGCCTGAAGCGCAGCGTTACGCTCGTTCTGCGAATGCTCACCCGACAGTGCGACGGCGGCAAAGCCACGCTCGACCAGGCTCGCATGCAGATGGCGCACGTTATCGCGAGTCGCGCAGAACAGCATCGCCGTCTCCGCCTCGTGGAAGCGCAGCAGGTTGATCACCGCATGCTCGATCTCGGACGGCGAGACCGTGACGGCCTGGTACGAAATGTCGCCATGACCGCGATCCTCGCCAACGGTCGAAATCCGCAGCGCGTCCTTCTGGTAGCGCTTGGCGAGCGCGACGATCGGCCGCGGCATCGTTGCCGAGAACAGCAGCGTGCGACGCGCTTCGGGCGACGCATCGAGGATCTGCTCGAGGTCCTCGCGGAAGCCCATGTCGAGCATCTCGTCGGCCTCGTCGAGCACGGCGACCTTGAGGGCCGACAGGTCGAGCGCGCCACGCTCGAGGTGATCGCGCAGGCGGCCCGGCGTACCGACGACGATATGCGCGCCGTGCGCAAGCGAACGACGCTCCTTCGAGGCGTCCATGCCGCCGACGCAGGTCGAAATCCGCGCACCGGCCTTGGCATAGAGCCACATCAGCTCGCGGCTGACCTGGAGTGCCAACTCGCGAGTCGGCGCGATGCAGAGCACGAGCGGCTTGTGCGGTGCGGGCAGGCGCTGGACGCCGTCCTCGCCGGCATCACCGAGCAGCTCGCCGGCCATCGCCAGGCCGAACGCGACGGTCTTGCCCGAGCCGGTCTGCGCCGACACGACGAGATCGCGACCGATCGCATTGTCCTCGATCACATGAGCCTGGACGGGGGTGAGCGCGGTATAGCCACGCGCTTCGAGCGCCTCGGAAAGAAGCGACGGAATATTTGTAAAAGGCATGTACGTCCTAATTGGTGGCCGGCTTACGCAACGGCAAGGCACTGGCGTGGTGGTCCCTACAGGACTTGACCCGCGGCCCACCCGCTCGCCCATGCCCATTGGAAGTTGTAGCCGCCGAGCCACCCTGTGACATCGACTGCTTCGCCGACTGCATACAGCATTGGTACGCGTTTGGCTTGCATTGTTTGCGATGACAGTTCCGCGGTGCTGATTCCGCCCGCGGTGACCTCGGCCTTGGCATAGCCTTCGGAGCCGTTTGGCGTGAATTGCCAATGGCTTAGCGCGCGCTCGGCGTCCTGAAGCTTGCGGTCGGTAAGCGTGGAAATCTCGCTCGTCATGCCCAATCGCTCGCTCAAAGTCTCCGCGAGTCGGTCCGGAAGCGTGCTGCCGAGCAGTTTCCGCAGAGTCGCGCGCGGCGTGGTACGCTTGGCGGCGGGGAGCCAGCCGGACTCGCGATCGGGGAGGAAATCGATCCCGACGGGCTGGCCATTGCGCCAATAGGACGACACTTGCAGGATCGCGGGGCCGGACAGACCGCGGTGCGTGAACAGTGCGGCCTCGCGGAACGCGGTCTTGCCGGCGGTGGCGACCACCTCGGCGGCGACTCCGGACAGTTCGCGGAAGAGCGTCTCGTCGCCGCCTAGCGTCAGCGGTACGAGCGCGGGGCGTGGCTCCACGACCTTCAGCCCGAACTGGCGTGCGAGGTCATAGGCAAAGCCGGTCGCGCCCATCTTGGGGATCGACGGGCCTCCGGTGGCGATAACCAGCGCGGGGGCGGTGACGGTGCGGTCGTCGAGCGACACGCGGTAGCGGCCGTCTGCGTGGTCGACTCCGGTGACCGCGCGGCCTAGCGACAGGTCGACTCGGCCCTTGTCGCATTCGTTGAGCAGCATCTCGACGATCTGGCGAGCCGAGCCGTCGCAGAAGAGTTGGCCGAGCGTCTTCTCGTGCCACGCGATGCCGTAGGATTCGACGAGTGCGAGGAAGTCTTGCGCGGTGTAGCGGCCGAGTGCGGACTTGGCGAAATGCGGGTTGGCGGAGATGTAGCGGTCGGCGGCGGTGTGGACGTTGGTGAAATTGCACCGCCCGCCGCCGGAGATCAGGATCTTCTTGCCCGCCTGGTCGGCGTGATCGACGAGCAGGATTTTTCGCCCGCGCTGGCCGGCGACAGCGGCGCACATGAGGCCGGCGGCCCCTGCGCCGAGGATGATAGCGTCGTATTCGGACAAGTGTCGCTCCGTGCGGCTTGGTTGGGCGAGCCGCTAGTCAAGAATGTTTCCCCGCGAAGGCGGGGACCCAGACTGGGCTCCCGCCTTCGCGGGAGAACAAGGGGTGGCCGCTGTAGCCTGTTCGGGGTGCGCCACAAAGGTGGTGAGGCGTTCGTAAGTTTACGAAACCCATATTCCAGATAGCACCACCCCGGCGAAGGCCGGGGCCCAGTTGGGGGACGGCAGTGGCGCAAGTTGCGCCTCGTTACAGCGACCTTTCCAACTGGGCCCCGGCCTCCGCCGGGGTGGTGCCATTCGGGCGGGGGTGGCGCCTATCGCGGCAATGTCTCTCGCGGTGGTGCCGTTCGAAGTGGCGCCATGCGGGGGCGCGGAAGCCTCCGACGGCGTGGAGAAGCACGATAACGCCCCTTCTGCTCCCTCTCCCCTCCGGGGAGAGGGTCGGGGTGAGGGGCATCCAAGCAATGCTCCGCCTGGAACAGCCCCACACCCAACCCTCTCCCCGGAGGGGAGAGGGCTTCTAGCAAAAAACCTACCGCAACTTGGCGATATTCAACGAATCTTCCTTCGCCCGAACCTTTACCGACTCCTCGCTCCGAGTCAGCGCCTTGGCGATCGCCTTCAGCGCCATGCCCTTCTTGGCAAGCGTGTGCAGCTTCTGGATCTCGTCCTGCGTCCACGCCTGACGGTGCCGCTCGAATTTCGCTTCAGCCATCAGCCGTCATCCTTGTCGATCGACAGAACCTCGATCGCATCCGCCTTGTCCGCGAACGCTACCGTCTCGCCAACCGCCGCGCCCATCAGTGCACGCGCCAACGGTGCCGAGAACGCCAGCCGGTCCTCGCCAGGCTCGGCCTCGTCGCCACCGACGATCGCGATCACGCGTTCCGCGCCGTTCATCCGAACGCGAACGCGCGAACCGATCCCGACCTCGTCCTCCTCGGGCTGAGGCGCGAGTTCGGCGGTCGTCTGGCGCGTGTGCCAATAGCGCAGGTCGCGCAGCAGCAGCTTCCGCGCTTCCTCGTCCGTCTCCCCAGCAACCGCAGCCTCGATCTCTGTCACCCGCTCGCCGAGCAACTGCAACCCCCGCGCAGTGACCAGATTAGGCCCCGGCGCGATCGGTTGTTCGAACTTCGGCTCGAGATGTTCCTCGTCACTCTCGCGACGGAAAGCGACGCTCATGCCCTTACTTCAGGCACGCGACGATCCCGGCGATCGCCGCCAGCGTGCCGTCGACGTTCTTCACCTTCACGACGTCGAGCCCAAGCTGTTCCGCCGGATAATCATTCCCGCCCGGGAAGATCGCGTCGCCGATGAACATCATCTTGTCGAGCGCGATGCCGCTCGCCTCGTTGAGCTTCTTCAACCCGTAAGCCTTGTCGACACCTTCACGCGTGATGTCGATCGAGGTCGCGCCGCCCATGTTGATCGACAGCCCCGGCAGGCGCTTCTGCAAGTCCGCCTGGATTACTTTCCGCTTGGCGAAATCTGGATCCCAGCTGTGCTTGGCATCGATCGGCGCTTCCTGGCCGAGTGCCGAGAACGTGATCTGGCTGCCACGATCCTCGATCCGCTCGCCCCAGGTCTTCTCCGGCACGAACCCGGTAGCCTCGAGCGACTCATCGAACGCCTTGAGGATCTTCTGCTTCTCGTCCTCCTCGAACAGCTCGGCATACACCACGCGCCATTCGTCATCGAACCGGTACAGCTTGGTGCCGGTAGTCGGCATCAGCCACAGCTTGGTGCGGTCGGCCCGCTCGGGCAGCCGCGACGCGACCTGCTTTTCGAACTGCGGCCAGTCGCCGCCCGAGATCACCGCGACATGCGCGACGTCGAGCAGGTTCGCCAGCGCCTCGCCCATCGGCTCCTGCAAGGGCTGCTTGCTCTCGGCCAGCGTTCCGTCGAGGTCGAAGGCAACCAACTCTTTCATGCGGAAACTCCAGTAAGGATAAACGTGTCGATCGCGTGCGCGACGCCGTCGGCATCGTTCGCGCTGGTAATCTCGTGCGCGACGTCACGGACGGCTTGCGGTGCGTTGCCCATCGCGATCGCCAGCTTGGCGCGCTTGAGCATCGCGATGTCGTTGGCCTGATCGCCGATCGCGGCGGTCTCGGTCAGCGAGATGCCGAACGCGTCCGCCAATTCCTCGATCCCGCTGCCCTTGTTGCCGGCCACCGGCGTGATGTCGAGATAATAGGTCTGCGACTGGACGATCGTCGCTTGGCGGTCGAACTTTGCCGCGACCTTCGCATGCAGGTCGCGCAACAAATCCTCGTCATCGCTGACGAACGTCACCTTGTCGGCCTTGGCGAGCAAATCGGAAAAGTCGGAGACGATCACCGGGTCCTGCGCCGACGCCTTGCGCTCGCTGCCGACATGCCCGCCCTGATCGGTGCTGGCATACCAGACGTCGTCCGCGAAGAACCACGTATCCACGGCTGCATCGCCGACGATCTCCATCGCGCCGCGCACGACGTCGACGTCGATCATGTGATGCTCGATCACGGTGCCGTCGCGCTTGAACACGATCCCGCCATTGAACGCGCCCATCGGCTCGTCGATGCCGAGCAATTCCGCGATCGGCATCATTCCCGACCGCGGCCGGGCGCTGATGATCGTGAAGCCGAGGCCCGCCGCCTTGAGCCGCTTGACCGCATCGACCGTGGCAGGCGCGACCTTCTTCTCCTTGTCGACGAGCGTGCCGTCGACATCGGAAACGAGGAGCTTGATCGAACTCACTGCGGCATCTCGACGTGACCACCAAAGCCGAAGCGCATCGCCGACAACAGCTTGTCGCCGAACGTGTGCTCAACGCGGCTGCGGTATCGTGCGTAGAGCGCAGCGCTCAGCACGTTGGCCGGCACCTTCTCCTCCATCGCCGCATCGATCGTCCACTGGCCCTCGCCCGAATCCGCGACGCTGCCGCTATAGCCCTCGAGCGTGCCGTCCTTCGCCAGCGCGATCGCCGACAGGTCGAGCAGCCACGACGAGATCACGCTGCCCCGGCGCCAGACTTCGGCGACGTCGACCAGGTTGATGTCGAACCGCTGGTCCTCGGCGACATGCTCGCCTGACTTGCCCTTGAGGATGTCGAAGCCCTCGGCATAGGCCTGCATCAGGCCGTATTCGATGCCGTTGTGCACCATCTTGACGAAGTGCCCGGCGCCCGGAGGCCCGGCATGAATGTAACCCTTCTCGGCGCGCGGATCGGCCTTGTCCTCTACGCGACCCGGCGTGCGGACGATGTCGCCCAAGCCCGGCGCCAGCGTGTCGAAGATCGGATCGAGCAGGTCGACCGTTTCCTTGTCGCCGCCGATCATCATGCAATAGCCGCGCTCAAGGCCCCACACGCCGCCCGACGTGCCTACGTCGACGTAATGGATGCCCTTCTCGGCGAGCGCCTTCGCGCGGCGGACGTCGTCCTTGTAGAAGGTGTTGCCGCCGTCGATGACGATATCGCCGTCCGATGCCTTTTCGGCGATCGCGGTAATGGTGTCTTCGGTCGGGCCGCCGGCGGGAAGCATTACCCACCAGATCGCAGGGCTGGCGAGCTTGCCGCGCATGTCGTCGAGCGAGTCCGCGCCAATCGCGCCATCGGCGGCGAGCTGCTTGACGGCTTCGGCATCGCGGTCGAACGCGACGACTTCGTGGCCGTTCTTCATCAACCGGCGCGCGATATTGCCGCCCATCCGGCCGAGGCCGATCAGTCCGATCTTCATGGGGAATTCCTTGCTTACCCCCTCTCCCCGCCGGGGAGAGGGTGGGGGTGAGGGGCAGTTGGGGAGGGCAGCGCTCCCGGCGCCCCTCACCCCAGCCCTCTCCCCTGAGGGGAGAGGGAGCAGAAGTTTATGCCGTCGCGGGCTGCTTCTTCGCGATCGAGCCGAGCAGGTCGTCGAACGCCTTCACGAACGAGGCTACGCCCTCTTCGACCAGCTTGCCGGTCACGCCGTTCAGGTCGAGCCCAAGCCGCTCGGCTTCGGCGAGCGTGTGCTTCGCGCCCTCGACGTCCTGCGTGATCGTCTCCGCCGCGGTGCCGTGGTCGCGAAACGCGTCCATTGTCTTCGGCGGCATCGTGTTGACCGTGTCCTTGCCAATCAGCGTGTCGATGTAGAGCGTGTCAGGATAGCTTGGATCCTTCACGCCAGTCGACGCCCATAGCAGACGTTGCGGCTGCGCACCCTTAGCGGCGAGCGCCTGCCAGCGATCCGACTTCAGGAAGTCGAGATACCATTGATACGCCATCTTCGCGTTGGCGATCGCGACCTTGCCGCGGACCGCCTTCAGCGCCTCGGCATCGGCGTCGCCCTTCTCCAGGCGTGCATCGATCTCCTTGTCGATCGACGAATCGATACGACTGACGAAGAAGCTCGCCACGCTGGCGATCTTGTCGATCGGCTGGCCTTGCTTAACGCGCTCTTCCAGACCCGCAGCATACGCCTCGGCGACGCGAATATACGCGTCGAGCGCGAACAGCAGCGTGACGTTCACGTTGATCCCGCTCGCGATCGTCGACGAGATCGCCGGACCGCCCGCAAGCGTCCCTGGGATCTTGATCATCAGGTTCGGCCGGTCGACCATCCCCCACAGCTTCTTCGCCTCGGCGATCGTCGCGTCGGTATCGTCCGAGATATACGGCGACACCTCCAGGCTGACATAGCCGTCCTTCGCGTCGAGCTTGTCATAGACCGGCTTCAACGTCTCCGCTGCCGCCTTGATGTCCTGAATCGCCAGATGCTCGTAGCGGTCGATCGTCGCCGCGCCGGCATGCTGCTTGTCGTATTCGGCCAGCGTCGAGTCATAGGCATCGCCGTGACCCATCGCCTTTTCGAAGATCGACGGGTTCGACGTGACGCCGGTCAGGCCATCCTCATCGACCAGCTTCTGGAGGCCACCGGCCTCCAGGAACTTCCGGTCGACGAAATCGAGCCATACCGCCTGGCCGAAACCTTCAAGATCGTTGAGCGCACCCATCACTTGGTCTCCATCACTTGGCGGGCGACCTTGACGACATTGTCGACGGTGAACCCGAACTTGTCCTGCAGCTTGGCGAGCGGTGCCGAAGCCCCGAAGGTCGACATCGTCACGGTCGCGCCGTCAAGGCCGACATAGCGGTCCCAACCGATCGACCCAGCCATCTCGACCGCAACGCGCGCGCGCACTTCGCGTGGCAGCACGCTTTCCTTGTACGCTGCGTCCTGCAGTTCGTAGCGATACCAGCTCGGCATCGACACGACCCGGCTCTTCACGCCGTCCGCCGTCAGCTTCTCGTGCGCCTCGACCACCAGCGATACTTCGCTGCCGGTCGCGATCAGGATCACGTCGGGCGTGCCGTCGCTATCCGCGAGGACGTAGCCGCCCTTTTCGAGCCCATCAGCGCTCGCATACTTGGTCCGGTCGAGCGTCGGCAGAGCCTGGCGCGACATGATCAGCGCGGCCGGCGTGCTGGCGTCCTTGAGGACCGCCTTCCACGCCGCGACGACTTCGTTCGCGTCGCTCGGACGGATCGTGTCGAGTCCGGGGATCGCACGCAGCGTGGCGAGATGCTCGATCGGCTGGTGCGTCGGGCCGTCCTCGCCGACACCGATCGAGTCGTGCGTGAACACCCAGATCGCGCCGACCTCCATGATCGCGGACAGGCGCACCGGCGCGCGCATGTAATCCGCGAACACCAGGAAGGTGGAGCCGTACGAACGCAGATGCGACAGCGCCATGCCGTTGACGATCGCGCCCATGCCGTGTTCGCGGATGCCGAAGTGGAAGTTCCGGCCGGCGTAATTCTCCGCCTCGAACGAGGGCTGGCCCTTGATGTCGGTCTTGGTCGACGGCGCGAGATCGGCCGAACCACCGATCAGCCACGGCACCTTCGCCGCGATCGCGTTGAGTACCTTGCCGCCCGAGTCACGGCTGGCGACGCCCTTGGCATCCGCCTCGAAGGTCGGGATGTCGGCATCCCAGCCCTCGGGCAGCTCGTCCTTGAGCAGCAGGTCGAGCTCTGCGGACAGCTCGGGATAGGCACCGCGATACTTGTCTGTCAGCGCGACCCACTCGTCACGCAGCTTGGCGCCACGCTCCGCGATCGCACCGTTGAAATGCTCGATCACGCCGTCCGGCACGTAGAACGACTTGTCCTCGGGCCAGCCATAGGCCTGCTTGGTGAGGCGGATATTCTCTTCGCCAAGCGGCTCGCCGTGCGCCTTCTCGCTGCCCGCCTTGGGGCTGCCGTAACCGATCACCGAATGCACGACGATGAAGGTCGGCTTGTCGGTGGTCGCCTTGAACGTCTCGATCGCGCGGCTCAGCGCGGCGGTGTCGTTCGCGTCGTCGATGTGGATGACGTTCCAGCCATAGGCGTCGAAGCGCAGGCCGACATCCTCGTCGAACGCGAGATCGGTCGCGCCCTCGATCGAGATGTGGTTGCTGTCGTAGATCCAGCACAGGTTGCTGAGCTTGAGGTGGCCGGCAAGGCTCGCGGCCTCGGCCGAGACGCCCTCCATCATGTCGCCGTCGCCACAGATCGTGTAGACGTCATGGTCGAACAGCGTGAAGCCATCCTTGTTGTAGCGCGCCGCAAGCCAGCGTTCGGCGATCGCCATGCCGACCGAGTTGCCGCAACCCTGGCCGAGCGGACCCGTCGTGGTCTCGACGCCGGTGGTGTGACGGTATTCGGGATGACCGGGGGTTTTCGACGACAGCTGGCGGAACTGCTCAATGTCTTCGAGGCTGACGGCTTCCTTGCCGGTCTTGTTGCCGTCCGCATCGATCTCTTCGATCTTGGCGAGGTGGATCAGCGAATAGAGCAGCATCGACGCATGGCCGACCGACAGCACGAAGCGGTCGCGATTGGGCCAATCGGCGTGCTTGGGATCGTAGCGCAGGAACTTCGACCAGAGCGTGTAGCCGACCGGCGCAAGCGCCATGGGGGTGCCGGGATGGCCCGAATTGGCCTTCTGCACCGCGTCCATCGACAGCGTGCGGATGGTATCGATCGCGAGGCGTTCGGGCGAACCGTCCTCGTGCAGCATGGGGTCCGCCTTGGGGGCGGCGGTTGCGGTATCGGTCATGGAAGAAGCCTCGCTCTAGACGGTGACCGAACGCCGCGCATCCGATCTGGTTGCCAACATAGGATGCCTTTAGTCGGATGCACCCGTCCGTTCCAGTCGCGTAACGACGCCGTTCGTTGCAATATACGCGGCATCGACCTCGTCGAGGAACAGCCCGTGGCCGAGAATACCGGGGATCGCGGCAAGCGTGGCGGCGGCGCCGCGGGGGTCTTCGAGGGTCGTGAAGTGGCAGTCGACGACGAGATTGCCTTGGTCCGTCCGGTAGTTGTCGCGGATGACGGGCGCAGCGCCGATATCGGTGAGGGCGCGCATGACGTAGGCGCTGGCGAAGGGCAGCACCTCGACCGGCAGCTTGGCCGCACCGATCCGGTCGACGCGCTTGGAGCCGTCGGCGATCACGACCATCCGTGCCGAGCTTGCGGCGACGATCTTCTCCCGCAACATCGCGCCCCCTGCGCCCTTGATGGCGAAACAGCGGGCGTCGATCTCGTCCGCGCCGTCGATCGTGAGGTCGACCTGGGCGATGGCGGCGAAGTCGAGGATCTCGATGCCGAGTTCGCGGGCGAGTTTGCCTGAAGCTTCGGAGGTGACGACCGCGCGGATTTGCAGGCCTTGAGCGACCCGGTCGCCGAGCGCCTGGATCGCAAACGCGGCGGTAGATCCGGTCCCGAGTCCGACCAGCATCCCATCCCGCACCTCGGCCACAGCCGCAACGGCAGCCGCCTTCTTGTCATCATCGATCGAAGCCATCAGCCCACCCCATCCGTCATGCCGGGCTCGTTCCGGCAACCACTGCTCAACGCCCTCGCGACAATTTGGTTTGGAGGACTCCCACACAAAGCACCACCCCGGCGAAGGCCGGGGCCCAGTTGGGGAACGTTGCTAACGAAGCGCAGTCCCTCGTTACCACGACCTCTCCAATTGGGCCCCGGCCTCCGCCGGGGTGGCACCGTGGCTCAGGTCACGTGCGGTGGCTGCATGGTAGTCCGTGTGGTTGCGGGAGCGCACCCTTCCTTGTTCTCCCGCGAAGGCGGGAGCCCAGTCTGGATCCCGGCCTTCGCGGGGAAACAATCTCTTCGGCATCGAAGCGCGGCGAAGGCAGAAACATCCCCCAGCAGCAAAACAGGTTACTCTTTCTTCCCTATTTCTCACCCGCGCTTTTCAACTGACATACTTCTGGTACATCCTCGTGGTTTAGGCCGACCAACAGCTGCCACCACCGATCGCGAGCGGATACCAAACTTGATAGCCACACGATTTTCTGCGCGGCAGTGCGCCATCCTGCTGGTGCCCGCACTGGCGCTCGCCGCCTGCTCCGGCGGCGGCGACAAGGCTCAGGGCAAGGCAGGCCGTGGCAGTCAGCCCGGCCAGGGCACGCCAACCGTCGGCTATGTCGTCGTCCAGCCGACCAGCGTCGCGATGACCACCGAACTCAGCGGCCGCACCACCGCGTTCGAAAGCTCGGACGTCCGCCCCCAGGTCACCGGCATCATCCGCCGGCGGTTCTTCACCGAGGGCACGCTCGTCAAGAAGGGCCAGCCGCTCTACGAGATCGACCCCCGCCTCTATCGCGCCGCCGCCAACGAGGCGCAGGCCAACCTCCAGAGCGCGCGCGCCAACCAGCAGGCGCAGACCATCCTCGCGCAGCGGTACAAGCCGCTCGCCGAGATGGAGGCGATCAGCAAGCAGGACTACACCAACGCGGTCGCGACCTCGCGCCAGGCCACTGCCTCGGTCGCGCAGACCCGAGCCGCGCTCGAGACCGCGCAGATCAACCTCAAGTTC
The DNA here is from genome assembly GCF_040407495.1 of Sphingomonas faeni. GTDB lineage: Bacteria > Pseudomonadota > Alphaproteobacteria > Sphingomonadales > Sphingomonadaceae > Sphingomonas > Sphingomonas faeni_D. The sequence continues at coordinate 611,171 of NZ_JAPZPP010000003.1, read as the reverse complement.
ACGACGGTCCCCGCGCCGATCACCGGCCGCATCGGCCGCTCGCTGTTCACCGTCGGCGCGCTCGTCTCCGCGACGCAGACCGATCCGCTCGCACAGATCCAGCGACTCGATCCGATGTTCGTTGATATCCAGCAATCCTCCGGCGACCTGCTCGCGCTGCGCCGTTCGCTCGGCCAGAACGGCATCGTCGCGACCCGCGCCGAAGTCCGCCTCACGCTCGAGGACGGCAGCGAATATGGCGCGACCGGCTCCGTCGAGTTCGCCGAAGCGCTGGTCAATACCGAGACCGGCACCGTGACGTTGCGCGCCCGCTTCCCCAATCCGCAGGGCCTGCTGCTCCCCGGCATGTTCGTCCAGGCGAAGTTCGCGCAGGCGATCAACCAGCGCGCGTTCCTCGTGCCGCAGGCGGGGGTGTCGCGCGACGCGAAGGGCAATGCGACGGTCTATGTGGTCGATGCGAACAACAATGCGGTGCAGAAGAAGATCAAGGCGGACCGCACGCAAGGCGCGTTCTGGGTTGTGACGAGCGGGCTCAACCCAGGCGACAGGATCATCACGCAGGGCCTGTCGAAGATCGCCCCGAACCAGGGCGTGAAGCCGGTGCCGGAAAACACCGCGCAGAAGATCGAAGCGCCCAAGGACGACTCCTCAGGGGGCCAGTCCAGCCAGAAAAAGGCCGGCTAAGCCCTTATGTTATCCCGTGTCTTCATCGATCGCCCGATCTTCGCCTGGGTGCTCGCGATCATCGTGATGCTTGGCGGCATCGGCGCGATCATGAGCCTGCCGATCGCGCAGTACCCCGACGTCGCGCCGCCGCAGGTGACCGTCCGCGCGTCCTTCCCTGGTGCGAACGCTCAGACGATCCAGAACAGTGTCACGCAGGTCGTCGAGCAATCGCTGACGGGTATCGACGGGCTGATCTATTTCAGCTCGTCCTCGTCGTCGCGCGGCTCGGTGAACATCACGGTGACGTTCGAGAAGGGCACCGATCCCGACATCGCGCAGGTCCAGGTCCAGAACCAGGTCCAACAGACGCTGTCCCGCCTGCCGCAACAGGTCCAGCAACAGGGCCTCGTGGTGCGCAAATCGAACCCGGACAACCTCCTGATCGTCGGCGTTTACGACGAGACCGACAAGCTGACCAACCAGGACGTCTCGGACTATCTCGTCTCGAACCTGCAGGACCCGCTCGGCCGTATTCCCGGCATCGGTGACAGCAACGTGTTCGGCGCGCAATACGCGATGCGGATCTGGCTGAACCCCAACAAGCTCGCGAGCTACCAACTGATCCCGAGCGACGTGACGACCGCGATCCAGGCGCAGAACACCGAAGTCGCCGCCGGCGAGCTCGGCGGGCAACCCCAGCCCGACACGCAGATGCTCAACGCGACCGTCACCGCACAGTCGCGCCTCCAGACGCCCGAGCAGTTCGCCAACATCATCCTGAAGACCACCAACGACAGCGCCGTGGTCAAGCTGCGCGACGTCGCCCGGATCGAGCTAGGTGCGGAGAACTACAACGCGCGCAGCCGCGTCAACGCGCATCCCGGCGCCGGTATCGCGGTGCTGCTCGCGCCGGGCGCCGACGCGCTCAAGACCGCCGAACTGGTCAAGGCGTTCGTCGCTAAGTCCGCCAAGAGCTTCCCGCCTGGCCTGAAGTTCGCCTACGCCAACGACACGACGGACTTCATCAAGCTGTCGATCGACGAGGTCGTGAAGACGCTGATCGAGGCGGTCATCCTCGTCGTCATCGTCATGTTCGTGTTCCTGCAAAGCTGGCGCGCGACGCTGATCCCGACCATCGCCGTGCCCGTCGTGCTGCTCGGCACGTTCGGCGTGTTCTATCTCGCGGGCTTCTCGATCAACACGTTGACGCTGTTCGGGCTCGTGCTCGCGATCGGCCTGCTGGTCGACGACGCGATCGTCGTGGTCGAGAACGTCGAGCGACTGATGGAGGAAAATCCCGAGATGACGCCTCGGGAGGCGACGATCGAGTCGATGAACGAGATCACCGTCGCGCTGGTCGCGATCGCGCTGGTGCTGTCGGCGGTGTTCCTGCCGATGGCGTTCTTCGGCGGCTCGACCGGCGTGATCTACCGCCAGTTCTCGCTGACGATGGTCTCGGCGATGGTCCTGTCGGTGCTAGTCGCGCTGATCCTCTCGCCCGCCCTCACCGCAACGCTGCTCAAGCAGAAGAAGAAGGACGCGGACGGCAACACCGAGAAGAGCTGGGGCGAACGTAAATTCCCCAAGGTCGCGCATGTCTTCACCCGCGCAGGCGACAAGTTCAATTCGACCTTCGAGAAGGGCACGCAGAAATACACCGGTGCGGTTCAGTCCGTGATCGATCGCAAATGGCTGTTCCTCCTCATCTACGCGGTGATCGTCGCGGTGCTCGCGGTGCTGTTCCTGCGGCTGCCGACGGGCTTCCTGCCGACCGAGGACCAAGGCTCGGGCATCGTCCAGTTCCAGCTGCCCGCGGGCGCCACGCAAGGCCGCACCTTCGCGCTGCAGAAGCAGATCGAGCAATATTACTACACCAACGAGAAGGCCAACGTCCGGACGATGTTCACCGTCAGCGGTGGCGGCGGCGGTGGCGCGAGCGGCCAGAACACGGGGCAAGGCTTCATCGCGTTCGCGCCGTGGGATGATCGCAAGGGCAAGGAAAACACCGCGGAGGCGATCACCGGTCGCGCGTCGAAGGCGTTCGCCGGCTTCCGCGACGCACAGGTCTATTCGCTGGTACCACCAGCCGTGCGCGGTCTTGGTTCGTCGAACGGCTTCACGATGGAGTTGCAGAACGCCGGCGGGCTCAGCCAGGTCGAGTTCAACGCCGCGCGCGACAAGCTGCTCGCGCTCGCCCGCGCCGACTCGTCGCTGACCGCGATCCGCCTCACCGAACTGCCAGACGTCGCCACCTTGCGCGTCGACGCCGACCAGCAGAAGCTTTCCACGCTCGGCCTCACGCAGGCGAATGTGAACTCGACGCTGTCGACCGCCTGGGGTGGCCAGTACGTCAACGACTTCATCGACCGTGGCCGCGTCAAGCGCGTCTATGTCCAGGGTGACGCGCAGTTCCGTGCGCAGCCGTCGGACCTCAGCCAGTGGTTCGTCCGCGGATCGAACGGCCAGATGGCGCCTTTCTCGTCGTTCGCGAAGACCAGCTGGGGCCAGGCACCGACGACGCTGTCGCGGTTCAACGGCATCGCCTCGTACGAGATCCAGGGGTCGGGCGCGCCCGGCGTCAGCTCGGGCGACGCAATGGAGAAGATCGCGCAGCTCGCCGGTCAGATTCCCGGCACGTCGGTCGCATGGTCCGGCCTGTCGTATCAGGAACGCCTGTCCTCGGGTCAGGCGCCGATCCTCTACGGGCTGTCGCTGCTGGTCGTGTTCCTGTGCCTCGCCGCGCTGTACGAGAGCTGGTCGATCCCGATCGCTGTGCTGCTCGTGATCCCATTGGGCCTCGTCGGCGCTATCCTCGCGGTGACGCTGCGTGGGCTGATCAACGACGTGTATCTCCAGATCGGTCTGCTGACGACGATGGGCCTGGCCGCGAAGAACGCGATCCTGATGATCGAATTCGCCGAGCAGGAGGAAAAGAAGGGCAAGCGCGTCATCGAGGCGGCGTTGTCGGCCGCGAAGATCCGGTTGCGCCCGATCCTGATGACCTCGTTCGCGTTCATCCTCGGCGTGCTGCCGCTAGCGCTCTCGACCGGAGCCGGTGCGAACAGCCGCATCGCGATCGGGACGGCAGTGGTCGGCGGCATGCTGACCGCGACGATCCTAGCCATCTTCTACATCCCGCTGTTCTTCGTCCTCGTCCGCCGCGGCGCGCGGGACGGCATCGCCAAGCTGCGTGGCAAGCCGACCGGCTTCCAGGGCCATGACGACCACGACCATGACGGCCATGGATCTGATGGCGATCGCAACGAACCGCTCGGACCACCCGAACCACAGGGCCCTCACCGGCCGGAGCCCGCATGATGCGCTCGCTAGTCCTTATCCTCGCCGCCTCAACCGCGCTCGCCGGCTGCTCGCTCGCGCCGAAATACGCGCGGACCGAACTCCCCGTCCCGCCGTCGCTTCCGGTTGGCGACGCATATCTGCGCCAGTCCGAGGCGACGCTGCCCGCGATCACCTACCGCGACGTCTTCAAGGACCCGCGGCTCCAGCAGATCATCGTCCAGGCGCTCGCCAACAACCGCGATCTCCGCGTCGCCGCCGCCAACATCGCCTCGACCCGCGCGCAATACCGCATCCAGCGCGCCGACCTGTTGCCGCAGGTCGATGCGAGCGGCCGCTACACCTATTCGGGCGGCGGCAACGGCACGCGCAACACCGTTACGAGCGGAACGGGCGGTACGGGAACGGGAGGGACCGGGACCGGGACCGGAACGGGCACCGGCAACACGGGCACCGGCACCGGCACCGGTACAGGTGGGACCGGCACCGGCACCGGCACTGGATCGGTGGTCAGCTCGTCGAGCTCGAACAGCGCCTTCTCGGTCGACCTCGGCACCACCGCATTCGAGCTCGACCTGTTCGGCCGCATCCGCTCGCTCACCAGCGCCGCGCTCGATCGCTATTTCGCGACCGAAGCCGCCGCGCGCGCCACCCGCCTGACGCTGGTCGGCGACATCGCCGATGCGTGGCTCACCTACGCGTCGGACCAAAGCCTGCTCAAGATCGCGCAGGACACGGTGACGAGTTCGCAGCGCAGCGTCACGCTGACCAACGCGCGGCTGCGCGGCGGCGTCGCCCCGCGCACCGATCTCCGCCAGGCGCAGCAGATCCTGTTCACCGCGCAGTCCGACCTCGCACAACAGCGCACCGCGCTCGCGCAGGACGTCAACGCGCTGCAACTGCTGGTCGGCGCGCCGGTCGACGCCAGCCTGCTGCCCGCGTCGATCGAGCAGGCGCTGCCGACCGTTGCCACGCTGCCGGCAGGGCTCGACAGCAGCATCCTCCTGCGCCGTCCCGACGTCGTCGAGTCCGAATACCAGCTCCGTGCGACTAACGCCGAGATCGGCGCAGCGCGTGCGGAACTGTTCCCGAAGATCTCGCTGACCGGCATCCTCGGCTTTGCGAGCACGTCGCTGACCTCGCTGTTCAGCGGCGGCGCGTTCAACTATTCGGTCGCGCCCTCGGTCAGCTACCCGATCTTCCGCGCCGGTGCCGGGATCGCCGGCGTCGCCTATTCGAAGGCGCAACGCGACGCCGCGCTCGCCACCTACGAGAAGACGATCCAGACCGCGTTCCAGGAAACCGCCGACGCACTTGCGCGTCAGGGGACTATCGCCGACCAGCTGAAGGCGAACCAGAACTTCTCCGAAGCGGCGCTGGACACGTATCGCCTGTCCGACGCGCGCTATCGCGGCGGGATCGACACCTTCCTCAACTCGCTCGACGCGCAACGCTCGCTCTACACCGCGCAACGCAACCTCGTCGCGACGCAGCTCGTCGGCGCGAGCAACCGCGTGACGCTTTACCGGGTGCTGGGCGGGGACTCGACGCTGGAAGCGACGGCGGGCGGACCGCAACCGGTAACGATGAGTGGCGCACCGCGAGCGGAAACGGACTGAGCCCACCAGGGTATCGCGTTGAGGTGTCGGCGCACACCGGGGCCCGTTGCTGTCGACCAATCGCCACCACCCCGGCGGATGCCGGGGCCCAGTTGGAAAGGTCGCAGTAACGACGGACCGCGCTGCGTTAGCAACGTCCCCCAGCTGGGCCCCGGCCTTCGCCGGGGTGGCGTAATGGTCCTGATAATCGTGGCAACCCCCTCCTTGTTCTCCCGCGAAGGCGGGAGCCCAGTCTGGGTCCCCGCCTTCGCGGGGAAACAGTTTAGTCCGGACGCGCGGATTCCACGGTAGTGTAAGCCCACAACGCCGCCCGCCGCGAGGCCTCAGCCTGCACCTCCAGCCACTGCTCTCGCTCCTCAATAGCATCGGCCAGCGCCCGGTGATCCGGCACCCGCCCGTTCCGCCGCTGTGACACCGCACCGACCACTTCGCGCGCCAGAGCCTCACGCGCCGCCGCCGGCTCGACACCCGTAAGGCACGCCCGCGCCGCCTCCAGCTGCGCCTCGTCGCTATCGCGCAACCGCAACACCCGCCGCGGCTTGCCGCCCGCCCGCAACAGCGTGCTCAGCCACTTCCCATCCCACGACGGCGCGCTCGCCAGCAGGTCATGCCCCGCCAATGCCTCCACCATTCGCGCCGCCACGATGTCATGATCCTCGCCAGTCTCCTCCAACACCCGTCGCTCGATCCCATGGATAGCCTGCGCCGCCCGATCCCAGTCGGTCCACTCCGGCGCAGGCTTGATCAGATGGCTCTCCGACGACCCATCCTCGAACACCACGCCACCTCGATCGGATAGCTCGCCTTCCCCAGCGACGACGCTTCGAAATCGAGGAAGGCGAGCATGGCGCTCAGCCGGTCGGGCTGGCGGCGTTGACGAGCCTGGGCTCCTTGATAGGCGACAGCGTCTGCTCCTGATCCCCCGAAATCCGCCGCGAGCGCACGAACGGCGGCAACGTCACCGGCCCGCGCGTCTTCAGCGCCTCCAGCACGCCCTCGATCACGCGCAGATCGGCAAGCCCCTCCTCCGCATCCGGCTCGGGATCGCGGTTCTCGAGGATGCAGTCCGAGAAATAGCGCATCTCGCCGCCGAACTGGTCGGTCGGCTTGAAGCTCTCATGGCTCTTCTTCTCGCCGATGGTGACACGCTGCTCCATCGCGTCGCCGAAGCCGTAGGCAGGGTCCATGTGGATGCTGCCCTTGGTGCCCGAGATCGTCAGGCTGTCGACGTTGTTCGCCGCATAGGAGACCGTGAACTGCGCCAGCCGATCGCCGGGAAACCGCAACGTCACCGCGAACGTGTCGTCGAGATCGCCGAGCCCCAAATCGGGATGCCGCGTAGCGATCGCCGAGACCACTTCGGTCGGCTCCGCCCCGAACAGATAGCGCGTCGCGTTGATCGGGTATGGCGCCATGTCGAACAACGGCCCGGCAATGACGCCGTTCCTGACCCGGTGGTTGGCCGGATCGACCTTTTGCGTGAAGCACGAGGTGAATGCGATCAACTCACCCAGTTCGCCAGAGCGAATGCGCTGGATCGCATCGAGCGTCGACGGCTCGAAATGCAGCCGGTACGCGGTCATCAGCTTGGCCGACGACGCCCGCTCGGCATCGCGGATCGCTTCAGCCTTCTCGACCGATATTTCCAGCGGCTTCTCCGACAGCACGTGGATGCCAGCCTTGAGCGCAGGGATCGCGAACTCGGCGTGGCGCCAGTTCGGCGTCCCGAGATAGACCGCGTCGATCAGCCCCGACGCGAGCAGTTCGTCGAACTGGTCATAGCGATAGGTCGCATCGACCCCGTATTTCTCGCCCAGTTCGCGTGCCTTTTCCGCATCGTCGGTGACCAGCGCGGTGATCTCCGAATTGCCGGTATGCGTGACGCCGGGCATCATCGATGCCTGCGAGATGTCGCCGAGTCCGACGATCGCATAGCGGACCTTCTTCTTGCCAAGCCCGAGGGCGGCGGTGACGTTCGAAACGACGTTCATGGAAATGCCTCGTAATCAGGGATCGAGCCCTCAACGCGACAGGTGGCATAGCTATCCCCACAAAGTGCCGTCGAGGCCGTCGTTTGCATGATCCGGGACCGCGCTTCGAATACGGATCATTCTGTTTACGCTAAAAAAACCACTCTGGGTTTACCGATCGGACGACCGGGTAACCCGGTGGCGTTCGTCCTCCAACCCTAGGAGGCTTTCGCCACCGCCAGCGCTCGGCCGTCTCGAATCCGCAGGATACCCCGATGTACGCGCCGCTTCCCACCGCCGATCGTCGCGCGCAAAGCCGGCCGCACGGGCTCGCCCTGCGCGGGCTGTTCGGACTGAGCGACGACGACCGCGATCAGGTGACCGATCTGTTCGTGCTCAAGCTCGCGCAAGTTGCTGCGGTATGGCCGTTCACGCTGACGATCCAGGTCATCGCCTGTACGTTGCTGATCGCCTTGGCAGCATTCGGGGGAGACGGTGCGCAGTCCAGCGTTTTGGGGATCGCTGCCCAGTCCACGGTTCTGTTGGTCGCCGCGCTCTCGATCTTCGCGACGCTACGCGTGCCTGCGTTGGTCGCGCTGGCGCCGTACAAGCGCAACCGGATCGTCACGCTATGCGCGGCGGTGATGGCGGCGATGCTGACCTCGCTCCTGTGGGTCATCACGTCGGCACCCGATGGCCCGATCCGATTCACCGACGCGGTCGCGGTGGCGGGAACGATCGGCATCACTGCGGTCAGCCTCCACTCGGTCCGTGCCGCGTCGCTCGGCTTCGGCGGCGGGCTGGTGTTGACGCTGGCGATCCTCGCCGGGCCCGGCATCCCGGTGGTGATCGCCGTAATGTTCCTCGGCTGCCTTATCGCGGCCACGCTGCGCCTCGCCCGGATCGATCATGCGCGCGAACTTGATCGTGCGGCGGCCTCGAACGCAGGGTACGTCGCGGTCAAGATGATCGCGGAGTTCGAGCAGCACGGCGCGGGCTGGTTCTGGGAAGCCGATCGCCAGGGCCGCGTGACCTATCTCTCGGCGAAGGTCGCACATGATCTCGTGCCCTCCGGCAGCGCGATCGGCCAACCGCTTACCGACCTGTTGCAGATGGACAGCGATACGCCCGGTACCGAGCGCACACTCGCCTTCCACATCTCGTCGCGGACGTCGTTCTCGGATTATTCGGTCTGCGCCACCGCGTCGGGCAGCGATCGCTGGTGGTCGATCTCGGGCCGCCCGGTGGTCGACGATCTCGGTCGGTTCCAGGGCTTCATCGGCTCGGGCAGCGATCTGACCGAACAGCGCAAGTCGGAAGCGGAAATCACGCGGCTGGCGCTGTTCGACGGCCTTACCGGGCTCGCCAACCGCCAGCGGATGCGAATATCGCTCGAGAAGACGCTCGCGCAGAACACTGGCCCCTACCGCGCGACCTCGCTGTTCCTGATGGATCTCGATCGGTTCAAGGCGGTCAACGACACGCTGGGGCATCAGGCGGGTGACGCGCTGCTGCAACAGGTCGCGCAACGTCTGCAGCGCGGAGTCGGCAACACCGGGCTGGTCGGGCGACTTGGCGGCGACGAGTTCAAGGTCGTGCTACCCGGTATCGACAATCGCGACACGCTGGCCGATCTGGCGAGGGATTTGATCGCCTCGTTGTCGCAGCCCTATTTCATCAGCGGCACCGCGGTCACGATCGGCTGTTCGATTGGCATCGCGATCGCGCCCGACGACGGCGAAGACTCCGAGACGCTGGTCCGCAACGCCGATCTCGCGCTGTACGCCGCAAAGGGCGATGGCCGCGGCGTCCACCGGTTCTTCGCGGACGAGATGCTGGCGGGTGCGCGGACGCGCAAGCTGCTCGAGGACGATCTGCGCATCGCTGTATCGGAAGGCGCCTTCCATCTTTGCTACCAGCCCGTCGTCAGTACCCAATCGGTCCGGATCGTCGGTTACGAAGCGCTGATCCGCTGGGACCATCCCACCCGAGGGCTGGTCTCGCCCGCCGACTTCATCCCGGTCGCCGAGGAATGCGGGCTGATCGAAGCGATCGGCGAATGGGTCCTGCGCACCGCGTGCCACGAGGCGGCGCGCTGGCCCGACACGATCCGCGTTGCCGTCAACGTCTCGCCGATCCAGTTCGCCAACCCGGTCCTGCCCGCGCTCGTCACCAGTGCACTGGCCCAGTCGGGGATCGCCCCTGGCCGGCTCGAACTCGAGATCACCGAGGGCGTGTTCCTCGACGAGACGCGCTCGTCCGAACAGATGTTCAAGTCGCTCAAGGGGGTCGGCGTCCGGCTCGCGCTCGACGATTTCGGCACCGGCTATTCGTCGCTCGGTTACTTACGCAACGCACCGTTCGACAAGATCAAGATCGACCAGTCGTTCGTGAAGGGCGCCGCCGAACCCGGCAATCGCAACGCGGCGATCATCAAGGCGATCGTGACGCTTGCCGACACGCTCGGGATGGAGACCACGGCCGAGGGGGTCGAAGTGCAGGACGAGATCGATCTGTTGCGCGATCTCGGGTGCAGCCACATTCAGGGCTATGTTTATGGCCGCCCGGTCCGCGCGGAGGAGGCGTTGCGGCAACTCGACGTCGAGAACGGTGCCGCCACCGCCAGCGGCTTCAAGGTCAGCCGCGCGCGCCGCCACAAGATGCTCCGCTCGGCGCGCATCCTGCTCGACGGCGTCCGCGGCGACGTCCGAATTCGCGACATTTCGACCTCGGGCGCGATGCTCGAAGGGTTGAAGTTCGACAGCAACCCCCATGGTATCGAGATCCAGATCGAAATCCTCGAAAACCAGATGACTCCAGCCCGGATACGTTGGGCGCATGGCAGCAAGGCGGGCGTCGAGTTCGACGAGGCGTTCAATCTGGAGCGCCTGAACCCCGGTCAGGGCACGCGTATCCGGCGGATGGGCTAACGATCGGCAACGACGGATTCCCGTGAAGGACTCGGTCGGACACCGTCGAGTCGGACTCGTAACGCTGGCGGCCAGCATCGGGCAAAATGACGCCGTGGATCCTCGCCGACCGCTCCCGCTCGGAACCAACCGCTCCCACCACCGTCTTTCCCTCATGCCCCAGCGCACCCCCATCAAGGCCCTGGCCTTCGACGTGTTCGGCACCGTGGTAGACTGGCGTTCCGGCATAGCTCGCGATGCTGCCCCGGTTCTCGCAAGCCTCGGCCGCAGCGACATCGACCCGCACGCTTTCGCCGACGGCTGGCGCAAACGCTATCAGCCCGCGCTCGAGGAAGTTCGCAGCGACCGACGGCCGTTCGTCATCCTCGACACGCTTCACCGCGAAGCGCTCGAAGACCTGCTCCGCCACCACGGCATCGACCCCGCCGCAATGGACGAGGTCACGCTCGCCGACCTGACCCACGCTTGGCACCGTCTCGATCCGTGGCCCGATTCGGTCGAGGGTCTCACGCGCCTCAAGACCCGCTACCCGGTCGTCACGCTCAGCAACGGCAACATCGCGCTGATGCTGGATATGGCACGCCGCGCCGGCCTGCCCTGGGACGCGATCCTCGGCGCGGAAGTCAGCCGGGTCTACAAGCCGCTCCCCGAATCCTACCTCGCCACCGCGCGCATGCTGGCGATCGATCCGGCGGAACTTTGCCTCGTCGCCGCGCACCACAGCGACCTCGCCGCGGCACGCGCCGCCGGCTTGCAGACCGCCTATGTCGACCGTCCGTTGGAATATGGCGGCCGCCCCGCACCCGACGCGGATGCCGCGCAGGATTGGAACCATAGCGTCGACAGCCTGACGCGATTGGCCGACGAACTGTGCCGATGACCCGCCGACCTGCCCGCGAACCGGTGGAAACGCGCGACGCGTCCCCGTATCGAACGCTCACCGGAGTAAGATTCGGCCCGGCGTGCGACCCGGCAGGAATTTAAGATGACCACACAGACGGCCGAGGCCGATTTCCTGACAGGCGGCGGCGATATGGCCGCGATGATCCGCACGTATGACTGGTCGTCGTCGTCACTGGGGCCGATCGAGCACTGGCCACAATCGCTCCGCTCGATCGTGTCGCTGATGCTCGCCTCGGAATTCGCGATGTGCCTCGCCTGGGGCCCCGAACTCGGCTTCCTCTACAACGACCACTATGCCCGCATCATGCACGACAAGCACCCGCAGGCGCTCGGCCGACGGTTCGCCGACGTGTGGGCGGATGTCTGGGGCGATATCAGTCCCCTGGTCGACAAGGCGCTGGCGGGCGAAGCCTCGTTCTTTGAGAACCTCCCGCTCGTCACCGACCGCAAGGGCTATGACGAGCACGCCTGGTTCACCTTCTCTTATTCCCCCGTCCGCGACGAAAGCGGCGAGATCGCGGGCATGTTCTGCTCGACCTACGAAAGCACCGAGCGTGTCCAGACCGAACGTGCGCTCCGTGACGAACGCGAGCGGATGGGACAGATGTTCGCACAGGCGCCGACCTTCATGGCGATGTTGCGTGGGCCGGAGCACCGGTTCGAACTTACAAACCCCGGTTATGACAAGCTCATCGGCCACCGTGAGGTGCTCGGCCGCACGGTTGCCCAAGCACTGCCCGACGCGGTCGAACAGGGGTTTCTCGGCCTCCTCGATACCGTGTTCACGAGCGGCGAACCCTTCACGGCAAGCGGCATGCTGTACGCAGTCCAGGCCGAGCCCGGCGGTCCGATCGACAATCGTTATGTCGATTTCGTCTATCAGCCGATCCGCGATGCGACCGGCGCCATTGTAGGCATCTTCGTCGAGGGTGCCGACGTCACCGATCGCAAGCATCTCGAACGCGACCTGCAATCGCTCAACGCCGATCTTGAACAGCGCGTCCTCGATCGCACGCGCGAGCTGGTCGAGGCCCAGGAAGCGTTGCGGCAGGCTCAAAAGATGGAGGCTGTCGGTCAATTGACCGGCGGCATCGCGCACGATTTCAACAACCTGCTCCAGGGTATCACCGGTAGCCTGGAGATCGTCCAGCGGCGCGTCGCACAAGGACGGATCGGCGAACTCGATCGCTTCATACATGGCGCCACCGCAGCCGCCAACCGCGCGGCCTCGCTCACCCACCGCTTACTCGCCTTCTCGCGTCGCCAGCCGCTCGATCCGCGCCCGGTGAAAGCCAACCCGCTGGTCGCTTCGCTTGAGGACCTGCTGCGCCGCACGACGGGCGAACAGATAGAGTTCGAGATGGTGCTCGGTGCCGGCCTGTGGACGACGCTATGCGATCCCAACCAACTCGAGAACTCGCTGCTCAATCTGGTCATCAACGCGCGCGACGCGATGCCCGATGGCGGCAGGCTGATTATCGAAACCTGCAACGCGCATCTCGACGACCATTTCGCCGCCAGCCAGCGCGACGTGCGGCCCGGACATTATGTCTGCATCAGCGTGTCCGACACCGGCACCGGCATGTCCGCCGACACCATAGCGAAGGCGTTCGAGCCGTTCTTTACCACCAAGCCGATCGGTCAGGGTACCGGCCTCGGCTTGTCGATGATCTACGGCTTCGCGCGCCAGTCCGAGGGCTATGCGAGGATCTATAGCGAGCTCGGCCAGGGCACGACGATCAAGCTGTATTTGCCACGCCATTACGGCGAAGCAGAACAGGACGAGGCGCTGCCCGGGCTGACTTCGGCGCACGCGACCGATGCCGGCGAGATCGTGCTCGTGGTGGAGGACGACGTGGTGGTCCGGTCGTTGATCGTCGAGGTGCTGGGCGAGCTCGGCTATCAGGCGGTCGAGGCGCATGACGGCCCTGCCGGGCTCGAACGCCTGCGGAGTATGCAGCGCGTCGATCTGCTCGTCACCGACATCGGCCTGCCCGGCTTGAACGGTCGCCAGGTCGCCGACGCCGGCCGCGCGCTGCGTCCCGATCTGCGCGTGCTGTTCATGACGGGCTATGCGGAGAATGCGGCGCTCGCGTCGGGCTTCCTGGAACCGGGGATGTCGATGATCACCAAGCCGTTCGCGATGGAAGCCTTGGCCACGCAGATCCGGACGATGATCGAGGGGTAAGGTGGACAGGACGCGCCAACCAATCGCCGCCATTCCCGCCGATCACCACCACCCCGGCGAAGGCCGGGGAAGTTGGAAAGGTCGCAGTAACGACGCGCACCGCTCAGTTGGCGACGTCTCCCAATTGGGCCCCGGCCTCCGCCGGGGTGGTGCTCTCAAGGCTTGCTCGAATTAACCGCGGCTCGGTCTTCCGATCCTCCCCCGCCAGGGGGAAGGTCATCATGATCACCCCATATCTAGCGCCCGCGCGCGCTCCCCCAACCGAAGCAACATTTGCCACCTTCTGCCCTTAAATAATTTTTCGTTCCCGCTTCGCCCCCTTGCGCTTCACGAACCCCGCAGAAGTCCACGCGTCGCGAATATGTCGCTCGGCCAACCCGCACCCGAACGCGACGAACCGAGCCCCCGACCACCCCCGCACCCCCTTGCGTCTCTTCGCGCTTTGGCACAATCTCTTGGGGTTGCGTTCGGGGGCGGACCCAATCGCTGGTAGAACAACCCTCGCATAGCCATATGCGATATGACCGTAAGCGCGCCTTCCACCGCCGCGATGGTCACTTTTTGTTCTCCCGTTAGGGGCCGTCCGATGGTAGCATGGCGACATGACGCCGATTCGAACGAATACAGAACACTAGGAGCGGTTTCGATGAATTTCAGAGACAGCAGCCGGGATAGCGACATGACCACAGACACGATCGAACAGACCATCGCAGCGCCTGAAGCCGAGGCCCCCAAGGCCCCGCGCCAGGCGCAGGACAGCCATTCCGTGCGCGCGCAGATCTACCCGGTCGAGGTCGATCACAGCCGCGACGCGCTGCTGACCGAATTCGGTAAGGACACGCTGAAGGATCGCTACCTGCTCCCGGGTGAAAGCTACCAGGACCTGTTCGTCCGCGTCGCTTCTGCGTACGCCGACGACGCCGGCCATGCGCAGCGGCTGTACGACGCGATCTCGAAGCTCTGGTTCATGCCCGCCACCCCCGTTCTCTCGAACGGCGGCACCGGTCGCGGCCTGCCGATCTCGTGCTACCTCAACTCGGTCCCCGACAGCCTCGGCGGCATCGTCGACACCTGGAACGAGAATGTCTGGCTCGCCTCGCGCGGCGGCGGCATCGGCACCTATTGGGGCAACGTCCGCGGCATCGGCGAGCCGGTCGGCCTCAATGGCAAGACCAGCGGCATCATCCCGTTCGTCCGCGTCATGGATTCACTGACGCTCGCGATCAGCCAGGGCTCGCTGCGTCGCGGGTCGGCCGCAGTCTATCTCGACGTCTCGCACCCCGAGATCGAGGAATTCCTCGAAATCCGCAAACCCTCGGGCGATTTCAACCGCAAGGCGCTGAACCTCCACCACGGCGTGCTGATCACCGACGCCTTCATGGAAGCCGTGCGCAACGGTGAGGAATGGCACCTCCGCTCGCCGAAGGACCAGGCGATCCGCGCCACCGTCGACGCGCGCTCGCTGTTCCAGAAGCTCGTCGAGACCCGCCTCCAGACCGGCGAGCCGTACATCGTGTTCGCCGATCACGTGAACAAGGCGATGCCCAAGCATCACCGCGAGCTCGGCCTCAAGGTCTCGACCTCGAACCTGTGCTCGGAGATCACGCTGCCGACCGGCAAGGATCACCTCGGCAACGAGCGGACCGCGGTATGCTGCCTGTCGTCGCTGAACCTCGAGACATGGGATCAGTGGAAGGACGAGAAGGGCCTGATCGAGGACGTCATGCGCTTCCTCGACAACGTGCTGCAGGATTACATCGACCGCCACGAACCCGGCATGGAACGCGCCGCCTACTCCGCGGGCCGCGAACGCTCGGTCGGGCTCGGCGTGATGGGCTTCCACAGCTTCCTCCAGGCACGCGGCATCCCGTTCGAGGGCGCGATGGCAAAGTCGTGGAACCTGCGCATGTTCAAGCACATCAGCAGCCAGGCGAACGAAGCCTCGATGCAGCTCGCGATCGAGCGCGGCCCCTGCCCCGATGCCGCCGACGTCGGCGCGATGGAGCGGTTCAGCTGCAAGATGGCGATCGCGCCTACGGCTTCGATCTCGATCATCTGCGGCGGCACGTCGGCCTGCATCGAGCCGATCCCCGCGAACATCTACACGCACAAGACGCTGTCGGGCAGCTTCTCGATCAAGAATCCGTATCTCGAAAAGATGCTGAGCGAGAAGTCGAAGAACTCGGATGCGGTGTGGAACTCGATCCTCGAACAGGGCGGCTCGGTCCAGCATCTCGACTTCCTCTCGGTCGAGGAAAAGGACTGCTACAAGACGTCGTTCGAGATCGACCAGCGCTGGCTGCTCGAACTCGCCGCGGATCGCACGCCCTATATCGACCAGGCGCAGTCGCTGAACCTGTTCATCCCGGCGGACGTCGAGAAGTGGGACCTCCTCATGCTCCACTTCCGCGCATGGGAGCTCGGCATCAAGTCGCTCTATTACCTGCGTTCGAAGTCGGTCCAGCGCGCAGGCTTCGCCGGCGGCGTCGAGGCGGACAACACCATCGACCTGCGCCAGATCGACGTCGAGTCGAAGGATTACGATGAGTGCCTTGCCTGCCAGTAAGGCCTCTCGGCGTTCAAGCGTGACCCCGGCCCGTGACACGCGGACCGGGGAGCGCCTGACGCAAAAAACCCCGGCCCGCGCGAAGCGGACCGGGGTTCGGGCAGACTCGGCGGCGCGTTATGCACGCATCGCTAAGAGTTCAGGCCTCTTCTTCGAACGTCACCGCCACGTCGGCGTTGGCGGAAAGGCGGACCTTGCCGTCCTCGATATCCGCAACCAGCCCGAGCGAGATGAAGTGATGATGCCCTTCATGGCTGCCCGTGCCCTCGACGACCTGCGGCCCCGAGTCCTTCTTGGTCAGCTTGATGCGGTTGCCTTCGACCTTGTCGACGGTACCGACATGGACGCCGTCCGCGCCGATGACTTCGGCATGTTCCTGGATCTTGGTTGCATCGACCATGGTCGTTCTCCTGTGTTGGGTTCGGGTGCTGAACGCGCGCCGGGCGAGTTGGTCGCATGACGTATGGTTCAGCTATCATGTTCGTGGTCGCAGGCGTGCTCGGAATCGTCGGCACCGCGATGCTGCTCCGGTTGCGCAGCCCGAGCATTACCGAGCAACAGACCTACGCGTTCCGCATGATCGGCATCATGCTCACCTCGGCCGCGATCGTCCTCGCGATGTCCGCCGCCGCGATGTGGCAGTGGAGCACGGAAACATGATGCCCCCTTCCTGATCCCACCAGTTTCTCGATATAAAACCAATCTCCCGAAAGGCTTACCCCATGTCCCTCCTTCACGCCTCCAAGCAGTACAAGCCGTTCGAATACCCCTGGGCGTTCGAGTTCTGGAAGCGCCAGCAGCAGCTCCACTGGCTCCCCGAGGAAGTGCCCCTGGGCGAGGATTGCCGCGATTGGGCGCAGAAGCTCAGCGATCACGAGCGCAACCTGCTCACGCAGATCTTCCGCTTCTTCACGCAGGCCGACGTCGAGGTGCAGGATTGCTACCACGAGAAATACGGCCGCGTGTTCAAGCCGACCGAGATCAAGATGATGCTGACCTCGTTCAGCAACATGGAGACGGTCCACATCGCCGCCTACAGCCATCTGCTCGACACCATCGGCATGCCCGAGAGCGAGTACGGCGCCTTCCTCGAATATGCCGAGATGAAGGAAAAGCATGACTACATGCAGCAGTTCACCGTCGACAACGACGAGGACATCGCGCGCACGCTGGCCATGTTCGGCGGCTTCACCGAGGGCGTCCAGCTGTTCGCGTCGTTCGCGATGCTGATGAACTTCCCGCGCTTCAACAAGATGAAGGGCATGGGCCAGATCGTCACCTGGTCGATCCGCGACGAGAGCCTCCACTGCGAGGGCATCATCAAGATGTTCCACACCTTCTGTCAGGAGCGCCAGTGCCTGACCAAGGCAGTCAAGGACGACATCGCCGACGTCTGCCAGACGACGATCCGCCTCGAGGACAATTTCATCGATCTCGCCTTCGAGATGGGCCCGGTCAACGGCATGACCCCCAAGGAGATCAAGAAGTACATCCGCTTCATCGCCGACTGGCGCATGACTCAGCTCGGCCTGAAGCCGATCTACATGATCGACGAGCACCCGCTGCCCTGGCTCGCGCCGATGCTCAACGGCGTCGAGCACGCCAACTTCTTCGAACAGCGCGCGACGGAATATTCGAAGGCCGCGACCAAGGGCCAGTGGAACGACGTCTGGGACTCGTTCGACAAGCGCCAGACCGCGAAGAAGGGCCCGATCGCTAATGTGGACCTGAGTGAGGTTCGGGATATGTTCAGCGATTCGGTTGCAGCGGAGTAAGTTTGCGTTTCATGAAGAGGTTAGCGTCAAGTTAGCCTCCGTTACTGCGAGCCGGCATTGGCAGGCCGATGCCGGTTCGCAGAGGGAGGGAGATATAAAGAATCCTTTATGCGTCACGGATATTGAGAACATAAAGCGAACGGAACAAACCGTGGCCGTTAATCACAACGCGTGCGGTTTATTGTAGACGGATGCCGTAGGTTCGCATATAATCCATCTATGTCCTCCTTTGATGAGACCATCGCCGCATATCGCACCCGCGTCGGGCAACTGCTTGACACAAAGCGTATGTATGCGCGCAAGGTCGAAGAAATTGGTCATGAGGCCGATCTTATGAGCGCCCGCATTCACGGCTTGATGGAGGCTAAGGAACTCCTTGATGCCGAACAACGGCTGCCAGATGACTCGGAAAAGTCGGCTCAGGTAGTCATCCCAGTGCGTCGTCGCCAGCGCAGCCTCACCGGGCACTGGCAGCAGATCATGCAACTGGTCGATGACGACGACGGTTTTGACTACGATACGCTGGCAGAAGCTGTGGACACGGTAGGTCATGATGCGAACCGTGACACGCTACGCTCGCAAATGTCGCTCTATAAGGGCGGAGGGCTGGTCGAGACTATCGGAGAAGGTCGGTTCAAACTGACCGACCTTGGCCGACGTGCCGCAAGAATTTCAGGGGACCAATCCCCGAACGAGAATGGGCCGGTTTCGGCCGACCCAGATGGCCCGGACGGGGGAGTTCGTACCTCCCCCGCACCGGATTTTAAGCTCCAGACCAACGACTAGGAAGGTAGGTGCTAGCGTGAAGGCAATATTAAGAAACTAGCCGGTTAAACCGGCAGGCCCCGGCCGTCATGCCGGGGCCATACATATCCAGTCGTGACGAAATCGTCAATTTTGGGATACGGATATTTATGGCTACCAATTCAGGCGGCAAAGGCCCGCCCCGCGATAGCGGCAAAGGCCCGTCTTCGATCGCTGGTAAAGTGTTGGGTGGCGCGAAGGCGACTCCCGCACAAGCTCGTATTCTAGCGGCGTCTGTCCTGTCGCAGAACCAGAAGAGCTAAGCGCCGGACGCTGATTAGTCAGGCGCAAAGTCGCCAAACGCAGCGTGTAGGGATCTGGATTAGTCCGGATACCTACACGCTGTTTTCGTCGTTGATTGATCCATATTCCCGACACTCCGTCACCCGGATCTGTTTCGGGATCCATTGCGTTGCGGATCAAAGCCGTTCCCTCTTATGCCGCAATGGATGTTGGACCAATTTCGCCATACCGAGCCAAGGGAATCCGCCAACGGGATCGTGCAGCTAAGGGCTCTCGACCACACACCAGAACTCATGGCAAACTGGAAGCGCGGCGTAGACCAGTTGCCGCTGGAGATGATCGCCGGTGCAGACCTCGATGATTAAACTCGTCCGCGTAACCGTAGAAGGTGACGACGCCCTACAGCTCGTGTTTTCGGATGGCGCTGCGGCGCTCTGTTCGGCCGCCGATCTCATCGCACGCGACACAGTCATGACGCGTCCTCTTTCCAACCCGGCCTATTTCGCCCGCGCCTTTATCGAAGGCGGCGCGCTCGCCTGGCCCAACGGGTTCGAATTGTCGGCTGACAGTCTCCATCTCCGTCTAGGTCTGACGGACGAACAGGCATTCTCCGCCGCCTGACCCCTAAAGACCCTGTTTTTTTTCAATCGGCAGGATACCGTCGACGCTTAAGCACTACAGTCAGCACATCGATGTCACTATCGGCGGCAAGAGAATAGACGATCAGATATGGTAGTCCGACGACCGAGAACTCCCGCGTTCCGCTGACCTGCCCAGCACGACCTAGAAGCGGGAATTGCCCGAACATCATCGCCGTCTGCACGATGCGGACAACCACTCGTTCCGCGGCTCTGGCGTCATTTTCAGCGATCCAGTCGCGAATTGCGCCAAGGTCATCGCGCGCTTGGGGCGTGAAGTTAACCGTCAATCGTCAGGTCGCGTAGCACCTGTTCGACCGGGATCATCGACGACCGATCCTGCGCCTGCCTCAGGCCGCGCTCGATCTTCGCGCGTTTCCAACTTTCATAGCCATGGTCGACCGTACCGTGACCGGCTTCCAGCTTTTCGAACTCATCGACGTGCGTGGCCATGGATCGATCATAGCGCAACATCGGCTGTCCGGTAAGCCTAGCCCCATCCACACCAAGGCGAGCGCTTGCCGCCGCCATAGTGGCGCGCGAGTCCGTGGCGGACTAGGACCGCGCCCAGCGACTCCCCGTCGCGCTCGACGATGCGCAGCTTCCGCCCATAGCGGTCGACGTCGCGCTTGATCGGGGTCAGCGTGAAGGGGCCGGCGTTGAGCAGCGACTGCATCTTCAGCGTCGCCGCCTGCCCCAGCCGCGCTTCGCGGGCGCAGCGCGGCGGGTGGGTCTCCGGCGTATCGATGTCGGCGATGCGGATCTTGGTGCCCGCCATCCAGAACGTGTCGCCGTCGACCATGCAGTCGATCCGCTTGGCGTGGCCGCAGATCGTGAAGCGCGCGGAGACCGCCTTTCCCCCCGACAGCGCGGACGCCGCCGCCGCAACGGTCGACGCCGCACTGGCGACCCCCGCCGCGGTGGCGAGCGCGCCGGTGGCGGTGGCGGCGGCACCGGCCTTCGTCGCCGCACCGGCGGCTGCGGCCGCAGCGGCCGACGCCTCCGCCTTCGCAGCGTCCGCCCCCCAACCCCAGCCACCCGGCACGCGCAGATGCCCGGCGGGCCAGGCGATGCCGAACCCGGTCGGCCATTCGATCTTCAATCCGGGCGGCAGCAGCGCCGACCAGTCGATCTGGCGGATCACCGGCATCATCAGCCCGAGCAGCACGCCGTAAAACACCAGGCGGAGCTGCAGCAGCACCCCCGGCGCGGCACTGCGGCCCGCCCCACCTCGGCGCGTGGCACCGGCACGATCGCCACTCAGCAACCGCATGAAATCAAACACATACTCCATCGTCCGTCGCGCGTACGCGCGCGCGCGAGGATGTCACCTGCTCGGCGAGTCGACTTGCGCCGAGCGGAGTCAGAAACGAGGCGAACGCATCGTGAACATCGCCCAAGCGACGTCTGCGACGAAAATCGGCAGCGGCAATCTCCGCGCCGTGTGAAACGCCCGATACTCCGCTTTTCTACGCTAGCCCGACATGCCCGGTTCGACGCAGTTCAGAACGTATCCAATCCGGCGCCAATACGCCCACGCCTGCGATCGCCGGGCGAGCGCCTACGCATGCGATAGCTCGCGCACCGACGCCCAAGCGGGCCAGACACACGAAGGGCGGGAAATGGCCCTAGCCACTCCCCGCCCCCGTTACGCGTCCAGCTTGAACCTCTTGCGAGGCAAAGGCTTAGAAGTGCGTGATGATGCCGAGCATCGGACGGAAGCTCTGCGCGTCGCCGAAGGTGTTGACCTCGGCGCGGATGCGGAAGCCTGCGTTGCCGGTGATGCCCTTCAGGCCGATGCTCTGCGGACCGACTTCTGCGCCGATGCCGTAGGTGATCGCGCCGTAGTCACGACCGGTGTCGCCACCGTTGGTCGAGCGGCCCGAGAAATGGTCGAAATTGACCCACTGGTAGCCGACCTTGCCGTAGAAGATGCCGCTGTCGCCAGCGCGGAAGCCGAAGCGGCCTGCTGCGCCGTATTCCCAATCGATGTTGCCATCGATGCCCTTGATCGCGTTGCCTTCGACACCGACGAAGACCGGGCCGAGCGGTACGTTCACGCCTACGACGCCCTGGACCAGCGAGCCCGATGGCTTGTACCCGCGACGGATCGTGTTGTCAGCGTTCAGCGCCTGCGGGATGTTGTGGCCGCGCTCGTTATCGAACTGCTCCCAGCCGCCCATGACGCCGAAGTACGGCTCGATGCCGAATGCCTTCGAGCCGTCCGGTGCTGCTGCCTCGCCGGGCTGCGCGCTGTTGTCGACGGGGGCCGGTGCCGACATGTCCTGCGCGAAGGCGGGAACTGCGACCGTTGCGGCGGCGAGGGCGATTGCCAGGGAAAGCTTACGCATGCGTGTGACCTTATCTCGAGTGTTGCGTGGATCCCCGACTGCACGGTGCGTCGGTTGGTCCAGGCATGTCGAAACAGGCCGGCGGGCACATGGTTGCACAAAAAACGTCACATTCAGGGAACTGTTCCGCTGTGTTGCGTTACAGCAACGGTTCCTGTCATTTGGATGAACGAACCGTGGCCGCGTTGGGGCGTACTAGGCAGGAATACAGCGGAAAAGCGGCAAAAAGCAGAAAGCCGCGTGTTAACGCCGTCTGTTTACCGACTGGTGACCACCGGTGTGCAATGCAGCATGGATGGGGTTTTCACGCCTGTTCCGAAGCCGCTGGGCGGCGCTCTTCTGGTCGGCGGGGATCGTGTGGACGGCCTATGACGTGGCCAACGATGCACCGGAACCAGCCGCGACGAACGCGACTTCGGGCAATACGGTGGAACAATCGACCGACGCTGTCGGCGCCACGTTCAACATGGAGGATCTCGCGATACTTGCCAACGCCGCAGGCTGAGGGCGACGCGCCCGCTACAGGCGCGTCGCGGATCGTTCAGGGCTTCAGCGCGACATCGTCGGCATCCTTCAGGTCTTCGTCGTCATCGATCGTGTCGTCGTCGAGTTCGTCCTGGACGTCGTCCTCGTCCATGTCGTCTTCGTCCATCGTCACCGAGGCATCGCTCTCGCCGACGTCTTCGGAGTCCATCTTGGTCTCGTCGATCGACTCGTCGTCGGTGTCGTCTTCGCCCAGATCGGGATCGAGATCGGTCAGGATGACGCCGTCGCTCGGCCCGTTGCGCGTTGCCTCTAGGATCTCGGCGCGCTGGCTCTCGTCATAGCCCTCTTCGTCATAGCCGTCGTCGCCCGAACCGGCACTCGGCACCTGATGTCCGCCCATGGTCACACTCCCTCGTTCCAGGACGCCCGCACGATGCAGGCCTACCGGATGCGAACGGTGGACGTGGCCGGTGGTTCCTTCAAGCGCGGACGGGCGCGGTCGACGCAGGGCGGAACAAGCGCCCGCGTTCGGTGACAAGGATCGAGACGAGCGCGGCGAGTCCCGCCAGCAGGAACCCACCGACCAGCGGCACCGTCGTGCCGTTGAACGCCTGCCCGATCAGCGCACCGAACACCGCGCCGACGGTGACGCTCAGGAACCCCTGCACGCTCGACGCGGTACCCGCGATCCGCCCCATATTCTCCATCGCCATCGCCGAGAAGTTCGACGTCGCCAGCCCGAAACAGCCGAGCGTCAGCGCCTGGAACACCGCGAAGCTGACCAACGTCTCGAACCCGATCTGAATCGCGAACAGGTGGACGAGCGACACCAGGATCAGCACCGACAGCGCCCCGTGGCTGATCAACCGCGTCCCCAGCCGCATCACGATCCGCGAGTTGAGCAGATTGCACGCCGCCATCGTCACCGACGTCGTCGCAAAGATCAGCGCGAGCAACGTCGGCTTGTGGAACACGTCCGCCATGATCTGCTGAATCGAGTTGAGATAGCCGTACAGCGCGCCCATCAACGCGGTCGAGGCGAGCGTGTAGCCGAGCGAATTGCGATCGCTCAGCGTCTGGCGCCAATCGCTGAAGATGCGCCCCGGCGTGATCGGCAGGACGTTCTCGGGCGCCAGCGTCTCCGGCATCCGCAGATAGAACCAGATCAGCACCCCCAGTGTCAGCACCGCGACCGTCCAGAAGATCGCGCGCCAATCGCCGAACTGGAGCACCGTCCAGCCGAACGTCGGCGCCAATATCGGGACGATCATGAACACCATGAACGCGATCGACATCACCCGCGCCATCGCCCGCCCGTGATAGCAGTCACGGACCAGCGCGATCGTCGCCACACGGGCGGCCGCGATCACCGCCCCGCCGAACGCCCGAGCCGCCAGCAGCAGCGTGAAGCTGCCCGCGGTCGCGCAGGCAACGTTGGCGATGATGTACAAGACGAGCGACCACAGCAGCACCGTCCGCCGCCCGAACCGATCCGCAAGCGGCCCGTGGACGAGCTGCGCCACGCCGAAGCCGATCACGAACGCGGTGACGACGAACTGCCGCCCGTTCTCGGTCGCGACGCCGAGCGAGTCGCCGATCGCCGGCAGCGCTGGCAGCATCGAGTCGATACCGAGCGCGGTCAGCGACATCAACGAGGCGACGAGCGCGACGAACTCGACGAAACCGATCGGCGCGCCGCGCATCGCTGGCGCGTCGGATTGTGGATCCTGGGTCTGCATGATGCGTGCGCCTTTACCCGCTCGGCCGGTCTTGCGGAACCCGCTAACCGGCGCAGTTCGGAGATGATTGCGCGATAGGTCGACGCCCCCTATCTGTATTGTCAGAACAACACACTTCGGAGACAGTCATGATCCGTACGCTCTTTACCGCTGTTGTAGGCCTTACCAGCTTGCTCGCTCTGTCCGCCTGCGATCGCTCGAACGAGGGCGCGTCGGTCTCGATCAACGCCGATGGCGGGAACGTCCTCGGCGCGATCAACGGCGAGACCGGCGAAATGAAGATCGACGTGCCCGGCTTCCAGGGCTCGGTGAAGCTGCCGAAGATCAAGATCGACACCGGCAATTTCGATCTCAACGGCGTGCGGCTGTATCCGGGATCGTCGATCAAGACGCTCAACATCGTCGGCGACGACAAGGCCGGCGGGTTGCGCGTAGCGTTCGCCAGCCCCGCCACCCCGACGATCGTCCGCGACTGGTTCGCACAGCGGCTCGGCAAGGTCGGCTACCAAGTGCACGCGGAAGGCCCGAATCTGATCGGCACAACCGACGAGAACAAACCCTTCCGCCTCGAACTCGCGCCCGACGGCAAGGACAAGGCGACCGGCACGATCGTCATCAGCGGCTGAATCTGCATTCCTCCCCCGCCAGGGGGAGGTGGCTGGCGCTTGCCAGACGGAGGGGGCGGTAAGCGAACACGTAAGTTCCGTGTCCTCCCCTCCGTCACCTTCGGTGCCACCTCCCTCTGGCGGGGGAGGATTGAAATCTCGCCCCACCCCAATCCAGGCATTTGGCACGCCACCCCCGATCGCCTATGTCGGGCATCCCCCAAACCGGACACGCACCCCATGCTCGATACGCCCGCCGCCCAGGTCCCGACGCTCAGCCTCGCCATGCAGGACACCGACCCCGACGGTTTCGCCGCCGCGTTCGGCGAATCGTTCGAGCGCTACGGCTTTGCGATCGTCGCCGATCACGGCATCCCCGCCGACCTGATTGAGCGCGCCTGGGCCGAAACTAAACTCTTGTTCGACCTGCCCGAGGACGAGAAGCGCGGCTATCACATCCCCGGCGGCGGCGGCGCGCGCGGCTACACGCCGTTCAAGACCGAGATCGCCAAGGACGCCAAGGTCGTCGACCTCAAGGAATTCTGGCACGTCGGCCGCGAACTCCCCGAGGGTCATCGCTATGCGAACACGATGGCGCCGAACGTCTGGCCGACCCGACCCGAGGGCTTCAAGCCGGTCTTTCTCGAACTGTTCGCCGCGTTCGACCGCGCCGGCGACAAGCTCCTGTCCGCGATCGCGCGCCACCTGAAGCTCAAGCCCGACTGGTTCGATCCGGCGGTGAAGGACGGCAACAGCATCCTCCGCCTGCTGCATTATCCGCCAATCCCCGCCGACGCCGAGGGCGTCCGCGCCGGCGCGCATGAGGACATCAACCTTATCACGCTGCTGCTCGGCGCCGAGGAAGCCGGGCTCGAACTGCTCGATCGTGCCAACGATCGCTGGCTGTCGATCAAGCCGCCCGAGGGCGCGATGGTCGTCAACGTCGGCGACATGCTCCAGCGGCTGACCAACAACGTGCTGCCCTCGACCACGCACCGCGTCGTCAACCCGCCCCCCGAGCGCCGCGGCCACTCGCGCTACTCGATGCCGTTCTTCCTGCATCCGGCGCCGGACTTCCTGATCGAGACGCTGCCGGGCACGATCACGCCGGACAACGCGAACCGCTATCCGAACCCGATTACAGCGCATGATTACCTGTACGAGAGACTGGTCGAGATCGGGCTCATCAAGAAGTAGGCCGGCTCTATCAATCCTCCCCCGCCAGGGGGAGGTGGCTGGCACTTGCCAGACGGAGGGGGAGGACAGGGTAACCGCTGTTCCGTACCCTCCCCTCCGTCACCTGCGGCGCCACCTCCCCCTGGCGGGGGAGGATCGAGATGACGGGCACGCCCCAAACCTCCGCTACCACCACACCTCCACCCCGGCGAAGGCCGGGGCCCAATTGAAGGAGGGTGATAACGAAGCGCAGCGCGCCGTTACGACCACCTTTCCAATTGGGCCCCGGCCTCCGCCGGGGTGGAGCCTATTCTGATCGGTTAAAGCGGAGCAAAACACCCCACCGCTTTTCTCCCCACCTGATACCCAACAACCACGCTTCGCCCATTGGTGCAGGCGCGCGCATCCGCTAGACCGCGCGCGATGCCCCATCTCTATCTCGTCGACGGCTCCGGCTATATCTTCCGCGCCTATCACCGGCTGCCGCCGCTCACCAACAAGCATGGCGAGCCGGTCGGCGCGGTGTACGGCTACACGACGATGCTGTGGAAGCTAGCAGACGAGGTCCACGCCGCCGACGGCCCGACCCACATGGCGGTCATCCTCGACAAATCGTCGAAGACCTTCCGCAACGATCTCTACGACAAGTACAAGGCGCAGCGTCCGCCCCCGCCCGAGGACCTCGTCCCCCAGTTCCCGATGATCCGCGACGCCACGCGTGCCTTCTCGCTGCCGTGCATCGAGACCGAAGGCCTAGAAGCCGACGACATCATCGCCTGCTATTCTAAAGCCGCGCTGGCCCAAGGCTGGGAAGTCACGATCGTGTCGTCCGACAAGGACCTGATGCAGCTGATCGAGCCCGGGCTCGACATGTACGACACGATGAACAACCGCCGGCTCGGCGCGGAGCATGTCGCGGAGAAATTCCACGGCGTCTCGCCCGCGCAGCTCGGCGACGTGCTCGCGCTGATGGGCGACAGCGTCGACAACGTCCCCGGCGTGCCCGGCGTCGGCCCGAAGACTGCGGCAAAACTGATCCTCGAACACGGCGATCTCGAATCCGTGCTCGCCGCCGCCGACGGCATGAAGAAGGGCAAGCTGCGCGACAACCTGATCGAGCATGCCGAGATGGCACGCCTGTCGAAGGTCCTCGTCACGCTCAAATGCGACGTCGCGCTGCCCGAACCGCTCGAAGATCTCGAACTCAAGGGCATCCCCGACGCCCCCCTTCGCGCGTTCCTCGAACATCACGGCTTCAAGTCGCTGATCGCGAAGCTTTCCGCGGTCGCCGAAGCCCCCGTCGCGGAACCGGCGAGCACGGCCGAGTTCGACGAGGACGAGCCCTGCAAGCACGACGACTATGAAACCGTCGTCGACGAAGCCGCACTCGATCGCTGGATCACTGTGGCCAAGCACCAGGGCTGGATCGCGATCGACACCGAGACGACCGGCATAGACGCCACGCGCGCGGACCTCGTCGGGGTTAGCATGGCGCTGCATCCGAACCTCGCCTGCTACGTACCTATCGCACATGGCGGAACGGATTTGCTCGCGGAGAACCCGGTCCAGCTCGATCGCGCGCTCGTGCTAGAGAAACTGAAGCCGTTGCTGGAGGACCCGAGCGTCCTCAAGATCGGCCACAACCTCAAATACGACATGATCGTCCTCGGCCGCGCCTATGCGTCGACCGGCGGCGTACAGATCGCGCCGTTCGACGACACGATCGTGATGAGCTTCGATCTCGACGCCGGCCTCCACGGCCACGGCATGGACGAACTCGCGGCCACGCATCTCTCGCACAGCTGCATCGCGTTCAAGGACGTCGTCGGCACCGGCAAGACGCAGCGGACCTTCAACGAAATCGACCTGAAGGCCGCCACGCGCTACGCCGCCGAGGATGCCGACGTGACGCTCCGCCTCTGGCGCCGGTTCAAGCGCCGCCTGCCCGCGGAAGGTTCGACCCGCGTCTACGAGATGGTCGACCGTCCGCTCGTCCCCGTCATCGCGCAGATGGAAATGCACGGGATCAAGGTCGACGCCGCCAAACTGTCGAAGCTCTCGACCGAGTTCGCCGGCCAGATGGCGAGCCTGGAAACCGAAATCCACGCGCTCGCCGGCGCGCCGTTCACGATCGGCAGCCCCAAACAACTGGGCGACGTGCTGTTCGAGAAGATGGGCATCAAGGGCGGCCGCAAGGGCAAGTCCGGCGTCTATTCGACCGACGTCAACGAACTCGAACGGATCGCCGCGGACAAGGATTCACCCGGCGCAGTGATCGCGCGGAAGGTGCTCGACTGGCGCCAGTTGTCGAAGCTGAAATCGACCTACACCGACGCGTTGCAGGCGCAGATCAACCCGGCGACGGGCCGCGTCCACACGTCCTATTCGCTGACCGGCGCGCAGACCGGCCGGCTGTCGTCGACCGATCCCAACCTGCAGAACATCCCGATCCGCACCGAGATCGGTCGCCAGATCCGCGACGCGTTCGTTGCGGAACCCGGCAACGTCATCCTCGCCGCCGATTACTCGCAGATCGAGCTGCGGCTGGCCGCGCACATGGCCAACGTCCCCGCGCTGAAGGCCGCGTTCGCGAACGGCGACGACATCCACTCGCTGACGGCACAGGAACTGTTCGGCGAGGTCAACCGCGACACCCGCGGCCGCGCGAAGACGATCAACTTCGCGATCCTCTACGGCATCTCACGCTGGGGTCTGGCGGGTCGGCTCGACGTGTCGGCGGACGAGGCGCAAGCGATGATCGACCGCTATTTCGACCGCTTCCCCGGCATCTCTAATTACATCGTCGAGACGACCGAGAGCGTTCGCGCGAGCGGCTTCACCACCACGCTATTCGGGCGCAAAACGCACTTCCCGCGCATCCGCTCGAAGATCCAGCACGAACGCCAGGGCGCCGAACGCGCCGCGATCAACGCGCCGATCCAGGGGACGAGCGCCGACATCATCAAGCGCGCGATGGTGCGGATGGGGCCGGCGTTGCTCGAAGCGGAGCTGCCGAACGTCCGCATGCTCCTCCAGGTCCACGACGAACTCGTGTTCGAACTGCCGGAAGGTGACGTCGCCGCGGCCAAGCCCGTGATCGAGCAGGTCATGGCGAACGCCGCGCAACCCGCGGTGACGCTCGACGTCCCCCTCGGTATCGAGATAGGCACCGGCCTTAGCTGGGGAGCGGCGCATTGAGCCAGCCGATGCCGGAAAACCTTCCCCCCTCCCTGGAAGGGAGGGGCCGGGGGTGGGTCGGCTCGAGGCAGGCGCAACCAAACCTCACGGGCCAACCCACCCCCTACCCCTCCCTTCCAGGGAGGGGGGAAGAGTGACCGAAGCCACGCAGGATATCGACACGCTCGCCAAGGGCGGTCGGACCAACATCGCCGGCTTCGTCCTCCGCCTCGCCGCGCGGATCCCGTTCCTGTTCATCGCCGGCCGTATCTACGGCCCGGACCTCGTCGGCCGCTTCGCGATCGCAGTCGTGGTCGTCGAACTCGCCGCGCTGCTCGCCACGCTCGGCCTGAAACGCGGTCTCGCGCAAGCGCTCAGCAGCGCCGACCGCCCGCACGCCAACGTCGTGTGGGACGCGATGGCGGTGGCGTTCGTCGCCTCCCTCATCGCCAGCGCGGTGCTCTGCACCTTCCCGCAGATCATGTATCCGAACAGCGCGATCACCGGGCTCGACCGGTTCCTGCCGCTGATCATCGTCGCGATCGCTTGGTCCGACGTCAGCCTCGCCGCGCTCGCCTACCGCCTCAACGTCAAGGCAGCGGTGACTGCGCGCGCGGTGGTCGAGCCGTGGACGATCTCGATCGCCGCCTGGGCGTTCTCCTATTTCACGATACGTGACGGCCTAGTCCTCAGCTACGTCGCATCGATGACGGCAGCGCTGATCGCCAGCCTCGTGCCGTTCCTGCGCAGCTACGGCGTGCCGCGCGGTTGGAAACCGCAGCTCCGCCCGCTCTACACGCTCGCCCGCGCCAACGTGCCGCTCGCCGGCGCGGACATCCTCGAATGGGGCAGCCGCAACGTCGACCGCTTCATCCTCGGCGTGATGTTCGAGCCCAAGGTGGTCGGCATCTATTACATGGCGCAGCAGGTCGCGAGCTTGCCGCAAAAACTGAAGACCAGCTTCGACCCGATCCTCGGCCCCGTCATCACCCACAGCCTCGCGATCAACGACCGCGCAGCGATCGCGAACCAGGTCCGACAGGTCGCGTTCTGGATTATGGCCGCGCAAGGCGGGCTCGCGCTGATGGGCTCGATCCCTGGCGAAGCGGTGATGGGTGTGGTCGGCCCGCAGTTCGTCGCCGGCACCGCCGCGCTCGCGTTCCTGCTCACCGCCGAAGTGCTCGCCTCGACCGGCGCGGTCAGCGAATCCGCGCTCGTCTACATCGCCCGCCACCGCAATCTGATGATCTCGGCGGCGATGCTCGCGTTCCAGGTCGGCCTCAGCTTCGCTTTGATCTTCACGATCCGCGCGCTGGGTTACCCGATCAACTATCAGGCAGCAGGCCCGGCGATCGCGCTGATGCTGTCGGTAGGCATCACGTCGATCATCAAGTCCAAGCTGC
The DNA here is from genome assembly GCF_040407495.1 of Sphingomonas faeni. Taxonomy (GTDB): domain Bacteria; phylum Pseudomonadota; class Alphaproteobacteria; order Sphingomonadales; family Sphingomonadaceae; genus Sphingomonas; species Sphingomonas faeni_D. The sequence continues at coordinate 580,635 of NZ_JAPZPP010000003.1, read as the reverse complement.
TCGGCCATCTGCTCGGCGCCAGCGTCTCGCCCTGGCGCTGGCCGCTGATCTGGGCCGCGCTGGCCGCGATCGTGGTGGGGGCAGGCTTCACCGCGCTTCCCAAGCGCTACGAATGGGTCGAACTGGCGATCGGCGAACCCGCGATCGCCGCGACTTACCTCTATATCCTGTGGAAATACGCGTTCGGCCCCGCCGACCGCGCCCTGTTCGCCAAGAAACCGGACGCTGCCGAGCCTAAGCTGCCACAGACTGGATCAGCGACCCTCTAGTCCGTCAGTATGCGCGGGCGACCGCGAACTCGACGGCTTCGATCATCGCGTCCTTGGCTTCGCCATTCGGGAAGCCTCCGATCGAGTCGATTGCACGCTGGCCGTAGTGACGGGCTCTGGCGAAGGTGTCGTCGATCGCGCGGGTCGATCGGATCAGGCGGATCGCATGTTGCAGGTCGGCATCGCTGTCACGGCGACCTTCGACCGCGTCCTTCCAGAACGCACGATCCTCGGCCGATCCGCGGGCGTAGGCGAGGATCACCGGAAGCGTCATTTTCCCTTCGCGGAAGTCGTCGCCGGCATCCTTGCCCATCGTGTCCGCGTCCGAGACATAGTCGATCGCGTCGTCGACCAGCTGGAACGCGATGCCGAGGTTGCGGCCATACGCATCGAGCGCGGCCTCCTCGGCTTCGGGACGCTCGGCGACCACAGCCGAAATCCGGCAGGCAGCGGCGAACAGCGCGGCGGTCTTCGCGCCGATGATGTCGAGATAGCGCTCCTCGCCGAGATCGACGCGGCGTGCGGCAGTAAGCTGGTTGACCTCGCCCTCGGCGATCACCGCACTGGTCGAGGACAGAATCTTCAGCGCCTTGAGGCTGCCCGCCTCGACCATCAGCTCGAAACTGCGGCTGAACAGGAAATCGCCGACCAGCACGCTGGCGGGGTTGCCCCAGATGATGTTGGCGGTGCGTTTTCCCCGGCGCAGGTCCGAGCCGTCGACGACGTCGTCGTGAAGCAGCGTCGCGGTGTGGATGAACTCGACCGCGGCGGCGAGCAGGTGATGCTGCGTGCCGGAATAGCCGATCAGTTGCGCGCTTGCGAGCGTCAGCATCGGCCGCATCCGCTTGCCCCCACCCGCGATCAGGTGACCGGCGAGTTCGGGGATCAACGGAATCTCGGACTGCATCCGGCCGCGGATCACCGCATTGACCTGATCCATGTCGCCGGTCACGAGTTTGACCATCGGGTCCAGCGACGGCTGAGACTCGGGATTGGCACGTACGGTTTCGAGGCGGTGGACGGTAGCGCTCATCTCCCCGAGCCTCTGACGCCTATGCCCCTGCAAAGCAACCCTTGCCGGGCGTCGGCCCACCTTGGTCTGCCCCGCAACGCCTTGCCGATCCCGCCACATCGCCGCAAAAGGCGCGCCGAACCAACGAAAGGGTGTTTAGGTGGCTGACGACCTGTTGACCGGATACCGCCAGAGCATCGACAATATCGATGCGGCACTGATCCACATGCTCGCCGAGCGCTTCAAGGTCACGCAGGCGGTGGGACGGCACAAGGCGACGCACGGCCTGCCTGCCGCGGATCCTGGCCGCGAGGAGCGCCAGATCGCCCGATTGCGCCATCTGGCGGCGGAAGCGCAGCTCGATCCTGAGTTTTCCGAAAAATTTCTGCGCTTCATCATCGACGAGGTGATCCGTCACCACGAGCGGTTGGCGCACGATCCCGAAGAGGTGTGAGGCCTAGGTTTACGATCTTCCACCAGGGAGGAGATCGCGACGATGTCGTTGAAGTGCATGACGAAAACGTCATTCGTGCTCCACGTGCCGATCACTTGCTCCGGTGCAATCGGTTGCGAATGACGTGGTTCCACCGATCCCTGCTGGCGCTGGCCGCGTTTGCCGTTGCCGCGACCGGGTTCATGGGATGGCTCGGCTATTTCGGCGGGGCGCTGTTCACCGATGTCTACCCGACCGGGCCGCGCCGGCCGTTCGCCGCGGTGCTGCTGACCGGCGACCTTGGCTACAAGATCGGCCTGGCGCCGCAGATCGCGCAGCGGCTGGCGGCGGACGGCGTGCCGGTGGTCGCGGTCAACACGCTGACCTATCTGCGCACGACGCGCACGCCGGCGGACATCACGACGCTGATCGCCCGCGCCGAACAGAGCGCGCTGCGGTTGGGCCATACCGACCGGGTGGTGCTGATCGGCCAGTCGTTCGGTGCGGACATGCTGCACGTCGGTCTGGTCGATCTCGCCCCCGAACTGCGCGCCAAGATCGCCAAGGTCGCGCTGATCGTGCCCGAGGACACCGTTCAGTTCCGCGCGTCGCCGAGCGAGGTGTTCGATCTCTTTACCCCGACCGTCGATGCGAGGCCGACCGCGCGGCAGCTGACCTGGGCACCGTTGCTGTGCGTGCAGGGCGTGGAGGAAGTCGGCAGCCTGTGCCCGTTGCTGACGCAGCCCAATGCGCGCCGCGTCGCACTACCGGGCGGACACCCGCTTCACCGCGACGCCAATGCACTCTACGGAGTGTTGGCGCGGTTCGTTTTCGCGGATTGAGGTTCGACCGATGATTCCTGCAATGTTGGCGCTCGCGATGGTAGCGGGAAGCCCCGCCCCCGCTTCACCCGTGGAAGGCGTCTGGCACAATCCGAAGAACAGCGTCGCCGTGAAGACCGGCGCCTGTGGCGATAAATTGTGCGGCTGGGTGATCCGCGCCAATGACGAGGCCCAGGCCGATGCCCGTGACGGCGGCACTGCGAAACTCATCGGTACGGCATTGCTCCGCGAATATCGCCCGAGCGGTCGCAACAAATGGTCCGGCCAGATTTTCGTCCCCGACATGGGCCGTACGTTCGGATCGACGCTGACTCTGGTCGACACCAACACGATCGACGTGAAGGGCTGCCTGATCGGCGGGTTCCTCTGCAAGACGCAGACTTGGCACCGCGGTTGATCCAATGACAACCCGGCCGTTGGTCATCCGGATTCGCGACTGGGTCGCGCATCGCCGGGGCATGCTCATCGCACTGGCGGTACTGGTCGTCGCGGTGCTCGGCTTTGCAGCGATCCACAAGCTGACCGCCGAGATCCGCCTGTCCGAGGTTCGCGCGGCATTCTCCGCGCTCGGCTGGTCGCAGCTGTCGGTAGCGATCGGGCTGACCGTCGTCAGCTATATCGCGCTGACCTTCTATGATTCGATCGCGCTGAAAGTAATCGGCCACCCGCTGCCGTGGCGCACCGCGGCCGTCGCGTCGTTCACCAGCTATACGATCAGTCATAATCTGGGGCTTGCGATGCTGACCGGCGGCTCGGCGCGCTACCGCGTCTACAGCCGCGCGGGTCTCGACGAAGCCGCCGTCGCCCGCGTCGTCCTCATCGCGGGCGTGACATTCTGGGCGGGGGTGATCACCGTCGCGTGCCTGTCGATGGCGATCCATCCGGGGACGCTGCCGATCGTGACGTGGACGATGCCACCGCTGCTGGAGCGGACGATCGGCATCGGCCTGCCGCTCGTCATGCTGGGCATCGTTCTACGCCATCGGCAAGGCGGATCGATCGGGCTGCTAGGTTGGCGGCTGCCGCTGCCCAACTGGCGCCAGGCGCTCGCGCTGCTGCTGGTCTCGACGGTCGACCTCGCCACCGCCAGCGCGGCGCTGTTCGTGCTGCTGCCCAACGCCTCGCCGGAACTCTATCCGGTGCTGTTCCTCGGCTATGCGGTCGCGATCGTCGTCGCGTTGATCAGCCATGTACCCGGCGGCCTCGGCGTGTTCGAGGCGGTGATCATCGCGACGATGCCGCAGGACAATGCGACGGTGCTCGCGGCCCTGCTCGCCTACCGGATCATCTATTATGTCGCGCCGCTGATCCTCGCCGCGGTGCTGATGGCGTTTCACGAGGGGCGCCAGTGGCGCGGTCGAGGGACCGATCCGCTGGCGATCGCGCTGCCCCTCGCACCGCTCCTGCTCGGCGTGCTGGTCTTTCTGAGCGGGGCGATGCTGCTGGTATCCGGGGCGCTCCCCGCCGCGCCGGGCCGGATGGACACGTTGGCGACGATCCTGCCACTGCCGATCAGCGAAATGGCGCACGTCGCCGCGAGCTTGGTCGGCGTGATGCTGTTGCTGGTCGCGCTCGGGCTGTACCGGCGGCTCGACGGCGCGTTCTGGGCGGCGCGGCTGTTGCTGGTCGCCGGCGCATTGCTGTCGCTCGCCAAGGGTCTCGATTACGAAGAGGCGACGATCCTGCTGCTGACCGCGGCCGCGTTGCAATGGACGCGCGCGGCGTTCTACCGGCGGACGCGGCTGACCGCGGAGCCGCTGTCGCCCGAATGGCTGGTCGGCGTCGGCGCGGCGATCGGTCTGTCGGTGCTGATCGGGTTCTTCGCGTATCGCCGTGTCGGCTATTCGAGCGATCTGTGGTGGGAGTTCGAGACCAACGCCAACGCCTCGCGCTTCCTCCGCACGAGTCTGGCGGTCGGACTGCTGCTGATCGCCGCGGCGATCTGGCGGCTGTTCGCGGCGGCGCCCGTGCCGGTCGTCCACGACACGCTGCCCGAGGACATCGCGACCGCCGCGCTCGCGCATGCCGACCGGACCGACGCGATGCTGGCCTTCACCGGCGACAAGCGCTTCCTGGTGTCGGACAGCGGCGACGCGTTCCTGATGTACCAGGTCAAGGGCGCAAGCTGGATCGTGATCGGCGACCCGGTCGGCCCAGCCGAGGCGTGGTCGGAACTCCTCTGGGCGATCCGCGCCCGCGCCGACGCCGCACAGGGACGGCTGCTGCTGTACCAGATCGGCCTGCGCATCGTACCGATCGCGATCGAGATGGGGTTGAAGCTGGTCAAATATGGCGAGGAAGCGACGGTCGAGCTCGATGGCTTCACGCTGGAGACACCCGAGATGCGCAGCGTCCGCAAGGCGGCGCGGGTCGCGGAACGCGCGGGCGCGCAGTTCGCGGTCGTGCCGGCCGCCGAGATGCCGGCGATCATCCCCGAATTGCAGGCGATTTCCGACTGGTGGCTGGCCGACAAGGATCATGCCGAGAAGAGCTTCAGCGTCGGCCGGTTCGAGCCGAAGTATATGGCCAGGTTCGACTGCGCGGTGGTCCGCATCGAGGGGCGTATCGTTGCGTTCGCCAATGTCTGGGGCACGCCGAACGGGCAGGAACTGTCGGTCGACCTGATGCGTCACGCCGAGGACATGCCCCAGGGCGGGATGGACTTCCTGTTCACCCGGCTGATGCTGTGGGGCCACGAGCATGGCTACCGCCATTTCTCGCTGGGGATGGCGCCGCTGTCGGGGATCGAGGCGCGGCGGCTGTCGCCGACCTGGTCGAAGGTGGCGGCGTTCCTGTTCCGCCACGGCGAGCGCTTCTACGGGTTTGCCGGCCTGCGTGCGTACAAGGAGAAATTCCGGCCGAACTGGACGCCACGCTACATCGCCTCGCCGGGCGGCACGTCCTTGCTGCGCGGACTGATCGATTTGCAGGCTCTGGTCAGTCGGTAAGACTTGCTAGGGGCCCCCGCCTTGCTAGGGCAGACGCCATGAGCTTCCTCCTCGCAATCGAAGGCGCCGACGGCGCGGGCAAGGCCACCGCCTCGGCTCTGGTGGTCGAGCAACTGCGCGCCGCCGGCCGCACTGCCGACGTCGTGTCGTTCCCGCGCTATACCGAGACGGTCGGCGGCTGGGCGCTCGGCGCGATGCTCGCCGGCACACTGCCGCGCGGAACGTCGCCCAAGGCGGCGGCGGTGCTGTACGCGCTGGACCGAATGGAGTCGCGCGATCACCTGCTGGCGACGATGGCGGCGAACGACGTCGTGGTGTTCGATCGCTATATCGCCTCGAACATGGCGTATCAGGCGGCGCAGGTTCCCGCGGACCAGGCCGATGCGATGATGGCATGGATCGCCGAGCTGGAAACGGGGTCGTTCGCGCTGCCCAAGCCCGACCTGTCGGTGTATCTCGATACGCCGGCAGCCATTGCCCGCGGGCTGATCCTGAAGAAGCGGAAGCGGTCCTACACCGACGAGGCGTTCGATGCGTACGAGGCGGATACCGGACTGCAGGACCGGGTTCGAACCAATTACGCGGCGATGGCGCAAGCCGGGTTGCTCGGGCGCTGGGCGACGGTATCGACCGTCACGGATGGCGCGTCGCGCCTGCCCGCCGAGATCGCTACGGAGATTGCCGCGCTTCTCGCGTAAGCCTTATTCCGTCATCCTGACGAAAGTCAGGACCCAGAGCCACAGAGTGCATCGCCCGTTACCCTGGGTCCTGACTTTCGTCAGGATGACGATGCGATTGTCGACGCCGTTCTTAACATTTCCGTCACAAACCGATTCCGCATTGCAGCATAAGTAAACGCCATTACTTAGCACGCTAATGACTTCCCCCCGTGCCATTCTCGAATCCGCCTATGCCCGCACGCTGCTCCCGCTCGCGAAGATGTGGCGACAGGCGGCGGATCGTGCTCTGCGCGACATGAACGTCTCCGCATCGACGGGTTGGGCGCTGATCCAGGTCGGGCGGCTCGGCGACGACGTGCGCCAGACTGACCTTGCCGCCCAGCTCGACGTGACGCAGGCCTCGTTGGTCCGCTCGATCGACCAGATGACCGCGGCTGGCCTGGTCGAGCGTCGTCGCGACCCCGCCGACGCGCGCGTCAGCCGTATCCGCCTCACCGATCACGGCCGCGCGCTCGTCACCACGATCGAAGCGAAATTCGCGACGTTGCGCGCGGCGATGCTCGACGGCGTCTCCAACGACGATCTCGCCACCGCACTGCGCGTCGCGGAACGGCTGGGCGCACGTTTCATCGCGGATCGCGGGCGATGAACCTCACCCGGTTCGGCGGTAAGGAAGCGCTCTTCTCGGTCAAATGCCTGATCGCGGCGTTCCTGGCGTATTACATCGCGCTCAGGATCGGTCTCACGCGTCCCTATTGGGCGGTGACGACGTCGTACATCGTCGCGCAGCCGCTGGCGGGCGCGGTGCTGTCGAAGGCGGTGTTCCGCGTCGCCGGCACTGTGCTTGGCGCGGCCGCCGCGGTGGTGCTGGTGCCGAACCTGGTCAACGCGCCCGAGCTTCTGTCGCTCGGTCTCGCGCTGTGGCTCGGGCTGTGCCTGTATATCTCGCTGCTCGACCGGACGCCGCGCGCGTACCTGTTCCTGCTGGCGGGCTATACGGCCAGCATCATTGGGTTTCCGTCGGTCACGACGCCGGGCGCGGTGTTCACGATCGCCGCATTGCGCGTGCAGGAGATCACGATCGGCATTCTCTGCGGGAGCCTGATCCACGGATTCGTCTTCCCGCAGACCGTGACGGCGACGCTGCTCGCGCGGATCGACGCGATCCTGGCGGATGCCGAACGCTGGTCGCGGGACTCGCTGGCGGGCGCGTCCGATGCCGCGCTCGACCGCGATCGTCGGCGGCTCGCGCTCGACATCAACGAGCTTCACCAACTGTCGATCCACCTGCCGTTCGACACCGCACGCCTGCTGCCGCGTACGCGGACCCTGCGCGCGTTGCAGGCCGAACTGTCGATGCTGCTGCCGCTGGCGAGCGCGGTCGACGACCGGATCGTCGAGCTCAAACGCGGTGCCGATGCACCCCGCCCCGAATCGCTCGCGCTGATCGAGGACGTTCGTGAATGGTTGCGCGATCCGCCGCCCGTGGCCGACCGCGGCCCGACCGCGGACGCCCTGATCGAACGGGCGCGCGCCCTCGAGCCGGCAGTGGGCGACACGCTGATCTGGCGCGACGCGTTGCGGCTCAGCCTGCTCGCGCGGCTCGGCGAGCTGGTCGACGCGCACCGCAACGCGCGCGACCTGCGGGATCAGATGCGGTCGCCATCGCGCGCGCCGGTTACACCCGCAGTCGCGCGGCTGCTCGCCCGGATCGCCAAGCGGCCGCTCCACCGCGATCGAGGTATCGCACTCCGCGCCGCTGCCGGCACCGTCGCGACGATCCTGCTCGGCTGCGTCTTCTGGATCGGCACCGGCTGGGCGGACGGGGCAGGCGCGGTGCTCATCGCCGGCGTGTGCTGCGCACTGTTCGGCAACAGCGACGATCCAGCGCCGGCGATCAAGGCGTTCTTCTACGGTACGATCATCGGGCTGGTCATATCGGCCGTCTACGCCTTCGCGATCCTGCCGCGCGTGACCGATTTCGTGACACTGGCAGCCGTACTTGCGCCGCCCATGCTGATCGGCGGCATGTACCTCGCGCGGCCATCGACGCTGCTCGTGACGCTCGGCGCGCTGCTCGGCGCACTGAACACGGTCGGCCTCAACGACCGCTTCGGCAGCGATTTCAACAGCTTCATCAATGGCGGCATCGCCCAGCTGGTCGGCACGCTGTTCGCGGTGGTTACGGTCGGCCTGTTCCAGACGATCGGCGCGGACACTAGCGCGCGGCGTCTGATCCGCGCAGGCTGGCGCGAACTGGCGGCACGCAGCGATTCGATGCGCCGCCCCGATGCCGCGGGCTGGATCGCGACGATGCTCGACCGCATCGGCCTGCTCGCGCCGCGGCTCGCGTTGCAGGGCGAGGATCCCGGCAAGCCGCTGCTCGACGCGCTGACCGATCTGCGTGTCGGCGTCGCGGTCGGCGAACTCAAGCAGTTGCGGATGGACGGCTCGATCGACGAAGCCGCGATGATCACACCGGTTCTCCGCGGGATCGGCGCGCATTACCGCGCACTGCGCCCCAACCAGCCTGCGCCCCCCGAGCTCTATCTGCTCGCCGGGATCGACACCGCGATGGCGGCGATGGCCGCATCCACGCCGGATCGCCACCGCACGAGCGTCCTCGCGCTGACCTCGCTGCGTCGCAACCTGTTCCCGTCGGCGCCCCCTTATCTGGCACCTGCTTACGGAGTGGCCGCATGACCGGCGAAATCTCGATCGGCGGCGTCTATCTGCCGAGCATCCTGCTGCTCGCGGTCGCCGCGGTGATCCTCACCGGCATCGCGACACGGCTGCTCGCGTTCGCCGGTGCCTACCGCCTGGTGACGTATCGACCGCTCGTCGACCTCGCACTGTTCTTCCTCATCCTCGGGCTGCTCGCCCTGCTCACCGGACCTTCCGCATGAATACCCGCCTGAAATCTTTGCTCGCCCCTCTGGGTCGCTCGGCCGTCACGCTGATCATCGTCGCGCTCGCGGTGCTGGTCGCGCTGTGGCTGTGGAAGCGGTACGAGACCGATCCGTGGACGCGCGACGGGCATATCCGCGCCGATATCGTCCGCGTGACCCCCGACGTCGCGGGTTTGGTGACGCAGGTCGCGGTGCACGACAACCAGGCGGTGAAGCCCGGCGACGTGCTGTTCGTGGTCGATCGCCCCCGCTTCCAGCTGACTCTGGCGCAGTCGGATGCCTCGATCGCGAGCGCGCGTGCCACGCTATTGCAGGCGAAGCGCGAGGCCCAACGCGATCTCGCCCTCGGCGATCTGGTGGCGAAGGAGACGCACGAGCAGAACGTCGCGCGCGTCGCTACCGCATCCGCGGCGCTTGCGCAGGCGCAGAGCGCACGCTCGACCGCAGCGCTGAACCTCGCCCGGACGACGGTGCGCGCGACGGTGCACGGGATCGTCACCAACCTCGATCTTCACCCCGGCGACTATATCGCGGCCGGCGCGCAGGCGATGGCGCTGGTCGATACGGACTCGCTCCGCGTCGAGGGCTATTTCGAAGAGACCAAGCTCGGCAGCATCCATCTCGGCGACCCGGTGATCGTCCACCTGATGGGCGAACCGCAGGCGCTGCACGGGCGCGTCGATAGCATCGCCGCGGGGATCAACGACAGTGAGCGGACGAACACGACGAATTTGCTGCCGAACGTGAACCCGACGTTCAACTGGGTGCGACTTGCCCAGCGTATTCCCGTCCGCGTGAAGCTGACCCAGGTGCCAAAGGGGACGCAGCTGATCGTCGGCCGCACCGCAACGGTGACGGTCGAGCCAAGGGTCGCTCCGGGGACGACGGCATGATGCGCGTCTACCTCCGCCCCACCCCCCACCGCCATCCTGACGAAAGTCAGGACCCAGGGTTACAAGCGATGTCCTGCGTGGATCTGGGTCCTGACTTTCGTCAGGATGACGGAAGAGGGGGCATTGCGCGTATCGGTCACCGTGGCCTCGCGACGGTCATCGCCGCACTCGCCCTCGCCGCGTGCACCACCGCCGGCCCGAACTACGCCCTCCCCGATCGCGCCGCCGTCAACAACCCCTCCGCCCAGGGCCAGTTCGACAGCGGCTACGAAAAGGCGTTCGTCGACGCCCCGCTCCCCGACCACTGGTGGCAGCTCTACGGCGACCCCCGCCTCGACGCGTTCGTCACCGAAGCGCTAGCCGCCAACACCGACCTGCGCGCCGCCGACGCCAACCTGCGCCGCGCCGATGCCGTTGTCGCCGAAGTCGCCGCCGGCCGAACGCTTTCGACCGTCCTCGGCGGCGGCACCTCGCTCGACCGCCCGTACACGACCGGCGGCAACCTGCCTGGCACGCTCGACTACAACCTCAGCATTACCCTCGCCTACCCGCTCGACCTGTCGGGCCGCATCCGCCGCGGGATCGAGGCAGCGCAAGGCGATGCCGAGGCCGTCGCCGCTGCACGCGACAACGTCCGCGTGACGGTCGCTGCCGAAACCGCGCGGAGCTATGCCGCCGCCTGCACCGCCAACTCGGTGCTAGCCGCCAACAACCGCATCCTCGCCTTACAACGGCAGACTCTCAACGTGACGCAACGCCTGCAACGCGGCGGCCGCGGCACCGCGTTCGACGTGACGCGCGCCCGTACCGCAGTCGACCAGAGCGAAGCGCTGATCCCCGTCCAGGTCGCGACCCGCACCGCCGCGCTGTACCGGCTGGCGACGTTAATGGGTCGCGCGCCCGCCGATTACCCCAAGGACGTCGCCACCTGCGCAAAGCCGCCTGCGCTCAACCGTCCGCTCCCGATCGGTGACGGTGCAGCGCTGATCCGCCGCCGCCCTGACATCCGCGGCGCGGAACGTACGCTCGCCGCCGCCACCGCGCGGATCGGCGTCGCGACCGCGAACCTCTATCCCCAAGTCAGCCTCGGTGGTTCAGCCGGGTTCACCGGGCCGGTGTCGTCGCTAGGCTCAACCAACGCGTTCCATCTCGGGCTCGGACCGCTGATCAGCTGGAGTTTCCCCAACCGCCCGGTCATACGCGCGCAGATCGCCCAAGCCGGAGCCGCGGCGGACCAGGCGCTCGCGCAGTTCGATTCGACTACGCTCGAGGCACTCCGCCAGACCGAGACCGCGCTCTCGGCCTATGCCCGCGAAGGCGACCGCAACGCCGCGCTGCGCCGCGCGCAGTCCAGTGCCGCGCGCGCCGCGGACCAGGCCGGCACGCTCTACCGGTTCGGCCGCACCGACTTCCTGTCGCTGCTGACCGCGCAGGCCGCGCTGACCACCGCGCAGGCGAATCTCGCGGCATCCGACGCGCTGCTGGTCGATCGCCAGGTCGACGTCTTCAAGGCGCTCGGCGGGGGGTGGCAGGCATGAGACTCCGACGGCGCGGGCTCGCCTCGATCAACAGCGAAATCCGCGACGGCATCATGCCCGCTGCCGACACCATCGCGCGCGTCGCTAAGGACCCCGACGCGTTGCCGCACACGCCGAGCAACTACCGCGTCACCGCGCTGATCATCGCCTGCGCGCTGTTCATGGAGCAGATGGACTCGACCGTGCTCGCGACCGCGCTGCCGACGATGGCGCGCGATTTCGGCGTACCCGCGACCAGCATGAGTTCGGCGTTGACCTCCTACCTGCTGGCGCTCGCGATCTTCATCCCCGCGAGCGGGCGCCTCGCGGACCGGTTCGGATCGCGGACGATCTTCCGCGCGGCGATCCTCATTTTCGTCGGCGGGTCGATGCTGTGCGGCCAGGCGACCAGCCTGCCCTTCATGATGTTTGCGCGCTTCCTGCAAGGGCTCGGCGGCGCGATGATGATCCCGATCGGCCGCCTCGTCCTGCTCCGCAGCGTTGCCAAGGAGGACATGGTCCAGGCGATGGCGTGGCTGATCATGCCCGCATTGATCGGCCCGATCCTGGGGCCACCGGTCGGCGGCGCGATCGTGACGTATCTCGACTGGCGCTGGATCTTCTACCTCAACGTGCCGATCGGTCTGCTCGGCGTGGTGCTGGTAACGCGTTTCATCGGCGAGGTGCGCGAGGACAAACCGGCGCGCTTCGACGGGCCCGGCTTCATCCTGTCGGGCGTGTCGCTCGGCTTTCTGTTGTTCGGGTTCGAGATGACCAGCCGCACCGGCGAATTGTCGCGGGCCATCGTGCTGATCGTCGTCGGACTGATCGCCGGCGTCGCGTATATCCGTCACGCGAAACACCGCAGCGATCCGATCCTCGACCTCTCGCTAATGCGCATCCCGACCTTCCGCCTGTCGGTGATCGGCGGATCGCTGACTCGCATCACGCAGGGCGCGCAGCCGTTCCTGTTGCCGATGATGCTCCAGCTTGGGTTCGGGATGACCGCGGCGGCGAGCGGCGCGATCACGATCGCCGGCGCGATCGGCTCGCTGATGATGAAGAGCCTCGCACCGCGCGTGCTCAGGCGCTTCGGGTTCCGCAACAGCCTGATCGTCGGCGGACTGTGCGCGAGTTCGGGCTATGCGGTCGCCGGCTTCTTCCGCCCCGACTGGCCCATCCCGGCGATCTTTGCGGTATTGTTGGTGTCAGGCTTCTTCATGTCCTTCCAGTTCTCGGCGTATAACACGATCGCGTATGACGAGATCCCCTCGTCGCGAATGAGCAGCGCGACCAGCTTCTACGCGACGTTCCAGCAGCTGATGCTGTCGCTCGGCATCTGCGTCGGCGCGGCGTCGCTGCATGTCGGGATGCTGGGGACCGGCGCGACTAGGCCGGCGCTGACGGACTTCACGCTGGCGTTCCTGGTGGTGACCGCAGTGTCGGCGTCGGCGACGATCTGGAACCGCCGGTTCGCGGTGGATGCGGGTTCAGAACTGAGCGGACACCGCGCGTAAGTGAGGTGACCTGCTCCCATCCCTGGAAGGGAGGGGTTGGGGGTGGGTCGGCCAGCTTGTGTCGATACCGCTAGGTGATATGCGGAAGCCGACCCACCCCCGGCCCCTCCCTTTCAGGGAGGGGGGAGAGGACTCGGCGTTACGCGTGCGGTGCAGGCAACGACGGCCGCGACAATACCGACACATGCTCGCCGGGCTCCACGAACATGCCATGCGACAGCGCCCACTTCCCCGCCTTCTCGCTCGCCGTCAGCATCGTCAGGAACGGGCTGAGCAACAGCCCCAACGTCACCGGCGCGAGCCACGCCGCAGTGATCGGCGCGAACGGCGTGATCAGCAACAGCACCACACCCACCCCGACATGCCAGCGATAGCGCGGCATCACATCCGCCAGCGATAATTCGTGCGCATCGCGGTTCTGCGGCGCCCAGCCGGACTTGCGCCCCATTAATATCCCCCCCAGATCCATCGTCTGCGTCAGTGCGATCACCGGCGCCGACAGCATTGAGAACGGCACGTCGATCAGTACCGACCGCACAATCCCGCGCCGCCCGCCAAACCCCGCACGCCGCTCCGCATTCGAGATCGCCCAGATCACGCTCAGCAGCTTCGGCCCGAACAGCAACAGCAGCGTCACCGCCAACACCTGGAGCGAGGTCTGCGCCTCGACGATGTTGCGCTCGCCGAGCAGCGCTTGCACCACGCTCGTCGCGATCATCAGCAGCCACACCGGCGAGGTGATGAACGCCGACGCGCCCATCAGCAATTGCAGCCGGCTGACCCATTGGAACCCCGACGACGTCAGCAGGCTGAGATGCTGGATATTGCCCTGCGCCCAGCGCCGGTCGCGCACCGCCGCGTCGATCAGCGTCGGCGGATATTCTTCGAACGTCTCCTCGGTCATCAACATGTGCACGCGCCAGCCGCGCCGCCGCAGCAGCGCCGCCTCGACCATGTCGTGGCTCATGATGACGCCGCCGAACGGCGCACGCCCGGGGAGATCGGGGAGCCCGCAACTCGACGCAAACGCCTCGATCCGGATCAGCGCATTATGCCCCCAGAACGTTGCCTCCGATCCCGACCACCAGACCAGCCCGGCGGTGGAAATCGGACCGTACAACCGGCTGGCGAACTGCATCCAGCGCTGGAAGAACGTCACGCCGTTGATCACCGCCGGTACGGTCTGAAGCAGCGCCACCGCAGGGCGACGTTCGAGCACCTGCGCCATGCCGATGATCGTGTTGCCGCCCATCAGGCTGTCCGCGTCGAGCATCAGCATGTAGCGGTAACCGCCACCGAACCGCCGGATCCACTCGGCGACGTTGCCGGGTTTGCGCCCCACGTTCACGGTACGGCGACGGTAATAGAGCGCGCAGTCGAGCGTCGGCGCGAGGCGCTCCCATGCGGCAATCTCGGCCGCCTCGGCCGCTTCGCCGGAGTCGCTCAGGATGAAGATGTCGAACCGGTCGGCGACGCCTCCGGCCGCGATCGCGCGCGCCATCCACGCGATCCGCTCGAACACCGCATCGATATCCTCGTTGTGGACCGGCATCAGGATCGCGGTGCGGCCCTCGAGCGGTTCGGACTGGCGCGGCGTCGGGACGAACCCCGGATGCCCCCCGGTCATCAACAGCACGAAGCCGATCGCAGCGTTCATGAATCCGAACGCGATCCACGCGAACAGCGGGAAGAACAGCGCGAGCAACGCCGCGTCCCAAAAGCTCAGTCCGTCGGCGAGCAGCGATTCTTGCACCGCCGACGACGCCGCGGTTGCGAGCAGACCGGTCATCAGCACGAGGAGGATGCGACGCGCGAGCATGTCGTCGGACGACACGACCATGCCGGGGCCGGGCTCGGGCGCGGACCAGGGCGGCGGCGGCCCGTCGAAACGCTGCGGGGGCATCTCGATCGGCGTTTCGCCCGGCATCATTGCGGGAAGCGCGGGCATCAGAATATCGGGGTCAGGACGGTTTCGCTAAGTGCGCGACCGCCGCGCGTGAGGAACAGCCTGACGTCGGCGCGCCCTTGCGCATCGGGGGCCACGTCTGCGGTGACGCGCCAGCGGTTCTTCTGGCCGACGACGGGATAGGCCGCGTTGGCGAGCACCTTGCCGCGGACGACGTCGATCTTGGCGGTCACGCCGCTCTGCCGGTCGAGACCGGCGAGACCGTCGCCGATGAAATCGACCACGAGCTTTCGCGCGCCCTTCACCGGCTCGGCGCCCGGTCGGCCGGCGACGCCCTGCCAGCAATCGACGACGTGCGCTGTCGCGGCGACCGCGGTCGGATCGGTCGATTTCCACGACAGCGAGTAATCGAACTGCAACCGCTGCCCCGCCTTCGCAGGCGCTGCCGGGGTCCAGAACGAGACGACATTGTCGACCGTCTCACTGTTCGTGGGGAACGCATAGAGCATCACTGCGCCCTTGCCCCAATCGCCCTGCGGCTGAACCCACAGGTTCGGTCGGCGATCGTAGAACGCACCGTCATCTTGATAATGATCGAAATTGCGATCGCGCTGGATCAGCCCGAAGCCCTTGGGTGCCTGGTCCGCGAAACTGTCCAGCGTATCATGCGGCGGATTGTTGAGCGGCCGCCAGATGCGTTCGCCGGCGCCGGTGAGGAGCGCCAGGCCGTCCGAATCGTGGATCTCGGGACGCCAGTCGACCGCGGCGGCGCGGTTGCCTTCGCCGTACCAGAACATGCTGGTCGCCGGCGCGATGCCGAGCCGTTCGATGTCACGGCGCACGTTGAGCACGGACGAAACCTGCTGCTCGACTCCCGCGCCGGCGACGTGCCGCGACTGGATGCGGTACGCGCCGGTGACGCTCGCGCCAGCCATCAGCGCGTAGATCGTGTACGCGTCCGCGCCGGTCCGCTCGATCCAGAATTCGGTGAAGTCAGGGAATTCCTCGCGACCGGGCAACCCCGTGTTGATCGCGAGACCGCGCGCGGACAGGCCATATTGATCCTGCGCGCCGGCGGTGCGGAAATAGGATGCGCCCTGGAACGCCATCCAGTCGCTAGTCCCACCCGGCGCCATTGCGCGGAACCCAGCGATGCCCAGCGCGGCGGCATGACCTTCTTCGGCCTCGAACAGGTCGCGCGAAAACTCGATGCGACGCGCCTGACCGTTCTCGACGACGTTGATCGCGACCGGCATCGGCGCATAGCGGCCGAGCGGGAAGAGGCGGATGCCACCCGCCAGCGTCTTGTCCGCGCGGAAGCGGATGCTGCCGACCTTGTCGTAATCGATCGCGGCGGCGGCTGCGACCTTGGCGGGAGCGGCGTATGGCTTGGTGGCGAGCGTCGCGGCGCGCTGCTGGAGCGCATCCCATGAGAACGGCTCGGCCTTGCCGGGCACCGAACGCATTGCTGCGGCGGCCTGCGGGAGGACACCCAACAGACCCAGCGCGGTTAATACTTCGCGTCGACCGATCATGCAGAGCGCTCCCTTGTCGTCATCATGCTGCAGTGCGGTAGCATAGTGACGTCGCGCGCGCGCGTCGACAGGTCCCGCAGCGGGCGCGCCCTATCGCGCAGCGCGTTGCCAGCGGACACTGATCCTGACCGGGTCGTGGATATGGCCGCCGACGACCAATAGCATCGCGCCGGCGCTGGCGCAGAGGAAGCCGATCGTGGCGAGCAGGAACGCAAGCGGGCCGGCTGCCGGGTGGAGACGAGCGAGCGTGTGGACCGCGGTGACGGCAATTGCGAGCGACAGGACACCACTGGCGCGGAGGCTGAGATCGGTGCGGAGTCGGCGAGCGTCGGTCATGCGACACGTCAGCTATCGCCTGCGGCCTATGCGTTCGAGATCGATAACGGGGGGAGCCATAGTGTTCACATAGTGCGCAACCCCGTCATCCCGTCGAAAGCCGGGACCTCGCGCGGCAGGGGCGACCTGTTGCGGGGAACACACCATCTTCTCGGTTCAGGCGTCGACCAGCAGCCGGTATCCGATGCCGAGTTCGTTCGCGATGACCGGGCCGACTCCCCCCGTCCCTTCCAGCTTCTGACGAAGATTGCGCACCACAATGCGGAGATATTCGATCCGCCGGTCGTGATCGGTCGGCCACGCTGCCTCCAGGATTCGCTGATGCGTTACCACCCGCCCCGGATGCGCCGCCAGCGCCGACAGCACGTCGAACTCCTTCCGCGTCAGATGCGCTTCCTCGTTGCCGCGCCGGACGAGGCGGTGCTCGAAATCGATCTCGACCCCGTGCGCACGCAGGACCGTCGGCCGAGACGTCGCCTCCCCACGACCGCGCAAGGCGACCCGCAACCGCGCAAGCAGCTCTTCGGTATCGAACGGCTTGGTCACGTAATCCTCAGCCCCCAGATCGAGCGCCGCCACCTTCTGGTCGGTCGCCTCGCGAGCTGAAACTACGAGGATGATCGGATCGCCGAGCTTCTTCAACAGCGGCACCAGTTCCAGCCCATCGCGGTCGGGCAACCCCAGGTCAAGAAGCACTGCGGTCAACGGCCGACTCCGCGCGATCCGCAACGCCTCGCGCGCGTCGACCGCCTCCTCGACGTCGTACCCCGCGCGCTCCAGCGTGTTCTTCAACAACCGTCTGATATGCAGTTCGTCATCGACGATCAGGACCGTCTGTCCGCTCATAGATTCGCTCCATCGGTGTCGCGGACAAGCAGGGCCACGGGAAAGCACAAACTGAACTGCGCGCCGGTCAGGTCTTCGCGGTTGCTGGCTTCGATGGTCATGCCCATCGCTTCAGCGAACGCCTTGACGATCGCAAGCCCGAGCCCGGTACCGCCGATCGCGCGATCGGAGCCTTCGAGGCGGCGGAACGTCTCGAACACCTCCTTCTCGCGGCCGGGGGGCAGACCGGGCCCCTGGTCGATCACAGACAGCCGGAGCAGCCCGAACCGGTGCTCCGCACGCACCACGATCGGCGTCCCCGGATCGGCATAGCGCCCGGCATTGTCGAGCAGGTTGAGCAGACAATGGTGGAGCAGTTGCGGATCGACGCGGACCAGCGGCAGGTTGGGCGCGACGTCGAGTTCGATCGCATGACCCTCGAGCACACGCTTCGTGTCGTGAACCGCGCCCGCGACCGCGTCGGTGAGGTCGGTCGGTTCGAGCCGCAACCGGAGCGCGCCCGCTTCGACGCGGGCCATGTCGAGCAGGTTGCCAACGAACCGGTTGAGTCGCGCCGCCTCGGTCTCGATCGTGTCGATCAGTTCCGGGGTAACGCCGCGGTGCAGTTCCGCCGCCGCCGCCATCACCGAGGTCAGCGGCGTGCGCAGGTCGTGGCTGACCGACGACAGCAACGCCTGCCGCAACCGATCGCGTTCGCGCACTGCATCGACATCGCGCATCTCGACCTCCAGCCGCGCGCGTTCGAGCACCAGCGACGCCTGATCGACCAGGCTCATCAGCAACGGCAACTGGTCCGATCGTACCGGATCGCCCCCCGCTTCCCGAGCCAGCCCAAGCACCGCCAGCGTCCGCTCGCCCGAGCGCAACGGCTGGAAGAACCACTCCGAGGCCGCCAGCGTACTCGACCCGCGGCCCGCGGGCGCGCCGGTGTCGTAGGCCCATTGCGCGGCCGCCATCTCCATCGTCTCGAGCCGGTAGTCCACGCTGTTCGCAGCCTGCACCGCTAAACCGGGGTCCTCCGCGACGAGGATCACGGCGCGCACGCCGAACAGCCTCCCGATTTCCTCGCAGATCGCGCGGGCGAGCGCGACCGGGTCGTTGAGCGAGGTCAGTTGCCGCAGGAATCCGGCAAGTGCGGCGTTGGTGCGCGCGCTGGCGGCGGCGATGTCGGCCTGCGCGCGGACTCGCGACGTGAGCTGGCTCGTCACGAACGCGATGCCGAGCAGCACGAGGATCGAAATCACGTTCTCGGGATTGTTGATCGTCAGCGTGCCGGTCGGCGGCAGGAAGAAGAAATTATACGCGATCGACGAGACCACGCCTGCGAACAGCCCGGTGCGCAGCCCGAACAGGCTCGCCGCGGCCATCACCGGGAGCAGGTATAGCAGCGCGACGTTGCCGAGGTTGAGGATATGGAACAGCGCGCTCGCCACGCCGGTGACGCCCGCGACCATCGCGGTCGTCCAGGCGTACCCCGCCTTGCTGCCCCATCCACCGGTTCGCACGCGCGTACCGCGGGGCGCAGTGCCCGCCCCCATCGGCAGGACGTGGACGGCGATCCCCGGCGACTCGCGGACCATCTGGTCGACGACCGAGCCGTGGCGCAGTTCGAACCAGCGCGAGCGGGTAGACTTGCCGACGACCAGCTGCGTCGCGCGCGCCTCGGCCGTGAAGGTCTTCAGGCCGTCGACCACCGACGTCGCGGGGACGGTCGCGACGTCGCCACCAAGTTGGGTCGCCAGGTTGAAGACTGCGGCAAGCTGCCGGTGCTCGGGCTCGTCGAAGGTCTGCGCGCGGGGTGTCTCGATATATACCGCGATCCACGGCGCGTGCATCGCGTCGGCGATCCGCTTGGTGGCGCGGACGAGGCCGAGTGCGCCGGGCAGTTCGCTGATCGCGACGACGATCCGCTCGCCGCCCGCCCAGGTGCCGCCGACGCCCAATGCGCGGACGTGTTCGAGCATCTGCGCATCGACGGCTTGCGCGGCACGGCGGAGCGCGAGCTCGCGTAAGGCAGACAGGTTGGACTTGGAGAAGAAGTGCGCGAGCGCGCGCGTGGCTTCGTGGGGGAGGTAGACCTTGCCCGCCTTCAGCCGTTCGATCAGTTCGTCGGGCGGGATGTCGACGACTTCGATCTCGGCGGCCTCGACGATGCTGTCGGGGACGGTCTCGCGGACGCGGACGCGCGTGAACGAGGCGACGACGTCGTTGAGGCTCTCGATGTGCTGGATGTTGATCGTCGAATAGACGTCGATCCCCGCGGCGAGCAGTTCCTCGACGTCCTGATAGCGTTTCGGGTGGCGGCTACCGGGCGCGTTGGTGTGGGCGAGTTCGTCGACGAGGACGAGCGTGGGCGCGCGTTCGAGGATTGCGTCGAGGTCCATCTCGTCGAGCGTGCGGCCTTCGTAGGGAATCGCTTTGCGCGCGACGATCTCGTGGCCTCTGGTGAGCGCTTCGGTTTCGACGCGGCCGTGCGTCTCGACTACGCCGATGACGACGTCGACACCCGCGCGGCGCCGTTCAGCGCCTTCCGAAAGCATCTCGTACGTCTTGCCGACACCGGGGGCGGCGCCGAGGAAGATCTTCAGACGGCCGCAACCCTCCTGCGACGCCTGTCGCAGGAGGGCCTCGGGTGACGGTCGCGTATCGTCGCTCAACGCGTTGCGTCGAGGGCGCGGTTGAGAGCGAAGACGTTGACGCGTGGCTCGCCGAGGATGCCGAGCAGCGGCCCATCGACGTTGGCGGTGACCAGTGCGCGGACCTTGTCGGCGGGGAGGCCGCGGGTACGCGCCACGCGGGCGACCTGGGCATAGGCCGAGGCTGGCGACAGATCGGGGTCGAGGCCCGAACCCGATGCTGTGGCGAGGTCCGCCGGGAGCGGTCCAGTCACGCCTTCTGCGCGGCGCTTGGCGACATCGGCCTTGGTGCGATCGACCAACGCCTGGCTGGTCGGGCCGTAGTTCGAGCCCGACGAGGCCAGGCCGTCATAGCCCTTGCCGGCGGCGGAGGGGCGCGTCTGGAAATAGCGATCGGTGGTGAAGGCCTGGCCGACGACGGTCGAGCCGATCGCCTTGCCGTTGGCCATGACGAGGCTGCCGTTGGCTTGGCTGGGGAAGATGGCCTGTCCGATCCCGGTCATCGCGAGGGGATAGACGATCCCGAGCAACAGCGCGAACAGGATCGTCATGACGAACGCCGGGCGGAGGGCGGAGGTGAAATCGGAGGTCATTGTTTGCTTCCTTCTGCCGTAATGCCCGCTTCCGCCGTCACCCCCGCGAAAGCTGGGGTATCGTGCCGCGCACGGCGCACTTCGGAGAGAGAGACCCCAGCTTTCGCTGGGGTGACGGGGTGGAGTGGGGCGGTGGCGGCGGTGGTGGCATTCCACGCAGAACACGTCGAAGCGTCCGCCCTGCCATCTAGCACCACCCCGGCGGAGGCCGGGGTCCAGTTGGGGGACGTGGCCAACTGCGGATGCGCTTCGTTACTGCAACCTTTCCACCTGGGCCCCGGCCTTCGCCGGGGCGGTGCTGGCTCGTGGTGCAACGGCGCGTGAGCTGACGACGGGCTAGGCTTGGCCATCATGCCAGCCCCATCGCACCGACCAAAAGGTCGATCAGCTTGATTCCCACGAACGGCGCGATCAGGCCGCCCAGGCCATACACGGCAAGGTTGCGCGCAAGTAGCGGCCCTGCAGCCATCGGCTTGTACGCGACGCCCTTGAGCGCGAGTGGCACCAGCATCGGGATGATAATCGCGTTGAAGATGATCGCCGACAGGATCGCGCTTTCGGGCGAGCCGAGCCGCATCACGTTCAGCACCCCCAGTCCCGGATAGAGCGCGACGAACATCGCCGGGATGATCGCGAAATACTTCGCCACGTCGTTCGCCACCGAGAAGGTCGTCAGCGCACCGCGAGTCATCAGCAGCTGTTTGCCGAGGCCAACGATCTCGATCAGCTTGGTCGGGTCGCTGTCGAGATCGACCATGTTGCCCGCCTCGCGTGCAGCCTGCGTGCCGGTGTTCATCGCCACGCCGACGTCCGCCTGCGCCAGCGCGGGCGCGTCGTTGGTGCCGTCGCCGCACATCGCGACCAGCCGCCCGCCCTGCTGTTCCTTGCGGATCAGGTCGAGCTTGTCCTCCGGCGTCGCTTGCGCGAGGAAGTCGTCGACGCCCGCCTCGGCAGCGATCGCGGCGGCGGTGAGCGGGTTGTCGCCGGTGATCATCACCGTGCGGATGCCCATCGCGCGCAGTTCGCCGAAGCGTTCGCGGATGCCGGCTTTCACGACGTCCTTGAGGAAGATCGCACCGAGCAACCGCCCATCGCGAGCGACCGCCAGCGGCGTGCCGCCTGCACGGGCGATCTCATCGGTGATCCGGCGCAGTTCGGTGGCCGCAGCGGTTGCCCCTGCCCCCGGATTGGCCTTCAAGATCGAGTCGACGGCCCCCTTCTGGATCAGCGAACCACCGACCATCACGCCCGAGATGCGCGTCTGCGCGGTGAACGGAATCACCTCCGCATCGCTCGGCAGTTCGCTGGTCGTAACCCCGAACTTCTCGCGCGCCAGCACGACGATCGAGCGGCCCTCGGGCGTTTCGTCGGCAAGACTCGCTAGCAACGCCGCCTCGGCCAGATCCTCGTCGCGCGTGCCGCCGACCGAGCGGAACTCGCTCGCCTGACGATCGCCGATCGTGATCGTGCCCGTCTTGTCGAGCAGCAGGACGTCGATATCGCCCGCTGCTTCGACCGCACGACCCGACTTCGCCAGCACGTTGAAGCGCACCAAACGGTCCATGCCCGCGATACCGATCGCCGACAGCAACGCCGCGATCGTCGTCGGGATCAGCGTGATGAGCAGCGCCGCGAGGATCGCGACCGGCACGCGGCCGCCCGCATAGCTGGCGAAACCGGGGATCGTGCCGACCGCGATCAGGAAGATGATCGTCAGCCCGACGAGCAGCAGCGTCAGCGCGATCTCGTTCGGCGTCTTCTGCCGCTCGGCGCCCTCGACGAGTGCGATCATGCGGTCGAGAAAACCTTCGCCGGGATTGGCGGTGACCTTCACGCGGATCTCGTCGGAGATGACGCGCGTGCCCGCCGTCACCGCCGAGCGATCGCCGCCCGCCTCGCGGATCACCGGTGCGCTCTCGCCGGTGATCGCGGCTTCGTTGACCGAGGCGACGCCCCAGACGACTTCGCCGTCCGCCGGGATCAGGTCACCCATCGTCACCAGGACGATGTCGCCCGCGCGGAGCATGCTGGCGGGGACGGACTCGACCTGGTCCCCCTTCATGCGGCGGGCGGTCAGCTCGGCCTTGGTCGCGCGCAACGACGCGGCCTGCGCCTTGCCGCGCCCTTCGGCGAGCGCTTCGGCGAAGGTGCCGAACAGCACGGTCAGCCACAGCCAGATCACCAGCTGGATCTTGAAGCCGACCGAGAGCCCGTCGCCGCCGACATTGACGAGGATCGTCAACAGCGTGGCGACGACGGCGGTGACGAACATCACCGGGTTGCGGATCAACTGCCGCGGATCGAGCTTGCGAAACGCGTCGCCGATCGCGGGAACGATCAAGTCGGCCGTGAACAGCGACTTGGTAGGGGTGCGTGCCATTTTGGCTTGTCCCGTCAGAAGGTTTTGCCGCTGATCATCGCGAGATGATCGGCGATGGGACCGAGCGCGAGGCTCGGCAGGAAGGTCAGGCCACCGACGATCAGGATGATCCCGACCAGCAGGCCGACCCACAGCGCACCCGTCGTCGGGAACGAACCTGCGCTTTCCGGCGTGTATTTCTTGGCGGCGAGACCACCGGCGATGGCGAGCATCGGCACGATGATGAAGAAGCGCCCGAGCCACATGGCGACCCCCAGCAAGCCATTGTAATAAGGCGTGTTGGCGGTGAGCCCGGCAAAGGCCGACCCGTTGTTCCCGACCGCGCTGGTGAACGCGTAGAGGATCTCGCTGAACCCGTGCGGCCCCTTGTTGAGCGGCCCCGCAAGCCCGTCCGGCAGCACGGCGCTGAGCGCGGTGAAGCCGAGGATGACGAGCGGCAGGATGGCGATCGCCAGCACCGCCAGTTTCACTTCGCGCGCCTCGATCTTCTTGCCGACATATTCGGGCGTGCGGCCGACCATCAAGCCCGCAACGAACACCGCGAGGATGGCGAACAGCAGGAAGCCGTAGATGCCCGCGCCGACGCCGCCGATGACGACTTCGCCGAGTTGCATGTTGAGCAGCGGGATCATGCCGCCGAGCGCCGTGAAGCTGTCGTGCATCGCGTTGACCGCGCCGCACGATGCGGCAGTGGTTACGACCGAGAACAAGGCGGACGCGGCGATCCCGAAGCGGACCTCCTTGCCTTCCATGTTGCCGCCCGCAACGCCGATCTGGTGGAGGATCGGGTTGCCCGCGGCTTCCTGGGCATAGGTGATCGTGACGCCGGCGAGGAACAGTACGAGCATCGCCGAGAGGATCGCCCAGCCTTGTTTCGTGTTGCCGACGGCCTTGCCGAACGTCCAGGTCAGGCCGAAGCCGACGACGAAGATCGACAGCATCTGCACGAGGTTGACCAGCGCGGTCGGGTTCTCGAACGGATGCGCCGAGTTCGCGTTGAAGAAGCCGCCACCATTGGTGCCGAGCATCTTGATCGCTTCCTGGCTCGCCACCGGACCGAGGACCAGCGTCTGCTTGAGCCCTTCGAGCGTGGAGATGTCCACCGTGCCGGCCATCGTCTGCGGCACGCCGCTGGCGATGTAGAAGAGCGTCACAACGACGCAGATCGGCAGCAGCACGTAGAGCGTGACGCGCGTCATGTCGGCCCAGAAATTACCGATCGTTGCGCTCGAGCGCCGAGCGAACCCGCGGAACAGCGCGAACGCCAGCGCGATGCCGGTCGCCGCCGACAGGAAGTTGTGGATCGTCAGCCCAAACATCTGGCTGAAGTTCGACATGGTCGTCTCGCCGGCATAGCTCTGCCAGTTGGTGTTCGCCGTGAAGCTGATCGCGGTGTTGAACGCGAGATGGGGGTTGAGCCCCGCGAGGCCCTGCGGATTGCCCGGCAACACGCCCTGCAGACGCAGCACCGCGTAGGTCAGTGCCATCAGCACGGCGTTGAACACGATCATGTGCAGGGCGTAGCGGCGCCAGCCCTGCTCTTGTTTCGGATCGATGCCGCTGAGCTTGTAGAAGCCGGTCTCGACCGGTCCGAGGATTGCGTGGATCGGGGTGCGGCGGCCTTCGTACAAGGCGAACAGCCACAGGCCGACGGGTTTGGTCAACGCCAGCAGGATGCCGACGAAGCCCAGGATGAGGATCCATCCTTCGAATGTCATGGGCGCGCGCTCCTAAAAGCGTTCGGGACGGATCAGCACCGCCACGAGGTAAAACAGCAGCCCGAGCGCGACGATCGCGGCGAGCCAGAGGTCGAGGGTCATGGCTATGTCCTCACGCGTTGTCGCAAAGGCGGACATAGGCGAGCGTCGCCGCCACCAGTCCGACCATGAACGCTATCCAGAGTAGATCCTGCATCGGTCGATCCTTCAGAAGGCGGCGGTGAGCGAGGCGACGATCGTGCCGTCGGCGATCGATCCGGTTCCGTCCTGGCCGCGGCTGAAGCTCGGCTGGAGATACGCAGCACTGCGACGCGTGATGTCGGTGTCGACATAGCTCACGTTGAGGGTGAGGTTTCGATACGTAGTGTCCGCACCCAGCGACCAATCCCAATAGTCGCCGGTCGGCGCCGCGCTGGTCGCGTTGGGCCCGAGGCCGTCATTGCCCCAGCTATGGCCAATATGCGCCTTGGCGGTGATCGGCGTCCCTGCGATCGCGAACGCGCCATCGCCGGTGAGGTAGAGGTTGTCCTCCTTGTCGCCCGCGTCTGTGTAGACGCCCGCGGCGGCATCGGCGCCGGTGCGATACCATTTGCCGAGCGCCTGCTGCTTCGGCGCATAGAAGGCGCTCGCGGTCAGCGTCGCCGGGCCGGTCGTGCCGCTGAGCTTTACATAGGGCTCGGCGTAATCAGTCTTCGAGGCGCCGCCCGGATACATGTACCAGGTCAGGCCGACGTCGATCGTCGCGTTGTCCGCGAGCTTGTGCTTGTAGCCGCCGATCAGGTCGAGCTCCATGTTCGAGCCGCCGAACGTACCCCAGCCCGACAGGTTCGATCCCCATGCGCCGACGTAGATGCCGCTCTGGTGCGCGATCGTCAGCCCGCCCTGGATCGCGCCGTCCTTGTCCGACTGCGACACGCCGCGCAGGCGGTAGTCGGTCGCGAGCGTCACCGAACCGGAAACGGTTACCGGAGACGGCGGCGCGGTGTCCTGTGCGAACGCGGGCGTGGCGATACCGGCGAGAAGTCCGGCGGCGGCGGCGAAACGAAGAATGTGCATTGCGGTCCCCATGCGCGGGCCGCCGAAAGGATGGCGGTTCGCGAGGACTGGCAATTAGGCTCCGGCGACGTAGCAATTCGAGATCGATTGCCGGGCCGGAGCATATGTTTCCCGTAGTATTGTCGGAATTATCGACGGCTACCGTACTGGCCGAGATGCACCACCCCGGCGGAAGCCGGAGCCCAGGTGTAAAGGTCGCTGTGACGAAGCGCACCCGCCGATAGCATCGTTGCCCAACTGGGCCCCGGCCTCCGCCGGGGCGGTGCCGGCCCAGTGTCGATCAGCATTACCGACTTACTGTGCGGTGCGGCGAAGGATCAGCCAGCCGGCGATACCCGACAGGATCGAGCCGGCGAACACGCCGACCTTTACCGCGTCCATCGCATGCGGTGCGCCGGCGAACGCAAGCCTGCCGATGAACAGGCTCATCGTGAAGCCGATCCCGCACAGCACGGCCATGCCGTACACCTGCGTCCAGCGCGCGTTCCTGGGCGCCTCGGCCAGCCGGAACGTCACAAGCCCACGGATCGTCGCGAAGATGCCGATCTGCTTGCCGAGAAACAGCCCCAGCATGATCCCGACCGGCAGTGGCGCAATCACGTCCGCCGCCACCATCCCGCCGAACGCGATGCCCGCATTGGCGAACCCGAACGCCGGCACGATCAGGAAACTCGACCAGGGCTGGAGTGCGTGTTCAAGACGTTTCAGCGGCGGCTGACCGTCTCCCGTCCGCAGCGGAATCGTCAACGCGACCGCCACGCCGGCGAGCGTCGCATGGACACCCGACAGCAATACGCCATACCAGATCCCGACGCCGATCAGCAGGTACGGCACCAACGACCGCACCCCCGACAGGTTCAGGATGACGAGCACGCCGAGCCCCGCGCCCGCGCCGAGCAACGGCAGCAGTGCGATATGGCCGGTGTAGAACAGCGCGATGACGAGGATCGCGAGCAGGTCGTCGATCACCGCGATCGCCGTTAGCAACACTTTCAACGAGGTCGGTACGCGCGACCCGAGCAGGGCCAGGATGCCGAGCGCGAACGCGATGTCGGTCGCCGCCGGGATCGCCCAGCCGCGCAGATTGGCGGGCGTATCCATGTTGACCAGCACATAGAAGGCCGCCGGCACCGCCATGCCCGCGAGCGCCGCCGCCCCGGGCATGATGCGCTCGCCCCAGGTCGACAGATGCCCCGAGACGAACTCGCTCTTCACTTCCAGCCCGATCAGCAGGAAGAACAGCGCCATCAAACCGTCGTCGATCCAGTGATGGACGCTCATCCCGCCGACTACGTGGTGCAGTGTCGCGAAGTACGTCGGCGCGAGCGGTGAATTCGCGACGATCAGTGCCGCTATTGCCGCCGCGAGCAGCACGATGGCCCCGGCCGCATCACTCGAGAAAAAGCGGCGGATCGCGGTCAAAGACCTTCGCCGCCCACCCATTGCGCGTTCGACAGGCGGCGCGCGAGGTCCCAGCTCTGGACGCGGATATCGGGCACCGCGACCACCTCCCACAGCCCGCCGCGGGTCATCGGCCCGATGCAGTGGATCCGGTCATCCGGCGTCCCGTCCGCACGAATCGCGCGCGACTGCGCGTCGACGTCGACGCCGAGCCGCAACGGATCGGGCCGGATCGCGCCGGCGGCGAGCAGGTGCTTCACGAGCGGCTCCTCCGAGCGCAGCAGGTCGCCCTGCGGCCCGGTGCAATTGACGATCCGCGCCGCGCGCGTGACGACCGGGTCGGTCTCGCCGCGTGGTCGCCACGTCAGCTTTGCCTGCATACCGTCGGCTTCGGCGGACACGATCTTGCCCGCCGCGAAGGTCAGCCGCCCGGTCGCGACGAGCGCTTCGACCCGGTCCGCAACCGCCGGTGCGAGCCGGTGGCGATGGACGTCCCAATAGGGCCGCAGATGGCGAAGGAAGCGTCCGCGCACCTCCTGCGACGCCGCCGCCCACAGCATCTGCGTGACCGGACGAAGCTCGTCGACTGCGCAACGCCAGCCTTCCTGCGCAGCGCGTGCACGAACATGGCGGACGAGGTCGATCAGCCCGCCCTGCGGCTTGTCCGAGACACCGCGGTGCGCCGGCGCGCCATCGACGTGCCGTCGCGGCGACAACCCGCGTCGCGACATCGCCAGGATATTTCCGGCGAACCCCTGCGCATCGAGCAGCAACGCCGCGTCGATCGCGGTCAGCCCGGTTCCGACCAGCACGACGGTGTCGTCCGCGCCCAGTCCCTCGGCGAGATTGGCCGCCCACGGGTCCGCGTAGTAGACACCGGTCGGCAGCATGTCCGGCTTCAGCCCCGGCGGGGTATGCGGTGGCAGGTTGCCGAGCGCGAGCACCGCGGTGTCGGCCGCGATCTTGCGCCCATCCGCCATCGTCAGCGTCACCCCGTCGCGTTCGACCGGATCGATCGCGCAGACCTCGCCCTCGACATGCACCAGCCGGCCATCCGATTCCGCGATCGCCGCATCGAGCAGTTCGCGCAGATACGCGCCATAGGTGGTGCGCGGGACGAAGGTCTTGCGGTCGCCCTTGCCGTGCGTCTCCAGCCAGCGGACGAAGTGATCGGGGTCGTCGGGCAGCGCACTCATGTTGCCGGCACGGACGTTGAGCAGGTGATCCGGATGCGCCGCACTATACGCGACGCCCCGCGCGAGCTGCCGATCACGCCGCTCGATCAAGGTCACGCGCGGCCCCTCGTGCCGCATCAGATTGACCGCGAAAAGCGCACCGGAAAAGCCGCCACCCACGACGACGACATGATCCTCGGGCCCCGCGATCCGCGGCATGGTAGCTGATTGGTCCATCTGTACGCTCACCCGTGTTGTCGCGGGAAGCCATGCCCGATTCAGACCAGCTAGCCCAGCCCCGGTGCCAAAAGGCCTGTCCTCTGCGACTTCCGTCATCCTGACGAAAGTTGGGATGACGGGGTTGTGAGAAACCACCCTATGCCTCCGTCATGCCGGGCTTGTTCCGGCATCCACCGTTCCGCTGGATCGACCCTTTCGACTTTGCGGAACGGTCGCCCCCGCAACCCGGCGGAAACTGTCCCTCTCAACCGGTAAGACATGTTTCCCCGCGAAGGCGGGGATCCAGACTGGACTCCCGCCTTCGCGGGAGAACAAGGAAGCGCATGGTGCCGTACGAATGCGAACCCGGACTTGTTCGAAAGCTATAGGATCCGAACCAGTCCGGGATGAGGGAGATCATGGTGTCCGCCTGCCCCTGCCCTAAGGCCGGAACGCGCCGATGCCCGCGATCGCCATCTTCGGCTGCGTGGTCGCGACCGTCGTGAAGCCCAGCATCAGGTACCGCGCCGCTCGTGCCTTGGCGAAGGTGATGCGCTGCGTCGCCCGCGCATAGGCGATGTTGCCGAACTCGCCCTCGCCCGCCGGCGTCCAGGTCCTGCCGTCCTCACTCGTCTCGACGCTGTAGCGCCCCGGCGGTCCTGCGTCCGGCAGCGCCTGCCGGGTCGGCGTCAGGCTGAACCCGGCGACCTGCTCCGCCTTGCCCATGTCGATCATCAGCATCACGATGCCCGTCGGTGTCGGCGCGGGCGTCGTCCAGACGGTCGCGAGATCGTCGTCGAGCACCGCCTCCGCACCGGCCAATCCGGGCTTCACCACACCCGCCAACGATTTCTCCCCCGCGAAATCCGGCTTGCCCGCCTTCATCGCCAGAGTGTGCTGGATCGCGCTGACGATCGTCCACCCGGTCTTCGAGATGATCTTGTTGCCCGTCGCCTGCGAGGCCGCGATCGCGACCGGCGCGACGCTCAGGAATAGCGACAGCTCGGTGATCGCCGGGCACGCCGGCGCCTCGACGATCCGCAACCGCACGCGCCGCGCGGTCACCGGCTCTGGCAGGCGGATGATCCGTTGCGCCCCGATGCACTCGTGCACCGCGACCTCACGCCACGCGCCCTTCGCATCCGCCACATCGATCGCGAACTTCGTCACGCGCACACCGAGGTCGAGCGCCTCGCGGATCCGGATCAGGTCGAACCGGCGCCCCGGCGGCAGGTCGAGCACCAGCGACGGCGTCTTCATCGCATCCGGCGTGCTCCAATAGGTGTCGCGATTGCCGTCGAGCACGTTGGCCGGCGCAAACCGGGCGCCGCGCGATGGGCCGCTCGCCACCGCGCCCTTCGCCAGATCGGTCTTGAAGCTGCCACGCAACGCATCGCCGAACGATTTCAGCGACGCGAGATCGGGCTCCGCGATCAGCCCGCGGCGATCGGGCGGCAGGTTGAGCATCATGTTGGTGCCGCGCCCGACCGACTCGTCGTGGAACTGCATCAGCCGCTGCGGCGACTTCACCTGGAGGTCCTCGTCGGCATGATAGAACCAGCCCGGACGAATCGACGTGTTGGTCTCCGCCGGCCACCAGAGTGGCGCCCCGCGCACGCCCGAATTGCCCTCCGACTGGACATACGGATGGTTCGGCATCGTCGGCCAGCAAGGATCGCCCGCGTGACCGTCCTCGTTGCCGACCCAGCGGATATCCGCGCCGAGCGGATCGAAGGTGCACGCCATCGGCTGCAATTTGTGGACCAGCGCGATGATCGACGGCCAGTTGTAATATTTCGGCGCATCGATCTTCCGCGCCTCGCGCGCGCCGCCATAATAGCCGTCGCCGCCGTTCGCGCCGTCGAACCAGACTTCGAACAGCTCCCCGTAATTGGTGCAGAGATCGGTAAGCTGCGCGCGGAAATACTCGACATACGCGAGGGTGCCATAATCGGCGCGGTTGCGATCCCACGGCGACAGATACAGGCCGTAGGAAATCCCGCCGCGGCGGCACGCATCGCCCAGTTCGCGGACGATATCGCCCTTGCCGCCCTTGTACGGGCTGTTGCGGATGCAATGCTCGGTCAGCTTTGTGGGCCAGAGGCAGAAGCCGTCATGGTGCTTGGCGGTCAGGACGAGGCCGGTGAGCCCCGCGCTTTTCGCCGCCGCGACGATCTGGTCTGGATCGAACGCGGTCGGGTCGAACAGCTTCGGGTCCTCGTCGCCATAGCCCCATTCCTTGTCGGTCCAGGTGTTCAGCGTGAAGTGGACGAAGCCGTAGCGCTCGCGCTTGTGCCATGCGAGCTGGCGGACGCTCGGCGTCGCGCCCCACGGGGCGGGTGCACCGACCGGGGCCGCCGCACTGGTCCGGCCAGCCGCAGCAGTAGCGAGCGTACCGGCGATCAACGCGCGGCGGTTCAGGTCTAACGTCATCGCGAAACTCCGGTAGTTGCTGGCGGCCGATCGGCAGTCGCGCGGCCAAAATCACGGTTGGGCGTGGCGCCCATCTCGAACACCAGCCGCCCGCCACGAGTGATGTCGGCATGCGCGATCCAGCTCTTAGTCCAGGGCTCGCCGTTCCACGTCACCGATTGGACGTACGGCCGATCCGCCGCATTGCCGCGTGCCTCGACGACCAGCGTCCTGCCGGCACCGACGCGCATCTCCGCACGGTCGAACAGCGGCGACCCCAGCACGTAGTTCGCGCTCACCGGATCGACCGGATACAGCCCGAGCGCGCTCAGCACGAACCACGCGCTCATCTGCCCGCAATCGTCGTTGCCGATGATGCCGTCGGGATCGTCCTTATACATCTCGGTCAGCAGCCGGCGGACCATTCCTTGCGTCTTCCACGCCGCGCCACAATAGGCGTACATGTACGCGACGTGGTGGCTCGGCTCGTTGCCGTGCGCATATTGGCCGACCAGCCCGCTGATATCGGGCGGCGCGTCCTTCGGCAGGATCGACGGCGCGTTGAACAGCCCGTCGAGCTTCGCCTCGAACTTCGCATCGCCGCCCATCGCCGCGATCAGCCCGTAGACGTCGTGCTGGTTGAGGAACGTCGCCTGCCAGCCATTGCTCTCGGTAAAATCGCGCCACTTGCTCGAATGGCCGAGCGCGATCGGATCGTACGGCGCGGTCCATTTTCCGTTCGCAAGCTTGGGCCGCGCAAACCCGATCGACGCATCGAACACGTTGCGCCAATTCCCGCTACGCTTGCGCAAGCGTGCCGCGTCGGCGGTCGCGCCCGCAGCATCGGCCAGACTCGCCGAAGCGTAATCGTCATACGCATATTCGAGCGTGCGCGACACCGACTCGAACACCGTGTCGGCCGGCACATAGCCGAGCGTGTCGTAAGGCTTGATCCCGAGGCTGTTGTCGAGATTTGGCATCGCGAAGTCGAACGACCGGCGGCGCACGTTCGGCCACGCCGCGCCGTAGTTCGCGGGCACGCCCTTCGCGCGCGCCTCGGCCATCACCGACACCGAATGCCAGCCGATCATGCAGCCCGTCTCGACGCCCTGCAAAGGCCAGACCGGCGGGCCGTACGGGCTCTGCTGCGTCTGCCGGATCAGGTCGCCGACGAGTTCCGCGGTGCGCTCCGGCTCGATCAGCGTGAGCAGCGGATGCAGCGCGCGATACGTGTCCCACATCGAATAGGTGCTGTAGGCACGGTCCTTGCCGGTCACCGTATGCACCCGCCGGTCGAGCCCGACATAGCGTCCGTCGACATCGGAGAAGAGCGTCGGCGCGAGCTGCGCATGGTACAGCGCGCTCGCCATGATCGTGCGCTGCGCCGGCGTCCCACCCTCGACGCTGACCGCAGCAAGCACAGGCGCCCAAAGCTTGGTCGCCTCGGCACGGTAGCGGTCGAAATCCCAATGCCGCGCCTCGGCCGCAAGGTTCGCGCGCGCACCGGCGACGTCGACTGCGGAGATGCCGGTGCGGATCACGATCGGCGCGGCACCCGCGTCGTCATAGTGCAGCACAGCCTTTACGCGCTTGCCCGCGACGCCCTTCGCGGCCGCTGGCTGCGCGACGTCGCCATCGCCGTAGAACACGATCCGGTCAGGCTTGCGCGACAGCTGCATCGCGAAATGGATCCGCCGCCCCTTCGCCCAGCGGAACACGCGCCGGCTGCCGGTCAGCATGCCGGTTTCGTCGATGTTCAGCGAGGCGTCGTCGATCAGCACGCCCTGATCGGACTTGTCGAGGATCAGGTGCGACAGGTTGACGAGGATATGCCCCGCGCCCCCCGGAAATACGTGGCGCTGGATGCCGGTCCGCTCGGTCGCGGTCAGCTCCGCGCGGACGCCCGATTCCAGCGTCACGCGGTAATAGCCCGGCTCGGCATGCTCGGCGGAGAAGCGCTGGCGATACCCCGCATCGGGATCGGCGAGCGTGCCCGGAATCAGCTGCACCGGCCCCCGGCTAGGCACCACCAGCACGTCGAGCATGTCGCCGATACCGGTGCCCGACAAATGCGTGTGGCTGAACCCCATGATCGACGTATCGGTGCGATGATAGCCCGAACACGCATCCCAGCGCTCGACGTCGGTATCGGGGCTGAGCTGCACCATCCCGAACGGCAGCGTCGCGCCCGGATAGGTGTGGCCATGCCCGCCGGTGCCGACGAACAGGTCTGGCGCCGTCGTGGTTCGCGGCGTGGCGGCAAACGTCGCGCGCGCAGTGAGCGCAAGTGCGCCGCTACCGGCGAGGAGCATACGGCGGGAGATCATGCGCGGACTCCAAGAAGGGCGGGACGTTTGGCGGCGATGTCGACGACCAACTCGCCGAACAACCCGTTCGCCCAGGCGAACCAGGCGCGGGTAAATTTCGCGCCGTCGTCCTGGTTGAAGGATTCGTGCATGAACCCGGTGCCGCCATGCGTCGCCTTCAGCGCGGCGACGCTCCGCGCGACGGTCGCGTCGTCACCGGTCTCGAGCGCGTTCAGCGCGTGCATCACGATCGACATCGGCCAGATCTCGCGCAAGCCCGTATGCGGACTGCCGATCCCCTCCGCTGCCTTGCCGGTGAAGAAATACGCGTTGTCCTTGCTCCACGCGCGTGCCGCGGTGCGCTGCCAGAGCGGATCGTCGGCCTTTACCGCGCCGAGATAGGCGAGCCCCGACAGGCTCGGCACATTGGCGTCGTCCATGAAGATCGCATTGCCATAGCCATCGACCTCATACGCCCAGACCGGCTGGCCGTCCGCCCCCCTGGTCATGCCGTGCAGCCGCAACGCTGCCTCGACCTCGTCCGCCAGCGCAGACGCATCCGCCGCCAGCGCCGCGTCGGGTCGGGCGCGTGTCGCGAGTTCCGCCAACTGGCGCAGCGCACGAACCGCGAAGATGTTCGACGGGATCAGGAACGGGAGCACGCACGCATCGTCCGAAGGCCGGAACCCGCAATGGATCAGCCCGACCGGGCGCGACGGCGGCCCATAGCCGTCGAGCGCCATGCTTTCCCCGACGATCGGCGACGAGCGACGGAAGCGATACGGGCCCGGCCCGTCCTTGCGCTGTTGCTCGCGGAACGTCCGGATCGACGCACGCGCCCCGTCCGCCCACAGCGCATCGAACGGCGCGGTATCGCCGGTCGCCTGCCAATACGCGTGCGCGATCCACATCGGGTAGCAGAGCGAATCCACCTCCCACTTCCGCTCGCCGACGCCCGGCTTCATCACCGTGTCGTCGATCAGTGACCAACTCAGATTGGTCTTCGCCGACGGATCGTGCATGAACGCGTTGGCGTACGGATCGATCAGGATGCACCGCGCCTGCCGCGCGATCAGCCCGCGAAACAGCATCCGCAACGCCGGATCGCGCTTCGCCAGCGGCAAATACGGATGGACCTGTGCCGAGCTGTCGCGCAGCCACATGCAGTCGATGTCGCCGGTGATGACGAACGCATCGGGCTTGCCGTCGACCGCGCCCATGAACACCGTCGTGTCGAGCGTGTTCGGGTAGCAATTCGCGAACATCCAGGCGAGTTCGGGATCGGCGATCTTCGCCGACACGCGCGCGATCTCCGCCTCGACCGCGCGGCTGGTGTAGCGGCGATCGCCAATCTTCGGGCGCTTGCTGACGAACGACGGTGCGGCCACGCGCAGCGGTCCCGCAAGCCCCAGTGCCGCAGCACCGGCAATCAGCGAACGGCGGTCGATCATTTCGGCAAATCCCGCGTTCCCGTCACGGTGAAGACGGTATCGACACCCGGTCCGTCGCCAGGCTGGCCGCCGCCGATGTGCAGCCGGTATTCGCCCGGTACGACACGGCGCGTTCCTGCCGCATCGACGCTGCTCATGCCACGAGGATCGATCGTGAATGCCACGCGTGCCGTCTGCCCCGGCTTTACTGTCTGGCGCCTGAACCCGACGAGCTGCCGCTGAAGGACGGGATCGTTGAAGCGCGGCTTCACAGCCGGCTCGGGCGGCACGAGATACGCCTGCACCACCTCGTCGCCCGCAACCTTGCCGACATTGCGCACCGGCACCTCGACGGTGAAGCTCTCCCCCGCGGTTATCGTGCTGCGTGCGAGTTTGGGCGCGGCATAAGCGAACTGCGTATAGCTCAGCCCATGCCCGAAACCCCAGAGTGGCGTGCCCGTGAAGTAGCGATACGTCCGCTCGCGCATGTTGTAGTCGATGAACGCGGGCAGATCGCGCGTCTTCGCGTAGAACGTCACCGGCAGTCGGCCGCCCGGATTGCTCCTGCCAACCAGCGTATCGGCGATCGCCTGCCCGCCAGCCTGCCCCGGATACCAGCCGACCAGGATCGCATCGGCATGTGCCTTCGCCCAGGTCATCGCGACCGCGCTGCCGGTCATCAGCACGACCACCAGCGGCTTGCCGGTCGCCTTGGCCGCTTCGAGCAACTTCACCTGCGCGGCCGGGAGCCCGATATCGGTCCGATCGCCGCCCGAGAACCCGGCGACCTCGATCTGCAACGCCTCGCCCTCGACCGCGGGCGATAGGCCGACGAACGCGACGATCGCATCGGCATCCTTCGCCGCGGCGACCGCCTCCGCAACCTGCGCATCGGCCGGCGCGGTCCAGGTCAGCCGTAGCCCCTGATCCTCACCGCTATGCGCAAGCTCGACACGGATCGCGTGTGGGCCGGCGGCCAGCGTCACCGCCGCCTCGACATTCTTGCCGCCGCCGTCGTCATCGGCGACCGGCTTCCCGTCGATCCACAACCGCGACGGATCATGCCCCTTGCAGTCGAAACAGCGCGGCACGTCGAGCCGGAACACATAGTCACCCGCCGCCGGCGCGGTGATCGTACCCGTCCAGCGCACCGAAAATGCGGCCGGGTCGATCCCCGGCGCAGGCTCGGTGCGGTCCCAGTCAAAGTCGATCAGCCGGTCGGCGCGTACCACCGACGTGCCGGTGAAATCGCTCGCTCGGAAATACTCGCCACGCAGCGACAGCGCAGTGTCGGGCACCGGCACGGGCACGCCCTCGGCGATGCTCGATCCTTGCGCATACCGAACGCCCCCGAACGATGTGCGCAGCGCCGCCAGTGGCGTGATCGGCGCCCCCGCGGTACCGTGATAATTCGCCTCCAGCACGTCGACGCTGTCGGCATTCGGCCCGATCACCGCGATCTTCGCCGATGGTTTCAGCGGCAGCACGCCGTTGTTCTGAACCAGCACCATCGCCTTCCGCGCCGCCTCCAGCGCCAGCGCACGATGCGCAGGCGTGTCGAACTCGGTCGGCTTGATCCGATCCCACGGACTGGTCGTCCCGAACGCCCCGCCGAGCATCCGCCGCACCGCGAACGTCCGCGTCAGGCTCGTGTCGAGCGTCGCCTCGGGCACCAGCCCTCGCCGCACCGCATCGCCGAGCGCCGCGTAGGTCCGCCCGCAATTGAAATCCATCCCCGCAGCAATCGCCGCCGCCGATCCGCTCGCAGTATCGGGCCGATAATAATGGTAGTTCGAGATATTCCCGACCGCATCGCAGTCGGACACGATCAGCCCTTTGAAGCCCCATTCCTTACGCACTGTCTGGTTGAGCAATGGCTCCGACGCGCACACCGGCACGCCGTGGATCGCGTTGTACGCGCACATCGTCGACAGCGCCTTGCCCTCGGTCAGCGCAAGCCGGAACGCAGGCAGGAACGTCGCCTCGCGATCATGCGGCGAGATATCGACATCGAACCCGTCGCGCCCTGCCTCGGGTCCGCTATGCGCGGCGAGATGCTTCGGCGTGCCGATCACCTTCGGATGCGCGAGGTCGGGCCCCTGCAACCCGCCGATGAACGCGACGCCGAGCCGCCCCGTCAGATACGGGTCCTCGCCATACGTCTCCTGCCCACGACCCCAGCGCGGATCGCGAAAGATGTTGATGTTGGGCGACCAGATCGTCAGCCCCTGATAGCGCGTCCGGTCACCCGCCGGCAGCGCGTTGGACTTCGCGCGCGCCTCGGTAGACACGACATCGCCGACGCGCCTGAGCAGCGCCTCGTCCCACGTCGCGGCGAGGCCGATCGCCTGCGGAAACACCGTCGCCACGCCGTTGCGCGCAAGCCCGTGCAGCCCCTCGTTCCAGTAATCATACGCGGGCAAATTCAGCCGCGGGATCGCCGGCGCGACGCTCTGCAACTGCGCCGCCTTCTCGTCGAGCGTCATGCTCCGCACCGCCGGATCGACGGTTTGGGCAAGCGCTGACGACGCGAGCAACAGGCCGGGCACGAAGGCGAGCCGGGCAAACCTGGTCGAGAGGCGCCCCCTCCCCCCATCCGTCATCCTGGGCTCGACCCAGGATTCAGAGCCACGAGCGGCGGCGTCCGTAACTCTGGATCCCAGCGTTCGCTGGGATGACGGCGGGGTGGTATCGTCGCGCACTCTCTGGGCTGACGGCGCGGTGGGGGCGTGGTCGCGCATCACGACTTCACCGCCGCGACACCGGCCAGAGTCCGGACCGACAAGGCACGCCGCAGCGCCGCAGCGGATGCTTTCGAAGCAACAGTCACCGTAATGCTCTCCCCCGGCAGCAGATCGAACGCATTGTCCGATGGCGTCGCCTCGACCTTGCCGAAATCGATCCATACCGCGCGCGCCAGCTTGGTCGCGGTCAGTGTCAGGCGATTGGTCTCCCAGGTCGCGGTCAGTCCTGGATCGGGCAGCGTCATCGTTTTGGGGGCTGCCGACACGAGCGCACGCGACGTCACGCGGCCGTCTACCAGCAACTCCGCCACCGCGATCGTCCGCGCCGGATCACCACCCGCGAACAGCGTCGCATCGGGCAGCGTCGCCACCGCCGTCGCGGACAAAGGCGCCAACGTCGCAGCTTCCTCGCGCGTCGCGACGACCTTGCCGTCGACGTCAAGCGTCCGCACCCGCCACTTCGCCTCGGTCGGCACCGTCGCGTCTGAGATCAGGCTGACCTTGGTCAACCCGTCCTTGCGCTCGGCGGCGATCGCCAGCGGCGCGTAGAAATGCCGGGCGCGGAACTGCAGCGCCTTCCAGCGGCCGTAATAATCGATGCTGGCCCATGACGCGCCCGGCCAGACGTCGTTGATCTGCCAGAACAGCGACCCCATCGTCACCGGCCGGCACGCGCGGTGGTGCAGCGCGGCGAGTTCGATCCCCTCCGCCTGCATCACCTGGCTCAGATACACGAACTCGGCGAAGTCGCGCGGCTCGCGGTATTTCTCGCGGATGTAGAACAGCAGCCGGTCGTTACCCTCGCCCTTCAGGAACTTCTGGTGCGCCTTCATCACCGGCGACGTTGGCGAGAAGTCGGCGTCGGTCGCGAACGTCCGGATCGTCTTCATCTCGGGCATCGACTGCAGACCGTATTCGGACATGAACCGCGGGCTGCTGTCGAGATACGCCTCGACCGGTTTCTTGCCGCCCCAGACGTCCCAGTAATGCCGGTCGCCATCGGTATCGATGTCGGGCTTGTCCTCGTAATTGCTGCTCGGCGAGCCCGGCCAATAGACCGCATCGGGATCGCGGCGCTCGGCCGCATCGCGTAGCACGCGGTCGAACAGGATCGCCATGCCGACGCCGATCTTTTCCTGCTCGTCGGCGCCGACCGTCTTCTTGTACGTGACGCGGTCACCCCAGCCGACCCAGCCGCTCAGCACTTCGTTATTCCCCGACCACAGCACGATCGAGGGATGCGCCTGGAGCCGGTCGACCTGCTCCTCGGCTTCGATCTTCACGGTCTCGCGGAACTCGCGATCGGGCGGTGTGATCGAGCCGCCGAACATGAAGTCCTGCCACACCATCAAGCCCATCTGGTCGGCGATGTCGTAGAACGCGTCGTCGAGATAATAGCCACCGCCCCACACGCGGATCATGTTCATGTTCGCGTCGCGCGCGCCGGCCATGACGGTGCGGATCTGGCTCTCGGGCACACGTGCGGGGAACATGTCGAACGGGATCAGGTTCGCGCCTTTGGCGAACACCGGAATGCCGTTGACGACGAACGCGAAGCCGCGGCCCTGCGCGTCCTTCTCACGAAGCAGTTCGACGGTGCGCAGGCCCGTGCGGCGCTGTGCGGTATCGATCGTCGCGCCGCCGTTGGTCAGTGTCGCCTTCACGGTGTAAAGCGGCTGCGCGCCATAGCCTGCGGGGAACCAGCGCTGCGGATTGGCGACGCTCACGGGTACCGCGACATGGCTCGCGCCCGCCGCGACGGTGACGGTCCGCGCCGCCTGCGTCACGCGACCGTCTGGCCCGGTAACCGCGACCTGCACGGTAACCGGACGCTCCTCGCCAGCGACCACGTCGAGTTCGGCGGACAACCGCGCTTCGGACTTCGTCAGCCCTTCCTGCGTAACCCGAAACGCCTCGATCCGCGCGTCGTCCCACGCCTCGATCCGCGCCGGCCGCCAGATCCCCTGCGCGACGATCCGAGGACCCCAGTCCCAGCCATAGTGGTATTTCGGCTTGCGGATATAGGGCGAGGTCTGCTTGCCCATCGGCTCGTCGCCGTAGATCGAATCATATTCGCCGGGCAGCGGGTTCTTCGCCTTGAGCACCATCGGCTGCAACGTCCGGATCGGTGAGCGGAACGTGATCAGCAGATCGTTCGCCCCCGGCTTCAGCACTGCCTTGACCGGCACGCGCCAGCGCCGATGCGCGTTGTCCGCGGCGAGCAGCTTCGTCCCGTTCAGCCGCACCTCGGCAAACGTATCGAGTCCGTCGAACACGAGGTCGACATGATCGCGCGCCAATTGCTCGGCGGTCATCCGCAAGGTCGTGCGATACTGCCAGTCGGTCAGCCCGACCCACTGGATCTTCGCTTCGTTAAGTCCCTTGTACGGATCGGGCACGATCTTCGCCGCCATCAGGTCGGTCTGCGCGCTGCCCGGCACGGTCGCGCGCAACCAGCGTGCTGCCTTGGGATGCGCCTTGGCAGCCGCCATGTCGGCCGGATCGATTCGCATCGACCAGCCACTATCGAGCACGACGCTGGTGCGCGGCGCGGCCAGCGCGGGGGTGGCGGCGCTTGCGAGCAGGAGAAGTACAGTCCAACGCATCAGTTCGTCTCCGTCAGTTGCATCGATTCCACCGCGTAGATCGGCGACTCGAGCGACTGGGTAAATTGCAGGCAAAGGTCGGCGTCGCCCTTCCCCTCGGGAAGTTTGCCGCGGAACGTCATGCGGTTCGGGCTGGTCGCCGGGTCGGGCAGCGGGAAGGTCGCCGCGATCGTCCCCTTGCACCCGCCCGCGCGCACGACCAGCTCGCCGTACGTGGTCACCGCATAATGCGGCACCAGCTTGCCCGCATCGTGCGCCAGCCCGTAATGCCGGGCGAGCCGGGCGACATCGATGCTGAAACCACGCGCCACGTCGAGCGGCGCGGCCGGATACATCGTGCACGAGTCGAAGATGTTGATGTTGTACACCGGTGCCAGCGCGGTCGCCTCCGCGGTCAGCGGTACGCGCAGGTTGAGCGAGCCGCCCGGGCACGCGACCATCTCCGAATTCGATCTACGCAACAGCGCGGCACGGCTCGTCTCGAACAGCCGCGGCACCGCGGTGGCGCGGCCATCGCTGGTGAACGCGGCGGCGCGAACGACGACGCCCGGCTTAAGCGACAACGGCGACGCATAGGCCTTCGATCGCGCGGTCGGCGCCTTGCCGTCGAGCGTGTAGCGGATCGTGCCATAGCCCGCCTGCGTCGCCAGCGTGACCGGCACCTTGCGCGCCCGCAGCGCATCGCCGCGCGTACCCTGCACCGCGAAATCGACCGCGAACGCGCTGTCCGCCGCCGCAATCCCGGCCCGCGCATACCGCCCCATCTGAGGTTCCAGCCGCGCGACGAAGCTCGCATAATCCTGCGTGGTCTTCGGCGACCAGGTCCGCTCGGCCAGCGCCGACAGTCGCGGGAACGTCGCGTGCTGCAACTGTTCGGGCGTCACGAAATACTCGCTGAACGCGTTGATCTGCGCGCCCAGCACATGCTGCACCTTGTCGGGTGCGAGGCCCTTCGGCTCGGGTTCGTACTTGTAGAGATCGGCGAGCGTGACGATCGCATCGCCACCCGAGATCCGCCCTGCCGGCTCGTCGCTGCGCGTGCTCTGCAAACTGTCGAGATACAGTGTCGGCGCCGGGCTGAGCACCACGTCATGGCCCTGGTTCGCGGCCTCGACGGCGCCCTTCTCGCCACGCCACGACATCACCGAGGCCGACGGCGGCAGACCGCCCTCAAGGATCTCGTCCCAGCCGATCATGCGGCGGCCGTGCTTCGCCAGATACTCGCCGAGCTGGTCGATCATCCAACTCTGCATCTGCATCTCGGTCTTGAGGCCAAGCGCCTTCATCTTGGCCTGCACCGCGGGCGACCGCTCCCACTGGTCCTTGACCGCCTCATCACCGCCGAGATGGATGAACTGCGACGGGAAAACGTCCATCAATTCGTCGAGGACATGCTTGATGAACGTCATGCTGCGGTCCTCCGGGCTGAACAGCCACGGGTTCACGCCCCAGTCGTGGCTGACGGCCGGACGATCGCCGAGCACGCCGACTTCCGCCGGATAGGACGCGACGGCCGCCTGCGCATGGCCCGGCAGGTCGATCTCCGGGACCACCGTGATCGCGCGGTCCTTGGCATAGGCGACCAGCGCCTTCAGCTCGGCCTGCGTGTAAAATCCACCGACCTTCGGCCCGGGCGCACCGCCACTGGACGGCGGGGTGCGCCAGGCGCCGATCCGCGTCAGGTCGGGATAGCGCTTGATCTCCATCCGCCAGCCCTGATCGTCGGTCAGGTGCAGATGCAGCACGTTCATCTTCTGCGCTGCGAGCTGATCGACCATGGCGTACAACGCCGGGATCGGTACGAAATGCCGCGCCGGATCGATCAGCAGGCCGCGCCATTTGAAGCGCGGCGCGTCGCGGATCGTCATCGCCGCCAGCGTGACCGGCTTGCCGAT
The DNA here is from genome assembly GCF_040407495.1 of Sphingomonas faeni. Taxonomy (GTDB): domain Bacteria; phylum Pseudomonadota; class Alphaproteobacteria; order Sphingomonadales; family Sphingomonadaceae; genus Sphingomonas; species Sphingomonas faeni_D. The sequence continues at coordinate 538,421 of NZ_JAPZPP010000003.1, read as the reverse complement.
CGCCGCATCGGGGCTGAGCAACTGCGCCAGCGTCATCGCGCCGTGAACCAGCCCTGCATCGCCGCTCGCCGCGATCGTCACGCCGTTCGTGTCGACGGTCAGCACATACGCTTCGTCACCCGCAACGCCGGCATCCCGCACGAAGCGGATCGGCCCAGCGCCCGCGTCGTCCCCCAGCGTCAGCCCGCGAACGACCTTCACCTGCTGCACCAGCAACCGCGCCGCCGTCTTCGCCCCCGCATCGGTCGCGACGATCCCTGCACCTTCGGCGATCGTCAGCGTCCCCGCCCGCGTCTCGATCGATGCCGGCGCAGGGATCAATGGGGCAATCAGCTTGGGCCCCTCGGCCAACGCGGCGGTGGACGTCATCAGCAGCGCGAATGCGAGCGGGCGGAAACGGATCATGAAGGAGCCTTCGGCAATTGCGCAGGATCGGGCGGATAGGCGGCCGACCCCGCCTTGAACGGTTCGTAATCGCGGACGACGCCGCCAGCGCGCGCGCCCTCCGCGGTCAGGATATCGACCGTCACGGTGACGGGCGAAAGACGACCGGGCCACGATGCGGAGACCTTGGCGGTACCACCCGGCGCGATCACCGGCAGTGCCTCCTCACCCTCGCCGAGCAGCACGCGGTCGCCGCCCATCGCGCGCCAGTGCAGCCGCGCGCCGATCAGCGGATAGGACGGCAACGCATCCTTCGCCGGTCCGGCGATGGTCGCTGTGAAGCCGGTCGGCGTTTCCCCCGCCATCGTCAGGTCGACGGTCGCGGTAACCGTGCGGTTGGCGGCTTCCCAGGCGAAATAGCTCGGGCGGCGCTGTCGATCGGGATCGACCAGACCATGATCGACATAGCCGTCCGCAAGCCCCGCGAAGAGGTTCTTGTTCGAGCGGTAATCCGCATAGCTCCAGAAGATCGCGCCACCGACCCAGGGCCGCGTCGCGAACGCCGCGAGCTGGTCCTTAAGGTTGTCGGTCCGCGCGACATCTGCGCCTGCGCTGTCCTTAGAGAACGGTCCCGGCCAGCCGAATTCGGAAATAACCAGCATCCGGTCGGGATACGCCTTGTCGAACGCGTCGAGCCACGGCCCGACTTTGTCCACGGCGCCGCTCCAGGTCCCGAAATAGGCGTTGGCCATCACGAAGTCCGCCTCGACCAGGGCGGGTACGCGTACGGCACGCTCCGCGATCTGCGAGTCCGCAAACGTCACGAATCGACCGGGATCGATCGCGTTGATATGCGCCTTCATCGCCTTGACGAACGCGAGCCCCTGCGGCGTCGCGGCCTCGCTCTCGTTCATGATGCTCCACGCGAGCACGCTCGGATGGTTGCCGCTCTCGGCGATCATCTCGGCCATCATCGCCTTGGCGCGCACCAGCAGCCGCGGATCGCCCAATTGCGCCGCGGTCATCTGCCACATCGGGATCTCGGGGATCAGCAGCATGCCCGCGCGGTCGGCGGCGTCGAACACGCTCTGCGGCTGCGGATAATGCACCGGCCGCGTCAGCGTCACGTGGAGCGCAGCGAGATCGCGCATGTCGTGCAGGATCGTGCCGCGCGTTTCGGCAGCGCCTTCCCACGGCGAATCCTCATGCCGCGTCACGCCGGTGAGCCGTACCGCGACGTCGTTGACGTACAGCCGCCGGTCGCGGATCGCGAGCGTACGCAGGCCGATTGTATCCTCGCGCCGGTCGAGCACCACGCCGCCTTCGTCACGCAGTTCGGCGACGATCCGGTAAAGCTTACCCGCGCCGATCTGCCAGCGCTGCGGCTCGGCGATCGTCATCGCAACATCGGGCATAGCGCTCGAAGACGCGGCCACCGTGACGCTCTTGGAACTGCGCGCAACCTCGCGGCCGTCCGGATCGGTCGCAACCGTCGTCAGTCCGTAAGTATGCGCCATCGCGTCGACATTCTCGATCGCGACGCCGCTGGTAACAGTCGCGCTATCGGCGCGCAGGACCTGGCGAATGCGCTGGCGGCGGATCAGCCCACCCTCGGCGATCCGCAAGGACACGTCGCGCGTGATCCCGCCGCTATGCCACCAATCGTACCAGACGTTCCCGGACCCGGCCAAGCGCATCGCATAGCCCGGTATCGTCGCGAACCCCGGCCGGTCGTCCGCAGACACGACGATCCGGTTCGCCCCCGGCTTCAGTATCTTCGAAACATCGAGATCGAACGCGGTGTGCCCGCCCTCGTGGGTCCCGACGAGCGTCCCGTTCACCCACACCCGCGCCGCGTAGAATACCGCGTCGAAATGTAGTTCGAGATGCTTGCCGACGATCGCCTCGGTCACCACCAGCATGCGCGCATACCAGCCGACGCCCTCGGCGCCCGCACCGCGCGACAGCGGCCAGCTATGCGGAACCGCAACGCTTTCCGCCCCAAACGGATCGGCCTTCAGCCACGCCGGATCGGCCGGCGCATCCTTTGCCAGCCAGAAGCTCCACCCCGCATCGAGATCGATCCGCTCCGCCATAGCGGGCATCGGCACCAGCATCAGGACGGCCGAGGCGAATCCGACACCGTAATGCCCGATCCGCTGCAACCCTGTCCTGATCCATCCCGAAATCATGCGTGGCGGTGTGCTTCCATCGAAAAGGAAAGGCGCGCCGTTACCGACGCGCCCGCTTGTTACATCCTGAACGAGACCGATGCGACGTACGTGCGGCCGTTCTTGTAGAACGCCGTCGGACGATCGCGCGAGCCGCTATACTGGGTGTAGGTCGAGTCGAGCAGGTTCTGCGCGTTGACCGTCAGCGTGACCGCCTTGGTCAGGTTGAAGCCTGCCGAGAAATCGAGCTGGCTGTACGGCGCGACCATGTCGATCGAGTTCAGGCGGCCGATCGCGCGGAAATACGCCGACCGGTAGTTATAGCTCAGGCGCGCCTGGAACGGTCCGTTCTCGTAATACGGGATCACGTTGACGGTGTGCTTCGACAGATAAGGCAGGTTCAGCCCCTCGTCGGTCGAGCTCTCGGCGTAGGAGTAGTTCGCCTGCAGGCCGAAGCCGTGCCAGATCTCGCCCTGCGCCGATACCAGCGCGCCGTTGACGTTCGCCTTGCCGCCGTTGAGCGGCTGCGACACGAGATAGGACGCGTTGGTCTGCGTCAGTTCGTTGAAGAACGTCTGACGGCTCAGACCGTTGAGGATGTAGTCCTTCACTTCGCGGCGGAACAGTTCGAGCGACAACAGCGTCCCCTCGCGCGGATAATATTCCGCCGACAGTTCGTAGTTCGTCGACTGGTACGGCTTCAGGTTCGGATTGCCGCCGCTCGCATCGAGCGTGATGTCGTTGCGACCGACCGATCCACCGAGCTGCTCGTAGCGCGGGCGTGCGATCACCTTGGCAACGCTGCCGCGGAAGATCAGGTGCGTGCCTGCTTCATAGGCAACGTTCAGGCTCGGCAGGAACTTCAGATAGTCGTTCTCGACCCGCTGCGGCACGATCGTCGGCAGGCTGCCGTCGGTGCTGGAGACCTGATCGGCGTAGTTCGACACGTTCTTGGTGTAGACCAGACGACCACCGATGTTACCGCGGAACCCGCTCTGGTCGAAGTTCAGCTGGACGTAGTTCGCCGCGACCGTCTCGTCGACGATGTACGAAGCGGTCGGCTTGGCGACGGCGACGTTCACCGAATTGGCGAGGATGTCGATCACGGTCTGCTGCGAGAGGTTGATGTACTTGGTCGCATTGCCGGTGCCGCCGGTACCGTCGAACGTGCCGTTCGGCGTCGTCATCGTGTCGACGCCGAGGCTCGCCAGCGTGTAGTTGGAGGTCGAGTAGTTGTTAAAGCCGCTCGCGTTCAGGCGGTTGCGGTGATCGGTGAACTTGCCGCCGATGCGGATTTCCTTGAACGGCCCCGCCTCGAACGGAATGACCGCGTCATAGCCCGCATAGTAATCGCGATCGATCGTCTTGGAGAAATCGATCCCGCCGGCGCGCGCCGCATTCAGCTGCGTGCCGTTGACGATGACGGGGGCGCCGTCGATCGTCTGGAGCTGCGGGCTGTTGCTGCGACGATAGTTGGCAGGATTGGTCAGGTCGCCGACATAGTCGACGTTCGCGCTGTCGGAGGTGAAGCCGTAGCTGTACGGAAGGTCGGTCCGCACATCGAGCAGATATTCGGGATTGCGCCCGCCGATCGCCTTGCTCCAGCCGCCGGTCGCCGACACGGTCGCGCCGCCCGGGCCTTCCCACTCGGCGACGAAGTTGAGGTTGTCGGTGGTCAGCTTGGTCTTGCGGATCAGCAGATCGAGCTGCGCACTCTGGCTGTTCGCCGAGGCCGCGCCGAAGCTGGCATTGGTGACGACGCCGTTCGCAACCGTCGCCGACTGGAGAACGTCGCCGCTCCATGCGCCGGGGATGACGTACATCGACTGGCTGCTGTTGTTGTAGTTGCCGTCGATATGCAGCCCGTTGAGAGTCAGCGTGATGTCGTCGGTCGGCTTGGCCTGGACCGTGCCGACATAGCTGATGCGCTTACGCTCCTGCGTGAAATACGCGTAGTTGATGCCGAACGGCGACACCGCGTTGGCGAGATCCTGGCGCGTGCCACCGGTCACGGTTGCGGCGGTATTCTTCAATACCGGCTGGCCGCTCGCGTCGCGGATCAGCGCGTTGTTCGCATCCTTCTGGAAGAAGCGGTCGCTGGCATTCTCGAAGCCGAAGAATTCCACGCCCGAGCGGGTCAGGCTCTGCTTGTCGTAGGTCACCGCGCCGAGCACGCCGAACGTGCCGGCTTCGTTGTGCCAGCTGTACAGACCCGACGCGCGGACATTACCCTTGTCGGCGCGGTCGTTGTACGAATAGCCACCCGACGCAAAGATCGAGTTGGCCGGCGTGTCGAGCGGGCGGCGCGTGCGGACGATAACGGTACCGCCGATGCTGCCTTCCTCGATGCGCGGCTCGGGCGACTTGTAGACTTCGAGGCGCTCGACGAGTTCGGGTGCGAGCAGCGAATAGTTGAAGGTACGGCTGGTCGGGTCGTTGTCGTTGCCGCCCCAGTCGGCCGAGGCGACCGCGTGGCCGTCGAGCAGCATGCGATTGAGCGCCGGATCGGTGCCGTGGATCGCGACCTTCTCGCCCTCGCCGAAGCGACGATCGATGCTGACGCCGGGAACGTGCGAGAGGGATTCGGCGACGTTGCGGTCGGGGAACTTGCCGATTGCCTCGGCGCTGATGACGTCGACGATCGCATTGGCCTGACGCTTGACCGCAATCGCGCTGCGCAGGCTGCCGCGAATACCGGTAACGACGATGTCATCGCCGGTTTCATCGGCAACCGGACCGGCAGGACCAGTTGCCTGCGGCTCTGCGGTGGTGGCATCCGACGCCGGCGTGGCGACCTGCGCGAACGCACTCGGGGTCGCAGCGACCAGCACGACCGCACTCGACGCCAACAAAATCTGCTTATGGAAAATCATCGTCAAAGCCCCTTCCCTTGGCGCCGTAGCGCCACCCTGACGCGGTCCGCGCCTCTTATTCTCACCTACCGCTAGGTACTACTTTGGTTGCTAAATAAGCGGCGTGGTAGGGCTACCGTATAACCAATTGCTGGTAGAATCCATCGGAAATTACACTTTGGTTACCGATCGAGGACATCGGCTAAAAGCGCGGATTTCCGAGGTTTTTAAAAGCTTTGCGGTAAGTTGATCCTTCAAGGAACGGCTTGCCGCCTTCCTTGAACCTCAATCTTCGATAATACCATTCCTTGCCGGATCAGGTAGTTTTGGGGATTGAAGCACGCGATTCGATCCGCCAAACGTAATATAATTACTGCTCGCTGAAGGCCGTCCGATGATCTTGGAAGTTTGTGTCGACGATATCGCGGGACTCGACGCAGCGGTCGCGGGCGGCGGCGACCGGATCGAACTATGTGCCGCTCTGGCACTGGGGGGCCTGACGCCCTCGCCGTCGCTGATCGCCGCTGCCAAGACCGTTCCAATCCCCGTCCACCTGCTTGCGAGACCCCGCGAAGGTGGCTTCCACTATACCGCACGCGAATCAGCCATGATCGCCGCGGACCTGGCTGCAGCCAGCGATGCAGGGCTCGCCGGCGTCGTGATCGGGGCAAGCCGCCCGGATCACACCCTCGACACGGACCTTCTCGCCGCGCTCGTTGCGCATGCATGTGCACTGGGTGCTGCACGCGGCACGCCGCTATCGCTGACGTTGCACCGCGCGATCGACTTGTGCGCCGACATGCCGACAGCACTCGATACGGCGATCGCGCTCGGTTTCGAGCGCATTCTGACGTCGGGGGGCGAACCGAAGGCGATCGATGGCATCGCCATGCTCGCCACGCTGCATCGTCGCGCCGCAGGGCGTATCACCATCCTCGCGGGTAGCGGCATCGACGCGGGCAACGCTGCGCAAATCATCGCTACAGGCGTTGGTGAAGTACATGCATCCTGTGGCAGTCTCGTCGCATCGGACACCAATGATGGCCCGTCACCATCACCCGCACGCGAGCGCCTGTTTGGCTTTGCGGCCGCCGCACGCCGCCAGACCGATGCTACCTGCGTACGAAATCTCAAGGCCGTACTTCAAAAAACGGTCGGTCAAGTCGCTTGAACAATACCAATACATAACGTATCCAAGATCGGTTGCTGGGTCGTTCTCGTTTCGGGGCCCGCTCCGGCATCATTGAAAGTCGCCTTCATGTCCTTTTCAACGAGCATTGGCAGGTTCCGGGATGGCAATCCCGCGCCGTTGTACGTCCAGCTCCAGCAGCTGATCCGCGATGCGATCAATCGCAACGTGCTGGCCAAGGACGATGCGCTGCCCGCCGAACGCGATCTTGCGATCGAATACGACGTGTCGCGCATCACCGTGCGGAAAGCGATCGGCGGGCTGGTCGAAGAGGGCCTGCTCACCCGCCGGCGAGGCGCAGGGACGTTCGTCGCGACCCGTGTCGAGAAAAGCTTCTCGAAGCTGTCGTCCTTTTCCGAGGACATGCAGTCTCGTGGCCGTACGCCGAGCAGTGCGTGGGTCAGCCGCACGATCGGGATGGTGACGCCCGAGGAATCGTTGTCGCTGGGGCTATCGCCGGGCTCGGCGGTGTACCGGTTCCAGCGCATTCGCTACGCCGACGACACGCCGATGGCGCTCGAATATTCGACCATCGCCGGATACTGCCTGCCGACGATCGATGCCGTCCAGGACTCGCTGTACGAAGCGCTCGAAGCCGCTGGCAACCGTCCGGTCCGCGCGCTGCAACGTCTGCGCGCGGTTCATTTCAGCCCGGAGCATGCCAAGATGCTCGGCGTGGATGCGGGCCATGCCGGCCTGTTCATCGAGCGCCGCGGCTTCCTGCGCGACGGCCGGGCCGCCGAATTCACGCAATCCTATTACCGTGGCGACGCCTACGATCTCGTCGCCGAACTCAACGACATCTGACGCCGGCGCACGGGCGCCGGCCGGGGGGCATACCGTGACCGAGACTATCACCGCGACCACCGCGTCGCCGCCGACGCCGATCACAAATGCGTCGTCGCCGACGCTGATGTTCAGCGAAGCCGCCGAGGCCGCCGATGCGGTCGCACGGCTGCTTGCCGCCAACCGCGAGGCACTGACGACACTTGGCGAGCGCCTCCGCGCCGCCCCCCCTGCGGTGGTCGTCACCTGCGCGCGCGGGTCGTCTGACCATGCCGCGACCTACGGTAAATACCTGATCGAGACGCTGCTCGGCGTGCCGGTTGCGTCCGCCGCCCCGTCGGTATCTTCGGTCTATGCCGCGTCGATGGCGCCCGGCACTGCACTGATGATCGCTGTCTCGCAGAGCGGCCGGAGCCCCGATCTGCTTTCCACCGTGTCGGCTTATCAAGCCGCCGGCGCGCACGTCGTGGCATTCGTCAATGACGAGGAGTCGCCGCTCGCCGAGATGGCCGACACGATGATCGCGCTGAAGGCCGGGCCGGAGCGCTCGGTCGCTGCGACCAAATCCTATATCTGCGCGCTCGCGGCGTTCGCGGCGCTGACCGCGGCCTGGTCGCAGAACGACGGCCTGACCAAGGCGATCGACACGCTCCCCGACATGCTGACGCTCGCATTCGGTGCGAACTGGACGTCGGTGGTCGACGCGCTGGCCGACGCGAACAACCTGTTCGTGATCGGTCGCGGCTATGGCTACGGCATCGCGCAGGAAGCGGCCTTGAAGCTCAAGGAAACCTGCGCGCTCCATGCCGAGGCGTTCAGCGCCGCCGAAGTCCGCCACGGGCCGATGGCGATCGTCAATGACGGCTTCCCGGTGATCGCGTTCGCCACCTCCGATACCGCCGGCGATGGCGTGCGAGACGCCGCAGCCGAGTTTGCCGTACGCGGCGCCCGCGTATGTCTCGCCGATGCGAAGGCGAACGGTGAAGCAGATCCCGCCGCGTTCACCGCGCATCCGGCGATCGAGCCGATCCTGATGATCCAGAGCTTCTACCGGATGGCCAACGCCCTTTCGCTGCGCCGCGGACTCAACCCCGATGCGCCGCTCCACCTCAGCAAGGTCACGAAGACGGTATGAGTTCGCTGCAGATGCATTTCGTAAATGGCACGATCGTCACCGCCGACACCCTGCTGACCGGCGCGACGATCACGGTCGAGGGCGACCGGATTGCCTCGATCACCGCACTCGACGGTACGCCGTCGGACGCGATCGATCTCCAGAACGGCTGGCTCGTTCCCGGGTTCGTCGACACCCAGGTCAACGGCGGCGGCGGCGTGCTGCTCAACGACCAGCCGACCGTCGAGGGCATCGCCGCGATCGGTGCGGCGCATGCGCCGTACGGCACGACCGCGTTCATGCCGACGCTGATCAGCGACACGCCCGACGTGATCGCGGCGACGCTCGACGCGATGGACGCCGCGATTCTGGCTGGCGTTCCCGGCGTGGTCGGTGCGCATATCGAAGGCCCGTGGATCAATCCCTCGCGCAAGGGCATTCACGATCCCGCCAAGTTCCGGCTGCTCGACGACGCGATGATCGAGCTGCTGATCCGTCCGCGCAAGGGTCGCGTGATGGTGACGCTAGCCCCCGAGCTGACCGATCCGGCATCGATCGCGCGGCTGGTCGCCGGCGGCGTGATCGTCAGCGCGGGCCATACCGATGCGGATTACGAGACGATCATCGACGCGGTCGGTGCGGGCCTTAGCGGGATCACGCATCTGTTCAACGCAATGTCGCCGCTGCTCCACCGCGCGCCTGGCGTGGTCGGTGCGGCGCTCGACGATCGCCATGTCTATTGCGGGCTGATCGCCGATGGCCTGCACGTCCACGATGCCGCGCTCCGCCTCGCGCTCAACGCCCGTCCGCACGACCGGCTGATGCTGGTCAGCGACGCGATGCCGTCGGTGGGTGCGGTCGACAAAGATTTCCGCCTTCAGGGTCGCCTGATCCATGTCGAGGACGGCAAGTGCTTCGGCGAGGACGGCACGCTTGCCGGCTCCGATCTCGACATGGCCGGCGCGGTCCGCAACTTCGTCGCACGGACGCACGCCGACGTGCCGACTGCAGCAGCGATGGCTGCGACCAACCCCGCCGCGTTCCTCGGCCTGTCGCACGAACGCGGTACGCTGGCGCCCGGCCTGCGCGCCGACTGGGTGGCGCTCACCGCCGACCTCAGGCCCGCGGGCACCTGGATCGGCGGCCTCAAGATCGCAGACGGAATTTAGTCCATGAAGCCGATCATCCTGACGTCGCCCCTCCAAGGCTGGGCATCGCCGCTCGAGGCTGTCCCGGACCCGGTCTTCGCCGAACGGATGATGGGCGACGGGATCGCCGTCGATCCGACCGGCGACTGCCTGCACGCACCGTGCGACGCCGTCGTGCTCAGCGTTCACGCCAGCGGCCACGCGATCACGCTGCGGACGCCGGAGGGCGCCGAGATTCTGATGCACATCGGGCTCGACACGGTGGCGCTCGGCGGCCGCGGGTTCACCCCGTGCGTGGTCGAGGGCGCGAGCGTCCAGCGGCTCGATCCGCTGATCCGCTTCGATCTCGACCTGTTGGTCTGTGAAGCGCGCGCGGTCATCACGCCGGTGATCGTCACCAACCCCGAGCGTTTCACCATCGTCCGTCGCGAGACCGGCAAGCTGGTCGGTACCGGCGAGGCGATGATGACGCTCGAACTGCGCGTAGATGCAGCAGACGTAGCCGTGGTCGAAGGCGACACGGTCCGCCGCACGATCGTCGTGCCGCTGGTCCACGGGATCCACGCGCGGCCAGCGGCCCGGATCGGCGAGATCGCGCGGAAATTCGTGTCCGACGTGACGATCACGAAGGACGCCCCGGTTGCGGCCGATCGGCGCGACGGCAACGTCCGCAGCCCTGTCGCGCTGATGGCGCTGGGCGTAAAGCTCGGCGACGAGATCACGCTCGCCGCCACCGGCCCCGACGCCGCCGACGCGCTTGCCGCGATCGGCGACCTTATCCTGGGCGGCATGGGCGAAAAGGCGGCCACAAACGATAGCGCCCCGAGCTCCCGCCCCCCGGCTTCCACAGGGGAACAGAAGCGCGCCGCGGGGAAGGTTTTGACCCTACCCGCCAACGGCCGCCTCCCCGGTGTCACCGCATCCCCCGGGATCGCGATCGGCCAGGCCGGGATCTTCCGCCTCGCCGAGATCGCCGTGACCCGCGACGGCGCGGGCGCGGCCACCGAACGCGCCGCACTCGATACCGCGCTCGCGACCGTCATCACGCGCCTCGCCACCAAATCCGCCACGGCCACTGGCGCCGAGCGCGCGATCCTGTCCGCACACGCGGCCCTGCTCGACGACCCGACGCTGACCGCCGCCGCCCACGCAGCCATCGCCCAAGGCGACAGCGCAGCCTATGCCTGGCGCACCGCGATCCGCGCGCAAGCCGACGCACTCCACGCCACGGGGGACGCACGCCTCGCCGAACGCGCCGACGACATGCTCGATCTCGAACGCCAAGTGCTGCGCGCACTCGCCGGAGAGGATCTCGACGAACGCCTGAGCTTCCCGCCCGGCACGATCCTGCTGGCGGACGACCTGCTTCCGTCGCACCTGCTTGGCCTCGACACCGCGTCGATCGTCGGCTTCTGCGTGGAGCGCGGCGGCCCGACCTCGCACGTCGCGATCCTCGCCTCGACCATGGGCTTGCCTGCCTTGGTCGCAGTCGGCCCCGCCCTCTCCGAGATCGCCGCGGGCACGCCGCTGATCCTCGACGCCGGCGCCGGCCTGCTTCACGTCGCACCGGACGCCGAAACACAGGCAGCTGCACAAACCGCGTTCGACGCGCAGACCGAACGCCGCCGCGCCGCGCTCGCCAATGCCGCGCGCGAATGCCGCACGCAGGACGGCGTCCGGATCGAAGCGTTCGCCAATCTCGGCTCGGCCGACGATGCAGACGCCGCGGTCCGCAACGGCGCCGAAGGCTGTGGGTTGCTCCGCACCGAATTCCTCTTCCTCGAACGCGACAGCGCGCCGAGCGTCGAGGAACAGACCGCGGACTACCAACGCATCGCCGACACGCTCGACGGTCGCCCGCTGATCGTCCGCCTGCTCGACATCGGCGGCGACAAGCCCGCGCCCTATTTGCCCATCGCAGCCGAAGAGAACCCGGCGCTGGGCCTGCGCGGCATCCGCGTCGGGCTCGCCCACCCCGAGATGCTCGACGCGCAGCTGCGCGCGATCCTCGCGGTCCGCCCCGCCGGGCAGTGCCGCATCATGGTCCCGATGATCGCAAGCCTCGCCGAACTCCGGGCGGTTCGCGCCGCGCTCGACGCTGCCGCCGCCGCAACCGGCCACACTGATCCCGTCGCGCTCGGCATCATGATCGAGACGCCCGCCGCCGCAGTCACCGCCGACCTGCTCGCCAGCGAAGCCGACTTCCTCTCGATCGGCACCAACGACCTGACGCAATATGCGCTCGCGATGGACCGCGGCAATCCGGCGGTCGCGAGCGACCTCGACGGGCTCCACCCCGCCGTGCTGCGATTGATCGCACGGACCTGCGAAGGCGGCGCGGTCCACGGCAAATGGACCGGCGTGTGCGGGGGCCTCGCCTCCGATCCGCTCGCGGTACCGATCCTGATCGGCCTCGGCGTCGCCGAACTCTCGTCCGCGCCCGCGCTCGTGCCCGAGATCAAGGCGCTGGTCGCGACCCTCACGATCGACGCCTGCCGCGCGCATGCCGCGGCGGCGATGAACTGTATCTCAGCCGCGGACGTGCGAACGCTCGCCCGGGAGTTCCGCCCATGAAGTCCGTGCTCGAAGCCCTCCAGCCGCTCGGCCGCGCACTCATGCTGCCGATCGCGGTGCTCCCCGTCGCCGGCCTTCTGCTGCGGCTCGGCCAATCAGACATGCTGGATATTGCCCTGCTCAGTGCGGCGGGTGACGCTATCTTCTCGCATCTCGGCTTGTTGTTCGCGATCGGCGTCGCCACCGGCTTTGCCCGAGACGGCAACGGGGCCGCGTGTCTCGCGGGCGTAGTCTGCTACCTCGTGACGACGCAGGGCGCGCAAGCGCTGATGACCGTCCCCGTCGATGCACTCAAGGGCTTCACCGGCGACACGGTCGCGCTTGTCACCGCGGCGTGGAAGGCCAAGGCGATCGCCCGGCTCGACGTACCGATCGGCATCATCTCCGGCCTGATCGGTGGCAGTTTCTACAACCGCTTCTCGACTATCGCGCTCCCCGAATATCTCGCCTTCTTCGGCGGGCGCCGGTTCGTGCCGATCGTCAGCGGTGTCGTCGGGGTCGTGCTCGCCCTGGTCGTCGGCCTCGGTTTCAGCGCGCTCAGCGCGGGCATCGATGGTCTGAGCTATGGGATCGACGGCGCTGGCGGGTTCGGCCTGTTTGTGTTCGGCGTGCTCAATCGCCTGCTGCTCGTCACCGGCCTGCACCATCTGTTGAACAACATCGTCTGGTTCGTCGCCGGCGATTATCATGGCGCGAACGGCGATATCCACCGCTTCTTCGCCGGCGACCCGACCGCGGGTGCGTTCATGGCCGGGTTCTTCCCCGTGATGATGTTCGGCCTGCCCGCCGCCTGCCTCGCCATGTACCATGCCGCGCTGCCCGAACGCCGGAAAGCGGTCGGTGGCATGCTGCTCAGCCTCGCACTGACTTCGGCGCTGACCGGCGTGACCGAGCCGATCGAGTTCAGCTTCATGTTCCTCGCACCGGTGCTCTACGCGATCCACGCGGTGCTGACCGGCCTGTCGATGGCGCTGATGAACGCGCTCGGGGTGAAATTGGGCTTCGGCTTCTCCGCCGGGCTGTTCGATTACGTGCTGAACTACGGCAAGGCGACCAAGCCGCTGCTGCTGCTCCCCGTCGGTCTCGCCTATGCCGCGATCTACTACGTCCTGTTCCGCACCGTCATCAAACGCCTCGACCTGCCGACTCCCGGCCGCGAGCGCGACGCACCCGTCGCCGTGGCAACGATCGCCAAGAGCGAACGCGGTGCAGCCTTCGCCGAGGCCTTGGGCGGCGCTGCCAACGTGACCAGCGTTGGTGCGTGCACGACCCGGTTGCGGCTGATCGTCGTCAACCAGAAGCGCATCGACGAGGTCCGTCTCAAGGCGCTCGGCGCACGCGGCCTGATCCGCCCCTCGGCCAACGCGCTCCAGATCGTGCTCGGTCCGATCGCCGACTCGGTCGCCGTCGAAATCCGCGACGCGATCGCAGCACCGGGCGAGCCGGCAAGCCCGGTCCCTTCGGTCGCGGACGCCGCACCGGTTGCCACCAACGACGTCCGGCTGACCCCCGCCACTCTTGCCGCACTCGGTGGCGCGGACAATCTGGAGGCGGCGAGCCAGCACGGCACCCGCTTGCGGATCCGTCTGAAGAATGTCGACCGCGCCTCGACACCCGCGCTCGAAGCACTGGGCATCCACGCGATCGCCCGCCCAGCGCCCGGACTGCTCCACCTGCTGCTGGACGGAGACGCCGACGCGGCAATCGTCGCAGCCTGACCGCGCCCGGAGTGTCGGGCTGGGAGTGCGTCCAGCAGGGGCGAGCGACGGACGAGCCAGGGTTCTACCGGCCACGAGCGGCAGGTGGTTTCGACCCGCGAACCGGGATCGGCCCCGGAACCTATGGTCGCGCCTCGTCATTCACATGGCCTTCACGACGTTTGCGACCTAGGCCAACCCGATGACCGACAAAACTTCCGCCCCCTCGATGAACCCTGGCGAGTTCGTCGCCTTCGTCGCGGCGTTGATGGCGGTCAACGCGCTCGGCGTCGACCTGATGCTGCCCGCGCTCGCGGATATCGGCCACCAGCTCGGCATCGCCACCGCGAATCACCGGCAATGGATCATTACCGCCTACATGCTCGGATTCGGCGCCGGCCAGCTCGTCTACGGTCCGTTGGCGGATCGGTACGGGCGCAAGCCGATCCTGCTGCTGACGCTCACCGGGTTCGTCGCAGCGAGCGTCTTCGCGGCCGGATCGCAGACCTTCGCGGCACTGCTCGGCGCTCGCGTCCTTCAGGGGCTGATGTCGGCCTCCACGCGCGTGCTTGCCGTCGCGATCGTGCGTGACCGCTATTCGGGACGCCAGATGGCTCGCACGCTGTCGGTAGCGCAGATGATATTCTTTCTCGTACCGATCATGGCGCCCAGCCTTGGCCAGCTGTTGCTCGCGATCGGTCCGTGGCGGTTCATCTTCTACGCCCTGGCCGGATTTGCGGCAATCGTGCTCGCCTGGTCGGTCACGCGGCTCCGCGAATCGCTGCCGGTCGATCGCCGTACACCGCTGTCACTGGCCGCGCTGCGCCATGCCTACACGCTGACGCTGACGAACCGATTCTCGGCCGGGTATGCGGTTGCGGCATCGATGACCTTCGGCGGCATCATCGCCTTCGTGTCGTCCGCCCAGCAGATCTTCGTCGACGAGTTTCATGCCGGCGAGCGCTTCACGATCCTGTTCGCAGTCTGCGCGTTTTCGATGGGGTGCGCGTCGTTCGCCAACAGCCGGCTGGTCGAGCGCCTGGGGACGCGGCTGATCTCGCAAGCCGCGGTATTCGCACTGATCGGCCTTTCGCTGCTGCATATCGGCGTGATCGCGACGGGGCTCGAATCGCTGTGGACCTACATGCTGTTCCAGGCGCTCAGCATGACCTGCATCGGCCTGTGCGGTTCGAATTTCGGCGCCATGGCAATGGAGCCGGTAGGCCATATCGCGGGAACCGCCTCGTCGATCCAGGGCTTCATCACCAGCGTCGGCGCGGTGATAGTCGGATCGCTGATCGGGCAATCCTATAACGGCACTACCTATCCCCTGGCGATCGGCTACCTCGCGATCGGGCTCGGCGTCCTCGCCGTCGTATACGCAGTCGAGGGCGGCAAGCTCTTCCGCGCACGGCACGCAGCGGGCGAGCAAGCGTCCGCGCCTTGAGAACTCATACGCCTGCGTAAGCTGCGCAACGCTCCGCCGCCCCGCGGTAGCTCATTGCAGTATCCTCGAAGGTTTTGGCACTTGCCGCGGCACAGATCGGCGTCGCGAGTTCACCGCGGTCCGTTAGCCGAACGTGCTCGAGATCACGGACGCGCGGCGGTTCGGGCGTCCAGCTTCCAAGATACGACCCAGATCGCGAAGCCGCCAAGTGCCAGCGCCGTGCCGACCCAACCCGTCGAGGGGAGGCCGTAACCGCCGGCGATCGCCAGACCGCCGAGCCACGGGCCGATCGCGTTGGCGGTATTGAAGGCCGAATGGTTGAGTGCCGCCGCCAGCGTCTGTGCCTCCTCCGCAACATCCATCAGCCGCGTCTGCAGGATCGTCGAGAGCCCGCCTCCGCAACCAATCAACACGACGACCGGCAGGATCGCCCACACATGCGGCGTCGCGGGTGCGTAGAGGGCCAGCGCTCCTGCTCCGAACAACAACGTGATACCTGCAGCGGGCATCAAGGCAACGTCCGCCGCCTTCGCACAAACCAGCGTGCCGATCGTCATGCCCACGCCGAACAGCGCGAACGCGACTGGCGTGAAGGCGGACGAAACGCCGGTTACCTCCGTCAAGGTCGAGGCAAGGTACGTATAGACGCAGAAGATCCCGCCGAACCCGACCGCACCGATCGCCAGCGTCAGCCAGACCTGCCCGTTGCGCAGCGCCGCCAGTTCGCCGAGTGGGGTTGCATCCTGCGCAGGACGCAGCACCGGCGCGAACCGGACCAGCATCGCCACCGTCGCTGCCGCGATGATCGCGACGATCCCGAAGCCCCAGCGCCAGCCGAACCACTGGCCGATCCCATTGGCGAGCGGCACCCCTGCGATCGTCGCGATCGTCAGCCCCAGCATCATCCGCGACACGGCGCGCGACCGCTTCTCGCGCGGCACCATAGATGCCGCGACCAGCGATCCTACCCCGAAATACGCACCGTGCGGCAATCCGCTCAGGAACCTGGCCAACAACATCGTATGATAGGTCGGCGCGAGTGCGGACAGGCCGTTGGCGATTCCAAGGAACGTCATCAACCCGATCAGCAGTATCCGCCGCTCGATCTTCGCGGCCAGCACCGCGATCGTCGGCGCGCCGACCACCACGCCGAGCGCATAGGCACTGATGACATGCCCCGCGGTCGGCTCGTCGATGCCAAGCCCGCGTGCGAACTGCGGCAACAGGCTCATCGCCGCGAACTCGGTCGTGCCGATCGCGAACCCGCCGACGGCGAGCGCGAGCAGCGCCATGCGCGTATCGACAGGTTTCATGGGCATCTCTTTCGTAAGTCGGTGAGGCGCGACATGCTGCGCCGCAACATACGCCTCTATCAGCCCGGGCGGCGCATCTTGAACAAGGAATCCTCCGTGATCGCAAAGTAATCCGCGGGGCCGCCGCCACGCAGGATCGGTTGCGCGCGGGCGGTCTGGTAGACGCCGTCCTCCAGCATCGCGGAGTCGATGTGGATCGCAACCGCCTCGCCGAGCACCAGCCATTGGTCGAGTTCGCGGCCTTCCTTGGTCTCGAGCCGGATCAGTTGCGTCAGCTTGCACTCGAACTGCGCGCGCGAGGCGGCGACGCGCGCCGGCTTGACGTTTGACGAGGTAGCCATCTCGAGCCCCGCGAGCGCGAACTCGTCGACGTCCGCCGGCACGCCCGCAGACGTCGCGTTCATCGCCTCGCCAAGGTCTCGCGTAACCAGGTTCCAGACGAACTCGCCAGTTGCCTCGATATTGGCGACGCTGTCTTTCCAGCCCATCGACGAGAAGCCGATGATCGGCGGGCTATAATTGAACAGGTTGAAGAAACTGTACGGGGCAAGGTTGGCAACGCCGTCCGCGGACACGGTGCTGACCCAGCCGATCGGGCGGGGCGCGACGATCGCGTTGAGAGGATCGTGCGGCAGGCGATGGCCGTTCGCGGGCTCGTAAGAATGCCATTCGGTCATACGCTTATCCCTGCTATGTAACGCTTCGACTGCCTATAGCGAAGGTCGAGCATGAACGATCCCACTGCCCTCCCCGTCAGCACTTCGGTCATCAAGCGCCATCGGCTGGCGACGCGCGTCTGGCATTGGGTGACGGTGGTGACGATGTTCATCATGATCGGCAGCGGGATCGGCATCCTGAAGGCGCATCCGCGGCTGTACTGGGGCAGATACGGCGCGAATTTCGATACCGCGTGGACGACGCTCGACCAGTGGCCGAGCTGGCTGGTGACGTTGCTCAACCTGCTGACGATCCCGACGAGCTACAATCTGGCGCTCTCGCGGCGTTGGCATCTGTTGTTCGCGCTGGTGCTCGCGTTCGCGCTGCTCGGGTTCATGGTAGTCAGCCTGGTCAACAAGCATTTCCAGCGCGACCTCCGCGTGCGTGCCGCCGATCTGTCGCCGCGCGAAGTGGTGCATGACGTGAAGGAACATCTCGCGTTCCGCTTTCACGATCCCAAGCGGCCGGGCGCGTACAACATCCTCCAGAAGCTCTCCTACGTGGTGACGATCTTCGTGCTGATCCCGGTGATGATCCTGACCGGGCTGACGATGTCGCCGGGGATGGATGCGGCGTGGCCTTGGCTGCTCGAAGTGTTCGGCGGGCGGCAGTCGGCGCGCTCGATCCACTTCATCGCCGCCACCGGGCTGGTGCTGTTCATCATCGCGCATCTGGCACTAGTGATCCTGGCGGGGACATGGAACGAGGTGAGGTCGATGATTACCGGGCGTTGGGCCGTGCCTGCGCATGCCGAGGAGGACGTCGCATGAGTTCGCTGATCACCCGCCGCTCGCTCGTTGTCGGTGCGACCATCGGTGCAGGCGCGCTGCTGACTGGCTGCGACAAGATCGCCGCAAACCCCGAGGCGCGGAAGATCCTGTTCATGGGCGAGGACATGAACCGCGGACTGCAGCGCGCGCTGAGCAACCGCAACGCGCTGGCACCCGAGTTCAGCCCGGCGCAGATGTCGCCGATCTTCCGGTCGAACGGCACGAGCAATCCGGGGACGGCGGACTATACCGCCATGGTCGCGAACAACTTCGCGGATTACCGGTTGAAGGTCGGCGGGCTGGTCGATCGGCCTCTGTCGGTCTCGCTCCCGCAACTACGCCAGATGCCGGCACGCGCGCAGATCACGCGCCACGATTGCGTCGAGGGCTGGAGTGCGATCGGCAAATGGCAGGGGCCGAAGCTCGGCGCGCTGCTCGACGCCGCCGGCCTCAAGAGCACCGCGCGCTACATCGTGTTCACTTGTGCCGACCTGTACCGCGGCGCGAATTATTACGAGTCGGTCGATCTGGTCGACGCCTTCCACCCACAGACCATCCTCGCCTGGGCGCTCAACGATCAGGTGCTCGACGTCGCGCATGGCGCGCCCGTCCGGCTGCGCGTCGAGCGACAGCTGGGCTACAAGCACGCGAAATACGTCACGGCAATCGACGCGGTCGCCAGCCTCGACGGGATCGGCAAGGGCAAGGGCGGCTATTGGGAAGATAACGTCGATTACGACTGGTACGCCGGGATCTGAGCCGTTCGGAGGGGTAGCGCAATTCCGTACCAGTCATTAGCTAACGCGGCATGGCTCTTTTCGATCGTTTCCTGGCCCGGCAGGTTAAAACCGGCGAACTCACGCTCATCCATGCGGATGGCACGACCAACCATTTTGGCAAGCCCGATGCCGCATATAACCCGGTCACGATCCGGCTGACCCAGCCCGGCGTCGCGGGCGCGATCGTCCGCCATCCGGCGCTCGGCGCGGCGGAAGCGTTCATGGATGGGCGCCTCGTGATCGATCGCGGCGACATTCGCGATCTGGTCAACCTGCTCAAGGGCAACAGCCCGTGGGAGCGTGGCGGCGGGCTCAATCCGTCGCTGCCGATCAAGCTGCTCGACAAGGTGGTCCACCGCGTCGACCGCGTGAACATGGCGCGCCGGTCGAAGAAGAACGTCGCGCACCACTATGATCTGTCGGACCGGCTGTACGACCTGTTCCTCGATGCGGACCGGCAATATTCCTGCGCGTACTTCACCGATTCCAGCAACAGCCTGGAGCAGGCGCAGTCGGATAAGAAGGCGCACATTGCTGCAAAGCTGGCGATCCAGCCTGGCATGCGCGTGCTCGACATCGGCTGCGGCTGGGGCGGGATGGCGCTGTACCTGCACGCGAAGACCGGTGCCGAGGTGCTCGGCGTGACGCTGAGCGAGGAACAGCTGAAGGTCGCGCGGCGGCGGGCCGAAGAGGCCGGCGTTGCCGACAAGGTGAAGTTCGAGCTGATCGACTATCGCGCGCTGACGGGAAGTTTCGACAGGATCGTCTCGGTCGGGATGTTCGAGCATGTCGGACCGGCGCACTACAAGGCGTTCTTCCGCAAGTGCCGCGACCTGCTGACCGACGACGGCGTGATGCTGCTCCACACGATCGGCCGGATGGGCGGGCCGGGCGTCACCGACACCTTCACGACCAAGTACATCTTTCCGGGCGGGTACAACCCTGCGCTGTCGGAAATCGTGAAGGGGTATGAGGGGCTGCGGATGTTCCCGACCGATATCGAGGTGCTGCGCGTCCATTATGCGCTGACGATCGACCAATGGTACGACCGGACGGTGGCGGCGAAGGACGCGATCGTCGCGCTGTACGACGAGCGGTTCTACCGGATGTGGACGTTCTATCTGGCGGGCGCCGCGGCGGCGTTCCGGACCGGGGGGATGGTCAATTACCAGATCCAGCTGTCGAAGAGCAGGATGACGTTGCCGTTGACTCGCGACTACATGATCGAGGGCGAGCGGGCGTTGCGGGACTAAGTCCGTTCGTCCTGAGTAGCTGCTGAGCTTGTCGAAGCGGCGTATCGAAGGATTCGCCCGGGGCAATGTCCTTCGATACGGGTCTTCGGCTTCGCTCAGCCCCTACTCAGGACGAACGGACTTTTGGCAATCATCGGGTGAGGCTCAGCGCGGCCCCTGCACGTCGGCCTTCGCGGCAGCGCGCTCGTCGCCGCCGATCTTGCCGTCCTTGTTGGCATCGTACTTCGCGAACGTCGCCGCGAGCAGCGCCTGCGCTTCGGCCTGCGTGACCTTGCCGTCCTTGTTCTTGTCCGCGCTGGTGAACCACAGGTCGGCGAGGCGCTTGGCGTGGACCGGGTCCGGACGTCCCTGTCCGCCAACCTTCATGTTGCCGATCCGCGCCTGCACTTCCGCGCGCGTGAGGACACCGTCCTTGTTCGTGTCCGACGCAGCGAACTCGGTCTTGAACTTGGCCGAGGCGGACGCGCGGGTTTCCTGCGCGAGCGCTGGCGTCGCAAGGCCGGCGAGGACGAAGAGGGTGAGGCTTTGGCGTAGCACGGTGGTTAAACTCCAGAGGATGCGAGGCGCGAATAGACCGGTTTGGTTGTACGCGCCATGAATGCGCGCGGTTGCATGAGGGCCACTCAACGCATAGGGGCGCCGCATTGGATATTGCCCGAAGGACCCTGCCCGTGACCGATCAGATCAACCGCGTCGTGCTCGCCTATTCCGGTGGCCTGGACACGAGCGTGATCCTGAAGTGGCTCCAGCAGACGTATAACTGCGAAGTCGTGACCTTCACCGCCGATCTCGGCCAGGGCGAGGAACTCGAGCCCGCGCGCGCCAAGGCCGAGATGATGGGGGTCAAGCCCGAGCATATCTTCGTCGACGATCTGCGCGAGGAGTTCGTCCGCGATTACGTCTTCCCGATGATGCGCTCGAACGCGCTGTACGAGGGGCTGTACCTGCTCGGCACGTCGATCGCGCGGCCGCTGATCGCCAAGCGCCAGATCGAGATCGCCAAGATGGTCGGCGCCGACGCGGTCAGCCACGGCGCGACCGGCAAGGGCAACGACCAGGTCCGCTTCGAGCTCGGCTATTACGCACTGTCGCCCGACATCAAGGTCATCGCGCCGTGGCGTGAGTGGGATCTCACCAGCCGCACGCGCCTGATCGAGTTCGCCGAGCAGCACCAGATCCCGGTCAGCAAGGACAAGCGCGGCCAGGCGCCGTTTTCGACCGATGCGAACATGCTGCACACGTCGAGCGAAGGCCTCGTGCTCGAGAACCCGTGGGACGAGGTCCCCGACTATGTCTACTCGCGCACCGTGAACCCCGAGGACGCGCCCGATGTCCCCGAGTACATCACGATCGATTTCGAGCGCGGCGACGGCGTCGCGATCAACGGCGAGGGGATGAGCCCGGCCACCCTGCTGTCGACGCTCAACGAGTACGGCCGCCGCCACGGCATCGGCCGTCTCGATCTCGTCGAGAACCGCTTCGTCGGCATGAAGAGCCGCGGCATGTACGAAACCCCGGGCGGCACGATCTATCACCTCGCGCATCGTGGGATCGAGCAGCTGACTCTCGATCGCGGCGCCGCGCATCTGAAGGACGAGCTGGCACCGCGCTATGCCGAGCTGATCTACAACGGCTTCTGGTTCTCGCCGGAGCGCGAGATGCTGCAGGCGGCGATCGATCACAGCCAGGAGAAGGTGTCGGGCACCGTCCGCCTGAAGCTCTACAAGGGCGGTGTGTACGTCGTCGGCCGCAAATCGGCGAACTCGCTGTATTCGGAGAAGGTCGTGACGTTCGAGGACGACCAGGGCGCCTATGACCAGCGCGACGCGGCTGGGTTCATCAAGTTGAATGCACTGCGGTTGCGGTTGCTGGGGCGGCGCGACCAGTAAAGCGGCGAGCCCCTACCAAGATTACACCTCCCCGGCGAAGGCTGGGGCCCAGTCGGGGGACGTTGCTAACGCAGGGCCGTACATCGTTACCGCGGCCTTCCCACCTGGACCCCGGCCTTCGCCGGGGAGGCCAGCTTGTGGCGCGAGGGCATGAACGCCTCTACGCTGCGCTGCGCGTTAACCACGCCTTAGGCATCCTCACGCATACATCCCGCATCTTGTGGGAAGAGTCTGCATGCCGAACACACCTGTCGACGTTGCGATCATCGGAGCCGGCCCGGCCGGGCTAACGGCAGCGTATCTGCTCGGCAAGGCGGGGTATTCCGTCACCGTGATCGAGAAGGATCCGGTGTATGTCGGCGGGATCAGCCGGACCGTCGAGCATCAGGGCTTCCGATTCGACATCGGCGGGCACCGGTTCTTCTCGAAGTCGCAGCCGGTGGTCGATCTCTGGAACGAGATCCTGCCCGATGACTTCATCGAGCGTCCGCGGATGAGCCGAATCTATTACGAGGGCAAATTCTACAGCTATCCGTTGCGGGCGTTCGAGGCGCTCGGCAATCTCGGCATCTGGCGCTCGACGCTGTGCATGGCGAGCTATGCCAAGGCCAAGCTGATGCCGAATGCGAATGTCCGCAGCTTCGAGGACTGGGTGGTCAACCAGTTCGGCCACAAGCTGTATTCGATCTTCTTCAAGACCTATACCGAGAAGGTGTGGGGCATGCCGTGCGATACGATGTCGGCGGATTGGGCGGCGCAGCGGATCAAGGGACTGAGCCTCGGCGGGGCGGTGCTCGATGGGCTGAAGCGCTCGCTCGGGCTCAACAAGCGGCCCAATGACGGGATGCAGACCAAGACCTTGCTGGAGAGCTTTCGCTATCCACGGCTCGGGCCGGGGATGATGTGGGATGCCGCGCGTGATAAGGTGCTCGCGCAGGGCAACACGATTCTGATGGGCCATGGGCTGAAGCAGCTTGCCGAGGATTCGACCGGTCGCTGGCGCGTCACCGCGACCGATCAGGACGGCGCGACCGTCACGATCGATGCAGGTCACGTAATCAGCAGCGCGCCGATGCGCGAACTCGCCGGCCGGCTGCACCCGCTGCCGACGACGTTGCCGCAGGCGACTGCGCTCCGGTACCGCGATTTCCTGACGGTCGCGCTGATGATCAAGTCGCCCGATCTGTTCCCCGACAACTGGATCTACATCCACGATTCGAAAGTGAAGGTGGGTCGAGTCCAGAATTTCCGCAGCTGGTCGCCTGAGATGGTGCCCGATCCGGACATCGCGTGCGTCGGGCTCGAATATTTCTGCTTCGAGGGCGATGGGCTGTGGGCGTCGAGCGATGCGGACCTGATCGCGCTGGCGACGAAGGAAATGGCGATCCTCGGACTGTGCGATCCGGCGCATGTGACCGGCGGTGCGGTGGTGCGGCAGGAGAAGGCGTACCCGGTGTACGACGAGGATTACCGCGACAATGTCGATGCGCTGCGCGAAGAGATCGAGGCGCGGCATCCGACCTTGCATTGCGTCGGGCGCAACGGAATGCACCGGTACAACAACCAGGATCACGCGATGATGACCGCGATGCTGACGGTGCGAAATATCCAGGCCGGTGCGCGCGTGCACGACATCTGGAGCGTCAACGAGGACGCGGAATATCACGAGGCGGGCAACGAGGGGGAACAGGCGGGGATCGCCGCGGCGCTTTCTAGCGTGCGTGAGGTGCCGGGGCGGCTGAAGGCTGCGTGATGCGGTTGCGGGTGGTTGGTTACGTGCCTTCTCTCCCGGGGCAGTGAGTTGATTGTTACTATCGCCCAGTAGCTCTACCCCGGCGAAGGCCGGGGCCCTTTTGGAAGGGTGGTCGTAACAGCGCGGTGTCCTTCATCAGCGACGTTCCCCAAATAGGCCCCGGCCTCCGCCGGGGTGGGGCGCAAGCGGAGGTAGTATGTGGGGGCGATCGTTGGAGCTGACACGGCATGAACGACGCGATACCAACCTTCGAGGCTGATCCACAGCGAACCCGCCTCTGGCCGACCGTCCTCGGCGGCTGGGCGCTAGCCGCATTCGTCCTCTGCCTCGCCTTCGTAGGTGCGATCGCGACGCTGCGGTTCCCTGATCCCGACGACGCGATGCGGCTGCTCGAAGTGCGCGACTGGCTTGGAGGGCAGAGCTGGTGGGACGTTGGCCAGCACCGGCTCAACGGCGGCGCGTTTGCGATGCACTGGTCGCGGCTGGTCGATCTGCCGATCGCCGCAGCGATGCTGCTGCTCGATCGGTTTTTCTCGACCGATACTGCGAACCGGATCGCGATGACGGTCGTGCCGCTGGTCACCCTCCTTGTGCTGATGGCCCTCGCCGCCGACCTGACGCGGCGGGTGAGCGATATCGAGCGTGCCAAGCTTGCGCTTCTGCTCGCACCGCTGTCGATCCCGATCGTCTATCAGATGCGACCGCTGCGGATCGATCATCATGGCTGGCAGGTGGTGCTGGCAATGGCAGCTACGACGCTGCTCGTCGGGCGATCCACGGCGCGAAACGGAGCGCTGGCAGGACTGGCACTCGCGACATTGGTGACGATTTCGCTGGAGGGACTGCCCATCGCGGTTGCGATCACCGGTGTAGCCGCGCTCGCCTGGGCGTGGCAGCCCGAACGCCGGTACTTCCTCCGTGCGCTCGCTGCGACCGTCTTCGCCGCCGCGCTCGCGTTGCACGTCGCCACGCGCGGACCCGGCATGTTCGCACCGGTGTGCGACGCGATGTCGCCTGCGTGGCTGGCGGTGCTGGGGGTCGCCGCGCTTTCGCTCGTCGCAGCGACGTTCGTCGATACCCGTGCCTTGTCTGGTCGGCTTGCCGCGCTCGTCGCAGGTGTGGCGCTCACGATCGCCGCTCTGCTGACGCTCGCACCACACTGCCTGCGCGGACCGTTCGCGACGCTCGATCCGCTGGTTTACCGGTTCTGGTATCTGAACGTGTTGGAGGGCATGCCGATCTGGCGACAGGAGCCGGCCTGGGCGCTGATGACGATCGGCTTCCCCGTCATCGGACTCGGTAGCTCGATCTTCGCCTGGTCGCGCAGCACTGGTGCGGTTCGCACGCGGTGGACGATCCTGCTTGCCATTCTCGCGGCTGCATTCATCCTTACGTTGTTCGTGATGCGCGCCGGAGCGACTGCCAATGCGCTCGCAATTCCCGGCGGTGCATCGCTGCTGCTCGCGATGCTGGAGCGCGCCCGGCGAGTCCGTCCAGTGCTCCTGCAGACGTTAGCAACAGCAGGAGCATTGCTGGCCATCTCGCCCGATCTCATCGTCGGCGCGGTATTCGCAGCGATGCCGGCGCGCCCTTCCCTGCACCATGCCGCGGCGGATACACATCCACCTTGCGACGGTTTCGCCGACGTTCGCGCGCTTGCCCAACTGCACCCCGCGATCCTGTTCGCGCCGATCGACGTCTCGCCCGAGATCATTGCGACCACCCGTCATCACGCAATCGCCGGCGGCTATCACCGCAACAGCGCGGCACTGCATACGGTCATGGCGGCGTTCATGGCTCGTCCCGAGGCCGCGCGCGCGTCGATCGTCGCCAGCCATGCCGCGTATCTCGTCGTCTGCCCCGGCATGTCGGAAACCGATATCTACCGGGAAGCCGCCCCGAACGGACTTTGGGCAAGGCTCGATCGCGGCGAGCGGTTCGATTGGCTGACCCCCGTGCCGATCGTCGGATCGCCGGTTCTTGCATGGCGCGTGAACAACTCGTCGCGCGCACCCTTGTCTGGAACGCCTGTCCGCCCCTAGGGTTGGACGGTATGAACATCCCGGGGGAAAAACTGCACTGGTGGCAGACGCGCGGCTTCGTCTTTGCGGTCGCGCTTGCCTCAGTGATACCATTGTTGTGGCCGGAGATTCCGCCGCTGGTCGACCTGCCCGGGCATATGGGCCGGTACCGCGTCCAGTTGGCGATCGGCGACAATCCCTGGCTTTCCCAGTGGTATAACTTCCGCTGGCAGATGATCGGCAACCTCGGCATCGACCTGTTGATCGAGCCGCTGGCGCCGATCTTCGGGTTGCAGCTGGCGGTGAAGCTGATCGTGATGGCGATCCCCGCGCTGACCGTGACCGGGCTGCTGTGGATCGCGCGCGAGGTACATGGGCGAATCCCTGCGACCGCGTTGTTCGCGCTCCCGCTCGCCTACAGTTATCCGTTCCAGTTCGGCTTCGTGAATTTCGCGCTCGGCATGGCGCTCGCGCTCAACCTGTTCGCGCTGTGGCTGCGGATGGGGCGGCTCGACCGGCGTCAGCTGCGGACCATCATCTTCGTCCCCGTCTCGTGCCTGTTGTGGCTGTGCCATACGTTCGGCTGGGGCGTGCTCGGCGTGCTCGCCTTCTCCGCCGAACTGATCCGCCAGCACGACATCCGCCGCGACAGCGATCCCAAGAGCTGGGCGCATGGCTGGTTCAAGGCGTGCATCCAGGCGGGGCTGAACTGCCTGCCGCTGGCGCTGCCGATGGTGATGATGATCGTCTGGCGGTCGGGCGATCATGTCGGCGGCAAGACGCAGGACTGGTTCAACTGGCGCTGGAAGATGAACTGGATCACGATGGTCCTGCGCGATCGGTGGATGACGTTCGACATCGCGTCGGTCACCGTGCTGTTCGTGATCCTGTTCCGCGGTGTGCGCGACCAGACGATCGAGTACTCGCGCAACCTGAGCCTGTCGGCGCTGTTCCTTGCGATCGTCTACGTGCTGTTGCCGCGGATCGTGTTCGGGTCGGCTTATGCCGACATGCGGCTCGCGCCGTTCATGCTCGGGATCGCGGTGATCGCGCTGCGGCCCCGGCATGGCCTGTCGCTGCGCGGCGCGGCGGTGCTCGCTGTGCTGGGCTTTGCGTTCTTCGGCATGCGGCTGGCGGGGACGACGGTCAGCTACCTGATGTACGATCGCAGCTACGACCAGGCGATCGCGGCGATCGATACGGTACCCGAGCGATCGCGCGTCGTGTCCTTCGTCGGGCGACGCTGTCGCGACGACTGGGCCTATTCGCGGCTCGAGCATGTCCCCGCGCTGCTGCTCGAGCGGCGTCTGGCGTTCACCAACGACCAATGGTCGATGGCCGGCGCGCAGTTGATGACGACGCAATATCCGGCGGCGAAGGGCTTTGCGCATGATCCGTCGGAGATCGTCAGCGACATCAAGTGCCGTGGCCAGTTCTGGCGGCCGATCGGGGTGGCGCTGGAGAAATTCCCGCGCGACGCGTTCGATTACGTCTGGTTGATCCACCCGCCGAAATTTGATTCCAAGCTCGTCCGCGACCTGACGCTCATCCGGCGTGATGGCACCAGCCTGTTGTACCGCGTCAACCGGGCTGCTGCTGCTCGCCCCGCCGGAACGGAGTAAGCTCGCCGAGATACTCCTGCTGCTCGGCGACGGCCTCGCGCTCGCGGACGAGATAGTCGGCGATCGCGCGGCGGAAGTTCGGGTCGGGAATGTAATGCGCGGAATAGGTCGCGACCGGGGCATAACCACGCGCGAGCTTGTGTTCGCCTTGCGCACCGGCCTCGACGGTCTTCAGGCCCCGCGCGATGGCGGCATCGATCGCCTGGTAATAGCAGAGCTCGAAATGGAGGAACGGCACCTCCTCCGTCGCGCCCCAGTATCGGCCGTAAAGCGTGTCGTCGCCGATCAAGTTGAGCGCGCCGGCGATCGGTACGCCGTCAAGCTCGGCGAGGATGAGCAGCACGCGGTCGCCCATCGTCTTGCCGATCTGGTCGAAGAACGCGCGCGTCAGGTAGGGCTGGCCCCATTTGCGGCTGCCGGTGTCCTGGTAAAAGACCCAGAACGCGTCCCAATGCTGGGGCGTGATTTCTGCGCCAACGAGGTGGCGGATCGTCAGCCCTTCGACGGCGGCGGCGCGTTCCTTGCGGATCGCCTTGCGCTTGCGGCTGGCGAGGACGGCGAGGAAGTCGTCGAAGCTGGCGTATCCCTCGTTCTTCCAGTGGAACTGCGTGCCCTGGCGGATCAGCCAACCTGCCGCCTCGAACAGCGGCACCTCGTCTGGGTCGATGAAGGTGGCATGTGCTGAGGACAGTCCGCTCTGGTCGGTCACCGCCTCCAGCGCGGCGATCAGCGCGGGGGCTTGCTCGCGGTCGCGGAGCAGCAGGCGTGGGCCCGGTACCGGGCTGAACGGTGCGGCGATCTGGAGCTTGGGGTAATATTGCCCCCCCGCCCGCTCCCAGGCGTCGGCCCAGCCCTGGTCGAAGACGTATTCGCCCTGGCTGTGACTCTTGGCATAGGCGGGGGCGATTCCCGCCGGTTTGCCGTCGGGGCCGTCGACCACCACCGGCAGCGCTTGCCAGCCCGAACGGCCGCCGACGCTTTTGGAGGTTTCGAGGGC
Organism: Sphingomonas faeni; assembly: GCF_040407495.1. GTDB lineage: Bacteria > Pseudomonadota > Alphaproteobacteria > Sphingomonadales > Sphingomonadaceae > Sphingomonas > Sphingomonas faeni_D. Next base: position 509,945 of record NZ_JAPZPP010000003.1, on the reverse strand, counting down.
GGAGAGGAAGGCGTGGCCGACGAACGGGTTGGCGGTGCCGGAGCACGCTTCCCAATCCTCGGCCGCGATCGAAGTGACGCCTTGGGCGATGCGGGCTGTGACGGCGTTCATTGCCGCCTAGGTAGAGACGCGAGGGCGAGCCTCCAAGAGCCAGAGATGGAGACGCGTGCCCGCCTCCGGGGCGGTCAGGCGGAAACCTGCACGATCGCGTCGATCTCGACGGCGGCGCCGAGCGGGAGAACGGCGACGCCGACCGCCGAGCGCGCATGCTTACCGATGTCGCCGAACAGCGCCACCATCAGGTCGGACGCGCCATTGGCGACCTTGGCCTGATCGGTGAAGTCGCCGGTCGAATTGACGAACACGCCGAGCTTCACGATCCGCTCGACGCGGCCGAGCGTGCCGAGCGCTGCCTTCATCTGTGCGACAAGCATCAGCCCGCAGAGCTTGGCAGCCTCCTGCGCGTCGTCGAGCGAGACGCCGTCGCCAACCCGGCCGGTTACCAGTGCGCCGTCCTTGAACGGCAACTGGCCCGAGATGTGGAGCATGCCGTTCGTCAGCACGGTCGGGACATAGGACGCCACGGGTGCGGCAGCCTGCGGGAGGGTGAGGCCCAGCTCTTCGAGCTTGCGGTCGATACGATCGGTCATGGCGGAGGTATCACCACAGCGGTGGGGGATGGGTCAAGGGACTCGCCACCCCGCCCGTCATTCCCGCGCAGGCGGGAACCCATACTGGCTAGTGGTCATGATCGAAGCGGTAGCGCGTTTGGGTCCCCGCTTCCGCCGGGATGACAGATGAGGCGGAAGAGTTTTCTTCACTGCACTTACTGTTCTCCCGCGAAGGCGGGAGTCCAGGATCACGGACGATGACGATCTTGGCTCCTGGGCCCCGCGTTCGCGAGGAACAAGAAGGGCTCAGGCGTCCGCTGGCAAACCCGCTTCGAACCGCGCGGAAATCCAGTCCGCGGCTTCACGCCAGTCGTCGATCCGCGCATGAGCCTCGGGCGCCTTCGGCACGGCCACCGCCAGCGTCGGCTCCGAGACCATGTGCAAACGGTGCACCCCCGGCGCATGCTTCGCGACCGACTCGTGATGCACCGCCAGATCATCGATGAAAACCGTCACCGGAGCCCCGTATTCCTCGACCAGTCGCGACACCGGCGTACCCTTGCCACCCTGGTTGCATTCTACCCGATGCGCGATCCCGAACTTCGCCAGCTGTTCGATCCGCGGCTGGCGGCATTCATCCTGGAGGTTGGTGAGGATGACGATGTCCGCCACCTGCGCCAGCCGCTCCAGCGCCTCGACCGCATGCGGGACCAGCGTCTGGCGGTGCATCTCGGCGGGGAAGAACTCGCCCAGCATAGCCCACATATCCTCGCGCGAGGGCGGCGGGCCACCGTCACGCCGTGTCATCGCGGTCGAGAAATCACCATGCTGGATCGCGAAATCGATGTCGTGGCGCTCGTCGAGCCACACGCCGAAATGCTTGACCATGTGCAGCAGCACTTCGTCGCAATCGCTGATCAGCAGCGGCCTCATGCTTGAAATCCTCCTTGATCCAGTCTGGCGTGCGCGCGGACCAGCGCCTCGGGCTTCACGCCGAGCGATTCGGCACACGCGATCAAGTCCGGCTCGTGGTTTTCGAGGAACCCCAGCGCGGCTGACAGCACCGTCGGGTCGCTCGCCCTTGCGCGGAGATCGTGCGGCTCGAGTCCGGTCACCGACAACAGCCGCATCGCGCGGTCGGGTTCGCCCAGCGTCCATACCAAAGCGCGCAGGGCGAGCGCTTCGGCGTCTTCGTTTGAATCGCGGTCGCGCATTGCCTATCGTGCCTTCTTTCCGGATAAGGTGCGGCGGTGACAAAGAAGGTGCTCGTTGTCGAGGACAACGAACTGAACCTCAAACTATTCTGCGACCTGTTGCGCGCGCATCAGTTCGCCGTCGAGCCCGTGCGCGACGGCCGCGAAGCCGTTGCGCGTGCTCGCGATTTCGTGCCCGACCTGATCATCATGGACATCCAGATGCCGCACGTCACCGGCTACGAGATCATTCTCGAACTGAAGGCGGACGAGGAACTGCGCGCGATTCCCGTGATGGCGGTGACGGCGTACGCGGGGCGCGAGGATGAGGAGCGGATACGGGCTGCGGGCGCGGATTCGTATGTGTCGAAACCGATCAGTTTGGCGCGGTTCATGGATGCGGTGGGGGCGTTGATCTAACCAGCCGAACCGTCCAATTTTCCGCTCGTGCTGAGTAGCAACCGAGTAGCTGCGCCAGCAGCGTATCGAGGGCTCGTATCGAAGCATGGGTTCCCCGCGCCAACCTGTCCTTCGATACGCCCTCTCGATACGCCGCCTACGGCGACTACTCGATGGCTACTCAGGACGAACGGGAGGAACGAAACCACAAACGCCAAAGGCCGCGGAGTTACCCGCGGCTTTCCGGATCGTCGCAATCAGTCGGCGGCTCGCACCGCCAACCCGATTACTTGATCTTGGCTTCCTTGAACTCGACATGCTTGCGCACGACGGGATCGTACTTCGAGAAGGAGAGCTTCTCCGTCTTGGTACGGGGATTCTTCTTGGTGACGTAGAAGAAGCCGGTGTCAGCGGTGCTGAGCAGCTTGATCTTTACGGTGGTCGGCTTGGCCATGAGCCCAATTCCTATGGCTTGAAAATGCGAAAGCGGCGAACTCGCGCCGCCGCTCCATCAGGGGCGGCGCATGGCGGACGTAGCAGGCCAAGTCAAGCTTTACCCCGTCGCTGCAGGGCGAGACCGGTCATTTAACCCGCTATTCACTGTCCGAGGCGCATTGTACCGTCAGATAAAGACAGGAGCGGGATCGTGGGGCAGGCGCTAGTTCGAATCGACGACATGATCGCGGTGAAGGCCGATCTCGCTGCGCGAATCGCCGCGATCGATGTCCGAGCCCCCTATTCCCGCCCCTGCGACATCGCCACCGAGATCGATGCGATCCGCGTGATCGCGCATACCAACGGGCTCAACCCCGCGGTCACTGTCGCGCACTTCGTCGATTCGGCCCTGTCGCGCGGCGAACATGGCGCGCTGGTGCATGGCTGGCTGTCGATCCTGCGCGATGCGGTCGGGTGTGAGCGGCAGGACGTCCAGGCGTGCCACGTGTTCGCCGCCGCCTGTTCGGTGCGTCTTGCGGGATAATCCATGGACGCCTTGATGGCGGCGCTCGTCGCGGCCGCGCTCGCGCAGGTCGGCGATCGAACGGCGTGGCTCGCGGCGATCCTGTCGGACCGGTACGCGAAGCCGGGACTGGTAATCGGCATGGCGGCGCTGGCTTTGGTCGCCGCAAGCGGTCTGGCGGCGATCCTCGGTGCGGTGATCGGGCCCAAGCTCGCCCCTAATGCACAGCAACTCATGCTGGCGCTCGCATTGCTGCTGCAGGGCGGTGGATCGTTCTTCCCGGCCAAGGCACCCGAGCGGCTGGATCGCTGGCAGATTGGCGCGATCGCCACTACCGCGCTCGGTCTCTTCATCCTGGCATTCGGCGACGGCGTGCAGTTTATCGTGCTGACGCTCGCCGCGCGGACGCCCGTTCCGGCGCTCGCCGCGATCGGCGCGACGATCGGCTCGCTGGTCGTTATCGTTCCGGCCGCACTGATGGGCGAGACTGCGTGGCTGCAACTGCCGCTGAGGCCGCTGCGCATCGCCATCGGCATCGTGTTCCTGGTCTTCGGCATTGTCCTGGCGCTTGGCGGCTTGCGATTGGTCTAGCGTCGGTTGGTCTAGCCGGGGAGCAATTCTGCGTTCGGATCGTTCACGCAACGACTTTCAAACGGAGCTAGACATGGCCGACATCAACCCTGCCCTCGACACCCCGACTGACCTGCCGCGCAATAGCACCAAGTCGGTCGCCGACGCGCTGAACGCCGCGCTCGCCGATTGCTACGCGCTGTACCTCAAGACCAAGAACTTCCACTGGCACATGTCGGGGCCGCATTTCCGCGACTATCATCTGCTGCTCGACGACCAGTCCGCACAGATCATCGGCGTGACCGACGCGATCGCCGAGCGCGTGCGAAAGACCGGCAACACGACGCTGCGTTCGATCGGTGACATCTCGCGCCACCAGACGATCGCCGACAACGACATGGCGTTCGTCGGCCCGACCGAGATGCTCGCCGAACTGCGCGTAGACAATCTGAAGCTCGTCGAGCAATTCCGTATCGTTAAGGACGCCGCCGACGCCGCCAAAGACAACGCTACGAGTGGTATCGTCGACGAGTGGACCGATCATGCCGAGGAGCGTGCGTGGTTCCTGTTCGAGGCGAGCCGCAAGGCCTGATCGTTACGCCTGGGGAACCAACCAGGCGCCAAGCCGGTTGAGCGATCCTATCAAACAGGAGGTCGATATGTTGAAGCTCGCAATTACCTTTCTCGTCATCGGCGCAGTCCTCGCGCTGCTCGGTTTCGGCGGCATCGGCGGTGCATTCATCGGCATTGCCAAGGTCCTGTTCTTCATCGCGATCGCGCTGTTCTTGGTCTTCCTCGTGCTCGGCCTCCTTGCGGGCAAGGGCATCAAGAACGCGGTCGACTAACGCGACGAACTCTACCGCTCGATCACGACCGTCGTCGGACCATCCGGCGGCGGTCGTTTCGCATGTGCATCCCTTCGGGTGGCAGGCGCGTTTACCGATGATGCACGCTTTTGCCGCCCTGCTCGACTCGCTCACCTACACCCGGTCGCGCAACGCGAAGTTGAAGCTGATCGCGGATTACCTGCGCGCAACGCCCGATCCCGATCGCGGCTGGGCGATGGCGGCGTTAACCGGCGATCTCGATCTCAAGGGCGTGAAATCGGCGGTCATTCGCGGGCTGATCGAGGAGCGCGTCGATCCGGTGCTGTTCCGGATGAGCCGCGATTATGTCGGCGATACCGCGGAGACGGTGGCGTTGCTCTGGCCCGAACCGACGGTGCCGGTCGACCCCACCCCCCTGTCGATAACCGATGTCGTCGAGCGGTTGGCGGCGCTGTCGCGTGCCGATGCCCCCGGTGCATTGGCGGATATGCTCGACCGATCCGATGCGGAAGAGCGGTTCGCGTTGCTCAAGATGGCGACCGGCGCGCTGCGGATCGGCGTGTCGGCACGACTGGCGAAGACGGCGCTGGCGGACGCATTCGGGCTCGATGTCGATGCGGTCGAGGAGGTCTGGCATGGGCTGGATGCGCCGTATCCGAGCCTGTTTGCCTGGGCCGAGGGAACGGGCGAGCAGCCGACGCCGGCCGACGTGCCCGTGTTCCGGCCGTTCATGCTCGCGCACGGACTGGAGGATCTGCGTGTCGATCTCGCCGACTATGCGGCCGAGTGGAAATGGGACGGCATCCGCGTCCAGATCGTCCATGTCTCGGGCGAAACGCGACTCTACAGCCGCACCGGCGACGACGTGACCGGTAGCTTCCCCGAGATCGCCGCCGCGTTTCGGACGCCGGGGACGGTCGACGGCGAACTGCTGGTGAAGGGCGAGCATCAGGGCGGCACGCTTGAGGATGGCGGCGGCGCCGCGAGCTTTAACGCGCTCCAGCAAAGGCTCGGGCGCAAGACCGTGTCCGCAAAGATGCTGACCGAGTACCCCGCGTTCGTCCGGCTCTATGATCTGTTGATCGACGGTCAGGAGGATCTGCGCGCACTGCCGTGGACCGAGCGGCGCGCGCGGCTGGAGGCGTTCGTGCCGCAACTCGATGCCGAACGGTTCGACCTGAGTGCGGTGATCGAGGCGGACGACTTCACCGCGCTTGAAGCAATCCGTGCGACTTCGCGCGACGCGGCGATCGAGGGCGTGATGCTGAAGCGCCGCGACTCGCCGTATGTGGGCGGGCGGCGCGCCGGACTCTGGTATAAATGGAAGCGCGATCCGCTGACCGCCGACTGCGTGATGATGTACGCGCAGCGCGGCTCGGGGCGGCGTTCGTCCTATTATTCGGACTATACGTTCGGCTGCTGGACCGAGGACGGCGAACTGCTCCCGGTCGGGAAGGCGTATTCCGGAATCACGGACGAAGAGCTCAAGATGCTCGACAGCTTCGTGCGCAACCATACGCAGAACCGGTTCGGGCCGGTACGCGAGGTCGAAAAGACGCTGGTTCTGGAAATCGCATTCGATTCGCTGCACGATTCGAAACGTCACAAATCGGGCGTGGCGATGCGTTTCCCGCGGATCGCACGGATCCGGACGGACAAGCCCGCAGCGGAGGCGGACCGGATCGAAACGCTCAAGCGGATGATCACGTAATGCGCCGCCACGCCGCGCGCGTGGTTGCCGTACGGGATTTCCCCGCTATCGCCGCAACTTGATCCGAAAACCCTGCGCGCAGGCGGTGGGTGTCGCAGTGTTTGGAGAGCCCGATGGACGTCACCCGCGCAAAGACCCGACGGCGCGTCCGCCGTGGCGCCTGGGTCACCGGGATCATCTCCGCGATCGTCGTACTGTTCGTCTACCTCGCAGGCTATTTCGACCGCGATCCGGTGCATGTGTATCCGGCGATCGGCGTGCAGGCTTCGGTACCGCCGCCAATCGCGGTGGTGAACTTCTCGGGCGATATGGGTCTGCGGTTCCTGCTTGGTGCATCGACGTCGCGGGGGCTGACGGAGCACGGCGTTCCGGTGGTCGGTATCACCACGCCGGCGCTGTTCGCGCATCACGTCACACGCGCGGAGCTCGATGCGATCATCGCAGAGGGCGTGCGGACGGCGCTGGCTCGGACCGGGGCGAAGCGGATCGTGGTGATGGGGCAATCCTATGGCGCGGATATCGTCCAGACCGGGCTGGCGAACCTGCCGGCAGACGTGCGCGCGCGTGTGGCGGCGATCGTGTTGATCCTGCCCGGCGATACCGTGTTCTATCGCGCCGATCCGTCGGGGCTGCTCTATGATCATACGACGCCCGACAGCATGGGGGCGACGACTGGCAACCAGCTCACCTGGGCGCCGGTCACGTGCATCTATGGCGTGGAGGAGACCGACAGCCTGTGCCCGTTGCTGACGACGGCGAATGCGCGGAAGGTCGGGATGCCGGGGGGGCATAATATCCATCACGATGCCGACGGCCTACTGAAGCATGTGCTGGCGGCGATCCGGTCGGTAGCGCCGGGTGCGGGGCATGGGTTCTAGGGCGGGCTCCAGGTTCGGCGTCAGCGGATAGACGGTTGTGGCGTGCGGCATGCCCGCACCCATCTGGCGGGTCGCGAGAAATTGGGTTCGCAGGTAATCGATCGCGGACGAGTCGCTGACCGCGTGCGCGGACGTTGGCCGGACCAAGTCTGGTTAGGCCCGCCGCACGGGGATTGCCGTCTTTTCCGATGCCGGCCCAAGGCGTTGTACGAACACCATAATCTTTCTAGAGACGCTTTCGTGACGGACCGAATTCGCCTTTTCCGCGCGTTTCCGCGCACCGCGGCGTTGCTGGCGCTGGCGCTGGCGCTGGCGGTGATGCTGCTGGTGCGGCTTGGCCCGCTTTGCGAGACTATGGCGATGGCCGCGCCCTCCGCCGCGACCGCGATGCGGGACTGCGCCAGCAAGCCGTCCGATACCTCCATCAAAAAAGCCCCGTCACCGCCGTGGCCCTCGTCGCTGTCGACGGAGAATTATCGGAGCGTATGCTCGCTTCATCCCGACAACAGTCGGATGACGGGGCTCTCGAACTGGGCGTGCTTTGCTACCTGACGCGCCCACGCCTCACTGCGGTGCGCTGGCGATCTGTATTTCGAAGAGCGTCGGCCAGTATTTGCCCGTCACGAACAGCCGGTCCGCCTTCGCGTCCCAGGCGATCCCGTTGAGGACAGCCTCAGGGTCGGTCGCAGCTATCTCGGCGACCAACGGGCGGAGGTCGATCACTGCGCCGACCTTGCCGGTCTTGGGATCGATGCGGACCAGGAAGCCGGTGTGCCAGACGTTGGCGAGCAGCGCGCCGTGGACATATTCGAGTTCGTTGATGTCGCGTAACGGCCGGCCGTCGATCGTCACCGCCACGCGCTTGCGTTCTGCCAGAGTGAGCGGATCGCGGAAAATGATGGCGGGGCTGCCGTCGGACTGGAGCAGCGACACGCCGTCGCTTGTCAGGCCCCAGCCCTCGCCGGTGTAGCGGTTCTGCCCCTTGGGCTTCAGTGTGCGGACGTCCCAGCGATGCGCAATGCCGTCATGCCAGGTCAGGCTGATGAACTGGTCCTTCCACAGCGCGAGGCCTTCGCCAAACTGCGCAGGGTCGATTCGTGCCTTGGCGAGGACCTTGCCATCCGCGAGCGAGACCCGGCGGACGTCGGATTGCCGCTCCTGCCCCGTGCTCTCGTAGAGGGCGCCGTCGTGCCAGAGCAGCCCTTCTGTGAACGCGGTGCGGTCGTGCGGGTAGCGCGCGACGATCGTCGCCGACAGCACCGGCACGTGCGTTTCGGGTGTGGTCGCCGCCTGCCCCTGAGCCGGCGCTGCGGACGACACCAAAGACGATGAAACGAGAACGGCCGGTCCCGCCAAAGCGAAACCGGCCGCAATCATTATCCTACCGAACACGGTACGATCAGCGTTCTGAGTCCGTCAGCTGGATCAGCCGCCTGCGCTCAGGTTCACCGCTGCGTACTTGCCGCGACGATCGACCTCGAGCTCGAACTCGAGCTTGTCGCCCTCGTTGAGCGTCGACATGCCGGCGCGCTCGACGGCCGAGATGTGGACGAATGCGTCAGGCTGTCCGTCGTCGCGCTGGATGAAGCCGAAGCCCTTCATCGCGTTGAAGAACTTGACCGTACCGGTCGCCTTCTCGCCGGTGAGCTGACGCTGTGCGCCACCTGCACCACCGTCACGGTCGCGATCACCACCACGGGGCGCGCCCGGGCCGGCATCACGGTCACGCGGCGGGCCGCGATCGGTGACGGCCATCGGCTCGCCGTCGATCTTCAGGTCGGTTGCCGAGATACGGCCACCGCGGTCGACGAGCGTGAAGCCAAGCGGCTGACCCTCAGCGAGAGCGACCATGCCGGCCTGCTCGACGGCGCTGATGTGAACGAACACGTCCTCGCCGCCGTCATCGCGAACGACGAAGCCAAAGCCCTTCTGCGCGTTGAAGAACTTTACGACGCCAGTGCCTTCGCCGACGACCTGGGGAGGCATGCCGCGACCACCGCCGCCGCCGCCACCGCCCGAGAAGCCGCCGCCACCGCCGCCGCCGCGGTAACCACCGCCGCCGCCGCCGCTGCCGCCACCGAAGCTGCTGCCGCCGCCGTAGCTGCTGCCACCGCCGCCACCGTAGCTCGAACCGCCGCCGCCGCCATAGCTGCTACCGCCGCCGCCGAACCGATCGCCGCCACCGCCAAAGCTGCTGCCGCCGCCGAACTCGTTGTCGCCGCCGCCGAAGCTGTCGCGCTTGTCGCGGCCACGCCCGCCACGGTTCCCGCGGCCACCTTTATCGAAACCCATAAGCTCTGTTCGTCTTCCCGGTTCGCCCGCAAATTTCTCAAAACCCTTGTGCCGGACGACGAACGCGGGTTTTCCAGCGCGAAACCTTTTGCGCCTTGAGGAGACCCTTAGCGCAAATTACAAGCCGTCGCGAATAGATTCTTATGCGCCGCGCCGCGATTTGGATCGATACTGGCGCGAGTGTCGCTTGTAAGCCACGACTCGTCGCAGGTGCACCAAGCGGGCCATCTTATCGCCCGATTCGACATCGCTGCGTAAGACTGGGCCATTGAGCGTTCAGCCTTGGGCGGCTACGGCCCTCGATATGACAGTTCATCTTCACGAAGGCGACATACCCGCCGATCTGTTCGCGGCCGGCGCCGCGATCGCCGTCGATACCGAGACGATGGGGCTTATCACGCCGCGCGACCGGCTGTGTCTCGTCCAGCTTTCCGATGGCGGCCCCGACGAACACCTCGTCCGATTCGCCGCGGGCGCCGGCTATGATGCGCCCAACCTCAAAGCGCTGCTGGCTGATCCGGCGCGCGTGAAACTCTACCATTTCGGCCGATTCGATATCGCTGCAGTCCAGCATTATCTCGGCGTCGTCGCGGCACCGGTCTATTGCACCAAGATCGCGTCGCGGCTGGTGCGCACCTACACCGATCGTCACGGCCTGAAGGAAATCGTGCGCGAACTGCTCGGCCAGGACATCTCGAAGCAGCAGCAGTCGTCGGACTGGGGCAGCCCCGAACTGTCTGAAGCACAGAAGGACTATGCGGCGTCCGACGTGCGCTTCCTTCACCGGTTGCGGACCGAGCTCGACAAGCGGCTGATTCGCGAAGGCCGGATGGAGTTGGCGCAGGCCTGCTTCGACTTCCTGCCGACCCGCGCCGCGCTCGATCTCGCCGGCTGGCCCGAGATCGATATCTTCGCACACGCATGACCCAGATGCCGCCGCCCTCCCCGACTGCCCGCCGCGCACGCACCGCCCGGCAGGACTGGGCCGCGCCCGGTGGGAGTCACGATCGATTCGTCGCGATCGCGCGCGTGGCGCTGCCGACCGCGATCGGCGTGCTGGCGGCGTTTCTGGTGATGGCGCCGCTGACCGCGGGCGGCGACGTGTCGTTCCTGCTCGACAAGAACAAGGTCGACGTCGCGCAGGAGCGGATGAAGATCCAGGCGGCGCAGTATCGCGGCGAGGACAGCAAGGGCCAGGCGTTCACGCTGGACGCGAAATCGGCGATCCAGAAGAGCTCGGCCGAACCGATCGTCCAGCTCAACCAGCTCGCCGCGCAAATCCAGCTGACCGACGGCCCCGCCAACATCAAGGCGAACACCGGCCGCTACGACATGGATACCGAAAAGGTACAGCTGTTCGGTCCGCTGAACGCCACCGCGGCGGGCGGCTACGACCTGAAGACCACCAACGCGACGATCGACATGAAGGCGCGCACGCTCGAAAGCGGCGGGGCTGCGACCGGCACCGTCCAGCAGGGGACGTTCAGCGCGAACAAGCTGCGCGCGAACCTCGAGGAGCGGACCGTGACGCTCGATGGCAATGCGCGCTTGCGGATCATCCCCAGAGGGCCGAAATAGCCGCCATGCGCGCCACTCACCTATTTGCAGCCCTGTCTGCCGTTCTGCTCTCCACGACCGCGGTCGCGCAGCAGTCGCACAATTCCAACGCCCCGATCGATTTCGGCGCGGATCATATCGAGCTTCAGGACAAGGCGAATCGCGCGATCCTGTCGGGCAACGTCGCGGTCAAGCAGGCCGAGATGACGCTGAATTCGGCGCGGATGACGGTGGCGTATACCGGCCAGGTAATCGGCGGGAACCCGCAGGTGTCGCGGCTCGATGCGTCGGGCGGCGTTATCGTCAAGCGGCCCGATCAGACGGCCAGAAGCCAGTATGCGATCTACGATCTCAACCGCCGCGTCATCACGATGCTCGGCGCGGTGACGCTGACGCAGGCGGGCAACACCGTGAACGGCGGGCGCCTGACGATGAACCTCGACACCGGGCGGTCGGTGATCGACGGGTCGTCGGTCGCGGGCGGCAGCGCCGGCGGATCGGGCGCTAGCGGTGGCACCGTCACGCAGACCGGCGGTCGCGTGACCGGCACCTTCTCGGTCCCCAAGCGCAACTGAGCGTCATGAGGCGCCGTGGGGGCTTCCCTCTGGCGGCGCGGTCATGCATGTTTCCTGCCAACCATCTGTCGAGCGTTCGGCGGCACCATCCATGCCGAGTGTTCGGCGACTGACTATTGCGAGGCCCTGATCCCATGGACGCCACCACGCTGCCCCCGATCGAGGCCGTCGAGCCGATCTCCGAGCCGCCGGTGAACCACGGGCTTCAGGTCGTCTCGATCGCCAAGTCGTACGACAAGCGCGTCGTGCTCACCGACGTCTCGGTCTCCGTTGGACGCGGCGAAGTGGTCGGCCTGCTCGGCCCCAACGGCGCGGGCAAGACGACGTGCTTCTATTCGGTGATGGGTTTGGTGAAGCCCGATTCCGGCCGGATCATGCTCGACGGCGATGACATCACGAAGCTGCCGATGTACCGGCGCGCGATCCTTGGCTTGGGCTATCTGCCGCAGGAGACGTCGATCTTCCGCGGGCTGACGATCGAGAAGAACATCCTCACCGTGCTGGAGCTGTCCGAGCCGGACAAGGCGGCGCGCCAGCGGAAACTCGATACGCTGTTGGAGGAGTTCGGGCTCACCCGCCTCCGTGCGGCACCAGCGATGGCGTTGTCGGGCGGCGAGCGACGGCGTGCGGAAATCGCCCGCGCGCTCGCGGCGGATCCGTCGATCATGCTGCTCGACGAGCCCTTCGCCGGCATCGATCCGATCTCGATCGCGGATATTCGCGACCTGGTGAAGGACCTGAAGCGCCGCGATATCGGCGTGTTGATCACCGACCACAACGTCCGCGAGACGCTCGAGATCGTCGACCGCGCGTACATTATTTATGACGGCCGGGTGCTGTTTTCGGGTTCACCCGAGGAACTGGTCGCGGATGCAAATGTGCGGCGCCTCTACCTCGGCGAAGGCTTCTCGCTTTAGGGTTATGGACAGGCTGGTGCATCCATTCCTCCCCGGCACGGGGAGGGGGACCAGCAAAGCTGGTGGAGGGCGCTTCCCGCAAACGCAGCGTCTGACGCGCCCCCCCTCCGTCGACGCTTCGCGCCGCCACCTCCCCTTGCAGGGGAGGATCTAGTGAGCCTCGCCCCTCGCCTGGACATCCGCCAGTCGCAGTCGCTGGTGATGACCCCGCAACTCCAGCAGGCGATCAAGCTGCTGGCGCTGTCGAACCTCGAGATCGAGGGGTTCATCGCCGAGGAAGTCGAGCGCAACCCGCTCCTCGAAGCCAGCGCCGCCGAAGACAGCGACGCCCCCGACCGCGAGCCCGCCCCCGAAGTCCGCGACGAACGCGTGGCGGCCGACGAACTCGTCGCGGGCACGGGTAGCGGCGACGAACCGACGCTCGACGTCGACTACGCCACCGAAAGCCACCAGCAGGACAGCGTCGCCGACGGCGGCAGCGGGATGGACGGCGCGCTCTCGATGACCGGCGCGAGCGCGGGCGGTGCAGGCGGCGAGGACGGACCCGATCTGGACGCGTTCGCGGATACCAGCCTCAGCCTCGCGGATCATCTGCTCGCACAGGCAGGCCCCGCAATCCCCCACGACGACGCGTTCATCGCCGCGCACCTGATCGACCAGATCGACGAGGCGGGATATCTCACCGTGTCGCTGCTCGACATCGCCAACCGGCTCGGCGTGCCGCTGGTCCGGGTCGAGGCCGTGCTCGCGACGATCCAGACCTTCGACCCGACCGGCGTCGGCGCACGCGATCTTGCCGAATGCCTCGCATTGCAGGCGCGCGAGGCGGACCGTTACGATCCTTGCATGGCGCGGTTGATCGACAATCTCGACCTGCTCGCGCGTGGCGAGCTGACGCGGTTGAAGCGGATGTGCGACGTCGACGACGAGGACATGGCGGACATGATCCGCGAACTGCGCGGCTATGATCCGAAGCCCGGCTGTCGCTACGGCGGCGAGCCATCGCAGTCGGTGACGCCCGACCTGTTCGTGGCGCGGACGAAAGCGGGCTGGGCGATCGAGATCAACGCCTCGACGCTGCCGCGCGTACTGGTCAACCGGAGTTACTACACCGAACTCTCGGGCGGGCAGCAGGACAAGGCGTCGAAGGCGTGGTTGTCGGACTGCCTTGCAAGCGCGAACTGGCTGGTGAAGGCGCTCGACCAGCGCCAGCGGACGATCATCAAGGTCGCGACCGAGATCGTGAAGCAGCAGGAAGCATTCTTCCTGAAGGGCGTCGCGCATCTCCGCCCCCTGACGCTGCGCCAGGTGGCGGACGCGATCGAGATGCACGAATCGACCGTCAGCCGTGTGACGAGCAATAAATACGTCTCGTGCGCGCGTGGCCTCTACGAGCTGAAATACTTCTTCACGAGCGCGATCCAGTCCGCGGATGGCGGCGAGGCGGTGTCGGCGCAGGCGGTGAAATCCGCGATCAAGGCACTGATCGACACCGAGGGCGCGAAGATCCTGTCCGACGATACGCTGGTCGACCTGCTGAACGCCAAAGGCTTCGACATCGCGCGGCGGACGGTGGCGAAATACCGCGAGGCGCTCGGGATCGGAAGCTCGGTGCAACGCCGCCGGGCGAAGGCGCTGGATGGGGTTCGGTAGGCTCCCGTCATCCTGGACTTGATCCAGGATCCAGAGCCACAAAGGACGATGCCATTGGCTCTGGATCCTGGGTCGAGCCCAAGATGACGAGGGACTCAGTTCGGCACCTGCCCCGCACCATCAGCACCCGACACGCTCGCACCACCCGGCGGAGTCGCGCTCCGCGCCTCGCCGACCGCCGTGTCATACCACCGCGCAAGATCCGCCTTCATCTGGTGCAGCGCCTCGGGATTCAGATACGTCATATGCCCCGCCGGATAGTACCGGAACGTCAAATTCCGCTGCCGTGACGGGTCGAGCATCATGTGCCCAAGGTCGGTCTCCGTCCCGAAGAACGGCGTCGCCATGTCGTAATAGCCGTTCATCGACAGCACGTTGAGATACGGGTTCTCGCGCATCGCCGCGGCGAGATCGACCGCGGTGTTGGGGTTGTTCTGGGACTGGCCGCCACGACCCGGCGCATCATGCTTCCAGTTCCACGTCCAGCCGGGCGCATCGCGCGCGCTGAGGCGATACGGCATCTCGGTCTTGTAGCCGAGCGTATGCGTCACGTAGTCGTTGAACGTGGCGATGAACGCGCCGGCGATCGCAGTATCCGACGCGTCGGTCTCGGGCCGCTCGCCCGCCGCATCGCTGTCGACGCCGGTATACCGCGAATCGAACCGGCCGAGCGTCAGCCGCTGATCGCGCAACAATTCCTTCTGGAACCGCGCAAGGTCAATGCGCAGGTTGGCGCGCTTGATGAAGTCGGGCGAAATGCCGATCAGCTGGCTCATCCGGGTGGCGACCGCATCGCGCTCCGCATCCGAAATCGTCTGCCCCTTCGACAGCGCCGCCGCGTACGGCCCGGTCGCGAACGCGCGAGCCTCGGCGACCGTCGCCGCGACGTCGGCGGGACGGTTCTGCAGGCGGTTGTGATACCAGGCGCTCGCCGCATAGCTCGGCAGATAGTTGAGGTAGATCTCGTCGAGCCCGGGCTGGCGATAGCCATAGTTCATGATCGACGACAGCAGCACCACGCCGTTCAGCGCCATCCCACGATCCTGCAACTGATACGCCAGCGCACCCGAGCGCGTCGTCCCATAGCTCTCGCCGAACAGGAACTTCGGACTGTTCCAGCGGCCGTATTTGGTGGCGTAGCGCAGGATGCCCTTGGCGAACGCGTCGGCATCCTCGTCGACACCGTAGAACGCCGACGGCTTGGTGTCGCCGAGCGGTCGCGAATAGCCGGTCCCGACCGCGTCGATGAACACCATGTCGGTCTTGTCGAGCAACGTGTCGGGGTTAGGCCCGAAGTCGTACGGCGCGGGCTTGATGTATTCGGGGTTTGCGGTGCGTAGCCGGACCGGCGCGAATGAACCCATGTGCAGCCAGAAACTGGGCGACCCCGGCCCGCCATTGTAGAAGAAGGTCACCGGACGCTTGGTGCCGGGCTTCACCCCGTCGAGCGTGTAGCCGGTATAGAACAGGCTGGCGGTTGGCTTGCCCTCCGTATCGCGAAGCGTCAGCGTACCGACGGTCGCGGTATAGCCGAGCGACTTGCCGCCGACGGTGACGCGCGCCTTCGACTTGACCTCCTGCTCGGCGATCGGGGCGTTGGCGTAGTCCGCCTCCGCCTCGGCCTTCATCCGATCGGCGTTGCTCTCGGACTTGTCCTTCTTCGGCGCGTCCTGCGCGATGGCAGTGGTCGAGAGCGCTAATAACAGCAGAGCGGCGAACTTGGTCGAACGGGCCACGGAATTTCCTTGCGACAGGGGCAATGCCCTATCCTGCCGCGTGCTGGGCAAAGCGCAAGCGTTCAGTCGTCCTCGTCCTCGAACCCCACCAGCGCCAGCGCGCGCGCCTTGATTTGGCGGGTCATGCACCAGTGGACCAGCGCGTCCTCGCGGCCGTGCGTGACCCAGACTTCCCGCGGTGCGATCTCGGTCAGCGTGGCGATCAGCTCGTCCCAATCGGCGTGATCGCTGAGGATCAGGGGAAGCTCGACGTTCTTCTGTCGCGCACGGCCCCGAACGCGCATCCAGCCGCTCGCCATCGCGGTGATCGGGTCGGGCAGGCGCCGCGACCAGCGATCGTTGAGCGCGCCAGGCGGGCACATCACGACGTGGCCCGCCATGTCGGCTTTCTTTGCATCCGCGACCGGGAGCAGTTCGCCGAGCCGCACGCCGTGCTCCGCATACAGGTCGCACAGGCGTTGCAGCGCGCCGTGGATGTAGATCGGCGCCTCGTGGCCGCGCTCGCGCAGTTCGGCGATCACGCGTTGCGCCTTGCCGAGCGCATAGGCGCCGACGACAACGCAGCGATCGGGGTTGGCGTGCAGCGCGACGATCAGCTTGTCGATCTCGTCGCCCGTGTCGGGGTGGCGGAATACCGGCAGGCCGAATGTGGCTTCGGTGATGAAGACGTCGCATTTGACGGGTTCGAACGGCGTGCAGGTCGGGTCCGCGCGGCGCTTATAGTCGCCCGAGACGACGATCCGCTCGCCGCGGTAATCGAGCACGATCTGCGCGGAGCCGAGCACGTGGCCGGCCGGAACGAAGCCGATGTCGACTTCTCCCATCCGGATCGTCTCGCCGTAGGCGACCGGGTTGCCGGCCTGCGGACCATAGCGCGCATCCATGATCGCGAGCGTTTCCGGCGTAGCCCAGACCGCCTCGTGGCCACCACGCGCGTGATCGGCGTGGCCATGCGTGACTAAGGCCTTCTCGGTCGGGATCGACGGGTCGATCCACGCGTCAATCGGCTTGACGAGGATGCCGTGCGGATGCGGTTCGAGCCAGTCGCCGAGTTTTGCCATGCGGGAGTAACGCGTGACGTAGGGGTGCGGTGCCGTGACGCTCTGCGCGGGCGTGGTGCCATGAACCATGTCTCCGTCATGCCGGACTGGTTCCGCATCCACGGTTCCGCGGAGTCGAGAGGGGGGAGATCGAGGAACGGTGGACCCCGGAACAAGTTCGGGGTGACGGCGTGTTGGTAGAGCCTGTCGTCCCTCTATCCAGGACGAGCCCGCGTCGACTTCGCGGCTTGTATCGGTGCCGACCAAAAGATCCTCCCCCGCCGAGGGGGGGGCGCCGAAGGTGACAGAGGGGGCGGATACGGAGCGGCGGTTTCGCCTTACCTCCCCCTCCGTCCGGCAAGTGACAGTCACCTCCCCCTGGCAGCGGAGGATCGCACGCTCCTGACTTTACCGCCGTCCGCCGACCTTTATCGTCGCGAGGATCGCGTCCATCCGCGCCGCCGCGACGGCCTGGGTCGGTGCGTTGCGGCTGGCGGGGGCCGCCGCCTTCACGGCGTACGTCACGCGGTCGATCGCGTAGCAGGCGCCGTTGATGACGTTGCGGAAGTTGGTCGCGTTGACCTGCTGGCTCATGCCCGCATCGCCATTGGTGTAGACCGTCCAGCGGTGGCCGCCGAGCATCCGATTGGGCAGGCGCTTCGCATGGCCCGAGACCATTCCCGCGGTGCCGCAGGTCGCCACCACGTCGGCGCTGCGGCTGAAGCCGACCTGGATCAGTTCGGTCACCTGGCCCTGCCCGTCGGTCGGCTTGGCGACTTCCCAGAAACGAACGATGCCGACGCCGCGACCTACAGGAGCGCCGTCCCACATCTGTCGCCAGCCGCGGTTCATCAGCGCACGACCCGCGAAATTGCGCGTCGGCGTCAGGCTGGAGGCATAGGAGAGTCGCACGATACCGCCAGCGCCGAGGAACGACTTCGTGGCGGCAGTGGCGTTGGCGAAAGGCAGCAGTGCGAGTAGCGGCAGGGGTAGTAGATAGCGAAGAAGCGACACCGATCGTCTTTCACAACAGAGCTTTGGCCGAATTGCCGGCCATCGCGCACGCGGTCCATAGCGGTGCGGCGCGACGCCCCCATATGGCGATGATGCGTGAACAGGCCGTGACCGACCTCCCCATCCCCTTGGAAAACTGGTTCGCGTCGCGCGGTTGGCGGCCGCGGCGGCATCAGCGCGAGATGTTGGCGGAAGGCCGCGCGGGCCATCATGCCCTGCTGGTGGCGGCGACCGGCGCGGGGAAGACACTCGCCGGGTTCCTGCCGACGCTTGCCGAACTGATCGAGGCGCCGACGAATGGGCTTCACACGCTCTACGTATCGCCGTTGAAGGCACTCGCCGTCGACGTGCAGCGCAACCTGCTGACACCGATCGACGAAATGGGCGTCGATATCCGCGTCGAGACCCGCACCGGTGATACCCCTTCAGACCGGAAAGCGCGGCAACGGATCAAGCCGCCGCAGATCCTGCTAACCACCCCGGAGTCGCTGTCGCTATTGCTGAGCTATCCGGACAGCATCACGATGTTCGAGAACCTCCGGACGATCGTCGTCGACGAGGTCCACGCGTTCGCGACCGGCAAGCGCGGCGACCTGCTCTCGCTCTGCATGGCGCGGCTCCAGAAAATTTCGCCGGGGATGCGCCGCGTCGCGCTGTCAGCGACGGTCGCGGATGCCGACGGCTATCGCGCGTGGCTCGCCCCCGATGGCGACATTGACCAGGTCGCGATGGTCCGCGGCGAGGCGGGTGCGGATCCCAACATCGCGATCCTGCTGCCCGAGGGCCGCGTGCCGTGGTCGGGGCATTCGGGCCGCTATGCCGCCGCACAGGTGATGGCCGAGATCGAGGCGCACGAGACCTCGATCGTGTTCTGCAACACGCGCAGCCTGGCCGAACTCATCTTCCAGGATCTGTGGAAGGTGAATGCGGGCAATCTGCCGATCGGCGTACACCACGGCAGCCTTGCCAAGGAAGCGCGGCGGAAAGTCGAGAACGCGATGGCCGAGGGCAAGCTGCGCGCGCTGGTTGCGACGTCGAGCCTCGATCTGGGCGTCGACTGGGGCAATGTCGATTGCGTGATCCAGATGGGCGCGCCCAAGGGGTCGTCGCGGCTGCTGCAGCGGATCGGGCGCGCGAACCACAGGCTCGACGAATCGTCGCAGGCGATCGTCGTGCCGGGCAACCGGTTCGAATATCTCGAGGCGCGCGCGGCGCTCGATGCGGTCGAGGCGGGCGAGCTCGATGCGGATATCTTCCGCGTCGGTGCGCTCGACGTGCTGGCGCAGCACGTGATGGCGTGTGCGTGCGCGGCACCGTTCCACGAAGCTGCGTTGCTCGACGAGATCCGCTCCGCGCTCCCCTATTCCGCGCTGCCGATCGAAACGTTCGAGCGCGTGCTGCATTTCATCAGCGACGGCGGGTATTCGCTGAAAGCGTATGACCGGTTCAAGCGGCTGACCAAGGATGCGGACGGGACGTGGCGCGTCAGCCATCCCAAATTCATCGGCCAGCACCGGCTGAATGCGGGGATTATCGTCGAGGCGACGATGCTCAACGTGCGGTTCGGCAATGGCCGCGTGCTCGGCCGCGTCGAGGAGGCGTTCGCGGCGCAGTTGAGCCACGGCGACACGTTCTTCTTCGCGGGGTTGAGCCTTGAGGTGATGAAGATCGACCTCGAGGATCTGGTCGTGCGCGCGACGTCGAAGCCCGCGCGGATCCCGACCTATGGCGGCAGCCGGATGCCGCTGTCGACCAACCTCGCCGACCGTGTCCGCGGGTTTCTCGCGCATCCCGGCGAGTGGGCGCGCTTCCCCCACGACGTCCGCGAATGGCTTGAGATGCAGGCGTATCGATCGGTCATGCCCGAGCCCGGCCAGCTACTGGTCGAGACGTTCCCGCGCGAGGGGCGGCATTACATGGTCGCGTACAGTTTCGAGGGCTGGAACGCGCACCAGTCGCTCGGCATGCTGATCACGCGGCGGATGGAGACGCAGGGGCTCAAACCGCTCGGCTTCGTCGCCAATGATTACGCGCTGGCGGTGTACGGGCTGGAGAAGATCACCGATCCTGCGTCCCTGTTCTCGGCGGATATCCTCGAGCACGAGTTCGTCGAATGGGTGCAGCAATCGCATCTGCTCAAGCGTGCGTTTCGCGAGGTGGCGGTAATCGGCGGGCTGGTCGAGCGCCAGCATCCGGGCAAGCGCAAGACCGGCAAGCAGGTGACGTTTTCGACCGACCTGATCTACGACGTGCTGCGCAAGTACGAGCCGACGCATCTGCTGCTGGAGGCGGCGTGGGCGGACGCGCGGGCGCGGATGACCGATGTCGGGCGGCTGGCGTCGCTGCTCGACCGCGCGGCGGCGACGATGGTGCACGTCGATCTGGAGCGGGTTACGCCGCTGGCAGTGCCGGTGCTGACGCTGATCGGGCGCGAGAAGATCTCGACGAACAGTTCGGACGACGCGCTGCTGATCGAGGCGGAGGCGATGATAGCGGACGCGATGCGGCCGGATTAAAAGTCGCCTCCTCCCTCCCAAACGCTACCACCCCGGCGGAGGCCGGGGCCCAGTTGGGGAACGCTGCTAACGAAGGGCGGCTTGCGGCTATTGCCACCTTTCCAATTGGGCCCCGGCCTCCGCCGGGGTGGTAGCGTTTGGGAGGGACGTTCGTCCTTAACAACGGTAGTTGCGCGTGTACGAAATCAGGCGCAGCATTTGCAGCATGCACAAGTGGCTAGCCCCGCTACTGCTAGTCATCGCCGCCCAGGCTAGCGCTCAGGACGCAGCCTCTCCACGCCCAAATGCTGCACCCACGCCCGGTGCAACATCCGCAGCAGAACCAGACCCAGCCACGCTCCTGTTCGGCGACGACGAAAGCCGAATGACCGTCCCCGTAACGATCGCCGGCGCAGGGCCATTCCCCTTTATCGTCGACACCGGCGCGCAGCGGACCGTGATCTCCCGTGAACTCGCGGCCACGCTCGGCCTTGCCCCAGGCCGCATCGTCCGCGTGACCGGCATGACCGGCTCGGACAGCATCGGCACCGTCATGATCCCCTCGCTCAAGGTGAGCGTCATCGGCAGCGCCGCGATCGAGGCCCCGGCGATCAGCGCGATCAATCTCGGCGCGCGCGGGCTGCTCGGGATCGACACATTGCAGGATCATGCGGTGACGATCGACTTCGACACGAAGACGATGACCGTCACCCCCTCGCGCAAACGCCAGAATCGCGAACGCGCGGGTCCCGACGAGATCGTGATCAAAGCGCGCAGCCTGTTCGGACAGCTGGTCGTCACCGACGCCTATTGCAACGGCATCCGCATCCGCGTGATCCTCGATACCGGCACGTCCGTGAGCATGGCCAATGGCGCGCTCCGCCGGAAGGTGACGCGCAAGGGACTGGGCCGCGCTGGGCCGTCGCAGTCGGTGTCGCTGACCGGCGTCACTGGCGAAACCGTGGTCGCGGATTACACGACGATCGACCACGTCACGATCGGCAGCCTTTCGCTCGGCGACGTGCCCGTCGCATTCACTGCGATCGATGCGCCGCCGTTCCAGCAGTTCGGATTGTCCGAGCGTCCCGCGATGCTGCTCGGGATGGATGTGCTGCAGTTGTTTCGCCGCGTCGACATCGATTTCGCCAACCGGGAAGTCAGGCTGGCATTGCCTCGCGGAACGCGTCGTGGCGGCGAGCCGCGGCGCTGAGGTTGCGTAACCGCGCGTTCGCTGCAACTCTCCCCACAGAAACGAACAAGGGGACGACGATGCGCGCGACTGGTTGGCTACTCACGGCGGCAATTCTAACCACACCCGTGACGACGGCGGTTAAGGCACAGGCGCAGTCTCGCCCTGACCAGAAGGCGTTCCTCGGGCTCTACAAGGAACTCGTCGAGACCAACACGACGCTGTCGTCCGGCAGCTGCACGCAGGCCGCGGCGCAGATCGGCGCGCGACTGAAGACCGCGGGTTATGCGGATACCGACATCACCTATTTCTCGGTGCCCGAGCACCCGAAGGACGGCGGGCTGGTCGCGGTGCTGAAGGGATCGGACGCGTCGATCAAGCCGATGCTGCTGCTCGCACATCTCGACGTGGTCGAGGCCAAGCGCGAGGATTGGGTGCGCGATCCGTTCAAGCTAATCGAGGAAGGCGGCTATTATTACGCGCGCGGCACCGTCGACGACAAGGCTCAGGCGGCGATCTGGTCCGACGCGATGATCCGCTTCAAGACTGGCGGGTACAAGCCGAAGCGGACGATCAAGCTCGCGCTGACCTGCGGCGAGGAGACGACGTTCGCGTGGAACGGCGCGCAGTATCTGGCGAAGTCGAAGCCCGACCTGATCGCTGCCGAGTTCGCGCTGAACGAGGGCGGCGGCGGGCGGCTTGACGACAACGGCAAGCGCCAGTTGCTCGCGATCCAGGTCGGCGAGAAGGCGGCGCAGAACTACACGTTCCTGGCGACCAACCCGGGCGGGCACAGCTCCCAGCCGATCCCCGAGAACGCGATCTACGAACTCGCCGACGCCGTGAAGGCGGTGCAGGGGTACGAGTTTCCGGTGAAGTTCACCGACACGACCAAGGCGTTCTTCGTGGCGAGCGCCAAGGCGATGCCGGGCGAGATGGGGGATGCGATCACGAAGCTGCTCGCGAACCCCGAGGACAAGGCGGCGGATGCGATCGTCAGTCGTGACAAGGCGATGCACTCGACCTTGCGGACGACGTGCGTGGCGACGTTGCTGAACGCGGGTCACGCGGAGAACGCGTTGCCGCAGCGCGCGACGGCGAACATCAACTGCCGAATCTTTCCGGGGGAGACGGTAGAGGGCACGCTCGCCAAGTTGAAGGAACTTGCGGGGGCCAAGGTGACGGTGACCGCCAACCAGCCGGTGCGCCCGACTGCGATCCCGCCGATGTTGGATCCGAAGATCATGGGGCCGGTGACGAAGATTGCGGCGAAGCATTTCCCCGGCCTGCCGATCCTGCCGCTGATGTCCACGGGGGCGACGGACGGGATCTTCTTCGAGGCGATCGGGATCCCGGTTTATGGGGCTCCGGGGGTGTTCATCGACAAGGACATGGGGGGTATTCATGGCCTCAACGAGCGCATCCGGGTGGCTTCGCTGTATGACGGTCGGGATTATCTGTTCGATTTGGTGAAAGCGTTCGCGGGGTGAACGCTACGTCCCTCGCCCCTCCGGGGAGAGGGAGGGAGGAGCCGAAGGCGACGGAAGGGAGAGGGGCGTGAGGCTCGGGACGGCGCCCGACAACGCCCCTCTCCCTTCCCACGGCAAGTGCCGCGGGCCCCTTCCCTCTCCCCGGAGGGGCGAGGGAGCACGCGCTTGCCGCCCGGAAACCGTCCGCCCCGCGCTCGGCTTACACCGTGACCTGTTCGCCTAGTTCGAGCACCTTGCCGGGGGGGATCTTCAGGAAGTCGGTGGGGTCGCTGGCGTTGCGTTGCAGGAACAGGAAGATCCGGTCCTGCCACGGCGGCATGCCCTTCTCCGCATCGGGCTTCAGCGTGTTGCGGCCGATGAAGAACGAGGTGCGCATTGGGTCGAGCCCGAGCTGTTCGGTCTTGTTGCCGACGCCGAGATCGCGGGGCACGTCGGGGGATTCCATGAAGCCGTAGGTCAGCACGACGATCGAGAAATTGTCGTCGACGCGTTCCACCTTCGCGCGCGACGCTTCGTCGACGAACGGACGGTCGGCGGTGCGGATGCTGACGATCAGGTTGCGCTCGTGGAGCACCTTGTTGTGCTTGAGATTGTG
This sequence comes from Sphingomonas faeni, assembly GCF_040407495.1. Lineage (GTDB taxonomy): Bacteria > Pseudomonadota > Alphaproteobacteria > Sphingomonadales > Sphingomonadaceae > Sphingomonas > Sphingomonas faeni_D. The sequence continues at coordinate 486,245 of NZ_JAPZPP010000003.1, read as the reverse complement.
CAGCAGCGCACCCGGCGTCGCGTGCGGGTTGCCGGTCAGGAACACCGCAGTCCCCGACACGCGCTCGGGCGGACGCTTCTCCAGCGCCGAGGCGAGATCGCTGAGCGGGATGCTCTGGCGCTTCTCGAAAGCGCTGACGATCTTCTTGCCGCGCACCCAGGTGAAAATGATCAGCCCGATCGCGGCGGCGATGACGAGCGGTACCCAGCCACCCTCGATCACGCGCAGGATATTGGCGCCGAAGAAGATTAGGTCGAGCGTCAGGAACGGCAGGATCGCCGCCAATGCGAGCGGCCGCGACCAGTTCCAGCGATGGCGAACCACGATGTAGGCGAGCAAGGTGGTCACCACCATCGTGCCGGTCACCGCGATGCCGTACGCGGCCGCCATCGCCGACGACGTCTTGAACTGGATCACCAGCACCAGCACGCCGATCAGCAACAGCCAGTTGATGGCGGGCAGGTAGATCTGGCCCGCGAACACCGCCGAGGTCTGGCGGATGCGCAGCCGCGGCAGCAGGCCGAGCTGGATCGCCTGCTGCGTCAGTGAGAACGCGCCGGTGATGACCGCCTGGCTGGCGATGACCGTCGCGAACCCGGCGAGGATGATCAGCGCCGGACGCAGTGATTCGGGCGCCATCAGGAAGAACCAGTCCTGATTGACGAACGGCACGCCGCGCGCCGCCGCATCCTCGAGCCGTGACAAAGCGAACGCGCCCTGGCCGAGGTAGTTGAGCGCGAGCGCCGGGAAGACGAGGAAGAACCAGCCGATGCGGATCGGCAGCTTGCCGAAATGGCCCATGTCGGCGGTCAGCGCTTCAGCGCCGGTGACGGTCAGGAATACCGCGCCGAGCACGAACAGCCCGGTGATGCCGTGCGTGGCGAGGAACGAGATGCCGTAGGTCGGCAGGAACACGCGGACGATCGAGGGCTCGTCGGCAATGTGCCAGATGCCGAGCGCACCGATCGCGACGAACCAGAGGATGCAGACCGGGCCGAACAGCTTCGATACCTGCGCCGTGCCGCGCGACTGGATCAGGAACAGCCCGATCAGGATGGCGATCGTCAGCGCGCGGACGACGCCTTCGTTGAAGATGTGCGCCGCGCTTGGGATAGTGCGCAGGCCCTCCATCGCCGACAGCACCGACAAGGCGGGCGTGATGATCGCATCGCCGTAGAACAAAGACGCGCCCGCCGCGCCGAGCACGATCGCGATCCGCGACCGCATGCCGAGCGCGCGCCGAGCGAGCGCGGCCAGCGCCAGCACGCCGCCCTCGCCCTGGTTGTCGGCGCGCATCAGGAAGATGACGTATTTGACCGTGACGACGAGGAACAGCGACCAGAGCGCGAGGCTCAGCACGCCAAGGATCTCGGTGGGATCGATGCCGCCCGCGGACGTCTGGCCAAGCGCCTCGCGGAATGCATAGAGCGGGCTGGTGCCGATATCGCCGAACACCACGCCGATCGCGCCGACGGTCAGCGCGGCGAGTGCCGGATGCGGGTGGAGATGCGCTGCGGACAGATCCGACGGCGCGCACGCCTGCCCTGCCCCTTGTCCCGCCGAGTCCTCGGCGGTCGGTTCGGTCACGACGGCAGTTTGCGGTGTTCCGGCTACGGACGTCATGGCGCGAACAGCGCTCCTCCTGAGGGGACGGCGCGCTTTACGCCGATTGCGGGCATGCGCAAGCCCCACCCGGTTCGCGACGATGGCGGGTTGATTCGGTGCGGCGGGGGCGGCATGGCGGGCGGATGGTTCCCTTTTCGTTCGGCGGGCATGCGCTTCTGGCGTTAGCGCAAGGCGCGCTGTTCTGGCCGGAGCGGCGTGCGCTGCTGGTCGCCGACCTGCATTTTGAGAAGGCGAGCTGGTTCGCCAAGCGCGGCCAGATGCTGCCGCCCTATGATTCGATCGCGACGCTGGCCGATCTCACCGCGCTGGTCGCGGCAACCGGCGCGCGCGAAGTCTGGTGCCTCGGCGACAGCTTCCACGACAGCGACGGCTGCGAGCGATTGCCGCAACGCGCGCAGGACATGCTGCGGGCGATGACCGACGGGACGCGCTGGACGTGGATCACGGGCAATCATGATCCGGCGATCCTCGATCGGTGTGGCGGGGAGGTCGTGGACGAGGTGGTCGTCGACGGGCTGGTACTGCGGCATGAAGCGGACCGGGCGGAAACGCGGCCGGAGTTGTCGGGGCATTTCCATCCGAAGCTTCGGCTGCGGGTACGTGGGAAGCAGGTAGCGCGGCGGTGTTTCGTGGCGACGGCGACGAAGCTGATTTTACCAGCGCTCGGGTCGTTGACTGGCGGGTTGGACGTGGACCATCCGGAGATCGTTCGGGCGGTCGGGGTCGGCGCAGAGGCTATGGTGCCGGTGGCGGACCGGATGCTGCGGTTTCCGGTTGCTGCCTGACGTTTGTTGTCGCTGATCAGATAAGCCAGCCACCACCCCGGCGAAGGCCGGGGTCCAATTGCGAGCGGTTTGTAACGGAGGTTCGTCCGCCGTTACCTCTACCTTTCCAATTGGGCCCCGGCCTTCGCCGGGGTGATGCACTTTGACGGGAGGTGCCGCCTCAACTGGCGATCGTCGGAAACGCCGCGCGGAATGCCGCCACCTTCGGCTTGTCCCACATCACGACATACGGATGGGTCGGGTTCCGGTCGTAGAAATTCTGGTGATACGCCTCGGCCGGATAGAACGCGCCGGTTTCTAGCTTCGTCACGATCGGTCCTGAGAACGCATGCGTCGCGCCGAGCCGCGCGATGTACGCCCGCGCGACCTGCGCCTGCGCGGGCGACTGGGGGAAGATCGCCGAGCGATAGCTGGTGCCGCTGTCCGGTCCCTGGCGGTTCAACGTCGTCGGGTCATGCGCGATCGAGAAATAGACGCGGAGCAGCGTGCCGTAGCTGACTACACGGGGGTCGTAAGCGATCTTGATCGCTTCGGCATGCTTGGTCGTCTCGGCGGAGATCTGGTCATAGGTCGCGGTTGCCTTGGTGCCGCCGGCATAGCCGGTCGTGACCGACTTCACGCCCTTCACATGCTCGAACACCGCTTCCATCGTCCAGAAGCAGCCTCCCGCGAGCACCGCGGTTTGAATACCGGATGCCGCGGGAAGGTCTGTCTTGACGGCGGGGATGACGACGGCGCGGGCCCCTTGCGCGGTGCCGGTGGCAATAAACGTACCGGCGATACCGACGGCGGCGAGCGTGGCGAGAAGCGGCTTTTTCATGTTTCGATACATGGGGTTGCCGCTCGTCTTCGCTAGGCCAGCGGCGCTGTTATCGCGCGGCGGAGGCGCTCTGCTCGAAATGGCTGGCGAAGGTCTGGCGGGCTTCGGCCGGCTGCAGTGCGAGCAAGCCGATGGCGCCAATGACGAAACCGCCGCTGAACTGCCAGAAAAAACTCGACTTTACGATGCTGCGCATGATGCGATCCCAATGAAACCCAGTGATGGCGCCGACCGGATAGGTCAGCGTCAGTTACGGACCGGCATGTCGTAGAGATGCCGGCCAACCACAATGTCGTTTTTAGAAACTCTCGATTAACGCGCCGTGGCCGATGCGTTCATCGTGCAGCAGGCATCGCCCGACGGGATTGCCGGGAGATGTCGCCGCTTGTCTCGAATGTTGCCGGCGTTATTTCAGCGCGGCGCACGCCGTCTGGATCCGCGTGCAGGCCTCGCGGAGCAGCGCATCGGACGTTGCGTAGCTGATCCGGAACGCCGGCGAGAGGCCGAACGCGGCGCCCTGCACGACCGCCACCTTGGCGTCGTCGAGGAGATAGCCGACCATCGCCTCGTCGGTGTCGATCAGGCGGCCGTTCGGCGTGGTCTTGCCGATCAGCTCGGCGAACGACGGGTAGACGTAGAACGCGCCCTCCGGCGTCGGGCAGTGCATGCCGTCGACCTCGTTGAGCATCGACACGACGAGGTCGCGACGGCCCTGGAACGCGGTGTTGCGCTCGGCGAGGAAGGACTGGTCACCATTGAGCGCCGCCACTGCGGCTGCCTGCGCGATCGAACAGGGGTTCGAGGTCGATTGCGACTGGAGCTTGGCCATCGCCTTGATCAGCCACGATGCGCCGGCGCCGTAGCCGATCCGCCAGCCGGTCATGGCATAGGCCTTCGAGCAGCCGTTGACGGTCAGCGTGCGCTCGAACAGCTCGGGGCACGCCTCGGCGATGGTCGCGAACTTGAAGCCGTCATAGACGATGTGCTCGTACATATCGTCGGCGAAGATCCACACGTGCGGGTGCTTCGCCAGCACCGCGCCGAGCGCCTTCAGTTCGTCGATCGTGTAGCCGGCGCCGGTCGGGTTCGACGGTGAGTTGAGGATCACCCACTTGGTCTTGGGCGTGATCGCGGCGTCGAGCGCGGCGGGATCGAGCTTGTAGCCGACCTCGGGCCCCGCCTTGACGATGACCGGCACGCCGCCGGCGAACTGCACGACGTCGGGATAGCTCACCCAGTAGGGCGCGGGGATGACGACCTCGTCACCCGGATCGATCGTCGCGACCATCGCGTTGAACAAGGTGTGCTTGCCGCCGACGTTCACGCTGATCTGGTCGGTAGTGTAGGTTAGGTTGTTGTCGCGCGCGAACTTGGCGACGATCGCCTGCTTCAGCTCGATCGTACCGTCGACGTTGGTGTATTTGGTTTTGCCGTCGCGAATCGCCTGGATCGCGGCTTCCTTCACGAAGTCCGGCGTGTCGAAATCGGGTTCACCCGCGCCAAGGCCGATCACATCGACGCCTGCGCGCTTCAGTTCGAGGACGCGCGAGGTGATCGCGAGCGTCGGCGAGGGGCTGATGCGGCCGAGCGCGGCGGATGCGTGCATGGTGTAACCTTTGCGGTTGTCCGCGAGCGTCGCCGCGGAATTCGCGGGCGCTATACCCGCCGATCGCTCGAATTCGCAACCGTAACGATAGCGGGAATGAGCCCGCGGACCGCATTTCCGATGAAGAAACCGGCGGTCAGGTCGGCTCGGGTTAGCGGGGCTTCGGTTGCGCGGCCCGATTCGAGCAGGTCGGCTCGCAATATCCCGGGGAGTAGGCCATGCCGTAGCGGCGGCGTGACGAGTGCTTCGCCGCGCTGGACAAATAAGGAGGTGAAGCTGCCTTCGGTGAGGAAGCCGTCCGCGTCCTCGAACACCACCTCGAACGTGCCCGCGGCTTTCCGCGCGTCATCGTAGAACGCCCGTGCACTCGTCTTGTGGCGGAGGCGAAAGTCGGTCGCGACGACGGGCAGCGGGACGATCGCGACGGTCGCCTGCGCAGGCGAGTGCGGGAACGGTGCCGCCTCGATCGCGATCGCGCCGGACGGGCTGAGCAGCAGGCGGATGCGGCGGGGTCCGCGCAACCGGAAGGTGGCGGCCTGGAGTTCATTGCGCGCGGTGTGGCGGTCGAAGGCGAAGCCCAAGGCCTCCGCACTCGCCTTCATCCGCGCGAGATGCGCTTCAAGGCGGGTCAGGCCGGCCTCGGGGTCGAACGCCATCGTCTCGATAAGGTCGAAGCGGCGCTGGCCGGCGGTGACGAATGCGCCTTTCGCGTGGCATTCGTCCCACTCTGCGTCGGCTGTACTGTCGGCGACGATGCCCGAGCCGAGACTCATCGTCGCCGCGCCGTCTTCGATGGCGATCGTGCGGATCGCGACGTTGAAGATTGCATCGCCGTTCGCGTCAAACCGCCCCATCGCGCCGGTGTAGATGCCGCGAACGCGCGCGTGCTCGACCTCGGCGATGACCTCCATCGCGCGTTGCTTCGGTGCGCCGGTGATCGATCCGCAGGGGAACAGTGCGGTCAGGACGTCGACCGCGTCGCAGTCTGGTTTCAGCGTCGCGGTGACGGTCGAGGTCATCTGGTGGACGGTCGGATAGGTCTCGACGGTGAACAGGTCAGGGACCGCGACCTGGGTGGCGACGCGCGACAGGTCGTTGCGCATCAGGTCGACGATCATGAGGTTCTCGGCGCGCTGCTTCGGGTCGGCGGCGAGTGTTTCGGCGAGCGCACGATCGGTGTCGGGCGTCTCGCCTCGCGGTGCGGTGCCCTTCATCGGGCGGCAGGTGAGCGTGCCGCCGTCGAGCGCGAAGAAGAGTTCGGGAGAGAGCGACAGGAAGCGCGTCTTGCCGGTGTCGATCAGAGCGCCGTAGCCCGCCTTCGCCTGACTTCGTAGCCGGGCGTAGAACGCGAGAGGGTCGCCGACGAACGGCACGGTGGCGGCGAAGGTGAGGTTGGCCTGGTAGATATCGCCCGCTGCGATCAGGTCGAGCACGCGCGCCAGGCTGGCGTCGTAGGTATCGCGGTCGGTCAGCGGCTGGGGCGCACCGGTCCACGCGCCCGCGGGGTCGGAGAGCAACGCGGCGACGTCTTCGGGTGCTATCGTCTGGTACTGGGCGAACAGGCCGAACCAGAGCAGCGGCGCCTCGGTGCGGACGTCGACGGGTTTCGACGCGAGTGCGGCGCCGGCTTCGTAGGTGAGGTAGCCGGCGGCGTGCAGGCCCTCCGCGCGGGCGTTTCGTAACGCATCGAGCGCAGGGCGGACCTCGGCGAGCGTATCGGCGCGGACGATCCGGACGGGGTCGCGGTACAATCGCGCCGGGGCGCCTGCCGCGCGGGCGTCATCGAGCAACACGTAGGGCGCGGTCCACATCGTCGCGACTGTTGCACGGAGCGCGAGGCAAACCGCAAGCGGCGATTGCTCCAACGGGCGCGCTATCCTATTTCGAGGGCATGACAAATCCTTCTCTCCGCGCTGCGCCCCCGCTCCGTGCTGCCATCGTGCCCGTCACGCCGATCCAGCAGAACTGCACGATTATCTGGTGCACCGCGACGATGAAGGCGGCGGTGATCGATCCGGGGGGGGATCTGCCGCGGATCATGGCGGCGGTCGAACAGGCGGGGGTCACGGTCGAGAAGATCTTGCTGACCCACGGCCATATCGATCACGCGGGGGGCGCCAAACGGTTGTCGAACGATCTCGGCGTGCCGATCGAGGGGCCGCACGAGGCGGACCGCTTCTGGTTGCAGCGGCTCGATCAGGACGGACCGAAATACGGTATTTCGGGGGTGAATTTCGAGCCTGACCGGTGGCTGGTCGAGGGTGACACGGTGTCGGTCGGGGATCTCGTGCTAGATGTGTACGAGACGCCGGGGCACACCGAAGGTCATGTGATCTTCCACCACGCGCCGTCGAAGTTCGCGCAGGTGGGGGATGTGCTGTTCCAGGGGTCGGTCGGGCGATCGGACATGCCTGGGGGCAATCACCAGACGCTGGTGAAGTCGATCGTCGAGAAGCTGTGGCCGCTGGGGAGCGATACGAGCTTCATTCCGGGGCACGGGCCGGCGAGCACGTTCGCGCATGAGCGGGCGACGAATATGTTCGTTAGCGATCGGGCGCTGGCGGGATAACGTCTGCTTGTAAATCTAGCTGTTCCCCCGGGGGGGGCGGGGGCCCAGACTTAACCAGGGGCGGTACGCTTGGCCCCCGGGCCCCCGCCTTCGCGGGGGAGCAAGAAACAGGAGACCACCATTCAACGGCCCCACCCCGGCGAAGGCCGGGGCCCAGTTGGGGGACGAAGATTGGCTGGCGTCGCACTCCGTTATTGCCACCTTTCCAACTGGGCCCCGGCCTCCGCCGGGGTGGTTGCCAGCGTGAGGACGGGTCTTACTTCCGCTCGCTTGCGCTTTCAGCCCGCACCGACTTGAACTCCGACCCGTCGCGCCACTCCGGCCACAACCGGCTGTTCGCCAGCTTCGTGCCGATCGTCTTGAACAGGTCCACATCCTGCGCAGCACCGCGCAGGTCCCAGTCTGCGCCCCAGGCGTCGCACGTCTGGTGGTAGCATTTCATATACCCGTCGAGCCAAGCCTGCCCCGCGGTCCGACCACCCTCGACCAGATCGGGCGCGCCGCTGATCGCCATCAGCAGCAGCGTCGGCACGCCGCGCCGCGCGACCGAGAAATGGTCGGCGCGGTAGAACAGCCCGCGTTCGGGCAACGCTTCCGGCGTAACGACACGGTCTTGCGCCTTAGCGGCATCGCCCAGCATGTCTTCGAGGCTGTTCTGGCCTGCACCGACCAGCATGACATCCTTCGCAGGCCCCGCCGTCTGGAGGATGTCGAGCGTCAGGTTGGCGACCGTCTTGGCGGCCGGATAGACCGGGTTCACCGCATAGGTCTCCGAGCCCAGCAACCCGCGCTCCTCACCGCTCCACAGCGCGAAGACGAGGCTGCGGTCGGTGCGAGGGGCCTTGGCGAAATTGCGCGCGAGTTCGAGGACGCCCGCCACGCCGAGGCCGTCGTCGTTGGCGCCGGGGCGGATGGTGCGCCCCTGCGCATCGGGCGCGCCGATGCCGTAGGCGTCCCAGTGTGCGCCGAACATCACGACCTCGTCCGCGTGCTTCGTGCCCGGCAGCTTGGCGAGCACGTTCTGGCTCACGGCGGTGTCGTGCTTGACCGGCAGGTCGGTGGTGAACGCCTGCTTCAGCGCGACCGGGCGGAAGTCGCTCCGCCGCGCCGCTTTCCGTAACGCCGCCAGATCGAGGCCCGAGGCCGCAAACAACCGGGTCGCCGCACCACCTTCGAGCCAGCCCTGGAGCATCACCCGCGACTCAGGGTCTTTCCGGACGATGTCGTAATTCTCGCCAGCGGGGGCGGTGACGGTGTTCCAGCCGTACCCCGCGCCCGCCGTGTCGTGCACGATCAGCGCGCCGACCGCGCCACGTCGCGCGGCCTCCTCGTATTTGTACGTCCAGCGGCCGTAATAGGTCATCCGGCGGTCGCCGAACTTGCCCTTCGCATCGTCGCCCGCAGCCGCCTCGAAGTCGGGATCGTTGACGAGGAACACGGCCACCTTGCCCTTGAGGTCGAGGCCCTTGAAGTCGTCCCAGCCGCGCTCGGGCGCGGTGACGCCGTAGCCGACGAACACCATCGGTGCGTTGGCGATCGCGACGCGATCGACGCCGCGGACGGTGCTGAGGTACACGTCACGGCCCTGCACCAGCGCGGTGTCGCCGGCGCGGACGGTGCCCGCCCCCATTCGCGTGTGAACGAGCGGCACGGGCTGCGTCCAGCTGCCGTTCGGGCCGCCGGGTTGTGCCTTCATCGCCTTGAACTGCGCGATCAGCCAGGCGATCGTCTTGGTCTCACCCGGCGTTCCGGGCGCACGGCCTTCGAAAGAGTCGGAGGCGAGCGTCTTCACGTCGGCGGACAACCGCTCCGGCGAGACCTGCGCGGCGGCCGGCGACGCGGCCAGCAGCGTGGCGGCACCCCATAAACGAAGCGCGCTCATGCCCGGCCACCCGACGGCACGACCTGGAAGGTCTTGGCAGCGGGCACGCTGTTCGCCTGATACGCGATCGTCAGCGCCCAGCCGGCGAGTACCGCCATCAGCGCCCAGGTCGCGAGCGCGCCCCCTGCCCGCGGTACGCTCGACGTCGTCCGGTCCATCCCGAACGCATGGGCGATTCGCGCAATCACGAACACCCCACCGGCGATCCACAGCCACAGCGTCGATCCGCCGGCGAGCTCGATCAGCCCCATCAGGATCAGGATGAACGGCGCGTATTCGGTGAAGTTGGCGTGCGCGCGCATCCGCGCCTGCAGGCGCTGGTTGCCGTCGTCGCCGATCAGCACGCTCTCCTTCACGCGCATCGGCACGATTCGGAAGGCGAGCCACAGGTTGACGACGGCGGCGGCCGCGGCGATCGTCAGCGTTACGGGTAATATCACGGCGTTGCCCCTCGAATATCAGGTCTTTTGTCAGGCGCGTGCCCTGCCACTCGAGATCGGGGGTTGCAACTTGGGGGGCAGAAGCTTGCAACGCGAGGCGAAATCGCTATAGCGCCACGCTTCGCGAGCGTCAGGCCGCATGGGTTGCTTCGGGCGGCCGGCATTCATGTCGGTTGCCTGTGTCCCGTGTCCGGACGTACTCGGAGCCCCGACCTTTAGATTGAACAAGGTGCCGAAATGGCCGTCCCCAAAAGAAAAACCTCGCCCTCCAAGCGCGGCATGCGCCGTGGCCACGACTCGCTCACGATCGCGTCGTTCCAGGAATGCCCCAACTGTGGCGAGCTGAAGCGTCCGCACAACCTGTGCGGTTCGTGCGGTCACTATAACGGTCGTGAAATCCTCTCGATCGAGGGCTGAGGCTTCCAACCGGAACCTCTAACTTGAACGAAGGATAAGCGATGCCCGACAGCGGCTGGATCGCGGTCGATGCGATGGGTGGCGATGACGGGCTGGCAGTGATGCTCGCCGGCGTCGCACGCGCGCGTCATCGATACGAGGGCACGCACTTCTTCCTGGTCGGTGACGAGACTGCGATTCGCGAGGGGCTGAAAGCTCATCCGAACCTGTCGCAGAACTCCGAGATCGTCCACGCGCCCGAAGTCGTCGGTTCGAGCGAAAAGCCGAGCCAGGCGATCCGGCGCGCGAAGAAGACGTCGATGGGCATCGCGATCGACCTGGTCAAACAGGGTCGTGCGGCCGCTGCGGTGTCGTCGGGTAATACCGGCGCGCTGATGGCGATGGCGAAGATATCGCTGCGGATGCTGCCCGGAATCGACCGGCCGGCACTCGCGGCGCGTCTGCCGACGCTCGGCGACACCGACATGGTGATGCTCGACCTCGGTGCGAACACCGAGTGCGATGCGCGCAACCTCGTCCAGTTCGCGATCATGGGCGCCGCCTATGCCCGCACCGCGCTCGACATCCCGCACCCCCGCGTCGCGCTGCTGAATATCGGCAGCGAGGACATGAAGGGTACCGACGAGATCCGCGATGCGGCCGCGCAACTGCGTGCGACGCCCGCCGTGGACATGCAGTTCAACGGCTTCATCGAAGGCGACCGGCTGTCGCGCGGTGAGGTCGACGTCGTCGTGTGCGACGGATTCTCGGGCAACATCGCGCTGAAGACCGCCGAGGGCACCGCGCGATTCGTCGCCGACCTGCTCAAGCGCGCGTTCCGCAGTTCGGTGCGGTCGAAGCTCGGCTTCCTGATCTCGCGCCCGGCGACCGAATTGCTGCGCGATCACCTGGATCCCAACAATCATAACGGCGCTGTGTTTCTGGGGCTCAACGGTATCGTCGTGAAGAGCCACGGTGGCGCCACCGAGCGCGGCGTGGCGACGGCGATCGGCAATGCCGCCAAGATGGTTCGTAACGATCTGGTCCGGCGGATCGCCGACGACCTCGGCAGCGTGGAGAAGGCGGCATGATCCGGTCTGTGATCATCGGCACCGGCTCCGCCCTGCCCGCGCGCCGCGTCTCCAACGCCGAGCTCGCGGAGCAGGTCGATACCAGCGACGAGTGGATCGTCGAGCGCACCGGCATCCGCTTCCGCCACATCGCCGGCGAAGGCGAGACGACCGCGACGCTCGCCGCCGACGCGTGTCGCGCCGCGCTGGCCGCTGCCGGTATCGAGGCCGGAAGCATCGACCTGATCGTGCTCGCCACCGCGACGCCGGACCAGACTTTCCCCGCCAGCGCCACCAAGGTGCAGGCGATGCTCGGCATCGACGATTGCGTCGCGTTCGACGTCGCGGCGGTCTGCTCGGGCTTCCTGTACGCGGTGCAGGTCGTCGACAGCATGATCCGCAGCGGCGTCGCCAAGCGCGCGCTGGTGATCGGTGCCGAGACGTTCAGCCGCATCCTCGACTGGGAGGACCGGACGACCTGCGTGCTGTTCGGCGACGGCGCCGGCGCGATCGTGCTCGAAGCGCAGGACACCGCGGATGAAGGCGGTCGCGGCATCCTGACGACCAAGCTGCACGCGGACGGCCGTCACAACGAGCTTCTCTATGTCGATGGCGGCGTCTCGACGACCGGCACCGTCGGCAAGCTGCGCATGAAGGGCCGCGAGGTGTTCCGTCATGCAGTCACCAACCTGGCATCGGTGATGACCGAATCGCTGGCGATGGCAGGGCTCGAATCGTCCGACGTCGACTGGGTCGTGCCGCATCAGGCGAACGCCCGCATTCTCGATGCCACTGCGCGCAAGCTCGGCCTCGCGCCGGAAAAGGTGGTCGTCACGGTGGATCAGCATGCCAACACCTCTGCGGCCTCGGTCCCATTGGCGCTCGACGTCGCGGTGCGCGATGGACGTGTCCGACAGGGCCAGATCGTCGTGCTGGAAGCGATGGGCGGCGGATTTACCTGGGGCGCTGCGGTTATCCGCTTCTAAACCCAGCCGAAACAGGTCGATTCGCTTCTAGAACAAAAGTTCTTCCGGTCGCCTCGCTGCTTGTGTAGGAGGATCGCCGAGACTGGAGCTTGCAAATGACGATGACCGGTACTTTGACGCGGGCCGACCTGGCTGAATCGCTTCACCGCGAGGTTGGATTGTCGCGGGCGGATTCGTCGAAGATCGTCGAACAGATCCTGTCGGAGATGTGCGGCGCATTATCCGAAGGCGAGAACGTCAAGATCTCCGGATTCGGAACGTTCGTGCTCCGTGACAAGGGAGAGCGCGTTGGTCGCAATCCGAAGACCGGTATCGAAGTGCCGATCGCACCACGTCGCGTCCTCACGTTCCGTGCGAGCCAGATGATGCGTGAGCGCATTGTCGGTGCCGGCTGAAGCAATGCCCGGCGACGCCGACGACGGCGCGCCCTCGACTGGCGAGGCTGATTCGACGCCTGCTACCAAGGCCGCGGCGGCATTTCGCACGATCGGCGAACTGGCCGCCGACACCGGACTGCCGCAACATATCCTGCGCTATTGGGAAACGCGGTTCCCTCAACTTCGACCGCTTCAGCGCGCCGGCAATCGTCGCTATTACCGCGCCGAGGACGTGGCACTGGTCCGGCGGATCGACACGTTGCTGAACCGCGAAGGCTATACCGTGCGCGGGGTGCAGCAGTTGCTCGCCGGCGAGAAGTCCGCACCAGTCGCCCCGCTTTCGGCTATCCCAGCACAGGTGGAATCACCGCTTCCCGCATTGAAAGCGATCCGGGCCCTTCTGGCACAGGCGTTAATCGAGGACGCCGCCTGAGCGCGCTCCGCCGGTAGGCGTTCGAAAACCTGTCGTGAGAAAAACGGGGGAAGGCTCAACCCTCCCCCGCGTGTCTCAGGCGTCGCTGCCGAGCGTCTTCTTGGCGGCATCGAGTGCTGCCTTGCCGGTCTTGCGCACCGTCTTGGCTGCACCATCGGCAGCTTTTTCGACGGTCGTTCCGGCCTTGCGACCGAGACCGATCGACTTCGCCATCGCGCGACGGGCTTCCGAATAGGTCGCCGCGACCATCGGATAGTCCGGCTTCAGGTTGAAGCGCTCGCGGTACTGCTCGGGCGTCAAACCATTGGTCGAAAGATGACGACGCAACGTCTTGTACTTCTTGCCATCCAGCATCGATATGATGTGGTCCGGCGACGCTAGCGACTTGCGCACCGAAACCGCAGGCTCCGACGCGGGAACCGCAGCAGCTTCCGGCTCGGCTTCACCATCACCCGAAAGCTTTGCAACAGCGGCGTGCATCGCCACCAGAAATGCCGGCACGTCATCGGCCGCAGTGCGCGTGTTGGGGTTTGCAAGCCATGCTGCCGTCAGTTCGGCAGCGAGTTCAACCGTGTTAATCGTATCCGTCACGCTATTTCCTTGAATTCATCATGTATCCCCCGGCGACCGCCTACAGGCTTTGCTACCGAATTAATACTCCATGTTTGCGGGTAATTACCTGCCAGTATTCCGACCGAGGAATGTCAAACCCACTCATGATTTCTCGTGGCGTCCGCGGTGCCGACATAGTCGGACCGGCGCACTTGGAATCGGACCATCTGATTTACCCCAACGCGCTCGCAATCGGCGGAAGGCACACCAAGACTTTGGGCCGCAGTTCGTTCGATAACGCGGTTAGCAATTTGGTTCGCTGCGGAGCGCGAATCGGATGCGTATGATTAAGGAACGCCGTGCCAAACATCTACGCGAAGGTGATCATGAGCCGATCGATACTATGCGATGCAGTATCATATGTAACGACCTTTCACGATCCAGTCGAAACCAGAGCCATAGTGGATCGAGAGCTTTGCGGAACTTGGGTAGCGGTCGTGTCGATCATTCCTCACACGTAACGCGGCGGAACGTTGCAGACAGGCCCTCCCCGCGCTCCAACGAATGTCGGAATAGGCGTTTGCCCGATAGGCGTTGGGAAGGATCGAGAAGCGAGCAGTCAGCCAGACTGCTCGCTACCTATCGACAGGGTACCGGTAGGTCAGACACCAATATTCATCGGTATCAGACCAGCGTCAGGCCCACGTCGACATTACCGCGCGTCGCGTTCGAATACGGGCAGATCTGATGCGCCGCGTCGACCAACTTTTCCGCTTCGTCGCGGGCGATACCCGGCAGCGAGACGGTCAGATCGGTGGTGATGCCGAAGCCACCCGCCGAACGCGGACCGATACCGACCTTGGCGGTAACCGCGACGTCTTCGGGTATCTTCATCTTCAGTTGCTGACCAGCGACCTTCAGCGCGCCAATGAAGCACGCGGAATAGCCTGCCGCGAACAATTGCTCGGGATTGCTGCCCTCGCCGCCGGCACCGCCCAATTCCTTGGGCGTCGAAAGCGCCACATCGAAACGGCCGTCCTGCGAACGCGCATGGCCATCACGACCGCCGGTCGCCGTGGCTTCGGTAGTATACTTCACATCGATCGACATGCTGCGTCTCCAATTTTCGTTATCGCGATAAGTATCTAGGAAGGGTCGGTACCGGCGTCTAGTATAATTTGTCGCGGTAAAGATTTTTGTGGTAAACGATGGCGATAAGGAGTCCCGCCGTGTCCGACCCGCTGCCGCTCGACGACCAGCTCTGTTTTTCGCTCTACGCCGCGACCATCGCCATCAATCGCGCATACAAGCCTGCGCTCGATCGGCTGGGCATCACCTATCCGCAGTTTCTCGTGCTCCAGACGTTGAACGGGGCGGAGGACGGCTGTTCGATCGGGGCGATAGCGGAACGGCTGGCGCTCGAGCCAAGCACCATCACGCCATTGGCGAAGCGGCTGGAGGCCGCGGGGCTGGTAACGCGCGTCCGCAACCCCGCGGACGAACGCCAGATTCGGGTGCGCCTGACCGAAGCCGGCAAGGTCCGTTGGGCTGAGACCGGATGCCTCGGGCCGCTGATCGTGGAACGCTCGGGGATGACGCTCGAACGTCTCACGGCGCTCAATAGCGAAGTTGCCGCGCTCCGCCGTGCACTGGCAAGCAGCCGAACAGTTTCATCGTAAAATCGGTGTCTCTGCCGCTGTAAGCGGGATCGGGTGGTCTAAGACACAGCGGTCATGGAGGATGGCGTGCTCGCCGCCATCCTTCATGACCGAGCGCCCCTGACACCATTAGCCGCATTAGCCGAGCTGTGCGGTCGGTCTTTCGCCAAGACTAACTATCGGTAGAATAACGTCATATAAAGAATTCTTTATATCTTGCTTGACCGTCCTACGGGAAGCTGGGAAACGGCGCGTGTCGAGGTTCTTCGGTCGCGCAATCGTCCCGAAGCTAAGACGGGAAGCCGGTGCGGATCTCCTTTGAGGAACCAGGTCCCAGGCCGGCGCTGCCCCCGCAACTGTAAGCGGCGAGCGACGGTCGACGAGTGTCACTGGCGGTAGAACCCGCCGGGAAGGCTAGACCGGCGTTATGACCCGCGAGCCAGGAGACCTGCCTCCGACGCGATAACGTCCACCGGCGGGGATTCCGGGCTGGCTGCTTGCATGCACGCGGCCGGACAATCCGAACGCGGCCTGTTTCGTGTCCATCCGTCTTCTTCGCCCTTCACCGGGGTATGAAGACCATGAGCATCACGATCGGCACACGCCGCAAACGTCATTACGCCTGCATCGCCGCCGGCTTCGTCATCGGGTTGCCGTCGGCGGCCGATGCGCAAGCCGCCGAACCCACATCCGAGGACATTCTGGTCACCGGTCGCCACGCGGCGGACCTGACGGTGCCTAACGGAACGGCCAGCCGGCTCAACCTGTCACCGCTGGAGACGCCGGCGACGCTGTCGGTCATCGACGGCGCCACGATCCGCGCGCGAGGCGACATGACGATCGCCGATGCGGAAAGCCGCGCACCGGGCATCACCAGCGTCGGCAATCTTGGCAATGGCGGTACTGCGCTCGCGGCGCGTGGCTTCAGCGGCCAGGGGTCGGTGCTCCAGCTGATCGACGGCGTGCGGCTGTTTCCCGCGGCCGGGACGCTGACGTTCCCGACCGATCCATGGATGGTCGAGCGGATCGACATCCTCAACGGGCCTGCCTCGGTGCTGTACGGTCAGGGCGCGCTCGGCGGCGCGGTCAACGTGCTGATGCGCAAGCCGAATACCAAGCACACCGAAATCGATGGCGAGATCGGTTATGGCTCTCAAGACACCTTCCATGTCGCAGCGGGCGCCGGGGGACCGGCAGGCGAACACCTGTCCTACCGCGTCGACGGCAGCTACCGCCGGTCGGACGGGTATGTCGACCGAGGGCAATCGCGCAGCTACGCGCTGTCCGCAACACTGCGCTGGGCGCCGACCGATACGCTCGCCATCACGGTTCGCGACGATTACGGCAACCAGAACCCGATGCGCTATTTCGGTACGCCGTTGATCGACGGCCGGCTCGACGACGACAACCGTCACCGCAACTACAACCCGCGCGACGGCTATGTCCGCTTTCGCGACAACCGCACCAGCATCCAGGTCGACTGGACACCATCGACCGCGCTGACCGTCAGCAACCAGGCGTATCGGCTGACATCGAAGCGATCCTGGCTCAACCTCGAAAGCTATTGCTGGGTCGCAACCGATCGTAGCTGTCCGAACGGCAACGGTGGCGGCGCGGCCACGCCCGGCAGCATCTACCGCACCGACATGACCGGCATCGTCCACGACCAGACGCAATGGGGCGATCAGGGGAGTGTGACGTTCAGGACGCCGATCGCGGATGGCCTGTCCAATGACGTCGTCATTGGGTTCGACATGAACTTGGTCAAGCTGACCTATTCGCATAATTTCGGTGCCGAGCCGCAGGTGTCGGAGGTCGATCCGTACAACTTCGATCCGGGCGTCATCGTCGACACCCAGGGGATCGCGCCGCGCTATCGGACGCGGACAACCGAATATGCGGTGTTTGCCGAGGACCGGCTGAAGCTCGGCGACCAAGTCTCGATCGTCGGTGGCCTCCGCTACGAACGCGACAGGATCCAGCGCTGGACGATCGACGGCGCCACCGAGGCGTTCGCGCTCGACAAGCGGCTGCACAACACGACCTGGCGCGTCGGCAGCGTCTACCAGCCGATCCCGACCGTCTCGCTCTATGCCCAGTACGCGACCGGGGTCGACCCGCTGGGGACGCTGACCACCTATTCGACGGGCCAAGTCCAGTTCAGTAACGCCGTGGGCAATCAGATCGAGATCGGTGCCAAGGCGGTGTTCCTCGACGGCCGCGGCACGGCGACGCTGGCGGCGTACCGCATCGTCAAGACGGGGCTGCTGGCGCAACTTACGCCGACCAGCCCGATCGAGCAAATCGGACAGCGTTCCGCCAAGGGTATCGAGGCCGCGGTCTCGATCGACCTGCCAAGGGGTTTCGGGATCGACGCGAACGGCAGCGTTCTGAACGCCCGGTTCGACGACTTCCTGTCGGGGACCGCGAACTATGCGGGCAACACCCCGCCCGACGTGCCCGAGACGATGGCGAACCTGTGGCTGCGCTGGACCGTGACGCCGACCGTCCAGGCCCGCGCCGGGCTGCGTTATGTCGGTCGTCGATTCTCCGACAATGCCAACGACTTCCGGATCCCGGGATATGCCACGGTCGATACCACGCTGTCCTATGCGGTTACCCCGCGCGTCGCCGTGGACCTTCACGTCTACAACCTGTTCGATGCCGCCTATGCGATCAACAGCTACGGCGTGCAGCAATGGGTGCTGGGTCGTCCTCGTGCGGTGGACGTCTCGCTCCGTGCCGGTTTCTAGCCGCCGCCCCGCATCGCTCGCCAAGCTTGGCCGGCGCTGGCTCTATCTAGTGCACCGTTGGATCGGGATTGCGAGCTGCCTGCTGTTCGCGATGTGGTTTTCGTCGGGGCTCGTGATGATCTACGTCCCCTACCCTTCGCTGTCGCCAGCCGAGCAACTGGCGCGTGCGGAGCCGATCGACTGGCGGGCGGTGGACGTGCCGCCGCCGCTCGATACCAGGCAGTGGCCCCAGGACCTGCTGCTCGAAATGCGTGACGGGATCCCGGTCTGGCGGATCGAGACATGGGAGGGCGAGCGTCGGACTATTTCGGCTCACCGGGGAGCAGTCCTCGCTCAGGTCGATGCCGGCTATGCCGCGCGTATCGCCCGCCGCTTTGGTCATGCCTCAGTGGCAGGCACCGAGCGATTGGCGCGCGATCAGTGGACCGTGGGCGGCGGCTTAGACCAGCATCGCCCTTTGTGGAAGGTGACAATGGCGGATCCGCTGGGAAGCGAGCTGTACGTCTCCTCGTCGACAGGAAGTGTGGTGCAATCGACGACGCGGCGCGAGCGCTTATGGAACTGGCTCGGGTCAGTGCCGCACTGGCTATACCCGACCGTCCTGCGGCAGGATAACGCGGCATGGCGCCAGGTCGCGATGTGGGTTTCGGGACCCTGCATTGCCGCGGCCATCGCGGGGATGTGGATTGGAATTCTCCGGACGCGGCTTGGCCGGCACCGGTTCAGCGGTGGCCGCGCATCGCCCTATCGCGGCTGGATGCTGTGGCACCACCTGGCGGGACTGGTAGGCGGCGGCTTTCTGATCGCGTGGATCGTCAGCGGTTGGCTCTCGGTCGATCCGGGACACCTGTTTCGCAGCATCCCACCTGCCGAAGCCGCGGTCCAAACCTACGCCGCCGCCGATCAGGTTCCCGCGGTGCAGATCGATCGGCTCGCCACCGCAGGCGCGGGCGCCGTCCGCGCGCGACTGACCGACTATGCGAACACGCCACTCGTCGTCCTCGACTATGGGAATGGTCGCAGAACCACGTTGAGCGCAGCGTCGCTCGCGCCCGCGCGCGCCACCATCCGCGCCATCGCCGCCGCCGCGCGTCGCCGTCAGGCAGGCGCATCGCTGATCGCGCTCGACCGGCTGACGACGCCCGACGCCTATTGGTACGAGGTCGGCGGCTTGCCGCGTCTGCCGATCCTACGCCTGCAGTTCGATGACCCTGCCTCGACCTGGCTGTATGTCGATCCCGCGACTGGCGAGGTACTCGCGACAGCCGACCGTCGCCGCCGCATCTATCGCTGGGCGTTCGACCTGCTTCACAAATGGGACCTCAACGCACTGACGCAGCATCGCCCGATCTGGGATCTGCTGTTGTGGCTGGCATCGATCGCCGGTCTGGTGACGTCGATCAGCGGCGTCTGGCTGGGTTTGAAAAGACTGGGTTTGAAAAGGCTGCAACGGCGGCGCCCGTGAGCGGCCGGCAACCAATGTGATCCCGACCGTACTCGCGAGCGGATGCCTGTCTCAGCGGCCCACCGCGATGTAGGTGAAGCCGGCGTTCTCGACGATGTCGCGCGGGTAGATGTTGCGCAGATCGATCAGGATCGGCTCCGACAGCAACGATTTCACGCGCTTCAGATCCAAGGCGCGGAACGCGTCCCATTCGGTGACGATCACGAGCGCATCGGCGCCTTCCATCGTCGCGTAGGTGTCGTCCTTGAAATCGACGTTCTGGAGCAGCTTGGCGGCCTGTTCCATGCCCTCGGGATCATAGGCCTGCACGCGTGCGCCGGCGTCCTGGAGCAACTGGATCACCGCGATGGCGGGGCTGTCGCGCATGTCGTCGGTGTTCGGCTTGAACGTCAGGCCGAGCACCGCGACTGTCTTGCCGCGAACTTCGTCGCCCATGGCCGCGATGACCTTGCGGCCCATCGCGCGCTTGCGGTTCTCGTTGACCGCGACGACCGCCTCGACGATCCGCTGCGGCGCTTCGTAATCCTGGCTGGTTTTGAGCAGCGCCAGCGTATCCTTGGGGAAGCACGAGCCGCCATAGCCTGGCCCAGCATTAAGGAACTTCGCACCGATCCGGTTGTCGAGCCCGATGCCGCGCGCGACCTCCTGAACGTCGGCCCCGACCTTTTCGCAGAGATCGGCGATCTCGTTGATGAAGGTGATCTTGGTCGCGAGGAACGCGTTACCGGCGTATTTGGTCAACTCGGCGCCGCGCCGCGACATTTCGATCACCGGCGAGCGGTTCAGGCTCAGCGGACGATAGATTTCGCGCATCACGGCCATCGCGCGCTCGTCATGACCACCGATGACGACGCGGTCGGGCCGCTTGAAGTCGTCGATCGCGGCACCTTCGCGAAGGAATTCGGGATTGGAGACGACCGCGAATTCCGCGTCCGGGTTGTTCTCGCGCAGGATCCGCTCGACTTCGTCGCCGGTGCCGACCGGCACGGTCGACTTGGTGATGACGACGGTGAAACCGCTGACCGCCTTTGCAACTTCGGCAGCGGCGGCAAATACATAGCCGAGATCGGCATGGCCATCGCCGCGACGCGACGGAGTTCCCACCGCGATGAAGACCGCCTCGGCACCCTTGACGCCTTCGCTCAGGTCGGTGGTGAACGCCAGGCGTCCGCCCCTGACGTTGGTTTCGACCAACGCCTGGAGGCCCGGTTCGAAGATCGGGATCCGACCCGCATGCAACGCGTCGATCTTGCTCGCGTCCTTGTCGACGCAGACGACGTCATGACCGAAGTCGGCGAAGCAGGCCCCCGACACGAGGCCGACATACCCAGTTCCAATTACTGCGATCCGCATGGTCGTTTACTCACATCTTGCGAAGCCCGCACGCACGCAGACTGTCTATGCTGCATGGCAGCGTGTGTGCCGTGCTGGTGCCGCGTTTAGGTCATTTTAGCAAGGCCCGCACCTGGTTCCGTCGCCCGGATGGCGCTGTTCGGCGCGTTGCGAATGCTTTGCTGCAGCGCGACACATTTTTACAAATATAACACGGTTAACCGAAATTTAACGGCCTTGCTTAGGGTTGGTTGCAGGACTTTCTGCGATTGCTCGGGTGACGTCATGGAGATGCAAAACCGTGCCCAACACCCCCGCTTCCGCTACCTCGTTCCTGTCCACGCTCGGCGTCAACGCGCACTCCGGCAACGCGAACAATGCGTACGGCAATGCCAGCCTGACGATCAACAGTCTGAATTATCTGGGTATCGGCACGGTGCGCGATACGTTGCCGGGGTCGGGTATCGGGAACGCAGTCGTCAACGCGATGGCCGCAGCCGGCGTCAAATTCGACTTTGTGACGTCGTCGGGCCTGCCCGCGACCGGGGCGTCGGGGCTGGCGAACTATGTCGCGTCGCTCGCGGACTTCCAGACTCGGCATGCCGGCAGCATCGTCGCGGTCGAAGGGCTGAACGAGGTCAACACGCAGGAGTTCAGCTATAACGGCAGCGGCTCGCTGACCGCGGCGGTCGAGTATCAGAAGGCGCTGTATACCGCGGTTAAGGGTAATGCCGGGCTGTCGGGCGTGTCGGTCATCAACCTGTCCGTCGCACTCGAAAGCCCGTCCGCCTATGCGGCGATCGGCGATCTCGGCGCTTATTCCGACTTTGCCAACGCGCACGCCTATACCGCGTCGGGCGGACTGTCCGACAAGGTGATGGAGGCATCGATGGCGCGCGCAGCGGCGGCGTCCAAGGGCGACAAGATCGTCATCACCGAGACTGGCTACACCACGCTGTCGAGCGACCCCGGCCTCGGTGTCAACGAAAGCGCACAGGCCAAGCTGACAGTGAACGCATTGCTCACCGCGTTCGAGAACGGATCGAGCCGGACCTTCCTGTACGAACTGTTCGACAGCAGCCTCAATCCGGACGGCTCCGAAAAGGAGTTCCACTTCGGCCTGTTCAATGCCGATGGCACACCCAAGCAGGCGGCGACCGCGGTCCATAACCTGACCAGCCTGCTCTCCTACGTCGATGCCGGCACCGGCACCGCGGCCTCCGCTGCGACCGCCTATTCGCTCGGCGGCATGCCCGCGGACGGCCATTCGCTGACGCTGACCAAGGCCAACGGCGCCTACGACATCCTGCTGTGGCGCGATGCCAATCTATGGAACACCACGACCCAGTCCGAAAACGCGCTGGCGACGAAGACCGTCACGATCGATCTCGGCGGCCTGCAGAAGACGGTCTATGTCTATGATCCGCTGCGGGGCAGCGCGCCGATCGCGACCTATACCAACGTCAGCCAGATCACGCTGGCGGTCGGCGATCGCGCACTGGTCGTCGAAGTGGGGTCGAAGTCCGCCTACACCGAAACCGCCACCGCGGTTCCCGCCGCGCTGAGCACGACCGCGGACGGGCTGGTCGCGCAGATCGACAAGCTGGCCGGATCGACCGGGTTGAAGACGATCGCGCTGATCGACAGCGCGGTGCTGAACGTCGCCTCGGTATCGACGATGCGGTACATGATCGCCAAGTACGGCGATGTGCTGGCGAAGGTCAGCGGCGGCTATTCGTTCAAGGTGACGGAAACCGGCGTCGGCTGGAAGGAAGAACAGGCGTTCGACGCCAAGGGGATCCTCGTCTCGACCGCCGACTATGGCTATCTCGGCGGCGTCATCTCGAACATCCATACCGAATATGCGTCCGGCGTGATCAGCGACCAGAGCTATACCACGGGCAAGCAGTCGGCGACGATCATCGACGATCCGAAGCTCGGGCGGACCGTCACAAGCTACGACATCGCGACCGGCAAGCCGACATCGATGACGGTCGCGGGCAAGGACGGCAGCAACGCCGCGACGGTCTACAAAAACGGTATCGTGTCGACCTACACGATAACCGCGGCGGACGGCTCGAAGGTCACCGACACCTACGATGCCGCCGGCAAGCGGGTCAGCGAGGTTCAGGTCGATACCAAGAACGTCTGGACGACGCTGCAATATGACGCGAGCGGTGACGTCTCGCGCAAGTTCGTGCAGCGGCCCGACGGCAGCAGCGAGAGCTATGCGTACAAGCTGACCGGGCTCGCCTATGTGACCGAGCATCAGGTGGTGAACACCAAGGGCGTGGTCACTCTGGTCGAGCGGCTGCGCGGCGATGGCACCCCGGTGACCACCGCGCAGACCTTCGCCGACGGCGGCAAAATCTCCAGCACGTTCGGCGCCAACGGCCAGTTGCTGACCAAGGTGACGAACGCGGCCGACGGCACGCGCACGTCGCTGACCTACGATGCGACCACGACCAAGCTCGCGTCCAGCGTGGTGCAGACCGCGGCCGGGGCAACGACGACGATCACCTATGTCGGCGGCGCGATGAGCGACCGGACGCTGGTCCGCGCCGATGGCAGCCGCACGTCCGAGACGTTCGACGCGACCGGGTTGAAGACGCGGCAGGTCGATGTCGATACCGCCAAGACCTATACCACGCAGGTTTTCGACGCGACGACCGGCAAGCCTCAGCGCACTTATGTGCAATATACCGACGGGCGTAGCATCGTCACCAGCTTCAACGTCACCGGCAAATCCTATGTGACCGAAGTCCAGACCACCGACACGGCGGGCAAGGTCGTCTCGGTCGTGCGGCGCCATGCCGACAATACGCTCGACTACACCGACTCGTATGCAGCCGACGGCAACCGCACCACGACGGCCTATGATGCGACGGGCCACAGGCTCAACCAGACCATCACCGCGGTCGGCGGCGGACGCGTGATCACTACCTACGATCCGACCACCGGCGGGCTGAAGAGCCTGCTCGAACTGGCGGCCAACGGCACGATCATCCGCAGCCAGACCTATAGCGGCGGCGGCCTGGTGAACGAGGACGTGGTCAGCGAGCAGGGCAAGGTCACCTACACCTACAACAGTGCGGGCGCGAAGATCTCGCAGTTGCAGATCGACCCCGACGGCACGAAGACGACGACGCTCTACGACGCGACCTCGGGCGCGGTTACCAAGGTGTATGTCGCCAATCCCGACGGCAGCGGTGAAACCCGTGCCTACGGCCTCACCGGCCTTGCCTGGAGCACCGAAATCCAGCTGACGGATGCCACTGGCAAGATGGTGTCGCTGACCCGCAGTGCCGCGGACGGCCGGCTGGTCTCGACCGACATCGTTCAGGGCACATCGAAGATCACGACCGCGTACGATGCACAGGGCCGCCGCCAGACCGAGACGACGGTGACTGGCGACGTCGCCAAGGACGGCACGCGAACGGTGCTGACCTATGATCCGGCAACCGCGACGATGGTGTCGCGCGTCGTCCAGTCGGCGGCCGGCGGGACGGTCACCACCAGCTTCAAGGCCGGGATCGTCGCACAGATCGTCTCGGTCCTGCCCGACGGCAGCCGCTCGACGGTGACCTATGACGCGGCCGGCAAGAAGACCAACGAAGTGACGGTCGATACCGCGGGCACCTGGACCACGTCGATCCTCGACGGCACGGGTGCGGTATCGAAGCGCTATATCAAGAACGCCGACGGCAGCGGCGAGACGCAGTCGTTCGGCATTACCGGACAGGCCTGGACAACCGAGCGCAGCGTGTTCGACGCCAAGGGCAAGGTCACGCTGGTCGTGCGCAGTCACGCCGATGGCAGCCTGGCGTATCAGGAAACCAACGCCGCCGACGGCGCGCGTCTGCTCCAGACCTACGACGCGGCGGGCAAGCTCAGCCAGTCGGTAGCGATCGCGGCGACCGGCGAAACGCATACGCAACAGTTCGATGCGGCCACCGGGCTGATCACGCGCGATATCGGCCAGCTGGTCAACGGCGACGTCGCGACCTCGCTTTATACGAATGGGCAGCTTGCAAGCCGGCGGACGCAACTGGCGGCGGGCGGCAAGGTCGTCGAGGCGTATCTTGCCGACGGATCGCGCACCGCTGACACGTATACCGCCGCTGGGATCCGCACGACCGCGGTGATCGTCGATGCCGCCGGCAGCTGGAACACGACGCTGTACGATGCGGCCGGCAAGCTGACGAGCAACTTCATCGAGCGCGCCGACGGCACCGCCGAGAACACGCTGTATAACATCACCGGCAAATCCTACGTCACGCAGACGCAGCTCGTCGACGGCAAGGGCGTGGTCGTCTCGGTCGTGCGCAAGCACGGCGACGGGACGCTCGACTATACCGAGACGCGCAATCCCGACGGCACCAGCCTGCTGACCTATTACGACGCCAAGGGTCGAAAGACGAAGGCCGCGACGATCGGCAACGGCAGCACGCAGACCAGCGAGTACGATGCGGCGACCGGTGCGCTGGTGACCCGGATCGACGAATCGAACGGCATCACGCACAGCCGCGGCTTCGACACTGCGGGCCGGCTGGTCAAGGACGTCACCGTCGATGCGCAGGGCCAGTGGACGACGCTGCTGTACGATCAGGCAGGCACGGTCACGCGCAAATACGTGACCGCGCCGGACGGTTCGGCCGTCAATACCGTCTATATGCCTGCCGGCTCCGACTATGCGGTCGGCGTGGTCAAGACCGACTCGACCGGCAAGACAATCTCGGTCGATCGCACCCGCGCCGACGGCAGCCGTGCCTATGCCGAGGTCAACGATACGACCGGCCAGACGCAGCAATATTTCGACGTCGCGGGCC
This sequence comes from Sphingomonas faeni, assembly GCF_040407495.1. GTDB lineage: Bacteria > Pseudomonadota > Alphaproteobacteria > Sphingomonadales > Sphingomonadaceae > Sphingomonas > Sphingomonas faeni_D. The sequence continues at coordinate 460,666 of NZ_JAPZPP010000003.1, read as the reverse complement.
GCGAGCAGAGCAAGGTCGTGACCGATGCGACCGGGCGCACCACGATGACCTTCGATACCGCGAAGGACCAGCTCTCTGCGAGCAAGACCGCGCTAACCGGCGGCGGCAGCATCGTCCGCACCTATGCCGCAGGCGTCATGACCGGGCGTACGACGACCACTGCCGCAGGCGTGGCGACGACCGAGAGCTTTGCGACCGCGGGCCATGCGATCGCCGATGCCCGGAGTGCAGCGACCGGCTACGATGCGATCCTGGTGGGCGGCGTCGGCGGCGTGACCGGTTCGGTCGCGGACGAACTGCTGCTGGTCGACCGCAGCGGTGCGACCGTCGCGGGCGGCGGTGGCAACGATCGCTTCCTCGTCACGCTGGGTACCTCGGCGACGATCGAGGACTTCGGTGCGGGCCACGACCTGCTCGATCTCTCAGCGTTCGCCAAATCGGGGTATCAGCCGATGATGGAGATTTCGGGCAGCGACCTGACCGTGAAATACGATCAGGGGGCGACGATCACGCTGACCGGGGCGGCGGCACACAAGCTCGTCCAGACCTCGGCGAGCAGCGGGGTTTACGCCTTCGGCTGACGCTTTGCGGCGCGCGTACCGGTTTAAGCGGTGAAGCGCGCCGCACCGCAACATCCGATTAGGATTTAGGGCTTAACCATAAACAACACCGAATCGGTTTTGTGGAAGATGTTATGACCCCAGTCCGTATTCCCGCCGCCCGTGCGCCGGCCGGCCGTGTTCCTGCTGCGGGCCGGCCGGGCGCATGAAGTATCAGGCGATCCAGGACGATAGCGGGCTGGTCGCGCTTACCGCGCTGCTGGCGATCCACCGCATTGCGGTAGATTCCGATCAGTTGCGGCACGGTCTCGGCCATTTCCATTCGCTCGACGCCGATGCGCTCGTCCGGTTGGCGGGGGGTATCGACGGTGTCCGTGCCAAGACGCGGACCGCCAAGCCCGAGGATCTCGCGCGCCTGCCGCTGCCCGCGCTGGCGGACGGGCCCGACGGCTGGTTCCTGATCGGCCGGATGCAGGGCGACGAGGTGCTGATCCAGCGCGCGCATCAGCCGGTCGAAAAGATCGATCTCGCGACGCTCGCGACCCTGTGGTCGGGGACGCTCGTCCTGGTCACCACGCGCGAGAGCGCGGCGCTGGCGAGCAAGGGGTTCGACTTCTCGTGGTTCATCCCGCAGATCGTCCGCTATCGCCGGCTGATCGGCGAGGTGCTGCTGATCACGCTGGCGCTCAACCTGCTCGGGCTCGCTGCGCCGTTGTTCTTCCAGAGCGTGGTCGACAAGGTGCTGGTCCACGGCACGCTGTCGACGCTGTCGGTGCTGACGATCGGCTTCGTCGCGGTGTCGTTCTGGGAGACCGCGTTCGGCTGGCTGCGCACGCGGCTCTATTCGGAAACGAGCCAGAAGATCGACGTAGAGCTTGGCGCGCGGCTGTTCCGCCACCTGCTGCGACTGCCGCTGAGCTATTTCGAGTCGCGTCGTGTCGGCGATACCGCGATGCGCGTCCGCCAGCTCGAGACGATCCGCGAATTCCTCACCAACGCCTCGCTGACGGTGCTGATCGACCCGGTGTTCGCGGTCGTCTTCCTCGCGGTGATGGCGCTGTATTCGATCAAGCTTTTCTTCGTCGCGGTGCTCGCGATCCCCGCCTATCTCGCGGTCGCGCTGCTCGTGACCGGGCCGCTGCGCAGCCGCCTCGACGACAAGTTCGAACGCGGTGCGGCCAACAACGCGCTGCTGGTCGAGAGCATCGCCGGGATCCAGACGGTCAAGGCCGCCGCGGTCGAGCCGCAGTGGCAGGACGCGTGGGAGCGCCGGCTCGCGGGCTATTCGGCCGCCAACCAGCGCGTGATCGACCTCGGCAACACCGGCAACAACGCGATCCAGCTGATCTCCAAGCTCAACATGGCGGCCATCCTGTATTTCGGCGCGCAGGCGGTGATCGCGCACGATTTGACCGTCGGCGGGCTGGTCGCGTTCAACATGTTCGCGCAGCGCGTCTCAGGCCCGGTGATCCGCATGGCGCAGCTGTGGCAAGAGTTCCAGCAGGTCCGGATCGCGGTCGAGCGGCTCGGCGACGTCCTCAACCACCGCGTCGAGCCGGGCGCCGGCAGCCAGACCGCGCTGCCCGCGATCCGCGGCAGCGTGACGTTCGAGAACGTCCGCTTCCGCTACGCCGACGACGGCCCGTGGACGCTCGACGACATCGACCTGGTCGTTCCCGCCGGCTCGACGCTCGGCATCGTCGGCTCGTCGGGATCGGGCAAGTCGACGCTGACCAAGCTGCTCCAGCGGCTCTACGTCCCCGCCAACGGCCGCGTGCTGGTCGACGGGGTGGACGTCGCGCAGATCGATCCGGCGTGGCTCCGCCGCCAGATCGGCGTCGTGCTGCAGGAGAACGTGTTGTTCAACCGCACGGTGCGGGAGAATATCGCGCTCGCCAATCCCGCGCTGCCGATCGACAAGGTCATGGCCGCCGCCGAGATGGCCGGCGCGCACGAGTTCATCAGCCGGATGCCGCAAGGCTATGACACGATGATCGAGGAGCGCGGCGCCAATTTGTCGGGCGGCCAGCGCCAGCGGCTCGCGATCGCCCGCGCGCTCGTCACCCAGCCGCGCATCCTGATCTTCGACGAGGCGACCTCCGCGCTCGATGCCGAGAGCGAGGAGATCATCCAGACCAACCTCAAGCAGATGGCGGTCGGCCGCACCGTCATCATCATCGCCCACCGGCTGTCCGCGATCCGCCAGTGCGACCGCATCGTCGCGCTCGAGAAAGGGCGTCTGGTCGAACAGGGTTCGCATGACGAACTGCTCAGCCACGGTGGCCGCTACGCCGACCTCTACCGACGCCAGATGGGCGTCCTGTACGGAATCGCCTCATGACCGCGCTCACCCATCACCTGTCGCTCGTCCGTCGCGCCTGGATCGAGGACCGCGCCACCCGCCGCGACCGCCGCATCCCGCTCGAGACCGCGTTCCTGCCCGCCGCGCTCGAGGTGATCGAGCGCCCGGTGTCGCCGACCGCGCGCATCACCGCATGGCTGCTGCTCGGCGGGATGGCGGCGAGTGGGCTATGGCTGACGCTCGGCCATGTCGATATCGTCGCGACCGCCGAGGGCCGAACGATCCCCGCCGATAGCGTCAAGCTGGTCCAGTCGGTCAGCGGCGGGCTGGTCCGGCGGATCTGGGTGCATGACGGCGACGTCGTCAAGCGCGGCCAGCCGCTGGTCGATCTCGATCCAACGCTGTCGTCGGCCGACGAAGCGCAGGCGCGCCAGGCGCTGCTCACCGCCGAGATCGACGTCGCGCGCAACGCCGCGATCGTCGACGGGCTGAGCGGCGGGCGCGGGGTCTTCACGGCGCCGCCCGGCACGCCCGCCGACGTGCTCGACACGCAGCGCCGGCTGGTCGCCGCGCAACTCGGCAGCGCCCGCGCCGCCGATGCCGGGCTCGCCGCCGCACGGCGCTCCGCCCTCGCCGATGCGGCAGGGGCAGGGGACCAGATGCGCGCGCTCGACGCCAACCGGCCGCTGATGGAGCGTCAGGTCAAGGCGATCGAGACGCTCGCGGCGCGCGGCTATGCCAGCGGGCTCCGTGTCCTCGACATGCAGCGCCAGCGGCACAGCGAGATGGGCAGCCGCGACGTCGCCGCGCAACAGCGCACGCGCGGGCTGTCGGAAGCGCAGCGGTTCGGCGAGGAACTCAATCATTCGCGCGAACAGGCGCGCCAGACCGCGCTCGGCGATCTCGCCAAGGCGCAGTCGGACGCGATGCAGCGCCGCCAGGATCTCGCCAAGGCGAGCCAGCAGAGCCGGATGCAGCGGCTGGTCGCGCCGGTCGACGGCACCGTCCAGCAGCTCGCGATCCACACCGTCGGCGGCGTGGTCGAGCCGGTCCGCGCGCTGATGGTGGTGGTGCCCGACGGCAAGCTGACCGTCGAGGCCAAGCTGCTCAACCGCGACGCGGGCTTCGTCCACGCCGGCCAGCCGGTGGCGCTCAAGCTCGAGGCGTATCCGTTCACGCGGTTCGGCACCGTGCCGGGCCGGATCGTCTCGGTCAGCCGCGACGCGGTCCAGGACGAGAAGGGGCCGTCCTATTACATGGCGCGGATCGCGATGGACCAGCGCACCGTCACCGCCGACGGGCGTCCGATGACCCTGACCCCCGGCCTCGCGGTCACCGCCGACATCCGCACCGGCCGCCGCCGCCTGCTCGACTACATGCTCGATCCGGTATCGCGCGACGTCTCCGAAGCGGCGCGCGAGCGGTAGGATAGAACGGCCTACCGTGCCGGGCGGTCCGCCTTCCATGTCGCAAGCCATGCGAGGCGGTCGCTCGTCATGTTCATGAGGCATACAAAGCTGCCAAGCATGACGTAGCTGATACCGTCCGATACGTTGCAAGCGTCGTTCCTTCGAACGATCCAGCGACGTTCGGACGCGACGAGACGCTTGCGTTCGGCCGGATCGAGCGATCGCAGGAGCGTCCCGTATGAGGCGTCGAGCGCGGCGTTCGTCTTCGACAGCTGCTCCCGCAGGCAGTGGTTTTCGACATAGCCGTAGGGAAGCCCGTAGATATCCTCGATCCAGAGGCGGCCTTCGGTCACGTAACTATTCAGCGCCGGTTGCTTCCAGCACCGCCCCTTGAGGTCATCCGACGATACGCCCTTGGGCAGCACGACGTCGAAGGCCGGAGCCCAGTGCCGCCGCAGGTTCGGATCACCGGAGGACTGCGCGGAACCACTCTGCGTGAGCGCCCCGCCGACAATCAGCCCGATGGCTATCAATACCGAGACGCTGTCGCAGAAGCCCGGCTTCGATACGCGGTCGACGATCGGCTTCGGTGTACGCGTCGTCTGGGGATTTCGCCAAAACATCTGAAAACTCCCGATGCCTGCTATCATCACGGCTGATCGGCTGATCGAGCGGACCGACCGTCTCATCCGATACCAGGTTCCTCGCCGCATCATCTGGGACAGCTCCCCGTACCTTGATCTCGCGCTGCAAGAAACGATTGAGGGGCTATCGTGTCTGAGCTGCTGGAACGGATCGACTATGAGGCACTGGTGCTGGCAAAGCTCGAGGATGCGGCGCAATCATCGTCGCGGAGCGAGCGTCGCGCACATCTGGACCAAGCGGCAGTGTTCGCCGCGCAGGGTGAAGCCGCCCGGTACGCCGCAGACGGCTCTCGCGACCGCTAGAACACGTCCGCCTTCAATACGCGATCAAGACGTCGCCAGCACCTTGTCCGCCCCCTCCGGCTTTCGGAAGCGGCGGTGCCAGCCTCCGGTGTCCGTCATGAACGCATCGCTGAACGCATAGCCCATCATCAGCGTGGCGAACGCCGGGCCGTAGCATTGCACCGTGATCGCATAGACGTTGAGCATCATCAGCATCAGCAGCTTGGTGCGGTCCACCGTCCTGAAGCACGAGACGAACACGCCGGCGACGATGACCAGGAACGGGATCCCGAGCATCAGATAGGTCGTCATGTAGAAGTTATCGACCGGCACGTTGTACTGGGCCATGTCCGAGAACTTCATCGGATAGGCGAAGCAGCCAAGCCCGCAGCCGATCAGAAGCCCGGCCGGAAATATCTGCTGGAGATAGGTGAAGGGCAGCTGCCAGCTGTTGTCGATCCGGTCCTGCAAACTCATCAGCTTGGACGACACGTCCTGTAGATCCGCCCCCGCCAGGGCGAAGACAAGCACGAACGGCACCAGCACGGTCAGGAACGAAAATTTGGCGATCAGGCGATCGACGTCGAGCCGGTTCTTCGCCGGGATCAGGACGTCGACGACGACCAGATGCAGCGTGAACATCGCGAGCGTCAGCAGCGCGGTGCGGTTGGTCGAGATCTGGATCGCCCAGAGCATCAGCGGAAGAATCAGCAGATTCATCCATTTGGGCACCCAGCGATAGACCATCATGTACGGGAACAGCACCATGAATGCAGCCATCGTGCTATCGCCTGCGAACCCGCCGTACCGCACCTTGCCGTCGATCCACCACACGCGCGAGATGTTGCGCAACCCGTTGAAGCTGTCGATGTCCGCACCGACCCACGGATAGTCGATATGCGGCGCGAAGATCAGGCCGATGATCGACACCGCCGACATGATCGCGAGGCAGACCCGAACTGCGGGCAGCCGTACGACGCTGCGGCCGCAACAGATGAATCCGACGAAGATCGGCATGAACGACTTGACCGACGATGCGAACATCGCCGGCGTCCACGACATGAAGATGATCGATACGGCCGCCGCCGAGATGGTGCTCAACGTCGCAACGATCGCGAAGGCCGAGCGCTTCTGGATCGCATAATGCCAGATGAAATAGGCGAACGCGGCCATCGCCAGCAGATCGGGCACGAACCACAGAGGTGACAGATGCGTGAGTTGCAGGAGATACCGCAACATCCCCGTCAGCGCGTCGCGGACCGCGAACATGCAGAGCAGCGCGGCGGCGCAGGTGAGCGCCAGATCGTTCTTGCCGACCGTACCTGCGGCATCGTCCGTCACGTCGGCACTGTACCATATGCTAGCCATCAGCGAGATTCCGGTTCTGCGGTCATGATCACCCCGGCACGACCGGGCGCGGGTTGGCCGTCTCCCATACCGGTGCTGCCGAAGCGGCTCCAGCGTCGGTTGAGGATGGCGAGCATCGGCTTTTCGATGACGCGGTGGACGATCACCGCACCGATCAGCGCACCGACGATCGCGATCGGCAGGAGCAGCATGGGGGCACGCTCGAACAGGCCGAGCTTCTGCGCGATCGCCTCGGCGACCTTAATCGCGATTGGATGCGACAGGTACAGCGCGTAGGAGGCATCGCCACCGGCGACCAGCAGCCCGGTCAGGCACGACGATTTGCCATGCCGACCGCCGACCGGTTCGAGCCCGAGCACTGCGGCGGCCATGATCAGCGTCGCCGGAATGCCGCCCGTGACGATCCGCCCGATCGTGTCGTACGCGCCGGTCTGATAGCCGATCACCGCAAGAACCAGCGCAAGCAGCAGCATCGCGAGCGCTATCATGCGGGGGATCCGGACGCGCTTGAGGAACAGGTGCGCGAGGCCGATCCCGGCAAGGAACTCGCCGGTCAGCGGATAGCCCCAGAAATGCAGCATCCGCCAGTCGAGCGGCGCGAGGTGCGCGACCGCCATCAACCCGAGGATCGAGGCAAAGATGATCGCCAGCCCCGCGGTGCGACGGAACGGCAGCGCGATCGCGAACACGACGTAGAACATCATCTCGTAGTTCAGCGTCCAGCCGAGCGTGAACACCGGAAAACAATAGTCGCCGCAGACCGGGCCGGGCAGGAACAGGTAAGAGAACAGGATATTGGTCGCGCCCGGTCGCGGCGCACCGGTCGCGATCAGCACGACCAGCGCGAGCGTCGTGAACAGCCAGTAGAGCGGCGCGATCCGGATTAGCCGGCGGCGCAGGAAGTCCGCGGCGGCGCCGACATTCCCGAACCGGTCGTGCATCATGTAATACATCACGAAGCCCGAAATGACGAAGAACACGTCGACGCCGAGTCCCCAGTCGAACGGAATGAAGCCCCAGGTCCCCGCGCGCGCGCCGATATGTTCGACCAGCGCGTGCTGGCTGTGCCCGCACAACACGAGGAAGGCGGCGAGAAACCGTAGGATCTGGAGGCTGTCTATCCGGCCGAGACGCATCGGGAACACCTTCGTTTGGGGTAGGAGGACCGTGGTGCGGGGCACCAAGCCGCGAACCTGCTCACTGCAGAATGCCCTATAGAGAGTCATTTTCGGAAAACTATGCCGCGGCGCAACACGTTCTGAAGTGAGATCCCGAACCTGCGACATACCGACCTGTTTTGACGACGTGGCACTGGATGCTACTACGGCCTGCGACCGCCGCGGGTGGACGTATAGGTCCGAAATCGCCTACTGGCATGCTGTAGTGCAGTATGACCCGGCAGTCGGCCGGCGATCGGGTCTGCGCCGACGCCCAAGCGGAGATGCCGCCTCCATCATGTCTGTGTTACTGACACGATTGATCCGCGGCGGCGCGCCGAACATGGCTTTGCGCGGGTCGACGCTCTTCCTGCGCTTTGCCTTGTCGTTTTACATCGTCAGCCAGTTGGGACTCGCGTCGGCGGGTGTCTACGGCCTCGCCATCGGCGCGATCGGCATCGTCCCCGCGACGGTCGGCTGGGGGCTGAACTATTTCGTATCGCGCGAAGTCGTCGGGCACACCCCCGCGACCGCCGCGCCGCTGATCCGCGATCGCCTGATCATCACCTTCGCCTCGTTGCTGGCTGGCACGCTGATCGCGGTGCCCGTACTGATCTGGCAGACCGGCGAGATCACGCAGACGCAGGTCCTGATCCTGATCCTGCTGTGGCTGGAAACGGTTGCGCTCGACATCTACATGCCGATGATCGGCCTCGAACTGGCGCTGTTCGCCAACGTGCTGGTATTCGTTCGCTCGGCGTTGTGGATCCCGATTGTCGTCGCCATCGGCTTTGCCGTGCCGGCGTTGAAGACGCTCGACATGATCTTCATCGGCTGGATTCTCAGCCACCTGCTCGCGATCGCGATGCTGTTCGTCTATCTCAGGCGCTGGCCGATGAAGGCGGGCCTGCGCGAAGAGAAGAAGCTGAGCGTGCTGGTCAATCGCGCGCGCCGCGCCTGGTATATCTATTTCAGCGATCTCGGCATCGTCGGGCTCGGCTACGCCGATCGCTTCATCCTGAACGCGCTGCTCGGGCTGGTCGCAACGGGTATCTACAGCTTCTATTTCTCGATCACCAACGCGCTCCAGACACTGATCTCGACCGCGGTGGTGCAGCTCGCGTTGCCACGGATGGTGCGTGCGTTCCGCGGTGGCAATCCGGCCGAGTGGCAGGCCGAACTGCGCCGCCAGATGATCAAGACGTTGACCTTCGCCGCGGTGTTCAGCGTCGGCATCTTCCTCGCGACCGAGCTGATCTTCTACTTCGCCCCGCCCGGCCGCTTCCCGGTGTTCCGCGTACTGCTCGCGATCATGCTGCTCGCGGCGACGATCCGCTCGGGGTCGGACCTGCTCAACGTGTCTATCACCAGCATGGGGCGCGACCGCATGTACGCGGTCAACAACGTGGCCGGCGTAATCGTCGCGATCGCGTTCGGCACCGGGTTCATGTATTTCTTCGGGCTGATCGGCGCCGGCCTGTCGGCGGCGGCGACCGCCAGCACGCTGTTCATCGTCCGTTTGGTGTACCTGCGCCATGTCCTGCGCAAGATGAAGCAGCCCGATCCGGCGCCCGGTCCACGCATGGAAACGGCAAACGATCCGGCAACGGGGATGCCGCAGCGATGACCGACATTCATTCGCCGTCGGCATGGCGCACCTGTGCCGACCACGTCCGCGGCGATCTGACCCGTGTTGCAAAAGTCGGCGGCCGGCGCCCGGGCGGCGCGTTTTTCATCTATGCGTGGCTGTTCCTCCCTGGCTTCCACTTCATCCTGGCGCACCGGATCCAGCGCTTGCTGGCATCGATCCCGGTGATCGGCCGGATCGTGGCGCGGTTGTATTGGGCGCGGACCTGTCGGCGATCCGGATCGGAAATCGCTGCGATCGCGACCGTCGGACCCGGCTGCTACATGCCGCATCCCTATGCGATCGTGCTCGGCGACTGCACGGTCGGGCGCAACGTCGTGATCTTGCAATGCGTCACGATCGGCAAGCGTGGCGACGATGCCCCGCATGGGCCGATCATCGGCGACGATGTCGAGATCGGCGCCGGCGCGACCATCCTCGGGCCGATCACGATCGGCCGAGGCGCCAAGATCGGTGCCAATTCCGTCGTGCTGAAGGACGTTCCCGCAGGCGCGATCGCTGCCGGATCGCCCGCGCGGATCCTCGGCGCGGCCCCTACTTCGAGCATCGGCGCGTAATGACCCCGCTTTCGGCGTCAGATCGTCCGCCGTTGCGCGTCTTCTATATCGGTGCCGGCGATCCCGTCGCCCCGCGATCGGGGATGGACGTCGTTGCGCGCGCGCACATCGGCGAGCTGGCAGCGTCGTCCGCGATCGCGCTGACCGGCGTGTTCGCGACGTTGCCGGCCGATACCCCGCCCCCTGCGTTCGGCGGCGTCGCGGGCTATCGTGCGGATACCAAGACGCCGTCCAAGATCCGCAAGCTGGCGCATCTGCTGTCGGGCAAGCTGCTGATGAGCATCGGTTTCGTCTCGACCCCGGCGCGGCAGGCGATCCGCGCGGGGTTGGCGGCAAGACCCGACCTGATCGTGGTCGATCATATTCAGGCGCTGGCGAACGTGTCGATGTGGCGGCTCGTGCTGGGGCGGACGCCGTTCGTGTTCATCGCGCACAACGTCACCCCGGACACGCTGGTCGACGGCGCGCGGTTGCGGACGTCGCGCCTGTCCGCGCTGTTCCTGCGCATCGAGGCGGTCCAGGCGTGGCTGATCGAGGCGCTGCTGTTGCGACGGGCGGCGCGGACCGTGTTCATCTCCGACAGCGACGCGCGCCAGTATCGCGGGCTGACTGGAGCGAAGGGCGTCGCGCTATGCCCGGTGATCGAACGGAGAGCACGGGCTTCGGACCCAAAGGCGATCGCGCCGCCCTCCGACGGCGTCGATCAACGCCGTGTGCTGTTCATCGGCAGCCCCGGCTTCCCCCCCAATCGTGCGGCGATCGACTGGATCACACACGCGCTCGCGCCTGTGCTGCTGGCACTGGATGCTCCGGCGATCGTGACGTTCATCGGCAAGGGCACGCGCGAGCATATCGGATCGGCCACCGCGAACGTCGAGACGCTGGGCTTCGTCGCCGACGACGAGATGGAGCGGCTGCTCGGCACCTGCCTGTGCATGCTGAGCCCGGTCGTTCACGGTAGCGGGCTGAAGATCAAGATGCTCGAGGCGTTCGCTGCGGGTGCGCCCGTGATGGCGACGCCATTGTCGCTGCAGGGATTCGATTTCATGGGCGTCGAAGCGCTGCTCGACCTCGACCGGCCCGAAGCCGCCGCCCGGCATATCCTCGCTTTGGCGCAGGATCCCGTGGCGGTCGAGACGGCGCGGACGCAGGTGCGCGATCGCTGGGCCGCGCATAGCCGACAGCGCGAGGGCGCGCTGGTCGACACGCTGATCGAGGCGCGTTTGGGCCGGGCCGGATAATGGCCTCGGCGACGAACCCTGGCGACGAACAAGGAGCGGGCATCGTGAGCGAGACACGGACGGACGCAGCGCCGACCGATCCCCCGAGCGCCAAGATCAAGGTGCTCGATCCGAACCTGTCGATCTATCTCGACCTGCTGAGGCTGGTCGCGGCGTTCGAGGTGGTGCTGGGCCATGCCCGGCATTTCGTGATGCCGGGGCTGTCCGGGTTCATCTCCGGCCATACCGGCGAGGCGGTCGCGGTGTTCTTCGTGCTGTCGGGGTTCGTCATCGCCTTCGTCGCGGAGGAGAAGGAGCACAGCCTGCGCGCCTATGCGACCGCGCGTCTGTCGCGGCTGTATTCGGTATGCCTGATCGCGCTGCTGGTAAGCTTCGCGTGCGACATGGTCACCAGCCGCTTCGGTGTGGTACCGTTGAGCACCCACAGCTTCTACGATCCCGCCTATCTGGCCAATTTGCCGTTCGCGCTGACCTTCACCAACGAACTCTGGTTCAGCCACCGCGTGTTCGGCAGCAACGAGCCCTATTGGTCGCTCGGATTCGAAGCTGCCTATTACGTCATCTTCGCGGCGTTCTTCTATCTCGGCCGCGTGCGCGGCGTGCTGATCGGCGTCCTGCTGATGATCGCCTTCGGGCCCAAGGTGGTCGCGTACATGCCGATCTGGCTGTTCGGCCTCGTCGCCTATCGCTACGTCCGTGCGGGCCGGGTGACGATGTCCAAATGGCTGGCACTCGCCGCCTTCGTCGCGACGATCCCGGGCTATTTACTCGTCAAGCGGACAATGGAGCATTGGGCCTGGCCGATGTACGAGCCAGCCGGCGCGGCGGAATTGGCGCGGAGCTTCGTTTATTTCGCGTTGGTCGGCGTGGTCATCACGATCAACATCGTCGCGTTCCGCCGTGCCGCCGAAGGCCGGACCATATTCCCGGCGGGGCTCGCGCGCGCGATCCGCTGGTTGGCAGGCGCGAGCTTCACGCTCTACCTTGTCCACCAGCCATTCCTGATCATGCTCACGTCGGTGTTTCCCGGTCTGCGTACCCATCTGCTTGGTGGGCCGGTGGCGATCGGCGGGTCGGTCGTGCTGGCCCTCCTGATCGCCGAGGTTTCCGAGCGCCGCAAGCGCGTGTTCCAGCGGATCGTCGGCGGACTGATCGGCGCCGCAGCCCCAACCGGTCAGCCCAAATCGATCGGGCCGCGAAACTAATGTCGGTTAATACCGGAGTAACGATACAAAAGTAGGATTTCGTCAATCCATGCCACCTAGATCGGCCGATGGGTCGGGGGTTTGTCCGAACTAGGGAACGCATGGTGGCAACTGCTCATAATTTAGTTTCGCTTGCCGACACGATCGAGCGGCGAGCAGACACGCGCGTTTCGTTGGCGCGGACGGGTACGTTGCGGCTCGCCGATGCGCCCTCTTCCCGCGAAGTACGCATCGCCGACCTCAACCGTGACGGCTGCCGGGTCGAATCGATCCTGCCGCTGTCGATCGACCAAGCCGTTACGATCGGCATCCCCGGTATCGGCCAGAACGCGGCGAGGATCACCTGGGTTGGCCAGTGGGATTATGGGTGTCAGTTCGATACCCCCCTGCCCGCGGGCAGCGTCACCGCGGCAATGACCGACAACGTCCATGACCTCGGCTATGCCGCGTTACGCGCGCCGGCGACGTTCAAATGGGCACCGCGCGGCCGCCTGGTTCTCCTCGGCGCGATCAGCCTAGCAGGATGGACGGCAATCGCGGTTACGGCAGGCCGCCTGCTCGGCTGATCGCCGACGGCGGGTGATCGACAGGACGGCCAGACGCGCCGTTGCCAGCCCGCTCTATCACATCATCCGATACCGGATCGGCGTGCCCTTGTCAGCCAGCGAGACCACGACTGGTCGCGATCCGATCGGAATGTTCGTGTCGCGCGGTCCGTCGGGTGCGCAGACCGTGCGATAGGGCGTCGGTGCGCCACCAAGCACCAGTTGCGCCGTCCGCGAGGGCCGGTCGGTCCAGGCGATCAGCTTGCGCGACTGACCATCGTCCATCCGGACCACGGTAAGCCCGGGCCGCGGCTGGTCGACCCGCCAGCTCTTGGCGCGCGCGATCAGGTGCGTGACGTCGCGGACCATGCACGCGGCAGGCTTGGGCTTATAATCGTAGGTGAACAGCCCGAAATTATCCTCGATATCATCGGGACGCTGGCCCTGATCCTTCAGCTGATAGATCCAGACGCCGCGCATCCAGGGGGTCGCCGCGGACCAGAGCAGGAACTGTGCGATATTGTCGCCCGAATCGTTGCGCGCGATATCGCAGGACCCGCCGCGCGTCGTCGGCCAGCCAATCTCGGTGACGTAGATTGGCATCGCGCGCCCGCCCCGGGTCGGCATCGCACTATGCAACGCCTGCATTTTGTCGATTGCCTCGTCCGCCGTACGGTTTTCCGGGCGCTCGCAATGATTGTAGTAATGCACCGACAGGCCGTCTGCACCGCGCAGGCCGCCACCGCCAGCGACCGAGCGAACCCATTGCCAGCCAGTGTCGGTGCCCGCCGCTCCGGCGAGAATGGTCGCGCCGGGCTGAGCAGCGCGTATTGATGCCGTAGCTTGCGCCGCCAGTCGGGCATAGGCATCGCCACCGCGAGGATCGCCAGGTCCGGCGCGTCCGACAAGCTTGCCCATCGCCGGGGCGGCGTTGAGGTTCCACTCGTTCCAGATTTCGTAGATTGGACGCCGCGCGGCGGTCTGCTGCGCGGCATCGCGCGCGAAACCTGCAAACGCGGCGCGGCCCGCGTCGGTTACGGGAATGCCATCGCCGCCGATCGCGGGATTGGGATGATCGAGGATAAACAACGGGCGCGCGCGCGTTGCCGCGAGGAAGGCAGCCTGCCCCGGCCGCATCGTGCCGGGGGCATTCATCCCTGCCCCCTTGAAACCCGACCAAGTCAGGTCGTCACGGAACGAGGACGCGCCCATGGTCTCCATCGCCTGCGCGGTGCGCGCCGGATCATAGCCATAGTCGCCGCCGATTCCGAAATGCACGCCGACACCGACGATCAGCGGCACCGGTCGAGCGCTCAATGGCCCGTCGGGCAGCAACTTCAGCTGATCGGGCGTCGACGTCATCGGCGCCATCGAGGCGAGTGCAATAGCGCCCCCGACCAACCCGGAAACCGCGATCACGGTTCGGCCAAGAATTTTCCAAGGTGCGCGCGGCGACGTGAGGGATCGGTTGGACGGCATAGACTTCTCCTCGACCCCCGAATTTTGCGTTTAGCTTCGCCGGAATACCGGCTCAATAGGCGTTGCTGTGGACGAGCACGTTCATCGTCCGGAACAGGATCGTCACGTCGCGCATAAGGCTCCAGTCGTGGAGATATTCGAGATCGGCTTGGAGCCGGTTCTTGAGATCGACGTCGCGGTGCGTCGCGCCGCGGAAACCGCGGACCTGCGCCAGTCCGGTAATGCCGGGCTTCAACGCGTGACGATGCCAGTATTCGCGGTCGATTTCCCAGAACAGCTGGTTGCCCGCTAGCGATCCCAGCGCATGCGGACGTGGGCCGACCAGGCTCATGTCACCCATCAATACGTTGATGAACTGAGGTATTTCATCGAGACTGGTCTTGCGGATGAACGCACCGACGCGGGTGATCCGCTTGTCGTCGCGCTGGGTCGAGGTGGACCCGCGCGAATCTGAATTCTCGACCCGCATCGACCGGAACTTCAGGATGTGGAAGATGCGGTTGCCGCGCCCGATCCGCTCCTGCCGAAACAGCACCGGTCCCGGCGAGTCGAGCTTTACCGCGAGCGCGATCAGGATGAGCGCCGGCGAGATCGCGATCAGCACGACCAGCGTCACGATAATATCGAGCGCGCGCTTCTTGGCCATGTCGGTGTAGCTCAGCGGCCCGCGCGCCACGAGCAGCGTCTGCCGCCCCTTGAAGTTCTGCAACCCGAGCACGCCGAGCTTGCCGAAGCCGGGCGACAGGATTTCGCCGTCGACATTGGCGCCACGCAACAGCAGCGACCAGTCGAGCTGGCGATCCGCCGGGCACTGCACGACGACGCGCTCGTATTTGCTGACCATCTGGCCGAAGCGGTTGAGCATGTGCGGGTTGCCCATGTCAGGCTCGATCCCGGCCTCCGCCGCGAAGATCGTGTCGCAGACCTGACGCTCGTTCCACTCGGCGCGCGGGACATCGTCGACGATCAGCAATTCGGCCACCAACTTGGGCGCAGCCGTGCGACGCACGACGATCACGATCGCCATCCTGAACCCCGCCATCAGGATCATCGTGCCACCGAAACCGATCGCGAACGCGACCCGCGAAATCTCGTTGCCCGCCTGAACGAAGAAGATCAGCGTCAGCAGCGCGAAACCGGTAATCGCCAACGGCACGATCGCACGCAGGATCGACTCCGACCCGCTGGTGATCGCGGGCCGCGAATACGCCTTATTGTTGAAGGCGATCAGCAGGTAGATCGGCAGGACCGGATAGGCGAGATCGATCCCGCTCAGCGACAGCCAATTGTCACCGCGGACGAAACTGCCGATCGCGAAACCGATCGAAATCGCCAGCAGATCCGTAAAGATCAGCAGGCAATACAGCCGCAACCGCAAATTGCGTCGGTGGAGTGCACCGGCCAACGAAATCTCGCCGACATGCCCCATGGCTACTTCCATCGCGTGACTAAATCCCTAGAAATCGGCCACTGGTCTACCGACCGGTTTTCGCTGCGACGCAACAATGATAGCGGTTGGACCATTGTGGATCAATCGCTCGTTATAGCCGGGGAAGACCGCATAAAAGCTGAACGAAGTCCCCCAATCGGCGTATGTGACGCACCATGACGTCGCACGGCCAACCGGCAACCACATGGCGTCGCGCCGTGCCTATCCACGGACGGAATTGGGAAAGATAGCTAATGATCGGGGTTAACGGGCGTTTTCTGGGTCGTACGGTTACGGGTGTCGAGCGGTTTGCCAGAATGCTGCTGAGCGAGGTGCACGACCGCATCGTACGAGGGGAAGAGCCTCCACGCTGGACAATATTGCTGCCGCCGGGCGTTGCCATGCCGGACGAATGGCCCCATTTTTCAGCCCGGACGATTGGTAAGGGCGGCGGCCATGGCTGGGAGCAGTTCCACCTGCCCCGCGCGGTGCACGGATCGACGTTGTTGAACCTCTGCAACTCCGGGCCGGTGCTGCCGCGGCGATCGCTGACGGTCATCCATGATGCGCTCGTCTACGACCTTCCCGGCAACTTTTCATGGCCGTATCGGACCATGCACCGCACCCTAGGACGCCTCATCGCGCGTCGCGTGCGGATCGCGACCGTGTCGGGTTTTTCGCGCGATCGTCTCGCCGCAGTGCTGGCTCTCGACCCCGCGACGATCCCGGTCATCCCCAATGCCGCGGATCATGTCGATGCGATCGTGCCGGACACGGCGATCGTCGACCAACTCGGGTTGACGCCAGGCCGCTTCCTGCTGTTCGTGGGATCGTTCGCGCCGAACAAGAATTTGCCTCGCGCACTCGAGGCGTTTGCGCGCGTCGCGCAACCCAATGATCGGCTGGTGCTGGTTGGCGCCGCGGTCAAATCCTTCGCGCAGAACGGCATGGACACCGTTCCGCCGGGCGTGATCCTGCCCGGCCGGATCAGCGACGCCGCGCTGATGGGGCTGTACCGCGGCGCGCGCGCGCTCGTTTTCCCAAGCCTGTACGAAGGGTTCGGGATTCCGCCGCTAGAGATGATGCGCTTCGGCCGACCGGTGCTGGCGGGCGACATCCCGCCGGTGCGCGAAGTGTGCGGCGACGCGGCGCTGTACGTCGACCCGATGTCGGTCGACGCGATCGCCGCGGGGATGGAGCGGATGCTGCGTGACGACACGCTGGTCGAAACGCTCGCAGCGCGCACCGTCGCGCGCGCGCACGCCTACACCTGGGCGGCGAGTGCGGACGATCTGATTGCCGCGCTCGCGACGGTCTGAAGCCGCACCGACCAGCGCGGCCCGGCACGTCTGATCAGTTGCCCGTGTCGGCGTCGCCGCCCGAATAGAGCGCGATATACCGCCCAGCGACCGCGGCCTCGGAGAATTGCTCGAGCAAGTCGGGGTCGGCGGATCGCCGTGCGCGCCATGCGACCGGATCGACCAGCGCGCGACGTATCTGCGTGGCCAGCGCCTCCGGATCATCCTTGGCATACATCTCGGCGAGCGGCGCCATCGGGCCGATCTCGGGCGTGCCACCGGCGTCCGAATATAGCGTCGGTGTACCCCGCGCGAGGCTCTCGATCATCGTGCGGGGCAGCGGTTCGGGCCAGGTCGAACCGATGATCAGCACGTCGATGCTGTCGTAGAAGGCATCCGCCTTGACGAACCCCATCCAGTCGATCCGTGGATCGGGATGGCGCGCCTTGAGCCCTTCGATATAGTCGGTCTGGCCGCCGCCCGCGATCCGCAGTCGCCAGTCGCCTTCGACGCCGGTGATCGCGGCGAGCACGATCTCGATGCCCTTTTCGGGTTCGACTCGGCCGATCACGCCGAACACCAGGCCGGGCGAATCCTCGCGTCCCGGCCGTTCCGCACTCGACACCACCGACGTGACGTCGGCGATGTTGAAGATCACCTGGCTCGGCGTATCGCGGAAGAAGCCGTGGCGCTCATGCGTGTCGATCACGTAGCGGCTGTTGGAGGCGACCGCGTCGACCAGCGGCGTGTTGCGCTTCTTGCGGTCGGTCAGCAGACGGCAATCGCCACAGCGCTCGACGCAATCCTTGCGATCGCGATACAGCGCCGCGCGCGCGCACATCAGGCTGTAATCGCGCAGCGTGTGCACGATCCGGATGTCGTTCGCGCGTGCCCAGTGCCAGATTTCGGTCGAGAAGCCCTGCAGGTTGTTGGTATGGAGGACATCAGGCCTGATCCGCTTGGCAAGCGCGATCAGGTCGCGCGTCGCCTTGCGGTTGCGCCGGTCGCGCAGATGCCACAGCAGCCGCGCGGGCTTTGACGGGCGATGATCGGGGTGGAACGGCCAATAGATATTGCGCAGCGGCAGACGGTGGACCGTCACCAGCCCGTCCTGCTCCTCGATCGTCGCGTCGCTGTCATGCAGCGACGCGACGTGAACGTCGTGGCCTCGGGCCGCCACCGCCCGGCCGAGCAGCGCGACCGAACGCTCCGCTCCGCCCACGGAGGACGGGGGATACAACGTATTTACGATCAGAATGCGCATGCTACCCTTCGGATCGTTCCATGCGGCCCGCCGCCGTGCATATAGCGCGGCGATTCCGCTGTTTGACATTCCAGGCGGACTATCATCGTCCTGGACGATCATGGCCGCCATGGATCGCAGTTCGCACGTGCGGTATCGCGTCCTCACCGCTTCCTGCAACACCGAAGTGGCACAGGCTGCCAGCTACCGAGACCGCTCCTGCCCGATTCTTACAAAAAACGCTACACGTTCATCGGCATGGTCTTGCAGGGTTGGTTAATTGCCGCAATGCATCAAAATATCTCCACCGCCTGGAAGTGCTGGTGAGCAACAAGGGTATCGTCCGTTCATGACCACCGAGGGCAAAGGCGCGGCAGTCGGTTTTCGTGCCGCGGTCCGGCGAGATCTGGCGCTGTTCGCGCATCATGAATCGACCCCCCTCACCCTAGCGTTCGCGATGCGGATGGTGCTGTTGACGCAAGGATTCCAGTTCGTGCTGGCCCGACGGATCCAGGACGCACTCGCACGTATTCCGATCGTCGGCCGCCCGCTGCGGCGCATCTGGTGGTGGTGGACCTGCCGTACATTCGGGTCGGAGATCGCGATCGGCTGTTCCGTCGCAGCCGGGCTCTATATCCCCCATCCGTACGGCATCGTCGTCGGTGTTTGCACGATCGACGAGAATGTCGTTATTTTGCAGAACGTAACGATCGGCTCCAGACATTCGCATAGTCCTGGCCATGCGCGGATAGGTCGGGATGCCTATCTGTCGGCAGGGGCCGCGATCATCGGAGCGGTTACAATCGGAGAGGGAGCCATGATCGGCGCCAATGCAGTCGTGTTGCGCGACGTGCCCGTCGGCGCGGTCGCGGTGGGCGTGCCGGCCCGGATCGTCGGCGCGTCATGACCTGTGGCGCGGTAACGTCGCAGCCCCGCAAAGGGAGGACGCGATGCGCATTCTGAGCATCTCCGCCTTCTATCCGCCGTACGTGATCGGCGGTGCCGAACTCTGCGCGCACAGCCTGACCTATTGGTTCGCGGCCAATGGTCACGAAGCCGCGGTGCTGACCGCGGCGCCGATGGTCGAGCATGAAAGCTGGGCCACGCCGCAGGATGGCTACACGCTGTACCGCGTCAACACGCCGCATATCTATCCGGTGTTCAAGGCCAGTCAGGCCCCCGGCTGGAAGAAGCCGATCTGGCACGCCCAGGATCACTATGATCCGCGCAACGAGGCGATGTTCGAGAAGGTCATCGACGACTTCAAGCCGGACTTCATCCACATCCACTGGATTTCGGGACTCGGCTATAATGGCCTGAAGGTGATCGGCCGCCACGATATCCCGACCGCGATCACGCTGCACGATCTCGCTTATGCCTGCCTGCGGACGACGATGTTCCGCGACAGCGACGAATGCGTCGGGCAATGCACCAATTGTCGCCTGAGTTCGAAGGTGAAGATGGGCTTTCTGCGCGAGATCCCACGGCTGGGCTTCATCTCGCCGTCGCAGTCCAACCTCGACACGATCTCGTCGCTGCTGCCGATCGAGGACTATCCGCGCTTTCACATCCTCAACCCGAATCGCTACCCGGCACCGCGCGTCGAACATGCGCCGGTCGACACGGTGCGACTGTTGTTCGTTGGCCGGCTCGAGCAGACCAAGGGCATCAACTTCCTTCTCGAACTGCTAGACCAGCTTTCGGCCACCTACGACTTCCATCTCACCGTGCTCGGCAAGGGGCCGGAGGATCACGCGTTGCGCGCGACCTATGGCGAACGGCCGTGGCTGACGATGCAGGGCCATGTCCCACAACAGATCGTCGCCGACATCATGGCGGAGAGCGACCTTCTGGTCGTGCCGTCGCTCTGGGCCGAGAATTCACCCGGCGTCGTGTTCCAGGCCCTCGTTCAGGCGCTGCCGGTCATGGGTAGCGACAAGGGCGGCCTTCCCGAACTGATCGAACCCGGCGTCAACGGAATGCTCGTGCCGCCCGGCGATGCAGAGCAATGGCGCGCGGCGATCGTCGATGTGCTCGAACGCCCCGAACAATTGCTCGTGCTACGCGAACAGGCGGCGAACCAGACCGAGCGTTACGATTACGACGCACTGGCCAAGCAGATGCTCGGCGCCTTCGAACAGATCGCAGCGAGCAAGCGCTAACATCGCTTGCGTCGGACGAGCCCCCTCATAGCAGGCGGGCGTTGACTCCCAGCCGGCTGACGTTGGGGACGTCGATGATCACCGGCATCTCGCCAACCGTGACGCTGCGATCGGCAGAGGCTGCGCCCGACGCCTGGCACAGCGTCCGGCTGGTATAGGCGGCGGTGCCGCCGACGGTGACCCGCCCCTGGCGACCCGACACCGCGCTCCACGCGACGATCGCCAGCCCGCGCGGCGTCGCGACCCGGATAACCGTGAGCCCGCCATCGACGGTCTGTACCGCCATCGCCTTGGCCTCGGCGATCAGCGCGCTGGCGTCGGCGAACGCGCATTGCGCGGCTTTGGCGGCGTAATTGGCGTCGTAGAGCCCGAAATTATACTGGATGTTGGCGGGATCGGCGCCCGAATCCTTGGTTTCGTAATACCAGCTGCCCGCCACCCACGGCAGCGCGGCGGTATGCAGCAGGAATTGCGGTACGTTGGTCGCGATCTTGGCGCTGCTCACCGAACAGGACGCCGTGCCCGAGGGCCAGCCCCACTCGGTCACGTAGACCGGTAGGTCGCGCCCGCTATTCGCGCTGGCGACCTTGTCATGGAGCGCTCCGAGGCGTCCGATCGCCTCGGTCGCGGTGCGGTTGGCGGTGTTGGCGCAGTGATTGTAGATATGCGCCGACACGCCGTCGGCCTGCGCCGCGCCGCCGCGCGCCAGTACGTCGAGCGTCCACTGCCAGCCCGGATCGTCGCCGGCCGCGCCGACCAGGACCTTCGCACCAGGCGCCACCTGCTTGATCGCATTGGTCGCCCGCGCGGCGAGCGGCGCGTAATATAGCGAGGCGCGATAGTCCAAGGCATCGCCGGGGCCGACCAGAACCGGCTTGTCGCGCACCGCGTTGCGGTTCCACTCGTTCCAGATCTCATACAGCGCATCGCGACCGGCGGTCGCCGCCACCGCATGCTGCGCGTAGGTGGCGAACGCGGCCTGCCCGACATCCCCCGCCGGTGGCGATGCACCGAGGATCCAGGGATTGCCGTTGTTGACGATATAAAGCGGGCGGGCGCTGGTCTTGCCGAGGAACGTCACCAATGGCGTCGGCAGATGGGCGCCATCGACGTCCCAGTCGGGCGCCAGCGCGTTCCAGAAGAGATCCTCGCGGAACGCGCGAATGCCGGTCTCGGTAAAGCGTTGCGCGACGCTGTCGGGATCGTAACCGGCCGATGCCGCATAGGAGAAATGGGTAGCCGCGCCGACGATATAGGCCGTGGTGCGGACGGGAAGATCGGCGCTAGCAAAGACGATCGCGGTTGCCCCGGACTCGACCGGCAGCGCGCTGGCGTCGGCCGCGCCTGGAGACGGAGTCGCCGTCGGCGCGGGGGTCGGTGTAGGGGTCGGGGCAGCGATGGGGACCGTCACGACAGCTTCGGTAGACGCATCGGAGCCGCCACCACACGATGCCAATAATACTCCCAACAGCGGCACAAAACGGCGAGCCATATCTTTCCCTCACTGATGGCTACGCGCTAATTCCCAAGATTTTAGATGCGGTTAATGGCCCGGACATAATCGAACCTTTATGCGGCGGTGCAGCGTGATCCGAGGCGATGGTCACGACGGCATAAATCCGTGCGTCTTGACGCCGCGAATGCGAGAAGGCACGCAGACTCCATGTTCGGTCGCTTACCTGCTCATCGGTTCATGCTGCATTGCGGCAAGGAAAACGCCGGACTCGCGCGCAATGCCAAGCTGTTCGGTGTCGTCGCGCAAACGCTGGGGGCGACGATACTCGCCGTGCCAAATGCAGCCGTCGCACAGACCGAACGCTTGGGCATGCCGTTGATCCCGATCCCGTTGTTGAGCAAGTCGGGCGTCAGCCAGCCTGGGTTGAGCGTGACGCCGGCAGCCGATGTTGCGTATGACGACAACATCTTTCGTACCAGCGACGATCGTGCGGCACCGGTCGACGACATTATCGTCACGCCCGCGCTCCGGGCCTCGTATCAGCGTCAACTTGGACAGAACGACCTGCGAGTCGATGGCGACATCGGGTATAGTTTCTATACCCAGAACACCGATCGCAGCCGGGTGCGCGCCGATATCAAGGGCAGCGGGACGATCCGGATCGCTGGCATCTGCCAGATCCAGCCCGATCTCCGTTTTACCCGCCAACAGGCGGATTATGGCGACATCAACGGCCCGATCGACAATTTCCAGACCTTCTCGACGCTGGCGGTGAAGGCCAGCTGCCCGCGCGCGGTCGGATTCTTTCCGCTCGCCGAGCTGTCGCGTCGGACGACCCGCAACGACACGCTGTTCGACTTTGCCGACCAGACGCTCGTATCGGCGGCGGGCGGCATCGGCTATGCGCGCCCCAGCCTGGGCCAGGCAGCGCTCTTCTATCGCTATTCGCGCGCCGACCGCCCGACCATCGGCGTCGTCAACCGGATCGACGAGGCCGGCGTGACCTTCAACCGCGCGGTCGTCAGCCGGGTCGAGCTGTCGGTCGATCTGCATTACCTGCAGGCGCGCAGCAAGGGTGCCAACGTCCGCCCCTATCACGGTGCGGGCTGGGACCTCGACCTGGTGTTCCGTCCGATCCCGCGGATCATGTTCAAGGGCGAGGCGGGACGACGGATCGTCAACGATTCACTCGTGCCGGCGGGGTTCACCGTACAGACCGATTATGCGCTCGGCACCGAATGGCGGTTTGCGGAGCGGACGCTGCTGCGCGGTGGCGCGGTTCTCGGGCGGCGCCAGTTTCGTGGCGATCCTCTCGTCATTGCAGCCCCTTTTGCGAGCGACCGCTTTACGAGCCTGACGTTGGGCCTGACCCGCGCGATTGGCGAGCGGCTCAATCTGACCCTGGACGCGCAGCGCACGTCGCGCCGGACCAATACCGGGCTCAACAACTATGATGCCAACCGCGCTGCGGCGGGCGTATCGTACAGGTTCTGATATAATGACGAGGCACATCATGACAGGTAGCTGGCACTCCGTACGCCTGGCTGGCGCGTTTGCGCTGTCGGCGGTTCTGCTCGCCCAGACTGTACACGCTCAGACTCCCGTCCCTGCACAGGGGCAGACGGCGCCGAATTCGACCTCGCCAGGTGCGACCGGCGCGGCGGCGGGATCCTACGTTCTGGGCGCGAACGACGAGATAGCCGTGACCGTCTTCGGGCAGGAAGCGATGTCGTCGAAGACCCGGATCCGCGCCGACGGCACGATCACCGCGCCGTATCTCGGCGTCGTCCAGGCGGCAGGCAAGACGACCGCACAGCTCGGCACCGAACTCTCGCAGGCTTATGTCCGCGGCGGCTATCTGAGCAAGCCGTCGATCAACGTCGAAATCACGGCGTACAGCAGCAAGACGGCGACCGTGCTGGGTGCAGTCCCCAATTCGGGGCTGTACCCGATCGATCGCCCCTACACCGTCTCGGCGATGGTCGCGCGCGCCGGCGGACCGCGGATCGATGGCGCCAATACGGTGATCCTGACCCCGGCGGGTGGCCAGCCGCAGCGCATCTCGCTCGCCGATCTCAGCGGCGGCGCGTCGCGGATGGTCCAGCCCGGCGACACGCTGTTCGTGCCGACCGCCGAGACGATCTACGTCTATGGCGAAGTGAACAAGGGCGGTGCGTTCCCGGTCCAGCCGGGCATGACCTTCCGCCAGGCACTGGCACTCGCAGGCGGCCCGACGCTCGCCGGTTCGGTCAAGCGGATCGAAGTACGGCGCGGCGGGCAGAAGCTCGACAAGCCCGACCTCGACATGCCGGTCCAGCCCGAGGATGTGCTGGTCATCAAGGAAAAGTGGTTCTGATCGCGATGCCCCCTTTTGCCATGACCTCGATCGTTCCGGCGCCGTTCAATCCGACGGCGCGGGGAGGCAACCGATGAGTTTCTTCACACGCCTCGGCAACTGGCTGTCGGGTGTGCTCGATCCCGAGCCGCCCCTGTCCAGCCTGCCAGACCTGCGAGCAGCCCCTGGTCGCGCGTCGGCCGCACCTACACATCCGGGGCCGATGGTAGCAGCGATCCCGGCACGCCCTACCCTCGCGCCCGCAGCCTCGCCATCGCGGGCGCTGAGTTCTGGGCGGACGCGGATCCACAGCGCGTTCGATGCCGGCATGCCGGTCGAGAACCGCGCCGGTCTGGCCGGCCGCGCGCGCGAACTGGACCGGCTCGTCGAGGCGGTGCTCGAACATGGCAAGCACGGTATCGTGTTCGGCGCACGTGGCTCGGGCAAGACGTCGCTGGCACGCGTGTTCGGCGACCTGGCGGATGAGGCCGGTGCGACCGTGCTCTACAATCTGGCCGGCGGCGATATCGACTTTTCCGAGCTTTGCCGTCCCTATCTCGTCGAACTTCTGTCGATCCCCGGCGAAGGCATACGGCGGATCGACGTCCAGCCTTTGCTGACCGCGGCGTTCGATGCGCGCCAGATGGCGACTATCCTCGCGGAGACGGTGCGTCGCCCGACGATCTTCGTGCTCGACGAGTTCGATCGGATCGAGACGCACGCGACCAAGACCGAGATGGCGGCGCTCATGAAGCTGTTGTCGGACATGCGCTCGCCGGTCAGGATCGTCGCGGTCGGCATCGCCGCCAATCTCGAGGACCTGATCGAGGGGCATCCCTCGCTGCGTCGGCATATCGTGTCGGTGCCGATCGGCGGGATCGAGACCGACCAGTTGAAGGCGCTGCTGGTCCGCTGCTGTGACACAGCAGGGCTGACGATCGACGACGATGCGGCGATGAAGATCGCCCGTTCGGCGGTCGGGTCGCCGTATCACCTGCGTCTGTTCGGCGCGAATTGCGCGATCGCGGCAAGCCGTGCGGGTCGCGACCACATCGACGATACGCTCGTCCAGCAGGGTCTGCTCGATGCGTATGGCGAATGGGGTGCGCTCAGTCCGCGCGCCGCGGCGCTGGTGGTCGATCTCCAGCGCCTGCCCAAGCCGACGACGATGGCGATCGCGGTGATCTGCCTTGCCGCGGCGATGCGGACGCGGATCGAGCGGGGCGAGGTGACGTTGGTGCTCAACGAGGATGGTCATGACGACGCGACCATCGCCGCGGCGTTCGCGGCACTGAGCCCGATCCTCCATGCCAGCGCGATCGAGGGCAGCTATTATTTCGACGATACGCTGGCGCCGCAATTCTATCTGCTGGTCTATAATCGCAGGATCGATCCTGCCCGGATCCAGCCGACCGGGTTCGACGACCTGCGTAATGTCTTGGAACGAGGAGTGCGTGACCAGTGATCAGTTTCGCTGACTTGATTAGCGCGATCCGGCATCGGATCCGCCTTGTCCTGCTGGTCGGCGGGGTGGTATTTCTCGCCATCGCCGCACTCGGCTTCACTCGCCCGCGCGCCTATACCGCGACGTCGTCGATCCTGGTCGATCTGACCGAGCGCGATCCGGTCAGCGCGAACAGCGCTAACGGCTCGGACAACAGCTCGGTGCTCGAGTCGGTGATCGGCACGCAGCAGGATATCATCCGCAGCGACGCCGTGCTGAGCGACGTCGTGCAGCGCAGCCCGCAGTTCCAGAGTGCGGCGCTGGGCGACACACCGACTGCGCGCAACCAGAACGGCCTCACGATGCTGCGCCGCGACTTGGCGATCAGTAGCGAGAAGGGCAGCAATGTCATCCGGCTCAGCCTGACCGGCAAGTCGCCCGACGAGGTGGCGAAAACGCTCAACCTGATCGTCGACACGTTCCTCACCAAGCAGGTGACGCTGCGCAGCGGTAACGCGCGCGGCAACGCCAAATGGTACGACGCCCGCACCCGCGACGTCCGCGATCGGCTTGAGGCCGCGCAGTCGCGCTTGTCCGACTTCCAGCGCCAGCACGGCATCGTCGGCATGAACCGGATGGACGTCGAGGCCGACCGCGTCCGCAACCTGTCGACCGAACTGGTAGCCGCACAGGCCGCCGCCGCGGTTGCGCAGTCGAAGTCGGGCTCGACCGCCCAGCCCGAGGTGGCGCAGTCGACGATCGTCCAGGACCTTCAACGCGAAAGCGGCTTGCAGGCCGGCAAGGTCGCCGAGCTGTCGAAGACGCTCGGGCCGAACCATCCCGACATGCTCGCCGCCAACGCACAGCTTGCGGCGCTGCGTGGCCAGCTTTCATCCGCGCGCTCGGTCCAGGCACAGGCTTTGACCGCCGCCAGTTCGGCCGCGGGCCGCCGCGAGTCGAGCATTCGTGCCGACCTCGCCGCGCAGCAGACGCGGATGCTCGCGCTGTCCGGCGTGCAGGATCAGCTGAACGTGTTGCAGCGGGATGTCGACGCCGCGCGGGCAACGTACGACACGGTACGCCAGCGCTATAACGAGGCGACTCTTCAGTCCGAGGTGTCGCAGGCCAACGCGAGCCGGCTCGATCGTGCGGTACCGCCGACCTTGCCGTCCAAGCCGAACCTGATCCTGTGGATCATCGCGGCGATCGTGATGGGTGCCGGCGCCGGGCTGGCAGCCGCGATTGGCCAGGAAATGCTGGCGCCACGACTGCGGACGCCATCGGGCACCGCCCGCGCGCTCGATCTCGACGTGATCGCCGACATGACCGATATCAAGAGCGGCACCACGGGCTGGCGAGCCCCCCGCAAGGAGGCAATGGCGTGAGGCTTCGTTCGACCACAGGTCCGGCAACGTCCGGTTTCGACCGCGATACGCACATCGACTCGGCGCATGTCGTCGCACCCGGCAGCGTCGACCCGCTGGTCGTGGCGGCCTATGAGACCGACACGCCCTATGTCGTCGCAGCACGCGCGATCCGCAGCTCGATCGTCCAGAGCTACGCCGACAGCGATCGCCGATCACACGCCTGCGCGCTGGTCGGGATCGATTGTGACGAAGCGCTGGCGGTGCTCGCCGCCAATCTTGGTGTGGTGATGGCGCAAGCTGGATCGCAGACCGTTGTCGTCGACGCGAACCGCGCGCATCCACGCATCGCCAGCCTGTTCCAGCTTGCCGATCATGCCGAGCATCAGGTGACCGCGATCCCGGGGTTACTGGTTTCGGGCACCGGCGCCGATATCCATGGCGGTAATGAACCGATCGAGCGCCGCTCGTTGATCGAGCAGCACGACGCGATCGCGACTTCGGCCAGCCAGATGATTGCGGCCACGGTCGTCAGCGCAACCAATGGCGCTACCAGCATCGCCGATGCGCTGAGGGGCTTCGACTCCGCAGTGATCGTCATCCGCAAGCATTTTACCAAGCGGAACGTGGTGCGCGGATTGATCGAAGTGCTGGACAAGCACGGCATCCCGATCACCGGCACCGTCCTGGTCTGATCGCATGGCGGTAGCGAGGCAAACGCGCGCCGAGGGTAGCCCACCCCGCGTACTGCACGTGTGCGACAGCATCATCGGCGGCACGGGAAGTTTTCTCGCCGAGTTGCTGACGCCGCAGGCCGAGCGCTACGGGCCGAACGCGCTGACGCTGTTGATGCCCGAACAGCACCGCGATCATATCGAGCCGCGGCTGCTCGACAGCGGTATCCGGTTCGAATATTTCGATCGACCGAACCGACTGCTCGGCATGGCGAAGCTGTTCTCCAGCTATCGCCGCGTACGCCGCCAGATACAGCCGGAAATCGTCCACGCGCATTCGTTCGGCGCTGGCGTGATCACGCGCATCCTGCGATTCGGTAAGCGTCCGCGGCTGATCTTCTGCCCGCACGGCTGGGCGTTCAGCATGCAGGTGTCGCCGTTTGCCAAGCGGGTTATCATCGCGGTGGAACGCTATCTCGCGCGGAAGGCCGACCGGATCATTTTGATCTCGCCGCATGAAGGCGACGTTGCACGTGGTGTGGGTTTGCCCGACGAAAAGCTCGTGGTGATCAACAATGCGATCAGCAAAGCGCCCCCCCCGGTACCTCCGGCCCGTTGGGACGACGATCGGATCAAGCTGCTGTTCGTGGGCAGGTTCGACCGACAAAAGGGTCTCGACCTGCTGCTCGAAGCGATTGCGGAGCTCGGCGATCGTTATGCCTTGCGCGTCGTTGGTCAACCCGTCGTGGCGCCGCAGATTGGCCAGATCACGCCCGAATTCGTCGAGTATGTCGGCTGGCGTGATCGCAATGGCGTGGTGTCCGAGATGATGGCGGCAGATGCCATCATCGTTCCGTCGCGCTGGGAAGGCTTCGGCCTTGTCGCGATCGAGGCGATGCGTGTGCGCCGAGCCGTGATCGCGTCCGATGCCGGGGGCTTGAACGATACGCTGGATGCCGGACGCTTCGGCCTGACGTTTCCTTCGAACAACGTGGGCGCCCTGCGCCACCTCCTCGAAACGCTCGATCCTGCAGACTTGCCGGAATGGGGGGAGCGGGGTCATGCACGATTTATCGACAAATACACGAGCGAGACGATGGTCGAGGCGGTCGACGCCACCTATCGCGATCTGCTGGGTACGCGCTGACGGAGCCCGGGCCTAGCGGGCTAGAAAAATCGGCGAAATTCGGCTAGAGGCCGCGCATGCAGACCGCCGCGAACCTCATGCCCATCCCCGGGCACATCGACCCCGTGCCCGTTCCCCGCAGCTTCGTGCCGCGCAGCGATGGGCGGATCGACCTGCTCGGGCTATCGCTCGCCGATTTGCGGATGGCGCTGGAAACGTCGCAGCTCGAGGAGAAGCAGGCCAAGCTGCGTGCCAAGCAGCTGTGGCACTGGATCTACAATCGGGGCGCGACCGAGTTCTCGGCGATGACCGATATCTCGAAGACGATGCACCCCTGGCTCGAGCAGCGCTTCGTGATCAGCCGGCCCAACGTGGTCGAGGCGCAGGTGTCGACCGACGGCACGCGGAAGTGGCTGCTGCGCTCCGACGACGCGCAGGATTACGAGATGGTGTTCATCCCCGACGCCGATCGCGGTACGTTGTGCGTGTCGAGCCAAGTCGGCTGCACGCTCAACTGCACCTTCTGCCACACCGGCACGATGCGGCTGGTGCGCAATTTGACGCCCGCCGAGATCGTCGGCCAAGTGATGCTCGCGCGTGACTCGTTGGGCGAATGGCCGAGCCAGCCCGAGGGCCGCATGCTCACCAACATCGTGATGATGGGGATGGGCGAGCCGCTGTATAATTTCGAGAACGTCCGCGATGCGTTGAAGCTGGTGATGGACGGCGCTGGCCTCGCGCTCAGCCGCCGCCGGATCACATTGTCGACGTCGGGCGTGGTGCCGATGATGGCACGCGCGGGGGCCGAGATCGGCGTGAACCTCGCGGTGTCGTTGCACGCGGTTACCAAGGAAGTGCGCGACGAGATCGTCCCGCTCAACCGGAAGTACGGCATCGAAGAGCTGCTCCAGGCATGCGCGGACTATCCGGGCACGAACAACGCGCGGCGCATCACGTTCGAATATGTGATGCTGAAGGACAAGAACGACTCCGACGATGACGCGCGCGAACTCGTGCGGTTGCTGCGGAAGTATGAGCTGCCCGCGAAGGTGAATCTCATTCCGTTCAACCCTTGGCCGGGTGCGGAATACGAGTGTTCGACGCCCGAGCGGATCAAGTCGTTCTCCAGCATCGTGTTCGGCGCGGGGATCTCGGCGCCGGTGCGGACGCCGCGCGGGCGCGATATCGATGCGGCGTGCGGCCAGTTGAAGACCGCGTCGGAGAAGAAGAGTCGCGCGCAGATCGATCGCGAGGCCGCTGCCGAGGCTGATTCCGCCTTTGTCTGATCTCGGTTCGCTGGGATTGGCGGCGGGGGCGGGAATGCTGGGCGGCGCGATGAACGCGCTGGCGGGCGGCGGCAGCTTCGCGACGATGCCGTCGCTGATCGCGCTCGGCCTGCCCTCGCCGATCGCCAACGCGACCAGCAACGTCGCGGTGCAGCCCGCGGCGATGGCGAGCGCATGGGCGTATCGCGCCGATCTGGGGCCTGTCGGCGGCGTCGGTATCCGGACGCTGGCGGGGATCACGTTCGTTGGTGGTCTCGTCGGAAGCCTGCTGTTGTTCTTTACCCCGGCGACCGCATTCGACGTGATTGTACCGTGGCTATTGCTGATGGCGACGCTCGCGATCGCGTTCGGCAAGCCCGCCTCGACCTGGCTGCATGCGCGCCTTGCGATCGGATCGCGCTCGCTGATCGCCGCGCAGACTTTGCTGGGGATCTACGGCGGCTATTTCGGGGGCGGCGTCGGGATGATGCTGACCGCTGCTTGGGGACTGTTGGCCGGCGCCTCGCCTGCCAAGCTCGCCGCGCCCCGCACGCTGATGCTGGCGACGGCCAATGCCGCGGCGACGATCGTGTTCGCAACGACGGGTATGGTGGCATGGACGCTCTGCCTGCCGATGATGGCGGGCGGCGTGGTCGGCGGCTATTTCGGCGCAAGGTTCGGGCGCAAGCTACCCGACGGCGTGATCCGCGCCTGGACGCTGCTGGTGACCGCGACAACGACCATCGTCTTCTTCTACCGCGCTTATTCCTGAACGCCTTCGCGCGAAGCGGGGCGGATCGCGGGTAATCCCGTTCGTCTGGGGCGCTTTGGTGGTCCCGGTGCGACTGACGTCGGGTACCTGTCATTCAACGAAAAGGCCGGTACCGCGCGAAGCAGTACCGGCCTTTGATCACCTAACTCCGGAATGGACCCGGGACATGGCGGATCAGCTTGCCTGAACCTCGTCGGGCACCGCGCGCACACGGCGGCGGCGGGGCTTTTCCTCAACCGTAGCGTCGGCGACAGGCGTTGCTTCGACTGCCGGCGTCGGCACGAGTGCAACGGTAGCCGAGATGCCCAGCGACGGCGGCAGGCGATCCGCGTCGAACGCGGTTGGTGCATGCTCGTCCTGTCCGCCCTGATCTTGCGCAACGGGTGCGTCGAGGCTGCGATCGCGGCGCGGGCGACCGCGACGGCGGGGCTGCTCCTCGGTCGCGGCGACGGGCATCGTCGTCTCGACGGCTTCGGTCGGCTGAACCGCCTGCTCGGTGGATTCGGTTACCGAACGGACCGCGTCGGCTTCCGAATCCTGGTTGGCATTGGCGACCGGTGCGCTCACGCGGGGCGTGCGGCGGACCGTCTCGCGCTGCGGCGTGTCGCGGTAGTCGCTGCGGGGCTCGCGGACCTGCTCGTCGCGCCCGTTCTCGCGGGGCTGCGTCTCGCGCTGCTGGGTCTCACGCGCCTGCGCTTCGCGCGCCTGGCCCTGCTCTTCGCCGCTGCGATCGTCGCGCGGCTGGGCATCACGCGGGGTGTTGCGCTGGTTGCGCGGGTTGTCGCCACGGACGCGGTCCTCGCGCTGGCCTTCGTTACGCGGCTGCGCGTCGTTACGCTGGCCTTCATTGCGCTGGCCTTCGTAGCGGTTGTTCTCGTATCGCGGACGCTCTTCGCGCTGCGGACGATCGTCACGCTGAGGGCGGTCCTCGCGGTTCTGGCCCTCACGATTCTGACGAGGCGCGTTCTGGTACTGGCCACTCTGCTGGCCACCATTCTGCTCGCCTCGAGCCTGCTCGGGTGTACCCTGCTGCTCGCCGGAGCGGATCGGTTCGCCCTCGTCGCCGTAATCGTCGTCGCCGTCGAGATCGAACGGCTGCTGGCGACGCGGCTGCTGCTGCGCCTGCGGCTGGCTCTCTTCGAAGCGCGCGCGCGTCTCGCTCAGGACGCGGAAATAATGGTCCGCGAACTGGAGGTAATATTCGATGTTGACGCGGTCGCCCTGCTGCTGCGCGTCGCGCGCGAGGTTCTTGTACTTCTCGTACAGCTGGCTCGCGTTGCCGCGCGCGCGGCTGTCGATGCGGTTGCCGGTATCGCGACCACCCTGGCCGCCGCCGCCGCCTTGGCGTTGACCGCCACCACTACCGCCGCCGCCATTATTATTGTTGCCACGACCGCGACGGCGGCCGGCTTGCCGGTTGTTGATCAAGCTTGTGTCCTCAGTCGTCGAACCAAAATCTGGTCGTGCTCCGAAATGCGGTGCAAACCCCCGTCGCGCACCGACGATCTAGACGAGATCGGTGCGTCGAACTTGCCAGGGCCGCCGGACTGCAGCGACCTCAAAGCGAAGGATGCGGGTCATCGCTCTAAACCGACCAATCGTCGAGAGTGCGTGCCCCTGCCCGCGTGATAGCGTCCGCAAGGGACCTACTACAAGCGAAATGTGAGGTTTAGCGCCATATTGTTCAAGTTGCGGGGGCGTGGGTTGCCACTAACGCGCGCGTGTTGCCGCCATAGTCGTGGTGGAGCGCGACGTGCAGACCCTGCGCTTCGAGCAGCGCGGTGACGGGGAGAGCCTGCGTCGAGCCGATCTCGATCACCGCCGCGCCACCGGGGGCGATCAGTGCGGGGAGCTGTTCAGCGAGGATGCGGTAGTCGTCGAGCCCGTCTGCGCCGGCGAAGAGCGCGGCGTGGGGTTCGTGGTTCTGGACTTCGGGCGGGAGCTGCTCGTCGGTGGCGATGTAGGGCGGGTTGGCGAGGATCAGGTCGAACTGGCCGACGATCGCGCTGGCCCAGCTTCCGCGGATGAAGTGCGCGCGGTCGGCCATGCCGAGGGTTGCGGCGTTGGCGCGGGCGTAGGCGAGCGCTTGGGAGGAATAGTCTACGCCTAGGCCTTGCGCGGGCCATTCGTCGAGCGCGGCGAGGAGCAATGTGCCGGGGCCGGTGCCGAGGTCGAGTATTGTTGCGGGGGCGCGACCGGCGAAATGCGCTTGGGCGGCGATCAGGAGGGTTTCGCTGTCGGCGCGGGGGACGAGTGCGCCGGGCCCTACGGCGAGGTCGATCGACCAGAAGCCGCGCGTGCCTGTGAGGTAGGCGACGGGTTCGTGGTTGAGACGGCGTTCGACGAGTGCGGGGAAGGTCTCGGGGACGACGTAGCGGTCCGGGTCGAGGAGGACCGCGTTACGTTCGACGCCGAGCGCGTGCGCCATCAGCAGTTCCGCGTCGAGGCGCGGTGTAGCGGAGAACGCGAACTGTGCGGCGGCAGTGGCGATCGCTGCACTTACCCCCCCGCCCGCTTGCGGGAGGGGGTTGGGGGGTGGGCACGCGCTCACCGCGGACGCACCGGCTGCGATAAGTCTGAAGACCCGAACGCAACGCGCGTCTGGAACTGGCCGCGAGCCCACCCCCCGGCCCCCTCCCGCTTGCGGGAGGGGGGGAAGTAGGAGGGCTCAGCCATCCAATTGCGCCAAACGGTCCGCTTCGTCCTGCGCCACCAGCGCGCCGATCAGTTCGTCCATCTCGCCCGCGACGATCTCCGGCAGGCGGTGGAGCGTCAGGTTAATGCGGTGATCGGTGACGCGGCCCTGCGGGAAATTGTACGTCCGGATCCGTTCCGACCGATCGCCCGAGCCGACCATCGACTTCCGTGCGCCTGCCCGCTCGGCATGCAGCCGGTCGCGTTCCGCCTCGTACAGCCGCGTCCTGAGCACGCGCAAAGCCTTGGCCTTGTTCTTGTGCTGCGACTTCTCGTCCTGCTGGATCACGGTCAGCCCGGTCGGGATGTGGACGATCCGCACCGCGGAGTCCGTCGTGTTGACCGACTGCCCGCCGGGGCCCGACGAGCGATAGACGTCGATACGCAGGTCCTTGTCGTCGATCTTGACGTCGACCTCCTCCGCCTCGGGCAACACCGCGACGGTCGCCGCCGAGGTGTGGATCCGGCCGCCCGCCTCGGTGGTCGGCACGCGCTGGACGCGGTGCACGCCGCTCTCGAACTTGAGTTTGGCGAACACGCCCTGCCCGGTGACGCTGGCGACGACTTCCTTGAAGCCGCCCGCGTCCGACGACGAACCGGAGATCATCTCGACCCGCCAGCCCTGCGATTCGGCATAGCGCTGGTACATCCGGAACAGGTCGCCCGCGAACAGCGCCGCCTCGTCGCCACCGGTGCCGGCGCGGACCTCGAGCATCGCCGAGCGCTCGTCGGCGGAATCGCGCGGCAACAACGCGAGCGCGAGCTTGCGGTCCGCGGTTTCCAGCAGCGTGCGGTTCTCGTGCAACTCGTCCGACGCCATCGCGCGCAGTTCGTCGTCGGCATCCTCCGCCATGAACGCGAGGCTCTCCGCCTCCTGACGCAACCGGCGCACTTCGGTGGCGGCTTGGGCCACGGGTTCGAGCTCGGCATATTCCTTCGATACCGCGACGAAGCGGTCCGACGGGAGATCGCCGGTCGACATCAGCGCTTGCAGCTCGTCACGCCGCGCCTCGATCGCGCGGATGCGGTCGGGGGAGATCTGGGTCATGCGGGCTTATTCGCCTGATCCCAAACAATCCTTTTCACTTTTTCGCGAATATCGTTCGTCATGTCGCCCCATTCCGAAAGCGCAAGTCCACCATTAAGAAACTTTAACGAAACGATATAATTGGGCTTCAATTTTATTGCTCGATCGAAACGCTTTCGCTCACTCCCGGTAACTATCGCCTCCGCGCAAAAGGCTTCCCGCCGCAACGCAGCTAGCGCGCCAACCGCTATAGTTCCGTAAGCTTCGGCTTCAGCTACAATTATTATATTCGGCCGATCTATCGGTGGCTCCTCAATTAACATAGCCAGCCGCTCGACACCGGCAGCCCAACCAACACCAGCCGTCTCCGGCCCGCCGAGCGAGCCGATCAGTCCGTCATACCGGCCGCCGGCCAGCACGGTGCCTTGCGCACCCAGCCGGTCGGTCACGAACTCGAACGCGGTGTGGCGGTAGTAATCGAGGCCGCGGACCAGGCGCGCGTTGCGCTCCCACGCGACACCCGCCGCATCGAGCCCGGCGGTCACCGCTTCGAAGAACGCGCGTGCCTCGGGGGTCAGATACGCGTCGATATCCGGCGCGCTGTCGGCGATCGGGCGATCGCGCGGGTCCTTCGAGTCGAGGATCCGCATCGGGTTCTTCTCGAGCCGCGTCAGGCTGTCCTCGGACAGTTCGCCGCGATGCGCTTCGAAATGCGCGACCAGCGCCTCGCGCCAGGCGTCGCGCGTCGCGGCGTCGCCCAGCGTGTTGAGCTGCAACGTCACGCCCTCGGAAATGCCGAGTTCGCGCAGCAACTGGTCCGCGAGCACAAGCAGCTCGACGTCCGCCGCCGGCTCGGCCGCACCGATCACCTCGGCGTCGATCTGGTGGAACTGGCGGAACCGGCCCTTTTGCGGGCGCTCGTAGCGGAACACCGGGCCGCTGGTGGTGAGCTTCAGCGGTGCGAACTGCTGCCAGCCTTCGGTCAGGTACGCGCGCGCTATGCCGGCAGTGAACTCCGGGCGGAGCGTCAGCGAGTCCCCGCCGCGATCCTCGAACGTGTACATTTCCTTCGACACGACATCGGTCGTCTCGCCGAGCGAGCGCGCGAACACCGCTGTGGATTCGAACACCGGAATATCGACGCGCTGGAAGCAATACAGCGCCCGCACGCGCTCGAACGTGGCGAGGACGTGTGCGAACCGGCGCTGCTCGTCGCCGAAAATGTCCTGGGTGCCACGGATGCGGCGTGGAGTTTCTGTCTTGGCCATGATGCGCGCGTATCTAGGCGACGTGCCCGCGAAGCGCTAGCGCTGTGGCATGAACGACAAACCCAGATATTGGGGCCTCGGCCAACGCGTCGCCCCGCCGCGCTTCATCCTGTTCGTGCTGGTCTTCGCGATCGGGCTGGCCGCACTGATCCCGCGGTTCGGGCTCGGGCGGGGGACGATGGCCGCGTTCGACGTCGCGGCGGTCGTGTTCCTGATCGCGGTCTCGACCTTGTTCCGCAACGCCACCGCGGCACGGATGCGCCGCGCGGCGGAAGAGAACGACGCCAACCGCGCCGTGCTGCTCGGGTTCAGCGGGACGATCATGCTGGTCATCCTGGTCGCGGTCGCCAAGGAATTGCAGGGCAAGAACGACGCGGTCGGGATCGCGCTGACGATCTCGACGCTGGCGCTCGCATGGCTGTTCTCGAACATGATCTACACGCTACACTATGCGCATCTCTATTATGTCGACGATCGGGATGGGAAGGACGCCAAAGGGCTCGACTTCCCAAGTTGTGACGAGCCCGATTACTGGGACTTCGCCTATTTCGCGTTCACGCTGGGGATGACGTTCCAGACCTCAGACGTGCAGATCACGTCACGGCGGGTGCGCAAAGCCGCGCTAGGCCAGTGCATGGCGGCGTTCGTGTTCAACATCGGCGTGCTAGCGTTCACGATCAACGTGCTCGGGAGTGGTTGAGGAGTCCCGGTAAAGGACTGGACGACTGCCCTTTATCGCGATTACACCTCAGGTCATCGTCTCTCAGCCGGAAGGCCCTTCCTTGATCCGCAAGCTTATCGTCGCATCCCTGCTCGCGTCCGCTATTCCTGCGGTAGCGCAGGTTCCAGCAGGCAACACCGCACCCCAGCCGGTGCCGTTCGTCGACACCATTCCCGACGCGGTCGACACGCCCTACCCCGGCACGCTGCTGCTCGACGTCGATGCGACCGATACCGAGCGTGGCATCTTTCGCGTGAAGCAGACGATCCCGGTCGCCAAGTCGGGCCCGATGGCGTTGCTGTATCCGAAGTGGCTGCCCGGCGCGCATTCCCCACGCGGCGAGATCGAGAAGCTCGCCGGTCTCGTGATCCGCGCGAACGGCAAGATCGTCCCCTGGACACGCGATCCGGTGGACGTCTTCGCGTTCCACATCGACGTGCCGACCGGCGCCAAGACGCTGGTCGCCGAGTTCCAGTTCATCTCCGCGACCAAGGGCGACCAGGGCCGCATCGTCATGACGCCGACGATGATCAGCCTCCAGCCGAACCTCGTCAGCCTCTACCCGGCGGGCTATTTCACGCGCCAGATCCCGATCAAGATGACCGTCACCTACCCAACCGGCTGGACCGCCGCGGGTGCGGTGCCGGCCAAGGTGTCGGGCTCGACCTACAGCTACGACACGACCAACTACGAGATCCTGGTCGATTCGCCGACGCTCGCGGGCAAGTACGGCAAGGTCTGGCCGCTCTCCCCCCGCGTCGACCTGAACGTGTTCGCCGACAGCCCCGACCAGCTGGCCGCCAAGCCCGAGCAGATCGACGCGCACAAGCGGCTCGTCGACCAGGCGGTAAAGACCTTCGGCGCGCAGCACTACGATCATTACGAGTTCCTGCTGTCGATCACCGACCAGCTCGGCGGCATCGGCCTGGAGCATCATCGCAGTTCCGAGAACGGCGTCCGTCCCGGCTATTTCACCGAGTGGGAAACCGGCGCCGCCGCGCGCAACCTCCTGCCGCACGAATACACACACAGCTGGGACGGCAAGTTCCGGCGCGGCGCCGACCTGTGGACGCCGGATTTCCGCACGCCGATGCGCGATTCGCTGCTATGGGTCTATGAGGGCCAGACGCAGTTCTGGGGCTATGTGCTCCAGGCGCGCTCGGGCCTCGTCAGCAAGCAGGACACGCTCGACGGCTATGCGTCGATCCTCGGCAATTACGATACCGCGCCGGGCCGTCAGTGGCGCAACCTGATCGATACGACCAACGATCCGGTGATCTCCGCACGCAAGCCCAAGGGCTGGACCAGCTGGCAGCGCTCGGAGGATTACTACAACGAGGGCCTGATGGTCTGGATGGAGGTCGACGCGATGCTCCGCCAGAAGTCCGGCGGGACCAAGTCGATCGACGATTTCGCCAAGGCGTTCTTCGGCGTCCGCGACGGAGATTACGGCGAGCTGACCTACACCTTCGCAGACGTCGCGCAGACGCTGAACGGGATCGTCCCCTATGACTGGGCGACCTTCCTCAACACGCGGCTGACCGAGACCGGCAAGCCCGCCCCGATCAACGGCTTCGCGATGAACGGCTACAAGCTGGTCTACGGCCCCGAGCAGAGCCCGTACCTGAAGCAGGCCGAGAAGACCCGCGGCACCGATGTCAGCTATTCGCTCGGGATGGTGATCAACAAGGAGGGCGTCGTCACCTCGTCGATCTGGGACAGCCCGGCGTTCAAGGCGGGCCTCGACGTCGGCACCGAGATCGAGGCGGTCAACGCCGAGGCCTATTCGTCCGATCGGATGAAGGCGGCGATCCTGGCGGCGCAGGGGACGAAGCTGCCGATTCGTTTGACGGTTAAAAACAATGACCGATTCCGGGATATCACGCTCGATTACCATGACGGGCCGCGCTATCCGCGCCTGCAGAAGGTGGGTACAGGTGACGGCGGGCTCGACAAGCTGCTGATGCCGCGTTGAGCCTTTGAAATCTATCGGTGCCGGCCGCTTCCCACACGAGGAGCGCCGGCACCGTCATATTCGAAAGGACCGCCATGCGTATCGATCTCATCCCGACCGGCAAGAACCCGCCCGAAGACCTGAACGTCATCATCGAAGTGCCGACCGGCGGCGAGCCCGTGAAGTACGAGTTCGACAAGGCCAGTGGCGCGCTGTTCGTCGATCGCATCCTGCACACGCCGATGCGCTATCCCGCGAACTATGGCTTCGTGCCGCATACGCTGAGCCCGGACGGCGATCCGCTGGATGCGCTGGTGATCGCGCGCTCGCCGTTCATCCCCGGCTGCGTCGTCCGTGCGCGGCCGATCGCGGTGCTGAACCTGGAGGACGAAGCCGGCGGCGACGAGAAGCTCGTCTGCGTGCCGGTCGACGCGGTGTTCCCGTACTATGCGAACATCGGCGAGCGCGGCGACATGCCCGAGATCGTATTCGAGCAGATCGAGCACTTCTTCACGCACTACAAGGACCTCGAGAAGACGAAGTGGGTCCGCGTAGGCAAGTGGGGCGATGCCGACGAAGCCAAGCGCGTCACGATCGAAGCGATCGAGCGCTACAACGCCGAGAAGGCCAAGGGCGAAGAGCCGATGGACGCGGACGACACCGCAGGTCGTTGATCTGACGTCAGTCAGTTTATTGCCCCGGATGCGTTCCAAATCCCCCCGGCGCAGGCCCAGGTCCAAATAGAAAGGTCGAGGTAACGGACGACTATCCGTCGTTACCTCTGGCCCCAATTGGGCCCCGGCCTGCGCCGGGGAGGCACTATTTGACGGGACCGGTTCGGTGCGGCGGCAGCTTTCTTACCGCCTCGCCAGCTTTACCAGCGCATCCCCGGACATCCGCTGGATCGTCCAGTCCTCCATCCCGACCGCGCCGACTTTCCGGTAGAACGCGATCGCGTCGGCGTTCCAGTCGAGCACCGACCATTCGAACCGGGCGCAGCCGCGATCGAGCGCCACGCCGGCTAGATGCGACAGCAACGCACCGCCGACCCCCTGCCCGCGCGCGTCCGGCGTCACGTACAAGTCCTCCAGGTACAACCCGCGCTTGCCCGTCCACGTCGAGAAATTGTGGAAGAACAGCGCGAACCCGAGCGGGACGTCTGCAGTCTCCGCGATCAAAGCCTCCGCGGCAGGCCGCTCCCCGAACAGTGCCTCCTCCAGCATCGGCTCGGTAGCCTCGACCGCATCCGGCTCGCGCTCGAACGCGGCAAGCTCGCGGACGAAGCGCAGGATCGTGCCGACATCGGCAGCGGTGGCGGAACGGATGACGGTCATGCACTAGCCTCGATCGATGTCTGCGCGATGTCACGCCGCCGCGCCGCATACAGGCATGCGACCACGATGATCGCCGCGCCAGCCAGCGTGAACGCCGATACCCGCTCGCCGAACACCAGGAAACCCAAGCAGGCTGCATAGACGAACGAAGTGTATTCGGTGGTCGCGAGAAACCCGGTATCGCCGTGCGCATACGCCCAGCCGAGCAGCCACAGCGACGCGGTCGCGAGCCCCGCGGCCAGCAGGAGCTTGGGCCATTGCACCGCCTCGGGCACCACCGCGAGCCAGGGCGCCGCGAGCGCCAGCGTCGCGGTGATGACGAGCGCCTGGAAGAACGCGATCTCGCCCGGCCGCGCCGCCTGGCTCTGCAGCCGTGCGATCACGAGGTTGACCGCATATAGCACCGCCGAGCCAAGGATCGCGAGCGTCCCATGGAACGTCTCGGGTCCGGGCACCTCGCGCCCCTGCCCGATCATCACCACCAGCACACCTCCGAGCGCGGCGATCGACGCGACGGACGTCTTCCACCCGACGCGTTCGCCCAGCGTCACCGCGGCGAGCAACAGCGCGAGGATCGGCGCGATGTAGGTCAGCGAAATCGCCTGCGCCATCGGTACGCGTGCGAGCCCCCAGAAGAACAGCACCGCCATCGCCGTCGTCACCAACCCGCGCGCCAGATGCAGCTTGAGCGCGCGCCCGCTCGGCCGCCCGCTGTTCCCGAACTTCCACGCGACCGCACCGAGCCCGACGCTAATCATCTGCCGCCACAGCAGCGCGTTATAGACGCCGATCGCCAGGACGAGCGACTTCATCACCGCATCCATCATGGAAAACAGTCCGATGCCGAGCGCGGCGATCGCGAAGGCTAAAGCGGGCGACACGATGCGAGAGGTCATCGGAACAGGCGGATATCAGGCGCGATCGGCTGCGGCACCGATTCTCGCCAGCCGCAGCAATTCGGGAAGCGCGGTCCGGACGGCCGCGATCAACGCTGCATTTTCCCTCGATCGTCTATCCGCGGGAACGACATAGTCGTGATGCTGGATGGAGGTCGCAGCGACAACGCCGTGATAGGTCGAACCGGATAGCTCGTCGTTATCGCCGGACGTGTTGGGCTTCGTCGCGACAGCCGTCGCGCACGTTGCGTTCTCGTCATTCATCGCCCGCACATACCAGGGCCCAGGCGTCGCGGCCCGATCCAACGCGGTCAGTGCATCGAGGTCGGCAGCCGTCGTCATGCGTATCCAATACGCCGCATCGAGCCGGCACACCATCTCCGCACGTTGCCCAAAGGGACCGACATTTCGACCCATCGATCCTCCCCCGCAAGGGGAAGGTGGCGCCAAAGGCGACGGAGGGGGAGGACAGGGAACCAGGGGTCATCGCCTGTTACCCTGGGCTTCCGGATTCGCGGGAGAACGAGAAGAAGCCCTGCGCCCTATCCCTCGTCCTGACGAAAGTCAGGACCCAGAGCCAAAAGCGCACCGTACGTGACCCTGGATCCTGACTTTCGTCAGGATGACGGGACGTGGTGGTAGCCCTTTATTCAGCCGCCACCGGCACCAGCGCCGCCATCGCCTCGTCCGCTGCGTCGATCTCAGCCGCCTTCGCCTCGACCAGCCGGACGATGTGGTCGACCATATCGGCGTCCTGGACGTGGTGGTCGGTGACGCCCGACAGATACACCATGTGCTTGCCGTTGCCGCCGCCAGTGATGCCGATATCGGTCTCGCGTGCCTCACCGGGACCGTTCACGACGCAGCCGAGCACCGACAACGACATCGGCGTACGGATATGCTGCAACCGTTCCTCCAGAGCCTGCACCGTGCGGATCACGTCGAAACCCTGGCGTGCGCACGACGGGCACGACACGACGCGGACGCCGCGGTTGCGGATGCCGAGCGCCTTGAGGATCTCGAAGCCGACGCGGACTTCCTCTTCCGGCTCGGCGGAAAGCGACACCCGAATCGTGTCGCCGATGCCGTACCAGAGCAGGCTGCCCATCCCGATCGCCGACTTGACCGTGCCGCCGACGAACCCGCCCGCCTCGGTGATGCCGAGATGCAGCGGGCAGTCGACCTGCTCGGCGAGCTGCTGATACGCCGCCACCGCGAGAAACAGGTCGGACGCCTTCACCGCGACCTTGAACTCGTGAAAGTCGTGGTCCTGCAGCAGCTTGATGTGATCCATCGCCGACTCGACCAGCGCATCGGGACAAGGCTCGCCGTATTTCTCGAGCAGATGCCGCTCGAGCGAACCGCCGTTGACACCGATCCGGATCGCGCAGCCGTTCGACTTGGCCGCGTCGACGACTTCCTTCACGCGCGCCGCCGAACCGATATTGCCCGGATTGATCCGCAGGCACGCCGCGCCCGCGTCCGCCGCTTCGAGCGCGCGCTTGTAGTGGAAATGGATGTCAGCGACGATCGGCACGCGGCTCGCGCGGACGATCTGCTTGAGCGCGGCGGTCGATTCGACGTCGGGGCAGCTGACGCGGATGATGTCGACGCCCGCGTCTTCGCAGCGCCGGATCTGGTCGACGGTCGCGCGCACGTCGTCGGTCGGCGTGTTGGTCATCGTCTGCACCGTGACGGGCGCATCGCCGCCGACGGGGACGTTGCCGACCATGATCTGGCGGCTCTTGCGGCGGGTGATATCGCGCCAGGGACGAAGGGACATGGGGATTCCTCGGGAGTTCGCGGCCTATATAGCGACTTGCGCGCTGGAACGGAACATCGCTGGCCGGAGTAGCGAACGTCGGCCATAGCGGCGCACGGCCTTTGGAGCGAACGCGATGACCCTGTCCCTGTACGATGCGACGATCCCCTCGAACCTCCAGATCCTCCGCGCGGTCGACGCGCTGCTCGACAAGGCGGAAGCATTCGCGGCCGAGAAGGGTATCGAACCCGCGACGTTGATTGATGCGAAGCTAGCCGACGACATGCTGCCGTTTGGCTACCAGGTGAAATCGTGCGCAGCGCATTCGGTCGGCGGGATCGAAGGCGTTCGCGCGGGCACCTTCGCGCCCGATCGCTCGGCCTGGCCGACGGATTTCGCGGGGCTCCATGCCGTGATGCGTGACGCAATCGCCAAGCTGGAAGCGATCGACCGGGAGACGTTCGACGCGCTCGCGGACAACGACACGACCTTCGAGTTCGGCACGTTCGTCATGCCGTTCACCGGCGCGAACTTCCTGCTCTCGTTCTCGCAGCCCAACTTCTATTTCCACGCGAGCACCGCCTACGCGATCCTGCGCGCGCAGGGCGTGCCGATCGGCAAGCGCGACTTCATGGGCACGCCGCGCATGAAGGCGTGAACCGGCGCGGGGAACGCCTTAGCTGCCCGACGCTTGCGGCACCGGCCCCCGCCCCGTAGGGCCGCGCGATGACGCGGCATTTCGGCATGGACTGGCTGCGGATCGGTGCGTTCGCGCTGCTGATCCTCTACCATATCGGCATGGTCTTCGTGCCGTGGAACTTCCATGTGAAGTCGTTCCATGTCGAGGACTGGGTGCGGCTGCCGATGCTGGCGAGCAATGCGTGGCGGCTGACGCTGCTGTTCGTCGTTTCGGGCTATGCCAGCCGCGCGCTGCTCGCCCGGTCGAGCGGCACAGGCGGATTCTTCGCCAATCGCTGCTACCGCCTG
The DNA here is from genome assembly GCF_040407495.1 of Sphingomonas faeni. Lineage (GTDB taxonomy): Bacteria > Pseudomonadota > Alphaproteobacteria > Sphingomonadales > Sphingomonadaceae > Sphingomonas > Sphingomonas faeni_D. Next base: position 417,058 of record NZ_JAPZPP010000003.1, on the reverse strand, counting down.
CTCGTGCCGCTGCTGTTCGGCATGGCGGTGATCGTGCCGCCGCAACCCTGGGTCGAGCTGGTCACCAAGCACGCTTATGCCGGCAGCTATCTGACCTTCTGGACGCATGATTATTTCCGGTTCGGCAAGCTCGCCGGGCTGTCGCTGCCGACCTGGAACCACCTGTGGTTCGTCGTCTACCTCTGGGTCTACACGAGCGTTTTAACGCTTGGCCTGGTCGTCGTCCGCGGCGATTGGCTGCAACGCGCGTTCGACTGGGTCTTCGGCAGCTGGGCGGTGCTCGTCCTGCCGGTCGCGTGGCTCGTGTTCGTCCACGCCTGGTGGTTCCAGATGGCCGCGGAATCGCAAGCCCTGTTCGGCGACTGGGTCGCGCACGTCACCTATTTCCCCGCGTTCCTGTTCGGCTTCGGCCTAGCCCGTTCCGAGCCCGCAATGGCGGCGATCGCGCGCTGGTGGAAGGTCGGCGCCGTCGCCGCGGTGCTCGGCTATGGCGCGATCATCGGCGTCGAGCTCGAATGGCCGGGCGACATCGTCGCGCCGCGCTGGATCTACCCCGGCTACGGCGTCGCCCACGCGCTCGAGCAATGGGGGGCGATCGTCGCGCTGATCGGAATCGCCGAGCGCCACTGGAACCGCGACCATCGCTGGCGCCGCACGCTGACCGAGGCGGTGTTCCCGTTCTACCTGATCCACCAGACGATCATCGTTCTCGTGATGTACGCGCTGCTCCCCGCCGGCCTGCCGGGCTGGGCGGAGTTCGCGTGCCTGCTCGGCGCGACGACGATCGGCTGCATCGCCTTCTACTGGATCGGCCGCAGCATCGCGCCGCTCCGCCCCCTCATCGGCCTCCGCGCCCTACCCTCGAAAGACTCAGCATGACCTGGACCCTCGTCATCCACGGCGGCGCCGGCAAACTCGACAGCGAAATGGTCTCGCCCGAGCAGGATGCGGGCGCGCGAGCCGGCCTGTCGCGTGCGCTCGACACGGGCTCGAAGGTGCTGGCAGACGGCGGCAGCGCGCTCGATGCGGTCGAGGCGGCGGTGCGCGTGCTGGAGGACGACCCGCACTTCAATTCGGGGCGCGGCGCGGTCTTCACGCATGACGGCACGCTGGAGCTCGATGCCGCGATCATGGACGGGCGCACGCGGGCGGCGGGGGCAGTCGCCGCAGCCACCGCCACGCGCAACCCCGTCGGTCTAGCCCGCGCGATCCTAGACGACGGCCGCCACGTCTTCCTCGCAGGCAAGGGGGCGGATGCGTTCTCGCTCGATCGCGACCTTCCCCAGGCGGATGCCGCGTGGTTCGCCACCGACGAACGCCGCCGTCAGTTCGCCGAGTTCCAAGCCGACGGCGGAGGGTTCGACGTCGACATGAAATACGGCACCGTCGGCGCAGTCGCCTGCGATACGCACGGCCATGTCGCCGCCGCCACCTCGACCGGCGGTGTCACCGGCAAGCGCTGGGGCCGGATCGGTGACACGCCGGTGATCGGCGCGGGGACCTTCGCCGACGATCGCGCCTGCGCCGTCTCGTGCACCGGCTCTGGCGAGTTCTTCCTTCGCGTCGGCGTCGGCCACGAGATCGCCGCGCGCGTCCGCCTGTCGGGCGAGTCGCTCCAGATCGCGGCCGATGCGGTGCTTGCCGAAGTGAAGGCGCTCGGCGGCACCGGCGGCGTCATCGTCGCGGGGCCGGACGGCGACATGGCATGGGGTTTCAACACCGTCGGCATGTACCGCGGACGCGCGTCGTCCGAGGGTAGCCGGACGGTCGCGATCTACGCTAACGAGCCGGCATGAAGCGCTTTCTCCTCGCCGCGATTGCCTCGCTCGGCCTCGCCTCCCCCGTTACCGCGTTCTGGGAGTATGGCCACCAGACCGTCGCGCAGATCGCCTATGCCAACGTCACGCCGAAGACCAAGGCTGCGATCCGCAAGCTGCTCGCGCAACAGGCATTGCTGGATACGCCGACCTGCCCCGCGGGCACGATCGAGGAGGCCAGCGTCTGGGCGGACTGCATCAAGCCGCTGAAGCTGAACGACGGCTCGACGCGCTTCGGCTTTGCCTACAGCTGGCATTACCAGAACGTCGATATCTGCGCGCCGTTCGACCTGACGCCGGCGTGCAAGGAAGGCGACTGCGTCTCGTACCAGATCGACCGCGACGTGAAGATGCTTCGCGACAAGTCGACGCTGCCCCGCGACCGCGTCGTCGCGCTGGCGTTCCTGATCCACTTCGTCGGCGATCTCCACCAGCCGCTGCATGCCGGCGACCGCCACGACAAGGGCGGCAACGACGTGAAGGCGGACTACGGGATCTACGGCCCCGCGCGGTTCAACCTGCATTCGATCTGGGACGGGCCGCTGGCCGAGCGCGCGATCTCGGCGCCGCCGTCGCTGGTAAGGCGGTATCCCGCGGCTGAACGCGCGAAGATCGGCGCGGGGACGGTCGTCGACTGGAGCCGGGAGAGCTGGGAGGCCTCGCATGAGGCGTATGCGGCGGCACTTGGCGGCGACGCGTGCGGTACCGTGCCTGCGCGCGTGAAGATGGACGACGCGACGATCGCCAAGATGGTGCCGGTGTCCCGCGAAGAGATTCGCCGTGGGGGTATTCGGTTGGCAAAGCTGCTCGACAAAGCGCTGGGGTAACCTGCTTTCCCTCGCCCCTCGGGGGAGAGGGAGGGGCCCGCGTACGCTTGTACGTGGGAGGGTGAGGGGCTTGAGGCTCGGACGGTCCGTCCCAACAGCCCCTCACCCTCCCGTCGCCAAGTGGCTCCTCCTTCCCTCTCCCCGGAGGGGAGAGGGACTGCCGCGACAAATCTTAGTTCAACACCACCGTGACCGCACGACGGTTCGCCGCCCAGCTCTGGTCGTCGGAACCCATCGCCACCGGGCGCTCCTTGCCGTAGCTGATCGTCGTCATCCGCGACGACGACACGCCCTTCGCGGCCAGATAGTTCTTGGTCGCGTTCGCACGACGATCGCCGAGCGCGAGGTTATACTCGCGCGTGCCACGCTCGTCGGCATGGCCTTCGATCGTGATGCGCTGGTTCGGGAACTTCGCCAGCCACTGCGCCTGGCTGTCGAGGATCGCGCGCGCGGTCGGATCGATGTCGTACATGTCGAGCCCGAAATTCACCGTGTTCGAGCTGACCGAGCGCTGGAAGTCGGCATCCGACCCCGGCACGATCGCACCACCGACATTGCCGCCGTTCTGGCCCGCATTCGGATCGACCGGCGCGTTGTTGTCGACCGGTGCAGGCGGCAACACTTCGGGACGCTTCTTGGCACAGCCGGCGACGGCGATCAGCGCGGTACACGCGAGCAAGATGTTGGAAAGCTTCGACATAGATAGTCTCCCGTAGAAAATCACGTTTCCCCGTTATGCCCCCATAGCAGGTTCAGGGCCGCAAGGGGCCCCATGCCGGATCGGAGCCGTCGAGCGGCGTCGGGATTTTCCGCTCGTTCACGCCGGTCAGGTCGACCGACCAGAGGTCCGCCTTGCCGCCGCTGCCGCGTCCCGAGCGATAGAAGTTGATCACCCGGCCGTTCGGCGACCAGCTCGGACCCTCGTCCTGCCAGTCGTTGGTCAGCAATTTCTCGCCGCCACCGCTCGGGCTCATGATGCCGATCCGGAAGCCGCCGCCGAGCTTGGTGAACGCGATCAGGTCGCCACGCGGGCTCCACACTGGCGTCGCATAGCGCCCGCCGCCGAAGCTAATTCGCTGCTGGTTCGAGCCGTCCGCGTTCATGACGTAGATCTGCTGGCCACCCGAGCGATCGCTCTCGAACACGATCCGCGAGCCGTCCGGCGAGTAGCTCCCGCCGGTATCGATCCCGGGAGAGTTGGTCAGGCGTTGTGGGGTCCCGCCCTGCGACGATACGCGGTAGACGTCGGTGTTGCCGCCCTGCGCCATCGAGAACAGGATGTTGCGCCCGTCCGGCGAGAAGCGCGGCGCAAACGTCAGGTTCGCGTTCGCGACCACCAGCCGCTGCTTGCCCGAACCGATGTCGTAGACATAGATCGCCGGGCGATTGTTGAGATAGCTCATATAGACGATCGACTGCTGGTTCGGCGCGAACCGCGGGGTCAGCACGATCGACTGGCCGTTGGTCAGGAAGCGGTGATTGGCGCCGTCCTGATCCATGATCGCGAGGCGCTTGATGCGGTGGCCCTTGGGTCCGGTCTCGGACACGTACACGACGCGGCTGTCGAAATACGCGCCTTCGCCGGTGAGGCGGGTGTAGACCATGTCGGCGCATTTATGCCCTGCGCGACGCCAGTCCGACGGCGGCACGACGAAGCCGGTCCGCGTCAGTTCGGCCTTCGACGACACGTCGTAGAGGTAGCAGCCGACCGTCAGGTTGCCGTCGCCGTTGGCGCGGATGAAGCCCTGCACGAGTGCCTGTGCGCCGGTGCTGCCCCAGTAGTCGAACCCGGGCGCGGTGACCTCGGGGAAGGTAATCGAGCGGAGCTGACCCGGCGACAGTGGCGTGAACAGGCCGGAGTTGCGGAGGTCGTTGGTGACGATGTCGGCGAGCTGGCGACCGAGCACGTCGGTCGATCCTGCGGGCGTCGACACCACCGCAGCGGTCGGCATCACGGGAATCGCGATCGGCATCGGCGCGGAGATACCGCCGGTGACGTCCACCACGAGGCCGCCGGACTGGTCGCCTGCCGGGGCCTGCGCTGCCGGATCGGCGGAAGCCTGTTGCGGTGCCGGCGCGGGCGCATCCTGCGCGATGGCCGTCCCGCTGAACGCGAACGCCATCACGGCAGCGGACGAGAAAATCGATCGAGTCATAACGGACATCCTCAGCCGGGAAGTTTGTAGCGCAGGCTGAAATTGCTCCAGCCGTTCTGCACGTCATACAGGTCGTCGGGCAAACCGCGTAGCGGCGAGCACCCGGTGAAGGTCGCGATCGCCAGATCGTCGACGCGGTCGACGTAGCGCCGGTTCTCGTCGTCGACGCCGGCATGATCGCTGATCGTGGGACGCCCCTTGAGCGTGCCGTCACGGTTGAGCCGCAGGTTGATCGTCACGCGAATCCGCTCGGCACCGGGGCCCGGCGTGACCTGGCGGTTGGCGCAGGGTTGCACCTGCCGCAGGATCGCCGAGCCGATGTTCGCCGCCGCCTGCGCGCCAAGCTTGGCGGCCTTGGGCGCTTCCGATTTGCTCGGTGACGGATCGGCCGACAGCCCCTTAAGGAAATTGTCGCCGAGCCGCGAGCCGCGTGGCCGCGAGATCTTGGCCTCCGCGGTCGAGCCGCTGCCCTTGGTCGTGGACGGCTTGGCGGGCTTGGCCGACGACGCGGAAGAGGTCTTGCCCGACGTGGACGACGTCTTCGCCGGCGCAGCGCTGGGCTTGGCCGTAGCCTTGCTCGGCGCAGCCTTTGCCGGAGCTGCCTTCGCCGGGGCGGACTTGGTAGGTGGCGCCTTTTCGGGCTTGGGCTGCGGCTTCACGACAGGCTTCGCGACGGGGGCCGGCTTGGCGGCAGGCTTTGGCGGTGCCGGCTTGGGTTTGGGCTGCGGCTTGGCCACGGGCTCGGGCGCCGGTTGCGGCTTGGGCGCAGGCTTCGGCGGCGCGGGCTTGGGCCGCGGCGCGGGTGGCACGGGATCAGGCTTCGGCTCAGGCTCGGCCTCTTGCGGAGCCGGCGGCGCGGCATCCTCGGGCGCGCCTTCATCCGGCGCGATCGATTGCGCGGGCGTCTCGGCCGATTGCGGCGCGCTCGCCTCCAGCGCGACGTCGGGCACCAGGCTCACGTCGATCGGCTGCTGCTGGATCTTGGGCGGTTCGGGCGCGCTGAGAAAGCCGAGCGACAGCAAGCCGAACAGCACGACATGCCCGACGACGGCAACGCCTAAGCCGATCTTCTCCGAACGATCCATCAGCCGAGCGCCATCAGTTCTGATTACCCTCGACGGTCACCAGCGCGACGCGGTTCAGCCCGGCGCGGTTGAGTTCGCCCATCACGCGCATCACGCGACCGTAATCGAGCTTCCGGTCTGCGCGCAGCAGCACCTGAGGTTCGTCCCCCACCGCACGGCTGGCGGCGATCGACGCGAGCCGGATCGGCAGCGCGTCGTCGGGCACCTGGTCCTTGTCGATGAACAGCGCGCCGGTCTCGTCCATCGATATCTCGACAGGCTTCTGCTCCTGGTCAAGCGCCTTCGCACGCGCGTCTGGCAAATTCACCGGCACGCCCGCGGTCATCAGCGGCGCGGTCACCATGAAGATGATCAGCAGCACCAGCATCACGTCGACCAGCGGCGTGACGTTGATATCCGCCATCGGCGCGCGACGTCCGCGGCCACGCGACGAAGGAAGATTCATCGCCACCTTAGCGCGACCCGTCCAGCTGGCGGCTCAAGGTCGTGTGGAAGCCGTCGGCGAACCGGTTGAGGCTCGCCTCGATCCGGTTGATGCCGTGCGAGAACCGGTTGTACGCGATCACCGCAGGGATCGCCGCGAACAGCCCGATCGCGGTTGCGAACAAGGCCTCCGCAATCCCCGGCGCAACCACCGCCAGCGACGTGTTCTGCGCCGCCGCGATGCTGGTGAAACTCCGCATGATGCCCCACACCGTGCCGAACAGCCCGACGAACGGCGCGACCGAGCCTACCGTCGCCAGCACGTTCAGCCGGTCCGACAGCTTGTCGATCTCGCCCGCAACCGCTGCGCCCATCGTCGTCGCCAGCCGCTCGCGCGTGCCGCTCTTGTCGATCGTGCCACCCGCGGTCGAGCGGCGCCACTCGGTCACGCCGGCGGCGAACACGCGTGCCGATGGCAGGTCGTTCTCGCCCTCCGCCTTGTAGAAGACGTCGATATCCTCGGCCTTCCAGAAATCGCGCTCGAACCGGGTCATGCCCTTGCGCGTCTTGCCGATCCGCCGCCAGAACGCGACGATCAGCGCCCAGGTCCAGATGCTGGCGAGCAACAGCCCGATCATCACGCCCTTCACCACCCAGTCGGCCTGGAGGAACAAGTGGATCGGCGACAGCGTCGCGCTATCCATAGTTAACACCGGATTCATGCTTCCCCCTGCCAGACAAGGCGTTCGTAGATATCGATCCAGGCGCGCGGCTGGCGGCGTGGGCGACCATTGGGAGCGACCAATGCCGCCACCACGTCCGCCTCGGCCAAGACAAGCCCGTCGCGCATGACCCTTTGATGAATGGTGACCCCGGCCGAGCGGACACGGCGTATCCGCGAGACGACCAGCAAAGCGTCGTCGAGCTTCGCCGGCGCGGCGTAGCGGATGGCGACGCTGGCAATCGCATAGGAGCCCTCGCCCGCCTCGAACGTCGCGCGCTGGTCGATCCCGCCGACCCGCAGCATGTCCGACCGCGCGCGCTCCATGTAGCGCAGGTAATTGGCGTGATAGACCGCGCCCGACAGATCGGTGTCCTCGAAATAGACGCGCACCGGAAACCGGTGCTCGCGCCCGTCGAAGCGGCCTTCCGCCGGACGATCTGAAACCTCAGCCATTGCCGCGGCTGTTAACCCAGTCTTTGCAGGTAAGCCAAGCTTTGCCTTCATGATGTCGGCGCTGGCCGGGGACAAGCGAGCGGCGTACGCTGGCAGGCTTCAACGCAGGAGACTCGCATGGCCGATCGTCCCACCAGCGGAATCACACCGTTCCTCGTCATTCGCAACAGGCAGGGTCGCGAGGCACTGACCTTCTACGAAACCGCGTTCGCCGCCACGCTGGTCGAGACGAACGTCGCCGACGACGGCGTCCGGTTGATGCAGGCGAGCCTGCGACTCAATGGCGGTTGGCTGATGCTGTGCGACGAGTTCCCCGAATGGCGCGGTCATGACGAACCCGAACCCGCCGGTATCACGCTTCATCTGCAGGTAGACGATACCGATGCCTGGGTGGACCGCGCGGTCGCAGCGGGGGCGATCGTGACGATGCCCGTCGCCGATCAGTTCTGGGGCGATCGATACGGCCAGGTGCGCGATCCGTTCGGCCATAGCTGGTCGGTTGGATCGCCCATCAAGGCCTGATTACTGGAAGACGCTCGGGTCTAGCTTCAAGCGGGGCTGCGCCGGCGGCACCGGCTGCGAGATCGGCTGGAGCCGCGCCTGCGTGATCGTCTGCACCGGCATGTTCGACGCATATTGGCGCGAGACGGCCAGCTGCGGCTGGACCGGACGCACCGTCCGACCGCGCCATGCGTCGACCGCACGGTAGAAATCGGTGAACGGGCGCTCGAGCACGGGAAGATTCTGTGCCGCGAACGCGGGCAATGCCTCGGCCGTCAGACCGGCGCCCTGCGCGAGTACGGTGCCCGCCGCGGCGCAGAAGTCGTCGCGCGCGGGGGACTGCGAGAAGAAGTTGTATAGCCGGGTCATCGAATCGTCGTAGCGATCCTGCCAGTCGCCGCCGCCTGACTTGTACTCGCTGGCGTAGGTCGCCTCGGCCTTGGCGAGCACCGGCTTCTGCGCCGACAGCAGCGCATTGTAGCCCGCGACGATCACGACTTCCTGCGGCCCGCGACACGCGAGCGCGGCGACGTTGAGCGCGGCGCGGAGGTGCCAGACCTTCGCGGCGGTGGTGAGATTGCGGTTCGGCGTCGGATACGTGCCATCGGCCAGTGCGATCGGGATGACGATGGTCGGCGACGCGCCCTTCGGCATCACCGGGGCGGGCACCGGCACCATGATGACGGGCGGCGCGACCTGCGCAACGGTCTGTGGCTTCGACGTGCACCCGGCCAGCAGGCCCAGCGCGGGAACGGACAGCAAAGCAAACCGACGACTCATCGCAACCACCTCATGATGTCCCCCGACGGGACATTCTTTGCCGGGATTAGGTTAACGAGACGTAAGCCGTACGCGCTTTGCGGCGAGTGGAGAGGGTGCGGGGTTGGCCGCACCTACCCCGGAAGTCGTCCACCCCGGCGAGGGCCGGGGCCCAATTGGGAAGGTCGAGGTAACAGGGCGCGGCGCCAATCAGCAACGTTCCCCCGGCCTCCGCCAGGGTAGTGCTGGAACCAAGCCAACAGACCCGGGATCACCGCAAAGAGAAGATGCCGCCCTATCGACCTCCCGCAAGGGGGAGGATCGAGAGTACCTTAGACCGCGCGCGCCTCTAGCGCGGCCGCAGCCTGCATCATCAACCCGCCGATGATCTCCGCGACCGGCTCCTCGCGCTTGACCATGCCGACCGACTGGCCCGCCATCACCGAGCCATGCTCGACATCGCCGTCGATCACTGCGCGACGCAGCGCGCCGGCCCAATAATGCTCGATCTGCAACTGTGCCTCCGCCATTTCCACGCGGCCGCCGTCCAGATGCCCGGCAACCTCACGCTGCTTCGCCGTGAACAACTCGCTCGACGCGTTCTTCAGCGCGCGAACCGGGATCACCGGCAAGCGCGCATCGATCTGCACGCTGGCGATCGCATCGCGCGCCGACGCCCGGATGAACGCCTTCTTGAAATTGGCGTGTGCGATCGATTCGGTCGCGCAGACGAACAGCGTGCCGAGCTGGACACCGGCGGCACCCATGTCGAGATAGCCCGCGATCGCCTCGCCGCGACCGATCCCGCCGGCGACGAACACAGGCACCTGTTCGGCGATTTCAGGTAGCATCTCCTGCGCGAGCACGCTGGTCGAGACCGGGCCGATATGGCCGCCGGCCTCCATGCCCTCAATCACGAGCGCATCGACACCGCTGCGGATCAACTTCTTCGCAAGCGCCAGCGCCGGCGAGAACGCAATCAGCTTGGCGCCGGTCTCCTTGATCGCCTCGATGCTGCCCTTGGGCGGCAGGCCACCAGCGAGCACGACGTGACCGACCTCGTGCTTGGCGCAGACCGCGATCAGCTCGAACAGGTCGGGATGCATCGTGATCAGGTTCACGCCGAACGGCTTGTCGGTCATCGCCCTGGTCGCGGCGATCTCGGTATCGAGCAGCGCGGGCGTCATCGCCCCGCACGCGATCACGCCGAACCCGCCCGCGTTGGAGATCGCCGACACGAGGTGACGCTCGCTCACCCAGGACATCGCGCCGCCGAGAATCGCGACCTCCGACCCGAGGAACGCGGCGCCGCGCGCCATCCGGCGTTGCAGCCGCTCAGTACCGATCGTCATGCATCCATCCCCGTCGTCCCGGCGCCTGCCGGGATCATGTCGTTATCTATCAAGTTCAAGCCGCATCCTCGGCGTCGAGCCCGTACGCCGTATGCAAAACACGCACCGCCAGCTCGGTATAATCCTCTTCGATCAGCACGCTGACCTTGATCTCCGACGTCGCGATCGCCTGGATGTTGATCCCGCGCTCACCGAGCGTGGTGAACATCGTCGAGGCGACGCCCGCATGGCTGCGCATGCCGACGCCGACGACGGACACCTTGGCGACGCGCGTGTCGTGGACGATCGTCGCATAGCCGATCGCGTCCTTCGCCTTGTCGAGCACGTCGAGCGAGCGCGCGAGATCCGCCGCGGGCACCGTAAAGGTCACGTCCGTAGAGCCAGTTGAATGCGCGACGTTCTGCACGATCATGTCGACGTTGATCCCCGCGTCCGCGAGCGGCGCAAAGATCGCCGCGACCGAGCCCGGCCGATCGCTGACCTGCGTCAACGTGATCTTCGCCTCGTTCTTGTCGTGCGCGATGCCGGTGATGAGCTGGCGTTCCATATCGTCGATTTCCTCTTCGCCCACGATCAACGTGCCGCGGTGACCATCATTGGTGTCGCCATCCTCAAACGAGGACAATACGCGCACACGCACATTCTCTTTCATCGCCAGGCCGACAGACCGCGTCTGCAACACCTTGGCACCGACGCTGGCGAGTTCCAGCATCTCTTCGTACGTGACCTTGCTCAGTTTCCGTGCGCGGGGCACGATCCTGGGATCGGTCGTGTAGACGCCGTCGACGTCGGTATAGATGTCGCAGCGATCCGCCTTCATCGCCGCCGCCATCGCGACCGCCGACGTATCCGAACCACCGCGGCCCAAGGTGGTAACGCGCTGGCCATCCGCGACGCCCTGGAAACCGGGGATCACCGCGACGACACCGTCCGCAAGGCTCGCGTCGAGCGCGGCCGTGTCGATCTCGCCGATGCGGGCCGAGCCATGGGCGTCCGACGTGTTGATCGGCAGCTGCCAGCCGAGCCAGCTCCGCGCCTTGCACCCGGCCGCCTGCAAAGCGATCGCGAGCAAGCCGCTCGTAATCTGCTCGCCGGCCGAGACGACGACGTCATATTCCTTTGCGTCGTACAACGACGACGCCTCGCGGCAGAAGCCGACCAGCCGATCGGTCTCGCCCGCCATCGCGGAGACGACGACGGCGACCTGGTTGCCGGCGTCGACTTCGCGCTTCACGCGGGCGGCGACGTTGCGGATACGCTCGATCCCAGCCATCGACGTCCCGCCGAATTTCATCACGATACGGGCCATTGGCAGCGCAAATCCCTTTGGGTCGAAGCGGCGGCCCTGATAGGTAGCGCGCATGATACTGGCAAGCGACACCGTAACGAACGCAACAATCGATCCGCGCGAGGCCGCGCATTTCGGCACGATGGCAAAGGACTGGTGGGATCCGAAGGGCTCGTCCGCCCCGCTCCACAAGCTTAACCCGCCACGGCTGCGCTATATCCGCGAGCAGGTGGACGCGCATTGGGGTGGCGATGGTGCGACCTTCACGCCGCTGGCGCGGAAGACCGCGCTCGACGTCGGTTGTGGCGCGGGGTTGCTGTGCGAGCCGTTAGCGCGGCTCGGTGCAGAGGTTACGGGGATCGATGCGGCACCCGAGAATATCGCGGTTGCGGAGATCCATGCAGCGCAGAGCGGCTTGGCGATCGACTACCGCGCGGGGGGCGTCGAGGGGCTGGTCGGGCAATTCGATCTGGTCACGAGCCTTGAGGTGATCGAGCATGTCAGCGACCCTGCCGGCTTCGTGCGCGGTCTCGCGCGGACGTTGGCGGAGGGCGGGTTGCTGATCCTGTCGACGCCCAATCGCACGCCGTTGTCGCGGCTGGCGATGATCACCGTGGCGGAGGGTGCCGGCGTCATTCCCAAGGGCACGCACGACTGGAACAAGTTCCTCACACCCGAGGACCTGACCGCGTTGCTGAACAACGCGGGGCTTCGCGTGACGGATACGCGGGGGCTGAGCTTCTCGCCGGCGACCGGCTTCACGCTGAGCGATTCGACCAACCTCGACTACTTCCTGACCGCGGTAAAAGCCTGACTCGTGCCCTACACGCCTCCACCCCGGCGAAGGCCGGGGCCCAATTGGGAAGGCCGTGGTAACGAAGCGCCACCCTCAGTCATAACCGTCCCCCAATTGGGCCCCGGCCTCCGCCGGGGTGGTCGCGAGCGGGGTGGAGCAGAGTAATGGAGAACACCCCTCCCCAACGATGTTCACCCGCGAAGGCGGGTGCCCAGTCTGGGCACCCGCCTTCGCGGGTGAACAATCTTTTGGTGCTCGCAGGGCTGGCGATATTCTTCATCGCGCTCGCGCTTCTCCGCCCGGTGGACCACGACGAAAGCCAGTACGTCGCCGCCGCCGCGCTCACCGCACACGGCCTCATCCCCTACCGAGACTTCGCCTACCTCCAGACCCCGCTCCAACCCTATCTCTTCGCCCCGATCGCAGCGCTAACCGGCACTTGGACTTGGCCCGCCCTCCGCATAACCAACGCCCTCCTCGGCACAGCCACCATCGCCGCAGTCCACCGCGCAGCCCGCATCGGCGGCGCCAGCACCCGCGCCGCCGCCATCGCCGCCGCGCTGTTCGCCACCTGCGACATCCTCCTCTTCAGCATCGGCACAGCCCGCAACGACGCACTCCCCGCCGCTTGCCTCGCGCTGGCCCTCCCTGCGATCGTCAGAACCGCGCGCGACCAGGCAGGCCGCCGCGACGCGATCGTGATCGGCGCGCTGCTCGCCGCCGCCGCGACCGCCAAAATCTCCTACGCGCTCCCCGCGCTGACCTACGGCATCTGGACGCTGTTCCGCGCCGACCGCCGCCCGTGGTGGACCCTGCTTGGCACGCTCCCGTTCGTGGCACTGACGACCGCGCTGTTCCTCCAGGCCCCCGAAAGCTTCCTGTTCGGCGTGATCGGCTTTCCCGGCCAGGCACCCACCGAATGGTACCAGACCCGCCCGTGGAAGCTGTCGAACGCGGCGAAGATCATCGACATCCTCAAGTTCCTCGCGCTCGGCCCGCCCCTGCTCGCGATCGTCGCCACTAGGGGCAAGCGCCACCGCTGGCACCTGATCCTCGACCTGCTGATCCTCGCCGGTCTAGTCGCCGCGCTCGCGCCGGTACCGACGTGGCGGCAGTATCTGCTGCCGATGCTGCCTGCGCTGTTCGTCCGACTGGCACTGGTCTGGCACGCGTACCCACCCGGCAAGGCGATGCGGATCGTCGCGGTCGTCTTCGCCTGCGCCGGACTCGCCCCCACCGTCGAGGCCGTCGCGAGCGGTGGCATCCCGATGCTTGACGCGATGCGCGATGCCGCCGCGGTTCGCGAGACACTGGACCGCGAACGTGTTGCCGGCCCGGTCGCCACACTCTCCCCGCAATTCCTCCCCGGCCCCGCGATCGACCCGCGCTTCGCCACCGGCCCCTTCTATTTCCGCAGCACCGCGTTGCTCGACGCATGTCAGGAGTACGCCCTCCACCTCGTATCGCAGGCCCGGACGCATCTCCTCGGCTATCCGTCCGCCATCCTCACCGGCGGTGAGGGCGTCTGGAGCAGCGGTGACGATCGGATCGATGCAGTCCTGGCCGCCTACGCCCGACATCACGGCTATCGCGCGGTCCCCGTCTCCGGCACGCGATTCACCCTGTACGTCGCACGCCGTGTTTCGCCGCGACCAGCCCCGCATAATAATCCATAAGCTCCACCGCATGCTCGCGGTCGCTGCGGACGTGCCGCGCCGCCACCGCAGCCGCCCGCCTGAGCAACGCCGGATCGCGCGCGAACAATCGTCCGATCGCCGCCGCCGCGCTCTCAGCATCGCGCGCCGCGTAAAGCTCGCTCGCATGGCGGTCCGCGACCTCCGCGCACCCGCCCGTATCCGGCACGATCAGCGGCAGGCCCGACGCCATCGCCTCCGACGCGACCAACCCGAACGGCTCCGCCTCCGACCCGTGAATCAGCGCATCGCAGCTCGCCATGATTCGCGCGAGCCGCTCGCGGTCATACACCGGCGCGAACATCCGGATGTGCGGCGAGCCGCCGATCCGCCGCTGGATCGCCTTGGTCTGCGCCCCCGCACCGATCAGGACCAGCCCGACCGGCAAAGTCGCCCCCGCCCGCGCCACGGCATCGACCACCAAAGGCCAGCGCTTCTCGCCGTGATGCCGCCCGAGCCCGAGCAGCAGCATGCCGTCCTCGGGCAACCCGCACTGCCGCAGCAACGCCGCACGCAACCGCGGATCGCGCAGGTCCGGCGAGAAATGTCCACGCTCGATCCCCAGCGGCATCGCCGCGTCGATCCGCAGACCCCGCGCGCGCAACCGCTTCTCAAGCGCCGGGCCGTTGGTGACGACGACATCGTATTTCTCGAGGAAGCGCCGCATGTACCGGCTGTACCAGGCGAACCCGCGCTCGATCTGGTCATGGCTCGCGACGCCCGCGAACCAGCGCTGGGCATAAGCCGCGATGTTGTCGTTGTGCATGAAGAACGACTTCACCGCCCGACCCTGCCAGTCGCCAACGAACCAAGCCGGCCGCCACGGCGAGCAGCATTCGACCACGTCCGGATCGAGATCGTCGAGCACCCGGTGGATCGCACGCTCTTCCCAGAACAGCCCATAGTTGCGATCGAACGGCATCCCCGGCGACTTGAGATAGAGGATCCGCCCGCCGCCCGGCCGCTCCTCGACGCGGTCCTCCCTGCCCGGCGCGACGACGATCAACTCATGGCCCATGTCCGCCATGATCCCCATCTTCCGGTCGACATAGGTCCGCACCCCGCCGCCGGTCGGCGAGTAGAACTCGTTGACGTCGACCACTCTCACGGCGTGACGGGCCCAAACCCGCCAAGCCCGCGCAGATACTGCACGGTGATCCGCACCGTCGTCACGCCCGCGCCGACCTCGACCAGCGCCTGCCCGACCTTGGGCCGCGACCGCCCGAGCTTCACGTTGCTCGCGAAACCCGCCCCATCCGACCAGACACTGAACTTGTTCTTCCCGTCGCGATTATGCGTCAGCAACAGCGCATAGCGGCCCGGCCGCGGCACCCGGATGCACAGGATCGGCGACCCGGTCAGCGGCGTTGGCACCACGACCCGCCGAAACGTCTTGCCCGCCGCGATCAGCACGCGGTCGTCCTTGAGAAAATCCACTTCCTCGCCCGGATAGAGTTCGAGCTTCAACTCGCCCGTGCGATCCTTCAGCCCGGTGAGCTCGACCGCGATCGCCGGCCCTTCTCGCGGCCGGCACGCCGCTGCATCGCTGCCCAGAACCTGTGCGCCCGCCGATCCCACCGACACGACCGAAGCAACCAGAGCCAAGCCATAGCGAATCATGCACGAATCCGATCGAGTGCCGCGTGGATGCCGAACAGCACGATCAGACCGACATGCACCAGCAAGGTCGCCGCCGCCGTAAACGCCATCAATTCCGACAGCGCCTGATCCTGCCCGATCAGCAGGATCGCGATATTGGCGAACAACAGGTCCTTGTTCGGCACCAGCGGCAGCCGCGACACGAGCAGGCGCCCGGCGGCGAGGAACAGCCACATCCCCATCGGCACGCCCGGCAGCGCGAAATGCCACGCGAACGCGATCAGCACCGATCCGCACAGCAGCCGGATGCAGTGGATCCCGAACACCCACCACAGCTTCGCCCTCGGCAAAGAAAACACGCGGCGCGAGAAGATCAGGAACGGCAGCGAAATCGCCAACGTCACGCCCGCCGATGCCAGCACCGTCCGGAACTGGTCGTGTGTAAGGAGATGCCGCCCGAGCAGCAACGCGATCGCCACCAGCAGCAGCGTGACCGCATTGCCCGCGATCGCCGACAGGATCGACACGTCCTTCACCGCGCCGAACGGCGACGCCACCATCCGCGCCTTCGCCCGCGCCCAGGCATAGAAATACGCATCGCCGGAGTATCCGAACACGACCTCGTTCGCGATCCGCTTCTTGATCAGCGCGACGAGGCCGCCGAGCGGGATGCCCCATAGCCGGCGGAAGATGACGTAATCCCCGGTCGGCGGCGACATGTAGAGCAGGCCGAAGCACAGATAGAAGCGCGGATCGCTCGGCACCGACCGCGTGAGTCCGGCCAGCCCATGCCCGAGCAGTTCGCGCCCCAGCCCGGCGATCATCGCCAGTGTCAATACCGCGCCGATGATTGCGGGCCAGCGACTGCCGATCGTCTTCAGCGGCTCGAGACCTGCACGGGCGATATCGGCATAGCCCTCAGTATCGGCAGTGTTCGCACGCGTGTTCAATCGCCGGTCCTCAAGCCATTCCGTCGCCCCTCGATCGGCCCAATAGCCGCCTGTCGGCACGCGTGCACGCAAAGTCGGTTTCATTCGGTCGCGATCTCCGCTCTACCAATCGCGCATTATGATGACCGCTATATTTCAGTGACGTCCCCGCCGCCGCTCGCCCGGCACATCCTGACCTACGCCGAGGACCTGCGTGGCGGCGGGGTCGAGCGTGCGCAGTTGCGGCTCGCGCGCGGCTGGCTGGCGGCGGGGCGACGCGTGACGCTGGCGATCGAGGATATTGCCGGGCCGCTAGCGGCGGAACTGCCCGACGGGCTTGAGATCGTTTCACCCTCGCGGTTGCTTGCGTTCCCGAAGGTCGTGCAGCGGCTCGCCCCCGACGTGATCTTCTGCCCCGGCAATTTCTATACCGGCATCGCGGCTTGGACCCGTCTTCGGCTTGGCAAGGCCTGCCCCCCCATCATCGCGAAGATGTCCAACGCCCCCGCGCGCGCCGATCACGGCCGGCTGATGCACGTCGCGCATCAGCTCTGGCTCGCGCGCCATGGCAGCTTCCTCGATCACCTCGTCGCAATGACTCCGGCGACCGCGAACGAGGCGGCGCGGGCAACGCACATGGTTGGTCGCACGAGCATCATCCCAAATCCGCCGGCGGTGCCGATCCCCGGGGACACGCTAGACTTGCCCGCGCGCTACATTCTCGGCGTCGGCCGACTCGAACCGCAGAAGCGTTGGGACCGTCTGATCGCCGCGCTCCCGCGTCTCACGGATCAGACCATTCCACTGGTGATCCTTGGTGAAGGCGACGAGCGCGGCGCGATCGAAACGCAAATCTGCGCGCTAGGCTTAGCGGACCGTGTTCGCCTGCTCGGCCACAGCACCGATCCGCTACCGGTCATGGCCGGCGCGCAGGTGGTCGTGCTGACCTCCGACTATGAAGGCGTACCCGGCGTGTTGCGCGAGGCGCTGTCGGTCGGCACGCCTGTGATCTCCACCGACTCGAGCGCGGCGGTAGCGGAGATCATCGACCGCGCGGATCGCGGTACGATCGTCGCGCGGGACGATGCGATGGGGCTGATCGCGGCGTTGAATTCATGGCTAGTGCCGACTGCGCAACGGCCGGAGGCGGTCCCGCAACCCGGCGCAGATTCGGCCGACCGCTACCTCGCGCTCTTCGATCGGCTGGCAAGGCGGTAGCGCCCTAACCTTTCTTGCCCCCGCCCCATTGTCGGTCTCCGCCCCCATCTTCCGTCATCCAAGCGGACGCGGGGACCCATACTGGCAAACTTCGGAGGATATGGGTCCCCGCGTCCGCGGGGATGACGGAGGGTGAGCTTGAACCTGAATCAGATGCGATGGGGGCGCTAAATGAGATCAGGCCTTAGCCTCGTCGGCCTCAGCCTTTTCCTCTTCCCGTTCCGACCGCCGCTCCAGCGCAGTCTTGATCATCGCGGTCATCGGATCCGCCAGCGCCAGCCCCAAAATCCCGAACAGCGCGCTCGCAACGATCTGCGCGCCCAGCGTCAGCGCCGGCGGCAGGTCTACTGTGCGCTTGGCCACCATCGGCACGATCACATACCCGTCGATCGTCTGCACCACGAGGTACGTCCCGATCGCCCAATACCCCGTATCGACGCCCGCGCTGAACCCGACCGCGACCATCAGCACGCCGGTCACGATCGCGCCGACGTTCGGAATGAACGCCAGGATGCCTGCGATGATGCCGAGCAGCATCGCCATCGGCACGCCGCCGATCGCCAGCGCGATGCCGCTCGCGACACCCTCGACCGCCATGCCGAGCAACCGCCCGGCCAGCAGCTTGCGCAACGTCTCGCCCATCTTGACCAGCGTCCTGGCGAACTCGGGCCGCAGATCGACCGGCACTATCCACTGGAGCCCGCGCGAATACGTCCCCGGATCCATCGCGATGAACAGCCCGAGAATCAGGATCATGAACATGCTGGTCAGCGCCCCGATCGCGGTGCCGACCCACGACGTCACGCGCCCGACCGAGCCGAGCGCCTGCTTGACGATCCCGTTGACGTCCGACGCGCCCGGCATCAGCCCCTGCGACGTCAGATAGCCCGTGAACCGATTGGCCTGCGATTCCAGCGTCGACCGCAACTGTGTCACCTGCTCGGTGACCTGAACGCCGGTCAAGATGAACGTGCCCACCAGGAACGCGAACGTCAGCAGCACGACGATCAGCAACCGCCAGCCACGCCCGATCGGCAGCACCCGCCCGAGCAGCCGCACGCCACCATCGAGCAAGGCTGCAAATACGACGCCGGCAAAGATGATCAGCAACGGCTGGACCAGCACGATCAACAGCGCGATCACGCAGGCGAGCCCGAGCCAGATCATCGCGCGCTTCAATTCCTTGCGCAGGAACGGATCGCGCATCTCGACCGGGCTGAGTTCGTCGACGGTCTCGGTATCGACCATGTCAGTTCACCTTGGCGGGGTGGAGCGAAGTACCGGCACGATCCGACCGCAGCGAACTCCACCAGCTCAGTGGATTGAACGTCGCATCGCCGTCCAGACTGAAGGTGATGAACTCCGCACGACCGCCAAGATTTTCATACGGCACTGGTCCGCCAAGACCGAGCTGGCTCAGCGCGAACCGGCTGTCGGCCGAGCGATCGCGGTTGTCGCCCATCAGGAAAACGTGGTTCGCGGGGATCGTAACTTCCGCGAAATTGTCGCCCTGGCTGTCCGATTCGAGATCGATCGTCTCGTAGCGGCGACCGTTGGGCAGCGTCTCGGTATAGGTCGGCAGGCGGCACATCTCGCGCCCGTCGGGCAGCGTCTCGCGGGCACCAGGGTAGTCGATCTCGCTGCACGGGCTGTTGGTGTCGACCGGGATCAGCGTGTCGTGCAAGGGGCCACGCTTCACCGCGACGCCGTTCAGGAACACGATCCCGCCGCGCACGGCCAGCTTGTCGCCCGGCAATCCAATGACGCGCTTGATATAGTCGTTATGCGTGCCCGGCGGCGTCACGATCACCACGTCGCCACGCGTCGGCAGCGATCCGAACAGACGGCCATGGATAAACGGCAGCGACACGCTCCAGCTGTCCTCCTGCTGACGCAGCACGACGCCTTTGAAGATCGCGACCGGGTTCGGGATCGTCGGCGACACGAACGACCAGCCGTATGCGAACTTGGTCACCACCAGCCGGTCGCCGATGCGGAGGCCCGGCAGCATCGACTCGCTGGGGATATAGAAGGGCTTGGCGATGAAGCTGTGGAAGCCGAGAACCACCAGGATCAGCCAGAAGATGCCCTTCACCTCGCCCCACCAGTCGGTGCCGCGGCGGCGGGTCGTTTCGGGGGTAGTGGTGGCCGAAAGCGCGGGATCGACCGCAGTGGTCTGCGCGAGGGGCTTTTCCTGGAACTCGTTGCCGTCCAACGCCGCGTCCTTCATCGATTCGTATCCGCAGATATCAGAGGTATAGCTTCGATGATTACGAAGGCCTGCGCCCACGGATGATCATCGGTCATCGTCAAATGCACGCGCGCGGCGTGGCCTTCCGGGGTCAACGCGTCAAGCCTCGCTTTGGCGCCCCCGGTCAGTGCCAGCGTTGGCGCGCCGCTGGGCGCGTTAACCACGCCGATATCACGCATGAACACGCCCGCGCGAAACCCGGTCCCCACAGCCTTGGAAAACGCCTCCTTGGCAGCAAACCGCTTCGCCAGCGTCCCGGCCTTGGTGAACGGCCGCCGCGCCGCCTTAGCCCGCTCGACATCGGTAAATACCCGCTGCTCGAACCGCTCCCCGAACCGCTCGACCGACGCGGCGATCCGCTCGATATTACACAGGTCGGACCCGAGCCCGATAATCATCGCGACGCCTGGAGTCGGAAGACAAAATCAGATTTGCACGCAGAGGCGCCGAGGCGCGGAGAGTATGAGGGCCGCAAGAGCGGCAAGATCGAGTTAGCAAGCGAGAGAATCCAGCCACGGGATAGCCCCCTCTTCTGCTCCGCGCCTCTGCGCCTCTGCGCGAACAAAACTCCCTTACTACCGCGCCGCATCCATAGCCTCACGCATCAGCCGAACCGCTTCGCCAAGCCCGACGAACAGCGCCTCGCCAACGAGAAAATGCCCGATGTTCAGTTCCCGAACCTGCCGGATAGCCGCGATCGGCGCGACATTGTCATAGGTCAGCCCATGCCCCGCATGCACCTCGATGCCGTTCTTCGCCGCCAGCGCCGCCGCATCGGTCAGCCGTCGCAGTTCCGTCGTCCGCGCCTCACCCGACAGTTCAGCGTACAGCCCGGTATGCAGCTCGACCACCGGCACCTTGAGCCGCACCGCTGCCTCGATCTGGCGCGCGTCGGGCTCGACGAACAGCGACACGCGGATACCCGCCCCCGCCAGTGCTTCGACCAGCCGCGCCATCCGATCGTAATGCCCGGCGACGTCGAGCCCGCCCTCAGTGGTCAGTTCCTCGCGCTTTTCCGGCACGATGCACGCCGCGTGCGGCTTGTGGCGCAGCGCGATGCCGAGCATCTCGTCGGTCGCCGCCATCTCCAGGTTGAGCGGGATCGTCAGCTCCGCCGACAACCGCGCGATGTCGTCGTCGGTGATGTGCCGGCGATCCTCGCGCAGATGCGCGGTGATCCCGTCCGCCCCCGCCGCCGCTGCGACCAAAGCCGCGCGCACCGGATCGGGATACCCCGCCCCGCGCGCATTCCGCACCGTCGCGACGTGATCGATGTTCACCCCAAGGCGCAGGTGCTCGCTGCCAAGGGAGCTCATGCCGCTGCCCGACTTCCAGGCTTGATCGCCGGGATCGTCGCCAGTTCGCGCGGCAACGCATCCGCCGGATAGGTCGGCACGTCGAGCCGGATCAGCGGGAAGAACGGCACGCCCAGATCCGCCGTCCCGTTCGAGCGATCGACCAGAGCCGCCGCCGCGACCGTCACGCCGCCCGCGCGCCCGATCGCCGCGATCGCCTCGCGCGACGACAGCCCAGTGGTGACGACGTCCTCCATCATCAGCACGCGCTGGCCGGGCGCGAGTCGGAACCCACGACGCAGTTCGAACACACCGTCAGGCCGCTCGAGGAATACCGCCTCGACCCCAAGCGCACGGCCCATCTCGTGGCCGGCAATCACGCCGCCCATCGCCGGCGACACCACGATATCGATCTGCGCACGCAACTCCGACGGCAGTGACGCCACCAGCGCCTCCGACAACCGTGCACCCCGCGCCGGATCCATCAGCACCCGCGCGCATTGCAGGTAGCGCGAACTACGCAGGCCCGAGGACAGGATGAAATGCCCTTCGAGCAGCGCTTCGGCAGCGCGGAATTCGGCGAGCACGTCGTCTTCGGTCATCGCGGGTCATCGCTCCAAATGGTCTGTCCGCACTGATACGAGCGCACGAAACCACGTGCAACGAGAACCGGCGGTTCACTCTCATCGGGCTTTCCATGGCGCCCCGCCCCTCCTCCGTCATCCTGACGAAAGTCAGGACCCAGGATCACGAACGCCGTCCCCAGTGGCGCTGGGTCCCGACTTTCGTCAGGATGACGGGGGGGTTAGTACGGGCACCGGAAGGATCCATGCCAGACAAGACTTGAGGCAAGCCCCCCCGCTGGGTATAGCTCTTCCCAAATCATAAGCAGACATCCGCGCGTCCGTGATATCGGGTTCGCTATAAACCGGGGTCAAGAATAACGATGCGCAAGATGGGGATGAGAGGATTTGCGATGGCAGCGGGGCTCGCACTGGCGAGTCTCGGTGGTGTCGCCGGGCATGCGGCCCAGCCAACAGCGACGGCAGCGCCAACACCACAGGCCGCTGCGGCGCCGGGTGGCGTGTCGAACACCGCGCCGACCACGGCAGCCGCGACGCCGACCGCCAACCCGTCCAGCCCCGAGCTCGCGATGGACGGTGCGCCCGCGATGACGGTCAAGCCGATGATCGGCCAGCCCACGGACGGCCTGTTCGGCCTCCAGCCTCAGGTCACCAAGAACGGCCAGTTCGCGCACTGGATGCACAATTCGATCCTGGTGCCGACGATCACGATCATCTCGCTGTTCGTCCTCGCGCTGCTGTTCTGGGTCTCGTTCCGCTATCGCAAGGCGCGCAATCCGGTCGCGTCGAAGACCAGCCACAACACTTTCATCGAGATCATCTGGACGCTCGCGCCGGTCGTGATCCTCGTCCTGATCGCGGTCCCCTCAATCGGTCTGCTGCAAGCCCAGTTCAAGCCGGCGCCCTCCGGTGCCGTGACGCTGAAGGCGATCGGCAACCAATGGTACTGGACCTACCAGTATCCGGACAATGGCGGGTTCGAGATCACGGCCAACATGCTGAAGGAAAAGGCTGACGTTGCCGCCGGCGAACGCCCGCGGACCGATGCCGACGGCCCCAAGCTGCTCGCCACCGACAACCGCATCGTCCTCCCGGTTGGCGTGCCGATCCGTCTGATCACGACGTCGAACGACGTGATCCACAGCTGGGCCGTCCCGGCGTTCTGGATCAAGCTGGATGCGATCCCCGGTCGCCTGAACGAGACCAGCTTCACGATCGAGAAGCCCGGCCTGTATTTCGGCCAGTGCTCGGAGCTCTGCGGCGCGCGCCACGGCTATATGCCGATCGCGGTCGAGGCGGTTCCGCCCGCCGAATACGCGGCATGGGTCCGCGCCAAGGGTGGCACGATGCCGACCCCCGGCAAGGCATCCGACAAGGTCATTCCGCAGCCCGGCGCCGACGGCTCCGCGGCGAAGGTCGAGGAGGCCGCGGAAATCGCCAACGCCACCGGCCCTGTGGAAAACGTAACCACCGCCGCCCCCGCCACGACGCAGGGCGCGACCTCAAACCCGGCCGGCGCCGGCAACGCGGGACAGTAAGATGACCGACACCGCTCTCACCCCGTCGGCCTTCGTGTCCCACGAAGCGCACGACCATCACCACGATACCGATCATAAGCCGGGCTTCTTCGCGCGTTGGTTCATGTCGACCAACCACAAGGACATCGGCACGCTGTACCTGATCTTCGCGATCGTCGCGGGGATCATCGGCGGCTCGGTCTCGGGTCTCATGCGCGCCGAGCTCGCGCATCCCGGCATCCAGTATCTGCAGGGCTGGGCGTCGATGCTCCACGGCGGTCCCGCCAGCCTCGACGAATCGCTCCATCTCTGGAACGTGTTGATCACCGCCCACGGCCTGATCATGGTGTTCTTCATGGTCATGCCGGCGATGGTCGGTGGCTTCGGCAACTGGTTCGTGCCAATCATGATCGGTGCGCCGGACATGGCGTTCCCGCGCATGAACAACGTGTCGTTCTGGCTGCTGATCCCCGCCTTCACGCTGCTGCTGGCCTCGCCGTTCTTCGGTGGCGCGGGTAACGGCTGGACGCTCTACGCCCCGCTCTCGACGTACGGCGAGCCCGGGCCGTCGACCGACATGGCGATCCTCGCGCTGCATCTCGCAGGCGCATCCTCGATCCTCGGCGCGATCAACTTCATCACGACGATCTTCAACATGCGCGCGCCGGGCATGACGCTGCACAAGATGCCGCTGTTCGTGTGGTCGATGCTCGTCACCGCGTTCCTGCTGCTGCTGGCGTTGCCGGTGCTCGCCGCGGCGATCACGATGCTGCTGACCGATCGCAACTTCGGCACGACGTTTTTCGATCCGGCCGGCGGCGGCGATCCCGTCCTGTACCAGCATCTGTTCTGGTTCTTCGGCCATCCCGAAGTCTACATCATGATCCTGCCGGGCTTCGGCATCGTCAGCCAGATCATCTCGACGTTCAGCCGCAAGCCCGTCTTCGGCTATCTCGGCATGGCCTATGCAATGGTCGCGATCGGCGTGGTCGGGTTCGTCGTGTGGGCGCACCACATGTTCACCACCGGCCTCAGCGTAAACACCAAGATGTACTTCACCGCCGCGACGATGGTCATCGCGGTGCCGACCGGCATCAAGATCTTCTCGTGGATCGCGACGATGTGGGGCGGCTCGCTCACCTTCAAGACGCCGATGGTATGGTCGATCGGCTTCATCTTCATGTTCACCGTCGGCGGTGTCACCGGCGTCGTGCTCGCCAACGGCGGCATCGACGACTACATGCAGGACACCTACTACGTGGTGGCGCATTTCCATTACGTGCTGTCGCTGGGTGCCGTGTTCTCGCTGTTCGCCGGGTTCTATTACTGGTTCCCGAAGATGACGGGGAAAATGTACAACGAGTTCCTCGGCCAACTGCACTTCTGGGTGTTCTTCGTCGGCGTGAACGTGATGTTCTTCCCGATGCACTTCCTGGGCCTCCAGGGCATGCCGCGCCGCATCCCGGACTACACGCCGCAGTACGAGCATTGGAACACGGTCGCGTCGGTCGGCTACATGATCATGGCCGCGGGCATGGTGGTGTTCTTCGTCAACCTGATCTGGTCGCTGGCGGCCGGCAAGGAGGCGGGCGACAACCCCTGGGGCGACGGCGCGACGACGCTCGAATGGACGATCTCCTCGCCACCGCCGTACCACCAGTTCGAGACGCTGCCGAAGATCGACTGAGGCGGACAAGGGCCATCGGGCCCCCGCGCGGCCGGCGCGGCACCGCCGCGTCCGACGCCACGGGATTTACTCCCGTGGCGAGGCCAGCCAAGAGAGAAGACGCCTCGGGGAAACCCGGGGCGTTTTTCGTTGAACAGCCGTCCCGGCCCCACGATGTTTCCCCGCGAAGGCGGGGACCCAGACTGGGCTCCTGCCTTCGCGGGAGAACAAGGAGGCAGGAGCTACCTACATTATCCCTTACCCACGCCATCCCACGTACGCGATCCCCACGCTCGCCACCTTCCACGCCCACTCCGCCTACCCCTGTCACCCCAGCGAAAGCTGGGATCTCACCCTCTGACTCCACGCGCTGACCAAACGGAAGACCCCAGCTTTCGCTGGGGTGACGGGAGGAGGACGGGCGACGGGAATGAACAAGGTCGCGGAAGAGGGCTGATGCAACAAGAAGCGTCTGGGACGATGCGAAGGCATTAGCCCAACGCAACCTCACGTCCCCATTCACCATTCTAAAGGACAATTGCGCTAATCCCGCCCCATGCCGCGCGCGCCAACCCCAGTCCGTCCCGACGCATGCACCGACATGCCGCGCGCGACCTTCGCCCTTCTAGCCGCGCTCGCTGCATTCGCGTTCACGATCATCGTCCCCACCGCGCTACGCGACGGCGACACCGGTTGGCACCTCGCGACCGGCGCCTGGATCGTCGCTCACGCCCGCGCCCCGACCACCGACCCCTTCTCGTTCACCGCCACCGGCCGACCCTGGGTCGCGCACGAATGGCTATCCGAACTGGCGATGTACGCGTCCTACCGCGCCGCCGGCTGGAGCGGCCTGATCGTCCTGATCGGTACGGCGATGGCAGCATTGTTCGCGCTCGTCGCCTGCGAGGTCCGCCGCTGGCTGAGCCCGCGCGCCAGCGGCGTCGCGCTGCTGATGCTCGTCGCTGGGGTGCTCCCGTCGTTGCTGGCACGCCCGCACGTCCTCGCGCTGCCTTTGCTCGCCGGATGGACGATCGTCCTGCTGCACGCCCGCGAGCGCGATAGGCCACCACCGTTCGGCTTCGCGCTGCCCATGCTGGTCTGGGCAAACGCGCATGGCAGCTTCGTCTTCGGCCTCGCGCTCGTCGGCGTGTTCGCGTTGGAAGCGCTGATCACCGCCGCCCCGTCCGACCGCCGCCGTGTCGTGCTGGGCTGGGGAGCATTCGGCGCAGCGTGCGCCATCGCCGCCACCGCGACCCCCGCCGGTTTCGACGGCCTGATCTTCCCCTTCTACGTCGACCGGCTGAAACTGCTCGCGCATCTCAACGAATGGCGCCCCGCCGATTTCGCGACCTTCTCCGGGTTCGAGGCGATCCTGCTGGCCACGCTCGCCATCCTGCTCCTGCGCCCCGCGCGCATTCCTCCGGTCCGCTTGATGCTCTTGCTTGGCGTCCTGCACCTCGCCCTGCAACACACCCGCCAGGAAATAGTCCTGGTCGTCGTCGGCATACTGATCCTGGCCAAACCGCTCGGTAAAGCCTGGACCACGAAAACCCCATTCGCGACAATGCCCCTCCGCGAGAGCCGATCGATCGGCATCGTCGCTCTGCTGCTTGCGATCGGCCTCGCAAGCTACCGGATCGCCGTTCCCGTGATACGCGCCGACAGCGCCGGTATCCCCGCCACCGCACTCCGCGATCTGCCGCCGCCTCTCCGCCATCAGCGCGTCTTCAACGAATACAGCTTTGGCGGGTCGCTGATCCTCGCGGGCATCCGGCCGTATATCGACGGCCGCTCCGACATGTACGGCGATCCGTTCACGCTCGACTATTTCCGGATCGCTGCGGGCGACGCTGCCCGCTGGCACGCAGCGAACGCACGATGGCATTTCGGCTGGACGATCCTCCCGCCCCGCTCGCCGCTGGTCGCGGTGCTGGATCGCGATCCCGCATGGCGCCGGGTGTATGTCGACGCCACCGCCGTCGTCCATCAGGCCGTACCCGCGCATCGGTCCCGCCGATGAGCCGCCACGACGCGAAGGCTTTCCGACGCGCACCGCAACGCGTATAGCGTACCCGAACCATGACTCCCGCCACTCCCCTCCTGCCACCGGCGCATTGGCGCGACTTCCTAGCGCTCACCAAGCCGCGCGTGATGACTCTCGTCGTCTTCACCGGGCTTTGCGGCATGCTCGCCGCCCCCGTGGGCGTGCACCCGGTGATCGGCTTCACCGCGATCCTCTGCATCGCGCTCGGCGCGGGCGCGGCGGGGGCGCTCAACCAATGGTATGAGTCGGACATCGACGCGGTCATGCGCCGTACGCAGAAGCGCCCGCTGCCCGATGGCCGCATGGACCGTCAGGCAGCACTCCATTTTGGCGTCGGGCTCGGCGCGTTCTCGGTGCTGTTCATGGGCGTTGCGGTGAACATCGTTGCAGCGGCGATCCTGACCGTATCGATCCTGTTCTACGTCCTCGTCTACACCGTCTGGCTCAAGCGCCGCACGCCGCAGAACATCGTCATTGGTGGTGCCGCCGGCGCGTTCCCGCCGTTGATCGGCTGGGCCGCGGCGACCGGTGACATCGCGCTGTTGCCCGTCCTGCTGTTCCTATTCGTGTTCCTGTGGACGCCGCCGCATTTCTGGGCGCTCGCGCTGTTCATGAAGAGCGATTACGCCGCGGCGGGCGTGCCGATGCTCCCGGTCGTGTCGGGCGAGCGCACCACGCGGACGCAGATCGGGCTCTACACGATCCCGATGGCGGCGGTCGCTATCCTACCCTGGCCGCTCGGGCTGACGGGTGGGATCTACGGCATCGCGGCCGTCCTGCTGACCGGTTTGTTCGCATTGCTTGCCGTTCGCGTCGCGAAGCGCACCACGCATGCCGACGATGCGATGAAACCGGAGAAGGCCTTGTTCAAATACTCGATCGTGTATCTGTTCGTGATGTTCGGCGCGCTGGTCGTCGACCGGTGGTTCGCATGAGCCTGCCCGATCCAGACCTGATCCGCAGCCGCCAACGCGGTCGCGCCCGCGTCATGGCGTTGCTCCTCGGTGCGTTCGTCATCCTCGTCTTCGCCATCTCGATCGCCAAGATCCGCGCAGGCATGCCGCACTGATGGCTGGCTGGAAGGCGATGTCTCGCACCAACCATACCGCGGCGCTCGCGGTGCTTTTCATCTGTTTCATGACCGGGCTCGCCTGGGCCAGCGTGCCGCTCTACCGGCTGTTCTGCGCGGCGACCGGGCTCAACGGCACTACCAACCGCGGGCTCGCAGCACCCGGCGCGGTCGATCACAAGATCACCGTGGACTTCGACACCAACGTCAGTCCCAAGCTGCCGTGGAAGTTCGTGCCAGAGAATCGCTCCGACACGATCGACGTTGGCGCGCGCGACATGGCGTTCTTCACCGCCACCAACACCTCGAACAAGCCGCTCACCGGCACCGCGACGTTCAACGTCCAGCCAGCACAGGCCGGCAAGTATTTCACCAAGATCCAGTGCTTCTGCTTCACGCAGCAGACGCTCAAGCCCGGCGAGACAGCGCGGATGCCGGTGATCTTCTTTGTCGATCCGAAAATCCTCACGGATCCGGATGCCGCCGATATCCAGACGATCACGCTCAGCTATACGTTTTACCCGGTGGATTCTGCGAAGACGGCAAGCTAGAACCCACGCCAAAGAAAATAGGGGAGTACCGATGGCCGGCGCCAAGAACCATGATTACCATATCCTGCCGCCGAGCATCTGGCCGCTGGTCGGATCGTTTTCGGCGCTGATCATGGCGGTCGGCGGCATCATGTGGATGCACGGCGGCCATATCGACAAGCCCAACGGCGGTGGCTGGATCTTCTTCATTGGCCTGACCGGGCTGCTCTTCACCTTCTACAGCTGGTGGGCGCAGGTCATCAAGGAAGCGCATGCGGGCGATCACACCCCCGTCGTGCAGCTCCATTTCCGCTACGGCATGATCCTGTTCATCGCTTCCGAAGTGATGTTCTTCGTCGGCTGGTTCTGGGCGTTCTTCGACTTCTCGCTGTTCCCGACCGCGATGACCTATGCCGACGGCACCGTCACGCGCGCCGTCGAAGGCGGCGCGGCGATCGTCGCGCAGTGGCCTCCCAAGGGCCTGACGGTCATCAACCCGTTCGAACTGCCGCTACTCAACACGCTGATCCTGCTGACGTCGGGCACCACGGTGACGTGGGCGCATCACGCGCTGATCCACAACCAGCGTGGCGGCGAGAAGACCGGGCTCTGGGGCATGATTGGCGTGGGCAACCGCGACGGCGTGCTCAAGGGCCTGTGGCTTACCGTGATTCTCGGCGCACTGTTCAGCTCGATCCAGGCGTATGAATACGTCCATGCGCCGTTCCCGTTCAAGGGCATCAACTACGGCGCGTCGTTCTTCATGGCGACCGGCTTCCA
Organism: Sphingomonas faeni; assembly: GCF_040407495.1. Taxonomy (GTDB): domain Bacteria; phylum Pseudomonadota; class Alphaproteobacteria; order Sphingomonadales; family Sphingomonadaceae; genus Sphingomonas; species Sphingomonas faeni_D. The sequence continues at coordinate 387,701 of NZ_JAPZPP010000003.1, read as the reverse complement.
CGGTTTCCACGTGCTGATCGGCACGATCTTCCTGATCGTCTGCCTGGTCCGCGCCTATCGCGGCGACTTCACCCCCCGCCAGCATTTCGGCTTCGAAGCGGCGGCGTGGTACTGGCATTTCGTCGACGTCGTATGGCTGTTCCTGTTCGTCACCGTCTACGTCTGGGGCGGCTGGGGCGCCCCCGTCCACGGCGGTTGAGCGACTACCAGCTCATCTTTGGCCGCCACTCCGGCGGCTATCACCCCGGCGAAGGCCGGGGCCCAATTGGCAGAGCTGCAGTAACGAAGCGCTGTCCGCAGTTAGCGGCGTCCCCCGATTGGGCCCCGGCCTTCGCCGGGGTGGTGGCGGTTTTGGATGCGGAACGGACGCGAACCAACCGTCGCTCCCTTACCGTGCCATCCCGCGAAAGTGGGAGCCCAGTCTGGGTCCCCCCTTTGCGGGGAGACAAGGATGGGGAGCGCTGACCGCATGACCGAAGATCCATACCCGCTCGCCAACGCCCCCACGATCGCCCAAGTAGCACTGCAAGGCCTGTGCCCCCGCTGCGGCAAGCCCACCCTCTTCGCGAAATGGTCCAACTTCGCCGATCGCTGCCCGAACTGCGGGCTCGACTTCAGCAAGTTCAACGTCGGCGATGGCCCTGCCGCCTTCCTGACGCTGATCCTTGGCGCGCTCGTCGTGGCCCTCGCGATCACGTTGGAACTCAAGGCCCACCCGCCACTCTGGCTGCACATGCTGATCTGGATTCCCTTTACCGCTGGCGGAGTCGTCCTCTCGCTCCGAGCAGCCAAGGGCGCGCTCATGTCCGCCGAATACCGCAACGCAGCCCGCGAAGGCCGAATCGACCCGTGACCCGCACCGCACGACGCATACCCGTCATCCCGACCATCCTCGTAACGCTCGCGATAGCGGCGATGATCGGCCTGGGACTATGGCAACTCCTCGACCGCCTCCCGAAAAAGGAGGCGTTCCTCGCCCAGCTCGCCGCCAACCCCGCCAAGCCAACGATGGCCTTCCCGCGCATCCCCAATGAAACGCTGCTCTTCCGCCGCGCCTCGGGCCTCTGCCTCCAGCCGACCGAGATCAAGCTCGCCGGCGCCGGCAAGTCCGGCTTCCGCGCGATCGCCCAGTGCCGCACCGGCGCGGAAGGCCCCGGCATGATCGTCCAGCTCGGCACGACGCGCGATCCGATGGCCAAGATCGCCTGGGCCGGCGGCGAAGTATCCGGCTACATCAGCCACGCGCCCGACGGCCGTTCGCTGATCGGATCGCTGTTCGATCATACCCCGCAACGCCTGATGCTTGTCGCGGACACTCCGCAGGCCGGCCTCAACCCCAACGGCAAGCCCGACATCGCGTCGGTCCCGAACAACCACCTTGCCTATGCCGGCCAATGGTTCTTCTTCGCCGCCATCGCCGCGATCATTTACACGCTCGCGCTCCGCCGCCGCCCTCGCTAGCCGTTCTCCTGCAAACGCAGGAGCCCAGGGTCCCGCGCGCATCTCTACGTAACCCTGGATTCCTGCGTTCGCAGGAAAACGGACAACGCCCGCAGCTTGTCGCCTCCCCGCCCATTCGCTAACCGCTTGGCCATGCGTTACATCAGCACCCGCGGCTCGGCGCCGATCCTCGATTTCGAAGCGGCGACGCTCGCCGGTCTCGCCTCCGATGGCGGGCTGTACCTCCCCGAGGCATGGCCGACGATGACCCGCGACGAGATCGCCGCACTCGCGGGCCTGTCGTACGTCGACACCGCGGTCGCCGTAATGGCCCCGTTCGTCGGCGACGCGATGACGCGCGACGAACTGAAGGCGCTCTGCGAACAGGCGTACGGCCGCTTCTCGCACGCAGCAGTCGTCCCACTCGTGCAGCTCGACCACGACCAGTGGCTGCTCGAGCTCTTCCACGGCCCGACGCTCGCGTTCAAGGACGTCGCGCTCCAGCTGCTGGGGCTGTTCTTTGAACGCTTCCTCGCCGGCACCGACAAGCGCCTGACGATCGTCGGCGCGACCAGCGGCGACACCGGTTCGGCCGCGATCGACGCGGTCGCGGGGCGCGAGGGGATCGACATCTTCATGCTCCACCCGGTCGGCCGCATCTCCGACGTGCAGCGCCGCCAGATGACCACGGTGCTCAGCCCCAACGTCTATAACATCGCGATCGAGGGCAGCTTCGACGACGCCCAGGCATTGGTGAAGGTGATGTTCAACGATCGCGCCTTCTCGACCAAGTTCGCGCTGTCGGCGGTCAACTCGATCAACTGGGCCCGACTGATGGCGCAGGTGGTGTACTTCTTCTACGCCGCGGTCCGCCTCGGCGCGCCCGATCGCGAAGTCGCGTTCGCGGTCCCGACCGGCAATTTCGGCGACGTGTTCGCGGGCTATGTCGCGGCGAAGATGGGGCTGCCGGTCGCCAAGCTGGTGGTCGCGACCAACGTCAACGACATCCTCCACCGCGCGCTCAGCACCGGCGATTATTCGAAGGGCGGCGTCCAGCAGACCCCGACCCCGTCGATGGACATCCAGGTGAGCTCGAACTTCGAACGCCTGTTGTTCGACCTCGGCGACCGCGACGGCGCAGCGCTGGCCGCACAAATGGCCGGCTTCGAATCATCGGGTGCGATGCGTCTCACCAATGCCCAATCGCAAGGTGCCTCCGCGCTGTTCCAGAGCGAGCGGATCGACCTCGACGACATGACGCTGGCGATGCGCTGGGCGCACGAGCATGCGGGGCAAGTGATCGACCCGCACACCGCGATCGGCCTCGCCGCTGCGCTCCGCACCGAAGTCCCGGCGGGCGTTCCCATCGTGACGCTCGCCACCGCGCACCCCGCCAAGTTCGGCGACGCGGTCGAGCGCGCCACCGGCGTCCGCCCCTCACTGCCCACCCGCGTCGGCGACCTGTTCGACCGCGAGGAGCGCTACGCTACCCTCCCAGCAACGTTCGAGGCGATCACCGCCTACATCACCGAGCGCGCGAAGCCGTCGGCATGAAGCTGCACACCCTCATCGGCGAACCCTGGGCGGATTACGGCCTGATCGACTCCGGCCACGGCAAGAAGCTCGAACGCTATGGCCGCTTCCGCTTCATCCGCCCCGAGCCGCAGGCGATGTGGGCGCCCGCCTCGACCGACTGGCAAGCGCAGGGCGAATTCGTCCCCGGCTCGGACGAAGACGGCGGCGGTCGCTGGGAATTTTCGGAGCCCGTGCCGCGCGAAGGCTGGACGCTCAAGTGGAACGAGGTGTCATACACCGCGCAGACGACCCCGTTCCGCCACCTCGGCTTCTTTCCCGACATGGCGCCGGTGTGGAGCTGGATGCGCGAGCGCGTCGCCGGAGTCGACTCGCCCGAATGCATGAACCTGTTCGGCTACACCGGCGTCGGCACGCTGGCGATGGCCACCAAGGGCGTCCGCATGGTGCACGTCGACGCGTCGAAGAAGTCGGTCGAGGCGGCCAAGGCCAACGCGAAACTGTCGGGGATGGCCGACGCGCCGATCCGCTGGATGACCGACGACGCGGCGAAGTTCGTCGCGCGCGAGGTTCGGCGCGGGCGGCGGTATGATGGAATCCTCCTCGATCCGCCGAAATATGGGCGTGGGCCGGAAGGCGAGGTCTGGCGGCTTGAGGACGATCTCCCCAAGCTGATCGCCGACTGCCGGAAGCTGCTCGACGAGAACTCGCGGTTCCTGTTCCTGACGGTCTACGCGGTCCGCATGTCCGCGATGGCGATCGGGGAGTTGCTGAACCAGGTGTTCGCGGACTTGCCCGGCAAGGTCGAAGTCGGCGAACTCGGCGTCCGCGAAGAAGCGCGCGGGGTAACGCTCCCCACCGCAATTTGGGCCCGCTGGAGCCGCTGAACTCGGCCAGCTAGCACCACCCCGGCGAAGGCCGGGCCCAATTGGAAAGGTTGGAGTAACGAAGGCCAGCCCTCCGTTGGCTACGTCCCCTAATTGGGCCCGGGCCTTCGCCAGGGCGGTGGTTAATTCAAGGGACGGGACAAACACGGCAACTCCCCTACCGTTCGTGCCGAGAGACCGAGTAGCCCGCTTGGGCGTATCGAAGGCTCGTATCGAGGTACAGGTTCGACGCGCCGACCTGTCCTTCGATACGCCGTCTCGATACGCTCCTTGCGGAGCTACTCGACAGCTACTCAGGACGAACGGCAGTTACCGGGCTACCCTGGAATCTGCTGCGAGATGCAGTGGAAGCTCCCGCCCCCCGTCAGGATATGATCCGCGCGTTGCCCGACAACCTCGCGATCCGGGAACAAGGCCTGGATCGCGACGACCGCCGCCGCATCATTCTCCGCCCCATACAACGGCACCACCACCGCGGCATTGCCGATGTAGAAGTTCATATAGCTCGCCGGCACGACCTCCTCGTCGCGCAGCACGCGGCCCGGCGACGGGATCGTCACGATCTCAAGCCCGGCCGCCTCGGCGTCGCGCGCCGCGTTCTGATACACCTGCCAGTTCGGATCATTGTCGGTCGCCTTCGGGATCGCCACGCGCCCCTCGCCGACGAACCGCGCGAGATTGTCGACATGGCCGTCGGTGTGATCGTTGACCAAGCCGTCGCCCAGCCACACCACGCGGGTATAGCCGAGGTCCGACGCCAGCCGCGCCTCGATCTCCGCCTTGGTCAGCGACGGATTGCGGTTGCGGTTGAGCAGGCACTGCTGCGTCGTCACCACCGTCCCGGTACCATCGCCATCGATCGCGCCACCTTCGAGCACCCAATCGCAAGTCTCCACGCGCTTGTTCCGGCTCTCCGCCAGCCGCTGACCGATCGTGTCGTCGCCGGGCAGGTCGTACTTCCCGCCCCAGCCATTGAACCGGAAGTCCCGCGCGCTGCCATCGCCGACGATGATCGGGGCGGTATCACGCAGCCAGATATCGCCGAACGGCTCGACCACCACCTGCGCGAATGGCGCGAGCCGCTTTGCGGTGGTTGCCGAGCCGACGTCCGCCGCGACCAAGATCACCGTCTCGCCCCTGCCTCCGGCGTGGACCGCCTTGGCAAACGCAACGACCTCATCCCGCGCAGGCTCCAGATCCTCCAGCCACAGGTCCGCATGGCTCGGAAAGCCGATCCAGACGGCCTTGTGGTGCGCCCATTCGGCGGGTGTCGAGACAGTCGTGGTCACTTACTTGGCTCCTGCGCGATCGCGGTCACGGATGCCGCGGAATTCGGCGGTCTTATACCAGTTCGGCCACAGACTGGTATCGTCCGCGAGCTTGCGCCCGAGCCCGTAATAGATCGTCAGGTCCTCGACCGCGCCCGACCAGTCCCACTTGGCGTCATATTCGTCCGCCGGCTTGTGATACCGGTGCGCGACATAATCCTCGCGCGCCGCATGCCCCGCTGCGGTGCCGCCAACGACAAGGTCCTCGCCGCTGCCGCCATCGAGCATCGGCACGCCCAGCTTCGCAAAACTGAAGTGATCCGACCGGTAATAGCCGCCGCGCTCAGGATTCGCCTCGACGCCGATCACACGGCCCTCGGCGGCGACGAACGGCTTCACCAGATCCTCGATCTCGGACTTCCCCGCGCCGGTCAGCACGAAGTCCTTCGCCCGCCCATCGACGTTCAGCACGTCCATGTTCACCCCGCCGACGGTCCGAGCGAGCGGATAGATCGGATGCTCGGCATAATAGCGCGAGCCGAGCAGCCCGGACTCTTCCGCCGTCACCGCTAGGAACGCGATCGAGCGCTTGGCAGGCCCGGCCTTCACCTGAGCCTCGGCCAACGTCACCAGCCCGGCGACCCCGCTCGCATTGTCCGCAGCGCCGTTACAGATGTCGTCGCCATCGACCGCATCGCAACGCCCGAGATGATCCCAATGCGCCGAATACATCACGTAATCATTCGGGGCGGCAGTACCGGGCAGCACGCCGATCACGTTCTTCGACGCCTGCCGCTTGATCGTGTTATCGAACCCACCCGCGAACTTCAGCCCGAGCGGCACCGCCTTGAACCCCTTCACCTTCGCCGCCGCCGCCAGCGTGGCGTAATCCTTGCCCGCGCTCGCGAACACGCGCTCGGCGGCCGGCTTCTGCATCCAGCCGACGATCTGCGACTGATCGAGATGATCGCCCTTCTCGTCCAACTCGAGCTGCGGCCCGGTCCAGGACGACTGCACCACCGCCCACGGATATGCCGCCGGCTCGGTATCGTGGACGATGATCGCCGCCGCCGCGCCGTGCTTGGCCGCGTTCTCGAACTTGTATGGCCAGCGCCCGTACCACGTCATCGCACGGCCCTCGAACGGCCCCTCGCGCGACATCGTCTGCCAGTCGGCGTCGTTGATGAGGATGACCACGGTCTTCCCCTTCACGTCGGTGCCGGCATAATCGTCCCAGCCCTTTTCAGGCGCGGTGATGCCGTAGCCGACGAACACAACGTCGCTGTTCGCCACCGATACCTTCGGCACGACGCGGTAGGTGCCCGCGACCATGTCGGTGCGGAAGTTCAGGCTGACGGGGGTCTTGCCACCAGAGAACACATACGGTTGCACGTTGCCCGCGGTGATCTGGACCATCGGCACGTCCTGCGTCCACGATCCCTTGTTGCCGGGCTTCAGTCCCGCCGCCTTCATCCGCTCGACGATATACGCGACCGTCTTCGTCTCCGCAGGCGTAGTCGGCGCACGGCCTTCGTACGCGTCCGACGACAACACCTGCGTCACGGTCTTCAACGTCTCGACCGAGATGGCGGGAGTCTGCGCCGACGCGGCGGTTCCCAACAGCAACAGTGGCAGGATTACAGCGCGCATGGTCGTCTCCCGAACAGTGGCGCGTGTTCTGGCAGCGCACCCGGGGGCACGCAAGCATCGCCGAGCTTGTCGCTTCGCCGGATATTGATAGGTTGCTGCCCAGGGATTTCAGGGGAGACAACGATGCGGTTGAAATGGGGACTGCGCGCGAGCGCGGCGGTATGGGCAATTATGGTGGTCCTACCGGTGCAGGCAGCGACGGAACCTGTCGGCCCGGTCGCGGCAATGTTCGGCGCACGCGAAATTCAGCAACTGAGCCTATCGCCCGACGGCACCCACATCGCGGTCATCTCTCCGACCACTGGACGCGGCGCCGTCCTGCGGATCGTCGACATGGCCGATGGCGAGGTCGGCAAGGCTATCCTGTGGTCGTCCGGCGATCCCGAAAACCTCCGGGATTGCCGCTGGTCGAGTAACACCCGGCTGGTCTGCCGTATCGCCACCACGTCGCAAACCGGGGTCGGGCTGCTTGCCTTCAGCCGCGTGCTCGCGATCGACAGTAGCGGCGGCAACATGAAGATACTGAGCGCGCGCACCAACGACCGCTCGCTCGGCATCATGCAGGATGGCGGCACCATCATAGACTGGACGGCCGATGGCGGGACAGGTGCGGTATTGATGACGCGCACGTTCGTCCCCGAGAACACACTGGGGACGCGGCTTGCAAGCAGCGCGGATGGCCTCGGCGTCGAGCGGATCGATACCGTCACGCTCGCGCGCCGCACGATCGAGCCAGCGCGGGCCGGCGGCGCTGAATATATTAGCGATGGCCACGGTACCGTCCGGATCGTCGGTACACGCGACAGATCCGGCTCCGGGTACGACCGCGGCAAGATCACCTATTCATACCGCAAGCCGGGTGAACGCAACTGGCTGCCGCTCAGCCAGGTCGTCGACCAGGCGAGCGGCAGCGATGCCGGCTTCGATCCCTATGCGGTCGACCCCGCCTTGAACGTCGCGTACGGCTTCGACGACAAGGATGGCCGCCAAGCGCTGTACAGTATCGCGCTCGATGGCAGCCTCAAGCGCAATCTCGTACTTGCGCGGCCCGATGTCGATGTCGACCAGCTGATCCGGATCGGCCGACAGAGGCGTGTCGTCGGCGCGTCCTATGCCACCGATCGCCGCGAGGCGGAGTTCTTCGACCCTGCGCTGAACAAGCTTGCCGCCTCGATCCGCAAGGCGCTGCCTGGCCATCCGCTGATCACCTTCGTCGATGCGAGCGCGGACGAAACCAAGCTGTTGCTGTTCGCCGGCAGCGACGTCGATCCCGGCCGCTATTATCTGCTCGACCGGACCACAAAGGCGATGAGCGAGGTCGCCCCCGCACGGCAGGCGATCGAGAACACCAAACTCGCCAGCGTGAAGTCGATCAGCTTCCGCGCTGCCGATGGAACGATGATACCCGGCTATCTCACCTTGCCCGCCGGGAGCGACGGCCCAGGCGGCACGGCCAAAGGCCTTCCCGCGATCGTGATACCGCATGGCGGCCCGGGTGCCCGCGACGAATGGGGCTTTGACTGGCTTTCACAGTTCTTCGCCGCACGGGGATTTGCAGTGCTGCAGCCCAATTTTCGCGGCTCGACCGGCTATGGTTCGGCGTGGTTCCAGAAAAACGGTTTCCAGTCGTGGCGGACGGCAGTCGGCGACGTCGACGACGCCGGCCGCTGGCTGGTATCGCAGGGAATCGCCGCCCCCGAGAAGCTCGCGATCGTCGGCTGGTCCTATGGGGGCTATGCCGCGTTGCAATCGTCGGTACTCGATCCCGGCCTGTTCAGGGCAATCGTCGGCATCGCGCCCGTCACCGATCTCGACGCGTTGCGTGAGGAATCACGTGGCTTCACCAATTTCATACAGGTCGATGCGTTCATCGGCCACGGCCCGCATATCCAGGCCGGATCCCCGGCGCGCAATGCAGTCAAGATCAAGGTCCCGGTACTGCTGTTCCACGGCGATCAGGACCGCAATGTCGGGATCGGCGAATCGCGGCTGATGACGTCCAAGCTGAAAGGCGCGGGTGGCAGGGTCGAACTTGTCGAGTTCAAAGGGCTGGATCACCAGCTCGACGACGACGTCGCGCGCACCGCGATGCTGTCCAAGACGGATGCGTTCCTCAGGGCGTCGCTGGGGATGTAGGGCAACGAAAAAGGGCGGCCCCAGCGGGACCGCCCTTGTTCCAAACCGCGCCGTGGCAAAGCCACGTGGCCGGACGGTGCCTGAGCACCACCGGCCGGTCTCGCTATACTCGACTTAACGCGAGTAGAACTCGACGACGAGGTTCGGTTCCATCTTCACCGGGTAAGGCACTTCGTCGAGCGTCGGGACGCGCGTGAAGGTGACCTTGGCCGCACCGTCGGTGGCGACGTAGTCGGGGATCTCACGCTCGGCGAGGCTCTGTGCTTCCATGACCAGCGCCATTTCCTGCGCCTTCGAACCCAGCGTGATCTCGTCGCCGACGAAGCAGCGACGCGAAGCGATGTTGCACTTCACGCCGTTGACGCGGATGTGGCCGTGCGAGACGATCTGGCGAGCCGCGAAGATCGTCGGCGCGAACTTGGCGCGGTAGACGATCATGTCGAGGCGCTGCTCGAGCAGGCCGATCAGGTTCTGCGAAGTATCGCCCTTCAGACGTGCAGCCTCGTGGTAGCATGCGCGGAACTGCTTCTCGGTCACGTCGCCGTAATAGCCCTTGAGCTTTTGCTTGGCGCGCAGCTGGATGCCGAAATCGCTGACCTTGCCCTTGCGGCGCTGGCCATGCTGGCCCGGGCCGTATTCGCGCTTGTTGACCGGCGACTTGGGACGACCCCAGATGTTCTCGCCCATACGGCGATCGAGTTTGTACTTCGCGCTTTGACGCTTCGACATAGTATAACCTTTGCAAATGCAAACAACGTTGGTCCCGGTATCGCTCTGCTGGTCGTCGTTAAGACAAGGCAGGGCCACCGCTTCACCGGGGTGCAGGGCCATTGCGAAGGCGGGCGCCTAGACGGGGGGCGGGCCAGAGTCAAGCTGGACAGGCCGGATGGGGCTCGGCAAGAGACGGCGCATGACCATTCTCCCCGGCCCAGATTGCACCACCATGACCGACGTCCGCGCAGGCGTCGACGCGCTCGACCGCGACTTGGTCGCGCTGCTCGCCAAGCGGTTCGCGTACATGGACGCCGCCGCGCGGATCAAGCCCGAGCGCGGGCACGTGCGGGACGAGGCGCGGAAGACACAGGTGATCGACAATGCGCGGGCCGAGGCGGTGAGACTGGGCGTTCCGGAGGCCGTGGTCGCGGATTTGTGGGAACGCCTGGTCGAAGCCTCGATCGCCTACGAACTCGCCGCCTTCGACCGGCGCTAGGCTCGCGGTCGCTTCCCCGCCAGCGACGACAGCACCCCGCGGAGGGTCCGGATCTCCTGGCTCGACCAGCCCGGCTTGGTCAGCAACGTCCTGAGCGTCCGCCGCGTCGACTGCATCTTGTCGGGCAGATGGAAGAACCCCGCTCCCATCAGCATCGCATCGAGTTGCCCGATCATCCCGTCGAGCTCCTCCTGCGGTGCGGGCGGCATGATCGGATTGATCGACGGCTGCGACAGCTCACGTTCGGCGGTCAGGCCCTTCGACCATTCATAGGCGACCAGGATCACCGCCTGGGCGAGATTGAGCGACCCGAACTCCGGGTTGATCGGCACCGTGATGATCGTCCTCGCAACTGCGACGTCGTCGGTTTCGAGACCGGACCGCTCGGGACCGAACAGGATCGCGGAGCGGCCGAGGGCGGCGTGGATCTCGGTTGCGGCCTGTTCGGGGGTGGCGACCGGCTTGGTCACGCCGCGTTTCCGCACCGTGGTGGCGAACACCTGCGCGCAGTCGGCGGTGGCGGCGGCGACGCTGTCGTAGACCTTGGCGTTCTGGAGTACGATGTCGGCACCGCTGGCGGCGGGGCCGGCGGAGGGGTTGGGCCAGCCATCCCGCGGGGAGACGAGGCGCATTTCGGTGAGCCCGAAGTTGAGCATCGCGCGCGCGGCCTTGCCGATGTTTTCACCGAGTTGGGGGCGGACGAGGACGATGACGGGGGGTGGAGCTCCAACCGCCCCATCTCCATCCGCGAGTACATCGCTGTCCCCAGCCGCGTCCGTAACAATCATGTTTTCGTCAATCACGTCGCCAAATCCACCACTCTCGCCAAGCTCACCAAAGTCGTCAGGCTCAGCCAATTCATCGCGCTCGGCCAATCCATCGTGGGCAGCCAAACCATCCCGCTCATCCACCCCACCCCATTCGTCCTGAGTAGGGGCTGAGCGAAGCCGAAGACCCGTATCGAAGGATTTGCGTGCGAGAAAGCGCACCGCGTCCCAATCGCCTACCGCCAAAGCTTCCTTCTTCGCCCGCGTCCAGCCTTTCAACTGACGCTCGGCCGCCAGCGCCTCGATCCTGCTCGGGAAGTCCTGCGACCACATCAGCGTAACCGGGCGCCGGTTGTGTGTGTATCCGGGGAGCTCACCGTGCTGGTGCTGGGCAATACGGCGTTCCAACGAGTCGGTGTGGCCAATATAGTAGCTGCCGTCGGAACAGCGGAGCATGTAGGCGTAAAAGCTCATGCAACCTGTCCTTCGATACGGGCCTTCGCCGCGCTCAGTCCCTACTCAGGACGAACGGAAGAGGGGTCAGGAACCGTCGATAAGGCAAAGTTTGTGATGCTGCCAGTTGCGCGGACACAAACCCGGACAAGGACGAGGCTGAACGAGAGCAGGCCGGGAGAGGGAAGGACGAATCACCCCTCGCGCCCAACCTCCTCAACACTCCCAGCAAAAGCCTCGAAATCCTTAGCCTCGCTGAAATCCCGATACACACTCGCAAACCGGATATACGCCACGGAATCGAGCCCCTTGAGCCCGTCCATCACCATCTCGCCGATCCGCTTCGACGTGACGTCGTTCTCGCCCAGCGTCTCCAGCCGGCGCTGGATCCCGCTCACCAGCTTCTCGATCCGCCCCGCCTCGATCGCCCGCTTCCGCGTCGCGATCGATAGCGATCGCAACAGCTTCTCCCGATCGAACGGCTCTCTCCGCCCCTCACTCTTCAACACGAACAGCTCGCGCAACTGGATCCGCTCGAACGTGGTGAAACGCGCGGCGCATCCCTCGCATTGGCGCCGGCGTCGGATCGCCGCCCCGTCTTCGGTGGGGCGGCTGTCCTTTACCTGGCTGTCTTCATGTCCGCAGAAGGGGCAGCGCATTCAGACCTTCTTCTTGCCCTTGTAGTACGCGTAGCCCGCGCCCGCGAGTGCGCCGAAGATCGGGCCGATCACCGGCACCGGGATCGCCACGACCGCGCCGAGTGCGCTCCACTTGGCCATGCTCTTGCCGAGGCCGGGGGTCGCCTTGATGTCGTTCTGGACGTCGTCGAACTTCGACATGCTACTTATCCTTGATAGATCGGGAAGCGCGCGCAGAGTGCACGAACTCGCGTCCGAACGTCCGCCTCGACTTCCGGGTCCCCATGCTCGCCCTTTTTCGCGAGGCCGTCCAGCACGTCGGCGACCATGTTGCCGATCTCGCGGAACTCCGCCGGGCCGAACCCGCGCGTCGTGCCGGCTGGCGAGCCGACCCGGATGCCGCTGGTCTTCACCGGCGGCAGCGGATCGTTGGGGATGCCGTTCTTGTTGCAGGTGATCCCCGCGCGTTCGAGCGCCTCGTCCGCATCGCGCCCGGTGATGCCCAGCGGGGTGAGGTCGATCAGCGCCAGATGCGTGTCCGTACCGCCCGAGACGACGTCCGAGCCGTGCTCCTTGAGCGTCGCCGCCAGCACCTTCGCGTTCTCGACGACCGCGGCGATGTAGCTCTTGAAGTCGGGCTGCAGCGCCTCGCCGAACGCGACCGCCTTCGCTGCGATCACGTGCATCAGTGGCCCACCCTGGAGCCCCGGGAACACCGCCGAGTTGATCTTCTTCGCGATCACCTCGTCGTTGGTCATGATCATGCCACCGCGCGGGCCCCGCAGAGTCTTGTGCGTGGTGGTCGTCACGACATGCGCGTGGCCGAACGGCGTCGGGTGCAGGCCGGCTGCGACGATCCCGGCGAAATGCGCCATGTCGACCATGAAATACGCGCCGACCTTGTCCGCGATTGCGCGGAACTTCGCGAAGTCGATGACGCGCGGATACGCCGAACCACCCGCGATGATCAATTTTGGCTGGTGCTCGACCGCCAGCGCCTCGACCTGGTCGTAGTCGATCAGGTGCGTGGTCGCATCGACGCCGTACTGGACCGCGTTGAACCACTTGCCCGACATCGCCGGCTTCGCGCCATGCGTCAGGTGCCCGCCCGCATCCAGGCTCATGCCGAGGATCGTGTCGCCGGGCTTCACCAGCGCCAGCATCACCGCGCCGTTCGCCTGCGCGCCCGAATGCGGCTGCACGTTGACGAACCCGCAGCCGAAGATCTGCTTGGCGCGCTCGATCGCGAGCGTCTCGACCGTGTCCGAAGGCGCGCAGCCCTGGTAATACCGCTTGCCCGGATAGCCCTCGGCGTACTTGTTCGTGAACACCGAGCCCTGCGCCTCGAGCACCGCCTTCGAGACGATGTTCTCCGACGCGATCAGTTCGATCTGCGTCTGCTCGCGTTCCAGCTCGGCGGCGACGCCAGCGAATACGGCAGCATCGGCATCGGCCAGGCCGCGCGTGAAAAAGCCGTCGGGCTGGACGTCGTGGAGTTCGCGGGGCTGAGTGCTCATGCGGGGACCTTTGTGGAAAGTTTGTCGACACGGAATTGATGACGGCCGCCGGCGAAATCGGCGGACAGGAACGCTTCGACGCACGCCTTGGCCATTTCCTCGCCGATCAGGCGGGCGCCCATCGCGATGGTGTTGGCGTCGTTGTGGATGCGCGCAAGGCTCGCCGACAGCGGTTCGCACACGAGCGCGCAGCGGCAGGCGGGATTGCGATTGGCGGCGATCGAGATGCCGATCCCGGAGCCGCACAGCGCGATGCCGCGGTCCGCGCTACCATTGGCGATCGCTGCAGCAAGCTTGAACCCGTAGTCCGGATAGTCGACGCTGGCGGTGCCTTCGGGCCCGAGGTCTAGCACATCGTGCCCCGCCTCGCGCAGCCAGGCGGCGAGCGCCGCTTTCAACGAAACGGCGGCGTGATCGGACGCGATGGCGATGCGCACCTGGCGTATTCCTGTGACGGGGGATCGGGTGCTCAGCCCCATACCGACCCGAGCGCGGATTTGCCACACCTGTTCGCGGGTCGTGAGGCGCGACGGCATCCCATTTCACTCCGTCATCCTGACGAAAGTCAGGACCCAGGGTTACAAAGCGGAGTTCTGCGTTACTCTGGGTCCTGACTTTCGTCAGGATGACGGAGCACAAGGCGCGCTCGTTCGACCGCGCAAAAGGAGAAGCGCCATGAAAGCCCTCACCCTGCTTGCCGCCGCCGCGCTGACCGCCTGCTCCGGCCATGCCCCCGATACGAGCAGCGACGGCAACATGACGTCTGCCGGATCGGTCGAACGCAAGGTCGCCGCTCCCAAGCCTAAACCGGCGCCCGACTACACCGGCCGCTGGATCGGCGTCGAAGGCATGGTCCTCGACGTCGCCCCGACCGACACCCCGGGCCACTACGCGCTGACGATGCAATGGGACCTCGACAACAAGGGCAAGTTCGACGGCATCGCGACCGGCGACACGATAGCGTTCGATCGCAAAGGCATCCGCGAAACGCTGCGCCCGACCAACGGCGACGCGACCGGGCTCAAATATCTGGTCGGCAAAACCGACTGCCTCACCGTGAAGCCCGGCGAAGGCTATTGCCGCGACGGACTTAGCCGCTAGGTTCTCGCCGTGACTATCGCACATGCCAACGCCGACGCCGCCCGCGCGCACCTCTCCCAGGTACTGCTGCGCACGGGCCAAGAGGACCGCGACGCGTTTCGCGAACTCTATTCGCTGACCAGCGCGAAGCTTTTCGGCATCACCCATCGTATCTGCGGCAACGCCCAAGCCGCGGAGGATGTGCTGCACGAGGTCTATCTCACGATCTGGAAACGCGCCGGTGCCTGGGAACCCGGCCGCGCGAGCCCGATAACTTGGTTGGCGACGATCGCGCGCAACCGCGCCATCGACTGGCAGCGCGCGCAGGGCGTTCGCCGCACGAGCCCGCTCGACGACGCGCCCGACATCGCCGATCCCGGCGAAGGCGCCGAGGCAGGGATGCTGGCGAGCGAATCGTCGCGCGAACTGATCGAATGTCTCGAAGGTCTCGAACCGCAGCAGCGCGACGCGATCCGCACTGCGTTCTTCGAGGGCATCACCTATGCCGAACTCGCGATTAAACGCGACGTGCCGCTGGGGACGATGAAGAGCTGGGTCCGCCGCGGCCTCGCGCGCCTGAAGGATTGCCTCGATGGTTGATCCGACCACCGATACCGGCGTGCCTGAGGACGTTGCCGCCGCCGAACTCGCACTCGGCCTGCTCGAGGGCGAAGAACGCGGGGCAGCGCTGCGCCGCGTGCTCGCCGAGCCTGGTTTCGCCGCGCAGGTGGAATGGTGGCGGTCGCGCCTCGCTGTCTTGTTCGACCTCTGGCCCGAACGCGCTGCGCCGCCGCATCTCGCTGCCCGGATCGAAGCCAGTCTCGACGGAACCCCGGCCCCCGAGCAAACGAGCCGCTTCGCTTGGCCGGCGCTCGCCGCCGTCACCAGCGCGATCGCCGCATCGCTGTTGCTGTTCGTCATGGTCCGCCCAGAGCCGACCGTGCCCGTCTCGCAACCGATCCCCGTCGCGCGCCCGACCAGCGTGCTTGTGGCGATGCTCGGCGATGCGAAATCGCCTGTTGCGGCGGTCTACGATCCCGCAAACGGAGCGCTCCGCGTCGCGGCCGGCCCCGGCGTTCCAGACGCGCGCGTCGCGCAGCTCTGGGTGATCGGCGGCGACGGCGTGCCGCATTCGCTCGGCCTGCTCTCGGGCCGTCCGACCTCTCTGGTACCCAAGGGCGTCGACCGCGGTCGCATAACCCCCGGCGCGACGCTCGCGATCTCGGTCGAGCCGCTCGGCGGCTCGCCGACCGGCCTGCCGACAGGACCGGTCGTCGCCACCGGCGTGGTCGCGCGCGTCTGATGCCCGAGCAACCCGCCGCGACCGGCGGCATCCCGCCGATCGCGCGCCTGCTCGGATTGAGCGGACTCCTACCGCAACTCGCGGCCGTCGCGTTGCTGCTGAGCGGCGATCCGCAAAGCCGGTTCTCCGCGCTGGCGATCGCCTACGCCTATGCCGCGATCATCCTGAGCTTCCTCGGCGGTCTCTGGTGGGGCCTCGCCGCACGCACCGACTCGCCGCCGCGCTGGCTCTGGTTCGCCAGCGTCGCGCCATCGCTGGTCGCGCTGGCCACCGCCTGGCCCTGGATGGTCGGCCTGCGCTGGCCCGGTCCGTCGCTGGTCGTGCTCGGCATCAGCCTTATCGCCGCACTGCTCGTCGACCGCGCGCTGGTCCGTGCCGGCATCGCCCCGCCCGGCTGGATGGCATTACGCGTGCCTCTGTCGCTCGGCCTGGGCGTCCTGACGATGCTCGCCGCCGCACTTTAAGGCCACACCGCACGACTCGCGGGCTAGCTCGATTCATGGTACGAATCGGTCATGAATACATCCGCCGCGAGTCTCCGCACCGATCGGCAGGAAAAGGCGCGTTTTACCACCGCCGAGTTCCTGCGCATGGGTGAGTCCGGCGCGTTCGACGACATGAAAGTCGAACTGGTCGAAGGGGAACTCGTCCGGATGAACCCGCCCCAGTTTGCGCACGCCTCGCGCCAGGCCAAGATCGCCATTCGCCTGTCGCGTCTATTTGCTGAGTCGAGAATCGTTGGCGAGGCTGGCGTCGATCTGGGTAACGATACGGTGCTTGGCTGCGACGTCGCAGTTCTACGCACATCGGTGGAAGAAAACCGCCTATTGCTCGCCGCCGACTTCCTGCTCGTCGTCGAAGTCGCGGAAACGTCGGTCGCGCGCGATACCACGATGAAGCGCTTCGCCTATGCGCGCGGCGGCATTCCGCACTACTGGGTGGTCGATGGCATTCGGCGCGTCGTCCATGTCTACGCCAACCCTTTGGAAGGCGATTACACGCGATTCCATTCGGTAGGTTTTGGCGAAGTCCTAGACGTGCCCGGTACTGATGGCGCGATCACGATCGACTAACCAGTGCTGCCCCGCAGTAAGCGGGGCCAGCCTCAAGCCGCCTTACGCAAGTCCAGCCGGCTCCAGATTTCCACCAGCGCATCGGTCAGCTCGCGCATCATCGCCTCGGTATGCGCAGGCCCCGGCGTAAACCGGAGCCGCTCGGTACCGCGCGGCACGGTCGGATAGTTGATCGGCTGCACGTACACGCCGTATTCGGCAAGCAGCACGTCGCTGATCTTCTTCGCCTTCACCGGGTCGCCGACCATCAGCGGCACGATATGCGTATCGCCGATCATCACCGGCAGCCCCGCGTCCTTGAGCATCGCCTTCAGCATTGCCGCAGAAGCCTGCTGCCCCTCGCGCTCGACGCTCGAGCTTTTCAGATGCCGCACGCTCGCAAGCACGCCAGCGACCAGTACCGGCGACAGCGACGTCGTGAAGATGAACCCCGGTGCGTACGAGCGGATCACGTCGACGATCGTGCGATCGGCGGCGATATAGCCCCCCATCACGCCGAACGCCTTGCCCAGCGTGCCCTCGAGGATCGTGATCCGGTGCGCGACCTCGTCCCGCTCCGAGATACCGCCGCCGCGTGCGCCGTACATGCCCACCGCGTGGACTTCGTCGCAATAGGTCAGCGCGTTGTACCGGTCGGCGAGGTCGCACACCGCGGAGATCGGCGCGATGTCGCCCTCCATCGAATACACGCTCTCGAACGCGATCAGCTTCGGTGCTGCCGGATCTTCGGCCGCGAGAAGCTCTTCGAGATGCGCAAGGTCGTTATGCCGGAATACGCGCTTCTCGCAGCCCGAGTTGCGGATGCCCGCGATCATCGACGCGTGGTTCAGTTCGTCCGAAAAGATGATGCAGCCCGGCAAGACCTTCGCCAATGTCGCCAGCGTAGCCTCGTTCGAGACGTACCCGCTCGTAAACAGCAGCGCCGCTTCCTTGCCGTGCAGGTCGGCGAGTTCGCCCTCCAGATCGACATGGTAATGCGTGTTGCCACCGATGTTGCGCGTGCCGCCCGAGCCCGCGCCGACGTCGTGCAGCGCCTCTTCCATCGCCGCGATTACCTTCGGGTGCTGACCCATCGCGAGGTAATCGTTCGAGCACCACACCGTGATCGGTTTCGGCCCGTTATGCCCGGCAAAGCAGCGCGCGTTCGGAAACGCGCCCTTGTTGCGGAGAATGTCGATGAACACGCGGTAGCGCCCTTCGGCATGCAACCGGTCGATCGCCTGCGTGAAAACGCGCGAATAATCGACTCGCGGACCCAAGGTAGAATCCGTTGCCGAGATGCCGTTGGTAATCATAGGCTTGGGCACTACGCCTCGCTTTCACTCGTTTCCAGCGCAATACCGCTCTTACGGTGATCGCTTTCCTCATCCTGAGCGTACATTGCCATGATGGCCTGACGACGCAAGCGGGCATATTGTCCCACCAGACAGTCAGAGTTGCTCGATTTTCCCAAATCCCCGCACAGCCAACGCGGGCGCAAGCGCGCGCTCGTCATCGCCCAGCCGCGTGAACACCGCGGTACCTTCACCGGCTCCGGCCCACGACTCGTCTGTCATTAGATGCACGATCCGCCGTGCGATCCCCGGCCCGCCATCGACGAATCGGACTGCGGGAGCTGCGGCCGCGAGTTCCGCCTCGACCAGCGGAAAATGCGTGCACGCGTTGACGATCACGTCGATCGCGTCGCCACCGGGTTGCGAGAACAACCCGTCCAGTACCGCGGCATAGCGCTCCGCCGCCACGGTTCGCCCGTGCAATTTCGCCTCCGCGATCTCGACCAACGCCGCCGAGCCGTAGCGCAGCACCGTGCAATCGCCCGCGAACCTCGCCGCCAGATCATCGACATACGCCTGCCGCACGGTCGCCTCGGTCCCCAGCACGCCGATCGTCCGCGTCTTCGACAGCAGCGCGGCGGGCTTGATCGCCGGCACCGTCCCCACCACCGGCAGATCGAGCGCCACGCGCACCACCGGCAGCGCGATCGTCGAGGCCGTATTGCACGCGATCACGATCAACCGCGGCCGATACCGCTCCGCCAACCGCCCCAGCAACACCGGCACCCGCGCCGCAATCTCCGCCTCGCTCTTGGTCCCGTAGGGGAAGCCCGCCGAGTCGGCGGCATAGACGAACGGTGCATCGGGCAGCGCCGCGCGCGCCGGACCGACGATCGACAACCCGCCGACACCGGAATCGAAGAACAGGATGGGGCGCATGTCCATGCGCGGTCCTTAGGACGGATGGCCCGGTCAGAACCAGACCTCCCGTCATCCTGACGAAAGTCAGGACCCAGAGCCACGAAAGTCACCGCCCGCAATCTTGGCTCCTGACTTTCGTCAGCATGACGGATGGTGATTGATCGATGCCCAGCGACGCCATTTGCCGTCAGCCCCGCGTCGTTTATAAGCCCCTCCAGAACGGGGGACATAGTTGCAGACGGAAATTCTCTGGGTCGCGCCCACGCTATCGCTCGTGCTGAGCTATCTGCTCGGCTCGATCCCGTTCGGCGTCATCCTGACGCGGCTCGGCGGCGCAGGCGATCTGCGGACGATCGGCTCGGGCAACATCGGCGCGACCAACGTCCTGCGCACCGGCCGGAAAGGCCTCGCCGCCGCCACGCTGCTGCTCGACATGGCCAAGGGCGCGGTCGCGGTGCTGCTGGTCGCACACCTGTTCCCCGGCAATGCATTGCTCGCGGCCGCCGGTGCGTTCATCGGCCATTGCTACCCGGTCTGGCTGAAGTTCAAGGGCGGCAAAGGCGTCGCGACGCTCATGGGCATCGTCGTCGCGCTCCATTGGCCGCTCGGACTAGTCTACGCGGTCGTCTGGCTTGGCCTCCTCGCGGGCCTGCGCATCTCCTCGGTCGCTGGCATGGCCGCAGCCCTCAGCGCACCGTTTGCCGCCGCGCTGTTCGGTCGCTTCGACCTCGTCCTGCTGCTCCTAGCGCTCGCATTGATCGTCCTGTGGAAGCACCGCGAGAACGTCGAACGGCTGTTCTCGGGTACCGAGCCGCGCATCGGGTCCAACCGGCAAAAGAGTGGCTGACCCTACGGTCTCAAGACTTCGGCTCATCCGCACGACCGGGATCGGACCGGTTACCTATCGCCAGCTCATCGCCCGCTTCGGGAGCGCCGACGCCGCGATCGAAGCGCTGCCCATGCTCGCCCAACGCGGCGGCGGACGCGCGCCAAAAATCGCCGACGCAGCGCTAGTCGAACGCGAAATGACCGCGACCGCCAAACTCGGCGCCCGCTATCTCTTCCTCGACGACCCGGACTATCCCCGCCTGCTCGCCGAGATCGAGACCGCACCCCCAGCCCTTATCCTGCGCGGCGATATCGCCCATGCCAGCCGCCCCTGCATCGCCATGGTCGGCGCGCGCAACGCGTCCGCCGCCGCCTGCCGCTTCGCCCGCCAGCTCGCGCTGCAACTCGCAGAAGAAGGCACGACAATCGTCTCCGGCCTCGCCCGCGGCATCGACACCGCCGCGCACATCGGCGCGCTCGGCGGCGGTTCCAGCGGCGCCACGATCGGCGTCATCGCAAGCGGCATCGACATCGCCTACCCGCCCGACAACACCGCGCTACAGGAGCGCATCGCCACCGAAGGCCTCCTGCTCGCCGAACAGCCCCCCGGCACAGAGCCCAAGGCACGCAACTTCCCCTCGCGAAACCGCATCATCGCCGGCCTCGCGATCGGCACGGTGGTGGTCGAGGCCGTCCCCAAATCCGGCTCGCTCATCACCGCGCGCCTTGCCAACGAGTCCGGCCGCGAAGTCATGGCCGTCCCCGGCAGCCCGCTCGATCCCCGCGCGCAAGGCTGCAACCTGCTGATCCGCGAAGGCGCCACGCTGGTGCAGTCCGCCGCCGACATCCTCGAACAGATCCGCCCGTTCGACCCGCGCTCGGTCCGCTCCCCGATCGACGCCTACGCCGCCTCGCCCCCCGAAGATGCAAGCGACGCCGACCGCCGCAGGATCACCGACCTGCTCGGCCCGGTCGCGGTCGCAATCGACGAACTCATCCGCCAGTCGCACCTGAGCCCGGCGGTCGTCCAGACCGTGCTGCTCGAACTCGAACTCGGTGGCCGCCTGGAACGTCATGCCGGCGGCCGCGCCAGCCTGCGCTGATCGTCCTGGTCTCAGGACGCCGCAAGGCTCGGCCGTCATACGCCTGCGATTTCATGCCAACAGGATACGCGTCACTGTCATCATACCGACATGGATATTGTGCCAGCAACGCCAGCATAATCCGGGAATTAGCCCGCCCCTTCGAGAACTCCTCTCGAAAAGCGGTATCCGAGACCTCATTTGCGCACGTCGCGCATTACCCTATCCGGGTTGACGGCACCGCCCCTTCGTCCCCACCCTCGTACGCGTACACGTAAGGACCCCGGTTTCCCCATGCAGCTTGTCATCGTCGAATCGCCTGCCAAGGCCAAAACCATCGAGAAGTATCTGGGCAGCGATTACCGCGTCCTGGCCAGCTACGGCCATGTCCGCGACCTGCCGCCCAAGGACGGCTCGGTCGATCCCGACGATGCGTTCGCGATGACGTGGGAGAATTACGCGGACAAGTCGAAGCAGCTGAAGGCGATCACCGATCTCGCCAAGGTCGCCGACCGCCTGATCCTCGCGACCGATCCGGATCGCGAGGGCGAGGCGATCAGCTGGCACGTTCGTGAAGTGCTGCGGGCGCGGAAAGCGCTGCCCAAGGAGGTCGAGCGCGTCACCTTCAACGCGATCACCAAGGCCACCGTCACCGAGGCGATGAAGAACCCGCGCGAGTTGGACGACGACCTGATCGACGCCTACCGCGCTCGCCGTGCGCTCGATTACCTCGTCGGCTTCACGCTCTCGCCAGTGCTGTGGCGCAAGCTGCCCGGCGCCAAGTCCGCCGGTCGCGTCCAGTCGGTGTCGCTCCGCCTGATCGTCCAGCGCGAACGCGAGATCGACGTCTTCAAGCCGCAGGAATACTGGTCGGTGACGGCCGAGATGGAGCATGACGGCACCGCGTTCACCTCGCGCCTGACGCAGTTCGAGGGCACCAAGCTCGACCGCCTCTCGATCGGCAACGAGGGTGACGCCCTGCGCGCCAAGCAGGCGGTGCTAGACGGCAATTTCTCGGTCCAGTCGGTCGAGACCAAGCCCGCCGGTCGCAACCCGCCGCCGCCGTTCACCACCTCGACCTTGCAGCAGGAAGCCTCGCGCAAACTCGGTTTCTCCGCCGATCACACGATGCGGATCGCGCAGGGCCTCTACGAGGACGGCACGATCACCTACATGCGTACCGACGGCGTGCAGATGGATTCGAGCGCGATCAGCGCCGCACGGCTGGCCGTCGCGAACCGCTTCGACGCGAGCTATGTCCCCGACAAGCCGCGGCAATATCAGTCGAAGGCAAAGAACGCGCAGGAAGCGCATGAGGCGATCCGCCCCACCGATTTCGGCAAGGACAAGGCCGGCGGCGGCGATCACGCACGCCTGTACGACCTGATCTTCAAGCGCGCGCTGGCCAGCCAGATGGCGTCGGCGCGGATGGAGCGCACCACGGTCGAGATGGCCGACGGCACCGGCCGCAATATCCTGCGCGCCACCGGCCAGGTCGTGCTCTTCCCCGGCTATCTCGCGCTGTACGAGGAAGGGTCGGATGACTCGGCCGACGAGGACGCCCGCCGTCTCCCGCGGATGCGTGAAGGCGATGCGCCTGCGAAGAAGAAGGTCGACGCGGAGCAGCACTTCACCCAGCCGCCGCCGCGGTTCTCCGAAGCCTCGCTGGTCAAGCGGATGGAGGAACTCGGCATCGGCCGCCCGTCCACCTACGCCTCGATCATCAAGACGCTGAAGGACCGCGCCTACGTCCGGATCGAGAAGAACCGCTTCTTCGCCGAAGAGTCCGGCCGGCTGGTGACGGCGTTCCTAGAGCGCTTCTTCGAGAAATACGTCGGCTACGACTACACCGCCGAGCTGGAGGAAGAGCTCGACGACGTCTCCGGCGGCCGCGCGCAGTGGCAGTCGGTGCTCGACGCGTTCTGGCGCGATTTCAAGCCGCGCACCAACGAGGTGATGGAGCAGCAGCCCTCCGCAATCACCGCCGAGCTCGACACCTTCCTCGCGCCGTATTTGTTCCCGGCCAAGGCCGACGGCGGCGATCCGCGTCTCTGTCCGAACTGCGGAGAGGGCCAGCTCGCGCTTCGCGGCGGCAAGTTCGGCGCGTTCATCGCGTGCTCGAACTATCCCGAGTGCAAATACACGCGTCGCTTCGCGCAGCCCGGCGGCGACGCCGAAGCGGATGCCGGTCCGTCGACGCTCGGTACGCACCCCGACACGGGCCAGCCGATCGAGCGCAAATCGGGACGCTTCGGCCCGTATCTGCAGATCGGCGAAGGCGAAGATCGCAAGATGGCGTCGATCCCGAAGGATATCGGCGAGCTCAATCTGGAATGGGCGGTCAAGCTGTTGTCGCTCCCGCGGACGGTCGGCAACCACCCCGAGACCGGCGAACCGATCATCTCGACGATCGGTAAGTTCGGTCCGTATCTGAAGCATGCGGGCAAATACGCGCGACTCCAGACGACTGCGGACGTGTTCGAGACGGGCATGAATGCGGCAGTCGTGAAGCTTGCCGAAGCCGCGGCCGGCGGCGGACGCACCGCGCGCGGGGCTCAGGCACCGCTCAAGACCCTCGGCAACCATCCGCGTACCGAGGCCGAGATCAAGCTGATGGAAGGGCGTTACGGCGCCTACGTCACCGACGGCACGACCAACGCGACGCTGCCCAAGTCGATCGAGAAGGACCAGCTGACGCTCGAGGAAGCGGCGTCGCTGATCGACGCACGCGCCGCCGCGGCGCCGGCAACGAAGAAGAAGAAAGCGCCCGCCAAGAAGCCGGCGGCAAAGAAGGCACCTGCGAAGGATGCGGCTGAGGCAAAAGCTCCAGCCAAGAAGGCTCCGGCCAAAAAGGCCCCCGCCAAGAAAGCCGCCCCAAAGAAAAAAGCGGAAGCCTAATCCTCCCCTGCAAGGGGAGGGGGACCATCCAAAGGATGGTGGAGGGGGGCTTCCCCAAACGTACCGCTGCGTAAGGTAAGCCCCACGAACGCTACGCCCGCGGCACCCCCCCTCCACCCTTCGCCAAGCGGCGAACGGTCCCCCTCCCCGTTCCGGGGAGGATTAAGCAGCCCGGCGCTGCGTCAACTGCATCCAATCCCGCGCAGCGCGCTGCGCCACCGAAATCTCCCGCGCAGTCATGTCCTCGGCGATCTCAGCCCGGCATTCCTGCGCGGCGATGTTCCCCGACACCGCCGCCAGGTTGAACCACTTGTGCGCCTCGATCAGGTCGAGGACGACACCCGAAGTCCCCGTCGAATACACCATCCCCAGTTCATAGCATGCCCGGTCGTCGCCGCGCGCGGCATCCGCCAGACGGCGTTCGATTCCGATATTCGCGTTCTTGAAACTGCTGCCCATGGTCTTGCCCCCAATGTTCGTGAGGACAGAGTGCCGTGATTCGGGCTACGAAATGGTTAATGGGTTAACACGCGTTCTTTACAAATCTATCGCGATGTTATCGATCAGCCGCGTCGCGCCCATCCGCGCCGCCGCCAGCAACCGCCGCGGACGCTCCGCCGCGGGGTTCTCCGCCAGCGTCTCGGCATCCGCCAGCGCGACGTAATCGATCGTGAACCCCGCCCCCACCAACGTCGCCCGCGCATCGTCGAGCACGGACTCGACGTCTTCCCCCTTCGCGATCGCCCGCGCCGCGACGCCCAAGGCTCGCGGCAGGGCGACCGCCTGCTTGCGCTGTTCGTCGTCGAGATAGATGTTGCGCGACGACATCGCCAACCCGTCGTCGTCGCGCTGCGTCGGCACCCCGACGATATCGATCGCGAAATCGAGATCGGCGACGAACCGCCGGACGACGGCAAGCTGCTGGTAATCCTTCTCGCCGAAATACGCGGCATCGGGCCCGACCTGGTTGAACAGCTTCGACACGACCGTCGCGACGCCGTCGAAATGGCCTGGACGCGAGGCGCCGTCGAACCCATCGCTGACACCCGAGACGCGCACCGACGTCGCGAAACCATCGGGATACATCGTCTCGACCGACGGCAGCCAGAGCAGGTCGCACCCGGCCTCGTTGAGCATCCGGATATCCGCCATCTCGCGCCGCGGATAGCGGGACAGATCCTCGTTTGGCCCGAACTGCGTCGGGTTGACGAAGATCGACGCCACAACCTTGGTCCCCGGCCGCTTCGCCGCCTCGATCAGCGCGACATGGCCAGCGTGGAGCGCGCCCATCGTCGGAACGAGCGCGACGCGCTGCCCCGCCGCACGGAAGGCGGCGACGCTTTCGCGCAACGCATTAAGGTCCCGGACGGTGTCCACGTGAAACTCCTACTCGATAAGTGCGGTCGCGGCTTCTATGAAGGGTGACTGTTACGATCAATAAGGAAACGCGCGTTGGCCACGGGCCCCGACTCACCCCAAGCTTCGACGCATGTCATCGTGTTCGCCAACGAGAAGGGCGGCACCGGCAAGTCGACGACCGCGGTGCACGTCGCGATCGCGCTCGCCGCCAAGGGTGCGCGTGTCGCGTGTCTCGATCTGGACCACCGTCAGCGCACCGTCGGCCGCTATCTCGACAACCGCGCCGAGACGGTAAAGCGCACCGGCTCTCCCCTGCCGATGCCGCGCCACGCGACGCTGTCGGAGCAGAGCGAGGACCAGTTCGAGGATCTGTGGCATTCGCTCAGCGAAGGGTCCGACTTCCTGGTCGTCGATACGCCGGGCCGCGACGATCCGTTCGCGCGCACCGCGGCGGCCCTGTCGAACACGCTGGTCACGCCGATGAACGACAGTTTCGTCGACTTCGACCTGATCGGCCAGGTCGACCCCGAGACGTATCAGGTGACGCGCCCGAGCTTCTATTCCGAACTGATCTGGGACGCGCGGAAACAGCGTGCCCGCGCCGACGGCACGACGATCGACTGGGTCGTGCTGCGCAATCGCCTCCAGCATATCGAGGCGCGCAACATGCGCCGCGTGTCGGACGCGCTCGCGCAACTGGCCAAACGCGTCGGCTTCCGGATCATCCCGGGCCTCGGCGAGCGCGTGATCTACCGCGAGATGTTCCCCGCCGGCCTGACCATGATCGACGCCAAGGAATTCGGCAGCATGGGCCTCGGCCACGTCGCTGCGCGCCAAGAACTGCGCGAGATGATGGCGGCGTTGCAGCTGCCCGAAGTTGTCGAGCAAGCGCCGGACGTTGCTGCGTGAAGTGGATCGTCGCCGCGGTCTTCATCTGGCTGGCATGGCATTACCTCCGCCCGAAGCCAAAACAGCGTGTGGTGACGGATGAAGCCGAAGCGCGCTCGATCCTCGGCATCGACAGCAGCGCAAATGCCGACGCGATCCGCAGCGCCCACCGCCGCCTGATCGCCTCGGTTCACCCCGACCGCGGCGGCTCGACCGACCTGACCCGGCGAGTGAATGCAGCCCGCGACCTGCTGTTGAAGCGCGCGCGCTAACCTCAAACCACCGTTCGTCCTGAGCGAAGTCGAAGGACAAGCTCAGCACGAACGGAAAGACAGGCCCATGACCCACCAGTTCGACCCGACCTCGCTCCGCGAATACGACATCCGTGGGATCGTCGGCAAAGCGCTCGGCCCCGCCGATGCCGTCGCGATCGGCCGAGGCTTCGCCACCCGCATCCGCGCCGCTGGCGGAACGCGCGTCGCGGTCGGCTATGACGGCCGCACCTCCTCGCCCGAGCTCGAAGCCGCGCTCGTCGCCGGCCTCATCGCCGGCGGCGTCGACGTCGTCCGCATCGGCCTCAGCACCTCGCCGATGCTGTATTACGCGGAAGCGACGCTAGAGGTGGATGGCGGCATCCAGGTAACCGGCAGCCACAATCCCCCCGAGTATAACGGCTTCAAGATGGTGCACGCGCACGCACCATTTTTCGGCGACGACATCCAGGACCTGGCCGCGCTCGCCGCATCGGGCACCTGGAGCGAAGGCGCGGGCGAAGTCACGACTGCGGACGTGCTCGACGCCTATGTCGGGCGGCTGATGGCTGGCTATGCGGGCGGCGCGTACCGGATCGGCTGGGACACGGGCAACGGCGCCGCCGGCCCGGTGATCGAGAAGCTCGTCCAGCTCCTGCCGGGTGAGCATCATGTGATCTTCGCCGAAGTCGACGGCAATTTTCCCAACCATCATCCCGATCCTACCGAAGAGGCGAACCTCGCCGATCTCAAACGCCTGGTCACGGAGAAGAGCCTCGATTTCGGACTGGCCTTCGACGGGGATGGCGACCGGATCGGTGCGGTCGACGGCTCGGGACGGGTGATCTGGGGCGACCAGATTCTCTCCATATTGGTCGAACCTGCGCTGCGCGAGCACCACGGCGCGCCGATCGTCGCCGACGTGAAGTCAAGCCAAGCCCTGTTCGACCGAATCGCGGCGCTGGGCGGCGAACCGGTGATGGCCGCCACCGGCCACAGCCTGATGAAGACCGCGATGACCCGCACCGGCGCGCCATTGGGTGGCGAACTCAGCGGCCACCTGTTTTTCGCCGGTGAATATTATGGCTTCGACGACGCGCACTATGCGGCGGTGCGGCTGATCCGAGCGGTACATCTGTCGGGGCGCTCACTGACGGAGCTGCGCGACGCGATGCCGACGCTGGTGGCGACACCGGACCTGCGCTTTCCGGTCGAGGACACGCGGAAGTTCGCGGTGGTGGACGACGTGATCGCACGGCTGAAATCGGATGGCGTGGCGATGGACCTCACCGATGGCGCGCGGGTCACGACTGCGGCAGGCTGGTGGCTCCTCCGCGCCTCGAACACGCAGGCGATGCTGACGGTACGCGCGGAGGCGAAGGACCAAGCGGCGCTCGATACGTTACTCGCGGAGGTCGACACGCAACTGGCCGCGAGTGGTGTAACGCGGAACTAACCGCGAGAACTACACCACCCCGGCGAAGGCCGGGGCCCAATTGGAAAGGTGGATATAACGGAGCGCCACACCTCGTTAGCAACGTCCCCCAATTGGCCCCCGGCCTCCGCCGGGGTGGGGCAAGCGGTCGCTATACCAGCACAAGCCACCCAACCGATTGACTCACGACCGCCCTCGCCTACTTTCCCCCATCACCCCAAGGAGTCCTCACGTGGAGCGCCCAGTCGACGAATTCCGCTCCAGCACGCGCCGCTGGCTGCTCGGCAGCTTTGCCGGCTGGGGCACCCTTCTCACCTGTTTCGCCGGCGTAGGCTTCATCCTGATCGGCGTCCGCTGGCTCAAGAACCGCAGCGCCTCCTACGAGATCACCGACCAGCGTCTGATCATCAAGCGCGGTATCCTGTTCAAGACGATCGACGAGATCGAGCTCTACCGGATCAAGGATGTCCGTCTCGGCTATTCGCTGCTCAACCAGATGACCGACATCGGCACGATCACGCTCACCTCCAGCGACCGCACGACGAGCGGCGGCGAGTTCGCCCTGCGCGACATCCCGATGGCACGCGACCGCCGCGAGGGTCTGCGCAAGCTCGTCGACCGCGCGCGCCAGCGCCGTGGCGTCCGCGAACTCGATATCGACCATGAGGATGCATACGCGCTGGATTAAGCGCGCTTTTGTCCCCACATGGCGGGCATGGCGCCCCCCTACCCCAAGCCCAAACAGCAACCGCAGATGATCCGGGTCGTCGACCTCGAGACGACCGGTTCGGCCCCGCCCGCGCACGGCGTCTGCGAGATCGGCTGGCAGGACGTCGCGCTCGGCGAGGACGGCCGCTGGGAGATTTACGGCGAAGGCGGCAGCCTGCTCGTCAATCCAGGCCGACTGATCCCGCCCGTGACCCAGGCGATCCACCACATCCTCGACGAGCATGTCGCCGACGCGCCCTATTGGCATGATTGCGCACGGCAAGTGCTCGATCCGTGGCCGCGCCGGCTCGCACTCGCCGCGCACCGCGCCGATTTCGAGCAGAAATTCTGCACTCCCGCGCTCACCCGCGACGCGGAGTGGATCTGCACCTGGAAATGCGCGCTGCGGCTTTGGCCCGACTCACCGAGCTTCTCCAACCAGGTGCTGCGCTACTGGCGTAAACCCCACGGCATGGAGCACGAGCGCGGCCTCCCCGCGCACCGCGCATTCCCCGACGCCTACGTCACCGCGTTCCACCTGCGTGACATGCTCAACGAGGCGAGCCTTGCGCAATTGCTCGAATGGTCGCGCGATCCCGGCCTCATTCCGCGTGTCCGCTACGGCCCGGACCGCGGCAAGGAATGGTCCGAGCTCGATCACGAGACGCTGATGGCGTTCATGACCGACCGCGATCCCGATATCCGCTTCACCGCCAACCACGAGATGGACCGGCGCAGCGGCGGCGGTCGCGTCGGCAAGGCGAGCGCGCATGACCTGCTGCTCTAGATCAATATGCTTAGGTCCGCGGACGCGTCAGTATCGCTGGCGTAACGACTTCCGCCCGCCTACACCGCAAGCCCTATGGTGGGCATAAGTCTGAAACTGCCCTCGTCTGAGGGGCGAGTCGCACGGTGGCTGGTCGCGTTCATGACGCTCGGCTTCATCGCGCTGGCCGCCGCGGCGATCGCGATCGGCTGGATCACCGTCCGCAACCGCACCTATACCGCCGAGATCCTCCACACGCAGGACGTCCGCCAGGCCGTCGCCACGCTCCAGATTCAGATGGAGCAATCCGAGACCGCGCGGCGCGGCTATATCCTCGCCGGCAAGCCGCTGTTCGCGACCGCCTATGCGCGGACCGCGGGCAATCTCGTCCCGTCGATCCGCAAGCTGCGCCACCTGACGCGCGACAACCCCAACCAGGTCGCGCGCCTCGCGCTGATCGAGCCGCGCTTCGTCCAGTTGCGCGCGCTTCGGACGCAGTCGATGACGTTGGTCGCCTCGGGTCGGATCGCTGAGGCGCAGCGCCAGTTCGCGGTCGATGCCAGCGTGCCTTTGATGCGCGGAATCCGCTACCGCCTCCAGGCGATGGCCGCCGACGAAGTCCGCCTGCTCGCAATCCGCACAGAACGCCAGCAACGCACCAGCGCATTGTTCCTCTCGGTCGCGGGGTTGGCCGCAGCGCTGCTGCTGATCGTCGCAATCCTCGCGGTCCTGCTGATCCGCCGCTACACCGCCGACCTCGCCGCCTCGCGCGACAGCCTGCGCACCCTCAACGAGACGCTCGAGGAGCAGGTCGTGGAACGCACCGCCGATCTCAGCCGTGCGAACGAGGAGATCCAACGGTTCGCCTATATCGTCAGCCACGATCTGCGCTCGCCGCTCGTCAACGTGATGGGCTTCACCGCCGAACTCGCGACCGCCGCCGGGCCGCTCGCCGAACTCGTCGACCGTGCCGAAGCCGAAGCGCCGCACATTTTGACGGAAGACGCACGGCTGGCGGCGCGCGAGGACCTGCCCGAGGCGATCGGCTTCATCCGCACCTCGACGCAGAAGATGGACCGGCTGATCAACGCCATCCTCAAGCTCGCGCGCGAAGGTCGCCGGACGATCGCCCCCGAGCATATCGACCCGGCGCAACTGGTCGACACGATCGTCGGTGCGATGCAGCACATCGTCGACGATCGCGGTGCGGTGGTGCGCGTCGAGCGACCGATGCCGGGAATCGTCACCGATCGCCTCGCGCTCGAACAGATTCTGTCGAACCTGATCGAGAACGCGACCAAGTATCTGAAGCCCGGCCGCCCGGGTGAGATCGTCGTGACAGGCCATACCGAACGCGGACGCGTGATCCTGTCGGTGGTCGACAATGGCCGCGGCATCGATCCGCGTGATCACCAGCGCGTGTTCGACCTGTTCCGGCGCTCGGGCACGCAGGACCAGCCGGGCGAAGGCATCGGACTCGCGCATGTCCGCGCACTCGCCTATCGTCTGGGCGGGACGATCGACGTGCAGTCGACGCTCGGCGACGGCGCGACCTTCCGGCTCAACCTGCCGACCCACATGACCATCCAGGACGCAGCATGAACGATCACAAGACCGTCGGTATCGTGATGATCGAGGATGACGAGGGTCATGCCCGCCTCATCGAGAAGAACATCCGCCGCGCCGGAATCCTGAACGATATCCGTCACTTCACCGACGGCACCACCGCGCTCGACTTCCTGTTCAACGCCGCCGATGGCCCCGCGAAGAGCGGCCCGGCGATGATCCTGCTCGACTTGAACCTGCCCGACATGAGCGGCACCGACATCCTCGCACGGATCAAGGCGGAGGGCAGCCCGCTCAAGCGCACGCCGGTCGTCGTGCTCACCACCACCGACGACAAGGTCGAGATCGAGCGCTGCTACGATCTCGGCTGCAACGTCTACATCACCAAGCCGGTGAACTATGAGAGTTTCGCGCAGGCGATCCGCCAGCTCGGGCTGTTCCTGTCGGTGATCCAGGTTCCCGAAGCCGAGTGAGCGAAACGCGCGTCCTCTACATCGACGACGACGCCGGCATCCGGCGGCTGGCAGCGCGTGCGCTCGAACGCCGCGGCTACCGGATGACTGTTGCCGAAACGGGGGCCGAGGGCGTCGTGAAGGCCGCGGCCGAGCGCTTCGACCTGATCGCGGTCGATCACTACATGCCCGGCATGGACGGCCTCGAAACCCTCGACGCACTCCGCAGCCTGCCCGATCCGCCCCCCGTCGTGTACGTCACCGGCTCCGAGGAAGGCCGCATCGCGGTCGCCGCGCTGAAGGCGGGTGCCGCCGATTACGTCGTGAAGACGGTCGGCGACGATTTCTTCGACCTGCTCGCCGCCTCGTTCGAACAGGTGCGCGCACGGGCGCTACTGAAGCACGAAAAGGCCGCCGCCGAAGCCGATCTTCGCGCCAGCAACGCGCGGCTCGAGGCGCTGCTCGGCGAGGTCAACCACCGCGTCGCCAACTCGTTGCAACTCGTCTCGGCGATGGTCCGCCTCCAGGCGACCGCGCTGACAGATCCGTCCGCACGAGAAGCGCTCGAAGACACGCAGCGCAGGATCCAGGCGATCGCGCAGGTCCATCGCCGGCTCTACACCAGCAACGACGTCGAGAGCGTCGACATGCAGGAGTATCTCGGCGCGCTGGTCGATGAACTCGCCGAGACCTGGTCGACCGAGGCGCTCCCCCGCGCCTTGAGCCTCGCCGCCGAACCGATCCGCCTGCCCACCGACCGCGCGGTGTCGCTCGGCGTGATCGTCACCGAACTCGTCACCAACGCGTGCAAATACGCCTACCCGACCGGCGGCGGCGAAGTCCGCGTGGCGCTGCGCCGGATCGACGACGATGTGTTCCTGCTCGCGGTCGAAGACGATGGCTGCGGCATCCCGGAAGACGCGGTTCCGCGCGGTACCGGTCTCGGCACGAAGCTGATCCGCGCGATGGCGCAGAGCCTGCAAACGATCGTGGAATACGACCCCTCGCATACCGGCGTCCGCGCCACCCTGCGCGCGGCGGTACGGTAGGGCGCGCAAGTTGCAACGACGGAATCATTCGCCTGTCGTGCTCTCTACCGTTCGTCCTGAGTAGCCATCGAGTAGCGGCATAGCCGCGTATCGAGAGGGCGTATCGAAGGACAGGTTGGCGTGCGGAACCGATGCTTCGATACACGCCCTCGATTCGCTTCTGCGAAGCTACTCGGTCGCTACTCAGCACGAACGGCGTTATTTAGAGCGCGCGCACGGCCGCCAGGATCATCCGCCCCGTCAACCGCGCGGTCTCGTCCTCCGACAGACGCGGCCGCGACAAGGTGCGGTGGCCCAGCCCGAACATGAAGGCGAGGATCAGCTCCTCGGCGCCTTCCAGTTCCTTTTCCTGCAAGTCCGGATTGGCGACGCACGCGAGTTCGCGGATCATCTGACGGAACCCGCGGCACAGGTCGGCGATCGTGTCGGCGACATCGGTATTGCGGTGCGCCTCGGCCATGATCTCGAACGACAGCGCCTCATCGCCCTTCGACAAAGCACGCCGCGCCAGTTCGACGAACCCCTCCTCGATCGACAATCCCTCGGACTTGACGGAGTCGTTCATCGTCTGCAGTTCGGCCATCTTCGCCGCGGCATCTTCCATCACAATCGCCTGGATTACCGCGTTCTTGCCGGTGAACAGGCGATAGATCTGGCCGACGGAAACCCCCGCCGCGGTAGCAAGTTCGGACATCGGGGTCTTATGAAACCCTTGTGTCGCAAACAGATGACGGGCCGACGAGACGATACGCTCCCGACTTCCCATTTCATGCTGCACTGCACTCAAAATCATATTCCCGACGCGTTTTTAGGTTGACCGGCCGCTCGCACAATCCTAGCGGGCAAGCAAGCGGAATGAACGTTCATTCCGGTGAACCTAATCTGCACGGACGTCGGGATGCTTAACATGCAGCAATTGAACCTCAAGGGATCGGTGGCGCTCTTCGCGCTCGCCCTGCTGTCGGCTTGCGGCAAGGAGCAGGCTCCGCCGCCTCCGCCGACACCGACCGTCGGCGTCGTCACCGTTGGTGAGGAAGCGGTCGTGCTCACCTCCGAGCTTCCTGGTCGTATCGCCGCGGTAGAGACCTCAGAGGTCCGTCCGCAGGTCAGCGGCGTGGTCCGCGATCGTCTGTTCACCGAGGGTGCGATGGTCAGCAAGGGCCAGGTCCTCTACGCGATCGAGGACGCTCCCTATCGCGCGGCACTCGCCAGCGCGCAGGGCCAGCTTGGCGCGGCCCAGTCGCAGATCAACGCGACCCGCCTCCAGGCGCAGCGCTACGGCCAGCTCGTCCAGCTGAACGCGGTCAGCAAGCAGGAGGCGGACAACGCCACCGCTTCCGCGCAACAGGCTCGCGCGAATGTTGCAGCGCAGCAGGCAGCGGTCCAGTCGGCGCGGGTCAATCTGGGCTTCACGCGCATCAAGGCACCGATCTCAGGCCGTATCGGCCGGTCGCTCGTGACCGTCGGCGCGCTGGTCCAGATGGGCCAGACCGATCCGCTCGCGACGATCCAGCGCACCAACACGGTGTATGTCGACGTCGTCCAGTCGGCGGCGCAGCTGCTCGATCTCAAGCAGGCGATGGCGACCGGCGGCGTGACCCGCGGCGACGGCAGCGCGCGCGTCCAACTGATCCTTCCGAACGGCAGCACCTATCCGATCGAGGGTCGCCTGCAATTCTCCGAAGTCACGGTCGACCAGACCACCGGCGCGGTGACGCTGCGCGCGAGCTTCCCGAACCCCAACGGCCTGTTGCTGCCGGGCATGTACGTCCGCGCCAAGCTGGTCGAAGGCACGCGCGCCCAAGCGATCATGGCGCCGACCGCCGGCATCACGCGCGATCCGCGCGGCGGTGCGACCGCTCTGGTCGTCAACGCGCAGAACAAGGTCGAGCAGCGCACCGTCACCACCGATCGCGTGATCGGCGACAAGTGGATCGTCACCAGCGGCCTGAAGCCCGGCGACAAGCTGATCGTCGAGGGGCTGCTCAACCTGCGCCCAGGTTCGACCGTCAAGCCAGCCGCCCCGCAGCAGGTCGCCAAGCCCGCCGGCGCGGCACCCGGAGGCGGCGACGCGTCCGGTGCAACCAGCAACAGTTCCGCGCAGGCCGGGAAGTAACCGCCCATGTCACGCTATTTCATCGATCGACCCATCTTCGCGTGGGTCATCGCTATCATCCTGATGCTGGCCGGCATCCTCGCGATCCGGTCACTGCCGATCGCGCAGTTCCCTGAGATCGCCGCCCCCAAGGTGACGGTCGCGACGTCCTATCCGGGTGCCGACGCGCAGACGCTCGAGAACACGACGACGCAGATCATCGAGCAGCAGATGAAGGGCATCGACAACCTTCGCTACTTCGCCTCGACCTCGGACGGCTCGGGCAACCTCGCGATCACGCTCACCTTCGAGCAGGGGACCGATCCCGACATCGCGCAGGTCCAGGTGCAGAACAAGCTGCAACAGGCGACTCCGCTCCTGCCGCAGGAAGTGCAGCAGGCCGGTCTTCGCGTGACCAAGGCGACCGCCAACTTCCTGCTCATCATCGCCGCCTATTCGGAAAACGGCGACCACGACCAGGTCGATCTCGGCGACATGATCGCCTCGAAGCTCCAGGATCCGCTCAGCCGTATCAAGGGCGTCGGCGACACGCAGGTGTTCGGCGCGCAGTACTCGATGCGAATCTGGGTCGACCCCTTCAAGATGTCGAACCTCGGCGTCACCGTCACCGACATCACGTCGGCGCTGACCGCGCAGAACGCACAGGTCTCGGCCGGTCAGGTCGGCAGTCTGCCCGCGGTGAAGGGCCAGTCGCTCAACGCCACCGTGACCGCCCAGTCGCGTCTCCAGACGCCGGAACAGTTCCGCGCGATCATCGTCCGCTCGGCGACCAGCGGCGCGACCGTACGCCTGTCCGACGTCGCCCGCGTCGAGATGGGCTCGGAGAACTACAGCTTCCAGGCACGCTATAACGGCAAGCAGGCGGCAGGCTTCGGCGTGAAGCTGGCACCGGGTGCGAACGCGCTCGATACCGTCAAGCTGGTGAAGGCCGAGGTCAACCGGATCGCCAAGCAGTTCCCGCCCGACGTCAAGGTCGCGTTCCCGATCGACAACTCGACGTTCGTGCGGCTGTCGGTCGAGCAGGTCATCCACACGCTGATCGAGGCGATCGTCCTCGTCTTCCTCGTGATGTTCCTGTTCCTCCAGAATTTCCGCGCCACGCTGATCCCGACGATCGCGGTCCCGGTCGTGTTGCTCGGCTCGCTCGCCGTGCTCCAGGTCGCGGGGTTCACGATCAACACGCTGACGTTGTTCGGCATGGTGCTGGCGATCGGCCTGCTCGTCGATGACGCGATCGTCGTCGTCGAGAACGTCGAGCGCCTGATCCAGGAGGAAGGGCTTTCCCCGAAGGAGGCCGCCAAGAAGTCGATGGACGAGATCAGCGGCGCGCTGGTCGGCATCGGCCTCGTGCTGTCGGCGGTGTTCCTGCCGATGGCGTTCTTCAGCGGCTCGACCGGCGTGATCTTCCGCCAGTTCTCGATCACGATCGTGTCATCGATGGCGCTTTCGGTGCTGGTCGCGTTGATCCTGACGCCCGCGCTCTGCGCGACGATCCTGAAACCCGCCAAGGAAGGTCACGGCGAGAAGAAGGGCTTCTTCGGCTGGTTCAACCGCACTTTCGACAAGGGCGTCGGCAAGTACGGCAACGGCCTGCGCCGCGTCGAGAAGGGCTGGGTCCGCACGATGCTGGTCTATGCCGTGATCGTCGTCGCGATGGCCTTTATCTTCGTGCGCCTGCCGTCGGGCTTCCTCCCCGAGGAAGATCAGGGCGTGATGTTCGCACAGGTTTCGATGCCGTCGGGTACGCCGATGGAAGAGACCGCACGGACGATGGACAAGGTTCGCGATCACTTCATGATCGACGAGAAGGCCAACACCGCAGGCATCTTCACGATCAGCGGCTTCGGCTTCGTCGGCCAGGGCCAGAATGTCGGCATCGCCTTCATCCAGCTGAAGCCATGGGAAGATCGCAGCGGTGCGGAGAACGGCGTCGCCGCGGTCGCGGCCCGTGCCAACCAGGCGCTCGCCGGGATCCGCGCCGGTATGGTGATCGGCTTCGTGCCGCCCGCCGTGCAGGAACTCGGCAATGCCAACGGCTTCGACTTCATGCTGAAGGACAATGCCGGCGTCGGGCACGAGAAACTGCTCGAAGCGCGCAACATGCTGCTCGGCATGGCCAGCCAGGACAAGCGCCTGATGCAGGTCCGTCCGAACGGTCTTGAGGATGCGCCACAGCTGAAACTGAACGTCGACCAGGCGCAGGCAGGGGCACTCGGCCTTAGCCAGCAAGACATCAACACCACGGTCAGCACCGCATTCGGTGGCGCCTACATCAACGACTTCATCGACCGCGGTCGCGTGAAGAAGGTGTTCGTGCAGGCCGACGCACCGTTCCGGACGACGCCGGCCGATCTCGGCAACTTCTATGTCCGCGGCACGACCAGCAACGCGATGGCACCGTTCTCGTCCTTCTCGACGACGAGCTGGAACTACGGTCCGTCACGCCTCGAACGCTATAACGGCGTGGCGTCGTTCGAGATCATGGGCTCGCCGGCGCCTGGCGTCAGCAGCGGTGCGGCGATCGCGGCGATGGAAGAGATGGCGGCCAAGCTACCGCCCGGCATCGGCTATGAATGGACCGGCCTCAGCTATGAGGAAAACCTGTCCTCGGGTCAGTCGACCACGGTCTATGCGCTGTCGCTGCTGATCGTGTTCCTCTGCCTCGCGGCTCTGTACGAGAGCTGGTCGATCCCGATCGCCGTCCTGCTGGTGGTGCCGCTCGGCGTCCTCGGCGCGGTCGGCGCGGCGATGATCTTCGGGCTGAACAACGACATCTATCTCCAGGTCGGGCTGATCACGACGATCGGCGTGGCGGCGAAGAACGCGATCCTGATCGTGGAGTTCGCCGAGGAGAAGATGGGCGACGGGATGAACGCGGCCGATGCCGCGGTCGAGGCGGCCAAGCTTCGCCTGCGCCCGATCCTGATGACGTCGTTCGCGTTCATCTTCGGCGTGTTGCCGCTCGCACTGTCGAGCGGTGCCGGCGCCGGTGGCCAGAACGCGATCGGCTGGGCGGTGGTCGGCGGCATGCTGTCCGCGACCGTCCTCGCGATCTTCTTCGTGCCGCTGTTCTTCCTGCTCGTGAAGCGCGTCTTCAAGCAGGACAAGGCCGGCTCGGGGCAGGACCGCGATCAGGTCCGCACCGACGACGACACCCGTGACGACAACCGTGACGGCGGCCATCCGCCCCACGACCAGCGGCCGCAGGAGGCCTGATCCAGATGTTCTCGACCAAGATCTCCAGCCGCACGGCGCTCACGTTCGCCGCCGGGCTCACGCTCGCCGGGTGCAACCTCGCCCCTAAATACGTCCGCCCGGAGCTTCCCGTGGCGCCGAGCGGACCAATCGGGCCAGCCTATTCGGCCGGCAACGCCGCGAACGCGATCGTGCCCGCGGACACCGCGTGGGAGGCGTTCTTCACGGACGACCGTCTGCGCGGCGTTATCCGCCTCGCGCTCGACAATAACCGCGACGTCCGCATCGCGGTCGCCAACGTCGCCCAGGCGCGCGCGCAATACCGCGTGCAGCGCGCGGACCTGTTCCCGACGATCGGCGCGACCGGCAGCGCGACCTATCAGAAGTCGCCGTTCAACGCGGTCGGCGGCGGTGGCGTCGGCGGCGGCACGGGCGGCGGTGTTGGTGGCGGAACCGGTGCTGGTGCTGTGGCCGGCAGCGGCCGGGTCGACATCTATTCGGCCAATGTCGGCGTCTCGGCTTGGGAGATCGATCTCTTCGGCCGCATCCGCAACCTTACCCAGGCGCAGCAGGAAGCGTATTTCGCAGCGGAGGAAAACCGCAACGCAGCCCAGGTGTCGCTGATCTCGGAAACCGCAACCGCGTGGCTGACGATGGCCGCGGACCAGGATCGCCTGAAGATCGCGCAGGATACCGAGCGCGCGTTCGGCCAGACGCTGAAGCTCACGCAGGACCGTTTCCGCATCGGCATCGCCTCCGAACTCGAAGTGCGTCAGGCGCGCACCACATACGACCAGGCGCGCTCGGACATTGCCGACGCCACCACGCTGATCGCGCAGGACCAGAACGCGCTCAACCTGCTTGCCGGGACGACCGTGACGCAGGACCTGCTCCCCGCGCGGATGCCTGACAAGACGCCGACGCTAGAGAATCTGCCCGCCAACCTGTCGTCGGAGGTGCTGTTGCGCCGTCCGGACGTCGCCGCCGCCGAGCACAACCTGATCGCCGCCAACGCGAACATCGGCGCGGCGCGCGCGGCGTTCTTCCCGAACATCTCGCTCACCGCGGCGTTCGGCACGCTCAGCCTCGGCCTATCGAACCTGTTCGGCAGCGGCAGCCAGCAATGGTCGGTCGCGCCGTCGATCACGCAGCCGATCTTCGATTTCGGTCGCAACAAGGGCAACCTGCAATACGCCAAGGCAACGCGCGACGCGATGCTGGCCACGTACGAACGGAGCATCCAGACCGGCTTCCGCGAGGTCGCCGATGCGCTGGCACGTCGCGGCACGATCAACAGCCAGCTCGAGGCGCAGACGTCGCTGCGTGACAACGCGGCCGGCGCGTACAACCTTTCGCAGCTCCGCTTCCGCGCCGGGATCGACCCGTTCCTCAACACGCTCGATTCGCAGCGCGCGCTCTACACCGCACAGCAAAGCCTGCTCGCGACGCGGCTAGTGCGCGACAGCAACGCGGTCGAACTCTACCGCTCGCTCGGTGGCGGCCTGAAGTAAGGCTCGCCCCTTCGTCATCCTGACGAAAGTCAGGATCCAGAGCCGCTGACGACGCCGTTCGTGGCTCTGGATCCTGGGTCGAGCCCAGGATGACGGACTGGCTAGTTCGCCGGCTCCGACAACGGCGCGAACCGCGCAACCTGCCGCCCGACCAGACGCAACTGCTCGAGCACAGCAGGATCGCTCGCCCCGCCCTCGTCGTCGAACTTCGTCACCTGCGTATTGATCGCGGCGGCAAACGGCGTCGGCCACCCACGCAACGCATGGACGATCGAGCGCAACGCCGCGATCGTGCTCCCGGTCGCCTGCCAACCATACGCCGTCGCGATCAGCCCAACCGGCATGTCCGCCAGATACGGCCGCTCGGGATCGCGCGCCGTTTCCTCCAGCAGGTCGAGCGCGTTCTTAACGACACCGGAAATGCTCCCGTGATAGCCGGGGCTTGCGATGATCACCGCCGACGCCTCGCGCACCGCCGCCACGAACGCCTGTTCGTCGGGCGTCCGCGTCGTCGCCTTCGGATCGTAGAGCGGCAGCCGCGCCATGTCGGCCCCGCCGAACATCTGCGTGCGATAGCCCTGCTTCTCGACCGCATCGAGCGCGATCCGCAGTGCACGCTCGGTCGACGAGACGCCGCCGATCGTGCCGCCTATGCCGACGACCAGCGGCAGAACGGCGGGAGGAGTGTCGGAAGCGGCCACGGTTTTATCCTGTTCGAACGTCATGCGATCCTCTTTCCCGTTTCGTCGCGCGATGACAACAGCTTCGGTCGGTTCTCGTTCGGCGAACGTCGTGCCGCTGTCGCTAAGCCCCTGTACACGTTAAGCATGCGCAGGAACGGACGGCGTAAGCACAGACTTGCCCGAGCTGTCATAGAACGATAATACACCTGACGTCCGCCGCTTGGCCGACCCGCTGGAACGACCGATGCGCCCCGATCCCTTCGACACCAACCGTTCCAGCCCAAGCGGCGATCGCGAGCCCTACGCCTATGAGCGCGAGCGGCTGATCACCGAGCGCGAGCGCCTGCGCCAGAAATACGAAGCGGAGCGGGACGGCGAAGATTCGGCCCCGTATGATCGCGACTTCGGCGCGGCCTACGCCACCCCCAGCACGCCACGACGCAAGCGTCCGATCGGTCGCTGGATCCTGCGCGGAGCGGGGATCGGCATCGTCCTGCTGGTGATCGCGATCATCTGGCTGGCGATCACCGCACCGCTGTCGAAGTCGCTCCAGCCGCCGACCCCGCCCTCGATCACGCTTACCGCGGACGACGGCACGCCGATCGCGCGGCGCGGCGCGATCATCGGCAAGTCGGTCGATGCGGCCAAGCTTCCGCCGCATGTCACGCAGGCGTTCCTCGCGATCGAGGACCGACGCTTCTATTCGCACTGGGGCGTCGATCCGCGCGGGATCGCGCGTGCGGCATGGGCGAACATGGGCTCGGGTGGCGTCCGCCAGGGCGGCTCGACGATCACGCAACAGCTCGCGAAGAACGCCTTCCTCGATTCGGACCGCACCGCGACGCGGAAAATCCGCGAGGCGATGATCGCGTTCTGGCTCGAAGCATGGCTGTCGAAGAACGAGATCCTCTCGCGCTATCTCTCGAACGTCTATTTCGGCGACAACACCTACGGGATCAGCGCGGCGGCGAAGCATTATTTCGGCCGCACGCCGGACAAGCTCAACGTCGGCCAGGCGGCGATGCTCGCCGGCCTGGTCAAGGCACCGTCGCGTCTCGCTCCCACGTCAAACCTCGAAGGCGCGCGCAAGCGGGAGGCCGTCGTGGTGGGCGCGATGGTCGACGCGGGCTTCCTCACCAAGGCGGAGGGCGATGCGGTCCAGCCGCAGCGCGTGCTCGGCAGCCGC
This sequence comes from Sphingomonas faeni, assembly GCF_040407495.1. Classification (GTDB taxonomy): domain Bacteria; phylum Pseudomonadota; class Alphaproteobacteria; order Sphingomonadales; family Sphingomonadaceae; genus Sphingomonas; species Sphingomonas faeni_D. Next base: position 346,578 of record NZ_JAPZPP010000003.1, on the reverse strand, counting down.
CCGTCGCAGCTCCCCAACGGCACCTATTTCGCCGACTGGATCCTCCCCGAAGCGCGCGACCAAGCCGGCGAGATCAAGACCGAGGCGACCGTCCAGACGACGCTCGACCCGCGGTTACAGCGTGCAGCAGAACGCACCGTCGCGCGCGCGGGATTGCGTCAGGCGCAGGTTGCGCTGGTGGCGATGCGTCCCGATGGCCGCGTCGTCGCGATGATCGGCGGCAAGAACTACGCGAAAAGCCCGTTCAACCGCGCGACGCAGGCCCGTCGCCAGCCCGGCTCGACCTTCAAGCTGTTCGTCTACCTCGCCGCGATGCGCCAAGGGCTAACCCCCGATTCGACGATCGAGGACCGCCCGGTGACGATCGGCGACTGGACGCCGAAGAACAGCGACGGCCGCTATCAGGGCACGATCACGCTGCGCCAGGCGTTCGCGCGCTCGTCCAACGTCGCCGCCGCACGGCTGACGCAACAGGTCGGCGTCAAGGCGGTGATCAAGGCGGCGCGCGACCTCGGCATCTCGACGCCGATCCCGAGCGAGGCAACGATCGGCCTCGGCACCTCGACCGTGTCGCTGCTCGAACTGACCGCCGCCTATGCCGCGATCGCGCGTGAGCAATATCCGGTCCAGCCGCGCGGCCTCGCCGACGTCCGCGAGAAGGGCTGGTATCAGTCGCTGACTGGCGGCGCGACGGAGATGCCGAGCAAGATCCACGACGAAATGCTCGACCTGCTGGCGGCCTCGATCCGCACCGGCACCGGCCGCGGCGCGAACCTGACGGTCGACGCGTTCGGCAAGACCGGCACGACGTCGGACAACAAGGACGCGCTGTTCGTCGGCTTCGCGCGCGATCTGGTGGTCGGCGTGTGGGTCGGCAACGACGACAATTCGTCGAACCCCGGCCTGTCAGGCGGCGGCATCCCCGCACGGATCTGGCGCGACTTCATGCAGAGCGCGCTGGGGATCGCCGCGATCGCCGCGCCTCCTCCCGCGGTCGAGGAAGTCGATCCTGACGCGTTGCCGGCAGACGAGCAGGACAATTCGATCCTGCCGCTAGGCGGGGAGATCGAGGGAATGGGCTTCAACCTGAAGATGGGCGAGGACGGCACCATCTCCGTCGGCCCCTCCCGCCGCGACCGCCAGGAAGGCCCGCCGCCTCGCGACGATCGTCGACCGCCGGAGGAAGAACCGGGGTTCGACGAGGGGCAGTAGGACTCCGCCCGCAAGACAGCTTGTTTCCCCGCGAAGGCGGGGACCCAGAAAGCGGTCGCCAACGTCCGAGCGGCGACACCCCCGTTGACCTCGCCACCGCATCGCAGCATGTCTCCCCCATGCGCTTCTTCTCCGACAACGCCGCCAGGATCCACCCGCAGGTCATGGCCGCGATCGCCGCCGCCGACACGCTCGACACCGCCTATGCCGGCGACGCGTGGAGCCAGCAGCTCGACGGCCGCCTGTCCGCGCTGTTCGAGACCGACGTCGCAGTCCTCTGGGTCCCAACCGGCACCGCCGCCAACTGCCTAGCGCTCGCAGCACTCTGCCCGCCGCACGGCGGCATCGTCTGCCACCGCGACGCGCACATCCAAAACGACGAGGGCGGCGCGCCCGAATTCTACACGCACGGCGCCAAGCTGTTCCTCGCCGACGGCGACGGCGCAAAGCTCACCCCCGACACCATCCGCACCGTCCTCGACGCGATCCCAGACGACGTCCACCGCGTCCAGCCGCACGCGATCTCGATCACCAACGCCACCGAATATGGCCGCGTGTACCAGCCGCACGAGGTCGCGGAGATCGGCGCGCTGGCAAAGGAGCGCGGGCTCGGCTTCCACATGGACGGCGCGCGCTTCGCCAACGCCATGGCGCGGGTCGGCTGCTCGCCTGCCGACATGACGTGGCGCGCCGGCGTCGACGCGCTGAGCTTCGGCTTCGTCAAGAACGGCGCGATGAGCGCGGAGGCGCTGGTCTTCTTCAAGCCCGACCTCGCCGCCGTCACGCAATACCGCCGCAAGCGCGCCGGGCTGCTGCTGTCGAAGGGGCGCTACCTCGCCGCACAGATCCTCGCCATGCTCGACGAAGACCTCTGGCTCGCCAACGCCAAGGCCGCAAACGACGCCGCCGCCAAGCTCGCCGCCGCGGCCGGCAACCGCCTCGTCCACCCGGTCGAGGCGAACGAAGTCTTCCTCCGCGCCACCCCCGAAGAAGCCGCAGCCCTCCGCGCGAAGGGCTTCGACTTCTACGACTGGGCCGCCGGCGAAATCCGCCTCGTCACCGCCTGGGACAGCCCGGCGGACGCGGTCGCCCTGCTCGCCGACGCGATCCGGGAACTATGACCCCCGGCCCGACCGACCCACCGCAATCGACCCGCGCGGCAGTGCTGATCCCGTTCGGCATCGTCACGTTGATCTGGGGCTCGACGTGGCTCGTCATCCGCGACCAGATCGCGGTCGTGCCGCCGAGCTGGTCGATCAGCTACCGCTTCCTTGTCGCCGGCATCGCGATGGCGATCTACGCAGGCATCAAGCGCGAGAGCTTCAAATTCGACGCGCGCGGCTACGCGTTCGCGGCCGTGATCGGCATCGCGCTGTTCACGTTCAACTTCAACTTCGTCTACCGCGCCGAGCATTACGTCACCTCGGGGCTCGTCGCGGTGGTGTTCGCGCTGCTGCTCGTCCCCAACGCGATCTTCGGCCGCATTTTCCTCAAGCAACGCCTCGGGCGACAGCTCATGGTCGGGTGCGCGGTCGCGATGGCGGGGGTCGCGTTGCTGTTCGTCAACGAGGCGCGAGTCGATCCGCACGGGCCGCGCTCGGCGACGATCGGCATCGTCCTGACGCTGTGCGGCGTGATGGCCGCGTCGGTCGCCAACGTCATCCAGGGCAGCGCGTTCGCCAAACGCTATCCGATGGCGCCGACGCTCGCGATGGCGATGCTGATCGGCGCGAGCCTCGACGCGGCGTTCGCCTGGATCACCACCGGGCCGCCGGTGTTCGAGCCGCGCTTCGGCTATGTCGCGGGCATCCTCTATCTCGGCGTGTTCGCGTCGGCGCTCGCCTTCCCGCTCTATTTCAACGTCATCCGCGCGATCGGTCCGGCCAAGGCGGCCTATTCGGGCGTGATCGTGCCGGTGATCGCGATGCTGCTATCGACGATCTTCGAGCGCTATCACTGGTCGACGCTGGCCGTCGCCGGCGCGATCCTGTCGGGCATTGGACTCGTCATCGCACTCAGCGCACGCAGACCGGCGCGGTAGTCGGGCCAGGCGGGCGTCCAGCCGAGCACGCGCTTGGCCTTCCCGTTCGCCACCCGCCGGTTCTCGTTATAAAATCCGCGCCCCATCGCGGACAGCTCCTCGAGCGTCACGAACGGCGGCGCGGGCATCCCGAGCAGCATCGCCGCGAACGCCACCACGTCGTTCTGCGACGCGGGCACGTCGTCCGCGAGATTATACGCCCCCGCTGGCGCAACGAACCCGGCAATGACGCCCGACACGATATCGTCGACATGCGCGCGGCTGAACACCTGCCCGGGTTGCTCGATCCTGTGCGCCTTGCCCTGCCGCACCCGGTCGAGCGGCGAGCGGCCAGGACCGTAGATCCCCGGCAACCGAAACGTCCGCGCGCCAATGGCCAGCCAGTCCGCATCCGCCGCCGCCCGCGCGCTCCGGCGACCACCACCGATCGGTGCCGTCTCGTCCACCCACGCACCTTGCGCATCGCCGTACACCCCGGTCGACGACAGATACCCGATCCAAGCGCGCGTCCGCAGCAACAGCGAACCGTAGCGCCCAAGGACGGGGTCCGCCTCATGCTCGGGCGGCACCGACGACAGGATGTGCGTCGCCGCCGCGATCTCCGCCGTCACCGCGTCCACATCGTCGAACCGGAGCGTACCATCACGCCCGTCCCGCGTCGTGCCGACGACATGCCAGCCATCCGCCGCGAGCCGCTCGGCAAGCCGCGACGCGGTGTAGCCGAGACCGAAGACCAGCAGCCGGCTCATTTGCCCACCGCCGCGCCAGCCATCGGCCCCTTGTACAGCGTCCCGAAATAATCGCCGGCATTCCACACCGGCCGCTGCGCGCCATCGGCGATCTCGCGCGCGATCCGGTAGTTCGCATCGACGAACCGCACGCCCTGATCCCACAGGATCGGCTGCGTCAGATCGTCCGAGGGCTTGTGGTAATTGTTCGCCATGAAATACGCGACCGCCGCCTTGCCCGGCCCCTTCTGGCCCGGCCACAGGAACACCGACGGAATCCCCTTCTGGACGAAGCGGAAGTGATCCGAGCGAACGAAGATTCCCTCCTCCGGCATCGGATCGGGCGACAGGCCGACGCCGATCGCCGCCACCGCCTTCTGCACGATCGGGCCGATCGTCGAGCGCTCCGCACCGAACACCACCATGTCCTCGAACTTGTAGGTCAGGATCGGCATGTCGAGGTTCACGTCGGCGACGATCGAGGTCAGCGGCACGGTCGGGTGGTTGGTGAAGTAATCGCTGCCGACCAGCCCCTTCTCCTCGCCGGTCACCGCCAGGAACATGATGGTCCGCTTGGGCGCCTGCCCACTGGCGGTGAAGCGCTTGGCCTCCTCGATCAGGCTGGCGATGCCGATCGCGTTGTCGAGCGCGCCGTTGTTGAGCGCGTCGCCCTTCACGGGCTTCGTGATGCCGATGTGATCGAGATGCGCGGAGAGCACGACGACCTCCTTGCCGACCACCGGATCGCTGCCGGGGATCACGCCGACGACGTTGCTGCTAGCGGCAGGCACGAAGCTCGTCTTGGTCGCGATGGTCAGCGTACCTACCAGTGGCACGGCCTTGAACTTGGCGTTGTCGCGGTCCGCCTGCTTCACGATCCGGCTCCACGGCGTCTTCGCACCCGCGAACAGCTTGGTCGCACCGGCCATGCTGACCGTCCCGAGCGACGGTGCGCCAGGCGCTTCGACCTTGCCGGTGCCGTCGGGGTTCGCCCACGTCATCCGCGGTGTCGCGTAGGAGTCGGCCAGCTTGGCGAAGGTCCGTACCTTCGCCAAGCGAGGGCTCTCCAGCGTGATCACGCCGACCGCGCCCTTGGCCTGCGCGATCGCAGCCTTGGTGCCGCCCGACCCGAAGAACGCGCGTTCCTCGCCGCCGAACCGCGCGGGCGAGCCGCCGAAATACGCGACGATCTTGCCGCGCACGTCGACGCCCTTGTAGTCGTCATGGCCATATTGCGGCGCGTCGATGCCGTAGCCGACGAACACGACGGGCGCCGAAACGCTCGTCTCCGCCTTCGCGCCGTTCGCGGCGGGCACATAGTCCTCACTGAACACGAGCGGCTGCGCAGGCCCGCGACCCGTCCACACGAAATCGCCCTTGCTCGCCGCCTTGTACGACACGAGCGGCACGGTCTGGAGATACCCGCCCTGGTCGCCACCGGGACGAAGCCCCGCGGCGTAGAATTGCGCGGCGACATATTGCGCGGCGATGTCGAACTCGGGGCTGCCGGCCTCGCGACCCTTCATCGCATCCGACGCGAGAAACAGCACGTGCGCCTTCATCGCCGCCTGATCCGCCGGCAGCGGCGCGGCAAGTTTCGCGTTCAACTCGGCCGTATTCGGCGCGGTCACCGGAGCCGGCGCGGGGGCAGCTTGGGGCGCAGTCTGAGCAAGGGCAGAGGTAGAGAGCGCGAGCACCGCGAGCGCGCCGATAGGACGATACATCCGGAAATCCTTGCAAAGGGAACGTGTTGCAGCGGCGTAGCATCCACCGTCACCCGCGCAAGCTTTGGCTGGCGATAGGCGGCCACGGCCCTATATTCGCAAACATATGCTCGATATCCAGAACAGTCTCGCCCACCCGCTCGTCATTCGCCGCGAGGACTATACCCCGCCCGAGTGGCTGGTCCCCGAGACGAAACTGGATTTCGACCTCGATCCCTCCACCACCCGCGTAACGGCAACACTGTCGGTAACGCGCAACGGCGATCACGCCGCACCGTTCCGGCTCGACGGCGCGGGCCAGAAGCCGCTGTCGGTCACGGTCGACGGCGTCGCGATCAACGACTGGCGGATCGACGGCGAACAGCTCGTCATCCCGCTCGCCGGCGCCGCGCATGTCGTCGAGACGCAGGTCGAGATCGCCCCCGATCGCAACACGCAGTTGATGGGGCTCTACGCTTCGGGCGGCAATCTCTGCACCCAGTGCGAGGCGGAGGGCTTCCGCCGCATCACCTATTTTCCCGACCGCCCCGACGTGCTCAGCGTTTATTCGGTCAAGATGACCGCCGACAAGAAGCACTTCCCCGTGCTGCTCGCGAACGGCGACCCGGTTGAACAGGGCGACTCGGACGACGGCCGCCACTGGGCGACCTGGCACGACCCGTTCCCGAAGCCCTCCTACCTGTTCGCGCTGGTCGCCGGCGACCTCGCGGTAAACCGCAGCAGTTTCACGACGATGTCGGGTCGCGAGGTGTCGCTCGGCATCTGGGTACGCGAGGCAGACCTCCCAAAGACCCACCACGCGTTGAAGGCGCTCGAACTCGCGATGGCGTGGGACGAGACGACCTATGGCCGCGAGTATGATCTGGACGTGTTCAACATCGTTGCGGTCGACGATTTCAACTTCGGCGCGATGGAGAACAAGGGCCTCAACATCTTCAACTCGCGTTACATCCTGGCCGACCCGGATACCGCGACCGATTACGACTATGACGCGATCGCCGCGGTCGTCGCGCACGAATATTTCCACAACTGGTCGGGCAACCGAATCACCTGCCGCGACTGGTTCCAGCTGTCGCTGAAGGAAGGCTTCACGGTCTATCGCGACCAGGGCTTCTCCGCCGACCAGGGCTCGCGCGCGGTCAAGCGGATCGAGGACGTCCGCGGCCTGCGTGCATCGCAATTCCCCGAGGATTCCGGCCCGCTCGCGCATCCGGTACGCCCGGAATCCTACCAGGAGATCTCGAACTTCTACACCGCGACGATCTACAACAAGGGCGCCGAGCTGATCCGGATGATGGCCGCGATCCTCGGACCGAAAGGCTTCCGCGCCGGCACCGACTTGTATTTCGACCGGTACGACGGCACGGCCGCGACCTGCGAGGATTTCGTCACCTCGATGGAGGAAGGCGGCAAGGTCGACCTCACCCAGTTCCGCCTCTGGTATTCGCAGGCGGGCACGCCGCGCGTTTCGGCGAGCCTCTCGCACAACGGCGACCGCGCGACCTTGCACCTCGCACAGCAGGTACCCGCGACGCCCGGCCAGCCGGTGAAGTCGCCGATGGTACTGCCGTTGCGGGTGAAGCTGTTCGGTGCCGAATCGGGTGCGGCGTTGACAGACGAACGCCTCGTCCTGTTCGACGACACGCTCGACACGATCGAATTCGAAGGCCTGGCGGAGCGCCCGGTGCTGTCGATCAACCGCGGCTTCTCCGCCCCGGTGGTGGTCGAGAGCGACCGCACCGCCGCCGATCTCGCCTTCCTCAGCGCGCACGACGACGATCCGTTCGCGCGCTACGAGGCGATGCAGCAACTGATGCTCGATACGCTGGTCGCCTCCGCCGACGGGCATGCGAATCACGAGGCCGTGATCGCCGCGGTCGCGAACACGCTCGCCGACACAGATCTCGATCTCGCCTTCGGCGCGGAGGCGGTGTTGCTGCCTTCGGAGAGCTTCATCGGCGACCAGATGGCCGTCGTCGATCCCGACGCGATCTTCCGCGCGCGCGAGGCGCTGCGTCGCGATCTCGGCGCGCGGCTGGATGCGCAATGGCGGCAGGCGTATGCGCGGGGTGAAGGCCAGTCCTACGCCTATACGCCGGAGGGCAAGGGCCTGCGTCGCCTGCGAATCGTCGCACTCGGCTATATAGCGGCGAGCGGCGCGGCGGATGCGGCGGACCTCGCGTTCGCGCAGTTCGATGCGGCGGACAACATGACCGACCGGATGGGCGCGCTGACGACGCTGGTCAGCAGCGAGTCCGAGATCCGCACCACCGCGCTCGACATCTTCTACAGCCAATATTGCGACAATCCGCTGGTGCTCGACAAGTGGTTCCAGGCGCAAGCACAGTCGTCGCGCGACGGTACCGGCGCGATCGTCGCGGGGCTCGCCGAGCATGCCGACTTCACGCTGACCAACCCCAACCGCGCGCGATCGCTGATCGGCGCGTTCGGCGCGAACCAGCGGGCGTTCAATAATGCCGACGGGAGTGGCTATCGATTCCTCGCGGACCAACTGATCGCGCTCGACCGGTTGAACCCACAGACCGCGGCAAAGCTTCTCCCGCCGCTGGGTCGGTGGCGCCGGTTCGATGCGGTGCGGGCGGAGCTGATGCGCGGGGAGCTGGAGCGGATCGTGCGGACGCCGGGGCTATCGAAGGACCTGTTCGAACAGGCGTCCAAGAGCTTGGAGGGCTGAGCAGAACTTGATCCTCCCCCGCAAGGGGGAGGTGTCTGGCCCTTGCCAGACGGAGGGGAAGGAAAGCGATTACGGCTGTTGCGATACCCTCCCCCTCCATCACCTTCGGTGCCACCTCCCCCTGGCGGGGAAGGATCACGCGATCACCCCTCCCCCGTTCGTGCTGAGCGAAGTCGAAGCACCCTCTCTTGCGCCATGCCCTTCGACTGCGCTCAGGGCGAACGGAAGTAGGTAGGCGCGCGCCGAATCCGGAATCTTACCTCCGACTAGCAAAGAACTCGCGCAGGATGCCCGCAGCCTCGGTCTCCGCAATCCCCGCATAAATCTCAGGCCGATGATGACACGTCGGCTGCCCAAAGAACCGCGGTCCGTGCTCGACCGCCCCGCCCTTGGCATCCGCCGCGCCATAATAGAGCCGCGCGATCCGGGCATGCGCGATCGCCCCGGCACACATCGCACACGGCTCCAGGGTCACCCAGAGATCGCATCCCTCGAGCCGGTCACTCCCCAACGCCAGAGCAGCAGCGCGAATCGCCCGAATCTCCGCATGCGCAGTCGGATCGCACAACGCGCGCGGCGCATTCGCCGCCGTCGCGATAATAACGCCGTCCTTAACGACCACGGCGCCGACCGGGACTTCCCCAGCCAGCGCCGCATCGCGTGCCGCGTCGAGCGCGCGGCGCATCGGGTCGGGAACGGGGAACATGGCCTCAGGCCCTGCCCCGCCGCCCGGCCCACGTAAACACCCGCGTAAAGCTCAGTTCGGTGCCTGGCTGTTGCCCGGCCTCTCGACGTTGATCGTCGGCACCGCCACGGTCTTGTTCTCGGTGCCGAGCGTGACCTTGGCGACATCCGCCTGGAACTTCGGGGCCTGAACGACGCCCTGGCGGGTCTGGTCGATATTGATGATCCCGAAATACATCAGGCCGACCACGACCAGCACGACGATCGCTACGAGAGACAAGAGCGTACGCATGAGACATCCCCTTTTATTGAACAGTTCGATAGCGTAACAACGTCGCCGAACGCAGCCGGTTGCACAACACGTTTTGCAGGGATCGCAAGACACGCTGTGCGCACAATCGGTTGACGAAAGCCGGCGTGCCAGCTATCCGCGCGCCTTTCCGGGGTTCCTCCCGACACTTGAATAGGTAATCACATGTCGCGCATCTGCGAACTGACCGGCAAGGGCCGGATGGTCGGGAACAACGTCTCCCACGCCAACAACAAGACCAAGCGCACGTTCCTGCCGAACCTGCAGAACGTCACGCTTCTCTCCGATTCGCTTGAGAAGGGCGTCAAGCTGCGCGTTTCGACGCACGGCCTTCGTACCGTCGAGCATAACGGTGGCCTCGACAACTGGCTGGTGAAGGTCTCGGACGACAAGCTGTCGCTTCGCGTTCGTCGCCTGAAGCGCGAAGTCGTCAAGAAGATCGCAGCATCGGCCGTCGCCGCCTAACAGCGACGTCGTAACGCGATCACCGCGGCCCGCCCTGCACCTCGCAGGGCGGGCCGTCGGCGTTTGTAGGGCTAGCAATCCAGCCGGAACTTCAGCAGCAGCGTGCGTTGGAGAAACATCTGGTTGTCGTCCGACACGATCCACACGATCGTCTTGCCGTTCTCGACCGTCGTGTCGATACCCTCGAAATTATCGTGGATCAGCGGCGCGTCGATCGTCGTTATCAAGCGGCCACGTGCGATTCGCCCTGCCGCCATGTCACGCGCGGCAACCAGCGATATCCGATTGGACCATCGGAACGGCAGGCTGAACCCACGATCGAGCACCAGCAGGTCGCCATTCGGCAGCGCCGTGACGTCAGACGGGTCGTATCGCCCGAACGGCTCATACGCGAATCGCTCAGGCTCCCCCGCCCCGGTCGGATCGCCCGCAAAGACTAGCGCCTGCCGCGTGTGCAGGCGTTCCGTCTCCGAACCGGTCCAGTCCGGACGACGGATATGCGCTTCCTCGCTGATGACGACGAATCGGCCGTCGGCGAGCCGCGCCATCGATTCGGGACCGCCATTGGCAGGCCATTTGCGCATCGCTTGGGGACGTACGCGCGCTTCATATCCTGCGAGCCCAGGGGCATAGCGCCAGATCGCATTGCTGTTCTCGAAGCCTATCCAGATCTGACCGGTCTGCGAATCGATCGCCATCGATTCGCTATCCCGGTCCCGCTTTTCCCAGCCGATGCCGGGGCCCGCGGGCAGGTTCCTGAAGGCGATGCGGTGCGGGCGCCAGTCCGAGCCCATGTCGAACTGAACGACATTGCCGCCGTCGCTCAGCAGCGTGAAGCGGTCGCCCGTGACGACATGGGTCACGGCCAGCGACGAGAAGCCGCCGAACGCCCGGTCGCGGCTGGCGAGTGCGACGCCGCCAAGATAGGTGAGCCCCCCGACGCGGACGTGCCGCGGGTTGGTGCGATCGAGCATCACGCGCGTCGCGGTCAATTGCGCGCGCTTGCCGAGCAGGTCGAGCCGCGCTTCGCCCGACCAAGTCGGCACGACAGTGCAGACGCTCACGGCGACGAACAGAACAGTGATCAAGCGCCGCATCGCGCCCTCATACGGGCTCGCGCCGCGCACGGAAGCATGAACCGCGGATAACGGAGGCATTCAGGCTCGGCTCAATGCGAATCACCCATAAGCGTCTCATCAAGGATGGAAGCACGGCCCCCGCCGCCGCCGAAATCCCCAACGGGAGACGCACGATGTTCAAGACTTTTACACTCGCCGCCAGTGCCCTCGCATTGGGTGGGACCGCCCTCGTTCCCGCCGCCGCCGATGCGCAGCGCTGGGGCTCGCGCTACGAGCGTGGCTACGATGGCTATCAGGGTGGCGGCTATCGCGACGGTGGCTACGATCGTGGCTATCGCGGCGACGACCGGGGCTATCGCGAGTATCGCGGCAACGACCGCCGCTACAATTACAACGCGCGCAGCCGTCGCGGGTGCGACAACAGCGGCGGCACGATCATCGGCGCGCTCGCCGGCGGCCTGCTCGGTCACACCGTCGCCGGTCGTGGTGATCGGACGCTCGGCGCGGTTCTTGGTGCAGCCGGTGGTGGCCTGGCGGGCAACGCGATCGATAAGTCGGATAACCCGCGGTACTGCCGTCGGTAAGCTCGGCAACGCCCGGGCCGGTGCTCGCGAAAGCGAGCAACCGCCGGCACGGACGGCGGGCAGGCCTAGCCTGACCCGACCGACGATGGCTTTGCCGACGTCGCGCCTTGCCTAGGCCTCCCAACCAGTTTCCCAGTTCCCTCGCGTAGCGTATCGAGGGCGAGGGCCGGCTTCCCGTACGGGAGCCGGCCCTTTGTTCGTCTATCGTTTTCCTGCGAACGCAGGGATCCAGGGTTACTCAGCCGAGTCCCCGAGACCCTGGGCTCCTGCGTTCGCAGGAGAACAAGACATTACGCGATCCGTTCAGGCACTTCGACCGCATCCTCGGCGATCGCCGCATCGGGCGCGACGGCCTCCCAGGGAAACACGAACCAGTCCTTGGTCACCGCCCGGTCGATTGTCCGCGCGCAATACTCGATCCGCTCCGCCGAACTGACGTTGTCGATCAGCATCGCGAACCGCACCGCCCCCTCGACAGCGCCAGCCGCCGCCAGTGCGCGCCGCAGATGCTTGATGGTCCGCCCCGAATCGTTGATGTCGTCGACGAATAGCAACCGCTCACCCTCCCGCGTCCGGGCGGCGAGCTTCACCAGCGGTTCGTCGGCAAAGTCCTTCACCTGGCTCGAATAATCGACCGACAGCGTCGGCAGCCCGATCGCATGGCTGAGGAACACCGCGGGTACGAGCCCGCCACGGCCGATGCCGATGATGTAATCAGGTTTCCAGTCAACGTCCTCGACCAGCTTGGCGGCGAGGATGTGCACGGCAGCGACGAACTCATGCTGCGGGATCGGGGTCAAAATTGGCATCGGCGAATGCTAGCGGGTCAGGGCGAAGACTTCACCCAAAACCGCTGCATCGCTATCTTGTTCCCCGCGAACGCGGGGACCCGGTCTGGGCTCCTGCCGTCAAGGCCCCTTCAAAGTATTACTTTGAAGGGAGACCCTTCGCGGCAGAACAAGAAGGGGCATATGCCCTTCCGGAAATCAGATCGTGTCCAGCGCCTGCTCGAAATCAGCGATCAGATCGTCCGGATCCTCCACCCCGATCGAGATTCGCACGAGATTGTCCGTGATCCCCAGCGCCTGCTTCCGCGCATCGGGCACCGATAGATGCGTCATGCCCGCAGGATGGCTAGCCAACGTCTCGGTCCCCCCCAGCGACACCGCCAGCTTGGCGATCTTCAGCGCATCGAGGAACGCGAAGCTCTCACGCTCGCCGCCCTTGAGGTACAGCGAGAAGGTCGAGCCCCCGCCGGTGCAATGGCGACGATAGATATCCGCCTGCCGCTCCATACCCGGCTCGTCCTCGAGAAAGCCGAGATACGCGACCCGCTCCACCTTCGGATGATGCCGCAGGAAACCGCAGACCTTCGCGGCATTCTCGCCCGCACGGCTCATCCGCAGTTCGAGAGTCTCCAGCGACCGCAACAGCATCCACGCCGTATTCGGATCGGTGATCGTCCCGATCGTGTTCCGCATCGTCCGGATCGTGTTGATGTGCTCCTTCGACCCGAGCACGCCGCCCGCGACCAGATCCGAATGCCCGCCGACATACTTGGTCAGCGAGTACACGACGATGTCGGCACCATGCTTGAGCGGCTGGAACCAGAGCGGTCCCAGGAAGGTATTGTCGATCGCGATCGGCGGCTTCTCGCCCTTGAAGATCGCGTCACGGCTGGCCGCGACCGCTTCGACATCGACCAGCGCATTCGTGGGGTTCGCCGGGCTTTCGAGGTAGATCAGCGCGACGTTGCCGGTCGCCGCCTCGGTCATCACCGCGTCGATTTCCTCGCGCGTCGCACCCGCCGGGAAATCGAGCCACTTGACCCCGAACTTGCCGAGCACGCGCCCGATCAGCGTCTCGGTCGCCGCGTACAACGGTCCCGAATGGACGATCGTGTCGCCCGGCTTGACCATCGCGAGAAACAGCGTCGCGATCGCCGACATGCCCGACGAGAAGGCGAGCGCGTCTTCAGCCTCTTCCCAGACGCCCAGACGATCCTCGAGGATCTCCTGGTTCGGCCCGTTGAAGCGCGAATAGACGAGCCCCTCGGCCCCGCCCGGACGCTTGCCCGTAACGCCTTCGAAGTGACGCTTGCCCGCCGCCGCGTTGGGAAACACGAAGGTCGAGGTGAGGAAGATCGGTGGCTTCAGCGAGCCTTCCGATAGCGACGGGTCGTAACCGTGGCCCATCATCAAGGTCGACGGCTTCAGTTTGCGCCCGCCGATCTTCTCGACTTCAGGCTTGGGTGCGACGCGTGCCGCTACGCCGGTCAGGTCCGCTTCGGTTTCGGCGGGGACTGCGCCGGCGTTTTCGGGGGTATCGGACATCAATATGCTCCTGCGTGGCCCGTCTTATGCGAGCCGATGTGCGGAGCCTAAACGACCGGCAAGGGCTTTGGGAGCCGTTACAGGCCGATGATGCTGATCTGACGCCCATAGGAGGGCTCGCCGCGATGGGTCGCGCGCCGATAGCTGAAAAAGCGATCGTCATCGGTGTAAGTGTCGAGCCCGAGCGCCTCGATCCGACCGATCCCAGCGACCGCGAGACGGCTGACGACATAGGCCTCCAGGTCGAACTGGTAATGATCGCCCCTGTTCTCGACGGCGCGACCGTCCGCGAAGAAGCGTTCGTTCTCCGGATCCGCCTCGCAGAACCGGCGGATGAAGCCGTCGTCGACCTCGTAGCTGGCGCGCGCGATGCACGGCCCGACTGCCGCGACGATCCGGTCACGGTGCGCACCGATCGCCTCCATCGCGAGGATCGTCGCATCGGTGACGCCGCCGAGCGCGCCTTTCCACCCGGCATGCGCCGCCGCGACGACACCGGCCTCGCGGTCGGCGAACAATACCGGTGCGCAGTCCGCGGTGAGGATGCCGAGCGCTAGGCCGGGACGGTTGGTGACCAGCGCATCGGCATGCGGCCGGATCGCGTCGTCGAACGGCGCGATCACAGTGACCGCCTCAGCGGAATGGACTTGGTAGAGACCGACGAGTCTCGCGCCAGGGAGAACGGCTTCGGTCGCACGACGACGGTTTTCCGCGATGGCGGCGGGATCGTCGTCGGAACCGATACCAACGTTGAGGCTCGCATACGCGCCCGTCGAGACGCCGCCACGCCGGCCGAGAAAGCCATGCGGGATGTCGCCAAGTGCCTTCGCGCGGATCGCTTCGATGGTCATAGCGACCGACCTCCCCATACTTCCACCCCGGCGAAGGCCGGGGCCCAATTGGGGGACGTTGCTGACAGGGGACTGCGCATCGTTACCACGACCTTTCCAATTGGGCCCCGGCCTCCGCCGGGGTGGTACCGATCCGATTCACCAACCACCATCACAACACGAGCCGCATGATCCGGTCATCGTCGGGCTGCTCCCCGACCATGAACACATACCGCCCGATCTCGACGAAGCCGTACCGCTGGTAGAACCGGTGTGCCCGGTGGTTGTCCACATAGACGCTAAGGATCATCTCCGTCCACCTCTCGGCGCGCGCGACATCGATTGCCCAGTCCATCAGCGCAGGTCCGACACCCGCGCCATGCTGGTCACCGCGAACATAAAGCTGGTGCAGTTCGATCGCCGTCGCCGGCCAATCGCCGGGGAATGCCACGGGTCCGATCTTGGCAAACCCGACGATCTCACCCGACCCGTCCACCGCGACGCGCACCGTGAAGGCAGGGTCGGAGAGCTGCGCCGGCAACCCGTTTTCGCCGAACGTCTGGTCGAGGAACGCGGCAAGGTCTTCAGGGCGATACAGCGTCCCGAACGTGTCGGTAAACGACCGTTTCGCCATCGCAGCGAGGTCTGCGCCATCGGCCGCCACGGCGTCGCGATAGGCGATCATGCGCCAAAGCCCGTGAACGCCGCCGGTGTCGGCCAATTCGGCGCAGTGATCGCGAGCGCTTTGAAGAGCGTACCCATGTCGTCCATCAACCTCCTCCGATCCGCCGCCAATGATTCGGCCCGCGCAGGCGACGCCTTGGCAAGCGCCGACGTCCGCGAATCGATCCCGAGCGCGCCGAGCAGGTCGCGCTGCGTCACCGGCCCCCACGCCACCGCACCCTCGGCCTGCGCCGCGGCGGCGAGCGTGGTGAAGTCGACATGCGCGGTCAGGTCGTGCTCGCCGGGCGCCTCGAACGGATTGGCGAACGCGTGCCCGCGCACCGCCTGCAACGTGTCGCCGAGCGCCGGCCCTTCATAGCCATAGTCGATCGCGATCAGCGCACCGCCCTGCGCGGCGATTCGCTTGGCGAGACCGCGGATGATCGTCACGGCAGCAGGCGAGGTTTCGAGGATCGAGCCTGCGGGCGCGTCGCGGAACGGCTCGGGGATGACGACATCCGGGAGCGGCTTCCCGGCGATCGGCAGGAACAGCAGGTCCTGCGCCGCGACGAGCCGTTCATGCCACTGCTCGCGCTTCACCAACTGCCGGATCGGCAGCGCGTCGAAGAACTCGTTGGCGACGACGATCAGCGGACGATCGGCCGGCAGCGTGTCGACCGCGTCGTGCCACGTGGCAGCGGGCACTCGCTCGGCCTGCGCGGCCCGCAGCGCCGGACTGGTCTCGACGAAATGCACCGGCGGCTCCAGTCCAGCCTTCGCCATCGCCCGCGCGGCATCGGCGGCCAGAGTCCCGCGGCCCGGCCCGAGCTCGACCCAAGCCACCTCGGGGCGACCAGCCCGGTCCCAAAGGTCGGCGCACCACAGCCCGACAAGCTCGCCGAACATCTGGCTGATCTCGGGCGCGGTGGTGAAGTCGCCCGCCGCCCCCAGCGGATCGCGCGTCGCATAATACTGCGTGTTGGCCGCCGCCATATACTGCGCAACGGGGATCGGACCCGCGAGCGCGATTGCACGCGCGAGACGTTCGGGGAGGGCGGTGTCGGTCACGGGGGTGTCGGGCATGTCGACCATCTCAAAAACCTCTACCACCCCGGCGAAGGCCGGGGCCCAGTTGGAACGTCCTTAGTGACGTGCGTTCCGCGTCGTCACCTCAACCTTCCCAACTGGGCCCCGGCCTTCGCCGGGGTGGTGCTTCTATTCGAAGGAAGGGTCAGGCGACGCTCGCCATCCCCGCGATCGACTCGACCCGCACGCGCCGCTTCGCCGACGTCGCCACCAGATACGCGCCCCCGACGATCATCGGCACGCACAGCCACTGCCCCATGTGCAGCCCGGTATGCTCGGCAAACGCCCGCAGCTGCGAATCCGGCTCGCGGAAGAATTCGACGGTAAACCGCGCGATTCCGTACCCCAGCACGAACAACCCGACGAGCTTGCCCGGGTCATACCGCGCCTTGGTCTTCCAGAACGCGAACCACAGCAGCGCGAACAGGACGATGCCCTCAAGCCCCGCTTCGTACAGCTGGCTCGGATGCCGCGCCGGCTCGACCATGCCGAACGGCACCGTGCGCTCGAAGATGATCCCCCACGCGACATCGGTCGGCTTGCCCCAGAGCTCGCCGTTGACGAAGTTCGCCAGCCGCCCGAAAAACAGCCCGAACGGCACGCAGCACGCGATATAATCATGCACGCGCAACCAGTTGAGCTGGTGCTTCCGCGCGAACAGGATCAGCCCGATCGACGTACCGATGACGCCACCGTGGAACGACATGCCGCCATCCCACAGCCGGAAGATCCGCAGCGGATGCAGGAACATCTCGGGCGCGTAGAAGATCACGTAACCGAGCCGCCCGCCGAGGATGATCCCGAGCGTCGCGTAGAACACCAGGTCGTCGGCATGCCGCCGCGCCATCGGTGCGCCGGGTTGGGCGAGCAGCTTCAGCAGATACCACCAGCCGAGCAGGATCCCGCCGATATAGGCGAGGCTGTACCAGCGCAGCGTGAAGAAGCCGATCGAGAAGACGTCGGGGTGCAGCCCCAGATCCTCGAAGCGGATGTGGCTGCCGACGGCAGCTGAAATGGTCGACAGGATCAAAGGCTTTTCCCCACGCGTTCGCCCCTGCATAAAGGCCGACAACGATAAGACCAAGTAGGAGAGCGATATGCGGACCGAGCTCGATGTGGCTATGGATTCGACGATGGCCGCGCTGACCGCGCCCGACGGCATGCTGGTGCTCGGCTCGGCCGAGCGGTTCGGCGTCACCCTGCCCATGATCGCCGCCGCGCCGCCTGCGCTCAGCTATTATTTCGCGCACTACGCCAACGAGCACCGCGACACCGTCTTCCTCGTATCCGGAGACGAGCGGCTGACGTTCGGCGAAGTCTACGCCGCCGCCGAACGGTGCGCGCGGGCGCTGGTCGGCGGGTACGGCATCGCGAAGGGCGACCGCGTCGGCATCGCGATGCGCAATTCGCCGTCGTGGATCGTGCTCTATATGGGCATCGTCATGGCCGGCGGCGTCGCGACCCTGCTCAACGGCTGGTGGCAGTCCGAGGAACTGGAGACGGCGATCGGTGAGGTCGACTGCACGCTGGTGTTCGCCGACCCACCGCGCGTGAAGCGGCTTGCGCAGATCGCGGGGCTGCGCGCACCTGTTGTCGAGATTGACGATTCGCACGCACTTGATCGTGCGCTCGCGCCGGTGTTCGCTAAGGACGATCACACTGCCGACCTGCCACTGCTCGGGCCGGAGGATCACGCGACGATCCTGTTCACGAGCGGGTCCACCGGCCAGTCGAAGGGGGCGCTGTCCGAACACCGCGCGGTCGTTCAGGGCATCTTCAACTATCTCGGCCAGGCGATGGTGATGGTCGGCATCGCCACTGCGCAGGGCAACCCGCCGGTCGGCCAGCCCTCCACGTTGCTGACGATCCCGCTGTTCCACGTCACCGCCGAAGTCCCGGTGTTCCTCCAGAGCTTCGCGATGGGCCGCAAACTCGTGTTGATGCCCAAATGGGACGCGGGCGAAGCGATGCGCCTGATCGCGGCGGAGGGGGTGACGTACTTCGTCGGCGTGCCTCTGATGAGCTTCGAAATCCTGAACCACCCCGACCGCGCGAACTACGATCTGTCGACGGTAACCGATTTTGCGGCAGGCGGCGCACCGCGGCCGGTGGAGCATGTCCGCCGGATCGACGAGGAGATGGGCGGAAGCGCACCGCTGATCGGCTACGGCCTGACCGAGACGAACGGCGTCGGGACGGGCAATTGGCGCAGCAATTATCTGGCGAAACCCAATTCCGCCGGCCGGCCGTCGGCGCCCCTGGTCGATTTGGCCATCCTCGACGATGCGGGACACGCGCAGCCGCAGGGGTCGCGCGGCGAGGTGTGCATCCGCACGATCTGCAACTTCAAGGAATATTGGAACCGGCCGGATGCGACCGCGTCGGCGTTCACCGCGGACGGCTATTTCCGGACCGGCGACATCGGGTATCTCGACGAAGACGGCTATCTATTCATCGTCGACCGAAAGAAGGACATCATCATCCGCGGCGGCGAGAACATCTCGTGCCAGGAAGTCGAGGCGGCGCTTTACGAGCATCCCGCAGTCGCCGAGGCGGCGGCATTCGGGCTAGCGGACGAGAAGTTCGGCGAGGTGCCGGGTGCGGTCGTCGTGCTGCGCGAGGGTGAGACGATGATGTCGGAAGATCTGTGCGGGTTTCTCTATCAGCATATCGCGGCGTTCAAGGTGCCGCAGCGGATCTGGATTTCCGACACGCCCTTGCCGCGGCTGGGGACAGAGAAGATCGACAAGGTTTCGCTGAAAGCCACATACCGAGCGCTGGCCTAATCTTTCCCTCGCCCCTCCGGAGAGAGGGAGGGAGGAGCCGGAGGCGACGGAAGGGAGAGGGGAGTGAGTCTCCAGGACGGCGCCGGAGACCCACTCCCCTCATCCGGCGGTCCGCGCCACCTTCTCCCCGTGGGGGAGAAGGATTAGAGCGCTCAGCATGACGATCAATCGGCGCGGAATACTGGTGGGTGGTGGCGCGGGGATCGGCCTCGTCGTCGCCTGGGGCCTGTGGCCGCGCAGCTACGTACCCAACCTCGTCGCCAACCCCGGCGAAACGCCGTTCGGGGCATGGTTGAAGATCGGCACCGACGGCCATGTCACGGTCGCCGTCCCGCAGGTCGAACATGGCCAGGGCGTCTACACCGCCCTCCCCCAGATCGTCGCGGACGAGCTTGGCGCAGACTGGCGCACGATCGGCATCGAGCCCGCCCCGCTCAACCCGCTCTATGCCAACCCGATCGCCACGCACGACCTGTTCGAGGGCCTGTTCGACCGTCTCCACCACGGCACCATGCCGCCGCCAATGCTCACCGGCGGTTCGAGCTCGATCCGGATGTTCGAGCAAGCCTGTCGCGAGGCTGGCGCAGGCGCCCGCGCGCTTATCTGCATGGCGGCGGCGAAGCGCTGGGACGCCGACTGGACCCAGGTCAACGTCGACGCCGGCTTCTGCACCTACCGAGCCAAGCGCATTCGGTTCGCCGAGTTGGCCGAGGAAGCCGCGAAGTTCACCCTTCCCGATCCCCTCCCGCTCGGCATTCAGGGCGCAGGGAAACTGGTCGGCAAATCCGTCCCCCGCCTCGACACCCCGTCGAAAGTCGACGGCTCGGCAAACTTCGCAGGCGATGTCCGCCTCGCCGACATGGTCCACGCCGTAATCCGCCAAGGCCCGGTCGGCGGTCGCTTGACTAGGGTCGACCGCGCCGCCGCCGATCGCATCCGCGGCGTGCTGTCGGTGGTCGAGAACGCGCGCTGGGTGGCGGCCGTCGCGACGACAGGGTGGGCCGCGCAAAAGGCGCTCGACGCGCTCGCCCCGCGCTTCGAGAACGACGCCCCTCTCCCCGATACCAGGTCGATCGACGCAACACTCGACGCCGCGCTAGCCCGTCCCGGCACGCAGATGGCTTCCGCAGGCGACGTCGCCACGACCTTCCAGGGCGCCAAGCTCGTCACCGCAAACTACCGCGCGGGCCTCGGCCTGCACGCAGCAATCGAGACCCGCAGCGCGACCGCCTCCTTCTCCAACGGCCGCCTCGAACTCTGGCTCGCAACGCAAGCGCCGGGACTCGCACGATCGGCAGCAGCGCGCGCGGTGGACATCAGCGAGGATGCCGTCGTCGTCCACCCGATGCTGATCGGCGGATCGTTCGGCGCCGCACTCGAACACGATGTCGCCGAACAGGCGGCAGTGCTCGCGGTCAAACTCCGCCGCCCGGTCAGCCTCGTCTGGTCGCGCGGCGAGGATTCGCTCCACGATCACTACCGCCCACCCGCCATCGCGAAGATGGCCGCACGGCTCGCCCCCAACGGCGCGATCATGGGCTGGTCCGCCAACATCGCAGCCCCCTCCACCGGCGCCGAGATGGCCGGCCGGATGATGCCGGGCCTCGCAACCGAAGCCGCTCTGATCGGCGTCAAAGGCGACCGCTACGCCGTCGCGGGCGCCACGCCCGTCTATCGCATTCCAGCCTACGCGATCGAGCACCACCCTGCCGAGATCGGCGTCCCGACCGGCCACCTCCGCGGCGGCGCGCATGGCTACACCGCATTCTTCACCGAATGCTTCCTCGACGAACTCGCGCGCACCGTGCAGTCCGAACCGATGTCGTTCCGCATCGCCATGCTCGGCGGCGAACGGCGACTCGCGCGCTGTCTCTCGACCGCCGCAGCGCTCGGCGGCTGGGACGGCGGCGTCGCCGGCAGCGGCCAGGGCATCGCCGCCCACGCCTTCCGCGGCAGCTACATCGCCGTCATGGCGGAGGCGCACATCGGCGCGGACAAGCGCCCGGTAGTCGACCGCCTCGTCGCCGCGGTCGATTGCGGCGCGCAGATCAACCCCGACATCGTTCGCCAGCAGATCGAGGGCGGGCTGATCTTCGGCATGGCCGCCGCGCTCGGCGCTTCGACCGGCTTCACCCGCGGCCTCGCCGACGCGCGCGGGTTCGACACGATCGGCCTGCCCCGCCTCGCCGACACGCCCGACATCACCGTCGAGGTCATCCGCAGCGACGAAGCGCCCGGCGGCGTCGGCGAACTCGGCGTCCCCGCAGTCGCGCCCGCGATCGCCAACGCACTCTATGCGTCAACGGGCTTCCGCATCCGCAATTTGCCTTTAAGACCAGCGCCATGACCCTGCCCCCCGATCACCCCCCGATTCCGAAGCCCAAGATCGGCGTGCTGCTGATGAACCTCGGCACCCCCGATGGCCCCGATGCGAAATCGGTGAAGCGCTATCTCGGCGAGTTCCTGTCCGATTCGCGCGTCGTCGAGATCCCGCAGATCGCATGGCAGCCGATCCTGCGCGGCATCATCCTCAACACCCGCCCGAAAAAGTCCGCGCACGCCTATTCGCAGGTCTGGCGCGAGGATGGCTCGCCACTGGCTGCAATCACCCGGTTGCAGGCGGCGGCGTTGAAGGATTCGTTCGGGCCGGAAGTGCTCGTCGACTGGGCGATGCGCTACGGCAATCCGTCGATCTCGGACCGGCTGACCGCGATGAAGGCGGCGGGCTGCGAACGCATCCTGCTCGCGCCGCTCTACCCGCAATATTGCGCAGCAACGACCGCGACCGCGAACGACAAGGCGTTCAAGCACCTCGCCGGTCTGCGCTGGCAGCCGGCGATCCGCACGTTGCCGCCTTATTATGACGGCACGCTCTATATCGACGCGCTGAAGGACTCGCTCGAAGAGGGGCTGTCCGCGCTCGATTTCACGCCCGATGCGATCGTCGCCAGTTTCCACGGGATGCCGAAGCGGACGTTGCAGCAGGGCGATCCGTATCACTGCCACTGCCAGAAGACCGCGCGGTTGCTCGGCGAGCGGATGGGGCGCGAGCTGACGATCGCGTTCCAGTCACGATTCGGGCCGCAGAAGTGGCTAGGGCCGGCGACCGACGAGACGCTCGTCGCGCTAGCCAAGGCGGGCAAGACCAAGGTCGCGATCTTCGCGCCGGGGTTTTCCGCGGATTGCCTGGAGACGCTGGAGGAACTGTCGATCCGCGGTCGCGAGAGCTTCGAAGAAGCTGGCGGGACGGACTTCGCCTATCTCCCCTGCCTCAACGACAGCCCGGTCGGCGTGGAAATGTTGCGCAGCATTTTGGCGCGCGAGCTTGAAGGATGGGTGCGGGCTGGCTAGCCTTCGGCAAAACACTGAGGAGAGAGACTGATGGCACGCGTCGCAATTGTAACCGGTGGTACGCGCGGAATCGGCGAAGCGATCAGTCTCGCATTGCAGGACATGGGCCTGACGGTCGCTGCCACCTATGCCGGCAACGATGACCGCGCGCGCGAGTTCACCGAGCGCACCGGGATCAAGGCTTACAAGTGGGACGTCGCCGACTATGATGCGTGCCAGGCCGGCTGCGCGCAGGTCACCGCCGATCTGGGCGACGTGGACATCGTCGTGAACAACGCCGGCATCACCCGCGACGGCACCATTTTGAAGATGACGTACCAGGATTGGAAAGAGGTGATGGACACCAATCTTGGCGGTTGTTTCAACATGGCCAAAGCCGTCTTCCCCGGCATGCGCACGCGCAAATGGGGGCGAATCGTCAACATCGGCTCGATCAACGGGCAGGCCGGGCAGTACGGCCAGGTGAACTATGCTGCGGCCAAGTCGGGCATCCACGGCTTCACGAAGGCGTTGGCGCAGGAGGGTGCGCGTGCGGGCGTAACGGTCAATGCGATCGCGCCGGGGTATATCGATACCGACATGGTGGCGGCTGTTCCGGCCGACGTGCTGGAGAAGATCGTCGCGAAGATTCCGGTCGGGCGGCTGGGCCAGGCGACCGAGATCGCCCGCGGTGTCGCGTTCCTGTGCTCGGAGGAGGGCGGGTTCGTCACTGGGTCGACGTTGAGCATCAATGGCGGGCAGCACATGTACTGACGGGCGCAGGCGCGGCAA
Organism: Sphingomonas faeni; assembly: GCF_040407495.1. Classification (GTDB taxonomy): domain Bacteria; phylum Pseudomonadota; class Alphaproteobacteria; order Sphingomonadales; family Sphingomonadaceae; genus Sphingomonas; species Sphingomonas faeni_D. The sequence continues at coordinate 323,236 of NZ_JAPZPP010000003.1, read as the reverse complement.
CGTCCGCGCCATTGACTGCGAGCAAATCGAAGCAGGCGGCGCCCGGCACGGCCGGCGGGTCGGTTCACCGAACCCGTCCGACGGCGGCTTTGCCGGCGGCGCTGAGTAGATGTCCACCGGATTACCGAGGACGGTCTTGCTTGATCCTGGGACCCCGCCTTCGCGGGGGAACTGGGCAGGTAGCGCTGCTCAGACCGAACCCCGCAGCGTCTGCGAGGTAGGAGAATGCCACCGCCAAACGCCCGGCATCTGCTCCCTCTCCCCTCCGGGGAGAGGGTCGGGGTGAGGGGCAGTTCCAGGCGCAGCATTGCTTGGCTGCCCCTCACCCAACCCTCTCCCCAGAGGGGAGAGGGCTACCCCGGCTTAAACTAGGACAGCAAACCCTCACCCGTCGCTAGCACGCTCGATATCCGCACCAACCGCGCTCAGCTTCTCCTCCAACCGCTCATACCCGCGGTCGAGGTGATACACGCGTCCGACCGACGTCTCACCATCCGCCGCCAGCCCCGCCAGAATTAGGCTCATCGAAGCCCGCAGATCGGTCGCCATCACCTGCGCCCCGACCAGCTTGTCGACGCCGCGCACCACTGCGGTACGCCCGCGCACCTGGATATCCGCCCCCATCCGCGCCAATTCCGGCACGTGCATGTAGCGGTTCTCGAAGATCGTCTCGGTCAGCACGCTGGCGCCGTCCGCCTTGCACAGCATCGCCATGAACTGCGCCTGCATGTCCGTCGCGAACCCGGGATACGGCGCGGTCGACAGAGTCAGCGGCTTCAGCACGCCGTCCGACGCGACCCGCACGCCGTCCTTGGTCGGCGTCACCGACACGCCCGCTTCGACCAGCGCATCGATCGTCGCACCCATGTCCGGGATCGACACGCCGACCAGCTCCAGGTCGCCGCCGGTGATCGCCGCCGCGCACGCATAGCTGCCCGCCTCGATCCGGTCGGGCATCACCGCATAGGTCGCGCCGTGCAGCCGATCGCGGCCTTCGATCGTCAGCGTCTCGGTGCCGATCCCGTCGATCGACGCGCCCATCGCGACGAGGCAGTTGCACAGGTCGACGATCTCCGGCTCGCGCGCCGCGTTCTCGATCACCGAGGTACCCTTGGCGAGCACCGCCGCCATCACGACGTTCTCGGTCGCGCCGACCGAGACGATCGGGAAGCGGAAGCGACCGCCCGGCAGGCGTCCACCGGGCGCGATCGCCTTCACATAGCCCGCCGCCATCTCAAGTTCGGCACCGATCGCCTCAAGTGCGCGCAGGTGGAGATCGATCGGGCGGTTGCCGATCGCGCAGCCGCCCGGCAGCGACACCGTCGCCTCGCCGCCGCGCCCGAGCAGCGGCCCGAGCACCAGAATCGAGGCGCGCATCTTTCGCACGATATCGTAAGGCGCCTCGGTCGAGGTCAGGTTACCCGCACGGATCGTCATCACCCGGCCGAAATCCTCGGGCCGCGTGCCCTGGATCGCGGTCGACGCGCCAAGCTGGTTGAGCAGATGGCCGAAGCCGTCGACGTCCGCCAGTCGCGGCAGATTGCGCAGCGTCAGCGGCTCTTCGGTCAGCAGCGCACACGGCATCAGCGTGAGCGCGGCGTTCTTCGCGCCGGAGATGGGCAAGCGCCCGGACAGGCGATTGCCGCCGCGAATGAGAATACGGTCCATCCCGGGTGTCTATCGCGGCTGGCGTTCTGCGCAAGGGCCGCGCATCGATCGGGCGACAGGCGGACGTTGCCTGGGGACAAGTCCCGCGCTGGGATCGGTTCGCGTCCCCCGTAGCGCTAACACCCCCCGCTTGATCGACTTTAATGCGCGGAAATCCTAGCTTTGCTCTGTGGTTCTTGAACATTGGGGACCATTACAGAGTGCCGGACAGCTGCTTCGCCGACCGCGTCGGCGATCTCATCGACCTGTCGATGAACGAAAAGGCTGCGTTAGCGCGGTTGGAGGAGCGCCCGCGGGACTTGCGTCGCGGTGCCGTCCTCGTGCGCGAGAATGATCCGCAGGCCGAACTCTTCATCCTGCAACGTGGCATGGCGATGAGCTATGTGCTGCTCGACGACGGCAGCCGCCAGATTTTGCGCTTTCTATACGCCGGCGACATGCTGGCGGTCTCGGCGCTGGTCTATCGCGATTCGCCCGAGACGGTGGTCGCGCTGACCGACTGCACGGTGTGTTCGTTCGATCGCTCGGCGATGACCGGGCTCGTCACCGATCATCCGCGGCTGTCGGCGCTGATCATGGTGATGAACCAGATGGAGAAGGTCGCGCTGACCGACCGGCTCGCCGCACTCGGCCGTACCTCGGCGAAGGCGCGGATCGCGGCGCTGCTGCTCGAGATGCGCAATCGGATGCGGATGCGCGACCGCGCGATGGGCAACAGCTTCACGCTCGGCCTGACGCAGGAGGAGATCGGCGACGCCACCGGCCTCACCGCGGTCCACGTCAACCGGATGTTGCGGCAGTTGGAAGAGGACGGCCTGATCCGCCGCGAGACGGGCCGGGTTACGCTGCTCAATGAGGTGCAGCTGGCGCAGGCGGCGAATTATATAGACCGTTTCGAAGGGCTGGACCTGCGCTGGTTGCCACCGGCGCGGTAACCCCTTTCTTCAATCCTCCCCCGCCAGGGGGAGGTGGCTGGCTCTTGCCAGACGGAGGGGGAGGATACGGAACAGGGGTTGGCGCTTGCCTCCCCCTCCGTCACCTTCGGTGCCACCTCCCCCTTGCGGGGGAGGATCGAGTTCCCTCACCTCAAACGATAAAGCTCAAGCCTTTTCGAGCGTGCACTGTAGCGGATGCTGGTTCTGCTTGGCGAAATCCATCACCTGGCTCACCTTCGTCTCCGCCACCTCGTAGCTGAACGTCCCACACACGCCGACGCCCTTCTGGTGGACGTGGAGCATCACGCGAGTCGCGGCCTCCATGTCCATGCGGAAGAAGCGCTGGAGACACAGCACGACGAACTCCATCGGCGTATAATCGTCATTGAGCATCAGCACGCGGTACGGCGTCGGCTGTTTGGTCTTCGCGCGCGTCTTTGTCGCGATGCCGGCGCCGGTGCCGCCGTTACCGTCCTCGCCACCATCGTCGCGGCGCTCGGCCATCTGCTCGCCCGTCCGCTGGGGAGTCGTCATTTCAGGGGTCAAAAGCATGCTGCCAAAATATGGCATGCCGGGGGGCAAGAGCAAGGGGGCGCCCGCAAACCTCGCGCGAAAACCGCAAACGCAAAAGGGGCGACCGTCGCACGACGGCCGCCCCTTTCGTAACGCACTGCCCGAAGGCGGCGCGCTGTCGACTTAGGCCGAGATCTTCATCTTGTCGGTCGCGACCGCAACGCGGTTCGAGATCGGCTGTGCGAACTCGCCGAACATCTTCAGCATCCGCTCGGTCGAGCGCGAGCCCTCGGCGATCATCGTGTCGAACGCGGTGCGCGCATAATCGCCCTGGAGCTTCATGAACTCGGTCGGCGACTTGGCAGCGGCGAGCGTCTTGGCGGCTTCGGTCGCGCTCTCGAACGAGGTCTTGGCGTAGTCGGCAGCTTCCTGGCCGAGCGCCTCGACGTTCTTCGCGGCGATCTTCGACGACTCGACTAGCGCCTCGATGTTGCCCTTGCCGAATGCGACGAAATCTTCCGCCATCTTCGCGGACTTCTCCATCGCGCCCTTGGCCTGCTCGTTGAACTCGGCGGTGTTCGAACCGCTGAAGAGGGCCTTGGTCTTCTCGGTGATGCTCTGGATCGTGTCCATCGTGGCGTCCTTTGTTTCGCTAGCAGGGATCCCCAATGGCGCGCTGGCCTGAATCGGGGCGGGAATGTCCGTGTGCGGCGATACAAAAGCAGCCGCGAGAGGTTGAGGTGCCGGCGTCTTGGCGATCGGCTCGGGTGCCGGTTTCGCCGGCTTGGCGACAGTCCGGGCGGAGGCTTTGGCAGTCGCGGCCTTGACGGCAACGACCGGCTTCGCAGCGGCGGCAAGCTTCGAACCGGCCTTGGCCGTCCGTTTCACGATATCCACCATCCACGCACCTCTCTTCGGAGTTATGTCGCGGTCTTCATACACGAATTTTCGCAGCGCACAATTTAATTGTGCAGCGCACCATGACGTTTACGTAAGGTAGCGCTACCTGCTTTTCACATACTCGCCGGGCGCGTCGCCGATCGCTTCGAGCGCCCCCTCGCCCGGCAGCCGCGCACCGTCCGCGGCCACCGTCTTTGCACCAAGCGCGCGCAACCATTCGACCCAATCCGGCCACCAGCTGCCCTTCGTCTCCGTCGCACCGGCGACGAAGTCGGCGAGCGTCGTGTGCGCCCCCGGATTGGTCCAGTATTGATACTTCCCCGCAGCCGGCGGATTGACCACGCCCGCGATATGCCCCGAGCCCGCGAGCACGAACTTCAGCGGCCCGGCGAACAATTGCGTGAGTTTCCAGACGCTTTCAGCCGGCGCGATATGATCCTCGCGCCCCGCCTGGACATAGCTCGGCGTCGAAACCTTGGTCAGGTCGATCGGCGTACCGTCGACGGCCATCGTGCCCGTCACCAGCAGGTTGTCGCGGTACAGGTCGGTCAAATAGCTCAGATGCCATTTCGCCGGCAGGTTGGTGGTATCGCCGTTCCAGTGGAGCAGGTCGAACGGCACGTAATCCTGCCCCAGCAGGTAGTTCTGCGTGACGTAATTCCAGATCAGGTCGCGCCCGCGCAACAGGTTGAACGTCGTCGCCATGTACCGCCCGTCGAGGAACCCCTCGGGCGACAGCGACGTGACCATCTTCAACTGCTCGTCATCGATGAAATGCTGCAGCTCACCCGCCTGCGCAAAATCCACCTGCGCCGTAAAGAACGTAGCGCTGGCCACCTTCGCCGCCTCACCTCGCGCAGCTAGCAGCGCAAGCGTCGCCGCCAGCGTAGTGCCCGCCACGCAATAGCCAATCGTATGCACCGCCGGCACCTCGAGCGCGGCACGAACCGTGTCGATCGCCTCGACCTGCGCACCGACATAGTCGTCCCAGACCACGTCCTTCATGCTCGAATCGGCCGATTTCCACGACACCATGAACACGGTGATGCCCTGCTCGACCGCCCAGCGGATGAAGCTCTTCTCCGGCGTCAGGTCGAGGATGTAGAACCGGTTGATCCACGGCGGGAAAATCACGAGCGGCGTCGCCAGCACCTTGTCGGTGGTCGGACTGTACTGGATCAGTTCGTAGAGCGGCGTGCGTTTCACTACCTTGCCCGGCGTCATCGCCAGGTTGCGGCCGAGCTCGAACGCGCCGTCGGGCGTATGCGTGACCTGCCCGCGGGCAAGATCCGCCATCATGTTCTGCAGGCCCTTCAACAGATTCTCGCCGCGCGTCTCGATCGTCTTCTCGATCACCTGCGGGTTGGTCAGCGCGAAATTGGTCGGGCTCATCGCATCGACGAACCCCTTGGTCGCGAATCGCAACTGCTCTTTCTGCTTGGGGTCGAGCCCGTCCACCGCCTCGACGCCGCGGAGCATGTGGTCGCCGATCAGCTCGTAACTCTGCCGGATCAGGTCGAACACCGGCTCGCGCCATTGCGGCGCCTTGAACCGCTTGTCGGTCACCGGCGCGGGTTCGGGCGCCTTGGCGGGATCGAGAAACCGCTGCCACAAAGTCAGGCTCTCGGCCCAGAAATCGCGCGCGCGCTCCAGTGTCGCGGGGTCGGTGAAGCCGGGGATCGCCGGGATCCCCTCGGGCTTGGCCTGCATCGCCGCGAGCCCCTGCTCCATCATCATCTGCTGCGCGCGCCCCATCACCCACGTCCAATGCTGGAGATCGGGCAGGGTCGGCGTGGAGGCGTCGGGAGGAGTATCGGCCATGGCATCCTCTGCTTTTTCGGGAGCTTAGCCGAGGCAACGGTCCAGCGGAAGCGGGGTGGCGGCTGGCGCAAGATCCCGTCGCCACATCGTCCCTTCAATCACCACCCAACGTCCAACCACCTCCCCGGCGGAGGCCGGGGTCCAGTTGGGAGACGTTGCTGGTGAACGGTGCGCTACGTTACTGCGATCTCTCAACCTGGGCCCCGGCCTCCGCCGGGGAGGTGCATTCCGTCCAAATCAGAATACCCCAGCTTTCGCCCCCTCGACGAATGAGGCGGATGACGCCCCCGCTCACCTGCGGTACAGCACCCGCTCCTCCAGCTAGAGGCTGATCATGTCCGAAGACTTCTACCGCATCAAACGCTTACCCCCCTATGTCATCGCCGAAGTGAACGCGATGCGGGCGGCGGCGCGCGCGGGCGGGGAGGACATCATCGATCTCGGCATGGGCAATCCCGACCTGCCGCCCCCCGAGCACGTCATCGAGAAGCTCGTCGAAGTCGCGCGCAAGCCCAGCGCGCACGGCTATTCGCAGTCGAAGGGCATCCCCGGCCTGCGCAAGGCTCAGGCGAATTACTACGGCCGCCGCTTCGGGGTCGACGTCGATCCCGAGACCGAGGTCGTCGTCACGATGGGCTCGAAGGAGGGCCTCGCCAGTCTCGCCACCGCGATCACCGCGCCCGGCGACGTCGTGCTTGCGCCCAACCCGTCCTATCCGATCCACACCTTCGGCTTCATCATCGCCGGTGCGACGATCCGCGCGGTGCCGACCACGCCGGACGAGGCGTATTTCGAGAGCCTCGAGCGCGCGATGGCGTTCACCGTGCCCGCGCCGTCGGTGCTGGTGATGGGCTATCCGTCGAACCCGACCGCCGAAGTCGTCGACCTCGCCTTCTACGAGCGCGTCGTCGCGTTCGCCAAGAAGCACAAGCTCTGGGTGATCTCCGATCTCGCCTATTCGGAGCTGTATTTCGACGGCAAGCCGACCCCCTCGATCCTCCAGGTGCCAGGCGCGAAGGATGTCGCGATCGAGTTCACCTCGCTCAGCAAGACCTATTCAATGGCGGGTTGGCGGATGGGCTTCGGGGTCGGCAACAAGACGCTGATCGCGGCGATGACTCGCGTGAAGTCGTACCTCGATTACGGCGCCTTCACGCCGATCCAGGCCGCCGCCTGCGCCGCGCTCAACGGCCCGCAGGACATCGTCGAGCGTAACCGCCAGCTCTATCACAAGCGCCGCGACGTCCTGGTCGAGAGCTTCGGCCGCGCCGGCTGGGACATTCCGAGCCCCCGTGCGAGCATGTTCGCCTGGGCCCCGTTGCCACCCGCGCTCGCGCATTTAGGTAGCCTTGAGTTCACCAAACAATTGCTGACTCACGCGCACGTCGCGGTGGCCCCAGGGGTGGGATACGGCGAAAACGGCGAGGGCTATGTGAGGATCGCGATGGTCGAGAACGAACAGCGGCTCCGCCAAGCGGCGCGCAACGTGAAGAAATATCTCCAGTCGATGGGCGTCAACACGCCTGCGCGTGGCGCTGGCTGACCTTCGCCAGCGTGGATATCAACCTGTTGTATTCGGTGGCCGGCGTGCTCGTCGGCCTCATTGTCGGGCTGACGGGTGTCGGTGGCGGGTCGCTGATGACGCCGCTGCTGGTGCTTGTCTTCGGCTTCCATCCCGCCACCGCGGTCGGCACCGACCTGCTCTACGCCTCGGCGACCAAGACGGTCGGGACGACGGTCCACGGCTGGCGCGGCACGGTCGACTGGCGCGTGGTGCGACGGCTCGCGACCGGCAGCGTCCCCGCGGCGATCGCGACGCTGCTCGTGCTCAACCATCTCGGCGAGAAATCGTCCGACACCGGCCACGCGATCACCGTCGTGCTCGGCGTGACGCTCATCCTCTCGGCAGTCGCGACCTTTTTCCGCGGCAAGATCGTCGCGTGGCTGACGCCTCGCGTGGGTACGGTTGGCGGCGAGCGCCAGGCGATGCTGACCATCCTGCTCGGCGCGGTCCTCGGCGTCCTCGTATCCCTCACCTCGGTAGGCGCCGGCGCGCTGGGCATGACCGCACTGCTGATCCTCTACCCCACCCTCCCGATCAACCGGCTGGTCGGCTCGGACATCGCCCACGCGGTGCCGCTGACGCTGCTCGGCGGGATCGGCCACTGGATCCTCGGCTCGGTCGACGTCGACCTGCTCGTGTCGCTGCTGATCGGGTCGATCCCCGGCATCATCGTCGGCAGCCTGATCGCGACGCGCGTCTCCGACCGCGTGCTGGTCCCCGTGCTCGCGACCGTGCTGGCGCTGGTCGGCGTGAAGCTGATCTTCTGACATGCGGCCGGGCTTCGCCTTCTCGACCAGGTTCCGCGTGCGCTATGCCGAGATCGACGGCCAGCGCATCGTCTTCAACTCGCGCTATCTCGAATATGCCGACGTCGCGGTGACCGAGTTCTGGGAATGGACCGGGATCGCGGAGGCTTTGCCCGACGTGTGGCCGACCACCGAATTCAACGTCCGCCGGACCGAGATCGATTACCTCAAACCATTCCGCCTCGGCGACACAGTCGAGGCGTTTGTGCGGATCGAGAAGCTAGGCACCAGCAGCCTGACGAAGCGGTTCGAACTCGCGCATGCGGAAACGGGCGAACTGCACACGGTGATCAGTATGGTCAGCGTCCACGTTGATCTGGAGACCGGCCGCCCGGTAGCGTTGCCAGATGCGATCCGCGCAGTGCTGGAAGCGCTACCCTTCCAGTAACCAGCAGATAGCATGTTCCCCCCGCCAAGGCGGGGGTCCAGACTGGGCTCCCGCCTTCGCGGAAGAACAAGGAAGGGCCTCCGCGGATTACTCCGCCGCCTCAGCCTCAACCCCATCCTCGGCAACCTCTCCAGGCAGCGCCCAGATCAGGTCGGCCTTGGTCAGCACGCGCCCGTCATGCGATCGCACCGACACCGGCTGCAACGGCCGCCGATCGCGCGCGTCGACCAGGATCGGGAACGCCGGCACGCACGTTTCCCACCGCTCGCCCCATTGTCGGAGCGCGATCATCGTCGGTAGCAGCGCGAAACCCTTGTCGGTCAGGCCATAGGCGATCTTGCGCCGATCCTCTGGGATAGCCTGCCGCTCCAAAATCCCGTGCTCGACCAGCCGCGCCAGCCGGTTCGCCAAGATATTACGCGCGATCCCCAGTTCCGACTGGAACTCCTCGAAATGATGCAGGCCGTTGAACGATGCGCGCAGGATCAGGAACGACCAGCGCTCACCCATCGCCTCCAGCGCGGCGGGGAGGCTGCATTCGAGCAGGGGTTCGCGCAATTTGCCCACGGCGTCTTCCTTCTTGGACAGCGATGCTACCGCATAATTTCAATAAACGAAATGCCCGTACGTTTTCAGTTGCAACTCAAAACTTATCTTGATAGGTGGCAATTAGAAACCTTTTAGGAGTCTACCGATGTCCGTCATCACCCGCGCAATTCTGGCCGCCGCCCCCGCCATCGCGACAGGGTTTGCAGCGCTGCTCGCGACACCGGCATCGGCACAGCTCCCGATCAACTATTACATCGCCGTCCCGGCCGCCGCGCCCGCCTCGACACGGCTCATCACCAACGGCACAGCCTGGCGCTGGGAGAACGCGGCGTTCGTCTCCAGCAAGGCGCCGCAGCGCGACGTGATCCTCTGCGCCGCGGTTGCCAAGCGCGTCGGGCCGCTCGCCAGTTTCTCCGTCGCGGGCAAGGCCTATGACGCGGACGCACTCGCCGCGTGCAACAACCACGCGAAATAACGAGGAAATTGTTGCAATGCATCGCAACCCGGCCCCATCTATGGCCGGTGCTGCGCCAATATGAACTGGTCGATCGCGTCCTCGACTACGATCCCGACGCCGACGAGGCGATGCTGAACCGCGCCTATGTCTTCTCCATGCAGGCGCATGGGAGCCAGAAGCGCGCGTCCGGCGATCCGTACTTCAGCCACCCGATCGAGGTGGCCGGGATCCTCACCGACCTCCATCTCGATGCCGAGACGATCGCCACCGCGATCCTCCACGACACGATCGAGGATACCGTCGCCACGCCCGAGGAGATCGAGCGGCTGTTCGGCGCCTCCGTCGCGCGGCTGGTCGACGGCGTCACCAAACTCAGCAAGATCGAAGCGCAGACCGAAAACGAACGCGCCGCCGAAAACCTGCGCAAATTCCTGCTCGCGATGTCCGACGACATCCGCGTGCTGCTGGTCAAGCTCGCCGACCGCCTGCACAACATGCGGACTCTCCACCACATCGCCAAGCCCGAGAAACGCCGTCGCATCGCCAAGGAGACGATGGACATCTATGCGCCGCTCGCCGAGCGGATCGGCATGTACGAGTTCATGCGCGAGATGCAGTCGCTGGCGTTCGAACAGCTCGAACCCGAAGCCTCCGAATCGATCAACCGCCGCCTCGAACAGCTGAAGAAAGGCGATGGCGATCGCATCGCCAAGATCGCGTCCGGGCTCAAGCTGGTGCTGTCGCGCGCCGGGGTCGAGGCGGAGATATCGGGGCGCGAGAAGCATCCCTATTCGATCTTCCGAAAGATGTCGGAGCGCCACATCAGCTTCGAGCAGCTCTCCGACGTGATGGCGTTCCGCGCGATCGTGCCGACCGAGGAGGATTGCTACCGCGTGCTCGGGATCATCCACCAGCGCTGGCCGATGGTGCCGGGTCGGTTCAAGGATTACATCTCGACGCCCAAGCGCAACGGCTATCGCTCGCTGCACACCTCGGTGATCCACGCCGACAGCGCGCGGATCGAGATCCAGATCCGTACCGCCGACATGCACGCACAGGCCGAGTTCGGGCTGGCGGCGCACTGGGCCTACAAGCAGCAAATCAACGGCAGCGACCGGCAAGTGAGCTGGATCCGTGACCTCGTCGAGATCCTCGATACCGCCGAGAGCCCGGAAGAGCTGCTCGAACACACGCGGATGGCGATGTACACCGATCGCATTTTTGCGTTCACGCCGAAGGGCGAGCTGATCCAGCTGCCCAAGGGCGCGACCTCGATCGATTTCGCGTACGCGGTGCACACCGATCTCGGCGACCAGGCGGTCGGCGCGAAGGTCAACGGCCGGGTCGTGCCGCTGTCGACGGTGATCGAGAACGGCGACCAAGTGCAGATCCTGCGCTCGAAGGGCCAGTCCCCGCAGCCGCAATGGCTCAACGTCGCGACCACCGGCAAGGCGCTCGCCGCGATCCGCCGGCACCTGCGTCAGAAGGAGCGCGTCGAGCAGATCGCGCTCGGCCAGACCCTGTACGAGGATATCGTCACCCGCCTGCCCGCGCAGATCGGCACCGATGCGCTGAGCCACGCGCTGAAGCGGCTGAAGCTGCCTGACGACTCGTCGCTGATGGTCGCGATCGCGCGGCGGACGCTGTCCGATGCCGCGGTGATGGAGGCGCTGATGCCCGGCTCGGCGGGCGCGGACGTGACGCATGCGCTCGCGCCACAATCGAGCGCGATATCGATCAAGGGCCTGACCCCCGGCGTTGCCTACGACCTCGCGACGTGCTGCCATCCGGTGCCGGGCGACCGCATTGTCGGGTTGCGCCGGCCCGATGCCGGGATCGAGGTCCACGCGATCGACTGCAAGGTCCTAGCCGAACTTGCCGAACGCTCGGAGAACGAGACCGACTGGGTCGACGTCGCCTGGGGCGACGAGACCGAGGGTGCGGTCGCGCGGATATCGGTGATGGTCAAGAACGAGCCGGGCTCGCTCGGTATCGTCTCGACGATCATCGGTGGGCACAAGGCGAACATCATGAACCTGCGGCTCGACACGCGCGATAAGAGCTTCCACACCAACGAGATCGACGTCGAGGTGCACGATGTGCAGCAGCTGATGCGGCTGATGGCGGGGCTGCGCGCGGCGGATGCTGTGCACACCGTGGAGCGTGTGTAGACAACATCTATCGATGACGCCGGACAAACCCGACGCTAGACGGGAGAAATGAACCGTCCGTCTCTTTCGATCGTCGTCCCCTGCTATAACGAGGCAGCGTGCCTCGACATCCTGCACGCACGTATCTCTGGCGCGGCAAAGGTCGCGGTCGGCGATGATTACGAGATCGTCCTGATCAACGACGGCTCGCGCGACGACAGCTGGCCGGTGATGCAGCGCCTCGCCGCCGCCGATCCGCGACTCGTCGCGATCAACCTCTCGCGCAACCACGGCCACCAGTTGGCGCTCACCGCCGGTCTAGATCTTTGCGCGGGCGAGCAGATCCTGATCATCGACGCCGATCTCCAGGATCCGCCCGAACTCCTGTCCGACATGCGCGCGGCGATGGCGGCAAGTCAGGCCGACGTCGTCTACGCGGTCCGCCGCCAGCGCGCGGGCGAGACGGTGTTCAAGAAGGCGACCGCTGCCGCGTTCTACCGCCTGCTGACCCGGATGACCGAAACGCCGATCCCGCTCGACACAGGCGATTTCCGCCTGATGAGCCGGCGTGCTTTGGACGCGTTCCTGTCGCTGCCTGAGCAGGCGCGCTTCATCCGCGGCATGGTCGCCTGGATCGGCTTCAAGCAGGTCCCCTTCCCCTACGATCGCGCCGAGCGGCTGGCGGGGGAGACGAACTACCCACTGGCGAAGATGATCCGGCTGGCGTTCGACGCCGTCACCGGCTTCTCCACCGCGCCGTTGCGCTTTGCCAGCCACGCGGGGCTCGCGCTGACCGGGGTTTCGCTGCTGCTGTTCGTCTATATCGCGATCGGCTGGCTGTCGGGCAGCGCGGTGCAGGGCTGGACCTCGACGATGCTCGTCACGGTGTTCCTGGGCGCGGTGCAGATGTTCGTGTTGGGGATGATCGGCGAGTATCTCGGGCGGCTGTACGTCGAGTCGAAGCGGCGGCCGTTGTATATCGTCGCGGATGTGGCCGGGCCGATCCAAGGGAAGGCGACCTTGGGGTTCCGTGCGGAGCCGGTCGACGCCCCCCTCCCCGACCGTCTCGAGCCTGCTGTTACCGCGCCCAAAGGTTAGGATAAAGTCACACCAAGAAACACTTCGACAGGCCGCGATGAGGGGCATTCATCATCATACGCAAAGCCGGTCGGCGCCTGAGGTACACAGGCGATAGTGACGGCCTGAACGAACCGGATGACGAGCATGACCCCGGCGGGGCGTGTAGGACAGCTTGAAATACCCCGGCCTTCGCGGGGGTGGTGATTGGCGGTGCGTCCCAGCCTTCACTCTCCGTTCGTGCGAAGCGTCGAAGTCCCTGCGCGCGTGGCTTGTCCTTCGACTTCGCTCAGGACGAACGGGATATAGAGGCGCGGGCGAGAGCCTAAGGCAGGCTTACCGCGGCACCGCCAGCGTCACGATCGAGACCCCCGGGGTCATCGGCAGACGACCGACCATGTGGCGTTCCAGGCGGAAGATCTTCTCGAATAGCGCGTTCACCAGCTTGGGTGGCGGGGAGTCGTCGCTGTCGTCGCGGCCCGAAAGGCGGCCGGCGATCCGGGCGGCCGCCGCCAGCGGGAAGAGCAGCGAGTTGAAATAGCCGAGCTTTTGCGGCTTCAGGCCTGCCGTCTCGATCGCTGTCTTGAGCGTGGCCTTCGAATAGCGGCGGTGGTGGTGGTTCACGGTGTCGTGCGCGCTCCACATCCACTGGTGCGCCGGCACCGCGATCAGGATCTTGCCGCCGGGCGCGAGGCAGTCGGCCATCGCCTTCAGCGCCGCGACGTCGTCCTCGATATGCTCGACCACGTCGAGCACCGCGATCAGGTCGTAGTGCGCGCGGGGCACGCCCGGCAACTCGGGCAAGGGCGCCGCGCCGACCGGCTTGCCGAGCCGTTCGCTGGCGATCTCGCGTGCGGCCGGGTCGATCTCGATCGCATCGATCTCGCCGAATTCCGCCAGCATCGGCAGGTTGTGCCCGGTGCCGCAGCCGATCTCGAGGATCTTCGCATCCTTCGGCAACGCGCCGTAGCGGGTCAGATAATCGGCGAGGATGTCGCGGCGGGCGCGGTACCACCAGTGGGTGGAATCGTGGGCGGCCATCCGGTCGTAGACGATACGGTCCATTAAATGTCGGCCCTGCGGTTGGAATTCATGTCAGTTGAAAACCCAGAAACGGTTGAGCACGAACGTCACGATCGCGGCAAGGAAGACGGCGGGGATCAGCGGGATCCACGGATGCAGGTGAAGCAGCGCGGTGCCGATCCAGGTGATGACCGCGTTGAGGCTCAGCCCCGCGGCCTGGACGATCACGAACTTGAAATGCCGCCCTGCCCCCGGTTCCTTCGCGTGGCCCTTGAAGCTCCAGCGGCTGTGCAGGAAGAAGCCTACCACCACCGCGACGGCAAATGCGAACGGTACCGCGGCCACCGCCTGGCGTGGCGGGAACACGTACGCGGTCAGCGGCAGGTAGACGAGCGAATAGACGACGCTGGAAATCCCGCCGGCGATGCCGAAGCGTATGAGCTGGCCGAGCACGCCGCTCGCCCGCATCTGATCCACCTGTCGCCAAATCGCCTGCATGCCCGCCTTGTTCTTTACCAACACCGCGATAGAGCGACGCGTTAGATATGCCCGCGCATCTAGAGTGCGTACGGGCCGGAGGAAAGCGTTTTGGATCAGGCACCCCCCGAGCAGTCGACGCCGCGGAACACGCTGCTCGACGCACTCGATCGGCATTGGATCGCGCTGACGCTGCTGGCGTGGGTCGCGGTGGCGGCATGGTCGATGTTCGATCGCTGGGGCCAGATCCGCTGGCTGTCGCTCGGCGATACCGACGACAACATGCGGCTGATGCAGGTCCGCGCGCTGCTCGACGGTCAGGGCTGGTACGATCTGCGCAACTACCGGATGAACCCGCCGGTCGGGTTCGACATCCACTGGAGCCGGATCGTCGATTTGCCGATCGCCGGGCTGATCCTGTTCTTCCGGCTGTTCACGAGCAACAGCTGGGCCGAGCGGCTCGCCTGCGGAATCGCGCCGTTGCTGCCGCTGTCGATCGCGATGCTCGGGATCGCCGCAACGGTGCGACGGTTGATCAGCCCGTATGCGTGGCCGCTGGCGGTCGTGATCATGGTCGGCGCGACGGGCACGATGCTGATGTTCATGCCCGAGCGGATCGATCATCACGGCTGGCAGCTGGCGATGCTGAGCCTGACGGTCGCGGGGCTGTGCGATGCGAACGGGCGTCGTGGCGGGGCGATGGTCGGACTTGCAAGCGCGGTGTCGCTGTCGATCGGGCTCGAGCTGTTGCCCTATGCGGCGATGGCGGGCGCGATCATCGCCTTGCGCTGGGTGTGGGACCGCGCCGAGGCGGAGCGGTTGTCGATCTATGCGCTGACGCTCGGTGGCGGCAGCACTTTGGGGTTCGCTCTGTTCGCGTCGAATGCCAACCAGGCGATGCGGTGCGATGCGCTGACGCCGGTGTGGTTGAGCGTGATGATCGCGGCGGGGATGCTGCTGTTCCTGCTGGCGCGGTTTGGGCCGGCTTCGCGGGGGGCTCGGCTGGCGCTGGCGGTTGTTGCGGGTGCGGCGATCGTTGCCGGCTTTGCGTTGGTGTTTCCGCAATGCCTGGGGCGCCCCGAGGGAATCTCGCCCGAGCTCCAGCGCAACTGGCTGGACAATGTCCGCGAGGCCAAGCCGATCTACAAGCATAGTTTCCGGGTGGGGTTCGCGCTGGCGACTCTGCCGATCATCGGGCTGATCGGGGCGATCCTTGCCGCTTGGCGCACACGTCGTAATCCGAGCGCGGTTGGCTGGGCTGCGGTGGCGCTGTTCACCGCGTTCGCGTGTGCGATGCTGTTATGGCAGGTCCGTGCCGGGCCCGCCGCGCAGTTGCTGGCGATTCCGGGGGCGACCGCGCTCGGGTGGCTGATCCTGCCGCGGTTGCTCGGCAACCGATCGATCGCGGTGCGCGTGCTGGGGACGGTCGGCGCTTTCCTGATCGTCTCCGGACTGTTTGCCGGGATGGTAATCCAGTATTTTCCGATCGATCGGCCGAAGCCGTATGAGAAGCGCGTCAACATGGCGACGGGCAATTGCCTGCGGACGACCGTGTTGCTCGCGCTGGACAAATATCCCGCGCAGACGATCTTCACCTTCGTCGACATGGGGCCGCGGTTGATCACGATCACGCATCACGATGCGATCGCGGGGCCGTATCACCGGAACGGCGATGCGATCCTCGACGTCCAGCATGCGTTCGGGGGGACGCCGGACCAGGCGCATGCGATCATCAGGCGGCACGGCGCGACGATGCTGTTGCTGTGCCCGAATGCGGCGGAATCGACCAACTACAAGGCGCGCAGTCCGAAGGGGTTCTATGCGCAGATGGCGAAGAACGAGGTCCCGGCGTGGCTGACGCCGCTGCCGCTGCCGGCGAAGTCGCCGTTGCGGTTGTTCAAGGTGGACTGAACCGCACAGCCGTCATCCCCGCGGAAGCGGGGACCCATATTCTCTGACGTCAGCGATAGGTCGCATGGCCAGCCAGTATGGATCCCCGCCTTCGCGGGATGACGGCTAATATTGTGGGGATTTAGTGGAGCACCACCGACAGGCCGTCGAGCACGAACTGCACCGCCAGCGCCGCGAGCAGCACGCCGAGCAGGCGCGTGATCACCGCCTCGATCTTCGCGCCGAGGATCCGCATGATCGGCCCCGCCGCGAGCAGCGCGACCAGCGTCAGCAGCAGGATCGTCACCATCGCGCCGAGCACGACCAGCGAGCGCTCGATCCCGCTGTTGCGGCTCATCAACAGCATCACCGACGCGATCGAGCCGGGTCCTGCGATCATCGGCATCGCCATCGGGAAGATCGAGACGTCCTCGACCTCGGGATCGCTCGCGACCTTGGCGGCACGATCCTCGCGGCGCTCGGTGCGCTTTTCGAACACCATTTCGAGCGCGATCAGGAACAGCATGATGCCGCCGGCGATGCGGAAGCTGGCGAGGCTGATGCCGAGACCTTTGAGCAACGCCTCGCCGAACAGCGCGAACACGAACAGGATCAGCGCGGATACGCCGACCGCGCGGATCGCCATCGCCCGCTTCTGGAGGGCTGACGCACTCGCCGAGAGGCCGGCGTATATCGGTGCGCAGCCGGGCGGATCAATGACGACGAAGAACGTGATCAGCGATGAAATGTAGAGTTCGATCACAGGCTCGCCTCCTCGATCGCGACGCCTTCGCGACGTCCTGCCGAAACCAATGTGTTCCGCAACAGGCACGCGATGGTCATCGGCCCGACGCCCCCCGGTACTGGCGTGATCGCGCCGGCGATCTCGACCGCGCTGGCGAAATCGACGTCGCCGACGAGGCCCGTGTCGGTGCGGTTGATGCCGACGTCGATGACGGTCGCGCCGGGTTTCAGCCAGTCACCCTTGATCATCTGCGGGATGCCGACCGCCGCGACGACGATGTCTGCGCGGCGGATGTGCGCGGGCACGTCCTTAGTGCGGCTATGCACGACGGTAACGGTGCAGCTCTCGCGGAGCAGCAACTGCGCCATTGGCTTGCCGACGATGTTGGAGCGACCGACGACGACCGCCTCGAGCCCGCTCAGGCTCGGCAGCACGCTCTTCAACAGCATGACGCAGCCGAATGGCGTGCAGGGTACGAAGCCGGGCAGCCCGGTTGCGAGGCGGCCGGCGTTGATCGGGTGGAAGCCGTCGACGTCCTTGTCGGGATCGATCGCAGAGATGACCGCCTGCTCGTCGATATGTTTCGGCAGGGGCAGCTGGACGAGGATACCGTCGATCGTCGGGTCGGCGTTGAGCGTCGCGACCAGCGCGAGCAGGTCTTCGGCGGGGACGTCGGCGGGGAGGCGGTGCTCGATGCTTTCCATCCCGGCTTCGCGCGTCGCCTTGCCTTTCGATCGGACATAGACGTTCGAGGCAGGATCCTCGCCGACCAGGACGACGGCGAGCCCGGGCGCGCGGCCCGCCTGTGCCCGAAAGGCGGTGACGCCGTCTGCGATACGGGCCCGGAGGCCGGCGGCGAAGGCCTTGCCGTCGATGATGGTCGCGCTCATGCCCGCGGCCAATAGAGCGCGGACGCGATTTCCGCCAGCACAGTGGCGTTGCCGAGGATGTGCAGGCGCTTCAGGCGGGCGGTTTCGCCGGAGACGATCGTCACCGCGCGCTTGGGTACGCCGAAGGTCTTGGCGACGAGGATGACGAGTTCGGCGTTCGCGGCGCCGTCGACGGGGGCTGCTGCCAGTCGTGCGGTGAAATGCTCGGGCGTTCCGGCGGCGAGTGCATCGCGACCGCCACGCGGTGTTACCCGGACGGCGATCGTGAGCCCGTCATCGACCGACCGCCAGGCTGCCGGCCCGATCAATAGGCTGCGACGAGGTAGTTCTGCGCGATGTTCGGGATGACGATGTTGGTCAGGATGTAGAGGATCAGAAGCACGACCAGCGGCGAGAGGTCGAGCGCGCCGAAATCGGGCAGGATGCGGCGGATCGGGCGGTACAGCGGCTCGGTGATCTTCTGCAGCGCGTTCCAGACCGTGCGGACGAAATCGCTGTGCGTGTTGATGACGTTGAACGCGATCAGCCACGACAGCACCGCCTGGATGACGATGACCCACCAGACGAGGTTGAGCAGCAACTGGACGATCTGAAGAAGGGCGATCAAGGCAAGGGTCTCCGCTGGTGTGTTGCCGATATAAGGTGGCGGGGGGAGAACGAGAAGGCCTGTGGTGCCGCTGGCCTGCGCCCGGTGATTCGAGCCGCACCCGCTCCCTCAAGTCTCCGTCATCCTGGGCTTGACCCAGGATCCAGAGCCATGAAGGCTACCCTGTGTGGCTCTGGATCCTGACTTTCGTCAGGATGACGGGAGTGGGGGACCTTGGCGCCCCCTACCGCGAGCGCCCGTTGGCGCTGACCAGCGTGCCTGCACCCTGCTTGGTGAAGATCTCCAGCAGCATCGCATGGGGGACGCGGCCGTCGATGATGACTGCGGCGTCGACACCCGATTCGACCGCTGCGACGCAGGTGTCGAGCTTCGGGATCATGCCGCCGGTCACCGTGCCGTCGGCGCGCAGTTCGGCGATCCGCGCTGGGTCGAGATCGGTAAGCAGTTCGCCCTGCTTGTCGAGCACGCCGACGATATCGGTCAGCAGGAAGAACCGCGCGGCGCCCATTGCGGCGGCGATCGCGCCCGCCATCGTGTCGGCATTGATGTTGTAGGTGTGGCCGTCGGCGCCGATGCCGATCGGCGCGATCACCGGGATGATGTCGGCGGCGATCAGCGTGTCGAGGATCGTCCGGTCGACCGCGATTGGCTCGCCGACGAAGCCCAGGTCGACGTGGCGCTCGATCCCCTGAAGCTTGTCCGGCTCGCGGCCGTGGCCGACTTTCTGCGCGAGGACGAGGCCGGCGTCCTTGCCCGAGATGCCGACCGCGCGGCCGCCCGCCTGGCCGATCCAGCCGACGATCTCCTTGTTGATCGAGCCCGCCAGGACCATCTCGGCGATCTGTGCCGTCTCCGCATCGGTGACGCGCAGGCCGTCGACGAAGCGCGATTCGACGCCGAGGCGCTTCAACATCGCGCCGATCTGCGGGCCGCCGCCGTGGACGACGACCGGGTTGATCCCGACCGCCTTGAGCAGGACCATGTCCTCGGCGAAATCACGCTGCAGTTCAGGATCGCCCATCGCGTGGCCGCCGTATTTCACGACGAACGTCTTGCCGGCATAGCGCTGCAGATACGGCAGCGCCTCGGTGAGCGTTTCCGCCTTGGCGAGCAGGGCGGGATCGGGCGTGTGATCGGTCATGCCGATCCCTTAGCCAGTCGAGGGAGGTAGCGAAAGCATCACCAAGTCCGTCATCCTGACGAAAGTCAGGACCCAGGATCACGAACGGCGTCTCTGGCGGCTCTGGGTCCTGACTTTCGTCAGGATGACGGAGGGGGCGTCAGGATGACGGAGGGGGCGTCAGGATGACGGAGGGGGCGTCAGGATGACGGAGGGAGGTGTCAGGGTGACGGAAGGGGTCAGACCCGATCCAGCCGCCGCCCTAGTTTCACGAAGAACGTGATCATGAACGGCACCAGCACGATCGACAGTATGACCTTGGTGAGCATCTGCCCCTCCATCAGCGCGACGATCGGGCGTTCGCCGAGGAACGAGATGGTGATGAACAAAATGGTGTCGATGATCTGCGAGATGATGCTCGCGATCATGCCGCGGAGCCATACCAGCTTGCCGTCGCCGCTGCCGACCTGGCCCGACAGCTTCGAGAAGATCAGCACGTTGAGCGTCTGCGAGATGCCGTAGGAGATCAGCCCGGCGATCATCATCCGCGAGCTTTGCCCGACCACGATCGGGAACGCGTCGACCGCGGGCGGGTACATCCCCGGATCGTGCGGCAGCGCCAGCACCAGGTGGATCAACGCTGCCGACACCAGCAGCGGAATGAACCCGAGGCGCACCAGGAACGTCGCGGTCTTCTGGCCGTGGAGCTCGGAAATCGCGCTGCTCAGCACGACCAGCAACAGGAACCCGAAGATCCCCGCCTCGACCGCGAGCGGGCCGAGCGCGACCTGCTTCACCCCCAACACGCCGGCGATGCACACCATGCCGCCGTACAGGACCGAGAAAACGAAGAGCGAACGCGGGAACGCGGGAACAGGCTTATCCATCGCCAGGGACGCTAGCGGAATCGCGCGCGCCGTCAAATGACTCCCCCATCATAAAGACTGGCGAGCACGCCGCTCGCGTGTCATGTCGGTCGCTTGCGCAGCCGGGGGGCCGCGCGTGTCAGTCAAAAATGCAGGGCGTCCATGGAAAGACTAGTCATCGGCCTTGCAGGCATCGCCGTCATCCTCGGCATCGCCGTGCTGCTGTCGAGCGACCGCCGCGCGATCCGCCTGCGTATCGTCGGCGCCGCGTTCGCGTTGCAGGCCGGGATTGCCGTGCTCGTGCTGTATTCGAGCTTCGGCAAGGTCGTGCTCGGCGAGATGTCGGGCGGGGTCGCCAATTTGCTCAGCTATTCGCAGAAGGGCACCGAGTTCCTGTTCGGCAAGATGGCGACGCCCGAGATCGGCGGGCAGAGCTTCGCGATCGCCGCGTTGCCGGTCATCATCTTCTTCGCGAGCCTCGTCTCGATCCTCTATTATCTCGGCATCATGCAGTTCGTGGTGCGCTGGGTCGGCGGCGGAATCGAGAAGGTCATCGGCGTCTCGAAGGTCGAATCACTGTGCGCGGCGGCGAACATCTTCGTCGGTCAGAGCGAATCGCCGCTCGTCATCCGACCGTATCTGGCGGGGCTGACCCCGGCACAGTTGTTCACGGTGATGACCAGCGGCATGGCGGGCGTCGCGGGCACGATCCTTGCGGCATACGCGTCGATGGGCATCCGCATCGATTACCTGCTGGCAGCGAGCTTCATGGCGGCGCCGGGCGGCATCCTGATGGCGAAGATCATCATGCCCGACCGCGTGATGCCACCCGAGGGCGAACTCGCGCTCGGCGATCTGCCGGGTGAATCGTCGGCGGGCGAACCGATGCCGCAGGCCACGCACGACGAGGAAAAGCCGGCCAACCTGATCATGGCCGCAGCCCAGGGCGCGCAGACCGGCGTGCGCCTGGCGGTCGCGGTCGGCGCGATGGTGCTGGCGTTCGTCGCGCTGGTGGCGCTGGCGAACGGCTTGCTCGGTGGGCTCGGCAACATGATCGGGCTACCGGGGCTGAGCTTCCAGGGACTGCTTGGCTATGTCTTCGCGCCGATCATGTTCCTGCTGAACGTGCCGTGGAGCGAGGCGGGAATCGCCGGCGGACTGTTCGGGCAGAAGATCGTGCTGAACGAGTTCGTCGCGTATATTTCGCTCGGCACGCAGACTGGCCTCAGCCCGCGCACGATCGCGGTCATTACCTTCTCGCTGTGTGGGTTCGCGAACTTCTCGTCGATCGCGATCCAGATGGCGGTGACGGGCAGCCTCGCGCCGAACCAGCGGCCGATGATCGCCAAGCTTGGGCTGCGCGCGCTGGCGGCGGGGAGTTTGGCGAACTTGATGTCCGCAGCACTCGCGGGCCTGCTGATCGGCTAAACCGCCCGTCCGTCATCCTGACGAAAGTCAGGACCCAGAGCCACGAAGGGCAGCGCTTGTTACCCTGGGTCCTGACTTTCGTCAGGATGACGGAGGGGTTGAGATGACGCGACTGGGGTGACGGCGGCCCCTAACGCAATCGGACCCGCCACCTTTCGGCAACGGGCCCGACGCAAACCACCTCGCGGGGAAAAGCGAGGCAGCTATCTCGCGGAGTCGATTACGGCAACATCACCGTGTCGACGACGTGGATCACGCCGTTCGACTGCATGACGTTGGCGATCGTGATGCGGCCCTTGTGGCCCTTGCCGTCCATGATGCCCCAGCCGGTGCCGACCTTCTTGAACATCAGCGGCTCGCCCTGCACGGTCGTGTAGGTCGCGGTGCCGCCGTTCGCCTTCGCCTTGGCGGCGATGTCGGCGGCGGTGATCGTGCCGGGGACGACGTGATAGGTCAGGACGCTGGCGAGCTGCGCCTTGTTCTCGGGCTTGAGCAGCGTGTCGACGGTGCCGGCCGGCAGCTTCTTGAACGCGGCGTTGGTCGGCGCGAACACGGTGAACGGACCCGGGCCCGACAACGTCTCGACCAGGCCGGCGGCCTTCACCGCGGCGACCAGCGTCGTGTGATCCTTCGAATTGACGGCGTTCTCGACGATCGTCTTGGTCGGATACATCGCGGCGCCGCCAACCATCGGGTTGGTCTGCGCTGCGACGATGGCGCTGCCGCTGACGGCAACGGCCGCCGCGACGATCGCGGTACGAATGAAGTGGTTCATGGCTTCTCTCCTGCGTGCGGAGCCGGTGTGCGGCGCCACTGCGGGGAGATACGCGCGCGCCGGGATAAGGACGCAGCCGGCGTTCAGATCGTCGCGAGCAGCCCCGCCCAGGCCGCGATCTCGTCGTCATGCCGCCGCGTGACGATCAGGTCGCTCGCGGTCGCCGTGTCGAGATCGACCTCGATCGTGCCGGTCCACTCGAACGTCGCATTCCCCGACAGCGTGACCATCGCCGCCTCGCTCGCCTCGGCACGAACCAGTCCGCCCTTGTTGAAGACGGTGGTCGGCGTGTCGTACGCGATCCGGCCGGTCAGGCACGCGGCATAGGTCGACGCCGCCATCGCGCTGCCGCAACTGTCGGTGAGGCCGACGCCGCGCTCGAACGTCCGCACGAACAGATCCGCGCCGCGAACCTCGACGAAACTGACGTTCGCGCGATTGGGCAGCCAGTCGGGCGCCGCCTCGCACGCTTCGCCGACACGGACGAGTTCGGCTTCGTCGATGGCATCCACGAACGTCACCAGATGCGGGTTCGGCATCGCCACCGCCGTGAAGGCGCGGTCCGTCGGCAAGGGCGCGATCGGCGTATCGACGATGCGATCGGTCCCGACATGCATAGGCCACGCCGCAACATCCAGAGACGCGGGGCCGGCGATCTCGCGAACGGTGAACACGCCCTCGGCAATATCGGCATCGCGCTTCACGGCCGCGTCGCTCGTCTTCAGCAGCGCCATCGCAGCCTCGGAGCCCGTTGCCGCGAACCCGGCGCGCGCGACGCAGCGCAGGCCGTTGAGGCACGTCTCCGATTCACTCCCGTCCGAATTGAACATCCGCATGCCGAACGCATGGGTTTCGTCGCCCGCGGTCAGCAGCAGGAGCCCATCACCCCCAACCGGTCCATCCCGATCCGCCAGCGCCCGCGCGACGGCCGCCCAAGCTGCGTTGCCGAGCGTCGATGCGCGTGCATCGATCAGCGGGAAATCGTTGCCGGAGCCATGACATTTGACGAGATCGAATTGCATGCCGTCCACTTAGTCATGCCTGCGCGGCAAAGCGAGTGACCGGATCGATCTTGCGGCCATCTCTAGGGGGGAGGATCGAGGAGATCGATGGCCTGCGCTGCCTGACCCATCCCGTAATGTGCGGCGAGGCGATCGAGTGCGAGCGTCAATACCAGTCGCCCCGCCCGCACCGGCCACTGCAGCGCCTTCTCGGCCGCTGGCAGGCCTTCGCAGGCGCACACGACGCGCCACAGGATATCCGCCAGCCCCGGCCCGGCCGCCGCCAATGCCGCGTCAAACCGACGCTTGGCGGCAATTTGGGCCGATGCTGGATCAAGCCCGTCATGACCGCCGCCATCGATCCGCGCCGCCCAGCGCATCGTCACGCTGGGCGCGATCGATGCCCGCTCGTAATCGGCGCGCAACCGCTCCCCCGCCTCGAACTGCCGCGCATCGACCAGCCCACGCGACCGGAGCCATCCCAGCGGCGATTCGGCCAGATTGATCGTCACACTACGCCCACGCCTGGAACCGGACGTCTGCGGAATGCCTTCCGAATCGATCGATCGTTCTACCAGTTCGCGCATCCACCGTCTCCCGTTGCATGTGCCAGTTGCCATAGCGTCACGCTTGTAGAACACAGGAATAACCTATCTGGTTTGGAGTCTTTCGATGATCACCGCTATTCGCGAAGTCCGTCGTGCCAAGGGCCTGACGCTGGAGGACGTCGCGAGGCGCTGCGTTCCGGCGACGACCGCACAGACGATCGGGCGTCTGGAGACCGGTACGCGCACCGTATCGATCGTCTGGCTCAACCGGATCGCCGCCGCGCTGGACGTCGCCGCCAGCGATCTCGTGACGTTGCCGGATCGCGCAGACCTGCCCGTCGCCGCGATCCTGGCCAGTCACGGCGCCCGAGCACCGCGCCGGACCATAACCGTGCCGCCGCCGCAGGTCGCGCCGGGACAGGTCGCGGTATCGGTCGCGACGGGAATCGGCGACTACCGCGCCGGCGACGTGATCTGGTGTGCGATGCTCGCGCCGGCGGACTTCGCCACCGCGCTCAACCGCGACGCGCTCATCCCGCAACCGGCTGGGCGATTCGCGTTCGGTCGCGTGCTCCAATGCGAGGGCAGCGTGACCCTTACGCCGCCGGGTGCAGGCCTGCAGCCGCAAACGATCGAAAACCCCGCCTGGATCGCGGTAGCAATGCGGCTGGTCCGCGAACTGTAGGAATGGTGGGCGATGACCCTACCACACTACCGCTGTGCATCAGGTCAGACCGGTGTAATTATACCCCTTCAAATGCCCCCTCGTGCATTCGTGGCCGGCAATTGCCGTCAGCGCTCGAATATTTATCGGCACCCTGAAGCCGAGATACAGGATGAGGATGATCTGCCGATACCTAGCCGCCCCTAGCTCTGGGAGTCGTACATCACCTGGTTAATCAGCGACGCGGCTCCAGCTTCGCCTAACAGCCTACCTAGCTTGATCGCCACGGCCGGGAGCATCGAGACAGTCGCACCGTCGTAGCCCTCTACGAACACATGACCGTCCTCTACCCAAACCTTCCGGGGCTCGCCGTAGTGGATTGATCGCGACACGTTCTCAGCCACGTGCAGCCGTTCGACATCCGTCAACAGGTTTTTCGGCTTGTCTAGGTTCATGGTCGTTCGTCCTCATCAACATGGATCGCCCGGCAATTAGTCAGTGCCGGTCAGCTCCGCCTCAAGTGCGTTTGCAGAACGGTCGAGCGCCAGGGCGACCTGCTCGATCGCTTCGCTCAGCACGGTTCCTGTGAGATGCCTGTGCAGTTCTCGGTATTCCCGTGCCTGCGCACGCATTTGCTCCGGTGTCTTATTCATGCGCCTAATTAGCGGTCGAACCTATACCGAGCATGACGCATCCTGATTATAGCCTATTGGCAAACGTACTACGCCGCCGTCAACGGACCGCTGCTTTGGATCAAAAGCCACACTGAGCCATTTGGCCTCAACGATATTCGTAACCGACGAACGGAGTGTGCCAGTGCCGCGGTTCTTTTTCCATACCGAGACTGACGTTCGGATCACAGATGCCGAAGGGCAGGAATTCGAGAGCTACGAGGACGCGCGACGTGAGGCAATTCAGACCTGCGGGCAGATGATGAAAGATGCCGCTGTAGCCTTCTGGGGTTCCCGTCCGTGGAACGTATCTGTGACTGACGGGACCGGGCTGATACTGTGGGAAATCTACATTGATGGTCAGACCTCGGCGGCTGGACGAAGCCTCGAGCCGCGAGCCAACGACACAAATACTGACCGCCCTACAATCATATGACCTACACTGTCTGGAGGGGGCGCGCGCGCCGCAAATCCTTGGATCGGGGGCTCGTGACGCCCCAGTAACGAGAGCCGCGGCGTGCCGGCGTATATGGCCACCGCATCTAAACTAGATGCCAATATGCGTGCGCAGACAGGTGCGAAGATCCCGGGAAACGAGACAGCCAATCCCTGCACCAGCGATCAAAACCAACGGAGTACCCCAGACGGCAACGATAACGATTTCTAAGCCCAGCATTAACCAACCGTAATCATTGAGGTAACGGACGTATCAACATATGTGTCGATCCGTCGTTCCTTGCAGCCGGTATGCTACGGAATGGCTGTAAAATACGTCAGGCTGCAACCCATGGTCGAGTCGGTCGGGCCTCTTGAACCTTGCGACAATCAGGTAACGTTCGTTCGAAGGCATTGATGCTTTGCTGGTAATACTCGGCGAGGTTCAGGTGCATTTCGATAAGGGACACTGTCATCGCGAGCGAAGCCAGAACGACGTGCCGACGACGGCACGATTCCAGCTCGATGAGATTAAAATTGTGAGGTAAAAACATATAGCCGCTTTGGAGTCAGAAGGTTAACGGGGCAGCAAGATTGTCCCAAAAATGGTGGTGATCTCCATCAATCAAATATCCTGCGCCAAAGTGGAACAGAGTGACGCGCAACGCGTGATTGCATCGGAGGTTATTTGGTTTACGCATGCGGCACCGGGGCAGGTTGAGCATTCCCAAGACGCCTCCCTGCCGCGGCACTCCCGGCTTCGAAAACGTGCGGCCGCAGCCAGACCGGAATGGTTATTGCTACACGCCCCTTGATAGCTTTAACTCCCTGTGTGAAGACTGTTTTCAAACTTGCTGCTGCTTTCCTGGTATGGAGCTGCACAGCCAATCCAGCGCAAGCTGCGGTAACGATCACGTTTTGGAGCCACGAGCTTGGTAATAGCTTCCCCCACGCCTTCTTTTCGCTGCGCGGAGTACCCGACGCGGGAGGTGTGCCGGTCGACACGAATGTCGGATTTACTGCTAAGTCAGTCTCGCCAGCACTGTTGATGGGCCCGGTTGCGGGCGGGCTGGACATTCCTAAGCCAGGGTACGTTTCCGGCAGCGATGCGCAATTCTCGCTCGTGATGACCGATGCTCAGTATGAAGCGGTGCTGCGGTTGGTCGAAGCGTGGAGTGATGGGAAGCCCGACAGCGTGTATCGCCTTTCGGATCACAACTGCGTGACCTTTGTGAAGGAAGCAGCGCGGATCGTTGGGCTTACCGGGCTCGATCAGCCGAAGCTAATGAAGAAACCGAGATCTTATTTGAAGGCTGTACAGGCCGAGAATGCCGGTCGGGTCACGCCGGTCGGCCTTCATGGTAACGCGTATTTAGCCAGCCTTTCTCCGATCACTCATTCACCTTGAATCCCGAAGACAAACTACCGCCGCAGTTGCTCGTTCGAAAAAACTATGGCGACAATGGATTGCGAGACGGCGAACCGTGTTTTCGTCCGCGCCCGTTTAGAGGACGCAACAGCAACATGCCTTCATGGATACGTTATGATTAGCGCCGAGCCCTCCGCTTCGCGTGTGGAGCAGTATGCCGCCGAAGCAGCAGCAGCCTACTTCGTTGAGCCCTCGGACGTTATGGGCACAGGCCGCACCGTCGCGTTCGTCGAGGCTAGGCGTGCCGTATGGCGCCGCCTAGCGGACGAGGGCTTCAGCACCAGTTCGATCGCGCGAGCCGTCGGGCGCCACCATACTACCGTCAGGCACGCCCTGAAAAGCTAAGGTTACGGCGTAGTAGGGGTCACCGCCTCGATCGTGGCCGTCGCGGCTTCGGCCTGCTTGAGCGCAGCGAGTTGCTCGGTCGCAGTCACCGCATACCGCGCTGCCAGCAGACCGCGCTCCGCCAGCGACATTGCCAGGCGCACGCGCGCCGCGTGCTCCGGCGACAGGTACGGCAGCACGAGTGCTGCCGTCGCGGCGATCCGTTCGTATGCAGATTGAGCCCGGTCGATCGCGCTACCGATCTGCGCAGCCTGCCCGGTTGACGGGGTCCGCATCGTCGCGCAGCAGGCGAGCATCATCGACGCCGCGCATAGCGCAGCGGTCAGTATCTTCTTCATGGTCAGTCCTTCGCTTGAGAAATCAGGCCCAACCGCCGGCGACTAGCGCAGCTTGGAAGGACATCGCGTAGCCCGCGACCTTCTCGGCGCGGTCAATCCCGTTGATGATGCGACGCGCCGAGTTGAACTTCGGAGCATTTGCGGGGCCCTTCGCGGGGAGGTAGCGCGCGAACTTATGCCGCCCGACCTTGTCACCAGCGAACCAGCCCTCAGTCATTCCACGGACCATGATGCGGGCAGAGATATCGGTGTCGAGCGCCCGATCGAAGTCGGCGAGCAGCGCGCCGTTCAGCCCGAGCTGGTCGTCAGCGATCTCGTAGTTATAGTCCCACGTCAGCTGGACGTCGCCGCGGCCGTACGGAACCTGCCCGCCATGCTTGCCCGGCTTGCCGTATGGCTTGCCGCGGCCGGACCCGATCTCTGGAATCGGCTGCATACGCTGAGCGGTTTCGTGGAACGACGTGGCAAGCCCGTACGCGACATACGCAAGGGGCGACGCCTGCGCCGCAAACGCAGCAAGCTTCGCCTCAATGCCCTCGACCTGCGCCTTCGTCATCGTCCCGAACAGCGGGCGGATCGACGCAAAGAATTTGTCCGGAGACGCCAGCCCGTGCGCAGGGCGCGCAGAGGCGGTCGCCGGCTTTGATGCCGTCGGCATGGTCTTTTCCTTCCTAGATGAGTCTTTTACGTCAGGGCCACGTACCTGTTCGTTCGCGGCGCGGTTTGCTCCCTTGCCGACCCGTCGCGAGGCTCGTTACGCGAGCTACAGAGGCGGTCAGCCTATCCGTTTTTCTCAGCAGTTTTTCGGATAGGCTGGCCGCTGCGCGACGACGTTCACAGCGCCACTGATAAATTTCAGGTGGGGCGTTCCGATACTGGGATTGGATGGTTTAAGCTTTCGCCGAGGCCGAACTCCAACGTGCTCCGGCCGGCCCGCCTCGCGTTGTCACCTGCGCTTGAGGCGGGTCGTAATCTTGCCGGAACGAATTTGTCGGAAATGGTTTATATCCGGCGCTGCGGTCGTCCTCCGACCTGGCCGGCCCGCCATCGCCTCTCCCGGTGAAGCGGGCCGTTACGGCAGCCTATTGAGCTCGCGCAGGGTGGCGGTCATGTCGGCCGGCACCGGAGGCTTGCCGGGCAAAGCAGCGTCCAGGGCGTCGATTGCGCTCTGACCGCGCCGCTTGAAGAACGTGATGATGCCCGCGCCGACCGCGCCGGCACCGCCCCCCGTGCCGAGTGCGGCGAACAGATCGACCTGATGCTCGACGATCCAGACCGCGGTGATGAGCATCGCAAGGCCGGTCACGATCCCGTCGAGGATCCAGCGTTTCGGACCAGGTGCGTCGAGAGTGATGAACAGCCGGACCATGAAGCAGGCAAGCAGCCCGACGATCATTGACCCGGCAGGGAACGAGTAGCCAAGGACGGACCAGATTACGGGTACCGTTACGCTCGGTACCGCGGCGATAGCCCCCTCTCGCATTACCGCAGTCCGACGGCAGCGGTCGCCATCAGCAGGCTTACCACGAGGATTGCGATCGGGCGCCGCAGCTGGGGCCATCTTGACCACATGTCGACGGGAAGTGGGGCTTTCCGCAGCTGGAACTCGAGCATCGGCTCGGCGAGGATGTGCAGCGCCATCCACATGAAGCCACAACCGACCGATAGCGGATCGAGCCAGCGCTTCATTTCGGCGACGCGCTCGATCGTCGCGGCGTTCCCGGAACTCCATGACCACAAGCTGACCGCTTCCGCGCCGCCCCGGCTGGCGACCGCGCAACCGGCAAGGAAGATCATGATCCGATAAATCGACACCGGGTCGGTCGGGTGATCAATGCGCCGGGTTGCCCAAAGCCTGCGCGCCTGCTTGCCCGCCATCATCAGGCCGAGGCACATGGCCGCAGTCATGACGAACAGGTTCCAGGCGAGCAGGCCGGGATTGTCAGCGAGTGAGGGCGGGGCCAGCGCGGACGTCGCCCGCATCGCCTGCCCGATATAGTTGCTAGTGGCTGTCGCAGTCATGCGTCATCCCTTCCTAAGTCCGAGAGGGTGGTGTTGCCGTGGGGGATCACTTCGCAGCCCATCCGGCCGCGTCGTAGGCCGGCCCTTCTTTCACGTAGAAGGTCGATCCAGCGCCACCATCCGTCCGGCGATATGTCGAACCGCCCAGAGCCGTCAGCGCAGGCGCGCCGGCGCCCGTCACATCGACTCGTCCACGCATGCGTGCTTGGTAAGTGAGCATGCTGATTACTGGGCTCGCGAAGGCGTCGCACGCCGAGCGCAGCACCGCCTCGTTGCCCGCCGCATTCCAGTGCAACCCATCGATCGTCAGTCCGCGACCGAAAAAATCGATCGCGTAGAGCGGGATGTAAGGCACGCTGTAGCGCTCACAGGCAGCGACCTCTGCCGCGACGTAATCGACATAGACGGTGCCGCTGTGAACGTTGTTGTTCGACGGTGGGATGCCGAGTTTGACGACGTAGAGGCCGGCATCAAGAGCCTCGGCGAATACCTTTTCGAGGTTCGCCTGATAGCTCGCGACCGGGGTCGAACCGCCCGCGCCTGCGTCCGGGTTGGCGTCGTTCGTGCCGGCAGCGATTATCAGCAGGCCCGGAACCGCTGTGCCAGTAACGCCGCGCGAAGCCTGCGCGATGATGCTGGCAAGCGGTGCGTCCGTGGCAAACTGCGCCATCCGCCAGTTGGCCCGACAGATGCGATGGAAGTTCGGAACGCGGACGTTCGCGGCACGAATGCCAATCCGGAACAGCGACGTAACGGTGACGGACCCACCCGACGCGGTGAGCGTGTACGTGTCAGACGCGGTTGTCCCCGTCGCGATCGGCGTACGCGACACGTCGTTCGCCGCGGTGCCTGCCGTTGACTGTGCATCCAGCGCAGAGCCGCTGCCGGCGCGCGTGAGCGTCAGTGTTCCGGCACCCGGCGAGCGGTCGTAGGTGTACGCTACGCCAGAGAACGTGCCCGTGAAGCTCATGCTATCGCCAGCCGCGAGAACGCGCGCCGTTCCTGCGGGGCCGCTGCCGCCTTGCGAACCGCCGCTATAGGTCATGCCGTATCCGCCAACGACGAAGTTAGTCATTCCGATGACGCTGGTCGTGTCGAGGTCGCCGATGCAGGCTTGCGCGAACCGCGTCCACCACTGGTTGGTCAGGATGTCGGGTAGCCCGAAACCTTCCAGAAGGCTGTCGCCGAGGGCCGTTACTGTCCCACCAGCGACGCACACCCGCTCGAGTATGGTTCGGAAATGCCGACGAAAGTCTAGGTCGCGCGGCGCTGCCGGCAGGAAGACGCGACCGCCGCGATCGAACAAGCGACCATTGCCCCAGACGCGGCCAGGCGAAACCGTATCGGCCTGATAGTCACCGGCCGGAAGGCGAGGCATCGGGAAGGCCAGCAGGCCGTCGCGGATCGCTGCGCTGTTGCCCGCGGGAGTTGCGACCGGGGATACGCCGCGATCGTTCAGCGACTGCGACGCTTCCAACATTTCGGCGGTCGTCGTCAGTTGCCCTAGTGCGGCGACCTCGGCATTGATCAGCAGTTCGTAATCAAGCGGGGTGTAAGCGAGCTGCTGACCCGATGCCAGCGCGGCGCCCTGGACACCCGTTAAAGTTTTCGCTCCGACTTTCGGATGATACGCCGGAAGGTCCAGGACGGGGGCGTCATTAGTACGGATTGCTAAGTAGAGGTTATCTGCGGCGACTGTGTAATTCCAGTCGGTGACAACAGATACGCCGTTTGCAAAGGCCCGGTTGTACGTGGAGACAATCGTGTCGATTGACAGGTCTGGCTTCAGGGTGACGATCGCGAGTTTCGCACCCGCGCCACCGACCCGGTAATAATCAAGCGAGAGTCGGGGAAGCGGGCCGCGCGGCAATGGGACCGTGTTGACGTAGGTCGTGGCGCCTAATGCGCCGGCGATGTCGCTGGGGGTAAGGTCTGTTGGCCCCCAGCGTACGTTCTGCATGATCGCAGCAGAAGCTTCCGACGCCCAAGATTTCGCAGATCTGGTGCCATCTCCCCCCGGAGATCCAGTGCCTTCCGCCCAGTCTCGAGCCTTGTCGACAACAGGCTGCACGACAGCCGCAAGCTGACTGTAGAAACCGGTATCCACCACATAGCCCCCAACGGCGCCAGTTCGATTAACGTAGACGCCGTTCTTCGCGGTATCCGGATCAGCGTACACGCGGGCTTGGTTGCCGGCGTCCGAAGCTGGCGCGGCTTGAGCGAGCGCGAGGGTTTCATAAGGCGCAGCGCCATCGATCGAAGAAAGCAACGCGGCCGAGGCCGTAGTGCTGAGCCGCGTTAGATACAAACGCAGCGCAGGCATCGGGACGTCCTGACCATCGATCAGGAAAGTTGGAATTTCGGCCATGTGGGTTTCCCGTCTTAGAGGTTAGTTTTCGATTGTCAGGACGGTCACGGTCGCGCCGATCAGGGCGGAGACGACGCCGGCAAGGGAGGCGGTCGTGACCTTCACGCGGCAGCCGTCCTTCGAGATGCTGCCGGCGACGATCTCGGCTTTGACCGCGCCGACCAGAAGCGCCGGTGTTGCGCCGACGATCGCGACCTGAGGCGGTACTGTGTATCCGGTGAAGACGATGTCGGTGATCCCGCCGACGACCGTGACGCCACTGAAGAACGCGACGCGCTTTGCGGCGTTAAGGTTCGGGGCGTTGGCCTTGGCCGTGATGCCCGCTGTGCCGACGTAACCGACCGCGGGCTTCGCGCCGGTGCCACCCGTCCAGTCAACGACCTTCAGGTAACGGGCGGTGCTGTCCGCCTCGATCGCGAGCATTGGCGTCCAGGCGGACGCGCCGTTCGGGCCCGCGTCGGGCTCGATCGGCTCGATCCCACCCGCGCCCCGTACCGCTACGGAAGACCCTAGCACCTTCACGAGACGTTTACCGTGATCTGAGGGCTATCCACCGTTGTTCCTCCATCGGTGCTGAAAGCGCGGATGCGGTATGTGTGAGCGCCGGTCGCGGGCGGGTTATCGGTCGCTGACAGGGTTGCGCCGAGACCACCGACGATCGAAGCCGGAAGCGCCGCGCCGTCACGCACGATGACGATGTGATCGAAGAGCGACGACTTCGGATTGCGCCAGTCGAGCTTGACCGTAAGCGCCGCCGTCTGCGCGCCCTTGAACTCGGTCGGGGCGTCGAGCGGCAGCGCCTGTGGCGTGTCCCCGATCAACTCCGCCTGGTCGATCGTCTGCACGACCCCGCGATCGATCTCGTCGGCGACCGTCCAGGCGTACATATCCTCGTTCTCTTCGCGAACGCTGACGGGGACGCCAAAGCCGGGCGAGATAGACCAGTTCGAAACGGTGAACGCTGTATTCGCCAGACGGGGGTAGCGGTTGCCCCCGAGCATCACGGTATCCATCGGCGCAAGCCCGAGCCCGTTGATGTTCAGCGGTAGCGACAGGGTGATCGCCGCACCACCTTGAAGCAGGCGGATCTTCTGGATCCGCTGCCCGCGCGTGCGGCTCTTCACGAACGGCAGGTCGAGCGAGCCTTGCGCGATGTCCGGCGAGGGGATCGAGCGGGGCGGAAGTTCGTCGGCGACATAGAGCTTGTCGGGATCGTTCCAACTCGCGCTGATCTCGGTCACACGCTGGTCGCCTGGGGTTAGGAGGTCATACGCGACCGCGTCGGCGAGATCGTCTTCGCTTATTGTCGTCGATACGGGCACCCAGTAGCCGGGGCGGGCGAGCATGAGGCCGCCGGAATAGGTGAAGCGACCCGCCATGTTGTCGACGAGAATGCCGCGGACAGAGCTCGGATCGGCGCCCGTCTGCATATAGCCGTCGAGGGTATAGCGAGGCTCCGATCCGCCAGCCTTGAGCGGGACTTGCTCGTCGCAGACGTTGGCCTCTGTGGCGACCCAATCCCAGTCGATCTCTTCCGGATAGCAGCCGAAACCGCCGTCCTCGCGCGGCAGCGCCATCCACCAGTAGAACGCGAGAATGGCGTTGTTCGAATAGCCTGTTGAATCGGTGCGCGGATCGTAGATCTCGTCCGAGCCCTCGACCTCACAAGTGATGATCGGGCGCCCAGCCTGGACGACGTCGTCGGTCATCTCGAACTTCGCATAGACCTTAGCGACGTTCCGGCCGCGGTGGTTCGTCGTCCACTTCCCGCCGCACTCGGCGACGAAGGTCGAATTAGCGACTGCGTCATAATCGCCGCGCTCGAACCAGAGCCATGCATGCCCGGCATACTTGCCCGACGTCACCATGCCAGCGCCGTTGACCGTCACGACCTCGTCATTGAGATACCACCGCGTCAGGCCCTTCACGCGGTGACCGGCGACGACCCAGACGAAATAGCGGTGCGTTTTGCCGACCGGGTGAAAGAACGCCATCTTGAGCGACATCGCTCGGCACTTGCCGATGATGATCTGACTATCCGCCAAGGTCTGCGCGTAATTCTCCGGCTCGCGCTTTGTGCCAGGCGGCGGAATGAGTGCGTTCAAAGCGAGCGTGGCAACCGTGGCGAACACGGCCGCGCCGATCGCGCCGACAACGCTCGCCGCGATACCGGTGAGGCTCAACGCCCCCGCGATCGACAGGCCGCCCGTGGGGGCCGCCAGCGCGATTGCGGCCGCCGCGATGGCAATGCCTGCGACGATCTTGACGACCTTACCCATGACGGACGCCCCAAGCTTGATCGACGTGACGCATCGGCGAGGTTTCGCCGCCGAAGAACTCGGCAACGGGGCCGCGGCAAATGCCGAGCGCCCAGCCCTGCCGAACGATGTCCCCGCGC
The DNA here is from genome assembly GCF_040407495.1 of Sphingomonas faeni. GTDB lineage: Bacteria > Pseudomonadota > Alphaproteobacteria > Sphingomonadales > Sphingomonadaceae > Sphingomonas > Sphingomonas faeni_D. The sequence goes on along the minus strand of NZ_JAPZPP010000003.1, from coordinate 288,368 downwards.
GTTGCCTGCCGGCGCGGGATGGCAGGGCCCATTGCGGCCGTGACGACGCCGCCCAGGTCACGAACGCCGAGGCGATGCATCATGGCGGCGAACTCCCGTGGTCGGCGCGGCATGGCGCCGACGATGTCGCTGACGTCGCGCCCGGTCTGGTCGAGAACGTGATCGCGCCAGAGGTCCCCGCAATGGCGGCCCCAGTCGGGGTCGCTCAAAGCACCGCGTCCTGTTTGGCTTTCGCCCAGAGGATCGGGATGCTCGGCAGCTGGGGCATGTATTCGAAGAACCGATCGCCCGGATATTTCTTCTGCTGCGCCGCGTCGGTGTAACGCTTGATCGAGGGGCGGCGCTGGTCGAGCATCCGGCTTTCACCGGTGACGATCACGCTCAGGTCGACCCCGTCGACGATCTGGTAGCTGTCGAGCTTTGCCCTGGTGAGCAGCTTGTAGGCCTGGACGATCTGCCGGGTCTCGTTCAACGCCCCGATGTAGACGCGGAAGTCGGCACCGCGCACCGCCTGCTCTTCGATGTGGTCGCGATGTTCGGACGGGATGCCGACGATCGTCACCTTGACGCCGGGTGCTGAGCCGTCGGTGCTCTCCCCGATCGATTCAAGCGAGCCGATGCACTTGCCCTCTTCCGAGCCGATCCCGACCCAGTCGGCGTCGGCGAAACTGATCTCGCCGCTGCCCGTCCAGATGAACACCGGGTCGGGCAGGTCAATCCCGACAGCGAAAAATGGACGAACGACGTCCTTCTCGATCTCAGCCTGAAGCGCGGGCGGTATCTTGCGAACGCGGGGCATCAGATCGGCACCTCGACAAAGTCGAGCGTGTATTCGGTCGACTCGCCGACGGCCGTCTCGTTCGCACCGGCGTCGTCGGAGACGAGCTGGTAGCGTCCGGGCGGCTGAACCGTGATCGCGCTGCCTGCCGGAACGTCGAAGTCGAGCGGCGGGATGAAGCGGACCACCGCGCGACCGTTACCGTCGGCGACTGAAGGCCGAAGGATGATATGTGGCCGCCCGTCGCCGCCGATCATGTCGCCCGGCAGGAACACGGGCTCGTTCGGAAGGAAGCCCACGAAGGCCATTTCGGTTGCACCGCGTACCGCCGCCTCGTTCAGCGGCTCGGACTCCGCCGGAACGACGAAGCGCTCGCCCATGTTGAACTCTTCGCCGTTCACGAACGAATAGCGAGCCCCGGCGAATTGCGAGTAATACCGCCGCAAGCCGGGCGGATAGGGGCGGCGGAAGTCCCAAAGCTCGGTCGTCCTCGCGCCGCCTTCCTGCTCCGCGATCCAAGCGTCCATTTCGCCGCCCCAGGCGTCCGCGCCTTCGTACCCGTCGTATCCCGTGCGGAACGTCACGCGGGCAACCCATAGCGGTTTCGACAGACTCAACGTCTTCACCGCACGGGTCCAAGGGCTTTGCGACCGACTGTTGTACGGCTGAAGATAGAACATCGCCCGATAGGGGCGGGCGTTCGCTGGGAAAGGCACGTCGGGAAGCAAATACTCCGGCATTTACTTCCCCCCCGCACGGCGACGATTGGCTTCGGTGACAGCCGACATGACCTGCGACTTCGTCTGCTGCGCGTTGGCCTGGACATATGCCTTGTCGGCAATGTCGACGGCGCCGGTGTAGGTGATCGGCATATGCACGACGGTCGTGCCGACGGGGCCGTTGTCGTTCGCCTTGCTGATATTGACGTGCTCGCCGACCGAACCGCGGAACATCACGAGGTTCTTGTCGATGCCTGCCTGCCCGCCGATCTTGAACGAGCCGCCGGTCTTGAAGCCCGGAAGCTTCAGCCCCGGATCGATCGCGCTCATAGGTCCGCCAGCATCCCAGCCCGTCATATCGACCGGCCCGATCGTGCCCGCACCGGTGCCCTTGCCGAAGACACTGCCGAAGATCGAGCCGAGCGCGCCCATGATGCCGCCGCCACTGCCGCCCGCCGCGCCATCGCCGGCGTTTGAGAACAGCTTTGCGATGGCGTCCGACAGCGAGTTGAGCGCCTCTTCGAGCCCCTTGGCGACGCGATCCTTCCACCAGTTCTTGACCCAGCCCTTCAGGTCGCCGTCTAGCGCCGCCTGGAACCCGCCCTTGATCGTGTCGCGGAAGATGCCCTGCTGACGAGCCTGCTCGTCCTGCATTGCTTCCGTCATCGCCTGCGCGTGCGCTTCTTCGGGCGAGAGCCCTAGTTCGCGCTGCAACTCCCGCTCGCGCTGGCGGACGGCGATCTCGCGCTCAAGCTGGCGGATTCGCTCGTCGCTATCGCCGCGCGCCTGGGCGAGCTTCAGTTCGCGATCCTGCGCGTCGTCCGCCAGCAACCGGGCGCGGACGCCTGCCCGCTCGCGATCGATGTCGGCTTGCTGCTTCTGCGCGAGGATCGTCGCTTCGGCCAGCGACAGCCCGTCGCGCTGGAACCCGAGGATACGATTCTGGATTTCCTGCTGACGCTCCAAGCTCTCTTCGAGCGTGCGGTTGCCGGCGATGCTCGCAAGCTGGATCCGGTGCGACAAGTCGTCGCGCGCCAAGTCCTTTGCGAGACCATCCCGACGGGCAGCCTCGAGCGTTGCCATGTCCCGCGTTGCTGCGGCCGTCGCGGCGACGAGTGACAGACCGGTCCGCTGATAGGCCTCGATCTGCTTCGACAGGTCCATCTTGCGACGAAGGGCTTCCTCTGCGGCGAGATCGCCACGAAGCCGGGCGGCATCGATCTGAACCTGAAACTCAAGCTGGTCGCGGTTCTCCTGGTCGTGCGACGTGTCGCGACCCTTCCCGCCAGACTTGCCCTTCTTCTTCGGCTTGTCGTCGTCGCCAAAGTCGACCGAGCGCTTCGGCTTGGGAGGCGGTGCGGTTTCCTTCGGCTTTTCGGGAAGAGGCGGAGCCGCATCGGCCGCGGTACCGCCGAACCCGAGGCGCTCTTTCATGGCGGCGTATTTGTCGCCGATCCACTTCGCCGCGTTGCCGATCCACGTCATCAGCCCGCCGAACTTGTCGACGAGCCATGCCTTCACGCCCTCATAGACTCCCTTCGCCGAGGCGACGACGTTCGGAAACGCGTTGGCGACATAGTTGACGCCGCTCTGCACGGCCTCACCGAACCACGCCATGACGGAAGTGAACCCGTCCGAAAGCCAAGCCTTCGCGGCCTCGTAGCAGAGGCGCAGCGGTGCCTCCATGTCGGGCACGAGCGCGACGATCATGTCGACCATCGCGCCAAACACGGCGTCGAGCACGCGACCGGCCGCCTCCCATGCCCCGGCGAAGTCGCCGCTGAGCAGAGCCGACACGCCGTCGACAAACGCGGCGAGGACATCGACGAAGCCCTCGATCGCCTGAACGCCGACGTTCATGACACGGACGAGCACTTCGCCGAACATAGCGAGCACGCCGCCCAGGACGGTCCCGATCACGTCTGCGAGGCCGCGGATCACGTCGACAAGGAAGCCGAACGCCGAACCGATCGGCCCGCCCGATAGCGCGCTGAAGATGCCCGACAGCTTCGCCATGATCGCTTCGAGCGGCGGGCCCAGCGTCGCGACCATCTTGTCCCATACCTGCCCGAGCACGATCAGGATCGTGTCCTTGAACAGCAGGAAGGCGCCAATCGCCCAGCCGACTGGCCCGAGGAAGGCCGCGAACCGTCCGGCGATCATCGTCAGCACGCGCGATAGCCCGAACTCGCCGAGCAAGCCGATGATCGTCGACACGGGCGAGATGAGAAGCCCCAGCGCCCGACCGATCAAGCCGAACTTGGAGGCGGCGAAGTTCGCGAGGAAGATCGCGCCCAGGTGCCCGACGACGAGCAGCAACGGACCGATCGCCGCGGACATCGCGGAGAATGCCGCGCCGATCTTGAGCATCCACGGGGGAGCGTTCGAGATCGTTTCGAGCAGCGAGGCATAGCCGTTCTTGAGCGCGGTCAACGGCGCGAGCAGTCCGCCCTCGATGCCGAACGCGATCTTCAGGCTTTCCCATGCGGTGCTGATCCGCTTGCTGGCGGCTTCCGATCCTTCGAGCCGCTTGGCGATCTTGCCCTCGACGTCGCCGCCGGCGATCTCCGATTGCAGCTTTTCAAAACCTTCGCGGCCTTGCTCCATGAGCCCGATCGCGGTTCGCGCGGCGTCGGCGCCGAAGACTTTCTCAAGCCCCTTGCTCTTCGCCTCGTCCGTCAGGTTGCCATATGCCTTGCGCAGAACATCGGCCTGCTCCGACAGCGGCTTCAGTTGGCCGTTGGCGTCGAAGAACGACAGCCCCAGCTTTTTCATCGCGCCTTCGGCTTCCTTGCTCTTGCCGGTCAGCGTCTGAATATACGTCTTGAACGACGTGCCCGCGTCCGCGCCACTCGTGAACTGCGTGCTGGTCGCCGAGATCGCGGTCGCAAAATCCATGAAGCTGACGCCCGAGGCCGCGGCGATCGCGCCGCCCTGTCCGACCGCCAGGCGAAAGTCATCGAAGCCGAACTTCGACGTGTCGAGCGCGCCGACGACCGTCTTCACCACACCGGGCAACTCGCCAGCGGTTTTCTTGAACTGCCCCATGACGTCGGTGACCAGCGCCGACGATGCGCTCGCATCGACCATGCCCGCGGCCGATAGGTCGAGCGACGCCTTCAGCGCGCCGCCGAGAATGTCGGACGTCGAAACGCCAGCGAGACCGAGTGCTTCGATCGCGCCGGCCGCTTCCGTTGCGCCCTTGCCGACCTGCGGCCCAAGGGTGCGCGCTTGGTCGGAAAGCGCCTTCAGCTGGTCGCCCGAGATATTGCCGAGCGCCGCCTCGACTTTCTTCATCTGCCCTTCGAACGAGCCCGCGCCCTTGTCGACGGCTCGCACCATCGCAGCGAACGGGACCGTGATGCCGACAGTGATGCCGAGGCCGATATTCTTGATACGCTGCTCGACCGCCTGGAACTTCTCCACCAGACGACCGAGGACGCCTTCGACGCCCTTCGCGCCGGCGTCAAAATCCGAGGTATCCGCACCGAACACAACGCGTGCTGCGCCGACCACTGCCATATTCATGAGGCGGTTCCTTCGGTGCGGATCTCGCCGACTGAGGCGGACCATGTGGCCGCCGCGGCGTACATCGATTGCCAGCTCGTCTTCTTGGCCTTCGGCTTGACCTCGGGGGTCGAGAGAAGGTCTTTCAACGGTGTCATTTTCTTGGCGCGTCCAAGCGCCGCCGCCGTCCATGCCGCCTGCATGTGCAGGTCATGCCGGCTGCGAGCCGCCCGCGCTTCGCCTTCGAAGACGCGGGCGATCTCTCGTGGTGTCAGGCGCCAGTATTGTTCGGCGCAGCGCCCGGTTTCGCACCAGCTGGCGTGGAGCGCCGACCAGTCCCACGGACGGGTTTCACCGTCCGCTGCCGAGGGTCCGCCGTGCCCTTTGCGGCCGCCTCCGGAAACGCCTGCTCGACCGCTCGCATGATAAGCTCGAGCGACGGTTCGAGACCGCCGACGGCGTCCATGATCTGCCCGGCCTCCACGTCGGTCATGTCGGGGTGAAGGTCGGTGAGGCCAATGCGGAAGAGCTTGCGGATCGTGCGGAGCGACGGCGAATCGTTCAGCACCTTTTCCAGGCCCGTGATGTCGTCGAGGTCGAACTCGTCCTCGATCGCGCAGAGGGCGTTGGTGCTGAAGGCGAACGTCAAGGTCCGTCCGCCGACCTCGACGCCCATCTGCCCGCGCTGCGGGTTTGCCGCGACCATGATTATGCAGCCACCGTCAGGACGGGCTTGCCGGAGACCTTGAAGGTCGACGAGCCGGTCATCTTGTCATCGAGCGGCGTCGCGCGAGCGTGTCGGGTCGAGAAACCCTTGAAGTCGAGCTTCGCACCGTTCGGGAAGACAACGCGCCAGGTATCGACAGCGCGCGATGCCAGGTGCGCCGCGATCACGGCGTCGTCCATCAGACCCGGAACGAGGTTGTAGGTGATGGCGGCTTCACCGGCATCGCTCCAACCGGGCTTGAACTCGCGGTGAAGGTCAGGGCTGCCGAAGTGCGTGTAATCGATGCTGTCGCGCGACGTCTCCGGCAACGTCAGCTCGGTCATCTCGGCGAACGGGGTATAGACGGCGCCGACAAGTTTGCCGAACGTCGTCAGGGCGCCAATGTCGGTCGCCGCTACAGTCTCTGCCATGCTTTCCTCCTAGTTGGCGCAGCGCGCCAAGTGGTCACTGTTGAACTTCGGCCTGCGTCGAGGCCGTTTCGGGGGGCGGGGTCGTCTGCGCCTGGTCGACCGGGGCGGCAGGCGTCTTCACCGGCGCTGCCCGCGCCGATCTCGTTCGCGCCTTGGGCGCCTTGCGCGCAGGGCGCGCAGGCTTCGCAGGCGTATCGATTTCGACAGCGAGGCGGAGGTCGACGAGTTCGGCGCCGCGTTCGGCGGTCACCGTCATCTTCGTACCTGCCGCGACGTCGGCGTTGTCCGGGTCGGTCGCCTGCTTGTCGATAAAGGGCGACGTGATCTCAATTCGCATGTCGGTCACTCCGTTGGGATTGGTGTGTGCCAGACCGAAATATCGAGGCTGGTACGGTGAACTGGGCCCTCGGCGTCCTCGTCGTCGTCGCTGCGACGATCGAGGGGGAGGGTGCGAAGGCGGACGCCGGGAAGGTCGCCGCGGAACCCGACGAGCAGGCCGCCCGATCGACCGCGGGGAACGATGATGTCGGCGAGATCCCGGGCCGCTTTGAAGGTGCGGCCCCAGCAATCGATCTGAACCCGGTCGCGGCTCCATCCGCTCGAACCGCCAAGGTTCATGCGAATGCCGCCGCCGGCCGAGTGCAAGGTGATCGCCGGCAGCGTTGAGCCCTGCGACCGAACGCCCCAGTCGATCCGGGTGCCGACGCGATCGGAAAGCGCCGCCGTCCCCAGCAGCAAAGCACGAAGGCCCTCTTCCATTGGATTAGCCCTTCCTGCCGGCCTCAAGCACGGCGTCGATGCCATCTTCGGCGATGCCCCGCATGGCCGTGTCGACGTTGCTGTCGAAGGCCGGGCGGATGAACGGGTTCGGAGACTGGCGAAAATTGCCGAACTCTTCGGCGATGACCTGGGGCAGCGGCCCCGGACCGACGTTGACCTCGATCTCGGCAATCGGGACGTGCGAAGCTTCCTGCGCGGGGGACAATTCTTGGCTAACCGTCACGCTGTCCGCCATCTGCCCCGATCGCCGCGCCGCATGCGCCCGCATATCTTCGGCCATCGGTTCGAGGTGCTCGACCATGATCGGAACGAGCGTGGAACTGCGCAGCGCGGCGCCCATCTTTTTAAGGTTCCGCGCGATCTCGTCGGTCCCCTCGATCCGGACCTTCATCTTCATGAGCGTATGTCGGGCTGCGACGTCGTCGTGATCTCGATCGCGTCGTTCCGCCGATCGCCGACTTCCTTGGTGCCGACAACGTCGTAGGTCGCGCCGCCCCAGGTGATCTTGTCCTTGCCGCTGATCGTGCGCGTCAGGGCATCGCTCAGCACGACGAAGCGGGTGTCGAGGCTTTGCCCTTGCTGGTTCGCCCGCATGCGCTCGCCGTCGCTGACGTCGACCTTCTTCGCCCAGCGCTTGCCGATCGATACGGGGTTGCCGGGCACCGTTGCCAAGCCGTCATTGACCGAGCCGGAACGCCAAAACTCGATGCGGCGATTGAGCTCGCCCTTTTTCACAGCTGTCGCAATCGAAAATAACGACACAGCTTGCGCGCGGTCGCTTCCGCCGCTTGAAGCACTTCGCCGCCCTCGCGATCGGCATCGTAGGCGCCGATAAGCACAAGCATGGCGCGGCGGAAATTGCCCGGAACCGCGTCGTCGTCTTCATAGCCAGCGCGTACAAGGACGGTCACCCCGGTCGCCGCTGACGGCCACCGACTACCAGCGGCCGGAGAAACAAGCGCCGGGCGGTGGCTCGTCGACACTATGCGGGCGCCATAAAGATTCGTCGCCGCACCGGTGTTCGGCGTATAGCCGATACCAACGGTTGCATTTGGCTTTATCGGCCACGCACGAAGACGAAGCCGCCCAAAATTGTCGAACTGTTCAACAACGTCGCGAGCGACGAGGATATGCCCGGTATATTCTTCAATCCAAGCCGCGGCATCTTTGATGAAACCTTGTATCTCGTCGTCTTGCTCGTTGTCGTCGACGCGAAGCTGCCGCTTGGCATCTTGCAGGGATACCGGGATCGGCATGAGCAAACCTCGCGGGCGGGAGTAAGGCGCCGGCCGAAGCCGACGCCGAATGTTCAGTTCTGCGCCTTCAGCGCCTTCTCGACGGCCTCGCGACCATCGAGCGAGGGATCGTTGAAATCGATCCGGTTCTGATCGTCCGTCGTGCCCGATCGCGGGTTGTTGTCGACGGCCGGGTGATCGAGATCGATGTCGGTTGTCTGCCGCGGTGCGCCCGACGGCGAAAACTCCGACGCTGCCGCGAGATCGGCGGCTTCGGTGGCCTTTGCGGCCTTGGTAACGGTCTTACTATCCATCATGCTTCTCCTGGTTCTCCGAAACCCCGGCGCGCCGCAGCTTCGAAGAACCGGGCCGGTTTGAACCGGCCCGGCGGAGATCAGGCGACGTCCTTAGCCGCCTGGATCTTCACGGCCCGCATGGGCTCGGGATTGTGGACACCGCCACCGACGCGCTTGGTCGTGTAGAAGTGCACGAACGGCTTGTTGGTGTAGGGATCGCGCAAGATGCGGATGCCGACCCGGTCGATGACGAGATAGGTTGCCTCCATATCGCCGAAGAGCGCGGCGATGTTGCCAGCAGCGACCAGCGGCATGTCTGGATATTCGACGACCGGCGCGCCGGCGAGCGTCTGCGGCTGACCCGACGCATAGGACGGCTGCCAGAGGTAGTTGCCCTGACCATCCTTGAGCTTGCGAGCGGTACCGACCGACAGCCGGTTCATATGCCACTTGGCGTTTGCGGCATATTCGCTCGGCAGGTCGTACATGACGTCAAGCAGGCCGTCCCCGCTCAAAGCCGTCGCAGCCTGCGAACCGAGTGCCTTGATGGCACCGTACGGATGGCGGGCGGCGTTGGCGGCACCGGTGACGTAGGTCAGCACGCCATAGGGCTTGTTGACGCCGTCGCCGCTGAGGAACGCGATACCCTCCTGCCGATTGAACTCGGTGTCGACTTCGCTGCCGAGCCACTGCTCAAGGTCAACCGCGGCATCGTCCAGCAGCTGCTGAGTGATAGCGGGATTGGCGTAGAGCTCGCCCGGCGTGAACTCGAGCACGCCGATCTGCGGCGTGGTGGTGGCAGGACGGCTGGCCGTCTCGCCGACCCAGCCCGAACCGACGTTACGATCGCCGAAATACTTCTTGAAGCCGGCAACGCTGATCGTGATGACGCGCGATTCCTGACGCATCGGGCTGATACGCTTGAGCTTCTCGCCGATCGTACGATCCCATTCGATCGGCGCGAGGTACCCGCCGTCCGCGTCGGTACCGCGCGACATCGCCGCCTGAACATCAGCCGGCGCCTTGTCGCCCTTGCGCATATGCGCCTTGAACGCCGCCGAATATTCCGGGTCGCCCTGGATGTCGCCGATGACACCGCCGTTGCCGAGCTTGGCGGCGGCCTGGATCTTCGCCTGGTCGTCGACGGCGGTCTGCAACTCGGTCAACGCGGCGTTGATCGTGTCCAGCTTGTCGGTCGTCAGGACGTCGGTCTTTCCGGCCTTGATCTCGTCGAGCTGCGCGATGTGCGTAGCCTTGAAGGCTTCCCAGGCGACGGCAAGCTCACCGAAGTTGGCGGGAGTTTTGGCTTGAGCCTCGGCGCGCACGGCGATGAGGCCTCGGCCCAGCGCGGTACCACCGCGCAGGTTCGTCTGCATATTCATGGTATGGTTCTCGCTAGATAGAGAGGGCAGCAAGGGCGCTGGCGAAACCAGCGTCCGGTTCATCGCCAGCGTTGTGCGTGGCAGGTTCGGGATTGGCGCGGCGAGCGCCAACCCCCATCGCGCGGTAAAGTTCTCGCCGCTCGGCGCGCGGCATTCCCTTCGTCGCGAGAAACTTGTCGAGTGACGCCTTGTCGTTCGGAAGGTCGTCCGCCTTCGCATACACGGGCATCTGAGCTTCACGCTCCATGACGGTGTCCGCGAAGCCGATGTCGACCGCTTCCTGTCCGCCGATAAAGGTTTCGGCCTTCATCATGGCGAGCAACTCGTCGGCGGACTTGGTCGAGCGGGCATCGTAGACGTCGACCATCGCGCTATCGAGCTTGCGCAGGGTGACGATCGCCGCTTCCATGTCGTCGGCGTTGCCAAAGAACACGCCCTGCGCCTGGTGAATCATGATCTCGGCATTGTGAGCGATCTCGATCGTGTCACCCGCCATAGCGATGATGGATGCGGCCGACGCGGCGATGCCGAGGATCTGCACGTTCACAGCCGCCGAGTGGCGACGGAACAGATTGTAAATCGCGACGCCCTCGAAATAATTGCCGCCCGGCGAATTGATTTCGACCGTGACGGCCTTGTTGCCGATCGAGCGCAGGGCACCCGCAATGCGCGACGCCGTCACACCGTTGCCGTCATAGTCCGCGCCGATCCGATCGAATATCGAGATCGTCGGGTTGTCCGATGCCAGTGCGCGGACTTCGAAGTGAGCGAACTCCGCGTCCAGCGCCTGTGTTTCGAACTGCCAGTCGTTACCGCCGCCAAGATCGGGCATCGCTGGCGGACGCGCTGCAAGGACCGCGAGCAAGCTATTTCGCATCATCATCCTCATTTTCCTTCTGGACGGCCGCCGCCGTGGTTCCCTGCCGGGGCAAGTCATCGCCGCCGGCGATAGGGTTCTTGTCCATGTATTCGCGCGCTTCGTTCGGCGTGAAGAAGCCGGTGTTGGGACCGAGCGCTGCCTTGAGGAACTCCGCCTGCTCTTTCAGTGAGCCGCGCAGCAGCGCCCCATCGTTGAACTTCGCGTACATGGTTTCCTGCTCGACTGGCGTGAGCAGGCAGAACCAGATCGCCTCTTCCCAGATGACGAACCATTGCAGCAGGCAATAAGTGACGAAGAACAAGCCAAGCTGCTGAATGCCGGAACCCCAGCTCGTTTCATCGAACATGAGGAGCGGACGGGGTGCGCCCGTGAAGCGGCTAATCTCTTCCGCTTCCAGCTTCCGCATCTCGACCAAGGAGTTATCCTTGGCCGTGCCGGATAGAACTTTCGCTTTCAGGCCCTCTTCCAAGATGAGGAAGTCTTCTTCGGCATCAATGCCGGTGAAATTCTCGCGAAGGCTGTCTCGCAGACGGCCGTACGCTTCTTCGCCAAGCTCCTGATCGGTTTCGAGAGCGCCTCGAACCATGGTGCCCTTGTCGTAGATCCGGCCCGCCGCCTGTAAGGCGCGATGCGAAAGCCCAAGAGTGTCAGCGGCTATATCGAGCAGCGAAACGCCGGTGAGGCCGTCTAACGAAATCGGAGCGCGAAAATGGAACACGTCGTCTTTCGATAGTATCCGCGCCCTGCCCTTCGCCGGTTGATATTGGAACGATAGATCGAAAGTATCCGACAGCACCGGCTTCACAGACCGGCGAGGAAGCGGAATCAACTGCCGAACCGCGCCGCGTGACTTAACCTTGAGTGCGTACGCATTGCCATCGAGCAGTGCGCAGGTCTGCATATGGCTCTTAAACTGGCTCGCCGTCTGGTAGTCGTTCGCTTTCCTGTGCAGCACATTGAATAGCGGATGATCGCGGGCCTTCTCACGCGTTCCATCGGCTTTGAGGCGCATAAGGTGCGTTGGAAGCATCCCCATCGATCCCGAAATTAGCGAGAGCGCGCGGAAGAACGTGCTGTTGCGCATCGCCAAGCGATCGCTCACGCCAATGCCAGCGACACCAACGCGACCACCGTCGCCGCGCATCGCCTCAAGCAACCTCGGGTCACTCAGATCGTACCCATCATACGCTACTATCGGACCGGACAGCTTGGGCCCGGCCTGCACGCGTGGTGCATACGAACGCCGGCCGCCAGCCGCGCGGATGTAATCAGTGGGCGACAGCGCCATACTCGCCCTCCTTAAACGCGCCGGACGCCACGGGAGGCGTAGACCGACTTCTTTTTCGGCTTTTCGTGAGCCGTCGCGCCGCCGATCGCCATCGCGGTCGTGACCATTCCATCGATACGGCCGCGTGATCGGGTTTTGTCGAAAGCCCGGTTTCCCTGCCCGTCGGAGTCGATCGCAGCGTTCGCCGCGCAACTGTAGGTGACGGGCGATGCGTCGATGATGACGCGCTCTTCGAGGATCCGATCTTCGGTGCGGGTGATCGAGTGCGGCATGCAAAGCTGCCGATCCTCGAACATGACCTTCTTGCCCTGGGCGTGCGCGACGATCTTTAGACCGCGCCCCTCGGGCTTCCCGGGCCCCTCGTATCGCCACACCGAAAGGCCGACAGACTCGCAGGCGGCAATGAAGTCGGCGATGAACGCCACGTCGACGAGAAGCTCTTCGACCATCTGCTCGGCGACGAGGTTAGCGACCTGCATCGCGACGAACGTGTAATCGATCGTCGCGCCGGGCGTGGCGACCAGATAGCCGTCTTCGACCCATTCGACGTAAGGCGCTTTGTCCGCCTCGGCACGATCGCGAAGACCGTCTTGGGTCGTCCAGTACCACGACTTCACGGCGAGCAGTTCGTCGACAGTCGCTTCCCATGCGGCGCTAAGCGCGGTGAGATCGTTCTTCTTCGAAAGGTCCAGCGCGAGCCAACAGCGCCGCTTGCGCATCTTGGTCGCGTCGACCGCACCCTGAACCGCCGACCACTTCTCTTCGCTGATCCAAAAATCCGCCGACGCGGTATCGATGCCGAAGTAGAGGCGCTTCACGCTCGACTTGGTCGAAGGTCGCAGCAACGCGGAAGCGACCGTCTCTCGAATGTTCTCGATCGGGAAGGTCTCGCCCAGCGCCGGCAACGATTTCTGCCAGCACTTCTCGTTCTCAAGGACGTTCTCGCGATCGGCCTTGTCGACGCGGGCGATGAACGAGAACGCGCTATCGTCGCGCGCCTCGCCCTTCGCGATGAGCTGATACATGCTCGAGTAGGACGTGCCGACGTGCTGGTTCGTCGCTGGCGTGTTCGTCCCCAGCAACATGAGGGCGTTGCCTGCGACCTTGTCGATCGCGCGCTTCCACGTCTCGATAGAATAGTCGTTGCTGAACTCGTGGATCTCGTCACCCGCCACATAGGACGGGCGCGGGCCCGACTGGGCGTCGCCGCTGGCGATCGGTTGGAAGAAACCGCCGCTGTCCGGGTGCTCGATCTTCCAGGCGTTTTGCAGTTCGCCACGAATGACAACCTCGCCGCGCGTTTCGAGACTGTCGCCCTCGTCGTGATCCGGAATCGTCGCGCGGCACATGGCGACGGCATCGCGAAACAGGACGTTCGCCGTCGCCTTGTCCTCGCCGATCGCGTAGCACTGCGGCCGGGCGATGTCGCACCATCCCATGATGTAGACGCCGATCGCGCCCATCAGCGGCGACTTGGCCTGCCCCTTGCCGGTCTCCAACCAGCCCGAGCGAAACCGCCAGCGGTTCTGCGCATTGCGCCAGCCGAACAGGCTGCCGCCGACGAACGTATGCCACTCGAGCGGGTAGAACGGTTGACCGGCCGCAGGGCCGTCCGTCACCTGAAAGACCGAGGGCAAGAAGTTCAGAAAGTGTGCAGCCTCTTCCGGCCGCCAGTAGATGCCGCGTCGTTCACCGTCGCGAATGTCGCGAAGGTGACGTTCGGCAGCATGGCGGACGAGCTCGCCGGAGGTGAAGAGCTTCCCCTCGACCGCGGCTTTCGCCCAGGCTGTCGTAGGATCGGGATCGCTTAGGAACCGATTAGCCACGCGGTTTCAGGTACGCATCGGCGCCCGTCCTGCGACGAACTTTCTTCTCGATCTTGCCGCCGGCTGCGCGCTCGCGCGGCGAGATGCAAAGCTCTTTCTCAAGAGCCTGCGCTTGGCTCGCAGCGTTGGACATCGTCGTCCACCACGGGTTGAACGTCGGGACGCCGGTGCGCTTCGCCTTGATGACCGGCCCCAGCTTCAGCACCTCTTTCGCGGAGAGGTCGAAGGTGACGTAGGCGACGACGAGCCGGACGATCGAATGCGAGTTCGCGACCGCCAATTTCTCGGCGCTGCGAACCTCGCTGACGATGCTCTTCCAGTAGCCCGACGCGGCCTCGCGATCGGCTGCGCGACCGAAGAGCGTGCGCCAGTTCGGTTCGGGCGGAACGCCCGCGCCGCCCGGTAATTCGATGACATCGGCCACTTGGCCTCCTCGGGAAGGCGAGCCGAAACTCCCCCCCCTCAAAATTTGCTCTCGCTGCGCACGGACGGTCGCCTCCGGTCAGGGACGCAAGCCCTTCAGAACTTATGACAGGGGGGTGTCAGCTGCCCCTGTTCCAAGGATGCGAAGGGTCGGTCGGGCGTCCGCTTGCATCGACACCACGAACGACACCCGATCGTTCTTCGCGTTGGATCTCACCATCATGGTGCGGCTTGCATACCGCCTCCCAATTCCTGCGATCCCAGAACAGCACCTCGTTCCCGCGATGTGGTGTGCGGTGATTGACGACGGTCGCGGTGACGACCCGGCCTTCATTCTCGCAGCGTTCACAAACAGGGTTCAACGCCAGGAAGGCAACGCGTTCGCGCTGCCACTTACCACCGTAACCGCGCTCGGCAGTCTTGCGTCTATCGTTGCGCCAACTGTGTTCGCGCATGGTTACCCTCGCAGATGACAGCGATAGCCAGCAGGTGGGCTCGGCTCTTGCTGCGCGATCCCGCAACCTGGCTGGTGACGACTTACCCAATAAATCCCAAGGTCATTCTTACAATGGTTGCGAACCATTCGCCATGCTCTAAGCTCTTTACACCGTAGCTGATTCGAAACGGTCCGTACTGAACCTAATTAGCTACCGGTTGAACGGGAGATAACAGATGTTCAATTCGATATCGAAACGGTTAGCGCTGCTTGTTGCCCTCGGTTCTGCGATGACGCCAATCGCTCCTGCTATCGCTCAAGGTGGTGGCGACGTGATGTACGAACGCTATTACTATGACGATGCAGCGATGACTGTTCAGGTTGGGTACGAGCGCGACACATGCACGCGGTACGGTGTTGGCGGCGGCCGAACTGAAGGCCGATACGGGCCATACGTCCAGTCTAACCCCATTGCGATCTGCGAGAACGGGCAGCTCCAACCCTATTAACATCAGGCCGGTGTGCCGTGCCCATCTGGCGCGGCGCACCGTCAGCGTATGTTACCTCGCACGGCCGCACGAAGATCGATTGCAGCTTGTTCAGCCTGTTCGATCAAGCGCTCGCTGCGGCCCTGGTGGCGTGACCCTACGGCCATATCCTCGGCGATGCGCAACACGCGCATGCCGATTGCCTCGACATGATCCGCGGTCGTGAGCCGAATAAGCGGAGCAGCCATCTAGACCTCCACATACAACAAAAGCCGCAACCTTCGCAGGCGCGGCTCTAACAACTGGTCATTTGCGTAGCTTGCGGGGGTGATCGCGTCAACCTCTTACAAGCATCCATAATGGATGTTCTATCCGATTGACCACACGCCTCTGCCCGAACAACTTCCCCGCACTTGGCCTGGGGAGGCCGACTCAGAGGGGATACCAATGAAGATCGCTATCGGCGCGCTGGCTTGTGCGCTCACTTTTGCTGCACCTGCCGTTCAGGCTCAGACCGCTCCGGCCGCAGTTGCTGCAACGACGACCGGTACGCTCCGTGCGGGCACATCGGTGCCGCTGAAGATGTCAGAGGTACTGTCGACGAAGGGCAAGAAGCTGAAAGTTGGCCAGCGGTTCCAGCTCGAGACTGCCGAAAACGTCACCGTTGATGGCAACGTGGTCATTCCCGCAGGCAGCCCGGCCGTCGGAGAGATCACCGAGGTCCGGAACAAGGGGATGTGGGGCAAGTCTGGCCGGATCAATGCCCGTGTGCTCTACGTCCGTGCCAACGGCCGGCAGATCCGCATGACTGGTTCGCTGGATGATAAAGGTACCACCGGGACTGCTGGCGTTGTCGGCGCCGTTGCCCTGCTCCCGATCGCTGGGTTCTTTATGACCGGCACCAGTGCCGAGATCCCGCTCGGCGCTCCAGTGCATGCATTCGTTGACGAAGATATCTCGGTTGCTGTCGTCCCCGCTTCCGCACCAATGATCGTTGCGCCTGCCGCGCCCGTCGCAGTGAACGCTGGCGTCGCTGTAAAGAAGTAACCGGTTCACCCTATCGCTGGTCCTTCGGCGATAGGGTGAGTCTTATCGATCATCACAACCGCTCCTTCATCGCGATGATGTCAGCCACGAACTGAACAGTCGTCCGCGCCGCGCTTACCTGATCGTTCCGGCACGATGTGAGATCGGACCCAGCGAAACCGGCAGCCATATCGAAGCGACACACGTTCTCGAACAGGCTCCAGTACTTGGGCGGCACATAGCCCTTGATCCGCTTCAGATCGTCGAGTGCTTCCTGCTCCGCCCATCCGTTGCCCTGGCCCGCGCCGGGGATGCGCGCCAGATCCATGACCAGCGCCTTCCCACCCAGCCGGGACCATAGCGTCTCGCAATGATCAATCGCCGCGACCTGACTATCCGACAGCAGCTTAGCAGCCTTCCAGCGCGCGACCGGCGTGCCACCCCGATTGATCAGCGTGTGCTCGGTCACCACGCGCCCAGCGTCGCGGAGCGGCACGTCGATGATAGCATGCATACCGCGGGCAACCTGTATCGCTGGCGCGCCTATCGCCTCGGCCTTCGATGCTACAGCCTCTGCCATGCGCTGCGCCGGCGACTTCGGCACACGCTTGATCTTTGTACTAGCGTTCGATCCCCGTGGCATTGATCAGCCCTCCCACCCAGTTGTGAATGTCGCAGTGTCCAATCGACTTTCCAGCCAGTCGTCTGCCGATGTGCGGCCGCTCGGAACCAAATCCCCGTAAAGAAGATATAAATAGATCGAAGTTAGGTTCTGCGACTGATGCCTCACCCAGCTCAGCAGGAGCGCTGCACGCCGACCGACCGCCGCTCTCAACGAGTTAGTGACCACCCGATCGACGGCACCCGCGCGGAACGTGCTCGTTACCTCACAATGCTCGGCCAGTGGGCACGAGGGGAGGTGACCCTCAGAAATTCGGACATCGACGACGGTGGAACTAAGGACGGCAGCAGAAAACAGACGACGTTTCGAGGCGGCCGTTTGCAACACTGCGGCAGTGATTACGGCGAGCAAGGTTCTGAGACCGCCTGCAACTCTTTGGTAAGCCGGGGCCTTTAGGTGAACGGCATGACTCCTCGTTTCACGATCACCGCCGACCCGACGCTCAACCTGGTGACAATCGTCATAGGTGGGTTCTTCGCTCAGCCTGCAATCGACGCATTCGAACGAGAAAGAGACGTTGCCCACCGAAAGCTTCGATGCGGTCCGAACCAGCATCTCACGCTGGTCGACATGCGTGAGATGCTGATCCAGTCCCAAGAGGCGATAGCGGGCTTCCAGCGGGTACTGAACAACCACGCCACCAAGTCGAAGCGCATTGCGATCGTCACGAGCCAGACGCTCGCGCGGATGCAAGTCGAGCGGGCCGCAGAACGCCGAGACGTTCAGTACTTCAGTGGCGAGCCCGCAGAGGCGCGGGAGTGGCTCTTGGCAGGCTGACGGATCCGCGCCCGGTACGGCAACTTGAGCGTTGGACGTGCCGGACCAAAGGAGATCTCGATGACCGAGCGCAATACACCCGATCCCGTCGACAACGTCAGCATCAAGTCCGGCAACGCCGATCGAACCGCAGACGGTTTTGGGAAAGGCGAGGGCTACTCGGGCGACGAGTACGATGGCGCCGACCATGCAGCGGAGCGCCATCTGCAGAACCGTGACGGTGCCCACGATGCGGGTGCGGACGAACCTGCCGACGGTCGTGATATCCCGCCAGAAGCTGGCAAGCGTGCCTACATCGACAACAAGACCGGTGAGGTTCACGGCAGCGGTTCGGGTGCTGGCGGCGGCAACCCTGGCGAAGACATCGACCTCGACACGTCGCGGAGCGGCCCCGAGGAATGACCAGGGCGGGGAGCACGCAGTGATCATGCGTGCTCCTCCAGCTTTCGCGGTTCGACGGGCGGGCCGGGTATCGCCATCCGCCGGTAGCGTTCCGCGGTCGACCGGCTAGCCTCTCGAGCTTCGTCCTGAGCCGCAACCTTCGTTCGCAACCTGGCTTCGATCCACGACACCGGCTCAGCTCGGCCGGCAGCGCTGAGCAACGCCGCGTTCGTCGCCTCCTCGCCGTGAGTGTTGAACCACTTGGCGATCAGCGCCCGAGCCGACTTGGCCGACAGCCCCGCTACCCCCAGCAGCGCAACGCCAGCGTCGAACAAAGCCTTTTTCGGATCGATCGACGACGCGGCAGCGTCAGTAGATTTATCTACTGAACTATCTCCTCCCTCCTTCCTCTGGCGGGACTTTTCCCCACCGGTGGGTAACTGGTTCCCCACCGCTTCCCCACTAGCCCCCCTCTTACGAGGCTTCAGTTCCCCACTGACCTTGGTTGAAGGTGGGGTGAGTTCCCCACTGGGCGTAGCTGAAGGGGTGTCGAGTTCCCCACCGTCGCGTGTTGAACGGGCCTCGATGTTCACCCAGTTCCAAACCGCTTCCGTCTGCGGATACGTCGAGTTGGGCTTCTTCGGGCGCTGGTACTGGCAGAAGTTGCGCACGGCGCCGTAGCGCTTCCCACCAGTCTCGTACGACATGATGCAGCGCGCTTCGGCCAGCTCGTCCAGCAGCGCGACGGCATCGACACTGTCCGCTGGCAACAGCCGCATCTTGAGCTTGATCGGCGACCACTCGAACGAGCCCATGTCGTCGCACTCATTCCAGATACCGAGGAACATGAGCCGTGCGAATGGCGACAGCGAGACGTAGGTCTCGTCGGTCCACAGGCCGGGATGGATCGATCGAATACGCGCCATTATGCACCTTCCCTGGAACTGTAGAAATCGCTGCCGCGGACGGCTGAGTTTGCGCCGAAGAACCAACCGAGTGCCTTCCCAGAGGGACCGCTACGTCGCTTGGGGACGAGGAACTCGACCTTGTTGCGCACGGCCTCCATGTCGGTCCGCCACGCCTCGTATTTGGCGCCGAACTGGTCGTCCGGTTCCTGCTTCTTCAGGTATTCTTCCTCGCGGTAGACGAAGAGGATCACGTCGGCGTCCTGCTCGATCTGACCGCTGTCGCGCAGGTCGGACGGCATGGGTCGCTTGTCCGGACGCTTCTCGACGTCGCGGCTGAGCTGCGCCACCGCCATCACGACGAGACCTTCGGACTTGGCGAACTGCTTGAGCCCGACGCTGACTTCGCTGGCATGCTCGTACGGCGACATGCCCTTGCGGCTGTGAGCCATGAGTTGGAGGTAATCGACGACAACCAGCTCGAGCTTCTCACCCTTCGCAGCGAGCCGGCGCTTGTGACTGCGCGCCTGGCGGATCAGCTTCGCCAGCGTCAGGCCAGATGTCTCATTGATCTCGATCGGCAGTTCATCGAACCGCGCCTTCGCTGCGATCATCGCGCTCATCTCATGTGGGCGGACCGTGCCGTCGCGAACGTGCTCGTATGGCACGCCGCCGCGCGTCGAGAAGGTCATGTCGGCGAGCATGCGGCGGGTGAGCTCGTCGGCACTCATCTCGAGCGAGAAGATCAGGACGCCGTGCCCCATGCTGGCCGCGCCGATCGAGTATGACGTGACGAGCGACGTCTTGCCCATGCCGGGGCGACCCCCGACGACGACTAGGTTGGACGGACGCAGAACACCGATCGCGCCGTCCAGCGAGTTGATCGTGCCGCACCGGACGCCGATGATCGGTTTGCCGAAGCTGTCGATGACTGCCTGCGCGTACTCGCCGACCGATCCCTGAGCAGTAACGACCTGTTCCGCCAGTTCGGCGACCGCCTCGTCTGCGTCGGCAACAAGCTCCTCGCGTGTGACCGAGAGGTTGCGGGCCGATGCGACGACGTCCTTCAAGCCTGCGACCATCCGCCGCCGGCTCGACAGCATCGTGATCTGGTCGAAGTACGCCTTGGTTCGCGCCTTTGGGCCTGCGTTGAGATTGGCGGCAGCGAGCACTGAATACGCGCGGGGCCATTCGCCATCTTCGGCAAAGTGCGGCGCCAGCGTCACCACGTCGACCGCGCCGGACGCCGACTGCTCGATCATCTTGCCATAGATGCGGCCGTACAGCGGAACCGAGAAGTCTGCCGGACGGCAGCGATCAGCCACCTCGTCGATCAGTCGGTTGTTCGCGAGCAGATCCCCGAGAAAGCCGATCTCCGCCTCGACGTTGTGCAGCGGGCTGGCGGTCTCGGCCGTCGCGAACTGCTCCTCGAAAGCGCCGCTCATGCCCGGATACCCCGAAGCTGGTCGTTCCAGTCCTTGAAGCCCTCCGCCGGCCACATGATCCGGGTCGAGTAGCCTTGCTCGATCAGTTCTTCCTCGACCTTCTCGACCGCCGCGCGACCGGCTGCATCATTCTGGCCTGCGATCACGATCGAAACGATGCGACGCGGGTATTCGATGTACGGCATCATAGCGGTGCCGAGCGTGACCCAGACCTCGGCGCCGAGTTCCTGGGCGAGGCTCAGGCCGTCCTCTGGGCCCTCGGTCACGATCAGCTCATCGCCCACGCTATCGGCGTCTGAATTAATGCGCAGCGCACCACCCTTGATCCGCCCCAGGCTGCGCTTAGGCTTCTCCATGCGCGCCTTTTGCTTCCCACCATCAGCAAGGAAGATGCGCTGCAGACCGATGAGCCGGTCGTCGCCGTCGACCACCGCGCCGACCAGCGCAGGTAAGTCAGGGCCGCATTGACCTGTCTCATCGTCGTACCAAGCGGGAGTCTTCGCAAACCGGATTGTGTGCGGCGCGGGCATGCTGATCCCGCGGCTGCGCAAATAGACCTCAGCAGGCGTGCCCGGGGCGGGGATTGCTCTATCCCAGACTGACTGCGCGCGATCGATGGCACGTTGCCGGTCGCCTTCGTCCTCCGCCGCCGCTTTTGCACGCTGCGCTGGATCCACGCCGGGCAGGCTAGCAGCACCGAGCCACTTCATAGCGTCGAGGAAGCCGATGTTCTCGGTCTTCATTACGTACTTCACGATGTCGCCGGACTCGTTGCAGCCGAAGCAGTGATACGTGCCCTTGCCGTCGTTCAGCTGCATCGATGGGGTGCGCTCGTCGTGGAAGGCGCAGAGGGCGCGCTTCTCGTTCTTGCCGGCACGCACGACCTTCCGGGTGCGGGCGACCACGTCGCTGATGTTGTACCGCTGCTTGGCCTCGTCGACCGCCTGGCGGAAAGCGGCGTCACGCTCGGCGCGTCCTGTGGAACGGCTCATTGCCCCCTGCCCTTCTCGGCTGCGATCATTTCCAGCCAGATCGCGGTCAGCGCGTGGACCCGACGGATCAGCGTCTCGTGCGGTAATAGTTCGTGCGGCTCCGTCAGGCTGTCCGCCTCGATCGCGATGATTGCCGGCAGCAGGTTGGCGATCGTCAGCGCCGCCGCCTCGTCACCAGTGCAGACCGCACCCGCGTCCGCCCAGCGTCCGCCGACCAGCGCGAGCAACGGATCCGCGAACCGCCCTCCCCACTCATGGCAACCGGCAAGGAACGTCGGCAGGTCGATCGGCGACGCGGTGTTGGCATATGCCGCCGCCCGGTCCTCCGACTTGCCCAGCACGCGCCCCATGTCACCCCAGGTTGCGCCATCGTCGGTCTTGATCGACGTAATGACGGCGTTCTGCGTATCGACCGCGGCTGACGCGGAGAACGTACGACGGCGTCCGTGGATGTACGGTGCGTTCATGCGGCAATTGCCTCTGCATGGTGAAAGACAGGAAAGCACGGCAACGGATCGACCTGACGGTCATCGCGATTGCCAATCTGATCGCAGCGGTGACGGACGCCATGCGCAACGCCGACCTCGGCAACGACGTCGTGCACGGGTTCCTCGACGAGCTGGATCATCTGAACTGGATGACGATCCACGGCACGCCGCATCGGGTGCTTACCGACATCATCGAGGTCGTGCGCGGGACGGTGCCGGTAAATGACTGAGATTGGAAAGATCAGTACGTCAAGACGGTTGATGTTAACCTCGAAATGGGTAGCATCGTCGGTTGCTGTGCTAAAGAGCAGGGGCGAGTCGTGCCTGATAACGCAACCAAATACTTCGCCACATTGGAAGCGGTCGCTGGGACCACTGCATGTGCCGCTGCTGGAGTCGTGGCGCTCACGACCGAACTGGTTAAGGCCGGAATCATTCCTGCCGATGCTGGGCAACGCGTCGCTGATGCTATGGTACGATCCATGGACCGCAACGCTGCGCGCTCTTCTCAGCAAGAAGTTGCCGCCGCAATCGAGACCGGTTTCGCGCCCGTGGCTGTGGCTGCCGAGTAACGCAGCGCGCTCGCATTCAATAGCTGACAGAGCGCTGCCCTCCGAAGGCAGAGGCCGGTGCGTCATGATCTTACGCCAGCGATGAGATCGATAGGCTCAATCACGATACCTTGTTTCCGAGCTAACTCGAGAATCTGTCGTTGCTGACGAGTGGGAATGACTTCGCGCACGCACCACCCTTGAACTGTCGTGTGGCTGCGATGACCCAAGCAGCGAGCAGTTGCCCGGATGCCCCCCATACTGTTGATGAGTTCCTTCGTCGTCATACCCTTGCTGTACGTTCTCGACGTACACCATGTCAACTGGACGTACGCGTCTTGATCGTAGATGGAGCGTTATGGATTTCTGGGAACTACCCACTGACGCTACAGTCGGCAGTCACCTGCTCGCCATCAAGGCGCATACTGGGCGCAGCTTGGCCGAGATTGCCAAGGACGCCGGGTATGCAGGGCGGTCATCTGCCCAGGCGTTCTTTCGTGAAGACTACAATCCTCCGAGTTTGCCGCTAGAGGTTGCAAACCGGCTCATTCCTGCGCTCAGCGGGCACGGCGACCCTACAGTGCAGCCAGAAGATATAATGCGCTTGGTTAACATCCCCTTTGAAGAAGCCGGTTCCCAGAACAGGCAGGGAGTGACAACTACCGACACGGCCCCGGGGAAGGATACTTCACCCACTATTCCGGTGTATTCTCAATCGATATTCAACGGCGAGACGGAATTCAAACGCTGGCCTATGGGCAGCGTGATCTCAGGTCTTGATCTCGACTCACCTATCGACTGGTTTTTCAAGCCACGACCTCTTAGCTTCACTTCGGGATTATATGGGCTCTACGTCGGTCACGACAGCATGGCCCCGAGATACGAGTCCGGCGATGTCATATTGCTTGACCCTCGACGCCCCGCAAAAGCTGGCGAGGACGTTCTTATTTTCCTGAAACATCAGACTACGCGAGGAGGGCTTCGGCCGGTGATCTTAGCGCGCTTGATCGCCAGAGATGTCCAAAAGCTCGACCTCGAGCAGTTCAACCCGAGCGTGAAGTTCGACCTTCGGTTGATGGACGTTGCGAGGATCCACCGGGTATTCAATACCGTGGAATTGCTCTTTCCATAATTTCCCTTGCGCAGTGTACGTTTCAAACGTACACGAACTGTACAGCAGCTTGGCTTAGCGCCGAACATGTTGTCGCAGGCCCGTACAGCACGCTTCGATAGGAAGCCTCTGCCGCACTCCTGCGTCCTCGCAGGAGAACGCACGTGGCAACCCAGCTCAAACATACCGATTTTGCCTACTCGCCGGCGCCGACCCCGCGCCCGAACTTCCACGTCGCCTTCATCGCAGGCGAGGCGACCACTGCGGTTCACGACGCAATGGCAAAGTTGCCGGCGGACACCCGCGACAGCACGCTGGACGGCCTGGTTTGGGACCAGGGAGTCGTACCGACCCTTACTTGGGACGAGGCCGTCAAGGCGTTAACGGTTGCAGTCACGGCGCGCGACGAGTTTCACCGCGACGTTATCATCCCGCATAACGACATGATGGAAGCGATGCGGGCGCGCGGCGAGGACATCGATGCGACCTATTCCGACCACGAGAAGATCGAAGAGCAGTACGACGATCTGGTGTTGGCCGTCGTGGACGCCACATGCAAGCTCGGCATGCTGCCGGCGCACGGCGCTAGCGAGCTCGCCTACAAGATCCGCGCGCTCGTTAGCGATGAGTTCCATCTGAATGAAGGCAAGGTCAACGAGCTAGTTGCGGCACTTGACCGTGATGCGCAGGCGATCCTCGCGAACAAAGCGCCGGACGACATTGAGCCGATCCAGAACATGACCTGCAGCTTGATCGACACGGCACGCGGTGTGCTGTCACCGGCTATGTACGCTGCGTTCCTGTACTGGGGTGAGACCGCTTCGCACGCCTGCTCATTCTATTCGAGCGATGATGATGGAGATGCGCGCTGCGCTGCGGCGGCGAAGGCGCGATCGCTCGTCAGCGACGTTGATGCCGAGAACGTGCACGACCTGCTGTTCATGACGCTTCTCACCTGCATTGAAACCGCCGACGCCCCCTCGTTCGGGCCATTCGATCGAAAGTATGGCGAGTTCGACGTCAACGGCGGCGAACTGTTGAGCGGGCTGAGCAGGGACCTGCGGAAGTTCTCACCCATCCCAGACATGGTGAACGAGCTGAGCGCTCAAGCTTGGAATTTGTCCAAGTCCCGGATGGCGATCTCTACTGAGATCGGCCGGGCTATCACTAGTGCGTTCAGCTTCGCTCGGGGCGAAAACATCGCAGGTGTCAGCCTGGCGGAGCAGGGCGTATGATCGGCCTCGTAGAATCGTGCGGCGACGTCTGCACGCTGTCGGACATCAAGGCCGTCCAGCATCACTACCAGACGCCCAGGCATGCCGAGCACTACCTCTTGCAGCTTCACTCGGGTGGAGAGCCGTTGAAGCTGTTCGCGTTCGACTACGCTGCGTTGGAAGCCAGGCCTGTCCAACTTATGCCGGTGGAGGCTGGGACCCGCCTCATCACGGTGTTCGGTGGACTGACAGAAGACGAGCGGCCCATCGTGGACAAGGCGCCGATCATCGCGTGGGCGCTTTGCATCGACGGCCAAATCCGCCCGGTCACGCCTGCGGGTGTTAGTCGCGGATTCAACCCCGCCAGCTCTGGCAATTGGTACCCGGAATATCTGGAGATGCCCAACGGTGCGATCTATCAGTTTGGGTACGACGCCGAACCCGAGGACTTCGTGAGCGTCGCTGTGGTCATCGAGCGTGAGACTCGCCGCCAGCGCACCTACGAAGCGGAGCGTAAGGCTCGTGCCGCTGCTCGATCCGAGGGGGCAAACTCGTGACGCCGGACCAAGCAACGGCCCTGACCGGCGGACACGGCATGGCCAGCACGCCAACGTTCTTCAAAATCTGGATGCCGTACCTGTACCAGCGCATCGGTGTTGCCGGTCGCAAGCACGCGTATCTGCCGCTCAACCGCGACTACGTGCCGCTCGGGTTCCGCCGACAGGACGGCTTCGTCAATTACGACGAAACAGCGCTGAGGCATGCCGTGTACTTCAGCCGCGATCCTTCGGCCTTGAAGGACGTCTGGTGGAACCAGCGAGACGGAAGCCTCTGGCTGTACGACGACAGCACGCGGAGCCGGCTCGACTATTTCGAACGCCTCGAGCGGCTGATGACTCGCAAGATGGAGATGGTAGCATGACCTGCGCATCATGCCGGTTCTGGGACCGCTACGCTGAGAGCGACATCTCGAAGAAGTTCGGCGACTGCCGGTACAACCCGCCCCGCATCAGCGAGACGCTGCTCGCGCGGATGCTGCCCGGCCTAAGCGTGCCGCTTTCCGAGTACGACGACATCGAGCGGGACATCTACGTCGCCAGCGCCTTCCCAGTCACGCATCAGGAAAGCGAGTGCGGCCGGTGGGACGGGAGGGTTCCGACATGCTGACGAACCGATCGGCCAACTCGTGCGCGACCTGCCGCCACTGGCAGCGCATGGGGCCGAAGCTCGCGAATGCGCAGCGCGATCCTTCGTGTGCCGCCGACGAGGGCACGTGTGAACGCCGCGCGCCCAGCGTCGTCCAGGGCAACTCCCCGTTTCCGGTGTCGATGTTCCCGGTGACCCACGAGAGCCGCGGTTGCGGCGAGTGGGTCGTGCGAGCTGGTGCAGGTGGCGGCCCCGATGACGGCGAGCGGGTCGGCCCAGGCGGCGGGATCGACAACACGGTCGTTCCCTTGCGCCGGGTCGCGTGATGGCGGGCAACGCCTTCGCCGCGCGAGCTGCGCTCTACGTCGCCGATTGGGCGGCTGGGAAGGTCGCAGACGTGATCATTGATCGAACGACGAAGCGCGTCGTCCAGGCCGCCAAGGCGCGAACGATCGATCGCTTTTCTCGCAGGACTTCTTCGCCCGCGCTGCCCGCCGCGAGCAACCGCCGGATTGAGGCTGTCAGAACGAGGTATCAACGATGACGCAGGGAGATACCGGTCACGCCGTTCCGGGAGATCGTTGCGTGAAGGCTCAGCTAGCAGTTCCGTCGGACAAAGTGGCTCCGTGCCTTCCTTACTGGCGAGGCTCGGCTTCGCCTGGTGGACGGGTTGGATCCGTGATCAACGCCAGAAGCGCGTACCCGTCAAATGTATGCGGGCGGATCCGCCGATCGGGTAGCGACACCGAGAAGCCCCGCCTGGCCTCTTTCGGCGTTCCCGCGACCTTCGCGACAACGCGGAACAGAGGGCCTTCGAACAGTATTTCTCTCGCGGCCTCAGCACCGTTTGCTCGATCCGTGATGCGAATTAGCGTCGCCAGTTCATTCCATGGAATGTCCATGACGTTCCCCCCATCAAAGTCAGAGACCTACTCTGTAAGGTTGGAACGTTCACAGAACAATGCTCTTAAGCAAATCCGTTCTATCGCGGTTCTATCTCAGGCTGGGATCCTTCGGAGATCGCGAATTTCGAGCGATGTGATCGGTCGGTCCCGGCCGGCGCATTTGATGATCAGGCGCTCGGCTTCCTCGCCATCATATTTTCCGAATGCTTCAACCATCTGCTCGAGCGACCCGCTTGCGACGTTCTCAGTGTCCTCGATGGCGACACCATCGTTGTCGGAGGCCTCGCGCAGCAGTTCGGCGGGCATGTTCCACATAGTTTTCAACACGATTACTGGCTCCTGCCCCCAGGTCGCCAGTGCAGTTGGCCATCGAACGTCACCGCGTCCAGATCGACACGGGCCCGGATGCGCTCGCCATACCGTCAGGCACGATGAGCTGACTGACGCCGTCCACCAGTGCTTCTCTACGAAGGGCAATGCAGAATGACCGACCGAAGCAAGGATCGCCTGATCCGGATCGCCGAAGTGCGTCACCGCACCGGCCTATCGACCGCCACGATCTATCGGAAGATGGAAGACGGCTCTTTCCCGCAGCGGCGCAAGCTGAGCGTGCACGTGGTCGCGTGGTACGAAGGCGACGTCGACGCTTGGGTTGCTGGCTTCGATCAGACCGCGGCGGCGTAGAAGGCTGATGCCCCTCACGGATCTGCAGGTACGCAAGGCACAGCCGAGCGAGAAAGGGTACAAACTGGCCGATAGCGGCGGGCTCTACCTATACGTCACGCCGGCAGGCGCACGGTCGTGGCGCATGAAGTATCGGTACGCTGAAAAGGAAAAGGTGATCACCTTTGGCACCTACCCGCAGGTGTCGCTCACAGCGGCTCGCGACCAGCGGGATGCAGCCAAACTGATGCTGCGAGACCATCGCGATCCGGCTCTCGAGAAGCGCAAGCGGAAGATGGAAGCATACGCCGCCGCTGGCGCGACTTTCGAGATCACTGCCAAACGATGGCACGCTGACCAGACCACTCGATGGTCGCCGCTTCAAGCGACGAAAGTCCGCCAGGCGTTCGAGCGTGACGTCTATCCGGTTATAGGCCCCCTGCCCCTGATCGAGATCGACGCACCGATGGTGCTCAGGATGCTGCGCAAGGTCGAAGGCCGCGGCGCGATCGATACGGCCAAGCGCATCCGACAGCACGTCTCGGCCGTCTTCGGCTATGCGATTGCGGAGGGCATCTGCGCCGTCGATCCTGCTGCCTCGATCGGACGTGCGCTGAAACCGGTCACGAAGAAGGGCAAGCAGCCGGCGGTAAAAACGATCGAAGCGGCTCGAGGAGTCCTGCTCGTAATGGAGGACACCACCTCCGGACCGCTGACGAAGCTCGCGTCGCGACTCCTCGCGCTCACCGTCGTCCGCCCTGGCGTGGTGCGGGCCGCCAAATGGGTAGAGTTTGAAGGTATCGACTGGACCGATCCCGCGGCGATCGCGCCGGAGGCCATCTGGCGCGTCCCCGCCGAGCGCATGAAGCTCGACATGGAGAGTAAGGACGACGAGGCGTTCGAGCACGTCATACCGTTGCCCCCCCAGGCGGTTGAGGTCCTGCACGCCGTGCGGCGCCTAACAGGCCGATCAGCCTACCTGTTCACGAGCATCCGGTCGTCTCGCCATCCGATGAGTGAGAACACGATCGGCTACATGTACGCCCGCAACGGCTATTCCGGCCGTCACGTCCCGCATGGCTGGCGAGCAACATTCTCGACGATCATGAACGAGCGGGCGATCCGTGAGCGGCGTCCCGACGACCGCGCGATCATCGACGCCATGCTGGCACACAAGCCAAAGGGGATGTCCGGTTCCGAGATGGCCTACAACCGCGCGCTGCACATGGATCGTCGACGTGAGCTCGCTGGGCACTGGGCCGACATGTTGATCGTAAATTTGCGTCCGGCCAATGAGCTGCTCGAGGGACAGGCGCGCTGAGTTCTCAGCCGAGGGCCCGGGTGACAGTCGGTACGGTGACTAACCGTCAGGCCGGTCGGATAGAGCTCTGTTGACGACGTGACGATGTTTGGTGCCGAACGAAGGTTCGCCGCATGATCATCGACACCCTCGATCCACAGTGGCCAGCTACGGAGCGATGTCGGAGCTTGGTGCCTTGGCCTCTACCCGACCCTCCGCATGGAATGCGTACAGATCACGCGCCCTTCGATAGAACGAAAGCGATACCTTTGCGTAAACCAGAACATTGCGGTCGCAGAGTTCGAACATGGGCATGGGGTCATCGACGCCTAGCAACACATTCAGGTGCAAAGCGTCCGCAAGGACGGCGTCTCCGATCTCGGAAGTTGGAAAATTCGCGTCTGGTCCAGCGCGCTTGAGGCTCAAACGGCGAAGAGCGCCGTCCATTCGCCGATAAATCTCGCCAATTTCTCCGGTATCGCCGCCGAATGATTCAACCACGCGGGAGACGTCGTGAAGGGCTTCTGGTGATCCTACGAGATCGATGGTGCCCGGTGAGGCATATGCGATGCGCCGTACCCTCAGCGGGCTCAGTTGATCGACTCGGTTGAAGATCTTGTCGTAGAAACCAACGTAACTTCCGCCGCCCCTGAAGCTTTGGCCGCGGATGGCTGCCTGAACGGCGTCGATTGATCCGCTCGAAAGTTTATTGAGCGCGTCTTTGGTGGACACGATCATGTATGCGTAGAGGTCCGCTGCGCGACCATAAAAGCGCGAGAAGTCGCTAGCATCCCACGCGCCATCAATCGCGAAACTCGCGATTTCGTCGTTAATCGCCGAGCGCTGGTCGGCTGATGCCGTCTGATGCCGAACCCAGAAGCCAGAAGCCGGAATCAGCTCGTTTTCTTCCTCGGGGCTGACGTCATCAGCCCGAGACAAGGCAAGCCGCCCGTTTTCCTCTAGCCTGCCCCAGTCGGCGAAGTACCGCCGTTTGGATCCTGCCGTGAACAAAAACCGTAGGTCGACCTTTTCCGCGAGATAGCGCTTCCAGTTCGCCTCCGGCACTTCTGTGACGAACAGAGGATAGAATTCGGCGTCTGGCTCCCCGACCGAAACGCCTACCGCTGGCAACCCCCGATCCGAGCGGAAGAGCACGACTTGCGGACCGTCAAAGAACACCAGAATTCGATCAAGGGCGGCGGTTTGCGCGAAAGGGCGCATACGAGGCTTAGCCATGCATCACCTCCACCGACTGAACGGCCGCAACCGGGTCGAAGCTCTTGAACATCCAGAGATCAAGGTGCTTTCCGGCACCTGCGATGCTGAGGCCGCTACCCTGGTCGACCTTAACCAGGTATGCGTACTTGAATGACCGGAAACGCGGCAGACGACGCATTGCGTTGAGTTGCTCGCCGCCCGCGTCGTGCAAGAACAACGAACAACTGGCGTAAGAGCAGGTCATCGGTCCGCGGAGCGGTAGACCTCGAGCAGCATGCGAAGCGAAGTGATTTGCGCTTGGGGTCGGCTCCTTAGCTAAGCGAATGACCACTGCCGGCTCTGGCGGTAGCGCGTCGCCCGGCGGGCACCCCTCCGGCAGAGGCTCTAAAAACTCTTGAATGTCCGAATCGCCCAACATGATCGCGGCCAATGACAGAGCAGGATTAATAAGCAATCCTTCTGCCCAAACGATACGGAACCCGCCCTCGCGTCGTATTTGAAAATAGTAAGATATTTACGCCCCGAACTCCGGCCCTTCCTCATCAGTAGGCGATGCGTTCCGCTATTTAGGCGGCGGGGTTGCAGGAGTAGGCGACATCGGCTTCATCCAAGGGCTGACCCACTCGGGGCAGGCCGGGTTTTCTTCGGGGTGATCATACCCGTCGCAATTAGGCGCGGGTATGCCGGGCGTCACGTAGCCTGGGCCGCGAGACGCGCAGGCCGCAAGCGAGAGGACCAGTATAACTGTCGCGCCGAACGCCATTCGCATCCGTGGCTTCACGTCAGTTCCCTACGATGCCGCCCATTCCGGACCCTCTATATCAGGATATAATCAGGGAACGTAAACTTGCGGGTGATCAAAGGTAGAGACGCCAAACCTTCCCTGTCTTGAAATGCGCCCAGTGCGATCGAGGGTCTTGAGACATCTCCTCGAGTTGCGCTACTGGATCGCGATGCCAGTCGACAAGGATTCTATCCCACGCCTCTCGGCTAACTTCAACAGTGACACGATCGTTCGCTATCGTTCGACCTTCAAAACAGACAACATCGCCGACCTCGCGCCGATCGCCTTCGCTCCGGCTGATGGTAATCTTCATGTGGGCCTACCCTAGGAAGCTCGGAATCGAGTCGAGCAGGTGGCCTTTCGATCTTTACTGCCTTGGGCGATAACACAATCGTATTGAGCCAAAGCAGTAGGGCGGCCGATCGTTGGTGGCGAGCGTTGCCGCAGCATTGGAGAAAACCCGTGCGGGGCGGCTCAGCAGCAAATCGAGACCGCCATCGATCAGGCTCCGAACTCTGGTCCTTCCTCATCAGGATAGAACGTCGGTCGGCGCCAGCGGTGATGGCGAAGCCGCGTGACGCCGACATGAGCGAAGTTAAGGTGTTTTCGAATGGTCCCTCAGATCGGTTCATTTTCGATCGTTTTCTAACCAGGCGGAAAGCCGATGCTCTGAATCTGACGTTGAAGAGCCAATCTGATTTACGTAACAAGTGTTATGTTCAGCGCAGATTACGAAACGGCGAGAGTAAGTAAGCGGGGCGCGCCGAGATCTCTTCTTGGCTTAGATGCCGAACTCGACGGCGCTCGTCGCACTCTTTGTCGTGTCTCTGATATTTCCCTCACCGGCGCACGGCTTAGTACCTACTCCGCGCTGACAGCGGGCTCGGTCATCTGGCTAACCCTCCCGCTGGTAGGGAGAATCTCCGCTACCGTGATGTGGGCGGGCGAGTACAGTTCGGGTTGCAAATTCGCCGAGCCGCTCAGCGTCGAGATTTTTGAAGCGTTGCTGCTCAAGGCCGGGCGTCAGCGGTAGTCATCGTGGGGCGGGATGCCCGCTGTTCAGGGCACGGCCGCCTCGAGAAGTTCTGACTGATGCGCCGAACTTCGAGCCTTCCTCATCAGGATAGAATGCGGGTATGGCGGGATTTGCCGGGATAACTGTTGCCCGGCAGCGGGAACCACAATGGCCGAGACACTGCGACCTGACGCGCTCGAGATAACGGCCTTTGAGGGGCGGGTCCTTGTTGAGGCACGCGGCTTGGCTGCAACCCTCGATGTCGAGGCTGCGTCGGCGCTATCCGACAAGCTGCTCGCGGCATGCTCGTTGGCCCGCCTACAACAGCATGTCGCGATTGAAGATCCTTCCGCGCTGTGACGGTCGGATAGCAGCGACACCGAGGGTGTTGCAGTGAGTATAATAGCACATTATTACAATTCGTATGGAAATACGGGATGCCATGCGAGGCATTCGTGCGTGCGACGCAACGCGGCGAGTACGTCATCAGTTGGCAGCTTCGCGTAGGGACCATTGATCAGCTAGCGGAAGATACGCAACGCGTTTTGGGGTATCGGCCAACGAACCCGATCTCGTTTTTAGGCCTGCCGATAGAAGTTTGTCCGTTCGGTGCGCCGAACCTATTGGTGACATCGGAGGGGATGGTAAGGCTTTTCGCCACTCCTGAGCGCGAATTGGTATCGGCTTAAGGCTCCGAAAGACCAAGTTGTTACGCTCCGAACTCAGAAATTCATGATGATCGTGAACCGGTCGTTGTGCCGTCAGTCGATTAGTTTTCGCAGTGACAAACCGATGAGGCGGTCGGAACGGAAGCGATACGTTAACGACGAAGCTTGATAGCCTGCTGGATGACCAGTACCGATTGTGAAGAACTGATAGATACGCTGCATGCGGATGCCCGTGACCATGTCACGCTGGCGCTATTAGCGAACGTCGATGAAATCGTTGGCATGCATCTGGACCTTGCCGCCTTTAACGAGGAGCAGGCACGAACGGCCGAGGAGATATGCTTCGACGCCTAGCGCCGAACTCCGGTCCGTCTTCGTCGGGATAGAACGCGTGAGGATCGTACACCGATCGCTGCGCCGGACGCATCTGGCGGAGAGGCTAGGGTTTCGGAACACCAGGGACAGGGTGGGGCATGGTAGGTAACCCGCCTCTGAACCTGATCCGGATATAGGTGTCGGAAGACCTTCTCTAACTAGACTAGCGCCGTTCTGGTCGCGTCCGCGCACCGATCAACGGCCCGAATCGACGCCGAAAGCCGGGTTGAAACCGGATACCCCCATTTGCGAAAACGGTACCCCCAAATACCCCCCTTTTTACGTCGTGCTGGGACGGAATGGAATGATTGCGCATGAGAAGCCGGAATGGCGCATTTGTGGGCTTTTTGGGGTCCCGTGCCCCTCATTGTCATAGCATGACATGAAGGAATGGTGGGCGATGACGGGCTCGAACCGCCGACATTCTCGGTGTAAACGAGACGCTCTACCAACTGAGCTAATCGCCCCCTCTCGGGAAACCCACGCAATAGCGTCGTTTCTGGTGAGCGCAAGCGACCGTTTCGCGGACCTGAGCGGAACAGAAGGGACACAGTGGAAGGGCAATGCGGCAGGAGTGCGCCTGGTGGCCGATGTGTCGCCGGCCGCGGTACCGACTGCCGCCATCGCTTCACGAACCACGTCGACCGCAAGCCGGACCAGCATTCGTTCGCAGCCATCCAGGGTCGTTCGATACTCGAAAACTCAAGATTCAGGAAGGCGTAACGCTGGGCCGCCCTTCGCTATGTGCAGCTATGGCGCACCCTTCGCTATGGGCAGCTATGGCGCACGATGTAACGCGGATCCGATCACGCAAATCGAAGGGCTTGAGCCTTAAAAGCGCGTCGATACAACAGCAACATGGCGATCAGCAGTGGACCAAACCACCCGTGCAGCGAGAGGGTCTTTGTGAGTCTCTGAAATGCGATCCCGCGGACCGGACCGCGCCCATCGATACCGATAATCGCAATCTTCCCGCGGCGGGCAAGATCATCGAACTGTTTGTCGATACCTAACATCTTAAACTTTGGTGCCGAGTACAGTTCCAGGATCTTGCCTGGCTCCTTGAGACGAGCGAACGGAACACCCTGCTGCGCGGGTTCGTAGGACGCATCATAGAATCGCCAAACCCCGTCCGGCTTACCGGCAACGGCGGAATGCGGCGGCGGCCCGCCAACGTTAAATCGCACAGTGGCCTGAGGTATGCCGTTACGACGGAATAGCTCCTGTAGAAGCAATGACGCCTGTGAACAGAATGCGACGTTTTCTTTTGCAAGGTCTTCTGGAACCATTAATCCAGCATATGAAGTATAAGGTGATTCCATCATATCCAAAGCATTGGCGATCCAGTTTTGCTTCCACGTTTGGCGAGCCACGCCGTGAATTGAATGCAGCGCGACAATTTTCGTCAAAGCTAATGCCAAGTCACGCTGCGTATTTCCGGTGCTCCGCATCTGGCGCCGTGCTTCAGCCTCTAACCCTTCAAGAGTATGTATTTCACCGATCCGAGGATCGTAAGCATCATCAACGCCATCCGCAGTTGAACCTCCACCGAGGTCAACGAATTGCATAGTGTAAAGCGCCGCTGCCAATACCAGCATGATGATAGTGAGCAGGCCTTGCCAATCTGGCTGTGCACGTTGTTGATAATTCTCGGTATCGATCGTCAAACATTGTTCCATGCGAGCGCATTACAACTATGTGACGAAATAACAACCTAACTTATGTCAAATCTACAAGTGATTGAATTAAGGGAATTTATCGGCTCGTGGTCATCAAGCAGTCAGTTCGCTGGCTTTTTGAGCGGGCCCGGCACTGATCGTGTATGCCGTCTCGGCCGTGCCGACGTTGCACCGTGCGAAGGTCGCCCGGGCCCGGGGGTATCGTTGATCGACAGGATCAAGCAGCTCTTGATCCCTGCGCGTTGGTCGGCGAGCTGGTTTAAGTCGCATAGCCGAGCTGCTCGATTGCGGCGCGGGCCAGATGGTGCTGCACGGCACAGGACTGTGCTGCTAAGACCTCGGCTCGCGAACGGCGACGACCAAGATCAAGGGCGGCGACGTCTGAAGCGCCGCTGACGCAGGGGATGAACGCCACCAGAAGAAGGCCGGTCCATTCGTCTTCACCTATGTCGCCGCACGAACGAAGGCCGAGTTGACCGACAAGCTCGGCCGTAAACAGCCGGCGCGAAAGGAGGGGGATCAGCCGGGCGGCCGGGGCAAGCGAAAGGGCGCGGGCCGTCACGGAATTCGCAGGTCGGCGCCTCTGGTAGCCACGATATACCCGCGCATCGCCTCGCTCGCGCGGTCGGAAAGCACCATGAACGCGCGCCGCCGGTCGTGCAGATCGGGGCGGCGTTCGAACAGTCCCGTGTCGGTCATTCGCGCGATCCAGCGCAGCGCGGTGGTCGGCGCGACCGCGGCGGCGATGCACAGGCTCGACACCGATACCCGGCCCCGCTCGAGTTCGGCGGCGTAGAGATCGAGCAGCATGTCCCAGCCCGGATCCTCGAACAATGCCGTACCGAAAAACTGGTCGCGCAACCGCCGCGCGCGGATCGCCCGGCGAACATCGGCGGCACTCGGCTCGGCCAGCGACGGCGGCGCGCCGTAACGGTTCGTCCGGTCGCCGACGATCGGCGCGCTCGGGGCGTCGCCTTCGATCTCCGCACGCGTCAGCCGTGCCAGCGCCTCAGCAATTCGGGCCACCTCGGTGTTCAGGCGTTCCAGCCGCGTCCCATCGGTCTCGCGGCCGACATCGAATACGCCCGCAGGACTGCGCGATTGCTCGGCAGCGACGACGATCGCCGCCACGCAGTCCGCGAAGCTTGGGTCGACCAGCAGGATCGTCCCGCCGCCGAGCGTTGCCGCCGCGACCGCATCGATCTGGTCGCTGCCCATCGCGACCACCAGCCCCGCCTCCAGCACCGCGGCGCGTTCGACGATGCGCGGCAGGTGTTCGGCAAGGATCGCGACGTCCACTCCCGCGGTTTCGACCACGACGACCTGCGGCGCGGCGTGCAGGCCGAAAGGGGCCGGCCAGTCGATCCTGGCAACCACCCGCCCCTGCATGGCGGCGAGCGCGGCGCTGAACCGATCGGGCGCGGCGTCGGCGGCGATCAGGACCGCGGCGATCCCGGTATCGTAACGCGTGTCGGCAGGATCGCCGCCCGGTGGGATCATGGTCATCTCCGCTGTGGCGCAAAGACTAACCTCGATCATGCCCAAAGTTACACCCGAATTGGGTCGAGTTTCGTTGGAGTTCGCAGCCCCCCGCGAAACATCTAGTCGAGCGCCTTGACGATATCCTCGACCATTTTCTTGGCGTCCGCCAGCAGCATCATCGTATTGTCACGGTAGAACAACTCGTTATCGACGCCGGCATAGCCGACGCCACCCATCGATCGCTTGATGAACAGCACGGTCTTCGCCTTTTCGACGTCGAGCACGGGCATGCCGTAGATCGGCGAGGTCTTGTCGGTCTTGGCGGCAGGGTTGGTCACGTCGTTCGCGCCGATCACGAACGCGACGTCGGTCTGCGCGAACTCGCTGTTGATGTCCTCCAGCTCGAACACGTCGTCATACGGCACGTTCGCTTCGGCCAGCAGCACGTTCATGTGCCCCGGCATCCGCCCCGCGACGGGGTGGATCGCGTATTTCACGCGGACGCCTTCGGCCTTCAGCTTGTCGCCCATCTCGCGCAGGACGTGCTGCGCCTGCGCGACCGCCATGCCGTAGCCGGGGACGATGATGACCTGTTCGGCCTGGCTCATCAGGAACGCGGCGTCTTCGGCAGAGCCGCGCTTCCACGGACGATCGCTGGCGGCTGCGGGGCCGCCGGCGTCCGAGGACTGGCCGAAGCCGCCTGCGATCACGCTGATGAAGCTGCGGTTCATCGCGCGGCACATGATGTAGCTGAGGATCGCGCCCGAGCTGCCGACCAGCGCGCCGGTGATGATCATCGCGCTGTTGTGGAGCGTGAAGCCCATCGCGGCCGCCGCCCAGCCCGAATAGGAATTGAGCATGCTGACGACGACCGGCATGTCCGCGCCGCCGATCGGGACGATTAGCAGGAAGCCGATGACGAAGCTCAGCAGCGTGATCGTCCAGAAGATCCAGGCGCTTTGATCGGTGACAAAATACGCGATCAGGCCGAGGATGCCGGCGAGCAGCGCGATGTTGATGACGTGGCGGCCGGGCAGCATGATCGGCTTGCCGCCCATGTTGCCGTTGAGCTTCAGGAACGCGATGACCGAACCCGAGAAGGTGATCGCACCGATCGCCACACCGAGGCCGAGTTCGATGCGGCTGACCGGGTGGATGACCGCGAACGGCTGGCCGATCAGCGGGATGACGAGGTCGGAGATCCCGAACGCCTGCGGGTTGAGGTAGGCGGCGACGCCGACCAGCACCGCGGCGAGACCGACGAGGCTGTGGAAGGCGGCGACGAGCTGCGGCATCGCGGTCATCGCGATCCGTCGTGCGGTGACGAGGCCGATCGCGGCGCCGACGCCGATCGCTGCGAGGATTTCGACGATCGTTAGGTAGTTCGGCACGAACGCGAACGACTCTTGCGGAAAAAGCG
Organism: Sphingomonas faeni; assembly: GCF_040407495.1. GTDB lineage: Bacteria > Pseudomonadota > Alphaproteobacteria > Sphingomonadales > Sphingomonadaceae > Sphingomonas > Sphingomonas faeni_D. The sequence continues at coordinate 250,966 of NZ_JAPZPP010000003.1, read as the reverse complement.
TCGCAGGGTCGACGGCTAGCTGCGACACTTGGTTGACGGGCACATGCGTCACCAGCGTCGTGACGACCGCGATGGTCATGCCGATGATGCCGAAGCGATTGCCGCGCTGGCTCGACGCCGGGCTCGACAGGCCGCGCAGCGCGAGGATGAAGCACACCCCCGCGACCAGATAGGCGAGCGATGCCCAAGGGCTGACCGTCAGTTCATGCATCGCGCGTCCCCTTCACGTCCGTATCGCTCACTTGCTCGCAGCAGGCGCGACCGGCCGTTCCTTCTTCTTGTACATCGCCAGCATCCGCGCGGTGACCGCGAAGCCGCCGAAGATGTTGATGCTCGCAAGGACCACCGCGAGCAGCCCGAGCGCCTTGGCGACGCCCGATCCGGCGCCGATGCCGGCCGCAGCGGCGGCGATCAGTGCACCGACGATGATCACGCTCGAGATCGCATTGGTCACCGCCATCAACGGCGTGTGCAGCGCAGGTGTGACAGCCCAGACGACGAAATACCCGACGAAACACGCCAGCACGAAGATCGACAGGATCGCGATAAAGTCCATTTAGTCCTCCCCGGCACGGGGAGGGGGACCGGCCGCAGGCTGGTGGAGGGGGCTGGCCGCGGACGATACGATCATCGTCGCCACGGCCTCGATGTCCCTCAGCACGTCGCCTGCTGCCACTCGCAGCACCCGGTGGCCATTCTGTTCGAAAAACTGGTCGCGATCGGCGTCGCGTTGGGGACGGTCGCCGCGTCCGTGGAACTCGCCATCTACTTCGACCGCGAGCTTGGCGGCGGCGCAGTAGAAGTCGCAGACGTATGGACCGATGGGATGCTGGTGGCGGAACTTGACGCCGGTTTTCTTTCCCCGGAGCTGCTCCCATAGTAGCACTTCCGGGAGGCTCATTTCGCGCCGCAATTTGCGCGCTAGCGACACTTCTGGGCGTAGCGCGTGCGGGACGCCCCCTCCACCGGCTGCGCCGGTCCCCCTCCCCGTGCCGGGGAGGATTATCATGCCAGCAGCCTTGGGTTCACGAGCTTGCCGCCCTGCGTCAGGCGGATCGCGTCGCCGATTTCTGCGTCGAGTACGGGACGTCCTGCCTCCTTGTCCCAGAAGGCGTTGAGGAAGTTGAACAGGTTGCGCGAGAACAAGGCGCTGGCGTCGGTAGCGAGGCGCGACGGCACGTTGCGGTGGCCGACGATCTTGACGCCGTTCACGACAACGACTTCGCCTGCGACCGAGCCTTCGACGTTACCCCCCTGCTCGACCGCGAGATCGACGATCACCGAGCCCGGCTTCATGCTCGCGACCTGCGCGGCCGAGATCAGCCGCGGCGCGGGCCGTCCCGGGATCAGCGCGGTCGTGATGACGATATCCTGCTTGGCGATATGTCCCGAGACGAGCTCGGCCTGCGCCGCCTGGTATTCTGGCGACATCTCGCCGGCATAGCCGCCCGTCCCCTCGCCTTCGATCCCGGCAACATTCTCGACGAAGATCGGCTTGGCACCCAGCGACTGGATCTGCTCGCGGGTCGCGGCACGCACGTCGGTCGCGGAGACCTGCGCCCCGAGACGTCGTGCCGTCGCGATCGCCTGGAGACCGGCCACGCCGACGCCCATCACGAACGCCTTGGCCGCGGAGATCGTGCCCGCCGCGGTCATCATCATCGGGAAGGCTCGGCCATATTCGGCGGCCGCATCCAGCACCGCCTTGTACCCCGACAGGTTCGACTGCGACGACAGGATGTCCATCGACTGCGCACGCGTGATCCGCGGCATGAATTCCATCGCCAGCGCTTCGTAGCCGGCCGCGGCATAGGCCTCGATCCGCGCACGCTCTGCAAAAGGATTGAGGCTGGCGACGATCCATGCCCCCGGCGCGACACCGTCGAGCATCGCAGGATCGGGACCCTGCACCCCGAGCACGATATCAGCCCCCGCCAGCGTCGCCGCGCGATCGCCAACCGACGCACCGGCATCCGCATAGGCGGCATCCGCGATCGAGGCGGTGTCGCCCGCGCCGGTCTCGACGGCAAGCGTCGCGCCGAGCGCGATGAACTTCTTCACCGTTTCCGGCGTCGCGGATACCCGCCGCTCGCCGTCCACCTGCTCTTTGAGGACGGCGATCTTCATGGCGTTACGCAATCAGCCAGATGACGAGCGCGACGACCAGAGCGCATCCGACCGCGCCCCATTTCATCATGCCCGTCACGCTCGAATACGTCGCGACGTGCGCCTTCATGTCCCCGTTGCCGGCCATGGTTGGTATCCCCATCCTGTCAGTGCCATCCTCTATGACGAAGACCTTATCGCGCGTATCCAGGATCGCCAAGCAGGACATTTAAGTCGCCCTTTACCTGGGCTAGCTATTGCACGTGCCGGAACGGGACAGGATTCGCCATGACGCGCAATGGCCAGCGCCTAGTATTGCTGATCGACCACGAGCCCGCACAGCGCCGGCTGGTGGCGGCGCTTGCCGCGCGCGGCGGCTGGCGCGCGGTGTTGGCGACCGACGCGGAGATGGCGATCGCAACGCTCGGCACGCAGGACGGGATGCAGCTCGACGCGATCCTGCTCGATCATTCCGCGCCCGATGACGATGCGACCGCGCTGATCGCCGAACTGCGTGACCGTCGCCCCGCGTTGCCGATCCTGATGCTCGCCGCCAACGGCTCGGTCGCGCACGCGGTTGCCGCGATGCGTGCCGGCGCGACGGATTTCCTGGTCAAGCCGGTCGCGTCCGACCGCGTGCTCGCCGCGCTCGAAGCCGCCGTGGCCGGTACCGCCGCCGGCGAGCTACGTCCGCTGACCGAAAAGATACCCGCGTTGCTCGCGTTCGACGAAATCGTCGGCTCCTCCCCCGATTTCCGGGCCGCGTTGGCGATCGCGGCAAAGGCGGCGCGCGCGCGCGTCGCGGTGCTGGTCGAGGGCGAGAGCGGGGTCGGCAAGGCGGTCGTCGCCGAGGCCATCCACGCGGCCTCGCCCCGCGCAAAGAAGCCGATGATCACCGTCAACTGCGCGGCGATGCCTGCCAATTTGATCGAATCGGAACTGTTCGGGCATGAAGAGGGCGCGTTTACCGGCGCCTTCGAGCGCAAGATCGGCCGGTTCTACGATGCCGATGGCGGCACGCTGTTCCTCGACGAGATCAGCGAGATGCCGCTCGACGCACAAACCAAGCTGCTCCATCTCCTGCAGACGGGCGAGGTCCAGCCGATCGGCGCGCGGCATTCGCGCGACGTCGACGTCCGGGTGATCGCCGCGACCAACCAGCGCCTGCTTGACGAGGTCGAGGCGGGGCGGTTTCGCGAGGACCTGTATTACCGGCTGAACGCGGTCCAGGTGACGATCCCGCCGTTGCGCGAACGCACCGGCGATATTCCTGCGCTCGCCCGTCACCTGCTCGCACGGATCGCCGAGCAACCGGGGCTACGACCGCTTGGCATCACCGACGCCGCGCTGATGCTGCTGGTCCAGTATGATTGGCCCGGCAACGTCCGCCAGCTGCAGAACGCGCTCTTCCGCGCCGCCGTGCTGTGCGAAGGCGCGGCGCTGACGGAGGAAGACTTTCCGCAGATCGCCGCACTGGGCAACCGCCAGCGCGGCCCCGCCACGGTGGCGGCAGGCGGCGGCGGCGTCACGCTGTTCCGTCCCGACGGCAACCTTCGCGCGCTCGAAGAGATCGAGGCCGATGTGATCCGCCTCGCGATCGGCCACTACCGCGGTCGCATGACCGAAGTCGCGCGTCGCCTCGGCATCGGGCGTTCGACCCTGTATCGCAAGCTCGGCGAACTGGGCATCGACAACGCGGCCTGAACAGGGACCGGCTCCGCAGCTTCGCGGACTATGGTTTGCAAAAGCCTTGCCATTTTCGGCGCCACGTCCGGCGCGGCAGTCCTGGCTTCCCCGCGTCCTCCGCGATCGGCATTGACCGGATGAACACCGACTTGTACCGATCGGTACAACCAAATTGCAGGTACAGCCATGGCCCGACTACCGATGCCCCCCTTCACGCTCGAAACCGCGATGCAAAAAGCCCGTATGGCCGAGGATGCGTGGAACAGCCGCGATCCGGAAAAGGTGTCGCTGGCCTACACGCCCGATAGCGTCTGGCGGAACCGCGGCGAATTCCTGACCGGGCGAGAGGCGATCGTCGCTTTCCTGACGCGCAAATGGGCGAGGGAACTGGACTATCGCCTCATCAAGGAGGTCTGGGCGCACGACGGCGCGCGGATCGCGGTGCGGTTTGCCTATGAGTGGCGCGACGACAGCAGCAACTGGTTTCGATCGTACGGCAACGAAAATTGGGCATTCGACGAGACGGGCCTGATGGCGCGCCGTATCGCCTCGATCAACGATTCTCCCATCGCGGAGGCGGACCGCAAGTTTCATTGGCCGCTCGGTCGCCGCCCCGACGATCACGCCTCGCTCAGCGAACTCGACCTCTGAAGGCGAAGCGCACGCTGACCGAACGCGACGACGCTCTGCCGGCGCTTGCGGAGGCCTTCCGCGAATACGGCTTCGAGGGCGCGAGCATGTCGATACTCTCGAAGGCGACCGGGCTCGGCAAAGGCAGCCTCTACAACTTCTTCCCGCGCGGCAAGGAGGAGATGATGGAGGTCGTCCTCGCCGACATAGATACTTGGTTCGCCACGAACCTGTTCGCCCCGTTGGAGCAAGCCGATGATCCGGCAGAATCGATCGCGGCGATGATCGAGGTGGTGACGGTCTATTTCCGATCCGGCGGAAGGATCTGCCTTGTCGGCTTGGTCGGTCTGGGCTCGCCAGGCGATACGGCCTCCGTCACGATCGACCGCTATTTCGTGCGTTGGATTTCAGCGCTGACCCATTGCCTCGAAGCCGGTCATGTTCCGTCTTCACAGGCCAAACCGCTCGCGGAAGAGACGGTTGGTGGCATCCAGGGCGCAATCGTCCTGGCGAGGGCCTTGGGCGACGCAGCGATCTTCACGAGGATCGTGCATCGCCACCAGGCCGAACTGCTTGACGCCCTCGCCCACCATGGCCGCGACGCCGCCGACGGTCCGCACTGATATCCGCGTCTATCCTCCACACGGCGGGGGATAGGCATCTGCCGAACCGCAAGGCCTACCAGAGCACACCCTTGACCGGTGTCAGCGGCTCGGGGGCTGGATCGCCGATCGCCTGGAGCAGGTCGATCTCGATGGTGCGGCACATCGCGTTCAGCGGCACGTCGTGGATCGTGTCCGCGAACGGATCGACCAGATCGTCGCCGATCTGCAGGACGGCCAGGAACATAAGGCCGGCGATCGTCGAACCGACCGGGGTCGCATAGCCCAGCGTCTCGACCAGACCGATTGGCAGCAGCACGCAGAACAGCCGCGTGAACAGGCTCGGGAAGAACCGGTACTGGTTGGGCAACGGCGTGTTCTTGATCCGCTCCATGCCGCCCTGCGCGTTGGCGATATCGACCAGGATTGCCTCGAACTGCGTCTGCTGGATGGTGTCGATCCAGCCGTTGCGGCGCGCGATGTCGATCCGACGACCGGTGCCGTCGAGCAGGCCGTTGGCGATGTTGGTACGCTCGAGCGCGAACGATGCCTCTTCCTTCGACAGAAACCGCAGCACCTCGGGTGGCGCAGGCTGCTTGCGCAACTGGCAGCGCAGCGCGTTCACGTACGCGATCTGGCGGAGCACGATCGTCCGCTTCATGTCGTGGCCTTCGGGCTCGGGCAGCATGTTGCGCGCCATACGCGCGAGGTTGCGCGAGGCGTTGATCATCAGGCCCCACAGGCCGCGGCTTTCCCACCAGCGCTGATATGCCGAGTTATCGCGGAAGCCGAGGAACAGCGCGAGCGCGGTGCCGAAGAGGGTCAGCGGCAGCGCCGGCGCATGGAACGGGAGGACGTAATAGGTGATCGTGACTATCACGTCCCAAACGAAGAGGCCGAGCAGCGGGCGCCAAACCTCGCTGAGGATCTGGCTCATGCGTGGTGTAGCAGTGACGATCAAACGAAAGCTCCCTTGTTTAATGCGCTTTTAATGCGCGAAGAGGCGTTTCGCTGCAATGCAGCGCGAGTTGCCGTCGACGATCAGCCCCCGACGAGCGACTGATCGCGCAGGCCACGCCAGATCTTCACCGCCTGGACCGTTTCGGCGACGTCGTGGACGCGGAGGATCTGGACGCCCGCTTCCACACCTTTCAGCGCCAGCGCGAGCGAGCCGGCGAGGCGCTGGTCGACCGGTGCTTCATTCGAGAGCGCACCGATCAGGCGTTTGCGGCTTGCGCCGAGCATGATCGGGCAGCCGAGCCCGTGGAAGATCGCGAGACCATTGAGCAGGGCGAGATTCTCGGCGAGCGTCTTGCCGAAGCCGATGCCGGGATCGACGAGGATCCGCGACCGGTCGACACCACCCGCGACGACCGCGGCGATGCGCGCTTCGAGCCAATCGAAGACGTCGGTGAGGACGTTGGTGTAGCCGCCGTTGCCGTGACCGCCTTTCCTGGGGTCGGGCGAGTGCATCAGGACGACCGGGCAGCCGCTTTTGGCGGCCACATCGAGCGCGCGGTCGTCCCAGAGGAGCGCAGCGACGTCGTTGACGATGTGCGCGCCGGCGGCGAGCGTCGCCTCCATGACGGCGGCCTTGCGCGTGTCGACCGAGACGATCGCACCGGCCCGGGCGAGGCGCTCGACGACGGGGACGAGGCGCGCGATCTCGTCGCCTTCCCACACCGCGGGCGCGCCGGGGCGGGTCGACTCGCCGCCGACGTCGATCAGCGTCGCACCGGCGGCGGCCATGTCGATCCCGGCGGCGGCCGCTGCGGCGGGGTCGTCGACATGCTTGCCGCCGTCGGAGAAGCTGTCGGGGGTTATGTTGAGGATGCCGGCAACGATCGGTTGGTCGAAGCGGAGCGTGCGTTCGCCGAGCTGGAGGGGCGCGCGGGGGGCGGTGATCGCGGCGTGAAGGTGCGCGGCGCGTTCGCCCAGCGTTGCGACATCGGCGACGGGGACGGTGCGGCGGGTGCGGCCTTCGATCACTTCGTAGGCGGCGAACCACTGCAGGCCGCCCGCCAGGCGCGCGACGGTGCCGTCTTCGTGGCCGATCGGGGTATCAACGAACTGGACGGGGCGGAGGTGAAACGTCATCGATCTACTCCGTCAGCGGGGCGTGTCGGATATGATCGTTCCCACCGTCAACCAAGCAAGAATTGTTTCCCCGCGAAGGCCGGGACCCAGACTGGGCTCCCGCCTTCGCGGGAGAGCAAGGAGGGAGGGACTGCGTGATATCCGGGGCTAGACCTTCCTTAGACCGTGGTCGCCAGCAGATACGTCTGGCGGAGGTCGTCGATCGGTTTCAGGCCCTTGTCGCTTTCGTAGTGCCAGAAGCTCCAGCCGTTGCAGGCCGGGGCGTTCTGCAAGGTCGAGCCGAGCTTGTGGATCGAGCCGATCGTGCCGCAGTCGCTGAGCAGCGAGCCATCCGCGCGGATGGTGGCGCGCCAGCGGCGCTTCGAGTCGGTCAGCACTGCGCCGGGTGTCAGATACGCGTTCTCGACGAGCACGCCGAACGCGACCTTGGGCTGCGTGCGAGGGCTCATCATCGTGCGGATCGCCGATTCGTCGAGCGGCAGCGCGGCCTCGATCCGCTCCTGCGCGGCCTCGATATAGTCGCCCTCGCGGTCGATCCCGATCCAGCTGCGGCCGAGACGCTTGGCGACCGCGCCGGTGGTGCCGGTGCCGAAGAACGGGTCGAGCACGACGTCGCCGGGCTCGGTGCAGGCCAGCAGGATGCGGTAGAGCAGCGCCTCGGGCTTCTGCGTCGGATGCACCTTGGTGCCGTTCTTCTTCAGCCGCTCGGCGCCGCCGCAGGTCGGGAATTCCCAGTCGCTGCGCATCTGGAGTTCGTCGTTGAGCGTCTTCATCGCGCGGTAGTTGAAGTGGTACTTTGCCTTCTCGCCCTTCGACGCCCAGATCAGCGTCTCGTGCGCATTGGTGAAGCGCGTGCCTCGAAAATTCGGCATCGGGTTGGTCTTGCGCCAGACGATGTCGTTGAGGATCCAGTACCCCAGATCCTGAACGGCGGCACCGACGCGAAAAATGTTGTGGTAGCTGCCGATGACCCAGAGCGACCCGTCGTCCTTGAGGATGCGGCGTGCTTCCCTGAGCCAGGCGCGGGTGAAGCGGTCGTAGGCGGCGAAGGTGTCGAACTTGTCCCAGTCGTCGGTGACGGCGTCGACGTGCGATCCGTCAGGGCGGTAGAGTTCGCCGCCGAGCTGGAGGTTGTAGGGCGGGTCGGCGAAGATCATGTCGATCGAGTTCGACGGGAGCGCCTTCATCCGTTCGATGCAGTCGCCGCGCAGGATCTGGTCGAGCGGGAGGACCGGCTGAACTGCCGGTTCCGCTGCCTTTTTCGCACGCGGCCGTGCGATCGTGTCGATCAAACCCATGTTTTCCGCCCCTTATCGGTGCCCATAGCGGCGGAATTGTCCGACTCCGTCAAGCAAACATTCGTTAACGGCGTTTCGGTGCGATTCCGTCGCTGCGACCAATCGAGTCGCCGTTGCCCAGATGTTGAGTCGTGGGAGACTCGCGGCTCAAGCCCTTGGGGTGTGGCGCGAAAGACTCAGCTCGTCGTTTCCTGTGTGAAAAGTCCCTCGCGCGCCAGATAGGCGGCGGCGACGGGGGCGAAACTGCGGCGGTGAATCGGCGTGGGGCCGTGATCGCGGAGCGCCTTCATGTGGTGCGCGCAGCCATAGCCCTTGTTCGAATGCCAGTTATATTCGGGATGCACGTCCGCCGCGGCGATCATGATGAGGTCGCGCGTGTGCTTGGCGACGATCGAGGCGGCGGCGATCGACAGCGACTTTGCGTCACCACCAACCAGCGGCGTGGCGGGGTAGGTCCAGCGGGGCAAGCGGTTGCCATCGACGAGGACGTGGCCGGGAGCCTGGCCGAGCTCGACCGCCAGCGCGTCGACCGCGAGCGTCATCGCCTTCATCGTCGCCCAGTAGATGTTGAGCGTGTCGATCTCGTCCGGCTGGACGATGCCGATGCCGACGATCGCACAACCTTTCAGGCGCGCGCAGAGCCGTTCGCGCTCGGAGGCGGAGAGTTTCTTCGAATCGTCGATACCGCGGGGAACGCCTTTTGGCGGAAGGATCACGGCGGCGGCTACGACTGGCCCCGCGAGCGGACCGCGGCCGGCTTCGTCGACACCGGCGACCGGGCCGATGCAGAGCTTTTCGTGTTTCATGCCGGGCATCAACGGTCTTTCAACTGGTCGAACGGGCTGACGCCGAGTGCGTGGCCCATTGGGCCGTGGCCTGCGCCCAGCCCCGGTGCGTTGGCAAGTGCGGCGCGGACGAACGCGATGGCGCGCGCGATTGCGGCGTCGAGCGGCAGGCCTTGGGCGAGGCCGGTGGCGATGCCGCTGGCGAGCGTGCAGCCGGTGCCGTGCGCGTGGCGGGTTTCGATGCGGGGGTTGGTCCACAGGGTTTCGCCTGCGTCGGTGACGAGGCGGTCGGTGACGGAGGGGCCTTCGGCGTGACCGCCTTTGACGAGGACGGCGGGGCCTAGTGCGCGAATTGCGGCTTCCCCGCCTAAGGCTGCCAGTTCAGGGAGATTGGGGGTTACGAGCGTAGCGATCCGCATGAGGCGTTCGAAGGCCGCGATCGTGTCAGGGTCGGCTAGGACGGAGCCGCTAGTGGCGATCATCACAGGGTCGAAAATGATGGGGACACGCCTAGCTTGTTCTCCAGCGAAGGCGGGAGTCCAGTCTGGGCCCCCGCCTTTGCAGGGGAACAAGGAGGTCAGGTGGTCGGCTACGGCATTGGCGGTTTCTGCCGAGCCGATCATGCCGATCTTTACGGCATCCAGGCCGATGTCCGAGACGACGGAGTCGATCTGCGCGAGGACCATGTCGGTCGGGATCTGGTGGACTGCCTGCACGCCGAGCGTGTTCTGTGCCGTGATCGCCGTTACCGCGGTCATCGCGTGGCCGCCGAGCATCGTGACGGTCTTGATATCCGCCTGGATGCCGGCGCCGCCGCCTGAGTCCGAGCCGGCGATGATGAGAATTCTGGCGGTCATTACAATCGCTATGGCATAATCGCTTTGCTGTGGAACAGTGAAGCTCGATATACGTCTGCTTCCACCCCGGCGGAGGCCGGAGCCCAGTTGGGGGCCCAGTTGGGGGACGTTGCTAACCGCGGACTGCGTTCCGTTACCTGGACCTTTCCAACTGGGCCCCGGCCTTCGCCGGGGTGGTAGATGTGATGGGTGATCGACGTAGCCAATAGCGTTTCGAAATGGCGCCTAGTGCCGCCTACCCGCTGCCGGTTTTTGTGGCGGCGCCTCGCCCAGCCGCGTCGGGCGATCCAGCATTTCGCCGCCGCAGTTGGGACAGCGTTCGTCGAGTGCGTCCGCGCATTCCGCACAGAAGGTGCATTCGAACGAGCAGATGAACGCGCCGGGTGCATCGGCGGGCAAGTCGGCGGTGCAGCGTTCGCAGGTGGGGCGCATTTCGAGCATCAGGCGGCGGCCTTCCGGACGGCGTCGCAGATCCGGTCGACGACCTGTTCGACCTGCGCGAGATCGTCGCCCTCGGCCATCACGCGGATTACCGGTTCGGTGCCCGACGGGCGGATCACGAGCCGTCCCTTGCCGGCGAGTTCGGCCTCGGCTTCGGCGATGACCGCCTTGACCGCGTCGTGATCGAGCGGCTTGCCGCCGGCGAACCGGACGTTCTTGAGCAACTGCGGCAGGGGCTCGAAGCGGTGGAGGACTTCGCTTGCCGGTGCGCCTGAGCGCTTCACCTCGGCGAGGATCTGGAGCGCCGCGACGAGGCCGTCGCCGGTCGTCGCATAGTCCGACAGGATGATGTGGCCCGACTGTTCGCCGCCGACATTATAGCCGCTCGAGCGCATCTTTTCGAGCACGTGGCGGTCGCCGACCTTGGTGCGGACGAGGCCCAGTCCTTGCGCGGCAAGGTGGCGTTCGAGGCCCAGGTTCGACATGACCGTCGCGACCAGACCGCCGCCGGCGAGCCGACCCTGGCGCGCCCAACTGGCTGCGATCGTCGCCATCAACTGGTCGCCGTCGACGATCGTGCCCGTCTCGTCGACGACGATCAGCCGGTCCGCGTCGCCGTCGAGCGCGATGCCGATGTCGGCACCATGGGCGACCACGGCCTTCGCAAGCGCCTGCGGGGCAGTCGAGCCGACGCCGTCGTTGATGTTGGTGCCGTTGGGCGTGACGCCGATCGCGACGACGTCGGCGCCGAGCTCCCATAGTGCCGAGGGTGCGACCTTGTAGGCGGCGCCGTTCGCGCAATCGAGCACCACGCGCATGCCATCGAGACGGAGCTTCTCGGGGAAGGTCGACTTGGCGAAATGGATGTAGCGGCCCTGCGCATCCTCTATCCGGCGTGCGCGGCCAATCTGGTCGGAGGGGACAAGCGGGATGTCACCGTCGATCAGCGCCTCGATCGCTGCCTCGGCCTCGTCGGACAGCTTGTAGCCGTCGGGGCCGAACAGCTTGATGCCGTTGTCCGCGTAGGGATTATGGCTGGCGGAGATCATCACGCCGATATCCGCGCGCATCGACTGGGTAAGCATCGCCACCGCGGGGGTCGGCATCGGCCCGACCATGACGACGTCCATGCCGACGCTGGTGAAGCCCGCGACCAGCGCCGATTCGAGCATGTAGCCCGACAGCCGCGTGTCCTTGCCGATCACGACACGGTGGCGATGATCGCCGCGCAGGAAGTAGGCACCCGCCGCCATGCCGACCTTCATCGCCATCTGCGCCGTCATCGGCGCGACGTTGGTGGCGCCACGAATGCCATCGGTGCCGAAATATTTCCTTGCCATCGCGCGTGCTTTCCGTCCGGTATCAGGGTTCGGCACTGTTGATAGCGCGGTGAGACACGAAGGGCGAGCATGTCGCAGGCAACACGGATTCTGATCGCCCTGGTTGGTGGTATCGCGATCGGCATCATCGCCGCCGCGCTGGCGCCGACGCAGGCGATCGCGGTGACCGCGGTGACGCAGCCGATCGGCTCGGCATGGCTGCACGGGTTGCAGATGGTGATCGTGCCGCTGATCGTCTCGCTGCTGGTGACCGGAATCGGTGCGACTGCGGAGGCGGCCCGCGCCGGGCGGATCACGATCCGCGCGCTGGCGATGATGGTCGCGATCCTGTGGGCGGTGACGATCATGTCGGCGCTGGTGACGCCGCTGCTGCTGGAGGCGTGGCCGCTCCCTGCCGGGCTGGCGACCGCGCTTCGCACCGCGCTGACGACCAGCGCGCCGGTCGGGACGGTGCCGGGGATCGGGGCGTTCTTCGACACGATCGTGCCGACCAACGTCGTCGCGGCGGCGGCGGGCGATGCGTTCCTGCCACTGACCGTGTTCGCGCTGGCGTTCGCGTTCGCGGTCACGCAGCTGCCCGAGGCACAGCGCGGCATCCTGACCGGGTTCTTCCAGGCGGTGGTCGACGCGCTGCTGATCGTGATCGGTTGGGTGCTGAAGCTCGCGCCGATAGGCATCTTTGCGCTCGCATACGGCGTTGGCGCGCGGACCGGGACCGCGGCGTTCGGGGCGTTGGTCCATTACATCGTCTGTGTCTCGGCGATCGGCGTGGTGGTGTTGATCGCAGCCTATCCGGTCGGGATGATCGGTGGCCGCGTCCGGTTCGGCGCGTTCGCGCGCGCGGTGGCGCCGGCTCAGGCGGTGGCGATCAGTACGCAGTCGTCTCTCGCCTCGCTGCCGGCAATGTTGAAGGGGTCGGTCGAGCTGGGCGCCTCGCCGGCCACTGCCGGGATCGTGCTGCCGCTGGCGGTTGCAGTGTTCCGTGCGACGAGCCCGGCGATGAACCTCGCGGTCGCGCTGTACGTGGCGCATCTGGTCGGCGTGCCGATCGGGCCGGGGCAGCTGGCGGCGGGAATCGCGACCGCGGCGATCACGACGATGGGGTCGGTGTCTTTGCCGGGGACGGTGAGCTTCATCGCCTCGGTCGCGCCTGTGGCGATCGCGATGGGGGTGCCGATCGAGGCGCTGGGGCTGTTCATCGCAGTCGAGACCGTGCCCGACCTGTTTCGTACCGTCGGCAACGTGACGATGGATACGGCCGTCACCATCTCCGTTTCAGCCCGCAATGGTTCGAAGGAGATTCCGCATGAAGTATCGCACGCTCGGCCCTGATTTCGAGGTTTCCGCACTGGGTCTCGGCTGCATGCCGATGGCCGGCATCGGCAAGGGCATGTACGGCGAGGCCAACGCCGACGAGAGCATCGCCACGATCCACCGCGCGATCGAGCTTGGCGTGACGCTGTTCGATACCGCCGAGATCTATGGCCCGCTGGTCAACGAGGAACTCATCGGCAAGGCGATCCGCGGCAAGCGCGACGGCGTCGTGATCGCGACCAAGTTCGGGTTTCGCTATGACGAGAACGGGATGACCGGGGTGGATTCGACACCGGCCAATGTGCGGCGGGCGTGCGAGGGATCGCTGAAGCGGCTGGGGGTCGAGACGATCGACTTGCTGTACCAGCACCGCGTCGATCCGGGCGTGCCGATCGAGGATACCGTCGGCGCGATGGCGGACCTCGTTCGCGAGGGCAAGGTCCGGCACCTCGGGTTGTCGGAGGCGGGTCTCGACACGATCCGGCGGGCTGCGGCGACGCATCCGATCGCGGCGTTGCAGAGCGAATATTCGCTGTGGGAGCGTGATGTCGAGGACGCGATCCTGCCGCTGTGTCGCGAGCTGGGGATCGGGTTCGTGCCGTATTCGCCGCTCGGGCGGGGCTTCCTGACGGGGCAGATTACCGCGCGTTCGGATCTGCCGGAGGGGGACTATCGGCGGAATGACCCGCGCTATTCGGAGGAGAACTTTGCCAAGAACATGAAGATGGTCGCGGTGGTGAAGTCGATTGCCGATGCGCATGAGGCTTCGCCGGCGCAGATCGCGCTCGCGTGGCTGCTCGCGCAGGGTGACGACATCGTGCCGATTCCGGGGTCGAAGCGCCGGGTTACGCTGGAGGACAGCATGAAGGCGGCGGATATCACGCTGACGGCGGACGATCTGACGAAGCTCGATGCGGCAGCACCGCGGGGTGGAACGGCCGGGCCGCGGTATGGCGAGAAGGCGCTGTCGATGACGCGGATCTAGTCTTATCGCGCTGACGCGGGGGATCGGCATTCGCGGTAATCGAAAGCGATCCCCCCGCTACAACCAGGCTAGACCGGCTAGCAACGCGCCTACCAAAGCGGCGGCGCCCGCAACCCACAGCAGCCACCGCCGCCCGGTCAGCGCGGTGACCGACGCCAGCGCGATCGCCACCTGGATCGCGGTCACTGCCAGCGCCAGCTTCGTATGTGGCCGCAGCGACTCGTCGGACTCTCCGTTCGCCGCCGCCGATTGCCGGTCGAGCGTCTCCGCCTCCCGCTTCAACGCTGTCCCGCGCGCCTTGTAGCGCGCTATATCGGCCCGGTGCGTCGCCATCCGCGTCGCATCGAATCCAGGCGGGGCCAGATCGACCTCCATCTGCGCGATGTGCCGCTTCAGATCCTCCGCCTGGTAATAGCCCCACGCATCCGACGCCTGCGCCTTGATCAGCACCGCCTCGTTCTTGTGGAGCAGCGCCTCGTTCTGCGTATGCCCGCCGAGGAAGCTGGTCACCGCTGCCAGCGTCGCCAGGATCGCGGTGAACAACGCAATCCGCTGGTCGAACGCCTCCCCGCCGGCCGCGCGCTCTTCCGACAGTTGCTCATGCAAGCCGCGCACTTCGTAATCGTCGTCCATGTCAGCCGCTTTGGCCCATCGTGCGTGACTGGACCCTGATGATCGAGTGACATATTCGTCAGCGCGCCATGGTCCGCACTCGCTCGATATTGTTCGTTCTCGCGCTGCTTGCCGGCTGCGCGACGCCGTCGGTGAAGACCATTCCGCCGAGCGATCACTTCAACGGCACGCGCTTTTTCAACCCCGACGGCGTGCAAGGCAGCACCGGCGAGCAGAAGCAGGGTCCGGTCGCGCTGTTCCGCAATCTGGTGACGCCACCCTATCGGAGCTGGCCCGAAGTTCCCATCACCCCGACGCGGCCCCCGGCGCGCGTCGAGGGCCAGACGATGCGCGTCACCTGGATCGGCCATTCGACCGTGCTGGTGCAGACGCAAGGGCTCAACATTCTCACCGATCCGATGTGGCTCGAGCGCTCTTCCCCGGTCCAATTCGTCGGCGTGAAGCGAGTCCGTCAGCCCGGCGTGCGTCTAGCGGACCTGCCCAAGATCGACCTGATCCTGCTCAGCCACGATCACCGCGACCATCTCGATATGACCGCGATGAAGCGGCTTTGGCACCGCGACAAACCGCTGATCGTGACCGGCCTCGGCAACGATCAGATTCTCGCGCGCAGCGGTATCCATGCGGTCGCGCGCGACTGGGGCGGGCGGGTGACGTTGCGTCCTGGCATCGACGTGATTGTCGACCGCGCGCACCACTGGAGCGAATACGATCCCGGCGACCGCAACAAGACGTTATGGGCTGGGTTCACCGTGACGCTGCCCGGCGGGAACCTGTATTTCGCGGGCGACACCGGCCCCGGCGATATGCGCTGGGCGATCGAGGCTAGGGCGGCAGGGCCAGTGCGCCTCGCGATCCTGCCGATCGGCGCGTATCATTTCGCGGGGCACGAAACCGACAATCATATCGGTCCGGATCAGGCGGTTACGGCGTTCGAACAGCTCGGCGCGGCGTATGCGATCGGGGTCCACTGGGGCACGTTCGAACTGACCTCAGAAAGTATCAACGAACCACCCGACCACCTCCGCGCCGCGTTGGTACGCGAACACATCGCCGCGGACCGGTTTCGCACACCCGAAGCCGGCGAAGCCTGGGTGATCGAGTAGCAGAAACCGCACGATCCTCCTCCGCAAGGGGGAGGCGTCGCCGAAGGTGACGGAGGGGGCGGACACGGAGCAAACGTGATCGCGTACCGCCCCCTCCGTCTGGCAAGCGCCAGCCCCCCCCTTGCGGGGGAGGATCGAGCGGTCGAATGCCGCCCTCCCGTCATCCTGACGAAAGTCAGGACCCAGAGCCAAACAGGACCGCGTCTCGTTACCCTAGGTCCTGACTTTCGTCAGGATGACGGAGAGAGAGATTAGTCCGTCCCGCGTAACTCCAGCGCGCGCTTGAACACCGCGTCGAACATCTCCGCGGTCAGCACGCCCGTATTCACGTTGTAGCGCGAGCAGTGGAAGCTATCGATCAGGATGCGACCATCGGGCATCACATGCTCGGCACCATGTGCGAACCGCGCCTTGGGCAACCGCCCGCCGAGCATCTTCACCGCAGACTGATGCGCGATATGCCCCAGCGCGACGAACACGCGTGCGGTCGGCACCGCGTCCGCCTGCGTCTCGAGGAACGGCCGGCACGTGCGAATCTCCTCCGGCGTCGGCTTGTTCTCGGGCGGCAGGCACTTCACCGCGTTGAGGATGATCGCGCCGTCGAGCGCCAGCCCGTCCTCGGCCTTCGCGCCATAGGTGCCGGTCGCGAGCCCGATCCGTCCGAGCGTCTCGTACAGGAACTGCCCCGCATAATCGCCGGTGAACGCACGCCCGGTGCGGTTCGCGCCATGCTTGCCGGGCGCAAGGCCGATGATGCCGAGCCACGCGGCCGGATCGCCGAACGCCGGGACGGGCGCGTTCCACCAAGTCGGGAACTCGGTCCGCAACTGCTCGCGCACGCCGACGAGGCGCGGGCATAGCGGGCAGTCATGCGGCGGCTCGGTCTCGGGCAGCGCGGAGACAGGCGCGAAGACCGTCGTGACGTCGATCTCGCCGGTCTCGTCGACGGTTTCGGGAAGCTCGGAAGCGTAAGGTGTGGAATCCATGGGATTGCGCTAGGCGGACCAAATGTCGCCTGCAACCCCGCACCCGATGATCGCGCGCGCCGCAACGACCTATGTGATCGCGCTCGGCTCCAACCGACGCGGCCGCCACGGTGCTCCCGAGCGCGAAATCGCTGCCGCGCTGGAAGCACTCGGCGACGTCGTGACCCGATCGCCGACCGTAGCGAGCGCGCCGATCGGCCCCTCGAACCGGCGTTATGCAAACGCCGTCGCGCTGATCGAGACGCCCGAGGACCCCACCGCACTGCTGGTCCGCCTCAAACGGATCGAACGCGCATTCGGCCGCCGCCCCGGCCGGCGCTGGGGGAGCCGCGTGCTCGACCTCGACATCGTCCTCTGGTCGGCCGGCGCCTGGTCGTCGCCCGGACTCACCGTGCCGCACGCCGCGTTCCGCACCCGCGGCTTCGTGCTGGGGCCCCTCGCCACGCTGGTCCCGCAATGGCGCGATCCGTTGACCCATCGGACGATCCGCCAATTGGCACAGATGGTTGACCGACGGCAGCCGCGAGACTAGGTGCGCGGTCCACGATGGCGGGGGTCCGTAGCTCAGTTGGTAGAGCAAGCGACTTTTAATCGAGAGGTCCCGGGTTCGAGCCCCGGCGGACCCACCATCGATGCTTCGCCCGATAAGGGCGAGCGACGGCATTTGCCCGCGGTTCTCGCCGGCGCGTCGGTCGCTGCGGTCGGCATCGTCCTCATCCTGCTCGTCGGTCTCGCGGTCGATCATTGGCCGTTCGCGTTCGATCGGTCGATCATCCTCGGGCTGCGCACTTGGGGTGGCCCGGCATGGTTGCCGAAGGTCGCCGCCGACGTCACCGCGCTGGGCGGCGGCATCGTCCTGACGATCGTCGTAGTGATCGTCGCGGGCCTGTTGATCGTCCAGCGGCTCTGGCTGACCGCATTCGCGATCGTCGCGTCGAGCATTAGCGGCAATATCGTCGTCGAGATGGTCAAGCTGCACGTCGCGCGTCCGCGTCCCGACATCGTCACGCACCTCGTCACCGTCACGCATATGAGCTTCCCCAGCGGGCATTCGGCGAACAGCGCGATCGTGTATTTGACCCTTGCCGGTCTCGCCTCGCAGGTGACGCAGGATCGCGCGGCGCGGCGCTACATGCTGGTCGTCGCGATCCTGCTGGTAGGCGCGATCGGTTGCAGCCGGGTGTATCTCGGCGTGCACTGGCCGAGCGACGTGCTGGCCGGGTGGAGCTTCGGCACGCTGTGGGCGCTCGCCTGGTGGCTGGCGACCGCCCGCGTGCGCAGCTCAATCGGCGGCGAGCGCTAGCAGCGCCTTCGCCGCCTTCAGGTGCGGCGCGTCGACCATCCGGCCGTCCAGCTGGAGCGCACCGGCGCCCGGATTGGCGGTGAACAGGTCGATGATCGCCTGCGCCTTGGCGCGCTCCTCGGCCGACGGCGTGAAGGCGGCGTTGATCACTGCGACCTGGCTCGGGTGGATCGCCATCATGCCCGTAAACCCGTCGCGACGCCCGCGCGCGGCATAGGCGGCAAGCCCGTCCAGATCGCGGAAATCGGGATAGACCGTCTCGATCGCGGCCACCCCCGCGGCATGCGCGCCGAACAGGGTCAGCGACCGGGCGAGCTGGTACGGCGCAGTGTATGATCCATCCGCCTCGCGCGACGTCGCCGCGCCGATCGCGGCGGGCAGGTCCTCCGCCCCCCAGGTCAGCCCGACCAGCCGATCGGTGACGCCGCCGTAGGTC
The DNA here is from genome assembly GCF_040407495.1 of Sphingomonas faeni. GTDB lineage: Bacteria > Pseudomonadota > Alphaproteobacteria > Sphingomonadales > Sphingomonadaceae > Sphingomonas > Sphingomonas faeni_D. Next base: position 232,361 of record NZ_JAPZPP010000003.1, on the reverse strand, counting down.
CCTAGCGCGAACATCGCGGCGGGGGTCTCGGTCGCAATCGGCAGGATGGCGATGTTGCCATCGAGCCTGGCATCCAGTGCGGCGAGAGTTGCGGCGCCTTCGGCCTTGGGCAGCACGATGCCATCCGGCTTGGCCGACAGCACTGCCGCAAGGTCGTCGTCGGCCAGCCCGGAATCAAGCGGATTGATCCGCACGAACAGCGGCATCGTCCGAGGCTCGGCGAGGAACGCCGCGACGTGCCCGCGCGCCGCAGCCTTGGCGGCGGGCGCGACCGAATCCTCGAGATCGAGAATCAACGCGTCCGCTCCCAGCGCGAGCGCCTTGACCATCCGCTCGGGCCGATCGCCGGGTACGAACAGGAGCGAGCGGAGTCTCACCGGCCCTTCTCGGCGAGCGCACGCTCCCACGCCAGCGCATCGCGGACGATGCCGTCGAGATCGGCGTGGCGCGGGGTCCAGTCGAGCCGTTCCAGGATCGCGCTGTTGTCCGAAATCAGCATCGCCGGATCGCCTGCGCGACGCCCTTCGAGCCGACGCTCGATCGTCCGGTTGGTGACCTTGTCGACTGCGTCGAGCACTTCCATGACCGAGAAACCCTTGCCGTAGCCGGCGTTGAGCGTGTGACTCTTGGCCGGTTCGGCAATCAACACTTCAAGCGCGGCGACATGCGCGGCGGCGAGGTCGGTCACGTGGATATAGTCGCGTACGCCGGTGCCGTCGGGCGTGGCGAAGTCGGTGCCGTAGACGCCGACATGGCCGCGCTTGCCGGTGGCCGCCTCGACCGCGATCTTGATCAGATGCGTCGCGCCGACCGTCGATTGGCCGCTGCGCCCCTGCGGATCCGCGCCGGCGACGTTGAAGTACCGGAGTGCGGCATAGTTCATCGGGTGCGCCGCGGCGACATCGCGCAGCATCGCCTCGGTCATCAGCTTGGACATGCCGTACGGGTTGATCGGCACGGTCGGATCGCCTTCCGCGACGGGCACCTTCTCGGGCGTGCCATAGGTCGCGGCGGTCGACGAGAAGATGAAATGCGGCACGCCTTCGACCACCGCGCTCTCGATCAGCGCACGGCTGGCGGCGGTGTTGTTGCGGTAATATTTGAGCGGATCGCTGACCGATTCCGGTACCACCACCGAGCCGGCGAAATGCATGATCGCGCGGACGTCATGCTCGCGGATCGCCGCACGGACCTTCGCATCGTCGGCGACGTTCGCCTCGACCAGCGCCGCGCGGCGGTCGACCGCCCAGTCGAATCCGGTCACGAGGTTGTCGACCACCACGACCCGATACCCCGCGTCGAGGAGCGCCAGGACCGCGTGGCTGCCGATATAGCCGGCCCCGCCGGTCACCATAACCTTACCGTCGATCATACGCGTCTCCTCTTTGTGTCGCGGTAGCGGCTTCCTATCTTGGGAGAAAGGAGATCGTGATGACGGATTATGTGACGCTCGCCGGCGGCTGCTTCTGGTGCACCGAGGCGGTATTCAAGGACGTGATCGGCGTGGAGTCGGCCGAAAGCGGGTATATCGGCGGGCATGTGCCTGATCCGACGTACAAACAGGTGTGCGGCGGCGACACCGGGCATGCCGAGGCGATCCGGATCGGCTTCGATCCCGAACAGCTGAAGCTCGGCGACCTGCTCGACATCTTCTTCGCGACGCACGACGCGACCACGCTGAACCGGCAGGGCAACGACGTCGGCACGCAGTATCGCTCGGCGATGTTCCCGGCGGACGACGCGCAGAAGGCCGAGATGGAGGCCGCGCTGGTACGCGCGCAGGCCGACTCGCCCAAGCCGATCGTGACGACGATCGAGCCGATGGACACGTGGTACGAGGCCGAGGGCTATCACCAGGATTACTGGGAAACGTCGGGTCGTTCGAACCCGTATTGCATGGCGGTGATCCCCCCCAAGCTGCAGAAACTGCGCAAGAGCTTCGCGGCGCGCTCGAAGGCGGTGAGCGCGTAACGGTAGTTCAGTAACGCTAGATCAGTTGTTCCCCCGCGGACGCGGGGGCCCAGCTGAATACCGTATTCCAACCTGACTCCTGGCCCCCCGCCTCCGCGGGGACCGGATTATCGGTGAGCAGCGCGCCGCAAGCGGTCGTTGATAGCCTCGCCGATACCCTCGAGCGGAATCGGCGCGATGGCAATCTTCAGCTTGGCGTTGGCATCGGCAGTATGAAGCAGGTCGAACAGCTTGGCGGCGGCTTCGACGAGGTCACCCGAGCCCGACAACGTCACATCGCCAGCCACGTCGCCAAACCCGATCAACCACTCGTCGGACGCCGCCTCGGTCGCATTCAACCGAAGCAACTTCTTGGGAGCATAATGACTCGCAAGCTGCCCCGGCGCCGTCACCCCATTCCCCCCCGGCGAAGGCCGGGGCCCAGTTGGGGGACGATCATGATCAGCGTTGCGCCCCGTCACATCCGACGTTTCAACTGGACCCCGGCCTCCGCCGGAGGAGCGCTCAAGATGCTGCCGAATAGCCTCTGCCGTAACCGGCCCCGGTCGCAGCACCGTCCGCCCAGCCACGATCGTCGACTCCAGCCCCGCCTCGGTCGCCCCGTCATCGAGGATCAACGCCACGTTCCTCCCCAGACTCCCCGCAACATGCGCCGCGCAAGTCGGACTGATCCCCCCGCTCGCATTGGCCGACGGCGCCGCCAACGGCCGCCCCGAAGCCGCGATCAACCCCTGCATAGCCCGATGCCGCGGCACCCGGACCGCGATCGTGTCGAGCCCCGCCGTCACCAGCGCAGCGATCCCCGACTCCGCCCGCACCGGCAGCACCAGCGTCAACGGCCCCGGCCAGAAAGCCTCCGCCAATGCCAGCGCATCCGCATCGAACACCGCGATTCGCTCCGCCGCCGCCAGATCCGCGACATGCACGATCAGCGGATTGAAACTCGGCCGACCCTTGGCCGCATAGATCCGCGCCACCGCCTCCGCATGCGTGGCGTCCGCGGCCAGCCCGTACACCGTCTCGGTCGGCACCGCGACGATGCACCCTGCGCGGATCAGCGCGGCACCTTGCGCCAGCGCGGCCGTTCCGTAGCGGCGGATTTGTGGGTGTGGACGGACCATTTCGGAGGCCTATAGCGGGTCCAAACCGTAGCGATAAGAGGATGCGATGGCCTTCACTCCAGCAACCACCGAACAGCGTTTCGTGCTCGATCATGTCGTGCGGATCGGCGAGATCGCCCAGACCGAACGCTATGCCGCCGCCAGCGACGACGTCGTCGACGCGGTCCTCGAAGGCGTGGGGCAGCTCGCCGCCGGCGAATGGGCGCCGCTCAACCGCACCGGCGACACCGTCGGCGCGAAGTGGACCCCCGACGGCGTGGTCATGCCCGAAGGCTTCGCGCAGGCGTACAAGGATTATGTCGAGGGCGGCTGGGGCACTATCGGCGTCGAGGAAGAATGGGGCGGGCAGGGCCTGCCGTTCGCGATCCAGACCGCGGTGCTCGACACGCTCGGCTCGGCAAACATGGGCTTCGCGCTCTGCCCGACGCTGACCGTCGGCGCGATCGAGGCGCTCCAGCATCACGGCTCCCCTGAGCAGCAGGCGCTCTACCTCCCGCATCTCGCGACCGGCGAATGGACCGGGACGATGAACCTCACCGAGCCGCAGGCGGGCTCCGACGTCGGTGCTCTCCGCGCGACCGCCACACCGCTCGGCGACGGCAAGTGGAGCATCAAGGGCACCAAGATCTACATCTCGTTCGGCGATCACGACATGGCGCCGAACATAGTCCACCTCGTTCTCGCCCGGACGCCGGGCGCACCCGCGGGCACGAAGGGCATCTCGCTGTTCCTCGTCCCCAAGTTCCGCCTCCAGGAAGACGGCACGCCGGGCGATTTCAACGACGTCCGCGTCGTCTCGATCGAGCACAAGATGGGCCTCCACGCGTCGCCCACCTGCGTCTTGAGCTTCGGCGACAACGACGACTGCATCGGCGAGCTGATCGGCGCGGAGCTCGGCGGCATCCGCGCGATGTTCACGATGATGAACAACGCGCGCCTCAACGTCGGCCTCCAGGGCGTCCAGGTCGCCGAGGGCGCCACCCAGGGCGCAGTCGCCTACGCGCTCGACCGCGTCCAGTCCGCCCGCGCCGGCTCGCCGAACAAGGACTCGGTCAAGATCGTCGAGCATCCCGACGTCCGCCGCATGCTGATGCGGATGAAGGCGCAGACGCAGGCGGCACGCGCACTCGTCTACTACGCGGCCGGGCAGGTCGATCGCGCCAATCTCGGCGACCGGGCCGCGCGCAACCGCCTCGAACTCGTCACGCCGCTGGCGAAGGCGCACGGCACCGATCTCGGCAACGAAGTCGCCTCGCTCGGCATCCAGGTCCACGGCGGCATGGGCTATGTCGAGGAAACCGGCGCCGCGCAGTATTTCCGCGATGCCCGCATCACGCCGATCTACGAGGGCACCAACGGCATCCAGGCGGCGGATCTGGTCGGGCGGAAACTCGGTCTCGACAATGGCGGCGCGTTCGCCACGCTGATCGCCGACATCCGCGCGGAAGCGAAGGACGAACGCCTGCTCGCCTTGGTCGACGCGTGCGAAGCGATCGGGCGTAAACTCGCGACGAGCGACGCCGACGACAAGCTGGCGGCTAGCTACCCCTTCCTCACCATGCTCTCGGTCGCGACCTGCGGCTGGCTGATGGAGCGGCAAGGCGGGGTGGCCGGCAGCGACGATTTCGGCCGGATGAAAGCGGCTGCGGTGCGCTTCTACCTCGACCAGATCGTCCCCGAGGCTATGGGTCTGAACGCGGCGGCTAATGCGAGTGCGGCGGTGCTCTACTCGATCGAAGCGGACCTGTTCGCAGCCTAAGGCGCTCCGCTAGTCATTCCCCAGCCCATCAGCCGTCACCTCCCGCCCCGTCCGTCATCCTGACGAAAGTCAGGACCCAGAGCCAGGCACGGCAACGCCTCTGGCTCTGGGTCCTGGGTCGAGCCCAGGATGACGGAGTTCTCCTGCCCGTTCGTGCCAAAGCGAAGGTCGTCGCGATCCTCCCCCGCAAGGGGGAGGTGGCACCGAAGGTGACGGCGGGGGAGGACGCGCAACGACGGTAAACCCTTACCGCCCCCTCCGTCTGGCAAGGGCCAGCCACCTCCCCCTTCCGGGGGAGGATCGCGACTGACCAGTAACGGGCAGGCAACGCCCCCCCTTTTCCCGTTCGCCCTAAGCGTAGTCGAAGGGCATGCTCCCACGCACAGGTGCTTCGACTACGCTCAGCACGAACGGGGGACGGGGGCGCTTCTTCACGGGCAACATCTGGTCCCCAACCACTCGACGGCCCCGCAGCACGAACGGTAAGAGGGGGTAGAAAATCTCTGAAAGCCCGACCGATGTTCGACCTCGACGCCTATCTCCTCCGTGTCGGGATGCCCGCGCGGCCCACGCTCGACTCGATCGGCCTCGGTCGCCTGCAACACGCGCACCGTCTCTCGATCCCGTTCGAGGATCTCGACGTCGTCCTCGGCCGCGGCATCGCGATCGATAGCGCGGCGGTGTTCGCCAAGCTCGTGACCGCACGCCGCGGCGGCTATTGCTTCGAGCATAACCGGCTCTTTCTAGATGCGCTCAAGGAACTCGGCTTCACTGCCCGCCCGCTGCTCGCGCGCGTCTGGATCGCGGCAGCCGACGTGCCGCCGCTCACGCACACCTTCGCGCTGGTGACGATCGACGGCCAGGACTGGATCGCCGACACCGGCTTCGGCGGCAGCTACACGCCCGTCCTCCCGCTCGCCGACGGTGCCGAGGCAACCGCCCCCGACGGCGCGCGGTTCCGGCTGGAAGCAACCGAGCAAGGCTGGATGCTGCTCCGCGACGGCGATCCGATGACCACCGACGGTCGCGGCGAGACGGGAGGGTTCCAGCCGCAATACAGCTTCACGCTCGCGCAGGTGTTCGACGCGGATCTCGCGCTGTCGAACCACTGGACCTCGACCGCGCCGTCCAGCCGCTTCACCCATACCCCGATCGCGAGCATCGTCCTGCCGAACGGCTTCGCGTCGCTGATCGGGCGCAACTACCGCCGACGCTCGGGGACCGACACCGGCGTGGGCGAGATTACCGATCCGCGCGTGTACCGGATCCGCATGAGCCTGTTGTTCGGAATCGACCTGAGTGTCGAGGATGTCACCGCGCTGGAGATTTTCTGAAACAGACGCGGGGGCTATGACCGCGGGCTCGGTGTTCGAGCCCCATAGTCCGAAGCCAGTTTTTCCGGCCCCCCCACCCCCGTTCGTGCTGAGTAGCGACCGAGTAGCTCCGTCAGGAGCGTATCGAGGGCGCGTATCGAAGCATGGGTTCCGCGTGCCAACCTGTCCTTCGATACGTCCTCTCGATACGCGGCTTCGCCGCTACTCGATGACTACTCAGGACGAACGGAAGGGGGGCAGGACGTACGACGAATCGGGAAAGGCAGGACGAACGGCAAGCGAGGGCTGTTACGCCCGCTCACGCTCCAGCAGATCATGCGCATCGAGTCCCAGCAGGTCGATATGCCCCAGGATACGCGGCCACTGCGTCGTTACGAAATTCTCGCGCTCGGCCACCCGCAGCGCCTCCGCAGCGCCGGGCATTACGAACATCCCGACCCCGCGCCGTACCTCGACATAGCCGTCGTCCTGGAAGCTCTGATACGCCTTGGCGACCGTCAGCGGATTGGCCCCCTGCTCGGCCGCGAACGCGCGAACGGACGGCAACTGATCCCCCGCGCGATAGTCGCCGCGTAAAATCCCCGCGGCGATCGTGCTGCGGAGGCGGATATATACGGGGCTGTCGTCGCTGCTGAGCGCTGTCATGGTGACTTAATACAGTAATTGCGTAGGAAGTCGAGTCCTCAAGAACCCCAATGGCTTACCAGCCGTGCCATATCCGGGCGGGGCCGTTCGTCGAGTGCTCGCGACGGCGTACCGATGAACATGAAGCCCGCGACCCGCTCCGACGCAGACCCGAACGCATCGCGCACGGTATCGGAAAACGCCGCCCAGCCCGTCAGCCAGCCGCCCGCGAACCCCTCGGCATGGACTGCGTGAAGCAGGTTCATGCACGCCGCGCCCGCCGACAATTCCTGTTCCCACACCGGAATCTTGCTCTCCTTGGGCGACGACAGCACGACGACCAACGTCGGCGCCTGATGCGCGAACTGGTCGAGCGACTCGAGTTCGAGCCGCGACGCCGTGGGCCGCTCCGCCAGATAGGCGTCGGTGATCAGCGTCGACAGCGCCACGCGGTGCTCCTCGCCAACCACCACGAACCGCCACGGCGCGAGCTTGCCGTGATCGGGCGTGCGCGCCGCGATCTCGAGGATCGTTGCGAGCTGGTAGGAATCGGGGCCGGGCGCGATCAGATCGCGCGGCTTGCCCGAACGGCGGGTCGCAAGCAGCGAGAGCGGCGTGGAGCGATCGTTGAGCATGGCCGGGAGATAGGCTTTAGCGTCTGATATTTACAGTCCGGGCTTTGTCGTTAAGTTGCGCGCGCATAACGGCCTCGCGTTCGACGGCGGCCAAGACGAGTTCAGGGAGCGTAAGAATGGTGGACACCCCGACCGCGGACACCCCGCGAGAGCCGGATATCACCCATATCAACCCCGCGTCCGGCGAAACCTGGTTCGGGCATCCCCGCCAGCTGGCACGGCTGTTCACCACCGAGATGTGGGAGCGGTTCGGCTATTACGGCATGCGCGCGCTGCTCACGCTGTATCTCACCAAGCATTTCGTGTTCGGCGATCGCGAGGCGACCGGGCTGTACGGCGGTTATACCGCGCTGGTGTATCTGACGCCGCTGGTCGGCGGTTACCTCGCGGATCAATATCTCGGCTCGAAGCGCGCCGTAAAGTTCGGCGCGATCATCATGGCGCTTGGCTATCTGCTGCTCTGCTTCGGCGGCGAGACCGCCAAGCCGTACGCGACGATCGCCAACCAGCGTTATGCGATCGAAGTCGTCGACCAGGCCGACAGCGAAGTCCGCTATCTCGTCGACGGCGCGAACAAGCTGAAGATCAAGGGCAACGACGACGGTACCGTCTCGCTGCTCGCCCCCGACGGCTCGACCGCGCGGACGGTCGAGAAGGGTGGCTTCGAATCGGGCGCCGAACGCAGTAGCTTCTACGTCACGATCATGCTGCTCGCGCTCTGCATGATCTCGGTCGGCAACGGCTTCTTCAAGCCCAACATCTCGACGATGGTCGGCGAGCTCTATGCGCAAGGCGACAAGCGCCGCGATGCCGGGTTCACGATCTTCTACATGGGGATCAATCTCGGCTCGCTGTTCTCGCAGCTGCTGTGCCCGTTCCTTGCGGTCGCGTTCGGCTGGTGGGCGGGCTTCGGCCTGGCCGCGATCGGCATGTTGTTCTCGTGGACGCTGATCCAGTTCGATGGCGGCAAGCTCAACGGGTACGGTGAACCGCCGGTGCGCACCGGTCCCGATCGCGCGCTCGGCATCTACGCCGCGGCCCTGCTCGGCATCCCGATCTTCTACCTGCTGTTCGTCAACCTGATGAACGCCGTGCCGCCGGTGCCGGGCTCCGGGATCGTCGGCTACATCGTCTCGCTGTCGCTGATGGGCAAACTGCTGTTCGGCACGTTCCTGATCGCGGTGCCCGGCATCCTGATCTGGTCGTTCGTCAACGGCGAGCGTCGCGAGTTCCAGATGATGCTCGCGGCGATGGTGCTGATCGTGTTCAACGTCGTGTTCTGGACGCTGTTCGAGCAGGCCGGGTCGAGCCTCACGCTGTTCGCTGATCGCAACACCGATCTCAGCGTGTTCGGGCTGTTCAGCATCTCCGCCGGCCAGACGCAGTTCTTCAACGCGTTCTTCATCGTCGCGCTCGCGCCGGTGATGTCGATCCTGTGGACCAAGCTCGCCGCCAAGGGTCTGGAGCCGTCGATCCCCGTGAAGTTCGGCATTGCGCTGATCGGAGTCGGTGTCGGCTTCCTGTTCCTCGTCTGGGGCGCGAGCATGGTCGGGCCGACGTTCAAGGTCGGCATCTGGTGGCTCGCCGGACTGTATTTCATCCACTCGTTCGCCGAGCTCTGCATCTCGCCGGTCGGGCTGAGCATGATCACCAAGCTGTCGATCGCGCGCGTCGTCGGGCTGATGATGGGCGTGTGGTTCCTGTCGATCTCGGTCGCGCAGTATGTCGCCGGCGTCGTCGCACAGGTGGCCAGCGTCGAGACGGTCGGTGGGCAGGTGACCAACCTGAAGGTCAGCCTCGATACCTATTCGGGCGTGTTCTGGACCATCGGCCTGGTCTCGGCCGGGATCGGCGTCGTGCTGTTGCTGATCTCGCCACTGATCAAGAAGTGGATGCACGGGGTCCAGTAATCGAGATGATCCCTCCCCCTGTGCCGGGGGGGGATCATTCGACGCCGCCGATCTCACACCGCCCGTGGCGCGTTTCAGATGTCCTGGACGAGGCGCCCGTACAGGTCGGGACGGCGATCGCGGAAGAAGCCGAAGGCGGCGCGGTGGCGCTTGACGATGTCGAGGTCGATCGTTGCGGTGATTACGCCTTCGTCGTCGCGGCCTAGTTCGGCGAGAATGTCGCCGCGCTCGTCGGCGATGAAGCTGGTGCCGTAGAAGGTCTGGCCGTGCTCGACGCCGACGCGGTTGGCGGCGACGATCGGGACGACGTTAGAGACGGCATGACCGACCATGGCGCGCCGCCACAGCCGGGCGGTGTCCAGCGACGTATCATGCGGCTCGCTGCCGATCGCGGTCGGGTAGAACAGGATTTCCGCCCCCATCAGCATCATCGCGCGCGCGGTCTCGGGATACCATTGGTCCCAGCAGACGCCGACGCCGAGCGTCGTCCGCCCCGCCTCCGACGCGTGCGGCCAGACCTTGAAGCCGGTGTTGCCGGGGCGGAAGTAGAACTTCTCCTCATAGCCGGGGCCGTCGGGGATGTGGCTCTTGCGGTAGACGCCCTGGATGTTGCCGTCGGGGCCGATCATCGCGAGGCTGTTGTAATGATGCGGGCCGTCCGCCTCGAAGAAGCTGGTCGGGATGGTGACCTTGAGCGCCTCGGCGAGCGCCTGCATCGCGAGCACCGCCTTGTGCTCGCCGACGGGTGCGGCGTTGGCGAAGAGGCCCTCGTCCTCGACGCGGCAGAAGTATTCGCCCTCGAACAGCTCGGGCGGCAGGATGACCTGCGCGCCCTTCGCGGCGGCCTCGTGGACGAGGCGCGACACATGCGCGATGTTGCGGTCGATGTTGGGCGTGAAGCCCAGCTGCAGCGCGGCGACGGTGATCTCTGTCATGGGCGCTCACATAATAGCGGATGCGGGGAAGTGCGAGGGTTTCGCGTCACCCTCCCGTCATCCCGGCGAACGCTGGGGTCCAGAGCCAGATCGGACAGTCTTTGCGGCTCTGGATCCTGGGTCGAGCTTAGGATGACGGCTTTGGGCAACGGCGATTGACACTCCCCTGCCCTGTCCGACATGCGGCGGGAATGATCGATCACAAGCTCCCCGCAAGCTGGCAGGCGCTCACCGCCGAGTTCGACGCGCCGTACATGCGCGCGCTCGATGCGTTTCTGGAAGCCGAACGCGCGGCGGGGGCTCGGGTGTTTCCGGAGGATGCGGATCGGTTTCGGGCGTTGGAGCTGACGCCGCTCGATCAGGTGCGGGTCGTCATCCTCGGCCAGGATCCGTACCACGGCGAGGGGCAGGCGCATGGGTTGAGCTTCTCGGTGCGGGAGGGGGTGCGGACGCCGCCTAGCCTGGTGAATATCTACAAGGAGCTGGAGGCGGATCTCGGGATCCCGCGGGCACGCCACGGCATGCTTGATCATTGGGCGGCACAGGGCGTGCTGTTGCTCAACGCGGTGTTGAGCGTGCGGATGGGCGAGGCTGCGTCGCACCAGAAGCGGGGGTGGGAGCGGTTTACCGATGCGGTGATCGCGGCGGTGAACGCGCAGGACAAACCGGTCGTGTTCCTGCTGTGGGGGGCGTATGCGCAGAAGAAGGCGGCGTTCGTCGACGACGTTGCTAAGGGTGGGCGGCATCTGGTGATCCAGTCCGCGCACCCGTCGCCGCTGGCGGCACGGACCGGGTTCTTCGGATCGCGGCCGTTCAGCCGGACCAACGCCTTTCTCGAAACCCACGCACGCCCTCCTATCGACTGGGCGCTGCCGGAGACTGAATGATGAGCGACGAATATGTGTACGACGAAGCGACCGGCGAGTGGGTTGCGGGCGGTGCGGCGACCGCGGTGGCGGCGGACGACGGCGCGGTCGTGGTGCGCGATTCGGTCGGCAACGTGCTGGCGGACGGCGACCAGGTGACGCTGATCAAGGACCTGACCGTGAAGGGCGCGGGGCAGACGCTCAAGCGCGGCACGCTGATCAAGTCGATCCGGCTGACCGGCGACGCGCAGGAGATCGACTGCCGGTACGAGGGGATCAAGGGGCTGGTGCTGCGCGCGGAGTTCGTTCGGAAGCGGTAGGTCGGGAGGTGGCCGGCGCCAAAGGTCACGATAAAGTTACGCTCGGAAACGGCGGCGCCGGGGCCTTTCATCTTCATCCTCACCCTCGGCCTCGGCGCGGACCCGTTCGGGGTATTTGGGCGGGATCATCGCCTTGGCGGCGGTGAGCTGCGCCTCGAACGCCGGCCCGAGTGGCGACGGCTGTACGGCCACAGGACCGCGCTTGGCCACGGGTTCGGCGCGGATATCGGCGACTTCGAGCGCGGTCGCCAGCGCCTCGGGGGCCATCAGGCGGTGCGGTTCGGCGGGCATCGGCGGCGCGAGCGCGGCGAGCGTGGCCTCGACCGGCGGTAGCGGGATGGGCGCCGGCGCAGGCGACTGGCCGGGGGTGCGATAACGATCGGGTTGGTGTGCGCGCAGCAGGAACATCAGCAGGCGATCGTTGTAGCGGACGCGCTGGCCGACGCGGTTGCCGTCGCGGTCGAACACCGGCTCGGGCGATCCGTTGATCGCGCGGTCGAAGGCAAGATCGACCAGCCGCAGCGACGCTGTCTGCACCGCCGCATCCCACGCCGCCGCGAACGCCGCGCCATCGGCCGCGCGGCGCAGGCGGTAGCAGGAGGTCGCCGACATGTTCACCTCGCGCGCGGCCTGCGTGACCGAGCCGGTATCCGCCAGCACGCCGATGAACGCCTGCTGCGTCGCGACCGTCCAGCCATCGTGCCGCACCTTCCGGCGGACCGGCACCCAGTCATACTCGGCGAGGTCGAAGTCCTCAACCGTCGGGAGATGCTCGGCCTCGATGATGGTCATCGCGGTGGTCCGTGCGGTGGGCTCGGGAGTGGCCGGCTCGAGACCGGGGGCGATGTCGGGCATGACATCGCGGCGAGCGCGCGTGCGCGTGGGTTTGGTCATGGCCGGAGCGGATCAGGCGGGCGGCGTGTAGGACAGCGTTTGCGTGGGCTGTTGGACTTTTTGTGGAGGAGGTGTGGCTCGAGGGCATCCGTCACGACAGCCGACATTCTCGACATCGAGCAGAATGTCGCGCATCCTTGCCCTATGCAGACCGTGACCTATTCCGAAGCGCGCGAGAACCTGAACGCGGTGCTCGACAAGGTCGTCGCCGACCGCGCGCCCGTGATGATCACGCGCGAGCGTGGCGAGAATGTCGTGCTGATCTCGGCGAGCGGATGGGCCGGGATGGAGGAGACGCTGCATTTGATGGCGTCGCCGGCGAATGCGAAGCGGCTGTTGGACGGGATCGCCGAACTGGATGCTGGCGGCGGCGAAGAGCACGCGCTGGTCCATTCTTGAACGTCCAATTCTCATCGCACTCTTGGGCTGAATATGTCGACCTTTGAACGAGCGATGCCAAGCTGTTCGGCAAGCTGAACGCGTTGATCGAGGAATGCCGCCGCCATCCGTTCAAAGGCACCGGCAAACCCGAACCGCTCGGCGGCAATACGTCGGGCTGGTGGTCGCGCCGGATAAATCATGAGCACCGACTAGCATACCGCGTGACGGGAAGTGGTGACGCGAAGACGGTGCAGGTTCCGCAGTCCCGTTATTATCATTGATGTGCTTGTCGCGTACCCGGCAACGGCATAGGATCGGGACATGGCACAGATCAGCGTATCTCTTCCTGATGACCTGATGGCTTGGGCCGAGCGGCAAGTCGCCGAAGGTCGCTATGATAGTCTTGAAGCCTATGTCGCTGATCTTGTTGCGCGCGACATCGATGATGCTACAAAACTAGCGGCGTCGAATGCTGTGATCGAGGAAGGTCTTTCTTCGGAACCGACCGACGACTCGATGGCGGATATGACTGCGCGCCGAGATCGCGACGACGATACCCTTGGTGCCCTGCGCCGGTCCTGGGCTCAGGGTATCGGCAGTGGCCCTCCCGTCGACGGCAATTTTAACGCCGCAGATATAGCGCGCCGCGATGGCCGGCCTGGTGAGGCGGTTCGCAAGCACGGATGAAGATCCGTCGCCTCCCGCAGGCGATACGCGATGTCGACGACATATGGCTGTATATCGCACGGCACGATCCCGATGCGGCAACACGACTGGTCGCGCGACTTGTGTCGAGTGTGGCTCGGTTAGCCGACTTTCCTGAAAGTGGTCCGGCGCGGCCTGAGGTCGGGATTGGCGCAAGAAGCATCACGGTTGGCAACTATCTCGTGCTGTATCGAGTGGAGCGCGACAGCGTGGATATCGTACGGGTCGTGCATAGTGCACGAGAATCGCCCTGACTGTTCCCAAATTAGTTCGCGCATATTCGCCCAATCTAAAATGGAAAAGTGGCTTTGTTCAAAGGCGAAACGCCCAAAATATTACCCCCTTCGGACGTTGACTCGGATCATCGAATTTAGCCGTTTAGAGCCACAACGTACCGTGCTAAATTTTGGGTGAAATCATGATAAGTATGGAAAAGATTTTACTGGCGGTTTTGAGTGCGCTGTTGGGTTTTATGCTCTCTCAAACATTCAATTTAGTCAGCTATCTTAGGCGACCGAAATTTCGTGTTCGGCATTGGACCGATGGAGTTCTGGGCGCTTACACCGGCGACCCTCCCGAAACACCGTGGGAAATAGAACTAGGTTTCCATCTTGAAAATTTTGGGAAGAATCCAGCAAAGAATGTAAGAATATTTGTTTCAGATATTCATACTGCGGATCGCTCCGATTTTTCACTTCAGCCGACTTCCATCGAATTTAAGGAGTTGAAACGCCCAATCGATCTCATTCCATCGGGAGAGATTATTTCCGTTACTTTAGGCATTATAAGATCAGATACGTGCGACCTCGCCCTTAAACTTCAATCACCTTCTAACGACGATCATCGTGAAATCATCAGCGCAGACACGCGCGGCAAGACACAATTCTCGGCTAAGTTTTATGTCAGTTGCGATGAGAAAAACTCATTCCAGACGCTATCTGTTGAATTTTATCCCGACAAAAGCAAATGGGCGTCCTACCTTTTGAATGACTGCGTCAATGATTGCTTGGCCGACATTGGCGTTCCGGCGGGGGAGAGGTGATCGGTCGCCACCTCCGCACTCGTCATGCCGGGCTCGTTCCGGCATCCACCGTTCCGCGAACTCGCAGGCAGTGAGTTTGCTGGACGGTGGACCCCGGAACCAGTCTGGGGTGACGGGGTGGGTTGGGTACGGTGTTCTGGAATTCTAGGCCTACCATGGAGTGCCCATATCCGGCCCGTCGCGACTACGGAGATGGGTCAGACTTTGGTATATGCGATCGGGTCGAGCCTGAACGATCACTCCGCTGGCAGGTAGATTTCGCTGCCCTTTTCACGGAATTTTTCGCTCATGTCGGCCATGCCTTTTTCGGCTTCGGCGTGGGCCCCCTTGGCGAAGATCGCTCGGTTGGTGTCGGTCTGGTCAACGTCTGCCGCTAGGAACGTATCCGCCGGGCTGTTCTGCTTCGCTGCGAAGTCCCTCACCTCTTGCGTGATCTTCATCGAGCAGAATTTCGGGCCGCACATCGAGCAGAAGTGGGCGGTCTTGGCGCCTTCGGCCGGGAGGGTCTGGTCGTGGTATTGTTCGGCGGTGTCGGGGTCGAGGGAGAGGTTGAACTGGTCTCTCCAGCGGAACTCGAAGCGCGCGCGGCTAAGCGCGTCGTCGCGCATCTGGGCGGCGGGGTGGCCCTTTGCGAGGTCGGCGGCGTGGGCGGCTAGTTTGTAGGTTACTACGCCGACCTTGACGTCGTCGCGGTCGGGGAGGCCTAGATGCTCTTTCGGCGTGACGTAGCAGAGCATCGCGGTGCCGTACCAGCCGATCATCGCGGCGCCGATACCACTCGTGATGTGGTCGTAGCCGGGGGCTATGTCCGTCGTCAGCGGCCCCAGCGTGTAGAAGGGCGCTTCGCCGCAGACTTCGAGTTGCTTGTCCATGTTCTCCTTGATCTTGTGCATCGGCACGTGGCCGGGGCCTTCGATCATGACCTGGACGTCGCTCTTCCACGCGCGGTGGGTGAGTTCGCCTAGCGTGTAGAGTTCGCTGAACTGGGCTTCGTCGTTGGCGTCGGCGATGCTGCCGGGGCGCAGGCCGTCGCCGAGGCTGTAGGCGATGTCGTACGCCTTCATGATCTCGGTGATCTCGTCGAAGCGTTCGTAGAGGAAGCTCTCCTTGTGGTGGCTGAGGCACCATTTCGCCATGATCGAGCCGCCGCGCGAGACGATGCCGGTGACGCGTTTCGCGGTCATCGGTATGTACGCCAGCCGCACGCCGGCGTGGATCGTGAAGTAATCGACGCCTTGCTCGGCCTGTTCGATGAGGGTGTCGCGGAAGATCTCCCAGGTGAGATCCTCGGCGACGCCGCCGACCTTTTCGAGCGCCTGGTAGATGGGGACGGTGCCGATCGGGACGGGCGAGTTGCGGAGGATCCATTCGCGGGTGTCGTGGATGTTGCGGCCGGTGCTGAGGTCCATCACCGTGTCCGCGCCCCAGCGGATCGACCAGACGAGCTTGTCGACTTCGGCGGCGACGTTGCTGGCGACCGCGGAGTTGCCGATGTTGGCGTTGATCTTGACGAGGAAGTTGCGGCCGATCGCCATCGGTTCGGATTCGGGGTGGTTGATGTTGTTGGGGATGATCGCGCGGCCGCGGGCGATCTCGTCGCGGACGAATTCGGGGGTTACGAAGTCGGGAATCTGTGCGCCGAAGGATTCTCCGTCTCGCTTGTAGTCCTTGAGCATGGCGCGACCGAGGTTTTCGCGGGTGGCGACGTATTCCATTTCGGGGGTGATTATCCCACGTCGCGCGTAGTGCATCTGGCTGACGTTGGCGCCGGCGCGCGCGCGGAGGGGGCGCTTGATGGTGGCGGGGAACTGGGGGACGCCGCCGGAGCGGTCGGGGCCGAGCTGGCCGTTGTCCTCGGGGCGGAGTTCTCGGGCTTCGTAGGATTCCACGTCGCCTCTGGCTTCGATCCACTGGCGGCGGAGTTGGGGAAGGCCGGCGTTGATGTCGATTTTCGCGCGGGGGTCGGTGTAGGGGCCGCTGGTGTCGTAGACGCGTAAGGGGGGCTCGGAGCAGCTTGGGTCTAGGACGATCTCGCGCATGGCGACGCGGACGTCTGGGCTGGTTGGGACCGCTACGTGGATTTTCCGGGAGCCTCGGATCGGGCCGGTGGTGACGCCGATGTCGGTGGTCTTTTGCGTGACGGCCATGCGCTTGCTCCTACGGGTGTCGGAGCAAGGCTTGCGGTTCTGTGGCGACCGCTCCCTCCCTCCGCCGGTATCAACCGGATCAGGTTCAGCGGGTCGAAGGCTCCTGCCTTCCTCTCAAGCGCGGATAAGCGCTCCCCCGGGGTGGGGTGAGCATAGGGGGGTTGGGGTGGCGTGCAATGGGGAAATTGGCGGCGCCTCGGACAGTCGAGGCGTTTGTTCTTGGGGTTTGCCCTTCGACTTCGCTCGGGGCGAACGGGGGGGGCCTCTTCGATCCTCCCTCGCCAGGGGGGTGGCTGGCTCTTACCAGACGGAGGGGGAGGTGAGGGAAACCTCTGTTGCGAGGCCCTCCCCCTCCGTCACCTTTGGTGCCACCTCCCCCTGGCGGGGGAGGATCGAGCACCTAAAGGAAAGGCCGCTGCCCGGGTTGGGGCAGCGGCCTTTTCTTTTATTCCGCGCGCCGTCAGTCGTAGCAAAGCTACGCCTTGTGGCGTGCTGTGCTGCGCTGGCCGGGCTTGGGCGAGTCCTGCACCAGATTGGTGCAGGCCGCCCTGCGCCTCAGAACCTGAAGTTCACCGTGCCGCGCAGCGAGTGCCAGCGGAGATACTCGTCGCTGCGGCGGAAGGTGGTGCCGCTGGTGTTGGGTGCGATCAGGAACGGGTTGTTGGCGAGCAGGACCGGGCTGCCGGCGAGTGCCGTACCAGCGGTGACGCGGACGCGGGCGTCGTTGTCCTGATACTGATGGTACATGTATTCCATGCCGATCGAGATGTTCTTGGTCAGCTTCTGCTCGATGCCGCCGCCGCCGAGAATGCCCCACTGGTTCTTCGAGCCGCTGGCCGCGAATGCGTTCGCGGTGTTGGTGGTGAAGAACAGATTGTCGATCTTGGCATAGCCTGCACCGAACGTGCCGTAGAACAGCGTGGTGTTGATCGCATAGCCGGCGCGACCGCGGATCGAGGCCTCCCAGTCAACCTTGCGTGCCATCGTGTAGCTGGCAGGCGTGGTCGAGAAGCCGGACGTGCTGTCGGTGATCTCGGTCTTGCCGAATTCGCCGACGACGCCGACGACGATGTTGCCGCGCTGTGCATCGGCGCCGACGCGACCATAATAGGCCCAGCCGTCATCGTCGTTGCGGCAACCATAGGCCGCCGCGCCGGTGCGAGCCGAGCCGTTGCAGAAGCCGGGCGAGAAGGCATTGGCGCCGGTGATGGTGTTGACGTTCTCGTTGAAGTTGCCGTCGCCGTTGCGGTCGAACCGGATCGACGAACCGACGTCGTTTGGCTGGACGTCGTAGCCGCCGGCCGCACCGACATAGATGCCGGAGAACGGACGGTCTGCCGTCGTTTCCTGCGACAGCGTCTGCGACTGGGCCGGAACGGCGAAAATGCCCGCGGTCGCGAGACCGGCGAGCATGGTGAGTTTCGTAAGGTGCTTCATGTCATTCCCCAAACTTGGGCCGCGGCGCTCCCGATGTTCGCCGCGACCCGAGATTTCTGTTTCAATCGGTGATGGCGATCACGGATTGGCGGCGCTGGTCTTGATGTTGCCGTTGACGCCGGCCGGGAAGAACCCGCCCATCGCGACGGCGGCCTTGTTGAGATAGACGATGTTGAGCACCTGGCCGGTCGAGCGGCTGTAGGCGAGCCCGTTGGCATCGGTGGGCACGATGTTCGACATGGTGGCGTCGGTGCCGGTGATGCCCTGATCGTCGTCGCCGATGACGCCGGTCGCGGCGTTGGTAACCGTGCCGTCCAAGCTGTCGCGCGCGTCGCTGATCTGGCCGGCGGCAGTACGCAGCGTCGGCACGGTCAGGCCCTTACGGTAGAGGATCGTGCGGATCAGGCCCGCATGATAGGCTTCGGCCGCGAGGATGCCGGCGGCGGCCTCGAGATACGTCTTGTTGGCGATCAGCGGTGCGGCGCCCTTATAGGCCGAAACGCCGACGTCCTCGAAGATGTACGCGCCGAGCAGGAAGCTGTTGTCGTCCGCGTACGGGTTGAAGATCCCGGTTGCGCCGACGACGCCGGCAGCGCGTGCCGCGGCGGTGAACGCACCCGGTGCGGCTGCCGTGCCGGCCGAGATGTCGATCGCGGGCTGTGCGACGGCAGCAGTGCCGAGCGCAGTACGAAGGAACGCGACGTGCGCGACTTCGTCGATCGCGATTTCGCGGGCGTATTCACGGACGACGGTGTCGGTGAAGGGAACCTGTGCGCCACCGGTGACGGACCCTTGCGTACCGGTACCGGTCAGCAGGCTGGCGTTCAGGCCGACGCCGAACGCTGCGAACGCGTAGAACTGCGCTTCGAGATATTCGAGGTTGAGGGCGAAGTTCAGGACGTCGGCATCGTTGAGCGCCGCGGCCGGAGTCGGCGTAGGCGTAGGCGTCGGTGCAGGCGCGAGGTCCTGATCGTCGCTGCCGCAGGCGGCGAGCAGCGATGCACCACCGACGGCGAGGGCGCTGCCACCGGCGAAGCGGAGGAAGTTGCGGCGTTCGTTGCGACGGCTGGCGATCGCGTCGAATATTTCAAGCTTGGTATTGAGATCGGTCATTGGGTTAATCCCCTGAATATCGAAGAAGGCGCGCGGTAGGCTGATGCGATCAGACTGCTGCGGTGCTCGTCTTGACGTTGCCGTTCATGCCGGCCGGGAAGAACCCGCCTGCCGATGCTGCGCCCTTGTTGAGGTACACGATGTTGAGCACCTGGCTCGTCGAACGGCTGAAGGCGACACCGTTGGCGTCCAGCGGGACGATGTTCGATGCGGTGACCGCAGCCTGCGTTGTCGACAGATTGATCGGCGTCTGCGTAACCGGCGAGATACCCTGATCGAGATCGGTCGATCCATCGAGGCTGTCGCGTGCGTTCGAGATTGCGTCGGCCGACGTGCGTAGCGACGGCGTCGCGATGCCCTTGCCGTACAGCGTCGTGCGGACGATCGCGGCGTGATACGCCTCGACCGCGAGCAGGCCGGCGGCGGCCTCCAGATACGCCTTGCTCGTCAGCAGCGGGGCAGCACCCTTGTAGGCGGTGACACCGACGTCTTCGAAGATGAAGGCGCCGAGCAGGAAGTTCTCGTCGTTCGCATAAACGTCGAACGAGGCACCGGCGCCGATCAGGCCGGCAGCGCGTGCTGCGTTCGAGAAGGCGCTGGTGGCGGTGACGCTAACGTCGATCGCGGGCTGCGATACGGCCGACGTGCCGAGGGCGGTGCGCAGGAAGTTGACGTGGGCAATCTCGTCGGCCGCGATTTCCTTGGCGTATTGCGCAACGATCGGGTCGGTGAACGCGACTTGGCGACCGCCAAGGACGGCGCCCTGTGTGCCGGTGCCGGTGAGCATCGAGTTGGGGAGACCGTTGCCGGTTGCGGCGTAGGAATAGAACTGCGCCTCGAGATATTCGAGGTTGAGCGCGAAGTTCAGAACGTCCGCATCGGTGATGGTCTGTGCCGACGCCGACGTGGAGAAGGACAGCGCGGTCGCACCGGCTGCGGTCATCGCAGCGGCGCCCAGCGCGGTCTTGAAGAATTCACGTCGCTCGCTGCGGCGTTCCACTCGCGCATCGAGGGCTTCGATCAGGTGCACGCTCTCGGTCATATCAGGGTCCTCCCCTTGGCAGTTGCAGACGTCGTAGTTTTTCAAACAATCGAACAGTCCGGACCGAAATAAACCAGACCTTCGTGAAAAGGTCTAGCCTGTAACGCGCTCTATTGCGGGCAGAAAAATGCCGTCCACTGCGAGGAACGTGCGCCGCAGGATTTTGGACGCACGGTTCAAGGGGGTCTGATGAAATAAATTTTAGGTGCGCTGCAGCATGTGGCTGCGGCGGTTCGCCGGGGGCGTTTTGCCGAAGGACTGCGCGTGAGCGGGCGTCGCCGTGCGCGGGTACGCGGCGGCCGCGGGAGACTGTACGGGGTTGGTCGTTGACGGGCTCGATACCCACCTATCCTCCCCCGCCAGAGGGAGGTGGCTGGCGCTTGCCAGCCGGAAGGGGAGGAAGGGAGAACGCCTGTTCCGTGTCCTCCCCCTCCGTCGCTTCGCGCCACCTCCCCCTGGCGGGGGAGGATCATTGGGGTCAGTGCTTAGAAGGTGTAGGTCAGGCCGAGGGCATAGAGCCACTGGTCCGCATCGCCGACATCGGAGACGATCGGCGTGTTCTTGTACTTGCCGAGCATCCGACCGTAGAGCACGCCCGCGCCGACGCCGAACCCGTGACGAAGATCGCCCGAGAGGCTCTGGACGACGAACAGCGAAGCGTTCGCACGACGGAAGCCGCTGTCGTTGACGTCATAGGTGCGCAGGCCGCTGGCGAGCGAGCCGATCGGCGTCACGGCAGCATAGGTGCGGCCGAAACCCTTGCCGGCATAGTCGGCCGAAACACCGAGCGAGACGAGCGTGCGGACCGACAGCGGCGTAGTGTAGTTCACCTGCGGCGTGATGACGTAGCTGTCGTAGGTGCCCGACACGTCGTGAACATAGGCGACGCGCGCGGTGAGCGTGTCGTAGTCGCTGGTGATGACGCCGGTGCGGGCGACGCCGACGTAACCGCCCAGCTCATAGGCGGTATCGATCTTGCCGAGCGCGCGGACCTGGCGGTTGTCGATATCGCCGGTACGATCGCGACGGACACCGCCGATCACGCCCAGTTCGAAATTGGTGCCGACCTCGCCCGTGTTGGGAATCAGGTTGAAATACAGCTGCGTGCCGCGGAGGAAGAAGTCGTGCCCGCGCACGGTGCCGACAAAGGCGCCGGCGGGGGTGAAGGAGTTGCTGTCCGCACCCTCGTAATCAGGCATCGACACGACACCGAGCGCAACCGTGACGCGGTTGTTGTCGCGAGGATCGGTGATCGGTGGCGATGGGTTCGGGTCCGTCTGGGCGAGCGCTGGCGTGGCGATCGTGAGCACCGCGATTGCGGCAGACGTGAAGAGAGTGAGTGCGCGCAAGGAAATGCTCCGGACAGAAAGGTTCCCCGTCGCAACGCGGTCAAACCGTTTTCGGTCCGCTGCGAACGGTCAGAAGATGTAACGCATTTTTACCTGTTGTATTTCGGCATCACCGGCGACCATGAAACGGGCTGCCGAAAAGCGCGGCGGACCGAAGCGGACCGCGGCATCGCGCGAGAACCCATAGCCTTCGCGCGGGATGCCGGCGAACGTGTCGAGCTTCGCGTTGTTGTTCTCGTCGTGGATGATCGCGAGCGCATAGCCGCGCTGTGGCAGACCGGGGAAGCTCGTCGTGTGGATGCTCGCCGGGATCGAGCGGGTCAGCGCGTTGGCATCGTTGACGCAGGCGGGGAAATTGTCGGGATCGGCGGTGAGGCAGATCCGGATCATCCCCTTTGCCGAGCGCATGTTGTCGACCTCGACGTCAAGCCGCGTGACGGGAGCCGCCGCCGCCAGGGTCAGCCATGCCAGCGTTCCCGCCGCGACCAGCGGCAGCCGCGCCCCGAGCGGCCGCCTTGGCATGCGCCTTGGTGAAATCGCCGAGTCCCTTGTCGGTGCCGCAGAGCCGATCCCAAAAGCGGAAATATAGGCCATAGTTGCACCCGTATTGTTCGTGATGGCGCTGATGATGGCTCGCCGTGATCAGCCAGCCGCCCAATGCGCCCCGCCACATGAACCGCGGGAAAACCTCCCACCCCATGTGATTGGTGACTCCCATAACGGTCATGATCGTCAGCACCAGACCCAGCGCGCCGACATGGATCGGAATCAGGAACACCAGTAGCGGAATTACCACAGCGCCGCTGATCGCTTCGATCGGGTGAAAGGCCATCGCCGCCCACGCGGTCGGCGGGCGGCTGGCATGGTGCAGCGCATGCGCCAGCTTGAACGGCTTCGGCCGGTGCATCCAGCGGTGCGTCCAGTAGAACCACGTGTCGTGCGCGACCAGGAAGGCGAAGACCGACACCGGCAGATACCAGAGCGGGTAAGCGTGGACGTCGGTGTAGACCTTCGTCCAGCCACGATTCTGCCAGCCCCAGGCGACGACCCCGGCGGGGACACCGTAGATCGCGGCGGAAGCAATGCTCCACCAGATCTCGCGCCGCATCTGTGCATCGAGCCCGAGATAGAGCCCGGGATGGCGCGCGCGCGTGGCGGCGGCGAAGGCACCGGAGACGATGAGATAGCGGACCCCGACGATCACCGTCATCGCGATCGCGGAGAGAAGGATGGCGAGCCACATGAGCGGCTTATAGGCGGTTTTGCGCCGGGACGTAATGGGTGGCGCAGCCGAAATGCGCACGCTAGCCATGCTGCATGGCGCGGGCGAGCAAGCTGAAGGTGTATCGGACGGCGGCAGGGTTCCACGACGCCTATGTCGCGGCGCCGAGCCAGAAGGCCGCGCTGGCGGCGTGGGGCAGCGATCACGACCTGTTCGCGCGCGGGATCGCCGAACTGGTGACCGATCCGGATCTCGCCGCCGAGCCGCTGGCGTCGCCGGGTACGGTGATCAAGCGATCGCGCGGGACGACCGCCGAACAGATCGCGGCGCTGCCCGCGCGTGCGGTGCCGGCTGCGACGAAACGCGCGTCCGATGCGCGCGAAGAGGACGATCCCGAACCGCGTCGTACGCGGGCGAAAGTTGCGGCGCCCGCTCCCCCGAAGCCGAAGCCGAAGCCGAAGCCGAAGCCCAGCCGGCGTGCGCTGAATGCGGCCGAGGAGGCACGCGACACGTGCGAGTCCGGGTTCCGTCGCACGCTGAAGGACCTTGCCGATCGCGAGGCCGCCCTGGTCCGAGAGAGACGCGCGCTCGAACGATCGCGGGACACGGCGATGGCGAAGGCGCAGGACGCGGTCGACGCCGAAAAGCAGCGCTACGACGATGCGATTGCGGACTGGAAAGGCTGATGTGACGCGTGCCGAGGACTCGTGCCTGCGTCATCCCGCAGAATCTTTCGGGGCGGCGATAGGCTCTATGCAGTGCGCGGAAACATGATAGCCTCCCCGTCCAGAGCAGGTCGACCTGCCTATTGGGAGAGTGATGCATGCCAAACCATGGCGCCGCGCGCGCGGATACCGGCAAGGACCACAAGGGGCTGATCTACGTGATCGCCGGGAGCATCCTGGCCCTGGGACTGGTGTTGATGGCGTTCTACGATCGGGCCGGCGATCCGATGCCGATCGCGTCGGTGCAGAAGCCGGTGGTCACCGCGCAGAGATAACAGGCGCGGCCCGGTCGAAGATCAGGATCGGCGCGTCTCGATAGACGCCTTGCGTGCGAAGTCGGTAGCCTAGCCGTTCCGCGAGACGGATCGAGGGCGCGTTGGCCGGGTCTATGATGCAGGTCGTCGCGTAGATGCGCGGGTCGGTCCAGGCGAGGATCGCGCCGAGTGCCTCGGTGGCGTAGCCCTGGCCTTGCGCGTCGCCGGTCAGGGTCCAGCCGACTTCGGGCGCCGCGTCGATCAGGGGTTCGATCGCTCTGCGCGCCTCGATCAGGCCGAATTCGCCGATCAGGTGGCCGGTCACGGTGTCGCGCGCGATCCAGCTGCCGTAGCCGAACAGCGTCCATTGGCCGATCGAGCGGAGCAGGCGGATCCAGACGTCCTCGCGCGAGCGCGGCTGGCCGCCGATCATCGTGTAGACACGCGGGTCCGACCACATCCCGGCGCAGTCTTCGAGGTCGGTGGCGGCGTGGCCGGTCAGGGTCAGGCGGGCGGTGGTGAGCGTGGGGGCAGATGCGGGCTGGGGCATCCGCATTGTCTAAGGCCGATCTGGATCGAGCGGTATCCGTTGCCACGCACGCTCCTCCACCTGGAAGGGAGGGGGTAAGGTTGGGCTTTCCTCCTTCGCTCAGCGCTGAAGCCGTTTGCTCAGCCGTTCGATCCTCCCCCGCAAGGGGGAGGTGTCGCCGAAGGTGACGGAGGGGGAGGACACGGCACATCGGCTTTCCTTTCCTCCCCCTCCGTCAGGCAAGTGCCTGCCACCTCCCCCTGGCGGGGGAGGATTGGAAGCGCCCCCCCCCTTCAACAACGCAGGTTGTCTTCGCAGGCGATTGCTTCGCAAAGGTTGTTTTCGAGGCTCTCGCTTTGCGCTAGTCGGAGGCATGGCATCGACGATCTCCTGCGACGTCGCGATCGTTGGCGCGGGTTTGGCCGGCGGGATGATCGCGCTGGCGTTGAAAGCAAAGCACCCCGCGCTCGACGTGCGGCTGATCGACGCGGCGCCGGTGGTCGGCGGCAATCATCTCTGGTCGTTCTTCGGCAGCGACGTGGCGCAAGGCGATCGCTGGATCGTCGCACCGCTCGTGGTGCATGCGTGGCGTGGGTACGACGTGCGCTTTCCGGCGCATGAGCGGACGATCGATGCGACCTATTATTCGATCGAGAGCACGCGGCTCGACCGCGAGGTTCGCCGCGTACTGCCGCCGCATGCGCTGATGCTGGGGCGGAAGGTGTCGGGCGCGAGTGCGACCGCGGTGGTGCTGGCGGATGGCGACCGGATCGAGGCGACCGGCGTGATCGACGCGCGGGGGGCGGGCGATCTGTCGCTGCTCGATCTGGCGTGGCAGAAGTTTCTCGGGCGCGAACTGGCATTGAATGTGCCGCACGAAAGTCCGCGGCCGATGGTGATGGACGCCACCATTCCGCAGATCGACGGGTATCGCTTCGTCTATTGCCTGCCGTTCGCCGCGGATCGGATGTTCGTCGAGGATACCTATTACAGCGACACGCCCGATCTCGATATTCCGGTGCTGGGCGCTCGGATCGACGACTATGTTGCCGGGCGCGGCTGGTCGGTCGAGAGTGTGGTGCGCGAAGAGTCCGGCGTGCTGCCGGTGGCGATGGGTGGTGATTTCGAGGCGTATTGGCGGTCGGGCGGTGCTCGGGTGGCGAAGGCCGGCATGCGCGCGGGGATGTTTCATCCGACCACGGGGTATTCGCTGCCGGATGCTGTGCGGATCGCTTCTATGCTCGCAGGGCTTAGCGACTTCTCGGGCGCGAAACTGCACGATGCGACGCATGCGATGGCGCGGGCGACGTGGAAGT
Source organism: Sphingomonas faeni (assembly GCF_040407495.1). GTDB lineage: Bacteria > Pseudomonadota > Alphaproteobacteria > Sphingomonadales > Sphingomonadaceae > Sphingomonas > Sphingomonas faeni_D. The sequence goes on along the minus strand of NZ_JAPZPP010000003.1, from coordinate 206,730 downwards.
CGCGCGGCTTCTACCGGATGCTCGACACGATGTTGTTCCGCGCCGCCGAGCCGGAGGAACGCTACCGCATCCTCGAACGCTTCTACCGCCTCTCCCCCTCGCTCATCGGCCGTTTCTACGCCGGACGCTCGACGCTTTCCGACAAGGCCCGCGTTCTGACCGGCAAGCCCCCCGTCCCCATCGTGCGCGCCGTCCGCGCCATCGCAGGCAGTATGTCATCATGAAGACCGCAATAGTCATCGGCGCAGGTTTCGGCGGGCTGGCGCTCGCGATCCGGCTGCAATCCGCGGGCGTGCAGACGACGATCGTCGAAAGTCGCGACAAGCCGGGTGGGCGTGGGTATTTCTGGGAGCGTGACGGGTTCACGTTCGACGCAGGGCCGACGGTCATCACCGATCCGGATTGCCTGCGCGAGCTGTGGGCGCTGACCGGGCGCGACATGAGCGAGGACGTGACGCTCGATCCGGTGCTGCCGTTCTACCGGCTGAACTGGCCCGACGGGACGAACTTCGATTACACCAACGACGACGTGCAGATGCGCGCCGAGATCGAGAAGCTGCATCCCGGCGACTGGGCGGGGTACGAGAAGTTCCTGCAATATTCGGCGGGTGTGTTCCACGAGGGATACGAGAAGCTCGGCCATGTCGCGTTCCTCGACTTCGGGTCGATGATCAAGGCGGCGCCGGCGCTGGCGAAATACCAGGCGTGGCGGTCGGTCTATTCGATCGTGTCGAGCTTCGTGAAGTCGGAGAAACTGCGCGAGGCGTTGAGCTTCCATACGCTGCTGGTCGGCGGCAACCCGATGACGACGAGCGCGATCTATGCGCTGATCCACAAGCTGGAGCGTGACGGCGGGGTGTGGTTCGCGCGCGGCGGGACCAACCGGCTGGTGGCGGCGCTGGTGACGCAGTTCGAGCGGCTGGGCGGTGTGTTGCGGCTCGACGATCCGGTGACGTCGATCGAGACTCTGGGCGATCGCGCGACTGGCGTGACCTGCGCTAGCGGCTGGTCGGGTCAGGCGGATGCGATCGCGGCGAACAGCGACATCATGCACACCTATCGCGACCTGCTGGCGACGTCGCGGAGTGCCAAGCGCAAGACGGGGTCGCTCGAGCGGAAGAAATATTCGCCGTCGTTGTTCGTCGTGCATTTCGGGATCAAAGGCACGTGGCCGGGCATCCCGCACCACATGATCCTGTTCGGACCGCGCTATAAGGGGCTGCTCGAGGACATTTACGACCACGGCGTGCTGAGCGAGGACTTTTCGCTGTACCTGCATCATCCGACCGTGACCGATCCTTCGCTGGCGCCGGAGGGGCATTCGACGTTCTATGCGCTGGCGCCTGTGCCGCATCTGGGGAAATTCCCGGTCGACTGGGACGAGATCGCGCCGATCCTGGAGAAGCGCATCCTCGACGAGATCGGGCGGCGGTTGATCCCGGATATCCATGAGCGGATCGTGACGAAGTTCTCGTACGCGCCGAAGGATTTCGCGCAGGATCTGAATGCGCATCTGGGGAGCGCGTTCTCGCTGGAGCCGGTGCTGACGCAGAGCGCGTATTTCCGGGTGCATAATCGCGACGAGCATATTCCGAATTTGTACTTCGTGGGGGCTGGGACGCATCCGGGTGCGGGCATTCCGGGGGTTGTCGGGAGTGCCAAGGCTACGGCTCGGTTGATGCTTGAGGGTGAGAAGTAAGGGATTTTCGCGCAGAGGCGCAGAGGACGCGGAGGTGTTGCGCTTGTCGCGTAGCTACCGTGTCTCCAACGGGCTGCGGCACGCGTATGAAGACAGCGCGAGCGCTGTCAGGACCGCAACACCTCCGCGTCTCCGCGTGAACCCAATCTCCCTACCGTGTCCGAAACGGTGCGGTTGTGTGGCGCTTTGCCCGTGTGTGCTGCGCGCGCTGGAGACGGGCCACCGAAATGGGTGGATCGTCGATAGCCGCGCGCGGACCTTCCGCTAGCCTTCCTCGCGTGCGGCGGTGCCGGCGAACATTCGTATCGCTTCCTCCGACCGCTCGTTCGAACGTGGAAGGATGCCGATATGACCATCACCGTGAACCAGAAGGAATGGGGCGCACTGACTGCCGATCAGCAGAGCCTGATCGCCAGCATCATCAGCGAGAATTTCGCTGGCCAGACGATCGAACCCGCAAGCGGCGGCGTATCGGCGACGGCACAGGTCGGCGGCATTTGCCAGACGGGGTGCGACGTCGCCCAGGCCGCGGCGATCTCGCTGTGCGGCAGGCTCCCGTTCGGTCAGGGCATCTGCATTTCGATCGCAAAAGTGGCCGGCGATGCGTGTCGGAGCGCTTGCTGATCGGATGATTGTCCGGATCGGTTGCGCCTGGTGCCGATCCGGATTCCGGTTCGACGATGTTCGCATGCTTGTGGCCCGTGCTCGCATCTCGTAGCGGTGCGGGATGAAGAGACTTGCTGTGTATTGCGGGTCGGCGACGCCGGCTGATCCCACCTATATCGAGGGCGCTCGGGCGCTGGGGCTGGCTTTTGCCGAGCGGGGGATTGGCCTTGTTTATGGCGGCGGGCGGACCGGGCTCATGGGCGCGATTGCGGATGGCGCGCTTGAGGGTGGTGGCGAGGTTATCGGCGTCATTCCGCAGGCGCTGGTCGATGCGGAGGTTGCGCATCGGGGGCTTACCGAACTGCACGTCGTTAGCGGCATGCATCAGCGCAAGCAGATGTTCACCGATCTCTCCGATGGGTTCGTGACGATTCCGGGTGGCACGGGGACTATGGACGAGCTGTGGGAGGCGCTGAGCTGGGCGCAGCTTGGCTATCATGCGGATCCGGTCGGGTTGCTGAATACCGCTGGGTATTACGACCATCTGATCGCGTTCTGGGAGAAGATGGGCGAGGTCGGGTTCCTGCGGCCGCAGCACCGGGATCTGTTGATCGTGGCGGATACGCTGGATGTGCTGCTCGACCGAATGGCGAGCCATGTGCCGACACAGCCGATCGTGCGGATGAACGCGTCGGATTTGTGAGGTTGCGGGCTCACCTCAATACTAGCCGTCACCCCAACGCTCGTCGCCACCCCGGCGGAGGCCGGGGCCCAGTTGGGAAAGTTGCAGTAACAACGCGCAGCGCCAGCCAAGTTTTGTCCCCCAACTGGGCCCCGGCCTTCGCCGGGGTGGCGGCTCTAACAGTGGTGGCGTACGGGGAACAAAAGTGAACCACCCCCTCCCCTCGCGCGACGCGATCGTGGCTACCGCGCATGAGTCGATCTCGCGTGGGTCGAAGAGTTTTGCGGCCGCCAGCCTGTTGTTCGACAAGCCGACGCGGGAGCGGGCTTGGCTTCTTTATGCCTGGTGCCGGCGGTGCGACGATATCGCCGATGGGCAGGATCATGGGCACGGGATGACCGTAGTGGAGGACGCGCCTGCCCGACTCGTGGCGTTGTCGGCGATGACCGAGCAGGCGCTGACTGGCGAAGTCGTCGGGGAGCCGGCCTTCGATGCGTTGCGGATATTCGCGGCCGAAACGCGGTTGCCCAAGCGGTTCGCGCGCGATCTGGTCGAGGGGTTTGCGCTCGATGCGCGCGAGTGGCGGCCGCGGTCGGAGAACGACCTGTACAAATATTGCTACCATGTCGCGGGCGTCGTCGGGTGTATGATGGCGATCGCGATGGGGGTCGATCCCGACGACGAGGACACGCTCGACCGCGCGTGCGACCTGGGGATGGCGTTCCAGCTCGCCAATATCGCGCGCGATGTCGAGGAGGATGACCGGGTCGGGCGGTGCTATCTGCCCGAGGAGTGGCTGGTCGAGATGGACTTTCCGCCGGGTCAGCACATGAAGCCGCCGTTTCGCTCGCGCCTCGCGGTGTTGACGAAGCGGATGGCGGATCGGGCTGCGGCGTTCGAGGCGAGTGCGCGGGAGGGGACGCCCGCGCTGTCGTTCCGCTCGGCCTGGGCAGTGTTGTCGGCGGCGGGGATTTACGGCGCGATCGGGCGGACTGTGGCGGCTCGGGGGGAGCATGCCTGGGATCACCGGGTGACGACGTCGGGGATGCAGAAGCTGGGGTTTATCGTGACGGCGGCGCGGGAGGCGGCTCGACGGGATACGCTGTATCCGCGGACGGTGCGCGATGCTCGGCTGTGGACGCGGCCTAGGTAATCATCGACGGTAGTTTGTTCTCCCGCGAAGGCGGGAGCCCAGTCTGGGTCCCCGCCTTCGCGGGGAAACAAACTAGCCCTGCGACTTGGCCTTGCCGGTCTTTGCCATGAGCTGACCTTGCGCGCGGCAGTTCGCGCCGATCATCGGATAGGGAACGTCGGTGTTCTGCGCCAACTGGTCGGGGAGCGCAGCACGGCACTGGGCCATCGTCTCGTAGCGCGCCGGGATCACGCGTGCCTCGGTGCAGTTCACATTGCCGTCACCGCAGCCCATGATGGCCATGACGTAGAACAGCGGTTCCATTTCATTCTCCAGTGGCTCGCGGTGTCCGACGTTGGACACGATAACAAAAGCGACGAAGTGGCAGGATTGTTCCCCCAACTGCTTTCGCCGGGGCTTGACTGCGCCTACATCGCATCGATCCATGCCCCCTGATACGTACACCTCCACCCGCGCGGACCAGCCCTTGCTGCCGACGCTCCGCCGCTTCCTGCCGTTCCTGTGGCCGGCCGGGCAGCCCAAGCTGAAGGCGCGGATCGTCGTCGCGATGCTGCTCGTGATCGCGTCGAAGCTGATCCAGGTCTTTGGCGCGGCGTTTACGCTCAAATACGCGGTCGACCGGATGGCGGGGAACGATCGCGGCGCGCTGACGCTCGTCGTGCTGCTGGTGGTCGGGTATGCCGCGTCGCGGTTCGGGACGACGTTGTTCGACAATCTGCGCAACGCGGTGTTCGAGCGCGTCGGGCAGGACGCGTCGCGGCGGCTGGCGGCGCAGGTGTTTCGCCATCTGCATGCGCTGAGCCTCGATTTCCACCTGTCGCGGCGGACAGGCGCGGTCACCAAGGTGGTCGAGCGGGGCACCAAGAGCATCGACACGATGCTGTACTTCCTCCTGTTCAACATCGCGCCGACGGTGTTCGAACTGGTGCTGGTGCTCGGGCTGTTCTGGACCAAGTTCGGCTGGCCGCTGGTCGTCGCGACTGTGGTGATGGTGGTCGGCTATATCCTCTTCACGCGGATGGTGACCGACTGGCGCAATGCCTTGCGCGCGCGGATGAACGACCTCGATACCGGCGCGGTGGCGCATGCGGTGGATTCGCTGCTGAACTTCGAGACGGTGAAGTATTTCGGCGCGGAGGAGCGCGAGGCGAAGCGCTACGACAGCGCGATCACCGCCTATTCCGAGGCTGCGGTGAAGAGCGAGAATTCGCTCGCGTGGCTGAACCTCGGCCAGGCGCTGATCACCAACGTGATGCTGGCGGGCGGCATGGGCTTCGTCGTGTGGCGGTGGAGCCGCGGCGAGGCGTCGGCGGGCGACGTGGTGTTCGTGTCGACGCTGCTGGCGCAGCTGTTCCGGCCGCTGGATCTGCTGGGGATGGTGTATCGCACGATCCGGCAGGGCGCGCTCGACATGGCGGCGATGTTCGACCTGATCGATACGCCTGCGACCGTGGTGGATGCGCCGGGTGCGCCTGCGCTGGCGGTGAGCGCGGGGCATGTGCGGTTCGAGGGGGTGTCGTTCGGGTATGATGCGGAGCGGCCGATCCTGCGCGATCTCGAGCTGGATGTGCCGGCGGGGTCGACGCTGGCCGTCGTTGGGCCGTCGGGGGCGGGGAAGTCGACGCTCGCGCGGTTGCTGTACCGGTTTTATGACCTGACGGGTGGGCGGATTACCGTCGATGGGCAGGATATCGCGCAGGTTCGGCAGGCGTCGTTGCGCGCCGCGATCGGGATCGTGCCGCAAGATACGGTGCTGTTCAATGATACGATCGGCTACAATATCGCGTACGGCCGTGAGGGGGCCGAGATGCCCGAGGTCGAGATGGCTGCCAAGGGTGCGGCGATCGCCGGGTTCATCGAGCGCCAGCCTCTCGGGTATGAGACGCGCGTGGGCGAGCGCGGGTTGAAGCTGTCGGGGGGCGAGAAACAGCGCGTGGCGATCGCGCGGACTCTGCTGAAGAACCCGCCGATCCTGATCCTGGACGAGGCGACGTCGGCGCTGGATAGCCGGACCGAGGCGGAGATCCTCGATACGCTGGAGGCGATCGAGCGCGGGCGGACCACGATCGTGATCGCGCACCGGCTTTCCACGGTTGTGCATGCGGACCAGATCGTCGTGCTGGAAGCGGGGCGAATCGTCGAGAAGGGTACGCATGCGGACCTGTTGCGACAGGGCGGCGTGTATGCGGAGATGTGGAACCGGCAGGCGCAGGAGCGGGCTGGTGATGATGATGGGGCGTTGGCGGCGGAGTAGGGCGTTGGGTAGTCGGTGAGGAATGCTCGCCACGCCCTTCGTCGCGTCAGATGCTTGCGGTCTTTGGCCCGTAAATATCGGGGCGGCCGCGTTTCACCGGTACCTTACCCCTGCCTGTTCTCCCGCGAAGGCGGGAGTCCAGTCTGGGTCCCCGCCTTCGCGGGGAAACAAGATTGGCGACGGCCTTTTGAGACACTTGTGTGCCACCCCGGCAAAGGCCGGGGCCCAATTGGAGGACGTTGCTAACGGATGGCAGTGCGTCGTCATTGCCACCTTTCCAATTGGGCCCCGGCCTTCGCCGGGGTGGAGCCCTAAAGGCTAACGCCTCTGTTCCCTCGCCAATGAGGGGGAGCAGAAGGATAGTGGGGACCAGGCGGCTCCCGCTAGGCCGGGATCAAGCGGTCCAGTTTGCGCAACCGCGCGACGGTCTTGCGGTTGCTGTTGTCGCGGAAAATCGCGCAATACGACTTGGCATCGCGGAAGATCACGCGTTTCGGATCGCAGCTGGCCCGATACCGACCGAGTTTAGCCGCAGGTGAGGCGGATCTGCTTCGCGGGCTTGTCGAAGACGATAGAAGAGCAGCGTGCGAGCAGGTCGGCGCCGATCGTCAGGCGGTCGCGGCCGGGCTTCTTGCTTTTGGCGGTGACGACGATCTCGTCCGGGTCGATCGGATCGGATGCGTCGGCGATGCCCGCCGTTGAGCCCTGATCGGCGGTGCGGACGCCGAGCGTGGCGAACTGGAGTGGGCCGACCGTAAGAGGTTTGGCGAGCGTCATGGTGCGGACCGGGCGTTCGATGCCGAAGGCGATCTCGACCTTTTGGGCTGTGCCCTGGAGCGTGCCGCCCCGTGCGGCAGCGATGCGGACGGCGGCGCTGGCCGTGGCGAGCGTGCGCGCGTGGTGCGGGTCGAAACGGATGCGCAAAGGCTGGCCGCCGAGATCGATCTGCGCGTACAGTTCGCCCCAGCCGCTTGCGAGACCGCCCTGGTCGGTCATCGACATCGTCACGGTGCGCTCGCCGAGGATCGGTGTGTGCAGGACGAAGCGAACGACGTCCTCAGGCACGCCGCCTGGCCCAACGACACCGTCGGTGGTGGGCGTGTACGCGCGTTCCGTCCAGCCGATACGATGCTTGAAAGGGCCGGTGCCGAGGTCGATCGGTGCGACACCGGTCCTGCCGTGGACGCGCTCGGCGCCGACCGCGTAGCTGAACGATAGCATGCCGGACTTGAGTTTGGCGCGCTCGGCGTATGCGGTGGTAATCAGCGGCATCGCGGTGCCCGAGGGTTCGATGCGGATGCGACCGGGGACGCCAGCAATGGTTGCGTCGACGATGCCATTGCCGTCGACGATGCGTTCTCGGGCGGGCGTTGCTGCACCGGTTAAGGCAGAGAGTGCTAGGATGCCTGCTAGTGCCGTACGTGCCGTCGTCATGCGCTTTCCCCCGGGTGGTCTCGCTGCGAACGGTCGTGTGCGCGATCATGCATTGCGGCGACGGTGAACGAACCCTAGGTCCGGGGCAATGGCACTCGACCCCCTTCCCGATCTCCAGCGCATCTTCGGCTTTCCTGATTTCCGCGGCGTGCAGCGCGATGTCGTCGATCGGGTGCTCGCGGGGCAGCGGACGCTAGCGGTCATGCCGACGGGTGCGGGCAAGTCGTTGTGTTACCAGTTGCCGGCGACGATGCTGGAGGGGACGTGCGTGGTCGTCTCGCCGCTGATCGCGTTGATGCATGACCAGTTGCGCGCCGCCACTGCCGTTGGGATCAAGGCGGCGACGTTGACGTCGGTCGATACCAATCGTGAAGAGACGATTGCGCGATTTCGAGCGGGCGATCTGGACCTGCTTTACGTGGCGCCGGAACGGGCTTCGAACGAGAGCTTTCGCAATCTCCTGTCGCAAGCCAAGCTGTCGCTCTTCGCGATCGACGAGGCGCATTGCGTCAGTGAGTGGGGGCATGATTTCCGGCCGGACTACCGTTTGCTGCGGCCTCTGCTCGACAGTTTTCCGGATGTGCCGCGGCTGGCGCTGACCGCGACCGCGGACGCGCATACGCGGGCGGATATTCTCGAGCAGCTGGGAATCTCGCAAGAGGGCCTGATCGTGTCGGGGTTCGACCGGCCGAACATCCGCTATGCGATTTCGGGGCGCGACAACGTCAACCGGCAGATCGCGGATATCCTGGAGAAGATCCCGGGGCCGGGCATTGTGTACGCGCAGACGCGGGCGGCTACCGAGAAGCTGGCGGAGGCGCTCGGGCGGAGCGGGCGGCCGACGCGGGCGTATCATGCCGGGCTCGATCCGCAGGTGCGCGCGAAGAACCAGGCGGATTTCGTCGCGAGCGAGGACATGGTGATCTGCGCCACGGTCGCGTTCGGGATGGGGATCGACAAGCCCGACGTGCGGTTCGTGGCGCATGCCGGGCTGCCGAAGTCGATCGAGGCCTATTATCAGGAAACCGGGCGCGCGGGGCGTGATGGCGATCCGGCGATCGCGCACCTGTTCTGGGGGGCGGAGGATTTCGCGCGCGCTCGGCAGCGGATCGGCGAGGTCGAGCCCGAGCGGCAGGCGGGCGAGCGGCAGCGGCTGACCGCGATGGGCGGACTGGTCGAGACGGCCGGGTGTCGGCGGCGGATTCTGCTCAAGCATTTCGGCGAGGAGCGGCTCGAGGATTGCGGGAATTGCGACAATTGTCTCGGCAACGTCGATGCTGTCGACGCGACCGAGACCGCGCGGAAATTCCTGTCGGCGGTGTTCCGGACCGGGCAGATGTTTGGCGTGGGGTATATCGAGGGTATTCTGACCGGCGTTTCGTCGGAGCGCAGTTTGATGAACGGACACGAGGCGCTGTCGGTGTACGGGATCGTCGATGGCGACGAGGTGGCGTTGCTGAAGCCCGTGTCGCGGGCGCTGATGCTGAAGGATGCGCTCAGGACCAATCCGCATGGGGGGCTGGAGTTCGGGCCAGCCGCCAAGGCTATCCTGAAGGGCGAGGCGGCGGTGTCTATCGTCGTGCCGCCGAAGCGCGAGCGGCGGCGGAAGGGTGCGGTTGGGCCGACCCCGAACCCGGTCGACGATCCGCTGTTCGAGGCATTGCGCGTGCGGCGGCGCGATCTGGCGAAGGAAGCGGGCGTTCCGCCGTATGTGATCTTCCACGACTCGGTGTTGCGTGACATTGCGCGGCAGCGGCCGGCGTCGCGTGCCGAGCTTAGCCTGTTATCAGGCATTGGCGCGCGGAAACTCGACGCCTATGGGGATGCCTTCCTCCAGGTGATCCGCGAGTCCGCATGATACGGCAAATCAACGAAAGTATTTCGGTCGCGCCGCAGATTGCGGTCGAGCAGGTCGCGGAGATCGCCGCGGCGGGGTTCAAGACGATCGTCAACAACCGGCCCGACGACGAGGATGCGGGACAGCCTTCGGGCGACGTGATCCGTGCGGCGGCTGAGGCGGCCGGGCTGAAATACGTCTCGATTCCGGTGACGCATGCGGGCTTCTCGCATCCGCAGATCGACGCGATGACGCAGGCGCTGACGGACTCGGACGGGCCTGTGCTGGCGTATTGCCGGTCGGGGACGCGGAGCTGTAATTTGTGGGCGCTGGCGGCGGCGAAGGCGGGTCGGAATCCGAACCTGCTGCTCGCGCAGGCCGAGGACGCCGGGTACGACCTGCGCGGAATCCGACCGATGCTGGACGCGCTCGCAGGGCCGCGATGACGCCTGCGATCGTCGGCGGCATCGTGGCCGTCGTTGTGCTGCTGCTCGCCGGCCTGGGCTGGTTGGTCGTGCGGATGCGGCGGGTCGTGAAGATCGAGACTCCGGAAGAGGCGGCGGACGCGGCGCATGCGCAGCTGGCCGGGTTTGCGGTGGCGGGTGCTGTCGTGGGGGCGGACGGCCAAGGTGCGCTGGCGATTGCGGATGATGGGCGCGTTGCTGCGGTGAAGCGGATCGGCAAGCGGCTGGCTGTGCGCGAGGTGTCCTGGCGGACTGTGCGGGCTACGCAGGAGGGGATCCTGGTGGAGACCGGGGACAAGGCGCTGGGCGCGGTGATGCTGGCGCAGGTCGATGTGCTGGATATCCGGCGATTGGCGCCGAAAAGCGTGCGGGTTTAGGCGCGGGTGTTTCGGTCGCCGTCGCGGCTTTAGCGTCCCACTACCCGGCCTCTCCATCACCCCGCGCGCCCCCGTTCGTCCCGAGTAGCTGCTGAGCTTGTCGAAGCGGCGTATCGAAGGATGGGTTGGTGCACGGGACCTGTGCTTCGATACGCGCCCTCGATACGCTCCTGGCGGAGCTACTCGGGCGCTACTCAGCACGAACGAGTGGGGGGTTAGGGTAACGGTTTGGGGTTGAAATTCGGCTGAGTCCGACCCGCTTCAAACTTCGTCATGCCGGGCTCGTTCCGGCATCCATCCTTCCGCATACCCAATGAAGCTTGATGGTGCGGCACCGTGGACCCCGGAACCAGTCCGGGGTGACGGAACGGGTGGGGTAAGGACGGTTCTTTGGGACACGCGTTCCCTGTTTCTCCGCGAAGGCGGGGATCCAGACTGGGCTCCCGCCTTCGCGGGAGAACAACGGGGCGGAAATACCCCCCGCCCCTATCTCGACCTGCGCTCGCTTCGGTAGACATAAAAAAGGCCCGGTGTATTTCCACACCGGGCTAAGGTTGTCCGCAGGAGGAACGTCGTGGGTGCGGGCTCGACTGGCCCGCTACCGATCAGTTGTAGGCGCGCTCGCCGTGTTCGCCGATGTCGAGACCCTCGTGCTCGACTTCCGGCGAGACCCGCAGGCCGGTGACGGCCTTGGCGACGTAGATCGCGATCGTGGTGCCGATCGTGGCCCAGATGATCGTCACGATCACCGCCTGGAGCTGCACGAAGAGCTTGGCGCCCATCGCATAGTCCGCAGCACCCGGCCCGCCGAGCGATGGCGCGTAGACCACCGCGGTGCCGATCGCGCCGATCATGCCGCCGATGCCGTGGATCCCGAACGCGTCGAGCGAGTCGTCATAGCCGAGCATCGGCTTGAGCTTCGACACCGCCATGAAGCAGACGAGCGAGGCGATCGCACCGAGGACGATGGCGCCGAACGGGCCAGAGTTGCCCGCAGCCGGCGTGACGGCGACGAGGCCGGCGACGATGCCTGAGCAGAAGCCGAGTGCGGAACCTTTGTGACCCGAGAGCTTCTCGGCAAGCATCCAGAACAGGCCAGCCGACGCGGTGGCAACGAAGGTGTTGAGCATCGCGAGGGCTGCAGACCCGTTCGCCTCGAGCGCGGAGCCGGCGTTGAAGCCGAACCAGCCGACCCAGAGCAGCCCGGTACCGATGCCGGTCATGACCAGCGAGTGCGGTGCCATCGGCTCTTTCGGATAGCCGATGCGCTTGCCGAGGATCAGGGCTGCGACCAGCGCCGAGACGCCGGCGTTGATGTGGACCACGGTGCCGCCGGCGAAATCGAGCGCGCCAGCCTTGAAGAAATAGCCGGTCGATGCCCACACCATGTGCGCGACGGGCAGGTAGACGATCGTCAGCCAGACGAGGCCGAACACCATCACCGCCGAGAACTTCATGCGCTCGACGACCGAGCCCAGGACCAGCGCGATGGTGATCGCGGCAAAGGTCATCTGGAAACAGATGAAGACATATTCGGGGATCTCGACGCCGGCCGTGAAGGTCGCTGCCTGCGATGCGGGCGTAACGCCGGCCAGGAACAGCTTGCCGAAGCCGCCGATGAAATTGCTGAGCAGCGCGCTGCCGTTGTCGCTGCCGAGTGCCAGCGAATAGCCCCACATCACCCAGACGAGCATCGCGAGCGCCGCGACCGCACCGATCTGAGTCATGGTCGACAGCATGTTCTTCGACCGCGTGAGGCCGCCGTAGAACAGCGCGAGGCCCGGCAGGATCATCATCAGGACGAGGATCGTCGAGGTCATCATCCAGGCGGTGTCGCCCTTGTTCACGGTCGCGACCACGGGGGCCACGACCGGTGCTGCGACCTCTTGAGCCCAGGCGGGTGCGGCGGCGATCATCGCCGCTCCGAACCCCAGAACCGCCGAGGCGGCTGTCTTCATATCATGCTTCATGTCGTCCCCCCTCAGAGCGCTGAATCGTCGGTCTCGCCGGTACGGATGCGTACCGCCTGGCCGACGTCGAGCACGAAGATCTTGCCGTCGCCGATCGCGCCGGTGTTCGCCGACGCCTGGATCGCCTCGACCACGCGGTCGGACAGGCTGGCGGCGCAGACCACCTCGATCTTGATCTTCGGCACCATGTTGGTGCTGTACTCGGCCCCGCGATAGATCTCGGTCTGGCCCTTCTGACGGCCGAACCCCTTGACCTCGGTGACCGTCATGCCCGCCACGCCGATCGTGGTGAGCGCTTCGCGCACCTCGTCGAGCTTGAACGGCTTGATGATGGCAATGACGAGTTTCATCGCGCCCCTTCCCCTTGTTACGGGAGGTGCCTCGCAATGTGCGTGCCAGTTGGGTCATGGAGGGGTGAGGTGTGCACGGTGAGCGGGCAGCGGGGGTTTTGGGGTTAAAACTTGTGCAGTGCGGTGCGGGTGCCTGTTAAATAGGCAACCGCTACACCATCGTCATTCCCGCGGAGGCGGGAACCCATACTGGCTGGGTTTGGAGATAATCGCGGAGGTTCGCCAATATGGGTCCCCGCCTTCGCGGGGATGACGGTAGTGGTGACTGTCGAACTCAGTGGCGGAAGTGGCGCATGCCGGTGAAAACCATTGCGAGGCCGGCTTCGTCCGCCGCCGCGATGACGTCGGCGTCGCGGATCGAGCCGCCGGGCTGGATCACCGCGGTCGCACCGGCCTCGACTGCCGCGAGCAGGCCGTCGGCGAACGGGAAGAACGCGTCGGAGGCGACCGCCGAGCCGATCGTGCGCGGCGTGGACCAGCCGGCCTTGTCCGCCGCGTCCTTCGCCTTCCACGCGGCGATGCGCGCGGATTCGAGGCGGTTCATCTGCCCCGCGCCGATGCCCGCGGTGCTGCCGTCCTTGGCGTAGACGATCGCGTTGGACTTGGTGTGCTTGGCGACGGTCCAGGCGAAGCGGCAGTCTATCAGCTCCTGCTCGGTCGGGTGGCGCTTGGTGACGACCTTCAACTCGCCGGGCGTGCCGTTGTCGCGACCCTGGACGAGCCAGCCGCCGGCGATCGACTTCGCGGTGAGGCCAACGCGCGCCGGATCGGGAAGCTCGCCGGTCAGCAGAAGGCGAAGGTTCTTCTTGGCGGCGAACAGCGCGATCGCCTCCTCGTCGGCATCGGGGGCGACGACGACTTCGGTGAAGATGCCGGTTATCTGGCGTGCGGTCTCGGCGTCGAGCGTCCGGTTGACGGCGATGATGCCGCCGAATGCCGACACCGTGTCGCAGGCGAACGCCGCGGCATAGGCGTCGGCGAGCGTGGCGCCGGTCGCGACGCCGCAGGGGTTGGCGTGCTTGACGATCACGACGGAGGGCTCGGCATCGCGGAACTCGGCGATCAGTTCGAGCGCGGCGTCGGCGTCGTTGAGGTTGTTGTAGCTGAGCGCCTTGCCTTGAAGCTGGCGGGCCTGGCCGATGCCTTGGACTGAACCGGTCGCGGTGTAGAAAGCGGCGGACTGGTGCGGGTTCTCGCCGTAGCGCAAGCTATCGCCGCGCTTGAGCGTGATCGGCAGGGTGGCGGGAAACTGCTCCGCCTGGTCGACGGTGCCGAACCAGGTTGCGATCGCCGAGTCGTAGGCGGCGGTGGTGGCGAAGGCCTTTGCGGCGAGTTTCTTGCGGTCGTCGAGCGTGGTGGTGCCGCCCGAGACCAACGCATAGTCGGCAGGGTCAGTGACGATCGCGACATAGGCGTGGTTCTTGGCCGCCGAGCGCACCATGCTGGGGCCGCCGATGTCGATGTTCTCGATGATGAGGTCGCGGTCGGCGCCCTTCGCGACGGTGGCCTCGAACGGGTAGAGGTTGACGATCACGAGGTCGATCGCGCCGATCTTGTGCTCGGCCATCGAGGCGGCGTGGCCAGCGTCGTCGCGGACCGCGAGCAGGCCGCCATGGACCATCGGGTGGAGCGTCTTGACGCGGCCGTCCATCATTTCGGGGAAGCCGGTGAGTTCGCTGACGTCGCGGACTTCGAGGCCTGCTGCGCGGAGAGCGGTGGCGGTGCCGCCGGTCGAGACGAGTTCCACGCCGTTTGCGGCCAGCGCCTTGCCAAGATCGACGATCCCGGTCTTGTCGGAGACGGACAGGAGCGCGCGCTTGATCGGGATGCTGGTCATGAGGGTCTTTCGTCGGGGGTCGCCGTGCGGCGGTGCCTTAGCGTTGGTTGCCGCCCGGGAACAGGGGGGCGTGCGGGTGACTCCCCGTCCACCATTTCCCGTCATCCTGACAAAAGTCAGGATCCAGAGCCACGAAGGTGGTCGTTTGGTATCCTGGGTCCTGACTTTCGTCAGGATGACGGAAGTGGGTTGGCTGGCGTGGGTCTTCGAATTGCACGCCTGCAGACGTTAGGTCAGGCCTTCTTCATCGCCCAGCTTACGCTCGCGCCACCGGCTGCCGCTTCGCCCGTAATCATCAGTTGCTGCGTCGCGACCGGGCGGCCGTCGGCGTCGATCCAGACGCTGTCTTCGACCACCAGTGCGCCGCCGCGGCAGCGGAATTGCCACAGCGCGCCGCCGGGGAGGCGGAGGATCGCACCTAGGCCGTCCGCGGTCGGGGAGACCTGCACGCCCTCCCCCAGATGGAAGCGGATCGCGAACAACGACAACCCGGCGCGGCGCTTGCGGCCCTGCGGCAACAGCGCGTCCTCGCCGCGGAGTTCGCGGCCGTCGCCGGTGAGCATCAGCTGGCGGCGGTGGAGGAAGCCCCAGCGGCGGACATAGCCGTCATGGCTCGCCTCGATCCGGCTGGCGGCATCCGATTCCTGGCGGCTGAGCTCGACTTCGCCGACGCCGCGACCGAGCGTGCCGTCGGCAAGGATCGCGGTCGAGTTGCTGTCGGCGATCGTCAGCGTGGAATGGGCTGCGGTCGAGCGCAGGCCCTCGACCATCGCGGGCGGGAGTTGCGCAATGCCTGCGCGGGCGCCGCCGCAATTGACGACGATCCGCGCGGGGCCATCGGAGAATTCGAACGCCAGCGTCGAGGCGCAGCCGCCTTCGACGAGGCGCGCGATCGGGGGTGGCGCGGCGTCGACGATCAGCACCGCGGTACCGGCGGCGAGGCGTTGATAACCCCAGTCGCGCGCCTGGCGGAGCGGACGCGTCCGGACGCCGCTGGCTTCGACGACCGCTGCGACCTGCGTTTCGCTGGCCGGACCGCCACCCTGCCAGCTCGACAGGCCACGATCGGCGTGCGCGACGCCGAGCAGCGCGGCGACCATCCGGGTGAGCGTGACCGCGACCGTCTCGGGGAGTTCGGCGCTGCGGGCGGCGTAGCTTTCCTGAAGCAGGGTGAGCAGCTGGATCGAATCGAGCAGCATCGCCGGGCTGCGCGACACCGAGCCGCCATCGTCGAACAGGCCGGTGCCGAGCGCGCGGAGCAGGCCGGCCTCGCCGAACGCCTGGCGCGGTTCGCCGCCGGGGATGAGGAGGCCAGCGGCGACGACTCCGCACCACGCGGCGATGCGCGGCGCACCGGCCGGGACCTTGTCGGCGGTGCGGTCGAGGTGGAGTGCGCCCTTTGCGAGCGCGTTGAGCACCTTCGAGCGGTAGATCTGGTCGGAGGACGACAGGATCAGTGGCGCGTGTGCGGTCCAGGCGAGGATGCGGCGGCCCCACATGTCCGGGCGCCACGCGATCCCGCCTTGCGTGTCGGCGTGCGCGGTCAGCCAGAGGCCCATGAGGTATTCGGCGATCGGGGCGCCCCGCGCGCGGGTCGCTACGGTCGAGAGATCGCGCAGCCACGCGAAACTGTGCAGGTATTCTGCGAACGGTTTGGGCAGCGGCTTCGCAAGATCGAGCGTTTCGATGTCGCGCGCTTCGCCGCGGAACGAGAGGACGCCCTCCAGCAGCATCGTGCCTCGGGGGATGTCGCCGAGGATCGGATCGTCGGGGACCGCGATCAGCTTCAGCGGGTAGCGGCCCTTTAGGCGGAGCGTGTGGAGCGGGGTGCGCCACGTCAAGCGGTGGAAGCGCTCGGCCAGGCGATCGGCGAGCGACAGCCCCTTGTCGCCGCCGAGACGGATCAGGCGTCGGCCTTCGTCGATCCCGTCGGGGGCGGGATCGGTTACAAGATCGGGGGCTTCGTTCACCCCCGCAACGCGGCAATGTTGGCGGCGTAGTGGTCGGGGCCGCCGCGGAAGACCGAGGTGCCCGCCACCAGCGCGTCGGCACCGGCCTCGATGCAGCGCTTGGCCCATTCCGCGTCGACGCCGCCATCGACTTCGAGATCGATTGCGCGGCCGCTCTTTTCGATCATCGTGCGGATCGCGCTGATCTTCTTGAGCTGGCTGGGAATGAAGCTCTGGCCGCCGAAGCCGGGATTGACGCTCATCACCAGCACGAGGTCGACCATGTCCATGAGGTAGTCGAGCACCTTCGCCGGCGTGCCGGGGCAGATCACGACGCCGGCGCGCTTGCCGAGGCCCTTGATGTGCTGGAGCGAGCGATGGATGTGCGGCCCGGCCTCGTAATGCACGGTAATGCAGTCGGCGCCGGCCTCCGCGAACGCGTCGAGATAGGCGTCGACGGGGGAGATCATCAGGTGAACGTCGAACGGCTTGCTGGTGACGCCGCGCACCGACTTCATGACCGCGGGGCCGAACGAGATGTTGGGGACGAAATGGCCGTCCATCACGTCGATGTGGATCCAGTCGGCGCCGGCCGCGTCGATGGCGCGGACTTCCTCGCCGAGCTTGGAGAAGTCGGCGGAGAGGATCGAGGGGGCGATGCGGACGGGTTGCATGGGATTGTCCTAGCGCGGGATTGGGTTGGTGCGAAGTCCCTCATGATCCTCCCCTGCCAGGGGGAGGTGGCACCGCAGGTGACGGAGGGGGAGGACACGGAAGCTGCGGTGTCGCCCCCTCCCCCTCCGTCTGGCGAGTGCCAGCCACCTCCCCCTGGCGGGGGAGGATCGATTAGGTGCGCTTCAATCGGGCGATGAAGAAGCCATCGCAGCCGCCCTGGTCGGCCAGCATGCCGGGGAGCGTACGGACTGTGCCCGCCTCTGTCGGGGTGATGCCGGCGGGGAGTTCGGACTGGTCTACCGGGGCGATCGCGTAATCGCTGCGGGCGGCGAGGAACGCGTCGAGTTGCACCTCGCCTTCCGACGGTTCGAGCGAGCAGGTGGCGTACACCAATGTGCCGCCGGGCTTCACCCAGTCCGCTGCCCTTGCGAAGATGCGGGCCTGCAACGCCGCGGTCTCGGCGATGATCGAGGGGCGGACGCGGTGGAGGACGTCGGGGTGACGGCGGAAGATGCCCGTCGCGCTGCACGGCGCATCGATCAGGATCGCGTCGGCGGGCTCGGTCGGCGCCCATTCGAGGATGTCGGCGTTGACGACCTCGGCCTTCAGGTGCGTGCGGTAGAGGTTCTCGCGGAGGCGCTTGATGCGGCTTTGCGAATTGTCGACCGAGGTGACGGTCCAGCCTGCGCTCGCGAGTTGCAGCGTCTTGCCGCCGGGGGCTGCACAGAGATCTAGGACATTCCCCTCCCCTTTCCCCAGCAGGTGCGCGGGGAGCGAGGCGGCGATGTCCTGCACCCACCAGGCGCCGTCGCCGAAGCCGGCCATGTCGGGGACCGAGTCATGGTCGCCCAGGCGGAGATGCCCGGGCATGAAGCTTTCGCCGCCGAGTTTCTCGCGCCAGCCTTCGGTCTCGGACGGGTCGGCGATCGTCAGGTCGAGCGGCGGCACCTGCGCGATCGCGCGGCCGGCGGCGTCGACCATCTCCTCGCCCCATGCGGCTTCCCAGCGCAGTTCGACAGGGGCCGGCAGCGTCGGCACTTCGGGGAGCAGCATGTTGGCGCGAAACAGCGTGCCGAACACGCCGTGGACCAGCTTGCGCGGGCCGCCGTCGACCAGCGGCAACACGGTCGAGATCGCGGCGTGCGACGGCGTACCGAGGATCAGCACCTGGACGAGCGCGATCCGCAGCGCCATCCGCGCCTTCGCATCGTCGGGGAGATTGGTCTTGGTGACCGAATCGATCATCGCGTCGAGATCGGGGAGGCGGCGCAGTGTCTCGGCGGCGATCGCGTGCGCGAGGCCGCGGTCTGGGCCGTGGATCGCGCGGGTTGCGGCCGGCAATGCGGATTCGAGCGACTCGCCGCGACGCAGGACGGCGTCGAGCAGGCGGAGTGCGGCACGGCGAGTGGGGACGCCGAGCGGCTCGGGGGCGTGGGTATAGTCGGGCATATGAAGGTCCTTCGCGTTCGGTTTGACGCGCGGCGTGTGGCAAAGCGGCGCGGCAGGGCCCATGTGGCGGTTACGACGCCAACACGCAAATCCGGAGAGCCGCGATGGGCCAGCGCCCCGATCATCTGAAGCCACCCGAATATCTGGCGAAGAATACGCCGGTGCCGAAGCCCGAGGCGATCGTGCCCGACAAGGACCCCGAGCCGCGCGATCCGACGCGCTATGGCGATTGGGAGCTGAAGGGCATGGCGATCGATTTCTGAGGCGCTCGACCCACCTCACCACCCCGGCGGAGGCCGGGGCCCAAGTGGCAAGGTGGTCGTAACGTAGCGCTGCCCTTCGTTAGCGACGTTGCCCAGTTGGGCCCCGGCCTCCGCCGGGGTGGTGCAATGGCTAGGGCGAGCGGATGGAATCTGCGGCAGCGGTCCTGACGCAGGCGGAACGATTTCCCCGGCGGCGCGTCGCCGCTATGATGAGGAGATTCTTCGAGAAACGCTGGGTTAAAGTCACCGGCGTTGTTGTTGCGAGCGTGCTCGTGCTGGGGCTGGTGGGGCTTGCCGCGTTTCCGTGGGGATCGCTGAAAGGCGTGATCGAGCGGCAGCTGACCGCGCGGTTCGGGCGGCCGGTGACGATCGGCGGGATCGAGCGGGTCGATGCGTTCGGGTTCAATCCGACGATCCGGATCACGAACGTGCGAATCCCGCAGGCCGACTGGGCGGGCAAAGGCGAATTCGTCGACCTGCGCGAGGCGGAGGCGACGTTCTCCGGGCTCGGCTTGCTGAAGGGCGCGTTCGGGCCGCGCGACGTGAAGGCGCGCGGACTGCATCTGGTGCTGGTGCGCGACAAGCATGGCCGGACCAACTGGGAGCGGCCGGGCAAGCCCAAGGGCGGCGGCAGTTCGACCGATCTCGACGGGCTGACGATCAGCGACAGCGTGATCGAGTATCGCGACGACAAGCAGGACCGCTTCGTCACCGCGCGGTTCGTGTCGGATCCGGTCCACGGTATCCGCGCGAACGGGTCGGGCACGATCCGCGGGGCGGCGGTGCGGATCGCGGTCGCGGGGCCTTCGGTGGACAAGTTTCAGGGCAAGCCCTGGCCGTTCACCGCGTCGATCGATGGTGAAAAGCTGTCGATTGCCGCCAAGGGGCTGATGGATCGGCCGCTCGATACCGACGCGATGAGCCTCGACGTGACGGCGCGCGCGACCGATCTGAAGCTGATCGACGCGGTGATCGAGGCGGGGCTGTTCCGCACGCAGCCGGTGTCGTTCAGCGCACACGTCCGGCACGACCAGCCGAAATGGACCGTGACGCAGTTGAAGGGCGTGGTCGGGCGCTCCGATTTTGCGGGGCACGTCACGGTCGACAAGCAGGCGGGGCGCAGCAAGGTCAATGGCGACATCGTCTCGCGGCAGTTCGATTTCGGCGACCTCGCGTCGGATGAGGGCAAGGCGGAAGGCGCCGCGCTGGAGCGCGCGATCGGGCCGCGGCTGGTGCCGAACACGCGGATCGATATCGGCAAGATCGATACGACCGACGCGCGGATGGGGTTTCGGATCGGGCGGATCGTCAGCGCGAAGGGTGCGTCACCGATCCTGGCCGCGAAGGGCGTGCTGGCGATCGATCATCAGCTTCTGACGCTGAGCGAGCTGGTCGCGCGACTGTCGCATGGCAACGTCACCGGCAAGGTGACGGTCGACCAGCGCGGCGACCGAAAGGTGCCGACGGTCGATATCAACCTCAGGTTGCGGGGCAGCAGCGTGCAGGCGCTGGCGGGCGGTGGTGGCGATTTCAGCGGTAACGTCAGCGCGCGGGTGCGGCTGAAGGGACCGGGCGAGACAATCCGTGCGGCGGTCGGGCGGTCGAACGGGACGATCGGGTTCGTCGCGCGCGACGGGCAGTTGCCGCAGGGGATCGCCGCCGCGCTCGGGTTCGATGCGGCGCGCGCGTTGCTGGCGAAGGATGGTGAGCGGGCGGGGTTGCGGTGCGTGGTGCTGAAGCTCGATGTGACGCGCGGGCATGGGCGGGTCGATCCGATGATCGTCGATACTACCGCTAGCCAGTTGCGTGGCGTGGGTAGCGTGGTGTTTCCGGGGGAGACGTTGGACATCCGGCTGACGGGCACGCCGAAACAGCATGCGCTGCTGCGGTTGCCGGGGTCGGCGTACATGACGGGGACGATCGAGCGGCCGCATGTGACGATCCCGCCCGAGGTGAAGTCGGTGGGGAATATCTTCAAGGCGATCGGGCGGGCGATTACTGGCAAGCAGGGGCCGACGGCGGGGGATGCGGATTGTTCGGGGTTGGCGGCGCGAGTGTTGCGGTGATTGCTGATCCTCCCCCGCAAGGGGGAGGTGGCTGGCTCTTGCCAGACGGAGGGGGAGGTAAGGGCAACGTAGGTTCCGTGTCCTCCCCCTCCGTCACCTTCGGTGCCACCTCCCCCTGGCGGGGGAGGATTGCGAGGTCCGCTTCTCCTTGTTCTCCCGCGAAGGCGGGAGCCCAGTCTGGGTCCCCGCCTTCGCGGGGAAACAGTCTTGGGGATTAGCCGGCCTCGCCCTTCAATGGCCGCGCGAGGAGGTCGCCGATGACGTCGCTGACCGGCGCGCCTTCCAAGAGGCGGCAGACGGCTTCGGTGATCGGCATGTCGACGCCGGCGTCTCGCGCGGCTTCGCGGAGGACGGGGGCGGTGAAGGCGCCTTCCGCGACAGTGCGGCGGTCGGCGAGCAGCGTTGCGGCGGAGTCGCCTCTCCCCAAACCGACGCCGAGCGAGAAATTGCGGGAGCTGGTCGAAGAGCAGGTCAGGACGAGGTCGCCCAGCCCCGATAACCCGGCGAGCGTTTCCGCGCGGGCGCCTCGGGCGAGGCCGAAGCGGGTCATCTCGGCAAATCCCCGCGCGATCAATGCGGCACGCGCGTTCTGGCCTAGCCCTGCCCCCTCGACGACGCCGCAACCGATCGCGAGGACGTTCTTCACCGCGCCGCCGATCTCCGCGCCGGCGACGTCGGTCGAGGCGTAGGTGCGGAAATGGCGCGCGGCGAGACGCGACGCGAGACGTTCGCCGAGGTCGGAATCCTCGCATGCTAGCGTGACTGCGGTGGGCAAGCCGGCGGCGACTTCGTGCGCGAAGGTGGGCCCGGAGAGGACGGCGATCGGTGCGTCGGGGTGTACGGCGCGGGCGACTTCGCCGACGAGACGCTTGCTGCCGGCCTCGATGCCCTTGGCGCACAGGACGAGCGGGATGCGGCCGACCGGGGCGGCGGCCAGGACGCTGCCGACGTGTTGCGCGGGGGCGACGACGAGAATCGCGTCCATGTCGGCGAGTGCCGCTAAGTCTTCGGTCGCGCGGATCGTCGGGGAGAGCGCGACGCCCGCGAGGAACAGGCTGTTCTCGTGGTGGGCGTTGATCGACTCGACCACCGCGGTTTCGCGGGCCCAGAGGATGACGTCCCGACCTTCGTGCGCTGCGACCTGTGCGAGTGCAGTGCCCCAGGCTCCGCCGCCGATGACGCCAATCTTCATATCATGGGCCTTCATGCCTTCACTCCTGCGCCACGCACCGCTTCGGCGTTCGGATCGAGCGGCCAGCGCGGGCGCGCGGCGACGTCGAGCGGGTCGGTGAGGCCGGCGGCGAAGCGCTCTGCGCCGGCCCAGCCGATCATCGCGGCGTTGTCGGTGCAGAGCCACAAGGGCGGCGCGACGAAGCGGAGGCCGTGGGCGCTGGCGAGCGTCTGCAACGCGCCGCGGACCGCGGTGTTTGCGGCGACTCCGCCCGCGACGACCAGCGCGGTGGGGCGGCGAGTGCGCGCGCCATCCCTACCCCCGTTCGCTTCGAGCGCAGTCGAGAAGTCGCCGCGTGGGATCGGTGTCTCGACTTCGCTCGACACGAACGGTAATTTTTGCAGTGCCTTGGTCGTGCGGTCGATCAGGCAATCGACGACCGCGGCCTGGAACGAGGCGGCGAGGTCCTCGGGCGAATATTGGCCGACGACGCGCGCGACCGCGCTCTTCAGGCCGGCGAACGAGAAATGCGGTTCGGCGGAGCCCTTGAGCGGACGCGGCAGCGGGACTGCCTTCGGGTTGCCGAGTGCGGCGGCGCGTTCGACCGCAGGGCCGCCGGGGAAACCGAGGCCGAGCAGCTTGGCGGTCTTGTCGAAGGCTTCACCTGCCGCGTCGTCGATCGTGGTCGCGAGCCGGCGATATGCGCCAACGCCCTCGACCAACAGCAACTGGCAATGGCCGCCGGAGACGAGCAGCAGCAGGTACGGAAATTCGAGATCGGGGTCGGACAGCCGCGGCGACAGCGCGTGGCCTTCGAGATGGTTGACCGCGATCAGGGGTTTGCCGGCCGCATGGGCGAGCGCCTTGCCGGTGACAAGCCCGACCATGACGCCGCCGATCAGCCCCGGTCCGGCGGTGGCGGCGATCGCGTCGACGTCGGCCAGCGTCAGCTTCGCGTCGGCGAGGGCCGCGACGATCAAGGGCTCCAGCGCCTCGACATGCGCGCGCGCGGCAATTTCGGGGACGACGCCGCCGAACGGGGCGTGTGCTGCCTCCTGTCCGAGCAGCCGGTGCGCGAGGACTTGGCGGTCACCGGTGACGAGCGCGGCGGCGGTTTCGTCGCAGGAGGATTCGATGCCGAGGATGATCATCGTGGCTCTGTATATGGGTGCGCGAAGCTTGTCGAAGCCCCGCCCTTTCTGCATGGCGCACGGGATGACTCGTTTTCGGCTCGGTACGCGCGGTTCGCCGCTGGCGCTCACCCAGGCGGGCATGGTGCGCGATGCACTGTGCGCGGCGCATGGCTGGTCGCCCGACGCGGTCGAGATCGTCGTGATCCGCACCACCGGCGACCGCGTCCAGGACCGCGCGCTGGCCGAGATCGGCGGCAAGGCGCTGTGGACCAAGGAACTCGATCGCGCGCTCCATGACGGCGACATCGATTGCGCGGTGCATTCGATGAAGGACGTCGAGACGATCCGGCCCGCGACGTTGAGAATCGCGGCGATGCTGCCGCGTGCCGATGTCCGTGATCGGCTGATCGGGGCGGAGACGCTCGCCGACCTGCGACCGCATGCGGTGGTCGGGACGAGTTCGCCGCGGCGGCGCGCACAGATGCTGCGGCTGCGCCCGGACCTGGAGATCGTGCTGATCCGCGGCAATGTCGATACGCGGCTCGGCCGGGTCGCGAGTGGCGAGATGGATGCGACGTTGCTGGCGGCCGCGGGGCTCGACCGGCTCGGGCGCGACGACGGTCATGCGATCCCGACCGATGTGATGCTGCCGGCACCGGCGCAGGGTGCGGTCGGCGTCGAGGTGCTCGCCGGGAGCGCGGCGGGCGAGATCGTCGCGGCGATCGACAACCGTGATACGAGTTTGTGTGTGCTGACCGAGCGTGCGCTGCTCGCGCGGCTGGGGGCGGATTGCCATTCGCCGGTCGCGGCGCTGGCGTCGCTCGCGGGCGAGACGCTGACGTTGCGCGCCGAGCTGATCGCCGAGGACGGCGCGTGCGATGTCGACGGATCGATCGAGGGGACGATCGACGACGATCTCGGGACGGCGCTCGCGGAAGATCTGCTCGCGCGCGCTCCCGCCAGCGTCAGACAGCTGTTCGCGGCATGAAGCCCGTCGTGGTGCTACGGCCGGAGCCCGGCAACACGCGCACCGCGACGGCCTTGCGTGCGCTTGGGCTGGAGGTGCGGCAGGTCCCGCTGTTCGCGGTCGTGCCGGTCGACTGGACGCCGCCCGATCCTGCCGGGTTCGACGGCCTGTTGCTGACCAGCGCGAACGCGGTCCGGCATGGCGGCGCCGGGCTGGACGCGTTCAAACGGTTGCCGGTCGTCGCGGTCGGTGCAGCGACGGCGGCAGCAGCGAGCGAGGCGGGGTTTGCGGTCGCGGTGACGGGCGGCGAGGATGCGCGCGCGGTGGTGGCCGAGGCGCGCGATCGGGGGTTCGCGCGGTTGCTCCATCTTGCCGGGCGCGAGCGGGCGCCGACCGAGGACGGCGTCGAGGCGATCACCGTCTATGCCAGCGACGCGGCATCCGTGCCTGCGGACGTGGCGCGGTCGTTCGAGGATGCGGTGGTCCTGGTGCATTCCGCCCGTGCCGCCGCGCGGTTGGCCGAACTGGTCGACGGGGCGGGCGCGGATCGATCCCGCACCGCGCTGGTCGCGATCAGCCGAGCGGTCGGCGATGCGGCCGGTACGGGCTGGGCCGACCTGGCGATCGCGCCCGAACCGAGCGATTCCGCGGTCGTCGCAACCGCCGCTGCATCTGCGAACACGCGCACGATTGACCAGCGCGCGCGCGGCGGGGATAAGCACGCCATGAGCGACTACGTGCCGACCGATCGCCCACGGGCACGCGGACCCAAAATGGGTGTGATCCTTACCCTTGTCGGCCTCGCGTTCGTCGCCGGGCTCGCGCTGATGGCGTATGCGGCCAAGACCGTCCCGTGGTTCGGCTTCACGCATTCCACCGCTGGCGCCACGACCGCGCAGCAAAAGCTGTCGTCGTCCGCCACCGGGTATATCCCGTCGCAGCCGCTTGGCCCCGATGGTCAGCCGCAGGCCGCCGCGCCGGTCGATACCGCGGTACTGGCAACCCGCGAAGCGACGCTGGCGGCGCAATTGACCGCGCTCGAGGCGCGTACCGCGGCGATCACGACCGATGCCAGTGCCGCGGGCGGACAGGCGACGCGCGCGGAAGGGCTGATGGTCGCGTTCGCCGCACGCCGCGCGCTCGATCGCGGCGTAGGGCTCGGTTATCTGGAGGAGCAGCTTCGCCTGCGCTTCGGCCAGGCGCAGCCGCGCGCGACGATGCTGCTGATCCAGGCCGCGCGCCAGCCGGTGACGCTGGAGGATCTGCGCCAGGGCCTCGACACGATCGCGCCCGATATCACGACCTCGACCGGGGAGGGCTGGCTCGACACGATCCAGCATCAGATCGACTCGCTGGTGGTGCTGCGCAAGGCCGGGACGCCTTCGCCGATGCCCGCCGACCGCCTTGCGCGCGTGCGCCGGCTGCTCGAAGCGGGTCAGGTCGAGGCGGCGCGGGCGGAGGTGGCGCGGTTGCCGGGTGCGGCGCAGGCCGGCAACTGGATGGACGCCGCCCGCCGCTACGTCACCGCGCGGCAGGCGCTCGACGTGATCGAGAATACCGCGCTCATCGGCCAGGCCGGCCAGCCTCAGCCGGCCCCGGTGGTGATCCCGGCGCCGGTCATCGTGACGCCCGCGCCGGACGCCGCGGACGGCGTCTGAGCCGCTCGGTCGTCAAAAGGGTGGAGGAACCGCCTTTACGAAGCGCACCGTGACGATCCGATCGCCGTCGACGATCACCCCGGTATCCCATTCGCCACCCGCGAATATCTGGTATGCTTCCCATCCGTGATCCTTGACGGCCTTCAGGTCGGTCCTGGTCAAGGGGTTGCGATCCCAGGCATCGACATAGCGCCGTATCGCCGTGATGCTCGAAATCGGGAATTTGCTGATCGCCGAGCGGCCGCTGACGATCGGCGTGATCGCGTCTTTCGGCATGTCCTTCATTTCGTCGCGATGCCCCTTGGCGTAATCCCGCATTTCGCGCGCACCGCGGTCGTCGATGCTGATCTGGACCTTACGATCATAGGCGTTTTTTAATGTGCCGAGGAGGCGGATCACAGTGAACGCGCGATCGCCCAGTCCCGGATCCAGCGCGAAGAACGCATAGCGCTTGGCCTCGCACCTTGCCGGACCGGCGCTCGGCTCCGCCCACCGGTATAGCGGGGTCGACGACACCGCTTGCGCGCGCGCCGGCGGCAGGGTGCCCTCCCGACGCATCACCGGTGCCAGGGTGATCGTCGCGCGCACCTTCTCGCAAAAGCCGGGCTGGCTGGCAGGCACGGCTGCCGCAAAAAGCTTGATCTCGGTTGCTTCGGGCGTGTCGGGGGGGGGTGGAGGCACCATACCCTCCGGACCGACGACCGCTTCGACGATCGGCGGATGGGGCGAGGTCAACAGCGCATCCCCCAACGCCGCGGGCGTCATCGCGCGCGCCTGTTCCAGCGTTAACGGCGGACCGTCCCGGCGAACCTCGATCGTTGCCGCAAGCATGGCGAGCACCAGCATGGCCTAATCTCCGTTCGCAACGCGCTCGATCAACGCCATCGCAGCGTGAGGCGCGCGGACCTTGGCGCCGTTGATGAAGAAGACGAACGTCTCGCGAGGCGTCTTTGCCGGCATGGTGTCCTCGACATAGGGTAGGTCTTCGGGTCGGCCACCCGCTGCCCAGGTCTTCGCCCGGGCGGCCCAGTCGTCGAGCGCGGTCGGCGCGTAGCCGGCGATGAAGCGCTCCTCGGCGTCCTCCAGCCGCGCATAGACGAAATCGCCGGTGACGTCGGCGATCGCGGGGTATTCGGCGGACTGCGCGAACACGATCGCGACGCCGGCGTCGCGGCACATCGCGACGAATTCGGGCACCGCGAAACTCTCGTGCCGGACCTGGATCGCATGGCGTAGCGCAAGGCCGTCCTGCTTGGCGGGCAGCAGCTTCAGGAACGCGGCGAAATCGTCCGCATCGAACTTTTTGGTCGCCATGAACTGCCACAGGATCGGCCCGAGCCGGTCGCCGAGCTCGGCGATCCCCTGTCCGGTGAACTTGGCGATCGACTCGCCCGCCTCCGCCAGCACCTTGCGGTTGGTGCAGTAGCGCGAGGCCTTGAGCGCGAAGACGAAGCCGTCGGGTACAGCCTTGGCCCAGGACGCGAAGGTCGCGGGCTTCTGGCTGCCGTAATAGGTGCCGTTGATCTCGATCGCGGTGACGCGTTCGGCGGCATAGTCGAGTTCGCGCTTCTGCGGCCATTTCTCGGGATAGAAGGTCCCGCGCCACGGCTCGTAGGTCCAGCCGCCAATACCGATTCTGATGCTCATGCCGACGAGTGTAGCGCCGTCGGGACCGGGTTGGCGATGGCGGAAGCGGGCTCAGCCGAGCATCATGCCGTTTCACCGAACGATGCGAGCACGGCGCGGGCGCCGATGCGTTCGAGCCGATCGAGATGCGCGATCAGCATGCTACGCAGGTCCGGGTCGGGGCGGAAGGCGAGCAGCCCGAGCAACGCGTCGACGCGCTCGGTCGATGTCGTCGCGCCGGACACCGCTGCGCCGAGCCGATCGGCGATCGGATCATCGATCGCGAACGTCTCGCCCGTATCGGTCACTCCGGATTGCCAGCGCATCCAGGCCGCGACCGCCAAGGATAGCGCATCGGCCGACTGCCGCTTCGCGCGACGGTCGCCGATCGGTGCGAGCAGGCGCTGAGGGAGTTTCTGCGAGCCGTCCATCGCGATCTGGCGGGTACGATGCTGGAGCGCGGGGTTGGCGAAGCGCGCCATCAACGCGGCCCGGTATTGCGCGATATCGAGCGCGGCGGGGGGATCGAGAGTCGTGGCGCTCTCGTCCCACAGCGCCTCGACGAAGGCGCGCGCCTCGGGCTGCGCGACGACCTCGTGGACGAAGTCCAGCCCGGCCAGCCCGCCGAGATAGGCGATCGCCGAATGCGCGCCGTTGAGCAGGCGCAGCTTGGCGTCCTCCCACGGTGCCACCGCCTCGGTCAGTTGCACGCCGAACGCCGCCAAATCGGGGCGTTCGCCGGCGAAGCGATCCTCGATCACCCACTGGGCGAACGGCTCCGCCTTCACCATCGCGTGATCCTCGACCCCCAGCGTATCCGCCAGCGCGGCGATATCGGCGGGCGTGGTCGCGGGCACGATCCGGTCGACCATCGTCTGCGGGAACGTCACGGTGGCAGCGATCCAGTCGTGGAGATCCGCATCGTGCGCGGCGGCCATCGCCAGCACCGCATCGCGCAATAGCGTACCGTTGTGCGGCAGATTGTCGCACGAGAGGATCGTCAGCGGGCCGGTGCCCGCGGCATGGCGCGCCGCGAGTGCGGCGACGAGGAACCCGGGCGCGGTCCGCGGTGCGGCGAGCGAGGCGAGATCGTGTGCGACGTCGGTATCGCCAGCCTGTAGCGTGCCCGTGGCGCGATCGAGTTTGTAGCCCTTCTCGGTGATCGTCAGCGTGACGATGTGCGTGTCCGCCGACGCGAGCGCGGCAACCACCGCCGCTGGATCCTCGGGCGCTACCAGGATGTCCATGATCGCGCCGATGACCTGCAACCGCTCGGCCTCACCGTCACGGACGACGAGCGTGTAGAGACCGTCCTGCGGCGCCAACTGATCGCGGACGCCCGCGGATCGCAGCGAGACGCCGGTGATGCCCCAGCGCGGATCGCCGGCCGCCAGCGCCTGTTCGAACACCGCCGCCTGATGCGCGCGGTGGAATGCGCCGATGCCGAGATGCACCACGCCGCGCTTGACGCGCGACCGGTCGTAGGTCGGGCGCGCGACGGCGGCGGGCAAGCGGTCGAGCGTGGCGGTCGACAGCCTCACAGCCGGTACGCCTGTTTGACGAGATCATAGGCGAGCGCGCGGGCGACCTCATGCGCTTCGTCCTCTTCGAGCCGGTGTTCGGCGACCAGCTTGGCGAGGAACGCGCAGTCCATTCGGCGTGCGACATCGTGGCGCGCGGGGATCGACAGGAAGGCGCGGGTGTCGTCGTTGAAGCCGACCGTGTTGTAGAAGCCGGCGGTCTCGGTCGCGCGTTCGCGGAACCGGCGCATGCCTTCTGGACTATCGTGGAACCACCAGGGCGGGCCGAGCTTCAGCGCCGGATAATGGCCGGCGAGCGGGGCGAGTTCGCGCGAATAGGTGTCCTCGTCGAGCGTGAAGAGGATCAGCGTCAGCGCCGGGTTGTTGCCGAACCGGTCGAGCAGGGGTTTCAGCGCGCGAACGAACTCGCCGGGGAGCGGGATGTCGCCACCCTTGTCGCGGCCGAAGCGTGCCAGCACCGAGGCGTTGTGGCTGCGCGAGACGGCGGGATGGAGTTGCATCACCATGCCGTCCTCGACCGACATCGCCGCCATCTCGGTCAGCATCTGCGCGCGGAAGAGTTCCGCGTCGGCGGCGGTCGGTTGGGCCATGACCCGGGCGTAAAGCGCTTCCGCTTCGGCGGGTGTCAGGTCTGCGGTCGCGGCAGAGGGATGGCCGTGATCGGTCGAGGTGGCGCCTGCCGCGCGGAAGCGTGCGCGGTGGAAACGATGTGCGGCGAGATAGCCCGCATAGTTGCCGATATCGGCGTTCGCGGTCTCGCCGAAGCGGCGGACGTTGGCGGCGAAGCCCGGCGTCTCGGGATCGACGACCGGGTCGGGGCGATAGGCGGTCACGACGCGGCCGTTCCAGTCGCTCGCGCGGATCGCGGCGTGGTGGTCGAGCGGGTCGAGCGGGCTTTCGGTGGTCGCGATCAGTTCGATGCCGAACCGGTCGAACAGCGCGCGGGGGCGGAATTCGGGCGTCTTCAGCGCGGCGCCGATCGTGTCGTAATACAGGTCGGCGGTCGCGGGTTCGAGGCGGACGTCGATCCCGAACGCCTCGGCGAACACCCAGTCGAGCCACATCCGCGAGGGGGTGCCGCGGAACAGGTGGTAGTTCTCCGCGAAGATGCGCCAGATTTTCCGCGGATCGGTTTCGGTCGGGCTGCCATCGACCGTCGGCACGCCGAGCACGCCGAGCGACACGCCCTGGCTGTAGAGCATCCGGAACACGTAGTGATCGGGGACGATCAGCAGCGAGGCGGGATCGCTGAACGCCTCGTTCCGCGCGAACCATGCGGGATCGGTATGGCCGTGCGGGCTGACGATCGGCAGGTCCTTTACCCCCGCGTGCAGCGCGCGCGCGATGTCGCAGGTGCGGCCTTCGCTGGGAAACAGGCGGTCGGGGTGGAGACGTAGCGGATGGGTCATGCGAGGCGTTCCGGATCGACGGGGGTATAATGCGGTACGAGCAGGTGGATAACCAGCAACGCGACGAGATAGGCGCAGCCGGCGACGGCGAAGATCGGACCATAGCTGCCGACGCCGGCAAGGATAGTGCCGGCGAACTTGGCCATCAGCATGCCGCCGCATGCGCCCGCCAGCCCGCCGAGACCGATCACCGATCCGCCCATGCCGCGCGGAAACAGATCGCCGGGGATCGCGTACACGTTGGCGGAGAAGCCCTGGTGGCATGCGCAGGCGAGGCCGATCGCCGCGACCGCCCACCAAAGGCCGGGGGCCTGCGCGGCGAAGATGATCGGCAATGCGAACAGTGCGCAGGCGAACAATGCGGTCTTTCGCGCGCGGTTGGGCGTCTGGCCGCGTGCGAGCAGTCGCGACGAGAACCAGCCGCCCGCGACCGATCCGACATCCGCCAGCACGTACACCGCGACCAGCGGCGGGCCGAAATCGAGCATCTTCACGCCGTATTGCCGGTTGAAGAAGTCGGGCAGCCAGAACAGGAAGGTCCACCACACCGGATCGATCAGGAAGCGACCGAGCATATACGCCCAGGTCTGGCGCAACCGGAGCAGCGTGCGCCAGCGGACCGGCTTGGCGGCGGGCACGGGATCAGCTTCGATCCAGGCCAGTTCCTCGGGCGTGACGCGCGGATGCTTGCGCGGCGATCGGTAGAAGGCGAGCCAAGCGACCAGCCAGAGCACGGTCAGCGCGCCGGTCGCGACGAATGCCATCCGCCAGCCGAACGTCACCGCGATGACCGGCACGATCAACGGCGTGAGGATCGCCCCGACGTTCGAGCCCGCGTTGAAGATGCCGATCGCCAGCGCACGCTCGCGTTGCGGAAACCATTCGTTGGCGGCGGCGAGTGCGGCGGGGAACGCCCCGGCTTCGCCGATCGCGAGCGGGATACGCGCGAAGATCATCATGCCGGCGCTGGTGAACAGCGCATGCGCGACATGGCCGATCGTCCACAGCGTCACCGCAACCGCATAACCGATCTTGGCGCCGACCCGGTCGACGAACCGCCCGAACAGTACGTAGGCGATGCCGTACGCCGCCTGGAACGCGATCGCGAGATCGGCATAGCCCTGCTCGCTCCAGTTATAGCGCGCCTGGAGTTCGGGTTTGAGCACCGGCAGCACGAGCCGGTCGATATAGCTCAGCGCGACGGCGGCGAAGAGCAGCGCGCAGACGATCCACCGCACTTTCCCGCGCGGTTTATCGGCTGCTGGGGTGGCCGCGTCTACCAGTTGCACAGCGTGCCATCCTCGAGCCGTGCGACCGGGAGATACGCGCGCTTATAGTCGTAGGTCGCGGCGAGATCCTCGTCGATGTCGACGCCGAGCCCCGGCGCGTCGCCCGGATGCATCACGCCGTCGTCGAAGCTGTACGCATGCGGGAAGACCGCATCGGTCTCTTCGGTGTGCGGCATATGCTCCTGCACGCCGAAATTGGGCACGGACAGCCCGAAATGCAGCGCCGCCGCCATCGCCACCGGCGACAGGTCGGTCGCGCCGTGGCAGCCGGTCCGCACCTGATACAGGTCGGCGAGCGAGGCGATCCGGCGCAGATGCGTGATGCCGCCCGCGTGCACGACGGTCGCGCGGATATAGTCGATCAGCTGGTTCTGGATCAGGTCCTTCGCGTCCCAGATCGAATTGAACACCTCGCCCACCGCGATCGGCGTCGTCGTGTGGTGGCGGATCAGCTTGAACGCTTCCTGGTTCTCGGCCGGCGTCGGATCCTCGATCCAGAAGAGATTATACGGCTCCAGCGCCTTGCCGAGCCGCCCCGCCTCGATCGGCGTCAGCCGGTGGTGGATGTCATGGAGCAGGTGAACGTCCCAGCCCATCGCCTCGCGCGCCGCCTTGAACAGTTCGGGGACGACGCGGAGGTATTTCTCGGTGGACCACACGCTCTCGCTCGGCAGGTCGGCATCGGCGGGTTCGTAGCGCGCGCCGTGCTTGGCGACGCCGTAGGTCGAGGCGAGCCCCGGTACGCCGCATTGCAGCCGGATCGCCTTGTAGCCCTTCGCCTGCTCCGCCTTCGCGACCGCGATCGTGTCCTCGATCGTGGTGCCGTTGGCGTGCGCATAGACCATGCACGCATCGCGCGCCGCCCCGCCGAGCAACTGGTACACGGGCATGCCCGCGAGCTTGCCCTTGATGTCCCACAATGCCGTATCGACCGCAGCGATCGCCGCCATCGTCACCGGCCCGCGGCGCCAGTAGGCGCCCTTGTAGAGATACTGCCAGATGTCCTCGATCCGGTGCGCGTCGCGGCCGATCAGGCACGGTACGACGTGATCGGTCAGGTAGCTGGCGACGCTCAACTCACGGCCGTTGAGCGTGGCGTCGCCGAGCCCGGCGGTGCCGTCGTCGCATTCGATCTTCAGGGTGACGAAGTTGCGGCCCGGACAGGTGACGATGACGCGGGCGGAAACGATCTTGGGCATCGCGGATCCTTCAGGCGATTTCGAGGATGGCGGATTTGAGCTGTGCCGAACTCGGCCCGGCCATGATCGTGAACAGGCCCGGCTCGACGACCTCACGCATGTCGACGTCCCACAGCGCGAACGCGTCGGGGCCGAGCGTGAAGCGCAACGTCCGCCGCTCGCCGGGCGCGAGCGTCACGCGTTCGAACCCCTTCAGCTCCATCACCGGTCGCGCGACCGACGACACCTGGTCGCGGACATAGACCTGCACGACCTCGTCGCCGGCGCGCTGGCCGATATTGGCGACGTCGACCTCGACCCCGACGCTGCCCGCAATGCCGATCTTGGCCGCCGATAGTCGCGGTGCGCTGACGTCGAAGCGCGTGTAGCTGAGGCCGTGGCCGAACGGGAACAGCGGCGCCGTATCCGCGAACAGATAGCCGCGCTGCGTCGATGGCTTGCGGTTGTAATAGAACGGCACCTGCCCGACTTCTCGGACCACCGTCACGGGCAGCTTGGCACCCGGATTGATCCGCCCGAACAGCGCCTCGGCCATTGCGGTGCCGCCCTCCTGCCCCGGATACCAGCATTCGAGCACCGCGTTCGCCTTCGCGATCACGTTCGGCCAGCTCGGCGGACGGCCATTGATCGCGGCGATCACGATCGGCTTGCCCAGCGCGTGCAGCGCGTCGAACAGCGCATTCTGCTCACCTAGCAGGTCGAGCGTGGTGCGATCGCCCAAGTGGTTCGCCGAGAACCCCTCGCGGCTGGTCTGCTCGGTATCGCCGATCGCGAGGATGATCGTGTCCGCACCGCGCGCGACCTCGACCGCTTCGGCGATCAGCGCGCGGTTCTTGGTCGGATCGGCTAGCAGCACTGCGTCCTGCGAGCGGTCCTCGCTCTGCGTGATAAACACGCCCTGCGCGTGGACGATGGTCGCGCCGCCGCCGACCAGCGTGCGCACGCCGTCGAGCAGCGACACCGTCTGGCGCGGCGGCGCGGAATAGCCGCCGAGCCGCGCGATCGCCGCATTGGGCCCGATCACCGCGATCCTGCCCGTGGGCGCGAGTGGCAGCGTGCCGTCGTTGGTCAGCAGGCACATCGATTTGCGGGCCGCGTCCAGTGCGACGCCCCGCGCTTCGGCATTGCCGGTGAGGCGAGCGGCGGCGCGGGCATCGACGGCCGACTCCTCGAACAGCCCGGCACGAAACTTCAGCGCCAACATCCGCGCGCAGGCGGCGTCGACCTGCGCGATCGGCACCGTCCCCGCGCGCACCTGGGCGGGGAGCGTGCGATAGGCCATCCCGTCGGGCAGTGCGCTATCGACGCCTGCCGCCAGCGCCAGCCGCGCCGCCCCGTTCAGGTCACGCGCGACGTGGTGGATCGTGTCGAGCTCCTCGATCGCGCCGTAATCGCTGACGATCGCGCCCGAAAATCCCCATTCGCCGCGCAGCACGTCGCCGAGCAGCCAGTGGTTCGCATGGCTCGGCACGCCGTCGATCTCGTTATACGACGGCATCACCGCGCCGATCCCGGTCCGCGTCACGACCGCGCGGAACGGCGGGAAGAAGCTCTCGCGCAGTTCGCGCTCGCCGATCGGTGCGGGGCCGATATTGTTGCCGGCCTGGGGCTGGCCGTGACCGGTCATGTGCTTCAGCGTCGCGAAGACCTTGCCGGGCGCCAGCGTCGTGCTGTCGCCCTGAAGGCCCTCGACCGCGGCTACCCCCATCTCGCCGCACAGGTACGGGTCCTCGCCGAACGTCTCCTCGATCCGGCCCCAGCGCGGATCGCGGGCGATGTCGACGACCGGCGACAGTGAAAGGTGGCTGCCATGCGCGCGCACCTCGCGGCCGATGATCGCCTGTCCGCGGCGCATCAGGTCGCGGTCGAAGCTGCCTGCCATGCCGATCGCCTGCGGGAACATCGTCGCGTCGGGCGCCATGTAGCCGTGCAGCGATTCCTCGTGGAAGATCACCGGGATGCCAAGCCGCGTCCCCCGCGCCCAGCGCTGGACCGCGTTGACGAACGCGATCGTCGAGGCCGAGCCGCGGAACCGAGCACCGGTGCCGCCTGCCACCGCCGCCACCGATGGCCCGCCGCGCAGATCCGACGGGCGCGTCACCTGCCCGAACCCGGCCGGATACGCCGCGGTGGCCCGCGCAGGATCGAACGTCAGACCGCCGACGGTCATCACGTCCGCCTTGGTCGCCCATAGCGAAATGGTCTGGCCAACTTTCTCCTCGAGCGTCATCCGCGCCATCAGATCGCGGACCCGAAGGTCGACCGGCGCGCGGGCATCACGGTAGATCGGGGTGGCCGCCGCAGCCTGCGCGACCCCGGGAATGAGCCCCGCGATGGAGACCGATCCGAGCAACCCGAAAAGGTCGCGGCGGGTCGGCATCATGGCTGGCATCGTGGGCGGTACGATCCCTGTTGTCTCCGTATCGGCCACGATCATCTCCTAATATTAAACGCGGCATTGCTGTCGAAGCCGTCGTCGTGATAGCGATAACATGGCTGATCATCCGCGATCCTGTCAATGTGGCGCGGAACGGCGGGAGAGGATTATGACGCAATTCGGCCGATGGATCGGTAAGCTCGTGCTGCTGTTCGGCGCGGTAATTGGTTTGACCGGACCGGCGCAGGCCGAAGACGGCTACGACCTCTGGCTACGCTATCATGCCACGGTCACAGGCGCGCGCGTTGCCCCGACGATCGAAGCGCGCGGCGATACGCCGACGCTGCGTGTGGCGGCGGACGAATTGCGGCGCGGCGCGGGCTTGTTCGGGACGAGCACGCCGCCGATCCTGCTGGCCACCGCCAGCGATCGCGCCGTCGCGGCGCTTCGCTTGCCGTTGGCCGCGCTCGGCGACGAAGGATACCGGATCGGCCTCGTCACGCTCGATAGCCGCCGAGTTCTCCTCGTCACCGCCAACACCGATCGCGGCGTGCTCTACGGCAGCTTCGCGCTGCTGCGGCACCTGCAGACCGGTGGCAGCCTCGACCGTATCGCCCTGACCTCGAGCCCCCGCGTGAAGCTGCGGGTGCTCAACCATTGGGACAATCTGGATGGCGTGGTCGAGCGTGGTTATGCCGGCGCATCGCTGTGGGACTGGTGGACGCTCCCCGATTTCCACGACCCGCGCTACACCGACTACGCGCGTGCCAACGCATCGATCGGGATCAACGGCACCGTCCTGAACAACGTCAACGCGAAGGCGGATAGCCTGACCGCGCCGTATATTGCCAAGGCCGCGGCGCTCGCCGATGTGTTCCGGCCGTACGGGATCAAGGTGTATCTGTCGGCGCGGTTCTCGGCGCCGATCGAACTCGGTGGCCTGAAGACGGCCGATCCGCTCGACCCGCAAGTCGCGGCATGGTGGAAGGCGAAGACCGACGAAATCTATCGCAGCATCCCCGATTTCGGCGGCTTCCTGGTCAAGGCGAACAGCGAGGGTCAGCCGGGCCCGCGCGATTACCACCGCAGCCACGCGGACGGCGCCAACATGCTCGCCGCCGCGGTCGCGCCGCATGGCGGGATCGTGATGTGGCGCGCGTTCGTCTATGCCGAGACCGACCCGGAGGACCGCGCGAAACAGGCCTATACCGAGTTCAAACCGCTCGACGGCACGTTCGCGAAGAACGTCATCGTCCAGGTCAAGAACGGCGCGATCGACTTCCAGCCGCGCGAGCCGTTCCACCCGCTGTTCGGGGCGATGCCGAAGACCCCGCTGATGATCGAATTCCAGATCACCAAGGAGTATCTCGGCTTCGCGACGCACCTCGCCTATCTCGGGCCGATGTTCGCCGAGACGCTTGGTAGCAAGACGATGCGGACGCCGGACGAAACCGTCGCCGATGTCGTCGATGGGTCGGTCGAAGGTCACACGCTGACCGGCATGGCGGGGGTCGCGAACATCGGCCGTGATCGCGACTGGGGAGGCTCCACCTTCAACCAGGCGAACTGGTACGCGTTCGGGCGGATGGCGTGGGATCCGACGCTCGGCGCCGCGCCGGTCGCGCGCGAGTGGGCGGCGATGACGTTCGCGCCCTCCTCCGGCATCGTCGATCCGGTCGTGGCGATGATGATGGGATCGCGCGAGGCGGTGGTCGACTACATGACGCCGCTCGGCTTGGCGCACGTGATGGCGACGGGGCATCATTACGGTCCGGGTCCGTGGGTCGCCGATCTCAAGCGGCCCGAATGGAACCCGGTCTATTATCACCGCGCCGACAAGGCCGGGATCGGCTTCGACCGCACCAAGACGGGGAGCAACGCGGTCGCGCAATATGCCCCTGCCCTCGCCCGCACACTTGCCGATCCGGCGACGACGCCGGAGCGCGAACTACTGTGGTTCCACCATGTGCCGTGGACGTACCGGACGAACTCGGGACGTTCTGTATGGGCGGAAATGGTCCATGATTACGATGCGGGCGTGGGTTACGTGACCGGCATGCGTCGGCAATGGGACGGCGTGAAGACCGAGGTCGATGCAGAGCGCTGGGCGAAGACCGCGACGTATCTTGCGATCCAGGAGCGCGAGGCACGCTGGTGGCGCGATGCGAGCCTTGCCTATTGGATGTCGATCAATGGCCTCCCGCTGCCGGCAGGCGCCGCGGCACCCGCGCACGACCTGGCGTGGTACAAGGCGCAGCGCTTTCCGTACGCGCCCGGCAACCCGCAATAGCAGCGCGCCGACACTAGATACGAGGACGAGGATGCGATGATGAGACGGTGGCCGTTGGCGCTGGTGTTGGGCGCCCTGTTCGTGACGGGCGCAAGCGCGCGGGATGCTGCGCCCACACGAAACGCGCATTGGATCGCGACCTGGGGATCGTCGCAGATGATCGCCGAAGGGGACAATGCGCTTCCCACCGATCGGGCCGGCGCGATCACGCTGCGGCAGGTCGTGCGCGTGTCGGCCGGCGGCGAGCGCGTGCGCATCCGGCTCTCCAACGCGTTCGGTACGCGCCCGCTTGTCATTGGCGGCGCGCACCTTGGACGGTCGGTCTCTCTCGGTACGCCGCGGATCGAAGGCGGCGCCCGGCTGACCTTCTCGGGGCAGAGCGAGGCGGTGATCCCGGCCGGCGCGGAGATCTATAGCGACCCGGTCGCGCTCCGGGTCGCAGCCGGGGCCGATCTTGCCGTCAGCCTGTATCTGCCGGACGCCGCGAGTCCGCAGACCGGGCATCCGGGCTCGCGGGCGACGAGTTTCACGCTGGCCGGCAACGCAGTCGCGGACGGGACGCTCGCGAGTGCGACGCCGACGACGCATTGGTATGCGCTCGCGGATGTCGAGGTCGCGGGGGCGCCGGCCGCGGGTGCGATCGCGGCCATCGGCGACTCGATTACCGACGGTTATGGCGTAAAGCCCGAGCGCAATACCCGCTGGCCCGACGTACTGGCGCAAAGACTGCGCGCGCGCGCTGCAACGCAGGCGATCGGTGTCGTCAATGCGGGGATCGGCGGCAATCGCGTGCTGCTCGACGGGCTCGGTCCCAATCTGGTCGCGCGGTTCGATCGCGACGTGATCGCGCGCAGCGGGGTGCGCTGGGCGATCGTGCTGGAGGGCGTGAACGATCTCGGCGTGCTGACCCGCGATGCGCCCGCCACGCCAGCGCAGCACGCCGCGCTCGTCGCACAGCTCAAGGCCGGCTTCACGCAACTCGTGGCGCGGGCGCATGCCCACGGGATCACGGTGATCGGCGGGACGGTCATGCCGTTCGGGGCCAACACCTATTACCACCCCGATGCCGCCAACGAGGCCGATCGGCAGGCGGTCAACGCGTTCATCCGCACCTCCGGCGTGTTCGACGCGGTGATCGATTTCGACCGGTCGATGCGCGATCCGGCGCATCCCGACCGACTATCCCCCCGGTATGATTCGGGCGATCATCTCCACCCGTCGGAGGCCGGGTATCGCACGATGGGCGAGGCCGTGCCCCTCGCTCTCTTCCGCCAGCCGACTGGCTAGATCGCGGCTAGATCCCGGTCGCGTACAGCGCGTGGTGCGTGAGGATGAACAACGTGCGGCGGTCGGCCCCGCCGATCACGAGCTGCAGCGGGCGTTCGGGGACGTCGATGCGGCGCGCGAGCGTGCCGTCGGGGGCGTAGACGAACACCTGGCCATTGGCGACGTAGAGGTTGCCAGCGGCATCGCGCGCGACGCTCTCGCCACCGCGGTCGGCGACGATCTTGAGGTCGGTCAGGCGGCCCTGATCGCCGACGATGCCGCTATAGGTCCGGTTCTCCGACGCGCTGGTCAGGACGACGCGTTCGCCGGGGACGGCGGCGACGAAGCCATAGCTGTCGAGCGTGTCGGACCAGCGCCAGCCGCGGTGATCGTCCGGCCCCTGGTTCCAGACGCGGAACGCGGGCAGGACGAGCGATCCGTCGGGGGAGACGTATTGCTGCGGCTTGGCCTCGCCCATCTTGGTAGTGAAGAAGTCGGCCATCGTCGGGTAGGTGTAGGTCGCCGGGTCGATCCGGTCGGCGAACTCGCCATTCGCCCAGACGTTGACGGGGAGCAGGGTGGCCGCTCCGCGGTGCGGGCTGGCGGGTGTCGGGGCGATCACCGTGACCTCGGCCGGCTTGGCGGGATCGATGCTGTAGACGGTGCCGTCGCGTCCCGCGGAGGACTGGACGAGCAGCTTGCCCGAGCGATCGACCGCGAGGTTCACCGCGTCGAGCGGCGCATCCGCGACGATCGACAGCCCCTCGGCCTTGGTCCAGCCATGGATCCGCTGGAACTGCCGATCGATGAAGTAGAGTTTCCCCTTCGCATCGACCGATCCGCCGGCGATCGAATAAAAGCCGTCGGTGAGCTTCTCAACGCCCGGCGTCACCGGGATCGCCGGCTGGGTCGCTGCGGTCTCTGGGGCGGCCGGCACGTCCAGTTTGGCGAACTCGCGCTCGCGCACCTCCTGCCGGCGGGTCATGTCCTTGATCGCGTTCTCGAACGGGAATTTGCTCGCGCGCAAATACGTGCTGCAGCCTTTCGCGTCGCAGCTCGCAAAGCCGCTTTCGGCGTTTACGTGGACGTTGCGGAAACGGATATCGCCGGAATTGTAGAGCTTTACCGCGGCGTCCATCGGCTTGATCGTCCGCGTCACGCGGTAGCCATGGTAGTTGGCGAACAGGATGTTGCGCGAGTTGCGGATCTCGGTGGAGATCGCATCGACGCCGTCGCGCACCTCCTGCTCGGTCTGCGGCGCGAGGAATTCCCAGTTCTCGACGGTATCGAGGACGATTTCGGCGCGGTAATGATGCTCGGCGGAGAGTTCGTAGACGTGGCCGGGGGTCCTGGTGTTCGAGACCTGGAAGCCGGCCGAGGCCAGCGTGTTGGGCGACCAGATCGCCGCGAACGTGCCGCCGCCGCCATCGGTCACCCAGATGCTGGGGTGCTGCCCATCGAAGCGCGCGCGCGGATCGCCGAAGCCGATCGGGCTGCCCTTGGTCAGCAATGTGCCGCCGCCGCCCTGAATCTTGACGTCGTTGACCACCGACGCCTCGCCCGCCTTCCAGAGCAGCGCGGTCGCGCGCGGGTTGACGCCGCCGGTCCACAGGCCGAGCCCGGAGACGATCGCGTTGCCGCCCTTCGCGCTCTGCAACAGCGCCTTCGGACCGCCGACGCCCATGTAGGCGGGCGTCTCGTCGGGCAGATAGAGATGCGTGAGGCTCGGGTGCAGCGCGATCAGGACGCTGTCGGGGCGGAGCTTGATCGTGTCGGTGACGCGGTAGCGGCCGACCGGGAGATACAGCACGCGGTGCGTGTCGATCGCGCGCTGCAACGCCGCGGTGTCGTCGGTGGTGTCGTCGCCCTTCACGCCGAGATCGTGCGCGTTCGCCCAATCGCGGACCGGCGGCATCGCGCGGATCGCCGGCGTCCGCCTGGCGGGCATGCGCGCGAGCGGCGCCATCTGGATATCGGTCGCATAGTCGCCGATCGTACCCAGCCCGGCGAGCTTCAGGCCGTAGGAGAAATCGCTGACGCGGTAGCGCGGCGCAGCCCCCGCCACGGTCTTCCCGCTGTCGCGGAAGCGGACGAAGGTCGGGGTGTTCGACGCGACCGCATTGTCGAAGCCGATCTGCGTGAAGACGCTGTTCTCGGCGGAGACGATCACGCCCGCCTGCGACACGTTCTCGAACCGGACGTCCTTGCCCCAGAGCGAGTCGGAATAGCCGCGGTCGATCTCGATCCCGACCGGGGTGTCGCGGATCGCGACGTTGACGAGCGTCAGGTCGACTTCGTGCTCGCGGATCGCCGCGTCGCGCTGGCCCTGGAATTCGGAGTCGATCAGCGTGAACTGCCACGCGGGCGAGGTCTTTTCCGACATGATGCCGTAGCGACCGCCGAAGAAGCGCAGGTCCTCGAACTCGTTGCCCGCCTGATAGACGCCGGCGAGACCCGAGCCGATGTGGAAATCGACGTGACGCAGATAGCCGTGCTGCGCGACGCGGAAGCGGACCGCGACTGCACCGGCATTGCCCGCGCCGATCCGGAAATCGACGTTGGAGAGCGCGGAATAGAAGGTGCTGGAGGTC
This sequence comes from Sphingomonas faeni, assembly GCF_040407495.1. GTDB lineage: Bacteria > Pseudomonadota > Alphaproteobacteria > Sphingomonadales > Sphingomonadaceae > Sphingomonas > Sphingomonas faeni_D. The sequence continues at coordinate 165,148 of NZ_JAPZPP010000003.1, read as the reverse complement.
GCGTCGAAGATCGCCGGGTCGAACGGCACGCTGGTGCGCGGCGGGACGGGCGCCTTGCCGACGCGGTACTGGTCCTCGCCGGTGAAGCTGACCATTGCCGCGACGCCCGAGGCGTAGCCCGCGCTGTTGTCGCCGAGCACGATCTCGGGGCGGGTCGGGCCGATGCCGAAGATGCGGACGGCGGAGCGGACGAAGATGGTGCGGGTGATCCGGTAGCGGCCTGAGGGGAGGAACACGATTCCGCCCTGCCCGCCTGCGGCCGCCGCGTCGATCGCCTGCTGGAGTGCGGCACTGTCGTCGGCGCGACCGTCGCCGACGCCCTTGACGGTGATCGCACGGGGATCGTCGGGTTGGGTGCGATAGACCGAGACGGACTTGGTAGGGGCGGGTTTCGCGAACGCCGGCGCGGCGATCAGGAGCGCCGTTCCGCAGAGCAGCCATTTCGCAACCATCGTCGGTCTCCCGTTATCAGGACAGCAGCCCTACCGTTCGTGGCGATGCGCTTCATCTGCGACGATGGTCGTATCTTTGGGGGTGACTTCCGATCCTCCCCCGCAAGGGGGGGGTGGCGCGAAGCGTCGGAGGGGGAGGACACGGAACAGCGGTTTCCCTTGCCTCCCCCTCCGTCTGGCAAACGCCAGCCACCTCCCCCTGGCGGGGGAGGATCGAAGGGGGGTGTCAGATCGCTAGCGTCTGCGCGACGATCGCGGCCTGCGTCCGGTTGCGGACGTTGAGCTTGCGCATCAGCGCGGTCATGTGGACCTTCACGGTGGCTTCGGCGATGCCGAGGTCGAACGCGATCTGTTTGTTGAGCAGCCCGGAATGGACGCCGCGGAGCACCCTGATCTGGGTCGGCGTTAACGCAGCGTGCTGCACTGGCGCCTTTGCCGCCGGGGGATGCCCGATATCGTGGCCGGTCCGTTCCATGGTCATCCTCCCTGAGCGTCAGCCTATGCCGGGACGGTTCGGTGTCGCGACCGGGTCTGCGCCGTTGATCCAGCGATCCGGCTATACGGATTCGGTTGGACAGGTTTCGAGTATGGGCCACGCATTTGCACGCAATCAAGCCTTTTCTGTTGTCAGACCGAAAAGACCTGTCGTACAGATATTCATAATTACCAGCAGGCGAAGGCGCCGCTGAGCGACGGGAGGGGCCTGATGCCACACGCACCGGATACGCGTGCACGGACTGCACGGGACGCGCGCGATCCAACGCTGGCGGCGGGCCGATGATGAGCGCCGACATGCGGTTGGTGATCGCCGCGCTGGCCGGCATCGGGCTCGCGGTGGTGATGATCGTCCGCGGCCGGCTCCACCCCTTTATCGGCCTGTTGTGCGGCGCGTTCACCGTCGGGCTGCTTGCCGGCCTCCCCCTCCCCGACGTCGCGAAGGCGGTGCAGAAGGGCGTCGGCGACATCATCGGCGGCACCGGGCTGGTCGTCGCGCTGGGCCTGTCGCTGGGCGCGATGCTGCATCTGTCGGGTGCCGCTGCGTCGCTGGCCAAGGCGGCGCTGCGGATGACCGGCGTCCAGGCCGCGCCCTGGGCCACGCTGGGCATCGCGATCGTCGTCGGGCTGCCGCTGTTCTTCGAGACAGGCCTCGTCCTGCTGCTGCCGATCGTCGTCGCGGCGGCCGAGGAGATGACGGGCAAGGACGGCGCGGAACGCGACACCGCCAAGCTCAGGCTGATCATGCCCGCGCTGGCGGGGCTGGGCGTGGTCCATGCGCTGGTGCCGCCGCATCCGGGACCGTTGCTCGCGGTCGAGGCGCTCGGTGCCAGCCTCGGCAAGACGATGCTCTACGGGATCGCGATCGCCATCCCGACGGCGATTATCTCCGGACCATTGCTGGCGAAGTTCACGACCCCCGGCGTGCGGCTGGAGGCGCCGGTGCTGCACGATCATGCGCTCTCCATCGCACCGCCGGCGCGGCTGTTGTCGCTGTTGATCGTGCTGCTGCCCGTGCTGATGATCGCGACCGGCGAGTTGGGGCAGATGATTCCGGGGATGAAGGGCACCGCCTGGCTGGTCGCGGCGAGCAACCCGGTGGTCGCGCTGCTGCTGACCAACCTGATCGCCCTGCCGCTGCTGTTCGGCCGGCGGCTGCGCGATGCCGCGATCCAGAATGCGGTGTGGCACGAAACGATGGGTGCGGCCGGCGCGATCCTGCTGGCGATCGGTGCAGGTGGCGCGTTGAAGCAGGTGCTGGTGACCGCCGGCCTCTCCGACCTGCTGGCGCGCACCGTGCTGATGTATTCGATCTCGCCGCTGTTGCTCGGCTGGCTGGTCGCGGTGGGCATCCGCCTTGCTGCAGGGTCCGCGACCGTGGCGACAATTACCGCGGTCGGGATCATGCCGGGCGTGGTCGCAAGCTCGGGCGTGTCGCCGGAGCTGGTCGTGCTGGCGATCGGCGCGGGATCGGTATTCTTCAGCCACGTCAACGATCCCGGCTTCTGGCTGGTCAAAAGCTATGTCGGCACCAGCACTGCGGACACGTTCCGGACATGGTCGATGCTGGAGACGGCGATCTCGGTGGTCGGCCTCGCGCTGGTGATGGCACTGAGCTATGTCGTCTGACGATGCCGCAGCCCCCTATTCGAGGCCGGTCGTGAACGGCGGCGCGCGGCTGGCGGACCGGGCCTATACCGGGATCGTCCAGATCATCCTGGACGAACAGCTCGCGGTCGGCGACCGGCTGCCCGCAGAGGACAAGCTGGCGACGATGTTCGGCATGTCGCGGACGATCGTCCGCGAGGCGCTGGCACGGCTTGCGTCGGACGGCATCACGCAGGCGCGGCGCGGGGCGGGATCCTATGTCAAACGGCGACCGTCGGAGCGGCTCGGGTCGCACATGCCGATGGCGGACATCGCCGCGACGCTGGGCACCTACGAAGTGCGCTTCGTGCTGGAGGCGGAGGCGGCGCGGCTGGCGGCGCAGCGCCGGTCGCATCCCCAGATGGACGCGATCGAGCGCGCACTGGAGGCGCTGCGGACGGCGCTGCTGTCCAATGCGCCGGCGCATGACGAGGATTGGGTGCTGCACCGCGCGATCGCCGAGGCGACCGCCAATGCCGCGTTCCTCCCGGTCTTCGATCATCTCCAGGACGCGGTGATGCTGATCCTGCGCGCGGGAGTCGACATATCGCGATCGCGCCCGCCCGAGGTCATCAAGGCGATGATGGACGAGCACGACGCGATCGTCGAGGCGATCCGCGCGCAGGACGCGGACGGCGCCGCGCTGGCGATGCGCTGGCATCTGTCGCAGGGTCGCAAGCGGCTGATGCCATGAGGATGTAGGTGGCCGCTTGCGACCATGGTCGTAGATGTTACCGCACCCACTCTATTGTAGACTGCGTCCACAACGACACGTCGCCAAGCCGGATCACGGTACGTGCAGCGTGCAACAGGGGGATGGTTGGATGCACAAGGTCACGCGCGGTCGGCGATTAGGCGGAGCTTCGAATGGTACCGTAACCAGCATGCTCGTGCTGGCGACCGCGTTGCTGTGCGCGCCTGCTGCAGCCCAGACAGCCGCTACGACGTCCGACCTGCCCGCGTCGACGCAATCGGCCGATCCGGCAGCGCCGCTCCAGACGCTGACCCCGCAGACCGCCGCAGACGATCGGGCCGAGGTGGACAAGGACATCGTCGTCACCGGCTCGCGCATCACGTCGAGCGGCTTCAACGCGCCGACGCCGACAACCGTGATCGGCGAGGACCAGATCCTCAAGAACGCGCAACCCAACATCTTCAACGCGGTGGCGCAATTGCCGTCGCTGCAGGGCTCGACCGGCGCCTCCACCGGCACGTTCAGCACGTCGAGCGGCACGCAGGGGCTGAGCTCCTTCTCGCTGCGCGGGCTCGGCCCGATCCGCACGCTGACCCTTCTCGACGGCCAGCGGGTGGTCGGCGCCAACGTCTCCGGCGTGCCCGACATCAGCATGTTCCCGCAGCTGCTGGTCAAGCGCGTCGACGTCGTCACCGGTGGCGCATCGGCCTCCTACGGCTCGGACGCGGTCGGTGGCGTGGTCAACTTCATCACCGACACGCGCTTCAAGGGCTTCAAGGCGAACGTCCAGGGCGGCATCACCAACTATGGCGACGACAAGCAGGGCCTGGTCCAGGCCGCGTTCGGCACGTCGCTGTTCGGCGACAAGCTGCACCTGATCGTCAGCGGCGAATATGACGACGAAGACGGCGTCGGCCCGGGCGATTTCGGCACCGACCTCGCCAAGCGGCGCGACTGGTACCGCGCCACCACGCTCGTCAGCACCAATCAGAAGAACAACGGCCTGCCGGAGTTCAATTATCGCGACTATGCCCAGCCCTATCAATATGCGCGCTACGGCCTGATCAACAACGGTCCGCTGCAGGGCATCGCGTTCGACCAGAACGGCGCGCCGTACAATTTCAACTATGGGTCGAACGGCGTCCCGGTCCGCAACGTTCCGAACAACAATGCCCCGGCCGGCGTTACCGGCTGCTTCCCCGGCAATAGCTTCTGCGTCGGCGGCGACCTGAGCGGTGCGCCGGGCTCGGGCGCGTCGCTGAAATCGTCGCTTGAGCGACTGAACGGCTTCGGGCGGATCGGCTTCGATTTCGCGGAGAACAACGAAGCCTATGTGACCGTCAACATCGCGCAAGTGAAGACCAGCAACCAGCCAAGCCCGGGCTACAACCGCGCCAGCCTGACCGTGCAGTGCGCCAACCCCTTCCTGCCGCAGCTGGTGCGTGATCGCTGTGCGACGGCGATCAATCCCGCCACCAATACCGTGGGAATCACGCAGTTCGGCTTCGGCACCAGCAACGGCAACTTCCCCGATCCACTGGTCCAGACGGATCGTCGCCAATACCGCTTCGTCGGCGGGCTGAAGGGCAAGTTCGACATCGGCGGGACGCCGTGGACCTATGACGCGTATTACGAACACGGCATCACCCTCGTGGCGATCGACGTCGACAATACCGTGTTGCAGTCGCGCTACGTCGCCGCGACCAACGCGATCACGCTGAACGGCGCGATCGTCTGTGCCGATCCGGTCGCACGCGCCGCCGGTTGCCAGCCGATCAACATTTTCGGTGGCGCGGTGCCGTCGGCATCCGCGCTCGCCTATGTGCAACCTGGCAACGGGCCGCTCCAACGCACCAAGCTGACGCAGGACGTGGCGAGCCTCAACTTCTCGGGTGAGCCGCTCAACCTATGGGCCGGGCCCCTGTCCGTCGCGTTCGGTGGCGAGTATCGCCGCGAATTCTACCGCGTCCACGGCGATCCTTATGGCGCCGGTGTCACCGCCGTCAGCCCGAACAGCACCGCCTATCCCGCCGATCCACTCCTGAATTCGTCGCTTGGCAGCAACTGGGCTGCGGGCAACTACAAGAACGGCCGCGGCAAGTACGAGGTGTACGAAGGATTCCTCGAGCTCAACCTGCCCTTGTTCGACAGCAAGGCGATCGGTCGCGCCAATCTCAACGGCGCAGGCCGCGTGACGCATTACAGCACCTCGGGCACGGTCTGGGCCTGGAAGGCCGGCGGCACCTGGGATACGCCGCTGGACGGCATCCGGTTGCGCGCCGTCACGTCGCGCGACGTCCGCGCACCGAACCTGTCCGAACTGTTCGCCGCGCCGACCGTCACCACGCTGCCGAACTTCACCAACCCGTTCCCACCAGGCGGCGGCGTCCAGGCGTTCCAGAACACCGTCGGCAACCCCGACCTGAAGCCGGAGATCGCGCGCAACACAGAAGTCGGTATCGTCCTGTCACACCCCTCATGGGCACCGGGTCTCGGCCTGTCGTTCGATTACTACAAGATCAAGCTGGACGGCGTGATCTCGACGCTGTCGGCGGACCAGATCGTCCGCTTCTGCTTCGAGGGCAACCAGGCGTTCTGCGGCGGCTTCGTGCTCAACAGTCCGGTTCAGGGCGGCAATTTCATCAACGTCCAGCCGTTCAATCTGGCATCGTGGAAGACCAGCGGGTTCGACATCGAGGCGAGCTATCAGTGGAAGAAGCCGCTCGGTATTCCCGGTAATTTCACGATGCGCATCCTCGGTACGCATGTGAAGGAGTTCCTCGTCGATGCCGGGATCGCCAATGTGGCTGTCGTGGATCAGGCCGGGGCCAACAATGGCGCGACGCCGGACTGGAAGTGGCTGGCGACGCAAAGCTACGACAACGACGTCTTCAGTCTCAACCTCCAGGAGCGCTGGTTCTCGGACGGGGTGTTCGGCAACCAATATGTCGTCTGCACCAGCGCTTGCCCGGTCTCGACCGCCAATCACCCGACCATCGACTACAATAAGATGAAGGGCGCGTTCTACCTCGACCTCGGCGGATCGGTGAACGTGACCAAGCAGGTCAGCATGTTCTTCAAGGTCGACAACCTGTTGGATCACGATCCGGCGCCCGCACCGCAGACCAATACCGGGCTCGACGTGAACCCCGCACTGTACGACACGCTGGGTCGCATCTACCGGCTCGGCGTACGCGCGCGCTTCTGAACGGAGCGCTCCACCGGCGATCTCACCGGCCGGGCGGCCTTCGAGGTCGCCGGGCATGGCGTATTTGCACTCGGGCAAGCGTGATCGAACCACCGTCTGGTCCGATGCGACCGGCACGCATGTTGTAAACGTCGTCGCGGATCGGCACGGTTCCGTATCGCGGTCTTTTCAAGACGTTCGCCATGACGGAGCCCTTCCCATCGATGTGAAACACACCGGAGTCCTTGCTTTGCCGCGAACCTGGCTAGCGCAGGCCAGACACGGCGCGACGCAGGGCGTCGATCACGATGGCGTGCTGCGGCAGATCGCCGAAGAGGCCGGATGGTCGGGCCGCTACGCGTTCCTGATCGTCATCTCCGCGGCGATCTCGCTGCTCGGCCTGCTCATGCCCTCGGTCGCGGTGCTGATCGGCGCGATGCTGCTGTCGCCGCTGATGATGCCGATTATCGGCCTCGGTTTCGGCATCGCCACGCTCGATTTCCACGAGATACGCCGCGCCGCGACGGCGCTCGTGCTCGGAGCGGTCATTGCGGTCAGCCTGTCGGTGGTGCTGATCCTGATGTCGCCGGTCCAGACGATCACCAGCGAGATCGCCGGACGGACGCAGCCCACGCTGTTCGACCTGCTCGTCGCGTTGCTGTCGGCGATCGCGGGCGGCTATGCGCTGATCCGCGGACGTGGCGGCACGGTGGTCGGCGTGGCGATCGCGATCGCGCTGATGCCGCCGCTGGTCGCGCGCTGCTATGGCTTTGGCAGCCATCTGTCGCCGCACCACACCGGCGTGCAGCTCGTCCTGTTCGCGGTCGCGATCGGGGTGCTGTCGATCCCGCTGGGCGCCGGGCTGCGCCGGATCGCCTTCGAGGCAGTTGCGCAGCGGCAGGTCCGCGATGCGCTGGGGGAGGACTTTCCGGCAGGCGCGCGGCTGAGCCAGGTCGAGATCGACCACGGCGCCACGCCGGTCCGGGTACGCGCGGTGATGCTGACGCCGCGGATCGAGCCCAATGCGGACCGCAAGCTTGCCGCGGACCTGCGCCGGCGGCTCGCCCGACCGGTCGACGTCCATATCGACCAGGTCCGGATCTCGCCCGAAACCGGCGCGGTCGAGGCGGCACAGATCGCGCGCGCGGGTAATGGCGACGCCTTGCTCGCCGCCCGCACCCGCGACCGGGCGATCGCCGACGTCGCGCTGATCGCGGGTGTTCCGGCGGGATCGGCCACCGTCGATGGCGCGTCGCGCACGATCAGCGCCACCGCGGCGCCGCTGCCCGGCCTGGGCATAGCGGGGTATCGCGACCTGGAGCGACGCGCGGATGCCGCGGTGCCCGACTGGCACGTGACTCTGGCCCCGCCCGGCGATGTCGCCTTGCCGGATATCGCGATCAAGGCAGGCGTGATCGACGATGCCGCGCTCGATCAGGCGCAATGGGTGTCCGCCCGACTGGCCCGGACGCTCGACGTAAGCGGTGGGACGCTGCGCCAGCGCACTGCGGTCGCCGAGGGCATTGGCGCGCGCGGCGGCAAGCCGGCGGTCGGCAGGGCGGGCGGGCGCCTCCGTCTTGAATGGGCGCGTGATTCGGAGGTGCCGGACGTCGGCTCGTCGCCGGGGACGCGCTGAGCGGCGTACCATGGCTGGCGTACCATGACCGGTCGACCTCGAATGATGGCTATGTGCACGACGACCGGTACCGCCGATGTCGACGTGTTCGACGGCGATATCACATGCTGAATATGAGAAGTTTGTCGGGAGGGCCGCATCGGCCTCGACAGCTGTTTTCCGTAGGAAAACTGGAGCGGGCGAAGGGATTCGAACCCTCGACCCCAACCTTGGCAAGGTTGTGCTCTACCCCTGAGCTACGCCCGCTCTGGCGCCTATGTCACCGGTCTGAAGCGACACGGCGACTGGGTGAGGCGCGCTGTTAGCCCGGTGTTTCCGGGACGGCAAGCGCCTTCTGCATTCTTACGATAAAAATGTGGTCCGGCGGGTACGACCGGCACGCAAAAGGGGCGGACGTTGCCGTCCGCCCCCTCGTGGTCGTACGTCGTGCGAAGCGATCAGAACTGGAAGTTCGCGCCGATCCTGATCGTCCGGCCGACCGCACCGATCTGCGTGTAGGTCGGGTTGTAGTTGACCGCGGCATAGTTGCCCGCGTTCAGCGGCGCCTTCTGGTCGAGCAGGTTGACCACGTTGAAATACAGGTCGAACTTGTCGTTGACCTTCACGTTGCCGGTCAGGTCGACGTCGACGAAGTGCTTCACGTGGCAGTTGAAGTCGGGATCGGTGCCCTGATAGGTGCTGCTGGTGGCGCAGTCGACAGCACCGGTAACCGGATTTGCCCCGTACTGGTCATAGGCCACCGCCTTGTAGCCCGACGTGTAATACGCCGTCGCAGTCAGCGTGTACGCCTTGTAGTCGATGCTGTTCTGCCAGTTGCCGCGCCATGCCGGCGTGCCCGCGCCCGACGAGGTGATGTACGGCGCCTGCGTGCCGACGAAATCGACGAACGGATCCGCATCGCTCTGCTTGAAGTCGTAATGCAGGATGTAGGTCGCCTCGGCGCGGCTGGTGAAGTGGAAATCGTCGCTCGGCTTCAGCTGCACCAGCGCCGAGAAATCGAGCCCCGAGGTCTTGAGCGCGGCGGCATTGGCATAAGGCGAGTTGACGAACAGCGCGCGGGCCGGGGCATTCGGGTAGGACGGATCGATCGCGTCCGGCGTCACGCTGTAGCCGGTCGGCAGCGCGGTGCCCGCGTAATAGGCGGCGAGCGCCTGGTTCGCGAGCGGGCCGCCGGTGATGACGCGCGTCTTCTTGATGTTGTAGTAATCCGCGGTGAAGCTCAGCCAGCGTAGTGGCTGGACGACCACGCCGCCGGTGAAGCTGCGCGACAGCTCGGGCTTGATGTCCGGGTTGCCTGCGGTGTTGAAGCCGATCGAATAGGACTGGTTGTACGCGCTGCCGCCCGAACAGGTCGTGCCGGTGACCGTGGCGCCGTGCTGCGCCTGGACCGAGCAAGGCGGCACGGCGGTGGTGAAGCCGACCACCGAGCCCGACGTCTCGGCGAAGCTCGGGGCGCGGAAGCCCTTCGAGAAGGTGCCGCGCAGCGCGACCTGGCGGATCGGCGTGAACTTGACCCCGATCTTCGGCGAGAAGTGGCTATAGCCTTCCGAATAGTGATCGAAGCGGCCCGAGCCGTCGATCTCCAGGCTGGACAGGATCGGCGCGTTGACTTCGAAATACGCCGATTCGACGGTGCGATTGCCGACGGCCGAGAACTGGTTGAGGTTGATCGTCGTGAAGTTCGGGTTCTGGCTCGGATCGTTCTGCGCCTCGTAGCGGACCGAGCCGCCGACGCCGAGCTGCAGCGGACCGCCCGGAAGCTGGAACAGGTCCTTGGTGATGACGCCCTGGATCATGTCGAGATCGCTGGTCGCCTGCGTGCGGACGGTCGGCGAGATCGAGGCACGCACCGTGGCGGTGTTCAGCTCGGGATTGACGAAATTATAGCTGCCGGTGGTGATCGCGGTCTGCAGCCCGGCGAGGTTGAGATAGCCGTCCTGCGTGATGTCGAGCCACGAATGCGCCGCGGTGATCGACGCCGAATAACCCCAGCCCTCGCCGAACTGGCCATCGATGCCGGCGGCCGCGCGGATCACGTGGTTCTTGTACTCGGAGGTGCTGGCGATGTCGCCGAACCGGTAGCGGATCGCGGCCGGGTCGTTGGGGTACGGGTTGTTCGGGTTGTCGGCACCGTTCGCCAAGGTCGCGGGCAGGACGATGTTCTGCGTGTTGACCGGGTTGGCCGAGCGGATCAGCGACGGATTGCCCTGCGACTTCACGTCGTTCTGGAAATACGACGCGATCAGATAGGCCTGCGTCTTGTCGTTGATCTGCGCGGTGCCGTGGACGGTGACGCCGAACCGGGTCTGTTCGGGCTGGATCTGGCCGTATTGGGAGACCAGGTTCTGCTCGCAGCCCTGATCGATGAACGTCGTGCCATCGCGCGGCGTGGTAACGAGCGTCTGCCCGGCCGCACAACCATTCTGATTGAGCACCTGGAACGGACCGGTCGCGAGGCCGGTGCCCGACAGGATATTGCCCGGCGTCGTCACCGTGGTCGGCGCGACGACCGCGCTGGTGGTCTGACCCGGCGCGACCGAGCCCGCATTGTTGTTGTCGCCGCCGATCGAGGTCAGATCCTGCGTGTTGTACGGGAAGCCGCGGTTGCGATTGTAGATCGCGTCGTTGTGCTGATATTCGCCGCTGACGTAGAAGTTGAAGCCCTGCTCCTTTAGCCGTCCGGTGCCGAGCGTCAGCGTTGCGCGCTGGCTGCCGCCGTCGCCGCGTTGCGTCACGCCGCCCTCGACCGTGCCGTACGCGCCGACGATCTCCTTCTTCATGATGATGTTGACGACGCCGCCGATCGCATCCGCGCCGTAGCTCGACGAGGCGCCGTCTTTCAGCACTTCGACGCGGTCGACGATCGCGTTCGGGATGGTGTTCAGGTCGACGAACGAACGCTGGCCGTCGTCCGCGAGCGGGTAGTTCGCGGTGCGCAGGCCGTCGATCAGGGTGAGCGTCGAGTTCACCGACAGACCGCGCAACGAGACCCCCGACGAGCCGGCGCCGAAGCCGCCGGTGAACGAGGTCGGGACCGACCCGCTGCTGTCGGCGGAGATCGACCGCACCGCGTCGGACACGTTGTTGATGCCGGCCTTGGCGAGCGAGTCCGCGGTCAGCACGGTGACCGGCGACGGCGTCTCGGTGTCGGTGCGGCGGAACAGCGTGCCGGTGACGACGATGTCCTGCGGCTGATCGGCGTCGGCGGCGGCGGTAGCGGCGGCGGGAGCAGGGGCCGCGGTTGGCGCGGCGGTCGGTGCAGGCGAGACGTCGCCCTGGGGAGGCGTCGAAACCGACGTGCTGGGCTGGACCTGGGCATCCTGCGCGAAGGCAGGCACGGTGCCGATCAGCCCGGCGAAAACGAGTGCCGAAAGCGCCGAGCTACGAAGCAGCGTCGGCCGGAAAGCGATGGTGGTGGTCATGGCAAGCAATCTCTCACTGGGCCCGTCTCCACCCTTCGCGAGGATGGCATCGAGCGCGTTCCGGAACGGCCGCACCCGGGGAGGAATGTGGCGTGGCGGAAGACGTGAGGCCGTGTCGCAAAACTGTAAATAAGTGAGATCAGGTGCTCGCAAGATCGCGGATTTAGTGTCTCAGAAAAGACACTGTTCCTGTCGTATTTTTCATGTTTGCGTCATGCTCGCGGATGAACCGTGCATCATCTGCGAGCGACCGAAGTGCAGTGTCCCGGTGGTTTTATCCACGTCGATTACGGTCCGGGATCGACCGCCGGAAAAGATTCCGCTTGGCGACTCCGGTACTAGAACATTACAAGAACAGTTGTGAACGAGTCGTCCGCCCTGATCGCCCGCCTGAAGCGGATCGCCACGACGGGGATGCCGACTCAGGGCGATGGCCGTGCCGACGATGCGTGGCTGACGCAGGGAATGGCGAAGGCGCAGTTGCACGAGATTTTCGCCACCGTCGACGATTCGGCGAGTGGCGCGGGGTTCGCGGTTGCGTCGGTTCTGGCGGCGCGTGCGGCGCCCGTGATGTGGTTGCGGACCGAGGCGAGCGAGCGTCAGGGCGGGCGGCTGCATGCGACCGGGCTGGCCGAGATGGGGCTCGACGTGACGTCGCTGGTGCTGGGCCTGGTCGAGGACGAGGCGAGCTTGCTGCGTGCCGCCGCCGATGCCGCGCGGTGTCATGGGCTCGGCACGCTGTTGATCGAATCCTGGGGACGCGCGCCGGGGATCGACCTGACCGCGACGCGACGGCTGATGCTGGCGGCCGAAGCCTCGGGCGTGACCATCCTCAGCCTGCGCATCGGGGCCGAACCGGTGCCGAGTGCGGCCGCGTCGCGCTGGCGCGTGGCAGCATCTTGCTCCCGGCTGTTGGAAGCCGACGCACCTGGCAAACCTGCCTTCGACATCGAATTGCTACGCCGACGCGGAGGCCAGGCCGGTCTTCGCTGGCGTGTGGAGTGGGACCGTGACGCGCACATCTTCGACCAAACCGCCTTCGAAACCGTCAGTGCCGAAGGCACAGGCGGTAATTCCGCGGCGCTACTTGGCGCTGGTATTCCCGTGGCTGCCGATCGAGCGGCTGCGGACGATGCGGCCGCATCTGTTCGTCGGACGGGCTGAGACGCCGATCGCGTTCGTCGAGACGGTGTCGGGCGGGATTCGGCTCAAGGCGCTGGACCGTGAAGCCATGCGAGCAGGGCTCCGGCCCGGTCTGACGCTGGCGGATGCGCGGGCGCAAATACCCGAACTCGAGGTCTACGAGCATGACGCGCATGCCGATCACGAATGGCTCGAGCGGCTGGCGGACGGGTGTCAGCGCTACACGCCTTCGGTCGCGCTCGACGAACCCGATGGGCTGATCCTCGACATCGCCGGGTGCGTCCACGAGTTCGAGGGCGAACGGCGTTTGGCGGCCGATCTGGAGGAGCGCCTCGCGCGACGCGGTCTGCTGGTGCGTCACGCGTTCGGCGATACGCCCGATACCGCGCGGGCGTTGGCGCGGTATGCGGGGGCGCCGGCGCCGGATGAAAAGCGCGCGGTCAAGCGGTTGCCGGTGGCGGCGCTCGGCCTCGACGAGGATGCCACGACCGCCCTCTCACGCGCGGGACTGAAGACCGTCGGCGACGTGATGGCGCGTCCGCTCGCGACGATTGCTGCAAGATTCGGCGAGGAAGCGGCGATGATGATCCGCCGACTCGACGGGTCGGTGAAAGGGCCGATCGTCGCACGGCGCACGGTGGCCAAGATCGGTGTCGAACGGCGTTTTGCGGAACCCATCGCGCGCACCGAATACGCGCTGGAGATGCTCGCCGAACTCGCCACCGAAGCCGCGGGACAGCTAGCCGATCGTCACGAAGGTGGCCGGCGGTGGGAGGCGCGTCTCTTCCGCGCCGACGGCCTCGTCCAGCGGCTGCGGATCGAGACCGGGCAACCGACACGCGACGTGGCGCTGTTGATGCGATTGTTCCGCGAACGGATCGACAGCCTAGCCGATCCGCTCGATCCGGGGTTCGGCTATGACCTCGTTCGGCTCGACGTTGCGCTCGCGGAGAAGCTCGATGCCTCGCAGTTGAAGCTGGAGGGCGGTGAAGCGCAGAAAGGCGAGGTCGCGCAACTCGTCGATCAGCTCGGCACACGGCTGGGCCGAGGGCGCGTGCGTCGGTTCTCGGTACGCGACAGCCACATACCCGAGCAGGCCGAACTCATGCTGCCCGCCGCCGAGGCCCCTGCCCCGACACCGTGGGTCGCGCCCGAAACCGGCGAGCCGCCGCTGCGGCCGATCTACCTGTTCGACCCGCCGCAACCGATCGAATCGATGATGGCCGAGGTCCCCGACGGCCCGCCGCACCGGTTCCGCTGGCGCCGCACCGTCCACGACGTCGCGCATAGCGAAGGCCCCGAACGGATCGCCGGCGAATGGTGGCGGCGCCAGGACATACCGACGCGCGATTACTACCGCATCGAAGACCGCCGCGGCCGCCGCTTCTGGATCTTCCGCCACGGCCTGTATTCCGAGATGGAGGCGCCGCGCTGGTACCTCCACGGTGTCTTCGCGTGAGCGCGCCAGCGTCATGACCGGGTTCGCCGAACTCGTCGCCGCGACCAATTTCTCGTTCCTCGATGCGGCGAGCGATGCCGGTGCGATGGTCGGGCGTGCGGTGGAACTGGAGCTCGGCGGGATCGGGATCGCCGATCGCAACACCGTCGCCGGCGTGGTCCGCGCGCACCAGGCGTTGAAGAAGGCACGCGCCGGTCTGCTCGGCATGGCGATGCCGCCGATCGATTTCCGACTGGTGGTCGGCACGCGTCTGATCTTCGAGGACGGTACGCCGGACATCGTCGCCTACCCCGCGACACGACACGGCTGGGGCCGGCTGACGCGGTTGCTGACCGTGGGCAACAGGCGTGCCGAAAAGGGCGGCTGCATCCTCGGGTTAGGCGACCTGATCGCGCACCATGCCGACATGATGCTGGTCGTCATGCCCGAAAGCAGTGCGAGAGGGGCCGTTCCGGTATCGCCTTTACCCGACGGCGACGCCCTGCCCGAACGGCGCAAACGCGATCTGTCGACAATCCTCAAGGCGGTGAAGCGACTGGGGTCCGATTCGGTCTGGCTGGGGGTGACGATGCCGCGGGGCGGTCGCGATCGGCGGCGGCTGGCGCGGTTGGGGCGGATCGCCGATGCGGCGGGCGTTCCCGTGCTTGCGACCACCGACGCTCTCTACGCCTATACCGACGACCGCGACCTGCACGATGTCGTCACCTGCATTCGCGAGCGGACCACGATCCACAAGGCGGGGCGCCTGCTGGCCGCGAACGGCGAGCGGCATCTGAAGCCCGAGGAGGAGATCGCTCGGCTGTTCCGCGACCGCCCTGACGCCGTGGCGCAGAGCGCGCGGTTGCTGTCGCGGATCGCGTTCTCACTCGACGATCTCAAATACGAATATCCGCACGAACCCATCCCGGCCGGCTGGGCGGCGCAGGATTGGCTCGAGCATCATGTCTGGCAACTCGCCCTGGAACGCTATGACTACCGCGTGCCGGAGAAGATGCGGGCGCTGCTCCACGAGGAATTCGCGCTGATCCGTGAGCGCAAATACGCCTATTATTTCCTGACCGTGCACGACATCGTCCGGTTTGCCCGCGCGCAGGATCCACCGATCCTGTGCCAGGGGCGCGGCTCGGCCGCCAACTCGGTCGTATGCTTCCTGCTTGGGGTCACCTCGGTCGATCCGATGAAATACGACCTTCTCTTCTCGCGGTTCGTGTCGAGCGAGCGTGACGAGCCGCCGGATATCGACGTCGATTTCGAGCATGAGCGGCGCGAGGAGGTGATGCAGTATATCTATCGCCGCTATGGTCGCGAGCGCGCCGCGATCGCCGCGACCGTCATCCATTACCGGCCGAAGAGCACGGTGCGCGAGGTCGGCAAGGCGCTTGGGCTGACCGAGGACGTGACGCAGCGGCTGACGAGCACGGTGTGGGGCAGTTTCTCAAGCCGGTTCCAGGAACAGCGCTTTGCCGAAACCGGCTTCGACGTCGACAATCCGGAGATCGCGCGGTTGCGCGAGATGGTCGACCGGCTGCTCGAATTCCCGCGCCATCTGTCGCAGCATGTCGGCGGGTTCGTGCTCACCCAGGGGCGGCTCGACGAAATGGTGCCGATCCATAACGGCGCGATGGAGGAGCGCACCTTCATCGAATGGGACAAGGACGATATCGACGCGCTCGGGCTGATGAAGGTCGATATCCTCGCGCTCGGGATGCTGACGTGCATCCGAAAGGCGTTCGACCTAATGCGCGAGCATGGTCACGGCGATCACCTGCTCGACACGATTGCGGTGGCCGAGGACGACCGAGTCTATGACATGCTCTGCAAGGGCGACAGCATCGGCGTGTTCCAGGTCGAGAGCCGCGCGCAGATCAACATGCTGCCGCGGTTGCGTCCGCGCGAGCTGTACGATCTGGTCGTGCAGGTGGCGATCGTCCGGCCGGGGCCGATCGAGGGCGACATGGTGCATCCGTATCTGCGGCGGCGCAGCGGCAAGGAGGTGGCCGAATACCCCTCGCCCGATCCGAAGTTCGGGCCGGCCGACGAACTCAAGCAACTGCTCCGCTTCACCTACGGCGTGCCGTTGTTCCAGGAACAGGCGATGAAGCTGGCGATCGTCGCCGCAGGGTTTACCCCGAACGAGGCGAACCAGTTGCGCAAGGCGATGGCGACGTTCCGAAAAGTTGGGGGCATGGACAATTTCCACGCCAAGCTGATCGGCGGGATGGTCGGCCGGGGCTACGAGCGCGAGTTCGCCGAGCGCTGTTTCAAGCAGATCGAGGGGTTTGGGTCGTACGGGTTTCCCGAGAGTCATGCCCTGTCGTTCGCGCGGCTCGTGTACGTCTCGTCGTGGATCAAATGCTTTCACCCGGCGGTGTTCTGCTGCGCGTTGCTCAATTCGCAGCCGATGGGATTTTATGCGCCGGCGCAGCTGGTGCGCGATGCGGTCGAGCACGGGGTGTGCGTGCTGCCGGTCGATGTGAATGCGAGCGGGTGGGATAACAGCTTATCCTCCCCGGCACGGGGAGGGGGACCGCGCGCAGCGGGGTGGAGGGGGGCTTCCGCGGACGTATCGCTTGCGGCTGGGCCTGTTACGAGCGCGGCGTTTGGGGATGCCATCCTTCCAGGCGGAGCGTCCGCGGCGCCCCCCCTCCACCATCCTGCGGATGGTCCCCCTCCCCGTACCGGGGAGGATGTGCGGCTCGGATTCCGGCAGGTCGATGGGTTTCGGAAGGATTGGGCGGACGAGATCGTTCGCGTTCGGACCTCGCCGTTCGCTGGGATCGAGGACCTTGCGCGGCGCGCGAACCTGCCGCAGCGGGCGATGAACCTGCTCGCCGATGCGGATGCGTTTCGGTCGGTCGCGAAGGAGCGGCGCGAGGCTTTGTGGGATGTGCGCCGGACGCCGCCCAAGCAGCTTGCGCTGTTCGCGGCGGCAGAGGTGCCCGAGCTTGGCGCGGAGCCCGACGCGCACCTGCCGGCGATGCCGCTGTCGGAACAGGTTGCAGCGGATTACCAGACGACGCGACTCTCGCTGAAGGCGCATCCGATGGCGTTCCTGCGCGAACGTTTCGCCGCCGAGGGTATCCTGTCGAGCGCGCAGGCCAACGCCACCAAGGACGGGCGGCGCGCGAAAGTGGCGGGCGTCGTTCTGGTCAGGCAGCGGCCGGGCAAGGGCAATGCGATCTTCGTGACGATCGAGGACGAGACGGGGATCACCAACGGACTGATGTGGGCGCGTGATTTCGAGGCGAATCGTCGCGCGGTGATGGCGTCGCGGCTGATGGTGCTGGAGGGCGTGATCCAGCGTAGCGAGGAAGGCGTGACGCACCTGATGACGTCGCGCGTGCAGGATCGCACCGAGATGCTGCGTCTGTTGTCGGAGGATCACGCGCTGGAGCCGCCGCTGGCACGGGTCGACGAGGTGATCCGGCCGGTCCTCACGCGAAGTCCCGATGCCCGCGCGCATCATCCGCGCGCGACGCACCCCCGCGATGTGCGCGTTCTGCCCAAGTCGCGGGACTTTCATTGACGGCGGATCGCCGTTCGCCCCTACGATCCTCCCTCGCCAGGGGGAAGTGGCTGGCTCTTGCCAGATAGAGGGGGGGGAAAGCGATGGCTGGCGTTCCGTGTCCGCCCCCTCCGACGCCTTCGGCGCCACCTCCCCCTGGCAGGGGAGGATCGGTCTGAGTAGCCGGCCGTGAGTTGTTCGGCGCAGGTATCACCGTCGTCGCCCGGCAAGCGCAGAATCGCAGGACCAGCAGGGGGCAACGTTCGCGGCCTTCGATCCTTGCTCAAGCCCGGGATGGCTCGCACCGTACGACGACACCGCACGTTTGTCGTGAATATCGATCCATCCTAGAGGTGGCATTCGCCGCGGGCGCGCCCCAAATAGCGCGTCTGGATTACACGGGAGTTGAACTTGGCCACGCTTGGAATGTCCCCCGCGGAGAAGGACGCCGTCGAGGCGTTCCGTCGCGATGTCGTCGAACCGTCGATGACGAGCCTCGTGATCATCGATTTCTGGGCGGAATGGTGCGGGCCGTGCAAGGCGCTGACGCCGACGCTGGAGAAGGTCGCCGCGGATTACGCCGACAAGGGCGTCGTGCTGGCGAAGGTCGATACCGACAAGAACCAGTTCATCGCCGCGCAATTCCAGATCAAGTCGATCCCGACCGTCTATGCGATGTTCCAGGGCCAGCTGGTCGCCGACATGACCAGCGCGCGGACCGAATCGCAGTTGCGCGTGATCCTCGACCAGTTGCTCAAGCAGCTGCCGATCGAAGCCGGCGCAACCGACGCGTTGCCCGACGTCGAGCCGTTGATCGCGATCGGCGAAGAGGCGCTCGCAGCCAATGATGGCGAGCGCGCGCTCGGGATTTTCCGTGAGATCGCCGAAATTGCGCCCGAGCATCCGCAGGTCCATGCCGGCTTCGTCCGCGCACTGGTCGCGACCGGGCAGCTCGACGAGGCGAGCGACTGGCTGGCAAATCTCGATCCTGCGATCGCCAAGGACCCGGCCATTACCCGTGCGCAGGCCGCACTCGCACTCGCACAGTCGGCCCCGCCGGTTGAGGATTTGTCGCCGCTGTTGGCCGCGGTCGAAGAGAACCCCGACGACCTTCAGGCCCGGTTCGCGCTCGCCAACGGCCAGATGGCGGCGAACGACCGTGATGTGGCCGCCGACACGTTCCTCGGCATCATCGCCACCGAGCGCGACTGGAACGAGGGCGCGGCGCGGACGCAGTTGCTGAAATTGTTCGAGGTCGTCGGGCTCGAGGATCCGTGGGTGTCTGGACAGCGACGCCGCCTGTCTGCGATCCTGTTCGGATGACCACCGAGTCCGCCCCCCCGCGCGCCACCACGCGGCTGTCGATCTTCCCGCTGCCGGGGGCGCTGCTGTTCCCCGGCATGCACCTGCCGCTGCACATGTTCGAGCCGCGCTATCGGGCGATGATCAGCGATGCGATGGCGCGCGACCGGCGGATCGGGATGATCCAGCCGCGGGGCGGACCGCATGACGACGCGAACGCGCTGTACGACATCGGTTGCGTCGGCAAGATCGCCGAAGTCGAGGCGCTCGACGACGGGCGCTATAACGTCGTGCTGGTGGGTATCGCGCTGTTCCGGATCGTCCGCGAGTTGGATGTGACGACCGCGTTCCGCCAGGTCGAGGCGGAGTTGTTGCCATTGATCGAGGACGACACGCTGTCGCTTGGGCGCCGGTCTTCGCTGGAGTTGGAGTCGCGTCGCTTCGCGGACATGCAGGGCTATGCGGTCGATTGGGATGCGGTCGGCCGGCTCGACGACGAGAGCCTGGTCAACGGCATCGCCCAGATCGCACCGTTCGATGCCGCGGCAAAGCAGGCCCTGCTCGAAGCGCCGGACATTGAACAGCGCGCCGAACTGATCATCCAGTTGATGCAGTTCTTCGGGCGGCATGACGGCGACGAATCGGTGACGTTGCAGTGAGCGCGCTCGATCCGTGGCTGCTCGAACGCCTCGTCTGCCCGATGACGCGAACGCCGCTCCGCTATGACCAGGCCGCGCAGGAACTGATCTCGGACGCGGCCGGCCTTGCGTATCCGATCAAAGACGGCGTTCCTGTGATGCTTGTCGAGGAAGCGCGGCAGCTTGGCGGACGCGTACCCGATTGATGCCATCGACCGACCGCCGCCTCCGGAGTCTTGGCGCAGTTTGGGGACTTGGGCTTGTCGCATCGGGCTGGGCGCCATTCGATCGCGCGACGTGGTGGATGGAGATTGCGCCCGTTCTGGTCGCCTTTCCGATACTGATCGCACTGCGCCGCCGTTTCATCTTCACCGACCTGGCACTGCTGCTGATCGCGCTACACGGCCTCGTTCTGATGCTGGGCGGTGCCTACACCTATGCACGCGTACCGATGGGTTTCGCGGTGCAGGACTGGCTGCATCTCGCCCGCAATCCCTATGATCGGTTCGGCCATCTGATGCAGGGCTTCGTGCCCGCGATCGTCCTGCGCGAGATCCTCATCCGGACCGGCAGCATCGCGTCCCGTCGGCTCCTGACGATCACCGTCCTTGCCTACTGCCTGTCCGTCAGCGCCTTGTACGAACTGATAGAGTTCGGCGCCGCCGTCGCGCTCGGCCAGGGCGCGGACGCGTTTCTCGGCACGCAGGGCGACCCGTGGGATACGCAGTGGGACATGCTGATGTGCCTGGTCGGCGCCATACTCGCGTTGGCCCTGCTATCCCGCGTTCACGACAGGCAGATTGCCCGCCTCAGATTTTGAGGCCCTGCAACAGCTTCGGCAAGTCGCCACTCTCGCCGCGTGCTTCTGCCATGAAGCGATCCTTGAGCGGCGGGATCGCGTTGACCGCGCTGATGCCGAAACGACGCACGGCACTGGCGGTCTTGCCGGGGAGGCCGAACAGGCGGGTGAGCGTGTCGGTGGCGGCGGCGGTCATGAACGTGTCGAGCCCGCGCCAACGCTGGTAGCGCGCGAGCAGTGCTGCGTCGCCGAGGTCGAGGCCGAGACGCTTGCCCTCGACCAGCACTTCGGCGAGCGTCGCGACATCCCGGAAGCCAAGGTTGAGGCCCTGCCCGGCGATCGGATGGATGCCGTGGCCGGCGTCGCCGACCAATGCGAGACGCTGGTCGGTGATCCGCGCGGCGTGGTGGAAACCGAGCGGATAGCTCGACCGCGGCGTCGCCATCGACAGCGCGCCGAGGAAGCCGCCCATGCGCTTTTCGGCTTCGGCGAGGAAGGCGCGGTCGCCCAGTTTCAGCATGCCGGGCGCGTTCTTCGAGTCGACCGTCCAGACGATCGCCGAGCGGTGGCCATCGGCGTCATCCGGCAGCGGGAGCAGCGCGAACGGGCCGCTCGCGTAGAAGATCTCGTACGCGACATCCTCGTGCGAACGTTCGTGGTGGAACGCGGCGATGATCGCGGTGTGCTCGTACGACCAGCGCGCGATCGTGATTCCGGCGGCCTCGCGCGTCGGCGAATTGCGGCCCTCCGCGGCGATCAACAGCGGCGCGCGAATGACGTCGCCCGAGTCCAGCGTGGCGGTGACGCCCGATTCGGCACGGTCGACCGACGTAGCGCGAGTCTGCATGCGGAGGTCGACATGCGGCGCGGCGGTCGCGGCGTCGAACAGCGTTCGGCGGAGCAGCTTGTTCTCGTACATCGTGCCAAGCGCGCCATCGTCCGCGGCGGGGACGAAATCGAGCGCGCCGGGCTCGAGGCCATCGCTGACCCGGATCTGGCGGATCGCACAGCCCTGCCCCGCCAGCGTCCCGCCAATGCCGATCGCGTCGAGCATGCGGTGGCTCGCGCTCGCCACCGCGGAGGCACGGCCGTCGAAGCCCGGTGCCAGCGTCACCGCGGGGTCGGCGGGGTCGATCACGATCGTCGAGATGCCGTGCACGTCGAGCGCCACGGCGAGCGTCGCGCCGACCAGCCCGCCACCGAGGATGATTACATCTGTGTCCATGAGGCCGCTTTATCCCGCCAGCCGGTCGCTGCCAACGACGTTCCCGACGCGGTTTAACCCGTGTTGTCGCGTGGTTACCTTGACGTTGAGGCCGCCTAGCGCGATGCATTTCCGCATTATACTGCAACTGGAGAATACGGGTCATGGCCAGCCGCGCGCAGCCAGCCTTGTGGCGTGAGACGGTGAAGGCGGGTGCCGTCCGCAGCGGCGCGCTGATCGCGGCGATCGCGTTGTTCGTCGGCACGCTGCTGATGGCGCTGGCGCTGGCGAGCTATCACCCGAGCGATCCGGCGCTGAACACCGCGTCGGGCGGCGACCCCGCCAATCTGGTCGGGCCGCCAGGTGCATGGTTCGCCGATATCGCGCTCACGCTGTTCGGACCGGCGGTCGCGCTGTTGCTGCCGATCGGACCGATTCTCGGGATGCGACTGTGGCGTGACGCGCCGCTCGGGCATTGGGTGCGGATGGTGCGCGGCGCGGCGATCGGCGTCGCGCTGATGGCGAGCGCGCTGGCGTTCGTGTCCGGCACGTCGGTGCTGGCGCTACCCGCCGGATGGGGCGGCGTGATCGGCCTGTCGGTGTCCAGCGCGGTGCATTGGGCGTTGAGCTTCATCGGCCAGCCGGTCGCCGAACTCTGGTCCGCGCGCGCAATCGGGCTGGTCGCGGCGATCGCCGGCGCGATCGTCTGGGGCAAGAGCATCGAGATCGATCTCGGCGAGCGCAAATGGCGCCTTCCCCGCCGCAATCGCACCGAAGCACTCGGCTATGATGGCTTTGCGGAGATCGACGAGGACGACGAAGAGCCGCTGACGTTGACCCGGAAACCGGTCGAGCCGCGCGCGGTCGCCGAGCCCGACCCCCGCCCTGCCCCGGTAATCGCGGATCGCCAGAACGCGCCGTCGCAGGCGAAACCCAAGGAGCGCCAGTCGTCGCTCGATCTGCGCGATAATTTCACGCTGCCGAGCCTCGACCTGCTGACGCCCTCGCCGCCGAGCCAGGGCAATGTGATCGACAAGGCCGGCCTCGAGCGCAACGCGCGACTGCTGGAGAACGTGCTCGACGACTTCCATGTGAAGGGCTCGATCATCGAGGTCCGGCCGGGCCCGGTCGTGACGATGTACGAACTCGAGCCCGCGCCTGGCATCAAGGCGAGCCGCGTGATCGCGCTGGCCGACGATATCGCGCGCAACATGTCCGCGATTTCGGCGCGCGTCGCGGTGATTCCGGGGCGCAACGTGATCGGCATCGAGCTGCCGAATGCGCGGCGCGAGGCGGTCAGCTTGCACGAACTCGTCGGCAGCCAGACGTTCGAGGACCAGTCGGCGCAGTTGCCGATCATCCTCGGTAAGAACATCGCGGGCGATTCGGTGATCGCCGATCTCGCACCGATGCCGCATCTGCTGGTCGCGGGCACGACCGGCTCGGGTAAGTCGGTCGGCCTGAACAGCATGATCCTGTCGCTGCTCTACAAGCTGACGCCTAACCAGTGCCGGATGATCATGATCGATCCGAAGATGCTCGAACTGAGCATGTACGACGACATTCCGCATCTGCTGTCGCCGGTCGTGACCGATCCCGCCAAGGCGGTGCGCGCGCTGAAATGGGCGGTCGAGACGATGGAGGATCGCTATCGCCAGATGTCCTCCGTCGGCGTGCGCAGCCTCGCCGGCTTCAACGACAAGGTGCGCGGCGCGAAGGCCAAGGGGCAGCCGCTCGGGCGGAAGGTGCAGACCGGCTATCATCCCGACACCGGCGCGCCGATGTACGAGGAAGAGAAGCTCGAATACGACGTTTTGCCGCAGATCGTCGTGATCGTCGACGAGCTCGCCGACCTGATGATGACCGCGGGCAAGGAGGTCGAGTTCCTTATCCAGCGGCTCGCGCAGAAGGCCCGCGCGGCGGGTATCCACCTGATCATGGCGACGCAGCGGCCGTCGGTCGACGTCATCACCGGCGTCATCAAGGCCAATCTGCCGACGCGGATCAGCTTCCACGTCACGTCGAAGATCGATTCGCGCACCATCCTCGGCGAACAGGGCGCAGAGCAGCTGCTCGGCAAGGGCGACATGCTCTACATGCCGGGCGGCAAGGGCATCGTCCGCGTCCACGGGCCGTTCGTGACCGATGACGAAGTGCGGCTGGTGGCGGATCACTGGCGGTCGCAGGGGCTGCCGGATTACATCTCGTCCGTCACGGAGGAGCCCGAGGAGAGCTTCGCGTTGGAGGGTTCGCCGACCGGTGAGGATTCCGCGGAGGACCAGCAATATCGCCAGGCGATCCAGCTGGTCTGCGAGTCGCAGAAAGCGTCGACCTCGTGGCTCCAGCGGCAGTTGCGGATCGGGTATAATTCCGCCGCGCGGTTGATCGAGCGGATGGAGAAGGACGGGATCGTCGGCCGCCCCGATCATGTCGGCCGCCGCGAAGTGCTGCGCGATACCGAGGGGCATGCGATCTAGCGCTGCGTCACGATCCTCCCCCGCCAGGGGGAGGTGGCACCGCGGGTGACGGAGGGGGAGGACACGGAACGATGGCGATTCCTGTCCGCCCCCTCCGTCTGGCAAGTGCCAGCCACCTCCCCCTGGCGGGGGAGGATTCTGGGAGTCCCTTTGACTTGTCGAGGGTTTCGGACTGCGAAAGCCCGGTATACGGGGTTGCTACAAGTTACGAAAAACAGGTGGGCGTGATGGGGTATCGGCGGTTCTATACGGCGGCAACGGCAGCGTTGGCGCTGGCCATACCCGGTCAGGTCTCCGCACAAGATACCGCCAAGCAAACCCCCGGCAGCAGCACGACCGACACGCAGCACCGCCCCCGTGCAGGCGTCCGCCGCGACAGCGATCTCTCCCCGTCCGCGCTGACCGCCGATACGCAGCGTACACCGCCGCCCGGGCTGTTCGCCGACTGGTTCGATATCCGCAAACGTCTGGCCGATCGCGGGATCGGACTCAGCGCGCGCTATGCGTCGGAAAGCGGGTATAATTTCTCGGGCGGCGACCGGAAGCTGTTGCGCGAGACAGGCCAGTTCGACGTCGGCGTATTGCTCGATCTCGACAAGGTCATCGGTCTCCAGGGCGGCGCGTTCCAGGCGACCGTCACCTACCGCCGCGGCCGCGATCTTGGCGCCGACGCCAATCTCGGCGTGCTCCAACAGGTCCAGGAAGTCTATGGCCGCGGCCAGACCGTCCGGCTCACGCAATTCTGGTACGAGCAGAAACTCGGGCAAAAGCTCGAACTGAAGATCGGCCGCACCAATCCCGGCGAGGATTTCGCGGTCTTCTCCTGCTATTTCCAGAACCTCAGCTTCTGCGGCGCGCAGCCTGGCAATCTGGTCGGCGATTACTGGTATAACTGGCCGGTCGGGCAATGGGGCGCGCGACTGCGCTACGACGTCAACGACCATCTGACGCTCAAGACCGCCGCGTACGAAGTGAACCCGCGCAACCTCGAAAAGGACTTCGTGATCGGCCGGTTCCACGGCGCGACGGGCGCGCTGATTCCGGTCGAAGCCGAATGGCGGCGCGGCGATGATGACGGTCGAGTCGGTGCGTACAAGGTCGGCGGCTGGGTCAACACCTCGAACGGCGACGACGTGTTCTACGATCTGAACCGCCGGCCGATTGCGATCACCGGGCTCGAACCGCTCCGCCGCAACGCGCGCTACGGGGTGTATTTCAACATCCAGCAACAGGTCACCGGCACCTCGAAGGACGGCAAGTCGGTCACCGGGCTCAGCGTGTTCCTCAACGCGACGCAGGCCGATCGTGCCACCTCGACCACCGACAATCAGATCGCGGCGGGGCTATTCTACAAGGGGCTGGTGCCGTGGCGACCGGGCGACATCCTCGGCTTCGGCGTGGCGCGGACCAACGTGAACGGGCGCGTGGCGAAGGGGCAGGAACTCGATCCGACGCGGCCCGCGGTGCAGGATGCGGAATACGCGTCGGAGATCTATTACAGCGTGCATCCGACCAAGTGGCTCGAGTTGCGCCCGAACGTTCAGTTCATCCACAACCCCGGCGGCGTGCACGACGCGAACGACGTCGCGGTGCTTGGCCTGAAGGGTGCGATTACCCTGTAGCGGGGAACCGATTTTAGACGTTGTCCGCCCCCCGCCCCCCGCCCCCCGTCATCCTGACGAAAGTCAGGACCCAGAGTAACACTCGTTGACCTGCTTGATCCTGGGTCCTGACTTTCGTCAGGATGACGGATGCGGGTTGTGCGGTAGCCGCGCATCGAATTCAGTGGCGGTTCAAGCGCGGGCGGGCAACGGTCGGCATTCAAGGAGATTTCGATGTTCAATACCCGCCCCGCGGTGATCGCGACGATCGCCGCTTTGTCCGTCGCCGCCGTGCCCGCGCCGATCGCCGCGCAGGCGACCGGTGACCTGGCCGCCGTGCAAAAGCACCTGCAATCGGTCGAGACGATGACCGCGAATTTCTCGCAGGCGGATCGTAACGGCAAGGTGCTGACTGGCGTGCTGACGCTGAAGAAGCCCGGCAAGCTGCGTTTCCAGTATGAGAAGGGCGTGCCGATCCTGATCGTCGCGGAGGGCGGCGCGCTGACCTTCATCGATTATTCAGTGAAGCAGGTGCAGCGCTGGCCGATCAAGAACTCGCCGCTGGGCGTACTGCTCGACCCGACCCGCGACATCACGCGGTATGCGAAGCTCGTCCCCGGCTACGACCAGCGGATCGTGTCGGTCGAGGCAAACGATCCCAAGCATCCCGAATATGGCCGGATCACGCTGGTGTTCGTGCGCAACGCGAGCGCACCGGGCGGGCTGATGCTGCAGGGCTGGGTCGCGCTCGACAGCCAGAACAACCGGACGACGATCCGCCTGACTAACCAGAAGTTCGGCGAACCGGTCAGCGATAACAGCTTCCGCTGGAACGATCCGCGCCGCACGGGTGTAAGAAAGTAACATAAAATCGGTGTCATTCATGCAAGCGACAGGTTCGGCCCCCTAGAGAGTGGCTTGCGGATGTGGGGCATTCGGGATTTTTCCCCCTGTTGCCCGGATGGTTTCCCCATTTCTTGCCTGCGTGACGAACGCTGAGTTGGCCCTCGCTCCATGCCCCCGGAGCGGGGGTCTTTCGCGTAAAGCGGCTAGCGGATCGCGCGCAAGACTCATTTAACCGCGGCTGGCGAGTTACGTTGTCCGGGAAGTCGCCTGCCTTGGGTCGCTCTACACCCCTCGGTGCCTTCCCGCCGATCCCATCTGTGCCCGGATCATCCGCGCCTGGAACTTCACCCTTTGCCAGAACGTCGCGTCGTCCAGCCGCCACTGCCGAATCGCCTGCGTCGCCAGCGTTTCGATCAACGCCTCGCTGGTCGCCGCGTCCTGCGCCGCGAATGCCCGCGCGAGATCCTCGACGCACGGGCCATGATCGGTAAAGTCGCGGGGCAGCGGCATTGACATAGGCTGGTTCGGCATCGGCATTTTTCTCTCCCTGTGATTCATCGCCGTCCACCGAACAGCGCGCGCGTGGCGCCACCGATCGTCGTTTGGTCGAATTTCAGTCGCATCGTCACGTACGGGCCCTGCCGCGTGTAGCGGTCGTCCTCGAAATCGCGGTCGCGGTAGCCGGACACGTTATAGCCGGCGCTGATCCACGTGTTCTTGGCTGGCGACACGCCGACCGACGGTCCGCCACTCCACGACCATGCGCCACGCTCCCACGCGTGCTGGACCGAGCCGCCGACGCCGATATCGAACCGCGTGCCGATATCCTGGCGCAGCTCGAACCCGGTGACGTCGATATACCCGTCATAGGTATCGTCGGCGAAGCGCCCGGCGACGTATTTCGCACCGTAATACAGCGTCGCCTCGGTGCCGTGGCCAAGCCCTTCCGGACCGGTGCGATAGTTGACCGCGAGGTTGTTGATGATCCGCGACGTCACCTGGTCGCCGCCGCCGTACGCCGGCACACCGAGAGCATTGGAGTCGGTGAACCCCGCATCGGCACCCTCGTGCCGCAGTTCGAGCCGTTCGAGCAGCGACCAGCGGCTGTCGAGCGGACGGAAGGCGAGCGCGAGGTCGGCGGTGGCATAGGTTGCGACCGCGCCGGTCTTGTCCTTGATCGTGTACGCCTTGATGCTCGACGCGAGCGTCTTGCCCTGCCCCAGCGTGCGCAGGAAGTTCGTCGTGATCCCCCAGCGATCGCCGCTGTCGGCGGTGCGGTATTCGAGCCGGCCGTTCCATGACCAGCGCGCCTGGCGATAGGTCGCGCCCAAGGTGGCGGCGGCATAATCGCCGTTGGTCTGGTCCTGCCCGACATAGCCGCCCGATGTGACCGGCTGGAACGCATTGACCACCGCGCCCGTCGGGATCTCGCCCTTGAGCGTGTTGCTCGCGTCGAGCGTGCCGTCGACGGTCCAGTTCTTGCCGAGCGGCACCGACTGGCTGAGCCCGTATTGCGCGTAGGTCCGCGCGCCGTTCTCGCCGATCGCCTGCTGGTTCAGCGTGCTCATCAGCTTGGCGCCGGTCCACGGTGCGACGTCGACGCCGAACTGCTTGGTATGCGCGACATAGCCGTCGCCGTTCGCGATCTCGTACCCGCCGATCAGGCGGATGCCGGGCTTGATCCGGTAGGCGAGCTGGATCTGGTGACGGATCGGGAAATCGACGCTGTCGCTGTCGCCGCCGGGCGCGAACTGGGTCTGGCCGGTGAGCGTCAGCTTGTCGCCGAACAGCGCCTGCGTACCGCCGACCGTCAGCAGGCGGCTGTCGCGGTTCTTGCCGTCCATGCCGCGATCCGATGCGAACTGGCCGCCGACGAAGATCGTGCCGGTATCGCGGCGATATTCGAGGCGGGCCTCGCCGGCGGCGCGCGTGCCGGGGTTGGTCAACTGCTGCTGGTACCAGCCCAGCCCGGTTACACTCAGCCGATCGGTCAGCCGCAGCCGGCCGTCCACCCCGAATTTGCGCGTCCCCGCCTCGACCAAATTCTGCTGGCCGACGCCGAACGCGGTATCCTGCTGGCGCGCATAGGCGAG
Organism: Sphingomonas faeni; assembly: GCF_040407495.1. Taxonomy (GTDB): domain Bacteria; phylum Pseudomonadota; class Alphaproteobacteria; order Sphingomonadales; family Sphingomonadaceae; genus Sphingomonas; species Sphingomonas faeni_D. Next base: position 136,548 of record NZ_JAPZPP010000003.1, on the reverse strand, counting down.
CAGATCGAGCTTGGTGCCGTGGTGATCGACCTCGGCCAGATAGGCGAGGCCCTGCCCCAGCCCGCCGCGACCGCCCTTGGCGATCTCGCCGCGCAGCTCGGTGTTGGCGGTGACATGCGCCTTGATATCGGCGCCGAGCACCGTCGCCTTGCCGACGGTCTCGTCGCGGATGACCGCAGCGCCGACTTCAACGCGACCGTTCGCAAGCTTGGTCGCGACGCGGGCGGCGGCGGCCAGCTTCGCCGACCTGCCGCCCTCGACCTCGTAATCGGCGACGATGAAGATCGGATTCAGGTTGTTGTCGCGGCTCAGGATCGGCTGGCGGAAGCGGACCGTGCCCATCGACGTGTCGATGTCGTAGTCGATGTGGCGCGTGAGTTCGGTGCTGGCGACGATCAGCTCCGACCGGAAGCGATCGCGCGTTTCGAGGCGTAGTTTATCGCTGTTGGGCACGATGTTACGCCCGGACAGGCGGTAGGGACCGCTCAGCCCGTTGCCCTGGATTTCGTCGCGCGAATACAGCGTATCGGTATGCGCCGCGAACCCGGTCGCGCGGATCCGCTTGCCCTCATACGCGGTCTTGATGCCGTTGAGCGTGCGGTTGTAGCGGGTCAGCTGCGTATCGGTGAACCCGGTCTCGAAATCGCCGAACAGCGCGTAGAATTCGCGACGCTCAAGCCGCAGGTACAATTTCCGACGCGTGGCCGCATCGTATCCCTGGCGCGAACCGTCGCCGTAGACGGTGTAATAGCGATCGGGGTCGATCGTGCCGAGCAGGCCGCGGTCGGGATCGTATTTGCGGTCGCTGTCATACGCGATCGTCGCCAGCCACGAGCCCTTGACGCGACCCTTGGCGTAGAAGGCGAGCTGTCCGTCGGTGACGACGCTGTTCCGCTGCGACCGCGGCAGGCCCGACTGACGCTTGCTGAGCATGTCGTAGCCGAGCGAGCCTGCGCCGAAGCCGACCACGACCCAGTCCTTCTGCGATGCGGCCAGCCAGGCGCGGATTTCGTTGCTGTGGACGATCTTGTCCTCGGTCAGCGAGACGATCGCGTGGACGGCGCCTGCCTGCGTGGTCGGCTGGAGCGCGATGAAGGCGAGGCCGTCGTCGCCGACTACCTGTGCAGTGGTGGCGGACCGTTCGCGACCGGCGAGCTGACGCCCCTGTTCGAGTTCGGCCTCGACCGCCGCGGTATAGGGCTGGTCGACGGTGAACGGGACGAGCGTGCCCGCGCGGACCGGCCGCCCGGTCTTGTCGGTCACGCGCACCGCGATCAACGGGCGGGTCAGGCCATCGGCGACGAGCCGGCTGCTGGCGGCGTCGAACACGGCGCGGACGCCGGGTCCGGAATAATGCACCACCCGGTCGAGTGTCTTCACCACGCTGCCATCGGCGGCGAGCACGCGCGCCTGGAGGCGATTGTCGCCGTCGATCAACGGGATACCCGTCCAGCGCGACACCGCGATGTCGGAGCCGTCGCGATGATCGGTGCCGTCGAACGCGAGCGGCTCGACCTGCTTGCCGTTGATCGTCAGCGCGACCCGCTGGCCGGGCGCGTGCTTAACGACCGCGCGGACGATCGGTGCGCGCGGGTTGTGGTCGGCGTTCGGGAACAGCCAGTCGATGCCGGCGGTCTGGCCGTCCGCGAGCCAGTCGCGGCTGCCTGCGGCGATGGCGGCATCGGCGACCGTGACGGGGAGCCCGGCGTCGGCTGCCGCGGCCTTGCCGGTCGGCTTCAACTGGAAGTCGACGCGCTTGAGCAGGCCGCCGTCTCCCTCGACGAAGCGCGAGATCGGGCTGTTAGCCTGCCGCGTGTCGATGTCGCAGGCGACCGGTGCGTGCGTCGCGGGGATGCTCGACGTGTCGATCTGGACGACGTGGCGCCCGGCGCGGACGCCCTCGAAATGGTACAGTCCGTCGCGATCGGTGGAGACGAACGTGCCGTCCTCCATCAGCAGGCGGATTCCGGGCACGCCCTTGCGCTTGTCGACCGGATCGCCGCAATTCCCCTCGGTCACGCGGCCGATGATCGTCATCGCGTCGGTGAACAGCAGCGGGCGCAGGCGGACCGATGCCGCGGCCTCGTTGCTGGTGATGGTGCCCTGCCCGACGACACGCGCGCGGTTTAGCGCTTCGCCGGTGGGCGCGCCGGGGGCGATGCTGACGACGTATTTCAGCTCGGCCGAGGCACCTGCGGCGAGCACGGGTATGACGAAGTCGAGGCTGCGGCCGTCGGTCGACACGGTCGGCTCGTCACCGCCGCGCGCGGAATTGCGTTCGTAACGCAGTCCCTTGGGCAGCGTGTCGGCGACGTGGAGCCCGCGCGCCGGGACCGAATCACGGTTGGTGATGCGCAACAGATACTGGACGAAATCGCCGGGCGACGCCTCCCGCACCGACGCGACCTTGGTCAGCAGCAATGTTCCTGCACCAGGACTGTCGAGCGGAATGTCGGCCGAGAAGGGCTCGGGCGTCGACAGCGTCAGCGAACCGCCGAAGCTGGTATCGTTGAGAATGAACGGCCTGCCCTGTGGATCCTTCAACGCCGCGAGCGTCGCGCGATCGACGGTCGAGGGCGCGGTGTAGGTGCCCGGTGGCGCGACCTTCAGGTAATAGCGCCCGGGTGCGGTCAGCGGGAATCGGTACCGGCCTGTTTCGCCGGGATATACGCGGCCGCTGGCATCGGTGACGCTCTCACCGGTGACGACGGTCGAGGGATAGCGGCTGACGCCGTCGTCGCCGAACACGGTGGCGGGCTGACCGGCGTCGTCGACCAGCGACACGGTGGTGCCGTCGATCAGCGCACCGGTCCGCGAATCGAACGTGAAGCCGGCTGGATCGATCAGCAGCGACGCCATCGAGGCCAAGCTGTAGCCATCCTCGGCAAAGCTGAGCTTGATCGCCACGCCGCGCATGTTGCGGACGTCGCAGGCGGCGAGCTCGGGATGCTTGCCGGTCGCCGTCGCGGGGATGCCGCCGGCAAAGATGCCGCTGTCGGCCGCCGTCTCGGTCAGTGCCAGCGTGGTATGCAGCGTGCCGGCATCGACATCGATGATCGCCGTCTCGCGGACGTCGGGGTCGTGGTTGCCGGCCTGGTTGTCGAGCACCAGGATCATGTCGGCATAGATGTCGATCGCCGCGACCCAGGGCGATTTGGCGAAGGTTGCGGCGTCGATCGGCGCGGGTGTGAACTGAAAGGTCGGTGTGGTCTGGCACGTTGCGCCAGTCAGGTCGTAATTGGGCGGCGGCAGGTGGAAGGTGAGCGTGGTCGGGCGCTTGGCCCGGTTCGCGTCGAGCGAAACCGTATTGGACGCCACCGTGCGTACGCCGGAATGGCTGGCCGCGTCGTCGAACGACAGCGTCGCGGTATTCTGGATACGGCTCGTCTGGACACCCGTCTGCGCGACCGCCGGCAGGGTGCCGACGATGAGCCCGAGCAGGAGCGTCAGGAACAGGGCGCAAAGGCGCGAAAGGCAACGGAAGCTGGACATGAAGGGTCCTCTCCCGGCACGTGTCGCCACGCGCCGGGATCGGTCGTTCCTTGTTCGTGAGGAGCGGAGTCTGGGTAGCGGGGCTTAGTTGATCGTCACCCGGAAGCTTGCCGCCACCGACGTCCCGCCGAGCAGGGTCGGAATCGTCGCCGTGACCTTCTTCGTGCCGACGTCGTACGAGCCGGTGAAGTTGGTCAGCGGGATCGCCGAGCCATTGTCGTTCGCGGTAAAGCCGTTCAGCACGCAGGCCGAGCCGACCGCGAGCCCGCCGATCGTGATGGACCCCGGCACATAGGTGGTGTTGGCCGGAATGGTGTCGGTGAGATTGACGTTGCTCGCAGGCACCAGCAGCGTCGAATTGTTGACGACCAGGCAATATTGCACGACCGCGCCCGGAATCGCCTTGGGCGGCAACAGACCGGAGGCCGGATCGGAAATCACCACCGACGACTTCGTCACCGTCAGGTTGACGTTGCGCGTCGTGATTTCATAGCCGAGTGCCGCACGGCCATAGCCGTTGGCGGCGATATCGGGGCCGAGACCATCCGAATCATTGTCCGCGAAGACCACGTCGATCGCGTTGTCGTCGTTGGCGAGAAGGCTGGGTACCAGTGCCGCGCCCTGCGCCGCAGGATCGCCGCCCGCCGCGACTTGCGCGATCAGCGTGACGCCCGCGAGCGAGACCGCCTGGACGTTGGGCACGTCCGCGACGATGAACACGGTCGCCGACTGATCGGCACCGAGTTCGTTGATGTACGTGGCGGTATCGACGCCCAAGTCATAGGTGCCGTTGCCGTTCGAATCGACGAATACCTTGATGTTGGTCACGTCGAAATTGTCGCCTGCGAACAACCCCTGAATCGGCGTCTGACTGGTCGACAGGAGGAAATCCTGCGTGCCGTTGGTGTTGTTCGTCACCTTGAACGTCAGCACCGCACCCGCCTGGCCGACCGCGACCTGCGTGTTGCCGGGCTGGTTGGTGGCGACGGTCAGGTTGACCTTGCGATCGACCACGAACGTCGCGGCGTTCGACGTCGCCGACTGCTGGACGCCGTTGACCGAATAGCTCGCCTGCGCGGTGTTGGTGACGGTCGTACCGGCGGCGGTACCTGCCGGTCCCGGTGCGGTCTGTGCCATGGCGGTACCGGCTGACACGATGGCGGCCGTACCGGCCAGCAGCGTGCGTATTACCCCTTTTGCGTACATCGTTCAGGTCTTCCTTCGGTGGTGGTTCTGGTCAGGTGCGGAGAGAGAGAATGGCCGGATCATTTGAGGATGGCCTGGAACGCGAACTGGCCCTGCGCACCCGCCGCTATCGGGTTTGCGAGGCGCCACCGGACGCTGGTGACATCGCTGGGGCCCGCCGCGCGCGTGCTGCCGTCGGCGCTGCGGACGCGTAGCGAATCGAGCGAACCGAACGTCTTGCCGTCCACCGACACGTCGGGCGCAGGGGATCCGGGATTGGCGGAGCGATACGCGATCTGGCGCGGCAACGGGTTGTCGAGCACGACGTTGGCAAGCGGCTGGGCCCCGGTGTTGCGATAGCTGAGGACGAAGATGACCTTGTCGCCCGGCGTCACTTTCGACGGCTTGACCAGCGCTATCCGGGTGGTGCCGTCCGCCGCGGCGGCCCGGCTTTCGACCAGGATGCTGCTGGTTACCTGCAAGGGGCCCGCTGCCGCGGAAGCGACGGCGGCGGTGGCCACCAGAACGGCGGCAATCATCGGACGCGTGATCATGGACGTACTCCTCATTGGATCTTGGCTTTGAACTGGACGGTGTGGACGGACGCGGCGGCGACCCGGCCGAGAACGACGGCAATGCCGGGGCCTTGTGGGGAACCGCCTTGCGCGCCGGTTCCGTCGAAGCGTCCCGCATCGTCGTCCGCGCCGTCGCTGAGCGGCGCACCATCGAGCGTCAGGCTGCCGGGGACGAAGACGGTACCCGCGGGGATCGGGTCGGCGATCCGCGCACCGCTGACAGCGTCGGTGAAGCGCGCTTCCAGCGTGTAGGTGATGACCGAATCGCGGACCGCGTTCTGCGACCCGTCGGCCGCGCGCACCGACTGGCTCTTGAAAAGCGACGGGCCAGCTGGACCGGTACCTACCGGGATCGCGACGCTGGCACTGGCACCGGTCGGCCCGACCACGGCGTCACCGCCGCCGTCGCCGGCATGCGCGTAGGTTTCACCCGCGGTGCCCGATCCGGTCGTGGACCGCGCGGTCACGGTCAATGTCGTCGTTGCAGGGACCGTCGACGGGGCGGTCGACGTCGTCGCCAGGATCGCCAGCAGCTTGATCAACTGACCAGGCGCCAGCACAGGGGTCCTGCCCTCGACCGGCGGCAGGTCCCGCGCCGGATCGTAGAGTCCGTCGTCGTCGGTATCGATTACCAGAGACTGCAGCGCGATCTGGCCTGGCGCGACGGTCGCCGCCACGGTGAAGGATTCATTGCCATTGTCGAGGTTCGTCAACGTCAGTGGAACGACGGTTGGCGCGGTCGTCACCACGACGGCGTTATGATCGTCGCGAACCAGCGCCACATCGAGGCGTTCGGCGACGATGATCGTCACGGTATTCGAGACGGTCGACTGCGACGAACCGTCGAGATCGTAGCGCAGTCCGGCTGTATTGATGATCGGTGTACCCGCCGCCGTCCCGAACGCCGGACGGTCCGCCACGGCGGGCGCGGTCTGGGCGAACGCGGGATGTGCCAGCGTGGCGGCGACCAGGCCGGTTCGCACGCTACGCGACGCGACGAGAAGCAGCCGGCGGCGGCTCTCCCTTCCCCAATGCGTAGATGTACGACGACCCAATTCTTTTGCCCCGATCCTTTTGTCGGGAACAAAATGGATCGGGGCGATTAATCAAATACTACAAAGTCATATTGGCATTAATTACTACCCCACATCACCCTGATTAAACTAAATCAAATCTAATAGTTACGCCGCATTATGGTTAATAGACTTCACCGAATACTGGTCATATTCGTTTCTATTCCGCCTCGATTACTGGCCATTTCCGTTAGAGTTTTCACGGCTTGCGGTCGATCGCCACTTCACCTGACGCACTAATCGATCGACCGCGCGCGTCAGTGTCGCTTGAGCGCGCGCAGATAGGAACGCATCGCCTGTTCGCCGCTATGGCTGAGGGATATCTCGACCCTGCGGCGATCCGTCGGGTCGATAACACGGTCGATGAGCTTCAGCTTGTGCAGATGCTCGATCCACCGTTGCGATGTCGTCACAGGTGCGTCGGACATACTGACCAAGGCCTTGATGTTCATCGGCGCCCGGTCGTCGCGCGACACGAACAGCGCAAGCAACATGTCCCAGGCAGGTTCGTGAAACAATTCTTCAGGGAGGAACTGGCGCCGCATCCGCCGGTCGGCGAGCACCGCGTTGGCACGCTCGACCAGCATAGCTTCGCTGGGCACCTCGCCCTCAGCCACCGGTTCCGATGCCTGAGCAACACGACCGTTGAATTCTTCGGCCACAGCGGACAGCTTTGCCGTCAGATCCTTGATCAGATCGACTACGGACTCGTTCTTCACCAAAAGCCCCTTTTCCTCCCGTGGTTCCAGCTTCGCCGGTCCGACATCCTATCCGCGGTGGACACGGCCGTGTGCCGTATTCGTATAGAATGTCGAGCCGAACTAAAGCCGTACACAATCGAAACCTAGATCAACCCCGATGTTACTCTCGTCTACTGCGGTCAAAATTCAACCTAATCCTTTGAAATATGGCATTCCTGTATAAAACGAATGCAAAATGGTAAGAAATTCGGCCCGCTGACCTTTCCAAAACCGATGTAATTAGGTTCATTATGGTTCAGTCTTGTATCCGGGTGCTTGAGCGACGTAATCTGCGGCAATCGGTACTGACGAAATTGCCGAGTTCGACGCGGTGCCGGATCAAGCGCGGTATGTTGACGGCCGCCGCCGAATCGCCTGGAACCGCAGCCCTGATAGGTGCAGGCCGATTAGCGGCGTCACGCGTTGACGGGTTCGGTCGCATGGGAAGAATGTCGTGTCCGCTTATCTAAATGCAGTTGGTTCAGCCGCGCCCGGCCACGATATCCACGATGCGTTCATAGCCTGGGCTCGGTTGCGGATCGAACCGCGGTCGCAACGCGTGTTCGACCGGATGGCGTCGCGCTCGGGCATCGCGCATCGCTGGTCGGTGCTGCCGCCGACCGCAGATGGCGGCTCGCCGGTCGACGATGCCGGCTTCTATGCCGCCGAACCGCACCCGGGGACCGCGGCGCGAATGACGCTTTATGCCCAGCACGCACCCGTGCTTGCAATCCAGGCGATCGAAGCGCTGCGAGCGAAGGTCGCGATCGAAGGCATCACGCATCTCGTGGTGGCGAGTTGCACCGGCTTCGTCGCGCCTGGGATCGACCAGATCATCGCGCGGAAGCTTGGCCTTTCGTCGAGCGTCGAGCGGTTGCTGATCGGTTTCATGGGGTGTTACGCGGCGATCGTCGCGTTGCGGAGTGCGCGGCATATCGTTCGCTCCGAGCCCCGCGCGCGCGTGCTGGTGGTGACGGTCGAGCTGTCCACGCTGCACCTGCAACCGGCCAACGATATCGAGGCGCTGCTGGCGATGCTGCAGTTCGGCGATGGCGCCGCCGCCGCGCTGGTGACGGCGGATGCGACCGGGTACGCGCTCGAGGCGCCGTTCGCCGCATCTTTGCCCGACAGCGAGCAGTTGATCCGCTGGGACGTCACCGATGCGGGCTTTGCGATGCATCTGTCGGGCGAGGTGCCAGGGCGGATCGCCGCCGCGCTGACCGACGAGGAGTTTCGCGCGATCGTGAGTGCCGGTCTGCCACCCGAATCGATCGACGGATGGGCGGTCCATGCCGGCGGGCGATCGATCCTCGATGCGGTCGAGCATGCGATGCATCTGAACCCCGAGGCATTGGCGGCATCGCGGCAGGTGCTGGCGGAGAACGGCAACATGTCGTCGGCGACGTTGATGTTCGTGCTCGAGCGATTGCTCGCCGGGCCGCCGATCGCGCACGGCGTGGCGCTGGCGTTCGGGCCTGGCCTCGCGGCGGAGGGCTTCGGATTCCGGAGCGCGACATGAGCCTCACGGTCCGCAGCCAGGCCGAAGAGCTGATGGACGCCGACGATCTCGATGCTGCGACCTATGCGGACGTGGTAGGCGATCTCGCGACGGTGAACACGGTGACGATGGCGCGCCGGCCGACGCTGGACTTCCTCGCGCGTGCGACGGCGGGGCGGAAGAGTTTTCGGTTGCTCGACGTCGGGTTCGGCGATGGCGACATGCTGCGGCGGATCGCACGTTGGGCGAGGGCGAAGGGTATCGAGGCGGAACTGGTCGGGGTCGATCTCAACCCACGCAGCGAAACGGCGGCGCGGGCGCATGGCGGCGACATCCGCTACGTCACGGGCGACTATGCCGACCTTGCCCATGAGCCGTGGGACGTGATCGTCAGCAGCCTGGTCGCGCATCACATGAGCCACGACCAGCTGATCGCGTTCCTGCGGTTCATGGAGGGACAGGCGAGCGCGGGGTGGTTCGTCAACGACCTCCACCGGCACGGGTTTGCGCACTGGGGCTTCCCCGTCCTCGCGACGATCGCGCGCTGGCACCCGATCGTGCGCCACGACGGGACGCTGTCGATCGCCCGCAGCTATCGCCCCGACGAATGGCCGCCGCTGCTCGCGGAGGCGGGTATCACCGAGGCGAAGGTCCGCCGCGTCTTTCCGTTCCGGTTATGCGTCGAACGCCTGCGCTGATCGTCGGCGGCGGGCTCGCCGGCGCCGCGACCGCTATCGGGTTGGCACGTGCAGGCCTCCCGCACCTACTGGTCGAGCGATCGCGCGAGACCGGTGATGCGATCTGTGGCGGGTTCCTGAGCTGGCGGACGCTGGAGACGCTCGCGGGGCTGGGGATCGATCCGGACACGTTGAACCCCGAACGCGTGACGCGCGCGCGCATTTTCGCGGGCAATCGTCGCGCAGAGGCCGCCCTGCCCCATCCGGCGGTCTCGGTCACGCGTCGCCGGCTCGATACGGTCCTGCTGGCCGAAGCCGAACGGCTGGGCACGCCGGTCGAACGCGGCGTCACCGTGCGCGAGATCGAGGGGACGAGCGCTCGGCTCGCAGACGGCGCGACGATAGCGGCCGACGCGCTCTTCCTCGCGAGCGGCAAGCACGACGTTCGCGGGATGGCGCGCCCCGAGGATGCGCGCGGTGCCGACCCGACTTTGGGTATCCGGGTGAGGATCGCGCCCTCGCCGAGGCTGAGCAAAGCGCTCGCCGGCGGCATCGAGCTTCATTTGTTCGACCGAGGCTATGCCGGCCTGGCGATGCAGGAGGACGGCACCGCGAACCTCTGCATGGCGGTCCATCGTTCGCGGCTTCAGGCGGCAGGTTCCCCCGCGCAACTGCTCGAAGCCCTCGGCCGAGAGATGCCCGCGCTCGGCGAATGGGTCGCGCTGATCGCGCCGAACGCGTCGATCGATGCGATTGCCAACGTGCCTTACGGCTGGCGCCAACGCACCGGCGTCGACGCGACATTCCGTCTCGGCGATCAGGCCGGCGTGATCCCCTCGCTTGCCGGCGAGGGCATGGGCATCGCGCTCGCCAGCGGCGTTGCGGCGTCGACAGCTTATGCAAAAGGCGGCCCCGAAGCCGCAGCCGCTTGGCAGATCGATTTCGCCCGCCGTCTGGCTCGCCCGATCGGGATCGCCGGCATCGTCCGTCACATCGCCGAAAGCGAACGCGCCGCGTGGCTGCTCCCGTTCATGCGCCCCACACTGATCCAGGTCATCGCCAACGCAACCAGAATGGGGCAACCTTGAAAACCGCCCCGCCAGCACGAGATGTACGTCCATGGATCAGCTCAATCTTTCCGAGGCCGAATGGCGCAAGCGGCTAACCCCCGAACAATATCACGTGCTTCGCGAAGCCGGCACCGAACGCGCCTTCGCGGGCGTCCTGACCGATAACAAGGCCGATGGCATCTATCGGTGCGCGGCGTGCAGCAACGAACTGTTCGACAGCGCGGACAAATATGATTCCGGATCGGGCTGGCCGAGCTTCACCCAGCCGATCCGCCCCGATGCGGTCACCGATCACGCCGATCGCAGCCACGGCATGACCCGCATCGAGACGCGGTGCGCACGCTGCGACAGCCATATGGGGCACGTCTTCCCGGACGGTCCGCCGCCGACCGGGCAGCGTTATTGCATGAACTCGCTCTCGCTCGAATTCCGGCCGCGCAAAGCGAACGTCGCGGCCTGATGTCGCTTGTAGGGCGGGGACATCGCGCGTAATTCTGCGGCCACATGGCTCGTACGCGTTCTGCTCCCCCGTCCCGTCGGTCCCCAACTCCCCCGGCGTCACGCTGGCGGCGGCGGCTGGTCGTCTTTCTCCAGGTCATGGTCGGGATCGGCGTCCTCGCGCTCGGTGCGCTGGTGATCGCAGTGTATGTCGCGATGTCGCAGCTGCCCAGTTTCGACAGCCTGAAGTCGTCGCCCAACGGCCAGATGATTCGCGTTCATGCCGCCGATGGCACGGTGATCGTGTCGATGGGGCCGAGCTTCGGCGAGTGGCTGCCTTACGGCCAGATCCCCAAGGTGATGCGCGACGCGACCGTCTCGGTCGAGGATCGCCGCTTCCGCTCGCATATCGGCGTCGATCCGGTTGGCATCGCGCGCTCCGTGAAGGTGCGGTTCGATCGCGGTCACTGGACGCAAGGGGGGTCGACGATCACGCAGCAGCTCGCGCGCACCGTCTTCCTCAACAACCAGAAGAAGTTCGGGCGCAAATTCCGCGAAGGCATCCTGGCGTTCGCGCTCGAATGGAAGTTCAGCAAGGATCAGATCCTCGAACTGTATCTGAACAAGGTTTACTACGGCGGCGGCGCCTACGGGATCGACGCGGCGAGCCGGAAGTTCTTCGGCCACGGCGCGGATCATCTGAGCCTCGCCGAGGCTGCGGTCATCGCCGGCCTGGTCAAGGCGCCATCGAACTATTCGCCGACCGCCGATGCCGAAGCTGCGATGGGCCGCGCGGGTGTCGTGCTGGAGACGATGCAGGAAACCGGCGCGATCACCGCGTCCGAGGCGGCCGATGCCGATGTCTCCGGGCTCAAACTCGCGCCCGAGCCGAAGCAGAACAGCGTGCGGTATTTCACCGACTGGGCGTTGCCGCAGCTCGATACGCTGATCGACGAGACGACCGAGCCGCTCGAAGTGTGGACGACGCTCGACCTGACGATGCAGCGCCAGGCGGACGACGCGATCCGCGCCAATGCTCCCCCAGGCGCACAGGGTGCACTGGTCGCGCTCGATCGTGGCGGCGAGGTCCGCGCGATGGTCGGTGGCAAGGACTACGTCTCGTCGATCTACAACCGCGCGACGCAGGCGGTCCGCCAGCCGGGCTCGTCGTTCAAGCTGTTCGTGTACCTTGCCGCACTGGAGGCCGGCCACAAGCCCGAGGATTCGGTGGTCGACGAACCCGTGACGATCCAGGGCTGGAGCCCACGCAACGATTCGCGTCGTAATTCCGGTGCTGTCAGTTTGCGGACCGCGTTCGCCTATTCGCTCAACACGATCGCCGCGAAACTGGGGCAGGAGGTCGGCTTCAACACGGTTGCAGACATGGCGCGGCGGTTCGGCATCACGACGCCGGTCAACACGCATCCATCGATGGTGCTCGGCACGTCGGAGGTCCGCGTGATCGACATGACGCGCGCGTTTGCGTCGGTCGCGAGCAAGGGCGTCGCGGTGACGCCGTACGGGATCACGCGAGTCACCGCGAACGGCCAGACGATCTACACGCATGAGGTCGATCGCAGCCATGTGCTCGTCGCGCCCTATGTCGCCGCCGAGATGACCGACCTGCTGCAGACCGCGGTCAACACCGGCACCGGTCGTGCAGCACAGATCGGCCGTCCCGTCGCGGGCAAGACGGGCACGACCAGCTCGTCGAAGGATGGCTGGTTCCTGGGCTTCTCGAGCGGGATCACCACCGGCGTGTGGATGGGTCGCGACGATGCCAAGCCGATCGCCGGCCTGCACGGCGGCACCGCACCCGCGAAGGCGTGGGCTGCGTTCATGAAGCCGGCGACCGCCAACCGCCCGATCGAGCAGTTCGATACAAAGGTGACGTTGCCCGAGTGGCAGCTCGAACCCGACGAGGAGAGCTATTTCGGCCAGCCCGACAATGGCCAGATGGCGGTTGACGCGGATGGCAATCCGATCGAGCAGGGCCAGCCGCCGGTACCGACCGATGCGCAGACCGGCGACACGATCCCGCGGCCCGATGCGGACCAGTCCGAGACGCAGGCAGCACCGCCACAGCAGTTGAATCAGGACTGGATCGACCGCGTCACCGGGCGTGAACGGCGCGAGCCATCACCGGCGGGGCGCCAGCCGCTCCAGCGTGACGTGCCTCGAGATGGGCCACGCGATCAGGTTCAAACCCAGCGTTTTCAAAGCGATCGCCCTCAGGAAGACCGTCCGAACCAGTGAAGTTCCGCGCCGTGCGTGCGTAGCCAGACGCGCGCGGGCGTCGGGTCTTCGCCGTAGAGCTGCTCGACCAGCGCGTGGAAGACCGGCGCGTGGTTCATGTGGACGCGGTGTGCGACTTCGTGCGCGACGGTGGCGCGGCGGACCCAGCTTGGCGCGAGGATCAGCCGCCAGCTGTAGCGGATGACGCCGCTGGAGGCGCAGCTGCCCCAGCGGCCTTTCGCATCGCCGACCGCGACCTGGGCGACGCTGACCTTGGCCTTGGCCGCGTATTCCGCGGTCTCGGTTTCCAGCACGGCGAGTGCGGTGCGCTTGAGCCACGCTTCGACGCGACGCGCGATCGTTTCGGAAGGGCCTGAGAGCGACAAGATCGAGCCGTCGCGGATCACGGTTCGGCGGCTGCCGGGTGTCCACTCGATCGTCAGCGGCTCGTCGGCGACGGTGAGGACCGCGCCGGGCACGAACGGACGGGGCGAGGGGAGCAGGGCGCGTTGTTCGGCGATCCAGCCCGCCTTGTCCTCCGCCCAAGCCAGTGCCTGTTTCAACGCCGCGCGCTTGGGGAGAACCAGCCTGGCCCGGCCGCTCGCGGGATCGATCGACAGACGCGCGCGGCGTGCGCGCGGGTGACGGACGATCTCCAGGCCCTCGATCATCGGGCGATCACTGCGTCACAGTTCCCGGTCGATGACGTGATATTCGAGCTCACCCGCCTCGTCCTCGCTGATCGTCCAGCCGCGCACCGATTGCTTGGCGCGGTGGACGGCTTCGCGGTCGCCGCAGACGAGATAATGCCATTCGGGCAATTGCTCGCCGGCCGCGCGCAAGCGGTAGGCGCAGGTCGAGGGCAGCCAGTCGATCCCGCGGACGTTGCCGGTCGTCAGCCGCACGCATTCGGGGACATAGGCGTGGCGATGGCGGTAATCCGAGCACTGCCCGCTGCGCCGGTCGAGCAGGCGGCACGAGACGTTGGTCGCAACGAGCTCGCCGGTATCCTCGTCCTCGAGCTTGTGGATGCAGCATTTGCCGCAGCCGTCGCACAACGCTTCCCACTGGCCGCGGTCGAGCTGGTCGATCGGCGTATCTTCCCAGAAGCGCGCGCTCACCGGACCCAGCGCTTGATTTCCGTCACCACTGCGTCGGGCCCTTGTTCCTGCGGCAGCAAAGCGAGGGGCTTGCCGTCCGGGTCCATCAGATAGGCCTGGCGCGAGTGGTTTACGAGGTAGCCGCCACCGGGGGAGGCGTCGCCCTTGCTCGAATACACCGCATATTCGGTCTTGATCTTGGCGATCTGCGCATCGGTGCCGGTGAGGCCGACCATGCGGGGGTGGAAGGCGGAGACGAACTGCTTGAGCACCGCCGGCGTATCGCGCGCCGGGTCGACGGTCACGAACACCGGCACGATCTTCGCGGCCAGCACGGGGTCGCTCGTCTCGAGCTTTTTCACCGCCGCGCCGATCGCCTGGACATCCGTCGGACACACGTCGGGACAGAAGGTGTAGCCGAAATACATGATGCGATATTTGCCCGCGAAGGCGCGCTCGGTGACGGTCTTCCCGTTCTGGTCCGTCAGCATGAAGGCGCCACCGATCCGGGCGCCTTCGAGCGGCGGCTTGGCGGGGGGCTGCGACGAGTTGCACGCAGATAGCGCCAAGATCGGCAGGGCGAACACAGAGAGAATGAAACGGATGTTCATAATGCCTCCAGCCTTGATCTGTTCGCTACTGCGGCGCAAGCGTTGCTCCATATCCAGGACGAACCAAGGAAGTCTCTCGATGCGTATCCGTCTGATGCTCGCCGCTACCCTCCTGACGCCTGCGCTCGCCTGCGCCGCGGCGCCCGCGTTTGCGCAAGGCCAGTCGGAGGGGTACAAGTTCCTGTCCGCGGTGCGCGATGCGAAGAACAACGAGGTGTTGGAGATGCTCGGCAAGCCGGGCAGCAGCATCATCAACACGCGCGACGTAACCAGCGGCGAAGGTGCGCTGCACATCGTCATCAAGCGCGGCGACGAGGTGTATCTGCGCTTCCTGCTGCAGAAGGGTGGGGATGCGAACCTGCGCGACGGCAAAGGCAATACGCCGCTGCTGCTCGCGGTGACGCTGGGGCAGACGGGCATGATCCCGATCCTGACCGCGGCGGGCGCGAACCCGAACCTGGCCAATTCGGCGGGCGAGACTCCGCTGATCCGCGCCGTGCAGCGTCGCGACGTGGGGATGATCCGCGTGTTGCTCAACGAGAATGCCGATCCCGACCAGGCCGATATCATCGCCGGCATGTCCGCGCGCGCCTATGCCAAGCAGGATGGACGCAACCCGATTGTGAGCAAGCTGCTGGAGGATGCGCCGAAGAAGGTGAAGAAGGCCGTGTCGGGTCCGAAGTTCTGATGTCCTGATCCTCCCCCGCCAGGGGGAGGTGGCGCGGAGCGACGGAGGGGGAGGACACGGAACCGAGGTTTCCCTTTCCTCCCCCTCCGTCTGGCCTGCGCCAGCCACCTCCCCCTGGCGGGGGAGGATTCTCAGGGTCAGAACGCCAACCCGTCGGCGTCCGGGTCCATCTGCGCGATCAGGCGCCGCGCCGCGCGCCGCGCGAACGCCAGCGTGCCCCGCTTACGGACATGCGCGGGCAGGGGAGTGGTATGCGCCTCGCGCACGATCGCCGCGTCGTAGCGGTCCGCGACGATGATCCCCGTGCGTTCGGGCAGGAACGCAGGACCATCCAGTGGTCCCACGTCGAACCCCGCCGGAACCGCCCAGAAATAGCGGTCGCAATGGCCGAGATAATCCGGCCATTTGCCATCGCCGAGCAGGTCCGCGCGCGACACCTTGATCTCGACGATGACGAGTTGCCCGCGCGCGTCGACAGCCATGAGATCGGCGCGGCGACCGCCGTCGAGCGGGACTTCGGTCATCGCGGTAAGATCATGACGCAGCAACATCCGGATGACGCCGCGCGCCACATCGGCGGCACACAGCGGCGATCCCGGTTCGTCGATGCAGGAGTCCGGCGGCATATCGAGCATGCCCCGGAAATAGAACAATCCGCGAACGAGGCAAGCTCATTCACGGATTGTGGTCATGGTCGTAGGAAAAACGTCTAGCTAAATCGCCGTCCCTGTCCCCGTTCGTGCTGAGCGAAGTCGAAGCACTGCGTTCGGGGCACACCCTTCGACTTCGCTCAGGGCGAACGGGTGTGAAGAGGCGAGGCGAGGGGCGGCGTTCAGCGCGGGAACGGCCGCTAAATCTCAGCGATAGAAGACGTGATTGCCGATCGAGGCGACCTTGATCGCGCGGACCGAGGGGCGGCGATCGGGGGTGTTGAAGTACAGCGCCTTCTGGGCGGGGCTGTTCCACGCATCGGCGAGGGCGACTTTGGCGACCGCGACTGCGGTGCGGTAGGCGGTGCCGGCGTTGATGGTGGGGATCTGGCCACCGCGGACGAAGCTGAACTGGCCGCGCTGCTTGACGACGGCGCAGACGTCGGCGGGGAAACGACCCGACTTGGCGCGGTTGATGATGACTTCGGCGACCGCGAGCTGGCCGGTCAGCGGCTCACCCTTCGACTCGAAATAGATAGCGCCAGCGAGGCACTGGAGCGCGTCGTCGGCGGCGGCGCTATCCTGCGCGGCAACGGCCTGAGCGAGCGTATCGAATTCTTCGGCTTCTGCGACGGCAGGGCTAACTGCGGTGTTCTGGGCGTTCGTCTCGACAGGTGCGACGGTGGTGGCAACTGGAGCGATCTGCGGAACATTCTGCGGCGAGAGCGCGTTTAGATTGGCGAGAGCAGTGAGATTGATGGTCGAGCGATCGATACCGGTTGCCTGACCGGGAGCGCTGTTGCCGAGCAGGCCGGCGAGAGAAAACGTCATGACCGCGATCGTCGCAGCCCGCTGAAGAATCGTCATTCAAACTTATTCAGATGCGGTTGGACCACGGAACCAATCGTACGAGACGATCGTCCGGGCATCCCCCCGACTGCGTAACTGATCCGGATCGCACCCGTCCCAGCACAACGCCAATCAATGTTGCAATTCCCCTCTATTGGGGGGGCTTTCGAGTCAATCGTCGAGGATCGTTTGAGCGGCGAAGCGTTCCGCCGCTGCGATGTCCACCTCGATGACCCACAGATCCGGGTCGCTGGCGCGGCGGCGACGCCAATATCCGTCGAGGTCTTCGGGCGGGGTGGAGTCGATCAGCGCGGTCCGTCCATCGGGTCCGATGCCGCGTTCGAGCAGGCGGGGGGGGGCGCCCTTGTCGATCGCGATGACCAGGATCGCGCCGCCTTGCGGGTCGCCTTTTGCCATTACCGCGCCGAAGCCACCGGCGTCGTTGACGCGCCGCAGCAGCGCGCTGACGAGGACTCCGCTGGGGAGACGACCGCTCATGCTGCGCTGCGGTATCCGGGGAGGCCGGCGAGCGCGATCCGGGAGCGCATGAACGTGCCGGTGCCTCTTGCCGCTTCTTCACCGTCCGCGTCGATCAGCCGGGCATCCGCGACGAACACGCGTCGCTTGCCGCTGATCCAGCGTCCCTCGGCGATCACCGGACCGACTTTCAACGGTCGCGTGAGGAGAAGGTTGAAGGCGGTGGTGAGCAGGAAACGGTCGGTGACCAGGCTGTTGCAGGCGTAGAAGGCGGCGTCGTCGAGCATCTTGAAATAGCTCGTGCCGTGCGCCGCGCCGCCGGCGTGGTAGTGGCGCTCGTCGATCGTGAAATGGATGCGCGCGACGCCGGCTTCGGGAATTTCCAGCGAGGAGTCGAAGAAGCGGTTGATCGGTGCCTGGGCGTAGAGAGACTCCAGTGCGCGGAAATGCGCGTCTGCGCCGGCTGTGTTCGGGATGTCAGACATCTGTTTCGCTCGGGGCCAGCCCACTACCGTCATCCTGACGAAAGTCAGGACCCAGAGCCATGAAGGGCTGTCCTTTGGTACCCTGGGTCCTGACTTTCGTCAGGATGACGGGGTGGTGTGTGAAGGCCTTACGCGGCATCGCGGACCTCGTCGGCGGTGAACAGCGCGTAGACCGCGTCGGGCGAACCGCCGCCGCGCAGTTTCTCGAGGAACGCCTTGTCGCGCAGCCGTCGCGAGACGCGGGCGAGGGCCTTCAGGTGGACCGCGCCGGCGTCGGTGGGGGAGAGCAGCATGAAGACGAGATCGACGGGGAGATCGTCGACCGCCTGGAAGTCGACCGGCTCTGCCAGCCGCGCGAACACGCCCGTTACTTGCGCGAGCCCTTCGAGCTTGGCGTGCGGGATCGCGACGCCGCCGCCGAACCCGGTCGAGCCGAGTTTCTCGCGCGCAGCCAGCCGATCGGCGATCATCTTGGGGTCTGCATCGAGTATCTCAGACGCAACCGTGGCGAGATGCTGGAACACTGCCTTCTTGTTTTTGGCGATCACGCCCGTCTGCACTGCGTCGGGACGCAGCATGTCACTGAAATCGGTCATTGTGTTCAATGTCTCAAGCGCCCCCGCGCGCGTCCGCCTTAACGGGTTGCGCGGGGGCGTAAAGGCGCGGCTTGAGACCCGCGCCTTTATGGACCCTTCTTTATTGGGCCGGGGTAGCCGCTGCTCGCTGTGGCTCGACCCAACCGATCGTGCCATCGCCGCGACGATAGACCATGTTGTGCGCGCCGGTGCCCGCATTCATGAACAGCAACGCGGCGGTGTTGCGCAGATCGAGCATCATCACCGCGTCGGACACGCTGGCCTCGGGGATATCGACGCGCGTTTCCGCGATGATCAGCGGTGCGTCCGCGACATCGTCTTCCTCGATGCTTTCCTGGAACAGCGTGTAGCCGGCATTGTCGTAGCCATTGCTCTCGGCGATCGCGACCGCTTCGCCGGCGTGGCGATCCTTCAGGCGGCGCATGTAGCGGCGGAGTTGGGTCTCGATCTTCGCGGCGGCGCCATCGAAGGCAGCGCGCGCGTCATAGGCTTCGGCATGGCCCTTGAGCACGAGGCCCTTCATCACGTGCGAGACGATGTCGCATTTGAAGCCGGCGTCGTGCGGCCCCTTGCCGAACGTGACCTCGGCCGAGATGGCGCGCGAGAAATACTTGTCGGCGATACCCTGGAGTCGGTCTTCCACGTGGCTGTTGAGTGCTTCGCCAGTGTCAACCTGATGACCAGAAATCCGGATATCCATTGTCGTCTCCTTGTCGGCGTTACAGTCTTCGAGCGGTCCTATTGGCTCCACCCTGCCAGCGTCATCCGGACGCCACGGCCCCCCAGATCGGATCCTTGATCCCCTTCATAAACGCAGCATGGGCCGCAAGGTCTCCCTCGCTCACCGCGAAAACGCGGGCAGGGCGAACGACCCGAGGCGCCTGTGCGACGATCGGAGTCGCGGCGGTGCTGCCGGTATCGCCGAGCAGGCCGAGCCCGATCTGACGACCGCCCATCAGCTCGACATAGACCTGCGCGAGCAACTGCGCGTCGAGCAGCGCGCCGTGCAGGACGCGGTGGCTGCGATCGATTCCGAAGCGCGAGCAGAGCGCGTCGAGCGAATGCTTGGCGCCGGGGTGACGGCTGCGCGCGATCTGCAACGTATCGACCATCCGCTTCATGTGGATGATCTGGCGACCGCACTTGGTGAGCTCGCCATTGAGGAACGAGAAGTCGAAGCCGGCATTGTGCGCGATCATCGGCGCGTCGCCGACGAATTCGAGCAGGTCCTCGACCGCGTCGGCGAACTTGGGCTTGTCGGAGAGGAACTGCGCGCTCAACCCGTGGACGTTGAATGCCTCGACCGGCATGTCGCGTTCGGGGTGGTAATAGGCGTGGAAGGTGCGGCCGGTCTCGACCCGGTTGAGCATCTCGACGCAGCCGATTTCGACCATGCGGTCGCCGCCGGAAAAACTGAGGCCGGTGGTTTCGGTATCGAAGACGATCTCACGCATCTCGATGGTATCGGCTCAGATTTCCAAGGATGCAAGCACCGCCCGGACTTGCGCGCGCGTTGCGTCGAAGCTCGTGTCGGTGTGGATCACGTGATCAGCGCGGGCGCGTTTTTCGGTGTCGGGGGTCTGTCGCGCGAGGATGGCGGCGAACTTTTCGGCGGTCATGCCGGGACGGGCGAGGACGCGGGCGCGCTGGACGTCGGGGGCGGCGGAGACGACGACGATGACGTCGACGTTGCGATCGCCGCCGGTCTCGAACAGCAGGGGGACGTCGAAGACGACTCGCTTGCCGCCGTGCTTGGCGAGGAAGGCGGCGCGTTCTTTGCCGACGGCGGGGTGGACGATCGCTTCGATTCGCTTGATCGCGGCGTCGTCGCCGAACACCGCTGCCCCGAGTTTCGCGCGATCGACTGCGCCGTTGGCGGTGGTGCCCGGGAAGGCGGCTTCGATCGTAGCGACGAGTCGACCGCCTATACCTTGTAAGCGGTGGACGGTCGCGTCGGCGTCGAACACCGGGACGCCCTCGTCGGCGAACATCGCGGCGACGGCTGATTTGCCCATGCCGATCGATCCGGTGAGGCCGATGATCATTTTGTCAGCAGCGCGCGGAGTTCGTCGTCGCTGTCGCGCGGTGGTTCCACGTGGAACAATATTTCGAACGCAACGGCAGCTTGGCCGATCAGCATTTCCAGGCCATCGACGGTTTCAAGATCGCGTGCGCGTGCCGCCTTCAGGAGACCGGTTTCGAGCGGGGAATAGACGATGTCGTAGACCAGCGAGTCCGGTTCGAGCGCGCCGAGATCGATGTCGAGCGGTGGCTGGCCGGCCATGCCGAGTACGCTGGCGTTGACGAGCAGGCGCGATGGCGGGGCGGCGGGGCCGATCGGTAGCGCCTGGCCCTTGAGGCCGAAGGTCGACAGCAACGCCGCCCCCTTGAGCGGATTGCGGTTTAGGATGGTGACGGGGCCGACGCCCATGCGCGACAGCGCGAACAGGATCGCGCGGGCGGCACCACCTGCGCCGATCACAGTGACGGGCTGGCCGGCGATGTCGAGGTCGTCGATTGGCGCCCAGAATCCGGCGGCGTCGGTGTTGGTGCCGATGCAGTCGCCGGCCTGGTTGCGGAACACGGTGTTGATCGCGCCGATCGTCCCGCGGACGTTGCCGGGATCGGAGACGTGGTCGAGCGCGGCGAGCTTGTGCGGCATCGTGATGTTGCACCCGCGCCAGGCGGGGTCGGCTTTGCGTTCGGCGAAATAGGCGGGGAGGTCTGCTGTCGTGACGAGCTTGTGGCGGTACTCTGCATCGATCCCGAGCGCGTCGAGCCAGAAGCCGTGGATTATCGGCGATTTCGACTGCGCGATCGGATCGCCGATCACTTCTGCATAGGGACGGGTCATTCGAAGCTCCGTGTTTCCCCGCGGAGGCGGGGATCCAGTCTGGGCACCCGCCTTCGCGGGTGAATAAGGTTTAGTCTAGCGCGGGCGGATTGCCAGGCGCGACCTTCCTTTCAATCCTCCCCCGCAAGGGGGAGGTGTCGCCGAAGGTGACGGAGGGGGAGGACACGGAACGCGCGTTTCGCATGCCTCCCCCTCCGTCTGGCAAGGGCCAGCCACCTCCCCTTGGCGGGGGAGGATTACAGTGCGTCGTCCCGTTTGAGATTACGTCGGCAACTCGCCGCGCGCGCGGAGGAAGTCGAGGACGTTGAGCAGCGGCATGCCGAGTACCGTGAACTGGCTTCCTTCGATCCTGGCGAACAGCTGCGCGCCGGGGCCTTCGATGCGGTAACAGCCGACGCAGCCCGAGATGGCGGGCCATTCCGCGTCGAGATACGTCTCGATGAATGCGTCGGACATCGGGCGGACGTGCATCTTCGCGCGCTCGACATGGCGCCAGATTGCCTGGCCGTTCTCGGCGATGACCGCGGCGCTCCACAAGTCGTGACGCTTGCCGGACATCAGTCGGAGATGCGCCGCCGCGTCGGCGCGGTCCACGGGCTTGTCGAGGATAGTGCCGTCTTCCAGTGCTACCAGCGAGTCACTGCCGAGGACGAGATAGCCCGGCATCCGCGCGGACACCTTCAGCGCCTTCAGTTCGGCCAGCGCGTCCGCAAGATCGCGCGGCGACAGGTCGCGCAGCGCCGCCTTTGCCGCATCCTCATCGACGCCGGCGAAGGTCGCCTCGAACGGTACGCCGGCGGCGGTCAGCATCGCGCGGCGCGAGGCGCTTTGCGAGGCGAGGATCAGGCTCATGACTCGACCTTCGGAGCGGCGTCGGCGCGGCGCTGGTTGCACAAGGCGATGATCGCCGCCGCGGTTTCCTCGATCGAGCGGCGCGTAACGTCGATCACCGGCCAGCCATTGTCGGCGAACATGCGGCGCGCAAAGGCGAGTTCACGCATCACCGCTTCCTCCTCGACATAGGACGTGTCGGGCTGCTGGTTGAGCGACAGCAGGCGGTTGCGGCGGACCTGGATCAGTCGATCCGCACTGGTCGTGAGGCCGACGATCAGCGGGTTTTTGAGCTTGTAGAGGTTCAGCGGTGGTGGGCTTTCCACGACGATCGGGATGTTCGCGGTCTTGTAGCCACGATTGGCGAGGTAGATCGAGGTCGGCGTCTTCGACGAACGCGACACGCCCGCGAGGACGATATCGGCCTCCTCCCATTCTTCCGATGCGATCCCGTCGTCGTGCGCGATCGTCCACTGGATGGCGTCGACACGCGCGAAATACGCCGCATCTAGGACGTGCTGGCGGCCAGGTCGCGCCTTCGCCTGCTGCCCGAGCAACCCCGATAGCGCGTCGTTCACGGGGTCGAGCGGCGCTACTGCCGGAAGACCTAGCGCCAGGCACCTCTGCTCGAGAATTCGCCGCGTCGCGGGGTTCACCAGCGTGAAAACTACCAGCCCCGGGTTCTGCGCGATCTCCTGGAGGATGCGCTCGAGATGCGCCTCGGTCCGTACCATCGGCCAGAAATGGCGGACCGTCTCGACGTCGTCATATTGCGCCAGCGCCGCCTTCGCGATGTTCTCCAGCGTCTCGCCGGTCGAATCCGACAACAGATGAAGGTGGAGCCGGATCATCGGCATTCTGTCCCCAGCGACGGGGTCCCTGGGCGTGGATCTGTGGATAACATGGGGAGAAGGGCTAGCGTAACTCATCCCCCTCGCCAAGCGACGGGTGTGCCGTGGATAACACCCATTCTATCCACACCGCCGCGCACAGGGGCTGATTTTATCCACAGGCTGTGGGTAATGGGGAGCCTTGAATCGAATCAGCGCGTTTGTGGGCGTGCTAAGGGGTCAAGCTGTTGGCATTTCCGGGATCACCGCATAAGTCCCGGGTTCAACCGCCCAACCACTGCAACAACCTATTTCTAAAATCTTCTTATAGTAGAAGAAGGGTGCTCCGCTGACCGATCCGACCCCTAATACGCCTGCCTTCAAGCCCCTCCTGGCGACCCTTCGCGGAGAGCGTCAGGCCGTGCCGCCGCTGTGGCTCATGCGGCAGGCGGGGCGGTATCTCCCCGAATACCGCGAACTCCGCGCGGAGAAGGGCGGCTTCCTCGCGCTTGCGACCGATCCCGAAGCGGCGGCCGAGGTGACGCTGCAGCCGATCCGTCGGTTCGGGTTCGACGGATCGATCCTGTTCTCGGACATCCTGATGATCCCGTGGGCGCTCGGGCAGGATCTGAGCTTCGGGGTCGGCGAGGGGCCTCGGCTCGAGCCGGCGTTGGTCGACCATGCGCTCGATCGGTTGCAGCCGGTGATGGGGCGGCTGGAGCCGGTCTACGGCACCGTCGCAAAGGTCGCCGCAGCCTTGCCACCCGAGACGACGTTCCTGGGCTTTGCGGGGTCTCCCTGGACGGTCGCAACGTACATGGTGGCGGGGAAGGGCTCGAAGGATCAGTCCGAGACGCGGCGTTTCGCGTATCGCGATCCCGAGGCGTTCGGTGCGATCATCGATGCGATCGCCGACAATACGGTCGAGTATCTCGCGCGGCAGGTCGAGGCGGGCGTCGACGTGGTGCAGCTGTTCGACAGCTGGTCGGGGTCGCTATCGCCCGCACAGTTCGAGCGCTGGGTGATCGCGCCGACCGCGTCGATCGTCGAGCGCCTGCACGCGCGCTGCCCCGGCGTGCCGATCATCGGCTTTCCGAAGGGGGCGGGCGGCAAGCTGCCGGCGTATGCGCGCGAGACGGGTGTCGATGCGATCGGGCTGGACGAGACGGTCGATCCGGTCTGGGCGCACGCCTCGCTGCCTGCGGATATGCCTGTGCAGGGCAACCTCGATCCGCTGGCGTTGATCGCGGGCGGCGCGGATCTCGATGCGGCAGTCGACCGGATCCTGGCGGCGTTCGTCGAGCGCCCGCACGTCTTCAACCTCGGCCATGGCATCCTTCCCGACACACCAATCGAGCACGTCGAGCAGCTGATCGCCCGCGTAAGGAGCACGACATGAGCGGATTTCTCGGCGCTGCCTATGACTGGGTGAAGGCGGCGCATCTGATTTTCGTGATCTTCTGGATGGCGGGGCTGTTCATGCTGCCGCGCTATCTAGTGTATCATCAGGAGGCGCTGGCGGCGGGCAACACGACCGAGGCGGCGAACTGGGTCGAGCGCGAGAGCAAGATCCGCCACATCATCCTGACGCCGGCGATGATCGTCGTCTGGGTGCTGGGGATCGCGCTGGCGCTGAACCTGGGGCTTGCGGACGGTGCGCCGGGGCTGGGGTGGTTGCACCTGAAGTTGCTGCTGGTGTTCCTGCTGACGGGGTATCACGGCTGGGCGGTCGGCTATGCGAAAAAGCTCGCCGCGGGGAAGCCGACGCTGGCGGGGAAGCAGTTGCGGATCTTGAACGAGGTGCCGGCGCTGGCGGTGACGCTGATCGTCGTGCTGGTGATCGTTAAGCCGTTCTGAGTGCCACGTCATCCTGGACTTGATCCAGGATCTAGAGCGGCGGACGATACCGCTCGTGTCTCTGGATCCTGGGTCGAGCCCAGGATGACGGCCCGAGCGGGGTACGCACTCCCGCTTGACTAACCGCCCCCCCAATTCTAACCCCTTCTCCCAACACGGCCTCCTGGCGTCCTGCCCGGTCGTGGGTTCCAGAAGACTCGTCTCGCCCAGTTCCGCTTCCCAAGCGCACCGCCGACCGAGCGTTCTCCCGTTGATTGCTATCCGGAAATCCCCATGCATCTCAAAGACCTGAAGAAGAAGAAACCCGCCGAGCTGGTCCAGCTGGCCGAGGAACTGGGGGTCGAGAGCGCCTCGACGCTGCGCAAGCAGGACCTGCTGTTCGCGATCCTGAAGGTCCAGGCGGACAATGGCGACCAGATCATGGGGCTCGGCACGATCGAAGTGCTGCCCGATGGCTTCGGCTTCCTGCGCTCGCCGGAATCGAACTATCTCGCCGGTCCGGACGACATCTACATCTCGCCGAACCAGGTGCGGAAGTTCGGCCTGCGTACCGGTGACACGGTAGAGGGCGAGATCCGCGGACCGAAGGATGGCGAACGCTATTTCTCGCTGGTGAAGCTCACCGCGGTCAATTTCGACGACCCCGACGTCGTCCGCCACCGCGTCAATTTCGACAACCTCACGCCGCTCTACCCCGAGAGCAAGCTGACGCTCGATCCCGCCGACCCGACCGTCAAGGACAAGTCCGCGCGGGTGATCGACATCGTCTCGCCGCAGGGCAAGGGCCAGCGTACGCTGATCGTCGCCCCGCCGCGCGTCGGCAAGACGGTCATGTTGCAGAACATGGCCAAGGCGATCACCGACAACCACCCCGAGGTGTTCCTGATCGTCCTGCTGATCGACGAGCGGCCTGAGGAAGTCACCGACATGCAGCGCAGCGTGAAGGGCGAGGTGGTCAGCTCGACCTTCGACGAACCCGCACAGCGTCACGTGCAAGTCGCTGAAATGGTGATCGAAAAGGCCAAGCGCCTGGTCGAGCACAAGAAGGACGTGGTGATCCTGCTCGACTCGATCACGCGTCTGGGGCGTGCCTACAACACCGTCGTGCCGTCGTCGGGCAAGGTCCTGACCGGTGGTGTCGACGCGAACGCGCTGCAGCGTCCGAAGCGCTTCTTCGGTGCCGCGCGCAATATCGAGGAGGGCGGGTCGCTCTCGATCATCGCCACCGCGCTGATCGATACGGGCAGCCGCATGGACGAGGTGATCTTCGAGGAGTTCAAGGGCACCGGCAACTCGGAAATCGTGCTCGATCGCAAGGTCGCGGACAAGCGCATCTTCCCGGCGCTGGACGTCGGCAAGTCGGGCACGCGCAAGGAAGAGCTGCTGGTCGACAAGGCCAAGCTCAGCAAGATGTGGGTCCTGCGCCGCATCCTGATGCAGATGGGCACGATCGACGCGATGGAATTCCTGCTCGACAAGATGAAGGATTCGAAGACCAACGAGAATTTCTTCGACAGCATGAATCAATAACCGAGTGCGGCCTGCTGCAAGCTGCAGCAGGACTCGCACCGGTTCGGCCGGCGGGGGCGCGAGCCTCCCGACCGACGACATGGGCTTTGCCCATGTCCGCCAAGCAGACCCAAGCGGCACGCGAGAGCAATGGCTTTCGCGTGCCGTTTCGCTATTAAACCCTACGTAATCCGTCACCGGGAGCTGACATCTTGAGTATCATCGCCATGCTGGCCGCCGCCGCATCGAGCACCGCGGGCCCCGGCTCGCCGCTGGAGATCTGGCAGCACATCGTCGCCGACTTTTCCAACCTCGGCGACCCGAAGGCGCTCGCCGCATTCGGATCGGTCCTGATGATCGACCTCGTCCTCGCGGGCGACAACGCGATCGTCGTCGGCGCACTTGCCGCTGGCCTCCCTGCCGACCAGCGCAAGAAGGTCATCCTGATCGGCATCGGCGCCGCGCTCGTTCTGCGCATCTTCTTCGCGTTGATCGTCACGTGGCTGATGGGCATCGTCGGGCTGATCTTCGCGGGCGGCCTGTTGCTGCTCTGGGTGAGCTGGAAGTTCTGGCGCGAAATCCGCGAAGGCGCAGAGAACGCGGGTTCCGAGGAAATCGAGGGCGATGAGCGCTCGGGTATCCGCTCCTCGAAGGGCTTTGCGAGCGCGGCCTGGGCCGTCGCTGTCGCCGACGTCTCGATGAGCCTCGACAACGTCCTGGCGGTCGCCGGCGCGGCGCGCGAGCACCCTGGCATCCTCGTCATCGGCCTGCTGCTGTCGGTCGCGATGATGGGTCTGGCGGCGAACTACATCGCGCGCGTCATCAACAAGTATCGCTGGATCGCGTATATCGGCCTCGCGGTGATCCTCGTGGTCGCGCTGAAGATGATCTACGAAGGCTGGGTCGGCACCGGCGAGACGCTCGGGATCATCTCGTTGCTGCGCTGATCGCGGTGCGAGTGGGATGAGAAAAGGCCTCGCCGGGATCGTCCGGCGAGGCCTTTTTCATGTCTGTCCCGAGCAACCCGTCACCCCGGAACAGGGTAACGGGGAGGGAGTGGTCAGCCCAGATTCTCTGCGAAGAACTTAGCCGTCCGCTCGTCCGCCAGCTTGGCCGACGCATCCGACCGCCGCTCGCCGAACTCGGTCGCGAAACCGTGGTCCTCGCCGGCGTAATCGTAGATCGTCACCTTAGGGTGATCGTCGAGCCCCGCGTGCATCGCCGACTGTGCGTCCTTGTCGACGAAGTGATCCTCCTCCGGCACGTGCAGCAGCACCGGGTGTGCGATCGCGTGCTTTTCGCCGAGCAGGCCGTCGATCCCGACGCCGTAATAGCCGACGCTCGCATCGACGTCGGTCCGCGCCGCGGTCATGAACGCGAGGCGCCCGCCGAGGCAGTAGCCGACCACGCCGACCTTTGCGTCGTCACCGAGTTCCGACCGGACCGCGCGGATGCTCGCTTCGATATCGGCGATGCCCTTGTCCTGGTCGAACTGGCCCATCAGACCGAGCGCACGATCCATCTCGGGCTTGATGTCCGGGTCGAGCTCGATACCCGGCTCGAGACGCCAGAACAGGTCGGGGGCGATCGCGAGATAGCCGGCCTCGGCGAGCGTATCGCACTTGCGGCGGATCCCGGCGTTCACGCCGAAGATCTCCTGGATCACGACGATCGCCGCCTTTGGCGTGCCTGCCGGAGTCGCGCGATACGCGGTGAATTCGCCATCGCCCGCGAGCGTGGCGATCTTGGTAGTGTTCGTCATAACAGTCCTCCTGGCGGCCGCTCGTGGTCGAGCAGCCGGGATTTGGTGATCGGGCCGTCCCCCGCGGAGTACGCACCAAGCGCTCCGCCGGCTCCAAGGATTCGGTGGCAGGGGACGATGATCGGAAAAGGATTGCGTGCACACGCTTGGCCGATCGCGCGCGGGCTGGAGCCGATCGCCCTGGCGAGCGCGCCGTAGCTGGCCGTGGTGCCGTAGGCGATGTCGACGATCGCCTGGCGAAGGTCGGCACCGCGCGGGGTAGGGGAGAGTGCGAGGGGCAGGTCGAACACGGTCAGCCGTCCGGCGAAATACGCGTCGATCTGGCGAAGTGCTTCGAGGATCGCGGGGGCGTCGCTGGCCGAACCATCCTTCACGCCGATATCGATCGCGTCGATCCGGTCCCCGGTGCCGGTGACGCGGACCAGGCCGATAGGAGTTGCGATCGAGGCGGCATCGCGCGCATACATTCCCCGCTATGCAGCGCCGCGATGGACCGCTCAAGCGTCATCGAGGGTGCCTCACATGAAGATGAATATCGAAATCGAATGTACCCCGGAGGAGGCGCGTCGCGCGGTCGGGCTGCCCGACCTGACGCCGATCCACGACCGCTATATCGCGATGATGATGGAGGCGATTCCCGACGGCCAGATGAAGCCGGAAATGCTCGAATCGATGATGCGCGGCTGGCAGCCGATGGGCGAGGCGGGGATGGCGATGTGGAAGCGCCTGTTCGATAGCGCGACGAAAAGCGGCTGAGTTTCCCGTGAAGACGATTTTCGCGGTATCGAGCGGACGACCGCCAGCGGCGATCGCTGTCGTTCGGGTGAGTGGGCCTCAGGCGTTTGCCGCGGCAGAGGCGCTGGCGGGACCTTTGCCGGCGCCGCGTCATGCTAGCCTCCGGGGACTGCGGGACAGCGATGGTGCGTTGCTCGACCGGGCGCTAGTGATCGTGTTTCCGGGACCCGCGACGGCGACCGGCGAAGACCTGGTCGAGTTTCATTGCCACGGTGGTCGCGCAGTGATCGCGGCGGTCGAGCGTGCGTTGTCGGTAATGTCCGGCTTACGTCATGCCGAGCCGGGGGAGTTCACCCGTCGCGCGCTGACCAATGGCCGCATCGACCTGACCGAGGCGGAGGGGCTCGCCGATCTTCTCGAAGCCGAGACCGAGAGCCAGCGCGTCGCTGCGATGACGGCGGCGGAGGGGCGGGTGAGCCAGGCTGTTCGCAGTTGGATGGACTCGGTAGCGATGCTGTCCGCGCGGGTCGAGGCTATGCTCGATTTTGCGGACGAGGATGACGTCGCGAGCGATACCGCGGCGTTCGACGCGATAGTCTTGGAGATCGCCGCGCTCGCCACGCAGATCGAGGCGGTGGTCGATGCCCCGCCGGTGGAGCGGCTGAAGGATGGGCTGCGGGTCGTTATTGGCGGCCCCCCCAACAGCGGCAAGTCGACATTGCTCAACCTGCTCGGCGAACGCGACGCGGCGATCGTCTCGCCGATCTCGGGAACGACGCGTGACCGCATCGACGTGCCGGTTACGCGGAACGGGGTTGCCTATGTACTGACCGACACTGCCGGTTTGATCGATACACTGGACCCGATCGAGGCGATCGGCGTCACGCGTGCGGAAGGTGCGCTCGCCGCGGCGGACATCGTGATGTGGCTGGCCGATACCGTGCCGCCCCGCGTCGATGCGATCTGGATTCATGCGCGTGCCGATCTGCCGGGGCGGGGAGAGTTGCCGTCTGGTCGGACATTGGCGGTTTCACAAAACGACCGTGGATCACTCGATGCCCTGTGGGGTGAACTGCATCGGCGAGCGATTGCTATGCTGCCGCGTGGCGATGAGATCGCATTGAAGCAGCATCAGCGTCGGCAGTGCGCCGCAGCTGTGGAGGCGCTTCGTGATCGAAGCTCGGACGCGCTTATCGTTGCGGAACACCTTCGACAGGCCCGCGCGCTTCTTGCTGGTGTGCTTGGGCTCGACGCAACTGGGGAGATGCTCGACGCGCTCTTCGGACGTTTCTGCATCGGGAAGTGATGTTCCACGTGGAACATCTTTGACGCGTCGGCCGCGGCGTTCTACGGCCGTGACATGTTCGATGTAGTGGTTGTTGGCGGTGGCCATGCCGGAACCGAAGCCGCAGCCGCGGCGTCGCGGAGGGGCGCGCGTACCGCGCTCGTGTCGTTCGACGCGCGGCATATTGGCGCGATGTCGTGTAATCCGGCGATCGGTGGGCTTGGAAAAGGGCACATGGTTCGCGAGGTCGATGCGTTCGATGGGCTGATCGCGCGAGCGGCCGATGCTGCCGCGATCCACTATCGGATGCTCAATCGCAGCAAGGGTTCGGCGGTGCAGGGGCCTCGGATCCAGGCCGATCGGCGTCTCTATTCCGGTGCGATCCAGGCGATGCTGTCCGCCACGGAAAGGCTGTCGATCGTCGAGGGCGAGGCGACGGCGTTGCATTTCGACGGCGATCGCGTGGCGGGTGTCGTGCTGGCGGATGGCTCGATCGTGGCGGCACGAGCGGTCGTGCTGGCGACTGGCACGTTCCTTGGCGGACGTATCTTCCGGGGGGATGACCGCGAGGAGGGGGGCCGGATCGGTGAGCGTGCCGCCAAGCCACTCGCGGACCAGTTGCGCGCACGGAGCCTGCCGATGGCGCGGCTGAAGACGGGGACGCCACCTCGGCTCGATGGGCGCACGATCGATTGGGGCGCACTCGCCGAACAGCCATCGGACCTCGATCCCTGGACGATGTCGCCGATGACCCGCGCGCGTCCGCTGCCGCAGATCGCGTGTGCCATCACGCGTACGACTGATCGGACGCATGCGATTATTCGCGAGGCATTCCATCGGTCGCCGCTGTTCACCGGTGCAATCGAGGCGGCGGGGCCGCGTTACTGTCCGTCGATCGAGGACAAGGTGCATCGGTTTGGCGACCGCGACGGGCATCAGGTTTTCCTCGAACCCGAGGGGCTCGATGACGCGACGGTTTATCCGAACGGGCTGTCGACGTCGCTGCCGGTCGAGGTCCAGGCGGCTATGCTGGCTAGCATTCCCGGGCTCGAGCGCGTCAAGATGACGATGCCGGGCTATGCGGTCGAGTATGATTATATCGATCCGCGGGCGCTCGATACGCGGTTGGCGTTGGGTGCGATCGAGGGGGTATTTTGCGCGGGGCAGATCAACGGCACGACCGGGTATGAGGAAGCGGCGGGGCAGGGGCTTGTCGCGGGGCTCAATGCGGCGGCGTATGCGTGCGACCTCGCGCCGGTGATCCTCGATCGTGCGTCGAGCTATCTTGGGGTGATGATCGACGACCTCACGTTGCAAGGGGTGACCGAGCCGTATCGGATGCTGACGGCACGGGCGGAGTTCCGGTTGTCGTTGCGCGCGGATAATGCCGAGACGCGGCTGGGCGGGATTGCGGAGGCGGCGGGGTGTCTTGGACCCGAGCGTCTGGCGCATCAGCATGCGCTGGCCCGGGATCGCGCTCGTTTCCGCTCGGCACTCGACTGCGAGCGGACGGCAACCGAGGTTGCCGATCGGGGTGTTGCGATCGGTCGGGATGGTGCGCGGCGGACTGCGTTCGACTGGCTTCGGTTCGAGGGGGTAACGCTCGCGCATGTCGCGCCGGACGCTGCTGAAGGCATCCCGGCGGCGGTCGTTGACGAAGTGTTAGAGGACGCGCGCTACGCTCCGTATATCGAGCGGCAGGCGCAGGAGGTCGCGCGGTTGCGGGCTGACGAGGCGATCCGTTTGCCGGAGCAC
This sequence comes from Sphingomonas faeni, assembly GCF_040407495.1. GTDB lineage: Bacteria > Pseudomonadota > Alphaproteobacteria > Sphingomonadales > Sphingomonadaceae > Sphingomonas > Sphingomonas faeni_D. Next base: position 104,691 of record NZ_JAPZPP010000003.1, on the reverse strand, counting down.
CTTGCCTATGACCGCGTGCCGGGTCTTTCGAACGAGATGATCGATCGCCTGAGTGCGGCGCGGCCGACCTCGCTGGCGGCGGCGGCGCGGGTACGGGGGATCACTCCGGCGGCGTTGTCCGCGGTATTATTGCATACGAAACGAGTGCCAGCATGACCGAAGATGAAGCACAGAGCTGGACGACCGAGCGGTTCGGGGCAGAGGCGACCGAGCGCTTGAATGCGTTCGTCGCGATGGTCGTCGAGGAAGCGCCGCATCAGAATCTTATCGCGCCGTCGACGATCCCGACGATCTGGGATCGGCACGTGGTGGACTCGCTCCAGCTCATTGCGCTCGCAGGGGCGGATACTTCGGCGAAGCGGTGGCTCGATATCGGCACCGGCGGAGGGTTTCCCGGTATGGTCGTTGCACTGGTTCGCGATGGGCCGGTCGATCTGGTCGAGCCCCGGCGCCGTCGTGCGGACTTCCTCCAGCTGTGTGTAGCTCGACTTGGCCTTGGCGAACAGGTCCGCGTTCATGCCTCGAAAGTGGAGAATGCCATTGCCGACGCTTCGATCATTTCCGCTCGTGCGGTCGCGTCGCTGCAAAACCTTTTGCGTGGTGCGGCGCACTGCGCCACAACGGAGACGCGGTGGTTGCTTCCTCGGGGGCGTTTCGACGAGGATGAGCTGGCCGCGCTCAAGCAGCATTGGCGGTTTATGTTCCACGTGGAACAAAGCGTCACGAACCCGGAGTCGTCGATCGTGGTTCTGGATCGGGTAAGCGCGCGATGATCACCATCGCGGTCGCCAATCAAAAGGGCGGGGTGGGCAAGACCACCAGCGCCATCAACCTCGCGACCGCGCTGGCCGCCACGGGAATGCGCGTGCTGCTGGTCGATCTCGATCCGCAGGGCAACGCATCGACCGGGCTCGGCATCGGCCATTCGCAGCGTGAACGGTCGAGCTACGACGTGTTGGTCGGCGAGACGTCGATCGAGGAAGCAGTGGTGCATACGCGCGTGCCGCGGCTCGATATCGTCCCCGCGACGGTCGACCTGTCGGGGGCGGAGATCGAGCTGGTCGATTTCGATGCGCGCACGCACCGGCTCGATCGTGCGGTGAAGGCGGCGCAGGGGCCATGGGATATCGCGCTGATCGATTGCCCGCCGTCGCTGGGGCTGCTGACGATCAACGCGATGGTCGCGGCGGACTCGCTGCTGGTGCCGCTGCAATGCGAATTTTTCGCGCTTGAGGGGTTGTCGCAGTTGTTGAGTACGGTCGAGCGCATCCGCCAGCGGTTCAATCCTGGGTTGTCGATCCTCGGTGTCGCGCTGACGATGTTTGATCGGCGCAACCGGCTGACCGACCAGGTCTCGGCGGACGTTCGCGCGGTGCTGGGTAAAGTGGTGTTCGAGACGGTGATCCCGCGCAACGTGCGGCTGTCGGAGGCGCCGAGCCACGGGTTGCCCGCGCTGATCTACGATCACCGGTGTTCGGGGTCGCAGGCGTATATTGCGCTCGCCCGCGAACTTATTGGGCGGCTTCCAGCAACTGCGCAGGTTGCGGCATGAGCGACGGTAACAAACGTGGTCGCCCGGGGTTGGGCAGGGGCCTCAACGCGCTGCTCGGCGAGATGGCCCGCGAGACGCCAGTATCGGCCGATGGTGCGGCGCAGCAATCTTCGGGTGTGCGGATGCTGCCGGTCAGTTCGCTGTCGCCGCATCCCGATCAGCCACGGCGGCATTTCGACGAGGCGATGCTCGACGAGCTGGCTGCGTCGATCGCGTCGCGCGGGCTGATCCAGCCGATCGTCGTCCGGCCGCATGGGCATGATTTCCAGATCGTCGCAGGCGAGCGGCGCTGGCGGGCGGCGCAGCGTGCGCGGCTGCACGAGGTGCCGGTCGTCGTTCGCGACTTCGACGATGCCGAGACGCTCGAGATCGCGCTGATCGAGAACATCCAGCGCGAGGATCTCAACGCGATCGAAGAAGCGCAGGCCTATCAGCGGCTGGCGGGCGAGTATGGCCACACGCAGGAGGTGCTTGCCAAGATCGTTCACAAGTCGCGTAGTCATGTCGCGAATCTGCTGCGGTTGCTGGAGTTACCGGCGCAGGTGCAGTCGCAGGTGGTCGATGGATCGCTGTCGATGGGACATGCTCGGGCGTTGCTGGGGTCGCCCGACGTGGAGTCGCTGGCGGACCAGGTCGTGTCGCGGGGGCTGTCGGTGCGCGAGACCGAGAAGCTAGCGCGGGATGCGAAGCCTGGGCGGAGTCGTGGGGGCGGTGGATCGTCCGAGCCTCGGGTGCCGGATGCCGATATTGCGGCGTTGGAGCGGCAGTTGGCGGATCTGCTCGGGTTGCAGGTGCGGGTGGCGCATACCGAGACTGGGGGGACGTTGACGTTGAATTACTCGACGCTCGACCAGCTCGATATGGTGTGCCAGCGGTTGACGGGTGGGGCGATCTAATCACGCGCTCCGTTCGTGCTGAGCGAAGTCGAGGCACCTGCGTCCTGGACCATCCTTCGACTTCGCTCAGGACGAACGGGGATAGGAGGGCGTGAAGGGTGGAGGGAGGACCAATAATTTCCGTCATCCCGGCGGAAGCCGGGACCCACGGTTGCGGTCCGCTTCGTTAGTGATCGCACCCTATCCATGGGTCCCGGCCTGCGCCGGGATGACGGAAGGGGGGCGGGAAGCGGAGGCAGACGCAGACGCAGACGCGGGTGCGCGTTAGTTTCGCCGGGCGATCGCTTGGGATAGCGCCACCACCGCTGCCTCCGCCACAACCCCGCCAGCATTCCCCGACGCCATGATCGCCCGCTCGGCGGTCCGGACGCGCTGGATCGCCGTCGCGAGCATTACCGGTGACCAGCGGCGTAGCGACCTAGCCGTGCTAGCCTCTTCCTTGAAGAACACCCTGTGGCGTTTCATCACGGCGTCGACCGCTTCGCCGCGGTCGATTTCGCCGCGCATGTCGGCGAGCGCGATCAGGCGGCGGACGAGTTGGCGTAGCCACGGGATCGGCGACGTGCCGGCTTCTTCGAGCACGGCGAGTTCGGCGCCGAGATCGTCGACCCGGCCTTCGATCACCGCATCGATCGCGCGGCTCATTTCCGCATCGCCGAGGTCTGCGCCGACCGCATCGAGTGCGTGGTGATCGAGGTCCGCAGGCCGATCGGGCGCGGCGTCGAGGTACAAAGCCAGCTTCTCGATCTCGCGTGAAATGACGGCTCGATCGCCTCCGGTGGTGTCAACGAGGCGGCGGGCGACGCCGGGGGCGGGGCGGAGGCCGTTCTCGTTGGCGATCGTCGTCGCGAGGCGTTCGGCGTCCTGCGCGGTCGGGGCGTAGCAGGCGAACGCCATTGCGCGGGGAGAATCGATCGCGAGCTTGACGATCTTGGCGGTGGATTTGACGGTCGGGGCGATCGCGACGACCGGGTTGCCGACGCGCTCGGCCGCGAGGAGGTTGGTGAACGCTTCGAGGCTTTCCTCGCCGGCCGACGCGACGCGGACGAACCGCGCACCGGCGAACAACGATAGCGACGCGGCTTCGTCGGTCAGCCGGCCCGGGTCGCCCTTGAGCGTCGAGCCGTCGAGATCGACGCGTTCGGCATCCGCGCCCATCGCCTTGGCGAGCACGCGGGCGAGGTCGCTTGCGCCGGCCTCGTCGGGGCCGTGGAGCAGGTACAGGCGGATGTCGCCACCCGGCTTGGCCAGCGCACCGCGGATCTGGCCGGCGCTGGCCTTCACTTTGCCGGCGTAGTGGCCTGCGCCGCTGCGACCGCGGGCGTGTTGCGTGCATACAGGGCGACACGCGCGACGATCTGGTCGGCGACGATCTGTGACAGGCGTTCGAGCGCGGTGTTCTCCGCCGCAATCGTCGCATATTCGGAGCGGACGACGTCGATGCCGGCGTCGGAGCCGGCAGTCGCGTCGAGCAGTACCGAATTGTCGCCGATCCGCACAAGCTGATAGCGCGCGCGCAACGTACGGCGTTCGCGCGAGACGCTGTCGTCGGTGCGGACACCGAGGCCGCTGATCTGGTCGTCGAGGCGGATGTCGATCCGGTAGAGTGCGGGTGCGCCGTTCGACGGCAGGCGGTCGCGCAGCGCGGTGGCCATCAGCCAGCCGTTCTTGCCAGCGATCGGCGCGATCTCGACCTGGCCGAGCGCACCCGCGACCGGACCGCTGCTGCCACCTGCATAAAGCGGGTGCAGGCCGCAGCCGGACAGCGCGGGGGCCAGCGCGAGCGCGCCGAGGATCGCTAGGCGCTTCATGCGACGATGTTCACGAGACGGTCGGGCACGACGATCACTTTCCGGGGCGACTTGCCCTCGAGCAGGCGGACGATCTTCTCGGAGGCGAGCGCGGCGGCTTCGACCTCGTCCTTGGCTGCGCCCTTGGGGAAGACGAGCGTGTCGCGCAGCTTGCCGTTGACCTGCACCGCGATCGTGACCTCGTCGTCGACCAGCATCGCCGGATCGACGATCGGCCAAGCGGCGTCGGCGATCAGGCCGTCGTTGCCTGCGGTCGCCCAGGCTTCCTCGGCGACGTGCGGGACCATCGGGCTGACGAGCAGCAGCAACGTGCGGATCGCCTGTTCGCGGTCTGCGGAGGGCGCGGCCTTCTCGATCGCGCTGCACAGCGAGTAGAGCCGCGCGACGGCCTTGTTGAACTGCAAGGCGTTGATATCGCTCTCGATACCGACGGTCGTGCGGTGGCAGAGTTTACGCAAGGCGATGTCTTCGCCCTCGGCCTTGGCGGCATCGTCCGACTCGATCAGGCGCCAGAGACGCTGGACGAACCGCCACGCGCCTTCGATGCCGGATTCGCTCCAGGGGAGATCGCGCTCGGGGGGCGAGTCGGAGAGCACGAACCAGCGCACCGCGTCCGCGCCGTACTGGTCGACGATCGGCTCTGGATCGACGGTGTTCTTCTTCGACTTCGACATCTTCGTCACGCGACCGACCGTGACGGGGCCGCCAGTCGCGATCTCGATATACCCCGCATCGGTCTTGCGGACCTCGTCGGGAGACAGCCACTTTGTCTTCACCGGCGCGTCGCTCGAATCGTCGTCGTCGGTGTCGGCCTCCGGTTGCACGTCGCCGGCGTCGCCTCGGCTATACGTCTCGTGCGTGACCATGCCTTGCGTGAACAGGCCGGCGAACGGCTCGGCGATATCGAGCATGCCGATATGCTTCAGCGCGCGCGTCCAGAACCGCGCGTAGAGCAGGTGCAGGATCGCGTGCTCGACGCCGCCGATATATTGGTTGACCGGCAGCCACTTCTCCGCGCCCGTCCGGTCGAACGGCTTGGCGTCCGGCTGGCTGGCGAAGCGGATGAAATACCACGACGAATCGACGAACGTGTCGAGCGTATCGGTCTCGCGCCGTGCGTTCGCACCGCAAGACGGGCAGGGGACGTGCTTCCACGTCGGATGGCGATCGAGCGGGTTGCCGGGGATGTCGAAGCTGACGTCCTCGGGGAGTACGATCGGCAACTGGTCCTTGGGCACCGGCACTGCGCCGCATGCGTCGCAGTGGGTGATCGGAATCGGGGTGCCCCAGTAACGCTGGCGGCTGACGCCCCAGTCGCGCAGGCGGAACACGGTCGTGCCCTTGCCCCAGCCTTCGCCCTCGGCGCGCTCGATCACGGTGCGCTTGGCGTCCTCGATGTCGAGCCCATCGAGGAAGTGCGAGTTCACGATCGTGCCGGCGCCGGTCCAGGCGGTGTCGCCGACGAACACGGGGGCCTCGTCATCGCCTTCGCTGACGACGCGCTTGACGGGCAGGTCGTATTTGCGCGCGAAATCGAGATCGCGCTGGTCGTGCGCGGGAACGCCGAACACAGCGCCGGTGCCGTATTCCATCAGCACGAAGTTCGCGATGTAGACGGGGAGGTGCCACGTGTTGTCGAGCGGATGCACCGCGCGAATGCCGGTGTCGAAGCCGAGCTTTTCCTGCGTGTCGAGCTCCGCCGCGGTGGTGCCGCCACGCTTGCACAGTTCGATGAAGGCTGCGGCTTCGGGGTTCGTCTCGGCGATGGCGCGCGCGATCGGGTGATCGGCTGCGACCGCGACGAAGCTCGAGCCGAACATCGTGTCGGGGCGGGTGGTGAAGACGTCGACCGAGCCGATGCCGGTCGCGTTGCCCGCCAGGGCGAACTTGAACTGCAGGCCTTGGCTGCGGCCGATCCAGTTTTCCTGCATCAGCTTGACCTTGTCGGGCCAGTGCTCGAGCGCGCCGAGGCCGTCGACCAGCTCGTCGGCAAAGTCGGTGATCTTCAGGAACCACTGCGACAGTTTCCGCCGCTCGACCAGCGCACCCGAACGCCAGCCGCGGCCGTCGATCACCTGTTCGTTGGCGAGCACGGTCATGTCGACCGGGTCCCAGTTCACCGCCGATTCCTTGCGGTACACGAGCCCCGCCGCGAACAGGTCGAGGAACAGCGCCTGCTCGTGGCCGTAATATTCAGGCTCGCAGGTCGCCAGTTCGCGCGTCCAGTCGAGCGCGAAGCCGAGGCGCTTCAGCTGCGCCTTCATCGTCGCGATGTTGGCGCGCGTCCAGTTGCCCGGATGCACGCCCTTTTCCATCGCCGCGTTTTCCGCGGGCATGCCGAACGCGTCCCAGCCCATCGGATGGAGCACTTCCATGCCCTTCATCCGACGGAACCGCGCGAGCACGTCGCCCATCGTGTAGTTCCGGACATGCCCCATGTGGATGCGCCCCGACGGATAGGGGAACATCTCGAGCACGTACGAACGCGGCTTGGTCGACAGATCGTCGGCGGCGAACGTCTTACGCTCGTCCCAGATCTTCTGCCACGCCGCGTCCGCCTTCAACGCATTGAAACGCGACGCCATTATATCAGTCCTCAGCCCGCGATCGAGGCGCGGCGCAGATCGCGGGCCTTGGTCAGGATGATGTCTTCCAGCTTCTGCGTGGTCGCGGCCTGGACCGGCGACGAGACCCACTGGCCGTTGCGGTTGACTTCGCGGAGGGCGGCGACGCGCAGCGCATCGGCGCGCAGATCCTGGTCGAGGATCGAGACGGTCACCTTCATGCGCTCGGTTGGCGTCTGCGGGTTGATGTACCAGTCGGTCACGATCACGCCGCCATTGGAGTCAGTCTGGAGCAGCGGCATGAAGCCGAGCGTGTCGAGGCTCGCGCGCCACAGATAGCTGTTGACGCCGATTGTCGTGATCTTCGACGCGGCGAGATCCGCCTTGGGACGCGCCGATCCGCCGCCGCAAGCGACGAGAGGCAGGGCAAACAGCACGACTGCGATACGCGAGCGGCGGAACATGGGCATCATCCTGGCAAGAAAATCAGCCCTTGCTCTACAGGCGAGCCCGCGTGCCCGCAAGCAGACGCGGGTATCCAGTCGTGGCGCACGGCAGGGCGGTATCGGCTTGCCGAAACGGGTCGGTTAGGACCGATTCGGTAGCGCTATCGCAGCGATCTGTGTGCTGATTGCAACACTGTCTGACAATTCGGCTACGAAGGGTGGGAATGGGCGGTTCTGCGGCCTTCGCTGTGGATCAATTCATGTTAGATGCGGTTTAACAGGATCCGATTACGGGATTCGAAGGACAGATTCGTTGTGATGACGCGTGGGGGAATTTTCGGGGTGGTTGCCGGGGCGCTTGTCGCCACCGCCGCAATCGTCGCGCCCGCGTTCGGCGCCAGCGAACAGCCCGCCCGGATAGCCAAGCATAACGTCGCCGCGGTTCGCGGTATCGGATCATTTACACCAGCCGCTGCCGACCCCCGCCTTGCCGCGATGTTCGCGCGCGGTGGCTTTGACGCGGGCAGCTTCCGCTTTACGCCTGCCGAAACGCGCCAGGATAACCGCGCGGTGACCGTTGCGGTGCGTGCGCAGACCAACCGCGGTGTTGCGAACACAGCCAGCCTTGCTTCGACCACGCCGACCGTTGGGATCGCGCCGATCGCGTATAATCTCGGCATGTCGGTCGGCTGGAAGCGGTTTGCGATCTCGGGTGACGTGAACAAGCTCGATCTCGGCGCGATGCCGGGTGGGCGTGAAGCGGCCGACCTCTCGGTGAGCTATAGCGCCAAGCGGTTCAGCGGCACGGTGAAGGCTGCGGCGGATCGTCCGTTGTCGAATGCACCGCGGCTTGTTGAAGATGCGCCGAGCTATTCGGTCGATCTTGGCGGGTCCTACGCTCTGACGCGTAGCCTCGCGGTGACGGCGGGCGTGCGGTATCGGTCGGATCGTGAGCGCTTCGTGAAGGTCGATGACGACCGTCGCGACAGCCAGGCCGTGTATCTGGGCACTGCCTTCCGCTTCTAAGCGCCCGGCGGAGCAATGCTCGGCTTTCTTTCCGTCATCCTGACGAAAGTCAGGACCCAGAGTAACCGATCGCTGCGTCTCATGGCACTGGATCCTGACTTTCGTCAGGATGACGGCGCGTTGTAGGTAGCCACGCATCTATCGCGGCCCAGCCGTGGAAGCCGAACCGCTGGATGCGCCGCCAGCGCGGCTCGGTCATTCCGCCGAGCGCGATCACTGGTATCCCAAGTCCTCGTCCAATTTGTATGGCCCGCGCTGGACCGATTCCCGCCGAGCCGTCGTGCGACCGGGTGGCATGAACCGGCGATACGAACAGGGCAGCAGCTCCGGCGCGCTTGCCAGCCAAGGCCTCGCCTCTCGAATGCGCAGGCCAGGTTCTGATCCCGTGAGTTCGTGCCCGACCATGCACGCCGTTGGCCGCGATCAAAGAGTTTCCGGCCACCACGACGACCAGCCGGCGCGCTTGTGCGATGCGGATAACCCGCCGCAGCAAGGCCCGCCGTTCTCGCTCGGGCGTGGCATAATGCCGAAACACCACGCCGGATCCCGGCGGCAAGCGCCTCAGCGCCCGCCACAAGGCGTCGCCCATTCGCTCGTCCGTCATCAGCCAGCGCGCGGGAATGGGGTTACGACGAGCCACGCCGCTGCCTATAGCGCGCCGCATGATTGCTGACGACACCACCAAATTGCTGGCCATCCGCAGCCGGATCGCCAAGGCCGCAGAGATCGCTGATCGCCGCGAGGACGACGTGACACTGATCGCGGTCTCCAAGACGCACTCGGTGGAGGCAATCGAACCATTGCTCGCCGAAGGCCAGCGTGTGTTCGGCGAGAACCGCGTTCAGGAAGCGTCCGAGAAATGGCCGGCGCTGCGTGCGGCGTATCCCGACGTCGAACTGCACCTGATCGGGCAGCTTCAGTCGAACAAGGCGGCCGAGGCGGTGGCATTGTTCGACTGCATCCATGCGGTCGATCGTCCGTCGCTCGTCACCGCGCTGGGGAAGGCGATGGAGGCGAGCGATCGTCGGCCGGACTGTTTCCTCCAGGTCAATATCGGTGATGAGCCGCAAAAGGGTGGTTGCGCGATTGCGGACCTGCCCGCGCTGGTGGAGCAGGCGCGTGCCGCCGGCCTGCCGATCGCTGGGCTGATGTGCCTGCCGCCTGCGGATATCGAGCCGGCGCCATATTTTGCGCTGCTGGCCAAGCTCGCGCGCGACCACGGGCTGACCGGCCTCAGCATGGGCATGTCGGACGATTTCGAAACCGCGGTGACGATCGGCGCGACTCATGTCCGGATCGGCAGCGCGCTGTTCGGCGCTCGGGGGACGGCCGCATGAAGTTCGACGCGCTGCTGTTCGACTTCGACGGCGTGCTGATCGACAGCGAGGCCGTCGGCAATCGCCACATCGCCGAATGGCTCACCGCCGCCGGTCACCCGACCACCGCCGACGAGTCGATGGCGAACTTCATGGGGCTCGCCGGGCCGCAGTTCACCGATGCGATCGAGCGCTGGATCGACCGGCCGCTGCCTGAGGACTTTTACGCCGCGCGCAAAGCTGAGGACGAGCGCGTAATGGCGGCCGGTGTCGACGCGATCGAGGGCGCGGTGGCGTTCGTGCGTTCGCTTCCTGCCGGCCTGCCCAAGGCGATCGTGTCGTCGAGCCCGGTCGCGTGGATCGCGCGGCATCTGGAGCATATCGGCTTGCGCGATGCGTTCGGCGATCATCTCTATAGCGGGCGGGAGCATGTGACGAACGGGAAGCCTGCGCCTGACCTGTATCTGTTCGGGGCGCGGCAACTTGGGGTCGATATTGCGCGGACGGCGATTCTTGAAGACTCGCCGGTGGGTGCGACCGGCGCGGTGGCGTCGGGGGGCTATGTCATCGGTTTGTCGGCAGGATCGCATTGTAATGCGGAGCACGGCGCGCGGCTGAAAGCTATCGGTGTTGATGCGCTGGCGGAGAGTTTTGCCGACGTCGCGCGCCTTCTGGACTAGAGCGGATCGACTGTCAGTCGGCCTATCCCGAAAGCTGCAGGCTCCCCTCCCTGAAAGGGAGGGGCTGGGGGTGGGTAGGGCGGCGTGAGCCACCAGCGTTCGATTATGCGGAAGCCGACCCACCCCCGACCCCTCCCTTTCAGGGAGGGGGAAGATTCGTGATACGTCGATTTCAATCCTGCGCGCGCAGGCCGTCAGCCCCGGTTCCGCCGCCAGATCGCGCCGATCCCCGCAACCAGATCATACGGGATAGCCGCCGCCTCGCGCGTCCGCATCTTAAGCTGGTACCGCCGGCTCCCGCCATGCGGCATGTGGATCGCGCTCGCGGGCATGCCGAGCATCGCGAACAGCATGCGGATGCGGGGCTGGTGATAGCCGTCGGTGCAGATCATGCACTGTGCATACTGGCCCGCGCGCGCGAAGGCGGTCGCGGCGACGACGCTTTGCAGCGTATCCACGCTGGTCTCGTCGAGATGGATCCGCGAGCGGTCGACCGTCTCTTCCAACACTTCGGCCATCACGGACGCTTCCGAAGGCCCGTACGTCCCCTTCGCCCCCGAGCAGAACAGGTCCGCATCGACATACCGCGTTGCCGCCGCCGCCGCGAAGGCGATACGGCGGGCGAGGGTAGGGCTCGGGCTGCCATCGGGACGAACGGCCGCACCGAACACCACGATCAGGCGCCGGGAGGGTGGGATATTGGTCAGAACTGATGGCCCGTGCGGTCGCGCTTGGTGGCGAGATACTGCGCGTTGTGGGGGTTTGAGGGGAGGAAGTGCGGCACGCGTTCGATCACCGTCACGCCTGCCGCTTCGAGCCCGGCGACTTTGGCGGGGTTGTTGGTCAGCAACCGAACCTCGCGCTGGCCGAGCAGCGTGAGCATCCGCGCCGCCACACCGAAATCGCGCGCATCGACCGCAAAGCCGAGCCGCGTATTCGCGTCGACCGTATCGAAGCCTTGGTCCTGCAACGCGTAGGCGCGGAGTTTGTTGACCAGCCCGATCCCGCGGCCTTCTTGGCGCAGGTAGAGCAGGATACCCCAGCCGCCGTGCTGGATCGCGTGGATCGCGGCGTGCAGCTGCGGCCCGCAGTCGCATTTGAGGCTGCCGAGCACGTCGCCCGTCAGGCACTCGCTGTGGAGGCGGACGAGCGGCGGCTGACCGTTGGGTTGGCCGATCAGCAGTGCGATATGCTCGTCCGCGCTCTCGGGGCTGCGGAACGCGACGATCTCCGCATCCTCCGCGCCTTCGACCGGAAGCCGCGCGCGTGCCGCCAGCGTCAGCCGGTTCGCGTCCTCGTGCGCGTCGATATCGGCAGTGGTTATGCCGACTTCGGGCTCGCCGGTGCCGAGGAAGAAGGCGGGGAGCAGTCCGGCAATCCTCGCGAGGCGTAAGGCTCCGGCCGCAGCTTCGGGATCGCTCACTGGGAGCGTGCGGAACGGACCCTTCAACGGCGTCGCGAGGTCGAATTGCGGATCGGCCAGCGCGGTCGCGGCGGCGAAGTCGATCCAGGGCGCGCGATCGACAAGCACGGGCTCGGTCGGATCCGCCGCCGCGAGCTGGTTCGCGAGCTTCAATGTCGCCGCGCGCCCCGACGAGATCAGCACGCCGCCGTTCGCTTCGGGATCGAACGCAGCCAGGCGCTCAGCATCCGCCGTCTCGACCGCGAGCAGGACAAGCCCGTCGATCGCGATCGGCCAGCCACGCCTGAGCGCGTCGACCGCGCGGGCGGCGGCGCGCGGGTTCAAAATGCGAACTCGGTCATGATCGGGACGTGGTCGGACGGCTTCAACCAGCTTCGGCAGCGTTCGTAGACGTGGTGCGAGACCGCGGCTTCGGCGGCGGCACCGGTCGCCCACATATGATCGAGCCTTCGCCCGCGGTCCGAGGCTGCCCAATCCTTTGCGCGGTAGCTCCACCAGGTGAACAGGCGGGCGGGGGCGGGGTGGAAATGGCGGCCGAGATCGACCCAGTCGCCTGACGCCTGCAACTTGCCGAGCGCCTCGACCTCGATCGGAGTGTGGCTGACGACGTCGAGCAACTGCTTGTGGCTCCAGACGTCGGATTCGAGCGGGGCGATGTTGAAGTCGCCGACCAGGATAGTGGGGCCCGCCAGTGTTTCGGACCACGTCGTCATGCGCTCGATAAAGTCGAGCTTCTGGCCGAACTTGGGGTTCACCTCGCGATTGGGGACATCGCCGCCGGCGGGGACGTAGACGTTCTCGAGCCGTACGCCGTTCTCCAGCCGGACGCCGATGTGGCGCGCCTCGCTGTTCGCCTGCCAGTCGAAGCGGTCGTCCTCGACGATCGGCACCCGGCTGAGGATCGCGACGCCGTGGTGCATGCGCTGGCCGTGCAGGACGATGTGCTCGTAACCGAGCGCGCGGAACGCCTCGAGCGGGAAGTCGCCGTCGATGACCTTGGTCTCCTGCAGGCACAGGATGTCGGGCTGCTCGTCGCGCAGAAACTGTTCGACGATGGCGATCCGGAAACGGACCGAGTTGATGTTCCAGGATACGATCTTCACCGGCGCGATGTAGCGTTGCGGGGAGATGGGGACAAGGAAGCGCGGGGCGGGATCGCAGCGCTTTATCCTCGACCGCTGGAACCCGAGCGTGCCGCTATTTCTCGTCGGTGGTCAGCTTCACCTTGTTCGGCAGCTTCTTGCCCTTGGTCCGGCGCGAGGGCAGCTGGACGGGGTTCTTCTTCTTCCACTGCGCAAACGTCATCGGGCCCTCGGGCGTGTCGATGATGGTGTCGTCGATCGAACTCATGCAAGCCTCCGTCAAGCCCAACGCGCAACAGCGAAAGGGGGGCCCTTGAAAGGGTGGTTCATTCTATCTGGAAAAATGGTGCGGCCAAGAAGACTCGAACTTCCACGGGCTTTCGCCCACAACGACCTCAACGTTGCGCGTCTACCAGTTCCGCCATGGCCGCCCATGAAACATCACCGGGCGAACCCGGCATCTGGTAGGCGAGCGCCACTAGCAAGGCTTTCCGCATCGCGCAACGGCCTTTGCGAAAAAGCGTTGGTCCGGTACCGCAAATGATGCCTGCAGCTTTTATCTCTGCCGATCTGAAGGCCGAAACGCGGCGCATTCTGGCGCTGGCGTGGCCGGTGATGCTGACCAGCCTCAACTGGACGATCCTGCACGTCACCGACGTGATCGTTGTCGGGCTGGTCGGCGCGCACGAGGTGGCGGCGCTGGGGGCGAGCCGCTCGCTGACGTTCATTGCGATCGTCACCGGGCTTGCGTGGCTGTCGGGCGTGCTCGTCCATACTGCGCGTGCCGACGGGGCGGGAGATCTGCCGCGGACTGGGCAGGTGCTCCGCGAAGGCCTCGTACTCGGCTTGCTGCTCGGGCTGGTCGTCGGCGGCGTGATGTTCGTGTTCGCGGACGTCATGCTCGCCGGGATCGGCGTCGCGCCGGCGCTGGTCGAGCCTGCCGGGCGGGTCGTGCGGGTGATGGCGTTCACCTATCCGCCGCAGCTGATGATCGTCGCCGCCAGCTTCTTCCTGGAGGGCGTCAGCCGACCGCGCCGCGTCGCGGTGGTCAACCTGTCGATCCTGCCGCTCAACGCGGTGCTGGCCTGGGCGATGTCGGGCGGTCATCTCGGGTTGCCGGCAATGGGGGCGGTCGGGGCGGCAATGGCCACTGCGATCGCGTCGGGATTGGGGGCGGTTGGGATGATCGCGGCAGCGCTGACCTTGCCGCGCGCCAAGGAGCGCGGCGTTCGGCGAATCGACCTGGCTGCATGGCGTGGCGTGCCGGCGGGAATCGCCGCGCTGGCGGTGTTCGGGATCGTGCCCGCCGTCGCGTCGGGGCTTGAGCTGGCCGGCTTCTCGATCCTGATCGCACTGTCGACGCAGTTCGGCGACGACGTCGCGCATGCGTTCCAGATCGTGTTCTCGGTCCACAACGTCACGTTCGGGTTGGCGCTTGGGCTTGGCTCCGCGTGTGGCGTCCGTGTCGGCAATGCGGTGGGCGAGGGGGATCCCAAGGACGGTATTTCGCGCGCGCTGATCGCGACCGGGCTGTCGATGCTTGCGCTGGGCGTGTGCGGGATCGTGCTGATCGTCGCGCGAGGGCCGATCGTCGCGGCGTTTCCGGCCGATGCCGCGACGCACGCGGTCGCGCTGGCGATGTTGCCGGTATGGGCGCCGTTCATCCTGTTCGACGGCGCGCAGGTAGTGCTGGTCTATGCGCTTCGTTCGCTAGGCGATCAGGTCGTCGCGGGCGTGAACAGCATCGTCGCGTATTTCGTCGTCACCGGTGGCGCAGGCTGGTGGATGGTCCACGCCGGGAGGGGGCCGATGGCGCTGGTCTATGCCTCTGGCCTCGGCATGTTGACGGCCGCGCTGTTGCACGGCGCGCGGTTCTGGATCGTGAGTCGGCGTTTGCGGCGCGCTTAGCGGCTTGCCTCGCCTGCAAAACTCAACTCGAGACGCTTCGAGTTCGCCGGCACGTTCAGCGTCGCCGAGTTGAAGTCGATCGCACCACCCGGCGCCAGCGTCCGCTGCTGCGGGGTGATCGTCCAGCTATAGACCAGCCGCCCCTGCGCATCGCGAAGTTCGGCGCGGATGTCGGGCACGCGCTGGCGCTGATCGGACGGGTTGGTCACCTGGCCACTGACCGCGAACAGCTCGGAGCCGTTGTCGAGTTCGCGCCGCTCGATCGGATTGTCGCGCAGCCGCAGCGGCGTCTCGTCGCTGCCGGTCCCGAGCCCCAACTTCGCGGCGACGCCTGGCGCACCGAGATATACGATCGCGCCCGCAGCGATCAGCATCAGCAGCCCGGCGAGCACCGCGATGATCGTCCAGCGCCGCGTCGTATTGCTGCGGGGACGGAACGGGGCTTGCTCGGCAACCGGCGGAAACGTCGGTGGCACGAACGTCGGGACGACGGTCGGTTCTGGCGCGACAGGCGCAGCGGGGACGAAAGACGGCGGAGCGGGCACGAAAGGCGCAAACCGTTCAGTAGGCTCCGCGATCGGCGGACGCGCAAGTGGGGCGAGTGGTGGCGGCGCGGCCGCGAGCGGGGTTGGCTCGGGGATCTCCAACGCGTCCTCGACCACCGGTGCGGGGGCCTGGAACCAGCTATGCCGGCAATTGGCGCAGCGCACGGTGCGCCCCTCGGTCCCGATCGCGCTGTCGGGGACCAGGTAGCGCGTGCTGCACTCGGGACATTGGAGGATCATGGATGCGCTTCACCAGCGGCCGCTGGAGCGCGACCGGTCTTGTGCCGAATAAGCACGCGGCCCGCATATGTGGCAAGCTTGAAGCGGCGCGGGCTTTCATGCGAAAGCGATGGTTCGGGCATCAAGCGGGCGAGAGCGGGCGCAACCACGTCATGGCGAATATCGTCCAATTCGAAAATGTCGGCTTGCGATACGGGTCGGGGCCGGACGCGGGACCGGAGACGTTGTCGGACGTCAGCTTCACCTTGCGCAGCGGTGCGTTCTATTTTCTGACCGGGGCGAGCGGCGCGGGGAAGACCTCGTTGTTGAAACTGCTGTATCTCGCACAGCGGCCGACGCGCGGCGTGATCCGGCTGTTCGGCGAGGATGCGGTGGTGTTGTCGCGCGACCGGCTGCCCGGGTTTCGGCGGCGGATCGGCGTGGTCTTCCAGGATTTCCGGCTCGTCCCGCATCTGTCGACCTGGGACAATATCGCGCTGCCGTTGCGCGTGGCGGGCATGCCCGAGGCGGATATCGAGCAACCGGTGCGCGAGATGCTCGCCTGGGTCGGGCTCGGCGACCGCGCCGATGCGCGCCCCGCGACGCTGTCGGGCGGCGAGCAGCAGCGCGTCGCGATCGCGCGTGCCGTCATCGCGCGCCCCGAGATCCTCGTCGCGGACGAGCCGACCGGCAATGTCGATCCCGACATGGCCGAGCGGCTGCTGCATCTGTTCGAATCGCTCAACAAGCTGGGGACGACCGTGGTGGTCGCGACGCACGACTTCCACCTGCTCGGGCGGATACCGGGCGCACAGATGATGCGGCTCGATCGCGGGCGATTGCTCGATCCGACCGGTTCGCTCCGCTATCCACCGACGCGGCCCGAATGATGAGGGTGAAGGCGCGATCATCGGCCGAACGCCGGGTGCTCGACGAAGCGGGCGGCCTGCGCGCGATGACGTGGGTGATGGCGATCATGCTGTTCCTGACGATGCTTGCCGCCGCCTTGGGGCTGGCGACCGCGGGTGCGGCGCGCTTGCTCGATCGACAGTTGGCGGGGCGGTTGACGGTGCAGGTCGTCGACGGCGATCCGGTGCGGCGTGACGCCGTCGCGGCGCGCGTGCTGGCGGCGTTGCGGACGATGCCGGCGGTCGCGACGGCAACGCCGGTCGACTGCGCCGAACTCACGCGGCTGCTGCAACCCTGGCTCGGGTCCGATGGCGCGGACCCGCAATTGCCCGTGCCGGCGATGATCGACGTCGACCTCGCCGATCATGACGGAGCGGCGGCCGCGCGCGTCGCGGCCACAGTGCGTCGCCTGAGCCCGATCGTCCGCGTCGACCGCCACGAAAGCTGGATGTCGCCCGTCAACGACGTGATGCGGTCGCTGACGTTCCTCGCGCTGGCGCTGGTACTGCTGATGGCGAGCGCGACCGCCGCGGTCGTCGTGCTTGCCGCGCGCGCGGGGCTCCAGACGCATCACGCGACGATCGCGGTGATGCACATGCTCGGCTCGACCGATCTGCAGGTCGCGCGGCTGTTCCAGCGGCGGATCGCGCTCGATGCGACGATCGGTGGTGTCGGCGGCGGCGTCGCGGCGCTGCTGGTGGTCGCATTCATCGGCATCCGGTTGCACGGGCTGGGCTCCGAACTGCTCGGCGGGGTGACGCTCGGCGGAGTCGACTGGGTGGTGCTGGCGCTGCTCCCGGTCGCGTTCGTCGTGCTGGCCACGCTCGCCGCGCGCGTGACGATCGTGCGCGCGTTGAGGCATATCCTGTGATCGTGCGGTTCCTCGGCATCCTGGGTCTCGCCTGGGCGTTCGGGTTCGCGGTGTTCATGCTGCTGTTGCCCAAGCCGCTCGACGGTTTCACCTCCGACGCGATCGTCGTGCCGACCGGTGGGGCAGGGCGGATCGACCGCGGCATCGCGCTGCTCCGCGATCACCAGGCGAAGCGGATGCTGGTGACCGGCGTCGCGCCGGGGGTGCGGCCGATCGATCTTGCGCTCGAGTATCGGACGTCGCCGGCGGTGTTCGCGTGCTGCATCGATCTGGGTGCGGACGCGGTCGATACGCGCTCGAACGCCGAGGAGACCGCACAGTGGGTGAGAGCGCACAAATACCGGTCGGTGCGGCTGGTGACCTCGGACTGGCACGTCGCGCGCGCGCGAATGGAGCTGGCGGCGGCGCTCGACCAGAACGTCGTGATCCTTGGCGACGGCGTGCCGGGGACGCCGCGGCTCGGGACTTTAGTCAACGAATATAACAAGTTGATCCTTCGCCGGATCGCATTGTGGATTGGATTTGGCGGATGATCTGGCTGCGCAACTGGGCGTTCATGCTCGTTTTCTATACGATCTCGGTGCCGATCGTGGTGACCGTGCCGATCTCGGCATTGTTCGGTTCGCGCGCGGTGATCGTGCATTCGACGATCTGGACGCGCTTCCATCGGTGGTGCGCACGCGTGATCCTCGGCGTGCATATCCGCGTGGAAGGGACGCGACCGACCGAGCCGGCGTTCTATGCGTGCAAGCATCAGGCGATGTTCGAGACGCTCGAATTGCAGGCGTTGCTCGATGGCCCGGCGATCGTGTTGAAGCGCGAGCTTGCGGATATTCCGGCCTGGGGCTGGGCGGCGCGGCGTTACGGCGCGATCGTCGTCGACCGCGAAGCATCGGCGACGGCAATGCGCAGCATGATGCGCGAGGCGACCGCAGCGAAGGCGACCGGGCGCTCGATCCTCATTTTTCCGGAAGGGACGCGGGTGTCGCCGGGCGAGCATCCGCCGCTGAAGCCGGGGTTTGCCGGGCTGTATCGTGCGCTGAAGATGCCGACGGTGCCGATCGCGTGCGACAGCGGATTGGTGTGGCCGAAAAAGGGGCCGAAGCTGCCGGGGGTGATCACCTTCCGATTCGGCGAGGTGGTGCCGCCGGGTTTGCCGCGGGAAGAGGCCGAGCGGCGAGTCCACGCGGCGATGAACGCGCTGGATTAGTTTCGGAAGGATACCCCAACCAATCCACCACCCCGGCGGAGGCCGGGGCCCCGCTGGGTAGGCCGGAGTAACGGCTCGCAGCGCAGATTGGCAACGTCGCCCAACTGGGCCCCGGCCTCCGCCGGGGTGGTGCAATTCTGAACGGGGGGAGAGACCCAGCTTACCCGTGGGTACGTCCGAAATCCTGCACGTCGTCGTCCTGGCCCTGCTCGACGATACTCCGCCGGATCGCCCGAGTCCGCGTGAACAGGTCGAACAACGCATCGCCGTCGCCCCAGCGGATCGCCCGCTGGAGATGGCTCAGGTCCTCCGAGAAGCGTTGCAACATCTCCAGCACCGCCTCGCGGTTGTTGAGGAAGATGTCGCGCCACATCGTCGGGTCGGACGCCGCGATCCGCGTGAAATCGCGGAACCCGCCGGCGGAGTATTTAATGACTTCGGACTGGGTCACTTCCTCCAGATCGCCGGCGGTGCCGACGATCGTGTAGGCGATCAGATGCGGCAGATGGCTCGTAACAGCGAGGACGCGGTCGTGGTGCTCGGGCGCCATCGTCTCGACCTGCGCGCCAAGCCTGCGCCAGAATTCGGACACGCGCTCGACCGCGACCGGGTCGGCACCTTCGGGGGGCGTGACGATGCACCAGCGGTGGCGGAACAGCGTTGCGAAGCCAGCCTCCGGGCCGCTCCGCTCGGTGCCCGCGACCGGGTGTGCCGGGATCACGGTCGCGTTGGGCAGTGCCTCGGTGAGCGCTCGGACGATCTCCGCCTTGCAACTGCCGACGTCGCTGACAATCGCATCCGCCGGCAGTTCGGCCGCGAACTCGGCAGCGACCTCGCCCATGATCCCGACCGGCACGCACAGGATGACGAGGTCGGCGTCGATCACCGCTGCGCCGGCTGAGTCCGCGACGTCGTCACAGAATTGCAGCCGGTCGGCGGTTTCGCGCACGGTCGCATCGGCGTCGTAGCCGGTGACGCGGACCGTAGGCATCGTCGCCTGCACCGCGCGCGCCATCGACGAGCCGATCAGCCCCAGCCCGATAATCGTGACGCGCGCGAACGGCAGCATCAGGCGGCTTCGACCAACGCACGCAGCGCGGCCGTAACGCCGCGCGTTTCCGCCTCGGTGCCGATCGTGATGCGCAGCGCGTTGGGCAAGCCCTGGCCCGGCAGCCAGCGGACGATGTAGCCTGCGTCCATCAGCCCGTGATACGCGGCGTCGGCGGTCAGCTTGCCCTCGAACAGCACGAGCACGAAGTTCGCCTTCGACGGCACCGCACGGAGCCCGGCATTGCCCATCTGCCCGATCTGCTCGACGAACCAGCCGCGCCACGTGTCGTTATGCGCGCGCGTCGCGTCGACGAAAGCGGTGTCGGCGATCGCGGCGACCGCCGCCGCCTGGCCAGCCGTCGTCACGTTGAAGGGCGCGCGGATGCGGTGCATCGCGTCGATGATCGGCGCGCACGCATAGCCCCAGCCGATCCGCTCGGCGGCCAGCCCGTGGATCTTCGAGAAGGTCCGCGTGACGAGCACGTTCGCCTCGGTCATCGCCAGCGCGAGCCCTGCATCGTCCTCCTCGGGCGAGAGATATTCGGCATAGGCCTGGTCGAGCACCAGCAGCACCGACTTCGGCAGCCCCGCATGCAGTCGCGCGATTTCGGCGCGTGGCGTGAACGTGCCGGT
This sequence comes from Sphingomonas faeni, assembly GCF_040407495.1. Classification (GTDB taxonomy): domain Bacteria; phylum Pseudomonadota; class Alphaproteobacteria; order Sphingomonadales; family Sphingomonadaceae; genus Sphingomonas; species Sphingomonas faeni_D. The sequence goes on along the minus strand of NZ_JAPZPP010000003.1, from coordinate 84,550 downwards.
CGGGTTGTTCGGGTTGGCGACGAACACGACGCGGGTACGCTCGGTGACCGCAGCGAGAATCGCGTCGACATCGGTCGCATAATCGCGGTCGTCGACGATCACCGGCTCGGCACCGACGCGGCGCGTCGCGATCTCGTACACAGCGAAACCGTAGCGGACGTGGACGATCTCGTCGCCGGGGCCCGCATAGGCGCCCGCGATGAGATGGAGGATCTCGTCCGAGCCGGTGCCGTAGATCACGCGCGCCGGATCGAGATCGTAATGCGCCGCCAGGGCCTCGCGCAGCGCGACTGCGCTCGCATCCGGATAGCGTTCCAACGTCCGGTCGGCGGCGTCGAATGCGGCCTTGGCGGCGGGGCTGGTGCCAAGCGGGTTCTCGTTCGACGACAGCTTGATCACCGTGCGGCCATCGTCGGTCGTCGAGCGGCCGGGCGTGTACGGCGCGATCCCCAGGATCCAGGGCTTCGGCGCGGGTGCGGGCATGATGTTTGTCATGGTCGCGGGACATAGCGGGCGCGGTGGCGCGGTGGCAAATTTTTGTGCGTGGGAGTGGGGGGCCGCTTGCAAGGATCGGAACCCCGCCCGTCCAGCGTCATCCTGACGAAAGTCAGGACCCAGAGCCACGCATGTCGCCGCTCGTTACCCTGGGTCCTGACTTTCGTCAGGATGACGGTGTGAAGGGATCACAGCCCGACCGCACACTTACGACTGCACGCTGGCACGACGCTGCTGCCTTATGGTAGCGCGCGTCATGCTCGACACGTCCGCTATCGACATTCCGACCGACCAGCGCTTCGGTCTTGCGCGGCGCGTTACGTTGCCGGGGCCGCTGCGGCTCGATGGCGGCGTGCTGCTGTCGCCGGTCGATATCGCCTACGAGACCTACGGCACGCTCAACGCCGATGCGTCGAATGCGGTCCTGATCTGTCACGCGCTGACCGGGGACCAGCATGTCGCCTCGCACCACCCCCGCACCGGCAAGCCCGGCTGGTGGACGCGGATGGTCGGCGAGGGGAAGCCGATCGACCCTGCGCGCCACTTCGTCGTCTGCGCGAACGTGCTCGGCAGTTGCATGGGGACGTCCGGCCCCGCGACGATCAACCCGGCGACGGGGCGGCCTTGGGCGATGGGGTTCCCGGTCATCACGATCCGCGACATGGTGCGTGCGCAGGCGATGCTGCTCGATCATCTCGGCGTCGCCGTGCTTCACGCGGTGGTCGGCGGATCGATGGGCGGGATGCAGGCACTGAGCTGGCCCGCGACCTTCCCTGAGCGCGTGAAGGCGTGCGTCGTGATCGCCTCTACCGCGCGCCACACCGCACAGAACATCGCTTTCCATGAGGTCGGGCGGCAGGCGGTGATGGCGGATCCGAACTGGCGTGGGGGTGAGTATCACGATGACAACGCGCCGACCGCGGGGCTCGCGGTCGCGCGGATGGCGGCGCACATCACGTATCTGTCGGAAGCGGGGCTGACCGAGAAGTTCGGGCGGCGACTCCAGGCGCGCGACGCGAAATCGTTCGGCTTCGACGCGGACTTCCAGGTCGAGAGCTATCTGCGCCATCAGGGGCTCGCGTTCACCGACCGGTTCGATGCGAACTCGTACCTCTACATCACGCGGGCGATGGATTATTTCGACCTCGCCGAGGAGCATGGCGGGCTGCTCGCCAACGCCTTCCGCGCGACCAAATCGCGGTTCTGCCTCGTCAGCTTCGACACCGATTGGTTGTACCCGACCGCCGAGTCGCGTGCGATCGTCCAGGCGCTGAACGCAGCGGGCGCGCCGGTCAGTTTCGTTGAGCTGTCGAGCCCGTATGGCCATGATGCGTTCCTGCTGGAGGCGCCGGACCTGAACCGGGTGGTCGACGGCTTCCTGAAGGCCGGCCGATGACCATCACCCTGTCCGACGACGCGAGCAAGCTGCAGGTCGATCGCATCCACGGCTGGCTCGCGAGCAGTTATTGGTCGCCGGGGATCGAGCGCACTCTGGTCGAGCGCGCGATCGCCGGGTCGCATTGTCTCGGCGCGTACCAGGACGAGCAGCAGGTCGGGTTCGCGCGGATGATCACCGATCACGCCACCTTCGCGTGGCTCGCCGACGTGTGGGTCGAGGAGTCGGCGCGCGGGCAGGGGCTCGGGCGGCGGATGGTGAGCTGGTTTCTCGAGCATCCGTCGTTTGCCGGGTTGCGCAGGTTCGGGCTCGTCACCGCAGACGCGCATGGCGTGTATGCGGACCTCGGTTTCCATCCGCTGGTCCGCGCCGACCGCTACATGGAACGCCTCGCGCCCGGCCTCGCCGAGCAATTGCGGACCGCACCATGACCTTACGCACCGATCTCGCCGTTATTGCCGAGAACGTCGCGCAAGGCAGCCGGGTGCTCGATGTCGGCTGCGGCGACGGGGCACTGATGGCGGCTCTGCGCGACACGCGCGACGTCGATGCGCGCGGGCTCGAGATCGATGCGCACAACGTCGCCTCGGCGGTCGCGCGCGGGCTGTCGGTGATCCAGGGCGACGCCGATATCGACCTCGCCGGCTATCCCGACGCGAGCTTCGATTACGCAATCCTCAGCCAGACGCTGCAGACCGCGCGCGCGCCCGATCTCGTGCTCGATCATCTGCTAAGGATCGGCCGGCGCGCGTTCGTGAGCTTCCCCAATTTCGCGCATTGGCGCGTGCGGCTGTCGCTGCTGTGGGGCGGGCGGATGCCGGTGACGCGGCAGTTGCCCGAGTGCTGGTACGACACGCCGAACATCCACCACGTCACGATCGACGATTTCCGCAGCTTCGTGAAGGCGCGCGGGATCATTGTCGAGGATGCCTGGTTCCTGTCGGGCGACAAACGCACGGGGGCGGGGGGTGCCAACCTGCTCGCCGAGCATGCGGTGTTCCTGCTGCGGCGGTAATCGTTTGTGAAAAATTGCGTCGATCGGGCCATATCGGGACAAGCGGTTGATCTAAATCACCGATTTGGCGGAACCGATCGGCGGGCGACTGGTTACTTCGCCGATGACCAAGACCGCCCTCATTGTCGAAGACGAAATCTTCGTCGCGCTCGACCTCGAGAGAATCCTCATGGATGCCGGCTACGGCGTCGCGGGGATCGCGGCGGATCGCGACAGCGCGATCGCGGCGGCACCGGGCTGTAACTTCGCGTTCGTCGACATCAACCTGCGTGACGGACCAACCGGGCCGGAGATCGCCAAGCGGATGGCGCAGGATTACGGCGTCAAGGTCGTGTTCGTGACCGCCAACCCTGCGCAGATCGGCGACGCCGAGTGCCTAGGGTACATCCGTAAGCCGTTCAGCGACGCGGCGATTCTGGCTGCCGCAGCGCTGGCCTGCAACGACGATCCCATCGCTCATGACGACGTCATTTGCGCCGTCAACGGCTGAACGCGGCTTTCGGGATCATCAGGTCGACGATCAGGCCGTCGCCGTTCCAAGTTCGGTTCACACTACCACCTAGCTGACGCACCGCGCTCATTTCGATCAACTGCGTACCAAACCCTGCTGGCGTGGTCGGTTTCGTCACGGACGGACCACCTTGTTCGCACCACGTCAAACTCACCGCATCATCGCTCGCCGTGACAGTGATCCGTACAGTCCCGAGTTCGGTTGCGAGCGCCCCGTATTTCGTCGCGTTGGTGGCAAGCTCGTGGAACAGCAGCGCTAACGGCGTGGCTGAGCGATCATCGATGCTGACATCGTCGCCGGTCACGCTAATGCGCGCGCCGTCGATCCGCTGATACGGCTCGAACAATTCCTGCAACAGGCCGTGCAGGCTGTTCTGCGCGGCGGAGGGACGCGAGTTGGCGCTGTGCGGGCGGACGAAGTCGTGCGCGCGGCCAAGCGCGTTGATCCGGTGACGCAGGTCGGTCGCGATTCCTGCGAACTCCGGCTTGCCCCGCGCGGAAAAGGCGATCAGCCCGGCAATCACCGCGAAGATGTTCTTGATGCGGTGGCTCAGCTCCTGGCTGATGATCTCGCGCTCTTCATACGCCAGCTTCTGTTCGTGGATGTCGGTGCACGTCCCGAACCAGCGCTGGATCGCGCCGCTTTCATCGCGGACCGGCAGCGCGCGGCCGAGCACCCAGCGATAGGTGCCGTCGAAATGCCGCAGCCGGTATTCGATGTTGTAGGGCTCGCCGGTGTCGAGCGACTGGCGCCAGATCGCCCAGGCGCGATCCTGGTCGTCGGGATGGAACACGTCGTTCCAGCCTTCGCCGTCGGTCGTCCCGACAGGTGTGCCGGTAAACTCGTACCAGCGCGCGTTGAAGTAATCGTGGAAGCCGTCGGGGAGCGTCGACCACACCATCTGTGGCATGGTGTCGGCGAGCGTGCGGAACTTCAGGTCGCTCGCTTCCAGCGTACGGCGGGCTTCAGCCTCGGCCATCGCCTGCTCGCGCGCGGTGCGGCGGTCGTCGAGTCGGCCCATCGCCGCCTTCGCCAGCAGCGTGAGGCCGTCACGCTGGAACCGGGTGAGGCCCTCGCGAGGCTCGTTCGCCAGCACGCAGAGTGCGCCCAACGGCACGCCCTCGCTGGAGACGAGCGGGGCGCCGGCGTAGAACCGGACATACGGCTCGCCGGTCACCAGCGGATTGTCGACGAAGCGCGGATCGGCCTGCGCGTCGGGCACTTCCATCACCTCGTGATGGTGCATCGCGTGCGCACAGAACGACATGCTGCGCGGAGTCTGCTCCAGGTCGAACCCGGTTCGCGCCAGGAAACGCTGATATTCCTCCTCGACCAGGCTCAGCAACGCGACCGGGGCGTCACACAGCTCGGCTGCGAACGCCACGATATCGTCGAGCTGGCCCTTCGCCCGCGCGCCGGCGACGTCGTAGGCCGAGATCACGCGGGAGCGCTCGGCCTCGTCGAACGTGGCGGTCTTGGGAACGGAATACAGCGTCGTCACGGCAATCAGAACGGCACGTCGTCGTCGAGATCGTCCGAGAAGCCGCCGGTCTGGCCGAAGCTGCCGCCGCGTGCGCCACCACCCGAAGGCGCGCTGCCACCACGACCACCGCCGCCGCCGCCGTAACCGCCGCCGCCACCCGACGAACCACCGCCGAAGTCGTTGCCGCCACCGCCGCCGGCCCAGTCGTCGCCACCGCCGCGGCTACCACCGCCGCCGCCTGCACCACCGCCAGCGCCGCCATTCGGGCCGTCGAGCATCGTCAGCACGCTGTTGAAGCCCTGCAGCACGATCTCGGTCGAATACTTGTCCTGGCCCTGCGCGTCCTGCCACTTCCGGGTCTGGAGCGCGCCCTCGATATAGACCTTCGAGCCCTTGCGGAGATACTTCTCGGCGACGTTCGCGAGACCTTCGTTGAAGATCGCGACCGAATGCCATTCGGTCTTTTCCTTGCGCTCGCCCGACATCTTGTCCTTCCAGGACTCCGATGTCGCAATGCGCAGGTTGACGACCTTGCCGCCGTTCTGGAACGCCTTGCTCTCCGGGTCGCGACCCAGATTGCCGACGATGATGACCTTGTTGACGCTGCCTGCCATGATGCCCCTCAGAGGCCGGCGAACACCGCCAGCCAATATGTGATTCCGGCCATGATGTAGGCGGCGGCGAACAAATAGCCAACCATGAACGCCGGCCATTTCCAGCCATTGGTCTCGCGACGGGTGACGGCGATCGTCGAAATGCACTGCGGCGCGAACACGAACCACATCAGGAAGGCGAGCGCGGTCGGCAGGCTCCAGCGGCCGCGGAGGTTCTCGATCATCGCCTTGCCGCCCTGGTTGCTGGCGGGATCGTCGATCGCATAGACCGTGCCGATCGCGGCAACGGCGACTTCGCGCGCGGCCATCGCCGGGATCAGCGCCAGGACGATGTCGCGGTTGAAGCCGATCGGTGCGAAGATCGGCGCGATGCCGTTGGCGATGCGGCCGGCGACCGAATAATCGACCGCCGAGATCTTCGGCGCGCCCGCGGGCTGTTCGGGCGGCTTGGGAAAGCTCAGCAGCACCCACAGGATGATCGTCGAGGTGAGGATGATCCCGCCGGCGCGCTTCAGGAAGATCTGCGCGCGGCTCCACAGGCCGATGCCGACGTCGCGCCACTGCGGCCACTGGTATTTCGGCATCTCCATCATGAAGCCCGACGACACGCCCTTGGTCACCGTCCGGCGTAGCACGAGCGCGGCGACGAACGCGCCGACGATGCCCATCACGTACAGCCCGAGCATCACCAACCCCTGCAATCCGACGAACGGCAGCACCTGCGTATTCGGAATGAACGCGCCGATGATCAGCGTGTAGACCGGCAGGCGCGCCGAGCACGTCATCAGCGGCGCGATCAGGATCGTCGTCAGCCGGTCCTTCTCGTCGTCGATCGTCCGCGTCGCCATGATGCCGGGAATCGCGCAGGCGAAGCTCGACAGCAGCGGGATGAACGCGCGACCCGAAAGGCCGACGCTCGCCATGACGCGGTCCATGAGGAACGCCGCGCGGACCATGTAGCCGCTCGCCTCGAGCACGAGGATGAAGAGGAACAGGATGAGGATCTGCGGCAGGAACACGATCACCGCACCGACGCCCGCGATCACGCCGTCGACCAGCAGCGAGCGGAGCAGCGAATCGGGCAGTTCGGCGGTCAGGAACCCCTGCAACGCGGTGAAGCCCGCATCGATCGCGTCCATGAACGGCTGTGCCCAGCTGAACACCGCCTGGAACATCAGGAACATGATTGCGAGCAGCATGATCGGCCCGGCGACGGGGTGCAGCGCGACCGCGTCGAGCATGTGCGTCCAGCGGCGGACCTGCGTCTCGGAGACGGTCGCGGACGTTGCGATCTGGCGGGCGCGGCGCTGGAGCGTGACGATATCGTCCTGCACGCTGCCGTCGGATTTGCGGAGGCGCATCGGGCCGTTGACGACGATGCCGGACAGCGCCGCCTTCAACTCGTCGAGGCCACGCTTGCGCACCGCGACGGTCGGGATCACCGGCACGCCAAGTTCACGTTCGAGCACCTTGGGATCGAGCTTCAGCCCGTCGCGTTCGGCAAGATCGACCATGTTGAGCGCGACGACGACCGGCAGGCCGAGCGCGATCAGCTGGAGCGTGAAGCGCAGGTGGTTGTCGAGATTGGCAGCATCGACGACGACAACCAGCGCATCGGGGAGTCGTTCGCCGTCCTGCGTGCCGGTGACGACGTCGCGCGTGACTCGCTCGTCGGGGGATGAGGGTTCGAGGCTGTACGCGCCGGGCAGGTCGACCAGTTCGACCGGCCGCCCGTCGTCGAGCATCAGCCGACCGACTTTGCGCTCGACCGTGACGCCGGGATAATTGCCGACCTTCTGGCGCGCACCGGTGAGCGCGTTGAACAGCGCGCTCTTGCCGGCATTGGGATTGCCGACCAGCGCAACCAGCGGTGCTGCGTTCATTTTAGGGGATTATTCAGCCGCGGCAGGCATGGGAGAGACCTGGATCGCGCCGGCGACGGCACGACGGAGCGCGACGGTCATCCGGCCGATACGGCAGGCGATCGGACCTTGGCCCAGCGTCGCGCGGTGCAGGACCTCGACATCGACGCCCTCGTCGAAGCCCAGTTCGCGCAGGCGACGCGCCTCTGGCCCGGCGAGCCGCGCCCACTCGATTGCCGCAACAATCGCGTGCTGCTTGCGCGGCAGGGTTTCGAGACTGACGGAACGATCGGGGCGAGTGTCCATGATGCGAGTGATTATCAGTAACGCCCGGGGAAGGGAAGCCCTAACCGACGTTGGTCACGACCGTCTCGACGTCCCGTCATCCTGACGAAAGTCAGGATCCAGAGTTACAAAGCGCGTCGTTCCCGGCTCTGGATCCTGGGTCGAGCCCAGGATGACGGATCTTTGGCAGTCGCCCGCGCTAAATCCCTCAGGCGGTCGGATAGCGCAGGCGGCCGACGAATCGCGACAGGCTGAAACCATGTTCGGTACGCTTGAGGAATCCCGCCTTGGCCTTTTCGAACTGCATTATCCCGTCGATCCGCCGGTCAAGAAACGCGCGGGTGTCGGCGAGACTTTCGCTCTCGTCGTCGAGGAAGACCGTGATCGTCGACGCGTACACGCCGAGCAGGATCGTGCGCTTGGTGTAGTAATTATAGTCCGTCGCGACGTCGCCAGCGGCACGCCAGATCGTGTCGACCGTCCGCCAGCCGAGCCGTGTCGCCTTTGCGAGGTTCTGGGGGAGCGCGAGGATCGCCAGCGCGCGCCGCAGCGATTCGCGATCGATCGACGTCGCGTCCAGGCGGGCTTCGACCAGCGCGGTGATCTTCTCGCGGATCTTCATGAGTGCAAGCCGCTCGGGCGGCACCGCGGCCAGCATCACGTCATCAATATGCGCGAACCACGCGTCGATCATGTCGACCGGGCCGTCCTTGAATGCGAGCGCGGCGATGTCGGTGTCGATCCCCTCGGCTTGCGCGGCCATGTCGCGCGCGGCGTCGCTCCAGCCGTCGAACGCCGCGTTGGCAGCGATGCCGGGGGCGAGCTTTGCGCGGATTTCGTCGAGCGTAAGGTCCTGGGTCATACCGTCTCCTGCCGTTCAAAATCAGGCGTATCAAGCGCGTCTTCAAGGGGGACTTCGGGGGGAGGCCCGCGGCGGACGAGCACCAGCGCGATCGCCACCATCACGACGCCGACCAGATCCGCCGCGCCGAGCCGCTCGCCGTACACCAGCCAGCCGACCACGCCAGCGACCACCGGCTGGATGAGCAACGCGATCCCGATCACCAGCGGCGAGAAGCGGCCGAGCGCATAGATCATCAACCCCTGGCCGAGCACCTGGCTGCACAGAGCGAGCCCGATCAGCGGCCCCCAGTGCGTCGGCATCACCTGCTCGCCCATCGCCAGCGCGAACACCAGCAGCGGTACGATCCCCGCGAGCGTCGACAAAGTCAGCGCGGACAGCGGGGCCAACGTCGCCCGCGCCCGCGCCATCAGGATGAAATAGACCGTATAGAGCAGCCCCGCGAGGATGCAGAGCAGGTCGCCCACGAGGTTCTTCGCATCGAGCTGATACGAGCGCCCGAGCAACAGAGCAGCGCCCGTCGCCGCCAGTACCAGCGCCCAGCCCTGAGTCCGTGTCGGCCACGTCTTGGCGATCAGGAAGCCGTAGATCGGGAAGATCAGCGTCGCCGCGTTGCCGAACAGCGTCGCATTGGCGAGCGTCGTGCGCCGGATGCCGAGATGCCACGCACCGAGATCGGCCGCGAAGCACACGCCGCCGACGATCAGCCCGATCCACACGCCGCGGCTCAGCCGGGTCGGTCGCGCGCCTTGCTGGACCGCGAGGGCGATCAGGAACGGCACGGCCAGCGTGAGGCGCCAGAACCCTGCGGCTACCGGCCCGACCTCGGTCGCGCGCACGAACCACGGCCCGAATGCGAGTGCGACGTTCGCCACTACCAACGCCGCGAACGCGATCAGGCCCGGCGCAGCGACACTGTTCGCCTCCGTCGTCAAACCGTGCGCCGTATCGGGCACGCTAGATAATCTTTGCGGGTCGGGGCGATGCATGCCGCCCTGTAGCCTCCTATCTTCCGCCCGTCAGGCCAATAAGGAGCCCTCATGCCTAGCCTTTTCGATCCGATTACCCTTGGTGCCGTCGAAGCGCCGAACCGCATCATCATGGCGCCGCTCACGCGCGGGCGTGCCGACAGGGATGCGGTGCCGTCCGACATCATGGTCGACTATTACACGCAGCGTGCGAGCGCCGGCCTGATCATCTCGGAAGCCACCGGCATCAGCCGCGAAGGCCTCGGCTGGCCGTTCGCCCCGGGTCTGTGGACCGATGCGCAGGTCGCCGCCTGGAAGCCCGTCACCGACTCGGTTCATGCCGCTGGTGGCCGGATCGTCGCGCAGCTGTGGCACATGGGTCGCCAGGGCCATTCGTCGGTCTACGAGACGCAGCCCGTGTCGTCGTCGGCCACTGCGACCGAAGGCCAGGCGCACACGTTCGAAGGCAAGAAGGACTTCGAGGTCGCGCGTCCGCTCGAGACCAACGAGATTCCGCGCCTGCTGGCCGACTACGAGTTGGCAACGAAGAACGCGCTCGCAGCCGGCTTTGACGGCGTCCAGATTCACGCAGCCAATGGCTATCTGATCGACCAGTTCCTGCGCGACAACGCCAATTTCCGCACCGACGAATATGGTGGTTCGATCGAGAACCGCGTCCGCCTGCTGCGCGAAGTCGCCGAGCGCGTGATATCGGTCGCGGGTGCCGACCGCGTCAGCGTCCGCCTGTCGCCGAACGGCGATTCGCAGGGTGTCGACGACAGCAACCCCGAGGCGCTGTTCACCGCCGCTGCCAAGGCGCTGTCCGATCTCGGCATCGCGTTCCTCGAACTGCGCGAGCCCGGCCCCGACGGCACCTTCGGCAAGACCGACGTGCCGAAGCTCAGCCCGGCGATCCGCAAGGCGTTCAAGGGCGTACTGATTGTGAACTCGGACTATGACACGCTCGAGAAGGCGCAGGCCGAACTCGACAAGGGCGATGCCGATGCGATCAGCTTTGGCCGGCCGTTCATCGCCAACCCGGACCTGCCCGAGCGCCTGCGCGATGGTGCACCGCTCGCGAAGGACGATGCGAAGACGTGGTACAGCCAAGGCCCCGAGGGCTACATCGACTACCCTGCGCTCGAGACTGCCAACGCGTAAGCGGTGAAGGAGGCTGACGCTCGATCCTCCCCCGCCAGGGGGGGGGCAGGCGTCAGCCTGACGGAGGGGGAGGCACGCGCGAACCGGTCCGTGTCCTCCCCCTCCGTCATCTTCGGCGACACAGTGCGAGGCCGATCATGCTCCCAGCATGATCTTGGATTGCCGGGGGCAATCCAACCTCGCACTCCCTGGCGGGGGAGGATCACGAAGGGCTGCCTCTGGTCAACCGCGCCGCCATCGCTTAGCAGCGCGCTTCCGCGCTCTGGGTAGCGCACCGGTGACGACAGGATGTGTGATGACCGACGGCTGGCCGAGCGGCGGCAGGGGAACGGGGCCGCTCATGCCCGGCACCGCCGACCGTGCCGCGAAGCGGGCTGAGGAGCGTGCCAACGGTCGCGAGCAACGCGCGAGGGAACGGCTCGCGGCGTCCGAACAACGGTCCGAATCGCGCGCTGCCCAACGTGACCTGCAGTCCCAGGACCGCGAACGCGCCCGCGAAAGCCGGCGGATCGAGGAGGATCAGCGGATCAAGTCGCGGCTCGATGCACCGCCGACTAACGACGCCGAAGCGCTGAAAATCTCCAAGCGTCGTCGCTCGGGCGCGCTCGCGCGCAGCGGCGAGGAATCGAAGACCGACCGCGACACGCGCAGCTACAAGACGATCGTCGACATCGCGCGGATCCGCACGCTCGCCGATCGCGGCGCGTCGGTGGCGGGGCTTGCCGGCGCGTTCGGCATCACGATCGAAGAGGTCGAGGCGGCGTTGCTGGAAACGGCCCCACCGGAGAAGGCCGCGCAGGACTGACGCCGTCAGGCGCGGCGGTCGCCCGCAAGCCAAGCCTTCGCCTCGTCGATATCGAGGAACGTCCGGCAATTCTCGGCCTTCAGATAGCGTTCGGTCTGGAGCTTCGCCAGATGCGACGCGACCACTGCCGCGATCGGCGCCGACGTCACCTTGAGCGCCTTGGGCATCATCGCCTCCAGCGCATCGACGACCTTCAACGGCTGGATCGCCGCCTTGCGCAGGTCGGCCAGCACGACGAACCGGCCATGATACAATCGTGCCGCCGTACCTCGTGCGAGCAGTTCGGCGGAGAACGCCGCGGTCGTCGCAACCGACCAGAACCCCTCGGTGACGATGGTAAGCGTCTTGCTCGGGACGTCGAAAGCGATCGTGTACATGCTGATCTCCGTTAAGCTCAGCGTCTTAACGATATGCTGTCGTTCGCTTAGTCGGTTCCCGGCAGGTCGACATGAAGGCGCCGGAAGCGGGCCTCGACGAGACTGTACGCACCGAACAACGCGAGACCGATCCCGGTCAGCGCGAGCAGCCATTTGCCGCCGGGTTGCGATTGCAGCCGCTCCAGCGCCTCGGCCACGCCGCCCGCGTCGCTCGCATGCGCAGTCCAGGCGGCAAGTCCGAACAGTCCCGCGACGATCAGGAAGACGAGCGCGCGCGCGCCGTAGCCGATCCGGCCCATCGTGCAGACATAGCCGGGGGCAGGGCCATCGCCGCGCAGGTCGTGAATGAAATCGCCGCGCCACGCCTTCTGCGCCTGCTGGAACGCCGCGACGAGGATCCCGATCGCGACGGCGCCGACCAAGACGCGGCCGGCGGGCTGGTCGAGCAGCAACGCGGTCCAGTCGCGGGCGCTCTCGTCGCCGGGCGAGACGGCGATCTTGCCCTTGCCGAGATCAAGCGCCAGCCGCGTCGCGGTCCAGGCTAGGATGAGATGCGCGATCCCGCTGACGACATGGCCGATCCGCCTGAGGCTGCCCTTGGCATCGCGGGTAATCTGCTCCGGGTTCGCCGCGGCTTCGGTCAGCCGCCAGATCGCATAGCCGAGCAACCCCGCCGCGACGATCGCCAGCAGCACCGGGCCGAGCGGTCCGCCCGCCATCGAACCGATCGCGCCCTGGTTGTCGGCGATCTCGCCCCCGTGCAGCGCCGCATCGACCGCGAACCAGCCGACTAGGATGTAGACCACCCCGCGCGCGGCAAAGCCGAGCTTGGCGAGCAGCGTCGCATTCGCATCCGAAATCATGATCGCCCCTTTGTTACGGGAGCATAACGGCGCCGGGGTCGCGACGTTCCTGTGGGGGGCGGCGGGCTGGGGGCGAGATTAAGAACTGGGGGTGGTTTTCGATTTCGCCGGAGGTCTTACCGTTCTCGCCAATCAAGGGTGCAGACCTCGCGATCCTCCCCGCCAGGGGGGGCAGGTAATAGCCTGACGGAGGGGGAGGTCAGGGAGAACCGTCGCTGCGTGTCCTCCCCCTCCGTCGCCTACGGCACCACCTCCCCCTGGCGGGGGAGGATTGCAGGTTCAACGTTCGCGAGAGGACTGCGAGGGACAACGCCGAGTGCCACGCTCGCGGCGTGAACATCGGGAAGGGTGAGCCTATTTTGAGGGTTTGCCAGATGTGGGGCTCTCGAGTCTCGCGCCATTGAGCGTCTTGTCGATCCGAGCCTTCACCGCCGCTTCCGTCGCCTTCTCCGCGGCCGTCCGCCCGAACACCCGTCGGTTCTGATCCGCCCGCACCTCAGCCTCGGCCCTGGCACGCTGTTTCCGCACGAGCCGCAGGTTGATCACCTTACCCACGTGCGCCGCTCAAGCGATGAAGCGGTCCTTGAGCGCCAGCATCGCCAGCGCCGCGTTCGCTGCGCCGCCGCCCTTGTCGCCTTCGGTGGGCTTTGCGCGCGTGAGAGCCTGCGCCTCGTTCTCGGTGGTCAGGATGCCGTTGCCGATCGCCAGGCCGTCCATCGTCAGTTGCATGATCCCGCGTGCGCTCTCGCCCGCGACGATCTCGAAATGATAGGTTTCGCCGCGGATCACGACGCCCAGCGCGACATAGGCGTCGAACGTCTCGCTCTCCGCCGCCAGTGCGATCGCGCCGGGGACTTCGAGCGCGCCGGGCACGGTGATCGTCTCGTGGGTGTGGCCGGCGGCTTCGATCGCCGCCTTGGCGCCCTCGACGAGGAGGTCGTTCAGATGATCGTAGAACCGGGCTTCGACGATGAGGAGATGCGCCATCAGTTGCTCTTTTCCGTGTTCAGGGACGCGATCGGGCGCTCGCCGACGATCGACAGGCCGTAGCCGTCGAGGCCGACCAGCGTGTGATGCGTGTTGGTGATCAGCACCATGTCGTGGACGCCGAGCTCGGTCAGGATCATCGCGCCGACGCCGTAGTCGCGCAGTTCCTCCATGTCCGGGGTGATCTCCGCGCCCGCCTTCTTCATCACCGCCGAGGTGAAGGTGTTGCTGCGCGGACGGTTGATCACGACGATCACGCCCGCGCCCTCGTCCGCGATCATCTGCATCGAGCGCGCGAGAATCCGGCCGCGATCGCCCGATTCGCCGAAGATATCCGCGAACGGCGACAGTGCGTGCATGCGGACGAGCGTCGGCTTGGCAGGGTCGATCTTGCCCTTCACGAGCGCGACCTGCTCGGTGCCGGTCGCCTTGTTCCAGAACGTCAGTGCGCTCCAGTCGCCACCCCATTCGGAGGTGAACTTGGCTTCGGCGCGCTTCTCGACGAGGTGATCGTGGCGGCGGCGATAGGCGATCAGGTCGCGGATCGTGCCGATCTTGACGTTGTGGAACTGCGCGAAGGTGACGAGGTCGTCCATCCGCGCCATCGTGCCGTCCTCGTTCATGATCTCGCAGATCACGCCCGACGGGTTGAGCCCGGCGAGCCGCGCGACGTCGACCGCCGCCTCGGTATGGCCGGCGCGGATCAGCACGCCGCCGTCGCGGGCGACCAGCGGGAAGACGTGGCCGGGGGTGACGATGTCCGGCTTACCCTTGGTCGCATCGACCGCCACCGCGATGGTGCGCGCACGATCCGCTGCGGAGATACCCGTCGTGACGCCTTCGAGCGCCTCGATCGAGACGGTGAACGCGGTCTCGTGCCGGGTGCCGTTGTTGCGGCTCATCAGCTCGAGCCCGAGTTCTTCGGTCCGCTCCCTGGTCAGCGCGAGGCAGATCAGCCCGCGACCGAACTTCGCCATGAAGTTGATCTTCTCCGGCGTCGCCATCTGCGCGGGGATGACCAGATCGCCCTCGTTCTCGCGATCCTCGTCGTCGACCAGGATGAACATCCGGCCGTTGCGCGCCTCGTCGATGATCTCTTCGGGGCTGGAGAGGTAACCGTGCTTCAGACGGGCGAGTTCAGCTGGCTTTGACACGGTAATGCTCCATGCGTTGGAGATAGCGGGCGAGGACGTCGATCTCGATATTGACCGACTGCCCCATCTGGATCGTCCCGAGCGTGGTGACCGCCCAGGTATGCGGGATGATGTTGAGGCCGAATTCGACCTCTCCATCGATGTCTTTGACGCTGTTTACCGTGAGCGAGACGCCATCGACCGTTACCGAACCCTTGGGAGCGATGAATGGCGCGATGTCGGCGCCGGCGCGGATGGTGACGCGGTGCGAGCCGCCTTCCTCCGCGAGCGCGACGACTGTGCCGAGGCCGTCGACGTGGCCCGTGACGATATGGCCGCCGAGTTCGTCGCCGAGCTTCATCGCGCGTTCGAGGTTGAACTTGCGACCCTCGGTCCACTGATCCTTGGCGGTGCGACTGATCGTCTCGCCGGAGACGTCGACCGCGAACCAGTTGGGGCCTTTATCCACGACCGTCAGGCAGACGCCCGAGCAGGCGATCGACGCGCCGAGATCGACGGTGGCGGTATCATAGGCGGTGCTCACGACTACACGCGTATCGCCGGGCGATTCCACGGTTGTGACGGTGCCGATGTCGGTGACGATTCCGGTGAACATTATGCCTCGTTTCGTTCGCGCTCGTAGACCTCGAGCCGGTCGCTGCCAAGTTGCCGCGCATCGACGATCGCCCATCGTTGGTGTGCTTTGGCCAGGTTTGTGAGGCCGATGTCGCGGAGTGCGGGCTTGCCGTTGCCGATCAGGATCGGCGCACGGTAGAGGAGGATGCGGTCGACCAGGTCGGCCGCGAGGAACGCAGACGCTACGGCCGCGCCGCCTTCGACGAGGATCTGGTCGATATTGGGAAGGGTGGCGATGGCGGACGGGGAGGGGATGACGGTCCAGCCTGGCATGTCGTGGATGGTCGACGATAAAAGTACACGCTTTGGCGCACGGTCTTCCAAACCCGGCAACCGCACGTCGAGTTGCGGCGTATCGGCCTCATACGTCCCGCGACCGACGAGAATCACTTCGCGCCGACTCCGCTCCAGATGGGCATGCGCGCGTGCTTGCGGACCGGTGATCCAGCGACTCGACCCGTCGGCCATCGCGATGCAGCCGTCGAGCGACGTAGCAAGCTTCAGGGTGACGTGCGGGCGGTCGAGAGCTTGGCGGGTAAGAAAGCCGGCCATCGAACGGCGGGCCTCGTTCGCGCGAGCACCGCGCGTCACCGCGATGCCAGCGGCCTCCAGCCGGGCAAACCCTTGGCCTGCCGTTCGTGGGTCGGGGTCTTCGAGAGCGGCAACGACGCGCGCAACGCCTGCTTCGATCAGCAAGTCGCTGCATGCGGGCCCCCGCGGCGACCGATGCGCGCACGGTTCGAGTGTGACGTAGGCCGTGGCCCCTCGCGCTTTCGCACCAGCCTCAGCCAGCGCCATCGCCTCCGCATGCGGACGTCCGCCGAACTGCGTCCAGCCGCGCCCGACCACGCGGCCTTCGTGCAGGATCACGCAGCCGACATTGGGGTTAGGCGCGGTTCGCCCTCGGCCGCGCTCGGCTAGTGCCAGCGCGGTGCCCATCCAGCGGGTATCCGCCTGGGTCAGATGCCCATCGCCTTCAGCTTGTCGTCCAGCCGCTTGAACGAGGCGCGCTGTGCGTCCTCGCGCGCCTTCTGCTCGGCGAGCGCCTTGGCCTTGATCGGCGCGTCGATCTTCTGCTGCGCGATGATCTGCGCATCGGTGCGATCCGCGGGCCATTGCTCGACGTAGATGATCTTCGGGCGGTATTCCTTCTCGACGTACGAATCCTTCATGAACGCGTAGATCAGGAAGCTGGTGACGCAGAGCGCCGCCACGAGAAAGATGAGCTCGTACGGCCGGCGCTGGCTGAGGAAGAGCCGCAGGTCGCGATAGGCGACGATCGGCGTGAAACGACTGAAAAAGCCCATGCGCGCCAAGATAGGGGGGCGGAGCCGGCTAGGCCAGCCCCGCGCCTCGCAAGCTTCAGTTCTGGAGCACGAACGTCAGCGCCATCGATCGCCACGCCTCGACCGGAACGCCGTCGCGGGTCGCGGGCTTAAACCGCCACTTCGCCAGCGCGCGGTCCAGCGTCGCGCGGTAGAACGCGTCGGTGGTCGCACTGACCCGCTCGACCTGTTTCACGCGGCCATCGGTGCCGACCAGCACGCGGACCACGACCTTGCCCTCGCGTTCGGCGCGGCGTTCCTCGGACGGGTAACTCGGCTGGAGATCGGCAGCGTAGCGCGGGTCGATGCCGGGCTGGACGAACAGCGGCGGCAGTTTCGGCGGATCGACCGCGACGGTGCCGGTGCCCGTGCCTTCGACTCCGATCGGCGGCGTGTAGGGGAGCGGATCGGGCGCGACCGTGAAGCCGTCGGTTTGCGGTATCTGCACTACCGTATCCGGCGCGTCGGGACGCGAGGCGGGGCGCGGTTGCTGGCGAACCAGCGGATCGGCGGGCGGCACCGGCTCGGGCGGCGGCGGCGGGGTGTACGGTACATAAGTGATGAGTGGTTTGTCGGGCACGAACGGCAGCACGTTAGGCGCTGCGAAGAACAAGGCTCCGATGACCGCGCTATTGATTGCCAGCGCGACGCCGAGGCTCCCGGGATTGAATCCGCCCGTCCGGTTCAGTCGATCCGCGTACATTACCGTCTCCTTCGCTTCTCCTCGAGGATGGCGGCGAGATAGGTACCGCCGGTTGGGATGGTACATCATTACATTTTGGGGGCAAGGGGAGATAGGTGGGGGAATGTGGTGGGCGCTATTGCATCGGCAGGCGATCGGTGCCGGTTGCGTTCGCGATTTGACTGATCGTCGGAATGGTTCGGCGCACTAATCCGACCGGTTAGGCAGCATGCGCGCCCCAACGCCGCCACCCCGGCGGAGGCCGGGGCCCAGTTGGGTTACGTTGCTAACTGAAGCCGGCGCTTCGTCACTGCGGCCTTTCCAACTGGGGCCCGACCTTCGCCGGGGTGGTGGTGAAAGGGAAGGGCGGTGCTTTTTTCGAGCGGGCAAAGTGGACACCAGCGAAGTATAGTCTGTAACTATCGGATCGGCCGCAGCCCGCCCTTCCTTGTTCTCCCGCGAAGGCGGGAGCCCAGGCTGGACTCCCGCCTTCGCGGGAGAACAAGCTTTCTGAAAGACCGGACTTGCGGGGACGCTCGATCAGCGCGCCGCCAACCGCTCCAAAGCCCGCTCCCGCCCGATCAGCGGCAGCAGCGCCGCCATGTCCGGTCCATGATCGCGACCCGTCAGCGCACGCCGCATCGGCAGGAACAATGCCTTCCCTTTGCGCCCCGTCTCCGCCTTCAACCGAGCCGTCAGCGCGTGCCAGGGATCGCTCGACCAGTCGATCTCCCCAGCCGCCGCCAGCGCCTGGTCGAGATACGCCGCATCGACGTCACCCTCGACCGCGACCGGCCCCTCGATCACGCCCCACCAGTCCGCTGCATCCGCCAGCGTCACGAGGTTCGGCCGCACCGCCTCCCAAGCCGCCACATCCATGCCCTTGGGCAACCGCTCGGCCACCGCCTCGAACGGCAGCGCATGCAGGATTCGCGCGTTCAATGCCGCCAGTTCGGCCTCGTCGAACCGCGCCGGCGCGCGCCCGAACCGGGCAAAGTCGAACCCCGCGATCAGCGGCGCCGCGTCGGCGATCGGCTCGACCGGGTCGCTTGTCCCGATCCGCGCGAGCAGCGCACGCACCGCCTGCGGCTCGATCCCGACCTCGCGGAAATGATCGACGCCGAGCGAGCCGAGCCGCTTCGACAGCTTGCCCTCCGCTCCCGTCAGCAACGCCTCATGCGCGAACCGCGGCGGCGTCACGCCAAGTGCGGCGAACATCTGCAACTGGAGCGCGGTGTTCGAGACGTGATCCTCGCCGCGCACCACATGAGTCACGCCCATCGCGGCATCGTCGATCGCCGACGGCAGCATATACAGCCACGACCCATCCGCGCGCCGGATCACGGGATCGCTCATCGTCTTAGCCTCGAACTGCGCCGCGCCGCGGATCAGGTCGTCCCACGCGATCGCCGAGTCGTGATCGAGCTTGAACCGCCAATGTGGGCGCACACCGTCCGCTTCGAGCTTCGTCCGCGCATCGTCGTCGAGCGCCAGTGCGGCACGATCATAGATCGGCGGCAATCCGCGTCCGGCCTGGATCTTCCGCTTCAGATCGAGTTCCTGCGACGTCTCGTACGCGGGATACACGTGTCCGCTCGCGACCAGCGCCGCGAACCGCGCCTCGTACAAAGCGAACCGTGCCGACTGCCGCTCCTCCGCATCCGGCGTCAGCCCGAGCCAGTCGAGATCGGCGCGGATCGCGTCGACGAACCGCTCTTCGCTGCGTTCGGGATCGGTATCGTCGACCCTGAGCACGAACTTGCCCCCGTTCGCGCGCGCGAACATCCAGTTGTGGAGCGCGGTGCGGATGTTGCCGACATGCAGCCGGCCGGTGGGCGAGGGGGCGAAACGGGTGATCACGGTCATCTCGCCGCTCTAGTGGGAGTGCGTCGGCGGGCAAACCCTTCCACCACACGATTCGTACGCCTAAGGGGTGCGCGTGATCGAGCGGGGAAGACTTTCATGAAACTGATGACCGGCAATTCGAACCTGCCTCTCGCGCAGGAAATCGCCGCCTATCTCGAAACGCCGCTGACCGATGTCAGCGTGCGGCGGTTTGCGGACGAGGAGGTCTTCGTCGAGATCAACGAGAACGTTCGCGGCGAAGACGTGTTCGTGATCCAGTCGACCGGCTACCCGGCCAACGACAATCTGATGGAATTGCTGATCATGATCGACGCGCTTAAGCGTGCGTCGGCGCGGCGGATCACCGCGGTGATCCCGTACATGGGCTACGCGCGGCAGGACCGGAAGCCCGGCCCGCGCACGCCGATCTCGGCCAAGCTCGTCGCCAACCTGATCACCGTCGCGGGCGCCAACCGCGTGCTGTCGGTCGACCTGCATGCCGGGCAGATCCAGGGCTTCTTCGATATCCCGACCGACAATCTTTACGCGGCGCCGGTGATGTCTGCGGACATCCTTGCACGGTTCAAGGGCAAGAATCTGATGGTCGTGTCGCCGGACGTCGGCGGCGTGGTCCGTGCCCGCGTGCTCGCCAAGCGACTCGACAACGCCCCGCTCGCGATCGTCGACAAGCGCCGCGAGCGCGCGGGCGAGTCGGAGGTGATGAACATCATCGGCGAAGTCGAAGGACGCTTCTGCATCCTGATCGACGATATCGTCGATTCGGCGGGGACGCTGTGCAACGCCGCGGCGGCGCTGATGGAAGCTGGCGCGGAGGGCGTGGTCGCCTATGTCACGCACGGTGTGTTGTCGGGTGGCGCGGTCGCGCGAGTTGAGGGCTCGGAACTGCGCGAGCTGGTCATCACCGATTCGATCGGCAACCACGACGTGATCAAGGGCGCGCACGGCAAGATCCGACACCTCCAGATCGCGCCGTTGCTTGGCGAGGCGATCAAGCGGATTGCGGATGAGACGTCTGTGTCGAGTCTGTTCGACTGAGAAGATAATTTGTTTCCCCGCGAAGGCGGGGACCCAGACTGGGCTCCCGCCTTCGCGGGAGAACCAGAAAGTGGGAGCGACGCTCTGATCAGCGCTGCGACAACGCCACAATATGCTCGAACACCGCCGGATGCAGCGGTTTTGCGAATGCACAACCGTATTTGAACTTGTCGCGCCACGCGACCACCGCTTCGAGCGCGGCCAGCCCAGGCAGTGTCAGCCACACCACCGTACCCGGCCACAACGTAAAGCTCGTCTCCGCCCGAAAGCCCGAAAGCGACAAATCCGTCACCTCGATCTCGAAGCGCGTCTGGCCCCGATCGCGCAGGTGCGCGCGCATCTTGACGGCCTTGCGTAGTGCCTGACGGAGCTCCTCGCCGGTCGGTTCGGCTGGGGGAATGGGGACGGGCTGTGTCATGGTCGGAACACTGCTCCTCAAGTGGTTACCAATCTCCAAACGCCTTGCGATTCGACTGCGGGAAGTTTGGTGCGTGACTGAACCAACGCATCACCGGCGCCTACTGGTACGCGCGGACCACAATAAAGGGGGGCCGATCTCCGTAGTCGCTACTTGAAGGCGGCAGAGCCGACGGGGACGGGAATTGCCTCAAAAAAAGTAATTATCCATCGCAAAAACTGGCTAATGATAACGACACGCAACTGCAAATGCCTTAAGGGTGGATTTGCAGCCCGCCCTGTGCTTTACGCCCAACCAATTCCCGAGTTTCCTAAAAATTGCGTGGAGCCTTCCCGATGAACATCCATGAATACCAGGCCAAGGAACTGCTGGCCAAGTTCGGCGTCCCCGTGCCTGCCGGTTTCGCGGCACTGACCGTCGAGGAGGCCGTCGAGGCCTCGAAGAAGCTTCCCGGACCGCTTTATGTCGTCAAGGCGCAGATCCACGCCGGCGGCCGCGGCAAGGGCAAGTTCGTCGAGCTCGGCCCCGATGCCAAGGGCGGCGTGCGCCTCGCCAAGACCGAGGACGAGGTTCGCGCAGCAGCGACCGACATGCTCGGCAACACGCTCGTCACCATCCAGACGGGCGACGCGGGCAAGCAGGTCAATCGCCTGTACGTCACCGACGGCGTCGACATCGACAAGGAATTCTACCTCGCGCTGACGCTCAACCGCACCACCGGCCGCGTAATGATGGTGGTCTCGACCGAAGGCGGCATGGACATCGAGGCGGTCGCACACGACACCCCCGAGAAGATCCAGTCGATCGACATCGACCAGGCGACCGGCTTCATGCCGCATCACGGCCGTGCCGTTGCTGCCGCGCTGAAGCTGACCGGCGATCTCGCCAAGCAGGCCGCGAACACCGCGTCGAAGCTGTATGACGCGTTCATGGGCACCGATGCCGAGCAGATCGAGATCAACCCGCTCGCGGTCACCAACGACGGCAAGCTGATGGTGCTCGACGCGAAGGTCGCGTTCGACGGCAACGCGCTGTTCCGCCACAAGGACCTGCTCGAACTGCGCGACGAGACCGAGGAAGATCCTGCCGAGCTCGAGGCGTCGAAGTACGACCTCGCCTACATCAAGCTCGATGGCGACATCGGCTGCATGGTCAACGGCGCCGGCCTCGCGATGGCGACGATGGACATCATCAAGCTGAACGGCATGTTCCCGGCCAACTTCCTCGACGTCGGCGGCGGCGCCAACAAGGAGAAGGTGACGGCGGCGTTCAAGATCATCCTCGCGGATCCGAACGTGAAGGGCATCCTCGTCAACATCTTCGGCGGCATCATGAAGTGCGACATCATCGCCGACGGCATCGTCGCCGCGGCGAAGGAAGTGAACCTCTCGGTACCGCTCGTCGTCCGCCTCGAGGGCACGAATGTCGAGAAGGGCAAGGAGATCCTCGCGAACTCCGGCCTCGCGATCGTCCCGGCGAACGACCTTGGCGATGCGGCCAAGAAGATCGTCGCAGAGGTGCAGAAGGTCGCGGCCTAACCGCTACCAACTGCATACTGATTGTGCGAAATTGGGGCTCGGACGGAAACGTCCGGGCCCTTTTTCGTTGGTATCACGACTGGTCGGACAGGTGGATCGGCGTGACGCTACGGCATGGTGATGTTTCCATACCGCACTTGCGAAAACGACGTAAAACCGCCATCTGTCGCGCCAACGCCGCCGGGTAACGCCGTCAGTGAACGAACTATATCCACCTTGGAAGGAATCCCGATGAAGGTGCTGGTGCCGGTCAAGCGCGTGCTTGACTACAACGTGAAGCCTCGCGTGAAGGCGGACGGAACGGGCGTCGATCTGGCGAACGTCAAGATGAGCATGAACCCGTTCGACGAGATCGCGGTCGAAGAGGCGATCCGTCTCAAGGACAAGGGCGTGACCGAGATCGTCGTCGTCTCGATCGGCGAGCAGAAGAGCCAGGAAACGCTCCGCACCGCGCTCGCGATGGGTGCCGACCGTGCGATCCTCGTCGTCAGCGAGACCAAGGTCGAGCCACTCGGCGTCGCCAAGATCCTCGCCAAGATCGTCGAGGAGGAAAAGCCCGATCTCGTGATCCTCGGCAAGCAGGCGATCGACGACGACAACAACCAGACCGGGCAGATGCTCGCCGGCCTGCTCGGCTGGGGCCAGGGCACGTTCGCGTCGAAGGTCGAGATCGCCGATGGGTCGGTCAACGTGACTCGCGAAGTCGATGGCGGCGCGGAGACGGACACGCTGAAGCTCCCTGCGATCATCACCACTGATCTTCGCCTCAACGAGCCGCGTTACGCCTCGCTGCCGAACATCATGAAGGCGAAGTCGAAGCCGATGGCGCAGAAGACGCCGGCCGATTTCGGCGTGGATGTCACCCCGCGCCTGACCACGCTGAAGGTCGTCGAGCCCGCCAAGCGCTCGGCCGGGATCAAGGTCGCCGATGTCGACGCGCTGGTCGGCAAGCTCAAGGAAATGGGAGTCGCCAAGTGAAGACGCT
Source organism: Sphingomonas faeni (assembly GCF_040407495.1). Classification (GTDB taxonomy): domain Bacteria; phylum Pseudomonadota; class Alphaproteobacteria; order Sphingomonadales; family Sphingomonadaceae; genus Sphingomonas; species Sphingomonas faeni_D. The sequence continues at coordinate 61,248 of NZ_JAPZPP010000003.1, read as the reverse complement.
CGTCTGGGTCGAACATGACGGTCAGGCCGTCAAGGATGCCACGCTGTCGGCGGTCACGGCCGCATCGCAGCTCGGCGAAGTCCATCTGCTGGTCGTCGGCCAGGGCGTCGACGGCGTCGCTGCCGAAGCCGCCAAGATTGCCGGTGTCGGCAAGGTGCACGTCGCGGATGACGCTGCGTTCGCGCATGCGCTGGCCGAGAACGTCGCGCCGCTGATCGTCGAGTTGATGGCGAGCCACGACGCGTTCGTCGCGCCATCGACCACGCACGGCAAGAACATCGCCCCTCGCGTGGCAGCGCTGCTCGACGTCATGCAGATCAGCGACATCCTGTCGGTCGAGAGCGAAGACACGTTCACGCGGCCGATCTACGCCGGCAACGCTATTGCAACCGTCCAGTCGACCGACGCGAAGAAGGTCATCACGGTGCGCGGCACGGCGTTCGCCAAGGCTGCGACCGAGGGTGGCTCGGGCGAGATCGAAGCGGTCGCGTCGACCGGTGACAAGGGTCTGTCGACCTTCGCCGGCTCGGAGATCGCCAAGAACGAGCGTCCCGAACTGACCAGCGCGAAGATCATCGTCTCGGGTGGCCGCGCGCTCGCTTCGAGCGACCAGTTCCATGCGATGATCGATCCGCTGGCGGACAAGCTCGGCGCGGGCGTCGGTGCCTCGCGCGCCGCGGTCGACGCGGGCTATGCGCCGAACGACTATCAGGTCGGCCAGACCGGCAAGATCGTTGCCCCGGAAGTGTATGTCGCGGTCGGTATCTCGGGCGCGATCCAGCATCTCGCGGGGATGAAGGACTCGAAGGTCATCATCGCGATCAACAAGGACGAGGACGCACCGATCTTCCAGGTCGCGGACATCGGTTTGGTCGGCGATCTGTTCAAGATCGTGCCGGAATTGACGGCGAAGCTGTAGGCGAATGCCGCTGCGCGGGTGAAGCCTCGCGCAACAGCAAGCCCGGCTGGCGGCGCATCAGCGCCGACCGACGACGCGGGATTTACTCCCGCGTCGCGCGCCACGAACGGGCGGTGTGACTTCGGTCGCTCCGCCCGTTCTAGCGTCTGCCGAACGCACAGGTCTGCCGACGCCGAACCGGTTTTGTTTCCAAACCCAGGCCTAATTTTACACAAAGTGACAACCTCCCCGGCGAAGGCCGGGGCCCAATTGGGAAACGGAGGTAACGACGGACGGTCCTTCGTCACATCGACCTTTCCACTTGGACCCCGGCCTGCGCCGGGGAGGTGAATCTGTCGAAGCGGGATAAGCACCGAATACGTCCGGAGTACTGAGATCGTCATCGCGCCCTCATGCGCAGTTGCCGCCCACCGCACGCCCCCCCAATTATCCAGCATGTACGGCGTCCACTCGAACCCGCGCGATCGCCTGATATCCGCCGCTGGCGCCGCGACACTCTGCGCCGTCATCGGCTACGCGCTGATCCTCGGGCTTGGCGTCAGCATTCCCACCGCTATCCCCGACGCGCTGAAGACCTTCGCCGTCGGCCCTACACCGCCGTCCCCGCCGCACGAAAAGATCGTCCCCCGCCCCGCAAAGAGCCACCGTTCCGAAGGCGCAGCGTCTCCTGCGAACCTGCGCTCGAAGGCGACCGAACTCGTCGTTCCCAAGCCGATCATCCCCCCGATCGTTCCACCGCCCCCGGCTATCGCCACACTGAAACCAGGTTCAGGTAGCGACGCCACCAGCGGCGCGGCCTCCGTTCCCGGACCAGGGACGGGCACGGGCGGCGAGGGGAACGGCACTGGCAGCGGTCGCTCCGGGAATGGCGACGGCGATGGCGGCGACGAAACCCCGCCCCGCCTCCTCAAGGGCCGCTTCAAGAACAAGGATTTCCCCAATGCCGAAGCCGTGATCGGTGCGGGTGGGGTCGTCGGCGTTCGCTACACCGTCGAGACCGATGGGAGCGTCACGCACTGCATGGTCATGCGCTCGAGCGGCAATGCGGTGCTCGACGCGACCACCTGTCGCCTGATCGAACTGCGCTTCCGCTATCGCCCGTGGCTCGACGCCACCGGTCGGCCGGTTCGCTCGACCGTCGTCCACAACCAGGAATGGGTGAACCAGCTCGGTCCGCCGTCACGCGGTACCTGAAGCCGATCGCCCCAGCCGGCCGCCACTGAGCACCCGCGCGACTGCCGGCGAGAGCGCCATCAGCACCTGCCCCAGCACGACCGTGACGCCGAGCACCAGCAGCGGCTGCACCAGCAGATATGCCGGATACAGTTCGGCCCCCAGCGCGCCGGTCGCGAGCCCAAGTACCGGTCCGAACAGCCACAGCAGCACTAGGTGATCGCAGAATGCGAGAAACCCGTACCGCTCGATCCCGCGCAATCGGTCTGCAATGTTGCTTCCCGCCAAGCCCCAGGCGAGCCGCCAGAACAGCACCGCGGACGCCAGTCGAAACACGATGTCGAATGCCGCCATCAGATGCGGATGTGCGTCGAAGAACGCGTTCCCCAGCAGCGCGGTCCACAGCCGCGGCGCGATCAGTAGGACGAATGGCAGCGCGCATAGGGCGACAGGCCACCCCGCTACCCGCTCTGCCACGCCAGATCGTCGCGCGGCGATCCCAGCGGTAAAGAAGAGCAGGATCTGCGGTCGCAGCAACAACGGGACGTGCACCCCGGACACGCTCCACGCGACCGCCACCAGCGCTACCAGCGCAAGCCAGGCATTCGACGCGCGTACCAGACCGGGCGCGATCATCATGCAGACGAACAGGTCGCGCAGGAACGGCATCTGCACGTTGATGTCGTTCGCATGCACGAGCGGCACGAGTTCATTGAGCGTCCAGCCGATGCTCGTCGGCGCCGGCGCCTTCAGGTCGCCAAACGTCGCCGCCGCCCCCACCAGCAGGATCGCAATCGCGTTCCAGAGAACCATCGGCAACAGGATCGTCCGCGCCTTGCCACGTAGGAACGCGCCGTACGGTTGCCTCTTTGCGGTCGAGACGACCAGCCAGCCCGAAATCATCCCGAGCAACGGCACCGCGCTACGGCCGAACACTTCGCCGAGCAGCGTTCGCAGCACCGCCTGCCAGCTGAACGCCACCGCGGCCAGTTCTTCCGCGGTGCGCCCGGTCCAGGCGTGGACATAGACGATCCCCAGGATCCCGATCAGCCGCGCGATCGCTATCGCAGTGGACAGGCGCGTGTCGTTGGTCCGGGCACTGCTGCCGGCGCGTATATCGATCGATTTGGTGCTCAAGTCCGCCACTTCGCTCTGGTTCAGCGCGGCGTACCCGGCTTGTCGCGCGCGAACACCTCCTTCAGGATGAAATGGACGTTACGGGGGACCAAGAGATGATCGCCGCCTTCCTGCTCATCGCCGCGCAGGCGAGCCCGGCCGCTGCGCCCGACCCGCAGATCGCGCGGCGCGTCGCGCGCGTGCTGGAGCGCAGTCCGGTGATCGACGGACATAATGATCTTGCCTGGGAGATTCGCGAACTGCACGACGCGAAGGTCGAGGCGGTGGATCTTTCGGTCGACACCGCGCGGCTGCCGAACCCGTTGCAGACCGACATTCCTCGTCTGCGACGGGGCCATGTCGGCGGGCAGTTCTGGTCGGTCTACATCCCCGCCGATGCGCCCCGCGCGGTCGAGATGACGCTGGAGGAGATCGATATCGTCCGACGCTTCGTTGCCGCCAATCCGGCGACGTTCGAACTCGCCACGACTGCCGCGGATATCCGGCGGATTGAGAAGGCCGGGCGGATCGCGTCGCTAATCGGCGTCGAGGGCGGGCATCAGATCGATGGGCGGCTGTCGGTGCTGCGCCAATATCGCGCGCTCGGTGTCGCCTATATGACGCTGACGCACGGCAAGAGCTTGAACTGGGCGGACAGCTCGACCGACGCGCCACGTGCGAACGGGCTCAGCGACTTCGGGCGGCAGGTAGTCGCGGAGATGAACCGGATCGGGATGATCGTCGACGTCTCCCACGTCTCGGACGCAACGATGGCGGCGGCTTTGGCAGCGACCAAGGCGCCGGTGATCGCCTCGCACTCCAGCGCACGGGCGATCGCGGATGCGCCGCGGAATATCCCCGACGACCTGCTCCGCGCGATCGGCGCGAACGGCGGCGTGGTGATGGTGAACTTCTATCCGTCGTTCCTGTCAGGCGAGTGGCGGGCCTGGGATGTGGCACGCTCGGCCTATGCGAAGTCGGTCGGCGTGCCGGCGAACGTCTACGGTGCGAAATCGCCCGCGCCGCTGGTGGCATGGGACACGGCGCATTCGGAGCCGCAGGTCACCGCCGCAACGGTCGCGGATCATGTCGAGCATATCGCGAAGATTGCCGGTCACGATCATGTCGGGATCGGCGGCGATTTCGACGGCATCCAGGGAACCGGACCGATCGGCCTAAAGGGGGTCGACGGGTATCCGCTGCTGTTCGCCGAACTGGCGCGGCGGGGGTGGAGCGATGGCGATATGGCAAAGCTCTCGGGCGGAAACGTCCTGCGCGTCATGGAGCGGGTCGAAGCGGTCGCGAAGAGCATGGCGGGTATGCCGCCCATCGACGCGACCGACGTGGCGTCGCGGTAAAGCGGGTTCCCGCTCTCAAGTCTGAGCGAAGCCGGACCTCTTCTTCCCTTCCTGGAAGGGAGGGAGCGGGGGTGGGTCGGGTTCCGCGAATTCCAGTGCCGGTGTCTCAAACTGGCCAACCCACCCCCAACCCCTCCCTTCCAGGGAGGGAGAATCTATTCATCAAGGATCCGGCATCCGCTGCGGCGCCGGCGGCTCGACCACCAGCGGCGGCACCGTCCGCAGCACCAGCCCGATCACCAGCGCGGCCACGCCGAGCAACAGGCAGAACGCCGTCACCCCCGGCCATCCGGCATGCGTCCAGGCGAACCCACCGGCGGACCCCAGCACGCTCGACCCCATGTAATAGAAGAACAGATAGAATGCCGCCGCCTGCCCGCGCGAGCCCTGCGCGCGGCGGCCAACCCAGGCGCTCGCGATCGAATGCGCGCCGAAAAAGCCGATCGTCACCACCGCGATCCCTGAGATTACCAGCACCAGCGGGGTCATCGCGGTTAGCGCGACGCCGGCGATCAGCAGCACGACGGGTATCCAGAAGACCTTCCGCCGCCCTAGTCGGCCGGCCAGCGTCCCGAACTTCGCCGAACTCACCGACCCCAGCACGTACAGCAGGAACACGCCGCCGACTGCCGCCTGACTGAGGCCGTAGGGCGGGCTCATCAACCGGAAGCCGGCGTAATTATAGATCGTGACGAACACTCCCATCAGCAGGAACGCCTCGAGATACAGCAGCGGCATCGCGCGGTCGGTAAATAGCGACCCGGCACTGCGCAGTAACGCGCCCGGTCGTCCGACGCTCGGCGTGAAATTGCGCGAGAGCGGCGCGAGCCGGCGGAACGCCTCCGCCATTGCGAGGCCAGCGACGCCGACTGCGGCGAGCGCCCAGCGCCAGCCTTCGAGATCGGCGACGATGCTGACGACCAGTCGCCCGGCCATTCCGCCGAGCGCACTGCCGGCGATATACAGTCCCATCGCCGCGCCGACCGAGCCCGCATCAACCTCCTCCGCGACATAGGCCATCGCCACCGCGGGCACGCCCGCAAGCGCGATGCCGGTCAGGAATCGGAGCACGAGCAATCCGCTCCACCCGGGCACGACAGCCGCCGCCAAGGTCAGTGCGCCCGCCGCGAACATCGCCGCGATCATCAGCGGACGCCGGCCCACGCGATCCGATACGAACCCGGCGAACAATATGCCGATCGCCAAGGGCCCGGTCGCCAGCGACACCGCGAGCGATGCGCCCTCCGCGGTCAGTCCGAACTGTGCAGCGAACAGCGGCAGCAAAGGCTGTACCGAATACAGCAGCGAGAAGGTCGAGAACCCGGCGAACAGCATCGCCAGCGTCAGCCGACGATAGGCGGGCGTGCCGATCGCGATAGGCGCGTCAGAACCCATCGAGGAAGCTCGCGACATTGTGGCCCAGCGCGTCGACCGCGTAGCCCCCTTCCATGACGATGACGCTGGGCCAGCCACGCGCGGCGATGTCGCGCGCGAGGACCGCATAGTCGGGCGTGGTCAGCGCGAAATGCGAGATCGGGTCGCCCTCCCACGTGTCCGCGCCGAAGCTCACCACCAGCAGGCCTGGGTCGAACGCGGCGATCGCGTCGAGCGCGGCCGTTTGCGCGGCCCGAAATGCATCGATCTGCGTGCCGTGGGGGAGGGGGAGGTTCAGCGTGGTGCCGATCCCTTGGTCTTCGCCGGTTTCGTCGGCATGCCCCCAGTAGAACGGATAGTCGGTCTTGGGATCGGCGTGGACCGAGGCGTAGAACACGTCGCCTCGGGTGTAGAATATGTCCTGCGTGCCGTTGCCGTGGTGATAGTCGATATCGAGGATCGCGACGCGGTCGACGCCGGCGTCGCGCGCGGCCTGCGCAGCGATCGCGGCGGTGTTGAGGTGGCAGTACCCACCGCAGTAATCCGCGCCGGCGTGATGACCGGGCGGGCGGCACAGCGCGAATGCCGCGCGGTCACCGTCGAGGACCGCGTGGGTCGCGGCGAGTGCGGACTGCGCGCTGCCATAGGAGGCGGCCCAGCTCTCGGGGGTGATCGGCGTGGTCGCGTCAAAGCTGTGTGCGCCGATCAGCGCGTCGATCCGGGTGAGGTCGAGCGGACGGCGGCCGCGGATCGGGAAGGTGTAGGGGATCGCGTCGCCGTCTCGCCCCGCCTCGCGCCACAATCGCGCGGCGTCCTTCAGGAACGCGACATAGGGCGCGGAATGGACGGCGAGGATCGGCGCTTCGCCGCGGTCCTCCGGTGCCTCGACCAGTCCCAGCGCGCGCAGGATCGCATCGATGCGGGCAGGCGTCTCCGCATAGGCGGTGAACGCGCCGTTGTGGAGTTCGCGTGCGGGCGCATGGGTCCGCTGGGCCTTGTCGAAGAACAGCCGCATCTTTGCTCCTTGGTGCGCGGTCACGAGGGAAGAACCAACCGATCGCTTCCGGGGTCCTACGGGATCGCGCGCGCGCGGCAAATTCGAAGGCTCAGAACAGCGCCAGTTGCCGATCGTCGCCGCCGCTGAGCAGCCAGCGGCCGAGCACGTCGTGTCGCGTTCGCCCTACATGGCTGTGGACCAGTACGAAAGCATCCGCCGTCCAGCCGATCGGCGCGATGTCTTGCGTGAACGGCGCGCCGTCGCGGTAGCCGAGCGTCATGTGAGCACTCGAGCGAAAGTCAGCGCGGGCGCGTAGCCCCGCCGCCTCGCGCGCTACGGCGATCCGCTGATACAATGCAGCGAAGGATGCGTTCTGCCGGCGGGGACGCATCGCAATGGATCGATCGCTGCCGATCACGGTATCGAACTCGATCGCGAACGGCGCTGCCTCGACCGCATCGCCGATCGCCTTCAGGTCCCGCTCCAGCGCGGTCGATACGCGGTCTTGGTCGTCGAGGATATCGATAGTGACGTGCAGATGCTCGGGGCGCAGCTTGTCCCCGTCGGTCTCGAACCACGACGCTGCAGCGGTGATCTGGCGCGCTAGCGGGAGTGGCGGGCGGAGCGCGAAGAACAGGCGATGACGCGCGAGCGGTCGATGGAACATGCCGGTTTCCGAATCGAGGGGGCGGGTTTGTTGCTAATATGTTCTACAATTTTTGTCGAGTGATATGGCCGTCGTACCGACCTTCAGGCCACCACCTCGGCGAAGGCCTGGGCCCAGTTGGAAAGGCCTTGGTAACGACGCTCTGCGCCCGGTTAGGAACGTTTCCCAACTGGGCCCCGGCCTTCGCCGGGGTGGTGTTTCTGAAGGGAGTGGTGCGACTTGGCGAGCTCGGCCTTACCGCGCCAACGCTTCCGCGATCAGTTTCCGCGAGTTCGCCACGCCGTACAGCGCGATGAAGCTGCCCATCCGGGGACCCTGCTCGGACCCAAGCAACGTCTCGTACAACGCCTTGAACCAGTCGCGTAGGTTCTCGAACCCGCCCGTCTTGCCGATCTCGTAGACGATATTCTGTATGTCCTCCGCGCTTGCCTCCGTCGGCAATGCGGCGAGTTCCGCATCCAGCCGCTCCAGCGCCGCGACCTCGACACCCTCGGGCGCACGGCGCGTCAACGTCGGCGCGACGAAATCGCGGCTATAGGCCAGCGCATAGCCGATCAGTCGGTCGAGCTCGGGATACTTCTCCGCCGACGCGTCCGGCACGTAGTTCGCGAGATACCCCCAGACCTGCTCCTCGCTCGCATCGCCCATCACGCCGACGAGGTTGAGCAACAGTCCGAACGTCACCGGCAGCTCGCCCGTCGGCAGCTTACCGTCATGGATGTGATGGACCGGATTGCCGAGCTGCTGCTTCAGGTCCTGGCCCGCGTAATTGCCGCGGAACTGCCAATATTCGTCCACCGCGCGCGGGATCACGCCCATGTGCAACGACTTCGCCTTCTTCGGCTCGCGATACGCGTAGAAGGCCAGCGATTCCTCGGGGCCGTAGGTCAGCCACTGCTCCAAGCTCAGCCCATTGCCCTTCGACTTCGAGATCTTCTCGCCATTCTCGTCGAGGAACATTTCGTAATTGAAACCCTCGGGCGGGCGCCCGCCGAGCACGCGCGCGATCTTGGACGACTGCGTAACCGAATCGATCAGATCCTTGCCCGCCATCTCGTAATCGACGCCGAGCGCGACCCAGCGCATCGCCCAGTCGACCTTCCACTGGAGCTTGGCCTTGCCGCCGAGTACCGACTGTTCGATCCGCTGACCGTCGTCCTCGAACGCGATAAGCCCGGCTTCGGCGTCGATCACTTCGATCGGCACCTGCAACACGATGCCGCTGGTCGGCGAGATCGGCAGCACCGGCGAATAGGTCGCGCGACGCTCTGCCCGCAGCGTCGGCAACATCACGTCCTGGATGCCCTGGAAGTGGCGAAGCACGCCCTTCAGCGCCTCGTCGAAGCGACCGCCGGTATAATATTCGGTCGACGAGGCGAACTCGTAATCGAAGCCGTAGCGGTCGAGGAATTCGCGCAGGATCGCGTTGTTGTGCGCCGCAAAGCTTGAATGCGTGCCGAACGGGTCGGGAATCTGCGTTAGCGGCTTGCCGAGATGCTCGCGCAGCATGTCACCGTTGGGGACGTTGTCCGGGACTTTCCGCAAGCCGTCCATGTCGTCCGAAAACGCGATCAGCCGCGTTGGCGTATCGCTCAGCGCGTGGAAGGCGTTGCGCACCATCGTCGTGCGCAACACCTCGTTGAACGTGCCGATATGCGGCAGGCCCGACGGTCCATAGCCCGTCTCGAACAGCACCGGATCGCCCGACTTACCGTTCGGATACCGCTTGAGGAGTTTGCGCGCCTCCTCGTACGGCCAGGCTTTGGACTCGAGGGCGGCGGTGCGGAGGTCATCGGTCATAGCGCATCGCGACTAGCGCTTGCGCTGCTATCCGTCACCCCCACACTGCCGCATGTGCCTCAGCGGCAACGATCCTTCGCGGTGATCGTCCGGTCTACCGCACGGCCACCGAGCGCACCCGCTGCGCCGCCGGCCAACGTGCCGAGCAAGCCGCCGCCGACCGCGTTGCCGAGCACCGCGCCGCCGACGCCGCCTGCGACCAAGCCGGTCGTGCCGCTCGAATGACGGCAACGCTTGGCGCGATAACGACGGTCATGCCCGCGGTATTCGCGCTTCGAGCGTGCTTCGGCCTTACCCGTGGGGATCACGGCAGCGGCTGGGATTGCGAGCGAGAGCGCGCTCAGCGCCATTAGAAACTTCCGCATGATGATCGTCCCTGTTGATGTAGGTGAAGTTCAGTATCGATGAGTGCGCAACGCACGTGCTTCATGTCGGTTGCGTAACAGCGCGGAGCTGGCGGCGCTGTTTGTAATTAGACGATTAAGCGGCGCATTCTTAGCGGCGATGACTTCAAATTAGCATGTTCACGGCACAAAAGGTTGCCCTTTCGTTCCCCGTCCCGCAAGGTCGGGCGGTGCTTCGCTATCCTGCCCTCCACGCCAGCCACGCCGGCATCTGGATCGCGAACGCGGATGGCGCGCGTCCTATAGGGCGGGGCGAGGCGATCCGGATCGCGGCCGACACGCCGGTCATCATGCTCAACGCGCCGCTGGTCGGGCAGCGGCTCGGCTATCCCGATCTGTCGGGGCTCGACCTGCTCGAACTCTATGCTTTCCTTCGCCCCGCGCAGTTCGCCGTGCCGACGCCGAAGGGGATCGCGCGGGTCACCGGCCTCGACGTGCCGACCGAGGACGCGGAGGTCGCGCCGTTCCTCCTGCGCGCGGCCGAGGCGATGCTGGCGCTTACCGATGACGACTGGCTCGAGCGTGAGGGCGCATGGACCGCAGCGCAATCGCTGTTCCGCCTGCGCTGGCCCTGGGCACCAGTCGTTGCCGAACGGCTGAAGAAACCCGCGGTAAACGAACGCTGGCTGTTCTCGTCGCTTCCCGAATGGGAGGAGCACGCCCCGCGACCTGCCCCGCGTACTGTCACGATCGAGCCCGGCGATGCCGAGGCGCGGCTGGTCGACCTCACCGGCCACGGTGCCGAGGAACGTCCCGGGCAGCGCGCCTATGCCGGCGCCGCCACCGCGGCCTTCGCACCACGGGCAATGCGCGATACGCCGAACCTCGTCCTCGCCGAGGCTGGTACCGGGATCGGCAAGACACTCGGCTACCTCGCCCCAGCCTCTCTCTGGGCGGAGAAGGCCGGCGGCGCGGTGTGGATCTCGACCTATACCAAGACGCTGCAACGCCAGTTGGGACAGGAAACCGCGCGCCTTTATCCCGACGCTGCGATCCGGAAGGCCAAGGTCGTCACGCGGAAGGGGCGCGAGAATTATCTCTGTCTGCTGAACCTGGAGGACGCGTTGCAGGGCGGGTTCGCAGGCCGCGCGGCGATCCTCGCACACCTCGTCGCGCGCTGGGCTGCCTATAGCGCGGATGGCGACATGGTCGGCGGCGACCTGCCCGGCTGGCTGCCGACGCTGTTCCGCCGCAACGGCTCGACCGCGCTGACCGACCGGCGCGGCGAGTGCGTGTATGCCGGCTGCCCACACTACCGGAAATGTTTCATCGAGCGCGCCGCCCGCGCCTCGTCCGACGCCGATATCGTCATCGCCAACCATGCGCTGGTGATGGTCAACGCCGCGAGAGGGCGCGAACTCGCGACCCGACCGACGCGGTATGTGTTCGACGAGGGGCATCATATCTTCGACGCGGCCGATTCGATGTTTGCCACCGCACTGACGGGTGCGGAGACGATCGAACTTCGCCGCTGGATTCTCGGCCCCGAATCGAGCGGTCGCGGGCGGCGGCGGGGTCTTGCGGCGCGCTTGTCCGATCTCGCCAGTTATGACGAACAGGGCGCGCGGGCGATCAGTGATGCGGTCACCGCGGCGGGGGCGCTGGCGTCCGACGGCTGGCTGCAACGCCTCGGCGAGGGCGCGCCGTTCGGACCGATCGAGACGTTGCTCGCCGCCGTCCGTGGCCTCACCTACGCGCGGGCTGAACAACCGGGCGACGCGGGGTACGGTCTGGAGACCGAACTGGCCGAACCCGACGCGACTCTGATTGAAGCCGCCGCACCTGCCGCTGCGGCACTCGACGCCCTCGTTCGTCCGCTCGTAACGCTCGGTCGCCGGCTTGAAGCCGTGCTCGCCGAAGCCCCCGACTGGATGGACGCGCCCGCCCGCGCGCGAGTCGAGGGCGCGATCGCCTCGATCGGCTGGCGTGCGGAGACGGTGGCGTCGTGGCTGTCGCTGCTCGCGCGGGTCGGCGGACCCGTCGACGGCGATTTCGTCGACTGGCTGGCGGTCGACCGGATCGAAGGCCGCGAGTTCGACATCGGCCTCCACCGGCACTGGCTCGACCCGACCCGTCCGTTCGCGGAGATCGTGCTCAAGCCCGCGCACGGTGCGCTCGTCACGTCGGCAACGCTCACCGGCGGCGGCGACTGGGAGGTGGCCGAAGCTCGGAGCGGCGCGCCGCATCTGCTTCGCCCCGCCGCACGGTTCGAGGCGAAGAGCCCGTTCGATTATACGCGCCAAGCCGAAGTTCTGATCGTCACCGACGTGAAGCGCGGCGACATCGGCGCGCTTGCCAACGCCTATGCGCAGCTGATCGTCGCCAGTCGGGGCGGGACGCTCGGGCTGTTCACTGCGATCCGGCGGTTGCGCGGCGTGCATGGCCGCATCGCCGATCGACTCGCCCGCGAAGGCCTGCCGCTCCACGCGCAGCACGTCGATCCGATCGACACCGGCACTTTGGTCGACATTTTTCGCGACGATCCGGGGGCGAGCCTGCTTGGCACGGATGCGCTGCGCGACGGCGTCGACGTGCCCGGCGAGTCGCTGCGGCTTGTCGTGATGGAGGGCGTACCCTGGGCTAAACCTTCCGTTCTGCACGCCGCTCGCAGGCTGGCTGGCGGTGGTTCTGCCTATGACGACCGTCTCGTTCGCGCACGTCTGGCGCAGGCGTTCGGCCGGTTGATCCGCCGCGCGGACGATTCGGGCGTCTTCGTGATGCTCTCCGCCGCAATGCCGTCGCGGTTACTCAGCGCGTTCCCACCAGGCGTGCCGATCGCCCGCGTCACACTCGAAGAAGCGGTCGCCCGAGTCGCAAGCCGGCTTTCCTCGCGGGCATCGGTAGGGCATAAAAGCCGCGAACCGGCTTGAGGATTGCCATGAAGACGTTGACGCTGTTGCGCCACGCCAAGTCCGGCTGGGACGATCCGGTCGCACGCGATTTCGACCGCCCGCTCAACGCCAAGGGCAAGCGCGCCGCGGCGATGGTGGGGCGACACATGCGGTCACTGGGTCTCGCGTTCGATCATGCGATCGCGTCGCCGGCGGTGCGGGTTTCGGAGACTTTGGAGCAGATCGAATCGGGCTATGGCCGGACGATCGCGCCGGACCTGGATCGGCGGGTGTATCTCGCGTCGGCGGCGACCTTGCTGGATGTGGTCCACGGGTTTCCGGCCGAGGCGGAGAGTGCGTTGCTGGTGGGGCACAATCCCGGGTTGGAGGATCTTGTTTTGATGCTGGTCGCCGATGGGGCCGATCCGCTGCGCGACGCGGTCGAGGACAAGTATCCGACGGCGAGCATTGCCGAGCTTCAGTTCGAGGGGGAATGGGGGGATGTCGCGGCCGGTACGGCTCGGCTCACCCGCTTCATCCGGCCGCGCGATCTCGACCCGACCTTAGGCCCCGACGCGGACTAAAGCATTCGCGGGAGAACAAGGGGGTGGTAGATTCCTCCAAACTCACACCACCCCGGCGAAGGCCGGGGTCCAATTGGGGGACGTTGCTAACGAAGGGCAGCGCTTCGTTACGACCACCCTTCCAACTGGGCCCCGGCCTTCGCCGGGGTGGTGCAGGTGGTTGGGGTAAGCTCACTCTCAACAAGATTAAGGCGCGGAAGATACTCAGCTCTTCCCCGCCATCCGCGCCTTCAGATCCGAAAAAGCATTTGCCGGCCGGAACTCGTCCTCGCTGATGACCCCCGCCGCCGCCAGCGCCGCCGCCGCATTGGGCCCACGCGGGAACGGATCGATCGCCAGCGCAAGCGTGTCCGCCGCAGCTTCGCCAAGGTCGATCGTGCCGCCCTGGATCGCGACCATGTCGAGTGCGTCGTCGGACAGTTCGACCTCGTCACCCTCGGATACCAACTGCGCTACGAACAACAGCGCGACCGGCTCGTCGATCTTCGTATCGAGCGGTTCGTCGGTCACCGAGCACGCCTGCACCGCCGCGCCGGTCACGCGGCCCTTCACGACAATGCCGCTGTCGGTGCGCTTGATCCCCAATCGCGCGTCGAGCCGCTTGATCGAAAGCAGCGCGAACCGCTTCGCCAGCGCCGCACGCTCGTCCTCGGTCGCGGCGATCTCGACGATCCGCTCGCGCTCACCGATCGTGTCGAGGCGTTCGGGGCGGCTGAACTCGGGCTTCACGGCAATTCTCCAGATAACAGATTCGGTAAAGGCATCGCCGCCAGCCCGGCATGGAAGGCAATCACCGAGTCGCGAACATGCGTCAGCGCGGCGTCGTCTGGTGCTGCGCCCCGGTACAGGTTGCGCACCAGGGCCGGCGCGATATCGCCCGCTCCGAGCCCGTCACGATATGCACCGAGCCGCCCGCCGAGCATGCTCATCATCTTGCCGATATGCTTGCCGACGATGATGTCGCCGATCCCGATCTCGCGGAGCTGTCCGTCCATGTCGTCGACGAAGCGTTCTGCAAGGCGGGCGGCAGGCTCGCCACCCGCCGGTTCCGTCTCGAGCCGCAGCATGACGATCGCCAGCAGCGTCGCGATCATGTCGAAGCGGCCGTCGACGGTGTCCGGCACAGCGCCCTCCCGGTACCAATGTTCCGCGCGGGCCCGGCCGACGACGGCGGTGTACAGCGGCAGCGCCTCGTCGGGCTTCTCGCCGAGCAGTCTTCCCAACCAGCTCAAAATCTATCGTCCTCAACACGAAGCCGCGCTTCGGCTTGTTTGCCCGCGCATCCTCGCATATCGAGGCGATCGGCGGCCGATGCAATCGCGTGGGACCCGTCACGTGTTTTCGCGTGCCCCGGTTGGGAGTTTATATGAGCGTGTTTTCCGCCCGTACGGGTCTCGCCGCCGCACTTGCGGTCGCCGCATTGGCCAGCGGGGGCTGCACCCAGCTGCGCTCGCACCAGGGCTATGTGGTCGATACCGACCTCGTCAACTCGGTCCAGCCCGGCGTGGATAACCGCCAATCGGTGCTCCAGACGCTCGGCAAGCCGACCATCGCCGGTCAGTTCGACCAAGGTGACTGGTATTATCTCGCGCGCGACAACCGCAACTTTGCCTTTCGCAATCCACGCCCGAACGCGCAGATCACGCTGCAGATCAGCTTCGACCAGAAGGGCACCGTCACCGCGATCCGCCGTGGCGGGCTCGAGCAGGTCGTCTCGATCAGCCCGTACGGCAAGAAGACGCCGACGCTGGGTCGCGAGCGCGGCTTCTTCCAGGATCTGTTCGGCAATATCGGCACGGTCGGCGCGGCAGGGGCGGGCGGCGGTGGCAACACCGGCGGCGGCGGCGGTCGCAACCGGCCCTAAAGATCTGCTGCCGATGGCCGGTATGGTCCTGGCCTAAACCGCACCACTCGCGACGGGGTGGTGCGGTCAGGCCGGGCATCGTCGGCGTTGATCCCGAAAGGGGAAAGGGATCCACCGTGTAACGTCCACCGAACGCGATGGTTCGCGGGGGTGATGCTTTCCTTGCAAAAATCGTGAAACATCCGATTTCGACGCTACTGAATCCGGAACGGACGTAAATCTACTGTATCCCATCGGCGGGGGTAGGATGTGGCCGAGTCTCTGTGGGTGATCGATGCATTCGCACGCGAAACGATGTTGTTCGCCAGCGTCGGGCTGTTCATCGGCGGCATCGACGATCTGCTGGTCGACCTGCTCTATCTGGCTCAGCGCGTGCGGCAGGGCGGTCGGCGCCGTCTGACCATCGCGACGCTGCCGCCGCCGCGCAGTTCGGGACGAATTGCGGTATTCGTGGCCGCCTGGGACGAGATGGCGGTGATCGGGGCCATGCTCTCGACGGCGCTCGATCGCTACGACCATGACGATTACCGGATATATGTCGGCGTCTACCCCAATGATCGCGGTACGATCGATGCGGTCGCGGCGGTCGCGGAGCGGGATGCGCGCGTCCGTGTCGTGATCGGTGCGCGCGACGGGCCGACCACCAAGGCCGACTGTCTCAATAGTGTGTGGCGGGCCCTCCGACGCGACGACGCGCGCGATGCGGTGAAGACCAAGGCGATCGTGCTGCACGATGCGGAAGATGTCGTGCATGCCCAGGAACTGCGCGTCTTCGACAGCCTGATCGACCAGTACGAGGTGGTCCAGCTTCCCGTCCTGCCGTTGGTCCATTGCGGGTCGCGCCTGGTCTCGGGGCATTATGCCGACGAATTCGCGGAGTCGCATGCCAAGCAGATCCTGGTGCGGACCGCTTTGGGGGCAGGCATGCCGCTTGCCGGGACGGGATGCGCGATCGCCCCTGACGTGCTGGCGATGATTGCGCAGGCGCGGGGTGGGAATCCGTTCGACGCATCCAGCCTGACCGAAGACTACGAACTCGGGCTGCGACTGGCCGAACTCGGCGCGCGGGGAGTCTTCGCACGCGTTGCAGCGGACGATGCCGGCACGGTCGTCGCCGTCCGCGCGTATTTTCCTGGCACGATGCGCGAATCGATTCGCCAGAAAACGCGCTGGATGACGGGTATCGCGCTTGCCGGTTGGGATCGAACCGGCTGGGCGAGGCCGCGGGCGTTGGCCGACCACTGGATGCGGATGCGCGACCGGCGGGCACCACTCGCGGTCGTGGTTCTGGCCGTCGCCTATGTCGCGATGCCGCTATGGACCCTGTCGATTATGGTCCATTGGCTGATGGGCGCGCCGGTGCAGGACGCGAGCAGAGCCGATACCACATCGCTCTGGTTGTTCCTCGCCAACGCCGCGCTGCTGTCGTGGCGACTTGCGCTCCGGATGCTGTTCACGGGCCGCAGCTATGGCGTGCGCGAAGCCGTCTGGTCGCTGCCGCGTTTTTTCGTCGGGAATTTCGTGTCGCTGGTCGCAGCACCGAACGCCGTGTTGCGCTATATCGGCATGCTGCGCGGCGCGGCGCCGGTGTGGGACAAGACCCGTCACGAATTTCCCGATCTCGCCCCTCCGGCGAGCCAGCACGCCGGTGACGCGGACTTTCGGGATGCCGCAGGGTTTGCGGGGGGATGACGGGCGGTCGCCCGTTACGCTTCCTGGCTGTGTCCCTGGGCGGGTGGGTGATGATCCGGATTGCGGTGTTGCTACCCGAGATAGGGTCGCACCCGAGCATCGAAATCTTGCCGCGTTTGATCGCAAGTCTCGTCCCCGCCAGTGTCGCAGCCGGTCATGCCGGACCCAAGTTCGTGGCATCGACCGTCCCCGCCAGACCGCTTGCGCGTCCGATCGTCCGATCCTTGCCGCAACAACCGGCGCCACGCCGCGCTCGATCGATCGAACAGCCGCCGGACCCGGTCATCATTCTGGCCGCGCACGTCGCCCCTGGTCTTCAGACCGTCCGAATCCCCTTGGCACTCGCGCCGCCGACATCGGTTCGAGGGCCGGGTCGGCTGAACGGCAGCGCGTGGCTGCTCGTCCGCGGTGGACCTGCCGGGACCGTATCGGGCGGTCAACTCGGCGCGTCGCAGGGCGGCATGCGGTTCACCTACGCGCTTGGCGAGCGGCGCAGGGTCGCCCTGGCCGCCCGTATCGCGGCACCACTCAAGGGCCGCGGCCGTGAAATCGCACTGGGCGTCGATTGGCAGCCGACGACGTTGCCGATCCGCCTGATTGCGGAACAGCGTTTCGTCCTCGATGGGGGGCGCGGCGGACCGACGGTCGGCGTCATCGCCGGCTATGGTCCGTCCGAGATCGCGCGCGGCGTCCGGATAGAAGCCTACGGCCAGGGTGGCGCGATCGCGCGGGGCGGCATCGAAGGCTTTGTCGATGCCTCGGCACGGGTCACGCATCCGATCGGCAGCATCGCGGGTGGGCACGTCGATATCGGCATCGGCGCCTGGGGCAGCGCGCAACGTTCGGTCTCGCGCTTCGACATCGGACCGTCGATCGTCGCCACGCTGCCGATCGCGCATAAATCTCTTCGGCTCGCGCTCGACTGGCGCGAAAGGGTCGCCGGACGAGCGCGCCCCGGTTCTGGCCCCGCGTTGTCGATCGGTACCGATTTCTGACGCGGTTCATCGTCAAGTGCGTGCTCGCGAGCTAGCGCTGGTTGGACTGTATGGTTTCGAACCGGCGAGAAACATCGGCTCGAGGGCTGCGGCAGCGCCGTATCGATGCGATCATGGCCGAGTCCCGCTAGCCCCGCCTGCGCAAATCGGTGTAACGCTATGTCCGTGGATCTCTATCTCCCCGTCGCCAACCTGTCGGTCAACGCGCTTGTCATCATCCTGCTCGGCGGCGGCGTCGGGTTGTTGTCGGGCATGTTCGGGGTCGGCGGCGGCTTTCTGACGACGCCGCTGCTGATCGTCTACGGGATCCCGCCGACCGTCGCCGCCGCCTCGTCCGCGAGCCAGGTGACCGGCGCGAGCGTGTCGGGGGTGTTCGCGCATTTCCGGCGCAAGGGCGTCGATACCAAGATGGGCGGGGTGCTGGTCGCGGGCGGTATCCTCGGTTCGTTCTTCGGTGCCTGGCTGTTCCGGCTGCTCCAGCAAAGTGGTCAGATCGATACGGTGATCGCGATCGTCTATGTCGTCATGCTCGGTTCGATCGGCGGCCTGATGGCGAAGGAATCGATCGGCACGATCGGTCGCGCGCGTACCGGGCGCCCGCCGAAAGCGCGCAAACGCCGCCATCACCCGCTCGTCGCCGCACTCCCGCTGCGCACGCGTTTCTATGCGTCGGGCCTCTATATCTCGCCGCTCGCACCGCTGTTGCTCGGCTTCTTTACCGGTATCCTGACGATCCTGCTCGGTATCGGCGGTGGTTTCATCCTTGTCCCGGCGATGATCTATCTGCTCGGCATGGCCACCTCCGTGGTGGTCGGCACGTCGTTGTTCCAGACGCTGTTCGTGACCGCCGTCGCGACGATGGTGCATGCGACCACGACCAAGGCAGTCGACATCGTCCTCGCCGGGCTTCTCCTGCTCGGCTCGGTGGTCGGCGCACAGATCGGTGCGCGGTTCGCGACCAAGTTCCGCCCCGAATATCTCCGCCTCGCGCTGGCCGTGATGGTGCTGCTGGTCGGCGCGCGTATCCTGCTGGGGCTGGTCTGGCGGCCCGAGGAGATCTTCTCGGTCACGCTTTCGTGAGGCGCGCGCGCTGGCTCATCCTGCTTGCGCCGTTGCTGATGGCGCAGGCGAAGCCGGTGCTCGTCCCCGACGTGTCGCAGCGCAATATCGAGATCGCCTACAGCTTTACCGGCGCCGAGCTGCTGCTGTTCGGCGCAATCCTCTATCCTGGCGGGCGGTTGCCGAGCGACGAGCATCCGACCGATGTCGTCGTCGTGGTGAAGGGCCCGACCCAGTCGGTCCTGATGCGCGAGAAGGAGAAGGTCGCGGGCATTTGGGTCAACGCCTCGCGGCTGCGTTATCGCTCGGCCCCCAGTTTCTACGCGATCGCCTCGTCCAAACCGATCGACCGCCTCGTCGACGATCGGACGCGCGCAATCTACGAACTCGGGCTCGACAGCCTGCAATTGTCGCCCGCGTCCAGCGCGCCGGCCGATACGCAGGACCGTTTCCAGAAAGGCCTGGTCGATCTCAAGCGCCGCGCCGGCCTGTATTACGAGGCGCCACGCGCAGTCGAGATCACCGACGGCGTGCTGTACCGCGCGCGCGTCTCGATCCCGGCGCGCGTGCCGGTCGGCCGCTTTACCGCGGAGACGTTCCTGATTCGCGACGGCCGCGTGCTGGCGGCGGCGGTGCGTGACATCGAGATTCGCAAATCGGGCTTCGAGCGATTCGTCGCCCGCGCCGCGGAGCGCTCGTCGGTAATCTACGGGCTGGTCACGGTCGCGCTGTCGGTGTTCCTTGGCTGGGCGGCAGGCTGGATCGCACGAAGACTGTAGCGCGCGTTCACCATCGTCACCGGATGTTTACGCCTTTGCGGGCAGGGTATCGATGGAATGACTGGGGATCTTGCCCGAATGAGCCAAATGCCGGGATCGGACGCGTTCTTGCGCGCAATGTCGCTGGACGCTGGTCGCGCCAGCGCGGATGCGGTTGCCACGCCGATCGGGGTCGTCTTCGCGATCGCCGGATCGAGCAGCCGCGTGCTGTTCGATCGTGCATCGATCGGGGGGCTGTTCGACGATCCCGACCCCGTCGTCGCGGCCGCCGGCCAGGTCGGTAGCCAGGTCAAGATGCGGGTCGGCGGAACGTGGCTGGTCGCCAATGTCCGCTCGCTGAAACTCGAGGACGCGGCTGGCACATGCATCGCCGCCGAGGTCGATTTTCTGGGCGAGGGCGACGAGGAAAAACTCACCGGCAAGCTCTACCGCTTCCGTCGCGGCGTCACGCGGTATCCGATGCCGGGCTGCGAAGTGTTCCCGATCACCAGTTCCGATCTGGAACAGGTCTATGCCGCCGACGACCGCGTCAACATCACCGTCGGCACGGTGTATCCGACCGAGGACATCCGCGCCGCGCTGTACGTCGACGCGATGCTCGGCAAGCATTTCGCGCTCGTCGGATCGACCGGCACGGGCAAGTCGACCGGCGCTGCGCTGATCCTCCACCGGATCTGCGAACTCGCGCCGCAGGGTCACATCGTGATGATCGATCCGCACGGCGAATATGCTGCCGCGTTCAAGTCCAACGGCGCGATCTACGACGTCTCGAACCTGCAGATGCCGTATTGGCTGATGAACTTCGAGGAGCATTGCGAGGTTTTCCTCACCAGCAGCGGCTCTGCGCGGCAATTCGATGCCGACATCCTCGCCAAATGCCTGCTGGCGGCGAAGGCCAAGAGCCGGCTCGGCCAGGAGATCGCCAAGCTCACGGTCGACGCACCCATTCCCTATCTGCTCAGCGACCTGACGACGATCATCAACGCCGAAATGGGCAAGATGGACCGCGCCGGCGACACCGCGCCCTATCTGCGGCTGAAGACCAAGATCGACGAGATCAAGGCCGATCCGCGCTATGGCTTCATGTTCTCGGGCATGCTGGTCGCGGACACGATGGCGAGCTTCCTCGCCCGCATCTTCCGCCTGCCTGGCGACGGCAAGCCGATCTCGATCATCGACGTTTCGGGCGTGCCGTCGGACATCACCGCGGTCGTCGTGGCCGTGCTTGCGCGCATGACGTTCGACTTCGCGATCTGGTCGCGCAACGAGCCGCAACGCCCGATCCTGCTCGTCTGCGAGGAGGCACATCGCTACATCCCGGCGGGCCAGGAAACCAGCAGTGCGGTCGGGCGGATCCTCGGCCGGATCGCCAAGGAAGGCCGCAAATACGGCGTCTCGCTGGGTCTGATCACGCAGCGTCCGTCGGACCTCGCGGAAGGCGTGCTGTCGCAGTGCGGGACGATCATCGCGATGCGCCTCAACAACGATCGCGACCAGGCGTTCGTCCGCGCGGCGATGCCGGAGGGCGCGCGCGGATTTCTCGATTCGATCCCCGCGCTGCGCAATCGCGAGTGCATCATCTGCGGGGAAGGCGTGACGATCCCGATCCGGGTCAGCTTCGATCGGCTCGAGGAATCGAAGCGACCGGCGTCGAGCGATCCGCTGTTCTCCGAACTCTGGCGCGACGTCGGTGACGAAGACCAGATCATCGGCCGCATCGTCCAGCGCTGGCGTGCCCAAGGGAAATAGCGGCGCAAATCGGCGAACGGAGTTTTGCGGCGGGCTGCGACGCCAGTATGGTCTCTTCGCTATCGGCGGCCAGGCATCGTCACCCGGGTCGTTGCGATCGCACCGAGCACCATCAGTGCGCCGCCGAGATACAGGATGTTGCGCGGTTCGCCGCCGAGCAGCGAGTGATAGAACAGCGGCACGGTGAGGCTCTCGATGATCATCGGGATGACGATGAACATGTTGAAGATGCCCATGTAGACGCCGTTGCGCTCGGGTGGGATCATGTCGATCAGCATGATGTACGGGTTGCCCATCATGCTCGCCCAGCCGATGCCGATGCCGAGCATCGCCACGAACAGCGCGGGTTCGGTGCGCAGGCCGGGGATCGCCAGCATCGCCACGCCCGACGCGAGCAGGCAGGCGGCGTGTGCGCTCTTGGCGCCCCAGCGACGGGCGAGCGGGACAAGCGCGATCGCCGCGACGAACGCGACGGCGTTGTAGAACGCGCCGAGCTGGCCGACGGTGAGCACGGTATCGCGGAACGCTTCGCTCTTGGCATCCGACGTGCCGTGCAGCGACCTTGCGACCGCGAAGGTGATGAACTGCCAGTACGCGAACATCGCATACCATTGGCACAGCATCGCCAGCGCCAGCTGTCGCATCGGCTTCGGCATCTCGACCAGTGCGGTCTTGAGATCACGCAGCGTGCCGCCGAGCGTCAGCGGTTCCTTCGCCAGCCGTGCCTTTTCCTCGACCGGCAGCGGCAGTTCGGGGACGCGGACGACCGACCATACGATCGTCGCGAGCGACAGCACCGCGCCGATCAGGAACGCGATCCGCGTGATGTCGGGGATGCCGTTGCCGTCGATGGCGTCCTTGTTGAAGCCAATCCACACCAGCAGCGACGGCGCCAAATAGGACAAGGTCTGCGCGAGGCCCGTGAACGCGGATTGCGTCAGGAAGCCGGCGGCGCGCTGGTCGTCGGGGAGGCGATCACCGACATAGGCGCGGTACGGCTCCATCGTCACGTTGTTGGCCGCGTCGAGTACCCACAACAGGCTGGCGGCGACCCACAGGGTCGGGCTGTACGGCATCGCCAGCAGGCACAGGCTGCACAGTATCGCGCCGACCAGGAAATAGGGGGTGCGGCGGCCGATCCGGGTCGAGGTCCGGTCGCTCATCGCGCCGATCAGCGGTTGGATCAGGAGCCCGGTCATCGGTCCGGCGAGCCACAGCAGCGGCAGGCTGGCTTCGTCCGCACCGAGATAGCCGTAGATCGGCGCCATGTTGGCCTGTTGCAGGCCGAACGAGAATTGTAGCCCGAGGAAGCCGAGGTTCATCTCGATCAGCCGCATCAGCGAGAGGCGGGGCTTGGTCAGGAGGCCGAGGTTCATTGTCATGCCTCTTGTGCGAGATGGCCCGGCGTGGACCTATCGATCCTCCCCCGCCAGGGGGGGGTGGCGCCGAAGGTGACGGAGGGGGAGGACACGGAACCCGCGTTTCGCATGCCTCCCCCTCCGTCTGGCAAGAGCCAGCCACCTCCCCCTTGCGGGGGAGGATTGTGGGTTCGCAGGTTCATGCTGCGGGGCCTGCCCAGATGACGCCCCAGGGTTCGACCGCGAGCGTCGCGCCGCATGGCTGTTCGGACAACCGATCTTGGCAGCCCGCCAACCCTTCGATCGAGACGGGCGTGTCGGAGAAGTTCAGGAACACCCTGTCGCTGCCGCAACCGATCCCGAGCAGTGCGGGGGAGCCCGTCGCTATCGTCGTCGGCGAACCCGCGCCGCCGCTCGCTATACGTGCCGCGCGTAACGCTTCCAGGTCGCCGCTGATCCGCCGCGCGACCACGCCATCGAGCGCCTTCCAGTCCATCTCTGGCCGGTGCAGCCAGCGGCCTTCATGCGCGCGCTCGGGGTCGCTGAGATAGCTGGTGTCGTTGAGCAGTCCCGCCTCGTCACCCATGTACGTCGTCGCCAGACCGCCGCTCGCAATCGACAGCGCGTTGAGCAACGCGATCCGCCGGAACGCCATTTCGCGGGCATCATCGTCTTTGGCCGCTTCAAGTCCGGCCAGCGATGCCATCGTTCCGTTCGAGCCGTGCAGCACCGACCCGTCCGACTGGAACGGCGCGCCGCGTGCCCAGCTGCCGTCGCCGCCTTCGAGGAAGCGCGCCGCGACCTTGAGTCGCGCGACCGGATCGGGGTCGATCCCAGCGAGGTCGCCGATCACTGCGCCCCAGCCGATATCGTCGTGGCACCGCGCGTAACTGAGCCAGTTGGCACCACGCGGCAGGCCACCGCTCGCCTCGACGATCGCGTGGGGGAGGGTGGCGGACTGTTCGGCCAGTGCGACCCAGCCGGCGACCATCAGCGAGTTGTTGTAGACGAGATGGCATTCGGGCTCGAACCCGCCGTCCCAGTCCGCGCCTTCGTCGGCGCCGAAATAGGGCGGTACGAGCGCGGTCGGGACGATCGCCTCGGCCTTCAGCAGCGTTGCCGGAGCGACGATGTCGAGTGCCGCCCTGAGCGCGCGGACGATGAAATGCGCTTCCGGACGGTTGCGGCAATCGGTGCCGATCTGCTTCCATAGGAACGCGATCGAGTCGAGCCGGAACGCCTCGAAACCGTGGTTCGCCAGCCTCAGCATCGTGTCGACGATGGCGAGCATGACTTCGAGATTGGACCAGTTCAGGTCCCACTGGAACGGATAGAAGGTCGTCCAGACCTGCCCGCCCATTGCCGGCACTTCTGTGAAGTTACCCGGTGCGGTCGTCGGAAACACTTGCGGAAGGTCGGCTTCGTACGCCTGAGCCTCGTCTGCGCTCAGGACATGATAAAAGGCACGGTAGTGCGGGTCGCCCGCCAGCGCCGCCTTCGCCCAGGCGTGATCGTCCGCCGTATGGTTGAGCGCGAGATCGACGCAAAGGCTGATTCGCCCCTCGCGCAGCCGCGCTGCAAGCCGCTCGACATCGGCCATCGTCCCGAGCCGGGGCTCGATCGCGAGATAATCCGCGACCGCGAACCCGCCATCGCTGTCGCCCTCGCGCGCCTTGAGCAACGCGAGCAAATGGAGGTAACGCACGCCGAGCGATTCGAGATGGTCGACGCGGTCGATCAGCCCACCGACGGTGCCGGCGAACCGGTCGACATAGGTCGAATAGCCGAGCATGTCGGGCGCGACGAACCAGTCGGGATCGGCCAGTCGCGCTTCGTCGAGCGCGACCATCGCCGCCGGCCGCTCGGCCGCCCGGCCGCGGAGGATCGTCTCCATCCGCGGCCAGAGCGTCGCCAGCCGATCGGTGCCGTACAGCCGTTCGAGCTGGCGTTTGAGGAGGGGGGCGAGCGCATCGAGACGGCGCTCGGTGGAGGTCATAGTCACGCTCACCCGCCCGATCAGAAGCCGACGCGGACCGCGGCGGAGATCGTCCGGCCGGTGATCGAGCGCGCGCGGACGATGCCGTTGGTCGGGATCGCGCCCTCCTCGGCTTCGGTGATGCCCTTCACGTCGAACAGATTGTTGCCGTTGACCGACAGCGTGACGTTCTCGGTCGGATGCACCGACACGAACGCGTTGACCTGCGTGTAGCCCGGCATCTTGAGGACGTTGTTGTCCTGCGCGAAGCTGTCGGTGGTGCCGATCACGTTCGCGCCGACGGTGAGCCGGCCGACATCGACCTGCGGGGTCGCCTGGAAGATGAACTTGGCCTGGCGACGCGGGCGATTGCCCTCGACAGCGGGGTTGAGCACGTCCTTGGTGATCTCGGCATCGGTGTAGGTGCCGCCCGCCGACAGCGAGAACGGTCCGCGTGCGATCCGACCCTCGAGCTCGACGCCCTTCGCTTCATATTGGCGATTGAAGAAGCGCTGCGTCGTCGCCTCGAAATTCTGCTCCTCGGTGCGTGCCCAGAAGCCGGTGGCGTAAAGCGACAGGCCGTTCTGGCGGAACTTGAAGCCGCCTTCGAGCTGGCGGACGAAATCGACTGCCGCGCCCTCGTCGGTCAGGCCGCCGGTGGTCGTGTTGATCGACGGGCCGAACAACAGGCGATCGGCATTGGCGCGACCGCCGCGGCTGTAGCGACCGAAGATCGCGGTGCTGTCGGTCAGGCGGAAGTTCGCGCCGCCCGAGTAGGACAGGTAATCATAGTTGTAGTCGAGCGGCGAGCGGCGGTTCGGGATCACCGCGACCTGGCGCTCGGCGGCCGAGATCACGCCGTCGCCGTTGATGTCGAAGGTCGTGATGCCGCTGCCGAAGCCTGCACCGAGATCGGCGCCGGCAACGCTGCCGCGTGCCCGACCGAAATCGTAACGCAGCGAACCGTCGATGTTGAACCGACCGATCTCCAGACCGAGCTGCGCGAACGGTGCGTAGGTCGTGTAGTCGAGATCGTATGACCGGCGGCAGCAATTGCCGAAGCCGAATGCCGAGTAGCCCGGCGTGCCGTTCTGCGTGACCGGAACGCCGGCTGCAGTGCGGATGTCGACCAGCTGCGAGCGGCCGTCATCGGCGACGGTCTGGACGAACGAGTTCCACAGCCAGTCGCTCTTGATGTCCTGACGCGAGGCGTAGAAGCCGCCGGTGATCGCCAGCGTTCCGGTACCCACCGGCACCGAGCCGTTGAGGCGGATGTCGTTGGTGATGTTGTTGAGGCTCTTCAGGTCGACGTCGAACAGCACGACGTTGGCGAGCAGGCCGTTGCCGTTGAGCGACGCGGGATTGGTGATCCGCTGACCGGTCTGCGGTCCGCTCGCGTAGAACAGCTGCGACCCTGCGCCGCCGATACCGTTGGCAATCGTCTGCGCCGAACCGACGGCCGATGGGAAGGGCGAGGTGAAGCCGCCCGAGATATCCGAATAGCGGAACCGCTCGACGATGTTCCAGCCGTCCGCGACCGGGATCTGCGTCTCCAGACCCGCCGAATAGACCACTGGGTGCTGGCCATCGCGGATCGAGCGCGTGACGAGCTGGTTGTTACCGTCGAGCGTCTGGACGGTGCGGATGTCGGCGCTGTGCAGCGTGCCGTTGTTGATCGAGAAGTTGGTGATGTTGCTGTAGGTTGGGTCGCTGTTCGTGCCGGTCACCTGCACCGGGTTCGGCAAATAGCCGATCGCGCGGTCGTCGAGATACTTGCCGTACAGGCGGACATAGCCGCCGTCGCCGAACGACTTGGTGATGTTCGCCTTGAACTGGCCGCCCTTGACGCCGTCGAAGCCGACTTCGCGCTGGCCGTCACCGATCCGGTAGAAGCCGCCGAAATGATAGGTCAGCGTATCGGACAGCTTGCCGCCCTGGTCGAAATCGACGCGGAATTCACGGTAGTCGAGCCCGCTGGTCAGCTGGAACGCACCGCCTTCCTGATCACCGGTTTTCGAGATGAAATTGATGACGCCGCCGGGCGAGTTCGACGCGAAGGTAGAGGCGGAACCGCCGCGAACCGACTCGATCGTCCGCACGTTGAAATCGGCGCGCAGAAAATTGTCTGCGTTGCCGAACGTGATGTCGCCGAATTCGAGGATCGGCAGGCCATCTTCCTGCAACTGGAGGAACTTCGAGCCACCCGATGCGACCGGCAGGCCGCGGACCGAGATGTTGGCATTGCCGTCGCCGCCCGATGCCTCGACCCGGATGCCGGGGAGGTTGCGGAGAAGTTCACCCGAGGTGCGCGGCGCGAGCTGGACCAGCGCATCCGACGTGATCGAGCTGGTGGTGATCGATGTGTTGAGCTTGTTCGTGCCGCGCGCGACCGCGGTCACGACGATATCGTCCTGCGGCGCATCTGCGGCGGGAGCGGCAGCGTCGACCTGCGGATCAGCCTGCGGTGCGGTTTGTGCGGCGCCTGCGGTGGCGAACGACGCGGCGGCGATGCCAGCCAGCAATGCGTGACGAACTTTCATGCGATCCTCCCTGCGACGGCTTTCTGAGAAGCCCAAGGCCGCCTCCTACGCTCTTCGCAATCGATTTCAACACGGATCTTGCAATCGATTGCGAAAATCAGGCGGACTGTCTCGTAATGAGCACAGGCGGAACGATCGCGGACTCGGTCGGCTCGCCGGCGATCCGCTTCAGCAGTCGGTCGACCATCAGTTCGGTCCCGATCTCAAGGTCCTGGCGGATCGTCGTCAGCGACGGCGAGGTATGTGCGGCGAGCGTCACGTCGTCATAGCCAATGACGGCCGTGGTCCCGGGAATGTCGATCCCGGCCTCGGTCAGTGCGCGCAGCACGCTCATCGCGGCGACGTCGGACGCGGCGAAGATCGCGTCGGGAACGCGACTTTCAGCGAGCCGCCCGGCCATGGCCGCATGCACCATTTCAGGCATCATCGGCGTTGCCAGCACTTCGCACGACAGCCCGGCCTCGGCGGCGGCCGCGGCGAATCCGGCCAGCCGGTCTGCGAACTCGGGCGGGGCAGGGTCGCCGACGAACAACAGCCGTGTGCGCCCTTGCGCGATCAGGTGTTTCGCCGCCATCGCACCGCCCGCGAAATTGTCCGAGCCGATCGTCAGATGATGCTGGCCCTCCCGGTGCGCGCCCCACACCACCAGCGGACGATAGCGTTGCGCGACCCGCTCGATCGCCGCGAACTGGTCCGACTGGCCGACCAGCAGCAAGCCGTCGATCCGGCCACTGTCGACCAGTCGCTCAAGCCAGTCGTCGGCATCGGGAATGACGCGCGACAACAGGATGTCGTAGCCGCGCTCGACCAGCAGGTCGGCGAGGAAGCCGAGCAGCGACAGGAAGAACGGATCGGTCAGATGCTGCGTCCGCGCGTGCCCGAGCGGCAGGACCAGCCCGATCGCGCCCGTACTCTTCAGCCGCAGATTGCGTGCGAGCTGGTTGGGCCGCACGTCATGCTCGCGTGCTAGAGCCAGGATCCGCGCCTGCGTCTTGGCATTGACGGAGCTATGCCCTGCCAGCGCACGCGATACGGTCGCGGTCGAAACGCCGGCGAGCACGGCCAGATCGGCGAGTTTCATTGCGATGGGAAAGTCCTCGTCGTCGCGGTACCTGCCCACGTCGTACAGTCGACGCCTGCGGGCGGCAATTGCATGCGCGTCGTATCGATCTGCACGCTTTTCTGTCCCGACCCGGCCCTATGTAACAGGAGTGTCGCGGAGCGTTCGCTGAAATGACGCGGACGATACCTAGGGCGCCGACGTGGCAGCGGTGCCACCGGGGACCTTATTGCAATGCGTATGTTGAAGAGCCTGCTTCGGGCATCGGGATCGCTGATCCTAGTATCGGGCGGCGTTGCCGCGCAGGCACAGGACCGCGTCGATGGTGTGAAGCCGACGAGCACAGTCGCGTCCGACAAGACTGGTGCGACAGCCACCGGCACCGACGAAAACGGCGAGATCGTCGTCACCGGCAGTTACGCGCGCAGCCTGCGCGCCGCGACCGAGACGAAGCGCCGCGCCGATTACGGCGTCGACTCGATCAGCTCGACCGACATCGGCAAGTTCCCGACGCAGAACGTCGCCGAGGCGCTGCAGATGATCCCCGGCGTGACGATCACCCGGCCGCGCGGCGAGGGGCTGTACGTCAGCGTCCGCGGGCTCGGGCCGCAGTTCCAGAGCACGCTGCTCAACGGCAGCACGGTCGCGCTCAACGACATGATCGAGAATGGCGGCGCGAACGGTCGCCAGTTCCGCTTCGAGATGCTTCCCGCCGAATTCACCTCGAGCATCGACGTCGTCAAGACGCCGACCGCGAACATGACCGAGGGTGCGCTGGGCGGGAACATCGACGTGAAGACGTTCCACCCGCTCGACGTCGGCACCAAGACCACGGTCAACCTGCGCGGCACCTATACGAGCCAGACCGACAAGGTGAAGCCGAACGCGACGGTGATCACCAGCGCGACCAACGCCAGCGGCACGTTCGGCATCCTGGCCGGCGCGCAATATTGGCAGAAGGCGGTGCGCAACGACCGCTTCCTGAACTTCGGCTGGAACCTGGACAAGTTCACCGCGCCCGCGTCGGGCGGTCTCGCGACCGGGCTCTACACGCCGACTCGCACGCGGCCGACGATCGAGACCGAAGATCGCAAGCGCATCTCGGGCATGGTCTCCGCGCAATGGCGGCCGAGCCCCGAGTTTCTGACGACGCTCGACATTCTCGCGACCCGGCTCGACGTCGCCTATGACGAATTCGGTCTCGACATCTATCCCGACGACGCAAGCGTCGCGGGGCATCGCCCGGTGATCGTCCCCGGCAGCGTCAAGCTCGACGGCGATACGGTCGTCGGCGCGACGATCAACGACGTGCGCTTCATGGCATCGCGCGAATACAGCCTCAACCGCCACGACCTGCTTAACATCGGCCTGCGCCAGACCTGGGATTCGGATGCCTGGCATGCGTCGGGTGCGGTGAACTGGTCGAGCGCGCACAGCTATCACCCGAACTACGACGAGGGCACGGTTCGCAGCCGCGCGATCTTCTTCGCGCCGCTGACCTATGACGCGTCGGCCGGCTACAAGACGATCCCGACCTTCACGACCACGACCGATGCGACCAACCCGGCCAATTACCAGCTGTACCAGTTCAACATCGCGCCCAAGGACAGCAAGGACTGGGATTTCTACACCCGCGCCGACCTGTCGCATGATTTCGACGGGTTCATCACCAAGCTGGCGGCGGGCGGCGAATATCACTGGCGCAAGCGCGACTATTTCCGCCGCGACTTCAACGTCAATCCGGCTGCCAACACGCCGCTGTCGAGCCTCGGGTCGGGCGCCTACGAGCAACTGCCGTACGACGATTTCCTGAAGGGCGTCTCGGGCAACACGGTGCGTACATTCCTGGTGCCCGTCACGCAGGCCTATCTCGACGCGTTCTTCACCCCCGCGGTGCAAAATTCGCCGCTGACCGCAGGCGACCTGCGCTCGTCGTTCGTCGTGAAGGAGAAGATCTGGGGCGCGTATGCCCGTGCCGACTACGGCTTCGACGTCGGCGCGGTGCCGGTCACCGGCAATCTGGGCGTGCGCTATGTCCACACCGATCAGGTCGCGAGCGGCACGCTCACGACGGGTAGCGTTGCGACGCCGGCGAGCTTCCCCAAGACGTTCAACAACTGGCTGCCGAGCTTCAACCTGCGCGCCGAACTGACGCACGACCTGATCGGGCGCCTTGCCGCGAGCCGCGTGCTGACCCGCCCGAACGTCACCGACAGCGCGCCGCGGATCACCGTGTCGACCGACGCGCCGACCGCGAGCGGCGGCAATCCGCAGCTGGTGCCGTTCCTGGCCACGCAGTTCGACGGATCGCTCGAATGGTATTTCAACCGCGCGGGGTCGCTGACGGGCGCGGTATTCTACAAGGCGATGGACGACTATATCACGCAGCAGAACGTCAATATCGACATCCCCGGTCGCGGCACGGTGTTGCTGTCGACGCAGGTCAATGGCGGCGATGCCAAGGTGTACGGCGTCGAGGCGGCGTACAACCAGGTCTTCACCTTCCTGCCGGCGCCGTTCGACGGTCTCGGCGTGCAGGCATCCTATACGCACACCTCGGTCAAGGCGCGCTACACCGCGGGCGCGCGACCGATCCGCGACGAACTGATCGGGTTGTCGAAGAACAGCGCCAACATCACCGGCTTCTACGAGAAGGGACCGATCTCGACGCGGCTGTCGTACGTCTGGCGCGACCGGTATCTGTCGGGCACCGGCAGCACGACGCAGGCGCCGGTCTACACCGCGCCGTTCGGATCGCTCGACGGCAATATCTCGGTCAAGGCGAGCGACCGGGTGACGTTCAGCCTGGAGGCGATCAACCTGTCGGGTGCGCATCTCTACACGTATAACGACGACGAGAACCGCTTCGGCGAGATCAACTATTGGGGCCGGACCGTGTTGTTCGGCGTGCGGGCAGAATTTTGATGCGGACCTTCGTACGCGTAGCGCTGTTGGTCGGTCTGTCGATCGGTGGCTCGACCCAGGCCGCCAGACCCGATCGTGCACCGGGGCAGGGGCCGGCGCGGATGAACGACGTCCAGGTCGTCGGCTCGCACAACAGCTTCAAGGCGAAGATCCCCGATGCGGTGATGGCCGAGCTGCGACGGCGGGATCCGAAGACCGCGGCTGGGCTCGATTATTATCATCTGCCGCTGACCGCGCAGCTCGATCGCGGCGTGCGGCAGCTGGAGATCGATATCTTCGCCGATCCGAAAGGCGGGCGCTATGCCGATCCGAAGGGCGAGCGGATCGCACGGGCGGCGGGGGAGACGACCGCGTTCGATCGCGCGGCGATGCTGCGGCCGGGGTACAAGGTGTTTCACGTTCCCGACATCGACTATATCTCGACCTGCGTGACGTTGCAGCGCTGCCTCGGCGAGGTGAATGCCTGGTCGCGCGCGCACCCGCGTCACCTGCCGATCATGATCACGATCAACGCCGCCGATACGCGGGCCTCTGCGCAGGTCGCAGCACCGCTGCCGCTCGACGATGCCGCGCTGCTCGACTCGCTCGACCGTGAAATCCGACAGGCGATACCGGGGCGGCGGCTGATCGTGCCGGACGAGGTTCGCGGCAAGGCCAAGACGTTGGCGGCCGCCGTGCACGGCAAGGGCTGGCCGACGCTGGAGGCTGCGCGTGGGCGGATCTACGTCCTGTTCGACGTCCGCTCGGCGGTCTCGAACGTTTATCGCGCGGGTCATCCGTCGTTGCGGGGCCGGGCGATGTTCGGCTGGTATCCCGACGGCGAGCCCGAAAGCGCGATCCAGATCGTCCAGGATCCGCTGGTCGACGGCGCCCGCATCCGCGACTGGGTGAAGGCCGGCGTGATCGTCCGGACGCGGACCGACGCCAATACGGTCGAAGCGCGCACGCACGACATGACCAAGGCGAAGGCGGCAGCGGACAGCGGCGCGCAGGCGGTCAGCACCGACTATTATCCGGGCGCCCCCGACCCGCAGGGGTTCGGGTTCGCGGTGACGCTGCCCGGTGGAGCGATGGCGCGGTGCAATCCGGTGCTGGTCGCGGCGCCCTGCACGATGGAACCCTGAGATGCGCTTGACGAAACTTCTGGTCGGGCTGGCGATCGTCAGCGGCGCGGCGGTGCCGGTGCGCGCCCGTCTCGTGACCGAACGCGCGGTGCTGGTGATGCGGCACGGCATTCGCGCACCACTGCCGGGGGAGGTGCCCGACGGCACGCGCACCGCAGCGCCCTGGCCGCGATGGGCCGTCGCCGACAGCCGCGTGACACCGCACGGCGTTCGAGCGCTGGAGATCGTCGCCGCGGAGGACCGCAAATGGCTTGCGGCACGCGGGCTGTTTGCTGCGAAGGGATGTCCACGCGAGGGGACGATACGGATCGCCAGCAACAGTTCGGACCGCACGATCGCCAGTGGCGACGCCTATGCGCAGGGCTTCGCGCCTGGTTGCGGTCTGCGCGTCGAGCACCGGGCGCCCGGCGTGGTCGATCCGATGTTCGAACCGCTGCGCGCGCATGCGACCGCGTTCGACGCGGCCAAGGCGATCGCCGATATCGACCGCGCGACCGGCGGCATGCCGGCGCTCGTCCGCCGGCACCGCGACGCGATCGCCGACCTCGACCGCGTGCTCCGCTGCGGAGGGAGATGCGTACCATCGGGACCGGCGCGAATCGTGTCCGATGACGATGGTCACGGCATCACGCTCGAAGGGGCGATCCGCGGCACGTCGGGCGTCGCGCAGGTCTTGCTGCTGCAGTATCTCGAAGGCCTGCCGGCGCGCGACGTCGGCTGGGGACGCGCCGACGCCGCGACGTTGAAGCGGCTCGGGGCGCTGCATGCGGCCTTGTTCGCGGTGTTCGCCAAGCCGCCCTACATGGCGGCGCACCAGTCGTCGGTGATCGGGCGGCGCGTGATCCAGTCGCTCAACGACGGTCCGCGGCTCGACGTGCTGATGGGCCACGACACCAACGTCGCCGCGCTGGCGGCTGCACTCGGGGTCGATCTCGTCACGCCGGGCTATGCGACCAACGACGTCCCGCCCGGCGGCGCGCTGTTGTTCGAACGGCTTCGCGACACGCGTACCGGGCAGATTTCCGTGCGGGTATCCTATCGCACGCAGTCGCCCGAGGTCCTGCGTGCCGGCGGGCGTCGCGTGACGATCACGCCGCTGCGGATGGCTGGCTGTGCAAGGACACTCTGCCCGGCGGCGATCTTCACCCGGTCGCTCGAACGGCACCTCGCTCCGATCTGGAACTGATCATCCGGGCGGGTCGGACGCTACCCGCCGACCCGAACGGCGAGCAACTGCGCGACCTTCGCCTTGAACGCGCGCAATTTCTCGCCGGACAGTTGCGCGACGCTCGCGAACGAGACCGAGCGCGGATTGATCGCGCCGCCGTTCTTCCACACTTCCCAGTGCAGATGCGGCCCGGTCGACATGCCCGTGGAGCCGACATAGCCGATCACCTGGCCGGCGCGCACGCGCGTGCCCGAGCTCACCGCGATTCGGCTCATATGGCCATAGCCGCTCGCCATCCCGCCGCCGTGCACGAGCTTGACGAAATTGCCATAGCCGCCGGTCCGCCCGGCGAACGCGACCACGCCGTCGGTCATCGCGTGGATCGGCGAGCCGTAGGGCGCACCGATGTCGAGCCCCTTGTGCATGCGGGTGAAGCCCAGCAGCGGGTGCATCCTGAGCCCGAAGCTCGAGGTGATCCGCCCGATCACCGGCATGCCCGAGACGGCGCGGCGCTCGGTCTGGCCGTTGGCGTCGAACCAGCCGCCGCGGCTGGTCTCGTCGTCGACGTTCGCCGCGTCGGGGGCGAACCGTACGAGTTGCACCGCGCGGCGGCCCTGGTCGATCCCGGCGAACAGCAGGTCGCCGATCCGCGTCTCGCCGGTGGCGGCACGCTCGCGTTCGACGATGAGGTCGAACCGGTCGGCGGCGGTGACGTCGCGGCCGATCGACAGCCGTGTCGAGATCGCCTTGATGAACGACTCGACCGCCTTTGCGGGTACGCCGGCGGCGCGGGTGGACCGGTAGAGGCTGGAACCGACGAGGCCCTGGATCCGCAACGGCGTCGAGTCGACCGCGATCGGCTTGCGGTTCACGGTCAGTCCGCCCGCACCGCGCGTCAACGACAGCGCGAGATCGAACCGCGCGCGGACATCGAGTTGCTCCAGCGGCCGCGCAACGGTGCGGTCCGGCCGGCGTCCGAGGGTGAGCGCGATCCGTGTGCCGGCGGGGATGGCTTTGGGATCGACGGACTGTGCGACGAGCGCGGCGGCGGCCTCGGCATCGTTACGGCCGACGCCGGCGCGGATCAGTGCCCGGTCGAACGCGTCGCCCTGGCCCAGCGTCGCGGACAGTTCGAGCGTCGGGCGTTCGGGTACGTCCGCGAGCGGCGCGACGAGATCGTTCGCCGCCATCCGCCGCCCGGTCGTCGCGCCCTGTGCCAGCGGCGCTATGCCTTGCGCGCGCGTTTCCTCCCACTCGGCGCCGGCGAGCGGGGTCGGCACCGCGCCGACCAGCGGCCGCATGCCGGGCGACAGCATCCAGGTCGCGGCACACAGCGCGGTGCAGGTGACGAGGCCGCGCCACCAGTCGAGGCTGCCGATCCGCGCACCGAGATCGGGCACCCAGTCGATCCGCGTCGCTCGCTCGCGCAACAGGTCCGCGCGCGTCGGCTGGGGCGGCGGCGGTGCGAGCGCGCGGCCGAACCCAGGCGCAGCGCTCGCGAGTTCGAAACCCTGATCGTTACGAAGATACACGCAGGCCCGCCCCGATAGTGCCGGTCCCCCCGGCGTCAGGCGGTGGTTGTGGTCGCAACCTGCTAAAGTCAAATTAACCGATGTGTACGCCCCGCTCCGATTGCGGCGAGGTGTGCCCGCGTGACGACAAATCGTTAATGCCGATGAAACTCGTTGCAGGTCATTGCGCCGCCACGCTTTACCCCCGATGTTGCGGCGATGAACGACGGCGCGAACGACTTGGTCACGGCGGTTCTCGGCCCGACCAACACCGGCAAGACGCACCTCGCGATCGAGCGGATGTGCGCACACTCCAGCGGCATGATCGGCTTTCCGCTGCGCCTGCTCGCCCGCGAGGTCTATGACCGCGTGGTCGCGATCAAGGGCGCGAACCGGGTTGCGCTGGTCACTGGCGAAGAGAAGATCGTGCCGCCCGACGCGCGCTGGTTCCTGTGTACCGCCGAATCGATGCCCGATCGCGACGTCGCGTTCGTCGGACTGGACGAGGCGCAGCTGGGGGCCGACCCGGAGCGCGGGCACGTGTTTACCGATCGCCTGATGCGCGCGCGGGGGCGGGAGGAGACGATGATCCTTGGCTCGGAAGCCTTGCGGCCGATGATCAAGAAGCTCGTCCCCGGCGCGGAGATCGTCAATCGACCGCGCTTCTCGACTCTGACCTATGCCGGCGCGAAGAAGATCAGCCGGTTGCCGAAGCGCTCGGCGATCGTCGCGTTCTCGGCGGAGGAGGTGTACGCGGTCGCCGAGATGCTGCGGCGTCTTCGCGGTGGTGCGGCGGTGGTGATGGGGGCCTTGTCGCCGCGCACCCGCAACGCGCAGGTGGCGATGTTCCAGGCGGGCGAGGTCGATTATCTGGTCGCGACCGACGCGATCGGGATGGGGCTCAACATGGACGTCGCGCATGTCGCGTTCGCCAGCCTCAACAAATTCGACGGCAAGCGCCAGCGGCGCCTGACGGTGGCGGAGATGGCGCAGATCGCGGGCCGCGCCGGGCGGCATCAGCGCGACGGCACGTTCGGCGCGCTGTCGGACGATGGTCCGGGCGCGTTCCTGCCCGAGGAAGTGCTGGCGATCGAGGAGCATCGGTTTCCGCGACTCGAGAACCTGTACTGGCGGCAGGGCGAGCCTGATTTTTCCAGTATCGATGCGCTGGTGGCGAGTTTGGAGGCGCGGCCGCCTGCGGGCGTCCTGCGCGCCGCGCCGCAAGCCCTCGATCTCGGGGTGTTGAAGCGGCTGGCCGAGGAGGGCTGGGTGCGCGAGCGGGCGCGGCACCCGGCGATGGTCGCGCGGTTGTGGGCGGCGTGTGGTTTGCCCGATTTCCGGAAAGTCGGTCTCGATCCGCATGCGCGGTTTGTGTCGCGGGTGTTCGGGCATCTGAGCGAAGGCCGCGGGCATATCCCGCACCAGTGGTTCGCCGACGAGATCGCGCGGCTCGATACGGTGGCGGGCGATGTGCCGGTGATCGCGGGGCGGATCGCGGCGACGCGGATCTGGGCGTATATCGCGCAGCGCGCCGACTGGCTGGCCGAGCCGACGCTTTGGGCGGCGCGGACGGCGGCGCTGGAGGAGCGCCTGTCGGATGCGCTGCATGCGAGCCTGACGCAGCGGTTCGTCGACAAGCGCACGACTGCGCTGATGCGTCAGATCGGTGCGGATGCAGGCGCGTTGCCGGTGGTGATCGGGCCCGAGGGCGAGGTGATGGTCGAGGATCATCCGATCGGTCGGCTCGACGGGTTCCGGTTTACGGTCGCGGCTGATGCGCGGGCGAGCGACAAGCGGTTGCTGCTGGCGGCGGCTGAAAAGCGGCTGACCGGCGAGCGGTCGCGGCGCGGGCAGTCGCTGGTCGATGCGCTGGACGCCGATATCGCGCTCGACGATGCGGCGCAGGTTATCTGGGCGGGGCATCCGGTCGCCAAGCTTGGCGCGGGACCGTCGTTCGCGCGGCCGAAGCTGATCCTCGATCGCTCGCTCGACTGCCTCGACAAGGCTGCGCGGGAGCGGATCGAGGCACGGCTGGCGCGCTGGCTTGGCACGATGCTCGACCGGCGACTCGGGGTTCTGGTCAAGCTCGCCGAGGCCAGTCGCGATCCCGCGGCGACGTCGGCGTTGCGGATCGTCGCGAGTACGATGGAGGCGGCGGGCGGGATCGTGCCGCGGCTGCCGTTGCGATTGTCGCTCGACGCGATCGACGCCGACGAGCGGAAGTGGCTGCGCAAGATCGGGATTACCATCGGTGCGCTCGATCTGTTCGATCCGCGGCTGACGAAGCCCGAGGCCGCGCGCTGGCGGCGGGTGCTGGCGGTCGCGCGCGGGGCGATCATCGCGGCACCGCGCGAGGGCGCGACGGTGTTGGCGCGGGGCAGCGAGGGCGCTGTGCTGGAGGCGGGGTTCCGCCCGCTGGGGCTGCAAGCGGTGCGCGTCGACCTGATCGAGCGGATCGCGCGGGCGGCGCACGACTCGCGGCAGGGACGGACGCCGTTCGCGCCCGATCCGGCGCTGGCGACGTCGATCGGGCTCGACCCGGCGTCGCTGGAGCGGTTGATGGCGGAGCTCGGGTTCAAGGCTTTGGCGGGGGACAGGCCGAGGTGGGTCTGGCGTGGACGCCCGCCCGCGCGCGCCGTCGCGCC
Source organism: Sphingomonas faeni (assembly GCF_040407495.1). Classification (GTDB taxonomy): domain Bacteria; phylum Pseudomonadota; class Alphaproteobacteria; order Sphingomonadales; family Sphingomonadaceae; genus Sphingomonas; species Sphingomonas faeni_D. Next base: position 23,581 of record NZ_JAPZPP010000003.1, on the reverse strand, counting down.
GACGCCGATCGATCCTTCGCGGCAGAATGCGTTTGCCGGACTTGCCGCACTGGTCGGCCATGGTTGAAGGCGCGATGCGGATCGATCGGTTCCTGTGGTTCGTGCGGCTCGCAAAAACGCGCAGCGCCGCGCAGACGATTGCGGAGAAGGGGCATCTGCGGATCGATGGACGCCCGATCGATCGTGCGCATTGTCCGGTGCGGGTGGGTAATGTGCTGACGTTTGCGGTGGAGGACCGGGTGCGGGTGATCCGGGTGGAGGCGCTGCCGGCGCGGCGCGGGCCGGCGCCCGAGGCGCAAGGGTGCTATCAGGATTTGATCGCGGGGAAGACGCCGGCCGGTACCGTCCGCGATCCGGCTTCCGAGTGACCGACAAGGCTCACACGAGCGGCCGCCGTCATCCTGACGAAAGTCAGGACCCAGAGCCACGAGACGCTGCCCTTGGTATCCTGGGTCCTGACTTTCGTCAGGATGACGGAGGAGGGGTTGGGCAGGGTGTGATCGGAGCGACAAAGCCTGATAACGTCTCGCAGAAGGCTTGCTATGATTGACGCGAGGGGCAGGCGCGCATAGTCGCTGGCGCGTTCGTCGCCGGAAAGGAATCCGGCCCAGGAGTTCTGCAATGACCTACGTCGTCACCGATGCCTGCATCCGCTGCAAGTACATGGACTGCGTGGAAGTGTGCCCGGTCGACTGCTTCTACGAAGGCGAGAACATGCTGGTGATCAATCCCAGCGAGTGCATCGACTGCGGCGTGTGCGAGCCCGAATGCCCCGCCGAAGCGATCCTGCCCGACACCGAGAGCGGGCTGGAGCAGTGGCTCGAGCTGAACACGACGTTCTCGGCGCAATGGCCCAACGTCACGCGCAACGACAACCAGACGCCGCCGGATGCCGACGCCATGAAGGGCGTCGAGGGCAAGTTCGACAAGTATTTCTCGCCCGAACCCGGCGCAGGCGACTGATAAGAGGCGGCGAATCCCGAAAAGGGCAAGCCGCCTGCCACGTTCGGCTGGTAATTTTGTTGCAAAGCTGCTAGATGGGTCCGCGACGGGCGCGATGATTCACGTCATCCGCTTGACGTGTAGACCTATCCCTCCCCCGATGCAGCAGCGACGAGTCCTTCGTCGAGGCGTCGCGGCGAGGCTTGATCCGGAAAGGCCCCAAATGGCTGCCAAGGCACTGTCCTTCGATGTCGGTGATTTCGTCGTTTATCCCAAGCACGGAGTCGGCCGTGTGATCGAGCTCCAGCGCTCGGAAATCGCCGGCATGACACTGGAACTCTACGTCCTCCGGTTCGAGAAGGAGCGCATGACGCTCCGCGTGCCGACCAACAAGGCCGAAAGCGTCGGCATGCGCAAGCTGTCGTCCGACAAGACGATGCGCGAGGCGATGGACACGCTCAAGGGCAAGCCCAAGGTCAAGCGCACCATGTGGTCGCGCCGTGCGCAGGAATATGAAGCGAAGATCAACTCGGGCGATCTCGTGTCGATCGCCGAAGTGGTCCGCGATCTGTTCCGTGCCGACGACCAGCCCGAGCAGAGCTATTCGGAGCGCCAGATCTTCGAAGGCGCGACCAGCCGTCTCGCGCGCGAACTGGCGGCGATGGAAGAGCTCGACGAGCCCAAGGCGCAGGAGAAGATCCTCGACATTCTCCGCGCCGCGGCCGCGATCTACAACAAGGACAAGGTGCCGGCTTAACTGCCGGGCGCTTTGCCGAAACGAAAGGGCGGTCCTGCGGGGCCGCCCTTTTTCGTTTGCACCGAACTCAGCGATCCTCCCCCGCAAGGGGGAGGTGTCGCCGAAGGTGACGGAGGGGGAGGGCGCGGAACAGAGGTTAGCCTTTCCGCCCCCTCCGTCTGGCAAGCGCCAGCCACCTCCCCCTGGCGGGGGAGGATTGCGCCGTACCTCTCCTGCCACCCCGGCGGAGGCCGGGGCCCAATTGGAGGACGTCGCCAACTTAAGGCAGCGCTCCGTTACCCCAGCTTTCCCAATTGGGCCCGGCCTTCGCCGGGGTGGCGCAAGTGGGGGTGTGCAACTATTGCAAGTATCCGTTGCAATATACGTTCTCGGTTCCGCAAATCTGAACGTAACCTTGCCATACATCAAGAAAGCGACCGGCAGTCTCGTTACGCCTCAAATTCAATCGCAGGCTCCATCGCTGGCCAACTCTCGCCGCACGGAGCGAACGTCTCGCCGGATATCGATTGTTATTCCGCCGACTCTCCGCTGACTGACGCCATCCATGTTTGGAAAGGTTAAGTCTATGCGTACGAATCTCCCGAAATACCCGACGGTCGCCCTGATCCTTATCGCCGGTATCGGCCTTAGCGGTTGCGCCACCAAGGGCTTCGTCCGCGATCAGATCGCGGTGGTGAACACGCGGATCGACGGCATGGACGGCCGCCTGCGCACCGTCGAAGGCACGTCCGGCCAGGCACTCGCCCAGGCACAGGCCGCCGCCGGCCAGTCGCAGCAGAACGGACAGCGCATCGATCAGCTGACCGGCCGCGTCGACGGCATCGACCAGCAGGTCCAGCAGCAGGCGAAGCAGCGCCAGCGCAAGCCGCGCGGCTAAGTCTATCTTCGCACGCGCTTGCATCGACGGACGGCCCTGTTGGACACGCCTATCTTGATCCAGGGCATCTTGATCCGGGGCATCTTGATCCGGGGCGTCAGGTCCACAGGGCTGTTTCGTCACGCTTGTCGTATGGCGGCGACCGTCGGGGTAGCGCTGGCGCTGGTTGCACCGGCGTCGGCGGCTCCGACCAAGGTTGCCCCGAGTGCGACCAAGGCGCGCGCGGCCAAGGTTACGGCGCGCTCGCGGGCCAAGGGCAAGGCGAAGGCCGTTGCCGTGGTGGCGCCGCCGTTGCTGCTCCCCCCGCAGTCCGAACCAGCGACCCGTATGCTCGCGTGGATCGCGGCCGAGCATGACAATAAGGGCCTGCCCTATGTCGTGATCGACAAGCCGGCCGCGTCGCTCCTCCTGTTCAGCGCGAAGGGCGAGTTTCTCGGCCAGACGCCGGTATTGCTTGGCGTCGGGATCGGAGATGATTCTTCCCCTGGGGTAGGGGCGAAGGACCTTGCCGACATCGGTCCTGCCGAACGCACCACCCCGGCGGGACGATTCGTCAGCAAATTCGGGCGTGCCTTCGGGCATCAGCGCGTGATCTGGGTCGATTATGCCAACTCGGTCGCGCTCCATGCGGTGATCACCACGCACAAGAGCGAGCACCGCATCGAGCGGCTGTTGTCGCCGACCCCCGACGACAACCGGATCAGCTTCGGCTGCATCAACGTCGGCACCAAATTCTACACCGGCAAGCTGACGCCGGTGTTCCAGAAGAAGGGCGGCATCGTCTACATCCTGCCCGACACCAAATCGCTCGACGACGTCTTCCCCCGCGTGCGCCTGCTGCCCTATGTCGGCGCTGGGGTCGCCAGCTAGAATGCCCGGCCCGAAGGGAACGTCATGATTCTGCTGATGCTTGCCGCCCTGTCTGCGGCGCCCGATCGACCGGTCGTGGTGAGTTCGCTGACGACCCAGCAGCTGCTTGAATATTGCGAAGGCAAGGACAGCGATCCGACCGCCAATTTCTGCACCGGCTACATCCTTGGCGAGTTCGATGCCTTATCGCTGTCGGGCGGCATCTGCCCGCTGCCGGCCCGCGCCTCGAACATAGAGGTCGCCGCCACGGTGCGCAGATACATGCGCGCGCGCGCGAAGAAGACCGGAACCGGCGCACCGTCCTTCGTCGTCCGCGATGCGTTGCGCGACGCCTATCCCTGCAAGCGCAAATAGAGCGACCAACACGTTCCAGTTGACCGTTCGGCGAAGGATTTGCAACTGCGGCGGCGCGCGCGATTTCGCTTTGTCGCACTGAAGTTCAGGTGTATTGCTAAAACAATACACAGGAGGATGCGATGAACTTTCTTGCGCTCGGGCTGATCATTCCTCTCGCGGCATGTTCGTTCGCCTGGAACGGCGACGGCGATAATTCCGGCGCTGCGGCGGCGGGGTCGGGGTCGGGGACAACCCGCACCTTCCAGGTGGCAGGGTTCAACGGCATCGACCTGCGCGGTTCGGATGATGTCGACGTCCGCGTCGGTACCGGCTTTTCGATCCGAGCCGAGGGACCGAGCGAGCAACTCGATCGCCTGCGCATCGAACGCGATGGCAACACGCTGAACATCGGTCGCAAGAACGGCGCGAGCTTCGGCTGGAGCAAGGGCGCGAAGGTGAAGGTGTACGTCACCCTGCCGCGGCTGACCGATGCGAACGTCTCGGGATCGGGCAACATGGCGGTGGATCGCGTCGAGGGCGGCGGGTTCAAGGGCGGGGTGGCGGGATCGGGCAACCTCGACATTGCCGCAATCCAGGTCGACGACGCGAAATTCTCGATCGCGGGATCCGGCAACGCGCGGGCGAGCGGCATCGCGCGCGATCTGAAGATCGAGATCGCGGGATCGGGCGATGTCGACGGCACGAAGCTGCAGGCGCAATCCGCGACCGTCGAGATCGCCGGTTCGGGGAGCGCGCGCGCGGTGGTTAACGGCGCGGCAAAGGTCGACCTGATGGGTTCGGGCGATGTCGATCTCGGCCCGAACTCACGCTGCACGATCTCGAAGATGGGCTCGGGGAACGTCCGCTGCGGGCGGTGAACCGCGGTCGGACTTGCGCGCGGACGGAGATACGGCGACGGTCGCGCGCATGAGATATCTGCTCGCCGTGCTGCTCCTGTCGTCGCCTGCATCCGGCCAGTCGGTCGCGACGAGTCGAACGGTTTCGGTCGGCAGCTTCGACCGGGTCCGGGTCGAGGGACCCTTCGAGGTGCGCGTCACGATCGGCTCGCCGCGCGCGACGATCACCGGCGATCCCAGCATCGCCGAAAGCGTGGCGGTCCGCGTGGACGGGACGACGCTATCGGTGCGCAAGGGTACCGGCGGCTGGGGCGAGCAACCGCGCGGCGGTGGTAGCAGCAGCGGCAGGGGCGGGGCCGGGCCGATCCTCGTGACGCTCTCGACACCCGGGTTGACCTCGGCAAGCGTCGCGGCGGGCGGGCGGCTGACGATCGCGAAGATGCGCGGGATGCGCGTCGACGTCACGGTCACCGGCAACGCCAGCCTGGCGCTGATCGCGGCCGATACCGACCAGCTGAACGCGACGCTGATCGGCACCGGCCAGATGACGCTCGCCGGCCGTGCCGCGCGGGCGCGACTCGTGACAAGCGGGCCGGGGGCGATCGATGCGTCGGGTCTGGTGGTCGACGACCTGACGGTGCACCTCGACGGGGTAGGGGAGACGAAGGCCGCAGCGCGCTATACCGCGCAGGTGACGAACAGCGGGCTGGGAAGCGTGACGGTAACCGGCAATGCGAAATGCCGAGTGGATGCCGCGGCCGGCGGGCCGGTGGTTTGTGGAACAAGAGGGGCTGGCGTTTCTGCGCCCTGAAAGTCTGCTCTCCGGAAACGCATGCGGTTTCCGGTAGATGCCGCTGCTCCCCCTAAACCCATCACCCCAACGAAAGCTGGGGTATCTCAAGTGGCACGCGACACACGTCGAACGGGGGAGACGAAGCTTTCGCCGGAATGACGGGGAAGGCGGCAGATACGCCTCAGATCAGCGCAAGCTCGGCTAGCTTCGTCATCAACGCCGGCGGCATCACGTCCAGCCCGGTCGCGTCGCCACCCAGATCGAGCGGGGCATCGGCGCCTTCCAGATAGCGCCATCCCTGATGCGCGCGCTTGGGTCGCGCCTGGACCAGCACCAGCTTCGGATCGATGTGGATCGCGACGCGCCCCTCTTCGGCCTCACCGAAACCAAGAATCGGCGAGCGGGCGATCAGCTGGTGCTTGAGGATCCAGAACATCGACCCCTGACCCGCGACCTCTTCATGCCGCTTGGGCAGATAGCGCGTGGTGAGGAACACCGGCCCCTCCTCGCCGCGCAGGCGGAGCCGCTCGGCAAGATGGTCGACGCTTTCCGCGCCGAACGCGACTTTGGTGAGGTGGAGCGGCATGGCGTTGGAAATGGGGCCTAAAGACCGACGATCAACCGTGCAGACCCCAAAGACTGGCGAGCCCGAGGAACGAGAAGAACCCCATCGTGTCAGTCATCGTGGTCACGAACACCGCGGACGACACCGCCGGATCGATCCGGAACTTGTCGAGCGTCACCGGCACCAGCACGCCGCTGAGCCCCGCGGTGATGTTATTCACCAGCATTGCCGCGGCGATGACCAACGACAGGTCGGTGTTTCGGAAAATGACATACGTCCCGAGTCCGATCAGCGTGCCCAGCATCACGCCATTCGCCGCGGCGATGCGGAACTCACGCCCGATCATCCGCGCGGTATTCGAACTCGTCAGCTGGTTGGTCGCGAGCGCACGCACCACCACCGCCAGCGTCTGAGTCCCCGCATTGCCGCCCATCCCCGAGACGATCGGCATCAATACCGCAAGCAGCGCGAAGCTCGCGATCGTCCCCTGGAACAGGCCGACCACCGACGACGCGACCATTGCGGTGCCGAGATTGACCACCAGCCACGTGAACCGCGTCCGCACGGTCAGCCGGATCGGCTCGTTGATGTCGCCGTCGCCGGCGCCGGCCAGACGCAGCGTATCCTCGCCTGCTTCTTCCGAGATGATGTGGACGATGTCGTCGACCGTGATCATCCCGACCAGCCGACCGCCATGATCGACCACCGCCGCCGAGATCAACGCGTATTTCTGGAAGCGCAGCGCGACTTCTTCCTGGTCCATGTCGACCGGGATCAGCGTCTGCTCGCGCTTCATCACGTCGGCGATCGCGATCCCGCGCGGGGTGCGCAGCATCCACGACAGCTGGCATGTGCCGATCGGCTTGTGCGCGGGATCGACGACGAAGATTTCCCAGAAATCGGTCGTCAGTTCCTCATGACCGCGCAGGTAATCGATCGCGTCGCCGACGGTCCAATGCTCGGGCACCGCGATCAGCTCGCGCTGCATCAGGCGACCGGCGGACTCCTCGGCGTAACTCAGCGCCTCCTCGATCGCCGCGCGATCGTCCGGATCCAGCGCACGCAGCACCGCGCGCTGTTCGTCCTCGTCCATGTCCTCGATGATCGCGACGGCATCGTCGGTATCGAGTTCGGAGGCGAGATCGGCGACCTGGTGCGGCTCGAGCGCGTCGATCAAATCCTCGCGGACGTAATCGTTCATCTCGGCGAACACGTCGCCGCCGAGCAGGTCGGTGACCGCACGTGCGAGGGCCGCGCGATCCTCCTGCGGGGTCAGCTCGAACAGATCGGCGATGTCGGCCGGGTGCAGCGGCTCGACCAGCGCGCGCGCGGCCTCGTCGTTGCCGTCCTCGACCGCATCGAGCACGGCGCGGACGAATTCTGGCCGCAGATGGTCGTCGCGATCGAGCTGGTTTTCGGGCTGGGTGTCGGTTTCGACCTCGGGAAGCTCGAGTTCGCTCATGGCTGCCTCCCTTAAAAGATGCGCGTCTGGGCCCTAACGCGGTGCGCGGGCATTTGCCAGTCAGCGCGCGGCTCCCTATCTGCCGCGCATCAATTCAGGAGAAGAGACAAATGGCTGACACCCCAGAAACGCTGACGCTGACCCTCGAAGGCGGCGACGTCACGATCAAGTTCCGCCCCGATCTGGCGCCCAAGCATGTCGAGCGGATCGCCGAGCTGGCGAACGAAGGCTTTTACGACGGCGTCCCCTTCCACCGCGTGATCCCGGGCTTCATGGCGCAGGGCGGTGACGGTGGTAACGGCGACGGCACCGGCGGCTCGACCAAGCCCAACCTCAAGGCGGAATTCTCGGCCGAGCCGCACGTCCGCGGCGTCTGCTCGATGGCACGCACCAACCAGCCCGACACGGCGAACTCGCAGTTCTTCATCGTGTTCGACGACGCACGCTTCCTCGACAAGCAGTACACCGTCTGGGGCGAAGTCACCGACGGCATGGACCTGATCGACGCGCTGCCGAAGGGCGAGCCGCCGCGCACGCCGGGCACGATCGTCAAGGCACGCGCTGCCTGAGCTGAATTCCCCTTCCGCTTGCGGGAGGGGCTAGGGGAGGGCGCGACGTACGTACTGGCGTCCGGTCAGTGCGCCACGCCCTCCCCCGACCCCTCCCGCAAGCGGGAGGGGAGTAGCGGGTCAAACCTCCGCCACCGTCCGTATCAGCCAGTCGTGAAACAGCTTTACCGGCTTGGTCTGCAGCGCCCGTGGGCGGCACACGAACCAGTAGCTGTACGGGCTCTCCACCTCGATATCGAACAGCCGGACCAGGCGAGGATCGTTCGCGTCCTCGAAGTGGCTCGCGTGCATGAACGCGACGCCCAGACCCTGTGCGGCGGCCTCCAGCATCAGCGCTCCCGAATCGAAATGATCGATCGCCAGCGGCTCGATGTCGTCTAGCCCCGCCGACGTCCGCCAGGCCGTGAAGGTGTCCGTCATGTCGCGGTGCACCAGCGCCGTCAGCGTCGAGAGTTGTTCGGGCCGCGTGACCGGGTCGGCGCGCTCGAGCAGGCTCCGCGCGCCGATCACATAGACCGAATTGCGGTCGAGCCGCCGGGCGTAAAAGGCCGGATCGATCTCGCGCGACAGGGCGATCACCGCATCGAGCCCGTCGCCGAGCCGCGAGACCAGATGCGCCGCGGTATCGATGTCGAGATGCAATTCGGGATGCGTCGCACGCAACTCGCCCAACCGGGGAAACAGTTTTTGCGACGCATAGAGCGGCAGTATCCCGAGACGCAGCCGCAGCACCTCGCTCGTGCTGGTCAGCGATTCGACCGCGTCCGACAGCGAATCGAGTACCGGCGCAATCTGCGCCAGCAGCCGCTCGCCATCCGCGTTCAGCACCATCGCCTGATGCCGCCGCGCGAACAACGGTTTGGCGATGAAGCGTTCCAGGCTCTGCACGCGCCGGCTGAGCGCAGGCGCGGACAGCGCCAGATCCTCGGCGGCGGCCTTGATCGACCCCAGCCGCGCGACCTGCACGAACGCCTCGATAGCCCCCAGTGGCGGCAGCCTGCGCATGATCCCTCTTTCGACTCGACGAGTGTGACACTGACCGCTGAACGCATTCATGCATGCGATTGCAGTTAGCGCAATCGTAGCTGATCCCTTCGCACTTGCAACACGAACCGTCTCGACGCAAAAAGACCTCGCCTTTCAGGCATCCTCTCCTAAAAACTTTCATGGGCTGGCCTTCATTGGCCGGCCCTTTTTTTGTGTTTTCAACCCCTGACAAGGCTGGAACCGGCCCCCTATCTCGGACGCTACGAGATCGAATGGAGTCGACATGGCCGATAGCGAAACCCCCACGCGGAAAATTCAGGTCGCCAACGCGCGTCCCGAAGACAGCGGCCGCGGCCTGGCGCATGTGCCGCGCGCTCTGATGGCGACGCTCGGCATCGGCGAGGGCGACGTGATCGAGATCCTCGGCAAGCAGAACACGCCCGCGCGTGCGGTCGGGCCGTATCCTGAAGACGAAGGCCTCGACATTCTCCGGCTCGACGGGCTCCAGCGTGCCAATGCCGGCGTCGGCTCGGGCGATTACGTCGAAGTGCGCAAGGCCGAGTCGAAACCGGCGACACGTGTCGTCTTCGCGCCGGCACAGCAGAACCTCCGTCTCCAGGGTTCGACCAACGCGCTCAAGCGTACCTTCCTCGGCCGGCCGATCTGCCAAGGCGATATCGTCGCGACCGCGGGGCATCAGCGCGTCGGCAACATGCCGCCCAACGTCCAGCAGTTCATGAACGCGCCGGCGTACGCGCTCCAGGAGATCCGCCTCGCGGTGATCGCCGCCAGCCCAAAGGGCGTGGTGCACATCGACGAGAATACCGAGATCGAACTGCGCTCCGAATATGAGGAGCCGCAGGCCGCACGGCGTGCCGACGTCACCTATGACGATATCGGCGGCATGGCGCAGACGATCGACCAGTTGCGCGAGATGGTCGAACTGCCGCTCCGCTACCCCGAACTGTTCCAGCGGCTTGGCGTCGATCCGCCCAAGGGCGTGTTGCTGCATGGCCCTCCCGGTACCGGCAAGACGCGGCTCGCGCGTGCTGTCGCCAATGAATCCGACGCGCAGTTCTTCCTGATCAACGGCCCCGAGATCATGGGCTCGGCATACGGCGAGTCGGAGTCGCGTCTCCGCGAAGTGTTCGAGGAAGCGGCGAAGGCGGCACCCTCGATCGTGTTCATCGACGAGATCGATTCGATCGCGCCGAAACGTGGCCAAGTTTCGGGCGAGGCGGAGAAGCGTCTTGTCGCGCAGTTGCTGACGCTGATGGACGGTCTTGAATCACGCGCGAACCTCGTCGTGATCGCGGCGACCAACCGCCCGGAGGCAATCGACGAAGCGCTGCGTCGTCCGGGCCGGTTCGATCGCGAGATCGTCGTCGGCGTGCCGGACGAGCGTGGCCGCCGAGAGATCCTCGGTATCCACACGCGCGGTATGCCGCTGGGCGATCGTGTCGATCTGGATGAGTTGTCGCGCACCACCTATGGCTTCGTCGGCGCCGATCTCGCCGCACTGACTCGCGAGGCGGCAATCGAGGCGGTGCGGCGGATCATGCCCAAGCTTAATCTCGAGGAACGGACGATCCCGCCCGAGGTGCTCGACGAACTGTCGGTCACGCGCGAGGATTTTCTGGGGGCGCTGAAACGCGTCCAGCCCTCGGCGATGCGCGAAGTTATGGTGCAGGCGCCGACCGTGCGCTGGGCGGACGTGGGCGGTCTCGACGATGCGCAGATGCGGCTGAAGGAGGGCGTCGAGCTCCCGCTCAAGAACCCCGACGCGTTCCGCCGTCTCGGCATCCGCCCGGCCAAGGGCTTCCTGCTCTACGGCCCGCCCGGCACCGGCAAGACGCTGCTCGCTAAGGCAGTCGCGCGCGAGGCGGAGGCGAACTTCATCGCCACCAAATCGTCCGACCTGCTGAGCAAATGGTATGGCGAAAGCGAACAGCAGATCGCCCGCCTGTTCCAGCGCGCACGTCAGGTCGCACCGTGCGTGATCTTCATCGACGAACTCGATTCGCTGGTGCCTGCGCGTGGCTCAGGTGCGGGCGAGCCGCAGGTGACCGAGCGCGTCGTCAACACGATCCTCGCCGAGATGGACGGACTGGAAGAGCTACAGTCGGTCGTCGTGATCGGCGCGACCAACCGCCCCAACCTGATCGATCCGGCGTTGCTGCGGCCGGGCCGGTTCGACGAACTCGTCTATGTCGGCGTGCCGGACAAGGCCGGCCGTCGCCGGATCCTCGGCATCCAGACGCAGAAAATGCCGCTGGCATCGGATGTCGATCTCGATCGCCTGGCCGACCGTACCGACCGGTTTTCGGGTGCGGACCTCGAGGACGTCGTCCGCCGTGCGGGCCTGGTCGCGCTACGCCGCTCAATCGACTCGACCGACGTGACGATGGCCGACTTCGACGGTGCGTTGAAGGAGTCGCGCGCCAGCGTGACGCCGGAGACCGAACGCGAATACGAACAGATGGCCGCCCGTCTCAAGCAGGACGCGACTGCGATCCAGCCAATCGGTTTTGCCTTTCCCGCGAAGAGTGCGGAATGACTAGCGCCCCCCTCCCGGCGGAGGGGGGCTACCCATCGGCGATCCGTGTCTGCGCCGCTATAAGTTGACATTACGTCATCCCGCTCCGATGTAACTTTCATGTACGCTCCTGCGACACATAAGCGTTTCCGCGACCATTCCGGGCAACTCGCCGCACGTGGTTAGCCCGAGCTCGCGGCTATAGGCCGTTCGAGTTCGGGCTTTATTCGATCTGACCTTTGGGCGTTGTTCTGCACGCCCATGATCTCGAGTAAAACGGAAACCACATAATGTCAGACTCCGCCTCGAAATCCGGCGATCATCCGTCGGTGCGTCAGGATATAGACGATCACGCTTATTCGCCTCGGCCCTTCTTGCGGATGCGGCCAAGGCATTTCTTTTCCAACAAGTTCGACATGGATATCGTCGAAGACTATTCGGAAGCGGATGCGGACGATCATTCCGTGCAGCGGCCGAAATGGCTGAACCGACTTATCCAGATGAACTTGTTGTTGATGATCCTGCTGATCGGCGTGCCGGTGCTTTTGTACTGCATCATGGTTTCCGCAAAATAGCGGCCGATTGCGAGGCGGTAGACCGGAACACGAGCGCTGCCTGAGCGAGTGGAGGGCGCACGCGTAACGATAATGCGTGCGCCCGAGATGCGTTTCGGGCCGATCCGTTCTAACTGTCTCTGGCATCTTTCAGCGACGCCCAGGCATAGCCGATCATTACGACGCAGGCCGCGCCCGCGACCAGATAGGGTAGCGAGTGTTGCGCTTCGTACAGGCCGACGCCGATCGACGGCCCCAGCACGAAGCTGGCGCCGTTGATCGACGTCACCTTGCCCGCAACCGAGCCTTGCGCATTGGCGCCGACCGCAAGCGATGAGCCCGCGGTAAAGCCTGGCCGCGTGAAGCCGAAGCCTAGGCTCGCCAGCGCATAGGCGGTGGCGATCGTGTACAGCGATGTCGCGATACCGGTCAGCGCGGTTCCTGCCGCCGCCAGCACGAGCCCGGTCAGCACGAGTTGACGCGGGGTCATGTTAAGGCGCGGGATGATGCCCCATTGCGCGAGCAGCGCGGCGCCCGCCCCCATCATCAGGACGATGCCGGTCGGCTCGAGCGCGAGGGCAGGGGCGAGGTGGAGTCGATCAATCACGAGGAAGCCGATCGCCTGGCCCGTCATCGCCTGCGCGTGGCCCATCACCAGCCCGGCGATCATCCACGCGCGGATGCGGGGATCGGTGTAGCCGACATGCTCGACATGCGATCCCGTCGCGGCGGCGACCGAGGCGCCGGTCGGGGCACCGCCGATCGAAGGGTAGGCCGAACTCGCGCCGTGTGTGTCATGCGGGGCGACGATCTTGTCGTCGGGGAGCATTCGCCGCACCGTGATCCACACCGCCACGCCGAACACCGCGAACAGGAACGCCGGGCCGGCCAGCCCGATCTCGACTCCGCCGATCGAGCCGAGGATCAGGTACGGCGCGATCGCGGGGCCCAGGATGGTGCCGAGCCCGAACGCCGAGGCGAGCAGAGTCAGCGCCTTGGTCCGTTCGTCGCGCGTCGTCTCGCCGGCGACCAGCGCTTGCACCGCCGGGGGCGCAGCCGCGCCAAACGCCCCGTAGATCAGCCGCCCGCCGATGAAGCACAGGAACGCGGTCGTGCCGCCGATCCAGGCGTTGATCCCGGCGAGCAGGAACACACCGCACAGCGTGAGCGATACGCTGAACCCGCCGACGCCGAGCAGGATCATCGCGCGCCGACCGTGCTTGTCCGACCGGTTCGCCCAGAACGGCGCGGCGATCACCCACAGCAGTGCCGACACCGAGAACGCCGCCGCGACCGCGCTGTCCGCAACCCCGAGTGACCGCCCGAGCGCGGGCAGCACCGATTGCAGCGCGGTATTCCCCGCCGCGATCGTCAGCATGACCAGGAACATCAGGGCGAAACGGCGATCGATTTTGGGGCCTTCCGTTGCGGAGCCGATCATGGTCGCACCCAGTCATAGGCCCGTTCGATCCGCGAGACGTTGACGAAATAGCTGTCGTACCAGAGTGCCCGTCCGTACTCACGAATCGCGGTGTGCTCGGGATGGTCGCGCCACGCGATCGCCGCGGCGTCGTCGGCCCAATAGCTTACGGTGATCCCCATGCCGCCTACCTCGCGCGCACTGTCGATCCCGCGATAGCCCGGCTGCGTTGCGGCGAGTGCATCCATGGCCGCCGCCGCTTCACCATAGCCTGCGGCGTCCGTGTCGTTACGGATCGACACGAAAATAACCGCAATCTGTCCTGTACGATCGTCATTCATGCTCGGTGCTTAAGCGATGCCGTACACTTGGCAAAGCTGCCAGAACCGCTTGGGGCCGCACGACTTCCGCTTCGGTTCGTCGCCCGATGCAACCTGCGGGCCTTGAAACGCGTTCGGAATTCGTGCGACGGGAGGGCCAAAGCCTCGCCAGCGTGCGGGACCCCTGACCGTAAGGAACGCGATGCCCAGTTCGACCACCGCCACCCGGCGTGCACGCAGCCGACCAGCCGGCGTGCCGTCCCCGTGGCAGATGTTCTTTTCAGGGTTCCTGAAACACCCGGTGATGGTCGGGTCGATCGTGCCGTCGTCGGACAAGCTGATCCGCAAGATGCTGGGACCCGTCGACTGGGCGAACTGCAAGCTGTTCGTCGAATACGGCCCTGGCGTCGGCACGTTCTGCCGTCCGATCCTCGACCGGATGGCGCCCGACGCCAAGCTGGTGGTGATCGATACCAATCCCGAATTCATCCAGTATCTCCGCCACACGATCACCGACCCACGCTTCTTCGCGGTGCTGGGGTCGGCTGACGAGGTCGAGACGATCGTCGCGGATCACGGCTTCGAAAAGGCGGACTACGTGTTGTCGGGTCTCCCGTTCTCGACGCTGCCCCCCGGCGTCGGCCCGGCGATCGCGACCGCGACGCATTCGGTTCTGCGGACTGGTGGCGCATTCCTGGTCTATCAGTTCTCGCCCAAGGTTAAGGACTTCCTGACCCCGCATTTCGACGCGATTGATCACGACATGGAGTGGTGGAACGTGCCGCCGGCGCAACTGTATTGGGCGTGGAAGGCCTGACGCAGGCGCGGCCACGCCCGTGCCGCTGGGCAAAGCGATAGCGGCGCACAGCGTCAGGCCCGGCCGGCGGATCGGCTGATAGCCGAACCCGTCCGACGGCGGCTTTGCCGTCGGCGATGGTGTTGCTCCGGGTCAGGTAAATAGAAACCTCGCCCAAATCCCCTCCGTCATCCCGACGGAAGTCAGGACCCAGAGCCAATCAGGATGGCGTTCTCGACCCTGGGTCCTGACTTTCGTCAGATGACGGGAGAGAGTGGATTTCCCTTGGCCCTTGGCCCCCTATTCGTCGATCCCGAAGTTCAGTCCGCGCGACAGGCTCGGGTCGACCACCGCCACCACGAAGTATGCCCCGAGCTGCTTCAACCGCTGCATCCAGCCGGTGTTCGCCTGGTACAAGGCCTTGGTCACCTCGGTCGACTTCGCCACTTCGCCGTCGATATACCCCCGGACATGCGCCGCGAACGCCGCATCCTCGATCCGCAGCATCAGCTCGAGATTGATGAACAGACTGCGCATGTCGAAGTTCGCCGAGCCGATATGGACCGCATCGTCGATCACGTAGAGCTTCGTATGCAGCTTGGTCGGCTGGTATTCGAACAGCCGCACGCCTTTGCGCAACAGCCCCGCATAGGTGAACCGTGCGGCCGCGATCGTCGCGTTGTTGTCCGATTTGCTGGCCGTGACGATCCGTACCTCAGCCTGCCGGCGCCCGGCCTTGTCGAGCCGTCGCAGCAGCGCGGGGCTCGGCGTGAAATACCCGGCGATGATATCGATCCGGCGTCCCGCTCGCATGTCGTCGCGCACCGCTCGTGCCCAGGGCGACAGTTTCCGCGTCGGGCCGCCGATCAGCCACCGCGTCGCGCCCCTGGTCTCGCTCCAGTGCGACAGCGCGGCGTTGAGCCGGCGCAGCTTGCCCTTGGGCTCGTGGATCCAGTCCTTCAGCGCATCGAAATACCCGGCCAGTCGTCCAGCCGCCGGCCCTTCGACGAGCAATCCGAGGTCACGCCAGGCTTGTTCGGCAGCGGTGCCGAAATAGTCGTCCTCGATGTTGAACCCGCCGATGATGATCCGCGCTTCGTCGGCGAGCGCGAGCTTCTGATGGTTGCGGAGCAGGTAGCGGCGGCCGAACCGTGCGGAGAACCGGCATACGGAGATGTTGGCGGCTTCGAGCGGTTCGAAGAAGGCGTGGGGCGCGTCGTCGCTGCCGAATCCGTCGACGATCAGCGCGACCTCGACGCCGCGCTTGGCAGCCGCGATCAGCGCGGCGTTGACGCGCTTCCCGGAGTCATCGTCGGCGTAGATGTAGTAGAGCACGCGCAACGTGCGCTCGGCGCCGTCGATGAGTGCGAGCACGGCGTCCAGACGGCGAGGCCCGGTGTCGAGCAGCGTCATCTGGTTGCCGTCGACGGCGAATGTCGGCTGTTCGGTGGGATCGTCCATGGCGTGCGTGATGGACATGGGGGGCTCGGGTGGCAACCCAGGTACGCTGATCCGCGCATTTCTTGACTTTGCAGGCCACCCCCCGTAGGCGACGCATTCTCATTCTATCGTTGTTACGAAGGAAGCCGCATGGCGCGCGTTACCGTCGAGGATTGTGTCGACAAGATCCCCAACCGGTTCGACCTGGTGTTGTTCGCGGCCCAGCGTGCGCGCCAGATTTCGGGGGGCGCCGAACTGACGCTCGACCGCGACCGCGACAAGAACCCGGTCGTCGCGCTGCGCGAGATCGCCGACGAGAACGTCAAGCCGACGCATCTCAAGGAACAGGTCATCCAGGGCCTGCAGAAGGTTCGCGTCGACGACGACGACGAGGTCGATGCCGTCGGCAGCCTGGCGGCTTCGGCCGAGGCGCTGCGGCTTACCGCTGCTGCGCCGCCGCGGAACCAGAATCTGGGTGCGGATTACGAGGGTTGAGGCAGCGGGATTAGCGAAAGCTAATCCGCGGCTCGGCCGAAACCCCGGCCGGCGGGCATAGCCCGACCGACGACGCCGCTTTGCCGCGGCGCGAAATAGAGAGAGCCCGTGGACCCAAGTCCGCGGGCTTTTTCTATGCCGTCTTCCTGAAGGGGAGAGGGAAGGGGCCCGCGGCGCTTGTCGTGAGAAGGGTGAGGACACGCGATCGGCCAGTCTGCCTGCCCCAGCCGTCATTCACGCGGAGGCGGGAATCCATACCGGCTGGCCTCGCGAAGGATCGCAGACGCCCGAGCATATGGATCCCCGCAGCTGCGGGTTGTTGATCGACGTATTACTTTAGGCGAATCGCCCCCCTTGTTCTCCCGTGAAGGCGGGAGCCCAGTCTGGATCCCCGCCTTGGCGGGGAAACATGCTTGTGCTTCATTCCAGCAGCATCGCTTGCGACTACCCTGAGGTAGAGCGCCACGGCGAAGCCGCGTCGTCAGTCGTTGCTGCGCAACGCTGGCCGGGCTTTCGACTGGTCCGAAAATAGCTGCGCTATTTCGGGTCTCGGCCTTTAAACCCCTGCGCCACCACGAACCACTCGACCGACCCCTTGCGGCTCGCCGGCGGCTTGGCATGCTTCACCGTCTTGAAGTTCCGCTTCATCTCCGCGACCAGCTCCGAATCTGCGCCGCCCGCGAACACCTTCGACACGAAGGTCCCGCCTGGCTCCAACACCTCGCATGCAAAATGCAGTGCGGTTTCCACTAGCGCCATCGTCCGCAACGCATCGGTCTGCGGATGCCCGACCGTATTCGCTGCCATGTCCGACAGCACCAGGTCCGGCGCACCGCCCAAAGCTTCGATCAGCTTGCCCGGCGCCGCATCGTCGAGGAAATCCATCTCGAAGATCGTCACGCCCTCGATCGGATCCACCGGCAGCAGGTCGATGCCCACGACCGTCGCCTTGGGAATCCGCCGCCGGATCACCTGCGCCCAGCCACCCGGCGCGAGGCCGAGATCGACCACGCGCTTCGAGCCGCGGATCAGCTCGAACCGCTCGTCGAGCTCGATCAACTTGTATGCCGCCCGGCTGCGATAGCCATCGGCCTTGGCGCGCTTCACATAGGGATCGTTCAGCTGCCGCTCGAGCCAGCGCGTCGACTGCGCGGTCCGCTTGCGCGCGGTGAGCACGCGGACATGTCCGCCGGACCCGCCCCGGCTCATGCCGCGACTCCCGTGGCTTTGCCGGGCTTGGGCGAACCCATCAGTCCGCGCAGAATACCCTCGCGAATACCGCGGTCGGCGATGCCGAGCCGTTCGGCGGGCCACAAATCCATGATCGTCTCCAGAATGGCACAGCCCGCGACCACCAGGTCGGCGCGCTCGTTGCCGATGCACGGCAGCTTGGCGCGCTCCGTGATCGACATATGGGAAAGGTCGGCGCTGATCCGGCGCATCGCCGACGCAGGCACGATCAGCCCGTCGACTACCGAGCGGTCATAATGGCTGAGTCCGAGATGCACGCTGCCAAGCGTCGTGACGGTGCCGCTGGTGCCGAGCAGCCGCGGCCGCTCGATATGCCGGGGCAGGCGGCTAGCGAACCCTGCGAAACTGTCCGCGACGACCTGCCGCATCCGCGCATAGGCGGCGCGGCGACCGTCCTCACCCTCGCCACCACCAGCATGTTCGGTCAGCGACACCACGCCCCAGGGAGCCGAATGCCAGTCGAGCACGGTCGGGATCGGCGTCGAGGTATCGACCAGCACAAGCTCGGTCGACCCGCCTCCGATATCGAACACGAGCGCAGGGTCATCCCCCGGCTCGATGAGCGCGTGGCAGCCTAGCACCGCCAGCCGCGCCTCTTCCTCCGCGGAAATGATATCGAGGTGGATCCCCGTCTCGGCGAGCGCACGCGCAATGAACGCGGGCCCGTTCGACGCCTGCCGACACGCCTCCGTCGCGACCGACCGCGCCAGCGTCACGTTGCGGCGCTGAAGCTTTTCCGAACATACGCGCAACGCGGCAATGGTCCGCTCGATCGCCGCGTCGCTCAACTTGCCGGTCGACGCCAGGCCCTCGCCAAGCCGGACGATTCGCGAGAACGCATCGATCACCGCGAATCCGCCGGCCTGTGGTCGCGCGATCAGCAATCTGCAATTGTTGGTGCCGAGATCCAGCGCGGCAAACGCCTGCGCATCGGCCCACCGCCCACGAGAGGGCCGGGTCGCCGCCGGACGGGCAGGACTACCCTGCCGGAACGGCATTCGGGCGGAAACATCCCCCATCGCCGTAAAACTCGCTATCTATGTCTGCCGCCGCGGGAAAATACCCGCCCGGTGCTTGGATGCGAATGTAGCGCAGCCGCACGATTACGCAAGCGAAGTGGCGGATCGACATCATCTTGGCGTTGACAGCGCGAAACCGCCCGCCTAGATCGCGCCCTCGCTGATGCCCCGTCGTCTAATGGTAAGACTGCGGTTTCTGATACCGCCTATTGAGGTTCGAATCCTCACGGGGCATCCAGCGGTCGATTCGGTTCGAACGACCTGCGGCGATCCATACCTTCCATTGTCCGTCATATCCGTCGCTGTCAGGCGCGCGTGATCACTCTCGAAACGTAATGCCGCGTGTGATCGTTCGGCCATCGCTTCGACCGTCGGCCCATCGACGCCGGCACTAAGGCGACGGATTCCCTTCAGCGCGCCAGCATTTCCTTGCTCCGTCGCGCGCACCTTCATATGGTAGCGCTATCTACCGTAGTTCATCGCTCGGCAGGCCTCGCAGAAGGTCGCCCGACAGGAAGGATATACTGACTATGCGCCTTCGACCGCCCGCTTTCATCGCGACGTTGCCGCTTCTGTTCGTCGCCGGCCTCGCGCTCGCACAGAGTACGACCAAGGCCGAGCCCCGCAGCCCCGACGGCAAACGCTATCTGGCGCAGCCGCTCGTCACCAAGATCTACGTCGCCGATCCCTCCGCGCACGTCTTCGACGGCAAGATCTACGTGTATCCCAGCCACGACGTCGACGCCGGCATTCCCGACGACGATCTAGGCAACCAATATGCGATGCACGACTACCGGGTGCTGAGCATGGATCGCCCCGGTGGTCCGGTGACGATCCATCCGGTCGCGATCGACGTGAAGCAGATTCCCTGGGCATCCAAGCAGACCTGGGCGCCGGACGCGGCCTATAAGAATGGCACCTATTATCTCTACATGCCTGCGCGGGACAAACAGGGTGTGTTTCGCATCGGCGTCGCGACGTCGAAGTCCCCGACCGGCCCGTTCAAGGCCGAGGCGCAGCCGATCCGGGGCAGTTATTCGATCGATCCCGCGGTGTTCACCGACACGACCGGCGAGAGCTACATGTATTTCGGCGGCATCTGGGGTGGCCAGTTGCAGCGCTGGAGCAAGGGCAGTTTCGATCCGAAGGCTGGCGATACCGATCTGAAGCAGGACGACCGGCCGGCACTATCCCCAAAGGTGGCGCGGATGTCGGCGGACATGAAACAGTTCGCCGGGCCTCCGCGCGACGTGCAGATCGTCGACGAGGCCGGCAAGCCGCTGTTGGGCGGCGATCACGACCGGCGATTCTTCGAAGCCTCGTGGATGTTCAAGCGCGCGGGCAAATATTACTTCACCTATTCGACCGGCGACACGCATTTCCTGGCCTATGCGATCGGCGACAATCCCTATGGGCCGTTCCGCTATACCGGGCATATCCTGTCGCCGGTCCAGGGGTGGACGTCGCACCATTCGATCGTCCAGTTCAAGGATCGCTGGTGGCTGTTTTATCACGACACGCAATTGTCGAATAAGAACCACCTCCGTTCGGCGAAGATGACCGAGCTGACCTTCAATCCGGATGGCACGATTCGGCTGATCGATCCGTTCAAGGCATGATCCAGCGGGGTTCCGGTGCGCCGGAACCCCGTCTGTCAGGTAACGGGCAGGCTTAGTCGATCCGCGTCACGTCCTCGTCGTGGCCGCTGCCCGAACTCAGGAAGGCGAGCCCCATCAGCAGGCCGGCCATCATCACCGATCCGCCGACCCCGCCGATCACTGCCAGCATCGTCACCAGATGCAGCGGCCCTTGCAGGTACGCCATCGTCGCGATCACCGCCGCGACGCAGATCGCTGCGGCGAGCACCATCCATGCCATGATCCCGCGAAACCGCGCCCATGCGAACGCCGCATAGTGCGGATCGTCCAGTCCAGCGGGGAGTCCGTTCGGCAGGCTAGCCGGAGCGTCGGGCAGTCGATCGGTCATCGCTTCCCATTGCCGCGCAAACATGGTTTCCTCAAGCCACGCGCAACAGACGCAGTGGAGGAGAGGCGAAGATGACGATCGCGGCGATCCTGAAGGACCGGAAGGGTGGCATAGAGTCGCTGACCCCCGACACGACCGTGGCAGAGGCGGTGGCATTGCTTGCGGAGAAGCGGATCGGCGCGGCGCCGGTGCTTGATGACGGCCGCGTGGTCGGTATCTTCTCCGAACGCGACGTCATCCACTGCCTGCAAGCCGTTGGTGCAGCGGCCTTGGACCGACGGATCGGCGACGTGATGACCACGGCGGTGAAGTCGGTCGGCCCGAACGAGTCGGCGATCGGTGCGCTCTCGCTGATGACTCAGCGCCGGATCCGGCATCTTCCCGTGATCGACGGCGACACGCTGGTCGGGTTCGTCTCGATCGGCGATCTCGTCAAATACCGCATAGACCGGATCGAAGCCGATGCCGCGGCCATGCGCGAATACATCCAGTCTGCCTGACCAGGGCTCGTCCGAGTATCCTTCCCGTCAGAGGGAGGTGGACCGCGAAGCGGGACGGAGGGGGAGGACACGGCACCGATGTTTGATCCCACCCCCGCGGCTTAACCCTTACGGGATCCGCTCAACTCGCAACCGGCTGTTTCCGGACGATCGCAACCAGTTCCCGGATCCTGGACCGCGCGAAGACCAGCATCCAGCTCGCATAGACCGCGGCACCGACCGACACGAGCACGGCCAGCCGCCAATGCGCATCGAGCGGGGGCAGGTTGCGATCGACCAGCGCGACGATCACCGCCATCGCGATCGCCGCAATCGCCGGCGTTGCGACCGCGCGCACGACGTCACGCGCGCGCACGCCGATGACCGGCAGGGTCCGCCACGCACTGATCACCAGGTACACCGGATATGCCGCGATCCAGGCGATGCCCATGCCGGTCGGGCCCCATTGCACCCCGACCAGAAACGCGGTGGTCAGGATCATCGCGCCGGTCGCGCCGTTGCGTACGCCGATCCCCGGCCGGCCGCGTGCATCGGAGGCTGGCGTGAACAGCACCTGCAACGTCATGAACGGCATCGCCAGCGCGAGCAGGTGCACCACCGGGGCGGTCTCGCGCCATTTCTCGCCGAGCACGGTCAGCACCAGTGGCTCGGCGGTCGCGGCGAGCCCCATGTAGAACGGCATCGCGACGATCATCACCATCGCCGCGCCTTTCACGAACGCCCGCCCGATCGCATCGGGATCGCCTTGCATCCGCGCATAGGCCGAGAAGGCGACCTCGTTCAGCGGCGGCACGAACTTCGACACGAAGATCTGGGTGAGGAACAGGCTGGTCGTATAGATGCCGAGCATGTGCGGGGAAAAGCTGCGCCCGGCGATGAACACGTCCGCCTGGCTCTGCAGGAACCAGAACAGCTGTCCGGCCGCCATGACCCCGCCGTAACGCGCGATCGTCCCCGCGCCGCGAAAGTCGAAGCTCGGCCAGACCAGCGACCGGGCGCTCCACGTCATCATCGCGCCACGCACGCTGAACAGCACGATCGGCGCCAACACCAATGTCCATACGCCCAGCCCGTACAGGGCACCGCCAAGCGCTGCGCTGGCGGAGGCGATCGACGCGGTGATGTTCGCCTTGGCCTGGTGACGGAAATCCATCGCCCGCGACAGCAGCGCATACGGGAGCGCGATGAACGGCGTCGTCAGATAGAGCAGCGCCTGAACGCGGAGCATGTCGCCGACGATCGGCTGGCGGTAATAGGCGGAGGCGAGCGGCGCGAGCGAGAGCTGGGCGACGGCGAGCCCGACGTTCAGCACGATCAGCATCCCGAACAGCTGGCGGACTTCGCGCTGGCTGATCTCCTTCTGCTGGATCAGCCCGCTCGCCAGCCCATAGCCATTGAGCATCGCCATGAAGGTGAGGACCACCTGGCACATCGCGAACAGGCCATAATCGGCAGGCGCGAGGATCCGGATAACCAGGAAGGTCGCGCACCATTGCACCATCTGCGCGACGATCTGGCTGCCCGATCGCCATATGAGCGCGCTGCGGACTTGTCCCGCGAGCGAGGTTGGTCCGGAGGGCGCGCCCGGAGCGCCCACGGGCCCAGACGCCGACAGGGTCTCGGGCACGTTCGCCGGCGGGAGGGCAGGGATCGCGGTATCCATCGTATCGGGCATGTAGCGGTATGAGCCTTCACAAGCACTTAAGGCGAGACCCTAAAGACGGACGGTGCGTGTCGTAGGACGCGCAAATATCCTTAGAAGGCCCCCGGCGGGGGAATGCGGTGCAGTTACAAGCGCTTCGAACGGATCCGAAAAGCAGGCGTGGGGCGTCACAAACGCGCCAGCGCGAGAAAATTGCCACAAATATGAAAGATTGTGTTTGACGCGAATCGGAAGCGCTCTTAGAGGGGTGTCACCGCAGCGAACGGCCCCACGGTCTGGACGCTGCGGTCGCAAAAAACCAGATGCTGCAAGCTTTCCGAGAGGGGGGTTATGCGAGTGTCGGTATTTTTGTCGGCTCTTTGACATTGTAGGTTAAGATGAAGGGACATGTGGGCGGCGGCTTGCGGTTTCTGGGGTCCTCAAGGCTCCGGGTAATCGTTTAAAGCTAAGTCGTTCTCATATGTCCTTCACATATTCCATATGTAATGGACACTCTGTCTGGCTTTGGCCGGGTAGGGTGTCTGAATGATATTGTGCAGAGCGGCTCCTTGAGATGAGCTGGTTGATCGTGGAATTCCACTGCGAT